>NZ_JBMUZT010000006.1:4460000-5839035 GCF_049542075.1 Streptomyces sp. G5(2025) | reverse complement strand
GGCTCGGCGTCGGATGGTCGCCCGGTGGCAACTCACCGACCACCAGGCCCTGTTCCGCGATGCGCCCGATCAGCTCGGCGTGCCCGCGGGGGTAGGCCCGGTCCACCCCGCAGGCCAGCACGGCCACGGTGGCCCCGCCCGCTCCGAGCGCTCCGCGGTGCGCGGCACCGTCCACGCCGTACGCCCCGCCCGAGACCACCACCCAGCCGCGCTCCGCCAAGCCCGCGCCGAGCTCGGCGGCCATATGCGCGCCGTACTGCGTGCAGGCCCGGGCTCCGACGACGGCCACCGACCGCACCGCCCATATCCGCAGGGAAGGCTTCCCTCGCACCCAGAGCCCGATCGGCCGCGCATCCCCCAGGTCGTCCAGCGGCAGCGGCCACTCCGCGTCCCCCGGGCACACGAACCGCGCCCCGACGTCCCGCGCCGCTGCCAGGTCCTCCTGCGGCCGGGCCCTGGCGGCCCGCGCCCGCAGCCCCTCCCACCGGCGCGCGGTCACGCCCGAGAACCGCTTCGCCCCTCCGCCGAGCCGGCGCAGCACCTCGACGGCCCCGGCCTCGCGGAGCCACCGGCCGCCGACCTCGTCCCCAGGTTCGAGCACGCGGGTGAGGGCCACCCGCGCCAGGCGGTCCTCGGCGGTCGGGGGGCCCACGCTCACCTCGGTGCCCCGATCGGCTCGATCGCCGTCGGCACGCCGCGCGAGATGCCCGTGCGCAGTTGCAGCGCCAGGGCGACGTCCTGCGCGGAGGGCCGGTCGTGCCCCGCCAGGTCGGCGACGGTCCACGCCACCCGCAGGACGCGGTCGAGGCCGCGGGCGGTCAAAAAGCCGCGCTCCAGGTCCAGCTCGGCCGCGTCCAGTGCGCCGGGGGCGGCGGGCCACCGGGTGCGCAGCGCATGGCCGGGCACCTCGCTGTTGGTACGCCAGCCGGTGCCGGACAGCCTGGCCGCCGCTCTCTCCCGAGCGGTACGGACGCGGTCGGCGACGGTGCGGGTGGACTCTCCGGGCGTGCCGTACCCGGCCAGTTCGGACCGGGTGACGGCCTCCACCTCGACTTTGAGGTCGACGCGGTCGAGCAGCGGCCCCGAAAGGCGCGCCTGATAGCGGCGGATGACGGACGAGGGGCATTCGCAGCCGTCGCCCAGCAGCGTGTGCCGCCCGCAGGGACAGGGGTTGGCCGCCAGCACCATCAGGAACTTCGCCGGCAGCCGCACCACCCCGGCGCTGCGCGCGATCACCACATGGCCCGATTCGAGGGGCTGGCGCAGGGAGTCCAGCGCCCGGCTGCTGAACTCCGGCGCCTCGTCCAAAAAGAGCACCCCGCGGTGAGCCAACGAGACCGCTCCCGGCCGCGCCAGCCCCTGGCCACCGCCCACGAGCGACTGCATCGTCGCGGAGTGGTGCGGCGCGCAGTACGGGGCGATGTCCACCAGTGGCTTGCCCGGAGGGAGCATGCCCGCCACCGAGTGGACCGCCGTCACCTCCAGGGAGTCCTCGCGGGTCAGCCGGGGCAGGATCGCCGGCAGCCGCTCCGCGAGCATGGTCTTGCCCGCGCCCGGTGGCCCCTGGAGGAAGAGGTGGTGCGCCCCCGCGGCGGCCACCTCCACCGCGGTCCTCGCCGACGTCTGCCCGACGACGTCCGCCAGATCCAGCGTGTGGGCGTCGTCCAGCGCGCCGCCGACACCGAGGCCCGCGCCCACGCCTGCGCCCGGCACGCAGAGCCCGGCGAGCATCGGGTCGGGCCGTCCCGTCTCGTCCGGCTCCTCCAGCGGCACCGGCTCGTCAGTGAGCACCGCGATGAGCTGCCGCAGGCTTCGCACCCCGAGGACCGAGACGCCCGGCACCAGCGAGGCCTCCGCGGCCGTGCACTCCGGGACCACCACCTGTTCGTACCCCGCGTCGGCCGCCGCCAGGACCGCCGGCAGCACGCCCCGGACGGGTCGCACCCGTCCGTCGAGCCCCAGCTCACCGATCATCACGATGTCGGCCAGTACCCGTGGGTCGATCCGTTCGGCCGCCCCGAGGACGGCGCACGCGACCGCGAGGTCGAAGCCGCTGCCGCCCTTGGGGACCGACGCGGGGCTCAATCCCACCGTGAGCTTCTTCTGGGGCCACTCCGCGCCCGAGTTGACCACGGCGGCCCTGACCCGGTCCCGGCTCTCCGTCAGGCTTTTGTCCGGCAGCCCCACCAGCGTGAACGCCGCCACGCCGGGCTCCAGATCGGCCTGCACCTCGACGACGACGCCTTCGACGCCGACCAGCGCCACCGAACACGTACGCGCGAATCCCATCAGGCCACCCCCCGCGCGTGCTCGACCACGGGAGCTCCGCGCCGCGGCAGCAGAACGCCGATCAGGTCGATGCGGACGCCTCCGGGCGGTGGGCCGCCGCACTCCTCGATCCAGCGCTCCGCCAGGCGCCGCAGCCGCTCCGCCTTGGTCCGGCCCACGGACGCCATCGGATGTTCGAAAAGCGCCGAACCGACCAGGCCCGGCGCCCTGCGGGTCTTCACCTCGCAGACGACGAGGGCCTCGCCGTCCATGGCCACGATGTCGATCTCACCGGCCCTGCCCGCGCGCCAATTGCGCGCCAGGACCGTCATCCCCGCCTCGACCAGCCGCCGTGCGGCCAGGTCCTCGCCGTACTTGCCGAGTGCTCCCCGTGCGTTCATGTCGGCACCTCCGGCACCCACACTCACGGGTTCACCCGCACCTATTGGATCTTGGTGCACTACTCGCCGGTTGTGGATAACTCCGCCACCCCGACGGGTGAAACTCAGCCGCCCGGCAGCTCCAAGTCGCTCTTGTTCAGCTCTTCGATGTTCACGTCCTTGAACGTGAGGACGCGCACCTGCTTCACGAACCGAGCCGGCCGGTACATGTCCCACACCCAGGCGTCCGCCATCGACACCTCGAAGAACACCTCGCCCTGGACCGAGTGCACCTGCATCTCGTAGTCATTGGTGAGGTAGAAACGCCGCTCGGTCTCGATCACGTATTTGAACAGACCGACGACATCGCGGTACTCCCGGTAGAGCTTCAGCTCCATCTCGGTCTCGTACTTCTCGAGGTCCTCGGCGCTCATGGCATGTTCCCCTTCAGCCGTGCGTCCCCCTATTGTGCGTCAGCCCCGCGAACCCCTACACGATTTCCGTGTCGAGGATCTCGGGCCGGTCCGGGGGCCCCTCGTCGAGCAGTCTGCGAAACAGCTCGGCGAGTCTGGTCGGGTACACCGTCTCATGAGCCTCGGTCAGTTCCCGGCACGTCCACCAACGTGCTCCGGCCACACTGCGGCGTTCCAGCTCCGTCAGGCCCTCGGCCGCGGTCGCCGTCTGCGTCGTACGCGCCAGGTAGTACCACTCGTCCTGGTCCCAGCGGCGCCCGGCGAAGGGGAAGGAGCAGACGCGCCGCCACAGCACCGGGCCGAGCTCGACCTCCCTGATGCCGGTCTCCTCGCGCAGCTCGCGCAGGGCGGCCTGCTCCCGCGTCTCGTCGCCCTCCAGGCCGCCGCCCGGCGTGAACCACCAGTCGTCCCCAGGGTCACCCGGCTCATGGCCGTGCAGCAGCAGGATGCGCTCGGCCGGGTCCAGCAGCACCACACGCGCGACCTTGCGCAGCGGCCGCCCCGTCGCTGACGACTCTGCCGGGGCCGTCTCCTCCATCGGCGCCGACTCGGCCCGCGCGGGCTCCTCAGCCGACACCGACGGCCTCCCCCGCACGACCGCGCCCCCGCCTGCGGCCCAAACGCTTGGCCACCGGGCCGTACGCGGCGCCGCCGAGGACGAGCACCATGCCCGCCACGACCGCGCTCACCACCAGGCGCAGCGGCCCGGGCTCGGAGAGACCGCCCGGCATGTCCGCGAAGCCCGCAGGCCGCTCCAGCATGCCGAATTTGCCCATCGGCCACGCCACCGCGTCGACCCGCGCCCGCACGGCGTCGCGCGGGACCGTGCCCCCGTCCGCGTCGCCCAGGTGCGTACTGGAGTCCAGGGAGCCGCCGCGCTCGTCGCCGAGCAGGAACAGGCGGCCCTTGGGGACGGTCGTGGCGGGGATGCCGGTGACCGCGGCGTCCTTGCCCTCGGGCAGATACGGTTCTGCGACGGCCTTGCCGTTGACGGTCAGCTTTCCGTCCTGGCAGCAGGCGACCTTGTCACCGCCCACGCCGACCACGCGCTTGACCATCGGCAGGTCGCCCCACGTCGACTGCTCGAAGACGACGACATCACCGCGGCGCACCGCATCGCCCCCGATCCGCTGCGCGAGCACCCGGTCGCCCGCGTCGATCGTCGGCGTCATCGACCCCGTGGGCACGGTGTACGGCTGGTACAGGACCGCGCCCCACACGAATCCGCCGAGGAAGAGCACACAGCCGAGGGCCACGGCGATACCCGACAGCACGCTGCCGAGCCGGCCCTGGCCCTCGTCCGTACGACGTGTCCTGCTCATCCCGGTGCTCCCCCGTCTCGGAGACGACCCCGCCGCCCGTGCGTACGGACGGCGGAAGATCGGCGATCTGGGACGGCACCCTACCCGGCGGTACTGCCGCCAGAAACCCTCGCGGAACGGTCGCCGGAAACCCTCGCGTTCCGTGCGGCGGCGACCGTCAGCCGCCGCCTGCGCCACAGCACGAGCGGAGCCGCGCCCGCGAGGCCGAGGACGCCGGGGGCAGCGCTCGACAGGGCGTTGATGCCCGGCTGGTCGAAGGTGTCCGGCTTGGGCAGCGTCGACCAGCGGGTGGGCGGCCAGGCGACCACGATGGCGCGGCCCACGACGTTGTCCACGGGGACGGCGCCGCCGCCGGGCTGGTTCTGGTGGTAGCGGGAGTCCAGCGAGTTCTGCCGGTGGTCGCCCATGACCCAGATCTTGCCCTTGGGCACGGTGACCTTGAACTGGCCGCCCTGGTCGTCGACCGTGCAGGGGGTGTTCCCGGCGAAGACGTACGGCTCGTTCAACGCCCTGCCGTTGACCTTCACCGGGCCGGTCCCCTTGCACTCCACGGTGTCGCCGCCGACGGCGATGACGCGCTTGATCAGGTCCTTCTCGTCGGCGGACGGCATCAGGCCGATCCAGCCGAGGACCCTCTGGACCGCGTTCGGGTCGGGTGTGGGCTCGCCGTCCAGCCAGTGGCCCGGGTCCTTGAAGACGACGACCTCGCCGCGCTCGGGCTCGGAGCCGAACCACGGCGTCAGCTTGTCGACGAGGACGCGGTCGCCCTGCTGGAGGGTGTTCTGCATCGAATCCGACGGAATCGAGAACGCCTGCACCAGGAAGGACTTGATCACCAGCGCCAGGACCAGCGCGATACCGATGAGAAGCGGCAGTTCCTTCCAGAAGGACCGTTGCTTCTTCGGCGGCTTGGCGTCCTGGCCGCTCCGCGCCTCGTCGCCGTCCGCGGCGTCACTCCCGGGGTTCGTACCGCCCGCGGCGGCCTCGACGCCCGGCTCGTCGGATGGTCCCGGCCGCTCCTCGGGCCCCTCGTGTCCGGATCGTGCGCCGACCGCCAAATCCCCCACATCCACTCCTCAGTCCGTGCCGCCGCCTGCCCCAGATGCGATGCAGGCCCACCACTCCCATAACGAGCGGGAGTTCCGCAGGGGTCGGGAGTCGGATCAATCCATATCGATCGCCATGTGCCACCCTATGCGACACGCCTGTGGCGGTGTCCGATCCCGCACGCGCGTCGGGTACGGACGCATATGTCGCGGGTTCCTCCAGTTTGCGCCAGTGGCCGAAGGGCCAGGCGATGACGAGGGCCCGCCCGACGACCTCGTCCTCGGAGATGGTCCCGGCGAACTTCTCCGAGCGGTGGAAGCGGGAGTCGGCCGAGTCGCTGCGGTGGTCGCCCATCATGAAGAGGCGCCCCTCGGGGACCTTCACCTCGAACTCGAAGGCCGAGGGCTTGTCGCCGGGATGGATGTAGGGCTCGTCGAGCGGTACGCCGTTGACGGTGACCTTGTCGTTCTTGTCGCAGCACTTCACGGTGTCGCCGCCGACGCCGACGACACGCTTGATCAGGTCCCGCTCGCTGTCGGAGGGCAGCAGACCGATCTGGGTCAGCCCCTCCTTGACCTGCTTGACGACCACCGGGTCGTCCTTCTTCTTGCCCTGTTCCTCTTCGAGCCAGTTGCCCGGGTCCTTGAAGACGACGACGTCACCGCGCTCCGGCTTCGACCCGAACCAGGGGGTGAGCTTGTCGACCAGGACCCGGTCGCCGATCCGGATCGTCTGTTCCATGGAGCCCGTGGGGATCACGAAGGCCTGTACGAGGAAGGTCTTCAGTACGAGGGCGATCAGCAGGGCCACACCGATGAGGAGGGGTATCTCCTTGATCGCCGAGCGTCGCCTGCGCCGCTTGACCTTCTTGGCGAGCTTGCGCCGATCGGCCCGGCCCGGACGGGCCGGACCGCTGGTCGGCCGGGAGCCCGTGGGCAGCTGGGGCTCGGCCCCCTGGTCCGCTGCGCGTGTCCGCCCGCGGTTACCCATGCGCGCCGCCCGGCGCCGGCACGCGCGCGTAGCTGTCGGGGCGCTCCAGGGAGGTCCAGTGACCGACCGGCCAGGCGATCCAGTCGGCCCGGCCGATGACCTCGTCCACGGGGATCATGCCGCCGCCGGGCTCCCCCAGGTGATCGCGGGAGTCCCGTGAGTCGCTGCGGTGGTCGCCGAGCAGGAACAGGCTGCCTTCGGGGACGACGACATCGAAGGGCACCTGTGAGGGGCTGTCCCCCGGAAACAGGTACGGCTCGTCGACAGGCTCGCCGTTCACCTTGATCCTCCCCCGCTCGCAGCAGACCACCCGGTCTCCCCCGTGCCCACGACCCGCTTGATGTAGTCGGCATCTCCGAAGTAACCGCTGCCGTCAAAGACGACCGCGTCACCCCGCTGCGGCTCGGAACCGAAACGGTACGCCAACTTGTTGACGAGTACCCGGTCCCCGACCCGGAACGCGGGCTCCATGGAGCCGCTCGGGATCTGGAAGGGCTGCACCACGAAGGTGCCGACGAGGAGCAGTGCCGCCGCGCACAGCAGGAACGTCAGCGTGAACCCGCCGCCCGGCAGCCGGGAGACGAACGACATGAAAACGGAGCGCGACCGCTCCTCCGGCTCCTCGGCTGCTTCGGCGACGTGCGGGACGTCTCCGGAACCGGAGGGTGGGGAGGAGCGGTCGCGCTCCGTGTGCTGTGCTTCGGTGTCCATCGGGGCCAGATGCTATCCGGCCCCGCCGCGGACCCGCGCGGGAGCATCAGCGCTCGCGCTTCTCCTTGATCTTCGCGGCCTTGCCGCGCAGCTCACGGAGGTAGTACAGCTTCGCGCGACGGACGTCACCGCGGGTGACGAGCTCGATCTTCTCGACGATCGGGGTGTGCACCGGGAAGGTGCGCTCGACGCCGACGGAGAAGGAGACCTTGCGGACCGTGAAGGTCTCGCGCACGCCGGCACCCTGGCGGCGGATGACTACGCCCTTGAACTGCTGCACACGGGAGCGGTTGCCCTCGATGACGCGGACGTGGACGTTGACGGTGTCACCCGGGCGGAACGCCGGGATGTCGTCGCGCAGCGACGCGTTGTCGAGGGAGTCGAGCAGGTTGGCCATGATCGTCTGCTTTCTTCACTGATGCCACAGGTCATCAGCGGTACGTGGTGATGAGGATTCGGTAGCTGATCGCGTCGGACGGGCGTCTGGACCATCCCGTGGATGCGGGGAACAAGCTTTGGTCGATCCCCCTGTGGCAGGGGCGCACGCTGGACGTACAGCGGCCGCCTATTCTTCCACGGCCTCGGGGTCTCGCCCAAATCGGCCGTCCGGTCCCGGCCGCCACCCCAGGATCGAGAGCATTTCGCGGTCCTTCTTGTCGAAGGCCCTGGGGTCGCAGCGCTCGATGAGGTCGGGCCTGTTGCGGGTGGTGCGGCGCAGCGCCTCGTCCCGCCGCCAGCGGGCGATCTTGCCGTGGTGGCCGCTGAGCAGGACGTCCGGGATGCCGTGGCCACGCCACTGGGGAGGCTTGGTGTAGACGGGGCCTTCGAGGAGGTTGGCCATGGCGCCCGGCGCGAAGGAGTCGTCCTGGTGGGACGCGGCGTTGCCGAGGACGCCGGGCAGCAGCCGGGCCACCGCCTCGGTGATGACGAGGACGGCCGCTTCCCCGCCCGCGAGGACGTAGTCGCCGATGGACACCTCGTAGACCGGCACGCGGGTGGCGTACTCATCCGTGACACGGCGGTCGATGCCCTCGTAGCGCGCGGGCGTGAAGACCAGCCAGGGGCGCTCGGAGAGCTCGACGGCGAGTTCCTGGGTGAAGGGGCGGCCGCTGGGCGTGGGGACGACCAGAGCGGGTCCGTGGGCCCCGGACTCGTATCCCTCGGCGAGTACGTCGTCGAGGGCCGCGCCCCAGGGCTCGGTCTTCATGACCATGCCGGGGCCGCCGCCGTAGGGGGTGTCGTCGACCGTGTTGTGGCGGTCGTACGTCCACTCCCTGAGGTCGTGGACGTTCACGTCGAGCTGCCCACGCGCGCGTGCCTTGCCGACGAGGGAGACGTTCAGGGGCTCCAGGTACTCGGGGAAGATCGTGACGACGTCGAGCCGCATTAGGCCTTGCCCTCCGACGCCGACTCGCCCTCCGGCCCCGACCCGTCCTCCGGCGCTGCCCCGTCCCGCTCGGCCGCCTCGGCGTCACGGGCGGAAGCGATCTCCGCGCGGTCGTCGATGAGGCCCGGCGGCGGGTCGATGACGGCGCGCTGCTCCTCCAGGTCGATCTCGGAGACGATGTCCTCGACGAAGGGGATCATGACCTCGCTGCCGTCGGGCCGCTCCACGATGAACAGGTCCTGCGAGGGCAGGTGGGAGATCTCCGTGATGCGGCCGACCTCGACGCCGTCCTTGGTGACCACGTCGAGATCCATCAGCTGGTGGTCGTAGTACTCCTCCGGGTCCTCCGGGAGCTCCTCGGGGTCGACTTCCGCGATCAACAGGGTGTTGCGCAGCGCCTCGGCGCCGGTGCGGTCGCGTACGCCTTCGAAGCGCAGCAGGAGGCGGCCGCTGTGCACGCGGCCGGTCTCGATGGTCAGCGGTCCCACCGAGGCGGGGTCGGTGGCGAGCACGGCGCCGGGTCCGAGCCGCAGCTCCGGCTCGTCGGTCCGTACCTCCACGGTGACCTCGCCCTTGACGCCGTGGGCGCGGCCGATCCGAGCGACTACCAACTGCACTGCGTTCTCTCCTGTCGTGTGCCTACGGCTCTGCGCGCCCGCGGAGGCGCTCCGCAGACGACTACGGGCCGGGGAGGGCCCTGAAGCCCTCCCCGGCCCGAGCCGGTGCTGCTGTGGTTCTGTGAACCCGGTTCAGCGAACCTGGTCCACGTCGACGAGGTCGACGCGGACACCGCGGCCGCCGATGGCGCCCACGACGGTGCGCAGAGCGCGCGCGGTGCGGCCGTTGCGACCGATCACCTTGCCGAGGTCCTCGGGGTGAACCCGGACCTCGAGGACGCGCCCGCGGCGCAGGTTGCGCGAGGCGACCTGCACGTCGTCGGGGTTGTCGACGATGCCCTTCACGAGGTGCTCGAGAGCCTCCTCGAGCATGCTCAGGCCTCGGTGGACTCGGTGGACGCGGCCGCGTCAGCAGCCTCGTCCGCCTTCTTGTCAGCCTTCTTGGCCTTCTGAGTGATGGCCTCGCCCTTGGCGTCGTCGCCCTCAAGACCCTTGGTGAAGGCCTCGAACGCGGCGCGCTTGTCCTTGGGCTCAGCGACCTTCAGCGGCGCCGGGGCCGGCAGGCCCTTGTGCTTCTGCCAGTCGCCGGTGAGCTTGAGGATCGCCATGACCGGCTCGGTCGGCTGGGCGCCGACGGACAGCCAGTACTGGGCACGCTCCGAGTTGACCTCGATGCGCGAGGGGTTCTGCACCGGGTGGTACAGGCCGATCTCCTCGATGGCCCGGCCGTCACGGCGGGTACGGGAGTCGGCGACGACGATGCGGTAGTGAGGCGAACGGATCTTGCCCAGACGCTTCAGCTTGATCTTGACTGCCACGGAAGTGGTGTCTCCTGGTCTTGACGTGGGTGGGCACAAGAAGATGCCGCGTGGGGTTGCGGTACTCGAGTGCCCGATGGACGCGTCAGCCGGAGGAGAGAGGGGTCCTGTGCGGCTGTCGAGTACAGCTAGCCATTGTGCCATACGCCGCCGGGGCACCCGCACCCCGGACCGGGCGCCCCGGCGCTGCTCAGCCCACGCCCGCGCCGATCGCCTCCGGGATACGGAAGGGCTTGCCGCAGCCGCCGCACATGATGGGCGCCTGGGCGAGCACGGACGGGACGACGCGGACGTTGCGCCCGCAGTCGCAGACGGCCTTCACGCGCACGCCGCCTCCGGAGGAGCCGTGCCGGGCCGCCGGGCCCCGGAAGCTGCGGGCGGTGTCCGCCGTGGTCGCCGCGGTGTGCGCCTTGAGGGCACGCTGTAGCCGTTCGATCGTCGGGCGGTACCGCCTCTTGGCCTCGGGGTTGAGCGTGACCAGGGAGAAGCCGCTGCTCGGGTGCGGCTCCTCGGGGTGGTCGAGGCCCAGCTCCTCGGCGATCGCGAGGAATCTGCGGTTGTGGTACCGGCCTGCGCGTGAGGTGTCGCGTACGCCGCGAGAGGCGGCGATGCCATGGACTGCCTCGTGAAGCAGTCGCTCGAAGGAGAGCTCGGCGCCACACGCGGACGACGACTCTCCGATCAGGGATTCGGGCGCGGCAAGGTCGGGCAGCTCGGGGTGGTGCCGCTGAATGTCGGCCCACGCCTGTGCCAGCTCTGCGGCGAGAACAGGTGGTGTCGTGCTCACGTCGTGACAACGAGCCGGATGCCCCGGGGGTTCCATTCCGGGGCATCTCAAATAATTTGCACGTACCCGTCAGTTGCCGTTGATGCGTCCGGACGAGGGCGGGTGCGCTGATCTGCGGAGAAGCCTCGCAGCTCGCATCAAGCCGGTACGTAGCGGCGCGTACGCCCCGGCGCGTAGGGAAAGCCCTCACGCCGGGGCTTGTGTTGCCTCTAGCCGCGTACGAGACGAAAACGGGCACCCGCCGCCGGAATGGCGCTCCTCAGTAGGAGCGGGCCACGACAGCGACGTTACCCGGGGTCTCATCCGCGCCCGGCACCGCCCCGCCCTCGGCGACCAGACACCGTACGGTCACGGCCTGCTCGGCCGGGCTGGCCTCGCCGTCTTCACCGAGCGAGCGAGGTCCACAGGACCCGCACCGGTCGGCTGTGGGGGGCGTGCATCCGTTTCGCCCGGGGGGCGCACGGCGGTGGCACGCAAGCATTGGGCCACAACCTCTGGACGCCACGACGGATGCGGAGTTCTCTGGCATACGGGGGGAGTGCGAGCGCACTACACGGGGGCGAACGAACCGTTGAATTACGGCACGGCATTTACTCTCGGCGGATTGGGGCGCTTTCGATGACACCAACACTCGTGCAGTCGCACCTCCCTCACGCGGGCACCGCGCTCCGTGTGGACCTCGGTGCACGCGCGCGTGACTGGGCGGAGATCCAGGAACGGATGCTGGTCCCGCTCTATGAAGCGGTGTACGAACGGCTCGACGTGGGCGACGGCACCAGGCTGCTCGGTCTGGGCTGCGGATCCGGGCTGGCCCTGCTGATGGCGGCCTCCCGGGGCGCGACGGTGACCGGTGTCGATCCGTCGGCGCCCGAGCGGCTGGCGCTGGCACGGAAGCGGCTGCTGCCGGACGGCGCGCCGCAGGCGGAGGCCGGTGGGGCCAGGCTTGTGGCAGGCGGCCCCGGGGACGCGGCGGGCCCGGGCGTGCCCGCGTACAACCTCGTCACCGCGTTCCAGCCGATCGGCTGCATGGCGGGCGACTCCGAAGGGCTCTCCGGCCTCCTGGAGGCGGCGGCTCCGCTCACCGACCGGGGCACTCCGGTGGTGCTCGCCGGATGGGGCCCTCCGGAGCGCTGCGCCACGTCCTCAGTCATGAGGGTGGCGACCAAGCTCGCCGATCCGTTGCGCAGTGCGGGCAGTTGGCGTCCCGCCCTGCGGGACGACCTGGAGGAGGTCGCCCAGCGGGCGGGCCTCAAGCCGGACGGCTCCGGCCGCGTCGCATGCCCGTTCGGGTACGCGGATGTGGAGAGCGCGGTCCGGGGGCTGCTCTCGACGGGCCTGTTCGACGCGGCGGTAGGCGCGACGGACAAGGCGCAGGTCGACAAGGAGCTGACGGAGGCGCTGCATCCGCACCGGCGGCACGACGGGACGGTGTGGATGCCGAACGTCTTCCGGTATCTGATCGCGCGTACGCCGTAGCGCGGGGTGGTGCTCGGCGCGTTCGGTGGTTCAAGGTGGCCCGGGGTCCGCGGTCGTTCAGCCGACGGTCATCCGGCCGCGGCCCTTGACGTGATCGAGGCCGCCGGCGAAGCACTTCCGCACGTCGTTGGTCGGGACTGCCGAGCCGGTGACGGAGCGGCCGGCCATGCGGCCGGAGACGATCTTTCCGGAGAGGAAGGAGTCGACCGGCGTGTAGCCTCGGCGGCCGTTCGACACGGGGACGACCTTGGAGCGTCCGACGACCCGGCCGGTGCGGTGGGCTCCGGAGTACCACGTGAACGTACCGGTGCCCTTGACGTCGGTCACCTTCGAGCAGCTGGCCCGACCGCTGCCGCTCACCTCCAGGCGGCCCGACCGGATGCGGGGCTGACGGCCGTCGGGTGAGGTGCAGTTGTTCAGCTTGAGCGTGCCGCGGGCCGAGATCTGGCGCGGGGTGGTGGAGACGGCCCGGGAGAACTGGATCCGGCCGCGCGGTCCGGTGGTCAGGGCGCACTTGAGGGTGGCGCTCGGCCGCGCCGCCTCCACGACGGACGGCCGCAGCGGCGTGGAGGCGTGGCCGGCGGTGACACCTGTCGCCAGCAGCACGGCCACCGTGCCGACGGCGGCGAGCGCGCGGGTGCCCCGCCGCGACCAGGCGGTGCGAGCACCACGGATGGCATCGGCCTTTGCAGCCATGAGGACTCTCCCTTACGACGGCGAGACGGTCACCCGTCACGCGTTTCCGATCATTTGCCGCGCCGAACGTAGCTCACGTAGACCTTGTTTCATGACATAGCTACTGAAGGCGTGCTCCATACGGGTTGCTTTCTGTTTGCCGCGTTTGCTCTGTTTGCTCATCTTGGTGCCTCTTCAGAAGGATGTGCGGACCGATGAAAGGGCCCGCACATGCGAGGACACTTGCTCACGAACGCACCGGCCGTACGGCGTCCTTGGCCGGTGCTGTGGGCGGCGCTCGGCGTCGGCCTGGTACTGGCGCTCGCCGGGTTCGGCTCCCAGGGCCGGTTCTCCAACGGCGGCTACATCGCCGACGGCACCGAGGCGGTGCGTGCCGAGCGCATGCTCGCGCAACGCTTCGACGCCGGAATCCCCGACATCGTCCTGCGTGTCAGGGCCGAGCGCCCGGCCACCGATCCGCGGGTGGCCGCCGCGGGCACGCGGTTCGCCGAGCGAGCCGCCCGGCAGCCGGGCGTGCGCCGCGTGCTGTCGTACTGGACCGTCGGCGATCCGCGGCTGCTGAGCCGGGACGGACGAACGGCGCTCGTCACCCTCGATCTGCGCGGCGGCGAACACGAGGCCGCCCGGCGGGCGACGTCACTGGTGCCGCGGCTGACCGGGGCTCAGGGGCCGTTCCGGATCACGGCGACGGGCCGGCCTGGGTCATGGCCCAGGCCACCGAACTGAGCGAGCGGGAACTGCTGCGGGCCGAACTCATCGGCGTACCGCTGGCCGCGCTGCTCCTGCTGTTCTTCTTCGCCTCGCTGACGGCGGCGCTGCTGCCGGTGGTGGTCGGCGCCCTGGCCGTGGCCGGCACGTTCGCCGTCCTGCGCCTGCTGACGGCGGTCATGCCCGTCTCGACCTTCGCCTGCAACATCACCACCGCGCTCGGTTTCGGTCTGGCCGTCGACTACGGCCTCTTCGTCGTCACCCGCTACCGCGAGGAACTGGCCGCCCGCGGCGATCCCGCCGAAGCCATCGACCGCACCATGCGCACGGTCGGACGGACCGTGCTGTACTCCGCCGTCACGGTGATCGTCTGCCTCAGTACGCTGCTGCTCTTCCCGCTGGGTTTCCTGCGCTCGCTGGCCGTCGCCGGGATCAGCGTGGTGGCGCTGGCCGCGGCGGCGACCCTCCTTGTCCTGCCCTCACTGCTCGCCGTCGTCGGGACCCGCATCGACCGGGGCGATGTGTTCGCCCCGCTGCGGCGCAAAGGCCGGGGCGGCACCGTCGCGCCGTGGCGGCGCCTGGTTGTGATCGCCACGGCCCGCCCCGTGCTGGCCGGTGGCTGCGCCGCTCTCGTCCTTGCCGCGTTCGCCCTCCCCTTCGCCCATGTGCGGTTCGGCGTGGCCGACGAACGCGTTCTGCCCGCGCGGGCGGAGTCCCACGCCACGGCCGCCCGCATCGAGCGCGAGTTCGACCTGCCCTGGAACCGCGCCCTGGCGGTGCTGCTGCCCCGTGCCGACGTCGTCGACCGGCAGGAGGCGGTGGACGCCTACGCGCGACGGCTCTCCGCCCTGCCCGGCGTCGAGAAGGTGTCCGGTGGCCTCGGCGTCCACCGGGACGGCCGGCTCACGGCGGGGCCCGGCATGGAGTCACTGCTGCACGTCAGCAAGGGCGCGACCTGGTTGTCCGTCATCGGCAGCGGCCCGCCCGCCGACGACGAGCGTCTGGTGAGGGAGCTGCGGGCGCTGCCGTCCCCGGGACCGCACCTCGTCGCCGGCCGCCCCGCACGGGTGCTGGACACGAAGGACGCGGTGTTGCGCACCCTGCCCCTGGCGGCGGCCGTCGTGGTGGGCAGTGTCCTGGTGGTGCTGTTCCTCTTCACCGGCTCGGTCCTCATCCCGCTCAAGGCGGTGGCGATGGGTGCCCTCAGCCTCGGTGCCAGCTTCGGCGCCATGGTCCACGTCTTCCAGGACGGACATCTGCGGCGCCTGGTGGGCGACTTCACGGTCACCGGGGAGCTGGAGACGTCCATGCCGGTGCTCGTCTTCGGCGCCGCGTTCGCCCTGTCGGTCGATTACGAGTTGTTCCTCATCGCCCGCATCCAGGAGGAGTACCGGTCCACCGGTGACCACCGGGCCGCCGTGGTGGAGGGCATCGCCCGCTCCGGACGGGTGATCACAGCCGCCGCGGTGGTCTTCGCGGCCGCCCTGATCCCCCTGGTGTCGTCCGGCGTGAGCCTGCTCAAACTCTTCGGCTGCGGGCTGGCGCTGGCCGTCCTGATGGACGCCACCGTCGTACGAGGTGTCCTCGTGCCGGCGTTCATGACCCTGACCGGCGCCGCCAACTGGTGGGCGCCCAGGCCGCTGGCCGCCGCCCACCGGCGCTTCGCCCGTCGGCCCGAGGCCCGTCCCGCCGACCCCGCGTCACACTCCGGAGACGGCCTCCGCTCCGGCGCGCTCAGCGCTTCCGGCCGCCGCTGACGTGCCGCCCGTCAGGCCGAGGCGCAGCAGCACCAGGTGGGAGATGTCGGTGATGGTCCCGCCGCTGCGCAGCAACTCCAGCGGCGGGATCTCGATGTCGAAACGGGTGCGCAGGGACACCAGCATCTCGGCGAGCATGAGGGAGTCAAGGCCGTACTCGTCGAGCCGGCGGTCGGGGTCGAGGTCCTGCTCGTCCATGTGCAGCACCCCGGCCAGCAGGTGCGCGAGCGTCTCGGCGACGGCGCGCACCGCGTCCTGCGGCTCCATGGCGGCCAGCGCCGCCATGATCTCCTCGCGCGTGTGGCCGGCCTCGTCCATGCGCTCGGGCAGCAGCGTCGAGCAGCGGGGTGACGCGAGGGACGGCAGGAGATTGCGCAGCCGGGCCCAGTGGTAACGCCCGACTCCGGCCACCTCGGTGTCCTGCGCGGCCAGCAGCTCGGCGGCGGCGAACGCCTCGCGCGGCGAGACGGGTTCGATGCCCACCGAGGTGAGCGCCCCGGTCAGTCCGTTGCGGGCGACGTACCCGGTCTCCCCGATGGCCCCCCAGGCGATCGCCTGCCCCGCGGCGCCCGCTTGCCGGCGGCGACGCGCGAGCGCTTCCAGCCAGAGGTTGGCCCCCACGTAGTTGGCCTGGCGGATGTTGCCGATGAAGGTCGTGCCGGAGGAGTACAGGAGGAACAGGTCCAGCTCCCGGTCGCCCAGCAGCTGGTCCAGCACGGCCGCGCCGGCCGTCTTCGGGGACAGGGCGGCGGCGAAGCGTTCATCGGTGAGCTCGGTCAGCAGGTCGTCCTCCAGGCACATCGCGCAGTGGACGACTCCGCGAAGCGGGTGTGTGCCGGAGCCCCCGGAGTCGATCCTTGCGAGCACCTCTCGTACGGCGGACATGTCGGTGACGTCGGCCGCGTACGCGGTGGCCTGGACGCCGCGTTCGGCGAGCCGGGCCAGCACCGCCTCCGCCTCGGGTGACGTCGCGCCGCGTCGGCTCATCAGCGCCAGGTGCCGTGCGCCCCGGTCGGCGAGCCACGCGGCGGTCGCGGCACCGAAGCCGCTCAGGCCGCCCGTCACCAGGTAGGTGCCCCCAGGGTCCAGGGCGGGCGCCTGTGTCCGCCGCTCCACGGGCACCGGCTCGTCCAGCGGGTCCATCGCCACGACGACCTTGCCGACGTGGCGGGAGTGCTGCATGAGCTGGAACGCCTCGGCCACGCGGGCCGCGGGGTACACGCTGTGGGGCAGCGGGCGGTACGACCCGTCGCGTACGCGCTCGGTGACGTCCGCGAAGAGCTTGGCTCCACGGTCGGGGTCGAAGGCCAGCGTGGTCAGGTCGACTCCGAAGAAGCCGATGTTGTTGCGGAAGGGCCGCAGCAGCAGGGGCTTGTTCTCGTAGATGTCGCGCTTGCCCAGCTCGATGAACCGGCCGCCCGGGCACAGCAGCTCCAGACTGCGCGTGATCGCCTCCCCGGCCAGGGAGTTGACGACCACGTCGACCCCGCGCCCGTCGGTGATCTCCATGACACGGACGGCGAAGTCCAGGCTGCGGGAGTCCAGGACGTGTCCGGCCCCCAGGGTGCGCAGTAGTTCCCGCTTGGCGGGTGTGCCCGCGGTGGCGATCACCCGGGCGCCGCACCGGTGGGCGTACTGGAGGACGGCGAGGCCGATGCCGCCGGCGCCGCCGTGCACCAGGACCGTCTCCCCGGCGCCGAGCCGCGCCAGGTGATCGAGGCTGTAGTGGACGGTGGAGAAGACGACGGGCAGGGTCGCGGCCTCGGTGAAGCTCATCCCCTCGGGCATGTGTCCGAGTGCCTGGGCGGCGGTCAGGGTGTGGGAGGCCAGCGACGCGGGCGCCAGGCCGTACACCCGGTCGCCCGGCCGGAACTCGGTCACGTCGGGCCCGACGGCCGTCACCACCCCGGCGCACTCCAGGCCGAGGCCGACCTCCGTGGACGTCCCTTCGATCGCCTCGGCCGGCAGCAGACCGACCGCCTGCATCATGTCTCGGTAGTTCAGCGCCGCGGCCCGTACGGCCACGGCCACCTGGCCCGGCCCCGCGGGCAAGGGGGTGTTCTCGACCCAGGCCAGTCGGTAGGAGAGCCCGGGGGTGCGCACCTCAAGACCGAAGGGCGTCTCTCCCCCGGCGGTCGCCCGCGTACGACGGGCGGGCAGCTCCCGCTCCCGGGGCACGAACCGGCCGCCGCCCGCGGTGAGCACCACTTCCGTCTCGGCGTCGTCCGCCAGCAGTTCGCGGGCCACCCGGTGGGCGTCGATGGCGACCTCGCCGGAGCGGTCCAGTGAGACGGCACGGACGGGCAGGCGGGGCTCCTCGTTGGCGAGGGTGCGGGCGATGCCCCACACCGCCGCGTCGTGGGTCGCCTCGGCGCGCTCCGGATGCGGCAGGGCGCCGCTGGGCCGGGTCACCAGGGTCAGCGAGGCCCGCGCGGTGCCGTCGAGAGCCGCGCAGGCCCCGCTGAGCGACCGCAGGAGCGCCGCGCGCCGGGTGGTGAGCGCCACCGCCCCGGCCGGTTCGACGCCGGACGCGTCGCCGAGGAGTACGCACACGTCCGCGCCCTCGGCGCCAAGGGTGTGCGGCCAGTCGACCGTGTCGTCGCCGGTCACGTACACCGCGGGCCGGGCTCCGTCCCCGGAGGGCGGCAGGAGGTCGGCGACCGCGCGGGCAAGGGCGAGTTCACCGGCCGTCTCGGCGGCGATCACCCGACGGCGGCCGGCCGGGGCCGTCGGCAGCGCGGGCGGGGCGACGGCGCGGCGGGGAGTCGCGGCCAGGAGTACGGAGAAGTCGTCGCGGCACTCGGGGGTGTCGTCACCGGTGCGCACGGCGTCGACGAAGCCGCACCTGGTCAGCAGATCCGGCCAGCGGTCCCCGGGCAGCAGCGGTGCGGCGGGCCGCTCCTCGTGGTCGGTTCGGTCCCAGAAGGCGTCCACGGTGCCGAAGTAGGGCGCGAGGAGGAGCGTGTCATGGCTTTCGGCGGCTAGGAGCAGGCCGCCGGGGGTCAGGAGGGTGGCGACGCGGCGCACCGCGGCTGCGAGGTCCTTGGCGGTGTGCAGGGCGTTGGCGGCGATCACGATGTCGAAGCCCGCCTCGGGCAGCCCCTGCTCCGTCGGGTCGGCGTCGAGGTCGAAGGTGCGGTAGGTGACGAAGTCGTAGGCGGTGAAGCGGCTTTCGGCGCGGGCGAGGAACCCGGCCGAGACGTCGCTGTAGACGTACTGGGTGCGCTCGGCGGGCAGGAGGGGGAGCACAGCGGCCGCCATGCCGCCCGTGCCCGCGCCCACTTCCAGCACCCTCAGGGGCCGGTCCCGTGGCCACGCCCGTACCGTCTCCCGCAGGAGTGCCTGCGCGAGACGGTTGTGGAAGCGGCAGATGGCGGCGGTGTCGTAGAGCTGTTCGACGTCCGCCAGGCTTCCGTCGGACGCCACCAGGCCCGCTGGGTCGCCTTCGTCGGGGACCAAGAGGCAGCGCATGCGGCTGATGGCCAGTCGGCTCTCGGTGGAGTAGCGGGGGAAGTCCAGGGTCAGTCGGCGCAGGAGTTCCCTGTCCTCGAACCGCGACCGGGTCAGCCGCAGCCGCCCGCCCTCGGCTTCCTCGGCCAGGCCGTGGCGGATCATCTCGGGGCACATCGTCTCGGCGAACGGGACGCGCCGCGGATCCATCCCGGCGGCGACCAGGTCGTCGATGTCGAACGTGGCACCGGGGCCGGGCACCAGGGCGGCGACGGCGGCGGCGTACCGGTGGGCGGCGGCCTGCTTGAAGAGCGTGACGAAGCGGCCGTAGTCGGCGTCGTGCCAGGCCGCGCGGCAGGCGGCGATGCGGTCGGCGGCGGCCGAGGCGATCTGCCGGGGGGTGACCGGCGGGCCGTCACCGGGCCAGGGCTGCGGGCCGGACGCGGCACGCATCGTGGTGTGGTGGGTCGTCAGGGCGGTGCGGTGGGCGCCGGCCAGCTTGCGCAGGCGGCAGCGGAGCAGTTCGACGCAGACCCGTCCGTCCTCGTCGGTCACCACGATGTCCCAGCAGGTCTCGGTCGCCGAGAAGGATCGCCGGCGGACGTGGACGAAGCCTCGGGAGGCGGGCGCGCGCCACACGCGGGCGGACCCCACGGCGGCGGGCAGGTAGACCGTGCCGTCCGCCACGGCCGCGCCGATCAGCGGCGCGCCCGCCTGCAGGGCGCCGTCCAGCAGGGCGGGGTGCGCCTCGTACTCCTGGCTCGGGGCGTCGTGCAGGTACGACGCCAGCACTTCCCCTTCTCCGACGCGCAGTTCGCGCAGGACCTGGAAGGCGGGGCCGTACTGCAGACCGGCGCGGCCCACCGCCTCGTAGTGCTCCGCGCCGTCGACGGCACGGGGGCAGCGGGCCCGGACGGCGGCGAGGTCGACGTCCACGGGCGCCCGGCCGAGCAGTGCTCTCACCCTGGCGCGTACATGCGTGCGGGGCTGGGCGGTTCGGGCGTCGGTGCTGGTGATGCTCACCAGGCCGTCGTCCGGTGTGACGGCCAGTTGGACGCGTACGCTGCCGGCGTCCGCCCAGGCCACGACCAGCGGGCGGGTGATCTCCAGGCAGTCGACTTCCGCCGGGCCGTCGAGGATGAGACGCCCGGCGGCCATCGCCATCTCCACGTAGGCCGTCGCCGGTACCACCACCGAGCCCGCGAGGCGGTGGTCGGCGAGCCAGGGAGCAAGCGCCGGCTCGATGGCCCCCTGCCAGGTGGGGACGGGGGAGGGCAGCCGCTCGCCGAGCAGCGGGTGGTCCAGGTGCCCGGAGCCGCTGGTGCGCAGCCAGGTCTGCGGCGTCCCGTTCCAGTGGCGCTCGCGCTGCCACGGGTAGGCCGGAAGGTCGGCCACGCGGCCCTGGTGCGGGAAGTACGCGCCCCAGTCCAGCTCGGCGCCCTGAGCCATGAGCGTGGCCACGGCGTGGTCCAGGGCACCGGGTCCGGCGACGTCACGGCGCAGGGTCGGCGTCACCGCGACCGCGTCCCGTGTGCGGGAGCGGGCGACGCGGTGCAGGTAGGCGCGGAGGACCGGATGCGGGCCGATCTCCACGAAGACGTCGGCGCCGTCCTCCAGCGCCTTCTGCGCGGCCGCGGCGAAGAGGACGGGTTCGCGTACGTTGCGCCACCAGTAGGCCCCGTCCAGGCCGGGGCCCTCGACCCGGTCACCGGTCACGGAGGAGAACATCGGCAACCGGTCGGCGGCCGGACGCAGTGCGGACAGTCCCCGGCGCAACGGTCGCTCGATCGGGTCCATCGCCGCGCTGTGGAAGGCGTGGTCGAGGTCCAGCTCCTTGCAGGCGACTCCCTTGCGGGTCAGCTCGGCGAGGAACGCCCGCAGCACGTCGGTGGGGCCCGCCACGGTCACGTCCTGGCCGCTGTTCACCGCCGCCACTTCGACCCCGGGGAACACGGCCGCTTCCTTGGCCACCTCGTCGGCGGGGAGCGTCACGGCCGCCATCCGGCCCGCCCCGGCGGTGGCGGCCTGGGTGCGGCTGCGTTCAACGATCACGTGGGCGGCCTGTTCCAGGGTCAGCGCGCCGGCGACATGGGCGGCGGCGACCTCTCCCACGCTGTGGCCGAGCACGCTGTGGGGCCTGATCCCCCGCGCCTGAAGCAACCGCACCAGGCCGACCTGGACGGCGAACAGCAGGGGTTGCGCCACCTCGGTCAGCGCCAGCCGCGACCGCTCGGCCGGCGCCGCCAGCTCCTCGGCCACCGACCAGCCAAGCCGGGGGGCGAGTGCCGCGTCCACGTCCGCGACGGCGTCACGGAAGACGGTGCTGTCGGCCAGCAGGTCGGCCGCCATGCCGGGCCATTGCGAGCCGTTGCCGGAGAAGACGAACGCGATACGCCCCCGGGACACCGCCTGGGAGGCGGTGGCGACCGCGCGGCACTCCTCGCCCGCCGCACGCGGCGGCGGGATGAACGGCGGCTGTTCCGCGCAGGCCGTCCCGTCGGCGGGCATGGGGCCGCCGAGTGCCCGGAGCCGCTGCGCGGCGGCTTGCGGCCCGGCCAGGACGACCGCGCGGTGCGGGTGGGCGCCGCGGCGCAGGCAGCTGGTGTAGGCGATGTCGTAGAACTCCCGCTCGTCGCAGAACTCCCGCTCGGTGGCCGCGTCGAGCCGGTCCGCCATCCGCGCGGCGGCCTCGACCAGCGCCTTGGGGGTACGGGCCGTGACCACGACCGGCAGCGCCCGCACGTCCTGCGCGGTGCGGCGCGGGCCGGGCTCCTCGCGCCGGGGAGGCGGCACGGTCGGGGCGGCGGTGAGCACGACGTGGGCGTTGGAGCCGCCGAAGCCGAAGGAGTTGACCCCCACGACAGGACGCTCGACAGGCCCCAGCGGCATCGCGCGGTCGGCGGTCACCAGGTTCAGCGCCACGAAGTCGATGTCGGGGTTGGGCGGGGAGGCGTGCAGTGACGGCGGGATCGTCCGGTGCCGCAGGACGAGCAGGGCCTTCAGCAGGCCGGCGATACCCGAAGCCGGCTCCAGGTGCCCGATGTTGGTCTTCACGGAACCGATCGGCAGCACCCCGGTGGTGCGGCGGCGCCCCAGGGCGCCCCCGATGGCCCGGCACTCCAGAGGGTCGCCGACCAGGGTTCCCGTGCCGTGCGCCTCCAGGTAGACGAGTTCGTCGGGGGAGACACCCGCCTGGTCGTACACCGAGCGCAGCAGGTCCTCCTGCGCGTCCGGGTTGGGCAGTGCGAGTCCCCTCGTCCTGCCGTCGCTGTTGGAGGCGCTCGCGAGGATCACTCCGTGGATCCGGTCGCCGTCCGCCAGGGCGTGCGCCAGCTTCTTCAGGACGACCAGGCCGCCGCCTTCCGCCCGCACGAACCCGTCGGCCGCCGCCGAGAAGGAGGCGCATCGGCCGCTCGGCGACAACATGGCCGCCTGGGAGAACCCCACGTAGTGGTACGGACTGAGCAGCACGTTCACGCCGGCGGAGAGCACCACGCGGCTGCTGCCGTCGAGCAGGGTGCGACAGGCCCGGTCCAGTGCCACCAGGGACGAGGAGCAGGCGGTGTCCACGGCCATGCTCGGCCCGCGCAGGTCGAAGTAGTGGGAAAGCCGGTTGGCGGCGATCGAGGAAGCGGCGCCCGACATGGTGTAGGCGTTGACCGTCTCCGGCGCCATCATCTGCAGGCCGCCGTACGAGGTGTCCGACACCCCTACGTAGACGGCCGCGTCGGTGCCCGCCAGGCGCTCGGGGGCGATTCCCGCGTCGTCCAGTGCCTCGACCGCCAGCTCCATGAGCAGGCGGTGCTGGGGGTCCATGCGGGAGGCCTCCTTCGGCGCGATGCCGAAGTAGGCGGCGTCGAAGCCGGCGACGTCATCGAGGAAGGCGCCCGCGGCGGTGTAGCTCTTGCCGGTGCGCGGCATGGCGGTGTCGACGAACCGGGACGACTCGAACCGGTCGCCGGGGATCTCGCCGACCACGTCGCGCCCCTGCCGCAGCGCGTCCCACAGCCGGCCCAGGTCACTGATGCCGCCCGGCAGGCGACACGCCGCTCCGACCACCGCGATGGCCCGCTCCGTCGGTGCCGCCTCGTCGTCGTACATGCACAACCTCCCGGGAGGTGGAACGCCCGCGTATCAACACGATCCACACGATCCACACGTCAGCGCGCTATTTAACGCATTGGGACCGTTCCACCACAAACAGTCACTGAGCCGTGCGGGTTGCCCGCATGCTCGTCTACTCGTCTGCTGGTCTGCTCGTCGGAGGGGGCACGGCTGATCAGTGGGCCCCCGGCGGCTTGCGCGGGATGCCGGCGACCCGATAGGCCTCTGCCTCCTCCAGGGTCTCGTTCGCGAGCAGCGCCGCGGCCAGGGCGTCCAGCCGGTCGCGGTGGTCGCGCAGTTGGCGGCAGGCGTTCTCGTAGCACTCGTCGACGATCCGCCGCATCTCGCCGTCGATCACGTCCAGCGTCTGCGGGGCGGCGGACAGTCCGTACGCCTGCTGCGCGTCGCCCGGCAGGGCGGACAGGCGCCCCACGAGTTCGCTCATGCCCCAGCGGCCGACCATGCCGCGGGCGATGTTGGTGACCTGCTCCAGGTCGTTCTCGGCGCCGGTGGTGATGACTCCGTAGACGACGTGTTCGGCGGCCATGCCCCCCAGGGCGCCGATGATGCGCCCGCGGAGGTACTCCTCCGTGTACGCGTACTTGTCGGAGTCGGGGGTCGACAGCGTGACGCCCAGGGCGCGGCCGCGCGGCACGATGGTGATCTTGCGGACGGGGTCGGCGCCGGGCTGGAGCATGCCGAGCAGTGCGTGGCCGCTCTCGTGGTACGCCGTCCGCCGACGTTCCTCCTCCGGCATGACCAGCGGCCGTTCGGCGCCGAGCTGGACCTTTTCCATGGCTTCGGAGAGGTCGGACTGCGTGACCGTCTTCTTCTTGCGCTTGACGGCGATCAGAGCGGCTTCGTTGGCGAGGTTGGCGAGTTCGGCGCCGGTCATGCCCGGTGTCGTGCGGGCGACCTGCGCGAGGTCGACGTCGTCGGCCAGCGGGATGGTGCGCGTGTGGATGCGGAGGATGGCCTCGCGCCCACCGCGGTCCGGGGGCGAGACGTTGACGACGCGGTCGAAACGGCCGGGCCGGGTGAGGGCGGGGTCGAGGACGTCGGCGCGGTTGGTGGCGGCGAGGACGATGACACCCTCCGCCCCGGAGAAGCCGTCCATCTCGGTGAGGATCTGGTTCAGGGTCTGCTCGCGCTCGTCGTGACCGCCCATGCCGCTGCCGCCGCCCCGGGCGCGGCCGATGGTGTCGATCTCGTCGATGAAGATGATCGACGGGGCGACCTTGCGGGCCTCGGTGAAGAGTTCGCGCACGCGCGAGGCGCCCACGCCCACGATCATCTCGATGAACTCCGAGGCGGAGGCCGAGAAGAAGGGCACGCCTGCCTCGCCCGCGACGGCGCGCGCGAGGAGGGTCTTGCCCGTGCCGGGCGGTCCGGCGAGCAGGACGCCGCGCGGCATCTTGGCGCCCATGGAGCGATAGGCGTCGGGATTCTTGAGGAAGTCGACGACGTCGTTCAGCTCCCCCTCGACCTCGTCGATCCCCGCCACGTCCTCGAAGGTGGTCCGCTTCGCCCCGGGCTCCAGTTCGACCGGCTTGGGCGGTGTCTTGCGCCCGAGCATGCCGCCACCGCCCATGCCCGCGCTCATCCTCCGCGCGATGAAGAGCCACAGCGCCACGAGGAGGAGCATCGGCGCGAGCGAGATGAGCAGGTTGGAGAGGAAGCTGCGCTCCTGCACCACGGGCTCGGCGGTGACGGTGACGCCGTGCTTGGTCAGGTCGTCCCAGAGCTTGTCGTCGGCGAAGGCGGGCCGCTGCGTCGTGAACTTGGTGTACGTCCCCTCGTCGTCGCCCGGCTTCTCCTGCCCCTTCTTGAGCTGCCCCTGGATCGCGTCGCCCTTGGAGTAGATCTTCGAGACGTTCCCGGCGTCGACCTGTTTGCTGAACTCGGTGTACGAGATGGTCGGCTCGTCGCCCTCGTTGAAGAAGGACAGCACGAGGTTGGCGATGAGGTAGACGATCAGCGCCGTCAGGATCAGCCCGCCCCAGCCGCCCGGCATCTTCTTCTTCGCAGGCGGCGTCGGGGCGGGCGGAGGCGCACCCTCGGAGCGCCATGGCTGATCGGGCGCCCGGCGCGGCGGCACAGGGTTGCTCATATGCGGACGTTACGTCACAAAACACACCGCGGCACCCGCTCCGGTTCACCCGGAAGACGCCTGGGGCGCCCCTGTTCAGAGGGGCGCCCCAGGCGGTCGTACGAGACGCTGGTCCGTGCCCAGCGGCGGGACTCAGCCCATGAACTTCTTGAACTCGTCCGGCAGCTCGAAGTTCTGCCCGGCCTGCCCGCCCGGAAGGCCGAAGGCGCCGCCCTCCTGGCCGGCCTGCTCGCGGCGCGTGGCCGCCTCCAGCTCCTCCTGCTTGCGCTTCATCGGGTTGCCGGAGCGGCGCTTGCCCTTGGCCTGCTTCTGCTTCTTCTTCTGCTTGCCGGCGCCACCGCCCATGCCCGGCATCCCGGGCATACCCGGCATGCCGCCGCCCTGGGCCATGCGGGACATCATCTTCCGGGCCTCGAAGAACCGCTCGACGAGGCTCTTCACCGCGCTGACCTCGACGCCGGAGCCCTTGGCGATACGGGCGCGGCGCGAGCCGTTGATGATCGTCGGCTCGTGACGCTCGGCGGGCGTCATGGACTTGATGATGGCGGCGGTGCGGTCGACGTCACGCTCGTCGATGTTGTTGATCTGGTCCTTGATCTGCCCCATGCCGGGCATCATCCCGAGCAGCTTGCTGATGCTGCCCATCTTCCTGACCTGCTCCATCTGTGCCAGGAAGTCGTCGAGCGTGAAGTCCTTGCCCTTGCTGCTCGCCAGCTTGGAGGCCATCTTCTCGGCCTCTTGCTGCGAGAAGGTCTGCTCGGCCTTCTCGATGAGCGTGAGCATGTCGCCCATGCCGAGGATGCGGGACGCCATGCGGTCCGGGTGGAACGCGTCGAAGTCGTCCAGCTTCTCGCCGTTCGAGGCGAACATGATCTGGCGGCCGGTGACCTGCGCAATGGAGAGCGCGGCACCACCGCGGGCGTCACCGTCGAGCTTGGAGAGCACGACGCCGTCGAAGCCGACGCCGTCCCGGAAGGCCTCCGCCGTGTTCACGGCGTCCTGACCGATCATGGCGTCGACGACGAACAGGACCTCGTCCGGGCTGACCGCGTCGCGGATGTCCGCGGCCTGCTGCATCAGCTCCTGGTCGATGCCGAGGCGGCCGGCGGTGTCGACGACGACCACGTCGTACTGCTTGGTCCTCGCGAACTCGACGGAGTCCTTGGCGACCTGCACCGGGTCGCCCACGCCGTTGCCCGGCTGGGGGGCGTACACGCCGACGCCGGCGCGCTCGGCGACGACGCTCAGCTGGTTGACGGCGTTGGGGCGCTGGAGGTCGCAGGCCACCAGGAGCGGCGAGTGGCCCTGCCCCTTCAGCCAGAGGCCGAGCTTTCCGGCGAGGGTCGTCTTACCGGCGCCCTGGAGGCCCGCGAGCATGATGACGGTCGGCGCGGTCTTCGCGAAGCGCAGGCGCCGGGTCTCGCCACCCAGGATGCCGATGAGCTCCTCGTTGACGATCTTGATGACCTGCTGGGCGGGGTTGAGGGCCTGGGAGACCTCGGCGCCGGCGGCGCGCTCCTTGATCTGCTTGATGAAGGCGCGTACGACGGGCAGGGCCACGTCTGCCTCAAGCAGGGCGATGCGGATCTCGCGCGCCGTGGCGTCGATGTCCGCCTCGGACAGGCGGCCCTTGCCCCGGAGGTTCTTGAATGTCGCTGCGAGGCGGTCGGAGAGAGTATCGAACACGGCGGTCGCGAATCCTCAGGTCTGGGGGCGGGCTGACAGGTCGCCTTCCAGAGTATCTGCCGCGGGCCAGTGCCTGGGGCTCCGGTTCGGTTCTGCAGGGGCTGGGGGCGCTGCCCTGCCAGAACGGATACCCGGCGGTATCCCCCAGCCCGCCGCTACGCGGCGGCTGTCTCCGACCCACCCGCCCGTCAACCGGCGTCGAGATGTCGGGGGTGGGGGGTGGGCGGGGGCGCCCGTAGCTCGCGGCCGAGGTCGGGGCGGGCGAAGGCCCGTAACCCGGAGCCGAGACGTCGAGGTCGGGGCGGGCGGGGGTGCCCGTAGCTCGGAGCCGAGACGTCACGGTCAGGACAGGCGAAGGCCCGCAACCCAGAACCGAGACATCACCGCCAGCACAGACGAACCCCCGCAACCCAGAACCGAGACATCACCGCCAGCACAGACGAACGCCCGCAACCCAGAACCGAGACATCACCGCCAGCACAGACGAACCCCCGCAACCCAGAACCGAGACGTCGCGATCGAGGCAGGCGAGGGCCACACCCGCCTGAGGGAAACATGAGCCGACGCCGGCCCGCAGCCGCGTACGTGGCCGAGGGGACGTGGGGGTATGTGCGCGCGGAGCACAGTGGTGGTCATGACGGCGCCGAAGCGGCAAAGGGCCCGCGCCAAGATGGCGAGCACGGACATACCCCCACGTCCCCGCCCCACAGACGAACCCCAGGCGCCCACCCGCACCACCCACGCCCACCCACCGCTACCTACCCAGCGCCCCCTCCACCTCCCGAGCCACCCCCACCGCCCGCTCCCCCGCCAACGGCCCCCCATCCACCCCAGTCACATAAAACGCGTCCACCGCATTCGCCCCCAACGTCGACACATGCGCACTCCGCACCACCACCCCCGCCGCCTCCAACGCCCGCCCGATCCGATGCAACAGCCCCGGCGCGTCCTGGGCCCGTACCTCGATGACCGTCGCGAGACGTGACCCCGCCGAGGCCACCGTCACGCGCGGCGGCGGTGCCACCGTCCCCCGCCGCCGGGGATACGCGGCGTCCCGTTCGGCCAGCCGCCCCGCGATGTCCAGTGTCCCGTCCAGCGCCCGCACCAGATCGGCCCGCAGCCGCGCCGCCTGCGGCAACGCCCCGTACTCCGCCGCGACCCGCCACTCAAGCAGCAGGACCGAGCCCCCCGCACCCCCCACGCCACCCGCACCCCCACCCGCACCCGCACCCGCACCCGCACCCGCACCCGCCACACCTTCCACCCCGGCCGGCAACGGCACCTCCCGCAGCTCCGCCGCCCGCACAGTGAGCCGATGCAGCGCAAGGACCCCGGCCACGGCGGACAGCACCCCCGCCCGCTCCGGCACAGCCACCAGCAACTCCACCCCAAGCGGCTCGGGCTCGGCCTCAGCCGCCGGCTCCTCCGCCCGCAACGCCACCACCGGCCCACCCATACGGAACGCCTCCACCGCCAACCGCTCCTGCTCAGCGGTGGGCGCCGCCCCCGTCGCCCCCTCCGCTCCCTCCGCTCCCTCCGCCGACAAGCCACCCCCCGGCTCAGCCCCCGACAGCACCGCCGTCACCCGCTTCACCAGGTCGTCGACCAGCGCCCCCCGCCACGCCGACCACGCCGCGGGCCCGGTCGCCAGAGCGTCCGCCTCCGTCAGCGCGTGCAGCAACTCCAGCGTCCCCACAGACCCGACGGCCTCGGCGACCCCCCGTACCGTCGCCGGATCGTCGAGGTCGCGCCGCGTGGCCGTCTCCACCAGCAGCAGATGGTGCCGTACGAGACAGGCGACCACGGCCACGTCACCCGCGTCGAAGCCCACCCGTGCCGCGACGTCCCGCGCGATGATCTCCCCGGCCACGGAGTGGTCCCCGGGCCACCCCTTGCCGATGTCGTGCAGCAGCGCGGCCACCAGCAGCAGGTCGGGCAGGCCCACCCGCCGGGTCAACGCGGCGGCCCGTACCGCCGTCTCCACCAGATGCCGGTCGACCGTCCACGTGTGGACGGCGTTGCGCTGCGGCCGGCACCGCACCCGCTCCCAGTCCGGCAGCAGCCGCGTGACGAGCCCCTCGGCCTCCAGCGCCTCCCACACCTCGACGGTCGGCGGCCCCGCGCCGAGCAGCGTCACCAGTTGCTCGCGGGCCTCGGCGGGCCACGGAGTGGGCAGCGGCCGCACCGCCGCGGCCAGCCGCCGGACGGCGTGCAGGGAGAGCGGGAGCCCGGCCTGGGCAGCGGCCGCGGCGGCCCGCAGCGGCAGCACGGGATCGCGTTCGGGCCGGGCGGCGCGGGCGAGCACGACCTCCCCGTCCTGCTCCACCACCCCCTCCGCCAGCGGCGTCCGCTGCGTCCGCTCGGCCGCCGCGCCCCGTCCGCCGAGCATGGCCCGCAGCCGGGGCCGCGCGGAACGGGCCCGCAGGACGCGTCCGACCTCGCGCCAGGTGACGTCACTGGCGTAGGAGACGACGCGCGCGGCTTCGTACACCTGTCGGAGCAGGGTGTCGGCGTCCAGCAGGCCGAGCGCGGCCGCGACCTGGTCCTGTTCCTGGAGGGCGAGCCGGTCGGTGGCCCGCCCGGTGGTGAGGTGCAGCGCGTCGCGGACGTCGAGCAGCCGCCGCCGGGCGTCGGCGAGGCCCTCGCGCGGCGCGTCCGCGAGCCAGGACGCGGCGACGGCCCGCAGCGCCGTGGCGTCGCGCAGCCCGCCCCTGGCCTCCTTCAGGTCCGGTTCGAGGAGGTGGCCCAACTCGCCGTGCCGCACCGCGCGTTCCTCGCAGAGCTCGCGCAGCTCCGGCAGCCGCTTCGGCGCCTGGTTCCGCCAGTCGGCGAGGACGGCGGTGCGCAGCCCCGCGGTGAGCCCGAGGTCTCCGGCGACGTGCCGCGCGTCGAGCAGCCCGAGGTGCACCTTGAGGTCCTCCCCGGCGGTCCTGCGCGCCTCGCCGGGCGTACGCACGGAGTGGTCGAGCGCGAGCCCGAGGTCCCAGACCGGGTACCAGAGGCGGTCGGCTAGGGCCGCCACCTCCGCGGCGTCCGCGCTGCCGTCGTGCAGCAACAGCAGATCGAGGTCACTGCGCGGCGACAGCTCGCCCCGCCCGTACCCGCCCACCGCGACGAGCGCGACTCCCTTGGGCAGACTCCCGGAGCCCGCCTGGAAGAGCCCGGCCAGCCAGTCGTCCGTCAGCTCCGACAGGGCGGAACGGCGCGGCGGCCCGGACCGCGACTCCTCTTGGAGGAGCCGCAGCCGGGCCGCCGCGTAGCCGCTGGGTCCGGAGCCTTCCGCTTCCACTTCGGTTCGTACGCCCACACTCGCCACCCAGCAGCTCCTGTCCAGTCCCGTCCAGTTCAGCCCGGCCCCATGTCAAAGCCCACCCCACACCCTCACAACGCGTCGGGCCCCCGCTCCCCCGTCCGCACCCGCACGGCGGTGTCGACCGGAACGCTCCAGACCTTGCCGTCCCCGATCTTGCCGGTGCGGGCGGCCTTCACCACGACCTCCACGACCTGCTCGGCGTCGTCGTCCTCGACCAGCACCTCGATACGGATCTTCGGCACGAGGTCCACCGTGTACTCGGCGCCCCGGTAGACCTCGGTGTGCCCGCGCTGGCGGCCGTATCCGCTGGCCTCGGTGACCGTCAGGCCCTGGACGCCGAAGGCCTGGAGCGCCTCCTTGATCTCGTCGAGCCGGTGCGGCTTGACGACCGCGGTGATGAGCTTCATGCGTCCACCTTCTTGTCCTTCTTCTTGTCCTTGAGAGCCGGGCCCGTGGGCCGCGCACTGTCCACGACCGGGGCGGGGACCGCCGTACGCGGCGCCGCACCGCCACCCGCGCCGCTGAAGTCGTAGGCCGTCTCGGCGTGTTCGACCTGGTCGATGCCCGCGACCTCGTCATCCTCGCTGACCCGCATGCCGATCGTCTTGTCGATCAGGAGGGCGAGGACCGCGGAGGCGACCAGGGAGTACGCGAGGACTGCGCCGACACCGGCGAGCTGCTTCCACAGCTGCTCCAGGCCGCCTCCGTAGAAGAGGCCCTGGGCCTTGGACTGGCCGCCGCCGGTGGCGAAGAAGCCGACGAGGACCGATCCCGCGATGCCGCCGACCAGGTGGACGCCGACCACGTCGAGCGAGTCATCAAAACCGAACCGGAACTTCAACCCGACAGCCATCGCGCACAACACACCGGCGATCGCGCCGATGGCGATAGCGCCGAGCGGCGAGCAGGAGCCGCCGGCCGGGGTGATGGCGACGAGGCCGGCGACGGCGCCGGAGGCGGCGCCCAGCGTGGTGAAGGCGCCGTGGCGGATCTTCTCGTAGATGAGCCAGGCGAGCATGGCCGCGGCGGTGGCGACCTGCGTGTTGACGAACATCAGCGCGCCGACGCCGTCGTCGTTGCCGAGCCACGACCCGGCGTTGAAGCCGAACCACCCGAACCACAGCAGGGCCGCGCCGAGCATCACGAGCGGCAGCGAGTGGGGCCGCATCGGGTCCTTCTTGAAGCCGACGCGCTTGCCGATGACGAGGATGACGCCGAGCGCCGCGGCTCCGGCGTTGATGTGGACGGCCGTGCCGCCCGCGAAGTCGATGACGCCCAGCTCGAAGGCCCAGCCTCCGGTGCCCCACACCCAGTGCGCGACGGGGAAGTACACGACCGTGGCCCACAGGGCGACGAAGAGCGCCCAGGCGGTGAACTTCACGCGGTCCGCGAGGGCGCCGCTGATCAGCGCGGGCGTGATGACGGCGAACATCAGCTGGAAGACGGCGAAGACGTAGACGGGGATGGTGTAGCCGTCCCAGAGCTGGTTGATGCCGAGGCCGCTGAGCCCGACGTAGTCGCCCTCCCAGCCGAAGAGGCTGCCGTGATCGGTGCCGAACGCGACGGAGAAGCCGTACAGCACCCAGAGGACGGTGACGATCCCCAGGCTGATGAAGCTCATCATCAGCATGTTCAGGGTGCTCTTGACGCGGACCATGCCTCCGTAGAAGAAGGCGAGTCCCGGTGTCATGAGCATCACCAGGGCGGAACAGATGAGCATGAACCCGGTGTTGGCGGCAGACAGCTCGGGGGCGTCTGCGGCGATCGTGATGCCTGGGGGCATCGGCGTCTCCTCGTCGTCGTATGCGGCCCGTGCGGGCGAAGCCTGTGCGGTACCGAGGGGGCCCGTGCTCCTGGGGAGGGCGGGATGGTGGGCCGGTTATGCGCCAAGAGATTGGCGCAGCGCGGTTTCGGCGGGCGCCCCTCGGTGTTTCACCGCAGTGACGAAGAGGTCGTGTGTGTTACGCGTCCATGAACTGCCGGGTGGCGCGGGGCGCGGTTTCCTACCCTGCCCAGGGCGTACGAACCGGCCGCGGCGGCCATCCGGCTGACTGGCGTAGGGGGAGCCGAGTCGGGCTGTTCGGGATGGTCGCGCCGCGGCCGGAGCCGGTCGTGCCGGGCTTCAGACCGCCTCCGCGGTCTCCGGCATCTCGATGGCGAGCCGCTCGGTGATCTCCACGACCTCGGCGACGTCCCCGAAGTCCCGCACGGCGGTGTCGACGGTCTTGCGCAGGCGCGTGTTGACCCGCTCGGAGCGGACCTTCTTGGCGATGTCGAGGGCCTGCCCGGCCAGCACCGTGCTCTGCTCGGGCTCGCGCTGGAGCAGGTGGACGGTGGCCTTGCCGATGAGGTTCAGGGCGTACGAGCGCTGGTGCTCGGTGTCCGCCTCGAAGAGCTCCACGGCGCGGCCCATGACGGGCTCGGCGAGCGAGGCGTAGGTGGGGCTGCGCCCGGCCACGTAGGCCAGGTCGCGGTACGAGTGGGCGTTCTCGCCGTTCAGCTCGGCCTCGGAGAAGAAGCGGATCCAGTCCGGCTCGGGCTCGTCGAACTCCTCGGCGTCGGCGAAGGTGTCCTCGGCCATCCGCACGGCCCGCTTGCACTTGCCGGGCTGGCCCATGCTGGCGTAGGCGCGGGCCTCCATCGCATACAGCATGGCCTGGGTGCGGGGGCTGGCGCAGTCACGGCTGCCGTACTGCGCGAGGTGGATCAGTTCGAGCGCGTCGTCGGGCCGGCCGAGGTGGATCATCTGGCGGCTCATGCTGGAGAGGATGTACGACCCGAGGGGCTTCTCGCCCGCCTCCTTCGCGGCGTGCAGGGCGAGAACGAAGTACTTCTGGGCGGTGGGTTGAAGCCCCACGTCGTAGCTCATCCAGCCGGCCAGCTCCGCCAGCTCGCCCGCGACCTTGAAGAGGCGCTTGGCGGTGGCTTCGGGCTGGGGCTCCTGGAGCAGGTCCGTCACCTCGTGGAGCTGGCCGACGACGGCCTTGCGCCGGAGTCCTCCCCCGCACTGGGCGTCCCACTGGCGGAACATCACCGTGGTGGACTCCAGCAGGTCGAGCTCCGGCTTGGACAGGCGCGCCGGGCGGCGCAGCGCGGCGGGCTCGGGCTCCTCGCGGGGCGTCGACGGTGAGGGCACCAGCCAGCGCTGCATGGGCTCGATGAGGGCGGGCCCCGCGGAGAGCGCGAGCGAGGTGCCGAGGAAGCCGCGGCGGGCGAGCATCAGGTCACTGCGCGAGAACTCGCTGATGAGCGCGACGGTCTGCGGTCCGGTCCAGGGCAGGTCGACCCCAGAGGAGGCGGGGGTGCGGTGCGCGGCGCGCAGGCCGAGGTCCTCGACGGCGACGACGCACCCGAACCGCTCGGAGAACAGCTCGGAGAGGATGCGCGGGATCGGCTCGCGCGGATTCTCGCCGTCCAGCCAGCGGCGCACCCGTGAGGTGTCCGTGGAAATGTGGTGGGCGCCCAACTGGCGCGCCCTGCGGTTCACTTGGCGGGCCAGCTCGCCCTTGGACCAGCCGCTGCGCACGAACCAGGACGTGAGCATCTCATTGGGGCGCTTCTCAGCGTTCGCTCCGCTTCCGCCACTGCCGCCCACTGGAACGCCCCCATCCTTCAAGACACCTGTGCGCCGTCACGCTGCGCGCTCTCTACGCCAAGCCCTAACAGAATGCCGCCTCTTGCGGCCGTCCGTCCGGAGATTGTCACCCGTCGAACAGGAAACCGACTTGCCTCCGGCATACCCGCGGGTGGTCGAAATCCCGGGGTCGTGTACTCAAAGTAATCCTACGATCACCGCTCCCGCGAGGGCGATCCCACAAACGCCACCATTCGCCACCCCTTCGAATGAACTCCCGCTCTACGCAACGCGATTGACTTGACAGGACGACGGCAAACGGTGGAAAGGAGTGCGCCGGGGCGCATGTCGCCGGATACACCACCCCTGAGACCCCCAAGCGCCGTCTCAAGAGCAGAGGGTCACGTTCCGATTCCCTCACGTAACCGCGGCACGCTCGACCCGTTGGAGGGGGCATGGGCTTCACGATCGGCGGCACCCGGGGGACCGACAAGCTCCGGACCGTATCAAGGCGGCGCGGCCGCCCGTCGGACTGTACGGCGGTGGCGGAGTACACCGGACTGTGGGGCTGGGACGCGGTGCCCGGCGCCCGCGCCCTGGACGGTGCCTGCTCGTGCGGCGCCGCCGACTGCACGGCCCCCGGCGCGCACCCCCTGGGCTTCGCCCCCGAGATCCCGGCCGGCGCCACGCTCGACGAAGTGGCCGACACCTGGGCCGAGTTCCCCGGAGCGGCCGTGCTGCTGCCGGTGGGGCGCGCCTTCGACGTGATCGAGGTGGCGGAGACGGCGGGGCGACGCGCCCTGGTCCGGCTGGAGCGGATGGGCCTGCCCCTGGGTCCGGTGGCGGTCACGCCCGACGGCCGCGCGCAGTTCTTCGTCGCCCCGGGCGCCGCCGCCGAACTCCCCCGGCTGCTCTACCGCATGGGCTGGGACGACGCCGCCCTCGACCTGCACGGTCTCGGCCCCGGCGAGCACATCACGGCGCCCCCGTCCGACCGCGGCGGCCTCGGCCCGGTCCGCTGGCTCCGCTCCCCCGCCCTCGACTCGGCGACGGATCCGCCGCAGGCACGGCTTCTGCTCGGCACGTTGGCGTACGTGGCTCATCGCTCGTCGGCGTGAGTGCCGGGACGCACGAAGGCCCCCTCGCGGCCGCACCGTGCGAAGGGGCCTCGCGAAACCGTAGGGCGTACGGCGGTGGGGGTTACTCCCCGATGAGCGCGTCCACGAACGCCTCCGGCTCGAACGGCGCCAGATCGTCCGCGCCCTCGCCGAGGCCCACGAGCTTGACCGGCACGCCCAGCTCGCGCTGGACGGCGACGACGATGCCGCCCTTGGCGGTGCCGTCGAGCTTCGTGAGGACGATGCCCGTGATGTCGACGACCTCGGCGAAGACCCGCGCCTGCACGAGGCCGTTCTGCCCGGTCGTGGCGTCCAGGACGAGCAGCACCTCGTCAAGCGGGGCGTGCTTCTCGACGACGCGCTTGACCTTGCCGAGCTCGTCCATCAGGCCGGTCTTGGTGTGCAGCCGGCCCGCGGTGTCGATGAGCACGACGTCCGCGCCCTCGGCGATGCCCTCCTTGACGGCGTCGTAGGCGATCGAGGCGGGGTCGCCGCCCTCGGGGCCGCGGACGGTGCGGGCGCCGACGCGCTCGCCCCAGGTCTGGAGCTGGTCGGCGGCGGCGGCGCGGAAGGTGTCGGCGGCGCCGAGGACGACCGAGCGGCCGTCGGCGACGAGGACGCGCGCGAGCTTGCCGGTGGTGGTGGTCTTGCCGGTGCCGTTGACGCCGACGACCATCACGATGCCCGGCGTCTCCAGTCCCGACTCGGTCTTCACGGTGCGGTCGAAGTCGGTGCCCGCGCCCGTGCCGAGGAGCGCGATGAGCTCCTCGCGCAGCAGCGTGCGCAGCTCGTCCGGGGTCCGGGTGCCGAGCACCCGTACGCGCTCGCGCAGCCGCTCCACGAGCTCCTGGGTGGGCGCGACGCCGACGTCCGCGGTGAGCAGCGTGTCCTCGATCTCCTCCCAGGTGTCCTCGTCGAGGTGCTCGCGGGACAGCAGCGTGAGCAGCCCCTTGCCAAGCGCGTTCTGCGAGCGGGAGAGCCGGGCACGCAGCCGGACCAGGCGGCCGGCGGTGGGCTCGGGGGTCTCGATCTCCGGGGCGGCCGGTTCCTCCTCGACCACCACCGGGGCGGTCGCCGAGGGCTCGGCGAGCGGGAGGTCCACCTCCTCGATCGTGCGGCGCGGTTCGTCGCGCGGCGTCTCGGCCTCCTCGCCGACCGTAGGTTCGGCGGGAGGGGCGGTGATGGTGGGCGTACTGGACGGGGCCTGCGGGGGCAGCTGCTTCTTCTTGCGGCTGCCGATCACGAGCCCGCCGAGCGCGCCGATCACGACCACGGCGATGACTACAGCAAGGATGACGATTTCCATAACCCACCCAGTATCCGCCATGGCCCCTCCATGGGCCCAGATTGTGTCTTCCTCCAAAGAACATATGCCACTAGAAGGCACTACTCGGATTAAAGTACGATGGAGGTCCCCGCATCAACGCGCGTAGAGTCCATCGCGATTACCCCCACCGACGGATCGCGACGTTGCGAGCCGAGCGAGAGGCACGGACCCACCCCCATGAGCAGCACCACCGCCGAATCCGAAGGCGCCCTCGAAACACGCGGCCTTGAGCCCGTCCCGGACGCCGAGCGCACGGGCAAGACCCGTGAGCTGTTCCCCACATGGGTGGCGGCCAACATCAGCGTCCTGCTGCTCACCATGGGCGCGGGCCTGATCGTCTCCAACGGCCTGAACTTCTGGCAGGTCCTGGTCGTCGCCCTCGTCTCGCCCCTGCTGAGCTACGGCATGGTCGGCCTGATCTCCATCGCCGGCAAGCGCGGCGGTTCGCCGGGCATGACGCTCTCGCGCGCCGTCTTCGGCCAGCGCGGCAACCTCTTCCCGGGCGCGCTGATCTGGGTCGCCCGCTGGGGCTGGGAGACCATCAACGCGGTCACGGGCGCCTACGCGATCATCACGGTCCTCAACATCTGCTTCGACGTGGAGTCGAGCACCTGGCTGACCGTCGTCACGCTGGTCGCCTTCGTCGCCTGTACGTTCCTGATCAGCGGCCTCGGCCGCAAGATCCTGCACATCTGCAGCACGTGGTCGACGTACGCCTTCGGCGCGTTCAGCGTGCTCGTGCTGGTCTACCTCCTGGCCGAGACCGACTGGCCCGCCGTCTTCGACAAGCCCGCGGGCTCCACGGCGATGATGGTCGCGGGCGTCGGCACGATCGCCGCCGGCGGCATCAGCTGGGTGCCCACCGGCCCCGACTTCACCCGCTACCTCCCGCGCAACGCCTCGAACAAGCCGCTGGTCGGCCACGCGGTCGGCGGCGCCGCCATCGTCGTCGTCCCGATGGTCCTGATGGGCGCCGTCATGGCGGTCTCCGCGCCGAAGCTCTCCACCGCGCAGGACCCGGTCTCCTTCCTCGGCTCGCTGCTCCCGACGTGGATCGCCGTGCCGTACCTGATCATGGCCCTGGTCGGCATGCTGCTGATCAACTCGATGTCGATGTACTCCGCGGGCTTCACCGCGATGACCCTCGGCATCAAGGTCCCGCGCGCGTGGGCCGTCAGCGTGAACGCGATCATCAGCCTGATCTTCGGCTACATCCTGATGAACGTGGCGACGAGCTTCATGGGCTCGTTCATCTCCTTCCTGACCCTGCTCGCGGTCGCCTTCTCCGCCTGGATCGGCGTCTTCGGCATCGACATGCTGCGCCGCAAGACCTACGACGGCCAGGCCCTGATGGACACCAAGCGCACCAGCGCCTATTGGTACAAGGCGGGCTTCGCCTGGCAGGCCATGACGGCGTGGGCACTCGCCCTGGTGGTGGGCCTGCTCTTCACCAAGGTCGACTGGTTCAGCGGCCCGCTCGCCACGTCCTGGATCGGCCGCCACGGCCTCGGCTGGCTGGCCACGATCGTCGTCGCGGCGGTGCTGTACGCGGTGCTGCCGAAGACCCCGCTCGTCGAGAAGGACGCGCCCGGCAAGGGCGAGCCGGAGCTGGTCTCCGCCTGACCGAGGGCCGGCGGAGGCGGTGGTACCCGCCAACTTCCGCCGACTTCCGCGACGGTCTATCCATCTGACATCACGTCAACTAACGTCCCCCTTCGCCGCCCACGCTCGGTGAAGGGGGACGTTCCCATGCCCACCACAGTCGTACGGTTCAACCTCGTCGATCCCGCGGCGACGCCCGCCTCGCTGAACGAGCGCTACAAGGCCGCCCTGGAGATGGCCACGTACGCGGACGACCGCGGTATCTCCACCGTCCAGACCGAGGAGCACCACGGCGCCGGGAACAACTGGCTGCCCTCCCCCTTCGCCTTCGCCGGCGCGGTCTTCGGCGCGACGCGGCGGATCGCGGTGACGGTGTCCGCGATCATCGGCCCGCTGCACGATCCGCTGAGGGTGGCGGAGGACATCGCCGTACTCGACCTGCTCAGCGGCGGCCGGCTGGTCACCGTGGCGGGGATCGGCTACCGGCCCGAGGAGTACGCGCGAGCGGGCGTCGACTTCACGCGGCGCGGCAGGCTCCAGGACGAGCTCTTGGAGACGCTGCTCCAGGCGTGGACAGGGGAGCCGTTCACCTTCCGCGGCCGCACGGTGCGCGTCACTCCGCGTCCCTTCACCCAGCCGCATCCGCTGCTGCTGGTCGGCGGCTCCTCAAAGGCGGCGGCCCGGCGCGCGGCCCGGTTCGGCCTGCCGTTCTTCCCGAGCGCGCACCTGCCCGAGCTGGAGGCGTACTACACCGAGCAGCTCGCGGAGCACGGCACCGAGGGCTGGACGATGATGCCCGCCGCCGAGACCCCGCTGCTCCACATCGCCGACGATCCCGACCGCGCCTGGGCCGAGCACGGCGAGCACTTCCTGCACGAGGCCCGGACCTACGCCTCCTGGCAGGCGCAGGCGAAGGGGGCCATCCGCTCGGCGGTGAAGTCGGCGGCCACCACGGTCCAGGAGCTGCGCGCGGAGGGCGTCTACCGTGTCCTGACGCCGGAGGAGTGCGTGACGTACGCGAAGGGCGACATCGGCAGCCTGATCCTGCATCCGCTGGTCGGCGGGATGCCCGTCGACGAGGGATGGCGCAGCCTGCACCACTTCTGCGAAAACGTACTGCCCCGGCTCAAGGACAGGTGACAAGTGAGCACGAGTCCTTCAGCCGGGGCAGCTTCCTGGAGAGGAGGGGGCAGCGGGGTTTAGCCCATCTCCTCCAGGGCCTTGCCCTTCGTCTCCTTGACGAACTTCATGACGAAGGGGATCGAGATGGCGGCGAAGGCGCCGTAGATGATGTACGAGCCGGTCAGCGACCACTCGGACATGCTCGGGAAGGTCTTGGTGATCGCGAAGTTGGCGAGCCACTGGGCGGAGGCGGCCACACCGAGCGCGGCGGCGCGGAGCCGGTTCGGGAAGATCTCGCCGAGCAGCACCCAGACGACCACACCCCACGACAGGGCGAAGAAGAGCACGAAGACGTTGGCGGCGATGATCGCGGTCAGGCCCTGCGCGTTGGGCAGCGAGACGTGGTCACCGGAGCCGGTCCGGTACGAGAACGCCCAGGCCATGGTGAAGAGCGCGGCCGCCATGCCCGCCGAGCCGATGATCGCCAGCGGCTTGCGGCCGATGCGGTCGACGAAGATCATGGCGATGACCGTGCCGATGATGTTCACGATCGACGTCTCGAACGAGTACAGGAACGAGCTGGACGGGTCCTTGCCGATCGACTGCCACAGCTGGTTCGAGTAGTAGAAGATCACGTTGATGCCGACGAGCTGCTGGAAGACCGAGAGCCCGATGCCGATCCAGACGATCGGCAGGAAGCCGACCTTGCCGAGCAGGTCCTTGAACGACGGCTTGTGTTCCCTGCGCAGACCGTGCTCGATCTCGGCGACGCGCGCGTCCAGGTCGATGGCGTGGCCCTCGACCTCGCCGAGGACCTTCTTGGCCTCGGCGTGCCGGCCGGCCGAGACCAGGAAGCGCGGCGACTCCGGGATGATGAAGGACAGCAGCCCGTAGAGCAGGGCGGGGACGACCATGACGCCGAGCATCCACTGCCAGGCCTCCAGGCCCGCCAGCTTGCCGCGCTGGTCGCCGTCGGCCATGTTCAGGATGCCCCAGTTGACCAGCTGGGAGACGGCGATGCCGATGACGATGGCGGCCTGCTGGAAGGAGGCGAGGCGGCCGCGGTAGGCGGGCGGCGCGACCTCGGCGATGTACGCGGGGCCGATCACCGAGGCCATGCCGATGCCGATGCCGCCGATCAGGCGCCACATGGTCAGGTCCCAGGCCGCGAAGGGCAGGGCCGAGCCGATGGCGCTGGCCGCGAAGAGCGTGGCGGCGATCTGCATGCAGCGGATGCGGCCGATGCGGTCGGCGATGCGTCCGGCGAGGGCAGCACCGACGGCACAGCCCAACAGCGCGGTGGCGATGACCCAGCCGAGCATGTTGGCGTCGACGTCGAAGCGGTGCTGGATGGCGACGGTGGCGCCGTTGATCACCGAACTGTCGTAGCCGAAGAGGAAGCCACCCATCGCGGCCGCCGCCGTAATGAAGATGACATGGCCGAGATGGTCCGGATGGGCCTCTCTGGCTCCGGACTGCGGCGCCTGCGATGTGCTGGTCACGTGTACTCCTCGGGCCACCGGCTGCGCTGCCGGGGTGGGGGCGAGCTCTTCAAGTGGCGCACAACTTAGCGCCGCCCACCACCTGAAGGTAAAAGCAACGTTGCAGAGACTATGCCTTCAAGTTTCGAAGTCAATAGTTGTTCTGCTGTGAATTTTTAGGCAACGTGAGGCTCCTCATGTTCAAGTCTTGAAGCCACATGGCCCACCAAGATCAACGCTCAAGATCAACGGCGTGATGGGCTAACGGAGCCGCTGGCTGATCACCTTCGAGACACCGTCGCCCTGCATGGACACGCCGTACAGCGCGTCCGCGACCTCCATCGTGCGCTTCTGGTGCGTGATCACGATGAGCTGCGAGGCCTCCTGGAGCTCCTGCATGATGCGGATCAGCCGCTGGAGGTTCGTGTCGTCGAGGGCGGCCTCGACCTCGTCCATCACGTAGAACGGGCTGGGCCGCGCCTTGAAGATCGAGACGAGCAGCGCCACGGCCGTGAGCGACCGCTCACCGCCCGAGAGCAGCGAGAGCCGCTTGACCTTCTTGCCGGGGGGCCGGGCCTCGACGTCCACGCCCGTGGCGAGCATGTTGTCGGGGTCGGTCAGGACCAGCCGTCCCTCGCCGCCGGGGAACAGCCGCGAGAAGACACCTTCGAACTCGCGGGCCGTGTCCCGGTAGGCCTCGGTGAAGACCTGCTCGACGCGTCGGTCGACCTCCTTCACCACTTGGAGGAGGTCCGCCCGGGTCTTCTTCAGGTCTTCGAGCTGCTCGCTGAGGAACTTGTGGCGTTCCTCCAGCGCCGCGAACTCCTCCAGGGCCAGCGGGTTCACTTTCCCGAGCTGCTGGTACGCCCGTTCGGCTGACGTGAGCCGCTTCTCCTGCTCCCCGCGGACGAAGGGCACCGGCTTGTTGCGCGGATGCTCCGGGTCCTGCGGCAGTTCCTCGCCCTCGGCGGGGGGCGAGGGCGGCACGGGTTGGTCGGGGCCGTAGTCGGCCACGAGCCCCGCCGGTTCCACACCGAGTTCCTCCAGTGCCTTGGCCTCCAGCTGCTCGATGCGCAGCCGCTTCTCAGCACCTAGTACCTCGCCGCGGTGGACTGAATCCGTCAGCTTGTCCAATTCTTCCTTCAGCGCGCGCCCCCGGGCCCGCTCCGCCACCAGCTCCCGCTCCCGCACCTCCTTGGCGCGCTCGGCCGCGGTGCGCTCCTCATCGGCGCGTACGAGGGAGACCTCGACGTGGGCGAGCAGTTGCCGCCCACCGGCGGCGACGGCCTCGGCGACGGCGGCCTCATGGCGCAGCCGTGCCGTGCGCCGCTCGGCACGCGCGCGTGCCTCGCGTTCGGCGCGCGCGGCCCGGTCGAGCGCGTCGGCACGTCCCGCGAGGGCCTTCACCCGCTCCTCGTGCGTACGCGCCTGGAGCCGCGCCTCCATCTCGGTCTGGCGGGCGTTGGCCCCGTCGGCGGCGAGGCGATCGCGTACGGAGGTGTCGGGCTCCTCCTCCGCCGGTGTCTCCTCGGCCACGGCGAGCCGCTCCGCCAGCTCCTCGGCCTCCTCGACCGCCCGCTCCAGCGCCTCCTGCGCCTTGGCCGCGGCGGCCGCGGACCGCTCGGCCTCACCGGACGCGCCCCGCGCCTGCCCGGCGAGCCGTCCCAACTGCTGGGCCACGGAGGACTTCTCCCGGTCGGCGGCCCGGCGTCGCTCCCCCAACTCCTCGACGAGGACGGCACATTCCGTGCGCCGCTCCCCCGCCCTGCCCTGCCGATCCGCCAACTCCTCGCACCGCACGGCCAGTTCGGAGAGCTCCGCCGCGGCCTCGTCCACGGACGCCTGCACCTCCAGCAGGCTCGGCGCCCCGGCGGACCCGCCCTGCGCGAAGTGCGCCCCGAGCAGGTCGCCTTCCGCGGTGACGGCGGTCAGCTCCGGGTGGGCGTAGACGAAGTCCTCGGCGTCCTCCAGCGTCCCGACGGCCACGAACCCGCGCAGCAGCCGCCGCACCGCGGGCATCAGCTCCTCGGGCCCCCGCACGAGATCGGCGACGTACGGCGGCCCACCGGACCGCTTTGGCCGTACGTCCTCGGGGGCGCCGCCCAACAGCAGCGCCGCGCGCCCCGCGTCCTGCTTGCGCAGCAGCCGGATGGCCTCGGCGGCCGCGCCCGGACCGCTGACCGCGATCGCGTCGGCCCCGGCACCGAGCGCGGCGGCGACCGGCACCTCGTACCCGGGGGCGACGGTGAGCAGTGCGGCGGCCTGCCCGAGGAGCCCCGCCAGCTGGTCCTTGGCGGCGAGCAGCGCGCCGGTGCCGTCCTTGCGCCGCAGGCCGAGCGCGAGGGCCTCGTGCCGGGCGGCGACCGCGGCCCGCTTGCGCTCGGCGGCGGTCGCCTCCTCACGCGCCGCGGTGAGCGCGGCCTCGGCCTCGGCGAGGTCCCGCTTGGCCGCGTCGTGCCGTTCGCCCAGCTCCGCGTCGTCCGCGTCGAGCCCGTCGACCTCGGCCTTGAGCTGCTCGTACTCCTCCTGTGCGGCGACTGCGCGCTCGGCGGCCTCGTCCCGGGCGAGGGCGAGCCGGTCGATCTCGGCCTGGGCGGAGGCGGCACGCGAACGGGCCGCGTTCACCTGCCCGCCGAGGCGCGCGAGTCCTTCGCGGCGGTCGGCGATGGCCCGGGCCACGTCCTTCAGCCGCCGCTCCTCGACCGCCAACTGCCGCTCCAGCTCGGCGCGGTGGACCACCGTGTCCTCCAGCGCGCGCTCGGCGGCTTCGAGGGCGGCTTCGAGCTCGGCCTCCTGCTCCCTCACCCGCGCGGCCTCGCGCTCCATGTCCTCGGGGTCGCGCCCGCGCCGCTCCTCGGGCGGCGCGGCGGTGGCGCTCTTGACCCGGGCGTCGGCCAGCGAGACGGTGCCGCGTACCCGTTCGGCGAGTTGCGACAGCTCGTACCAGCTCTGCTGGGCGCGCTGGAGGCGCGGGGTGAGGCGGCGCACCTCGTCTTCGAGCCGGGCCTCGCGGTGGAGGGCGGCCTTCAGCTCGGCCCCGGCGCGCTCCTTGCGTTCCTTGAGGGCGGCCTCGTCGGCGACCTCCGCGTTCAGCGCCTCGCGCAGCCGGACGAGGTCGTCGGCGAGCAGGCGCAGACGGGCGTCGCGCAGGTCGGCCTGGATGACGGCGGCGCGGCGGGCCACGGCGGCCTGCCGGCCGAGCGGTTTGAGCTGGCGGCGCAGCTCGTCGGTGAGGTCCTGGACGCGCGCGAGGTTGGCCCGCATGGCGTCGAGCTTGCGCAGCGCCTTCTCTTTGCGCTTGCGGTGCTTGAGGACGCCCGCGGCCTCCTCGATGAAGGCGCGGCGCCCCATCGGGTCGGCGTGCAGCACGCCGTCGAGCTGGCCCTGGCCGACGATGACGTGCATCTCGCGGCCGATGCCGGAGTCGGAGAGGAGTTCCTGGATGTCGAGGAGGCGGCAGGTGTCGCCGTTGAGCTGGTACTCGCTGCCGCCGTTGCGGAACATGATCCGCGTGATGGTGACCTCGGCGTACTCGATGGGGAGGGCGCCGTCGGAGTTGTCGATGGTGAGGGAGACCTCGGCGCGGCCGAGCGGGGGCCGCCCGGTGGTGCCGGCGAAGATGACGTCCTCCATCTTGCCGCCGCGCAGCGACTTGGCGCCCTGCTCTCCCATGACCCAGCTGAGCGCGTCCACGACATTGGACTTGCCGGAGCCGTTCGGTCCGACGACGCAGGTGATGCCCGGTTCGAACTTCAGCGTCGTGGCCGACGCGAAGGACTTGAATCCGCGCAGAGTGAGGGCCTTGAGATGCACGCCGTCGGACTCTACCTTTCACTGGCCGTTTCACCGATGAAGGTGCAGGGCACATCAGACGGTAAAGAATGCAGCGTACGCCGGGTCGAGCCGGGCCAAGAAAGAAGGGACGCCGAAGCGGCGTCCCTTGCAGATTCGGAGACAGCGGCTGACAGGACAGCCTGACCACGTGCTTAGTGCGAGGTGCCTTCACGGGAGGAAGGCCCTGGTGCGTACGTCATCAAATGGTGGTCAGGTGAGCGCAGGCTCCGCCTGGGGTACGTCGATGCTCTCCATGAGCGATTCGTGAGAAGCGGCAGCCGCGAGCGCGTCGTTCTCCGCCTGGATCCGAACGAGCTCGGATTCCAGGTCCTGGACGCGCTGCTGGAGCCGTCGCATCTCGGCGAGGAGTCGCGGGTCGCTGCCGCCGACGTAACCGAGAAGCGCCTTTGCCATGATGGATGGTCCTCCACAATGAGTGACCGACCGAAGCGGTGCGGTGTAGGTCGTGAGGGAATCGCACCCGCGGTGTCTGGCACTCGTTGTTCTGCTGGTCGTGCTGGCCGTTCTCACATGCCAAACAGCTAAGGTGCGCGGGGCTTCCAGAGTCTCACCAAAAAGTTTGACGGTCAACACGATCACGCCCTGTATCAGCGGGCGACCCGGGGGCGCGCGGCCTCGGAACGGGCGGCGCGGCGACTCCTTCGGGGCCCTGGGGGCGTGGAGATCATCCTTACTTGCGGAGCCTGCCACGACAAGCCGTTCTTGGCAACCACCAGGTCTTTCCTGCCCCGGGCAGTTGCCCGGAGCACCCGAACACGGGCCCCGGATACCCGTCCGGTGACGTAAGCGCGGGTCATGTCACCGGATGGCGAAGCTGTCGTATATGCCACGCGGTGTGTCCCAGATCTCGGTGACGCCGTCGACGCGGCCGGGTGTGTCGCCCTCGCGGAGCCAGTCGAGCAGTGCCTGACAGCCGGCTCGGGGGCCTTCGGCGACGACTTGCACGCGGCCGTCCTCCAGATTGAGAGCAAAACCACTCAGGCCGCCGATCTCCAGCGCCTTGGCGCGCGTGAACCAGCGGAAACCCACGGCCTGCACGCGTCCGCGCACCCAGGCGGTGAGTCGTACGTCTTCGTTCATGGGTGCACGCTAACCGGCCGAATGCTCTGGAAGCACTTCGTCCCCATACGTCATCGCGTACAGTCGCGATTCGCTGAGCCTCACTCGAATGGGTGAGTCACGTTGATCATAAAGAATTGATCGAAAAGAACGAAAGGCCAGGAGATGGGACGCCACCGACGCTCCGGCGCTGGGCGGGCCGCCGCCACCCCTGAGAACCACCCGGCCGGGACCCGGTCCGCGGCGGTGTCGCACCGCCGCGGGGGCCGGGCCTTCGCCCCGGTGCGCACGGGGCTGCTCGGTGTCTCCGCGGCGGTCGCGTTGGGTGCCGTCGCGGTCGCCACGGGTGTCCTGCCCGGCGGTGACGGCATCCGGCTGAACGGTGGCGGCGAGCCCGGCGAGGTGCGTTCCGCGAGCGCTTCCGTCGAGGTGGACGCCCAGGGCGGCTCAGGGGGCGAGACCGACCGCGCCGAGCCGTCCCCGAGCCGGGGCGCCGGCCGTTCCGAGGCCCCGAAGCCCGCCCCGTCGAAGACGGCGGACGCCCCCAAGGCCACCGAGGCACCGTCGAGGACGCCGTCCGAGAAGGCTTCGGCGAAGCCGTCGCCGCGGGCGTCGAAGCCCGACGCACCGAGGAAGTCGACGCCGAGTCCCTCGCGTACGCCCGTGGAGAAGCCCACGGCTCCCGCGGCGAGCGCGCCGACGCCGTCGGGCGAGAGCGCGGCGGAGGCCGCGGTGCTCACGCTGGTCAACGCGGAGCGTACGAAGGCCGGCTGCCGTCCGGTGACCTACGACAGCGGGCTCGCCGCACTGGCGGACCGGTTCAGCGCGGACATGGCGGAGCGCGACTTCTTCGCCCACACCGACCCGGACGGCGCGACGCCGTGGGACCGCGCCGAGAAGGCCGGGAGAGCCGACCTGGGCGGCGAGAACATCGCCCGCGGCCAGGCCGACGCCCGTGCGGTCATGGCGGCCTGGATGGGCAGCCCCGGCCACCGCGCCAACATTCTCAACTGTGACTACAAGACCATGGGCGTCGGCGCGCACTTCGCGCCCGGCGGCCCTTGGTGGACGCAGGACTTCGGCTTCTGAGGCTCGGCGGGTCAGGCCGCGGTTGCCGCGCGGCCGGCGGTGAAGACGCGCGCGGTCTCGGCGACGCGGCGGCCGAGGTGCTCGGCGGTGGCGAGGTCCGCCTTGTGCACGCCCTCCGGGCCCTCGTCGGCGTTGGTCTGCGCGGCGGCGCCCGCGAAGAACCCGAGCCGGTTGAGGTCGTTCTCGGAACCGGTGGTGGAGTTCCAGCCCGGCGCCAGGCCGAGGTTGACCCAGTGCATGCCCTGTTGCGCGGCGAGGGTCTGGAAGAACTGCAGGGTGTGCAGCTTGTCGCCGCTCTTGGACGCGGAGTTGGTGAACCCGGCGGCCAGCTTGTCCTGCCAGGCACGGGTGAACCAGCGCTTGGAGGTGGCCTCCGCGAAGACGTGGAAGGCGCCGGACGCGGTGCCCATGTAGGTGGGCGAGCCGAAAATGATCGCGTCGGCGGCGTCGAGCAGCTCCCACTCGGCCTCGGTGATCTCGTCGACCTTGATCAGGCGCGCGTCGGCGCCGGCGTCGGCGGCTCCGGAGCGGACGGCCTCGGCGACGACGGCGGTGTGGCCGTAGCCGGAGTGGTAGGCGATGGCGACGACGGGGCTGGTCATGTCGGGGTACTCCTCATGCGTGGCGGTCGTTCGGGGCACAAGAGAAAGGAAAGCACTAACTTTTGGTAAGCGCAACCCTTTGGCTAGCGCTGCCGAAGAGTATGGTGTCTGCATGGATTCCACGGACATGGCGTACGACGTGTTCTCACGGCGGTGCCCCTCGCGGAGCACGCTGGAGCACGTCACGGGACGCTGGGGCGCGCTCACCCTCGGCGCGCTCCATGACGGCACGTTCCGCTTCAACGAACTGCGCCGCCGCGTCGACGGCGTGAGCGAGAAGATGCTCTCCCAGACCCTGCACGCACTGGAGCGCGACGGCCTGGTGCGGCGTGACGCGCAGCCGACCAACCCGCCGCGCGTGGAGTACGAACTCACCCCGCTGGGACGGGAGATCGCCGAGCGGCTGCTGACCCTGATCCACTTCGTGGAGGGCCGGCAGGACGAGGTCCTCAGCGCGCAGGAGCGTTACGACGCGACGCGCGGCGCCCTCTGACAGCTCGGGCAGAAATAGCTGGACCGGTTCATCCAGGGGCGGCGGCGGATCGCCGCGCCACAGCGGCGGCACGGCTCGCCCTCGCGGCCGTAGGCGTCCAACGACCGGTCGAAATACCCTGATTCGCCGTTCACGTTGACGTAGAGGCTGTCGAAGCTGGTGCCTCCGACGGCGAGGGCCGCGTTCATCACGTCCCGTACATGGCCGAGGAGTTCGGCCGTGCGCGGGCGTGTGAAGGTGGCGGTGGGCCGCTCGTAGTGCAGCCGGGACCGCCACAGCGCCTCGTCCGCGTAGATGTTGCCGACGCCGCTGATCAGCGACTGGTCGAGCAGCGCCCGCTTGATCGTCGTACGACGCCGGCGCAGCGCCAGGTGGAAGGCCTCGTCGTCGAAGGCGTCGTCGAGCGGGTCGCGCGCGATGTGCGCGATGACGTCCGGAAGCCCGTCCGGGGCGTTGTCGTGCAGCGAGAGTCCGCCGAAGGTCCGCTGGTCCACGAAGCGCAACTCGGTGCCCTGGACGTCGGCGAAGCGGACGCGGATGCGCAGATGTTTCTCGTCCGGGGCGTCGTGCGGCTGCACCAGGAGCTGACCGCTCATGCCGAGGTGGGCGAGGATCGACTGCCCGGAGTCGGCGAGCGGCAGCCAGAGGTACTTGCCGCGGCGTTGCGCGAGCCCGATCCGGTGCCCCTTCAGCCGGGCCCCGAAGTCCTCACCGCCCGCGAGGTGCCGCCGTACGGCACGCGGATGCAGCACCTGTACGTCCCCGACGACCCGTCCGCTGACCCACCGCTCAAGACCGCGCCGGACGACTTCGACTTCGGGCAGCTCGGGCATTTCTCCTCCGGGGAGACAGGGCGGCGGGTGGCTGGAGCGCGGGGACAAATACCGCGCGGGGGTGGAAATGGCGGTGCCGGTCACCCCCGGAAGGGGTGACCGGCACCAAAGGACAGGCGGCCGTCAGGCCGAGGGGGCGTCGGCGATCCCCTCGGACTGCGCGGCAGCGACAGCGGCCTCGGCCGCCTTCAGCCGCTCGTCCGCGGCCGCGCGGATCGCGCGCCACGCGGACTCGGCGGCCTGCTGCTCCGCTTCCTTCTTGCTGCGGCCGGTGCCGGTGCCGTACGAGACGCCTCCGACGCGGGCGGCAGCAGTAAAGGTCTTCTCGTGGTCGGGGCCGCTCTCCGTGACGAGGTACTCGGGTACGCCGAGGCCCTCCGTCGCGGTGAGCTCCTGGAGACTGGTCTTCCAGTCCAGGCCCGCGCCCAGGTTCGAGGACTTTTCGATCAGCGGGTCGAAGAGCCGGTGCACCAGCTCGCCCGCCGCGTCCAGACCCTGGTCCAGATAGACCGCGCCGATCACCGCTTCCAGGGTGTCGGCGAGGATGGATGCCTTGTCCCGGCCTCCCGTGCCCTCTTCGCCCCGGCCGAGCCGGATGAAGGAGCCGAGTTCGAGGCCGCGGCTGACCTCCGCCAGCGCACGCGAATTGACCACCGCGGCCCGCAACTTGGCCAGCTGGCCTTCGGGCAGGTCGGGGTGGGTGCGGTACAGCGTGTCCGTGACGACGAGGCCGAGCACGGAGTCCCCGAGGAACTCCAGACGCTCGTTCGTCGGCAGGCCGCCGTTCTCGTACGCGTACGAACGGTGGGTCAGCGCACGCACCAGAAGGGCGGACTCGAGCTTGTACCCGAGCCGCCCTTCCAGAAGCGTGTGGGACGAGGCCGTTGTCTCCGCCAGTTTCTTGGCGTCTTCCGCCTTCTTGGGGCTAGACACGGTGCCTCTCACCAGCCGCTCAGACCTCGAGGACCTGGCGCTTGTTGTAGGTGCCGCAGCTCGGGCACGCGATGTGCTGCTGCTTGGGCTCCTGGCAACGCTCACACGAAACCAGGGTGGGGACCGCAGCCTTCCACTGCGACCGGCGGTGGCGCGTGTTGCTGCGCGACATCTTCCGCTTCGGAACAGCCACGGCTACTTCTCCTGCTTCTCGTCGACGCCCGCTTCCGCTTCGGCGCCGCTCATCTCGTCCTTCTCGCCGTCCTGGATGGTGCCAGCGAGTCCCTGCAGTGCCGCCCAACGGATGTCGACGGCGTCATGGTGGTGGTCCGGGTCGTCCGCGAGCCGCACTCCGCACTGGGAGCACAGGCCCGGACAGTCGTCCTGGCACACCGGCTGCATCGGCAGTGCGAGCACCACCGCATCACGCAGCACAGGCTCGAGGTCGAACAAGCCGTCCTCGAGAAAGAGCCTGTCCTCATCGTCCTCGGCGTCGTCGGCCGGTTCCGCTGCGCGGCCCCGGTCGTCGGCGTCAGGGTACGAGAACATCTCCTGGAAGTCCGCTTCGAGCTCCAGCTCAAGCGGCTCCAGACACCTTACGCACTCCCCCTCGGCCGATGCACGGGCGGTGCCTGTGACAAGCACCCCTTCCATGACCGACTCCAGACGGATCTCCAGCCGGACGGGGGCGCCCTGCGGCACTCCGATGACCCCTTCGATCCCGAGGGCGGCCGGCGGACCGGGCGCCTCGATCTCGCGGGTCAGCCGCTGCATGGCACCAGGACGCCGACCCAGTTCGTGTGTGTCGAACACGAAGGGGTTTCGGTGATCGAGGCGCGTGCTCAGAGCTTTTCCTGCTTTCGAATCCTGGAAGTCCAAAGGAAGGGCCGCCGCACCGATGCGGCACATGTGCCACGAAGGCGGGCAGCCGGAGTCGCGGACGTATGCGCGACCGAAGAGCCAGGATACTTGACCTTTCGCTCTCGGCCCAATCCGGCCCGGTGCCCCTGCTGACGCTCCTACTGACGCCCCTGCTCGTACTGGCGCAGCTGTTCGGCGCTGATCATGGTCGTGTCGAAGAGGCTGGTCTCCTCCAGGGCCGGAGGCGCCTCGTAGGGGGGCTGGTGGGGCTGTTCTCGCTGATAGCCCTGCTGTTCGTAGCCCTGCTGCGCGTATCCGTACTGGTGCTGCTGGTCCTGGTGCTGATCCTGGGCCCGGTACGCATAGGGGTCCTGCTGGCCGTACGGCTGCTGGTAGGCGTACGGGTCCTGTTGCTGATACCCGTACGGGTCGGGCTGCTGCGGCTCCGGGGAGGCGTACGGCTGCTGGGCCGGGATCGGCGGGGCCTGGGGCGACCGCTGCGCCGCCGGGGCCGGGGCGGCGAGGTCCGCGAGGTACTCGGCGTCGGTGGTGTGCCCCTGGGTGGTGACACCCTCGCCGAGGCTGCCGAGCTCGTCGGCGGGGGCCCGGCCGTGCAGCGTCTGGCGGCCGCGGCCGACCGCCTCCAGGGTCTTGGCGAGGACCGCCTCGAAGGCGCCGAGCTTGGCGTCGACGTACGCGTCGGCGTTGCGGCGCAGGGTCTCCGGGTCGTGGCTGCGCTCGGGGGCGTCCTCGTCCGCGTAGCCGTTCTCGTCGAGACCCGGGCCGGTGCCGAGGAGTTTCTCGCGGCCGCGGCCGACCGAGCCGAGGGTCTTGGTGAGGACGACCTCGAAGTTGGCGAGCTTGCTGTCCACGTAGTCGTCGGCCTCGGCGCGGACCTCCTCGGCGGCCTGGCGGGCCTCGGCGAGGATGCGGTCGGCCTCGCCCTGCGAGCGGCGGGCGACCTCCGTGTCGGAGATCAGGGAGCCGCGCTCGGCGTGCGCGCTCTCGATGATCCGCTCCGCCTCCTGCCGGGCCTGCTCGACCAGCTGCTCGCGGCCGCCGATGAGCTCCTGGGCCCGGGCGAGGGAGCCGGGCAGGGCCTGGCGCACTTCTTCGAGCATCGAGAGCAGATCGGCGCGGTTGACCACGCACGAAGCCGACATGGGCATGGACCGGGCGCTGCCGACCGCCTGGACGATCTCGTCGATCTTCTTCTGCACGTCCACCGTGTGCTCGCCACTCTCTACAGCTGGTTGGGAGACGGACGGGACGACTGTAAGGCCGACGGGCACCTGTCCGACACCGGCTGACGAACTGTCACCGGGTCGGCCGAGGGGTCACTTCTTGCCCAGGCGTTCGACCAGGGCCTCGTGGACCACCGGCGGCAGCAGGTGCGCCACGTCGCCGCCCCAGGCGGCGACCTCCTTGACCAGCGAGGAGGAGAGGAAGCTGTAGGTGGGGTTCGTCGGCACGAAGAGGGTCTCGACGCCCGAGAGGCCGTTGTTCATCTGGGCCATCTGGAGTTCGTAGTCGAAGTCGCTGACCGCGCGCAGGCCCTTCACGATGGCCGGGATGTCGCGCTGCTTGCAGAAGTCGACGAGGAGGCCGTGGAAGGACTCGACCTCGACGTTGCCGAACTCGGCGGTGACCTGGCGGATCAGCTCTATCCGCTCCTCGATCTCGAACAGGCCCTTCTTCGACTGATTGATCATCACCGCGACGTGCACCACGTCGTACAGCTTGGAGGCGCGGGCGATGATGTCGAGGTGTCCGTTGGTGATGGGGTCGAACGACCCCGGACAGACGGCGCGGCGCAACGTGAGTCCCTCGCTCTCCGGTCCGGTCATGGCGCGATCACTGAGTCGTCGCACGTAGAGGCGGCGCGACCGTACCAAAACGTCCCTTCGCCGTAGCGACGGGACCTGAGGGGCTCAAAACCCTCCGGCCAACCGAATTCTCCGCCTCTTGTACTGCGTTCAACGGTGACGAGCGCTTCCTCCGTGAGCCAGCCCTCCGAGCGGAGTGTGAGCAGTATCTCCCGAAGATCGTCATCGGTGACGGCGTACGGCGGGTCGAGGAAGACCAGGTCGTACGGGGTGGTGGGCGCCCCCTGCTGGACGATCTGGGCGGCTTTGCCCGCTCTCACCTCGGCGCCGGGCAGCGCGACCGCCTTCACGTTCTCCCTGATGGTGCGGGCCGCGCGGGCGTCGGCCTCGACGAGCAGGGCGTGCGCCGCGCCCCGGGAGAGAGCTTCCAGGCCGACGGCGCCGGAGCCCGCGTACAGATCGAGCACGCGTGCCCCGTCGAGCGTGCCCTGGAGGGCCTGCCAGGTGGAGAAGAGGCCCTCGCGCGCGCGGTCGGACGTGGGGCGGGTGCCGTTGCCCGGCGGGACGGCCAGGCGGCGTCCGCCGGCCGTGCCGGCGATCACGCGGGTCATCTGATTCCTTCTGGCTGGTGAGTGGGGCGAGCGGGCTGCCTCCACGATATGGCGTGCACGGGCCTCACCCCTTGTCGAGGTACTGCTCGCGCTCGGCGTCGAGCAGGGCGTCCAGGGCGGTGCGCAGCGCGGGCAACCGCACCAGCTCGGGGTCGTCGGCGACAACGGCGACCGCTTCCTCGCGGGCGGCGGCGATGACCTCCTCGTCCTCGATGACGGCGAGCATGCGCAAGGAGGAGCGGACGCCGGACTGGGCCTGGCCGAGCACGTCGCCCTCGCGGCGCTGCTCCAGGTCGATGCGGGAGAGCTCGAAGCCGTCGAGCGTGGCGGCGACGGCGCCGAGGCGGGCGCGGGCGGGGCTGGCCTCGGGCATGTCGGTGACCAGGAGGCAGAGGCCAGGGGCGGAGCCGCGGCCGACGCGGCCGCGGAGCTGGTGCAGCTGGGAGACGCCGAAGCGGTCCGCGTCCATGATCACCATGGCGGTGGCGTTCGGGACGTTGACCCCGACCTCGATGACCGTCGTCGCGACCAGGACCTGTGTCTCGCCCGCGGCGAAGCGGCGCATCACGGCGTCCTTGTCGTCGGGCTGCATGCGCCCGTGCAGGACTTCCACCTTCAGGCCGCTCAGGGGGCCGCGCGCGAGCTGCTCGGCGACCTCGATCACGGCGAGCGGGGGCCGCTTCTCAGCGGTGGCCTCTTCCTCCGCCTTCTTCTTGGCCTTTTTGGGGTCCTCCTCCTCGTCACCGATGCGCGGGCAGACCACGTACGCCTGATGCCCCTTCTCCACCTCTTCGCGCACGCGCTCCCACGCGCGGGCGAGGAAGTGCGGCTTGTCCTGGGCGGGCACCACATGGCTGGCGATCGGCGAGCGCCCCGCCGGGAGCTGGTCCAGGACGGAGGTCTCCAGGTCGCCGAAGACCGTCATCGCGACTGTGCGGGGAATGGGCGTGGCCGTCATGACCAGCAAATGCGGGGGCTGCTTGCCCTTGCCGCGCAGGGCGTCGCGCTGCTCCACGCCGAAGCGGTGCTGCTCGTCCACGACGACCAGGCCGAGGTCGTGGAACTGCACCTTGTCCTCGATCAGCGCGTGCGTGCCGATGACGATGCCGGCCTCGCCGGTGACCAGGTCGAGCAGGGCCCGGCGGCGGGCTGCGGCGCCCATGGATCCGGTGAGCAGCGTGACCTTGGTGGCCTGGTCGGCGCCGCCGAGCATGCCGCCCTCGGCCAGCTCGCCCATCATCTCGACGATGGAGCGGTGGTGCTGCTGGGCGAGGACTTCGGTGGGCGCGAGCATCGCGGCCTGCCCGCCCGCGTCGACGACGGCGAGCATGGCGCGCAGGGCGACCATCGTCTTCCCAGATCCGACCTCCCCTTGCAGAAGGCGGTGCATCGGGTGTTCCGTCGCGAGGTCGTCGAAGATCTCCTTGGAGACCTTCTCCTGGCCCTCGGTGAGCGTGAAGGGCAGTTTGGCGTCGAAGGCGTCGAGGAGGCCGCCCGTCTTGGGCCTGCGGGCCACGGCGGGCAGTTGCGCGTCCGCGTACCGTCGGCGGGCGAGGGCCACCTGGAGGACGAAGGCCTCGTCCCACTTCAGGCGGTCGCGGGCGGCGGCGATGTCCGCCTTGGAGTGCGGGCGGTGGATCTTCAGGAGCGCTTCGGGGAGCGGGATGAGGGCGCGGCCGTCGCGCAGGGAGGGCGGCAGCGGGTCCACGGCCTCCTGGGCGCTGGGCAGGACCATGTCGACCGACTTGGCGATCTTCCAGGACTCCAGCTTGGCGGTGGCGGGGTAGATCGGCAGGAGGGCACCCGCCCAGTTGCCGACGGCCTCGCCGAGCCCCTGGTCGCCGTCGGTCCGCAGCAGTTCGTACGCGGGATGGGCCAGCTGCATCTTGCGGTTGAAGACCGAGACCTTGCCCGCGAACATGGCGCGGGTGCCGGGGAGCAGGTCCTTGTGGGGCTTGTGGATGCCGCGGCCGAAGAAGACGAGCTGGAGCTGGCCGCTGCCGTCGGTGATGGTGACTTCGAGGCGCTGGCCGCGGCCGGCGTTGAACTTCAGGATGCGTGCGCTCTCCACGCGGGCGACCACCGTGGCGTGCTCGTCCAGCGGGAGGTCGACGAGGCGGGTGAGCTCGCCGCGCTCGGCGTACCGCCGCGGGTAGTGGTGCAGGAGGTCGCCGACCGTGTGCAGGTCGAGGTGCTCGGCCATCACCTTCGCGGTGGCGGGTCCGACCACTTTCTTCAGGGGTTCATCGAGCGCAGGCACGAGATCCATTGCACACCACGCCACTGACAATCCGTCGCAGGTCCTTCGAACCCGCTGGTCAGCCGGGCCTACTCGACGCCGATCAGCATCAGCGCCGACTGGCGGCCGCCGCGGTAGACGACCGTGTCGACGGCCAGATACGTCTCGCGCACGTGCTTCTCCAGCCGCTCGGCGACCGTGTCGGGCACGGTTTCGCCGAGCACGAGCGTGACCATCTCGCCGCCCGCCGACAGCATGCGGTCCAGGACCGAGGTGGCGGTGGGGGCGACCTCCGAGCCGATCACCGCGACGTCGCCGTCGATCAGGCCGAGGACATCGCCGGCCTGGCAGATGCCCGCCATGGTCCAGGACTGCCGCTCGGCGACGGCCAGTTCGCCGTAGCGGGTCGCGCCGGCCGCCGAGGTCATGGCGACGACGTCCTCGTCGAAGCGGCGGTCCGGCGCGTGCACCGCGAGGGCCGCGATGCCCTGGACCGCGGAGCGGGTGGGGATCAGGGCGACGCGCACGCCTTCGGTCCTCGCCTGTTCCGCCGCGGCCGCCGCGGTGTGGCGCAGCTCGGCGTCGTTGGGCAGGAGTACCACTTCGCGCGCGTGCGCCCGCCGGATGGCGTCGACCAGCTCGCCGCTCGCCGGCGGCTCCCCCACGCGCGTGGGCACGGTGGTGGCCCCGGCCTCGGCGTAGAGCCCGGCGAGCCCCTCGCCGGGCACGACGGCGACGATGGCCCGCTGTGTGCGTTCCCTGGGGGCCTGCGCGGTGGTGTGCGCGTCGCCCGCTCCGAAGTGGGTGATGCGGATGCGGTGCGGGCGGCCCGCCTCCACGCCCGCCTCGACGGCCGCGCCCGCGTCGTCGACATGGACGTGGACGTTCCAGAGTCCGTCGCCGCCGACCACGACGAGCGAGTCGCCGAGCCGGTCGAGCCGGGTGCGCAGCCGTGCGACCGCGCTGTCGTCGGCCTCCAGGAGGTAGATCACCTCGAACGCGGGACCGCCCCCGTCGGCCGCCGGCTCCTCGCACTCGACGGCCTCCACGCGCGCGTGGACGCTGTCGGCGGCCTTGAGCGACAGCGTCTCGCCGGACAGGGCCCGCACGAGAGCACCGAGCACCGCGACGAGACCGCGTCCACCCGCGTCCACGACGCCCGCGCGCCCCAGGACGGCCAGCTGCCCCGGTGTCCTGTCCAGCGCCGCGCAGGCGCCGTCGTACGCGGCTCTGGCCACCGCCCCGCAGTCGGCGCTTCCCGCCGCGCCCGCCGCCTCGGCCGCCGCGGTCGCCACCGTCAGGACGGTGCCTTCGACGGGGTGCGCGACGGCCTCGTACGCCGACTCGGCGGCCCGGCGCAGGGCGAGCTCCAGAATGCGCCCGTCGGCGCCGACAGCAGCGTGATCCGCGTCACATGCCTCCACGGCCTCACCGCTGCCAAGGCCGTCGGGGCTGTCGGGGCCGCCGAGGATCTGGGCCATGCCTCTCAGCAGCTGCGACAGGATCGTGCCGGAGTTCCCGCGCGCCCCGATGAGTGCCCCGTGGGCCATCGCGCGGACGGTCTCCGCCAGCGACGGGAGGGCCGGGTCGTGGCCGGTGAAGGCCGCGTCGACCGCCTGGGAGGCCGACTCCACCGTCAGATAGAGGTTCGTGCCGGTGTCCCCGTCCGCGACCGGATAGACGTTGATGGAGTCGATCTCCTCGCGGGCCCTGCCGAGGGCGTCCAGAGCCAGTCGGCACCAGGCGCGCACCGCGACCGCGTCGAGGTTCTGCGGCACCTGTTCGCCTCCTTGACCATCCGGAATGGACGCAGCGTAGACCCGGGGTGAACACGGGGCCCGGGGCGGGGGCCGGGCGAGCCGTGGTAGTTTCGTTGCACCGAAGCAGTCGTTGTATGCTGCTCCGGTTGCCCGATACTCATCGGGACATTCCTCCTGGCAACGCCACTTCGATCATTGCACTGATCTCGGCATGCCGGGATTAACCGTAAGTGCATCTGAAGTCTTTGGAGTGACCCGTGGCTGCCAACTGCGACGTCTGCGGCAAGGGGCCGGGCTTCGGCAACAACATCTCGCACTCGCACCGCCGTACGCCCCGTCGCTGGAACCCGAACATCCAGCGTGTGCGTGCCGTGGTGAGCGGGACGCCGAAGCGCCTCAACGCCTGCACCTCGTGCATCAAGGCCGGCAAGGTCTCGCGCTGACGTCAGCGCGGCACCTAGCTGGTTGCTGAAACTGCCGGTCCCCGTAAGGGGGCCGGCTTTTTCGTGTGCCCTGCTTTTTCGTACGTCCAACTTTTTCGTGCGCCCGGCGCAGGCCGTACGGGGGCCACGCGAAGCCGCCCTCGTACCCTACGCCTCCTTGACCCGCCAGCCGTGATCCACCGGCCCGATCCCGCCGCCGAGCGCGAACCCCGCGGCGATCGCCCCCGTCACGTACTCCTTGGCCGCCGCCACGGCCGTCGGGACGTCCTGCCCCTTGGCCAGCTCCGCCGCGATCGCGCTGGCCAGGGTGCAGCCGGTGCCGTGCGTGTGGCGGTTGTCGTGGCGCGGGGCGCGCAGCACATGCTCCTCGGAGCCGTCGGTGAGCAGGTCCACCGCGTCGCCTTCGAGGTGGCCGCCCTTGATGAGCACCCACCGCGGTCCGTACGCGAGGACGGCGGCGGCCGCGCGCCGCATGCCGTCCTCCGAGGTGACCTCGACGCCGGTGAGCTGGGCGACCTCGTCGAGGTTGGGTGTGGCGACCGTGGCGGCCGGCAGCAGCTTCGTGCGGACCGAGTCCAGGGCGGACGCGGCGAGCAGCGAGTCGCCGTGCTTGGAGACGCCGACCGGGTCGACGACAGCGGGCGCGTCCGTACCCGCGAGCAACTCCGCGACGGTCTCGACGAGTTCGGCCGAGGCGAGCATGCCGGTCTTCACGGCCTGTACGCCGATGTCGTCGACGACACTGCGGTACTGGGCCCGCACGGCGTCCGCCGGAAGCTCCCAGAAGCCCTGTACGCCCAGGGAGTTCTGCGCCGTGACGGCCGTGACGACGCTCATGCCGTGCGTGCCGAGGGCGAGCATCGTCTTCAGGTCGGCCTGGATGCCGGCGCCGCCCCCGGAGTCGGAACCGGCGACGGTGAGCACCCGGGGCGGCGCGCTCACTCGGCGTCTCCGTTGTCCCCGAAGTGGTCCCAGCCCTTGCTGGTCCAGGGCGCGCCGTCCACGGTCACCTGGGGCAGCGCCGAGGGGTTCAGTACCTCGCCGATGACCTTCCAGCGGGCCGGCAGCTTCACGTCCGGCGGGAACGTCGCCACGATCGCGTGGTCCTCGCCGCCGTTGAGCACCCACTGGAGCGGGTCGACGCCGACGGCCTGGCCGATGTCGTTCATCTGCGTGGGCACGTCGACGTCTCCGGAGCGGATGTCGATGCGTACCTTGCTGGACTCGGCGATGTGGCCGAGGTCCGCGATGAGGCCGTCGCTCACGTCCGTCATGGAGGTCGCGCCGAGCCCGGCGGCGGCGGGGCCCGCGTGGTAGGGCGGCTCGGGCCTGCGGTGGGCCTCGACGAAGGCGCGCGGCGAGCGGAAGCCGCGGGAGAGCACGGCGTGCCCGGCGGCGGACCAGCCGAGCCAGCCGGTGACGGCGACGACGTCGCCGGTCTTGGCGCCCGCGCGCGTGACCGGCTCGTGGTTGCGCAGGTCGCCGAGGGCGGTGATGGCGACGGTGATGGTGTCGCCGCGGACGACGTCGCCGCCCACCACGGCCGCGCCCGCGACCTGGCACTCGTCGCGGATGCCGTCCATCAGCTCCGTGGGCCAGCTTGCGGGCAGTTCGGCGGGCACCACCAGGCCGAGCAGGAGCGCGGTCGGCACGGCGCCCATGGCCGCGATGTCGGCGAGGTTCTGCGCGGCGGCCTTGCGCCCCACGTCGTAGGCGGTGGACCAGTCGCGGCGGAAGTGCCGCCCCTCAAGGAGGATGTCGGTGCTCGCCACGACCCTGCGGTCCGGGGCGGACACGACCGCGGCGTCGTCGCCAGGGCCGAGCCGTACGGCCGGAGTGGAGGTGAGCCGGGAGGTGAGCTCTCTGATGAGCCCGAACTCCCCCAACTCGCCCACGGTTCCCTTCACCGAGTCTCACCATGCCCTTTCACGCTGCTCGGCTTGCGGTCGCGAGCCGTCTTCGTCGTCGGTACGGTCGACGGGAGCGTCGACTTCCGCTGTCCGTGCGTCACGATGTGCGCGCCACAGCCCTCGCGGGTCTCCCCGCGGCGAGTGGCGACGCGGTACCGTGGCGTCTCTTCTCCCCACATGATCCTCGTCGCCGCCCTGGAGGTTCCGTGGTACAGGCGTACATCCTGATCCAAACAGAGGTCGGCAAGGCGTCGACCGTCGCCGAGCTGATCGGCAAGATCCCCGGCGTGCTCCAGGCCGAGGACGTGACCGGTCCCTACGATGTCATCGTGCGCGCGCAGGCGGACACGGTGGACGAGCTGGGCCGCATGGTGGTCGCCAGGGTCCAGCAAGTGGACGGCATCACCCGAACCCTGACCTGCCCGGTCGTGCACTTGTAGCCCCCGTCTACGCTGGCCCGGTGAACATCCCTCGTCTCCGGCGCCGCTGTCTCATAGGAACGTCCGCTCTCGCCCTGTCGATCACGACAGCGGCCTGCTCAGCTACGGACGATCAGGCGTCGGTGGTGGTTCCGTCTCCGGAGGCGAAGGCCGCGGGGCTCTGCCGGGACCTGCACGCACAGCTCCCGCGGAAGGTCGACGGGCTGGAGCGCAGCGACCCCGGGCCGAAGTCCGAGTTGACCGCCGGGTGGGGAGACCCGGCGATCATACTGCGCTGCGGCGTGGAGCGGCCCCCCGAGATGATCGATCCCGAGTACGCGGGGAAGAACGGCGTGCGGGTGAACGGCGTCGCCTGGCTGCTCCAGAAGCGCGACGACGGGTCGTACACCTTCACCACGGGGGCGCGGCTCGCCTACGTCGAGGTGACGCTGCCCGAGGAGCGGGCGGGGGACGGCCTCGGCCCGCTCACGGACTTCGCCGCCCCCATCAAGAAGACGATCCCCAAGGGCATCGCCTGACACCCTCGGGGCCCGGCCGCTAGCGCAGGTCGGTGGAACGGTTCAGCGCCGCCTGGATGAGGCGGTCCACCAGCTCCGCGTAGCCGACGCCGCTCTTCTCCCACATCTGCGGGTACATCGAGATGGGCGTGAAGCCGGGCATCGTGTTGATCTCGTTGATCACGAACCGGCCGTCCTCGGTGAGGAAGAAGTCGGCGCGCACCAGGCCCTCGCAGGACGCCGCCTCGAACGCCTCGACCGCGAGCCGCTGGATCTCCGCGGTCTGCTCGGGCGTCAGCGGCGCGGGCACGATGCCGGGCGTCGAGTCGATGTACTTCGCCTCGAAGTCGTAGTAGTCGTGCGTCTGCACCGGCGGGATCTCGGCCGGGACGCTGGCGCGTGGGCCGTCCTCGAACTCCAGGACGCCGCACTCGATCTCGCGGCCGCGCAGGAGCGCCTCGACGAGGATCTTGGGGTCGTGGCGCTGAGCCTCGGCGATCGCCTCGTCGAGGCCTTCGAAGGAGTCGACCTTCGTGATGCCGATCGAGGAGCCCGCGCGCGCGGGCTTGATGAACAGCGGCCAGCCGTGCTCGCCCGCGAAGTCCGCGATGCGCTGCCGGGCGCCCGCCTCGTCCTGGCGCCACTCGCGCGGGCGGATCACCAGGTAGGGGCCGACGTTCAGCCCGAAGGACGTGAAGATGCGCTTCATGTAGTCCTTGTCCTGGCCGACGGCCGAGGACAGGACTCCGGAGCCGACGTAGGGCACTCCGGAGAGTTCGAGCAGCCCCTGGATGGTGCCGTCCTCTCCGTAGGGGCCGTGCAGCATCGGGAAGACGACGTCGACGTCGCCGAGCACCTTGGGCACGGAGCCGGGCTCGCTGTAGACGACCTCGCGGCTGCCCGGGTCGAGCGGCAGGAGCACGCCACCGTCCACGGAGTCCGCGATCTCGGCGACGTTCGGCATCCTGCGGTCGGTGATGGCCATCCGCTCCGGCTCGTCCGCCGTCAGCGCCCAACGGCCGTCGGTGGTGATGCCGATGGGCAGGACGTCGTACTTGGTGCGGTCGATGGCGCTCAGGATCGCGCCGGCCGTCACGACGGAGATGCCGTGCTCGGAGCTGCGGCCGCCGAACACGACGGCCACGCGCGGCTTGCGGAGCTGCTGCCCGGAGCTCGACTCGGGGCTCGCTTCAGGGCTCAGGGGGAGGTTCTCGCTGCTCATATCGCGTTGAGCGTACCTGCTGACCGAAAAACAGTCAGCGACGCTCGGGCTTGGCGCTGCGCGACATGAGCTCCTTGAGGGCCACCACCGGGGGCGTGCCGTCGTGGACGATGCCGACGACGGTCTCCGTGATGGGCATGTCGACCCCGTGCCTGCGGGCCAGATCCAGCACGGACTCACAGGACTTGACGCCCTCGGCGGTCTGCTTGGTGACCGAGATCGTCTCCTCCAGGGTCATGCCCTTGCCGAGGTTCGTGCCGAACGTGTGGTTGCGCGAGAGCGGCGAGGAGCAGGTCGCCACCAGGTCACCGAGGCCCGCGAGGCCGGAGAACGTCAGCGGGTCGGCGCCCATGGCGAGCCCGAGGCGGGTGGTCTCCGCGAGGCCGCGCGTGATGAGCGAGCCCTTGGCGTTGTCGCCGAGGCCCATGCCGTCCGCGATGCCGACGGCGAGACCGATGACATTCTTGACGGCGCCGCCCAGTTCGCAGCCGACGACGTCGGTGTTGGTGTACGGGCGGAAGTACGGCGTGTGGCAGGCCTTCTGGAGGCGCTGGGCCACCGCTTCGTCCTCGCAGGCGACCACGGCGGCGGCGGGCTGCCGTGCGGCGATCTCACGGGCGAGGTTGGGCCCGGTGACGACAGCGACGCGGTCGGAGGGGACCTTCGTGACGTCCTCGATGACCTCGCTCATGCGCATGGCGGAGCCCAGTTCGACGCCCTTCATGAGGGAGACGAGGACGGTCTCGGGGGCCAACAGCGGCGCCCACGCGGCGAGGTTGCCGCGCAGCGTCTGCGAGGGCACGGCGAGGACCGTGAAGTCGGCGTCGGCGGCGGCTTCGGCCGGGTCCGTGGTCGCCCGGAGGTTCTCGGGGAGTTCGACACCGGGGAGGTAGTCCGGGTTGGTCCGCGTGGAGTTGACCGCTTCGGCGAGTTCGGCGCGACGGCCCCACAGGGTGACGTCGCACCCCGCGTCGGCGAGCACCATGCCGAAGGCCGTACCCCAGGAGCCCGTTCCGAAGACGGCGGCCCGCACGGGCCTCGCCGGGTTCACGGGGTTCGCGGGGTTCGTCACTTGCTGTCCTCCGGGGTGCTGTGGGTGGTGCCGCGCCGCGCCTGGCGGCCCGCTGCCTTGCGTCGTTGCTCCAGCCGTACCCTGCGCGGGTCGTACGGCCGGTCGGGGGCCTTCTCGCCCCGGATCTCCTCCAGGAGTTCGGTGATCGCGGCCATGATGGCCTCGGTCGCCTCACGGAGCACCTCGGGCGTCGGCTCCTTGTCGTAGAAACGCGACAGGTCGACGGGGGATCCGGCCTTCACCTGAAGGGTCTTGCGGGGGAAGAGGTGGGGCTTCTTGCTGTACGGCGGCAGGGCGAGGTTGGCGCCCCACTGGGCGACGGGGATGACCGGGCACCTGGTCTCCAGAGCGACCCGCGCGGCGCCGGACTTGGCGGTCATCGGCCACATGTCGGGGTCCCGGGTGAGCGTGCCCTCGGGGTAGAACGCGACGCACTCGCCGCGCTCGATGGCGGCGACCGCGGCACGGAAGGCGTCGAGCGCGTTCGTGGTCTCGCGGTAGACCGGGATCTGGCCCGTGCCCTTCATGACCTTGCCGACGAAGCCGTCCTTGAAGAGGCCGTCCTTTGCCAGGAATCGCGGTACTCGGCCGGTGTTGTACTGGAAGTGTGCGTACGACAACGGGTCGATATGCGAGTTGTGATTCACCGCCGTGATGAATCCTCCGTCGGCCGGAATATGTTCCATTCCACGCCAGTCCCGCTTGAACAGAACCACCAGCGGCGGTTTTGCGATGACCGCCGCCAGGCGGTACCAGAAGCCGATTCTGCGGCGGGACACGCGGACACCTTCCTCCATGAGCCTGGTCGGCCGCACAAGTGTCGCCCCAGGCTGCCGGTCTGTCGAGAACACCGTACGCCCGCCCGGGTATCAAGGCCCCCCAGCAGGTCACAATGGGCGCGACGAGAAGGATGGAGCGCCCGTGCAGTGGAGCCTGGTCGTACCCCTGAAGCAGCTGGAGCGTGCCAAGAGCAGGCTCACCGCGGCCGCCGGTGACGGCCTGCGGCCGGGCCTGGCCCTGGCGTTCGCGCAGGACACCGTGGCCGCCGCGGTCGCGTGCCCGGCGGTGCGGGATGTGGCAGTTGTCACGGACGACGCCCTGGCGCGTCGCGAGCTGGCGGCGCTGGGCGCGCGCATCGTGCCGGACGAGCCGGGAGCGGGGCTGAACGCTGCCCTGCGCCACGGCACGGCGGCCGTCCGCGCGGAGCGGCCCACCGCGTATGTCGCCGCCCTGAATGCGGATCTGCCGGCGCTGCGCCCGCTGGAATTGGCCCGGGTCCTCGACGGCGCCGCCTCTTTTCCCCGGGCATTTCTCGCGGACGCCGCCGGAATAGGGACGACATTGCTGGCCGCCGCGGCCGGTACGGAATTGGGCCCCGCATTCGGCACGGATTCCCGCGCCCGTCACACGGCGTCCGGTGCGGTGGAACTCGCACTTGGCGGCGTCGATTCCGTGCGTCAGGACGTGGACACCGGTCAGGACCTGCGGGCCGCCCTCGCGCTGGGCGTCGGCGCGCGCACGGCGCGGGCCGCCGCCCGGCTGCTCATCGCCGACTGAACGACTGAACTGACTGAGCCGACTGAGCCGACTGAGTATGCGGCTGCCATTCAGTACGCTGCTGCCATGCAGGCCACCGCGTACACGTACGACTCCGAGACCCGCAGCGGCAGCGTGCTGCTGGACGACGGCACTCCGGTGCCCTTCGAGGCGCGCGCGTTCGACGCGGGCGGGCTGCGGCTGCTGCGGCCGGGGCAGCGGGTGCGGATCGAGGTCGACGGTGAGGGCGAGGCGCGCCGCATCACCTTGGTGACGCTCCAGACGTTCTGAGGCATCCGGGGGCCGCCTGCCCCAGGATTGCGGGCACACGACGCGGGCCGGGCTCCCCTGAGGGAGCCCGGCCCGGCGCGTGAGTGCCCTGTGCCCTTACTTCTTGCGGGCGGTGGCCTTCTTGGCGGTCGTCTTGCGCGTCGTGGCCTTCTTGGCGGGCGCGGTCTTCTTCGCGGTGGCCTTCTTGGCGGCGGGCGCGGTCTTCTTCGCCGTGGTCTTCTTGGCGGCGGGGGTGGCCTTCTTGGCGGTGGTGGCCTTCTTGGCCGCCGCCTTCTTGGTCGTCGGCGTCGCCGTCGCCTTCTTGGCGGTGGTCTTCTTCGCCGTCGCCTTCTTCGCCGTCGCCGTGGTCTTCTTCGCCGGCGTGGCCTTCTTGGCGGGCGCGGTCTTCTTCGCCGTGGCCTTCTTGGCAGTGGTGGCCTTCTTGGCCGCCGCCTTCTTGACCGTCGCGGAAGCGCCGCCGGTCAGGCTGCCCTTGGGCGCCTTCTTGACCGCGACATCGTTCTTCGGGAGCTTCTTCGAGCCGCTGACCAGGTCCTTGAAGCCCTGGCCCGCACGGAAGCGGGGAACCGAGGTCTTCTTGACGCGCACGCGCTCCCCGGTCTGGGGGTTGCGGGCGTAACGGGCCGGGCGGTCGACCTTCTCGAACGAGCCGAAGCCGGTGACCGAAACACGGTCCCCGCCGACCACGGCACGGACGATGGCGTCCAGGACCGCGTCGACGGCGTCGGCGGCCTGCTGGCGGCCCCCCACCTTGTCGGCAATCGCTTCTACGAGCTGCGCCTTGTTCACGTCTTCCCCTTCGGAGACATTGCCGGGAGCGAAATACTCCGGCTTTTTCGCACGTTAGGCAGATATATACCGCAAATCAAACACGAAACGGGCTAATCACCCTTGTGCCGCAACGGAGTGGACCATCTCGGAGTTCCTCGAAGGCCCGTTGAGGCTTGCCACTCAGCTGTCTTCGGGGAATCGGCCCTCGTCAGCTTCGTCGAGGGAGACCATCAATCGCTCCAGACGCCTTGCCGCATCGGCGAGATCGTGTTTGGCCGCGGCCGTAATGACCAGCAGCTTCCGGGTCAGCGCCATCCGTACGCCCTCCGGGACTTGCAGTGCGCGCACTCGTGAGTGCGCTTCCTTCAGTTGGTCCGCGACGAGCCGGTAGAGCTCGAGTTGGTCGTCGCGTCCCATGCACCGATTGTGCCATCTGGGGCGAGTTGTCGCCTCCGCAGGGGGTAACTACCGCCGTTCGCCGCCCTCATGAGGGTACCCGGTCCGGCCGAGTACAAGGGGATTTCCGGCCTCTTCTTCCGTCCGGTTCAAGGGAGTTGAGTCCACCCGTTCAGGCCATCGGGCGCCCCTCGGGAGCCACACACAGATGTACCCCCAACCGTCCACGATTGGGGGTACATCAGGGCGTTGCGGGGTGTTGCGTGACGTCAGACCTGCACGGTCCGCGGCTTGTAGGAGGGGCGCTTGGACTCGTACGCGGCGATGTCGGGCTCGTTCCGCAGCGTGATGCTGATGTCGTCCAGGCCGTTCAGCAGCCGCCAGCGGGCGTTCTCGTCGAGTTCGAAGTCGGCGGTGATGCCCTGCGCGCGGACCTGGCGGTCCTGCAGGTCGACGGTGACCTCGGCCTGCGGGTCCTTCTCCGTCAGCTCCCACAGCGCGTCCACGACCTTCTGGTCGAGTACGACGGTGAGCAGGCCGTTCTTCAGCGAGTTGCCGCGGAAGATGTCGGCGAAGCGGGAGGAGATGACCGCCTTGAAGCCGTAGTTCTGCAGCGCCCACACGGCGTGCTCACGGGAGGAGCCGGTGCCGAAGTCGGGTCCGGCGACCAGGACGGTGGCGCCGCGCCGCTCGGGCCTGTTGAGCACGAACTGCTCTTCCTTGCGCCAGGCCTCGAAGAGCCCGTCCTCGAAGCCGTCCCGGGTGACCTTCTTCAGCCAGTGGGCGGGGATGATCTGGTCGGTGTCGACGTTGCTGCGGCGCAGCGGAACGGCCCGGCCGGTGTGCGTGGTGAATGCTTCCATGGTTCTCAGACTCCGGCGGTCACGGGGGCGTCGGACAGGTCGGCGGGTGAGGCCAGGTGGCCGGTGACGGCGGTCGCGGCGGCTACCTGCGGGGAGACCAGGTGGGTGCGGCCGCCCTTGCCCTGCCTGCCCTCGAAGTTGCGGTTGGACGTGGACGCCGAGCGCTCGCCGGGGGCCAGTTGGTCGGGGTTCATGCCCAGGCACATCGAGCAGCCCGCGTGCCGCCATTCGGCACCGGCGGCGGTGAAGACCTTGTCCAGTCCCTCCTGGACGGCCTGGAGGGCGACCCGGACCGAGCCGGGGACGACCAGCATCCGTACGCCGTCGGCGACTTTGCGCCCCTGGACGATGGAGGCGGCCGCGCGCAGGTCCTCGATACGGCCGTTGGTGCAAGAACCTACGAAGACGGTGTCGACCTTGATGTCGCGCAGCGGCTGCCCGGCGCTCAACCCCATGTATTCCAGGGCCTTTTCGGCGGCGAAGCGCTCCGAGGCGTCTTCGTACGAAGCGGGATCGGGGACGTGGGACGACAGCGGTGCGCCCTGGCCCGGGTTGGTGCCCCAGGTGACGAACGGCGCGAGCGAGGCGGCGTCGATGTGGACCTCGGCGTCGAAGACCGCGTCCTCGTCCGTCTTCAGGGTCTTCCAGTACGCCACCGCGGCGTCCCAGTCCTCGCCGCGGGGGGCGTGGTCGCGGCCCTGGAGGTAGTCGAAGGTGGTCCGGTCCGGGGCGATCATGCCCGCGCGGGCGCCCGCCTCGATGGACATGTTGCAGATGGTCATCCGGGCCTCCATCGAGAGCTTCTCGATGGCCGGGCCGCGGTACTCCAGGACGTAGCCCTGGCCGCCGCCGGTGCCGATCTTCGCGATGATGGCGAGGATCAGGTCCTTGGCCGTGACATCCTCGGGCAGTTCGCCGTCGACGGTGATGGCCATGGTCTTGGGGCGGGCCATCGGCAGCGTCTGGGTGGCCAGCACGTGCTCTACCTGCGAGGTACCGATTCCAAAGGCCAGCGCGCCGAACGCGCCGTGCGTGGAGGTGTGGGAGTCGCCGCAGACCACGGTGGTGCCCGGCTGCGTCAGTCCCAGCTGCGGTCCCACGACGTGGACGACGCCCTGCTCGACGTCGCCCAGCGGGTGCAGGCGCACGCCGAAGTCGGCGCAGTTCTTGCGCAGCGTCTCCAGCTGGGCGCGGGAGACGGGGTCGGCGATGGGCTTGTCGATGTCGAGGGTCGGGGTGTTGTGATCCTCGGTGGCGATGGTGAGGTCGAGCCGCCGCACCTGGCGGCCGGCCTGGCGGAGGCCGTCGAAGGCCTGGGGGCTGGTCACCTCGTGCAGCAGGTGCAGATCGATGTAGAGGAGGTCGGGCTCGCCCTCGGCGCGCCGGACGACATGGTCGTCCCAGACCTTCTCCGCGAGTGTCCTACCCATCGCTTTCCCTCCGACCGGCCGCTTTTGCCGGCCTCACTAGAGAATCTGTTCGCCGACGCACGTACCCCTCGTGCCACACGTCGGCTGCGAAATCCGTTGTTCCGCGGATCGCTCCTACAGAGTGGCGGGTTCCACGGAAAATTGAACTTGCGTTTCACAGAGTGAGACGTGAGTATCGACGCATGGACAACTCTAGCGGCGTCGGCGTCCTCGACAAGGCGGCTCTTGTCTTGAGCGCCCTGGAGTCCGGTCCGGCCACCCTCGCGGGGTTGGTCGCGGCCACCGGACTCGCACGACCCACGGCCCACCGACTGGCCGTGGCACTGGAACACCACCGGATGGTGGCGCGGGACATGCAGGGCCGTTTCATTCTCGGCCCGCGCCTCGCTGAGCTCGCGGCGGCGGCCGGTGAGGACCGCCTGCTCGCCACGGCGGGCCCGGTCCTGACGCACCTGCGCGACGTCACGGGCGAGAGCGCGCAGCTCTACCGCCGCCAGGGCGACATGCGCATCTGCGTGGCCGCGGCGGAGCGCCTCTCGGGCCTGCGGGACACCGTCCCGGTCGGCTCGACGCTCACCATGAAGGCGGGCTCCTCGGCCCAGATCCTGATGGCCTGGGAGGAGCCGGAGCGCCTGCACCGCGGCCTCCAGGGCGCCCGTTTCACCGCGACGGCCCTTTCGGGTGTACGCCGCCGGGGCTGGGCCCAGTCGATCGGCGAGCGGGAGCCGGGCGTCGCGTCCGTCTCCGCGCCCGTGCGGGGCCCCTCCAACCGCGTGGTCGCCGCCGTCTCGGTCTCCGGACCCATCGAGCGCCTGACCCGCCACCCGGGCCGCATGCACGCACAGGCGGTCATCGACGCCGCCGGACGCCTCTCCGAGGCCCTGCGCCGCTCCGGCTGACGTACGCGACGCGGGAGGGGCCGCCTCAACGCCGCGGCGGCCCCTCCGAGCGAACGTACGCCCAGCGCCCCTCAGGCCGCCTTGAGGCGATCGGCCGCCCGATCGCCGCGACGGCCCACGGGCACCACGCCGGTGGCCCTCCCCAGGCCGAACGCCGGCATGTTGACGTACACCGCCTCATGGGCACCGGCCGGCACGAGGTACGTCTCGTGCCAGAAGCCGACCTTCCCCCTGCCTTCGCGCAGCCGCCGGTTGAAGGCCGCCCAGGCGGGGCGGTGCACCCTGTCCGGCGCCACCGAGTAGGCCAGCAGCTTCTCCCGCGACTCCCAGTACTGGACGACGTACAGCAGACGCGGACCGCCGAGCAGCAGCCGGTATCCCAGCATCCCGCTCCCCCGGTCCTGTGAGAGCTCCTTGAGCATGCGCGGCATGGCCAGGAAGAGAGGCCACCAACTGCGCACGGCAAGGAAGTTGTTGACGCGCATCCCGATGTGGAAGACGACCACGTCGCCTGTCGCCTCCGCGGTCATGCGCCCTTCGATCGGCTTGTCACTCATGGCGGTAACCCCCTCCGTAGAGCCCAGCCCAGAGCCCTGGACCGAGCGTTGGATAGTTGCGCTATCCATGATTGGATAGTGCCACTCTCCAAAGGGAGCCGCAAGAGGGACGCGACGGGAGACGCGAGCGATGAGACTGGCGGAGCTGAGCCGGCGCAGCGGGGTCCCCACGGCCACGATCAAGTACTACTTGCGCGAGGGCCTGCTGCCGCCGGGCAGGCGCGTGACGGCGACCCAGGCCGAGTACGACGACGCCCACCTCCAGCGGCTGCGGCTCGTCCGGGCGCTGATCCAGGTGGGCGGGGTGCCGGTCGCCTCGGCGCGCGAGGTCCTGACCGCCCTGGAGGACGAGTCCCTGGACCACAACTCCCGTCTGGGCACGGCCGTGTGGGCCCTGCCGCACGGTCCGGAGCCGTCGGGTGACGAGGTGCTCCAGGAGCGGGCGGGCCGCACGGTGGACGCGTTGCTCGACCGCCTCGGATGGGAGTCCGCCCAGGATCGCGCGGCCGAGTCACCGGCCCACCGGATGCTGGTGACCGCCGTCGCCGCCCTGACCCGGCTCGGATATCCGTGCACGGTCGACGACTTGGCGCCCTACGCCCGCGCAGGGCATCAACTGGCCGTGACCGACCTGGACTTGATCGAGCGGTACGAGTCCGCCGACGAGCAGTTGGAGGCGGCTGTCGCGCTCACGGTGCTGTACGAACCGGTGCTGCTCGCGCTGCGCCGGCTCGCGCAGGCCGAGGAGTCCCGGCTCCGCTACGGGCAGCGGAGCACGGGGGGATGACGAAGGGGCCCTCCCTTGCGGGAAGGCCCCTTGCCGTTTCTGTACCCCCGACCGGATTCGAACCGGCGCTACCGCCTTGAGAGGGCGGCGTGCTAGGCCGCTACACAACGGGGGCTAGCTGGTGCTGCTGTACTGCGCTGGGCTACCAGGACTCGAACCTAGAACAAAGGAACCAGAAACCTTCGTGTTGCCAATTACACCATAGCCCACTGGTGGTCTAGACCAGACCACAGTACCCCCGACCGGATTCGAACCGGCGCTACCGCCTTGAGAGGGCGGCGTGCTAGGCCGCTACACAACGGGGGCCCTAGCGATCCTGCATCAGGGACAGTGGGTGCGACCCGATCTGTCCCCACGGGAAGGATCTGTACCCCCGACCGGATTCGAACCGGCGCTACTGCCTTGAGAGGGCAGCGTGCTAGGCCGCTACACAACGGGGGCTTTGCGGATAAGATCCGCGGTTGCAGATGAGCTCTGCGAGCTGGCCTACCAGGACTCGAACCTAGACTAACGGAACCAGAAACCGTCGTGCTGCCAATTACACCATAGGCCATCAAAGCGCAACCCCGAGTGGGGGTTTTGTTTGATTTGCGCTTCCCGGCCGGACCTTTCGGCCCTCTCGGGCGGCGCAGAAAGAACATTACCCGAAGGTGGACTGCGCTCCAAAACGGGTATCGGAGCGCAGCAGCGCGGGCAGCTCACGGAGGCGTCTGATGCGGTGTACGCCCGCGGGGGCCTCGCTCACCGAGCCGTTGCGGTCGAGCCAGATTCCGACGAGTCCGGCGTCCCGGGCACCCCGGGCGTCGATCTCCGGTTGGTCACCTACGTAGGCGACCTCGGCGGGGGCCAGCGCCAGCGCCGTACAGACCGCGTGGAAGGCCTCGGCGGCGGGCTTGGAGACGCCGAGGTCGGCGGCGCACAGGACGGCCTCGAAGCGGTGGCGCACGCCGAGGACGCGCAGCTTGCGGTCCTGGACCAGCAGGGCGGAGTTGGAGAGGACCGCGTGGCGGTAGCCGTCGGCGAGGGCGTCCAGGGTGGGCAGGGTGTCGGGGAAGAGGGACCAGGCCGATTCGTAGTGCCCCACATAGCGGCCGAACCAGGCGTCCGCGTCGGCGTCGGACAGCTCCGGGGCGTCCAGGAAGTCCCGTACGCGGTCGCGGCGCTGCGCCTCGAAGGTCACGCCACCCGCGCCGAAGCGGGCCCAGTGGTGCTCGGTGAGAGTCCGCCAGCGCTCCAGGGCCCGCTCGGCCGACTCGTACCGCTCCAGAAGGCCCTCGGCGGTGAGGTGCGCGTGCATACCGGCGGTATCGGCGCGTGCGTAGTCGAAGATCGTGTCGTCGATGTCCCAGACCACGGCTTTGATGGGCATGCCTCGACGGTATCCGCAGCCGCCGCCCCCGGCTGGGGGCTCGGGGGTCATCCCCCGAAGAACACAGCGTCGATGTCCCAGACCACCGCCTTGATGGGCATGCCTCGACGGTATCCGCAGCCGCCGCCCCCGGCTGGGGGCTCGGGGGTCATCCCCCGAAGAACACAGCGTCGATGTCCCAGACCACGGCTTTGATGGGCATGCCTCGACGGTATCCGCAGCCGCCGCCCCCGGCCGGGGGCACGGGGGTCATCCCCCGAAGAACACAGCGTCGATGTCCCAGACCACGGCTTTGATGGGCATGGCTTTGATGGGCGTCTATCGACGGTATGCCAAGGGCCCGGGAGCCGTCTCGGCTTCCGGGCCCTTCGGGGCGTACCGCGGCGGTCAGGCGGTCAGCTTCGCCAAGGCCGCGTCGATGCGGGTGAGGGCCTTCTCCTTGCCCAGGATCTCCAGGGACTCGAAGAGGGGCAGGCCGATCGTGCGGCCGGTGACGGCGACGCGGACCGGGGCCTGGGCCTTTCCGAGCTTGAGGCCGTGCTCCTCGCCGGCGGCCAGGACGGCCTCTTTGAGGGACTCCGGAGAGGTCCAGTCGGCGGCCTCCAGCTTGGCGCGGGCCGTGCGCAGGAGGGCGTCGGAGCCCTCCTTCATGGCCTTGGTCCAGCTGGCCTCGTCGAAGACCGGCTCCGGCAGGAACAGGAAGTCGACGTTGTCGGTGATCTCGGAGAGGACCTTCACGCGGGTCTGCGCGTGCGGCGCGATGGCCTGCCAGGCGGCCTCGTCGAAGTCCTTGGGGGCCCAGTTGGCGTGCGGGGCCTTGAGCCACGGCTCGCAGGCCTCGGCGAAGGCCTTCACGTCCAGCATGCGGATGTGGTCGGCGTTGATCGCCTCGGCCTTCTTGAGGTCGAAGCGGGCGGGGTTCGGGTTGACGTCCGCCACGTCGAACTTCGCCACCATGTCGGACATCGAGAAGACGTCCTGGTCCGCGGAGAACGACCAGCCCAGGAGGGACAGGTAGTTCAGCAGGCCCTCGGGGAGGAAGCCCCGCTCGCGGTAGATGTTCAGGGACGCCTGCGGGTCGCGCTTGGAGAGCTTCTTGTTGCCCTCGCCCATGACGTACGGGAGGTGGCCGAACTCGGGGATCGTCTTGGCGATGCCGAGTTCGATCAGGGCCTTGTAGAGGGCGATCTGGCGGGGCGTGGAGGAGAGCAGGTCCTCGCCGCGCAGGACGTGGGTGATCTCCATCAGGGCGTCGTCGACCGGGTTGACGAGCGTGTACAGCGGGGCGCCGTTGGCACGGACGATGCCGTAGTCGGTGACGTTCTCCGGCTGGACCGTGATCTCGCCGCGGACCAGGTCAGTGAAGGTGGTCGCCTCGTCGGGCATCCGGAAGCGCACGATGTGCTTGCGGCCCTCGGCCTCGTACGCCTGGATCTGCTCGGCGGTCAGGACGCGGCACAGGCCGTCGTAGCCGGACGGCTTGCCGGCCGCGCGGGCGGCGTCGCGGCGGGCGTCGAGCTCCTCGGTCGTGCAGTAGCACGGGTAGGCGTAGCCCGCGTCGAGCAGCTTCTGGGCGACGTCCTTGTAGACGTCCATGCGCTGCGACTGGCGGTACGGCGCGTGCGGGCCGCCGATCTCGGGGCCCTCGTCCCAGTCGAAGCCCAGCCAGCGCATCGAGTCGAGGAGCTGCTCGTACGACTCCTCGGAGTCGCGCGCCGCGTCGGTGTCCTCGATGCGGAAGACCAGGGTGCCCTCGTTGTGCCGGGCGTAGGCCCAGTTGAACAGGGCGGTGCGGACCAGACCCACGTGGGGGTTGCCGGTCGGGGAGGGACAGAAACGTACGCGGACGTTCGTCGCGTTAGCCACGCTTGATCACCTTGTTGGTGAGAGTGCCGATGCCTTCGATGGTGACGGCGACCTCGTCGCCGACGTTGAGGGGCCCGACGCCTGCCGGGGTGCCCGTGAGGATGACGTCGCCGGGGAGCAGCGTCATGGCCTCGGAGATGTTGACGATCAGGTCCTCGATGGAGTGGACCATCTCGCTGGTGCGGCCGAGCTGGCGCTGCCGGCCGTTGACCGTGCACTGGATGGTGAGGTCGTTCGCGGCCGCCAGGTCCAGGCCCGTCTCCACCCAGGGGCCGAGCGGGCAGGCGCTGTCGAAGCCCTTGGCGCGGGCCCACTGCTTCTCGCGGCGCTGCACGTCGCGGGCGGTGACGTCGTTCGCGCAGGTGTAGCCGAAGATCACGTCCTTGACGCGCTCGCGCGGGACCTCGCGGCACATGCGGCCGATGACCACGGCCAGCTCGGCCTCGTGGTGCAGCTCCTCGGAGAACGAGGGGTACGTGATGGCGTCCCCGGAGCCGACGAGCGAGGTGGACGGCTTGAGGAAGGCGAACGGGACGTCCGGCGTGTCGTTGCCGAGCTCCGCCGCGTGCTCCGCGTAGTTGCGGCCGAAGGCCACGATCTTGTTGGGGAGCACCGGCGGCAGCAGGCGGACCTTGCTCAGCGGCACCTTGGTGCCGGACAGCTCGAAGTCGGCGTACGGGATGCCCTTGATGATGTCGAGGACGAGCCCGCCCTCGTTGCCGGGGGCGCTCTCCCCCTCGACCGCGCCGTAACCGACATTGCCGTCGATGGAGAACCTGGCGATGCGCACGTGAGCCTTAGCCTCTTGAGGTGGGTGGGGTCTGACACTCCAGGCTAACGTCGATCGCCGCCGGGCGGCTCGACCTCAGACGCCGGACGGGCTGAACGCCTCGGGGGTCTCCATGAGGATGGTGCGCCGGGGGTTGGCGGTCTGCGTCGGCAGGGTGACGGCGTGCTCCGGCAGTTCGGCCGCGCGCTGGACGTCGTCGGCGTCCTTCAGATGCGCGAGGGTGGTGCGGCGCGGGTTGGCTATGTTGCGGAACATCGTCGACTGGACAGTCTTCATCTGCTGTTCGGACCTCGTCGGTTGGGGCGTCATCGGATGGACGATCTGATGGACGCGGCTTTGTCGGATTCGCCATCCCTGTAAAGCGTCAGGCTAAACATCCAATTCCCGGCCAAAGCCAGGAAGAGGCCATGATCTTCATGTGAGTTTGCTCACGAGGGAGTGGGCAAAAGGGTCAAAACCGGCCCCTGGCCTGCCGCTTGGAAACGGACATTGCGCCACTGAAGGCATCATTCCGCTCCTGATCATGAAGACTGGGACACCCTCCCCTCGTAGCTGCTTTGCGGGGATGAGTCCGTTTTCTCCTAGATCACTTTCTACGTCTCGTGACTCTCCACTCACGCGGTGTCACCTCGCCCGTGGCGCGACACACGGGCCTTGTTGGAGATCCTGCACTGTGCTGGAATTCCCGGGACCGCCGCGGGATCGAACCGGCGCGCAGAGGCGCAACGCAGCGCCGAGTGGCGGCGGGGAGGGGGAGCAGCGCCGGTCACTCAACGACCACCCATGGGGCGCCTGACGCCCCACGACGCCGACACCGTCCCGCCGTTACGCGGCAGGACGCCTGGTCCAGAGGTTGCGACGCTAGTGCAGGGACGTTTCAAGAGGGATGGCAAGGGGTCTCCCCAGGCCGGTCGCGGCCGAGGGGATGCTGCCTCGGCGGAACCGGAGCGCGGCGCCGACCGCGGCTCCTCGCCCCAGCACGCCCAGAACCCCGGACCGGGTACGCCCGGTGGCGGCCCCGGCGCCGCGCGCCAGAGCGTGCCGGGCGGCGGACCGAACCCGACGACCGCCCCTGCCAAAGGCAAGGGGAAGGGCAAGGTCAAGGGTGCGGCCGAGTCCAAGACGCCCACCGGTCCCGGCTCGCGAATAGCTCTGCGCAACTGGCGCATCTCCACTCGCCTGGTCTCGCTGCTCGCGCTCCCCGTGATCACCGCGACCTCGCTCGGCGCGCTCCGCATCAACTCGTCCATGGACGAGATCCAGCAGCTCGACAACATGAAGCTGCTCACCGACATGACCAAGCAGGCCACCGCGCTGGCCGTGGCGCTCCAGGAGGAGCGCGACAAGTCGGCCGGTCCCCTGGCGCACGGCGCGAAGGCCACGGACTACACGGTCAAGGGCGCGCGCGAGAAGACCGACCGGGTCTACCGCAACTTCCTCCAGGGCACCCAGGACCTGAACGACACCGACGGCGAGAAGGGCCTTCTCGGCGTCCGGCACAGCGCGGTCCAGATCACCCAGCAGCTCCAGGGCATCAACAAGGTCCGCAAGGACGCCTACAGCGACGACGCCTCCACCTCGCAGACCGTCGAGGCCTACAGCCAGCTCGTCGAGCAGCTGCTCGCCCTGTCGCAGGACATGGCGCAGGCGACCAGCAACCCGGACATGATCCAGCGCACGCGCGCCCTGGCCGCCTTCTCCTCGGCCAAGGAGTACGCGTCCGTGCAGCGGGCGATCATCGCCGCCGCCCTGCCCGCGAACGACAGCGAGTACGGCAAGATCTCCGAGACCGACCGCACCTTCGGTCTCAGCGCCAACGAGAAGGAGCGCTCGCAGCTTCAGACGTTCAGCAAGATCTACGCGGGCGACCCGAACGAGCTGACCAAGCCCCTGGACGGCGGCAACCAGCAGATCAAGTCCGCCAACGAGTACGCCAAGCGCGTCCTTGAGCAGGAAGGCGGCATCAAGCTCCAGGACAAGCGGTCCTACAAGGACTGGATCGACGCCGACACCACCAAGATCGACGCGATGTCCAAGATCGAGCTGACGCTGCTCGGCGAGATGGAGCAGAAGGCGCGCGAGCTGCGCAACGAGTCGGAGCAGTCGGCCATCCTCAACGGTGCGCTGATCCTGCTCGTGCTCGGCGTCTCGCTCGTCGGCGCGTTCGTCGTGGCCCGGTCCATGATCCGCTCGCTGCGCCGGCTCCAGGACACCGCGACCAAGGTCGCCCAGGACCGCCTGCCCGAGCTGGTCAAGCAGCTCTCCGAGTCCGACCCGCAGGACGTCGACACCTCCGTCGAGTCCGTCGGTGTGCACTCCCGGGACGAGATCGGCCAGGTGGCCGCGGCCTTCGACGACGTGCACCGCGAGGCCGTCCGCCTCGCCGCCGAGCAGGCCCTCCTGCGGGGCAACGTCAACGCGATGTTCACCAACCTCTCGCGCCGCTCCCAGGGCCTCATCCAGCGCCAGCTCTCGCTCATCTCCGAGCTGGAGTCCCGCGAGGCCGACCCGGACCAGCTCTCCTCGCTCTTCAAGCTCGACCACCTCGCGACTCGCATGCGGCGTAACGGCGAGAACCTCCTCGTCCTCGCCGGTGAGGAGCCCGGCCGCCGCTGGACGCGGCCCGTGCCCCTCGTCGACGTGCTGCGTGCCGCCGCGTCCGAGGTGGAGCAGTACGAGCGCATCGAACTCTCCGCCGTGCCCGCCACCGAGGTCGCGGGCCGCGTGGTCAACGACCTCGTGCACCTCCTCGCCGAGCTCCTGGAGAACGCGACGTCGTTCTCCTCGCCGCAGACCAAGGTGAAGGTCACCGGTCACGCGCTGCCCGACGGCCGCGTGCTCATCGAGATCCACGACACCGGCATCGGCCTCTCCCCCGAGGACCTCGCCGCGATCAACGAGCGGCTCGCCTCGCCGCCCACCGTGGACGTCTCCGTCTCCCGCCGCATGGGTCTGTTCGTGGTCGGCCGCCTCTCGCAGCGCCACGGCATCCGCATCCAGCTGCGCCCCTCCGACTCCGGTGGTACGACCGCGCTGGTCATGCTGCCCGTCGATGTCGCCCAGGGCGGCAAGAAGGTGCCCGGCAAGCCCGGTGGCCCCGGTGTGACTGGTGTGACCGGCGGTCCCGCCGCGGCTCAGGCCGCCGCCGGTGCCGCGGCCGCGCGCCGCGGGGTCGGCGCGGGCAACGGCGGCCCCGCCCTCGGCGCGGGTCCCGGCCTGACCGGTGGTCCCGGCCGCGGTGGTCCCGCGCTCGGTGGCGGTCCCGCCGCCGGTGCGCCCGGCGGTGCGGGTCGGCCGGGTGCCGGTGCCGGCGCGCCGCGCCAGCAGGTCGCCGGTTCGGGGCCGCGGGCCGCGCTGCCCGCCCGCGACGCCGGTCAGCAGCGTCCGCCGGCCGCTCCGCAGGGACGCCGGCCGCAGGGCCAGCAGCAGGCACAGCAGCCGCAGGCGCAGCAGCCGCAGGCGGCCCAGGGCGGGCGCGGTGCCGGTGCGCAGCAGCCTCCGGTTCCCCAGCAGCGTACGAACGCCATGAACCCGCCGGCCGACGCCGGTGACCAGGGGCGCCGGCCTCAGCTGCCGCCCCGCGGCGGGCCGCGCGCCGAGCTGCCCGGGGGCAACCCGCAGCCGCGCGTGCCCAGTTGGAGCGACGAGAACGCGCAGCCGCAGGTCTCGCGTGAGCCCTTCGACACCCCGCGCGGTCACGAGGAGCACGAGTCCACCGGTCAGTTCGCGCAGCCCGCCGCGGCGCCCGACGACTTGCAGGGCCCCGGCTCCACCGCGGAGTTCCCCCGCCCCGACTTCAACGCGCCGCCGCCGGGCACCTCCGCCCCGCAGGACCAGGGCACGGGCCAGTTCGTCCGCTCGGACGTCTTCGGCGGCCAGGGCGACGCGCAGCAGAACCGTCAGCAGGGCCTGCCGGGCCGGCAGCAGAAGCAGCACGGTCAGCCGGGGCAGCCCGGTCAGCAGCAGGACCAGGCGGGCGGCCCGGCGCAGCAGGGCGGTCCGCAGGGCGGTCAGGGCATGCCCGACCACACCGTGCCGCGTCCGCCGGCCCCGCGCCGTGGCCTGGGCGGCGCCCACCAGGGCGCGCCCCAGCAGCCGCAGGCCACCGGACAGCACCCGCAGGTCACCGGGCAGCACGCGCTGCCCGCCCAGCCCGCGTCCGCGCAGCCGGGGTCCGCGCAGCCCGAGGACCTCCTGCCCGCCGCCGGTCCCGGTGACGGGCGTACGCCGCTGTACGACACGCTGGAGACCAACTGGTTCCAGCAGCAGCAGAACCAGCGGGCACAGGCCGAGCAGCAGAGTCGTCAGCAGGAGCAGCAGCAGGCGCCCCAGGGTCCCGACCAGCAGCGTCCGCTGCCGTCGCGGCCCCAGCGCCCGGGCACGGCCGCTCCGGCGAACGCGAACCCGAACCCGAACCCGAACGGCAACGGCGCCCCCGCCACCTGGCGTTCCTCCCCCAACGACGAGCTGGGCCGCCAGGCCGAGCGCGTCCGCCAGCCCACCGCGGGCGGCATCACCACATCCGGACTGCCGCGTCGCGTCCCGCGGGCCAACCTGGTCGCGGGCACGGCCCAGCAGCAGCAGGACAGCAGCACAGGTCCGCAGGTCTCGCGTGCGCCCGATGACGTCCGCGGCCGGCTGACGAATCTCCGTCGGGGCATTCAGCAGGGTCGCCAGGCCGGTACCGGCCAGACCGGCAGTTTCCCTCGCCCCACTCACCAGCAGGAGCGTTAGTTGAGTCCGATGAGCCAGGCGGCACAGAATCTGAACTGGTTGATCACCAACTTCGTGGACAACACCCCAGGGGTGTCCCACACGGTCGTGGTCTCCGCCGACGGCCTCCTTCTGGCCATGTCCGAGGGGTTCCCGCGCGATCGAGCCGACCAGCTCGCCGCGGTGGCCTCCGGCCTCACCTCCCTCACGGCCGGGGCCTCCCGGATCTTCGAGGGCGGCACCGTCACACAGACCGTGGTGGAGATGGAGCGGGGGTTCCTCTTCATCATGTCGGTCTCCGACGGGTCGTCCCTGGCCGTGCTCGCGCACCCCGAGTGCGACATCGGCCTCGTCGGGTACGAGATGGCGCTGCTCGTCGACCGGGCGGGCGCCGTACTCACCCCGGACCTCCGCGCCGAATTGCAGGGCAGCCTGCTCCACTAGCCCGAAGTCGGCTCCGCATGCTTTAGCCCCTTCGGCCGCCCCACCGACCGAACGTACTGACCAACCGTCCGGCCGCCACACTGCCCCCACCGGCTCTGTCAGACGGCACACGCAGATGACCTGCTGTCCCGCCCGGAGGATCCATGACCCCGCCCACCGCCTCTCACAACCCGTACGGCGATCCCTCGTACGGAATGGAGGGCGACCAGCCGCTGGTGCGTCCGTATGCGATGACCGGCGGCCGGACCCGGCCCCGCTATCAGCTCGCGATAGAGGCGCTGGTGAGCACGACGGCCGATCCGGCCCAGCTGATGGGGTTGCTCCCCGAGCACCAGCGGATCTGCCACCTGTGCCGTGAGGTCAAGTCGGTGGCCGAGGTCTCGGCCCTTTTGTCGATGCCGCTCGGTGTGGCCCGGATTCTGGTGGCGGACCTGGCCGAGGCCGGGCTCGTCGCCATCCATCAGCCCGGCGGCGACGAGTCCGCCGGCGGCCAGCCTGACGTGACACTGCTCGAAAGGGTGCTCAGTGGACTTCGCAAGCTCTAACGGCTCGGGCGGCTCAGACTCCGGCTCAGGCCGTTCCACCACCTCCGCCAAGATCGTGGTGGCGGGCGGCTTCGGCGTGGGCAAGACCACGTTCGTCGGGGCGGTCTCCGAGATCAACCCGCTGCGCACCGAGGCCGTCATGACGTCCGCGTCCGCGGGCATCGACGACCTCACCCACACCGGAGACAAGACCACCACGACGGTGGCCATGGACTTCGGTCGCATCACCCTGGACCAGGACCTGATCCTGTACCTCTTCGGTACACCCGGACAGGACCGCTTCTGGTTCATGTGGGACGACCTCGTGCGCGGCGCCATCGGCGCGGTCGTCCTGGTCGACACGAGGCGGCTCGCCGACTGCTTCCCCGCCGTCGACTACTTCGAAAACAGCGGACTCCCCTTCGTCATCGCCCTCAACGGCTTCGACGGCCACCAGCCCTACACACCCGACGAAGTCCGCGAAGCACTCCAGATCGGCCCGGGTACACCGATCATCACCACCGACGCGCGACACCGTGCAGACGCAAAGAGTGGCCTGATCACCCTGGTCGAACACGCACTGATGGCACGTCTCAAGTAGGCAGGTGTATACGGCAGTTGTCGTAGGCCAAACGGAGCGGCCCTGTGTCTTTTGACACGGCCGCCCTCCGTGTTCATAACGTTTCGACAGAGAATTGTCCGGGGACCGCCACGCGTCGCGGTCGCCTGGTGCCGCTGTGCGCACAAGAGCCCCGCCTTTTGGCGGGGCTCGCTCTTTATGACCGATTTATCTGAGGCTTACACCACTCGGAACTTCGGCTTCCCACTGTTTGGAAGAGCGGTGCCTGACGTGCTGGAATGCGCTGAACTGCCCAGTAGCACGGGCCTTGGAGACGACAGCGGCACGAGAGTGAGTGCCGCCGCCGAGAGGTTGTTGGTCGAGTGAGGCGAAGCAAGACGAGCCCCGCGGCACCCCCCACCGGGGACGCGCGGGGCAACTTCACCCCGCCGCCGCGCACAGCGGCGTCCCCCGTTGACGTGAGCCCCGCTCCCGGCAGCGAACCCCCGGCCCCCTCCGGCGGACGGATGTCCCCCGCAACTGGCGCGTACCGACCAGACTGAACGCGATCCTGCTCATACCCGTGCTCGTCGGTCTCGTCATGGGCGGCTTCCAGGTGAAGGGCTCCATCGACACCTGGAGCGAGGCCCAGGACGCCGAGAAGACGGCCCGCCTGGTGCGGGCCTCCCTCGACTACGGCAACCGCCTCATCGAAGAGCGCGACGTCTCCGCCGTCCCGCTGCTGAACGGCAAGCGCAGCGACCCGGCCGTCCTCAAGGCGCGCAAGGCCACCGACCAGGCGGCCGCCGTCTTCAAGGACGCCACGGAGAGCATGCCGGACAAGGAAGGCCTCAACCGTCGTCTCGACGCCTTCCACAAGGTGGAGCCGAAGCTGGCCGCGTTGCGTCAGGCCGCGTACACCACCAAGCTCAGTGGCGCGAAGACCGAAGAGGGCTACGTCGCCATCCAGCACCCCTTGATGGAGTTCGCCAACGAACTCGGTCTGGGCACCGGCAACATCACGAGCTACGGCCGCACCGTCTACGCGATCTCGCTCTCCAAGGCCGCGCTCTCGTTGCAGCGGTCCCTCGGTACGCATCTGCTGGTCAAGCCGGGCCCCGGCACCGGCTCGCTGACACTCCAGCGCACCTCGCTCTCCTCGTACGCCTACCTGGAGCGCATCGCCATCGAGGAGTACACCGGTGGTGGCACCCCCGAGGACGTCGCCAAGCTGGAGCAGGCGAAGAAGGACCTGAAGGCGGCCGCAGAGAAGCAGGCCAAGCCGGCGCCGAGCCAGGAGCAGATGGTCGCGGCGCTCGCCACCATGGAGAGCACGCAGCCGAGCGCGCGCGTCGCGCTGGCCGGCAAGGGCATCACGCGCGAGGCCTGGTGGGCCACCACCACCGCCAAGTTCGACGCCTACCGCACCATCGAGTCCGACCTCGCCGACAAGGCCGTGGACGAGGCGTCCGACATCGCCGCCACCGCGCAGCGCAACGCGTACATCACGGGCGCCATCGTGGTGCTCGCGCTGCTCGCCGCCTTCATCCTGGCCGGGATGATGGCCCGCCAGATGTCGACCTCGATGCGCCGCCTGCGCACCGCCGCCTTCGGCATCGCCGAGCAGCGCCTGCCGATGCTGGTCGACCAGCTCTCCCGTACGGACCCGGGCCGCGTGGACACCCGCGTGGAGCCCATCCCGATCACCTCCACGGACGAGATCGGCGAGGTCGCCCGCGCTTTCGACCAGGTGCACCGCGAGGCCGTGCGGCTCGCCGCCGAGCAGGCACTGCTCCGCGGCAACATCAACGCGATCTTCACCAACCTCTCGCGCCGCAACCAGTCGCTGATCGAGGGCCAGCTGACCCTCATCACCGATCTGGAGAACAACGAGGCCGACCCGGACCAGCTGGAGAACCTCTTCCGCCTGGACCACCTGGCGACCCGTATGCGCCGCAACGGCGAGAACCTCCTCGTCCTCTCCGGCGAGGAGCCGGGCCGCCGCTGGGACCAGCCGGTCCCGCTGGTCGACGTCCTGCGCGCCGCCTCCTCCGAGGTGGAGCAGTACGAGCGCATCGAGCTGTCGGGCGTCCCGGAGGCCGAGATCCACGGCCTCGCCGTGACCGACCTCGTGCACCTGCTCGCCGAGCTCCTGGAGAACGCCACCACGTTCTCCTCCCCGCAGACCAAGGTCCGCGTCACCGCGACCCGGCTGCCCGACGGCCGCGTCATGGTCGAGATCCACGACAAGGGCATCGGCCTCACCGCCGAGGACTTCGCGGACATCAACCACAAGCTGGCCAACCCGCCGACCGTGGACGCCGCGATCTCGCAGCGCATGGGCCTGTTCGTGGTCGGCCGCCTCGCCGACCGGCACGGCATCCGCGTCCAGCTGCGCCCCTCGGGCGAGCAGGCCGGCACGACCTCGCTGGTCATGCTGCCGGACGGCATCACCCACGGTGGCGGTGGCGAACAGCACGCGCAGGACCCCGAGTTCACCGTCTCGTCGATCATCCCGGAGCAGCAGGTCCTGGAGGCCGAGCCGCTGCGCACCGCCGCGGAGCTGGGCTTCGACGACAGCCGCTACCACGGCGACGGCTCCGACGGGCAGCCCGCGCTGGACCCGGTCGGCCGCTCGCTGATGCGCGAGGAGCGCCGGGCCGCCCTGGAGGCACAGGCCCAGCACCAGCCGGGCGCCAACCGCCCGCTCTTCCGTGACGAGGTCGAGCCGCAGCAGCAGGGTGCGTACGAGCAGCCCCAGCAGGGCGCGTACGAGCAGCCGCAGGCACCGGCGTACGACGAGCAGCAGCAGGTCGCCTACGACCAGGGCCAGAACGCTTACGGCAACGAGCAGTACGCGGGTGAGCAGTACACCGGTGAGCAGTACGCCGCCGATCCGTACGCCACCGGCCAGTACGCCAACACGCAGTTCGCCGAGGGCGGTTACGGCAACGAGCAGCAGGCGCCCGCGTACGACGAGCAGTACTACGACGGTGCGGCCCCGGACGCGGCCCAAGGCGGCTACCAGGACCCCCAGATCTCCTATCCGGAACGGTCCCGTCAGGATGACTGGCCCAGCGGTGACGGCTACCAGCCCGAGTACGGGCAGGAAGCGGAATCCGCTCAGGCGGCCCCCGCGGCCGACTCCGAGCGCGTAGGCTTCGACCGGCCGGGACCCACTCCGTCCGTGGTCCACGAGATGACCGACGCGGGTCTCCCCCGCCGGGGTTCCTCGTCGCCGAACGGGAACGGCAGCGGCCCCGCCGAGGGCCAGGGCGGTCAGGTCGAGCAGCAGGGCGGTCAGGACGGATCCGACTGGCGTTCGTCCAACGACGAGCGCTGGCAGCGGGCCGAGCGCCTCAAGGAGCCGAAGGCGGGCGGGGTCACCTCGTCCGGGCTCCCGCGGCGGGTGCCCAAGGCCAATCTGGTCGAGGGCACGGCGGAACAGACCCCACAGGGCGGCCCCCAGGTCTCCCGCGACCCCGAGGAGGTACGGGGCAGGCTGAGCAACCTGCGCCGGGGCGTCCAGCGGGGACGCAACTCAGGCAGTGACACGAATGGCCAGGGCTTCAGCCCTGATAGCACCTACAACCAGGAGCGTTAGTGTGAGCCCGATGAGCCAGGCGGCGCAGAACCTGAACTGGTTGATCACCAACTTCGTGGACAACACCCCAGGGGTGTCCCACACGGTGGTGGTCTCCGCCGACGGACTCCTTCTGGCGATGTCCGAAGGCTTCCCCCGCGACCGCGCCGACCAGCTCGCGGCCGTCGCCTCGGGTCTGACCTCCCTCACGGCCGGGGCCTCCCGGATCTTCGAGGGCGGTTCCGTGACCCAGACCGTTGTGGAGATGGAGCGAGGATTTCTCTTCATCATGTCCATTTCCGACGGTTCCTCGCTCGCCGTTCTCGCCCACCCGGATGCGGACATCGGTCTCGTTGGGTACGAAATGGCACTTCTTGTCGATCGCGCGGGCACCGTCCTCACGCCGGACCTGCGCGCGGAGCTCCAGGGGAGCCTTCTCAACTAACAGACAGACGGTGCGATTTCGCGTCCCGTGCCCGTAAGGTTTCGGGACGCGGCTCCACAGTGATGGTGCCCGGCACAGTCGGAGGAGGAAGCAACGTGGCAACACCCCCAGACGGTTCGTCATCGGCGAACTGGTCCCCTGGCCATGGCCAGGGTGGTCAGCACGACGGCGGGCCGAACCGGTACAACTTCCCCTCCGCGCCGAGCCACCGTCGCCAGCCGTACGCGCAGCCCCAGCAGCCGGGCCCGCGTCCGTACGACCAGGACACGCCGGCGCACGCGCCCCGTATCCAGCCCGTGCAGCCCCAGCGGCGCGCCCCCGCGCCGGCGCCCGCCGGGTCGGCGCACAACCCGCTGGTGCGGCCGTACGCCATGACGGGCGGCCGCACCAGGCCGCGCTACCAGCTCGCCATCGAGGCGCTGGTGCACACCACCGCGCAACCGCACCAGTTGCAGGGCCAGTTGCCCGAACACCAGCGGATCTGCAATCTGTGCCGCGAGATCAAGTCAGTCGCTGAGATCTCGGCACTGCTCTCCATTCCCCTCGGCGTCGCCCGAATCCTCGTAGCCGACCTGGCGGAGGCCGGACTTGTCGCCATCCACCAGCCCGGCGGCGACGAGTCCGCCGGCGGCCAGCCAGACGTGACACTGCTCGAAAGGGTGCTCAGTGGACTTCGCAAGCTCTAGCGGCGGAGCAACAGCCCGCTCCACCACCAGCGCGAAAATCGTGGTGGCGGGCGGCTTCGGCGTGGGCAAGACCACGTTCGTCGGGGCGGTCTCTGAGATCAACCCGCTGCGCACCGAGGCCGTCATGACGTCCGCGTCCGCGGGCATCGACGACCTCACCCACACCGGAGACAAGACCACCACGACGGTGGCCATGGACTTCGGTCGCATCACCCTGGACCAGGACCTGATCCTGTACCTCTTCGGTACACCCGGACAGGACCGCTTCTGGTTCATGTGGGACGACCTCGTGCGCGGCGCCATCGGCGCGGTCGTCCTGGTCGACACGAGGCGGCTCGCCGACTGCTTCCCCGCCGTCGACTACTTCGAAAACAGCGGACTCCCCTTCGTCATCGCCCTCAACGGCTTCGACGGCCACCAGCCCTACACACCCGACGAAGTCCGCGAAGCACTCCAGATCGGCCCGGACACGCCGATCATCACCACCGACGCGCGACACCGCGCGGACGCGAAGAGCGCGCTGATCACCCTCGTCGAACACGCGCTGATGGCGCGGCTGCGCTGACGGCCGTGTCAGCGGTCCCCGCCTGGCGGTAGTGGTCGAACTGCGTCACGCCCTGGTAGCCGTAGCTCTCGGGGTGCAGTTCGTGCAGGGCGACGCCGCCACGGGCGAGCGGGCCGAGGAGCTCCGTGAGGAACGCGTGCGCCCCGGTGATGAACGCGGCCTTCTCCGCCGCGCTGTTGGTGCCCGCGGTGATGCTGACTTCCAGGTGCGCGTCGCGGGCGGCGCCGGTCAGGGGCTTTCCGCCGACGTGGTACCGGTCGGCGGGGACGAGGTCGAGCTGCACGATGGTGCGGGCGCTCGACTTGCCGAGGGCCGAGACGGCCAGGCTGGTGAGGCCCTCGGCGAGGGCACGCCGCACGTCCGCGGGCAGGTCGGCGTCGGTGACGGTGGCTCGGATGTGGGGCATGGCTCTCTCCGCGGTGCGTTCGGTCCATTCGGTCCTTGTGGCAGAGAGCTTCGCCCCGACCGGCGTCCTGGGGCCAACGCATGTCCTTCACCGAGATATGAGGCCGCCGCATGAGCGTCAATCTTCCGCAGCTCAGAGCGTTCCTCGCGGTCGTCGACGCGGGTGGCTTCAGTGCGGCCGCCGATGAGCTCGGCATGAGCCAGTCCGCCGTGTCGCATGCCGTGGCCTCGCTCGAACGTGAGCTGGCCGGGACGCTGCTGATCCGCTCGAATCCGGCGCGCGCCACCGTGCTCGGTGAGCGCGTCCTGCCGTACGCCCGTACCGTCCTGTCGGCGATGCGGTCCCTTGAGGCCGTGGCGGCCGACGCCACCGGGTCCCTCACGGGCACCGTGCGGCTCGCGGCGACCCCGACGGTGTGCCGGGGGCTGGTGCCCCGCCTGCTGCGGCACTGGCGTGCGGCGCAGCCGAAGGTCACGGTGCGGGTCTTCGAGGGTGACAGCGCCGAGGTCGCGGAGTGGCTGGAGAACGGCACGGCCGACGCCGGCGTACTGATCGACCCGCCGCCGGGGCCCGGTGTCCAGCTCGCCCTGGACGGCTACCGCGCGCTGCTCCCCCGCGACCATCCGCTGGCGGGCGAGGCGGTCGTCGACGTGCGGGACCTTGAGGACGACGCGTACCTCGTCTCGCCGGGCGGCTGCGAGTCCCGCGTGCGCGAGCTGCACCGCCTCGCGGGGCTTCGGGTCACTCCCGCGCACCGGGTGCGGGACCTGGCCACGCTGATCAGCATGGTGCAGGCGGGGATGGGCGTGACCGTCCTGTCCGAGGTCTCCCGTCCGCTGGTGCCGGGCGACCTCGTGCTGCTGCCGGTGGCGCCCCGGGCCGCGCGCCGCCTGGTCCTGAGCGGACCCCGAAGCCGCCCCTGGCATCCGGCGGTGCGGGGGCTGGCGGAGTCGGCGGCGGCGGGGGTGGCTGCGGGGTTGTGAGGTGGGGGGGTGACGGCGCCGGGGCGTGACGGTGCCGGTGCCTGGTCTGGGTGCGGGTCGGTTGGGGCTGAGCGCGCAGTTCCCCGCGCCCCTTCGGGGGGCGTGGGCGTTGTGTCATGGTGCGGGTCGGTTGGGGCTGAGCGCGCCGTTCCCCGCGCCCCTTCGGGGGCGTGCAGTTCCCCGAGGCCCTTCGGGGGCGCGTAAGGCCCCGCTCTCTCGGAGGAGGGCGGGGCCTTGGTGGTGCGGGGGGTCAGTCCTGCCAGCTGTGGGGAGCGCGGAAGCCCGGGGTGCGTTCCAGGCGGCGCCAGCCGGCCTTGTCACGGCCGCGGCGGGCCGGGGCGGCGGCGGGCCGGGCGGCGGCGCGGGCCAGCAGGAGCGCGGTGATGGCCGCGACTTCCTCCGGTTCGGCGTGGCCCTTTTCGACGCGGATGTCGGGGGGTGTCATCTGCAGCGTTCTCCTTGTGGGCTACTGCGGGGGGTTGCCGTGCTTGCGCGAGGGCAGGTCGGCGTGCTTGTTGGCGAGCATCGCGAGGGACCTGATGAGCACCTCGCGGGTCTCGGCGGGGTCGATGACGTCGTCCACCAGGCCGCGTTCGGCGGCGTAGTAGGGGTGCATCAGCTCGGCCTTGTACTCCTTGACCATGCGGGCGCGCATGGCCTCGGGGTCCTCGGCGGCGGCGATCTGGCGGCGGAAGATCACATTGGCGGCGCCCTCGGCGCCCATCACCGCGATCTCGTTCGTCGGCCACGCATAGGTCAGGTCCGCGCCGATGGACTGGGAGTCCATGACGATGTACGCGCCGCCGTACGCCTTGCGCAGGATCAGGGAGATACGGGGAACCGTCGCGTTGCAGTAGGCGTAGAGCAGTTTCGCGCCGTGGCGGATGATGCCGCCGTGTTCCTGGTCGACTCCCGGGAGGAAGCCCGGGACGTCCAGGAGGGTGACGATGGGGATGTTGAAGGCGTCGCACATCTGGACGAAGCGGGCCGCCTTCTCGGAGGCCTCGATGTCCAGGACGCCCGCCAGCGCCTGCGGCTGGTTGGCGACGATGCCCACCACCTTGCCGTCCAGACGGGCCAGCGCGCAGATGATGTTGCGGGCCCAGCGCTCGTGGACCTCCAAGTAGTCGCCGTCATCGACGAGCTCCTCGATGACCTTGGCCATGTCGTACGGGCGGTTGCCGTCCGCCGGGACCAGGTCGAGCAGCACGTCCGAGCGGCGCTCGGCCGGGTCCTCCGACTCGTGCGCCGGGGGGTTCTCCCGGTTGTTCGAGGGGAGCATCGAGATGAGGTAGCGGACCTCGGCGAGGCAGGTCTCCTCGTCGTCGTACGCGAAGTGGCACACACCGGAGGTCTCGGCGTGCACGTCCGCGCCGCCGAGGCCGTTCTGGGTGATCTCCTCGCCCGTCACCGCGCGGACCACGTCGGGCCCGGTGATGAACATCTGCGACGTCTCGCGGACCATGAACACGAAGTCGGTGAGGGCGGGGCTGTATGCCGCGCCGCCCGCGCACGGGCCGAGCATCACGCTGATCTGCGGGATCACGCCGGAGGCCTTGGTGTTCCGCTGGAAGATGCCGCCGTAGCCCGCGAGCGCGCTGACGCCCTCCTGGATACGGGCGCCCGCGCCGTCGTTCAGCGAGACCAGCGGGGCACCGGCCGCGATGGCCATGTCCATGATCTTGTGGATCTTCGTGGCGTGCGCCTCGCCGAGGGCGCCGCCGAAGATGCGGAAGTCGTGCGCGTAGACGAAGACCGTGCGGCCCTCGACCGTGCCCCAGCCGGTGATGACACCGTCGGTGTACGGCCGCTTCGCCTCCAGGCCGAAGCCCGTGGCGCGGTGCCTGCGCAGCTGCTCGACCTCATTGAACGAGCCCGGGTCGAGGAGCAGCTCGATCCGCTCCCGTGCGGTCAGCTTGCCCTTGGCGTGCTGGGCCTCGGTCGCCTTCTCGCTGGGTCCGCGCAGCGCCTCCGCACGAATCTCGTGCAGTTCGGCCACACGCCCACGGGCGTCGGTGGGCTCGCCTCCGGTGGAGGCGGTCTCGTCCAAAACGGTCATGTAGCGACCTTACGGAGCGCCCATGGGGAAACGGACCGTCGACTCCGTACAGTCTCCGGGCCGTTTTCCTGGCACCCCCGGACAGAAGGGGGTGGGGTTGCTGAATAAGTGACTGTCCACGGGCCCACCCTCTGTAGGGTTTCCACAAAAACCGTCCACACATCGGCTGCGGAGGCGTTCCGGTCGGCTGAGAGACGCCTCACAGTGGCGGCTGGCGCACACTGTTCCCTTACCGTAGCCGCCGACCGGTGGTGCCGCCCGCCGAGGCGGGGCGAGTTGGCGGGGGCCGACAAGCGGCGGCGCCTCAGCGGGTGGCGTCGCGGTTGAACAGGGACCGGGCCCAGAGGAACCCGCCGACGGCGATCAGTACGCCCCAGCCGACGGCCAGCGGCCCGTACCGGCCGATCTCGTCGCCGAGGAGCAGGCCGCGCAGGGTCTCGATGAAGGCGGTGTAGGGCTGCCACTCGGCGAAGTGGCGCAGCCAGTCCGGCATGGAGTCGAGCGGCACGAAGGCGCTGCTGAGGAACGGCAGCAAGAAGGAGAAGGGGAGGGCGACGCTGCTTGCCGCCTCGGGGGCCCTGACCAGCTGGCCGAGCGCGACCGCGAGCCAGGTGAGGGCGGAGCACATGAGGGCGAGCAGGCCGGCCGCGGCGAGCCACTCGACCGGCTCGGCGCCGGAGCGGAAGCCCACGAGGAAGGCGACACCGAGCACGAGGACGATGCTGAGCAGCGTCTGGATGACGGCGCCGACGGCACGCCCCGTGAGGATCGAGGAGCCGTTGATCGGCATCGTCCGGAAGCGGGTCACGATGCCCTCGGTCATGTCGGTGCAGACGCCGACCGTGGTCGGCAGGACACCTGAACCGACGGCCATCAGCAGGATGCCGGGGACGAGGTACTCGATGTAGTCGCCGGAGCCCTGGCCGCCCATGCCGGCCGACATCGTGCCGCCGAAGACGTAGTTGAAGAGCAGCAGCATGGCGATGGGCATGCTCACCAGGCTGATCGTCATGGCCGGGTAGCGGCGGGCGTGCCTGAGGTTGCGGCGCAGCATGGTCAGGGAGTTGCGCGGTGCGGACGGGGCGGCCGGGCGCGGGCGGCTGACGGTGGCGGCGGTGGACGTGGAGGCGGTGGAGGCGCTCATCGGGTCGTCACTTTCTCGGTGTCGGGGCGGCCGGTCACGGCGAAGAACACGTCGTCCAGGTCGGGAGTGTCGATGGAGAGGCCCTCGACCTCGGTCTCCGTGGCCTCGACCCAGTCGAGCAGGGCCTTCACGGACTGCACGCTGCCGTCACCGGGGACCTGGAGGGTGAGGGCCTCGCTGTCGGCGGTGCCGATGCCGAGGGTGCGGGCGGCGCGGTCCAGACCGGCCGCGTCGGCGAACCGCAGGACGACGTGGCCGCCGGGGACGAGGCGCTTGAGTTCGTCGGGGGTGCCCTCGGCGACGAGCTTGCCGCCGTTCAGCACAGCGACGCGGTCGGCGAGTTGGTCGGCCTCTTCCAGGTACTGCGTCGTCAGGAAGACGGTGACGCCGTCGCCGACGAGTTCGCGGACGATCTCCCACATGCCGTGGCGGCTGCGCGGGTCGAGGCCGGTGGTCGGCTCGTCGAGGAAGATGACGCTCGGGTCGCCGACCAGGGTCATCGCGATGTCGAGGCGGCGCCGCATGCCGCCCGAGTACGTCGAGGCGGGCCGTTTCGCCGGCTCCACGAGGTCGAACCGCTCGACGAGGCCGGCGGCGAGGTGCCTCGCCTGACGGCGGCGGTATCCGTAGAGCTCCGCCATCAGGAGCAGGTTCTCCTCACCGGTCAGCAGGTTGTCGACGGCCGAGAACTGTCCGGTGACGCCGATCGCGGCGCGGACCGCCTCGGGTTCGCGGGCCAAGTCGTGGCCCGCGACGCGCACCTCGCCGGCGTCCGGCGTGACCAGGGTGGAGAGGATCTGCACGGCGGTCGTCTTGCCGGCGCCGTTCGGGCCGAGCAGGGAGAAGACCGACCCCTTGGGGATGTGCAGGTCGATGCCGTCGAGCACGGTCTTCTCACCGAAGGCCTTGCGCAGGCCGCTGGCGGTGATCGCGGCGGGGGGCGGTGAGTGGTGGGGGGCGGTCATGGCTGGTCCCTCTCGGTGTTGGGGCTGCGTGTGGGGCTGGGGGGCATGAGGCTGTGGCCACGAGGCTGTGGGCTTTGGGCAGCACTCATTACCGGACACCAGTTCGAAAGAGACGTCGCACTGATTCCGGGAGATCGAGGAGAAGAAGGTGTCAGGCCCGGCGGATCGTGATGTCGCCCATCCCGGTGCGCGCCCGCACCTTGAGCGTGGCCGTGATCGTGGCCGCGGACTCGGTCGGCGGCTCGGCCTCCTCCAGCAGGTTGCGCAGGACTCCCGCGCGCGTCCGTACGTCGAGCCAGGCCGCCGCGCCCTCGCGTACGCCGAACGCGACGTGGCCCGCGGCCGTTTCCAGGACGGCTGTGCCGCCCGCCAACTCGCCCACGCGGATGGCGCCATTGGCGGTCTTCACCGTCACGTCCGCCGCCGCGCGCTCGACGGTGACGGAGCCGTTGGACGCCTTGACGGAGAGCTCGCCCTCGATCTCGCCGAGGCCGACGACGCCGTTGGAGCTCTTGACCGTCGCGGCGCCCTTGACCTCCGCGAGCCGGATCTCCCCGGAGCCCGTGGTGGCGTGCACCTCGCCGTTCGCGCGGCCCACGGAGACGTCGCCGTAGCCGGTGGTCAGCCGCAGGGTGCCCGCCTGCTCCAGCTGGATGTCACCGGCGGACGTCTTGACCTCGCAGTCGCCGAGCCGGCCCTGGGCCGAGAAGTGCGCCATCCCCGCGGTGGCCCGCACCTCGGAGCCGGCCGGCAGCGTGACCTCCACGTCGATCGAGGAGCCCTTGGCGAACGGGGACAGCTCCTTGGCCCCCTTGACCAGCAGTTTTCCGTTCGCGAACTCGACACGGGTGCGCTCGGCGGCCCTGACGTCGACCTCCCGGGTCTCGCTGTTGGGTCGTACGTCGACGATCGTGGAGGCGCCGTCCCCCGCGATGACGCGAAGGTTCCCGGCCTCGATGGAGAGGGTGGCGGCGATGGGCTCGGGGGTGTCGAAAACAGGCATGGCTGTCCCGTCGTGATGGCTCGGCGAGCCCAGCGGGCTCGGTGTCGGTGAGGGTGGAGCAGCGGTGAGGGGTGCGGGCGGCCTCCGGTGAGAGCCGGTCAGCGCACCCAGCCCGTGAAGCCGCCGCCGAAGCCGCGGGCCTCGCGGTGGCCCGCGGTGGCGCCCGGTCCGCCGCCGGCCCGGTCCAGGGCGGCGGAGACGGCGCGGACCAGCCAGGCGTTGACCGAGAGGCCGTCGCGGCTCGCGGCCTCTTCCACGCGGGTCTTCACGTGGGCCGGAAGGCGGAGGTTGACGCGGGCCGTGCCACCGTCGTCCGGGATCTCGGGGGCGGGGGGCGCGGGCGGCTGCGCCGCCATCAGTGCCGCGTACTGCGCCTCGGCGTCGAACGGCTCCGCCGAGGGCGGGGGCGTCACCACGAACTCGGGGTCGAGTCCGCGCAGCCGTACGTCCACCGAGCCCGGCGCGAGATCGCTGGTGATCTCTTGAGCGGCGGCGGACAGGGCGTTCAGCAGGGTGAGCCGCGCGGCCGATTCGAGCGGGGCGGTGAGACGCTCGGCCAGGGCCCGGGCCTCCTCGCCGCCCGCCTCGGCGGCCACCGCGAGCTCCTGCCGGAGCTGGTCGACGTACTGCGTGAGGTTCATGGCGCCATAGTGGCACCACTATGGCGCCATCGCAAGCGTCCGTGACGCCCATAAGGCGCAACAAGAGCGTGCGGGCGACGCTTGTCGCAGGTCAGACCGGAGGTGCGACTTTTTGGCGCCACTATCGCGCCACAGCGGCGCCATACCTCCAGCGGACGCAACGTGGCGCCAGACCTGCCGCGCCAGGCCTCCGCCGAGCCCGCCACCAAGCCCGCCGCCAAACCCTCGCTAGAAGTTGAAAATTGAACTGAATCGCGCTACCTTGAATCTCGTTGAACCTTCAATAGAAGCTCCCCGAGCGGAGCTCGTCCCCAAGGAGCACGTCATGGGTCTCTTCGGCCGCAAGAACGACACCACCAGCACCACCAAGGGCACCACCAAGGGCACCGCCCAGGCCACCGCGCCCGCCGCGATCGACCCGGCGCTCGCCGCGCTGACCGGTGACTACACGATCGACCCCGCCCACTCGACGATCGGCTTCGTAGCCCGGCACGCCATGGTCACGAACGTCAAGGGCTCCTTCCGCGACGTCTCGGGCACGCTGCACCTGGACGGCGCCGACCCGTCCCGCTCGACGGCCTCCATCGACGTACGGATGGACAGCATCGACACCGGCAACGCCGACCGCGACGGTCACCTGAAGAGCGCGGACTTCTTCAAGACCGAGGAGTTCCCGGAGATGACCTTCCGCACCACCAAGGCGGAGGCCCTCGGCGGCGACGACTACCGCGTCACCGGCGATCTGACGATCCTGGGCACGACGAAGCCGCTCTCCGTCGACCTGGAGTTCAACGGCTCGGCCAAGGACCCGTTCGGCAACGAGCGCGTCGGCTTCGAGGGCAAGGCCGAGATCCTGCGTTCGCAGTGGGGTCTCACCTGGAACGCCGCACTGGAGACCGGTGGCGTGCTCGTCTCCGACAAGATCAAGCTGAACTTCGACATTTCGGCGATCAAGGCCGCCTCCTGAACCCGTCAGGCCACTGTGTGCCCCAGGATCGCCTCCGTGAGCGGCCCGAGCACGGCCGGAGGCAGGGCGTGCCCCATACCCGGTATCTCCACCAGCCGGGCCCCCGCGACGACTTGGGCCAGGTGCTGGGGGTGCGGGGGCGGGAAGACCGGCTCGGCGGGAGCCGAGACGACGAGGACCGGGACCGCGTTCCGGGCCAGCTCGGCGGTGCGCGGCATGCCGGAGTCGTCGGCGCGGCCGTGCGCGGTCGAGACCGCGTAGGTCCCGGCGTGTTCGATGACGCGCCGCTCCAGTTCCCTGAAGTACGCGGCGTCGAACGGGAGTTGGCCGCCGCCCAGCACCCGCCAGTGCTCCACCCGCCGGTCCAGCTCGGCCGCCGGGCCGTGGTCCGCGACCGGGCGCGCCCACAGCTCAAGCACCTCCGGCGCGATGCCGGGCAGCTCCGCGACGGGTACGCGCGTACCGTCCGGCCGCACGTACGGCGTCTCGCTCAGCGCGCACGTGCCCAACAGGGTCGCGCTCAGCACCCGTTCGGGGTGGTCGGCCAGCACCAGCTGGGCGAGCATGCCGCCCAGTGACAGTCCGACGAGGTGCGCTCGCTCGATCCCGAGGCCATCCAGGACCGCGACCACGTCCTGCGCCAGGTCCGTGACGCGGTAGGGATGTTCATCGAACGGGTGACTGGACCTGCCCGTGTCGCGGTGGTCGTAGCGGATGACGTGGTGATGCTCGGCGAGCGCGTCCACCAGCGGCTCCGGCCAGCCGATCCCGGAGGCCTGGGCCCCCATGACCAGGAGCAGCGCCGGGGCGCCGGCCGGCCCACGCCGCTCGGTCCACAGCCGCACTCCCGGTGCGACCTCGACATACTGCTCCCGCACCTGCACCCGCTGCACCTGCACCTGCTCGTCGACGCGCTTCATGAGCCACCCTCCCGCACGACAGGACCGCATCTCGATCCCGCACTATCGAGACGGAACGTATCGTCTCACGCGAAGAGGGGTCAAGTGCCGGGCGTCGGCGCCGCCAGGTCAGAAGCTGCCGCCGCCGAAGTCACCGCCTCCACCGAAGTCACCGCCCCCACCGAAGTCGCCTCCGCCCCCGAAGTCGCCCGGATCGAAGTCCGCCCCGGACTGGTCGCCGCCCTCGTAGCCACCACCGGCGTCCCCGTACCCGTATCCGTCGCCGTAGCCGTAGTCCGCCGCGTACGCGGGGCCCGCCATCATTCCGCCGAGCATCGTGCCGATCAGCAGGCCCGGCAGGATGCCTCCGCCGAAGTACCCGCCCGCCCACGGCCCGTACGCGGGCCCGGCCTCCCAGTAGGGGCGCCGCTCGCCCGAGTCCGTGGCCACCGTGCGCACCATCGGGTCCTGCCCGTCCGCCAGGCGTACCGCGTCGGCCGCGCAGACGGGGACCTCGCGCCGCGCGCCGCCGGGCGGCGCCCACGTCGCGTCCTGGACCGAGGGGCCGTGCCGGGGGTCGAAGAAGCAGGGTGCCCGGCGCTCCGGCAGGGGGCGGCGCTCGCGCCGCGCGGCGAGCAGCGCCAGGGAGAAGCGTCCGTCCTCCAGGGCCTGGGTCACCCCGCGCACGTCATCCGGGCGCGTCGCGGCCGCCATGTACGACTTGGCCTTCTCGTACGCGTCGAGCGCGCGTTCGTAGTCGGCGCGCATCGCGTCGTCCGCCCCGGGCTCGGCGGGGTGGAAGTCGAGCCGGTCCAGTTCCTCGCCGAACGCGGTGATGTCCTCGTCGACGACGACGGACAGTTTGCGCAGCGCCTCGGCCTGCGCCTGCTCGTGACGCCGCTTCTTGCGCCGGATCACGGCGTACGCGCCCACGCCGCCGGCCACGATGACCACGCCGACCCCGGCCAGGGTGCCCACCGAGACGCCCTCGCCCACGGGTCCGCCGCTCCAGAACCGCGGGGCGTCGCCCCGGGCCTGCGCGATCGCCTCGTCGACGAATTCGTTGAGCTGCGTGTTCGTGTCCTGGCCGCGGACCAGCGAGACGAGGTTGGTGACGGCGTTGCCCGTCAGCACCGACCGGTCGGCCTTGGCGTCGAACGCGTCGCCGAGCCGGACCGCGTACACACCGGTCACGCCCGTCTCGGTCCGCAGCTTCTGGAAGATGTCCTGTCGCGGGAAGTCCTGCGGCAGCACGGCCACGAACACCGGTTTGTCCGCGTCCTCGATCTTCTGGGCAAGGGCGTCGGCCTGGGCGTCGGACAGCTGGTCCGACGCCGCGGGATCGACGTACACCGGATCCTGCCGCCAGGCCTCGGCCACCTCCGAGGTGCTGGAGACGGCCGACGCCCCGGGAGCCGCCGTGAAGGACGCGGCGCCCAGGGCGAGCAGCAGCCCGGAAAGCCCCACACTGAACCGCTTCACCCGATTCCTCATACTTCGAACGTAACCCAGCGGGGCCGCCCGCGGAGGTTCGGGGAAGGGGTTACTCGGGCGGCTCGACCCCGGCCCGCAGCAGGCCGTACGTGTAGGCGTCCTCCAGCGCGCCCCACGAGGCGGCGATGACGTTCTCCGCGACGCCCACGGTCGACCACTCCCCCACGCCGTCCGACGTCGAGATCAGCACGCGCGTCGTGGACGACGTGCCGTGCTTGCCTTCCAGGATGCGGACCTTGTAGTCCACCAGCTCCAGCTTGGCGAGCTGCGGGTAGATCCGCTCCAGGCCGACCCGCAGCGCCCGGTCGAGGGCGTTGACCGGGCCGTTTCCCTCCGCCGTGGCGACGATGCGCTCGCCCTTGGCCCACAGTTTCACGGTCGCCTCGTTGGCGTGCGTGCCGTCGGGGCGGTCCTCGACGATCGCCCGCCAGGACTCGACGCGGAAGTAGCGGCGGGCCCGGCCCTCGGCCTCCTCCCTCAGCAGCAGCTCGAAGGAGGCGTCGGCGGCCTCGTAGGTGTAGCCCTGGAGTTCGCGCTCCTTGACGCGCTCCACGACCCGGCCGACCAGCGCGCGGTCGTCGCCGAGGTCGACGCCCAGCTCCTTGCCCTTCAGCTCGATGGAGGCGCGGCCCGCCATGTCGGAGACGAGCATGCGGATGCGGTTGCCGACGAGGTCCGGGTCGATGTGCTGGTAGAGGTCGGGGTCGACCTTGATCGCGGAGGCGTGCAGGCCCGCCTTGTGCGCGAAGGCGGAGACACCGACGTACGGCTGATGCGTGGAGGGCGTGAGGTTGACGACCTCGGCGATGGCGTGCGAGACGCGGGTCATCTCGCGCAGCGAGCCCTCGGGGAGGACCTGCTTGCCGTATTTGAGTTCGAGGGCGGCGGTGACCGGGAAGAGGTTGGCGTTGCCGACGCGTTCGCCGTAGCCGTTGGCCGTGCACTGTACGTGGGTGGCGCCGGCGTCGACGGCGGCGAGGGTGTTGGCCACCGCGCAGCCGGTGTCGTCCTGGGCGTGGATGCCCAGGCGGGCGCCGGTGTCGGCGGCGACGGTGGCCACGACGGCGTGGACCTGGGCGGGGAGCATGCCGCCGTTGGTGTCGCACAGGACGACCACGTCGGCGCCCGCCTCGGCGGCGGTGCGGACGACGGACTTGGCGTACTCGGGGTTGGCGCGGTAGCCGTCGAAGAAGTGCTCGCAGTCCACGAAGACGCGCCGCCCCTGCCCGCGCAGGTAGGAGACGGTGTCGCGGACCATCTCCAGGTTCTCGTCCAGGGTGGTGCGCAGGGCCAGTTCGACGTGGCGGTCGTGGGCCTTGGCGACGAGGGTGATGACGGGGGCGCCGGACGCGAGCAGGGCGTTCACCTGCGGGTCGTCGGCCGCCCTGGCGCCCGCGCGGCGGGTGGCGCCGAAGGCGACGAGCTGGGCGTGCCGGAAGGTGATCTCCTGCTGGGCCCGCGCGAAGAACTCGGTGTCGCGCGGGTTGGCGCCGGGCCAGCCGCCCTCGATGAAGCCCACGCCGAAGTCGTCCAGATGCCGGGCGATGGTCAGCTTGTCCGCGACGGTCAGGTTGATGCCCTCGCGCTGGGCGCCGTCGCGCAGCGTCGTGTCGAAGACGTGGAAGGAATCGTCGGGGATGCTGGTTTCCGTCATGCTGATCTGGCTCCTGTGTCGGATCTCGGTCTACCGGAAAGACCGGCTCCACCGCCCACAATGATCCCGCGTGCTCCGCGTCCGGCTGCGGTTGGGCCGGGAAACGAAAAAACCCCTCGCGGGTGCGAGAGGTCTGCGCGCGGGTCGAGGACGACGGTGTCCGCCCGTACGTGATGGGTACGAGACGGTCACTGCGGACCGGCGCGCCTGCTGCCAATAATCATGGCGAACGAGAGCACGGACGCAGCCTGCCACAGCGTGCCCCCGCCGCGCGGCCTTGTCTCACGATGCGGGCGGCGTGCCGGACACGCCGCCCGCCCGCACCACGGGGGCATCCACCGCGGAGACGTCAGCCCAGGTGGCGTCAGCGCAGGTGGCGTACGAAGGCGTCGTCGCCGTCGTTGGTGTCGCCGCTCAGCAGCTTCTCGTCGGCGGAGAGGAAGGCGATCCGGCGGCCGTTTGCCGAGATGCCGCCCGGGGTGACGCCCGCCGTGGCCGCGCCGCCGGTGGTGTCAGGGGTGACCAGCGTGGTGTCGCCCTCCTTCAGGTCCCGCAGGTAGACGGGCCACTCCTTGCCGTATTTCGAACCCGGCTCGGCCAGCTCCGAGAGGAAGGTGAGGTAGCGGCCGTCGGCGCTGAGGGCCGGCGCGCGGGTGTAGACCGCGCCGGATCCGCCCTGGGTGCCGTGGATCCGCTGGTTCGTGCCGGTGGCGATGTCGTGGACGAAGACGTTCCACGCGGCGTCGTCGTCGTTCGGAACCAGATGGGTGTCGCGGGACTCGAAGACGACCGTGCGGCCGTCGCCGCTGATGGACGGGGTCAGGGACTCCTTCTCGGTCCTGGAGCCGTCGTGGGAACGGTCGACCTGCGTCACCTTTCCGGTCCTGCGGTCGCGCAGCCACAGGTCGCTCCAGTCGTCGCCGCGCGGGCCGTTGACGAAGGAGTTGGCGTAGACGACGCGGCGGCCGTCGTCGCTGACGGTCGGCGAGTGGGCGTCGCGCTCCCCGTCGTCGCCCGTGTAGGGGTGGCTGACCTTCTCGGTGGTGCCGGTCTTCCGGTCGCGCAGGAAGACCGCGGTGCCGTCGAACTGCGGCCCGTCGGTGCTGAAGACGGCGTAGCGCGCGTCGGCGCTCAGGGAGACGCTGCCCGCGCCGTCGCCGGGGTAGCCGTCGGGCAGTTCGACGTCGAGGCGCTCGACCTTCCTGGTCCTGCGGTCGTAAAGGCGCACGTCGCGGTCGGAGTAGGAGTCCGCGGGGCTGGAGACGAACGCGACGTGGCGGCCGTCGGCGCTCAGGGCCGGACCGCCGACCTGGCGGCCCTTCAGGGCGATGCGCTCCGTCTTCCCGGTGCGCAGATCGCGTACGAAGATGTCGCGCGCGCCGTTCGTGTCGCCGGTGACCAGGTCGGTGGCCGCGGAGTCGAAGGCCGCGAACCGGCCGTCGCGGCTGATCACGGCCCCGGCGGACCGGTCGTTCGCGGCCTTGCCCCCGGGCGTGACGCTGACGCCCTCGGTGCGGGGCGCGGCCGGGGCGGCGACGGCCGCGGGCAGGGCGACGACGGTGACCGCGAGGACGGCGGCGGACAGGGCGGCGCGGTGCGTATGGGTGCGGTGCCTGGTGGTGCGGTGTGTGCTGGTGCTGGGCATGAGCTGTTCCCCCGTAAGTTCTCCTGGTCGGGCGACGCCGAATCGAGCCGGTCTGTGCGCACACACGTCCGCTCATGGACATGGCTTCCCCGAAGCCTGTCGCATCCCCGGCCCACCATCGAAGGCCCACTCGCATACAAGCGCACCCCTGGGCGGGCAGGCAATCCGCCGGTATGCGTACAACCTAGACAGGCCGCGGGGCGTCCCTACGCGTCCGAGGCGAGCGCCACGTCGAGGAACTCCCGTACGTGCGCGAGGACTTGGTCCCGGCCGGTGCCGCGCAGCCCGATCGCCACGTGGATGGAGAACCCGTCGAGCATCGCCCGCAGCCGGGCCGCGAAACGGTCGGTGTCGGGCAGGGCGAACTCACCGCGCGAGACGCCCTCGGCGAGCAGCGCCACCAGGTCACGGTGCCAGGCGCCCTCGATCGCGGCCTGCCGGTCGCGGCCCTCCTCGTCGGCGTTGAGGGAGCGGTTCCAGACCTCCAGCCAGAGCGTCCAGTGGGGGTCGCCGGGGCCGTCGGGGACGTACAGCTCGACATAGGCGTCCAGGCGCGCGCGGGCCGTGCCGGGGCGGGCCAGGAGGCGGCCGCGCTCGATACCGAGGCGGCCCTCGCTCCACTCCAGGGTGCGCAGGAGCAGCTCGTCCTTGGTGCGGAAGTAGTAGAGGAGGTGTCCGGAGCTCATGCCGACCTCACGGCCGAGCGCGGCCATGGTCAGCTTCTCCAGGCCACGCTCGGCGATCATCTCCATGGCGACGGTCAGCACGTCCTCACGCGGTGGGGCGTTCTTCCGCGCACGGACCTGACCGGCCATGTCACTGCTCCTTAGCTCACACCTTCGGCTGCTGCTGGGTGATGCAATGAATGCCACCGCCCCCGGCAAAGATCGTACGGGCGTCGACGAGCGTCACCGTACGGTCGGGGAAGAGGCCGCGGAAGATGCCCGCGGCCAGCTCGTCGTTCGGGTCGCCGAAGGCGCACAGGACGACGCCGCCGTTGCAGAGGTAGTGGTTGATGTAGGAGTAGTCGACCCAGCCCTCGTCGTCCTTGAGGACGGTCGGGGCGGGTACCTCGACGATCCGCAGGGTGCGGCCGCGCGCGTCCGTCTGCCCCTTCAGGGTGGCGATGATCTCCTTGCTGACCTCGAAGTCGGGGTGGGCGGGGTCGCGCTGGGAGTGGACGAGGACGACGCCGGGCGCGGCGAAGGCGGCGACGATGTCGACGTGGCCGAGGGTGCCGTAGCCGTGGCCGGGGTAGTCGGCGGTGAGGCCGCGCGGCAGCCAGATCGCCTTGGTGGTGCCGAGGTGGGCGTGGATCTCCGCCTCGACCTCCTCCTTGGTCAGGCCGGGGTTGCGCTCGGGGCCGAGCTGGACGGTCTCGGTGAGCAGGACGGTGCCCTCGCCGTCGACGTGGATGCCGCCGCCCTCGTTGACCAGCTTCGAGGAGTACGTCCGGGCTCCGGCCAGGTCGGCGACGTACGCGCCGATCTTGGAGTCGTGCTCCCAGCGGGCCCACTCCTGGGCGCCCCAGCCGTTGAACGTCCAGTCCACCGCGGCCAGTGTGCCCTTGCCGTCGGTGAGGAAGGTGGGGCCTATGTCCCGCATCCAGGCGTCGTCGAGCTCCCGCTCCACCACCTCGATGTCCGGGCCGAGCAGTTCGCTCGCGTACGCGGACTGGGCGGGCCCGCAGACCACGGTGACAGGTTCGAAGCGGCGTACGGCGCGGGCGACGTTCGCCCAGGCCAGGCGGGACTCGTCGAGGTCCGCGGGGTCGTCGAAGGTGGGGTTGGGGCACGGCCACGCCATCCAGGTGCGTTCGTGCGGGGCCCACTCTGCGGGCATGCGGAAGCCGTCGGCGGCAGCAGTCATGACGTACACCTTTAAAGGAAGTAGAGGCGGTTGAGGGAGACGGAGTCGGCCGGCTCGGAGCGGACCGGGTCGCCGTCGAGGGTGACGAGGCCGGTCTTCTGGTTCACGTCGACGGCGCCGGTACGGGAGTTCAGCCGCAGGTCGGCCGGGCCGATGCCGCGCGTGCCGCGCACCGCGACCCTGCGGCGGCGGGTGGGCATCGTGTCGTTGCCCTGGTCGACGGCGGCCTGCGCGACGAACGCCACGGAGATGTCGGCGGGCACGGCGCCGTGGGCGCCGAACAGCGGGCCGAGGACGAGGGGTTCGCAGGTGTCGGTGGCGGCGTTGGGGTCGCCGGTGACGCCGTAGGCGGGGAAGCCGGACTTCAGGACCATCTGCGGCTTGGCGCCGAAGTACTGGGGGCGCCACAGCACGATGTCGGCCATCTTGCCGACCTCGATGGAGCCGACCTCGTGGGCGAGGCCGTGCGCGAGGGCGGGGTTGATGGTCAGCTTGGCGATGTAGCGCAGGACGCGGGCGTTGTCGTCGTGCGGGCCGTCGCCCTCCATCGGGCCGAGCTCGGCCTTCATCTTCCCGGCCATCGCGAAGGTGCGGCGTACGGTCTCGCCCGCGCGGCCCATGCCCTGCGCGTCGGACGAGGTGATGCCGATGGCGCCCAGGTCGTGCAGCACGTCCTCGGCGCCCATCGTCCCGGCCCGGATGCGGTCGCGGGCCATGGCGGCGTCGCCCGGCAGGTCGGTCTTCAGGTCGTGGACGGAGACGATCATGCCGTAGTGCTCGGCGACGGCGTCGCGCCCGAAGGGCAGGGTGGGGTTGGTGGAGGAGCCGATGACGTTCGGGACGCCCGCCATCTTCAGGACGTTCGGCACGTGGCCGCCGCCACAGCCCTCGATGTGGAAGGCGTGGATGGTCCGGCCGTCGAGGACCTTCAGGGTGTCCTCCACCGAGAGGCACTCGTTCAGGCCGTCGCTGTGCAGGGCGACTTGGACGTCGTGTTCCTCGGCGACGCGCAGCGCGGTGTCCAGCGCGCGGGTGTGCGCGCCCATGTCCTCGTGCACCTTGAAGCCGGACGCGCCGCCCTCGGCGAGCGCCTCGATCAGCGGGGCGTCGTGCGAGGACGAACCCCGGCCGAGGAAGCCGATGTTGACCGGCCAGGCGTCGAAGGCGTTGAACGCGTGGCGCAGCGCCCAGGGCGAGTTGACGCCGACGCCCCACACCGGTCCGAACTCCTGGCCGATGATCGTGGTGACGCCGGAGGCGAGGGAGGCCTCCATGATGCGCGGCGAGAGCAGGTGGACGTGGGTGTCGACGGAGCCCGCGGTGGCGATCAGCCCCTCGCCGGAGACGATGGACGTGCCGGTGCCGACGACGACGTCGACGCCGTCGAGGGTGTCGGGGTTGCCCGCGCGCCCGATGGCGTGGATGCGGCCTTCCCTGATGCCGATGGACACCTTGCGGATGCCCTGCACGGCGTCGATGACGACGACGTTGCTGATGACGACGTCGCAGGTCTCGCGGATGGCGGCGGCCTTCAGGTGCAGCCCGTCGCGGGCGGTCTTGCCGAACCCGGCGAGGAACTCGTCGCCGTACCTCTGGGAGTCGGACTCCACGCGGATCGTCAGCCCGGAGTCGCCGAGCCGGACGTGGTCGCCGGCGCGGGGGCCGTGCGTGGCGGCGTACTCGTAGGGGGTGAGGCGGCGGGGTGCGGCGGGGTGGCCTCCGGGGCGGCTCATCGCTCGGCCTCCTGGTCGGTCTGGTCGGTCGTTTCCGGTACGCCGAGGTAGCCGCAGGCGGCGGCGCGGCGCAGCGCCTCTTCGCGGGCGCCCGGGGCGTCCAGCGGGCCGTCGACCAGGCCGGCGAAGCCGATGGCGATCCGCTCGCCGCCGATGGGCAGCAGTCCGACCTCGCCGCTCTCGCCGGGGCCGAAGCGGACGGAGGAACCGGCGGGTACGGCCAGGCGCAGGCCGTACGCGGCGGCGCGGTCGAAGTCGAGCCGGGGGTTGGCCTCGAAGAAGTGGAAGTGCGAGGTCACGGAGATGGGCACGGTGGCGGTGTTGCGCACGGTCAGCGTCACGGTGGGTGCGGGGTCGTCGTGCGCGGGGCCGGGCAGCAGGGCGCCGGGCGCCTCGCTGCCGAGGCTGCCGCTACCGCTGAGACCGTCGGGACCGCCGCCGATGGGGTCGGAGACGACGGCGAGGCGGGACCCGTCGTCGAAGACGGCCTCCACGTGCACCTCGGTGACCACGTCGGCGACGCCCGGCAGGACGTCGTCCGGGCCGAGTACGGCGCGGGCGCGCTCGACGGCCTCGGCGAGGCGGGCGCCGTCGCGGGCGGCCTCGCACACCGTGTCGGCGATCAGCGCGGTCGCCTCGGGGACGTTGAGTCTGAGGCCGCGCGCCTTGCGGGCCCTGGCGAGCTCGGCGGCCCCGAAGAGCAGCAGCCGGTCGCGTTCGGTGGGCGTCAGTCGCACGCCGTGCACCTCCCTGATCGCAAAGTTAGAACATCACTCTAACCACGAAATCCGCATGCTGGAAGCATTGACGGGAGAGGTTTGCACGGGTCACATTGAGCGCTGCTCAAAACTTGTGAGCGCCATCGAGATCAGCCGAGCGTCAGGGGCACCCTCATGCCGATAGAACAGCGCGGAGTCGACACCATCCCGGACGGGGAGCGCACCAGCGGCCCCAGAGACCTCGTGTCGATCCTGATCGGCTCCAACCTCTGCCTGGGGGTGATCGTCTTCGGCTGGCTGCCGGTGTCGTTCGGCCTCAGCTGGTGGGAGTCGGTGAGCGCGGTGGTGGCGGGCACGGTGATCGGCACCGCGCTCACCGCGCCGCTCGCCCTGGTGTCCCTGCGCACCGGGACCAACCTCTCCACCTCATCCGGTGCCCAGTTCGGCGTGCGCGGCCGGCTCGTCGGCTCGGTCGTCGGCCTGCTGCTCTCGCTCGGCTACACCGCGCTGACCATCTGGATCGGCGGCGACGTGATGGTGGGCACCCTGCACCGCCTGACCGGCCTGCCGGCCGGCGGTCTCTCGTACGGCCTGGTCTACGCCCTGCTCGCCGCCGCCACCGTGATCGGCGCGGTCTTCGGCTACCGTGTCCTGCTGCGGCTCTCCCGGGTCCTCGCCTTCGGCATGACGGCGCTGCTGCTCCTCGGCGTCATCGCGTACGCCCCCGACTTCACGACCTCGGCGCTGCCGGGCGCGGGCGGCTACCTCCTCGGCTCGTTCTGGCCGACCTGGCTGCTCGCCCTGGTGGCGGCGGGCCTGTCGGGGCCCATCGCCTTCATCACGCTGCTCGGCGACTACACCCGCTACGTCTCCCCGGCCCGCCACAGCTCCCGCGCGGTGCTCGGCGCGGCCTGGGTGGGGCTCCTCGCGGGGCTGCTGATCCCGCAGCTCTTCGGCACCTTCACGGCGTACGCGGCGCGCGCCGCCCTGGACTACGCGGGCGGGCTCGTCGACGCCTCCCCCACCTGGTACCTGGTGCCGCTGCTGCTCGCCGCCTCCGCCGGGTCGGTGGGCAACGCGGGCCTGATGCTGTACTCGATGGGCCTCGACCTGGACGCCATCCTGCCCCGTGCCTCCCGCGCCCGCGCCACGTACACCGTCGCCGTCGTCGCCACGGCCTGCGTCTTCGTCGGCCACTACGCGTGGGAGGCGCAGGACGCGATGACGTCGTTCGTCCTGCTCCTGACCGCCATCGGCACACCCTGGGCGGTCATCACCCTGATCGGCTTCGCGCGCTGTCGCGGGGAGTACGACGCTCAGGCCCTCCAGGTCTTCAACCGCCGCTCACGGGGCGGCGTCTACTGGTACCGCTCCGGCTGGAACGTGCAGGCCACCGCGGCCTGGGCGCTCGGCGCCGCCGTCGGGCTGCTCGCGGTCTCCCTCCCCTCGTACGAGGGTCCGCTGCTGTCACTGACGGGCGGGGTCGACTGCAGCTTCCTGCTGTCCGGGGTGGTGGGCGGCGCGGTCTACCTGGCGCTGACGGGGCGGGACCAGGCCGCCGGGGGCGCCCTGGAGACGGCTCCGGCGACCGCCGCTCCGGTGGCGCCTTCCGTCGATCACGTGGGCTGACGGAGGCTTCGGACGCCGCGCGGCGCCAATACCCCCGCGGGGCGCCGCGCCTCAGCCGATGTCCAGGATGGCCTTGCCGTGCAGACGGCGGTCGAGCAGCGCGTCGGCCGCCTCCCCGAACTCGCCCCAGGGGCCCCGCCAGGATGTGCCGGGGTCGAGCGCCCCGGACGCCACCTGCCGCGCGAGCAGGCCCAGGTCCCGGGCGAGGCCGGTGCAGCCGAGCAGGTAGAAGCTGACCACCGAACGGTCGTGGCGGCCCTGGTCCCCGTAGAGGGCCCCGTGCGGGAAGTGCTCGGCGTCACCGCCGGAGTGCCCGACGGACACGAGCGTGCCGTGCTGTTCCAACTGTTCGTAGGCCTCGACGAGTTGACGGCCGCCGATCATGTCCACCACGCCGTCCACCGGAGCCGCTGCCGCGGCAGGGGTGGCGATGACCTCGTGCGCGCCGAGGGCCCTGAGCATCTCGCCCCGCCCCTCGGGATCGCCGGTCACCGCGACGACCTCCGCACCGCCCTGCCGGGCGAGCTGCACCGCGTACCGCCCGACGCCGCCGGTGGCGCCCGTGACCATGACGCGCCTGCCGAGGATCGGGCCGACGCGGTGCAGGGCGCGCAGGGCGCTGGCACCGGCGACCGGCACGGTGCTGACGGCCCCCGGGTCGGCGCCCTCGGGCACGGTGCCGATCAAGTCCGTGGTGACGGCGCGGAGTTCGGCCCAGCCCCCGGCGGCGTCCATGGTCACCACCGGGGTACCGACGGCGGGCCCCGAGCCGTCGGCGGCGGCACGCTCGACCACGCCGGCCGCGTCCCAGCCGAGCACCGCGCCGTCGGGGGCTCCCTCCAGGACGTGGCGGACCTCTCCGTAGTTGAGGGAGGTGGCGGCGACCCGGACCAGGGCCTGGTGCGGTGCGGGCTCGGGGTCCGGGGCCTCGCCGAGGCGCAGGCCGCCGGGGGCGGAATGGTCGACCAGGAGTGCGCGCATGGGTGTGGAGCCTTTCGACGTACGCCAAGAGGGAGTGGGCCGGGCGCCGGGGGTGGAGCCCGGCCCGCGGCAATAGTGCCACTGAGTGGCATAAGCCTTCAAGGGGCGTTCGCTCCGGCGTCGCACTCGGCGGCTACACTCCCGGCATGGACGCGATGGACCTCGAAGAGCTGCCCCTGCGGGAACGCAAGAAGCTGCGGACGCGGCAGGCGCTTGTCGACACGGCTCTGGAGCTGTTCACGGAGCGGGGCTTCGACGGCGTCACGCTCGACGCGCTGTGCGACGCGGTGGAGGTCAGCAAGCGCACGTTCTTCCGTACGTTCAGCAGCAAGGAAGACGTGGCGATGGCGCCGACCCAGGACCTGTGGGCGGCGTTCCTCGAAGAGCTGGAGAAGGCCGAACCGGCCGCGGGACAGCCGCTGTTCGACGTACTGCGGGACACGCTGCTCGGCGCGGTGGCGCGGATGCCGGGTGAGGGGTGGGCCCACCGGGTGCTGCTCAGCCGGCGGCTGGCGGCGGTCACGCCGTCCATGGACGCGCACTGCCTCGCGTTCTGCGACCGCACGAGCCGGGCGGCGCTCGTCACGCTGCGGCGCCGGTTCGCCCTGCCGGGCGGGGGCGATCTGCGTCCTCGGCTCGCGATCGACCTGCTGGTGGCGGCGTTCCACCGGGCGCTGGAGGGGTGGGCCGAGAGCCCCGGGCCGACGCGGGACTCCCTCGCGGCGGCGGTACGGGATGCCTGCGGCGCGGTGCCGGGGAGTCTCGCCCTTGCCGCGCGGTAGCCCCCGGCGGACGGGCGGTTTCGTCCGCGGGCACGGTGGGGGCTGATCGCGCAGTTCCCCGCGCCCCTGAAGGCCGCGGCTGCCCACGGTCTTCGTCCGCGTGTCATCTCGGGTGCGCAGCGCGCGAGGCTCTGATCAGGGGCGCGAGGACTGCGCGACCAGCCACGACGGGCCCGCACCACAGAGCGGAAACCCCGCCCACCAGAGTCACGGAGACCACCTCACCACGCCACGCGCAACCCCCCTCAGGGGCGCGAGGAACTGCGCGACCAGCCCCCGCCGGCCCGCGCCAAAGAGCAAAGACGAGAACCCCACGCCCACCAAAGGCACCGAGACCACCTCACCACGCCACGCGCAACCCCCCTCAGGGGCGCGAGGAACTGCGCGACCAGCCCCCGCCGGCCCGCGCCAAAGAGCAAAGACGAGAACCCCACGCCCACCAAAGGCACCGAGACCACCTCACCACCCCACGCGCAAACCCCCTCAGGGGCGCGAGGAACTGCGCGACCAGCCCCCGCCGGCCCGCGGCCGAAGGCGAAGGGAACAGCCCCGCGCCCAGCACGGCCGCGGGGCCACAGAGATACCGCGAAGCCCTCAGCCGAGACCGTGCATCCAGCCGTGGCTGTCCTCCACCGTGCCCCGCTGGATGTCCAGCAACGCGTCCCGCAGCTTCATCGTGACCTCGCCCGGCTCGCCCCCGCTCTGCCGCCACTCCCCCGCGTTGCACTTGACCGTGCCGACCGGCGTGATGACCGCCGCCGTGCCGCAGGCGAAGACCTCCGTGAGCGTGCCGTTCTCGGAGTCCGCCTTCCACTGGTCGATGGAGACGCGGGCCTCCTCCGACTCATAGCCGAGGTCACGGGCGACCGTGAGGAGCGAGTCACGGGTGACACCCGCGAGCAGGGAGCCGGTCAAGGTCGGCGTCACGATCTTGTTGCCGTACACGAAGTACAGGTTCATGCCGCCCAGTTCCTCGACCCACTTGTGCTCGACCGCGTCGAGGTAGGCGACCTGGTCGCAGCCCTTCGCCGCGGCCTCGGCCTGCGCGAGCAGCGACGCCGCGTAGTTGCCGCCGGTCTTCGCGTCGCCCATGCCGCCCGGCACCGCGCGCACGCGGTCCTCGGAGAGCCAGATGGAGACGGGCTTGACGCCGCCGGGGAAGTAGGCACCAGCCGGCGAGGCGATGACGACGAACAGGTACTCGTTCGCGGGCTTCACGCCGAGGCCGACCTCGGTCGCGATCATGAACGGGCGCAGGTAGAGGGACTCCTCGCCGCCGTGCGCCGGAACCCACGCCTTGTCCTGCTTGACCAGCACGTCGCACGCCTCGATGAACGTCTCGACCGGCAGCTCCGGCATGGCGAGGCGCCGCGCGGAGGACTGGAAGCGGCGGGCGTTGGCGTCGGGCCGGAAGGTGGCCACCGAGCCGTCGGGCTGCCGGTAGGCCTTGAGGCCCTCGAAGATCTCCTGGGCGTAGTGCAGGACGTTCGTCGCCGGGTCGAGCGCCAGCGGGCCGTAGGGGACGAGCTGGCCGTCGTGCCACCCGCGGCCTTCCGTCCACTTGATCGTCACCATATGGTCGGTGAAGTGGCGGCCGAACCCGGGGTTGGCCATGATCGCCTCGCGCTCCGCCGCGGCCAGCGGCGACGAGGAGGGCTTGAGCTCGATGGTCGGCGTCGTCGGCGTCGTCGTCATGAGTGCTTCGTCCTTCACGGTGTGATGGTGACGGACCGCGCTCACGCCCGTACCGAGCGGTAACTGCACCGGTACTGGGACGTCCGAGCTTCCCTGTCGTTCACGGCCCCACGTTCGATTATCGCTCGCGGGGTCCCGAGGGAGAAACGGCAGGAATGCGGCCCGGGGGTCGATGGTGACACTCCGGAGCCGCATACGAGAAGCCGCCGGGTGCCCTGAGGACCCGGCGGCTTCTGTGTGGTCGTCGAGCCGCCGGGTCAGCCCGCTGCTCGTACGGCGAGCGCGTCGCCGATCTGCTCGGTGGTGCGCACGCTCTCCCCGCGCTCCGCGAGGTCCGCGGAGACGGCGGCCTCGATGCGGGCGGCCTCGGGCTCGTAGCCGAGGTGGCGCAGCAGGAGGGCGACGGAGAGGACGGTGGCCGAGGGGTCGGCCTTGCCCTGGCCCGCGATGTCCGGCGCCGAGCCGTGCACGGGCTCGAACATGGACGGGAACTCGCGGCTCGGGTTGATGTTGCCGGAGGCCGCGACGCCGATGCCGCCGGAGACGGCCGCGGCGAGGTCGGTGATGATGTCGCCGAAGAGGTTGTCGGTGACGATCACGTCGAAGCGGCCGGGGTCGGTGACGAGGTAGATCGTCGCGGCGTCGACGTGGATGTAGTCGGTGGTGACCTCGGGGAACTCCTCGGCCACCTTGTTGAAGACGTTCGTCCAGAGGTGACCGGCGTAGGCGAGGACGTTGTTCTTGTGGACCAGCGTCAGCTTCTTGCGCGGGCGGGCCTGCGCGCGGGCGAAGGCGTCGCGGACCACACGCTCCACGCCGAAGGCGGTGTTGACGGAGACCTCGGTGGCGACCTCGTGCGGCGTTCCGGTGCGGATCGACCCGCCGTTGCCGGTGTAGGGGCCCTCGGTGCCCTCGCGCACGACGATGAAGTCGATCTCGGGCTGGTCCTTGAGCGGGGTCGCGACGCCCGGGAGCAGCTTCGAGGGCCGCAGGTTCACGTGGTGGTCGAAGAGGAAGCGGAGCTTCAGCAGGAAGCCGCGCTCCAGGACGCCGGACGGGACCGAGGGGTCGCCGATCGCGCCGAGGAGGATGGCGTCGTGCCGCTTGAGGGCTTCGACGTCGGCGTCGGTGAGGGTCTCACCGGTGGCGTGGTAGCGCTTGGCGCCGAAGTCGTACTCCGTGGTCTCCAGCTTCACATCCGGCGGAAGGACGGCGCCAAGGACCTTGAGCCCCTGGGCCACGACTTCCTGGCCGATGCCGTCACCGGGGATCACTGCGAGATTGAGGATGCGAGAGCTGTCCGACATGCGGGCAGCGTACCTTCCGTCCCAGGGAATGACATGCGCTGTCCGGCATGCGGACATCTCCCCGGCAGACAGGTTCTGTTCACCCCGGCGTGTGGCGGGAGTTGGGCAACGCTGGGAAGTTCCCTGCCATGGACACACCGAACCTCGGCATTTCGGACCTCGGCATTCCGAACCTCGGCATTCCGGAGCGGCTCGCGGCCCGGATGAGCATGCCGGAGCAGCACGAGTACCTGCGCGCTAGGCTCTCGCGCCGCAAGGTGCTCGCCCGTTCGTTCGCGGCGGCCGGGACGGTGGCGGGCGCCGGCCTGCTCACGGGCAGTTCGAGCACCGCGTACGGCGGGGGCGCGCCGGCCGCGCACACGTCGAGCGCCCCGGCCGCCCCGGTGCGGGTCGACGGCAGGCTGGTCGCGCCCTTCGGCCGGCATCTGGCGTTCGGCGCCGACCCGAGGACACAGATGCGGATCTCCTGGCAGGTGCCGCTGTCCGTCAAGTCCCCCTATGTGCGAGTGGGCCCGAAGCCCTGGGAGCTGAGCCAGAAGATCGAGGCGGAGGTACGTGACCTCCACACGCCCTCGCTCTCCAAGAAGCTGCCGGCCGTGGAGCAGTACTACCTGCACGCGGCGCTCGACGGGCTCAAGCCCGGCGCCACGTACTACTACGGCGTCGGCCACGACGGCTTCGATCCGGCCTCACCCGAGCGGATGGCGACAATCGGCTCGTTCAGGACGGCGCCCGCGCGGCCGGAGAGGTTCGTCTTCACGGCCTTCGGCGACCAGGGCGTCAGCTATCACGCGCTCGCCAACGACCAGGTGATCCTGGGGCAGAACCCGGCCTTCCATCTGCACGCGGGCGACATCTGCTATGCGGACACCACCGGGCACGGGGAGGACTCGGACACCTATGACGCGCGCGTGTGGGACACCTTCCTCGCGCAGACGGAGACGGTCGCGAAGTCGGTGCCGTGGATGGTGACGACCGGCAACCACGACATGGAGGCGTGGTACTCGCCGAACGGCTACGGCGGGCAGTCCGCGCGCTGGTCGCTCCCCGACAACGGCTTCGACCCGCGCCGCGCACCGGGCGTCTACTCCTTCACGTACGGCAACGTCGGCGTCGTCGCGCTGGACGCCAACGACGTCTCGTACGAGATCCCCGCCAACAGGGGCTACACGGACGGGAAGCAGACCGCCTGGCTGGACAGGCGGCTGGGTGAGCTGCGGGCGGACGACGGCATCGACTTCGTCGTCGTCTTCTTCCACCACTGTGCCTACTCGACGTCGCGGCACGCCTCCGACGGCGGGGTGCGCGACGCGTGGCTGCCACTGTTCACGAAGCATCAGGTGGACCTGGTCGTCAACGGCCACAACCACGTCTACGAACGCACCGACGCCATCAAGGGCGGCGAGGTCGGCAAGCCCGTGCCCGTCGGCGCGTCGACCGATCCGACGCGCGACGGCATCGTGTACGTCACCGCGGGCGGCGCGGGCAAGGACCTCTACGAATTCGGCCCCGGGGTGCCGGACAGCCACGAGGGCGACGTCCACGATCGCGACGAGATCGCGACCTTCCACTGGACGAAGGCCCGGCGGTCCGACCCCGAGAAGGTCGCGTGGTCACGGGTGCGCTACACCGGTTTCTCGTTCCTCGCGGTGGAGGTGACGGCGGGCGCGCGCCCGAAGCTGTCGGTCTCCGCGCTCGCCGAGAGCGGCGAGCGCGTCGACCACTTCGAGGTCGTACGCGGGGTGCGCGGCGTGCGCGGGTCTCAGTGACCCGTCTCCCCGCCGTTGTCCCTGCGGTCGAGGGCCCGCTGGAGGGCCAGGGCGGCGTTCTTGCGCTCGGTGCGCTCGGAGTCGCTCTTGCGGGAGGTGTGACGGATTCGGCGGACGGTCGTCTCGGCCATGGGGATCCACTCCTTGAGGGGAAGGGTGTTTCGAGACGCCGGAAGCGACGGGGAGCGGCGGAGCGGCAGGGTTCGCCTGCGCGGGGCTCCGGCTCACGACCGCCATTCGCTTGATCGAGCGAGACGTTCGGCTCCTACAACGCTAAGGCAGCGCGGAGCGTCTGTCTCCACAATTACTCGGGCTTCCTACTATCTGAGACGGGCTTCACGCGTGTGCCGTTCTTTGCTCGCGGATCAGGGCCCCTACGGAGATCAGGGCCCATACGGCGAACGGACGGTCAGCACACGTCTAGAACACATCTCCGTCCCGCCAGTCGATCAGGAGCTCGTGGGCCGGGTCGAGGTCCGGGCCCGCTCCCGCAGCAGCGGCGGATCCTCGTCCGGCAGGTGGACGACCCCACCCGGGCCGAGCGTGCCGACCGCGCCCCGCCACTCCTGCCACCCGCGCGCGAGGTAGAGCCGCCGCCCTTCCGACGACGCCGACAGCGCCCCCAGCGCGTACGCCCCGTCGATGACCCGCTCCAGTGCGCTCATCACCTGCCCACCGAGTCCCTGCCGCTGCCGGCCGGGACGGACGGCGACCGCTTCGACGTAACCGACCCGCAGCGAACGGCCGTTGTGCAGGATCCGCCGCTGCACCACGGAGCCGTGTGCGAGCAGCGTGCCCGCGCCGTCGTGGACCAGGGCGTGGATACCGCCGAGCCCGTGGTCCCAGTCCTCGTCGCTGAAGTCGCCGTCGAAGGCCTCGTCGAGCAGGGCGCGGGCGGCGCGCAGGGCGGTGGCGGTCAGGTCGCTGGTGTGGGCGGTACGCAAGGAGTTCTCCGGCACCTGCCCACCGTACCCAGCCCGGATCTGAGGGGTGTGATTGGTCTGCACCATGGCGCCGAGACCCCTGCCCACAGCAGAATCGGACACATGCCTAAGACCGAGCAGCAACGACAGTGGACCCCCATCCATGGCGAGCCCTACCGCTCCGTGCCGTACCGGCCCGAGCGCATGCCCGAGGACGAATCCCTGGCGCAGGCCGCCGAGTTGCGGGCGCGGATGCGGGAGCGGCGCACGGTGCGGCAGTTCGCCCCGGACCCGGTGCCCGCCCAAGTGGTGCGGGACGCCATCGCGTGCGCGGCGACGGCGCCGTCCGGCGCGCACCAGCAGCCGTGGACGTTCGCCCTCGTCCAGGACCCGGACGTCCGCCGCCGCATCCGCGAGGCCGCCGAGCACGAGGAGCAGATCTCGTACGACGGGCGGCTCGGCGAGGAGTGGCTCGCGGCCCTGCGCCCCCTCGGCACGGACGAGGTGAAGCCGCACCTGACGGACGCGCCCGCGCTGATCGTCGTCTTCCAGCAGCGCTACTGGCTCGGCGAGGACGGCACCAAGCACAAGCACTACTACGTCGACGAGTCGGTCGGCATCGCCGTGGGGATGCTGCTGTCCGCCCTGCATCTGTCCGGCCTCGCCGCGCTGATCCACACGCCGAGCCCGATGCGGTTCCTGTCCCAGGTGCTCGGCCGCCCCGAGAACGAGAAGGCGTTCGCGGTGATCCCCGTCGGGTATCCGGCGCCGGACTGCCAGGTTCCCGACCTCGTGCGCAAGTCGCTCGATCAGGTCCTCGTGGAGGTCTGAGCGGACACCAGCCGCGCCGACAGGGCCGGATAGTCGGTGTACCCCTCGGCGCCTTCTCCGTAGAGGAGGGTCTGGTCGATCTCCTGGAGGGGCGCCCCGACCGCGAACCGCTCCGGCAGGTCGGGGTTGGCGATGAACCCCCGTCCGTACGAGACGAGATCGGCGGCCCCGGACGCGAGCAGCGCCTCGCCCGCTTCCCGCGTCGTGGGGTCGCCGTTCTCGCCGACGTTGGCGATGAGGACGCCGTGCCAGCGGGGGCGCAGGTCGGCGAGGGCCGGATAGCGGTCGTTGTCGGTGAGGTGGAGGTAGGCGAGACCGAGCCCGTCGATCTCGTCGAGCAGCGCGCGGTAGACGGGGCCGGGGTCGGCCTCCGCCATGCCGAACTGCGGGTTGCCGGGCGACAGCCGCAGCCCGAGCCGTGCGGCGCCGATGGCGTCGGCGACCGCGCGCACGACCTCGACGGCGAAACGGATGCGGTCGGCGACCGATCCTCTGCCGTACTCGTCGTCGCGGAGGTTGCTGTTGTCCGCGAGGAACTGGTGGATCAAGTAGCTGTTGGCGCCGTGCAGTTCGACCCCGTCGAAGCCCGCCGCGATGGCGTTGCGGGCGGCGGCCACGAAGTCCTGGACGGCCGTGCGGATGTCGGCCGTGCTCATCTCGCGCGGTGTGACGGCGTCCGCCTTGCGGTGTCCGGGCACGTGGACGCGGCTCGGGTCCACGAGCACGGCGGACGGCGCGGCGGGCACGTCGCCGTCGACGCGGGACAGGGGGTGGCCGTGGCGGCCGCCGTGCATCAGCTGGGCGTAGATCCGGCCGCCCGCGGCGTGCACGGCGTCGGTGACGCGCCGCCAGCCCTCGATGTGCGCGGCGGTCTCAAGTCCCGGGTAGCGCCAGCCGCTCTGGCCGCGGCTGCTGGGCCAGATGCCCTCGGTGACGATGAGGCCGGCGCTCGCGCGCTGGGCGTAGTAGTCGGCGACGACCGGCAGCGGCGTACCGTCGGCCGTCGCCCGCAGCCGCGTCATGGGCGCCATGACCATGCGGTGGGGAAGGAGGCCGAGGGAGCCTGCGGAATAGGGCGTCAGAAGCGCGTTGTTCGTCATGCCGGAACGGTAGAAGTTGACACTGGTGTGAGTTTCAAGTGCGGAGGTCCCCGGGCATGAGAATCGGCGAGCTGGCGAGGCGCACCGCCGTGAGCGAGCGATCCCTGCGCTATTACGAGAAGCAGGGCCTGCTGTACGCGGACCGCACCTCGGGCGGCCACCGCGACTACCCGGAGAGCGCGGTCGACCGAGTGGTCCACATCCAGGAGCTGTTCGCGGCGGGCCTGTGCAGCGCGACGATCGTCGACCTCCTGCCGTGCATGCGGGACAAGGACGGCGGCCCCTCCGACCGGGCGACACCGTGGCTGGTCGACGAACTGACCCAGCAACGCGCGAGGATCGACCGCCAGGTCGAGGACCTGCTGCGGGCCAGGGAGGTCCTGGACGAAGTGATCACGGCGGCGTCCGGGGCGACCCGCTGACACCTCCCGACCCTGTAACCCCTTAACGCACATTGACCAGTTAGACGCGCGCGTGCTCTACTCACCCCTCATCAACCGTCAAAGTTCCATTGAGGGGTTAGAGATGAGCAGCGCGCACCACCAGGACCGAGCCCACCGCACCCACTACCGCTCCACCACCGTCCGGGGCCACGAGATCGCCTACCGCGAGGCGGGCCCCGCCGACGCCCCCGCCCTCCTCCTGCTGCACGGCTTCCCTACCAGCTCGCACATGTTCCGGGACCTCATCCCGCTGCTCTCCCACCGCTACCGCGTCATCGCCCCCGACCACATCGGCTTCGGCCGCTCGGCGGCGCCGGACGCCGATGAGTTCCCGTACACCTTCGCCGAACTCGCCGACGCCACCGCCGAGTTCACCGAACGGGTCGCCCTGGACCGCTTCGCGCTGTACGTCCAGGACTATGGCGCCCCGATCGGCCTGCGCCTCGCACTCGCCCACCCCGAGCGCGTCACCGCGGTCATCACGCAGAACGGCAACGCGTACGAGGAAGGCCTCGGCGCCGAGGCCTGGGCGCCGGTCCTCGCCTACATCGCGGACCCGAGCGAGAAGACCGCCGCGCCGGTCCGAAAGATCCGCTCCCTGGCGGGCATCACGTGGCAGTACACGCACGGCGTCCCGGACCCGAGCCTGCTGGACCCCGACGCCTGGCACCATGACGCCGCCCTGATGGCACGCGAGGGCCAGGACGCGATCCAGCTCGCGCTCATCGGCGACTACGGCAGCAACATCGCCCTGTACCCGGCGTTCCAGGAGTACTTCCGCACCTCCCAGGTCCCGCTGCTCGCGGCCTGGGGCGCCCACGACGAGATTTTCGTGCCGCACGGCGCCCTCGCCTTCCTGCGCGACCTCCCGGAGGCCGAGGTGCACCTGCTGCCCACCGGGCACTTCGCCCTGGAGACGCACGCCGCGCGGATCGCCGGGCTGATCGACGGTTTCCTGGCCCGGCTCCCGGACGCCCGGGTACGGTCGTGATCATGAACGCGACTCCCTCCCGCAGAGCCCTCCTTGGCGCCGCCGCCGTGGCCCCCGTCCTCCTGTCCGTGCCCGGCACCGCGCACGCCACCGCCTTCCCCGACGCCCGGCGGCGGCTGCGCGAGCTGGAGAAGGACTACCCGGGCCGCATCGGCCTGCACGCGCTGAACACCGGCACCGGCGCCACCCTCGGCCACCGCGCGGACGAACGCTTCGCCATCGCCTCGACGTTCAAGGTCCTGGCCGCCGCCGCGATCCTGCGCAGGGCGCGCGAGCAGGAGCCGGGGCTGCTCGACGTACTGATCCGGTACGGGCGCGAGGACCTGGTCACGTACTCGCCGAGGTGCGAGCTGCACCTCGAAACCGGCATGACCGTACGGGAGTTGTGCGACGCGACCATCACCTACAGCGACAACGCGGCCGGCAACCTGCTGATGCGGCGCATCGGCGGGCCGTCCGGCATCACCGAGTTCGCCCGCTCGCTCGGCGACTCCCGCACCCGCCTCGACCGGTGGGAGACCGACCTCAACACCAACATCCCCGGCGACCGGCGCGACACGACGACCCCGGCCGCCATGACCGCGAACCTGCGCAAGCTCGTCCTCGGCGACGCCCTGCACCCGCTCGACCGCGGCCAGCTCACCCGCTGGCTCCTGGAGAACACCACCGGCGACCAGCGCATCCGCGCCGGGCTCCCCGCGGGCTGGCGCGTCGGCGACAAGACCGGCTCGCCCGCTTACGGCGGCGTCAACGACGTCGCCGTCGCCTGGCCGCCGAAGGGCGGCGCGCCACTGGTCATCTCCGTGTACACCACGCGCCTCGACCCGGACACCCCCGGCGAGGACCGCATCGCCGCCGACATGACCCGCGTCGCCGTCGACGCCCTGGCCTGACGAGGCCGGGAAGACACACGACCTGACGAGGCCGGGAAAAACACACCGCCTCCGACCGGGGTGGGGCCCAGGTCGGAGGCGGGGTTCAGGGGCGGGCCGTGGCCGGCACGGCCCGGGGAGGGGGTCAGCCCATGTGCGGGTAGCCGTACTCCGTCGGCGGGACCAGCGTCTCCTTGATGGCGCGCGTCAGCGTCCACCGCTGGAGGTTCTGCGGGGCGCCCGCCTTGTCGTTGGTGCCGGAGCCGCGGCCGCCGCCGAAGGGCTGCTGGCCGACGACGGCGCCGGTCGACTTGTCGTTGATGTAGAAGTTGCCCGCCGCGTAGCGGAGCTTGTCCATCGTGTACGCGGCCGCCGCGCGGTCGCCCGCGATGACGGAGCCGGTGAGCGCGTAGTCCGAGACCGACTCCATCTGTGCCAGCATCTCGTCGTACGCCTCGGCCTTGCTGTCGTCGTACACATGCACCGCGAGGAACGGACCGAAGTACTCGGTCGTGAAGACCTCGTTGGCCGGGTCCGTGCACTCGACGACGGTCGGGCGCACGAAGTAGCCGACCGAGTCGTCGTAGGTGCCACCCGCGACGATCGTGCAGGTGTCGTCCGCCTTGGCGCGGTCGATGGCCGCCTTGTTCTTGGCGAAGGCGCGCTCGTCGATGACGGCGCCGATGAAGTTCGTCAGGTCGGTGACGTCACCCATCTTGATGCCGTCGACCTCCGCCGCGAACTCCTCCTTGAAACCGGAGTTCCAGATGGAGGCCGGGATGTACGCGCGCGAGGTGGCGGAGCACTTCTGGCCCTGGAACTCGAAGGCTCCGCGGGTCAGCGCGGTCTTGAGGATCGCGCGGTCGGCGCTCGGGTGGGCGACGACGAAGTCCTTGCCGCCGGTCTCGCCGACGAGGCGCGGGTAGGTGCGGTACTTCGCGATGTTCTCGCCGACCGTCTTCCACAGGTGCTGGAAGGTCGGGGTCGAGCCGGTGAAGTGGATGCCGGCCAGGTCGCGGTGGTGCAGGGCGACCTCGGAGACCGCGATGCCGTCGCCGGTGACGAGGTTGATGACGCCCTTGGGCAGCCCGGCCTCCTCCAGGAGCTGCATGAGCAGCACGGCGGCGTGGGTCTGCGTCGGGGACGGCTTCCACACGACCACGTTGCCCATCAGGGCCGGGGCGGTCGGGAGGTTGCCCGCGATGGCCGTGAAGTTGAACGGCGTGATCGCGTAGACGAAGCCTTCGAGCGGGCGGTGGTCCAGGCGGTTCCACACACCGGGGGCGTTCGCCGGGGGCTGCTCGGCGAGCAGGTCACGGGCGTACTTGACGTTGAAGCGCCAGAAGTCGACGAGCTCGCAGGGGGTGTCGATCTCGGCCTGCTGGGCGGTCTTCGACTGGCCGAGCATCGTGGAGGCGGCCAGCGTCTCGCGCCAGGGGCCGGACAGCAACTCGGCGGCGCGCAGGATGATCGCGGCACGGTCATCGAAGGACATCGCGCGCCACGCCGGGGCGGCGGCCAGGGCGGCGTCGATCGCGTCCTGGGCGTCCTGCTGGGTGGCGCCGCGGCCGTGGCCGATGACGGCCTGGTGGTTGTGCGGCTGCACGACCTGGAACGGCTCGCCGCCGCCCAGGCGCTTGACGCCGCCGATGGTCATCGGCAGCTCGATGGGGTTCTCGGCCAGCTCCTTGAGCTTGGTCTCCAGCCGGGCGCGCTCCGGGGAGCCGGGGGCGTAACCGTGCACCGGCTCGTTGACCGGGGCGGGGACCTGAGTGACAGCGTCCATGAGTTCCGTATCTCCTTAAAAGGGTCGAGGGGGTGGGAGCTCAGCCCTTGGTTCAGTCCTTGGTGAGGATGGAGCGGGCGAAGAAGAGGAGGTTCGCCGGCTTCTCCGCGAGACGGCGCATGAAGTAGCCGTACCAGTCGGTGCCGTACGCCGTGTAGACGCGCATCCGGTGGCCCTCGGCGGCCAGCCGCAGGTGCTCGTCACCGCGGATGCCGTACAGCATCTGGAATTCGTACTCATCCAGTTTGCGCCCCGCGCGCCGCGCGAGCTCCTGTGCGATGGAGATCAGGCGCGGGTCGTGGGACCCGATCATCGGGTACCCCTCGCCCTCCATCAGGATGCGCAGGACGCGGACGTACGCCTTGTCGATCTCGGCCTTGTCCTGGTACGCGACCGCGGCGGGCTCCTTGTAGGCGCCCTTCACGATACGCACGCGGCTGCCGTTCGCGGCGAGGCGGCGGGCGTCGGCCTCGGTGCGGAAGAGGTAGGCCTGGATGACGCAGCCGGTCTGCGGGAAGTCCTCGCGCAGCGCGTCGTGGATGGCGAACATCGAGTCGAGGGTGGTGTGGTCCTCGGCGTCCAGGGTGACGGTGGTGCCGATCGCGGCGGCGGCCTCGACGACGGGCCGGACGTTGCTCAGCGCGAGCTCGTGGCCGCCCTCCAGCGCCTGGCCGAACATGGACAGCTTCACGGACATCTCGGCCTTCGTGCCGAGGCCGAGGTCCTTCAGGCGGTCGATGAGCTCCAGATAGGCGTCGCGGGCCGCGTGGGACTGCTCGACGGTGGTGATGTCCTCGCCCACCACGTCGAGGGTGACCTCAAGGCCCTTGTCGGCGGCGTCGACGATGATCGGCACGACCTGGTCGACGCTCTCACCGGCGATGAACCGGGCCACGACCTGCTTGGTGCCGGGGGCCGCCGAGACGAAGCGGCGCATCTTGTCGCTGCGCGACGCGGCGAGGATCACGGGACCCAGCACGGGGCACCTCCACGGGTGTACGAAATCGAGTGCCCTACCGACATAGTCCTACTCAGAGGTGACAAAGCGGTACGGCACGGAGAACCACCGTGAAATCTAAGGATCACCCCCGCCCCGAACCATCGACACCTGTCACGCATCCGTGCCCTGGATCTCATACAGATGTCTGAGAAACGGGGCGCCCTGGGCGAGAATGGACAGGTGAAGGGCGACTACCAAGAACTGGTCGACGAGATCTCGGCGCTGCTCGGCGCTCCCGCGACCCTGGAGAACCGCGATTTCGAGCTGATCGCCTTCGGCGCGCACGACGGCGGAGAGGACGGGGACAGCGGCTTCGACGCGACCGCCCTCGACCCGGTCCGCACCCGCTCGATCCTGACGCGCCGCTCCACAGCCGAGGTCCGCGCCTGGTTCGAGGGCTTCGGCATCACCCGCGCCACGGGTCCGGTCCGTATCCCGCCCACCCCGGCGGCGGGCGTCCTGCGGGGCAGGATCTGCCTGCCCGTACGCCATCGGGGCTTCGCCCTGGGGTACGTATGGCTGCTCGACGGCGAGCCGGGCCCGACCGACCGGCAGCTGGGCGCCGCCATGGAGGTGACGGCCAGGATCGGCGCGCTACTGGCCGACGAGGCGCAGGCCGGCGCCGACCTGACCCGGGAGTTCCGCGCGGTCCTGACCGCTGAGCGGGGCTGGCAGCGGGACATGGCGGTGGCGTCCCTGCGCACCGCCCTCGGCTCCGGCGCCGAGGGACTGCACGCGGTGGTGTGCGTGGCGCCGTGGCCCTCCGCCGACCCGGAGGCCGCCCCCGCCGCCCGTACGGTGCCGTCCGCCGCCGCGATCTGCACGGTGCCGTGGGGCACGACAGGCCAGTCCATCGCGGCGCTGGTCCGGCTGCGCTCGGCCGACGCCCTCTCCCCCGCGCACACCGCGGCCGCGCGCCTCCTGGAGACCGCGCGGGGCGCCGCGGCCGGGAGCACCGCCGGGATCGCCGGGGCCCGGCACGGCCTGGAGGATCTGGGCGCCGCCTGGTGGGAGGCGTCAGGGGCGGCGCGCGCGGCGCTCGCCGAGCAACGCTTCGGCCCGGTGGCCCAGTGGTCGGACGTGGGCCCCTACCGGCTCCTGACGGCGCTGCCCCCGGAGGCGGCGCACGACCCGGTGGCCCGGCAGCTGCTGTCCCCGCCCACCGCGAACTGGCCCGCACCGCCGAGGTGTTCCTCGACTGCGCGGGCCAAGCGGGGCGCACGGCCGCGGAGTTGGGCATCCACCGCCAGACGCTCTATTACCGCCTCTCGCGCGTGGAACAGCTCACGGGCCTCGACCTGGACGAGGGCGAGGACCGGCTGCTGCTGCACATGGTCCTGAAGTCGTCACGACTGTAAGGGGCGCCCTCCACACGGGAGAACGAACCCCTCACGAAGCTCAGGCTGTTGGCCTCCGCCGTCGCCGTCTCCGCCATCGCGCTCTCCGGCACTGTCCTCACCACGGGCACCGCGGCGGCCTGGCAGTCAGGCGGACGGCACTCCCTCGCGCGCACCCGTTTCAGGCCCCGTCCCGCGCCCGGTCCATCACCCGCCGCAGTCCCTCGGTCAACTGCTCGGCGGTGGTCGCCGATTCCGGGTCGAAGAGCCACTGCACCATCAGGCCGTTGAGCAGCGTGGTGTAGAAGCGCCCCTCGGTCTCGACGACGTCGGCCGGGAGCACGCTCTCGTCGATGCCGGTGAACAGGGCGGCGAGTCCGCTGCGCCCCTCGCTCTGCGCCTTGATCAGCAGGTCGCGGATCCCCGCGAGACGCTCGCCCTGCGTGATGACCTCCAGAGACATCATCCAGATGGGGCGCGCTTCGGGGACCGAGCGAATGATGTTCGCCCACATCTTCTGGAAGTGCTCCAGGCCGCCCTTCTGGACGCCCCCCTCCTGCCGCACACCCTGGAAGCCCTCACCCATCGGCTCCATGAGCGCGATGTACGCCTCCACGAGCAGCGCGTCCTTGGACCCGTAGTGGTAACCGATGGACGCGAGGTTCGTACCGGACTCCTTCACGATGTCGCGGGCCGTCGTGCGGACGAACCCCTTCTCCAGCAGGCAGCGCTTGGCGCCTTCGAGCAGATCTTCACGGTGCCCCATACGGGCAGCCTACGCCGACCCATACGGACGTCCCATACCACCGTCTCACACGGCCGTTTTATACACTCGTACTAGACACCCGTATAAGACGCCCGTACAGTCACCGCCATGCAAACGAACCCGCACGCGCCCACCCGCGCCACCCGCGCCACCCGCGCCACCCGCGCCACCCGCAAGGAATGGACGGCCCTCGCCGTCCTGATGCTTCCCCTGCTCCTGGTCTCGATGGACGTCTCCGTCCTGTACTTCGCCATCCCGGAGGTCAGCGCGGACCTGCGACCGAGCGGCACCCAGCAGCTGTGGATCTTCGACATCTACGCGTTCGTGCTCGCCGGCCTGTTGATGACGATGGGCTCACTCGGCGACCGCATCGGCCGCCGCCGGCTCCTGCTGTTCGGCGCCGTCGCCTTCGGCGCCGCCTCGCTCGTCGCCGCGTACGCCAACAGCGCCGAGACCCTGATCGCGGCCCGCGCGGTCCTCGGCATCGGCGGCGCCACCCTGATGCCGTCCACCATGGCGCTGGTGCGCACCATGTTCCTCGACGCGGGTCAGCGCGCGAAGGCGATCGGCATCTGGACCGGCGTCATGGTCGCCGGCATCGCGCTCGGCTCGGTGATGAGCGGCGTCCTCGTCGAGCACTTCTGGTGGGGCTCGGTGTTCCTGGTGAACCTGCCCGCGATGGTCTTGCTCCTGCTCCTCGCGCCCCTGCTGATCCCGGAGTCCAAGGATCCGGCGCCGGGCCGCTTCGACCTGCTGAGCGTGCCGCTGTCGATGGCCGCGGTGCTGCCGCTGGTCTGGGGCCTGAAGGAGATGCCCGCCGAGGGCGTCCGGATCGAGTACGTCGCCTCGGTGGCCGTGGGCCTGCTCTTCGCCGCCCTGTTCGTCCACCGCCAGCGCACCACCGCCTCGCCGATGATCTCGCCGGACCTCTTCCGGGGGCACGGCCGCGCGTTCGGCACCGCCGTCTCACTGAACCTCGTCTCGTCCCTGGCGGTGATGGGCTCGGCGTACTTCACCACCCAGTACCTCCAGTCCGTCCTCGGCAAGAGCGCCATCGAGGCCGCTCTCTGGGCGCTCCTGCCGTCGGTGCCGATCGGCTTCGCGGCGCCTGCCGCCACCGCACTGGTGCAGCGCGGCATGGACCGCGCCCACGTCGTGGCCGCCGGCTTCGTCATCGCCGCCGGCGGCTACGGCCTGCTCGCTCTGGCCGGCACCGACTCGCTGTGGCTGGTCCTCACCGGCGCGGGCGTCCTGGCCTGCGGCGCGGTCGTCGTCGGCTCGCAGCTCACCGACCTGGCGCTCGGGGCCGCCCCGGCCGAGAAGGCGGGCTCCGCCTCGTCGCTCCTGGAGACGGGCCAGGAGTTCGGCGGCGCGCTGGGCATGGCGCTCCTCGGCTCCATCGGCAACGCGGTCTACCGCGACGCGATGCCCGGCTCCGCCCCGGCCGAGGCCCGCGAGACGCTCGGCGGCGCGGTGGCCACCGCCCACCACCTGCCGGGGCGCACGGCGGACACGCTCCTCACGACGGCGCGCGAGGCGTTCACCACCGGCATGCACGCCGCGACCCTGACCGGCGCGGTGATCCTGCTCGCGGCGGCGGTGCTGGCGATGGGCGCGCTGCGCGGAGCGGGTGTGCGGGAACCCGAAAACGCCGGACGAGCCGGAGAGATCTCCAGCCCGTCCGGCGTTTGAGGACGAACTCGGCGCAGCCGGTGATGACGGCGCCCAGGGCTCCGGGGCCCGAAGCCTCAGTCCGTGAGGTTCACCGCGCGGGCGGACTCCGCACCGATCTCCGCCGCGAGCTCGGTGAGGACCGGCTGCGGGACCGTGTCGTCGACGGTGAGGACCGCGAGGGCCTCGCCACCCACGTCGGCACGCGCGACCTGCATGCCCGCGATGTTGATGCCCGCCTCGCCGAGGACGCGGCCGACGGTGCCGACGACGCCGGGGCGGTCGGCGTACCGCAGGACGACCATGTGCTCGGCGAGCGCCAGGTCGACGTCGTACTCACCGATGGCGACGATCTTCTGGAGGTGCTTGGGCCCGGCCAGCGTGCCGGAGACGGCGATCTCCTCGCCGTCGGCGAGCGTGCCGCGCACCGTGACCACGTTGCGGTGGTCGGGCGACTCGGAGCTCGTGGTGAGGCGGACCTCGACGCCGCGCTCCTGGGCGAACAGCGGCGCGTTCACGTAGGAGACGGTCTCGTCGACGACGTCCTCGAACACGCCCTTCAGCGCGGACAGTTCGAGGACCTTCACGTCGTGCTGGGTGATCTCGCCGTACACCTCGACGTCGAGGCGGGCGGCGACCTCGCTGGCGAGGGCGGTGAAGATCCGGCCGAGCTTCTCGGCGAGCGGCAGACCGGGGCGGACGTCCTCGGCGATGACGCCACCCTGGACGTTCACCGCGTCGGGCACGAGCTCACCGGCGAGGGCCAGGCGCACCGACTTGGCGACGGCGATGCCCGCCTTCTCCTGCGCCTCGTCCGTGGAGGCGCCGAGGTGCGGGGTGCAGACGACCTGGTCGAACTGGAAGAGCGGGGAGTCCGTGCAGGGCTCCTTCGCGTACACGTCCAGACCGGCGCCCGCGACGCGGCCCTCCTTGAGGGCGGAGTACAGCGCCTCCTCGTCGACGATCCCGCCGCGCGCGGCGTTGACGATGCGGACGGTCGGCTTGACCTTGTGCAGCGCCTCGTCACCGATGAGGCCGAGGGTCTCGGGGGTCTTCGGGAGGTGCACGGTGATGAAGTCGGAGACTTCGAGCAGCTCGTCGAGTGAGAGGACCTTCACGCCCATCTGCGCGGCGCGCGCGGGCTGCACGTACGGGTCGTAGGCGACGACCTTCATGCCGAAGGCGCTCATGCGCTGGGCGACGAGGGCACCGATGCGGCCGAGGCCCACGACACCGAGGGTCTTCTCGGCCAGCTCGACGCCCGTGTACTTGGAGCGCTTCCACTCGCCGTTCTTCAAAGCGGAGTTGGCCTGGGGGATGTTGCGCGCGGTGGCCAGGAGCAGGCCGCAGGCCAGCTCGGCGGCCGTCACGATGTTCGACGTCGGGGCGTTCACGACCATGACGCCGGCCTTGGTGGCGGCGGACACGTCGACGTTGTCGAGACCGACGCCCGCGCGGGCGACGACCCTCAGCTTCTTGGCGGCGGCGATGGCCTCGGCGTCGACCTTGGTCGCGGAGCGGACCAGAATCGCGTCGACGTCGGCGATGGCGGGCAGCAGCTCGGCGCGGTCCGCGCCGTTGCACTGCCGGATCTCGAAGTCCGGGCCCAGGGCGTCGACAGTGGCCGGCGACAGCTCTTCAGCGATGAGTACGACGGGTTTGCCGGTGGCAGCAGTGCTCACGTGAGTCCTCACAAGTCCCTTGCGGACGGCCGTCCCGACGGCCGCAGGCGGAGTCGCTTAGCCGCGTGGAAGACGCACGACGCTGTGGGCCCGACGCGAATGTTGAACAGAAGCATAGTGGCGCCGAACGGATCAGCATGCGCCTCTACGGAAGGATCACCCGTCCGTGGCTGGACGCGGTGGACAAGGGCCGGGGCTTGCGCCCCGGCCCTGTGCCGTACGACTTACGCGTCGTCGTCGTTGACCCAGCTCATGAGCTTGCGCAGCTCCTTGCCGGTGGTCTCCAGGAGGTGGTTCTCGTCCTGGGTCTTGTACTCGTTGTACTTCTTCAGGCCGCCGTGGTACTCGTCCATCCACTGCTTGGCGAACGTGCCGTCCTGGATCTCCGCGAGGACCTTCTTCATCTCGGCCTTGGTGGCGTCGGTGATGATCCGCGGGCCGGTGATGTAGTCGCCCCACTCGGCGGTCTCGGAGACCGACCAGCGCATCTTCTCCAGGCCGCCCTCGTACATGAGGTCGACGATCAGCTTCAGCTCGTGGAGGCACTCGAAGTAGGCGATCTCCGGCTGGTAGCCGGCCTCGGTCAGCGTCTCGAAGCCCGCCTTGACCAGCGCGGCGGTGCCGCCGCAGAGCACGGCCTGCTCGCCGAACAGGTCGGTCTCGGTCTCCTCGGTGAAGGTCGTCTTGATGACGCCCGCACGCGTGCCGCCGATGCCCTTGGCGTACGAGAGCGCCAGCGGGAAGCCGTTGCCGGTGGCGTCCTGCTCGACGGCCGCGATGCACGGGACGCCGCGGCCCTCCTCGTACTGGCGACGGACGAGGTGGCCCGGGCCCTTGGGGGCGACCATGCAGACGTCGACGCCCTCGGGGGCCTTGATGAAGCCGAAGCGGATGTTCAGGCCGTGGCCGAAGAACAGCGCGTCGCCGTCCTTGAGGTTGTCCTTGATGGACTCCTCGTAGACCTGGGCCTGGATCGGGTCCGGCACCAGGATCATGATGACGTCGGCCTCGGCCGCCGCCTCGGAGGGGGTGACCACGCGCAGGCCCTGCTCCTCGGCCTTGGCCTTGGACTTGGAGCCCTCGTGCAGACCGACGCGGACGTCGACACCCGAGTCGCGCAGCGACAGCGCGTGGGCGTGGCCCTGGCTGCCGTAGCCGATGACCGCGACCTTGCGGCCCTGGATGATGGACAGGTCGGCGTCGTCGTCGTAGAACAGCTCGGCCACTGGGAATCTCCTATGTGTGCTGGTGTTGCGTCCCACCGTACGGCGGGTTCAGTGAGGGAAGTTCGCGGGTCTCGGTATCCGAGAGGGATACGGGAGACCCGGGTCAGGCGCTGCGGTCGAGCGCCCGCAGGCTGCGGTCCGTGATGGAGCGGGAGCCCCGGCCGATCGCGATCGTGCCGGACTGGACGAGCTCCTTGATGCCGAAGGGCTCCAGCATCTTGAGCATGGCCTCCAGCTTGTCGCTGCTGCCGGTGGCCTCGATGGTGACGGCCTCCGGGGAGACGTCCACGGTCTTGGCGCGGAACAGCTGGACGATCTCGACGATCTGGGAGCGGGTCTCGTTGTCGGCGCGGACCTTCGCGAGGACGAGTTCGCGCCCCACGGCGGCGCCCGGCTCCAGTTCGACGATCTTCAGGACGTTGACGAGCTTGTTGAGCTGCTTGGTGACCTGTTCGAGCGGCAGGTCCTCGACGTTCACCACGATGGTGATGCGGGAGATGTCGGGGTGCTCGGTGACGCCCACGGCGAGGGAGTCGATGTTGAAGCCGCGGCGGGAGAACAGGGCGGTGATCCGGGCGAGGACGCCGGGCTTGTTCTCGACCAGGACGGAGAGCGTGTGCTTGGTGGACATGGCTCGTGGTCTCTCTTTCGCTCTCGGTCTCAGTCGTCTTCGTTGTCGCCGAAGTCGGGGCGGACCCCGCGGGCGGCCATGACCTCGTCGTTCGAGGTGCCGGCGGCGACCATCGGCCAGACCTGGGCGTCCTCGTGGACGATGAAGTCGACCACGACCGGGCGGTCGTTGATCGCGTTGGCCTCGGCGATGACCTTGTCGAGGTCCTCGGGGCGCTCGCAGCGCATCGCCACGCAGCCCATGGCCTCCGACAGCTTCACGAAGTCCGGGACGCGCGTGCCCTTGTTGGGGCCGATGTCCTCGGGACCGCTGTGCAGGACGGTGTTGGAGTACCGCTGGTTGTAGAACAGCGTCTGCCACTGGCGCACCATCCCGAGGGCACCGTTGTTGATGATGGCGACCTTGATCGGGATGTTGTTCAGGGCGCAGGTGGTCAGTTCCTGATTGGTCATCTGGAAGCAGCCGTCGCCGTCGATCGCCCACACCGTGCGGCCGGGCTGACCGGCCTTCGCGCCCATCGCGGCGGGGACCGCGTAGCCCATGGTCCCGGCGCCGCCGGAGTTGAGCCAGGTCGCGGGCTTCTCGTACTGGATGAAGTGCGCGGCCCACATCTGGTGCTGGCCGACGCCCGCCGCGAAGATCGTGTCGTCGGGGGCGAGCTGTCCGATGCGTTCGATGACCTGCTGCGGGGAGAGCGAGCCGTCCTCCGGCTGGGTGTAGCCGAGGGGGTAGGTGTCGCGCCAGCGGTTGAGGTCGTTCCACCAGGCGGAGTAGTCGCCCGTGTGGCCCTCGGTGTGCTCGGCCTGGACAGCCTGGACGAGGTCGGCGATGACCTCGCGGGCGTCGCCGACGATCGGCACGTCGGCGGCGCGGTTCTTGCCGATCTCGGCCGGGTCGATGTCGGCGTGGACGATCTTCGCGAACGGCGCGAAGCTGTCCAGTTTGCCGGTGACGCGGTCGTCGAAGCGGGCTCCGAGGGCGACGATCAGGTCGGCCTTCTGCAGCGCGGTGACGGCGGTGACCGCACCGTGCATGCCCGGCATTCCCACATGCAGCGGGTGACTGTCGGGGAACGCGCCGAGCGCCATCAGGGTGGTGGTGACGGGCGCTCCGGTCAGTTCGGCGAGGACCTTCAGCTCGGCGGTGGCCTGGGCCTTCAGGACGCCGCCGCCGACGTACAGGACAGGGCGCCTGGCCGCGGTGATGAGCTTGGCGGCCTCGCGGATCTGCTTGGCGTGCGGCTTGGTGACCGGGCGGTAGCCGGGCAGGTCCTGCTGCGGCGGCCAGGAGAACGTCGTCTGCGCCTGCAGGGCGTCCTTGGCGATGTCCACGAGGACCGGGCCCGGGCGGCCCGTCGAGGCGATGTGGAAGGCCTCGGCGATGGTGCGCGGGATGTCCTCGGCCTTGGTGACCAGGAAGTTGTGCTTGGTGATCGGCATGGTGATGCCGACGATGTCCGCCTCCTGGAAGGCGTCCGTGCCGATGGCCTTGGAGGCCACCTGGCCGGTGATCGCGACCATCGGGACGGAGTCCATGTGGGCGTCGGCGATCGGGGTGACGAGGTTGGTGGCGCCGGGGCCGCTCGTCGCCATGCAGACGCCGACCTTGCCGGTGGCCTGGGCGTAGCCGGTCGCGGCGTGGCCCGCGCCCTGCTCGTGCCGGACCAGGACATGCCGGACACGGGTGGAGTCCATCATCGGGTCGTACGCCGGCAGGATGGCGCCGCCGGGGATGCCGAACACCGTGTCGGCCCCGACTTCCTCAAGAGAACGAATGAGGGACTGCGCGCCCGTGACGTGCTCGACGGAGGCGGAGTGCTGTCCAGAGGATCGGGGCCGCGGCTGCGGATGGTGGGCCCCGGTGGCCTGCTCTGTCATCGGCATTCTCTTCTCGAAGCTGAGGGTTTTTGCGGGGGTTTTGCAGGGGTTTGACGGGTGCCGGTGCAACAAAAAACCCCTCGTGCCGTGAGGCAAGCGAGGGGAGCGCGCCGGGTGCGGTCGCTGGGATCCGGTGTTCGGACCGGTCGGTCCCAGCTTCAGCCGACGCGCTTTCCAAGTACGAGAATTCGGGTGCGCATGGCATTGACCCTCCCCCCGGCACGCAGTGCCTGTCAAGTAGGTGGGATGGGGGTCTCATTATGTGAACGGGCGTAGGGCGAGGGGCCGGTCGCGTACGTCGCCGGGGAGCCGCCCGCGTACGTTCCCGCGGAGCCGCCGGCGAAGGCCCCCGGCGCCCCGGCGACGTACGGCCCGGGGGCCCCGCCCACGAAGACAGCGGAAGGCCCTCCGACGTACGTCGTGCCCCCGGGGCCGCCCGCGAGCACCGGGGCCGTCCCGGCGGGGCCGCCCGCCAGTACCGGCGCCGTGCCCGCGGGGCCGCCCGCGAGCACGGGCTCGGCCGGGCCGCGCGGCACCGGGTACTCGCCGAGGGCGAGCGCCCGGCGCAGCCGGTACTCGTCGAGCGGCCCGGAGAAGGCCACGCCCTGCCCGTGCGTGCAGCCCATCGCGCGCAGGGCGACCACCTGCTCGGGCAGGTCCACGCCCTCAGCCACGGAGAGCAGCCCGAGGTCGTTCGCGATACGCAGCAGACCGGCGGTGATCTTGTGCAGCCGCGCGGACTCGACGACGCCCTCGATCAGGCTGCGGTCCAGCTTCAGCACGTCCACCGGGAGCCGGCGCAGCGCGGTGATCGCGGCATAGCCGCTGCCGAAGCCGTCGAGGGCGATACGGACGCCGAGCCTGCGCAGGGCGGTGAGCCGGCGCTCCAGGTCCTCCAGCGAGACCCTGGGGTCGCTGTCGGCCAGCTCGATGATGAGCGCCCCGGAGGGCAGTCCGTGCCGGGTCAGGAGCGCCTCGATGGAGCCGAGGGGCATGGAGCGGTCCAGCAGGCGGCGCGCGCTCATCCGGACGGCCACCGGCACCGCGTGACCGGAGCGCCCGCGCTCGGCGGCCTGCTGGACCGCCTCTTCGAGCATCCAGCGGCCGAGCTCGGCAGCGCGGTCGCTCTCCTTGCCGCCCCCGGCGTCTCTGCCGTGCCCGGTCTCGGACACGCGCAGGAACTCGGCGGGCGTGAAGAGGATGCCCTGCGCCGAGCGCCAGCGCGCCTGCGCGGCGACCGCCGTGATCCGGCCGTCGTCGAGGGAGACCACCGGCTGGTGGAGCAGCGCGAACTCGCCGTCGTGCAGGGCGGAGCGCAGCCGGGTGGCGAGCTGCGCCTTGCGGACGACGTCGGCCTGCATCTGGGGGGCGTACAGCTCGACGCGCCCCTTGCCCGCCGCCTTGGCGCGGTACATCGCGAGGTCGGCATTACGCAGCAACTCGCCCGCGCCGATGCCCGGTTCGGCGAACGCCACTCCGATGGAGGCCGCGACGCGCACGTCGTTGCCGTCGATGGCGTAGGGCTGGGAGAGGGTGATGCGCAGTCGGTCGGCGAGTTCGTAGATGTGCTGTTCCCTGGCGGCCTGGTCCCTGGTCCCGTCGCCGACGATGAGTGCCGCGAACTCATCGCCGCCGAGCCGGGAAGCGGTGTCGCCCGCACGCACCGCCTCCTGCAGTCTGCGCGCCGCCTGGATGAGCAGCTCGTCACCGGCCTGGTGGCCGATCGTGTCGTTGACGGCCTTGAAACCGTCGAGGTCGATGAAGAGCACGGCCGTGCCGCGGTCGGTCACCCTGCGGCCGGTCAGGGCCTGGCTGACCCTCCGGGTGAACAGCGCGCGGTTGGGCAGGTCGGTGAGCGGGTCGTGCTCGGCGTTGTGCTGCAACTGCGCCTGGAGGCGGACCCGTTCGGTGACGTCCCTGCTGTTGAAGATGAGGCCGCCGTGGTGGCGGTTGACGGTGGATTCCACGTTCAGCCAGTCACCGTTGCCCGACCGGAAGCGGCACTCGATGCGCGTGGTGGGCTCCTCGACGGGGTTGGCGGCGAGGAACCTGCGCACCTCATGGACGACCCGGCCGAGGTCCTCGGGGTGTATCAGCGAGGCGAGTTCGGAGCCGACGAGCTCTTCGGCGTCGCGGCCGTAGACCCCGGCGGCGGCCGGGCTCACGTACCGCAGGATGCCGTTCGGGGCGGCGATCATGATGACGTCGCTGGAGCCCTGGACCAGGGAGCGGAAGTGGTTCTCCTTCTGGGCCAGCTCCTGGGTGAGGGTGATGTTGTCCAGGAGCATGATGCCCTGGCGGGCGACGAGGGCGAGCACGACGGTGCCCGCCGTGAAAAGCACGACGCGGTCGACGCTCCGGCCACTCAGTACGTTGTAGAGGATCCCCAAGGTGCAGACGGCGGCGGCGAGGTACGGCGTGAGGGCGGCCAGTGATCCGGCGATGGGCCGGGGGGCGGCGGCCCGCGCGTCATCGGGGCCCTCGTCCGGCACGCGCGCGTGCTCCGTCCCGGCTTCCCCGCGCGGGTGCGTGGGTGCCGCCCAGGGGGCGTAGGCGAGGAGCAGTGAGCCCGCGAACCAGCCGGCGTCCAGCAGCTGACCGGAGCGGTAACTCGCGTGCAGCAGGGGCGAGGTGAACAGCGCGTCGCACATGACGGTCAGGGCGAGCGCGGCGATCGCGGCGTTCACTGCGGTGCGGTTGGCCGAGGATCGCCTGAAGTGCAGCGCCAGGACCATGCTGACCAGCGCGATGTCGAGGAGTGGGTAGGCGAGCGAGAGCGCGGCGTGCGCGACGCTGTGCCCCTGGAACTGTGCGGTGTGCGCGAGGGCGAGGCTCCAGGAGAGCGTGAGGAGCGAGCCCCCGATCAGCCACGAGTCGAGGGCGAGGCACCCCCAACCCGCCTTGGTCACCGGGCGTTTGGCGAGCACGAGAAGGCCGATGATGGCGGGCGGCGCGAAGCAGAGGAAGAAGAGGTCGGCCAGGCCGGGGCTCGGCACCTGCTGCCGGAGCACGACTTCGTACCAGCCCCAGACGCCGTTGCCAAGGGCCGCCATCGCCGAGGAGAGTGCGAAGAGCAGCCATGCGGGGCGAAACCGGCTGCGGCGGGTCCGGGAGTAGCGGAAGCAGGAGACGGCGGCGGCCGCGGCGGCGATGCTCAGCCCGAAGTCCCCCATGATCAGGGCGAGTCGCTCCGAGCCCCAGCCGAGTGCGGAGCCCATCGCGTACGCACCGCAGATGAGCAGCAGCGCGACCTGGGAGGCGAGGCCGGGGCCGCCCGGCACGGGGCGACGGTCCTGCGCCGTCCTCGGGGGCGGCGGGGCCGATGGGGGCCCCGCTTCGAGGACGGTCGTGGTCGGCGGGGCGCTCACCGGATCGCCCTGGTCTGTGCCGCCCGCAGGTCCGTCCGCCGCGCGCGTCGGCCGTACCGGTCGTGGCGCTGCGGGGTGCGGGGCCGCTCGCTCGTGCGGCTCGCGCCGCGCCGGCGCCTGCGGACCGGTGTGCGCGAGAGTCGGCGACGGCTTTCCCGCCGCGTCGGATCGTCCGCCCATAGGCCATACATCGCCTGTCGCCCCCCTCGCCGTTCTACGTCTCGTCCCCGCGCCGCAAGGTCCACGGCGCTCCCCTGTCGGGACGATACACCAGCATCGTCACACAGGGACATAGCCCCTCTACGCTGCGTGACGATCAATGCCGAAGTGAACACGGGGCGCACGCATACGAGCGCGTAGCGTGCACAATGCGCGCTCAGGTGATCAACTGCCTGTGATCCGGACGACGTTGTCAAGAGGCTCACCCGCGGCGTACTTGGTGAGCTGGGCGGTGATCAGGCGTTGGGCGCGGGGCAGGAACGCGGACGTGGAACCGCCCACGTGCGGGCTGATGAGCACTCCAGGAGCGTGCCACAGGCGGTGACCTGCGGGCAGCGGTTCCGGATCGGTCACGTCAAGAGCGGCGGTGAGGCGGCCCGACTCCAGTTCGGCGAGGAGTGCCGAGGTGTCGACCACGGGTCCGCGGGCGACGTTCACGAGCAGCGCGCCGTCCTTCATGCGGGCCAGGAAGCCGGCGTCCACCAGCCCTCGGGTGTCCTCGGTGAGCGGCGTCGAGACCACGACGACGTCGGCTTGGGGCAGCAGGGCCGGCAGTTCGGTGAGCGGGTGCACGGGGCCGCGCTCCGTGGCACGGGCAGAGCGCGCGACGCGCGCCACCCGCGCACACTCGAAGGGGGTGAGCCTGTCCTCGATGGCGGAACCGATCGATCCGTATCCCACGATGAGCACGGACTTGTCGGCGAGCGCCGGGTAGAACCCGGACCGCCACTCCTCCTGTCGCTGTCCCTCGACGAACCGCGGGATGCCGCGCAGCGACGCGAGGATCAGGGCGAGGGCCAGCTCGGCGGTGCTGGCCTCGTGCACCCCGCGCGCGTTGCACAGCCGCACTCCGGGGGCGAGGAACGGGAGCCCCGGCTCCATGTTGTCGATGCCCGCGGTCAGCGTCTGCACGACGCCTACGGATGTCATCGCGGACAAGGGGCGTACGGAGATCTCCGTGCTCTTGAGGTAGGGCACCACGTAGAAGGCGCAGTCGGCCGGATCGGCGGGGAAGTCGGGGCCGCCGTCCCAGTAGCGGTAGTTGAGACCCGCCTCCGACGCCTCGGGCAGCCCCTGGATCTCGTGGGCTTCGTAGGGAAGCCATACATCTTTCGCCATGGCCAGGAGGCTAATGCGCCCCTGCGGGGGGCCGCCCGCGGGGAGGCCGCGCTCGGGCCCGGGACGGCAGCGGTTAGGTTGGGGTGATCTCCGAACGAGGGGTGGGAGGGCACGGCCAGGTGGAGCGCAGGACGATCGGCGCGGGGGCGCTCGAAGTGGGTGCCGTCGGACTCGGCTGCATGCCGATGAGCTGGGCGTACACCGGTTCGCGGCAGCGCGGCGACGCGTCGCTGCGCACGGTGCACGCCGCACTGGATGCCACGGGCGCCGCCGGTCCGGGGCTGACACTGCTGGACACCGCTGACATGTACGGCCCCTTCACCAACGAGCTGTTGATCGGCCGGGTGCTGAAGGAGCGGCGTGCGGAGGCGTTCGTGTCGACGAAGTGCGGGCTGCTCGTGGGCGAGCAGCACATCGTCGCCAACGGCCGCCCCGGCTATGTGAAACGGGCCTGCGACGCGTCGCTGCGGCGGCTCCAGACCGAGACCATCGACCTGTACCAGCTGCACCGCGCCGACCCCGAGGTCCCCATCGAGGAGACGTGGGGCGCGATGGCCGAACTCGTCGCCGCGGGCAAGGTGCGGGCCCTGGGGCTGTGCGCGGTGGGGGCGCGCTCGCGTCGGCGTATAGCGCCGGGGCGGCCGGGGGCCGGGCTGCACGACGTGACGATCCGCCAGCTGGAGCGGGTGCAACAGGTCTTTCCGGTGAGTGCGGTGGAGGCCGAGCTGTCGGTGTGGTCGCCCGAGGCGCTGGAGGCGCTGCTGCCGTGGTGCGTGGCGCGCGGGGTGGGGTTCCTCGCGGCGATGCCGTTGGGGAATGGTTTCCTCACCGGGACGCTGACACCCGGCCAGGGCTTCGAGCCGGACGACCTGCGGGCCCGGCACCCACGCTTCACCGCCGAGATGATGGCCGCCAATCAGCCGCTGGTAGTGGGGCTGCGCCGGGTGGCGGAGCGGCACGGGGCGACGCCGGCGCAGGTCGCGCTGGCGTGGGTGCTCGCGCAGGGCCGGCATGTGGTGCCGATCCCCGGGGCCAAGCGGGCGCGCTGGGCGGTGGAGAACGCCGCGGCGGCGGCGCTGCGGCTGACCGGGACGGACCTGGCGGAGATCGCGGCACTGCCGGCGGCGCTGGGGTCGTGGGACTGAGAGGGCCGGGGATGGCGAGAGGGCGGGGGGAATCGAGGGGGCTCGCGGCGGCGTGGTCGGGGCTCGTGATCTCGTGGTGGCGGAATGGGAACCTGCGGGGCGCGGGCGGTGTATGAACAGTAGAAGCGCTGCGTCGAAGGGACCCTGATCATGCAACGACCCGCTGTTACCGCCGTGTTGACCGCTGCTGCCCTCGTCCTCGCGGTCGGGTGCTCGTCGGATGGAAAGGACGCGCCGGAGAACCGCAAAAGCCCCTCCGAACGGGAGGCGCCGAGCAAGTCCCCCACCGGGGAGCCGGGCGCTCAGCCCCCACCGGAGAAGGGCTCGGCGAAGGTGACCCGCACCCTCGCCACGGGCCTCGCCTCCCCCTGGGGCCTCGCCGCGCTGCCCGGCGGCGACCTCCTGGTCTCCTCGCGCGACGAAGGAACCATCACCCGAGTGGACGGCGCGACAGGCAAGAAGACGGAGCTCGGCTCGGTGCCCGGCGTCTCCCCCGGCGGCGAGGGCGGCCTGATGGGCCTCGCGCTCTCCCCGTCGTACGCCTCGGACCACATGGTGTACGCGTACTTCACGACGGAGTCCGACAACCGCATCGCCCGCATGCTCTACGACGAGAAGAAGCCCGCCGGCGAGCAGCTGGGCGCTCCCGACACGATCTTCAAGGGCATCCCCAAGGGCATGATCCACAACGGCGGCCGGATCGCCTTCGGCCCGGACAAGATGCTCTACGCGGGCGCGGGCGAGACGGGCGACACGGACCTGGCGCAGGACAAGAAGTCCCTCGGCGGCAAGATCCTGCGCCTGACCCCGGACGGCGAGCCCGCTCCCGGCAATCCCTTCCCGGACTCCCCCGTCTACTCCCTGGGCCACCGCAATGTGCAGGGCCTGGCCTGGGACGAGCAGAAGCGGCTGTGGGCCTCCGAGTTCGGCCAGGACACATGGGACGAGCTGAACGAGATCAAGGCCGGGGAGAACTACGGCTGGCCCAAGGCTGAGGGCAAGGCCGGCGAAGAGGGGTTCCGCGATCCGCTCGCCCAGTGGAAGACCTCCGAGGCCTCACCGAGCGGCATCGCCTACGCCGAGGGCTCGGTCTGGATGGCGGGTCTGCGGGGTGAGCGGTTGTGGCGCGTCCCGGTGAGAGGCGTGGAGGGGGAGCCGAAGTCCCAGTCGTTCCTCAAGGGTGAGTACGGCCGGCTGCGCACGGTTCTCGCGGCGGGCGGCGACAAGCTGTGGCTGGTGACGAACGAGACGGACTCGCGGGGCACGCCGGAGGAGGGGGACGACAAGATTCTGGAGGTGGAGGTGAAGTGAGTCAGCCGCCGCTCGACTCGTCGGCGGACGCTATTCGCTCGCCGGGAGCGGGAGCGGGAGTGACCTGATCGCCCGGCGCTGCCTGCTCGGCGGAGTCCGACGTCTCGTGGGAGTCTCGGTCCTCATGCGAGTCCGGCGTCTCGTCCGCGCGGGGCGAGGGGACGGGTGGGCGTACGACCACCTTGCCCGAGGACAGGTCGATCGGTCCGCGCCCGGGGTCGCCGTCGGCGAGGTCGACGCGGGTCAACTCCAGACGCTTCTTCTCGTCGTCGGTGTGCTTGCGCCCCGGCGCGAAAATCGCCTCGATCGCGTTGAACACTGCGCCTCCCTGGAGCCGAGTCTCTGTCGTCAAGCGTAAGTGAGGCCGCGCATAACGGGCCGGGGCTGCGAAGGCGCAGGTCACTGCGGTGCACCCCCCGTGGGGAACAGCCGCAGCCGGTGGGCGAGCGCGGCGGCCTCGCCGCGGCCGGTGACGGAGAGCTTGGCGAGGATGTTGGAGACGTGGACGCTCGCCGTCTTCGGGGAGATGAAGAGCTCCTCGGCGATCTGGCGGTTGCTGCGGCCCACCGCGACCAGGCGCAGTACGTCCCGCTCCCGGCTGGTCAGACCGAGCGCCTCGGCGGGATCGGTCGGGACGGCGGGGGCACGGGGGCCTCGGCGGGGTTCAGGGTGAGGCGGGCGCGCTGGGCGAGCCCGGTGATCGACTCGGCGAGCGGCCGCGCGCCGAGCCGTTCGGCCACCTCGCCCGCCTGGCGCAGCAGTCGGGCGGCGCCGTCGCGGTCGGTGCCGTCCGGGGCGAGGAGGGCCTCGGCGAGGCGCAGGCGCACGCGGGCGAGGTCGTAGGGCCGCTCCAGCGGTTCGACGGCGGCGACCACGGCGGCCCAGTCGGCGGCTCCGTCGCGGCCCTCGGCGCGCAGCAGTTCGGCACGGGTCCACTCGTCGTAGGCACGCCAGAGAGGGATGGGGGTGGCGAGGGATCTGGTGATGCGGCGGATCTGTTCGACGGCGGCGGGGCGGCCCGGCTCGGCGGCGGGCAGACCGCGGGCGTCGGCCTCCATCGCGGCGGCGTGCAGCAGCAGCGGCCAGCCGTACTTGTAGGTACCGAAAGGGAGTCCGGAGGCCAGGCCGCGTTCGACCTCGGCGCGGCCGTCGAAGACGCGGCCCTCGGCCGCCGCGATGCCGAGGGAGATGCGGGCCAGCGGGAGGACGTACTGCGGTTGTGGATCGTGGGTGCCGTAGTGGTGGTAGGCGGCTTGGAGGTGGCGGGTAGCGGCGGCGAGGTCGCCACGGAAGAGCGCCATGCGCGCGGAGCACTGGGCGGCGGAGCCCCGCGGCTTGGAACTGTGCACGCAGCGGTGGGTGTGGGCGACGGCCTCGGCGGCCTCGTCCCAGCGGCCCAGGGAGACGAGGGATTCGGCGGCGTTGGCCCAGATCCAGCCTTCGGTGTCCATCAGGCCGTATTTCCGGCAGAACTCGATGCCCTCCATCGCGACCTTCACGGACTCGGCGGAGCGGCCGACGCCTTCCAGGGCGGAGGGGAGGTTGATGTGGGCGCGGCCGAGGTCGGTGACCAGGCCCTGCTCGACGACGCGGTCCCTGACCTCGTACATCTCGGCGAGGCCGGACTCCGGGTCGCCCGCTTCGATGAGGAGGTTGCCGCGGGTGAGCCGGGCGTTCAGCTCGATGGTGTCGGCCTTGACCATGCGGGCGAACTCGACGGCTCGTTCGGCGGCGGCCATGGTCTCCGGGCCGGGGTCGTGCAGCATGCCCCAGGAGGCGCGGTAGACGAGCACGTCCGCGTGCACCTCGGAGGGCGGCAGGCCGCGCATCAGCTCCTGCGCCTTCGCGATCTCGTCCCAGCCGTCCCCGCGGCCGAGGGTGGAGACGAGGCGGGAGCGCTGGACCCAGAACCAGGCGGAGCGCAGGGGGTCGTTCTCGCCCTCCAGGAGGCGCAGGGCGCGCTTGGTGATCTTCAGGGCGCGCTCGCGTTCACCGCACAGGCGTCCGGCGACGGTGGCCTCGGCCATCAGGTCCAGGAAGTGCAGCGGGGTGGTGCCGGGGTCGCAGGAGGAGGCGGGATAGCCCTCGACGTAGTCGGCGGGGCGGAGTTGTTCGCGTACGGCGTCGGGGGCGTCGTCCCACAGCTCCATGGCCCGTTCCAGAAGGCGCAGTTGCTCGGCGTAGGCGTGCCGGCGGCGGGCCTCGACGGAGGCGCGCAGGACGGCGGGCAGGGCCTTGGCGGTGTCGTGCGCGTAGTACCAGTAGGTGGCGAGGCGGGCGGCGCGCTGGTCGGCGGAGACGAGCGAGGGGTCGGCCTCCAGGGCTTCGGCGAAGCGGCGGTTGATGCGGGAGCGCTCGCCCGGCAGCAGGTCGTCGCTGACGGCCTCGCGGACCAGGGAGTGCCGGAAGCGGTAGCCGTCGCCTTCGGGCGAGGCGAGGAGGATGTTCGCGCCGACGGCGGCCCGCAGGGCTTCGATGAGGTCGTCCTCGCCGAGCCCGGCGACCTCGGCGAGGAGTTCGTACTCGACGGTGGAGCCGCCCTCGGCGACGATTCTGGCCACCCGCTGGGTGTCCTCGGGGAGTTCCTCGACGCGGACCAGGAGGAGGTCGCGCAGGGAGTCCGTCAGGCTGGCGCAGCTGCCGCCGTGGGAGGCGACGGCAAGCTCCTCGACGAAGAAGGCGTTGCCGTCGGAGCGGTCGAATATGTCGTCGACCAGGGCCTGTTCGGGTTCGGCCGCGAGTATTCCGGCCATCTGGCGGGCGACTTCGGCCTTGCTGAAGCGGCCGAGTTCGATGCGGCGCACCGTGCGCAGCCGGTCCAGTTCGGCGAGGAGGGGGCGCAGCGGGTGGCGGCGGTGGATGTCGTCGGCGCGGTAGGTGGCGAGCAGGACGAGGCGGCCGCCGCGCAGGGTGCGGAAGAGGTAGGCCAGGAGGTGGCGGGTCGAGGCGTCGGCCCAGTGCAGGTCCTCCAGGGCGACGACCAGCGTACGGTCGCGGGAGAGGCGTTCCAGGAGGCGGGCGGTCAGCTCGAAGAGGCGGGCCACGTCCTGCTCGTCGGACCTGCTGGCGGCGCCGTATCCGTGACCGTTCCCGAAGGTGGCGGCGCCCGCCAGTTCGGGCAGGAGCCGGGCGAGTTCTTCCTCCTGGCCCTCCGCGGCGGCGGCCAGTTCGTCCGGGAGCTGTCGGCGCAGGGCGCGCAGGGCGGTGGAGAAGGGGGCGAACGGCAGACCGTCGGCCCCGATCTCCACGCAGCCCCCGAGCGCGACGACGGCGCCGCGCTTCCGGGCGGCTTCGGTGAACTCCTCGATGAGGCGCGTCTTGCCGACGCCCGCCTCACCGCCGAGCAGCAACGCCTGCGGCTCGCCCGTGCCGGGGCCCCCAGCTCCTTCGAGCGGGGTCCCCGTGGCGCGGGCGAGCGCTTCGTTCAGTACGCCCAACTCGTCGGCGCGGCCGACGAACACCGGGCTGACGGATCTGGTCTCCACGTGCGCGAGCATCGCACAGCGCGCGGACGACGCGGCACCCCGTGTCCGCGAGACGGACCCCGGCGGGTGCCGGTCCATCTCAGGCGGCCCGGGTGAAGCGGGACTTCCAAAGAGGCACGCTCACCCGCCCTTCGGCTTCGTCGCGGGCCGAGCGGCGGGCCTCGGCGCGGCGGTTCCTGCGGACCTCGCGGATCAGGTGGCGGCGGTGCGCGTCGCGGGCCAGCTCGGCGGCGCGCATCTGGTGCAGCTCGTACTCGAACATCTCGTACCCCTCGGATCGTCGGTGGTGCCATCGCTCTCTGCGATGGCTCCACTCTGGTCTCCCAGGGGGGTGTGCCACATCGGGCGAGTGCCGCATCTCCGGTGGGCCGGGGGCCTTAGGTACGGCGAAGGGCGGGCCGGGGGCCTTAGCCCCTGGCCCGCACCTGCCTTACGTACGGCTCACGGAAGGACACCTACGTACGGGATGGCTCAGGAAGGTGCCGAGGGAAGGCCGAGCAACAGGTCCGCGTACTTGAGCACGGCGAGGATCAGTCCGATCACACCGAGCACGACACCCGCCCACGCCACGGACTTGATCCACGGCGCCTGTTCCGGACCGGGGGTGCCGAACGCGGGCCTGACCAGGACCACGAAGCCGGTGACCAGGGCGGCGAGCGCGAAGATGCCCGCGATCAGGGCGGTGGCCTTCCAGGAGTCGCCGTACATGGCTTCGATCGTCTTGGCCACGCCCGCGGTCTGCGAGGTCTCCAGCTGCCCGAAGAGGTTCTCGCGCGCGGCGGCGACCGTGCCGAGCCAGCCGCCGGAGAGGCCGATCACGCCGAGCGCGGCGGAGACCACGGCGGCCGCGCCCTGGCCGACCCCGGCGGCCTTGGCGGGCCGGGCCCCGACCAGGGCCTCGTCCGCCTCCTCCGCCTCGTCGGCACCCTCCGCGTCGTCGGCGGCCTTCGCGTCGTCGGCGGCCTTCACGTCGTCGGCGGCCTTCGCGCCCCGCAGGTCGCCGGGCGCCGCCGTGTCGGCGCTGTCCCCGGACTTCGTGACGTCGACCGTGGCCGCCTCCGTCGTCGGCGCCGACTCCTTGGCCCCGGTCACTTCCTCGGTCCCGGTGGCATCCTTGGCCCCGGTGGCATCCTTGGCCCCGGCCGCGTCCTCTGTCTCAGTACCCATGCGCCGCACCGTACGGACGGAGTCTGAGAGGTGTCTTAACGAACGCCCTCGGCGGGCCCGTCCGCGGCCTCCCGCGCCGCCCGCCACTCCGGAGCGAGCACGGACCACACCTCCATGTCGTGCCGCACGCCCTGCCAGGGGAAGCTCTCCCGCAGCACGCCGTCCCTGGTGAATCCGAGCCGCGCGGCGGCGGCCTTGCAGCGGTCGTTGAGGGACGACACCAGCCACTCCACGCGGTGCATGCCGCGCTCTTCGACCGCCCAGTCGATGAGGGTCCGTGAGGCCTTGTTCACCAGGCCGCGCCCGGCGGCCGACGGCTCCAGCCACACGCCGATCTCACAGCTGTCGGAACTCGTGTCGAAGATCCGGAAGAGGACGCCGCCGACCAGGGTGCCCTCCAGCCAGATGCCGTAGAGGCGCCCGGTGTCGGAGGCCTGCTTGTCGGCGTACGACTGGAGGAAGCCCTTGGCCGTCTCCAGGTCCTTCACCGTCACGGTGAAGGGCACCCACGCGCCCGCGTACTCCCGGGCGCGCTCGACGTGTGCGAGAAACTCCTGCGCCTGCCACGGTTCGATCGGCCGCAGCTCAGCGCCCTCGCCCAGCGATATCGCGAACATCCCGCTCCCGCTCCCGCTCCTCAGGTCCACTCACATCCTCGTGCGGCGCCGGGGTTCCACGCCGCTCGGGGATCTTCGCACGCACGTCGCTCGCGTTCGGACGATATTCGGCCGGCTCGATGCTGATGCGCGGCAGGAGACGGTCCAGACGCCGCGGCAGCCACCAGTTGGCGCCGCCGAGCATGTGCATGAGGGCGGGGACGAGCAGGGTCCGCAGGACGAAGGCGTCGAGGGCGACGGCCGCCGCGAGGGCGATGCCGAACATCGCGATGACGCGGTCGCCGCTGAGGACGAAGGCCAGGAAGACGGAGATCATGATGACGGCCGCGGAGTTGATCACACGGCTCGTCTCGGCGAGGCCGACGCGGACGGCCCGCCGGTTGTCGCCGGTCTCCAGCCACTCCTCGTACATCCGGCTGACCAGGAATACCTGGTAGTCCATGGAGAGGCCGAAGAGGACGGACACCATGATCACGGGCAGGAAGGGCTCGATCGGCCCGGCCGCGCCGAGCCCGAGCAGTTCGCTCCCCCAGCCCCACTGGAAGATCGCGACGACGACCCCGAACGCGGAGGCGACGGCGGCGACGTTCATCACGGCGGCCTTGAGCGGGATGCCGATCGAGCGGAAGGCGAGCAGCAGCAGGACGCAGCCGAGCCCGATGACGACGCCCACGAAGAGCGGCAGTTTCCCGACGATGATCTCCGCGAAGTCGTCGTAGCTCGCGGTGACGCCGCCGACCGCCACGTCCAGGGAGCTGCCCGCCTCGGCCCCGGGCAGGACGTCGTCGCGCAGCCGGTCGACGAGGTCGCTGGTCTCCTTGGACTGCGGGGCCGAGTCGGGGACGACAGTGAGGAAGGCCGTGCGGCCGCTCTCGTCGTACGTCGCCGGGCTGACGGAGGCGACGCCCTCGGTGGACCTCAGGGTCGTGCCGAGGTCGTTCAGGGCGTTGCGGTCACCCGCGCCGTAGACCTCGCTGACCAGCGTCAGGGGGCCGTTCACGCCCGGTCCGAAGCCGTCGGCGAGCAGGTCGTAGGCCTGCCGGGTGGTGGCGGACGCGGGGTTGTTGCCCTGGTCGGAGGTGCCGAGGTGGAGGGCGAAGGTGGGCAGTGCGAGGACGGCCATGACGAGGACGGCGACGGCACCCAGGAGCTTGGGGTGGCGTTCGACGAAGGCGGCCCAGCGGGCGGCGAGCCCGGTCGGCAGCTCCGGCGCCGGCCCGTGCTCGGCGAGCCTGCGGCGTTCGCGGCGGCTCAGGGCGCGCGGCCCGATCCAGGAGAGCAGGGCGGGCAGCAGCGTGACGGAGGCGGCGACGGTGAGGACGACGGTCAGCGAGGCCGCGATCGCGACGCCGTTGAGGAAGCTGAGCCGCAGGATGAGCATGCCGAGCAGGGCGATGCAGACGGTGGCGCCCGCGAAGACGACGGCGCGCCCGGTGGTGGCCACGGCGCGCTCGGCGGCCTCGGCCACGGGCAGGCCTCGTTTGAGGCCCTTGCGGTGCCTGGTCACGATAAACAGGGCGTAGTCGATGCCGACGCCGAGGCCGATCAGCGTGCCCAGCATCGGGGCGAAGTCGGCGACGGTCATCACCTGGCCGAGCAGCACTATCCCGGCGTACGCGGTGCCGACGGAGACCAGCGCGGTGGCTATGGGCAGGGCGGACGCGGCGAGCGAGCCGAAGGCCAGGAAGAGCACGACGGCGGCGACGGCGACCCCGACGATCTCGGCGACCTGGGCGCTCTTGGCCTCGGTGAGGCCGATGGCGGTGCCGCCGAGTTCGACCTCCAGGCCGTCGGACTCGGCGGCCTTGGCGGTGTCGACGACCCGCTGGGCGTCGGCCCTGTCGATGTCGTCAGCCTGCTCGCGAAAGGTGACGGTGGCGTAGGCGGTGCGGCCGTCCCGGCTGACCTGGCTCGCGCCCTGGCTGTCGTAGGGGCTCGTCACGGAGGCCACGGCGGGCAGATCGGCGATCTTGTCCAAGGTGGCGGACACGGTCCGCTCGACGTCGGCCGCGCGGACGGAGTCGCCGGGTCCGGTGTGCCAGACGACGGTGTCGCTGTCACCGCCGAGACCGTGGAAGCCGCGGTCCAGGAGCTGGGTGGCGCGGCCGGACTCGGTGCCGGGGACCTCGTAGTCGTTCGAGTACGCGGATCCGGCGACGGCGGCGGCGGTCGTGGCGCCGCCGAGGGCGACCAGCCACACCAGGACGGCGAGAAGACGGTGCCGGACACACCACCGTGCGAGTGCTGCCACGTACTGGCTCCCTGGGTGATTTGTGGATCTTCATCGGGAACAGCAGTGAATCGACTGAACAGCCCGCAAAGAACGCATGTGAGACGACATGAGCGCCTCAGTCACCTTGACAGCCCCTGAAGATCGTTGGTCCCTTTCGTGGCCATGCTCACAGCGGGACGAGGGGTGCGCGGAGGTTCCCCAGAGGTTTCCCGGGTATCTCCGCGCACTCGCGCGCGCCGGGCGTCAGCCCGAGACGCTGGCGCGGCCGTTCTCGATATGGCCCATGAGGCGGCGCCGGAAGGCGGTGTCGCGGTCCGTCGTGATCTCTATGTCGTACCAGCCGTGCTCGTCGTCGGTCCGCCAGGCGACGGTGCGGCTGCTGCCCGCCTTGACGCGGACGGTGCGCGTGCGGCGCCTGACGTCGTCCTCGTCCACGTATCCGAGCGGCTTGACCGTGAAGACCAGCTCCCCGCGGCCGCGGTTGGCGAGGGTGAGGTGGATCTCGCGGCGGGTGATCGCGGAGGCGAGCCGCGCGCCGCCGTCCTTGCCGTCCTTGCCGTCTTTGCCCGGCGTGCCGCCCTCGAACTCCCGTCGGAAGCCGTTCGGCCCGGTGACGGTGAAGTCGTACGCGTCGCCCCGCACCGGCACGGTCCAGGAGCCCTTGCGGACGACGTCCTGATGCTGCGGGACCGTGAACTCACCGGCGTAGGGGTAGAGCGCGAAGTGCGCGCTGGAGCTGCCGCCGTTGCGCAGCCGCACCGTGAGCGTGCCGTCCTCGGCGGGCCGCACGTCCGCGTCCGGCTGGTACGGCAGCGGCCGGGCACGCCGCACGCCCGGCTCCTGCACCGGCATGGCCTGCTCCAGGGGCGGCTGCGGCCTCCAGCGGCCGCTGAACGCCGGGATGGGGCCCGGCTGTTCGACGTCCGGCTGCCGGTGGGCGCGCCGGAAGTCGAAGGCACCGGTGAGGTCGCCGGTGACCTTGCGGCGCCAGGCACTGATGTTCGGTTCCTGGACGCCGGTCCACTTCTCCAGGAAGCGCACGACGGAGGTGTGGTCGAAGACCTCGGAGCAGACGTAGCCGCCGACGGTCCACGGCGAGATGACGAGCATCGGCACGCGCACGCCGAGCCCGGTCGGCCTGCCCTCCCAGCGCTCCTCCTGCTCCTCGGCCGAGTCGCCGCCGGGGACGGGCGGCGGGACGTGGTCGAAGAAGCCGTCGTTCTCGTCGTAGTTGATGAAGACGGCGGTACGGCGCCACACCTCGGGGTGCGAGGCGAGCGCGTCGAGGATCTTGTAGACGATGGTCGCGCTGTGGATCGGCGACGAGACGCTGGGGTGCTCGGAGTCGACCGCGGACGGCACCAGGTAGGTGACCTTCGCGAGTTTGCCGCCCGCGACGTCCAGGGCGAACTCCTCGGCGAGCTTGCCGGTCGGCACGCGCCGCAGGCCGCGCTCGAACAGCGACCGCTCGTGCTTGCTCAGCGTGGCGACGCCCTCTTCCAGGGCGGCGAGCAGCCTGGCGCGCTCGGTCTCGTCCTTGGTGTCGCGCACCTTGGCGTAGAAGGCCTCCATGAAGGTGAGGCCGGTCTTGGCCAGGGCCTTGCGGGCGATGGCCTTGAAGGTGGTGAAGAACTCGATCTGGTTGTCGGTGAAGTTCTCCCACTCCGTGTACGTGCGCCAGCTCACGCCCGCCTTCTCCAGGCGCTCGGCGTACGTTCCCCAGCCGTAGCCGGGGTGGGTGCCCTCGGCGTACGCGTCGTTGCCGACGGCCCGCTTGCCGTTCGCCTCGTGGCCCGTCTTCCCGCTCCACAGGTGGTTGCGGTTGGGGCTGGTGGAGGTGTGGATGGAGGAGTGGTAGGCGTCGCAGACGGTGAAGGTGTCGGCGAGTTCGTAGTGCAGCGGGATGTCCTCGCGCGTGTAGTACGCCATGGTCGCCGCGGTCTTGGCGGTGATCCAGCCGTCCATCCAGCCGTCGTGCCAGGCCTTGGCGCCGCCGCTCCAGGAGTGGTCGAGGTCGCCGATGTACTGGAGGTCCTTCTTCTGCGTCTTGGCGGCCTCCCGGACGGGGAAGGGCAGGACGGTGCGCAGGCCGTCGGGCTGCTCGAACACGGACGTGCCGCTCGGCAGCCGGATGGCGTTGCGGTCGCCGAAGCCGCGCACGCCCCGCAGGGACCCGAAGTAGTGGTCGAAGGAACGGTTCTCCTGCATCAGGATCACGACGTGCTCGATCGAGTCGAGACCGCCTCCGCGCGGCGGCTCGTGCGCGAGCGCCTCCCGCAGCGACGGCGGCAGGAAGGAACCGGTGGCGGCCGCGCCGAGCGCGCCGCCGCCGATCGCCATCAGGCGTCTGCGCGAAATCTCCGGAGTCACGTACGACCTCCCAGTCGTCCTGGCCCAGTAGTCCTGGCCGACAGTCAATGGTTCTCGGCTGATCCATTGATCCGTTCGGCGGGGACGCTAGTGACGTCCGGTTTCGTTGTGAAGGCTGAGGGACGAAGTCGGGGTGAACGTCCAAAAGGTCCGGGACGCGAAGACCCGGGGGCCCGCTTCGGCGGCGCTCGGCGCGGGCGTTGTCAGTGGCGGGTGCCATCCTCGGACGCATGGAGATCACCGCACGCCTCGCCGCCTTCACGGACCTGGTCGGGCCGCCGCCGGACCCTGTGCCCGCCGTCGACTGGGCGGCGGTGGAGGCCTGGCTTGAGGCTCCGCTCCCCGCCGACTACAAGGCGCTGGTGTCGGCGTACGGCCCGGCGGAGATAGGCGGACCAGGCGGCCCCGACGCCCCGTCCGTCCGGCTGCACACTCCCTGCGTCAGCGCCGACGGCCGCTACGACTTCGCCGCGTGGGTCCTGGAAACCCACCGCCACTCCGCGATCAGGCCGTACCTGTTCACCAAGGAGCAGCGCCGCTTCCTGCCCGACGAGGGCGGCCTGCTCGCCTTCGCCACCACCTCGGGCGGCGACCACCTCTTCTGGGACACGTCCGTGTCGAAGGACCCCGACGCGTGGCCGGTGGTGCTTCTGACCACGTCCGTGGCGGTCGGCGGCGCCGAGCCCTGGGTGGCGTACGAAGTCCCGCTCCTGGAGTGGCTGTTCGCGGCCGTCCGCGGTGGCGTGCCGAACCCCGGCGAGCCCGGCGGGCTCCTCGGCCCCCTGCCGCCCGCCGTGCGCACCTGGCCGCCTCTCGCCGACGCCACGCCCTGGGCGCCGCCGCCCCGGGGCACGTATGTGGACGCCCGCCAGCACGCCGCGCTCACCGAGGGCGAGGGCCTGGAGGCGGTCACCGCGCTGATACCCCCGCCGCTCGACCCCCACCTGGGCGCGGGCACGTGGGAGCAGGTCTTCGAGCGGCTCGGCACCCGGCTGCCCGCGGACTTCGTGGCGCTCAGCGAGCGGTACGGCGCGGGGAACTGGAGCTGGTGGCTCGACATGCCGGCCCCGCTCGACCTCGACCACCGGCTCGGCCTGGCGGCGGGCGTGGAGGAGATGCTGGAGGGATACCGGAGCCTGCGCGAGGCGCATCCGCAGTACTACCCCATGCCCGCCTGGCCCGAGCCCGGAGGTTTCCTGCCCGCCGTCTCGACGATCGACGGGGACCAGATCGGCTGGTGCGCCGACGGCGAGCCCGAGCAGTGGCGCGTGGCCGTCAACCCCCGGCACACGGACCAGGGCCCGCCCTTGGAGGGGGACTTCACCGAGACGCTGCTGAACTGGCTGCGGGGCGGCCCCGGCAACGCCGGCTTCTACGGCCTGCGCAAGGACCAGGACCCGCTGGAGGAGATGTTCTTCGAGCCGTTCGGGCCACCGCGGCCAGACGTGCCGTAGAGGTCTTGGCGGTAGGCGAAAGCGGTGGCCATACGCGAAAAGGGCGACGCCCCTTTCGGGTGCGCCGCCCCTCTCATGGCCGGAGCAGGGCTCAGCCCTCGCCGGCGCCCAGCTTCTCCAGGATGAGTTCCTTGACGCGGGCCGCGTCGGCCTGGCCACGGGTGGCCTTCATGACCGCGCCGACCAGGGCGCCGACCGCCGCGACCTTGCCGCCGCGGATCTTGTCGGCGATGGCGGCGTTGCCCGCGATGGCCTCGTCGACGGCGGCGGTGAGCGCGCCCTCGTCGGAGACGACCTTCAGGCCGCGCTTCTCGACGACCTCGTCCGGGGTGCCCTCGCCCTTCAGGACGGCCTCGATGACCTGGCGGGCCAGCTTGTCGTTCAGGTCACCGGCGGCGACCAGCTCGGTGACCCGGGCGACGTGCTCCGGCGTGATCGACAGCGAGCCGAGGTCCACACCCTGCTCGTTGGCGTGCCGGGCCAGCTCGCCCATCCACCACTTGCGGGCCGACGCGGCGTCCGCGCCCGCGTTGATCGTGGCGACGATCGGGCCGATGGCGTCGGCGTTGAGGATCGACTGCATGTCGTGCTCGGAGACGCCCCACTCCTCGCGGAGCCGGTTGCGGCGCAGCCGCGGCAGCTCCGGGAGACCGGCGCGCAACTCCTCGACCCACTCACGGGACGGGGCGACGGGGACGAGGTCGGGCTCCGGGAAGTACCGGTAGTCCTCGGCGTTGTCCTTGATACGGCCGGAGGTCGTGGAGCCGTCGTCCTCGTGGAAGTGACGGGTCTCCTGGATGATCGTGCCGCCCGAGGAGAGCACCGCGGCGTGGCGCTGGATCTCGTAGCGCGCCGCGCGCTCCACGGAACGCAGCGAGTTGACGTTCTTCGTCTCGCTGCGGGTGCCGAACTCCCGCTGCCCCTTGGGGCGCAGCGAGAGGTTGACGTCGCAGCGCATCTGGCCCTTGTCCATGCGGGCCTCGGAGACGTCGAGCGCCTTGATGAGCTCGCGCAGCTCGGCGACGTACGCCTTGGCGACCTCGGGGGCACGCTCGCCCGCGCCCTCGATGGGCTTGGTGACGATCTCGATCAGCGGGATGCCGGCGCGGTTGTAGTCCAGGAGCGAGTGCGAGGCGCCGTGGATACGACCCGTCGCGCCGCCCACGTGGGTGGACTTGCCGGTGTCCTCCTCCATGTGGGCGCGCTCGATCTCCACACGGAAGACCTCGCCGTCCTCCAGCTGGACGTCCAGGTAGCCGTTGAAAGCGATCGGCTCGTCGTACTGGGAGGTCTGGAAGTTCTTCGGCATGTCCGGATAGAAGTAGTTCTTCCGGGCGAAGCGGCACCACTCGGCGATCTCGCAGTTCAGCGCGAGGCCGATCTTGATGGCGGACTCGACGCCGATCTCGTTCACGACCGGCAGCGCGCCGGGCAGGCCGAGGCAGGTCGGGCAGGTCTGGCTGTTCGCGTCCTGCTTGAGCGTCGTCGAGCAGCCGCAGAACATCTTGGTCTTGGTGCCGAGCTCGACATGGACCTCAAGGCCCATGACGGGGTCGTACGTCGCGAGGGCTTCCTCGTACGACACCAGGTCTGTAGTGACAGTCACGGTGAAACTTTCCCTCTCAGCCCAGCAGAACGTCGTCGTCGCCGAGGCGCTTGAGCTCCCGCAGGAGCAGCGCGACGCCGGTGGCGATGGCGGCAGCGGAGACGACGGCGTCCACGAGGCGGAGCGTGTCGTTCTCGCGGCGGGCCAGCTTGGCCTGCTTGAGCACGGAGACCGCGCCGAACGCGGTGGTGCCGATCGACAGATACGTACCGGTCTTGGACTTCTTGAAGCCCTTGGCCTTGTTCAGAGCGCTCACAGCGACGGTGCCTCCTCCAGCAGCGGGTGCCCCCACTTTTCCACGAAGGCGGCCTCGACGGCGGCTCCCACCTTGTACAGGCGGTCGTCCTTCATGGCGGGAGCGATGATCTGAAGTCCGACGGGCAGGCCGTCCTCCGGCGCGAGACCGCAGGGCAGCGACATGGCGGAGTTGCCCGCCAGGTTGGTCGGGATGGTGCACAGGTCGGCCAGGTACATCGCCATCGGGTCGTCGGCGCGCTCGCCGATCGGGAAGGCGGTGGTCGGCGTCGTCGGGGAGACGATCACGTCGACCTGCTCGAAGGCCGCCTCGAACTCACGGGTGATGAGCGTGCGGACCTTCTGGGCGCTGCCGTAGTACGCGTCGTAGTAGCCGGAGCTGAGCGCGTACGTGCCGAGGATGATGCGGCGCTTGACCTCGTCGCCGAAGCCGGCCTCGCGGGTGAGCGCGGTGACGTCCTCGGCGGACTTCGTGCCGTCGTCGCCGACGCGCAGGCCGTAGCGCATGGCGTCGAACCGGGCGAGGTTCGAGGAGCACTCGGAGGGCGCGATCAGGTAGTACGCGGAGAGCGCCAGGTCGAACGTCGGGCAGTCCAGCTCGACGATCTCGGCGCCGAGCGACTTGAGCAGCTCGACGGACTCGTCGAAACGCTGGACGACACCGGCCTGGTAGCCCTCGCCGCGGAACTGCTTGACGACGCCGACGCGCATGCCCTGGACGGAGCCGTTGCGCGCGGCCTCGACGACCGGCGGGACCGGGGCGTCGATGGACGTCGAGTCCAGCTCGTCGTGCCCGGCGATGGCCTCGTGCAGCAGCGCGGCGTCCAGGACGGTGCGGGCGCAGGGGCCGCCCTGGTCCAGGGAGCTGGAGAAGGCGACCATGCCGTAGCGGGAGACGCCGCCGTAGGTGGGCTTGACGCCGACCGTGCCGGTGACGGCCGCGGGCTGGCGGATGGAGCCGCCGGTGTCCGTGCCGAGGGTGAGGGGGGCCTCGTAGGCGGCGAGGGCGGCGGCGGAGCCGCCTCCGGAGCCGCCGGGGATGCGAGTGAGGTCCCAGGGGTTGCCGGTGGGGCCGTAGGCGCTGTTCTCGGTGGAGGACCCCATGGCGAACTCGTCCATGTTGGTCTTGCCGAGGATGACGACGTCGGCGGCCTTGAGCTTCTTGGTGACCGTCGCGTCGTACGGCGGGATCCAGCCTTCGAGGATCTTGGAGCCGACCGTGGTCGGAATGCCCTCGGTGGTGAAGATGTCCTTGAGCGCGACGGGGACGCCGGCCAGCGGGCCGAGCTTCTCGCCCTTGGCGCGCTTCTCGTCGACGGCGCGGGCCTGCGCGAGGGCGCCCTCGCGGTCGACGTACAAGAAGGCGTTCACCTTCTCGTCGACGGCGTCGATGCGGGCCAGGTGGGCCTCGGTGACCTCGACGGCCGTGAGTTCGCCGGAGGCGATCTTCGCGGCGATCTCGGCGGCGGTGAGCTTGATGATGTCCGTCATGATCTTTAGTCCTCCCCCAGGATCTGCGGCACCTTGAAACGCTGCTGCTCCTGGGCCGGGGCGCCGGAGAGCGCCTGCTCGGGGGTGAGCGACGGACGGACCTCGTCCGCGCGCATGACGTTCGTCAGCGGCAGCGGGTGCGAGGTCGGCGGTACGTCTTGGTCGGCGACCTCCGAGACGCGGGCGACCGCGCCGATGATGTCGTCGAGCTGTCCGGCGAAGTGGTCGAGCTCCTCGGCCTTCAGCTCCAGACGTGCAAGGCGGGCGAGGTGGGCGACCTCCTCGCGCGTGATGCCAGGCATGCGGCGATCCTCAGGGGTGAGTGTGCGGGTGGTGACCCCCAATCCTATGGGGCGGGGCGGCGTGGCCGTTAAACGGTTTCCCTCCGCGGCGCAGCGATGGCTCTGCACCGGGCCGTGACGGGGTTCCGGCGGCTGCCGGGTGCGCTGGGGAGGTACGCCCCGAACAGGCGCCGCTGCGCGACCGACCAAGTCGCTCCGCGACGGGCCTCCCCCACCCGTTTGCCCCGCATCTGCCTCCCACCGGACAAACGCCGCCGCGCGGCCGAACCCCGTCCCTCGCGAGGGGCTCCCCACCTGGGGGGGGCAGCCCCTCAGCACCTAGGGGACAGCCCTTCAGCCCGGCCCCGCGCCCCACCATCCGCAGCCGCCGACGGCCGTCCGCCCTCACGTGAGGGCCCGCCCCCGGCAACTCATCTGCACGGGTGGTGCGGGTGGGGACGAAAGGAGCCCGGCCGAAGGCCAATGCTCCAGACGCACAGGTCAACCGACGGGCCGCTACTTCACTACATGCCCCGACGACTCCTCCACCTCAGAGCCCTCGGCCAGCGCCGCCGCCGCTTCCGCCGCCACGTCCGCGGGGCGGCGCCAGCCGCGCGACCCCCGCGCCCGCAGCCACGCCGTCGTCTCCTCCGGAGGCATCGCCGCGGCGACCAGCCACCCCTGCACCGCGTCGCACCCGAGATCCCGCAGCCGCTCCCACGTCTCGTCGTCCTCGACGCCCTCGGCGACGACGAGCAGCCCCAGCGAGTGCGCGAGGTCCACCGTGCAGCGGACGATCTCCGCGTCCTCGTTGTCCACGGCGAGCCGCGCCACGAAGGAGCGGTCGATCTTCAGCTCGCTGACCGGCAGCCGCCGCAGGTGGACCAGCGAGGAGTACCCCGTGCCAAAGTCGTCGAGGGACATCTTGACGCCGTGCCCGGTCAGCCCGGCCAGCGTGTCCGCGGCGCGCTGCGGATCCTCCAGGAGCACGTGCTCCGTTATCTCCAGTTGCAGCGCCCCCGCGGGGACCCCGTGCCGGGCGAGCCGCGCCGCGACCGAGCCCGCGAAACCGGGCGTGTGGACGTCGCGCGGCGAGACGTTCACAGCGACCGGGACCTTCAGGCCCTGCGCCTGCCACTTGGCCACCTGGCCGAGGGCCGACTCCAACACGTACTCCGTGAGGTGCGGCATCAGCCCGGACGACTCGGCGATGGCGATGAACTCGTCCGGCGGCACCTTCCCGCGCTCGGGGTGCACCCACCGCACCAGCGCTTCGAGCCCCGCCACCTTGCCGTCGAAGCGGACCTTGGGCTGGTAGTGCAGTTCGACGTCGCCCGCGTCCAGCGCCCGCCGCAGGTCCCCCAGCAGACCGAGGCGGTCCGGGGTGTTGGAGTCCCGCTTGGACTCGTACACCTCGACGCCCGTGCGGTCCCGCTTGGCCTGGTACATCGCCACGTCCGCCCGCCGCAGCAGCCCCTCCGCGTCGAGCGCGTGGTCGGGGAAGACGGCGAGGCCCGCGCTGGCCTCCAGGACCAGCGTGAGGCCGTCGAGGTCGAGCGGTGAGCCGAGAGCCGCGACCAGCTGCCGTGCCACACGCGTGGCGGAGGTCGTGGAGTCGGCGATGGGGAGCAGCACGGCGAACTCGTCGCCGCCGAGCCGGGCCGCCTCCGCGCCGCCCGGCAGCGCGAGCCGCAGCCGGTCCGCTATCTGCAACAGCAGGCGGTCACCCGCGAGGTGCCCGAGGGTGTCGTTCACCGAGCGGAAACGGTCCATGTCGATCAGCATCAGGGCCGAGCGGGCCCCGATGCGCTCGGCGTCGTCGAGGGCCGTCCAGGTCCGCTCCAACAGCCACTGCCGGTTGGGCAGTCCGGTGAGCGGGTCCCTCAGCTGCTCCTCGGCGCGGGCGCGGGCGATCCACAGGGTGGAGTCGAGCGCGACCAGCGGGATCGCGAAGAGCGGCAGCAGGATCGGCAGGGAGATCGCCACCACGCAGATCAGCGGGGCGATGCCGAGCAGCGCGATGCCGAGGAGACCCTGGCGCACCAGGGCCGTTCGGGTGACGGTGGGCAGGGCGCCGGTGCGCGGCGCGTGGACGTACCAGAGCAGTACGCGGGTGACGACGAGGTAGGCGACGGCGACCAGGGCCACTTCGGGGGCGGTGTACAGGTCCCAGGTCTCGGGCAGCCAGGGCGACTCGGCGGTCGGCGAGGTGCCGAACGCGGCCAGGGTGAGCGCGCCCGCGCCGATGCCGAGGATGTCGACCGCGCCGTGCAGCACGCCCTGGCGCCAGCGGTGTCTGCGCGCGGCGCCGACCAGGACGACGACGGTGAGGCTGACCATGCCGGCGGGAACCCAGCCGTACAGCAGCAGGACGGCGACGGTGAGGGCCCCGCCGGAGCCCGTGCCGCCCCACCAGCGGTCCCGGCCGAGGGCGACGAGGTGGCCGACGATGAGCCCGGTGAGGACGGCGAGGGACCAGCCGGCGGCGCCGGAGGGGAACAGCGTGTGCCGGCCCGTGAAGGCCTGGAAGAAGCCGGTGCCGAGCAGGGCCGCGGCGGCGGTGACGACCGTGAGGGGCAGCAGCGGCCAGGCGTCGCGCGGGTCCGGCTCGGTGGGGCCGCCCGCCAGGGCCACGGCGCTCTCCGTGCCTCGTCCCGGGGTGGGGTCGGTCCAGGCCCGCTCGCGGGGCTCGATGGCCGTGCTCAGCGGCGCCGAAGGCCCGCCGGGGGTGGCGGAGTCGGCGGCCGGTTCGGTCCGGCGGCCGCGCAGCCAGGTGCCCGGCGCGTGCCACCGGCGCGCGCGCAGCGGTGAGTCCGGGGCGGCGCTCTCGGTCGGTTCCATTCCCGTCCCTCTCACTGCCGGCGGTGCCCACGCCATACGGACTCGGCCCGGAATCGGCCGCGTCCGAAAATCCGTTCCCTCGCTCTCCACGAGCGAGGGGGATGCTCTGCTCCCGAACTCGTGCCGAGTGGGGGATGCTCCTTTCCAAGCTCTTGGTGAGCAGGAGATGCCCCACTCGCAGCGGGGCACGGCAGGCGCACACCTCAACAGTAGGCCGCAGAAGGCTTCCACGGGCAGCGGTCGACTACGGTTGCCCGAATGCGACCCGGCCACCCGTATGCATCTGGTATGCGCTGAACGGGTGGCCTTCAACCGCTACTCCTCGGTCGGAAGCGCGACTTCCCGCGCCGCGTCCGGTCCCTGTTCCAGCAGCACAACGAAGCCTTCCTCGTTGAGAACCGGAACCTTCACCTGCATCGCCTTGTCGTACTTCGAACCGGGGTTGTCCCCCACGACCACGAATGACGTCTTCTTCGAAACGGAACCGGTCACCTTCGCGCCCCGGGTCTGGAGCGCCTCTTTCGCGCCATCCCGGGTGTAGTGCTCCAGCGTTCCGGTCACGACGACCGTGAGCCCCTCAAGGGGGCGGGGGCTCTCGTCCTCGCCGCTCGACTCCTCCTCCATGCGCACCCCGGCCGCCCGCCACTTGCGGAGGATCTCGCGGTGCCACTCCTCGGCGAACCACTGTTTGAGGGAGGCCGCGATGACCGGGCCCACTCCCTCCGTCGTGGCCAGCTCTTCCTCGGTGGCCTGTTCGATCCGGTCGATGGAGCGGAACTCGCGGGCCAGCGCCTCGGCGGCCACCGGGCCGACGTGCCGGATCGAGAGGCCGGTCAGGACGCGGGCGAGCGGGCGCTCCTTGGCCGCCGCGATGTTCTCCAGCATGGCGAGGGTGTTCTTCTTCGCCTCGCCCTTCTGGTTGGCGAAGAAGGTGACCACCTTCTCCTCGCCGGTCTTGGGGTCGCGCTTGGGCAGGCCGGAGTCCTGGTCGAGGACGTAGGACTTGATGGGGAGCAGTTCCTCGACCTTGAGGTCGAAGATGTCGCCCTCGTCGAGGATGGGCGGCTCGGCGGGCTCCAGGGGCCTGGTCAGCGCGGCGGCCGCCACATAGCCGAAGTTCTCGATGTCCAGGGACTTGCGGCCGGCGAGGTAGAAGAGACGTTCACGCAACTGGGCCGGGCACGTCTGGGCGTTGGGGCAGCGGAGGTCGATGTCGCCCTCCTTCATGGGCCGCAGCGCCGTGCCGCACTCGGGGCACTCGGCGGGCATCACGAACTCCCGCTCGGTGCCGTCCCGCAGGTCCGCGACGGGGCCGAGGATCTCCGGGATGACGTCACCGGCCTTGCGGATCACGACGGTGTCGCCGATCAGGACGCCCTTCTTCTTCACCACGTCCTGGTTGTGCAGGGTCGCGAACTCGACCTCGGAACCGGCGACGGTGACGGGCTCCACTTGGGCGTACGGCGTGACGCGGCCGGTGCGGCCGACTCCCACGCGGATGTTGATGAGCTTGGTGTTGACCTCCTCGGGCGCGTACTTCCAGGCGATCGCCCAGCGGGGCGCGCGCGAGGTGGAGCCGAGGCGGCCCTGGAGCGGGATCTCGTCGAGCTTGACGACGACGCCGTCGATCTCGTGCTCCACGGAGTGGCGGTGCTCCCCGAAGTACGCGATGAAGTCCCGCACGCCCTCGACATCGTCGACGACCTTGTTGTGCTTGGCGGTGGGCAGACCCCATTCGCGCAGCAGCTCATAGGCGTGGCTGAGGCAGTCGATGTCGAAGCCCTCGCGGACGCCGATGCCGTGCACGACCATGTGCAGCGGGCGGGTCGCGGTGACGCGCGGGTCCTTCTGGCGCAGCGAACCCGCCGCCGCGTTGCGGGGGTTGGCGAAGGGCTTGTCGCCCGCCTCGACCAGGCGGGCGTTCAGCTCCTCGAACTTCTCCATCGGGAAGAAGACCTCGCCGCGGATCTCCACGAGGGCGGGGACGCGCTCGCCCTTGAGGCGCTGCGGGATGTCCGCGATCGTGCGGACGTTCGGCGTGATGTCCTCGCCGGTGCGGCCGTCGCCCCGGGTGGCGGCGCGGGTCAGCCTGCCGTGTTCATAGGTGAGGTTGACCGCGAGGCCGTCGACCTTCAGCTCGCACAGGAAGTGATACCCCGGCGAGCCGACGTCCTTGGCCACGCGGTCGGCCCAGGCGGCCAGTTCGGCGTCGTCGAAGGCGTTGTCCAGCGAGAGCATGCGCTCGCGGTGCTCGACGGCCGTGAACTCCGTCTCGTACGAACCGGAGACCTTCTGGGTGGGCGAGTCCGGTGTCCGCAGCTCCGGATGCTCCTCCTCCAGGGCTTCGAGGGAACGCAGGAGCTTGTCGAACTCGGCGTCGCTGACGACCGGCTGGTCCTTCACGTAGTACCGGAAGCGGTGCTCCTCGATCTGTTCGGCCAGCTGGGCATGTTGATCCCGTGCCTCGGCGGGCACAGAGCCTTGCTGTTCGACAGCCACCGTAAAGTCCTCCCGTTACGTCATACCCAATTACTCAGGGTTGTCTGCGAGCGATCTCGCCGCCTTGACGCAGTGGGCGAGCACCGCGCGCGCGTACGCGGGAGAAGCCCCCGCGAGACCGCACGACGGAGTGACCACGACCGACTCCGCGAGCGATCCCGGATTCAGCCCCAGCCTGCGCCACAACGTCCTGACACCCATGACGCTACCGGCAGGGTCTGACAATCGGCCGTCCACGCCCGGCACGACACCGGCGAAGAGCTTCGTGCCGCTCTCGACGGCCTCGCCGAGCGTCTCGTCGTCACGCTCGGTGAGGAGTGAGGCGTCGAATGAGATCGCGTGGGCGCCGACGCGGCGCAGCAGCGCGAAGGGCACATCCGGCGCGCAGGAGTGGACGACCGTCGGGCCCTCGCCCTGGACGGCCAGGACGGCCCGCAGGGTGTCCTCCACGACCTGGCGGTCCACGGCCCGGTGGGTGCGGTACTCGCTCGCCGTCTTGACCTGCCCGCGCAGCACGGCGATGAGCGAGGGCTCGTCGAGTTGCAGCACCACCTGGGCGCCCGGGACCCTGCGGCGTACGTCGGCGAGGTGCTCGCGCAGGCCCTCGGCGAGCGATCCGGCGAGGTCGCGGCAGGCGCCCGGGTCGGAGAGCGCCGCCTCGCCGTTGCGCAGCTCCAGGGCGGCGGCGAGCGTCCAGGGGCCGACGGCCTGGACCTTCAGCGGGCCCGCGTACCCCTGAGTGAACTCCTCCAGGGCGTCGAGGTCCTCGCCGAGCCAGGCCCTGGCCCGCTTGGTGTCCCGTCCGGGGCGGTCGCCGACGCGCCAGCCGCTGGGCTCCACGCGCGCGTACACGTCGACGAGGAGGCCGGCCGTGCGGCCGATCATGTCGGCGCCGGGTCCGCGCGCGGGCAGCTCGGCGAGGTAGGGCATGCCCTCCTGTGGTCCGTCGAAGCTGCCGGTGACGGTTTTCGCGGCCTCGCGGGCGTCCCCGCCGGGCATGGACCCGACGCCGGTCGCCGGGCCCCAGGTGAAGGTGTCGCTCATCGGCCCGGCCGCACCGTCAGGTCGTTGACCTCGGCGTCACGCGGCAGGTCCAGGGCCATGATGATCGTCGTGGCGACCGAGTCGGGGTCGATGAAGCGGGAGGCGTCGTACTCCTTGCCCTCCTGCTGGTGGACCTTGAGCTGCATGGCGCTCGCCGTGCGGCCGGGGTAGACCGAGGTGACCCGGACGCCGTTGCCGTGCTCCTCCTGGCGCAGGGAGTCCGCGAGGGCCTTCAGGCCGTGCTTGGAGGCGGCGTACGCGGACCAGTCGGCGTGGGCGTTCAGACCCGCGCCCGAGTTGACGAAGACCACGTGCCCCTGGGCCAGGCGCAGTTGAGGCAGGAAGTGGCGGGTCAGCTCGGCGGGGGCGATGAGGTTGACGTTGAGCTGGTGGCGCCAGGACTTGGGGGTCAGCTCGCCGACCGGTCCGAGGTCGACGACGCCCGCGATGTGCAGGAGCGAGTCCACGCGCGCGGGCAGCGACTGGTGCCCGAAGGCCCAGGAGAGCTTGTCGGGGTCGGAGAGGTCGCCGACGAGCGTGCTCGCGCCGGGGAACTGGGCGGCGAGCTCCTTGGCGCGGCCCGCGTCGCGTGCGTGCAGGACGAGGTCGTCGCCGCGTGCGTGCAGGCGGCGGGCGACGGCCGCGCCGATGCCGGAGCCGGCCCCGGTGATCACATGTGTTGCCATACCCGCCATGCTCGCATCACTGGGTGCCGATCGATTCCTCCAGGTAGGCCAGTGCGCCGACGGGCTCCTCGGCGAAGAAGACCAGGTCGGTCAGCGGGAGGGGCAGGAAGCCCTCGTCCTCCATGCGGCGGAACTGCTCCTTGAGGCCGTCGTAGAACCCGGCGGAGTTCAGCAGGACCACCGGCTTGGTGTGCTTGCCGTGCTTCTTGAGCTCCAGGATCTCGGTGGCCTCGTCGAGGGTGCCGGTGCCGCCGACCATGATCACGATCGCGTCGGCCTTCTCCAGGAGCAGCGCCTTGCGCTCGGCGAGGTCGCGGGCGATGACCATCTCGTGGGGTTCGGCGACGGCTCTGGCCTTGGCCGCGAGGAAGTCGACGGAGACGCCGACGAGCCGGCCTCCCGCCTCCTCGACGCCGTCCGCCACGACCTTCATCAGGCCGCTCTCGGAACCGCCCCACACCAGGGTGTGCCCTCCTTTGCCGAGCAGTTCGGCGAACTCCCGCGCGGGGCGGGTGTAGCGGTCGTCGAGGTCGGCGGCGGAGAGGAAGACGCAGATGTTCATGCGCCCACGGTACGGTCCGACACTGACAGCACCGGTCGAGGAGGGTACGTCGTGGCCAAGGGACACCGGATCACCGTCGAGCAGGGCACGGACCACGTGCGGGTGGTGCACGAGGGGCAGGTGGTGGCGGAGAGCAGCCGCCCGCTGGTGCTGCGCGAGACGGGCTACCCCGTGCGCTACTACCTCCCCCCGGAGGACGTACGCACCGACTTGCTGACGCCGTCCGAGACGACCACGCACTGCCCCTTCAAGGGCACGGCCTCCTACTGGTCGCTGCCGGGCGCGCGGGATGCGGTGTGGGCGTACCGGGAGCCGAAGCCGGAGGTGGCGGCCGTCAAGGACCACTACTGCTTCTACGACGCGGAGGTCACCGCACAGCAGGGATAGTCATCGGCCGGCGGCGGCGAACGTCTTGCGGTAGGCGGCCGGTGAGACACCGAGCACCGACCGCATGTGCTGGCGCAGCGAGTTGCCGGTGCCGAACCCCGCCCGGTGGGCGACCACGTCGATGGGCAGGTCGCTCGACTCCAGGAGCTGGCGGGCCAGTTCGATGCGCTGAGCGGTCAGCCAGCGCCCCGGAGGCATGCCGACCTCCTCCTGGAAGCGGCGTGTGAAGGTGCGCAGGCTCATGCGGGCGTGGGCGGCCAGCTCGCCCAGTGGCAGTGGCTCGTGGAGCCTTTCGAGCGCCCACGCGCGCGTGGCGGCCGTCGTGGCGAGCGTGGGCTCGGGGACGGGCCGCTCGATGTACTGCGCCTGCCCGCCCTCCCGCCAGGGCGGGACCACGCAGAAGCGGGCGACGCGGTGGGCGACGGCGCTGCCGTGGTCGCGGCGCAGCAGATGCAGGCAGAGGTCGATGCCCGCCCCGACACCGGCCGCCGTCAGGATGTCGCCGTCGTCCACGAAGAGGACGTCCTCGTCGACCGCGACCCGGGGGAAGGTCCGCCGGAAGTGACCGGCCTCCTTCCAGTGCGTGGTCGCGGGGCGCCCGTCGAGGAGCCCCGCGGCGGCGAGGACGTACGAGGCGGTGCAGAACGACACCCAGCGCGTGCCGGGCCGCACACGGGCGAGCGCGGCGGCGAGCGATTCCGGCAGGATGCCGTCGTCCGTGCCGCCGCACAGCCGCTCCGTCGGCGGAATCACCACGGTGTCTGCTGCCGCGAGCGCCTCGGGGCCGTGCTCCACCGCCATCTGAAACCCGGCGTCGGTCCGCACCGGTCCGCCGTCCACCGTGCAGACGACGACGTCGTAGAGCGGGCGCCCCTGGGCGTCCTCGGCGGCTCCGAAGATGCGGGGCGGGATGCCCATCTCGAAGGCGTACACGCCGTCCAGCGCGAGGACCGCCACCCGGTGTCGTCCGTCGTTCGAAGCCATGGCCGAATCCTGTCACATCATGGCCAAACTGCCAGCACTGTGGTCGGCGGTCCCGCCGCACTCTGGGTCCTCAAGCCGTTCCGGTAAGAGTCCGGGACAGTCCGGAAGAGGATGACCATGAAGATGCGTGCCGTCAGCCCGAGCGCCTGGGGCGCCCCCGAGAACCTGGTCCCCGTGGAGGTGGATCGCCCCGAACCGGGCCTCACCGAGATCCTGGTCCGGGTGCACGCGGCGGGCGTCAACCCCGTCGACTGGAAGACCCGCGCGGAGGGCGCGTTCGGCACCTGGGGCGACACCCCGATCCTCGGCTACGACGTATCGGGCGTCGTCGAGGAGGTGGGCCCGGGCGTGACCCTGTACTCCCCCGGCGACGAGGTCTTCGGCATGCCGCGCTTCCCCGAGCAGGCGGGCGGGTATGCGGAGTTCGTCGTGGCACCGGCCCGGCGCTTCGTGCCCAAGCCGCAGGGCATCGACCACGTCCAGGCCGCCGCGCTGCCCCTCGCGGCGCTCACCGCCTGGCAGGGGCTGGTGGAGACGGCGGGGCTGCGGGCCGGGCAGCGGGTGCTGATCCACGCGGCGGCGGGCGGTGTCGGCCACCTGGCCGTGCAGATCGCCAAAGCGCACGGCGCGTACGTCATCGGAACGGCCCGCCAGGACAAGCACGACTTCCTACGGGGCCTCGGCGCGGACGAGATCATCGACTACGCGCGCGTGGACTTCACCGAGGCGGTGAGCGACGTGGACATCGTCCTTGACGGGGTGGGCGGCGCGTACGGCACGCGGTCCCTGGAGGTCCTGCGCCCCGGCGGCCACCTGGTCACCCTCCCCGACCCGGGCGGCCTCCCGGACGCCGCCCGCGCGCGGGAGCGCGGCATACACGCGGGCTGGACGGTCGTCGAGCCGGACCGCGCGGGCCTGCTGGAGATCGCCCGCCTCGTGAACGAGGGGAAGCTCCGCGCCGAGATCGACACGGTGCTGCCTCTGGAGGACGCCGCGAAGGCCCACGCCTACGGCGAGCGGGGCCGGACGCGGGGCAAGATCGTGCTGCGGGTCGTCTGACCGGCACCTGCGCCCGCCTTGCCGGGCTAATGCACAGTCAGTTCGAACCACACGGTCTTGCCGTCCGGCCGCCCGTACGGGCCTTCCCCTATGGCGCATCCGCCCCAGCGGTCGGCCACGGCGTCGAGGATCACCAGGCCCCGGCCGCTGTCCGCGTGGACGCTCACAGGCGGGGGCGGGGTGAGCGGAGGCAGGTCGGGGCTCATGTCCCACACGCTGACGCGCAGCACGGGGCAGAGCCAGTGAAGTCGTACGGAAGCGGGGCCCTTCGTGTGCTGCACGGAGTTGGTCGCGAGCTCTGTGGTCAGCAGCTCCGCGCGGTCCGTCAGTTCGGCGAGGTGGTGAGCGGCGAGGACAGCGCGGAGGGTGAGGCGGGCGATTCCGGGACTGCGGGGGTCACAGGGGAAGTGGAGTTCGTAGGCCCAGGGGGCGGTGAAGGGAAGGGGTGCCGGGTGGCTGCCGTGCGCCTCTTTGCCGGGGAGTGGGGCGGGTTCGGGGCGCGGGACGCCGGTACGGATGTTGCGGGGTGAACTCACGTGGCACCTCCGTTGGTGCGGGGCGCTCTGCGGAGCGCGTGGACGTGAATGCGGACGTGAACGTCGGCTCCCGGTTCTGGTCCTTGCGTCGGGGCGGTGTGCCTGTCGGCGGTGCATGCCGGTGCGCTTCCGCTGGGCGCGGGGCCTGAGCGGTGGCCTGGGTCACACGCTAGCCGTTGCACTAAAACGCGTGCTACCTAGTTCACTAAAACGAGTAATAACGTCGGTTCTGATGGACGATCACGACCCAAGGTCGGCAAACTGTCCTGCTGAGCGAGGAGTTGTGATGGCACCACGTCAAACCCCCACGATCCGCCAACGCCGCTTCGGCGCCGAGATCCGCAGACTTCGCGAGGCCGCGGGCCTGTCTGCGCCCGTCGCCGCCGCGCAGCTCGGAGCCGACCGAACGATGATCTCCAATATCGAATCGGGCCGGTTCGGCATCAGTGAGGAACGGTTGCGCCGACTGGCGAGCATCTACGAATGTGACGATCCCGAACTGATCGACGCCCTTGCCGCGATGACGGGAGGCCGCACTCGCGGCTGGTGGGACGAGTACCGGGGCAAGATCCCTCCGGATTTCCTGGATGTGGCGGAACTTGAGCACCACGCCACGAACTTGCGCACACTCCAAACGGCCCACATCCCAGGCCTTTTCCAAACCGAGGAGCATGCCCGCGCACTGTTCGACCTCTTCGTGCCGGCACTCCCGCGACTGGAGGTCGAGCTACGGGTGGCGCACCGCCTGGCCCGGCATAGCGTGATCAAGGCCGAGCCAGGCCTGCCGTACGTGGGACTGATCTACGAGGCCGCTCTCCACTTGCGCATCGGCGGCCGCCGGGTGGCAAAGGCCCAGCTCAATCGCCTCCTGGAGGAGAGCGAGCGCCCTAACGTGAGCCTACGGGTGATCCCGCTGGCAACCGAGGGCTTCCCCATGGCGGGCGACGCGATGATGTACGCCGCTGCCGACAGCCCTCGCCTGGACACCGTGGAGGTGGACTCACCTATCGGCGCCGTCTTTTTCGACTCTCCCACCCAATTGTCCAACTTCCGTCGGCGTCTGGACTTGGTCGAACAGGTGGCGTTGAATCCGAGTGAGTCGAGGGATCGAATCCTCGAAATCGCCGGAGAACTGTAGAGGTACCCGTTTTGTCCGAGCTGAAGTGGCTCAAGTCCTCGTTCTCGGAGGCTTCTGGCAACGCGTGTGTCGAGGTTGCCGCGATGTTCGGTGCGAGGCTCGCCATCCGGGAAAGCGAGAGCCCCGCCGACGTCTTGACGACGGACCGGGCTGCACTGGAGGCTCTGATACGGAGCCTCAGGCGGCGGACGCCTTCGAGTGACCGGTGAGCAGGTCTTCGACCACGCCTCGCTGAACCGTACGGAGCCTGGCGATCCGCCTCCGCGATGCCTCAGCCCCGCACTCCAGCGGCGGCACCGTACGGGGAGGCGGCCCCGTCGTACTACCGCCCCCCCCCGGCGGCCGAGGCCGGGCACACCAGGGGCTCAGACCCCCGCCGTCGCCCGCTCCGTCGTCGCGATCGTCGCCGAGCCCACCACGCGCGTGCCGTCGTACAGGACGATCGCCTGGCCGGGGGCCACGCCCCGCACCGGCTCGGTGAAGGCGACCCGCAGCTGTGAGCCGTCGACGAGTTCGGCGGTGACCTCCGTCTCGCCGCCGTGGGCCCGCAGCTGTGCCGTGTACGTGCCGGGCCCGGTGGGGGCCGCTCCGCACCAGCGGGGCTTGATGGCGGTCAGGCCGGTGACGTCCAGGGCGGCGGCCGGGCCGACCGTCACGGTGTTGTTCACCGGGGAGATGTCCAGGACGTAGCGCGGCTTGCCGTCGGGGGCGGGGGTGCCGATCCGCAGGCCCTTGCGCTGGCCGATGGTGTAGCCGTACGCCCCTTCGTGCGTGCCCAGGACCGCCCCGGACTCGTCGACGATGTCGCCCTCCGTCTTGCCGAGGCGGGCGGCGAGGAAGCCCTGGGTGTCGCCGTCGGCGATGAAGCAGATGTCGTGGCTGTCGGGCTTCTTCGCGACCGCGAGGCCGCGGCGCTCGGCCTCCGCGCGAATCTCCTCCTTGGTGGTGACCGTGTCACCGAGGGGGAACATCGCGTGGGCGAGCTGGCGGTCGTCCAGGACCCCCAGGACGTAGCTCTGGTCCTTGGCCATGTCGGAGGCGCGGTGCAGCTCGCGCGTGCCGTCCTCGCGGACGATCACCTTGGCGTAGTGGCCGGTGACGACCGCGTCGAAGCCGAGGGCGAGGGCCTTGTCGAGCAGCGCGGCGAACTTGATCTTCTCGTTGCAGCGCAGGCACGGGTTGGGGGTGCGCCCCGCCTCGTACTCGGCGACGAAGTCCTCGACCACGTCCTCACGGAACCGCTCGGCGAGGTCCCACACGTAGAACGGGATGCCGATGACGTCCGCGGCGCGGCGGGCGTCGCGCGAGTCCTCGATGGTGCAGCAGCCCCGCGCGCCCGTGCGGAACGACTGGGGGTTCGCGGAGAGCGCGAGGTGCACTCCCGTCACGTCGTGTCCGGCTTCGGCGGCGCGGGCGGCGGCGACGGCGGAGTCCACGCCTCCGGACATGGCGGCCAGGACACGGAGGGGGCGCTGGGCGGGCTGCGGGGTCTCGGTCAAAGTCATAGCCCTAACAGAGTACGGGCCCTCGGGAACCGGAAGCCCGTGAGTAAGCGTTGACGATCACATGGGGGAAACAAAAGGGCAGAAGCCGGGGGGCCGCACCGTCAGTCGGCGCACCCTCTTGATCGGGGGCGGCGTGGCCGCCGCCGGCACCGCCGTGCTCGCCCGGGACGACCTGGGCCGGCTGTGGTGGCGGCTGCCCGGCGTGGTCAAGAAGCGCAAGGAGGGCGAGGTCGACGCCAAGGGCGCGCAGTGGACCGCCGCCTCGGACTACAACTGGCGGCGCGCGGACCGCCCCGACGACTACGGCATCGACCGCGTCATCATCCACGTCGTCCAGGGCGGTTACGCGACGGCGCTGCGTGTCTTCAAGGACCCGAGCCACGGCGCCGCCACGCACTACGTGGTCCGCAAGGACGGTCATGTCGCGCAGATGATCCGCGAGCTGGACGTGGCCTTCCACGCGGGCAACAAGAGCTACAACGAACGCAGCGTCGGCATCGAGCACGAGGGTTTCGTCGACGAGAAATCGTCGTTCACCGATGCCATGTACGCCTCTTCGGCGCGGCTCACGGCCGGGATATGCGACCGGTACGACATCCCGGTCGACCGGGAGCACATCATCGGTCACGTGGAGGTGCCGGGCACGGACCACACGGACCCGGGCCCGCACTGGGACTGGGACCGGTACATACGCCTGGTGCGGGCCGCCCGCGAAAGGCCCAGGAAGGCCGCCGAGAAGGCCTAGGCGGCGCCCTCCTCGCGCTCCAGCTCGCTGTGCCCTAGCTCAGGCCCGCCGTGCGCGCCCGCTCCACCGCCGGGCCGATCGCCGCGGCCACCGCGTCGACGTCCGCCTTCGTCGACGTATGGCCGAGCGAGAAGCGGAGCGTGCCGCGTGCCAGGTCGGGGTCGGTGCCCGTGGCGAGCAGGACGTGGCTGGGCTGGGCGACGCCCGCCGTGCACGCCGATCCGGTGGAGCACTCGATGCCCTGCGCGTCGAGCAGCAGCAGCAGGGAGTCGCCCTCGCAGCCGGGGAAGGAGAAGTGCGCGTTGGCGGGCAGCCGGCCCGCCGGGGAGGGGTCGCCGCCGAGTACCGCCTCGGGGACCGCCGCGCGGACGGCGGCCACCAGGTCGTCGCGGAGCGCCCCGACCTCGGCCGCGAAGCGCTCGCGGTGCTCGGCGGCGTACTCCCCCGCGACGGCGAAAGCCGCCACGGCGGGCACATCGAGCGTTCCGGAGCGCACATGCCGCTCCTGGCCGCCGCCGTGCAGCACGGGCACGGGGCTGTACTCCCGGCCGAGCAGCAGCGCCCCGATGCCGTACGGCCCGCCGATCTTGTGTCCGGAGACGGTCATCGCGGCGAGCCCGGACGCCCCGAAGTCGACGGGGAGCTGGCCGTAGGCCTGCACGGCGTCGGCGTGCAGCGGAACGCCGAACTCCGCGGCGACGTCGGCCAGTTCGCGGATCGGCTGGATCGTGCCGATCTCGTTGTTGGCCCACATGACGGTGGCCAGGGCGACGTCGTCGGGGTCGCGTGCGATCGCCTCGCGCAGCGCGTCGGGGTGGACCCGGCCGTGGGTGTCGACGGGGAGGTACTCGACGGTGGCGCCCTCGTGCTCTCCGAGCCAGTGGACGGCGTCGAGGACGGCGTGGTGTTCGACGGGGCTGGCGAGGACGCGGGTGCGGGCCGGCTCCGCGTCGCGGCGGGCCCAGTACAGGCCCTTCACCGCGAGGTTGTCGGCCTCGGTGCCCCCCGAGGTGAAGACCACCTCGCTGGGGCGTGCGCCGAGCGACTCGGCGAGTGTCTCGCGGGCCTCCTCGACAGTGCGGCGCGCCCGGCGGCCCGCCGCGTGCAGCGAGGAGGCGTTGCCGGTGACGGCGATCTGCGCGGTCATCGCCGCGATCGCCTCCGGGAGCATCGGAGTGGTCGCTGCGTGGTCGAAGTAGGCCATGGTGCGCACGATTCTACGAGTCATGCGGCACCGCGGGACCCGGCGGTATCAGCCTGCGAGACCCCAGGACACGGTGCCGTCCATCGAGACGAGCACACCGAGGACCACGAGGTCGGCCACGCCGAGCCCGAGTCCGAGCAGCGCGCGGCCCCTTCGGCCGGTGCCGCGCCACAGGGCGAGGCTCGCGAGGACGATCGCGATGGGGCCGAGGAAGACGTTCAGGACGAGCAGTCCGAGCAGTCCGCAGACGAACGAGGCGACAGCCATGCCGTCGGTGTCGCGGCGGCCGGTGGGGCGCTCCGGGGCACGGCCGGTGCCGCGCTCAGCGGTGCGCGCAACCGTGCGTTCGGCGGCGCGTTCAGCAGTACTTTCAGCGGTGCGTTCGGCGGTGAGTGCCATGGTCGGACTCCTTCCGGCTCAGTGGTGGTGACGCGTGCGGCGCTCGCGGATCGCGAAGACCGCGAGCCACGCGCCGATGACCACGGCGGCCGCCAGTGTGACCGGCACCGGGAGGTGGGCCACGGAACCCATGGCGACACCCAGCAGGAGCAGGGCGGCGACAAGGAAGAGCATGAGATCCCTCTCCAATCGGTGAACGGGCCGGTGGGCCGGGTCCCATTCGGTGAACGCTTGTAGTAACAACTGTTCACTGATTTACAGAGTACTCGTCTCCGCGCTTTCAAAACTCGGAGAACAGTTGTTAACTGCATGGCATGAGTCACACTCTCGGCGTCCGGCAGGCCCAGAAGCAGAAGACCCGGCAGGCACTCCTCGACGCGGCGCTCCAGCTGCTGGAGGAGCAGAGCCTGAGCAGCCTGGGCCTGCGCGAGGTCACCCGCGCCGCGGGAGTCGCCCCCACCGCCTTCTACCGGCACTTCCGCGACATGGCCGACCTGGGCGTCGCGCTTGTCGAGGAGGCGCTCGGCAGCTTGCACACGGCGCTCACCGCCCTGCTCTCGGCGACCGGCGACCGCGCGGGCGAGGACGACGGGGAGGAGCGCATCGCGGCCACCGTCGAGCTGATCGCCGTGTACGTCCGCACCCACCCCGCCCACGTCCGGTTCATCGCCCGTGAGCAGCACGGCGGCGTGCAGGCGGTGCGCGCCGCGATAGGCGGCCAACTCGACCTGTTCGCCCGGGAGGTGAAGGACCAGTTCGCACGCGAGCCGGAGGCGGCGGGCTGGGCCGAGGACGATCTGCTGATGCTCGCCGGGATGTACGTCGACCACATGGTGATGACCGCGTCGGCACTCCTAGAGGCAGGCGCGGCAGGCGCGGCAGGCGCGGCAGGCGCCGACAGCCGGGCCACGGAACGGGTGACGGCCAGGGCGCGCCGGCAGCTGCGCCTGGTCAGCCTCGGCCGCCGCCACTGGCTGGACGAGCGCTGACTGACCGTCGGCACTCACCGAGGAGTGGCCTCTCGACTCCCGCGTAAGGGGCAACTAGTTTCTACGGTCATGACGACCGCGCATGACATCTGGACCCCCGACCAGTGGACCCTCGACCACACGTTCCCCAGCTCCTCGGGCGCCGTCCGATGGGCCGCGCTCGGCCCTGCCGACGCCCCGCCCGTCGTACTGGTCCACGGCACGCCCTTCTCGTCGTACGTCTGGCGGGGCGTCGCCCGCGCCCTCGCGCACGAACACCGCGTGTACGTCTGGGACCTGGCCGGATACGGCGCCTCGGAGATGCGGCAGGGGCAGGACGTCTCGCTCGCCGCGCAGGGCCGGGTCCTCACCGAGTTGCTGGGCCACTGGGGGCTTGAGCGGCCCGCGGTCCTCGCCCATGACTTCGGCGGCTGCGTGGCCCTGCGCGCGCACCTGCTGCACGGCGCCCGTTACGCGCGCCTCGCCCTCGTCGACCCCGTGGCCCTCGCCCCCTGGGGCTCCCCCGCCTACCGGCTCCTCGGCGCGCACGCCGAGGTCTTCGGGCGGCTTCCGGCCAACCTGCACGAGGCACTCGTACGCGAGTACGTGACCTCGGCGAGCCACCGCGGGCTGCACCCCGCGGTGCTCGACCGGCTCGTGGCGCCCTGGTGCACGGCCGAGGGGCAGCCCGCCTTCTACCGGCAGATCGAGCAGAACGACCAGCGGTACACCGACGAGATCCAGGGCAGGTACGGGGAGTTGGGCCTGCCCGTGCTGATCTGCTGGGGCACCGACGACACCTGGATCCCGGTGGCGCGCGGCCACGAGCTGGCCGCGGCGATCCCCGGCGCCGAGCTGCGCCTGATCGAGGGCGCGGGCCACCTCGTACAGGAGGACGCGCCCGCCGAACTCACCGCTGAGCTGGCTCGTTTCCTGCGGGCAGACAGTTCTCCGCGGGCAGCCGGTTCTCCGCATACAGACGGGTGACGGCCGCGGCGGCCCGGGCCAGTTCAGCGCGCACCTCGGGCGGCGAGAGCACCTCGACGTCGTCGGCGAAGGGCAGCAGGGTCCGGGCCTCGCCCACGGCTTCGAAGGCGAGGCGGGCCGTCAGCCACTCGCTGTCGCCGTCGCGGTCCTCCGGCAGGTGGGTGACCGACTTGCCGATGACGCGCAGGAACAGGTCGTAGCGGACGCGCCGCACCCGGACCGTCACCTGGAGGTCGCCCGGCCGGTTCTCCACCGCGTGCTTCAACACCGCCCATACGTCCGCCAGTTCGACGTCCGGGCGCCGCCGCACCGGGGCGTCGGTGACGGCCGCCGAGCGGATTCGGTCGGCCCGGAAGAGGCGCGGGGTACCGCGCCGGTCGGCGACGAGGTACCAGATGCCGGCCTTGCACACCAGGCCGTACGGGTCGACGGTGTACGTGCGTGCCTGCGCCGCGCCGCTGTGCCGGTAGCGCAGTCTCAGCCTGCGGTCGGCGAAGACCGCGTCCTGGAGCACCTCCAGGTCGACGGGCAGGGGGCCCTTCATCCAGCGCGAGGCGTCCACGAGAATGCGGCGGCTGGCCAACTCCGCGCCGGGCCGGTGCGGTTCGGGCAGCGCAGCCATGACCTTGCGCAGCGCGCTGCCGAGCGCTTCGTCCAGGCCGAGCGCGGCGTGCGCGCCCTGCGCGGCAAGGACGAACAAGGCCCGCGACTCGTCGGCGGTCAGCCCCGTCACGTCGGTGCGGAACCCGGCGAGCAGTTCGATGCCGCCGTGCCGCCCGCGCTCGGCGTACACCGGGACACCGGAGGCGGACAGGGCCTCGACGTCCCGGTAGATGGTGCGGACGGAGACTTCGAGCCGGGCGGCCAGCTCGTGCGCGGGCACCCGGCCGCGCGTCTGGAGCAGGAGCAGGATCGAGAGCAGCCGGTCGGATTTCACGCGGACCAGGATCTCGTAGGTACGTACGCGCGGGCCCCCGAGACGGGCGGCGACTAGCTCAGCCGGGCCCGCGCGAGCTGGCGCGACTGGGCCACCAGGCGGTCCGCGCTGTCCCAGACCTCCGCGTCCTCCTCCAGGAAGCCGCCCGCGAGGTTCCGCGTGGTGATCGCGACGCGCAGCGGGCCGGGGGCGGGGCGGTGGCGGACGTGCACCGTGAGTTCCACGGTGGGCACCCAGCCGGTCAGCCCCATCTCGAAGGCGGTCGGCGGCAGCGCGTCCACCGCGAGCAGCAGCGAGAGCGGGTCGGCGTCGCGGCCGTCCGCGAGGCCGAACCAGGCGCGCATCTCGCCCTTGCCGGAGGGCTGCCCGAGCGCCCAGCCGAGCGTGGCGGGGTCGAGCTTCAGGAAGAGGCGGTCGGCGATGGCGGAACTGCCCGGCACGGGGCGGTGATCAGGGGCGTCCGCGGCCCCGAAGCACTGGTCGAGCGGCGGGATCGCGGGCGGCTCGGCGGTGGTGCGGACGTCGTCGGGGAGCGCGTCGAGGTCTCCGTACGCGGCGAGGACGCGGATCCGCTCGACCTCGCGCCCCTCCTCGTCGTACTGGAAGAGCGAGGCCTGCCCGGTGGAGAGGGTCCGCCCGGCGCGCACCACGTCCGTGCGGATCACCGCGGGGCCGGGGGCCGAGGCGGTGAGGTAGTGCGCGGAGACGGTGAAGGGGTCGGCGTGCGGCAGGGCGTCGGCGAGGGCGCGGCCGAGGACGGCCAGGAGATAGCCGCCGTTGACGGCGCTGATGATCGTCCAGCCGGCGGAGAGTTCGGTGTCGTAGACGCCGGGCTCGCGCCGGGTGACCGCGGTGTCGCGGTCGAACTCGCTGTCGCCGATGCGCGCGGTCGCCGATGCGGGGAGTGCGGCCGCCGAGGTGGCCGATGCTGCCGTTGCCATGGCAGCAACGTACAACATCGAATTACTGAGCGGTAGCTTTCCCCTTACGGCGTCTCCTCGACCTCCGCCTCGACGGCCGTGGAACGCCGGTTCCAGGCGCGCGGCGCCCGCCAGTGGTAGCGCAGGGCCAGCAGCCGCAGGACGAACGTCGTCACCACGGCGAGGCCGCTGGTGAACGCCGTCAGCTCATCGAAGCGGATGCACAGGGCGACCATCGTCGCGCCCACGATGGCGGGCACGGCGTAGAGGTCGCGGTCCCAGCGGACCAGCGAAGGCACTTCGTTGGCGACGATGTCCCGGAGCACGCCGCCGCCCACCGCGGTCATCAGGCCGAGGGCGGCCGACGCGGTGAGGCCGAGGCCGTAGTCGTACGCCTTGGTCGTGCCCGCCACGCAGAAGAGGCCGAGCCCGGCGGCGTCGAAGACGTTCACCGCGAGCTGGGTGCGCTCCACCTCCGGGTGCAGGAAGAAGACCAGCGCCGCCGCGAAGAGGGGGGTGATGAAGTACCCGAGGTCGGTGAAGGCGGCCGGCGGGACCGCCCCGATGACCAGGTCGCGGAAGAGGCCTCCGCCCAGCGCGGTGACCTCGGCGAGGACGGCGATGCCGAAGACGTCGAAGTTCTTGCGCACCGCGAGCAGCGCGCCGGAGATCGCGAAGACGAAGATCCCCACAATGTCGAGCGCGTGCTGGACGGAGGGGGTGAACAGATCCTGGAGCACGCGCCATTCTTACCCGCGTCCGGCCCGGCCTCTCCGCCGGCCTCACCCCCATTTGAGGGTTGGTGAACCGTCACCGGCGCCAAACCGGCGACGTGCGTCCGGAAAGTCTCACGAAGGACTTCAATGAGAAAGTTGAAGCACGGGTGTCGAGAGGCGACGCGCGGCGACGAGAGGGGCACCGCAGCCATGAAGTTCCTGCTGGAGGTCGACATGGGCGAGGACGCCTTCGAGGGGAAGGCCGCGGAGGAACTGGGCCGCATCCTGCGGTACTGGGGCGGCAACCTCCGCCATTACGCCCTGACGCCCGGTGACGGTGAGGCCGTCCACGACTCGGCGTACCGGGAAGTGGGCCGCTGGAGCGTCGTGGAGCGGTGACGCGGACGCGCGACGGGAGGGTGCGATGTCCTCGCACCCTCCCGTCGTCGGCCCGGCCAAAGGAGCTACTTCTCCACCGACTTCGCCGTAGGCTCCGTCGCCGTCTCCTCCGCCTTCGGCACCAGCGTCACCACCTCGATCGCCTCCTTGGCGGCCGAGAGCAGCGTGGTGTCCTCGGGCGCCTGGTCCGCCGCGTTCTCCGGGTGGTGGCACGCCACCTGATGCCCCGTGGCGAGCGGGATCAGCGGCGGCTCCTTCGTCGTGCAGATCTGTGTCGCCTTCCAGCACCGCGTGTGGAAGCGGCAGCCGGCGGGCGGATCGATCGGCGAGGGGACGTCGCCGCGGAGCAGGATGCGCTCGCTCTTGACGCCGCGCCGCTTGGGGTCGGGCACCGGCACGGCGGAGAGCAGCGCCTTGGTGTACGGGTGCATCGGCGTGGAGTAGAGGTCCTTACGGTCCGCCAGTTCCACGATCTTGCCGAGGTACATCACCGCGATGCGGTCCGAGACGTGCCGGATGACCGAGAGGTCGTGCGCGATGATCACGTACGTCAGACCGAGCTCGTCCTGGAGGTCGTCCAGGAGGTTGACCACCTGGGCCTGGATGGAGACGTCCAGGGCCGAGACCGGCTCGTCCGCCACGACCAGCTTGGGGCGCAGGGCGAGCGCCCGCGCGATGCCGATGCGCTGGCGCTGGCCGCCGGAGAACTCGTGCGGGTAGCGGTTGTAGTGCTCGGGGCTGAGCCCGACGCGCTCCAGCATCTCCTGCACGGTCTTCTTCACGCCGCCCTCGGGCTTGACGCCCTGGAGCTTGAAGGGCGCGCCGACGATCGTGCCGATGGTGTGCCGCGGGTTCAGCGACGAGTACGGGTCCTGGAAGATCATCTGCACGTCGCGGCGGAGCGGCCGCATCTTGCCGGTGTTCAGGTGCGTGATGTCCGTGCCCTCGAACTCGACGCGCCCGCCGGTCGGTTCGAGCAGCCGTGTGATGAGGCGGCCCATCGTCGACTTGCCGCAGCCGGACTCGCCGACCACGCCGAGCGTTTCGCCGGGACGGACGTCGAAGGTCAGCCCGTCGACCGCCTGCACGGCCGCCACCTGGCGCTGGAGCAGCCCCTTCTTGATGGGGAAGTGCTTCACCAGGCCGTCGACCTTGAGCAGCGGCTCGGGTGCACTCTTCGTCTGGGCCGGGCTCGTCATCTTCCGGCCCTCCGCCGTGTCTTTCGGGTCCTTGGCTTCGTCTTTCACAGCTTCGGCGCAATCTCTTCGGTCCAGATCCGGGTGCGCTCGTCCTGCGCCATGTGGCAGGCCGAGTAGTGCCCGTCGGCCACAAGGCGCAGCTCGGGGCGTTCGCGGCGGGTGATCTGATCCTTGGGGATGTCCGCGTAGGGGCAACGCGGGTTGAAGGCGCAGCCGCTCGGCAGGTTGATCAAGCTGGGCGGTGAGCCCTTGACCGGGATGAGCCGCTCGGTCTCCTCGCGGTCGATGCGGGGCATCGAACCGAGCAGACCCCAGGTGTAGGGGTGCTGGGGCTCGTAGAAGACCTTCTCGGCGGTGCCGCGCTCCACGCACCGGCCGCCGTACATGACGAGGAGTTCGTCCGCCATCTCGGCGACCACGCCCAGGTCGTGCGTGATCATGATGACGGCGGAGCCGAACTCCTTCTGGAGGTCCCGGATCAGGTCGAGGATCTGCGCCTGGACGGTGACGTCCAGGGCGGTGGTCGGCTCGTCCGCGATGAGCAGCTCGGGGTTGTTCACCAGCGCCATGGCGATCATCGCGCGCTGGCGCATGCCGCCGGAGAACTCGTGCGGGTAGCTGTCCACGCGCTTGTCGGGCTGCGGGATGCCGACCCGGTCGAGCATCTCGATCGCACGCTTGCGGGCGGTCTTCTTGTCGACGTCGTTGTGGACCCGGTACGCCTCGGTGATCTGCTTGCCGATGGAGTAGTACGGGTGGAGCGCGGAGAGCGGATCCTGGAAGATCATCGCCATCTCGCGGCCGCGCATCTTGCGCACCTCGGTGGGGTCGGCGCCCAGCAGTTCCTTGCCATTGAGCCAGATCTCGCCGGAGATCTGCGCCCTGCGGGCGCCGTACTGGCCGGCGGTGTGCAGGCCGAGGATGCCGAGCGAGGTGACCGACTTGCCGGAGCCGGACTCGCCCACGATGCCGAGGGTCTTGCCCTTCTCCAGCGAGAAGCTGAGCCCGTCGACGGACTTGACCAGGCCGTCGTCGGTCGGGAAGTGCACCTTGAGGTCGCGCACCTCCAGGAAGGCGGAGGGAGCCGGGGAGCCGGCGACGGGCTCGCCCACCGCGGCCCCGGTCTTGGACAGTTCGGTCATCCCAGCCTCACTCGCGGGTCGATGACGGCGTACAGAAGGTCGACGACGAGGTTGGCCACGGCGATCGCGAGCGCCGCGCACAGGGTCACGCCGAGGATGACGGGCAGGTCCTTGCTGCTGATGGCCCTGACCGCCTCCAGGCCGAGGCCCGGCAGGTTGAACGTGGACTCGGTGAGCACGGCGCCGCCCATCAGGACACCGAGGTCGAGGCCGAAGACGGTGAGGATCGGCGTCATCGCGGAACGCAGCGCGTGCCTGCGGATGACGACGGACTCGCCGAGGCCCTTGGCGCGGGCGGTGCGGATGTAGTCCTCGCCAAGCACTTCCAGCATGGTGGCGCGGGTGAGGCGGGCGTACATCGCGGCGTTGAGGAAGGCGAGCACGATCCACGGCAGGATCAGCGTCTGGAGCCAGACGCCGGCCGAGTCGTCGGTGCTGAGGCTGTCCGCGATCTTCACCCAGCCCAGCTGGTGGACGAAGATGCCCATCGCGATCATGCCGGTGAAGAAGACGGGCAGGGAGACACCGGCGAGCGCGGTGGTCATCGCGGCGCGGTCCCAGACGGTGCCCCGGCGCAGGGCGGAGATCACGCCGGTGATGACACCGCCGGCCAGCCACAGCACGCAGGCGCCCGCGGCGAGAGCGCCGGTGACGGGCAGGGCGTCCTTGAGGGTCTCCCAGACGGGCGCCTCGGTGCGGAAGGAGTAGCCGAAGCAGGGGGCCGGGCAGTGCGTGACGTCGCTTCCGTTGACGTAGTCACGGCCCATCGGGATGCCCTTGACGAAGTCCCAGAACTGGACCAGCAGGGGGTCGTCGAGGCCCAGTTTGACGCGGATGCCTTCGAGCTGCTCGGCACCCGACGCCTTGCCGGCGAAGAGGACGGCGATGTCCTGTCCCGCCCACTTGGGCAGCATGAAGAAGATGGTGAAGGTCGCGAGCAGTACGACCAGCACCATGATGATGACGGCGATCAGGCGCCGGATGAGGTAAGCAAGCACTGTGCGCGGCCCGGCGGTGGCCGGGGCCCCCTCGTGAGGGGTCCCGGCCACCGCCCGGGGCCATCACCTGCCCTTCGGACTGGCGGGATGCGGCGGCGGTGGGACGGTCAATCAACTACGGGTCGAGCGGGCGTGGTTACTTGACGACGCCGAGCGAGACGTAGTCGTAGCGGCCGTTGTAGGCGTCGGACATGTAGGCGTTGGTCAGCCGCGGTCCGCGCCAGGTGATGTTCTTCTCGTAGAGGAAGGGCATCCAGTCGGCGTTGTCGAGGATCCGCTTGTCGAGCTGCTTGTAGATCTCGCCGGCCTTGGCCGGGTCGGTCTCCGCGATCGCCTTGTCGAAGAGCTCGTCGACCTTCTTGTCCTTGATCTGCGACTCGTTGTAGTTGCCGTTGTCGATCAGGAAACGGCTGTCGAACAGCGGCTGCGCATAGCCCTGGCCGGACGGGAAGTCGGGGCCCCAGCCGGACATCTGCATGCTGTAGCCGCGCTTCTTCACGACGGACGGCGAGCCGGTGATGCTGGCGGAATCGGCGCCGTCCAGGGACTCGACGCTGACGTCGATGCCGACCTTCCCCAGCTGCTCCTGAAGCGCCTCGGCGGCGTCGACCTCACCCGGGTTGTTGTTGCGGGCGGTCAGCTTGGCCTTGAAGCCGTTCGGCTTGCCGCACTTCTTCAGCTCTTCCTTGGCCTTGGCGGCGTCCGGCTTGCCCTTGCGCGCCAGGACGCCGTACGGGTCGTAGTCGCTGTGGCCGGGGATCGCCACGGGGAACGTGCTGTTGGCGATGTCACCGGCCGCGACCTTGCCGCCGCGGGTCTGCTGGAGGCCCGCGAAGTCCGTGCCGTAGAAGACCGCCTTGCGGCAGTGCACGTTGTCGAAGGGCTTGGCGGTGTGGATCAGGGCGACGTAGCGCACGAAGGCCGTGTGCATGTTGTCGACGCTGTCGCGGTGCTTCTGCACGGCGGTGACGCGGCCGGACTGGGTCATGCCGGTGCCGTTGAGGTCGACGTCGTAGTCGCCCGCCATCAGCTTCTTGTCGTTCTCCTCCAGGTTGGCGGAGATCGTCACGTCGATCTTGTCGGGCAGCGCCGCGCGGATCGGGTCCGAGGACTTCTTCCACTTGTCGTTGCGGACCAGGACGATCTTCTTGCCGGGCTTGTACTGCTCGAACTTGTACGGGCCCGAGGAGAACGGACGCGCGGTGTACTTCTCCTTGGTGTCCTTGGACTCCTTCACCGGCGAACCGGTGGGCATGGCGAGGAACTGCTCGAAGTCACCGTTGCGCTTGGGCAGCTTGAAGACGATGGTCTGGTCGTCGGGCGTCTGGATCGCCTTCAGGCCGCCCTTGTCCTTGTAGGGGCCCTTGTACTTCTTGTCGGGGTCGAGCGCCTGGCGGATGTAGCCCGGACCACCGGTGATGGTGTCCGTCGCCCAGGAGCGCTCGATGCCGTACTTGACGTCCTTGGAGGTCAGCTTGGAGCCGTCCTCCCAGGTCACGCCAGCACGCAGCTTGTACGTGTAGGTCTTGCCGTCGTCGGAGATCTTCGCCGTGGAGGTGGCGAGGTCGGGGACCAGCTTCGTGCCCGCCTTGCCCGGCTTGGTGTCGTAGGACACGAGCTGGCGGGTGTAGAAGCGCATGAAGTCCCACGACATGCCGTAGTACGCGCGCTGGGGGTCGGCCGAGTCGAGGTCCTGCTTGCCGACCATCCTCAGCGTGCCCCCCTTCTTCTTCGACGGGTTGGCGACCTTGTCGAGCGCCGCGTTGTAGCCGGCGCCCTTCGAGCCGCCGTCGCCACCGTCACCGTCGCCGCACGCCGTGGTGGTCACCAGCGCCGCGACCACGAGGGCCGCGCCGGCGGCGAGCCGTCGTTTCGAGGAAACTGTGGGCATTTTCTCGTAACCTCCGAGATTCGCGGTCCCTGGCCTTGTGCTGCCGGAGAACCATGGTGAGAGCCACCTGACATGCGGCAGGGGCACGTGGGTCGAGGACTTCTAGCGCGTCCCCTTCGGGTCGAGCGCGTCGCGCAGCCCGTCGCCGAAGAGGTTGAAGGCCAGGACCGTGATGAAGATCGTCACGCCGGGGAAGACCATGAACATCGGGTCGTGCTCGTACGTCTCCAGCGCGTCGCGCAGCATGCCGCCCCACGAGGCCGTGGGCGGCCGGACACCGGCGCCGAGGAAGCTGAGGGCCGCCTCCGTGAGGATGTTGGTCGGGATCATCAGCGTCGCGTAGACGGTGATCGGGGCGACCAGGTTGGGCAGCAGCTCGCGGAAGAGGATGTGGCGCTTGCCGCCGCCGAGGCTGCGGGCCGCTTCCACGTACTCGCGCTCGCGGAGCGAAAGTGTCTGGCCTCTGACGATGCGTCCTACGTAGGGCCAGCCGAAGAAGCCGATGACCAGGACGAGGATCGCGACGCGCACGCTGGAGCCGGTCAGGCCCAGCAGGTCGTCGGGGAGCACGGAGACGAGGGAGATGATGAAAAGCAGCTGCGGGAAGGAGAGCAGCACGTCCATCACGCGGCTGATCAGCGCGTCGACCCAGCCGCCGAAGTAGCCGGCGATGATCCCGAAGAGCGTGCCGAGCGCCACGGCGACGACGGCGGCGAGGAACGCCACCAGGAGTGAGATCCGCGCGCCGTACACGATGCGGCTGAAGACGTCACGGCCCTTGTTGGGCTCGACCCCGAAGAGGAAGTCACTGCTCACACCGCCGAGCGCACCCTTGGGGAGGTTGGTCAGCTCGTCGAGCTCCTCCTGGTGGAAGTCGTTGGGCGGGTGGCCGAGGAGGCTCACGATCAGGGGCGCGAAGACCGCGACCAGGACCAGGAGGACCACCGTGATGCCGCCCGCGAGGGCGACCTTGTCCCGCTTCAGGCGATTCCAGGCGATCTGCTTGAGGGACCGGCCCTCGACCTTCTTCACCCCTGCATCAACTGCGGGGGCGACGTCCTCGGTCGGGTCCGCGTCCGCAGGTGTGTCATGCAATGGTGCCGTCATCGTGGCAGGGACCCCTCTCAACCGGTGGTGACCGGCCCGCACTTGCCGCTGTAGCGACGTGATCAGTCCGTCGTACACAGGGGGCGAAGGCCCCTGGTGCGGGAGTCTTCATCCACGTCGCGATCTGTTACCAGCCTTGTTGGTGAATGGATGCGCAACCGTGATGCTGATCGAGGTGTTCCGTTATCCGGACGCGTCTGAACGAGGGGCGAACACGGGGCAGTTGGGACGCAGGGCGCCACCGGAGCCCATAGGGCCCCACCCTCATCAGAACGGACATCGTGTCCGTTCTCGCTGTTCAGGGCCGTACAGGACGGTTCAGTACTGCGCCGGGTACCCGTACCCGCCCGCCGGGGCCGGTGCGGCCTGGGCCTCGCGGTCGTAGAACGGCCGGGCGTTGGCGCGCAGCCACATGGCGACCGGGTCGTGGTCGTCGGACATCGCGACCGTCGACACGGGCAAGCCGTCAGGGACGGCGGAGATGGACTGCTGCATCATCGCGCGCACCGCGTCGACCGACGGCGGCGAGGTGTCGTACACGTCGAGGCCGATGGCCAGATAGGGCGCCCCGAGCGCGGGCTGCACCCAGGCGCGGCGCAGCGAACGCACCGCTGGGGTGCGGTGCGCGTTCTGCGTCAACAGGGCGTAGAACTGGGGGATCTGGATGCTCGGCTCGGTCAGCCTCAGGGGTCCCGCGGGCAGCAGGTCGAGGCCTGAGGCGATACGGCGCAGATCCAGCCAGGGGATGCCGACGCCGCCGCCGGGGGCGTGCGGGTTGAGCCACAGGCCGTAGTGGTCGGGGTACAGGGTGCGGGCGACGTCGATGCCGCGTACGACTTCGTAGCTGCGGTTCCAGCCGCTGGCGGAGAGTTCCTGGGCGGAGGTCACGCAGGGGGCGTAACCGAGGCCTTCGACCTCCATGTTGCCGTACTGGGCGTCGGGGGAGCCGGCCTGGCCGTGCCAGAGCAGCATCCACAGCTGGTCGGCGGCGAGCGCGCGCAGCAGTGCCTCGTACGCGTCGTAACGCCCCGGCGTCACCTGGCGCAGCAGCTGCTCGACCTGTCCCCCAGGTCTCGGCTGTGCTCGACCGGCGGAGACCCCGTCGCCCGCGGCCGTGCCCGACGCACTCACCCGTAACCGCCCCTTCACGCCGAACCCGACGACTCGATGAACTCGATGAACCAGATGAACCCGATGAACCCGATCAACCTCATGCACCCGGACGGCATGGCGGTGCCCCGGCCGGGTCATGGAACCAGCTTAAGCGTCGATCCCCGCCCGGACTTGACGTACGCCACGTCAACCCACACGGACGCGCGGCCTCCGCCGCCGGGGGCCAGGGGACGGCCTCTCACACCCCGCGCAGGTAAAACGGCCGTACCTTCGCCCGCAGCCACTCGCCCACCGGGTCCTGGGCCACGTCCAGCAGGACGAGGTTGACCGGCCAGGGCACCGGGATCTGGGTGAGGGCGCGGCCGAGGGCCCGCATCGGGAGGTCGCGGGCGTCGCCCTCCCAGGTGGTCAGTTCGACGCCGACGAAGAGCGTCGGGTCGTCCGTCTCGATGGCGGCCAGACAGCGGCGCGCGGTCAGCACGGCGCCCGCCGCCTCGAATTCCCGGCCCGCGGCGGCCAGGAAGTCCACCGGGTCCTCCTGCCAGTCCGGCTCGAAGAGGCGGACCCGGCCGCCGGTGGTGGGCCCGTCCAGCGGGGTGCGGCCGGCCCGGCACAGTTCGGCCACGGCGGGCGGCGGCAGGGGGGCGCCGACGGTGCCGTCGGGGTTCAGCGCGATCCCCAGCTGCGGCGGGAGGCCGCGGGCGAACTCGACGGCGGGCGCCACCGTGTACCCCATGTGGTCCGCCGCGCTGCCGAGCGCCTGGCGGAACTGCTCCTCGGAGGTGAAGACGGGGACGTACGCCTGTCCGTCGATCTCCAGGGTCGGCAGGTCGAGGGTGCCGCTGTCGGGGCCGCCGCCGTTGGGCAGCGGGACCCAGATCCGGCTGCGGCCCAGCACCTCGACGATGCGGGCACCCGCCGAGGAAGGGGCGCCGAGGGAGGCCGCGAGGACCTCCTCCAGTTCGTTGCCCGGCCATCCGCCGTACGGATGGGCGTGTGCCTGCGCCGGAAAGTCCATCTGTGCCAACCCCTGCTCGCGACCGCTCTGCCTGCGGCTCGCACCCTAACTCCGGCGGTCCTCAGCGGTCGAAGGCGATCCCCCGCAGCACCTGCGCCGCCGCCCGGTCCAGCAGCACCGCGGAGCCGCAGCCGCGCGGCAGGTCACCTCGCTCGGCGGCGTCCACGAGCCTGGCGATCATTCTGCGGTGCCGGGCGAAGGCGTACCGCGAGACGCCGCGGCCGCGCTCGCGCTGGCCCTGGAGGGCGGTGTCGGCGGGGACGTCGAGGAGGAGGAGATGCAGCGTCCTGCCGCGCCGCAGGGCCTCCCGGGCGAGCCAGCGGCGCACCCATGCCTGGGTGCCGCAGTCGTGGACGACGACGCCGGCCCCGGACCGCAGGGTGCGGCGCAGGCCCGCGTAGTGCGCGAGGCGGACCACGGGGCGGTAGACCGCGTACGGCAGCCATCCCGGCATGCGGGCCGCCCAGCGGTCGCGGGTGTCCTGGGAGTCGATACGGGCGCCGGTGACGGCCTGCCGCATCAGCGTCGACTTTCCGCCGCCGGGCAGCCCGGAGACGACGACCAGGTCGCCCTCGGCGAAGGTGAGGCGATGGGGGCTGTGCCCGGCCCGCTGCCGCAGATCGCGGACGACGGCCACGGGGTGCGGGCCGCAGCCCTCCCGGAGCGGGGCGGCAGCCTGCTTCGGCAGCGCCACCCCCGTGGTAGTGGCGTAGACACTCGTCCTGCTGCGCACCGTGATCGGCCTCCCCATAGCGGTCACGTACTGCTTTCCCCGGCAAGTGTAAAGAGAAGGTAATGCGGCACAAGAGGATTGCTCGACCACACGTCCCCGCCGGCCGAAGCCGCGTGCAATGATGTGCGCGCCAACTCCATACCGGCCGTTTGAATCCGCGCGGGAGAGTTCCCGGACCAGCATGTACGGGTCCGGGGCGCCGAAGGAGCAAGTCCCTCCCTTGAATCTCTCAGGCCCCGTACCGCGCGGGCGAGGCACATCTGAAAAGCGGGCCGGCAGCCGTCGGCCCCACCCAAGGTGCAAGCCGGGCTCTCGAAGCCGAGACGCTCCGGCGAACCTCTCAGGTTCCGATGACAGATGGGGAGGATCGACCTCGCCCGTCATGCCCTGGGAGTTTTCTTCATGAGCACTGCCCCCCGTCTGACCGCCCTCGATGCGACACATCGCGCGCTCGGCGCGACCATGACCGACTTCGCGGGCTGGGACATGCCGCTGCGGTACGCCAGCGAGCGCGACGAGCACAACGCCGTGCGCACCAAGGCCGGCCTCTTCGACCTCTCCCACATGGGTGAGATCACCGTCACCGGCCCCGAGGCCGTCGACTTCCTGAACTTCTCGCTGGTCGGCAACATCGGCTCCATCGGGGTCGGCCGCGCCCGCTACACGATGATCGTCGCCGAGGACGGCGGCATCCTGGACGACCTGATCGTCTACCGGCTCGGCCGGACCGAGGCCCCCGAGTACATGGTCGTCGCCAACGCCTCCAACGCGCAGGTCGTGCTGGATACCCTCACCGCCCGCGCCGAGGGCTTCGACGCCGAGGTCCGCGACGACCGCGACGCCTACGCGCTGCTCGCCGTCCAGGGCCCCGAGTCCCCGGCATCCTGAAGTCCCTCACGGACGCCGACCTGGACGGCCTGAAGTACTACGCGGGCCTGCCCGGCACCGTCGCGGGCGTCCCCGCGCTGATCGCCCGCACGGGCTACACCGGCGAGGACGGCTTCGAGCTGTTCGTCGCCCCCGGTGACGCCGAGAAGCTGTGGAACGCGCTGATGGAGGCCGGCACGCCCGTCGGCATGGTCCCGGCCGGTCTCTCCTGCCGCGACACGCTGCGCCTGGAGGCGGGCATGCCGCTGTACGGGCACGAGCTGACCGCCGGGCTGACGCCGTTCGACGCGGGCCTCGGCCGGGTCGTGAAGTTCGAGAAGACGTCGCAGGCGGACTCCTTCGTGGGCCGCGCGGCGCTGGCCGCCGCCGCCGAGCGCGCCGAGTCCGCGCCGCCGCGCAAGCTGGTCGGCCTGATCGCCGAGGGCCGCCGGGTCCCGCGCGCGGGCTTCTCCGTGGTCGCCGACGGCAAGGTCATCGGCGAGGTCACCTCCGGCGCCCCGTCCCCGACGCTGGGCAAGCCGATCGCGATGGCGTACGTCGACGCGGAACACGCCGCTCCGGGCACCCCGGGCGTGGGCGTGGACATCCGCGGCACGCACGAGCCGTACGAGGTCGTGGCGCTGCCGTTCTACAAGCGCCAGAAGTGACACCTCCGCGGCGGTCATCTCACGCACGGCAGAAGCACGGCAGAAGCCCAGCAGCAGTGACCCCGCGCACATCTTTCCCGTTCCGCAGCACCCACCCGCGTACAGGAGAATTCAGGTCATGAGCAACCCCCAGCAGCTGCGTTACAGCAAGGAACACGAGTGGCTGTCGGACGCCCAGGAGGGCGTCTCGACGGTCGGCATCACGGAGCACGCGGCCAACGCGCTCGGTGACGTCGTCTTCGTGCAGCTTCCGGCGGTCGGTGACACGGTGACCGCGGGCGAGACCTGCGGTGAGCTGGAGTCGACCAAGTCCGTCAGCGATCTGTACTCCCCGGTGACCGGCGAGGTCACCGAGGCCAACCAGGACGTCGTGGACGACCCGTCGCTGGTGAACTCCGCGCCGTTCGAGGGCGGTTGGCTCTTCAAGGTCCGCACCACGGAGGAGCCGAAGGACCTGCTCTCCGCGGACGAGTACACCGAGTTCTCCGGCAGCTAAGGATCTCCCCGATGTCGCTTCTGAACACCCCTCTGCACGAGCTGGACCCGGAGGTCGCCGCCGCCGTCGACGCCGAGCTCCACCGCCAGCAGTCCACCCTGGAAATGATCGCCTCGGAGAACTTCGCTCCGGTCGCCGTCATGGAGGCCCAGGGCACGGTCCTCACCAACAAGTACGCGGAGGGCTACCCCGGCCGCCGCTACTACGGCGGCTGCGAGCACGTCGACGTGGCCGAGCGACTCGCGATCGACCGGATCAAGGAGCTGTTCGGCGCCGAGTACGCCAACGTCCAGCCGCACTCCGGCGCCTCCGCCAACCAGGCCGCCCTCTTCGCGATCGCCCAGCCCGGCGACACGATCCTCGGCCTGGACCTGGCGCACGGCGGTCACCTCACCCACGGCATGCGCCTGAACTTCTCCGGCAAGCAGTTCAACGTGGTCCCCTACCACGTGGACGACGCCGGCCTGGTCGACATGGCCGAGGTCGAGCGCCTGGCCAAGGAGAACAACCCGAAGGTGATCATCGCGGGCTGGTCCGCCTACCCGCGCCACCTCGACTTCGCCGAGTTCCGCCGCATCGCCGACGAGGTCGGCGCGAAGCTGTGGGTCGACATGGCGCACTTCGCCGGTCTCGTCGCCGCCGGTCTGCACCCGAACCCGGTGCCCTACGCGGACGTGGTGACCTCCACCACGCACAAGACGCTGGGCGGCCCGCGCGGCGGCGTCATCCTCTCCCGCAGCAAGGAGTTCGCGAAGAAGCTGAACTCCGCGGTCTTCCCCGGCTTCCAGGGCGGCCCGCTGGAGCACGTGATCGCGGCCAAGGCCGTCTCCTTCAAGGTCGCGGCGAGCGAGGAGTTCAAGGAGCGCCAGCAGCGCACCCTGGACGGCGCCCGCATCCTGGCCGAGCGCCTGGTCCAGGACGACGCCAAGGCCGTCGGCGTCGACGTCCTGTCCGGCGGCACGGACGTGCACCTGGTCCTGGTGGACCTGCGCGACTCCGAGCTCGACGGCCAGCAGGCCGAGGACCGCCTCCACGAGGTCGGCATCACGGTCAACCGCAACGCGATCCCGAACGACCCGCGCCCCCCGATGGTCACCTCGGGCCTGCGGATCGGCACCCCGGCGCTCGCGACGCGCGGCTTCCAGGCGGAGGACTTCCGCGAGGTCGCCGACGTCATCGCCGAGGCCCTCAAGCCGGGCTTCGACGCGGACTCCCTCAAGGCCCGCGTGACGGCCCTGGCCGACAAGCACCCGCTGTACCCCGGCCTGAACTAGTTTCGTACGCTTTTCGTACACTTCAGGCTGGAGCAGTTTCGTACGCTTTTGTTCGTACGTACGAAAGGTCGGGGCACCCCGCACACTGGACAGTGAGCAGGGTGCCCCGCACCACGTCCGCCTCTTGATCTTTTCGTCTTTGGAGTCTCCCCGTGGCCATCTCGGTCTTCGACCTGTTCTCGATCGGCATCGGCCCGTCCAGCTCCCACACGGTCGGCCCGATGCGCGCCGCCCGCATGTTCGCGAGCCGCCTCAAGAACGAGGGCCTCATGGCCCACACCACCGCCATACGGGCCGAGCTCTTCGGCTCGCTCGGCGCCACCGGCCACGGCCACGGCACCCCGAAGGCCGTGCTGCTCGGCCTGGAGGGCGAGTCGCCGCGCACGGTGAACGTGGAGAGTGCCGACGCCCGGGTCGAGGCGATCAAGAGCAGCGGCCGCCTCAACCTCCTCGGCATGCACGAGATCGGCTTCGACTTCGACGAGGACCTGGTCCTGCACCGCCGCAAGGCCCTGCCGTACCACGCCAACGGCATGACGATCTTCGCGTACGACCATGAGGGCGCCCTCGTCCTGGAGAAGACGTACTACTCGGTGGGCGGCGGCTTCGTCGTCGACGAGACCGTGCTGGAGCAGGAGGGCGCGGCGGGCGAGAACCCGATCGTGCCCGACGACACGGTCCTGAAGTACCCCTTCCGCACCGGTGACGAGCTGCTGCGCCTCGCCCGGGAGACCGGCCTGTCCATCTCCGCGCTGATGCTGGAGAACGAGAAGGCCTGGCGCACGGAGGAGGAGATCCGCGAGGGCCTCCTCGACATCTGGCGCGTCATGCAGGCCTGCGTCTCCCGCGGCATGTCCCGCGAGGGCATCCTGCCGGGCGGCCTGAAGGTCCGCCGCCGGGCCGCGAACTCGGCCCGCCAGCTGCGCGCCGAGGGCGACCCGCAGGCCCGCGCGATGGAGTGGATCACGCTCTACGCCATGGCCGTGAACGAGGAGAACGCCGCGGGCGGCCGCGTCGTGACCGCTCCGACCAACGGCGCCGCGGGCATCATCCCGGCCGTCCTGCACTACTACATGAACTTCGTGCCCGGCGGTGCCTCCCAGGAGGAGAAGGACGACGCCGTGGTCCGCTTCCTGCTCGCCGCGGGCGCCATCGGCATGCTCTTCAAGGAGAACGCCTCGATCTCCGGCGCGGAGGTCGGTTGCCAGGGCGAGGTCGGCTCGGCCTGCTCGATGGCGGCGGGCGCCCTCGCCGAGGTCCTCGGCGGCTCCCCGGAGCAGGTCGAGAACGCCGCGGAGATCGGCATGGAGCACAACCTCGGCCTGACCTGCGACCCGGTCGGCGGCCTCGTCCAGATCCCGTGCATCGAGCGCAACGGCATGGCGGCCGTGAAGGCCGTGACCGCCGCGAAGATGGCGATGCGGGGCGACGGCTCCCACAAGGTCTCCCTCGACAAGGTCATCAAGACCATGAAGGAGACCGGCGCCGACATGAGCGTCAAGTACAAGGAGACGGCGCGGGGCGGGCTCGCGGTGAACATCATCGAGTGCTGAGGGCGCGTCGGCGCTGTGCGCCGCCGCTGCGCCGGCTCCCGGCTCCCGGCGGATCACCCCGCCGTGAACAGCGCCTCCGAGCCCACCGGCCGGTATCCCGCCGCCTGGAAGGCCCGCACCCCGCGGGCGTTGCCCGGGGCCTGCTGCGCCCACACCACGTCGCCGTCCGGGACGAGGTGGCGTGCCGCGTTCGCGAGGGCGCGGCCGAGGCCCCGGTGGCGCGCGTCCTCGTCGACCTCCACCGCCGTCTCCCAGCGGCCCGCGACGCCCCGGCCGAGGACCAGTACGCCGCCGCCCGCGGACGCCCACACGCGTACGTCGTCGCGGCGCTTGCGGGCGCGGGCGACGCGTGGATGGTCCGGGTCGTCCAGCTCGCGCAGCTCAAGGCGCGGGTCGGGGGCGCCGGGCCGGGCGGTGGCCGCGGTCAGCAGGTCGATGGTGTCCGTCGTACGCCCCGTCCGGTCCTGGAAGGCGGCGTGGAAGCGCGCGTTCATGGTGGCCGCGAGCGGATCGCAGTCGAGGGCGGCGAGCGTGGCCCGCACCCAGGCGGGGTCCTCGTCGGTGAAGACGACGGAGTGCGCCGTGAAGGCGATCACGCCCGCGTCGCGGTGGCCGGGCTGCGGCACGACGGTGATCGCGCCGTCCGGCGGCGGGAACGTACCGCGAGCGGCCGCGACCAACATCGTTCCGAGCGCGTCAGAGGCAATGGCCATGGGTGTACTCCTTGTGATCCGGTGGTGAGGCGGCGGATACCCTGACCCCCGTCAGTAGTGCACCAAGAAGGGGTGGATCCGGTGGCGGACATCGAGGAAGCGCGCAAGACGTTCGACCAGTTCGACGCGGACGGCGACGGCTTCATCACGGCGGCCGAGTGGAAGAGCGCCATGGCCAAGATGGGCGACTTCTACATGACCGAGACGGTGGCCGAGGCCGTCATCGGCACGAAGGACAGCGACGCGGACAAGCGGCTGTCGTTCGACGAGTTCTGGGCGAGCCTGAACAAGTAGCGGTTTTTGGAGTTCGCGGGTGGAGCGGAGGGGCCCGGCGCATGGGTCGATGGACCGCGCCGGGCCCCTCCGTCATGTCGCTCAGCGGTGCGTACGTACGCTCCAGCGCCCCTCCGTGCGCTCCAGGCGTACGGGGTGGTCGAAGCACTTGCTGATCCAGTCGCCGGTCAGTACGTCGTCGACGGCGCCGGAGGCGAGCGCGGCCCCGTCGCGCAGGAGCAGCGCGTGGGTCGTGCCGGCGGGCAGTTCCTCCAGGTGGTGCGTGACCAGGACCGTGGCCAGCTCCGGGTGGGTCGTGCGCAGGGTGTCCAGGCTGTCGAGCAGGCGTTCCCGTCCGGCGAGGTCGAGGCCGGTGGCGGGTTCGTCGAGCAGGACGAGGCGCGGGCTCGGCATCAGGGACCGCGCGATCAGGGTGCGGCCGCGTTCGCCCTGGGAGAGCGTGGGCCAGCGGGCGCCGGCGCGGTGCGCGAGGCCGAGCAGGGCGATCAGGTGGCCGGCCCGCTCCTCCTGCTCGGGTGCCGGGCGCCAACGGGGCACCGGCTCGATGCTGTTCGTCAGCCCGGTCAGGACGACCTCGCGGACCGGCAGCGGGGAGCGCAGCGGATGGCGCGGGTCGACATGACCGACGTACGCCCGCAGGTCCCGCAGGTCGACGCTGCCCAGTCGGCGACCGAGCACCTCGACCGTGCCGCGCGTGGGGTGGGTGACGGCGCCGCAGAGGGCGAGCAGGGTCGACTTGCCCGCGCCGTTCGCGCCGAGCAGCGCCCAGTGCTCTCCGGGGCGGACGGTGAGGCTGACGTTTTCGAGGATGGCGCGGCCGTCGCGGACGACGGTGACGGCGTCGGCGCGCAGGACGGGTGGGGCCGCCTCCGCGGGCCTCGGGGCCGGTGGGGCCTCCCGGGTCACCGTGCCGTCCCCGCCCGGTTCACGGCGGCGAGGACGGCCTGTACGGACGCGGTCAGCACCGAGGTGTCCAGGCCCGCGCCCCAGCGGACGTCGTCGCCGATCCGGCACCGCGCGTACGCGACGGCCTCGCTGCCGCCGCCCTCCCCCACCGCGTGCTCGGCGTAGTCGAGGATGTCGACGCTGATCCCGGCACCGGCGAGGGCGTCGGCGAACGCGGCCAGCGGGCCGTTGCCCACGCCCTCGACGTCCCCCGCCTTCTCCCCCACTTGGAGAGCGCAGACGAAACGGTGCGTGCCGTCCGGGGCCCGGTCGGTGGTCCAGGAACCCAGCATCACCCCGCCGTCCAGTCCTGGCGCGACGTACGTCGCCCGGAACAGCTCGTACAGCTCCTTCGCCGTCGCCTCTTGGCCGCTGTCGTCGGTGGCCTCCTGCACCACGCGTGAGAAGTCGGGGCGCATGCCCTGCGGCAGGTCGAGCCCGTGCCGGGTCTGGAGCAGATACGCCATACCGCCCTTGCCGGGCTGGGAGTTGACGCGGATGACGGCCTCATAGGTGCGGCCGATGTCGGCGGGGTCGATGGGCAGATACGGGACCTCCCATGGCGCCTCGCGCTCCGGCACCCCCAACTCGGCGGCGCGGCGGGCATGGTGGGCGAAGCCCTTGCTGATGGCGTCCTGGTGGGTGCCGGAGAACGCGGTGTGGACGAGATCGCCGACGTAGGGGTGGCGGGGGTGGACGGGCAGGCGGTTGCAGTACTCGACGACCTCCCGCACGGCGTCGATGTCGGAGAAGTCGATCATCGGGTCGACGCCCTGCGCGTAGAGGTTGAGGGCGAGGGTGACCAGGTCGACGTTGCCGGTCCGCTCGCCGTTGCCGAAGAGGCAGCCCTCGACGCGCTGGGCCCCGGCGAGGACGGCGAGTTCCGCGCCGGCGACGCCCGTGCCGCGGTCGTTGTGCGGGTGGACGGAGAGGATGACGGAGTCGCGCCGGGCAAGGTTCCTGTGCATGTACTCGATCTGGTCCGCGTACACGTTCGGCGTGGAGATCTCGACGGTCGTCGGCAGGTTGTGCGTGACGGGCCGGTCGGGACTCGCGTCCCACAGCTCGGTCAGGCCGTCACAGACTTCCAGGACGTAGTCGGGCTCGGTGAGGTTGAACGTCTCCGGCGCGAACTGGAAACGGATGTCGGCATGCGGCCGCGCGTCGGCGAGCCGCGCCATGTGCGCGGCGGCCTCCTTGACGACGTCGAACACCTCGGCGCGTGACCGCCCGAGGACCACGTCGCGCCAGACGGGCGAGGTGGGGATGTACAGGTGGACGACGGCGCGCGGCAGCCCCTCGATCGACGCGAAGGTACGGTCGATCAGCTCGGGCTTGGCGGGCGTGAAGACGACAGCGGTCACGTCGTCGGGCAGCGCGTCGGCGCCGCGGCGTTCAGCGAGGTGGCGGACGAAGTCGAAGTCGGTCCTGCTGGCCGAGGGGTAGCCGACCTCGATCTCCTTGAACCCCATCGAGACGAGCAGCTCGAAGAAGCGCCGCTTGCGGTCGGTGTCCATCGGCTCGGCGAGCGCCTGATTGCCGTCGCGCAGATCGACGGGCACCCACAGGGGTGCGCGCTCGATGCGCGCGCTCGGCCAACTCCGCCGCGGCTCGGGGGCGTTCACGTCCACCCGCTCCTGGTAGGGCCGGTAGCGGTGGTGCGGCATGGGACCGGGGCGCTGCGGATTCCAGTCGTACGCGGGTGCGGTGCCGGAAGGGGCGGTGCCGGCAGGCGTGGCGCCGGAAGGGGTGGTCACGGGAGGTCTGCTCCTGGGGCTCGGTCGGATGACCGGCAGCACGGCACCCCGCGGCGGGGTGCCGGTCGCTTCAGGCCCCGCCGCGGCAGCCGAGAAGGAGGAGACCGCGGAAGATCATGGCGCTACAGTAGCGACACCTCAGGTCCTCAGACACGTACTCTTCAGACAAGTACTCTTCGGGCGACCACTCCTCAGACAACCACTCCTCAGACAAACCACTCCTCAGACAACCACTCCTCAGACCACGCCCCCCGAGGAGCCGTCAAGAGAAGACAACCGTCCGCCTCCCATGGCACAGAACCCGGTGCTCCGCATGCCACTTCACCGCGCGGGCCAGGACCTGGCCCTCCACGTCCCGTCCGAGGGCGGCGAGCTTCTCGGGTACGGCGCGATGGTCGACGCGGATGACGTCCTGCTCGATGATGGGGCCTTCGTCGAGCTCCGCCGTGACGTAGTGGGCGGTGGCTCCGATGATCTTCACTCCGCGCTCGTGGGCCTGATGGTAGGGCCTGGCCCCCTTGAAGCTCGGCAGGAACGAGTGATGGATGTTGATCACGCGGGACTCCAGTCGCTTGCAGACGTCCTCGGAGAGGATCTGCATGTACCGGGCGAGGACCACCAGTTCGACGTCCGACTCGGCGACGATCTCCATGAGTCGCCCTTCCGCCTCGCTCTTCGTGTCCCGGGAGACCGGGATGTGGTGGAAGGGAATGCCGTATGACTCGGTCATGGCGCGGAAGTGTTCGTGGTTCGACACCACCCCCGTGATGTCAATGGGCAATGCCCCCGCGTCGGCCCGGAAGAGCAAGTCGTTGAGGCAGTGGCCGTACTGGCTCACCATGACCAGCGTCCGCATGCGCCGGGCCACGTCGTGGATGTGCCAGTCCATGGAGTAGACCGCGGCGAGGGGCTGGAACTCCTCACGGAGCCGGGCGAGTCCGCGGTGGGCGCCGTCGGTGAAGTGCACGCGCAGGAAGAACAGGCCCTCCTCGGCGGTCCCGAACTGCTGGCTGTCGACGATGTCGCAGTCGGCCGCCAGGAGGAAGCCCGACACCGCGTGGACGATGCCGACGCGGTTGGGGCAGGACAGGGTCAGCACGTACTCACTGCGAAGCGGCGCCTCGGGCATCGGTTCCTCTTTCGGGATGGGGGCGGCTGGAGCGGAGGGCTGGCCAGGGGACTGCGGCCCGGGCGGACGGGCGCCCGTCCGTCCGCCCGCCCGGGCGATGGCGTGGCGGGGCCCGCGGGCCCCGCCACGTGGACCTCAGGCGCCGCGCAGGTGACCGCGGCCTTCGGGCGAGTTCAGCCACGCCACCCGGGTCGGGGAGGCCGAGCGAGGGCGGTTCGGCGCCGATCCCGTCGGCCCGCGCCTCGATGTGCTCCCGCCACGTGGTCGGCTCCGGGTCGCGCAGGTTGTACGTCCTGCCCGCCGCCCGCTCGTTGGTGCGGGCCGCGATCAGGACGTCGGCGGCGTGCTCCGAACAGGGGAGATCCACGGTGGCCGAGGGGCTCGCCCGGCGGGGTCCGGGCGGCCCGTGGCGGGGCTCAGGCCGCGCGGCGGGTGGGCGCGCGGAACGTCAGGGCGACGTTGTGGCCCCCGAACCCGGCCGAGTTCTTCACCGCGACGGTCTGCTCGTCACCGAGCTTGCGCGGCGCGCCGTGCACGACGTCGATCGACAGGTCCCCGTCCAGGCACGTGAAGTTGCGGGTCGGAGGCACCAGGCCGTGGTAGAGGGAGAGCACCGTGGTGATCGACTCGATCGCGCCGGCCGCGCCGAGGGTGTGACCGGTCATCGACTTGTTCGCCGAGACCGCGGGCCCGTGTGAGGCGTCACCGAAGACCTCCCGCATCCCGCGTGCCTCGCCCGCGTCACCGGCCGAGGTCGCCACGCCGTTGGCGTTGAGGCAGGCGACGTCCGCGGGCGACAGGCGGGCGTCGGCGAGCGAGGCCCGGATCGCCCTGGCGGTGCCCGCTCCGTTCGGCTCCGGCTGCACCATGTGGTGGGCGTCCGAGGAGACGCCCACTCCGGCGATCTCCGCGTAGATCCGGGCGCCCCGTGCCCGCGCGTGCCGCTCCGACTCCAGGACGAGCAGGCCCGCCCCCTCGCCGAGCACCATGCCGTCGCGTTGTACGTCGTACGGGCGGCAGGCGGCGGCCGGGTCGTCGACGCGCTGCGACAGGGCCCGCATCGACGCGAACGACCCGAGGACCATGGGGTGCAGGGGGGCCTCGGCGCCGCCCGCCACCACGACGTCGGCGGCCGAGCGGCGGATCAGGTCGACCGCCGTCGCCAGCGCCTGGGTCCCGGAGGAACAGGCGTTCACCGTGGCGTACGCGCCGGCCCGCGCGTTCACGACCACGCTGACGGCCGCCGCGGAGGCGTTGCCCATGGACAGAGGCGCGGTCAGCGGCGGTACGCGGTTCCAGCCGCGCGTCCGCAGCGTCTCCCAGCCGTCGATGAGCGCGGTCATGTCGGCCACCGCGGCCGAGACGACCACGGCGATCCGGTGCGGGGACACCGTGTCCGAGTCGAGGCCCGCGTCGCACCACGCCTGCGACGCCGCCGTCACGGCGAACTGTGCGGTACGGCTCAGGCGTACGCGTTGGAGGGGGTTGAGGCCCGGCCCCGGTTCGACCCGGACGCGTCCGCCCATCTGGGGCGGCATGTCCTTGGCCCACGGTGCGTCGTCCAGCAGACGGATGCCGTTCTCACCGCGCAGCATCGCCTCCCAGGTGCTGGGGACGTCGCCGCCGAGCGCGGTCGTCTCGCCGAGGCCGGTGACGACGACCTTGATCCGGTCCCGTTCCTCCTCGGCACCGGCCCCCGGCCGGGCGTGTTCCGGCACGCCTTCCATCTGATGAGCTTCCCCGCATGACTTCTCCTGTTCCAGCGTTGTGATGTGGTCCGAATGGGTGGCCCAGGTCGCCGCGGGCCGTGCGGCCCGCGGCGACCTGGGCGGGTGAGGGACGGGTGCGCGGTCGGACCGCTCAGGCCTGGGGACGCGCCGCCTGCGCGAGCCGGTCGGCCAGCTTCCCGGAGTCCTTCTTGACCTGGTTGACGAGCACCTTGCGCACCAGCGGCTTCGGCATGATGCCGAAGTAGTCGCCGGGGTTCACGTCGAAGGTCCAGTGCACGCCCGTGGTGCCGTCCGGGTGTTCGGTGTAGACGTAGGTGCCCACGTAGCCGAACGGGCCGTCCAGCGTGTGGAACTTCGAGCGGTGGCCCGGCTCGAACTCGTCGATCTCGACGGTGAAGGTCATCCGCTTGCCGATCAGCTGGAACGTGATCTCGTAGCGGCAGCCCGGTCGCGGTTCCCCGTTGAGCAGCCGCGCGTCCACACAGGCCCCCTGCCATTCGGGGTCCCTGGCCGGGTCCGAGAGGAGCGCGAACGCCTCCTGCGGCGGTACGGGGAGGTCGAAGGCGTACTCAGCTCTGATCATCGTCGGTGCCTGCTTCCATGTGGGGTGCGATCGCCTGGGCGGCGAGGGCGGCGTGCGGCGGATACATCACGGAGTTGTGGTCCCCGACGACGTCGATGACGTGCAGCGACCCCTTGATGAGGGCTTCCCAGCCGAGCTTCGGTCCGTAGTCGGCCGTCTCGTCCGCGGCGCGCAGCAGCAGCAGGTCGAGGTCGTTCGGCTCGGGGAGGTAGGTCTGCAGGGCGATGCCGTTGGCGAGGTAGGCCTCGAAGTAGCGCAGGATCTGCGCGCGGTCCGCGTCCTCGGCCAGGACGCCGATGGCGGCGGCCTCCTTGAGGATGTGGTCGAAGGCCGCGTCGCCGCCGAGTCCGCGCAGGAGCTCCGCCGGGATGTCGAGGGTCTTCCCGTACGGCACGGCGAGGTCGCGGGCGAACCAGGAGAGCATCGTCGAGTCGTCGGGCGCCTCGGGGATGTTCACCTCGATGGGGGCGCGGCTGTCGATGGCGGCGATGAGCTCGATCTCCTCACCCGCCGCGCGCAGCTGCCCGGCGACCTCGTAGGCGATCACACCGCCGAAGCACCAGCCGCCCAGCAGGTAGGGGCCCGTCGGCTGGATCTCCCGGAGGTATGCGATGTAGCGCGTGGCCATGGCCTCGACGCTGACCTCGGCCTCGCCCTCGTTCTCGATGCCGGGGGCCTCGACCGCCACGACCGGCCTGCCCAGCGGCAGGTGGCGGGTCAGTTCGACGTAGCAGAAGACCGTGCCGCCGAAGGGGTGGAACAGGAACAGCGGCCGCCGGCCCGCCTCTCCCTCCCGCAGCATGACGACCGGGACGCGCGAGCTCTCCTGGCCTCCTTGGCGTACGAGGGTGGCCAGCTCGGCGATGGTGCCCTGCCGCAGCATCACGGAGATCGGGATCTCCACGTCCCACTCCTCGCGGATGGCCGCGCTGAGCCGGACGGCGAGCAGGGAATGGCCGCCCACGTCGAAGAAGTTGTCGTGGATGCCGGCCTCGGGGATGCCGAGGATCTCCGTCCACATGCGGGCCAGCGTGATCTCGGTGGCGTCGCGCGGCTTCTCGAACGCCGCGTCCGAGGTCGCGGTGGGCGCGGGCAGCCGGTTGCGGTCGATCTTCTTGTTGGCCGTCAGCGGCAGTTCGTCCAGCGTGACGACGATGCCGGGCACCATGTACGAGGGAAGCGACACGGCTGCCGCCTTCTTGACCTGTGCCGCCGTCAGTTCGGCGCCGGGCTCCGCGACGAGGTAGCCGACCAGGCGGTCGTCGCGGACGACGACGACAGCCGCCGACACCCCCGCCACCGCTTGGAGAACGGCCTCGACCTCGGCGAGTTCGATGCGGTAACCGCGGACCTTCACCTGGTTGTCCAGGCGGCCGTGGTGCAGCAGCCGGCCGTCGCTCGTCCACCGGGCCCGGTCCCCGGTGCGGTACAGCCGCTGCCGGGGAGCGGCGGGCAGCCCCGTGACGAACCGTTCGGCCGTCAGTTCCGGCCGGTCCCAGTACCCGTCGGCCAGCCCGTCGCCACCGATCCACAGCTCGCCGGGGAAGCCCGGCTCGACGCGGCGGCCCTGCGGGTCGAGCACGTACAACTGCGTGTGGGCGAGGGGTACGCCGATGTCGACGCCGGAGGCGGGGTCCACCGGGCCCGCGGTGGACCAGATGGTGGTCTCGGTCGGCCCGTAGACGTTGCGCAGGCTCGCCACCCGGCCGGCCAGGAACTCGGCGAGGTCCAGGGGCAGTTCCTCGCCGCCGCACAGGACGTTCAGCCCCGGGCCGCCGCTCCAGCCGGCGTCGCGCAGCATGCGCCACGAGGTGGGGGTCGCCTGCATCCACGTCGCGCCGCAGTCCTCGATCCGGGCGGCCAGGCGGCCTCCGTCGGCAGCCGTCTCGCTGTCGCAGACGATGACACGGCCGCCGGTCACCAGGGGCAGGAACAGTTCGAGACCGGCGATGTCGAAGGAGATCGTGGTCACGGCGAGGAGGCTGTCCGAGGCGGTGAATCCGGTCTCCTCACCCATCGCGAACAGCAGGTTCACCAGGGCGCGATGAGGGATCGCCACCCCCTTCGGCCGCCCGGTGGAGCCGGATGTGTAGAGGATGTACGCCAGGTCCGGCGGGGCGGGTGCCCGGGTGTCGTCGCCGTCGGCCGCGAGCGCCCGCGACGCGGCGGTGCCGTGGACGCCGGCCGGCAGGTCGTCCAGGCGCAGTACGGGAAGGCCGAGCAGCCAGCTCTCCCGCAGGCTCTCCTGGCTCAGCAGCAGCCGCGCCCGGGAGTCGTCGGCCATGTAGGTCAGCCGCTCGACGGGGAGGTGGGGGTCCAGCGGCACATAGGCGGCGTCGGCCGCGAGGACGCCGAGGAGCGCCGCCACGAGGGGCGCGCCGCGCTCGGCCAGCACCGCGACGCGGTCGCCCGGGGTGACGCCTGCCGCCCGCAGGGACTCGGCGACCTCCCCGACCGCCGACTGGAGTCCGGCGTAACTCCACTCCTCCCCCTCGGCGACGACGGCGATCGCGTCGGGCGTGCGCCGGGCCTGTTCGCGGACGAGCTCGGGGAGCCTCGCCGCGGGCAGTTCGCGCTCCGGTCCCGTGCCCCAGGCGGTGAGCCGCGCCAGCTGCCGCTCGTCACCGCGGATGAGGCCGCCCAGCGGCTCGTCCGGGGCGCCGACCAGGGTCTCCACGGTGCTGACGTACGCGGCGGCCAGTTCCCGGGCCGTGCCCGCGTCGAAGATGTCGGTGTTGTACCGCAGGACACCCGCGTACGCCCCGGTCCGCTCGGCGCCCATCTCGATCCACAGATCGGTCTGGCCCTCCTGCTGGGGCACGGGGTACGGGCGCAGGGTGGCGCCCGCGACGGTCAGCTCGCTGCCCGCGTCGGGTTCCAGGAGGAAGAAGTTGTCCATGTCTCCCAGGAACGGGAGCCGGTCCCAGGCGAAGCCCGCCTGGTACAGCGGGGTCCGGCTCGGCTCGCGCGGCGGCGCCAGTTCGCGCACCAGCCAGGGGAAGGGCAGTTCCTGGGCCTGCATGGCGCCGAGCACGCGCTCGCGGGTGGCCGCGAGCAGTTCGCGGTACGTCGCCCGCTCGTCGACCTCGCCGCGGACGACCACGGTGTTGACGAAGTTGCCGAGGGCGTCGCGGACCTCGCGCCTGAGGCGGCCGGACGTCGGTGTGCCGACGAGGATGTCCGTCTGGCCGCTGAGCCTGCTCAAAAGCACGAAGTAGGCGGAGACCAGCACCATGTACGGGGTCGACGACGACGCGCGGGCCAGGGCCCGCACCGCTTCCGTCCCTGCGGCGGAGAGCGCGAAGGGCGCCGAGCCGCCGTCGTACGTCGGGGCCGGGGGCCGCGGGTGGTCGCCGAACAGGTCCAGGCCGGACGGCGCGTCCGCCAGCCGCTCGGCTTCGGCGCCGAGCAGCGCCGCGGCCGTGTCGGTCGTCAGGAAGGCGTGCTGCCGCTCGGCGTACGAGGCGAAGGCGGTGCCGTCGAGCGTGAACCGGCTCGGTGTGCCCTCCAGTCGGTTGCGCACCTCGGAGAGCAGGAGCCCGAGCGACCAGAAGTCGCACGCGATGTGGTGCGCCACGACCGTGAACGTCCAGGTGCGCTCCGCGGTGCGGTAGAGGTGTACGCGCCACAGCGGCGGCCGGGCCAGGTCGAACGGCGCGCGGCTGTCCGTCCGGATCAGGTCACGCAGGGCCTGGGCGGACAGGTCCCGCGCGTCGACGTGCCGCAGGTCGAGCGGCACGGTGTCCTGGACCCACTGCTGGGGCCCGTCCTCGCCGGGGCGGAAGCCGACGCGCAGCGCGTCGTACTCGCGCATGAGGTCGTCGAGGATCGCGGTGACCTCGCCGCCCAGCTCCGCGTCGGCGGTCGCCTCGGCGGCGAACACGACGTGGTAGGCGGAGCATCCGGGGTCCGTCTCGTGGATGAACCAGAGGCCGGCCTGCTGCGCGTTGACGAACGGCGTCGGGGCGGCCGAGCCCTCGGCGCCTGTGGTCGTCTGCGCCGTCATCACTCGGCGCCCGCGGTCGCGGGGACGAGCCGGGGGTTCAGCAGCGCCGAGAGCGCCTCGGCCAGGGAGTCCACCGTCGGGTGGTCCCACAGCAGGCTGGCGGGCAGGCCGGAGATCCCGCAGGTGTCCTCGATCTCCATGCTGATCGAGAGCGCCGCCATGGAGTCGAGGCCGTACGCGGTGAAGGGCTGGTCGGTCGCCATGTCGGCGGGGGAGATCCCCGCCTCGGCGGCCAGCGCCTTCACGAGGATGTTCCGGATGTCGTCGATCGTCATGTCGCTGTCGCTCATTACGGGGTGAGACCTTCCGATGGGTGAGAAGTCTGTTCAGAGGGCGTCGGCGGATGCGTGGCCCGGGCTCGCCTCGCGGGCGCCCGGCTGGGCCTGACGGACCGTCATGATGGAGAAGAAGGCGTTGTCGGCGCGCTGGGAGTTCATCCGGGTGAGGAGCGCGAGCGCCGTCGCCGGTGCGAGGTCGCCGACCTGGTACTGGTGGACTTCCTCGCGGTCCAGGGCTGCCTGGAGCCAGGCGCCGTCGGCGAAGAACACGCCGAGGTGGTCGCGGTTGAACAGCCAGATGCCGAGCGCGGCGACCTTGGCGTGCAGGGAGCAGAGCTCCTCGGCCAGCCTGATCAGCGGGGGCGCGGTGGTCTTGGCGGACGCCGTCGGCTGCCCGGCCGGCGCCGCCGTCCACCGCCGCGCCTCATCGACGCGTGCGAACACCGCGTCCAGCTCTTGGCGCAGTCCCTCGGCCCGGGTGCGCAGGGCGGCGAGCCGTTCCTCGTCGCAGCCGTCCGAGGGGGAGAGCTCGGCGAGGCGGCCGATCAGCGCGGGGAGGCCGGCGAGGACGGCGTCCCTGCCGCGGCCGAAGACGCTGCCACGGGCCGGGTCGAAGGCCGGCAGTTCGGCCCGCAGGTCGTACAGGGCCCGCCAGTCCTCGTCGCGCTCCCGGCCGTGGGCCTTGGCCATGGCGGGCAGCTGAAGGGCGATGCTGTCCAGGCACACCGGCTCGCTGCCGTCGAAGACGGAGACGACGGCGCTGTCACGGAGCATCTTCTGGAAGATGCCCTCGTGTTCGGGAGCGCGCATGTAGTAGCGGGCGCCGAGCGTGCGGGCGAGCACCTTGCTGTTGGCGTCGATCAGGCGGGTCACCTGCACCTTGGTGAGGTTGCCCCAGACGCTGAACTCCTCGGCGTACAGGTGCAGTCCGCGCATCGCCACGAGGCTCTCGCATTCCGCGACCAACATGCTCAGGTAGGCGTTGGCCAGGGATTCGGAGACGTAGGGGATCTCGCTCGCCGGGCCGTCGTACAGCATGCGCCGGGAGAGGAATCCGCTCGCCGTGCGCAGCATGGTGTCGCCCGCGCCGAGCGAGAGGCCGGTGCAGAAGGTCCGGGTGATGAGCAGGCCGCGCAGGGCCAGTTCGAGCCCTTCGCCCTCGGCGCCCAGCCGGGCCGAGGCGTCCACCCGGGCCCCGTCGAAGGCGACGCCGCTGATGTCGCAGCCTCGCAGGCCGTACGTGGGAACGCGGGGCACTCCGGCCACCGTGCCGGCTGTGACGTGCGCCTTCTCCAGCAGGAACAGGGACTGCCGGCGCTTGGCCGGGGTGCGCTCGTCCCCGGTGGTGCCGAGCAGCACGACGTGCGTGGACGTCTGTCCGCGGTTGATGGGCCATTTCTCGCCGGACAGGACGTACTGTCCGGCGTCCGGTGTGGCCAGGAATTCATTGGCGGCCAGGTCGGCTCCGTGCGCCGGCTCGGAGTAGGCAAGGCAGGGCACGACTTCTCCGCGGAGCGCTGCCGCCGCGTGCCTCGTCTGTTGTTCGGTGTCACCGCCGAGCCAGGCGAGCATCATCCAGATCTGCGTGGTCTCGCTCACCGCGAGGTTCATGTCCCTGCGCGCGATCACCCGGCTGAGCATGAGGATGTCCTCAGCCGTACGCAGCGCGCCGCCCAGGCGCTCGGGAACGAAATACCGATGGAATCCAAAGGCACGCAGCCGGTCGATGCCGACATCCGGCAGCTCTTCGCGTTCATCGGACTCCAGAGCCCGGACAAAGGACGCGGAGTTGCTTTCGAGCTCCGGATCCCCCAGCCACCGCTCCAGGCCCTCCGCCAGGGCCCGAGCGCCGGCGGGACGCCGTGCGGCCTCGTCGGGCACAGCACTCTCGGCGGGTCTTACGACCGTCGACTCCGTCATGTACCACTCCAATTTCACACAAGAAAAGAGCAGGGCTCACCCAGTGAGTCATCCGGTGACATACCGACCAAATCATCAGCGAAATGGATCGGAGTGAGGTGGAAATTCCTGAGGAGGCGCGAAAAAGCGCAGACACTCTCTTCTTACTGCGAGCCGGCCGCTTTTACGACCAGCAATTCGCAACCCCCGGAAAGTCGGAGCACGCGTCCAAGGCGGCATCGACCGGCGCGACCTGAATGACCCTCACCACATTGAGAGGGCATCGGTCCTCGCACTCACAAGGGCGAGTTTACGCCACTCGCGTTACCGAAGCCAGGACTTTCCACAAGATGACTTCCCGCCATTTCCGGAATTACTAACTCCGGGCCCCCGCGCTAGGGGAATGCACAAAAACGTACTCCCTGTTCTCGGCTCAATCGCCAACAAGAGAACAGGGAGTAAGCAGGAGGGCGGGCGGCGGACGACGGGGAGTAAGGGAGGGAGGGAGTGGCGGTGGGTTCCGCCCTCCGGGGTTCACAGTGCCGACGCACCGCTCACCGTGCGGTGCTCGACGAAAACCGTCAGCCTCAGCGCCGCGTACCGCCCGACACCGACGAGGCCGGCGGCGCAGAGGTAGACCACTTGCTGGTGCAGCGGCCCCGCGTCGGGGCGCAGCGCGTACAGAGCGGCGACGGCGCCCGAGGTGACCAGCCAGCCGACGGCGACGGTGGCCGCGCTCCGCAGATGCCGGGCGAGGTCCGGCGGGCCGTACCGAAAGGTGACCCGGGCGTGGAGTTCGGTGGTCACCACCGTGGAGGCGACCGTGACCAGCGCGTTGGCCACGATCCACGGAAGCCACTGCGAGAGGGGCACGAGCACGGCCGAGGCGGCCACCGTGACTCCCCCGCCGAGCCCGGCGTAGCGGGTGAAGCGGCCGAAGGCGACCGCATGACGGCGGGTCCTGATCATGGCGGAAAACCAACTCCGGGGGGCTCCGCGTCCCCTTCGTCGACCGGTGTGCCGGCACAACTGAGCGCGACCGTGTGTACGAGGGTCCTGCGCAGCGCCCGCCGCACCGCCGCGTCCCGCATGACGTGCGGGTACGCCGACGCCGACGATGACACCAACGGCGGTGACGGTGACGGCGCCGACGACGGTGACGGTGACGGCGTGTCGGGGGATTGCGCCGAGGCCGTCGCCACCGCGGCCCAGGGCGGTCGGCTCGGGCCCGCCCCGCCGTTCCCGGCGGACCTCATGCCGCGGTGAACAGCAGTACGGCGTTCTGCCCGCCGAATCCGAAGGAGTTGCTGACCGCGGCCCGGACCTCGCCTTCGCGCCCCGCCTTGGCCACCACATCGATGTCGGCCTCGACGTCCTGGCTCTCCAGATTGGCGGTCGGCGGCACGAACGAGTGCTCCATGCTGAGCACCGTGACCGCTGCCTCGATGGCCCCGGCCGCGCCCAGCGAATGGCCCAGCACACCCTTCACCGAGGTCACGGACGGCCGGTCGCCGAGGACCCGGCGGATGAGCCGGGCCTCCATCGTGTCGTTCAGCGGGGTGGAGGTGCCGTGCGCGTTGACGTGGTCGATGTCGCCGGGGCTCAGCGCGGCGTCCGCGAGAGCCGCGCGCAGCGCCAGTTCGGCGCCCGCGCCCTCCGGGTCCGGCGCGGTCGCGTTGTACGCGTCGGCCGAGGCGCCGTAGCCGCTGACCCTCGCCCGGACCCGGGCGCCACGGGCCTCCGCGTCCGCCTGACGCTCCAGGACGAGCACCGCGGCCCCCTCGGCGAGCACGAAACCGTCGCGCCGCGCGTCGAAGGGCCGGGACGACCTCGCGATGTCCTCGTGGCGTTCGGACAGCGCGCCCATCTGGCTGAAGCCGGTGGAGATCGAGGGGACCACGCACGACTCCGTGCCCCCGGTGAGCACCACGTCGCACGCGCCGCTGCGCAGCAGTTCCCGCGCCATGCCCACGGCCGTGGTCCCAGAGGCGCAGGCCGTCGCGGTGACCATGTTGGGCCCGCGGGCGCCGATCTCCATGGCCACGTAGCCGGCCGACATGTTGGGCACCAGCATGGGGATGAGTGTGGGTGAGACCTGCCGCGGGCCCGCCTCCCGCAGGACGTCGTACTGCTTCTCCCAGCTCCCCGCGCCGCCGAGGCCGCAGCCGAGCACCACGCCGACGCGGGCGCCGTCCCAGGCGGAGGGAACGAGTCCGGCGTCCGCCACGGCCTCCGCCGCGGCGGCGATCGCCAGCTGGTTGCTGCGGTCCAGCCGCCACGCCTTGCGCCGGCCGATCAGCGTGGCGGCGTCGAAGTCCGGCACGACACAGGCGAAGCCGACGGGCATCCCCGCGAGGCCGGGGACCTCCCGTGCCGCGGTGCCCGCGGCCTCACACACCCGGTCCCAGGTCGCCGTCGTGCCCACGCCTCCCGCCGTCACCATGCCGATGCCGGTGACGGCTGCGTCGAACGAGCCCGTACGCGCGGGCCCGACGGCGGGCATCAGGCACTCACCAGCTTCGCCTCGATCACCTTGACGGCCTGGTCCATGGTGTCCTCGGCCCGCAGTTCGTCGTCGTCGACGGCCACGCCGAACTCGTTCTGCAGGGCGAGGGAGATCTCGACCAGGGCCAGCGAGTCGAATTCGAGCTCGCTGAAGGTGCTGTCGTGACGCACCTCGTCGGTCTCTATGCCGAAGCCGCTCAGCAGGCCCACGAAACGCTCGTACACATCGTTCATCACATGACTCCATGATCTCGGTCGGAAAGAATCGGAAAGAATCGGAGAAAAATAGAAAAAGTATGGGCTGACCCGGATCGGAAATACGGGAATACGGGGTCCTCTCGGTCCGAGCGGGCTCAGGCCGGGCTGATGTCCGGCCAGCGCAGGGCGGCGGCGCCCCAGGTGAGGCCGCCACCGAAGGCCGTGGTCAGGACGCGGGCCCCAGGGGTCAGACGACCTGACTCCACGGCGTCGGCGAGGGCCAGCGGAATAGAGGCGGCCGCCGTGTTGCCGACCCTGTCCAGGTGGACGTGGCAGCGCGACCGCGGCAGCCCGACGCTGTCGGCGACCCCGTGCATGATGCGGATGTTGGCCTGGTGGGCGACGAGCAGATCGATGTCGTCGACGCTCCACCCGAACCGCTCGGCCACGGTCAGAGAGGACTGCGCCATCCGCTCCACGGCGCTACGGAAGACCTTCTTGCCCTGCATCCGGAAGAAGGGGTCGGCCTGCTGGGCCGTCGCCGCGCGGAACGGGTCACGGGAGCCACCCGAGGGCACCATGATCAGATCGCAGCCGCTGCCGTCGCTGGCGAGTTCCACGGGGCCGAACGCGCCCGGCTCGTCCGCCCGTCCGGCGCGCACGACGACCGCCCCGGCGCCGTCACCGAAGATGGCGCGGGCCGAGCGGTCCGCGGGGTCGAGGATGGTCGAGTAGGTGTCGGCCCCGACCACCAGGACCGTGCGGGCCGTGCCCGCCGCCAGGAAACCGGCCGCCGTGGCCAGCGCGTAGAGGAAACCGGTGCAGACGGCGCCGACGTCGAACGCCGGGACCGTGCCCAGGCCGAGCCGCGACGCGACGAGCGGGGCGGTGGCGGGGCACTGCCGGTCGGGCGTGGTGGTGGCCACGATCACCATGTCGACGGTGTCCAGACCGGCGGACTTCAGCGCCCGCCGCCCCGCCTCCACGGCCAGGTCCGAGGTCGCCTCGCCCGGCTGGACCACATGGCGCCGTCCGATGCCGGTGCGGCTGCGGATCCACTCGTCCGAGGTGTCCAGTTCCCGGCTGAGGTCTTCGTTCGTGACCACGTGCGGTGGCAGCCAGGTGCCCAGACCGCACAGGACGGGCGCGGGTGAGTGCGCGGTCGCCGTCATCCGTTCGGTTCCCCACTCCTCGCGTGGATGGTTGCGATCTCGTTCCGCCTGGCGGGTCAGACGGACGCACCCACTACGTCGTCCTTCGCGGCGTCCGGACGGACGGCGCCGTCCTCGTCGACGTCCGGCGGGATGGTCGACGACACCGCGCTGGGGTGCAGGTCCTTCGTACGCAGCATGAGGAAGCCGATGAGGGCTGCGGTGAACCCGAGGCCCGCGCAGAGGACCATGGCGTCCTGGAAGGCGCCCACGAACGATTCGCGCCCGGCGGCCGTCACCTGGTCGCCCAGCTCGCCCGCGCCCTTGGCCACGGTGTCGATGGCCCCGGCGCTGATGCCGTGGGAGGCCTCCTCCGCGGCTTCGGCGCCCATGGCCTTGCCTGCCTCGGAGGCGGCGAAGTCGTCGGCCACCCGGTGCTGGAAGAAGGCTCCGACGCCCGCGATGCCGACCGCGATACCGATCTGCTGGAAGGTCTCGTTGATGCCGGAGGCGACACCGGACTTCTCCGGTTCCGCGACGCCGATGGCGAGCGCGGCCCGGGCCGGGTTGAAGGCGCCCATGCCGAAGCCGGTGATGAGCATGCTCGGGAGGAGCACCGTCCACTTCGAGTCGGCCTCGGCCAGGTAGAGGAGCACCAGGCCGATGGACATGACGGCCGTGGAACCGCCGAGCAGCAACCGGAAGGGCGCCTTGCCGATCATGTTTCCGGCGATCGCGCCGGCCACGAACATCGCTCCGGTCAGCGGCAGGAAGCGCAGGCCCGTGTCCCAGGCGTCGAAGTGCAGGATGTTTTCGAGGTAGCTGGTCTCGAAGAAGATCGACGGCAGTGCCGCCGCGTTGCCCACCATGGCGACGAGGGAGATGCCGACGAACGTGGGGTTGCGGAAGAACGCGAGGTCGATCATGGCGCGCTCGCCCAATCGCCGCTCGATGGTCACGAACAGCGCCAGGAAGACCGCGCTGATGGCGAAGAGGCTGATCGTGAAGCCGCTGGTCCAGCCCTCTTCAGGCGCCCGGATGACGGCGAAGACCAGGGTGCCGAGCGAGACGCTGAAGGTGAACAGGCCCGCCCAGTCGGTGGCGGGAGCCTTCCGGTTGAACGACTCGCGGACGCGCAGCACGCCGATGACCATGGCGATGATGCCGACCGGGACGTTGATGTAGAAGATCCAGCGCCAGGAGAGCGACTCGGTCAGCGCACCGCCGATGAGCGGGCCGGCCGCGACGGCCAGACCGACAGCGGCACCGAAGGCGGTGAAGGCCGTCGCCCGCTCCTTGCCGTGGAACTCGTGGCCGAGCATGGCCGGGCCCACCGCGAACATGACCGCCGCGCCGACGCCCTGGACCGCGCGGAAGACGCTCAGTGCCGTGGCGTCACCGGCCAGGCCACAGGCCAGCGAGGCGGCGATGAAGATGGCGAAGCCGATCTGGAAGAGCTTCTTGCGGCCGTGCCGGTCGGCCAGTGAGCCCGCCGCCACCAGGAAGATCGCGAGCGTCAGGGCGTAAGCGTCGAACACCCACTGCAGGTCGGCGAAGCTGCCCTGCAGATCGTCGTGGATCTGCGGGAGTGCGATGGCCACCACGCTCAGATCGAGCATCAGCATGAACGTCCCCAGCGAGACGATCCCAAGAGTCCACCACCTCATGGGGGATGGCGTGTGTTCCGTGGTCATGCAGGGCTCCTCAACCGTCGGTGTTCAAGACCATCGAAATTTAGACGATCCAGAGAACAATGGTCAAGGTTCATTGCGTCGCAGACATTGATCTGCGGCACGGGGACTCCGGCGAACAGCCGTGGCCGAAAAACGGAGGCACGCCCCCCGCTCATGGCACATCCCAACGGAACGTTGGTACCTTCGATGCTAGAAACAACCGATGATTGGAGGAGAGGGCTTGTGACTCGCAACTGCGACGCCGAGCAGGGCACAGCACGGCAATCGCCCCGGGAGGACTTCCTCGTTGCCGAGAGTCCTGGGTACTTGCTCCACAAGGCGGCGATGCTGCTGGACGAGGACGCGGAGAGCGCGCTGACCGGTGCGGTCAGCATGCGCACCCGCTACTTCCTCGTCCTGGCCTCGCTGGCCAGTGGCCCCGAGCTGTCCCAGCAGGATCTGAGCAGACTGCTCAATCTCGACCCGACCACGGTGGTGTCGGTGATCGACGAGATGGAACGCAACGGGCACGTCGAACGCAAACGCAACCCGGCCGACCGGCGACGCTACAAACTGCACCTCACGGACGCCGGCCGTGAGGCGCTGGCCGAGGCGAACAAGGTGGCCTCGGAGGTCGAGTCGGCCTTCTTCGCCCCGCTGACACACCACGAGCTCGGGATGTTCCGGGACATGCTCAGCAAGGTGATGGCAGGCCGCTGGCCCGCGTCCGTCTGCTCTTGAGGGCAGCCTCGGGAAGCGGATTCGGGCAGCTGCGCCTGCGGGCGCGGCGCCGGGCCACGGAAGTCCTTCCCAGCCGGACACACCGTGACCTGGCGCCGCGCCCGCCAAGTAGCCGTCAGACAAGCAACCGTCAGACAGGCAGCCGTGAGACAAGCAACCGTCAGACAGGCAGCCGTCAGACAAGCAGCCGTCAGACAAGCAACTCCCGGACGAGTAGCTTGTCTGACGAGTAACTTCCAGACACGTTCCGCTCCGCCCCCGTCCGCCCGAAAGGCCCCCGCCCGATGCCGCTCGACTCCGTACGTCCCAGCCCGCTCGTCGAGCAGGCCGCCGCCAGCCTGCGCAAGCAGATCACGGGCGGCCAGTGGCCCGTCGGCACCAAGCTCCCCGGCGAGACGACGCTCGCCAAGGAACTGGGCGTGGGCCGTTCCACCCTCCGCGAGGCCCTGCGCGCGCTCACCGGTGCCGGGCTCGTGCGCGCCCGGCAGGGCGCCGGCGTCTTCGTCGTCGCCACGGAACCCGTCGCGGACTGGCCGGCCCGGCTGCGGCGGGCGGCGGTCACCGACGTGTACGAGGTGCGGATGCTGGTGGAGGTGCAGGCTGCCCGGCTGGCGGCGATGCGGCGCACCGACGAGGACATCACGGCGATGCGGGCCGCGCTCGACGCGCGCAGGGCGGCGGCGGCCGAAGGCGACGCGGCGTTCGTCGACGCCGACATCGCCCTGCACGCGGCAGTCGTGGCAGCGGCGCGCAATCCCGTGCTGACCGACCTGTTCGCGGAGTTCATGCCCGCGCTGCGGCAAGGCCTGATCGGCCTCCTCGAACTCATCGACGTACGCCGCGAGGAGGCGAGCCACGGCGAGGCCTCGCACACCGAACTGGTGCGTGCCGTGGAGTCGAGGGACGCCGAAGGAGCGGCGCGGGTGGCACAGGCCGAACTCCAGGCGACGCTAGGGCTGTTGCTCGGTCAGAACTGAGGGGTCCGCCGCCCCTCGTACGCCCCCTCACTCACCGCCCGGCTCCTTCGCCGTCCGCCCTCTCACCCTCCGAACCCTCCTCCGAACCCTCCTCCGAACCCGCCTCCGCCCCGCCCGCCCCGCCCCCATAAAGCCGCACCGAGGCGTCCACATGTGCGAGTCTGCGCATCGCGTTGAACACCGCCTCGCCGAGGACCGTGCCGATCACCACGCTCTCCACGCGGTCCTCGACCGCCACCCGCCGGTCCACGTAGCCGAGGTCGGCGCGGGCGACGAGTTCGGCGGCGTCGGCGTACTCGTCGAGCAGTTCCGCGTACGCCCCGTGGCCCAGCCAGGCCAGGGCCGCCAGCGCCCGTGACAGGTCCCCCGCGGCGGGGTTCGACTCGTGTGTCCGCCAACCGCGCCGCGCGATCAGCGCCTCGACCGCGGCGTTCGCGGCGTCCGCCTCGGCGTCGTCACCGGGGATGACGCCCCCGCCGCCGAGCCGGTCCGCCGCCGCGCCGAGGACCTTGTGCAGGGGGCGGCCCGGGTCCTCGACGGCGCCGAGTACCTCCGCGACGGCGGCCACCTTCAGCCCGCCCACCTCCAACAACGCGCGGATCAGCCGCAACCTGCGCTCGTGCGTGTCGTCGTAGTGCGCCTGGTTGGGGCTGGACAGTTCGCCCGGCGGCAGCAGGCCTTCACGGACGTAGTACTTGATCGTCGGCACCGGAACGCCGGTCCTGCGGCTCAACTCACCAATACGCACGGCCCGCTCCCGCTCCAGTTCATCAGATCCCCCTTGCCAACCCCCGGACCCATCATAGATAGTGGCGCTATCAGATAGCGGATAGCGCCACTATCTATTCTCGCGGACCGACCGCAGACCGGCCACAGGCCTGAGACCAAGGGGAACCCATGCCCATCCGCACACCCATCCGCACACCCTTATGGCGTTCATGGCACCAGCCACTCGTACTGTTCTCGGCATCCATGGGCGCCCTGGCCCTCGTGTCCGCGGTGGGGCTCGTGGTCGACGACCGGGTCCTCACGGGTGCCCGGATCTGGGCCAAGCCGTTCAAGTTCTCGCTCTCGTTCATCGCGTACGGACTCTCGCTCGCCTGGCTGCTGTCGCTGCTCGACCGCGGGCGACGCGCGGGATGGTGGGCGGGCACGGTGGTCGTGGCGACGAGCGTCGTCGAGATGGTGATCATCACCGGCCAGGTGATACGCGGGGAACGCAGCCACTTCAACCACCAGACCCCCTTCGACGAGACGCTGTTCAACGTGATGGCCATCGCCGTCGTCATCCTCTGGCTCGGCACGCTCGCCCTCGCGGTCCTCCTCCTGCGCGCCCGGATCGCCGACCGGGCCTCTGCCTGGGCGTTGCGCTGCGGCATCGCCATCGCGCTGGCCGGAGCCGCCGTCGGCTTCCTGATGACACAGCCCACGGCCGGCCAGCGGCGCGGCGAGTCCCCCGTGGTCGGCGCGCACAGCGTGGGCGTCGCGGACGGCGGCCCCTCGATGCCGCTGACCGGCTGGTCGACGACCGGCGGCGACCTGCGCGTCCCGCACTTCGTCGGCATGCACGCGCTGCAACTTCTCCCGCTGCTCGTCATGGCACTGACCGCGCTCGCGCCACGCGTCGCCCGCCTCGCCGACGCGCGGGTGCGGCTGCGGCTCGTCCTGCTGGCCTCGGGGGCGTACGCGGCACTCTTCGCCCTGGTCACCTGGCAGGCGTTGCGCGGTCAGCCGCTGATCCACCCGGACGGCGCGACCCTGACGGCGGCGGGCCTGCTCGCCTGCGCCACAGCCGCGGCGACGTACGCGGCGCTGCGGGCCCCGGCCCGGCCGCCCGGCCCCGAAGCCGCCGCTCCACCACGGGACTTCCCGAAGCAGTCTCCCCCGCAGGACGCGGAGCTCGTGTCATGACCGGATTCCTCTTCGAGCTGTCGTTCTGGCTGGCCGCCCCGGTCTGGCTCCTCATGATCTTCGCGCCCGGCCGGCGCCCGACCGACCGGCTGGCCGCGTCACCCCTGACCGTCGTCCCGATCCTCGTCGTCCACCTCGCGATGGCGCTCCCGGTCATGCCCGAACTGTGGTCCGCGGTCAGCGGCCCCGACATCGACGGCTTCCGCGCACTGACGGCGCGGGCCAACGGGGCCGGGGCGATCTGGGCGCAGGTCATCGCCTGGGATCTGCTGCTCGGCCAGTGGATGTACCGGGAGTCGCGCCGGCTCGGCGTGCACCCGGCGGTGACCGGGCCGCTGCTCGTCCTGACGATCCTGCTCTCACCGTTCGGCCTGCTGGTGTTCCTCGCGCTGCGTACGGCACTCACCCGGCGGCGAGCGGTTTCCGGCGCCGTACCCGCACCCTCCCGAACGGGCCCCTCCTGAACGGGCCCTTCCGAACGGCGGCGGGCGGGCCGGAATAGGCGGCCGGATCCGGAGGTTACCTCCGTTACGACAGTGCTTCACCACGACCGCGATTCACCCAAGGGGCAGGCATGAAGATCGGCATCATCGGCGCGGGCAACATCGGCGGCAACCTCACCCGCCGCCTCACCGCCCTCGGCCACGACGTCTCCGTCGCCAACTCGCGCGGCCCGCACACCTTGACCGCCCTCGCCGAGGAGACCGGCGCGACGCCCGCCCCCGTCGAGGAGGCGGCGCGCGGCGCGCAGGTCGTCGTCGTGACGGTCCCGCTCAAGGCCGTGCCCGAACTCCCGGCGGGCTTCCTCGACGGCGCGGCGGAGAACGTCGCCGTCATCGACACCGGCAACTACTACCCCCAGCAGCGCGACGGCAGGATCGCCGAGATCGAGGAGGGCCTGACGGAGAGCCGCTGGACGGAACGGCAGATCGGCCACCCCGTCATCAAGGCGTTCAACGGCACATACGCCGACGACATCCTCGACAAGCCGCGCCCCAAGGGCGCCCCGGACCGCGTCGCCCTGCCGGTGTCCGGTGACGACGAGGCCGCCAAGAAGGTCGTACGCGAGCTTGTCGACGAGCTCGGCTTCGACACCGTCGACAACGGCGGCCAGGACGAGTCCTGGCGTCAGCAGCCCGGAACTCCCGTGTACGGCAACAGGGGTGGCGTCGAGGAGATCCGCAAGGCCCTCGAAGCGGCCTCCCCGGAGCGCGGGGCCGACTGGCGCGCCTGACACCGCGCTCCCCCTGCCCCCGCCCCCCGCTTCCCGCTCCCCCGGAGCAGCGGGCTAGGGCGACGCCCACTCCCGCAGCGCGTCCTCGCTCTCGAAGCGGGCGACGTTCTTGTCCAGAGGCGTCGACGTGTACTGGTGGAACTTCCACTTCGCCTTGATGCGGGGCTTGCCCGCGCTCACGTAGTCGGCGATCCACAGGCCGTCGCCCGCGTAGGACGTGGTGTCCCGGTTCAGCCAGAAATCGCGATTCGCGTACAACAGGACCCTGTGGTTCGGCCGCAGCCGCTTCACCTCGCGGATGAAGCGGTCCTTCTCGCCGTTGGTCGCACGCGTGTGGTCCCCCGTCCACTCCCAGTCCACCGCGAGCAAGTCCCCCGCTTTCTCGGGGGCCTTGCTCACGAAGTACTTGGCCTGGTCCGCGATGTTCCCCGGCCACAGGAAGTGGTAGTAGCCGACGACACAGCCGCCGTCACGGGCCAGCTTCGTCTGGGCGGTCAGTTTCGGGTTGACGTACGAACGTCCCTCCGTCGCCTTGATGATGACGAAGGAGAGGCCCTCGGTATTGAAGGTCGACTGGTGGGAGCTGACATCGATGCCGCGCAGCATGGGGAGACCTCCGGGCGGGGCGGTACGGCGGGGGGGTTGTGAACTGCCCCTTTTGTGCCCGGCGGTGACATTGATCAACCGTCAACCGTCAAACTGTCAACGGAAGATGCCGGTGTGTCCCAGTGAGTAGCGGCCGGGCTGCGGGTACACGGCCAGACCGTGCGGACCGCTGCCCACGGGGATGCGGGCCAGCTGGACGCCGGTGCGGGTGTCGATGGCGTACACCTCGGAGTCGTAACGGCCCGACAGCCAGAGGGTCTTGCCGTCCGCCGAGACGCCGCCCATGTCGGGGCTGCCGCCCTGCGGGAGCTTCCACTTCTTGGTGATCTTGTTCTTCGGGAAGTCGAAGACGGAGATGCTGCCCTCGCCGCGGTTGGAGACGTACATCTCCTTGGAGTCGCGGCTGACGTACAGGCCGTGGCAGCCCTTGCCGGTGCGCAGCAGCTTCGGCTTCGTGAACTTCTTGCCGTCGAGGACCCACATGCCGTGGGCCATCATGTCGGCGATGTAGAACTTCTTGCCGTCGGGGGACATCTTCACGTCCTGCGGCATGGCGCCCTTGAGGGGGAGCTTCTGCTGGTCGACGATACGCATCTGTTCCGTGTCTACCTTGAGGAGTTCGCCGGAGAACTCGCAGGAGACGATGAAGTAGCGGCCGTCCATGGAGAAGTCGGCGTGGTTGACGCCGGCGCAGCTGACGGGGACGGTCTTGACGCGGTTCATGGTCTTGGGGTCGCGGAAGACGAGTTCGCGGTCCATGGAGGCCATGACGACGGCGTACTTGCCGTTCGGCGTGAAGTAGAGGTTGTACGGGTCGGAGACCTCGACGGTGCGGCCGGTCTTGCCGGTCACCGGGTCGATGGCGGTGAGGCTGTCGCCGAGGTCGTTGTTGACCCACAGGGTCTTCATGTCCCAGGAGGGGACGACGTGCTGCGGCTGGTCGCCGACCTTGATGGTCTTGACGACCTTGAACTTCTTGGGGTCGATGACGGAGATGGTGTCGGACTCGGTGTTGGGGACGTAGACGCGCGGCAGGAACTTCTCCGCCACGGGCGCCAGGGCGTTCGGCCGGTCGGCGGCGTACGCGTCCTTGGGGTCGAGGACCGGCGGCATGCCGGGCAGGCCGGGGGCCACCTTGGGCTTGGCGGGCTCGCGGGCGCCCTGCGTACCGAGGGCTTCGTCGGTCCGCTTGTCGGCGCCGCAGCCGGCGAGGGCGGCGAGCACCGCGCCCGCGGCGAGCAGAGCGGCGGTGCGCGTGGTCAGGTCGAGTTTCGTGGGGGGCATCAGGTCAGCAGCTCCGTGGTCGTCACCGCGTGCAGTCCGCGGCGTTCCAGTTCTTGCAGGACGTCGGGGAGCGCGGCGACCGTGTCCGCGTACCCGAAGTGGAGGCTCACCACGGATCCCGCGCGGACCTCGGCGGCGATCTTGCGGGTGATGGCCGGGGCGCCCGGCGAGGTGTGGTCGAGGGAGTCGACGTCGTACGAGAGGACGTGCGGGTAGCCGGCGCGGCGGGCGAGGCGTTCGACGAGGGGGGTCGCCGTCCGGGTGCGCGAGGGGCGGAACCAGGTGCCGATGGAGCCGGTGAGACGGCGCAGGCGGTCCGCGCAGCCGGTGATCTCGGCGTAGGCGTCGGTCTCGGACATGGTGTTGATGTCGAGGTGGCGCAGGGTGTGGTTGCCGAGGTCGTGGCCGCCGTCGAGGATGCGGCGGGCGAGGCCGGGGTGTTCGTCGAGCCAGGTGCCCACGGCGAGGACGGTGACGCGGGCGCCCGCTTTCTCCGCCTGGGCGAGCAGAGCCTTGGCGGTGGCGGGGTCGCCCTGGCCGTGGAAGGTGAGCGCGACGTCGGGCCGGGTGCGGGTGCCGTGGGTGATCTGGACGGGCCGGCCGGGGAAGCGGTGAGGGGCGGGGGCGGCCGCCGGGGCCGGGCGGGGGATTCCGGACGTGGGCGGGCGGGCGCGGGCGGGGGCGCCGCCGGTCGCCGCGCACCCGGCGGTGAGCACGCTCGCGGCGGCAAGGGCGGCGCCCGCGCGCAGGGCTCTGCGGCGGTCGGTCTCGATCACGCGACCATTTAATAGGGAAGGGGGGGCAAAGATGCCGATTGCTCGCATTTGTCGCCTTGCGGGTCGAAGACCGGAGGGACGGCCTCCACTTACCGACCCCTTGCGTATCGACAGCCACAGGGAGCGCTTAACCAGCGTTTACCAGGCAGGTGTCCCATCTCACCAAGGATTCACCTCTAAACTGTCATGTTTTGCCCATCTATGGGCTGATGAGTACTTTTGGATCGGTGACGCCCGTCTGCCATAGTCGGAGACACGACCCCCATTGACCCGGGCCAGGTCGTCACGGCGCCGTGGAACACACCCCATACATCCACGGCGCTTCCCGAAAGCCCCCACCGTGCCCGACAGCGGCCGCCGGGGGCTTTCGCGTATCCGCCCCCGCGCCGCGTATCCGCCCCCGCTTCCCCGCAGCCGCCCTCAGCGGTCGCAGATCCGCATCTCGAACCAGGTCGTCTTGCCGCGCGGCAGCAGGTCCGCGCCCCACCGGTCGGAGAGCTTGTCGACGAGGGAAAGGCCGCGGCCGCTGATGTCCATCTCGTGGACCGGCATCAGGCAGGGCAGCCCGCGCGAGGGGTCGCGGACCTCGACGCGGATCCAGCCGCGCCGCTTCTCCATACGCAGGCCGAAGACGCGGGCGCCGGTGTGCCGCACGGCGTTCCCGACGAGCTCGGAGACGAGCAGGACGACGTCCTCGGTGAGCTTCGGGGAGAGCCGCCAGGTGCGCAGGACGACGACCTGGGCGAGGCGGCGCGCGATGGCGGCGGACTCCGGGCGCGACGGCAGCGGCACCTCCGCTTCCGTCGGATTGCCGAACAACTCCAGCGCTTTCAGCGCGTGTTCGTCCTCTACCGCCGGCGACCAGCGTGCCGCGGTCGCACTCCCGTGCCGCCGCGGGTGTTCGTAACCCTCCAGCCCCGCCATGCCCCCCATCATGGCCGCCCAGAGGGCCCTCCGGGGGCGTTCCTGCGGAATAAGCCCCCCGGAACCAACCATTCCGGGGGACGGAAAAGGCATATGCCAGTGGCAGAAAACTGCCGAAAAAACGTGCATGACCTGTGGCATTCTCCCACTCAGGGGCGATTGCCGAGCGCCGGGCGCGGGGCGGACTCAAGGTTGCGTCAAGCCGCTCGTAAACCGCCCCTTCGGGGGACAGCCCCGGCTGACGCCACCCCAACTAGGGGTGTGGCGGCCCTAGTTCAGTGGAACGCGGTGGCCTTCGCGTCAGAGGAACTTGGCCTTGCCCGGGCCCTCCTCGACGAAGCTGCGCATGCCCCGCTCCCGGTCCTCGGTGGCGAACAGCCCCGCGAACCACGTGCGCTCGATGGCCAGCCCCGTGTCGAGGTCCGTCTCCAGGCCCGCGTCGATGGACTCCTTGGCGGCGCGCAGCGCGATGGCCGGGCCCTGGGCGAGGCGGGCGGCCCAGGCGTGCGCCTGCTCGTACACCTCGGCGGCGGGTACGACGCGGTCCACCAGGCCGATGGCGAGAGCCTCCGGGGCCTTCACTTGGCGCCCGGTGAAGATGAGGTCCTTGGCCTTGGACGGGCCGACCAGGCGGGCCAGGCGCTGGGTGCCGCCCGCGCCGGGGATGAGGCCGAGCAGGATCTCGGGCTGGCCGAGCTTGGCGTTGTCGGCGGCGATGCGGAAGTCCGCGCAGAGCGCCAGCTCGCAACCGCCGCCGAGGGCGTAGCCGTTGACGGCGGCGACGACGGGCTTGGGGATGCGGGCGACGGCGGTGAAGGACTCCTGGAGGGCCCCGGAGCGCGCGATCATGGCCGCGTGGTCCATGGCCTGCATCTCCTTGATGTCCGCGCCGGCCGCGAACACCTTCTCGCCGCCGTGGATGACCACGGCGCGCACGTCGTCGCGGCGCGTGGCCTCGGCGGCGAGCTCCTTGAGGCGGTCCTGGGTGGCGATGTCCAGGGCGTTCATCGGGGGGCGGTCGAGTCGGATCGTGCCGACGCCTTCGGCGACTTCGAGGGTTGCAGTCATGCGCAGCAGGTTAACGGGGGCTAACGCGGAAGAGGAGAGGGGCCCGGCGCACTGGTCCGCAGTGCGCCGGGCCCCGCAGGTCACTCATCGGGCGGCGTTACGCCTTCCACTGCTCCCACGGCATGTTCCAGCCGTTGAAGCCGTTCTCCGGCTGGATCTTCTTGTCCGCGGAGTTCTTCACCACGACGACGTCGCCGATCATCGAGTTGTTGAAGAACCATCCGCCGGGCGTCGTCTTGCTGTAGCCGCCGCGTACGTCGCTCAGGCCTATGCAGCCGTGGCTGGCGTTGGTGTTGCCGAAGGCGCCGCCCGACCAGTAGTTGCCGTGGATGAACGTGCCGGAGGTCGACAGGCGCATCGCGTGCGGGACGTCCTTGATGTCGTACTCGCCGCCGAAGCCGACGGTCTCGCCGTTCATCCGGGTCACCTGGAGCTTCTCGCTGATGACCATCTCGCCGTTGTACGTGGTCGTGCCGGGCGCGCCCGCGGTGATCGGGATCTTCTTGATCTGCTTGCCGTCGCGGACGACCGTCATCTGGTGCGTCTTGGCGTCGACGGTGGAGACCTGGCTGCGGCCGATGGTGAAGTCCAGGGTCTTGGACTGCTTGCCGTAGACGCCCGGGCGGCCCTCGACACCGTCGAGGTTGAGCTTGACGGTGACCTTGGTGCCGGCCTTCCAGTACTTCTCCGGGCGGAAGTCGAGGCGGTCGTTGCCGAACCAGTGGCCCTCGACGGGCACCGACGGCTCGGTCTTGATCCGGATGGCCTTCTCGACGGCCTCCGGGTCGGTGATGCCCCGGGTGAACTTCACCGAGAACGGCATTCCGACGCCGACCTTCGAGCCGTCCTCCGGAGTGAACTGGCCGATGAAGGTGTTCTTCGGGGTCAGCGTGGTGAAGGTGGTGTCCTTGGCGGACGCGCGGCCCTCGGAGTCCTTGGCGACGGCGTGGACCTTGTACGTGGTGGCCGCCGCGAGGTGGTGCGCGGGGGCCCAGCCGGTGCCGCCCGAGGTGATCTTGCCGGGGACCGGATTGCCCTTGCTGTCCTCGACCTTGACCTCGGCGAGCTTGCCCTTGTCGGCGGATATCTTCAGGGCGCCGCTGGTGGCCACCGACTCCGCCCCGTCCTTGGGGGCTATCGTCACGACGGCCGCGGAAGGGGCGTTCTTGTCCGCCGTGTCCTTGCCGCCGTCGCCCGCGTCCGAGCCGCCGCCCCCGCCGCATGCCGCGACCGCCAGCAGTGCCGCTCCCGACAGCGCCGCCGTCAGTCCTCTGGCGCCCCTTCGCCGCACGCGCCCGCGCGCGTCCGCCGAAGCCCCCGATATAGGTCGCCCGTTCACGATGTGTCTCCCCTCGCACGGCCTGGATCCAGGCCCGCACCCCAGTGCACCTGCGCGTTTCAGACACGCGCAAGCGATAGATAACCACACGGATCCGGGAGGCGACTCCCCGCCAATGTCACCGTTCCGTTCCAACTGCCCGTGGGGTGCGGATGGATCTTGGTCAGCCGTCCTTCACCCGGACTTCACCCAGTCCTTCCACTCCATGTTCCAGCCGCCGAGGCCGTTGTCGGGGGCGACTTTCTTGTCCTTGCTGTTGACCACTTCGACGACGTCCCCGATGAGGGTCCGGTCGAAGAACCAGCCCGCGGGCGTCTTCGCGCTGCCGCCCTTCACGTCGCGCAGACCGACGCAGCCGTGGCTGACATTGGTCTCTCCGGGGGCGTCGGGCGCCCAGTAGTTGCCGTGCAGGAAGGTGCCGGAGGTCGTCAGGCGGATGGCGTGCGGCACGTCGGGGATGTCGTACTCGCCGCCGAAGCCGACGGTGCGGCTGTTCATACGGGTCACCTCCAGCATCTCCGTGACCACCATCTTCCCGTTGTACGTGGGGGTCTTGGGGGCGCCCGCGGTGATCGGCACCGTGGAGAGCAGCTCGCCGTCGCGGCGTACCTCCATGGTGTGCTCGGCGGCGTCGACCAGGGACTCCTGGTGGCGGCCGACGGTGAAGGCGAAGGTCTTGTCCTGGAGGCCGTAGACCCCGGGGGCGGCCTCGACGTCCCGCAGGCGCAGGGCGACGGTGACCTTGGTGCCGGGCTTCCAGTACTTCTCGGGGCGGAAGTCCACCCGGGTGCGGCCGAACCAGTGCGGGCGGATGTCGACGGCGGGGCGCGCGCTCACGTGGATGGCGCGCTGCACGGCCTCGCGGTCGCGGACCTCCTCGTTGAACTCCAGGGAGACGATCATTCCGGTGCCGACCGTGGCACGGTTCTCGGGCGCCATGTAGGCGACGAAGCGCTCGTCGGGGACGGCCGTGCGGAAGGTGGTGTGCCGGGCCGAGCGGCGGCCGTGGCCGTCCAGGGCGACGGCGTCGACGGCGTACGTGGCGGCGACCGCGAGCGGGCCCTTGTCCACCGGCCGCCAGGTCATGCCGTCCACGCTGATGCGGCCGGGCACCTCGAACTTCTGCGCGTCCTGCGTCCGGACCACCTTGACGGACTCCAGCCGCCCGCCCGGGACCTTCACCGTCAGCCGTTCGTGGGGCTTGACCCCCTTGCTCCCGTCGTCGGGCGACACCCGGATCGCGTCCGCGGGCGAGCGCGATTTGCCGAGGACCGTGTCCAGTCCACCACCGGTACAGCCCGCCGCCCCCACCAGCAGGCCTGTCCATGCCACCACCGCGGCCAGCGCGGTCCCTGCGCGCCGTGCGCGCCTCGCAACCTGTCTCACGTGGGACCCAACGACCGTCGTCCCCCGGGGAAACGTGAGTGCGACGCGCGCGCTGGGCAGAACAGTGGGGAGGACGACGTAGGGGGAGCCGCGGCCGGGACGCCGTATGCCCTTCTTCGCGCGTCGGCCGACAGAGCCGCGGGAGGCTGACAGGTGTCGAGCGCATCCGAGCAAGGGACAGTGCGGGAGGCACGGGCGAAGGGGCGCGCCGCGCCCGAGGGGCCGGCCCCGCGGTCAACGGGAGCCGGCGGGCCGTGGCACGCGCGGCGCCCACGCGGCCGGTGTGGCCGGGGGCGCCGACGCCGCTCGGCGCGCGTTGCAAGGCCGGTCCTGACGGCGTGGCGGGCACCAACTTCGCGCTGTGGGCGGGCGGGGCGGAGGCGGTGGAGCTGTGCCTGTTCGACACCGAGGGGTCCAGGGTCGTCGAGACGCGCTGCGCGCTGACGGAGCTGACGCACGGGATCTGGCACGGCTTCGTGCCGGGCGTGCGCCCCGGGCAGCGGTACGGCTACCGCGTGCACGGCCGGTGGGACCCGTGGACGGGCGCCCGCTGGAACCCGGCGAAGCTGCTCCTGGATCCGTACGCGCGTGCGGTGGACGGCGACTTCACGCTGCCGGCGGAGGTGTACGGGCATGTGCGCGACTGGCCGCAGCAGCATGTGGCGGACACCGTGCGCGACGACCGGGACTCGGCGCCGTACGTCCCCAAGGGCGTGGTCGTGCACGACGACGCGCCGGACGACGAGTGGGCCGACGACCGGCGGCCGAAGACGCCGTGGGCGGACTCGGTCATCTACGAGCTGCATGTGCGGGGCTTCACCAAGCTGCACCCGGGGGTGCCCGAGGAGCTGCGGGGTACGTACGCGGGTCTGGCGCATCCGGCGGCGCTGGAGCATCTCGTACGGCTGGGGGTGACGGCGGTGGAGCTGCTGCCGGTGCACCAGTTCGCGCACGAGGACCACCTGCTGCGGCGGGGGCTCAAGAACTACTGGGGGTACAACTCCATCGGCTACTTCGCGCCGCACGCGGCGTACGCGGCGTCGGGGACGGCGGGGCAGCAGGTCGGCGAGTTCAAGCGGATGGTGCGGGCGCTGCACGAGGCGGGCATCGAGGTGATCCTCGACGTGGTCTACAACCACACGGCGGAGGCCGGTGAGCTGGGCCCGATGCTGTCGCTCAAGGGCATCGACAACCGCGGCTACTACCGGCTCCAGCCGAACGACGCGCGGCGGTACGCGGACTACACGGGCTGCGGCAACACGCTCCAGGTCGTCCAGCCGCACGTGCTGCGCCTCATCACGGACTCGCTGCGGTACTGGGTGACGGAGATGGGGGTGGACGGCTTCCGCTTCGACCTGGCGGCGGCGCTCGCCCGGTCCTTCCACGACGTCGACATGCTCTCGCCGTTCCTCGCGGTGATCGCGCAGGACCCGGTCCTGCGGCGCGTGAAGCTGATCGCCGAGCCGTGGGACGTGGGGTCGGGGGGCTACCAGGTGGGTGCTTTCCCGCCGCTGTGGACGGAGTGGAACGACCGCTACCGGGGGGCGGTACGGGACTTCTGGCGGGGCGCGCTGCCCGACGTACGGGATCTGGGGTACCGGCTCTCGGGGTCGAGCGACCTGTACGCGTGGGGCGGGCGCAGGCCGTACGCGTCGGTGAACTTCGTGACCGCGCACGACGGCTTCACCCTGCGGGACCTGGTGACCTACGAGCGCAAGCACAACGAGGCCAACGGCGAGGGGAACCGGGACGGCGCCGACGACAACCGCTCCTGGAACTGCGGCGCCGAGGGCGAGACGGACGACGAGGGCGTCGCGGCGCTGCGACGGCGGCAGCTGCGCAACCTCATGACGACGCTGCTGCTCTCCACCGGCGTGCCGATGTTCGTCGCTGGCGACGAGATGGGGCGCACGCAGCGCGGCTCGAACAACGCGTACTGCCAGGACAACGAGGTCAGCTGGGTCGACTGGGGGCTGCGGGACGAGCCGGGCTGGCGTGAGCTGTTCGCGCTGACGGCACGCCTGGTGGAGCTGCGGCACCGGCACCCGGTGCTGCGGCGCCGGGCGTTCTTCTCCGGGCGGGCGCACTCGGCGGACGGCCTGCGGGACCTGGCGTGGTTCACGCCGCGGGGCACGGAGATGACGGAGGCCGACTGGTACGCGCCCGCCGCGACGCTCGGGATGTACCTCTCCGGGCGGGACATACCCGGCCGGGACGCGCGGGGGGCGCCGGTGGTCGACGACAGTTTCCTGGCGGTCCTGCACGCGGCGGACCGGCCGCTGGAGTTCGTGCTGCCGGGACCGCCGTGGGCGCGGTCCTATGAGGTCGTGGTGGACACGGCGCTGGAGGAGCAGGAGGCGCCGCCGGGCACGGTGCACCGGGCGGGGGCCGCGGTGACGGTGCCGGGGCGGTCGGTGCTGCTGCTGCGGGTCGGCCACACCTGACGTGGCGGCGGGCACGGGCCCGCCGCCACTTTCGCAAGCCCGCGCTCCGGCACTTGGTCCAGACCGGAGTATTGCCGCGCCCCCGGGCGGGCGCCAAGCTCGGGCCATGGACCTTGAGTTGCGGCACCTGAAGACGATTCGGGCGATCGCCGACGCGGGCAGCCTGACCAAGGCCGCCACCGTGCTCGGGCTGGCGCAGCCCGCGCTGAGCGCGCAGCTGAAGCGGATCGAGCGCGCTCTCGGCGGGGAGCTGTTCGAGCGGGGGCGGCACGGGGTGCGGGCCACCGCGCTCGGTGAGTTCGTCCTGGCGCGGGCGCGGGTGGTGCTGCCCGCGGTGAGCGGACTGCGGGAGGAGGCGCGGCGGTTCGCGCGGGCCTGGGAGGGCGGCCGCGGGTTCCGGCTCGGCGGGACGCACGGGCCGCTGCTCGGCGCCCTGGTGGACCGGCTCGCCACCGCGCATCCGGGGGTGCCGGTGTCGACGCACATCTCCTGGTCGGAGCGGGAGATCGCGGCGCTGACGGCGGCCGGGAACCTCGACTTCGCGCTGGTGGGCACGTGCGGGCCGAGCGCGCCGCCCGAGAGCGAGGTGCTGGTGTGGCGGGAGGTGGGCCGCGACCCCGTCTTCGTCATGCTGCCGACCGGCCATCCGCTCGCCGGCCACCAGGAGATAGAGCTGGGGCGGTTCGCCGGCGAGGCGTGGACGGACGTACCGGGCGACGGCTGTTTCGCGGACTGCTTCACCGCGGCGTGCGCGCGCGCCGGGTTCACCCCTTCGCGGGTGTACGAGACGGATGTGGCGTCCTGCGTTCATCTGGTGCAGGTGGGGCGGGCGGTGGGGCTGTGCCGGGCGACGTTCCCGCCGACGCCGGGGCTGGTGACGCGGGCGCTCGCGGGGACGCCGCTGTACTGGCGGCACGTGCTCGGCTGGCATCCGGCGGCCCCGGCCCACGACACCGCGGCCGCGGTCTTCGCGCAGGCCCGCACGGCGCACGCCGAGGCCGCGGCCCGCAGCGAGAGTTACACGGCGTGGCTCGCGGCGCCTTCCATAACGCCGGGGACGGGGGTCGACTGACAGTTACCGGGGGGAGGTTGAGGCTTCTACGGTGTGGGCGATCCCCGCTCGTGTCTGCTCGATCCGGCTCGGGCCTGCTCGTTCGGGTCGTTCCGGCTCGGGCCTGCTCGTTCGGGTCGTTCCGGCTCGGGCCTGCTCGTTCCCCACTCATCCCTCGCGAACCGAGGAGTCCCCCGCATGCTCCCCACCCCGCACAGACAACCCGTCCCCCGCAGAGGTGCCACCGCTCACCGACGTGCCGCCGCGGCCTGTGCCGCGTTCGCCGCGGCCGGTGCCCTGGTCCTCGCCGGGCTGCCCGGCAGCGCGTCCGCCCAGGCCGGTCCGGCCGCCGCCGCCCCGTTGCCCTCCCCCGCCGAGAGCGCCGCCGTCGGCAAGACCTCTCCCGGAGTCTTGAAGGCGATGCAGCGCGACCTCGGCCTGACGTCGGCGCAGGCCAAGGCTCGTCTGGTCAACGAGGCCGACGCCGGCGCCGACGCGGGAGCCCTGCGCAACGCGCTCGGCCGCACCTTCGCGGGCGCCTGGGTGCACGGCGCCACCTCCCAGCAGCTCACCGTGGCCACCACCGACGCCGCCGACGTGCCCGCCATCGAGGCGCGCGGCGCGAGGGCCGAGGTCGTGCGGCACTCCGTGGCCCGCCTCGACGCCGCGAAGGCCCGCCTCGACCGGGCGGCGAAGAAGACGGCGACGCGCGACGCGCCCGTCTGGTACGTCGACGTGCGCTCCAACGCGGTCGTGGTGCGCGCCGTCGAGGCCGCCGCCGCCACCTCCCTGGTCTCCGCCGCGGGGGTCGACTCCGGCCTCGTACGCGTGGAGGAGACCACGGAACGGCCGCGTCCGCTGTACGACCTGGTGGGCGGCGACGCGTACTACATGGGAGGCGGGCGCTGCTCCATCGGCTTCTCCGTCACCAAGGGCGCCCAGCAGGGCTTCGCCACGGCGGGGCACTGCGGACGCGCGGGAACGGCGACCACCGGCTACAACCGGGTGGCGCAGGGCACCTTCCAGGGGTCCGTCTTCCCCGGCAGGGACATGGCCTGGGTCGCCACGAACGCGCAGTGGACCGCCACCCCGTACGTGAAGGGCCCGGGGGGCCAGCGGGTCGGCGTCGGGGGCTCCACACAGTCCCCGGTGGGTGCGTCGATCTGCCGGTCCGGCTCCACTACGGGGTGGCACTGCGGCACGATCTCGCAGCACAACACCAGCGTCACCTATCCCGAGGGCACCATCAGCGGCGTGACCCGGACGACGGTCTGCGCGGAGCCCGGTGACTCGGGCGGCTCCTACATCTCCGGCAGCCAGGCGCAGGGCGTCACCTCGGGCGGCTCGGGCAACTGCCGCAGCGGCGGCACGACCTTCCACCAGCCGATCAATCCGCTGCTCCAGCAGTTCGGCCTGACGCTGAGGACCACGGGGGGCGGCGACCCCGGTCCCGGTCCCGGCCCCGGCGATCCCGAGCCGGGCGGCACGTGGGCTGCCGGCAAGGTGTACGCGGCGGGTGACTCGGTCACGTACGGCGGCTCGACGTACCGCTGCTTGCAGCCGCATCAGGCGCAGCCGGGCTGGGAGCCGCCGAGTACGCCCGCGCTGTGGGAAGCCGTCTGACCGCCGGTCAGTCGGCTGCCGGCGTGCGTGGCTGAGGGGTCCGGGGCCTCCCCGGGCCTGCCCAGCCCTACGACCAGCGGAGTACCGCGTACGGGCCAAAACTCGGTGGGCACTGTCAGTGACGGTCCGTAGGCTCGCTCCTGATGCCGAAATCAGATGACCCCGCCTCGGATTCCGCCACCAAGGAACGGTCCACGGTCCGGACGCTGCTGCGCCTGTGGCCGTACGTGCGCCCGGTCCGAACCCGCCTGATCACCGCGGCCGTCGTCGCCGTCATCGCCTCCTGTACGGGACTGCTCTTCCCCCTCGTACTGAAGTGGATGGTGGACGGCCCGGTGGCCGACGGGGACGGGGCGGGCGTATGGCTGGGGGCGCTCCTGCTGCTTCTGCTCGGCGTGACGGAGGCGTTGCTCTTCGGGCTGCGGCGGTGGCTCGTCGCCCGGCCGCTGGCGAGCGTGGAGGCCGCCATGCGGGCGGACCTCTTCCGCCACCTCCAGCGGCTGCCGGTGGCCTTCCATGACCGGTGGGCGTCGGGGCAGTTGCTCTCGCGCGGCACGACGGATCTGATGCTGCTGCGCATGTTCCTCGCCTTTCCGCTGACGTTCCTGCTGGTCAACGGCGCGACGATCGTGGTCGGCGTGATCATTCTGCTGGGCCAGGACTTCATGCTCGGCCTTGTGCTGCTCGCACCCGTGGCCCCGATGGTGATCGTCTGCGCGTACTACGAGGGGCGCTACACCGCGGTGGCGCGGCGCGCGCAGGACCAGGTCGGCGATCTGACGACGGTCGTCGAGGAGAGCGTGCTCGGCATCCGCATCATCAAGGGCTTCGGCCGCCACCGCAGCCAGGCGCGGGCGTTCCGCGAGCTGTCGCACACGCTGCGGGGCACGGAACTGGCCAAGGCACGTATCCTCGCGGCGATCTACGCGGTGATCATGTCGCTGCCGGAGGCCGCGATCGGGGCGGCGCTCGTGCTCGGCACGGTGCGGGTCGCCGACGGCGGCCTGTCGGCCGGCACGCTGGTCGCCTTCCTGTCGACGGCACTGGCGCTGCGCTGGCCGGTGGAGTCGATCGGCTTCCTGCTCGCGATGACACAGGAGTCGGCGACGGCCACGGAGCGGTACTTCGAGGTGATGGACGCGGAGCCGGAGGACGGGGGCTCGGCGGCGCGGGGTGGCGGAGGTTCGGGGGTACGTGCCGGCGGTTCGGCAGCGCGGGGCGGCGGTGCGGAGGCGCGAGCCGGCAGCTCCGGAGCACGCGGCGGGGGCGGCTCGGAGACGCCCGCCGACGGCTCCGGGGCACGAGCCGGAGACTCGACGGCGCGAGCCGCCGGACAAGAGCCGCAAGCCGACGCTCGGGCCACGCGAGCCGCCGGCTCGGACACGCGGGCCGGCAGCTCCGGAGCACGCGGCGGGGGCACGGAGGCGGGCGTGGCCGACTCCGATGGGGGCGGCGGCGGACTGCGTTTCCACGGCGTCGAGTTCAGATACCCCGACGCCCCGCCGGACGCGCCGCCCGTTCTCAGCGGCGTCGATCTGCGCATCCGCCCCGGCGAGACCATGGCTCTGGTCGGTGCGACCGGGAGTGGCAAGACGACCCTCGCCGCGCTGGTGCCGCGTCTGCACGAGGTGAGCGGGGGCCGCATCACGCTGGACGGCGAGGACATCACGGCGATGGACCGCGAGCGGCTGCGCGCGCTGGTGGCCGTCGCCTTCGAGGAGCCCACGCTGTTCTCCGCGACGGTCGGCGAGAACGTCCTGATGGGCGCCGAGGAGGGCGCCGGGGAGGCCGAGTTGGCGCGGGCGCTCGACGTGGCGCAGGCCGGCTTCGCGCACGCCCTGCCGCAGGGCACCGACACCCAGGTCGGCGAGCAGGGGCTGAGCCTGTCCGGCGGTCAGCGCCAGCGCCTGGCCCTGGCGCGCGCGGTGGTGGGCCGCCCCCGCTTCCTCGTCCTGGACGACCCGCTCTCCGCGCTCGACGTCCACACGGAGGCGCTGGTGGAGGCGGCGCTGCGGCGGGTCCTCGCGGATACGACCGCGCTGATCGTCGCGCACCGCCCCTCCACGGTGCAGCTCGCCGACCGGGTCGCGCTGCTGTCCGGCGGCCGCGTCGCCGCCGTCGGCACCCACCAGGAGCTGCTGCGGGAGAACGCGGAGTACGCCTGGCTGATGTCGGGCTCCGAGACCGCCGACCACACCGCCCCCGCCGACCGCGCCGCCGAGGAGGCTGCCCGATGACCACATCGTCGACACGGCCGCTGCCCCCTGCCGACAGGACCCCGGCCGACTCGGCGCCGGTGGAGCCCACGGCCGTGCACGAAGACCCCTTCGACAAGGACGACCTGCCCGCACCGCCCGGCGCCACCCGCGCGCTCCTGCGCTCGCTGCTCTCGCCGCTGCGCGGGCGCGTCGTCCTCGCCGCGGTCCTGCTCCTCGTGCAGCAGGCCGTCGTACAGGCCGGGCCGCTCCTCGTCGCGTACGCCATCGACCGGGGCGTGCCGGCCGTGCGCGCCGACGACTACGGCCCGCTGATCGCGGTCGCCGTGGGCTATCTGCTCTGCGCGGGCGCGTCGGGCGCCCTCCAGTACGCCTTCATCGTCGCCTCCGCGCGCGTCAACCAGGACGTGCTGCTCGATCTGCGCGGACGCATCTTCCGGCACGCGCAGGCGCTCAGCGTCGACTTCCACGACCGGTACACCTCCGGCCGGCTGATCTCCCGCTCCACCACCGACGTGGAGTCGCTGCGCGAGCTGCTCAGCGAAGGACTCCAGGAACTCATCACCGTTCTGCTCTCCTTCGTCTACATCTCGATGATGCTGCTCTGGCTCGACCTGGGCCTGGGCGGGCTCGCGGTGGCGTCCTTCGTGCCGCTCTACGCCCTCGTACGCCTCTACCAGCGGCGCGCCGGGGTGATGTACCGCAACCGCTCGACCGCGATCGCCGCGGTCATCGTGAAGTTCGCGGAGACCATGAACGGCATCCGGCCGGTGCGGGCCTTCCGCAGGGAGCGGGCCAATGACGCGGAGTTCGCCGTGCTCAACGGCCGCCACGAGCGCAGCAACGGCGACGCCATACTGGAGATGGCCCGCTACGTCGTCGGCTCCCGCCTGGTCGCCAACATCGCCGTGGCCGGGATCGTCCTGTGGGGCGCGCACCGCGTCGCGGACGGCGGTCTTGCGCTCGGCGTGCTCGCCGCCGCCGTGCTGTACCTGCGGCGGCTGTACGACCCGATCGACCGGCTCGGCATGTTCCTCAACTCCTACCAGTCGGCGGCCGCCTCCCTGGAGAAGGTGGCGGGCCTGCTCGCCCAGACCCCGACCGTGCCGGAGCCGGAGCCCTCCGCCGCGCGTGAGCTGCCCGCGCCGGAGTCGGCGCACCCGGGCCGCGAGGTGCGCTTCGACGGCGTGCGGTTCGCCTACCGCACGGGCGGTGAGGTGCTGCCCCGCTTCGATCTGACGCTGCCCGCCGGGCAGACCGTCGCCGTGGTCGGCTCGACCGGCGCGGGCAAGTCGACGCTGGCGAAGCTGCTCGCCCGCTTCTACGACCCGACGGAAGGCCGCGTCCTGCTGGACGGCGTCGATCTGCGGGAGCTGCCCGTCACGGAGCTGCGGCGCGGGGTGGTCATGGTGACGCAGGAGGCGTTCCTGTTCTCCGGCACGGTCGCCGAGAACATCGCGATCGGCCGCCCCGACGCCACCCGCGAGGAGATCGAGCACGCCGCCAAGGCCATCGGCGCGCATGACTTCATCGCGTCGCTGCCGGACGGGTACGACACGGACGTACGCAAGCGCGGTGGCCGGATCTCGGCGGGCCAGCGGCAGTTGGTGGCCTTCGCGCGGGCGCTGCTCGCCGACCCCGCGGTGCTGATCCTCGACGAGGCGACCAGCTCCCTGGACATCCCCGGCGAACGGGCCGTGCAGCGCGCCATGCACACGGTGCTGCGCGGCCGCACGGCGGTGGTGATCGCCCACCGCCTCTCCACCGTGGAGATCGCCGACCGGGTCCTGGTGATGGAGCACGGCCGCGTCGTGGAGGACGGCAGCCCCGCCGAACTCATCGCCGGCAAGGGCTCGTTCGCGGACCTGCACCGTGCGTGGCGGGAGAGCGTGGTGAGCTGAGGGCACGTTGGTCAGGGGCGTCGGCATCGCCTGCGGTGGGCCGCCTCAAGGCGCGATGCTCACACCGGCATGGCGGCTGGTACCGGCGCGTTCCCCGCCACCGTCCGGGCCGACAGGTGACGCTCGGCGTCCAGGGCCGCGGCCGCGCCCGTCCCCGCGGCGGTGATCGCCTGCCGGTAGGTGCGGTCGACCACGTCACCGGCGGCGAACACCCCGGGCAGGCTCGTACGCGTCGCCGGGGAGTCGACCGTTACGTGGCCCTCGGCGTCGAGGGCGAGCCGGCCGGTGAACAACTCGGTGCGCGGGTCGTGGCCGATCGCGATGAACAGTCCCGTCACATCGAGGTCGCGGGTGGCGCCGGTGAGGACGTCGCGCAGGACGACGCCCGCGAGCATGCCGCCGCTCTCCTTGATCTCGGCGATCTCGCTGTCGAAGGCGAAGGCGATCTTGTCGTCGGCGAAGGCCCGGCCCTGCGTGACCTTCGAGGCGTGCAGCGTGGAGCGGCGGTGGACGACGGTGACCGACGCGGCGAAGCGGGTGAGGAAGGTGGCTTCCTCCATGGCGGTGTCGCCGCCGCCGACCACGACGACGTCGCGGCCCTTGAAGAAGAACCCGTCGCAGGTCGCACACCACGAGACGCCCCGGCCGGACAGTTCGTCCTCCTTCGGCAGGCCGAGCTTGCGGCAGCCGGAGCCGGTCGCGATGATCACCGTCTTCGCGCGGTGCACGGTGCCCGTGGTGTCGGTGAGCAGCTTGGTGTCACCGGTGAGGTCGACGGCGACGATGTCGTCGTCGATCATCTCGGCGCCGCACTTCTCGGCCTGGGCCCGCATGGTCTCCATGAGGACGGGTCCGTCGACGCCGTCGGGGAAGCCGGGGAAGTTCTCCACCTCGGTCGTGGTCGTCAGCGAGCCGCCCACGAAGACGGAGCTGCCGAACAGCGGGGGCTTCAGCCGGGCGCGGGCGGTGCAGAGGGCGGCGGCGGGCCCGGAGCCGATGATGACGACGTCGCGTATCCCGCTCACGCCGTCGCCTGCGGCCGCGCCGGGGCGATCTCGGCGATCAGGCCCTCGACGAGGGTCTTGATCTCGTCGCGGATCGGGCGGACGGCCTCGACTCCCTGGCCCGCCGGATCCTCCAGCCGCCAGTCGAGGTAGCGCTTGCCGGGAAAGACGGGGCAGGTGTCGCCGCAGCCCATGGTGATGCAGACGTCGGACTCCTTCACCGCGTCGACGGTGAGGATCTTCGGCGTCTCCTTGGAGATGTCGATGCCGACCTCGGCCATGGCCTCGACAGCGGCCGGGTTGACGGCGGCGCCCGGGGCGAGCCGGCCGAGCGGACCTCGACGCGGTCCCCGGCCAGGTGGGTCAGCCAGGCGGCGGCCATCTGGGAGCGGCCGGCGTTGTGGACGCAGACGAACAGGACGGACGGCTTGTCGGCCATGGTGATCGTTCTCTCTCGTCGCATGGCGGAACCCGGCCGCCAATGACCTCAGCGCTCGCTCGTATCAGCGGGTGATGATGTGAGAGTATCAGCGCATGCTGACTTCAGTCGATCCTGACGTGATCCGGGTGCTGGGCGATCCGCTCCGCCTGAAGATCGTGACCCTGCTGGCGCGCGAGACGCTCTGCACGACGCACCTGGTCGAGGAGACCGGAGCCAGGCAGACCAATCTGTCCAACCACCTGAAGGTGCTGCGCGAGGCGGGGCTGGTGGAGACCGAGCCGTGCGGCCGCTTCACCTACTACAAGCTCAAGCCGGAGGTCCTGACCGGGCTCTCCGAGCACTTCGCCGAGCTGGCCGCCTCCGCCCGCACCGCCGCCGAGAACAAGAGGGCCTGCCCGTGACCTCCACCGAGGCCACCACCGCCGCGGGCCCCGCCGGGGGCGGGGACGACTCGATCGTCAAGAAGCTCTCCACCCTCGACCGCTACCTGGCGGTGTGGATCCTGCTCGCCATGGCCGTCGGTCTGGGCCTCGGCCGCCTGATCCCGGGCATGAACGACGCGCTCGCGAAGATCGAGATCGGCGGCATCTCCCTGCCGATCGCGCTCGGCCTGCTGGTCATGATGTACCCGGTCCTCGCCAAGGTCCGCTACGACAGGCTCGACCGTGTCACCGGCGACCGCAGACTGCTGCTCTCCTCGCTGGTCATCAACTGGATCGTCGGGCCCGCGGTGATGTTCGCGCTGGCCTGGGTCTTCCTGCCGGACCTTCCCGAGTACCGCACCGGCCTGATCATCGTCGGCCTCGCCCGCTGTATCGCCATGGTCATCATCTGGAACGACCTCGCCCGCGGGGACCGCGAGGCCGCCGCCGTGCTGGTCGCCCTCAACTCCGTCTTCCAGGTGGTCGCGTTCGGTCTGCTGGGCTGGTTCTACCTCGACCTGCTGCCGCGCTGGATGAACCTCGGCGACGGCCAGGGCCTGGACGTGTCCGTGTGGCACATCGCACTGAACGTCGTCATCTTCCTCGGCGTCCCGCTGCTGGCCGGCTTCCTCACCCGCCGCATCGGCGAACAGAAGCTGGGGCGTACCGACTACGAGGCGAAGTTCTTGCCGAGGATCGGTCCGTGGGCGCTCTACGGGCTGCTGTTCACCATCGTCATCCTCTTCGCCCTCCAGGGCAGGACGATCACCTCCCAGCCGCTGGACGTCGCCCGGATCGCGCTGCCGCTGCTGGTCTACTTCGCGATCATGTTCTTCGGGACCTTCCTCCTCGGCAAGGGCCTCGGTCTGGCCTACGACCGCACCACGACGCTGGCGTTCACCGCGGCGGGCAACAACTTCGAACTGGCCATCGCGGTCGCCATCGCCACCTTCGGCGTCACCTCCGGCCAGGCCCTGTCAGGCGTCGTCGGCCCGCTCATCGAAGTCCCGGTCCTCATCGGCCTGGTCTACGTCGCGCTCGCCTGGCGCCGGAAGTTCGCCGCCGACGCGGTGACGACGGCCCCGTGACGCAGTACCCGGACGTGGTGGTGGCCGGCGGCGGCCAGGCGGGGCTCGCCGCCGGTTACCACCCGCGGCGACGCGGCCTCGACTGCGTGATCCTGGACGCCGGTCCGGTGCCCGGCGGGTCCTGGCAGCACATGTGGGACTCGCCGCACCTGTTCTCCCCGGCGGAGCACTCCTCACTGCCGGGGCGGCTCATGCCTGCCCAGCCCGGCGAAACGTACCCGAACGCCGGGCACGTGGTGGACTACCTCACCGACTACGAGAAGCGTTACGAGCTGCCCGTGCGGCGCGGGGCCCGTGTGGACGCCGTACGCCGCGACGGCGACCGGCTGCGGGTCGAGGCGGACTCCGGCACCTGGCGGACCCGCGCGGTCATCAGCGCGACCGGCACATGGTCGCGGCCTTCCTCCCCGCCGTGCCCGGCCGCAGCGTCTTCGCCGGCCGGCAGCCGCACACGGTGAACCACCGCCACCGCCGTCACCGACCGGTGGGGTACCACCCACTACGGCCGTCTCTCCGGGCTCCTCGCCGCCCCGGGGACCGCCGCATCCGCCCTCGCTCCGTTCGCCGGCGCCGCCCTCGCCGCGCCGCTCGGCGGCTACCCCCACCTCTTCGGCCTGCTGGCCCGGCCCTGGTCTCCGGGCTCGCCGCGCTCAGCGCCCTCGGTACGGCACACCCGGGGACGCAGAGTGACGCCAACTCGCCCGTCATGCGGTGAAGGCCGCGGATGGCGGTGCCCGGCGGCCCGTGCGCGGTGACGCCACAGCCGCCCGACCCGCATACCTGCCTGGCGCACAGGCCAGGACTCCGCATACCGAACGTGCTCAACCGGCCAACGGACTATTTCCGGCCAACTCTTGATGCGCCCCTGACAGAGACACGGCTCTGGTGCCACTCTTCCCCTCGACCGCCGCGCGGCTTTCAACAACGCGACGGTTTCTCTTCACGCAATACCCGTTGTGCACCGCCCAGTTCTGCGTACCGCCCCCGCACTGCCCGGACGGCGATCCAGCCGGCCGGTAGCTCTGGCCGCGCAACCCGCGGCCGCGCAGAAGGAGTCCGTGTTGAGAAACACCTCCCACAGACGTCTCGCCGCAGCCGGTGCCCTCTCCGCCGTCGCTGCTCTTCTGGCCGTCGCCGTCCAGGCCGGCCCCGCCACGGCCGACGGCACCGCCGCGAAGGGCGCCCCCGCCGCCCAGAAGCTCGGGAAGGTCGACCCCGGCGCCCTCGCCGCCAAGCTCTCCCCGCCCAGCGCGCGGAGCTCCTGCGCGAGGCCAACGCCACCAAGGCGGACACCGCCAAGGACCTCGGCCTCGGCGCCAAGGAGAAGCTCGTCGTCCGCGACGTCACCAAGGACCGTGACGGCACGGTGCACACCCGCTACGAGCGCACCTACGACGGCCTGCCCGTCCTCGGCGGCGACCTGGTCGTCGACACCGCGAAGTCGGGGAAGACCGAGGGTGTCACCAAGGCCGCGAAGGCGCGGCTCAAGGGCATCGACATGAGCGCCGAGGTCAAGGCGTCGGTGGCGGAGAAGCAGGCGCTGAGCGCCGCGAAGGCCGAGGGCTCGAAGAAGACGGACGCGGACCGGGCGCCGCGCAAGGTCGTGTGGCTGGCCAAGGGCGAGCCGGTCCTCGCGTACGAGACCGTGGTCGGCGGTCTCCAGCACGACGGCACGCCGAACGAACTGCACGTCGTCACGGACGCCGCCACCGGCAAGAAGCTCTTCCAGTGGCAGGGCATCGAGAACGGCACGGGCAACACCCAGTACAGCGGCCAAGTGCCGCTGGGCACCGCTCAGTCGGGGTCGAACTACACGCTTACCGACACCACCCGCGGCAACCACAAGACGTACAACCTCAACCGCGGCACCTCCGGCACCGGCACCCTCTTCTCGGGCGCCGACGACGTGTGGGGCAACGGCCTGCCCGCCAACCTGGAGACCGCCGGCGCCGACGCCCACTACGGCGCCGCGCTGACCTGGGACTACTACAAGAACGTGCACGGCCGCAGCGGCATCCGCGGTGACGGCGTCGGCGCGTACTCCCGGGTCCACTACGGCAACAACTACGTCAACGCCTTCTGGTCGGACTCCTGCTTCTGCATGACGTACGGCGACGGCGCGGGCAACGCCAAGCCGCTCACCTCCATCGACGTGGCCGCCCACGAGATGACGCACGGCGTGACGGCCGCGACCGGCAACATGACCTACAGCGGCGAGTCCGGCGGCCTCAACGAGGCCACCTCGGACATCTTCGCGGCGGCCGTCGAGTTCAACGCCAACAACGCCCAGGACAAGGGCGACTACTACGTCGGCGAGAAGATCGACATCAACGGCGACGGCACCCCGCTGCGCTACATGGACAAGCCGAGCAAGGACGGCTCGTCCAAGGACGCGTGGTACTCGGGCATAGGCAACATCGACGTGCACTACTCGTCGGGTGTCGCCAACCACTTCTACTACCTGCTGAGCGAGGGCAGCGGCAAGAAGGAGATCAACGGCGTCCAGTACGACTCGCCGACCTCCGACGGCCAGCCGGTGACCGGAATCGGCCGGGACAAGGCCTCGCTGATCTGGTTCAAGGCGCTCACCACGAAGTTCACGACCACGACCAACTACGCGCAGGCCCGCACCGGCACGCTCGCGGTCGCCGGTGAGCTGTACGGCACGACGAGCGCGGAGTACAAGGCCGTGGCGCACGCCTGGGCCGCGGTGAACGTCGGCAGCCGGCCGGGCGGCGAGACGCCGGGCGGCACCTCCTTCGAGAACACCACGGACGTCGCCATTCCGGACAACGGCGCCGCGGTGACCTCCTCGGTCAACGTCACGGGCCGCACCGGCAACGCGCCGAGCGCCCTGAAGGTCGACGTCGACATCGTGCACACCTGGCGCGGTGACCTCCAGGTCGACCTGGTGGCCCCGGACGGTACGGCGTACCGCCTGAAGAGCACCAGTTCCTCGGACTCGGCGGACAACGTCAAGGAGACCTACACGGTCGACGCGTCGTCCGAGGTCGCCAACGGCACCTGGAAGCTGAAGGTCCAGGACAAGGCCGCGCAGGACACCGGCTACATCAACAGCTGGAAGGTCACCTTCCCGTAGACCTGACCGCTGTACGGACGGCGCCGCCCCGGGTGAGAACTTCCCCGGGGCGGCGCGCATTTGTCTGCCCCGGTGATGGCCCCGCTGTTCGTATTACGTATGTTGACCATCGCTCATCGGACCACTTCCGGCCAATATCCGGCCAAAGCCCTGACATGTACCTGGCCCGAATGTCACTCTTCCCGGCAAGTCCCCCACAGAAGGAGCCCGTGTGACCTCCCGCATATCCCGCATATCCCGCAGACGTTCGACGCTGACGATCGCCACTGGCGTCGCCGCCGGAGCGCTGCTCACCGCCGGCCTGACCACCGGCGCCTCCGCCCAGCCGGAGAAGAGCGCCGCGTCCTCCGACGCGCCGGTCGCCCTCTCCGCGTCGGCGCGCGCGGAGCTCCTCCAGGACGCGAACGCCGACAAGTCGGCGACCGCCGACCGGATCGGTCTCGGCGCCAAGGAGAAGCTCGTCGCCCGCGACGTCGTCAAGGACCCCGACGGCACCACCCACACCCGCTACGAGCGCACCTACGACGGCCTGCCCGTCCTCGGCGGCGACCTCGTCGTGCACACCGCGAAGAGCGGCAAGGTGGAGGGCGTCACCAAGGCGACCGAGGCGACCGTGAAGGTCCCCTCCACCGACGCCGGGCTGGCCAAGTCCTCCGTCGCGAAGTCCGCCGAGTCGAGTGCCGCGAAGGCGAAGACCGCGCAGGCCGACGCGCAGGCCCCGCGCAAGGTGATCTGGGCCGCCTCCGGCAAGCCCGTCCTCGCGTACGAGACGGTCGTCACCGGTGTGCAGAAGGACGGCACGCCCAGCAGGCTGCACGTCATCACGGACGCCGCGACCGGCAAGAAGCTGTACCAGTACCAGGACATCGAGAACGGCACCGGCAACAGCCAGTACAGCGGCAAGGTCACCGTCGGCTCGAAGAAGGGCACGAGCGGCTACGAGCTGACCGACAAGGCCCGCGGCGGCCACCGCACCTTCGACCTGAAGCACGCGGAGAGCGGCGCGGGCAAGCTCTTCAAGGACGCCAACGACGTCTGGGGCAACGGCAAGCCCTCCAGCGCGCAGACCGCCGGCGTCGACGCCGCCTACGGCGCCCAGCTCACCTGGGACTACTACAAGGCGGTGCACGGCCGCAAGGGCATCAACGGCGACGGCAAGGGCGCGACCTCGCGGGTCCACTTCGGCAACGGCTACGTCAACGCCTTCTGGGACGACAGCTGCTTCTGCATGACGTACGGCGACGGCGAGGGCAACAAGAAGCCCCTCACCTCGATCGACGTCGCGGCGCACGAGATGACGCACGGCGTCACCTCGGCGACCGGCAACATGGAGTACAGCGGTGAGTCCGGCGGTCTCAACGAGGCCACCTCGGACATCTTCGCCGCCGCCGTGGAGTTCAGGGCGAAGAACCCCAAGGACGTCGGTGACTACCTCGTCGGCGAGAAGATCGACATCAACGGCGACGGCACCCCGCTGCGTTACATGGACAAGCCCTCCAAGGACGGCGGCTCCTTGAACTACTGGCGCGCCGGCGCCGGGAACGTCGACGTCCACTACTCCTCGGGCATCGCCAACCACTTCTTCTACCTGCTGTCCGAGGGCAGCGGCAAGAAGCGGATCAACGGCGTCCAGTACAACTCGCCGACCGTCGACGGCTCCAAGGTCAAGGGCATCGGCCGCGCCAAGGCCGAGAAGATCTGGTTCCGGGCCCTGACCCGGTACTTCACGTCGACCACCGACTACAAGGCGGCCCGCAAGGCCACCCTGCGCGCCGCGAAGGACCTGTACGGCGCGACCTCCACGGAGTACAAGCGCGTGGCGGCGGCCTGGTCCGGCGTCAACGTCAAGTAGTACGCGGGGACTCCAGTAGAACCCCGGCAAGGGGCGGCGTCCGGACGGGACGCCGCCCCTTTCGCGGTCACCTCATCAGCAGCCCGGCCGCCTCCCCCGTCGTCTCCGAGGGCACCGCCACCAGCCCCAGTTCCGCCCCGTCGGCCAGCAGCCGATGCGCCGGCAGAATCCGCACGGTGTAGCCGAACGACCCCGTCCGGTCCAGGGCGAGCGGCCCCTCGTACACGTGCCGCCCCTCCATGTCGGGCCCGCTCGCCGGCTTCAGCGGCACCGGCGTGGCCCCGGTGATGTGGTCCTCGGGGTCGACCCTGCCGGCGACGGCCTGCACCTCCACGTCGTCCGGGGTCAGCTCCCCCAGGTGGACCCGGACCCGCAGGGCGAGCGTGGCGCCCAGTTCGGCGGTGGTGCCGGTCGCCGACGCCTCCACGTGGTCGACGGCCACCCGCGGCCAGGCCGCGCGCACCCGGGCCTTCCACGCCGCCAGTTCCCCGGCGGCCGGGACGTCGAGCGCGCGGTGGGCGCGGGCGGCGGGGGCGTACAGCTCCTCGACGTACTCACGCACCATGCGGTCCGCGAGGACCTTCGGGCCGAGCCGGGTCAGCGTCCTGCGGACCATCTCGATCCACCGGTCGGGCAGCCCGCCGGGGCCCCGCTCGTAGAAGCGGGGGGTGACGCGGCGCTCCAGGAGGTCGTACAGCGCGGCGGCCTCCAGGTCGTCCCTGCGGTCGTCGTCGGTGGCGGCGCCGTCCGCCGTGGGGATCGCCCAGCCGAAGTCGGGCTCGAACCACTCGTCCCACCAGCCGTCCAGGACGGAGAGGTTGAGGCCGCCGTTGAGGGCGGCCTTCATGCCACTGGTGCCGCACGCCTCCAGGGGCCGCAGCGGGTTGTTCAGCCACACGTCGCAGCCGGGGTAGAGCTTCTGCGCCATCGCCATGCCGTAGTCCGGCAGGAAGACGACGCGGTGGCGTACGCGGGGGTCGTCGGTGAAGCGCACCAGTTCCTGGATGAGCCGCTTGCCGCCGTCGTCCGCCGGGTGCGCCTTGCCCGCGACGACGATCTGCACCGGCCGCTCCGGGTGGAGCAGCAGCTCCATCAGCCGGTCCCGGTCGCGCAGCATGAGCGTGAGCCTCTTGTACGAGGGGACACGGCGCGCGAAGCCGACGGTGAGGACCTCGGGATCGAGGACCTCGTCGATCCAGCCCAGCTCGGCGGTGGCGGCGCCGCGCTGGCGCCAGGAGGCGTACAGGCGCCGCCTGACCTCGTCGACGAGCTGCCCGCGCAGGGTGCGGCGCAGTTCCCACAGGTCGGTGGCGTCGACGTCGGCGAGGTCGCGGGCGCCGAGCGCGAGGACCTCGGGGGCGACCCAGGTCGGGGCGTGCACGCCGTTGGTGACCGAGGTGATCGGGATCTCCTCGGGGTCGAAGCCCGGCCACAGGCCCGCGAACATCTCGCGGCTGACAGCGCCGTGCAGCGTGGAGACGCCGTTGGCGCGGCTGCCCAGGCGCAGGCCCATCACGGCCATGTTGAAGAGGTTGGGCTCGCCGCCCGGGTAGGTCTCCATGCCGAGCCGCAGGATGTCGCCGACGTCGACGCGGGGCAGTTCGGCGTCGGGCCCGAAGTGGCGGGCGACCAGCTCCCGGTCGAAGCGGTCGATGCCCGCGGGGACGGGCGTGTGGGTGGTGAAGACGGTCCCGGCGCGGACGGCCTCCAGGGCGGTGTCGAAGTCCACGTCGGTGCCGGTCAGTTCGTGGATGCGCTCCAGGCCGAGGAAGCCCGCGTGCCCCTCGTTGGTGTGGAAGACCTCCGGCTCGGGGTGGCCGGTCAGCCGGCAGTACGTCCGTACGGCGCGCACCCCGCCGATGCCGAGGAGCATCTCCTGGAGCAGCCGGTGCTCGCTGCCACCGCCGTAGAGCCGGTCGGTGACGTCGCGCTCGCCGCGGTCGTTCTCCTCCACGTCGGAGTCGAGCAGCAGCAGCGGCACGCGACCGACCTGCGCCTGCCAGACGTGGGCGCGCAGCGAACGGCCGCCGGGCAGGGCGAGCGCGACGAGGGCGGGGGTGCCGTCGGCCTCGCGGAGCAGGGTCAGGGGCAGTTCGTTCGGGTCGAGGACGGGATAGTGCTCCTGCTGCCAGGCGTCGCGGGAGAGCGTCTGGCGGAAATAGCCGTGCCGGTAGAGCAGCCCGACGCCGATGAGCGGCACCCCGAGGTCGCTGGCGGCCTTCAGATGGTCCCCGGCGAGGATGCCGAGGCCTCCGGAGTACTGCGGCAGGGCGGCGGTGATGCCGAACTCCGGTGAGAAGTACGCGACGGCGCGCGGCAGTTGCGCGTACCCCCCGGTCTGCTTCTGGTACCAGCGCTCTCCGGTGACGTACTCCCGCAGCTCGTCGGCGGCTTCGCCGAGGCGGCGCAGGAAGTCCTCGTCGCGCGAGATCTCGGTGAGCCGTGCGGCCGGTACGCCGCCGAGCAGCCGCACCGGGTCACAGCCGGACGCCTCCCACAGGCCCGGGTCGAGGGACCGGAAGAGTTCACGGGTGCGTGGCTGCCAGGACCAGCGCAGATTGCGGGCCAGCTCGGCGAGGTCGCCGAGGGGCCCGGGAAGGACGGGACGGACGGTGAAACGACGGATTGCCTTCACGGTCTCCACCTTCGCGGGAATTCGCGGGGATGTGTCACATATCGGCCTACGCGACACGAAGGTAGCGGCGGGCCGCCTGGTGCCACCACGGCGCACGGGGCGCACGCTCGGCGGCCCGGTGACCCCCGTCGGTGGCCCGGCCGGCGGTCCGGGCGGCCGGGATCAGCCGAACCAGCGTGCGCGCTCCGCCCGGAACGGGTCCGCCACCAGGGCGGGTCCGTCCGCCCAGAGCCGGGCGGCGCGGCGGTCCCGCGTGTAGCGCGGCCATGCCCCGCCCGGGTCGAGGTCGCGCACGAAGGCGGTGAGGGCGGCGTGCACCGCGTCGGCCAGGTGCTGCGGCGGGGCCTCGCCCGCGGCGGCCATGACGCCTTCGACGCCGAGCAGGTCGAACGCGAAGGGCAGGTCCAGGCAGTGGACGGCGAGGCCCCGCGTGCCGCCGCCCGGCACGGGCGGGGCCCACCCGAACTCGTACAGCCAGGTGGGACGTCCGCGGGCGGCGCGGGCCTCCGCCACCGCGAGGTTCGGCCTGCGGAAGACGAGGTCGGTCAGCTCCTGGCCGCCGAAGGCGTGGAACTCGTGCCGCGTGAAGCCGAGCAGCAGCGGCACCTCGGCGCCCAGGTCGCCCCCGGTCAGCTCGGCGAGCACCGGCCGCGGGATCAGTTCGCCGTCGGCGCGGGGCTGGAACGGCGGGCCCGGCAGGTGCGCGCGGTCGGGGCCCGGCGCGTCCACGGCCTCCTGGAGCGCGAGGAGCCTGTCGTCGCTCAGGCCGCGCAGCGCCGCGGCGGTTGCGGGCACGCCCGTACGCCGCGTGAACAGCTCGGCGACGGCGGGGCCCGTCCACCGCTCCTGCGGCTCCATCAGCGGGGCCGACATACTGATCGCCGCGCGGAACAGGCCGCGCGCGGCGGGGGTCACCAGCAGCGTCTGGACGGCTCCGGCGCCCGCCGACTGCCCGGCGACGGTGACCTTCGCGGGGTCACCGCCGAACGCGGCGATGTTGTCGCGCACCCACTCCAGGGCGGCGATCCAGTCGCGTACGCCGCGGTTGTCCGGGGCGTCGGCCAGGTGCAGGAAGCCCTCGATGCCGAGCCGGTAGCCGATGGAGACGAGGACGACGCCGTCGCGGTTGAACGCTGCGCCGTCGTACCAGGGACTGGCGGCGGACCCGGCGGTGAATCCGCCGCCGTGGATCCAGACCAGGACGGGGAGGGCCGCGCGGGCGCCGGGGGCGGGGACGGGGGCGGGTGTGAAGACGTTCAGGTTCAGGACGGCGTCGCCCGGTACGGACGGCTCGGGAACCGTGGCGCCTTCACCGACCGCGCGGCGCTGCGCGGTCGGTCCGTACGCGGTGGCGTCCAGCGGGGCGGCCCATGGCGCGGGGGCGGCGGGCGGCGCGAAGCGGAGGGCGCCGACGGGCGGGGCGGCGTAGGGGATGCCGAGGAACCTGAACGCGTGGGCACCGTGGACGCGGCGGCGCTCGCCGCGGACGGGGCCGTGGGTGGTGGTGACGGTGGCTGTGGCGGTGTCGGTGGCGGTGGCGGTGGCGGTGGCGGTGGCGGTGGTGGCCGGGTGTTCGGGCATGGGGGCAGCCGACACCTGATTCGGCCGAATGAGCAAGGCCGGCGGATCCGGCCGCACGGGCAAGTCGGCGGCCCTCTGACCACGACCCCGTACCCGCTGTAATCTGCGAAGCCGCAAAGCTGCGAAGTGCTGACGCGTCCGGCGCGTCACAGGAGTTGACAACAGAAACACCGGGGGGGCGGGGCGCATGATCGGCCGGTTGCGGGAGAATTCGCCGCTGCGGGTGGGGCCGTACGAGACGCTGGCCCGGCTCGGCTCGGGCGGCATGGGCGAGGTGTTCCTGGCCACGCCGGGGCCCTACGAACCGGACGCGCTCGTCGCCGTCAAGGCCATCCGCCCCGATGTCGCGGGCGACGCCCCGTTCCGGGCCCGGTTCCGGCGTGAGATATCCGTGGCGACCTCCGTGGACAGCCCCTACGTCGCGCAGGTCGTCGCCGGTGACGCGGACGCCGGACAGCCGTGGCTCGCCACGGAGTACGTCGCCGGGCCGAACCTCGCCGAGGCCGTGCGGCGGCAGGGCCCGCTGCCGGTCGCGTCCGTCGCCGCGTTGGGCGCCGGCGTGGCCCGCGCCCTGGCGGCCGTGCACGCGGCGGGCGCCCTGCACCGTGACCTGAAGCCGGCGAACGTCCTGCTCGGCGCGGCGGGGCCGAAGCTCATCGACTTCGGGGTGGCGCGGGCGCTGGGCGCGACCACCATGACGTCGACGGGCCTGCTCGTGGGCACGCCCGGCTTCATGTCCCCCGAGCACGTGGCGGGCGGACGCCACGTGGTGGCCGCCTCCGACGTGTTCTGCCTCGGCTCGGTCCTGGCCTACGCGGCGACCGGCAGCGACCCGTTCGGAGACGGCCCGGTGGCGGCGGTGCTGTACCGCGTCTCGCGCGCCGAAGCCGACCTCGACGGCGTACCGGCAAAGTTGCGGGACATCATCGCGTCCTGCCTGACACCGGACCCGGCACGACGTCCGGAACCGGCAGAGCTGGCCGCGGGGTTGGAGGCGCTGCGGGGCGGTGGTGAAGGGGGCGGTGGCGAACCCGGCGGCCCCGGCGGCGTGCGGAACGGCGGCGCACACGGCGGCGCCCGCGACGCGCGGGACGGTGCCGGCCCGGGCGGCCCGCGCGACATGCGGGACGGGGCCGACCGCGACACGCGCCGCGACGTGCGAGAGGACGACCTCGGCGGCCCCCGCGACGCGCTGGACAGTGCCGCCCACGGCAGCTCCCGCGACGTGCGAAACCCCCACGGACACACCGGCCCCCGCAACGTGCGGAACCCCCAAGGAGCCGGCGCCCCCCGCGACGGACGCCCCGCCACGGAAGCGGAAACGGAAGCCGAAGCCAGAACCAGGACCGAAGCCCAAGCCAGAACCGAAGCCCAAGCCGGAGCCGGAACCGAAGCCGAAGCCAGAACCGAAGCCGGAGCCGGAGTCGGAACCGAAGCCCAAGCCCAAGCCCAAGCCGGAGCCGGAACCGAAGCCGAAGCCAGAACCGAAGCCGGAGCCGGAGTCGGAACCGAAGCCGAAACCGAAGCCCAAGCCGAAGCGGAAGCCAGAGCCGGAGTCGGAACCGAAGCCGGAGCCGAAGTGGCCGTCGGAGGCTACCGTGCCCCCTGGCCCCCGGCCCTGCTCGCCGCCATCGTCGAGGTGCGGCGCGACGTCGAGCAGCTGTGTGCCTCGGGGCGGCCCCTGCTGCCCCTGCCCGCGCCGCCCGCCGCCGCCCCCGCGCACCCGCCGACGCAGACCCCCACCTGGACCCCGGCCACGGCCGGCGCCTCCCCGCAGAGCTCCGAGGTGCACGGGCTGCCCACCATGAGTTCCGCCCCGCCGCCGCCCGCCCGGCGCGGCCTCGGGCGCCGTGGCACGGTCGCGGTCGTCGCCGCCGTGGCTGTGGCGGGGGCAGCCGTCGGCGCGCTGCTCACCCTGCGCGGCGGCGACTCCGGCTTCGGTTCCGGTTCCGAGGCGGGCGGCAACGGCGCGGGGAGCGGCGCCGCCACGGGGTCGAGGGCGCCGGGGGCCGCGAAGCCGTCGCTCTCCCCCGCCCAGTTCGCCGCCCGCGCCGGGGTCGACGCGTCCGGCACCGCCGACCGCAGCGGCCTGGTCCCGCAGTACGAGGAGCAGCGGCCCAAGGGCTGGCAGCCGTGGCGGGCCAGGTTCGGCCACGCACCGCTGAGCTGCGCGGCCGACACCCAAGCGGTGGTGTGCTTGCTGACCAACGGCACGTACGAGGCGCGCGACGCCGCCGACGGGCACCGCCTGTGGACCTCCGACGGCCGCTCGGCCGAGGAGCGCGACACGAACGGCGAGGCGTACGTCGGTCCGACCGGGGCGTTCTTCATGCCGGGCGACGACCAGGACCCCGTGGTGCGCGGCGGGACGACCGTCATCGCGTACCAGGGACGGTTGCAGGTGCGGGAGTCCCGCTCCGGCGACGTGCGCTGGACCGCCGGCGCTCCCGCGGGCAAGAAGGTCACCGGCGCCCTGCTCACGGATGACCACCTGATCGTCTCCTCGGAGGGCAAGCCGGGCGGCCCGGACGGCCCCCTGGGCGCCACGCTCCAGGCCTTCCCGCGCGAAGGGGGCGGCGGTGACGCCGTGTGGACGTACGACCTCGCCACCGGCACCCTGGCCAAGGCCGAGCAGGGCGGCTACACGGCCGAACTCGCCCACGACGGCGTCGTCTACGCGGACTCCGAGGACGGGGTCGTCGCGATCGACGAGAAGAAGGGCGCCCGCGTGGGCGACGCCTACGACGACGGCCAGTGCCGCACCCTCATGGCCGACGCGGCCTCCGGACAGCTGCTGTGCTCCCAGGTCATCGGCGACACCGGCGACTTCGAGGACCCGACCGCCGACCCGCAGACCCGCGTGACGCGCCTGGACCCCCGTACGCTCGCCGTCGAGGGGAAGTTCGGCTTCAAGGCCCCGCCGATCGGCTCCGACGGACATCCGGGACTGGACATCGTGGTGAGCGCGGTCACCCCCGACGCCGCCCTCGCGTACGACACGACGGGCGGCAAGCTGCTCGTGGCGGACCCGAAGAACGGCCGCGTCATCCGCGAGGAACGCCTCTCCGTCGTCGACCACCTCATCGAACGCCCCGTCTCCTCCGGGGCCCTGGTCATCGGCGACCGCGCCCTGACCGCCGACAACACCACCCTGCGCACCGTGCCGCTCACCGAGTCGGGCGGGGTGCGCGCCGTCAAGGTCCCCGGCGCACCCGGCAACCGCCGCCCGAAGCCGCCGCAGGACACCGGCAGCGTCCTCGCGGACCAGCCGAAGCCGCCGACGGTCCTGCCGCTCGGCGGGATCGCCACGATCGTGTACGACCAGGGGACCGTCGTCTCGGTCGAGCTGCCCTCCTGAGTCCCCCCGCCCCGGCGTACGCCCGCCGTCCCGCCCCCGTCCAGCGCCCTTTGGAGAAGCCGTGCTCGACCCCCTGCCCGGGCCGCCGCGCCACGTCGGCCCGTACCGGCTGCTCGCCCTGATCGGCGCGGGCGGCATGGGCGAGGTGTATCTCGCCCGCGCGGCACGGCCCGGCGCGCCGCTCGTCGCGGTCAAGACGGTGCGGCCCGACCTCGACATCGACCAGGAGTTCCGCACCCGCTTCCGCCGTGAGATCGCGGCGGCGCGCGCGGTGTCGGGGCCCGGCACGGCCGAACTGCTCGACGGCGACGCGGACACGGAGGTGCCGTGGCTCGCCACGGGGTACGTCGCCGGGCCCTCGCTCGCGGAGACGGTACGGCGGTGCGGGCCGCTGCCGGCCGACGCGGTGCGCGCGCTCGGCGCCGGTCTCGCCCGCGCGCTCGCCGCGGTGCACGCCGCGCAGGTCCTGCACCGGGACCTGAAGCCGGGCAACGTACTGCTCACCCCCGAGGGCCCGACGCTCATCGACTTCGGCATCGCCCAGGCCTTCGACGCGACGGCGCTGACGACGGCGGGCATGGTCGTGGGCACCCCCGGTTTCATGGCGCCCGAGCAGATGGAGGGCAGCCACGCGGTGGTGCCCGCCTCCGACGTGTTCACGCTGGGCGCGGTGCTGTGCTTCGCGGCGACGGGGCGCGGCCCCTTCGACGACCAGGAACTCGCCTCGGTGATCTTCCGCATCGCGCGGGGCGACGCCGACCTGTCCGCCGTGCCCGACGAGCTGCGCGACGTGGTCGCCGACTGCCTGCGCCGGGCGCCCGGCGACCGGCCCACCGCGGCCGCGCTCGCCGACCGCCTGGCGGGCACCGCCGGGGCGGGCGTACCGTGGCCCGCCCCGGTGCTCTCCCTCTTCGCCGAGCACCGGGAGGCGGTGGCGCGCTGCGAACAGGCCGTGGCGCGCGCGTCGTTCGCGGCGGCGGACACCGCCACGGCCACGGACGGCCGCCCTCCGCTCCCGCCCCCGCCTCCGGCTCCCTCCTCCCCGGCGCTTGCGGGCCCGGCGGCTCCCCACCCCCCGAGCACCCGCCGCCGGGCGCCGTGGATCCTCGCGGCAGCCCTGGCGGCCGTCGCGGTGACACTGGCAGCGGTGCTGCTGCCGGGGAACGGCGAGGGCGGGGACTCCCCGGGCAGGAACGGTTCCGCCGACGGCACCAGCAAGGGCGGGGGCAAGGGCCACGCCGACCGCGTCGTCACCGCGTACGGAAACCCCGGGCGCACCGGCGACTTCGGCGCCGCGACCACCCGCGCCTCGGCCCGCCCCAAGGGCTGGAAACCCTGGACGGCGGCGCGCCCCAAGAGCCTGGACGACCAGGGCAACGGCTGTGTCCTCGTGACGTCCACGCTGGTGTGCCGGGACGGCAAGGGCGCCGCGACGGCCCTGGACGCGGCGACCGGCGGCCACCGCTGGACCTCGCGCGGCTTCACGGCGGAGGCCGGTGCCCTCCAGGGCGTCCAGACCGTGCCGCCCGAGAGCGACGGAGAGCGCGTCTACGTCCCCAGCGAGCGGGGCGTGATCGCGGTGGACGTGACCTCCGGCGCCGAACGCTGGCGCGAGCCGCTGCCGTCCGACACGGCGGTCATGCAGCTCACCTACGCGGACGGCGTCGTCTACACCGCCGAGTTCGGCTTCTCGGACGAGGCGGCCGCACCCGGCGAGGCCCATGTCCGCGCCCGCCGGGCACGTGACGGCCGCGAGCTGTGGAGGTCGCCGCGGCTGCCCGCCAAGGTCCAGGACGCGCTCCTGATCAAGGGCGGCCGCCTGTACGCCGCCATCGAGGGCAAGGGCGTGCTGGCCCTCTCCGCCGAGACCGGCGGGATCGTCCGCACCGCCCCCGCGCAGCCCTGCCACGGGCTGCTCGCCTACCGCGCGTCCCTGCTGTGCTGGGACCACGGCGCCCGGGGAATCCGCGAGCTCGACCCCGAGACCCTGGCCACGCGCCGCACCCTGGCCCCCGGCCTGGAGCCCGCGCTCCCTCCGGTCGTCGGCGACGCGGGCGTCCTGGTGGTGACGGCCCGCAACCCCGACGCCGACGACCCCGTCACCCACCACATGTCGGCCTTCGACTGGCGTACGGGCAGACGCCTGTGGCGCTACGGCGCGCCGCAGGACACGGTGACCGTGGCCCTGGCGGGCAAGCGGGTGCTGGCCGTCGGCCTGTACGAGATGTGGGGCCGCTCCACCGCCGACGACCTGGACTCGTACCGCAGGAAGAACATCCCCCGCCCCGACGGGGAGACGGAGTTCGACGACGCCCGGCCGCTCGGCGCTCCCCTGTACGCGGGCGGCGCCCTCTTCGCCGCTACCGACGACGGCAGGATCCTCTCGGGTTACGCGCCGTGATCACGCGCCCTGACCGCTGCCGGGGGCGGCAGGCCGCCGCGATCCGTGCCGTGTCCCAGTAGAAGGGCCGCACCTCCACGATCCGGCCGCCCGCCACCGCCACGGTCTGCAGGATCGGGAAGGCGAGGTCGCTGCCCGTGGCGCGCGCCGTCGCCCGCACCTGTGTGTGGACGACGGCTGTGGCGCCCGTGGCGAGGAACTCCTGTTCCGTCATGGCGAACGACTCCCACGTCTCACTCATCGCGAGGAAGAAACGCGCCAGTCCCTCGTGCCCGCGCCACGTGCCGCCGTACGGCAGGCCGGGCGCCTGGTGGAGGACGACGTCGGGTGAGAAGTAGGGGGCGAGCGCGTCGAACGAGGCGCGGCCTGGGCCGCCCGCCGCGAGGTACTCGGCCTCGGCCGCGTACATGCCGGTCAGGACACGCACGGAATCCGTGGTGTGCATGGTTTCCATGGCCCTCGTCCGACCCCGAACAGGCCGTAGGGGACCGGCGGTTACCGGAGCCGTACCTGGGCGCCGGGGCGGCGGACCGCCGGACTTCCCGCCGACCACCCTGAGGGCATATGCGGCTGTCCCGTACCGAACAGTGTGTTTTCGGACCCGTGACGCCCTTCTCAGCGGGGCCGGTCTTGCACGGGCCATTACGCACTAGTAGTTAACAAAGCGCCGGATTGCCCACCCGGAGGGTGTGGGAAGGCTCCTGCGGTACACACTCCGGCACACCGCGGCCGGCACGCGCCGCGAAACCTCTCCACACCCCCGTATCCGTGCACGCGGACAGGAGCGGTCAGACATGCCTCTTGGTTCAACCCCTCAGCCCACCATCCCCGTTCTGGACGTTTGGCCCGCCGTCCACTGCGGCCGAAAACCGGCGAAGGCCGTGCCCGGCGAAACGTTCCAGGTGTCCGCCACCGTCTTCCGCGAAGGGCACGAGGCGGTCGCGGCCAACGTCGTGCTGCGCGACCCCGAGGGCCGCGCCGGGCCCTGGACCCCGATGCGCGAACTCGCGCCCGGCACCGACCGGTGGGGCGCGGAGGTCACCCCGGACGCCGAGGGACGCTGGACGTACGCCGTCCAGGCCTGGGGCGACCCGGTCTCGACCTGGCGCCACCACGCGCGGATCAAGATACCGGCGGGCATCGACACCGACCTCGTCCTGGAGGAGGGCGCCCGCCTCCACGAACGCGCCGCCGCCGGGATGCCGGACGATGACGGGATGCCCGGCGAGGCGCGGGCCGCCGTGCTCGGCGCGGCGAAGGCGCTGCGCGACCCGGCCCGCGGGCCCGCCGCACGCCTTGCGGCCGCCCTCACCCCGGAGGTGGTGGCGGCGCTCGACCGCCATCCGTTGCGTGAACTGGTCACGTCCTCACCGGAGTTCCCGCTCGTCGTGGAGCGCGAGCGAGCGCTGTTCGGGTCGTGGTACGAGTTCTTCCCGCGCTCGGAGGGTGCGGTGGTCCGCGAGGGCGAGCCGCCGGTGTCGGGGACGTTCCGCACGGCGGCCGAGCGGCTGCCGGCCATCGCGGAGATGGGCTTCGACGTGGTGTACCTGCCGCCGATCCATCCCATCGGCGTCACCTTCCGCAAGGGCCCGGACAACTCTCTCTCCCCGGCCCGTACGACGTGGGCGTGCCGTGGGCGATCGGTTCGCCGGAGGGCGGGCACGACGCCGTGCACCCCGACCTCGGGACGCTGGACGACTTCGACGCGTTCGTGCGGCGCGCGAAGGAGTTCAACCTTGAGGTGGCGCTGGACTTCGCGTTGCAGTGCTCGCCGGACCACCCGTGGGTGGACAAGCATCCGGAGTGGTTCCGGCAGCGGGCGGACGGTTCCATCGCGTACGCCGAGAATCCGCCGAAGAAGTACCAGGACATCTATCCGATCGCCTTCGACAGGGATCTGCCGGGTCTTGTCGCGGAGACGGAGCGGCTGTTGCGGTTCTGGATGGGGCACGGCGTGCGGATCTTCCGTGTCGACAATCCGCACACCAAGCCGGTGGTGTTCTGGGAGGAGGTGATCGCCCGGATCAACGGCACCGACCCGGACGTGATCTTCCTCGCCGAGGCCTTCACCCGGCCCGCGATGCTGCACACCCTCGCCGCCATCGGTTTCCAGCAGTCGTACACGTACTTCACCTGGCGCAACACCAAGGAAGAGCTCACCGACTACCTCACCGAGCTGTCGCGGGAGACCGCGCACTTCCTGCGGCCGAACTTCTTCGTGAACACCCCGGACATCCTGCACGGTTACCTCCAGGAGGGCGGGCGCCCGGCCTTCGAGGTGCGGGCGGTCCTTGCCGCGACGCTCTCGCCGGCCTGGGGTGTCTACAGCGGCTTCGAGCTGTGCGAGAACACGCCCGTGCGGCCCGGCAGCGAGGAGTACCTGCACTCGGAGAAGTACCAACTGCGGCCCAGGGACTGGGCGGCGGCCGAGCGGGAGGACCGCACCATCGCACCCCTCATCGCACGGCTGAACCAGCTCCGGCGCGCCAACCCGGCGCTGCGACAGCTGCGGGACCTGCACTTCCACTCCACGGACAAGGAAGCGGTGATCGCCTACTCGAAGTCCGCCGCGGACGCGCACGGCTCGAACACGGTTCTGGTGGTGGCCAACCTCGACCCCCACCACACCCAGGAAGCCACGGTGTCGTTGAACATGCCGCTACTCGGCCTCGACCGGCACGAGAGCGTGCCGGTGCGCGACGAGCTCACCGGTGAGACCTACCACTGGGGCAGGGCCAACTATGTGCGCCTGGAGCCGGGCCGCGCGCCCGCCCACGTCTTCCGCGTCCTGCGACCGTCCTCACCGCTGATCGGAGGGTCACCCACATCATGATCGTCAACGAGCCCGTCCAGGACACGTTCGAGGACACGCCCGCCAAGGACCGGCACCCCGACTGGTTCAAACGCGCCGTGTTCTACGAGGTACTGGTCCGTTCCTTCCAGGACAGCAACGGCGACGGCATCGGCGACCTCAAAGGCATCACCGCCAAACTCGACTACCTCCAATGGCTCGGCGTCGACTGCCTGTGGCTGCCCCCCTTCTTCAAATCCCCCCTCCGCGACGGCGGCTACGACGTCTCCGACTACACCGCCGTCCTCCCCGAATTCGGCGACCTCGCCGACTTCGTGGAATTCGTCGACTCCGCCCACCAGCGCGGCATGCGCGTCATCATCGACTTCGTCATGAACCACACCAGCGACCAGCACCCGTGGTTCCAGGCTTCCCGCACCGACCCCGACGGCCCTTATGGCGACTACTACGTCTGGGCCGACGACGACAAGCAGTACGGCGACGCCCGCATCATCTTTGTCGACACCGAAGCCTCCAACTGGACCTTCGACCCGGTGCGCAAGCAGTACTACTGGCACCGCTTCTTCTCCCACCAGCCCGACCTCAACTACGAGAACCCCGCCGTCCAGGACGAGATCATCTCGGCGCTGCGGTTCTGGCTCGACCTGGGGATCGACGGTTTCCGGCTGGACGCGGTGCCCTACCTCTACCAGGAGGAAGGCACCAACTGCGAGAACCTGCGGGCCACCCACCACTTCCTCAAGCGGGTCCGCTCGGAGATCGACGCGCACTATCCGGACACCGTCCTGCTCGCCGAGGCCAACCAATGGCCCGAGGACGTCGTCGACTATTTCGGTGACTTCTCCAAGGGCGGCGACGAATGCCACATGGCGTTCCACTTCCCCGTCATGCCCCGCATCTTCATGGCCGTACGCCGTGAATCGCGCTATCCCGTCTCCGAAATCCTCGCCAAAACGCCCGCGATCCCCTCCGGCTGCCAGTGGGGCATCTTCCTGCGCAACCACGACGAACTGACCCTGGAGATGGTCACCGACGAAGAACGCGACTACATGTACGCGGAATACGCCAAGGACCCGCGCATGCGCGCCAACATCGGCATCCGCCGCCGCCTGGCCCCCCTCCTGGACAACGACCGCAACCAGATCGAACTCTTCACCGCCCTGCTGCTGTCCCTGCCAGGATCGCCGATCCTCTACTACGGCGACGAGATCGGCATGGGCGACAACATCTGGCTCGGCGACCGCGACGCGGTGCGCACCCCCATGCAGTGGACGCCGGACCGCAACGCGGGCTTCTCCTCCTGCGACCCCGGCCGCCTCTACCTGCCCACGATCATGGACCCGGTCTACGGCTACCAGGTCACCAACGTCGAGGCCTCCATGTCCTCGCCGTCCTCCCTCCTGCACTGGACCCGCAGGATGATCGAGATCCGCAAACAGAACCCCGCCTTCGGCCTCGGCACCTACACCGAACTGCCCTCCTCCAACCCCGCCGTCCTCGCCTTCCTCCGGGAGGCGCCCGCGCAGGAGGGGGACGACGACGACCTCGTGCTGTGCGTGCACAACTTCTCGCGTTTCGCGCAGCCCACCGAGCTGAACCTGCGGGCCTACGACGGACGCCACCCGGTGGAGCTGATCGGCGGAGTGCGTTTCCCCGCCATCGGTGAACTGCCCTACCTCCTCACCCTCGCGGGCCACGGCTTCTACTGGTTCCGCTTGCGCAGGGAACCGTCGTAGGCTCCAGCGGCGCGACGCCTTCGCGGGGCGGTTTCCACCGCCCCGCCCTGGGCACTCCTACGCACAGCCGGCACTCCCGCACTCTGCCTTGTCCGCCCCGCGGAAAGGACGCGACGCCATGTCGGAAGCCGCCATTCGCCCCACCGCGCACGCCGCGGCGCTGCTCGCCTCACTCGATCCGCTGCTGCGCGAGTGGCTGCCGAGGCAGCGATGGTTCGCCGGGAAGGGCCGCCCGATCGGCTCCTTCGAGCCGGTGGCCGTGACCGAACTCCTGCCCCGCAGCTCCCCCTCGGGCCTGCTGCACCTGCTGCTGCGGGTCCGCCAGCCGCTGGTGCCCGCGCAAGGCACCGCCCCGGAGGGCACGTCGGCCGAACGCGCGGGTGACTGCTACCAGTTGCTGCTCGGCGTACGCCGCACCCTGCCGCCCCAGCTGGCACCCGCCCTCATCGGACACGTCACCGAGGGGCCGCTCGCCGGGCAGACGGTGTACGAGGCGCTGCACGACCCGTGGCTCACCGCGCTCCTCCTGGAGCGGCTGCGGATACCGGGCCGGCACGGCGTGCTCCGCTTCGAACGCGACCCGGGCCTCGACATCCCCTCCGGCCTCGCCCCGCGCCCGCTCGCCGCCGAGCAGTCCAACTCCTCGCTCGTGTACGGAGATACGTTCATCCTCAAGCTGTTCCGCCGCGTCGTGCCCGGCGTCAACCCCGACCTGGAGCTGCCGCTGCACCTGGCCCGGCAGGGCTGCGGGCGGGTACCCGCGCCCGCCGCGTGGTTCCTCGCGGACCTGGCGGACGGCCCGGCGGGCGAGGCGTGCGGCCTCGGTGTACTCCAGCCCTATCTGGCCGCCGCCGAGGACGGCTGGGAGCTCGCCCTGCGCATGCTGGGCAAGGGTGAGGCCTTCGTCGGCGAAGCGCGGGCACTCGGGCGTGCCACGGCCGAGGTGCACGCCTCGCTGGCCGCCGCGCTGCCGACCGTCACGCTCGGCCGGGCCCAGGTCGAGCGGATGGCCGACGCCATGGCGCGCCGCCTGGCCGCGGCGGCGCGGGCCGTCCCGGCGCTGCGGCCGTACGCCCCCGGGCTGCTCACCGCCTTCGAAGCGCTGGCCGACCTGGGCGGCGAGGGCCAGTCGTGGACCGCCCAGCGCGTCCACGGCGACCTGCACCTGGGGCAGTGCCTGCGCTCCCCCGACGGCCTCTGGTCGCTCATCGACTTCGAGGGCGAGCCGGCGCGCCCCCTCGCCGAGCGGCGCATGCCGCAGCCGCCGGTCCGCGACGTGGCGGGCATGCTGCGCTCCTTCGACTACGCGGCGGCCACTCGCGAGCCCTGGGCGCGGGAGTGGGCGACGGACTGCCGGGCCGCCTTCTGCGTGGGGTACGCGGACGTCTCGGGCCGCGACCCGCGCACGGATCCCGTGCTGCTGCGCGCCCACGAGACGGACAAGGCGGTCTACGAAGTCCTCTACGAGGCCCGGCACCGCCCCGACTGGCTCCCCGTGCCCCTAACCGCCGCCCGCCGCCTGTCCGAGAGCGGTTCCGCCGACGCCGCCCCCTGACCACCCCTCCCGAGGAGGCCTCTCCCGTGACCCCCCGCCCCCGCAAACCGTCCGCCGAAGCCCCGGCTCCGGTCCCGCCGCCGGTCCCGCCCCCGCCCCGCACTCCGGAACCGGCCCCGGCCCCGGAACCCGCTGAGCAGCGGCCCGCACCACAGAACACGAAGAGCTCGAAGAGCGCGCAGAACACGGAGAGCCCGCGCAAGACACCGGCCCAGAAGACGGGCAGGACAGCGAAGGCGGCCGGCGCGGCCAAGGCGGCCAAGACCGCGAAGAGCCCGAGGCCCGCGCGGAAGGCGGCCGCGAAGACGCCCCCCAAACGCACACCGAAGCCACGCACCCCCCAGGCCCCGCCCGCCGCCGCACCGGTCCCGGTGACCGCCGTCGCCGCGTCCCCCGTCCCCGACGAGGACCGCGTACGCCTCCTGGAGGGCACCCACCACGACCCGCACGGCGTCCTCGGCGCCCACCCCGTCCCGGGCGGCACGGCCTTCCGCGCCCTGCGGCCCTACGCCAAGGCGGTCGCCGTCGTCGCCGAGGACCTGCGCGCCGAACTGCGCGACGACGGCGGCGGGTTCTTCTCGGCGGTGCTCCCGCTGGACGCCCCGCCCGAGGAGTACCGGCTGCACATCACGTACGAGGACGCCGAGCTGGAGATCCACGACGCGTACCGCTTCCTGCCCGCGCTCGGCGACTTCGACCTGCATCTGATCGGTGAGGGCCGGCACGAGGAACTGTGGAAGGCGCTGGGCGCGCACCCCATGTCCCACCAGGGCGTGACCGGCACCCGCTTCACCGTGTGGGCGCCCAACGCGCGAGGGGTGCGGGTCGTCGGCGGCTTCAACTTCTGGGACGGCACCGGCTTCCCCATGCGCTCGCTCGGCGGGACCGGTGTCTGGGAGCTGTTCGCGCCGTCCGTCGGCGAGGGTGAGCTGTACAAGTTCGAGATCACCCGGCCCGACGGCACGAAGACGATGCGCGCCGACCCGCTGGCCCGCCGCACGGAGACACCGCCCGCCAACTCCTCGGTCGTCCACGAGTCGCATCACGAGTGGCACGACGCCGAGTGGCTGGCCCGCCGAGCGGAAAGGCCCGCACACGAGGCGCCGTTCTCGGTGTACGAGGTGCACCTGGCCTCCTGGCGCCCGGGGTTGACCTACCGTCAACTGGCCGAGCAGTTGCCCGCGTACGTCTCCGATCTCGGCTTCACCCACGTCGAGCTGATGCCCGTCGCCGAGCATCCCTTCGGCGGCTCCTGGGGGTACCAGGTCACCGGCTTCTACGCGCCGACGGCCCGTCTCGGCACCCCCGACGACTTCAAGTACCTGGTGGACGCGTTGCACCGCGCGGGGATCGGTGTCCTGATGGACTGGGTGCCCGCGCACTTCCCGCGCGACGACTGGGCGCTCGCGGAGTTCGACGGGCGGCCGCTGTACGAGCACGAGGACCCGCTCAGGGCCGCGCACCCCGACTGGGGCACCCTGGAGTTCGACTACGGCCGCAAGGAGGTGCGCAACTTCCTTGTCGCGAACGCCTCTTACTGGTGCGAGGAGTTCCACATCGACGGGCTGCGCGTCGACGCGGTCGCCTCGATGCTCTACCTCGACTACTCCCGCGAGCACGGCCAGTGGACACCGAACGAGCACGGTGGCCGGGAGAACCTCGACGCGGTCGCCTTCCTCCAGGAGATGAACGCCACCGTCTACCGCCGGGCCCCCGGCGTCGTCACGATCGCCGAGGAGTCCACGGCCTGGGACGGCGTGACCCGCGCCACCCACCACCAGGGGCCGGGCGGCTTCGGCGGGCTCGGCTTCGGCCTGAAGTGGAACATGGGCTGGATGCACGACTCCCTCGGCTATGTCTCGAAGGAGCCGGTACACCGCAAGCACCACCACCACGAGATGACGTTCTCCATGGTGTACGCGTACAGCGAGAACTACGTCCTGCCCATCTCCCACGACGAAGTGGTGCACGGCAAGCGCTCGCTGGTGTCGAAGATGCCGGGCGACTGGTGGCAGCAGCGGGCCACCCACCGCGCCTACCTCGGCTTCATGTGGGCCCACCCGGGCAAGCAACTCCTGTTCATGGGGCAGGAGTTCGCGCAGGGCGCCGAGTGGTCGGAGAGCCACGGCCCGGACTGGTGGCTGCTCGACCCGGCGTACGGCGCCGAGGCCGACCACCGGGGCATACGGGACCTGGTCCGCGACCTGAACACCCTCTACCGGAGCGAAGAAGCCCTGTGGCAGCGCGACACGGACCCCGGCGGCTTCGCCTGGGTGGAGGGCGACGCGGCCGAGGACAACGTCTTCGCCTTCCTGCGCCACGACGAGCGAGGGGCGCCGCTGCTCGCCGTCTCCCACTTCTCACCGGTCGTACGGCACGGCTACCGGCTCGGCGTGCCGGACGAGTTCGCCGCCTGGCAGGAGGTCCTGAACACGGACGAGGCGCGCTACGGCGGCAGCGACGTCACCCACCCCGACCCGCTCAAACCGGAGCCGGTGGCGTCCCACGGCCGTCCCGCGTCCCTGCGGCTGGCCCTGCCGCCGCTGGCTACGGTGTGGCTGCGGCCGGTGTGACCTCCTCGACCTGCTTGAGGGCCGTCGGCAGTGCGTCCGCGTACAGCACGCCGAGACGCTGGGTGGCGCGGGTCAGGGCGACGTACAGGTCGCTCGCGCCGTACCGCGCCGGCTCGACGACCAGGACCGTGTCGAACTCCAGGCCCTTCGCCTGACGCGGGTCGATCAGCACCATCGGCCGCGTCAGGTTCGGGGCCTCCCCGGCCGTCACTCCGGGGAGCTGTGCGGCGAGCTCCTGGTGGAGTTCGCGCGGGGCGATGACCGCGAGGCGGCCGTCGTCCCTGACCTCGGCCGCCACCGCGTCGGCCACGGCGGCGGCGAGGTCGTCGGCGCGGCGCGCCCAGGGCCGTACGCCCGTGGACCGCACCGAGCTGGGCGGGCGGAAGTCGGGGTTCCCGGCGAGGCGCGGCACCTCGGCCGCCACGTCCATGATCTCCACTGGCGTGCGGTAGTTCACGCCGAGCCGGGTGTACTCCCAGCGGTCCGCCACGTACGGCGCGAGGATGTTCTCCCACGAGCCGCAGCCGCCCGCCTCCGCGGTCTGCGCCGGGTCGCCGACGAGTGTCATGGAGCGGGTCGGGCAGCGCCGCATGAGCAGCCGCCAGGCCATGGCGGACAGCTCCTGCGCCTCGTCGACGATGATGTGCCCGAACGCCCAGGTGCGGTCGGCCGCCGCGCGCTCGGCGGCGCTGCGGTGGTCGGCCTCCTCCTGCCGCTCGGCCATCCGCTCGGCGTCGATGATGTTGTGCGCGAGCAGGACCTCGGCGTCGTCCTCGTCCTTGTCCTCGAACTCGTACGTCCGCGAGGCCCGCGAGACGTCCAGGACGCCTTGCGCGTACGCGATCTGCCGGGCGCGCTCGGCCTCGGCCGCCGCCCGCTCGGCGCTGTCGTCGTGGCCGAGCAGTTCGGCCGCCTCGTCGAGCAGCGGGACGTCGGCCGCCGTCCAGGCCGCCCCGCGCGGGCGGCGGATCGCCTCGGCGTCATCCTCGCCCAGGCCCGTGGGCTCCTCCAGGAAGTCGGCGAGGAAGGTCTGCGGGGTCAGCGTCGGCCACAGCTCCTCGATGGCCGCGTGGACCTCGGGGCTGGCCGCGATGGCCTTGCCGAGCTGGGCGATGTCGTCGGGGCCCAGGAAGTTCGGGCCGCCGTACGGGTCATGCCCGATGCGCTCGGCCAGCTGTTCGGTCAGCGCGTCGATGACCCGGAACGCGAAGTAGGGGCGCCCCAGGTTGTGCGGCACGTCCGCCTCGCGGGCCGCCTCCCGTGCCTCGTAGGCGATCGTCCAGTCCAGGATCAGGTCGCCGTCGTCGTGCGCGATGATCATCGGCTCGCCCGGCTCGGGGATGCGCTGGCGGTCGCGTACCGCCGTGGCGAGTACCTCCGCCATGCCGGCGCGGCCCTTCACCTCGGCCGCCTCGGGGGTGTCGGTGCCGGTGGCGCTCACGCCGGGGAACAGCTCACCGACCGTGGCCAGCAGGACGCCCGTCTCGCCGAGTGAGGGCAGGACCTCGCCGATGTAGCCGAGGAACGCCGGGTTCGGGCCGACGACGAGGACCGCGCGCTTGGCGAGCAGCTCGCGGTGGGCGTAGAGGAGGAAGGCGGCGCGGTGCAGTGCCACGACCGTCTTGCCCGTGCCGGGGCCGCCCTCGACGACGAGGACGCCGCGGTGCGGGGCGCGGATGATGCGGTCCTGCTCGGCCTGGATGGTCTGCACGATGTCGTGCATGCGGCCGGTGCGCGCCGAGTCGAGCGCGGCGAGCAGCACCTCGTCGGCGTCGGCGCTCTCGTGTCCGGTGCGGGTCGTGTCGCCGAGGTCGAGGATCTCGTCGTGCAGGGCGGTGACCTCGCGGCCCTCGGTGGTGATGTGCCGGCGGCGGCGCAGGCCCATCGGCGTATGGCCGGTCGCGAGGTAGAAGGGACGCGCGACATCGGCGCGCCAGTCGATCACGAGCGGAGTGCGCTCGGCGTCGGAGGCGCGGATTCCGATGCGCCCGATGTGATGGTCGCGGCCGTCGCGGAATTCGAGTCTGCCGAAGCAGAGGCCGTTCTCCCCCGCGTCGAAGGCGGCGAGCAGACCGGACTGCTCCGCTACCAGGACGTCCCGCTCAAGGCGCGCCTGGAGACCGTTGCCCACCTGCGACAACGAAGCCTGTACGGCGTCCTCGGCCTCTGCGCGCAGCGCGTCAAGGCGCGCGTACAGCCCGGAGACGAATTGCTGCTCTTCCCGCAATTCCTCGCTTGACAATTCAGCCCCTCGCCAGTTACGGTACTCTTATAAAGCTTCCCGCGAAGTTGTCATGCCTGAATGGCTACAGCTTCTCGAAAGAATCCATAATACGCAGAGAAATGCCCCGGACGTCAATTCGTCCGGGGCATTTCTCTGGTGCGCGTGCGGATCCTCAGAGCACGTCGGCCAGCTCCGCGAGGAGCTTGCGCTTGGCCCGCGCGCCCACCAGCTGCTTGACGGGCTCACCACCGCTGAACACGATCATGGTCGGCGCCGAGAGCACCTTGTACGCGATCGCGGTCTCGGGGCTCCGGTCGACGTCCAGCTGGAGGATCTTGATCCGGTCCGCCTCCTCCCGCGCGATCTCACTCAGCACCGGCGCCAGCTGCCGGCACGGGCCGCACCAGTCCGCCGTGAACTCCACGAGCACGGGGCGGTCCGCCTCGCGCAGCACCTCCCCCTCGAAGTCCGCGTCCGTCACCTCGGCCACACCTGCTGCCTTCACTGCCACCACTCTCCTCATCCCGTCAGTTCGCACCGCGGCTCGGGGCCGCCTTCGAGCGCCGCCTCGGCGCGCACGAGCTGCGCGCCGACCTGCGCGCGCACCGCGTTCAACTCGCCGATCAGCGCGTCGAGTTCGGTGAGCTTACGGCGGTAGACGGCGAGCGACGCCGGGCACGAGTCGCCCTCCGGATGGCCGGAGCGCAGACACTCCAAGAAGGGCCGGGTCTCCTCCAGGTCGAACCCGAAGTCCTGCAAGGTCCTGATCTGTTCCAGGAGCCGCAGATCGTCCTCGTCGTAGGTGCGGTATCCGTTTCCGGCACGCTGTGCGGGCAACAGCCCGCGGGACTCGTAGTAGCGCAGCGTCCGCGTGGTCGTCCCCGCGCGCGCCGCGAGCTCGCCGATTCGCATGCCCCGACGGTAATCGTTGACGTGGGCGTCAAGGCCAGGGGTGTGCGAGAGGTGCGCCTCCCGCGCAGGTCAGGCGGGGCTGCGGATGCCCTCGATCGTCGAGGTCCAGGTATCGGCCCCGTGCCCGAGGTCCACCGCCCGGCGGGCCGCCGTCAGGACCCCGCGCAGCGCGGCGGCGTCCAGGCCGCGGTGCTCGGCGGCGTGGACGATGTGCTCGATGCCCTCGGCCTCCATGGCGAGGTTGTCCAGGCCGCCGGGGTAGGTGCCCGCGTCGACGTCGGCGGCGGTGCCTTCGACGACGCTCTCCAACAGCGCCACGTTGGCCTTCAGGTAGGGGACGAGCGCGGCGGCCCGCACGCCGTCCTTCGCCGCGAGGGCGAAACCGTGCACCAGGCCGTGCATCGCGGTCCAGAAGAAGTCCAGGACGGAGAGGTCGTACACGGCGGCGAGACCGTGGTCCTCCCCGACGTAGGCGCTCTGTCCGCCGAGCGCCTTGAGCGTGCCCTCGTACTTCTCGTACGCGGCCCGCGCACCGCTGTGGAAGATCAGCGCCTGCGGGGTGCCGATCATCGGGACCGGCACCATGACCGCGCCGTCCAGGTAGTCGACGCCGAGGGCCGCGGCGCTGGCGGCGGCCTCGCGGGCGCGCTCAGGGGTGTCGGAGGTGAGGTTCACGAGGAGACGGCCGTCGAGGTCGTCGGCGGTGACCTGGTCGAGGATCGCGTGCGCGGCGGCGTAGTTGAGGACGCACACGACGACGACCTCACCGGCGCGGACGGCTTCGGCGGGGGTGGCGGCGCGCGTGGCCCCGCGGGCGACGAGTTCCTCGCCCTTGCCGGGCGAGCGGTTCCAGACGGTGGTGGGGTGGCCGGCGTTCAGGAAGGCGCCGGCGAGGGCCTGGCCCATGGCGCCGAGGCCGAGGACGGTGACGGCGGGGAGAGTGGGGTGAGCAGTCATGTCCCTATCGTTGGCGGGAGCTCAACACCCCACAAGTACCGACTAATTAGTGAGGTACGCACCAGAAGGTAAGCACGGCGGGCGGCGCGGGACGCCTCGGAGGAGCGCCGTCCCACAGCCTGCCCGCCGCCTCACCCCTGGGCGCGGGCGACACGACCGCGCCGAACAGCGCCCCGGCCCCCTCGACGGGGAGCGCCGCGTCGCGTGCCGTTCGCGGACGGTGGCGCACACCCGGCCGTGCGCCTTCATGTGGGTGGCCGCGGGGAGGTTGAGCGCGGCGGACGGCGCGAAGGTGGTGTCGACGGCGAGGAGGGCGTCATACGTCGCCTGAGGCCGGAGCCGGGGCTCAAGCCGGGTCCGGAGCCGGGTCCGGTGCCGGGTCCGGGTCCGGACGGGCGTCCCCGCACGCGCCGTTCCCCGGGCCGAGCGTCACCGCCGTGCCCGTGCCCCGCTCGGCCTTCACCCACAGCCCGTGCGCGACCACCGCGTCCAGCCGCAGGAACGGGACGGGCACGGGCGGCACCGCCCGGGTGGAGACGGTCAGCGGCAGCACGCCCAGGAGCCTCCCGTGCAGGCTCGCCGCACGGAAGAGGACGGCGCCGGTCAGTGACAACTCCTCGGCGACCAGGCACGAGGCGGCCTCGCCCTGCCCGTGCCGGATGCGGGGCCCGGACAGGTGGATCGAGGAGGCCCGGCACACGTCCGCGCCGGGGGGACAGTAGAGGCCGGTGACGGACAGCGTGGCCGCCCGCAGCGTGCTCCCACCGGACCCCGCGATCCCGCCGGCCCCTGCGGTGCCACCGGACCCGGTAGTCCCGCCGGACCCAGTGGTCCGCCCGCTCGGTGTGGCCGCGGTCAGGCAGTCGGCCAGTGCGCGCGCCGCCGTCACCCGCTCCCCGCGCCGCGGCTGCGCGGAAGGCAGCGCACCGGGAGCGCAGCCGCGGTCACCCGCCGCAGCGGTGCCCTTCGGCCCCTCGGAGGGCGCGGCACTTTCCGGGGCGGGAGCGGAGGCCTCCCCGGAGCGGTCGTCGGGCCCGGCGTCGGCGGCGGTACCCGCCCAGGCCGGGGCGAGGGAGGCGGTGAGGCCGGCGCCCACGGCGAGCCACAGCCGCGCACGGCCAGGGCTCACCCGCCACTCCCCGCGGCCTGGACGGGCGGGCACTGCCACGCGATGGCCAGGGCCCCACCGACCAGCGCGAGGAGCATGCCCAGAAGGAATCCGCCCAGGTTGGCGAACGGATAGGAAAGGACGCCCAGGACGACGGCGGCGGCCCCGCTGACGTGGGCGCGTACCGGCACGACCCACATGTGGACCGCGCAGCCGGCCAGCGCCAGGGCGATCATGACGGTGGCCGCCCCGCTGACACCCTGCACCGGCAGCAGACCGACCTGGGCCAGCGGGAAGTAACCGATCTCCACCCCGGCGCCCGCGACGCACGCGATGGCTCCCCGCGGGCGGTGTCCTCGCCTCAGTCGCACGGGTGCTCCCCGGCGCGGACGTCCATGGTGGCGTCGCCCAGCGTGAACAGCCCGGCGGTCAGCGACCAGGCGTCCATCTCCATGTGCCGGATCGTCAACGCGTCCGCCTGCTGGCCGTACGTTCCCGCCGCCCCTCGGGCGCCGCCGCGCAGCGTGGCGGCGTCGCGCCCCATCTCCACGGCGTGGAACCGCATGTCTCCGCGGATGGACGACAGGTCCAGCGCCAGCGATGACGCCTTCACCGCCCGGTGGTCGCCGGAGCGGATCCGCAGTGTCGCCGTACCCAACGGTGTCCGTGCCACCGCGGACTGGCACAGCCCGTACAGCGCGGCCTCTTCCAGCCCGACCACCGCGACCGCGTGCCGCCTGCCGGACGTCTCCTGACGGAACGAGGCGAACTGCGTCACCCCCTTGGCCTCCAGCTTGTGCGCCGTGACGGCGAAGGGGCTGCCGGCGACAGCGAACGACACCGGGACCGCCGCCGCCGTCGTGGTCGCGACCGTCGCACCGGCCAGCACCAGCGCGCCGCTCACGGCGAGCGCGAAACGCCGCCAGTTCGTCCGTCCCCCGGCGGCCCGGTGACGCGGCCCGGTGACACCTGGTACGCGTACGCCGCTGCGCCTCATGAGGTTGCCTCCCGGAAGACGGTCTCTCGCCGGTTAACGTGCCGTGTCCGGTGAGGGTGTGCCCGCCATCCGGGTGGTCGGCGGGCGCGGTCGCCGGTGACGCCGCCCCGATCTCCTCGCCGCCCGGGCCGACAGGACGGGGACAGTGCGATGGTGTCGCCCATGTCCATTCTGTTCACCGGAGCCACCGGCTTCCTGGGTTCCCGTCTGCTGTACGCCCTGCTCGTGGAAGAGGGTTGCGAGGTCACGGCGTTGGGGCGCGGCACGCCCGCCACGCTGCGCGCGCGTCTCGTCGCGTCCCTCACCGGCCTGGCCGGCGGGCCGCTGCCCCAGTCGGCACTGGACCGCTTGCACTGCCTGCCGGGAGACGTCTCCCGGCCGCGCCTGGCGCTGCCGCCGGCCCACTACAGCCGGCTCGCGGGGCGGACGACCGAGATCTGGCACAGCGCCGCCGACATCTCGCTCTCCGCGCCGCTGGAGTCACTGAGAGGGACCAATACGGCCGGCACGGCCCACATCCTCGAACTCGCGGAGTACGCGGGCCAGGGGTGCCGCGTCACGCACGTCAGTACCGCCTTCGTCGCCGGGCGCCGGCGCGACGGGTGCATGGCGGAGACGGAGCTCGACGACTCGGCCGGCTTTGAAACGGCGTACGAGCAGAGCAAGTTCGAGGCGGAACGGCTCGTGCGCGTGTGGGCTCAGCGGTGGGACCGGCCGGTGACCGTGCTGCGGCCCAGCGTCCTGGTGACGGGCAGCCGCCCCGAAGAGGGAGCGCCCCAGCACCCCTTCGGCGAACTGGGGCGGAGGACCGAGAAATCGAGCGGGGTTTTCGGGGGAGTGACGGGGCGCGTGCGGCTGCCCCTGCTGCCCGAGGGCACGATCAACGCGGTGCAGGTCGAGTACGCGGTCCAGGCGATGCTGTGTCTCGCCGCGCGCGCCCCGGACACACCCGGAGTAAGCACCTTCCACGTGGTCCACCCGGTCGACACCCCTGTACGTCTGCTCCTGGAGGCCATCGAGAACCGGCACCCGGGGCTGCGGCTGGAGCAGGTCGCGCGCGTCACCGACCCGGATCCGGCCGAGACCCTGATCGCCGCGCAACTGCCCGACTTCCTCTGCCGGTACGGCATGCAGCGACGCCGCTACGAGCGGTCGGGCCTGCTCTCGCTCGTACCGGAACTGACGGATCCGCCGCCGCTCGACGCGTCCTACGTGCGGGCCGCACTGGGGTACGGACCGGCTGTGCGCGGCGCCACCCGCACGGGGGCAACGGCGTAGCAGAAGGGGCGATTTGTCGCACATGCCGCAACCAGGGGGCTCTCCGGCCGTTACCCGGGCGTGCCCATCGGCCCGTTCCCTGTGCCCCCACTCCGAGGATGCCGTATGCCTGCCTCTGGTCCCGACGCCAACGAACCGATCGCCATCGTGGGGGCTTCCTGCCGTCTGCCCGGCGGCATCGCCACCCTGGACGACCTGTGGGGTGCTCTGGAACTGCGGCTCGATCTGGTGACGACCATGCCAAGCGACCGGTTTCCCGCCGAGCGGTTCACCGACCCCGAGCGGCGCAGGGCCTCCCGCAGCTACACGGCGGCGGGTGGTTTCCTCGACGACGTCGCGGGGTTCGACACGAGCTATTTCGACGGGATCTCGCCGCGTGAGGCCGCGGCGATGGACCCCCAGCAGCGGCTGCTGCTGGAGCTGGCGGTCGAGGCCGTGGACGACGCGGGCGCGTCACGGCAGGCACTGGCGGGTTCGGACACGGCCGTGGTGATCGGCGGCAGCTCCCACGACTACGAACAACTGCAGACGCTCGTCGGGGGCCGGGCGGACCCGCACATGATGGCCGGTCTCGCGAGCTGCAACCTGGCCAACCGCCTTTCCCACGCCTTCGACTGGCACGGCATGAGTACGACCGTGGACACCGCCTGTTCCTCCGCGCTGACAGCCGTGCACCAGGCCTGCGAGATCCTGCGCCGCGGGCGTTCGCGCACCGTGCTCGCCGGCGGTGTCCAAGTCCTCCTGGGTCCCTCCTCGTTCATCGGCTTCTCGGCGGCCGGCATGCTCTCGCCGACGGGGCGCTGCCGGCCCTTCTCCGCCGACGCCGACGGTTTCGTCCGCTCCGAGGGCGCGGGCCTCGTCCTCCTGAAGCGGCTCTCGGACGCCACGGCCGACGGGGACCGGATCCACGGGCTCATCGTGGCGAGCGGTGTCAACAGCGACGGAAACACCCCCGGCCTCACCCTGCCCAGCGGCACGGCCCAACAGGCCCTGCTGACCGCGGTCTACGACGAGGCCGGCCTCAGCGCCGACGAACTCGGCTACGTGGAGGCGCACGGCACCGGCACACCGGTCGGCGATCCGGTCGAATGCGCCGCCATCGGCCGCGCCCTGGGCGCCCGCCGCCGCGGTGGCGCCCTGCCCATCGGATCGGTGAAGGGCAACTTGGGCCACCTGGAGGGCGCGGCGGGCATGCCGGGCCTGTTCAAGGCGCTGCTGGTGCTGAGGCACGGGCGCGTTCCCGCGACCGTCAACGCCGAGCCGCTGAACACGGACATCGACTTCGACGCCCTGGGCCTGCGCCCCGTCGTCGAGGCGGAGGACCTGGGCGAGCTGCGGCGGCCGCTGGCCGGGGTGAACTCCTTCGGATTCGGAGGCGCCAACGCGCACGTCGTGCTGGCGCCCGCGCCGCGCGTTCCCGCCTCCCGCAGGGAGCGGACGACGGCGGGGCCCCTGCCCGTCGTCGTCTCGGCGCGCACCCCCGAGGCGGTGGCCCGAGCCGCCGAGAACATGGCCCAGCGTCTGGAGTACGCCGCGCCCGAGGAGTTCTACGACATCGCCTATACGGCCACCGAGCGGCGCGGCCGGCACGAGTACGCCACCGCCGTGCTCGCCGCGACCCCCGCCGAAGCCGCGCGGGCCCTGCACGCGGCGGCCCTCAGCCCGGACGCGGCGCTGCGCACCGTCACCGGCGCCGCAACCACCGGCGAGGCGGCGTGCCGTACCGTGTTCGCCTTCTCGGGCAACGGCTCCCAGTGGCCGGGCATGGGGACGGCCCTGCTGGACGCCGAGCCCGCCTTCCGCCGGGCGGTCGAAGAGGTCGACGGTCTGCTGCGCCCCCGGCTCGGCTGGTCGGTGACCGAGGAACTGCGCCGCCCGGCGCGGCAGACACGCCTGCATCTGACGGAGGTGGCCCAGCCGCTGCTGTTCGCCGTGCAGATGGGCCTGGTCGAGCTGCTGGCCGCCTACGGCATCCGCGCCCAGGCCGCCGTCGGCCACAGCATCGGCGAGGTGGCCGCCGCGTGCGCCACGGGCGCCCTGGACCTGCCCGCCGCGTGCCGGGTCGTGGCCGCCCGCAGCCACGCGCAGGCCTCCACCGCGGGCACGGGCAGGATGGCCGCGGTGGGCATGAGCGCCGAGGACATGGCCAAGGAACTGGCCGCCTTCGCCCCCAGGCTGGAGCTGGCCGGGGTCAACGGTCCCGGGGACTGCACCATCGCCGGAGAACGGCAGGCGCTCGCCCGGCTCGGGACGGAACTGACGGCGCGCGGCGTCTACTTCAAGGAACTCGACCTGGACTACGCCTTCCACAGCCGGGCCATGGACCCCGTCAGGGACGAGCTCCTCGACGCCCTGACCTCCCTCACGTGCCGGGATCACCGCGTTCCCTTCTTCTCCACCGTCACCGGCGGACCGCTCGCCGGGGATCGGCTGACCGCCTCGTACTGGTGGCGCAATGTGCGCGAGCCGGTCCTTTTCGACCAGGCGGTCACCGCCCTGCTGACCCAAGGGCCCGCCGTCTTCCTGGAGATCGGGCCGCACAGCGTGCTCACCCCCTACCTCAGGCGGCGGCGGGAGGACACCGGCCCCCTCCCTGGCGCGGTCGCCGTCTGCCGCCGCCGGAAGGACGATCCGGACACCGTCCGGGCCGCCGCCTCGGCCGCCATCGCCCTGGGCGCACGGACGACCGGCGGTCACTTCCCCCGGCCCGGACACGTCACCACGCTGCCCGCCTACCCGTGGCAGCGCGAGCGGTGCTGGAACGGATCGCCGGGGGACTGGGAGCGTGTGCCCGGGGATCGCGGCATCGCGCACCCGCTGCTGGGTGGGCCCGCCCAGCTCGCCCAGCCCGCCTGGCGTCAGGAGATCGACACCGCGCGCGTGCCGTGGCTGGCCGACCACCGGGTGGGTGACGCGGTGGTCATGCCCGCCGCCGCCTTCGCGGAGGCCGCGTGCGCCGCGGGCCGCCTGCACCTCGACGGCCCCGCGGAGGTCACCGATCTGCACGTGGTCCAGGCCCTGACCCTGCCGGGCCGGACGGACCCCCGGGATGTCGTGACGCAGACGACCCTGTCGCCGGAGGACGGTGTCGTCCGTATCGCGGCCCGGCCCGACACCGGGTCTCCTTGGCAGTTGCACGCCCGTGGCCGCGTGCGCAGGCTCCTCGCCCCGGCGCCCGGCCCCCTGGACCTCGCGGCGGTGCGCTCCCGGCTGCCCGCCGTGGACGTGGGCCCGGAGGCGTTCTACGCGTCGTTCGCCGCCGTGGGCCTGCACTACGGGCCCGCCTTCCGCGTCGTCACCGGGGCCCGGGCCGGCGAGGGCGAAGTGTTGAGCGGCTACCACCTCACCGTGCCGGGCGACGGCTTCGAGGCCCATCCCGCGATCCTGGACGGCGCGCTGCAGAGCGCCGCGGCTCTGCTCGCCCGGTCCGGGGAACACCACTTGTTCCTGCCCGCCGCGATCGGCGCCGTCCGCGTGTGGCGGGCCCCGGCCGCCCAAGGCCACATCCACGTCAGGTCCGTCCACCTCACCGACCGCGACGCCCGGTTCGACGTCCTGATCACCGACGACAGGGGCGAGGTCGCCGCCGAACTGCGTGACTGCCGGATGCGGCGGGCGGACCTGCTGGCCGGCACAGCGGTACATCAGGCCTCCGTCGTCCTGCGCTCGGCCACGCCTCCCGGCACGGTCCGCCCCGCGGCCCTGCCCGCGCCCCGCGAGGTGGCGGCGGAGACAGCGGCCGCGCGCGCCGACCTCACCGACGACGGGCTCACCGGCTTCCTGGCGCGTCTGCGGGAGTCGACGGCGCACTGGAGCGCGTACGCGTTCGCCCGGCTGCTGCCCGGGCACACCCGCTTCGGCCTGGACGATCTGCACGCCGCCGGAATGCCCGAACGGTACGTGGCGCGGGCCGCCCTGCTGGCCGGGCTGGCCGTCGACCACGGCCTGCTGTCGGCCACCGCTGACCCCGGGCGCCCCGGCTGGCGGTGGCGTACGACGAGCGACCCGGGCGGGCGGGCCCGGGCCCTGCTCGCCGACCACCCCGGCATGGCCGCGCTCCTGGCGGTCCACCAGCGGTGTGGGCTGCGGCTCGCAGCCGTGCTGAGCGGGGATCGCGCTCCGCGGGAGCTGTTCGCCACGGAGGGGGACCGCCACCTGTGGGAACGCTTCCAGGCCTGCACGCTGCGCCCCGCCCTGCGCCGCGGTGCCCGGCTGCTGCTCGCCCGGGTCCTCGCCGACCGGCCCGCGGGCAGCCCTCTGCGGGTGCTGGAGCTCGGTGCCGCGGCCGGTGACCTGAGCGCCGAACTCCTGCCGCTGCTGCCGCCCGAGTTGACGGAGTACGTCTTCACCGACCGCTCCGCGGACACCTTCCCGCGCGCGCAAGCACGCCTGGAGACCTACGACTTCGTCGACTACCGGACGTTCGACCCCGACGCCTCCGATGACCCCGATGCCCCCTGTGACCCCGGCGCGTACGACCTGGTGATCAGTTCCGGCGCCCTCCAGCGGTCGAAGGCACCGGCCGCGGCCGCGCGCCGCGTCGGGCGGATGCTCGCCGAGGGTGGGCTGCTGCTGGCCCTGGACCGTGGCCCGCTGCACCACACCGCGCTGTTCCAGGGGCTGTTCGACACCGCTTCGCCCGCTCTTCCGTGCGACGGCGGCGAGACGCTGCGCTCCGCCCTGCACGACGCCCACTTCACCGACATCACGGCCGGCGGGACGGCCGACGGCCCGGGCAGCGTGCTCCTGGCCCGGCCGCCCCGGTCCACGGGAGCCGGGACAGCGGCGCCGCCGGGTGGGACACCCGCGGCCGGCACGGCGGCGGCTCCTGGGGCCCTGTCCGGCCGGTGGCTGCTGCTCTCGGAGAGCGCCACGACCCCGCTGCCCCCGGCGCTGGCCGCCGCCGTGGCCGACGCCGGAGCCGACGACGTCGTATGCGGCACGGTCCCTGACCCGGAGGGCTGGGAAGAACTGACGGCCGGCACGGAGTCCGCCCATTGCGTACTGATCGTGGACGGCCGGGTGCCCTCCGGTGCCGAGGCGCTCACCCGCCAGGCCGTCCAGCGGGCACAGACTCTCCGCGCGGCGGCGCGGGCCCTGTCCACCGGCTCCCCGGACCACCGCTCCACGCTCTGGCTGGTCACCCGGCCCACCGGCGCCCTCCCCTCCCCCGAACGCCCCCTCGACCCCGCCGCCGCGACCGTCTGGGGCACCGCGCGTACGCTCGCCAACGAACGTCCCGGCCTTGCCGTGCGCCGCGTCTCGCTCGAAAGCGGCCCGGACACCGCCGCGGACGCCGACCGGCTGGTACGCGAATTCCTGCACGCCTGCGCACCCGCCGCGGAGCCCGCCGAGGACGAGGTCGTGCTGACGCCCACGGGCCGCTTCGTGGCACGCCTGACCGACCGCCACCCCACCGCGGGCCCGCCCGCGGGCCGCGACGAGCCCTACGCCCTCGAACTGCGCGACCAGGGTCTGCGCAGCCGGACCACCTGGACGGCCGTAGAGCCCCCGCCCTCTTGCGCCCCCGGTGAACTCCTGGTCCGTGTCCACGCCGCCGCGCTCAACTACCGCGACGTGATGCTGGCCACCGGCATGCTGCCCCCGGACGCCGAGGTGCCACTGCCCGGCGGCCCCGCCCTCGGCCTGGAATACGCGGGCGAGGTGACCGCCGTCGGGCACGGCGTGACCGGGTACGCCCCCGGCGACCGCGTCTACGGCCTCGCGCCGCGCTCCTTGGCCTCACACGTACGCGTACGGCCCGAGTCGGTGGGCCGTACCCCCGCCGCCATGAGCCACGAGCAGGCGGCCACTTTGCCGGTCGTCTTCCTCACCGTCCACTACGCACTGGCGCGCCTGGCCCACCTGCGACCCGGTGAGACGCTGCTGGTGCACGGAGGAGCGGGCGGTGTGGGCCTGGCCGCGCTCCAGTACGCGCGCCACCTCGGCGCGCACGTGATCGCCACCGCCGGGACGCCCACCAAGCGGGACCTGCTGCGCGCCCTGGGCGTCACCCACGTCTTCGACTCCCGCACGCTCGACTTCGCCGAACAGGTGCGGGAGGCCACGGACGGACACGGCGTCGACGTGGTCCTCAACTCCCTCTCCGGGGAGGCGATCACGCGCGGCCTGGAGGCCTTGCGGCCGGGCGGGCGGTTCGTCGAGCTCGGCAAGCGCGACATCTACGCCAACCAGCCGCTGCTGCTGCGGCCGTTCCGCCACAACATCTCCTTCCACGCCCTGGACGTCAACCAGTTGACCGCGCACGCGCCCGAGGCGCTGGCCACCGCCTTCGACGAGGTCGACCAGCGCGTGGCCCAGGGCGTCTACCGGCCGCTGCCCCATGAGGTGTATCCGGCCGCGGGGGTCCACGAGGCCTTCCGCACCCTCCAGCACTCCCGGCACCTCGGCAAGGTCGTCGTCTCCCTCGCCGAACCGCCCCCACTGGAACGGCCCGCCCCCACCCCGGCCCCGGCACCCGACGCCACCTACCTCGTCACGGGCGGCACCAGCGGCTTCGGCGCGGCCACCGCCCGCCACCTGGCGGCCCGCGGCGCCCGGCACCTGGCGCTGGTCAGCCGCCGCGGCTCCGGGTCCCCCGAGGCCGCCGAGCTGGTGCGGGAGCTCGCCGCCCTGGGGGCCACCGCGCACGTGCACGCCGCGGACGTGACCGATCCGGTGGCGCTGCGTGCAATCTTCGTACAAGCGCACGATGCGGGCCGTCCCCTGCGGGGCATTGTCCACGCGGTGATGCAGCTGGACGACGCGCCCCTGGCGGAACTGGACGCCGACCGGTTCCACGCGGTGCTGGCCGGGAAGATGCAGGGCGCTCTGGTGCTCGACGCGTTGAGCCGGGAGCACGCGGTGGAGCACTTCGTCCTCTACTCCTCGATCTCCGCCCTCATCGGCAACCCGACACAGGCCCCCTACGCCGCGGGGAACCTCTTCCAGGAGGCGCTCGTCCGGGCCCGCAGGGCCGACGGGGCCGCCGGTCTGGCCGTGGCCTGGGGCGGCATCGGCGAGACGGGCTACCTCCACCGCGCCGGGATGACGCAGACGTTCGATCGCCTGGGGGCCGGCACCCTCGCGCCCGCCCAGGCCCTGACCTGCCTGGACGACCTGCTGGGTCAGCGGGCGCAGGTGAGGGCGGTGGGGCGGTTCGACTGGCCGCGCATGGCGCGCGCCCTGGCGTCCCTGCGGTCCGCCGCCCGCTTCGTCCCCCTGACCGGCGCGGGGAACCCGGGGGAGGGTGTGGACGCCGCGGACGAGTTCGCCGCGCGCTACCACGGGGCCAAGAGCGACGACGAGGCCCGCGCCGTCCTCACCGAAACACTGATCCGGCTGGCGGCCGGCGTGCTACAGACCCCGGCCGAACGCCTCGACGCCGCCAAGGACATCAGCTCTCTGGGCCTGGACTCCCTGATGCTGGCCGAGCTCACCGTCTCCGTACGGCGCACCCTCGGCTGTGAACTGCCGGTCATGGAGCTGGTGACCGTCAGGTCCCTCACCGACCTCACCGAGCGGATCCACCGCACCCTCCGACGCGCCGAACCGGCCAACCCCACTCATCCCCCGAGTCCCACGAGTCCCCACGAGCACGCGGAGGCCCCCGCACCGTGAGTCATACGTCCTCGCCCCGGCCCTCGCCCGTCGACCGGCACCTGCACCGCACCATCCGCACACTCCCGCACCACGGGGGCTACCTGGGTGTCCTGGGCGTCCTGGAGGGGCGGCCACCGGGCATCGAGGAGCTGCGCGACGCGGTCGCCGACGCCGTGGCCCGTGTTCCCGCGTGGCAGTACCGGGTGTGCGCCGACAACCGGCGGGTCTGGGAGCCTGCCCACGGCCAGGACCCACGGGAGCACGTCCACGAACTACGCCTGCCCGAGGGCCCCGCGGCGCTCGAAGACATCGCACGGGCCGCGCACCGCGCGCCTTTTCCGGAACGGGCCGACAGCTGGGGCGTCAGGCTCGTCACCGGCTGGGCCCCCGACCGCTACGCCCTCGCCTGCCGGGTGCACCACGCCCTCCAGGACGGCGTCGGGGGCATGGCGGGGATCAGCGCCTTCATGGCCCCTGGCCTGGAGCTCCCGCTGAGCGTTCCCCCGGACGCCGAGCCGCCCTTCCGGCCGGTCGACACCGCCCGCTGGGCCGCCCGCACCCTGCCGCCCCTGCTGCGGCCGACGGCCCGCTGGACCCCGGCACGTCAGGCGGCGGGCACCACCCGCACACTGCACGTCACGAGCTGCGGCACCGGGCGCCTCAAGGCGCTCGCCCGCGCGGCGGAGGCCTCGCTGAACCAGATCTATCTGGCCGTCACCGCCGGTGCCCTGCGCGCCTGGACACCCGAGGACTGGGCGGCCCGCGACGCCGGGCCATTGCACGCCTGCGTCCCCGCCGAGAGCCGTCCCGCGGGCCACGAGATGGCCACCCTCGGCAACCACCTGGTGGCCCTGCGGGCCGAACTGCACTGCGCGGAGTCCGACCCCCGCCGCCGCCTGGACCTGATGCGCCCGAGCACCGACACGCGAGGCGCCCTGATCCCGCAGCAACGGGCGGCCCTGCGCGCCCTGCCCCGCGTCGCGGGCCTCGCCACCCGTTGTCTGCTCAACCCGAGCCGGACCGCCCTGCTGATCACCAACGTCCAGCTGGGGGCGGGGCTGACGGTCGACGGACACCCCGTACGCCAGATCGCCAGCCTGCCGCCCCTGCTCTTCGGCCAGCCGCTGACCGTGGCCCTGACCACCTACGAGGAGCAGGCCACCGTCTGCTTCACCAGCGACCGCGGCGACCCCGACCCCGGCCTCCTGCCGCAGCTGTGGCAGGAGGCCCTGACGGAGCTCGAAGAGGCCTACGCGCCGGTCTGAACGCGCGGGGCGCGGGCCCGGCGGCCGGACCCGGTGGCGTCGGCCAGTGCGGCGCGCAGCCAGTTGTCGGCGGCGCCGGGGGTCGGCTCGGGCGGGCCGGGCGGCGGGCTCATGACCTCGGCGGCGAGCTGCCAGTAGTGGTCGATGCGGGTCTCGGTGGCGAGCATGCGGCTCAGGCCGTGGCGGAAACCGGCGGTCTCGCGGGCGTTGAGGGCGGCGGCGTGGACGGCGACGAAGCAGTCGAGCGCCTCGCCCGGGCGCGGCGCCCGGCCCGCCCGCAGCTCCGCCGAGGCCAGCGCGAAGGCCTCGGGGAGCCCTTCGTAGAGCATGGCGGGGCGGTAGCCCTTGCCGGACTGGTGCACCTCGGGCAGGCCGCTGTCCGGGGGCGGGCCCGAGTCGAAGCAGCTGCCGGAGACGAACGCGTGCAGCCGGGCGAAGGCGAGCACCTGGGCCGGGGCCGGGTCCTCGGGCAGCTGCGGGACCGCCTGTTCGACGACCGCCGACACGACCCGGGCCGGTAGCCGCGCGGGCAGCCAGCGCCGCCAGAACCGGGCGAGCGCGGCCGTGCTGGGCGGCGTCGTCAGGCCGCCGACCAGCTGCAGCCGCTCGGCGCGCTCCTCGGCGGTGCAGTCGCGCAGCAGGCGCAGCGCGGCCTGGCGCCAGCGCAGGGCGGTCAGGCGGGTGCCGAGGTCACGCAGTTGGACCTCGACGACGTCGACCAGCGCGTCATCCAGCGCGTCCTCTTGTTCGAGGACTCGGCTGACGTCACGGACCGGCACGTCGAGGCCGCGCAGGGAACGGATGAGGCGGAGCCGCTCCAGCGCCTCGGGGCCGTAGCGGCGGTGGCCGCCGCCGCTGCGGGCGGCTTCGGGCACCAGGCCGCTGTCGGAGTAGAAGCGGACGGTCTTGACGGTGACGCCCGCCCGCTCGGCGAGCTGCCCGATGCTCCACCGGCCGTCTTCCCGCTCGCCGTCTTCCCACTGGCCATGTCGCGGCACGACTTGAACCTCCCTCAGGGGGAGTTCCTAGCGTACGGGCGAGCGCGGCGGGGCGGTCCTGACGGTCGGCCCGGCCGCGCGGGCAACGGCGTACCCAGGTCCTATCGGGAGGAATCATGACGGCGTTCGTGCTGGTGTCGGGCGGTCACACGGGTGGCTGGATCTGGCGGGACGTGGCGCCGCCGCTGCGCGCGGCGGGCGCCGAGGCGCATCCCGTGACGCTGACCGGGCTGGGGGACCGCCGCCATCTGGCGGGCCCGGACACGGACTTGGAGACGCACATCGAGGACGTGGTCCAGGCGATCGACCACGTCGACGCGGACGAGGTGGTGCTCGTCGGGTACTGCTACGGCATCTATCCGTCGGCGGGCGCCGCCGACCGGCGCCCGGAGCGGATCGCCCGCCTCGTGTACCTGGACTCGCCGCTGCCGCAGGACGGCCGCTCCATGCTGGACCAGGTACGGGAGCTGATGCCCGCCGGGGAGGCCCGCGAGCGAATGCTCGGCATGGCCGACCGGGCCGAGGACGGCTGGCGGGTCCCCGCGCCCACGGCCGAGGAGTGGCGGGCACAAGGGGACCTCGCGGGCGTCGGTCCCGAGGGGCTCGCCCGGATCGCGCGCCTGGCCTCGCCGATGCCGATCGGCCCGGCCACGCAGCGGTTGCGGATCTCGGAGGCGGTCGCCGCGCTCCCGATGACCGGCGTCTTCTGCACGACGGGCGGGGCGACGGACATCGCCGCGCTCGAAGCCCTCGTGGCCTCGGGGCTGCCGATGGTCCAGCATCTCGCCGACCCGAGGGCGACCTTCTTCGAACTGGCCACCGGCCACTGGCCGATGCTCTCCGCCCCCGGGGAGCTGGCCGGGGTGCTGCTGCGGGCGGCGGCGGGCGAGGGGCACCGCCTCGCTGCCCAGAGTGCCGCCTAGGCGCCGCCCTGCGCCTTCTTGTCGTACGTGAGGAACACCGTGCCGCTGTCGAGGACGACGGCGTCCGTCCTGTCGTACAGCGTGGGCTCGAAGGCCGTCTTGTGCGAGAACAGCGGTGTGCCCGAACCCAGCGTCATGGGGGCCAGCTTGACGACCAGGCGGTCGATCTCGCCGCGCAGCGCCCCGGCCAGTTCGCCGCCGCCGCAGAGCCAGATGTCCTTGCCGTCCTCGCGCTTCAGCTCGCGCACCTTGGCGACCGGGTCGGTGGTGACGAGTTCGACGCCGGGGTCGGGGCTGTCGGTGAGGGTGCGGCTGAAGACGTAGTGCTTCAAGTGCGGGTAGCAGTCGGTGAATCCGGCGTCCACGCCGTTCATGTATGTCCTGCGGCCTTCGAGGACGGTGTCGAAGCAGGACCCCTCGGTGGTGACGCCGAGGGCCTGCCTGGCCGGGGCGGGCAGGGTCTCGGGGTACGTCTGCGCGAGGTGCTGGACGTAGTCCTGGGCAACCGGCCAGAACCCGTCGGGGCCCGTGGGGTCGGAACCGTCGGGCCCGGCGATGAATCCGTCGATGCTGACGGCGATGAAGTAGACGAGCTTTCGCATGCGGACTCCTGGGAAGCGGCGGTCGTGGTCGTTCGGAAGGTCGAGGTGGCCGGTCAGCTGCGGCTCCCCGGCTTGGGGAGCGGCCGGGGCCGCGGCACGGACTGCGGCCTCACCGGCCGCGGGAACCGCCTGGGGCTGCGCATGTGGCTCCTTGTCCGACGCACCGGGCGGCGCGTCATTCGTTGTACTCTAAGTGAAGTGGTTAGAACGTAGTACTCCACCCGAAGTGGTGTCAACGGTTTTCGGCGTCTTCTTTCGCCCGCTTCCCGCGGGTGCGCCTACGCCTCGGCGAGCATCTTGCGCACGCGGCCGCAGAACGCCTCCACCGCGGCCGGCTCGGGCTGCCCGCCCGCGCGGAACATCGCCGCTTGAAGGGCGGGCCCGTACGCGCCGCCGTGCCGGTCGATGTCGGACGTACGGGCGGGCTGTACGACGAAGTGAAGGTGCCCGGGGGTACGCCCGGCGTGCGACCAGAGCCAGACGTACACCTGCTCACAGCCGTCGACGCAGGCCCGGGCCGCGGCGCTCAGCTCATGCGTACCGGTGGCGTGCCGCAGGGGATTGACCAGCAACGTACCGCCCTGATCGGGACGGTAACTAACCGTCGATGAGGGCCAGTTGGTCGAGCGCCTTGTGTACGCGGGCGGTGAGGTCGGCCCGGCCCGCCTCGTGGTGTGCGACCGCGAAGGTGCGTACCGGGGGTTTGTCCGACCAGTCGTACGTCGAGCGGGCCGCGCGGCGGACGTGGACCAGGGCTCCGACGACGTTCTGGAAGAAGACGACCTCCAGCTCCCCGAACCGGTCCGCGCCCCGCGAGCGGTCGCCGAGGAAGAAGCTCTGGTAGAGGCCCCGGTGCGCCTCGACGTCGGGGATGTACCCGTCGATCAACTGCGAGCCGTCGACGAGGTAGCCCGCCTCGCCGAACGCGTCCAGGACGGCCTCGTACAGCGGCGGGGCCGCGATGTGCAGGAAGTCCACGTCCCTGACCGGCGATTCCGTCTCCCACGACAGCCGGGTGGCCAGCGACACGTCGACACCGAGGGTCTGGCCGCGCAGTTCGGTGACCGGGCACTCCCAGGGCAGCTTGCCGTGGAACGGCACGCGCTCCTCCGCGCCGGGCGCCACGGTGATCTCGTAGCGGCCGGTGCTCAGGCCGGTCACCTCGTCGTCCGTCATCGTGCCGTCGTAGTAGCGCCCTTTGGCCACGACATCGAGATTGAGGTGGCTGATCCTGAGGCCCTGGCTGCCGCCCTTGAGCAGCACCTCGCCCTCGACGGACCGCCCCGGCATCGGCGCGACCGTGGTGATCTGCGTGTCGATCTCCGGCGGCTCCTGGTCACCGCCGCCGCTCCCCCACCCGAACAGTCTGCGAAACCCCATGGCGCGTCCCCTCCCCTGTACCTGCGGCGCAGCTTAACCCCTGGCCACAGGCTAACCGTGACGGGCGCCGAACACGCGGACGGGGCAGGGAGGTTCACCCTCCCTGCCCCGTCCTCCGTGCCCCGTCCTCCGGGCTACTTCTGGTGACCGGCCCCGGCGGCGACGGGCTCCGGCGCCGACGCGTCACCCTCGGGCTCGGCGTCCCGGCCCTTGCGCGGCAGCAGGACCGCCACCAGGACCGTGCCGACGCCGAGGATCACCGCGCCGACCAGGCTGGTGTGCGCCACCGCGTCGGAGAAGGCGGAGCTGACCGCGTCGGCCATCTTGCCCGCGCCCTGGGCGAGTTGCTCGGCCTGGCCCTTGAGCTGGGCCGCCTGCTGCCGGGAAGAGGCGTGGGCCGCCTGCTCCGCCACCGCGTGCGCCTTGTCGCCGATGCCCTGGGCGACCGCGTAGCCCGCGCCGACCGAGTCCTGCGCGGTCTCCAGCGTGCCGTCGGGCAGCTTGGTCCCGGAGGCCGAGGCCGCGTCCGCCAGCTTCGAGGAGTACGAACTGGCGAGCACCGAGCCGAGGATGGCGATGCCGAGCGAGCCGCCGAGCTCAAGGGACGTGTCGTTGACCGCGCCACCAACGCCCAGCTCCGACTCGGGGAACGCGCCCATGATCGCGTCGGTGCAGGGCGACAGCGCGAGGCCGATGGCCAGGCCGAGGACGATCAGCGGGGCGACGAAGTCCCCGTACGACGAGGAGACGTCGACCTGGGTGAGCAGCGCGAGCGCCACCGTGCCCGCGACCATGCCCGCCGTCACGGTGATCTTCATGCCGATGCGCGGCGTGAGGAAGCCGGTGAGCGCCGAGCCGACGAAGACCGCGCCCGCGAGGGGCAGCATGCGCACGCCCGTCTCCAGCGGGTTGTAGCCGAGGACGAACTGGAGGTGCTGGGTCAGGTAGTAGAACGCGCCGAAGACCGCGAGGAAGAACAGTGCCACCGCGAGGTTCGAGCCGGCGAAGCGGCGGTCGAGGAAGCGGCGGACGTTCAGGATGGGGTGCGGGTGGCGCAGCTCCCAGGCGACGAAGGCCAGCAGGCCGACGCCCGCGACGACGGCCGCGGAGATCGCCTTGGCGTCCCAGCCGAAGTGCGGCCCCTGAATGATCATGTAGACCAGCGCGCCGGTCCAGATGACGGAGAGCAGCCCGCCGACGTAGTCGATCCGGTCGTGGTGCCCGGCCTTGGACGGCGGGATCAGCACGAAGGCGCCGACGATCGCGAGCACGGCGACCGGCACGTTGATCAGGAACGTCGAGGACCAGCCGTGGTCCTCCAGGAGCGCGCCCGCCACCAGCGGACCGGCGGCGATCGCGAGGCCCGCGGTGGCGGTCCACAGCACGATGGCCTTGGCCCGCTCGGCACGCGGGAAGGTCGCGGCGAGCAGCGACAGCGTGGCCGGCATGATCATCGCCGCGCCGAAGCCCATGACCGCGCGGGCCGCGATGACCCCGCCCGAACTGTCGACCAGCGAGCCCGCGACGGAGCCCGCGCCGAAGACGACGAGGCCGAGCACCAGCGCGCCGCGGCGGCTGTATTTGTCGCCGATAGCACCGAGGAGCAGCATCAGCGCGGCGTACGGGACGGTGTAGCCGTCGATGACCCACTGGAGGTCGGAGCTGGAGAGGCCGAGGTCCTTGGTCATGTCTGGGGCGGCGACGGTCAGCGCCGTGTTCGCCATGACGATGATCAAAAGGCTCAGGCAGAGCACGCCCAGCGCCCACCAGCGACGTGCGTACGGCCCCTTCATCTCTTCGACCGGTTGCTTCATGAGTAGAGCCACCGAAGTCTCACCCTTCCCTGCTGCCGCGCGTTCTTGCTTTCCGGTGACCTTGCACAGCACTGTGCAAATACACACTGGTGTGCAATTTACGCCATTGCACACAGCTGTGCAAAATAGTCGCGGCCACCCCCTGGGGCGCGCGTGCAGAATGGACGCCATGAGCCGAGCCGACGCCAACCGCCGCCGCATCCTGGAGGTCGCCCTCGTCGAACTCCTCCGCGATCCGGACGCGTCCATGGACCAGATCGCGCGGGCGGCCGGGGTCGTGCGCAGGACCGTGTACGGCCACTTCCCGAGCCGGGAGGCCCTGATCGGCGCGCTCATCGACGGCGCGGTCGAGGCGGTCGCCGCCGCCCACGCCTCCGGGCGGGCGCGGTCGGACGACCCCGCCGAGTCGCTCGCCCACTCGATGGTCGCCGTCTGGGAGATCGCCGACGGCTACCGCCTCCTGGTCGGCCTCGCGCAGCGCAGCGTCGCGATGGAGGGCATCAGGCAGCGCCTCGCCCCGGTCCGCGCCAAGTGCGTGGACGTCCTGCGGGCCGGCCTGGCGGACGGCTCCTTCACCTCGTCACTGCCGCCCGCCGCGCTCGCGTACGTTCACGAGCAGCAGCTCTTCGGCCTGATGGAGGCTGTGAACGACGGGCTCCTGCCCCCGGGCGACGCGGGCCGCGCCGCCGCGACGACGGCCCTGCTCTCGGCGGGCGTTCCGGTGGAGAGGGCGCGGGGGATCGTCGGGGGGCTGGGGTAGGGCCGAGCCGTCCCGGCCCGCCGGGTCACTCTATGAACAGGCGTTCTGGCGGGAAGAGGTCGAGGCCGGTGACCTGGGGGCAGTTGAAGAGCGTGACGTGGATGTTCTCCAGCGCGGCCAGGGGAGTCAGGTCAAGGGGGCCGCAGTTTCCGAAGTCGACTCCCCTCAGCTGGGGCAAACCGGCGAGCGCGTCGAGCGCGTCGACTTGCCGGGCGTGCCCGACGTGCAGCGTGGTGAGTTCCTGGTGTGCCACCAGAGCGGACAGGTCGACTCGGGGTACGTCCAGGATCTGGAGCGTGGACAGAGGGGAGAAGACCCCTGCGGCCAGGAAGCTGCGCCACTGGTGGTCCTCGTTGACGGTCAGCCAGCGCAGGGAGGTCAGGGCTTCGAGCCCGGACAGCCGCATCCGGGAGGCCTGTCGGTAGCACCCGAAGCTGGTGAGCCGAGGGGCGAACGGCAGCTCGTGCAAGGCCTTCTCCACCGGCATGAAGTCGAACACCAGATGGCGCAGCTCGGGCAGGTCGGCCAGCGGGGCCAGCGACATCGGGAGCGACGGCGAGTAGACGTAGACGTGACGCAGGGGCAGGCCCGCCAACGAGCGCAGGTCGGTGACGGACGGGCAGCGGTTGAGGCCCAAGCTCTCCAGACGCGGCAGCCGACTCAGGCGCGAGAGGTCGGTGAGCGAGTGGTTATCCCAGAACTGCAGGAATTCCAAGGGCTCGTGCTCCAGCACGATGTCCGGCATGCCGTGATCACCCAGTAGGTTCAGGTGCGTCAGTTCCGGCAGGCGCGGGAGCAACGCCAACTCCTCCGCGGTAGCCATGGGCACGATCTGGTCGGCCCCCACGGTGCCCTCAAGGACTGTCTCGAAGTACTCACGGATATCGAAGGCCGACCATGCGTAGCCCAGCGCGGTGCGTACCCGAGGCCTCCGATCCGTGCGGAACCGGGAAATCACCGTCAGCGCCGCGTCTCCCCCGACCCGCCCGGCCGTACGCACCACCGCCGCCGCCTGCTGATCCGTCAGCCCCTCGGGCCCCGGCAGCAACTCCAGTACCAGCTGCCCCACCTTGGCGAGGGACTCCGACTGCGCGTACGACTGCGGCGGCATCAACTCCCCCGCCCGCTCCTCCACCTCCCGTCGCACCTCCGGATCAAGCTCCGGCGCATGCTCCAGACTCGCCGCCGCCAGCAGCACCAGCCGCTCGCGGTGCCTGCGCACCTTCTCCGCGCGCCGCAGCAACTGCCGCAGCAGTCGCGTACGTTCCTCCACGCGCGCGTGCCCCACCGCCATCCGCACCACGTCGTCCCACTGGTCGTCGTGGGCGTTGCGCACCAGTACCCCGAAGTCGCGGGCCTCGACCGCCGCCTTCGCGCCCAGGTAGTCCTGGAAGGTGCGGTGCACGAAGCCGACGGAACCGGGGACGGGTTCGCGGAGCAGGCCGCTGCGGATGAGCAGGTGGGTGAAGACCTGCTCGGCGTCGCCCTGCGCGCGCACCTGCGGCATCGCCGCGAGCCACTCGTCCAGCATGGCGACGGCGTCCTGCCGGTCCGCCTCGGCCTGGCCGTTGCGGATCATCCAGTACGCCAGCCGTTGCAGCAGCGCGGTCTGCTCGTCCCGGGAAAGCGAGACGCCCTCGACCGACGTGACCTCGCGTTCCGTGTCCCGGCGGATCAGCAGCAGGTCCAGGGCCGCGTCGTAGAGCTCCTTGCGGGCGCGCGGCAGGTGCATGCGGCGGTCCCGGTGGAGGGCGCACAGCAGCGCGCACATCAGCGGGTTGGTGGCCAGGCGTCCCAGGTCGCGCCGGGTCGTCACCGCTTCGACGAGGCTCTCCTCGTAGCGGTGCAGCACCTCCCGCTCGCCGGGGGCCGCGCACTCGCGCCGGGCCGTGTCGTGCCAGTGCGTGATGAAGGCGCGTACCTCGTCCCGTTCCATGGGCAGCAGGGTGAACGCCGTGAAGCCCTGCCCCGCCGGCCAGCCCTCCGGGACCGCCGAGGGGCGGGTGGTCACCACGTAACGCGCGCGGGGGAACGCCGCGATCAGCGACCTCAGCCAGCTCTCCGTACGGCTGCGGAGCTTGACCGGCACCTCGTCGACGCCGTCCACCAGGACCAGCGCCCGCCCACTGTCCAGCAGCCCCTGCACCCAGCCCTCCGGCGCCCGCAGCGGCACACCCGCCGCGGCCAGGAACTCCTCCGGCAGCGGCAGCCCCTCGGGCAGGCGGAAGGACCTCAGCCGCAGGACGAACGGCACGCAGAGGTTCCAGTCGGCCAGCTCCGGGCCGAAGCTCTGCCGCGCGGCGTTCAGCGCCAGCCACTGCACGAGGGTCGACTTGCCCGAGCCCGCCGCGCCGCGCAGCATCAGCCGGTGGCCGCCCGCCAGCGCCTGCTCCACGCGTACGGCGGGCTGCGCGACGCCACCCGGCAGGCCGTCCTCCTGGGCCTGCGGGCCGTGCGCCCTGTCCCCGTTCACCGCGAGGCTCAAATACGCCGTGTCCAACGACCACTCGGCGCGTGCGCGGCCGCCCAGGGTGACGCCGAACAGCTCCAGGCGGCCGTGGGTGTCGGCGATGAACCGGGCGTACCGCTGCTCGAAGTCCGACGGACCCGGCGCGGCCGACGCTGCCGTCACCGGCCGCTTCTCACGCAGCAGCTCTCCGGTGCGCCGGGTCTGCTCCACCGCGGCGCGCGCCGCGAAGGAGGGGTGGGCCGTCAGCTGCTCGACCAGGTGCGCGCAGCACAGCTCCAGCAGCTCGGCGTAGAGGGCCTGCGCCTCCTCGGCGAGGTCGGGCACGGGGCGGCGTATCTCCGCCGCCAGTCGCCGCGGATCCAGGTCCACCGCGAACAGCCGCTCCGCGTCCAGCGTCCCCGCCGCCACGAAGCCGTCCTGCACGGCGGCCGCGGCGGCCAGCCGCTCGTGTTCGGGGAGGCGCCCGTACCCGCCCTCGATCCGCCGGGACAGCACCCTGGCCAGCCTCTCCGGCCCCGCCGGTTTCGGTAAGGGCCGTACGCGGGCCGTGACCAGGCCGGCGCCGGGGTGCGGGGCCACCACCGTCTTGGCGAGCGTCGCCAAGACGGTCGCGGCCAACCGGACGAGCACCGTTTCCAGCCCTTGCATCCCTGCCCGCCTCCGTTCCTCCGCCGGCTCTCTCCCCCTGCGTCGGCGAAGGCTTCCCCATCCGAGGCGGGAGGACACCCGAACCGCGGGGCGCGGGCCGGGCCTACACCTTCGCCGGCTCCTTGCCGCCCTCGCTCCGCCGCTCCGGCACGAGTCCCCCGGTCTGCTCCGCCGCCGGCCCATGTCCGTCATCGACCAACGTACGTTCGTCGAACGGAAGGTCACCGGCGAGGACCGCCGCGACCCGCTCCTTGTCGACCTCCTTGGTCCACGTGCCGATCAGCAGCGTGGCCACCGCGTTGCCCGCGAAGTTGGTCAGGGCGCGGGCCTCGCTCATGAAGCGGTCGACGCCGATGATCAGGCCGACGCCGTCGACGAGGGCGGGCTTGTGCGACTGGAGGCCGCTCGCGAGGACCGCGATGCCCGAGCCGGAGACGCCCGCCGCGCCCTTGGACGCGATCATCATGAAGAGCAGCAGCGAGATCTGCTCGCCGATGCCGAGCGGCTGGTCCATGGCGTCGGCGATGAAGAGGGAGGCCATGGTCAGGTAGATCATGGTGCCGTCGAGGTTGAAGGAGTAGCCGGTCGGGACGGTGATGCCGACGACCGGGCGGCTGACGCCCAGGTGCTCCATCTTCGCGATGAGCCGCGGCAGCGCGGACTCCGAGGAGGAGGTGGAGAGGATCAGCAGGAACTCGCGGCCCAGGTACTTGAGCAGCTTGAAGAGGTTCACGCCGGCCACCATGCGCACCAGCGTGCCGAGCACGATCACGATGAACAGCGCGCAGGTGACGTAGAACCCGATCATGATCGTGGCGAGTGCCTTGAGGGCGTCGGCGCCGGTCTCGCCGATGACGGCGGCCATCGCGCCGAACGCGCCGACCGGAGCGGCCCACATGATCATGCCGAGCACCCGGAAGACCAGCTTCTGGATGTGTTCGACGCCGCGCAGCACCGGCTCGCCCGTACGCCCCATGGCCTGGAGGGCGAAGCCCACGAGCAGGGCGACGAGGAGCGTCTGGAGCACCTCGCCCTCGGTGAAGGCGGAGACGAGCGTCTTCGGGATGACGCCGAGCGCGAAGTCGACGAGGCCCTTGTCCGCCTCGTCGGCCGCGTCGTGGCCCGCGCCCTTCACGGACTCCGTGAGGTCCATGCCGGAGCCCGGGTGGAGGATGTTGCCGACGACGAGGCCGATGGCGAGCGCGACGACCGACATGGCGACGAAGTAGGCGAGCGCGAGCCCGCCCACCTTGCCGACCTTGGCGGCCTTGCGGACCGAGCCGACGCCGAGCACGATCGTGCAGAAGATGATCGGCGAGATCATCATCTTGATCAGGTTCACGAAGCCCGTGCCGACCGGCTTGAGCTCCTTGGCGAAGTCCGGCCAGATGAAGCCGACGGCGACGCCGAGCAGCACGGCGCCGATGACGGCGATGTAGAGGTAATGCGTGCGGTCCCGCTTGGCGGCGGGGGCCGCGGGTGTCTCCTGCGGGTCAGCCGTGCTGGTCACGGGCCCTCCTTGAACGACGACGTCGGCGTTGTGTGGTGCCGGGCGGTGCCCGGTGTCGCCTGGCGGTGCCCGCAGTGGGTGCGGCTCACGTCCTGGGCGATCCCGGCGGTACTGGCGATCCCGGCGGTCCTGGTGACCCCGGCGGTCCGGTGACCCCGGCCGTCCTGGTGATCCCGGCGACTATCTCCCGCGTTGTGAGGGCGGTCACCCTTGCGTTCATTTAGTTCGCGCTTATACGACGGTCCCGCGTCGCCGCCGGTACGTCGGCCGTACGACCGCCGGACGTCCGCCGTACGAGCGCCGCCGCGCCCTCTGGACCGAAGAGGCAGACTGACAGCATGTCCCGCACCCGTCCGCCCCGCCGTCGCCGTCTGCCGCGCAGTCTGGCGGGCCAGCTCTTCGCGATGCAGATTGTGCTGGTCACGGCCGTGGTCGCCGGGTGCGCGCTCTTCACGTATCTGAGCGACAAGCACCAGGCGGAGGAGGGCGCGCGTCGCCAGGCGACCGCGGCGGCCCGCGCGGTCGCGGACTCCCCTTCCGTACGGGATGCCATACACGGCGACGGCGACCCGTCCAGGGAGCTCCAGCCGTACGCGAGCCGGGTGCAGCGGCACACCGGCGTCGACTTCGTCACGATCATGGACCCGCGCGGCATCCGCTGGACGCACCCCGACGAGCGGCGCATCGGCGAGCGCTTCCTCGGCCACACGGCACAGGCGCTGCGCGGCAGGACGTTCGCGGAGACGTACACCGGCACGCTCGGCCCGTCCGTGCGGGTGGTCACACCGATCCGGGCGGACGGGACGGACGACGGGCGGATCATCGGCCTGGTCAGCGCGGGCATCACCATCGAGGAGATCACCGCCAAGGCGCGCGGCCAGCTCCTCGCGCTGCTCGGTGTCGCCGCGGCGGCGCTCGTCCTCGGCGGCATCGGCACGTACGTCATCAACGCCCGCCTGCGCCGCAGCACCCACGGCATGAACGCCGCCGAACTGAGCCGCATGCACGACTACCACGAGGCGGCGCTGCACGCCGTGCGCGAGGGCCTGCTGATGCTCGACGGGCAGCGGCGGATCGCGCTGATCAACGACGGCGGCCGGGAACTCCTCGGCGTCCACGGCGCTCACGGCGACATCGTGGGCCGCAACGTCGCCGAGCTGGAGCTGCCCGCGCCGCTCACGGGTGCGTTGCTGGCCTCCGAGCCGCGGGTGGACGAGCTGCATCTGAGCGCCGACCGGGTCCTGGTCGTCAACACCTCGCCGGTCACCGGCGGCGAGCGCAGGGGCACGGTGGTCACCCTGCGCGACCACACCGAACTCCAGGCGCTGACCGGCGAGTTGGACTCCGAGCGCGGCTTCACGCAGGCGCTGCGTTCGCAGGCCCACGAGGCCGCGAACCGCCTCCACACGGTGGTCTCGCTGATCGAGCTCGGCCGCGCGGACGAGGCCGTGGACTTCGCCACCGCCGAACTGGAGCTGGCGCAGGCCCTGACCGACCAGGTCGTGGCGGCCGTCAGCGAACCGGTCCTCGCGGCCCTGCTCCTCGGCAAGGCGGCCCAGGCCAACGAGCACGGCGTGGAGCTGGTGGTCTCGCCCGACAGCAGCATCGACGACGGCATGCTGCCGCCCGGCCTGCCCGCCCGCGACCTCGTGACCATCCTCGGCAACCTCATCGACAACGCGGTCGACGCGGCGCAGGGCTCCCCGGCGGCGCGGGTCACGGTGACGGCGCGGGCGGACGAGGCGGGCCTGCTCCTGCGCGTCCGCGACACCGGCCCCGGGGTCGACCCCGCGCAACGCGAGACGGTCTTCGAACGGGGCTGGTCGACCAAGGCCGCGGCGGGCCGGGGCCTCGGCCTCGCGCTGGTCCGCCAGACGGTGACGCGCGACGGCGGCACGCTGACGGTGCGCGAGTCGCCGGAGGGCGGGGCGGAGTTCGAGGTGACGCTCGCGGCGGGCCTCGTCGGCAGTGCGCGAGCCTCCGGCGGGCGGGGCGGCGGCACCGCACAGGGAGGCGCCACGTGACCATCCGCGTACTCGTGGTCGAGGACGACCCGGTGGCCGCCGACGCCCACGTCCTCTACGTCAACCGCGTCCCCGGTTTCGCGGCGCTCCCCAAGCCCGCGCACACCGCCGCGGAGGCCCGCCGCGCCCTGGAGCGCACCTCCGTCGACCTGATCCTCCTGGACCTGCACCTCCCCGACGGCCATGGCCTCCAGCTCGCCCGCACCCTGCGGGCCACCGGCCACCCGACGGACGTGATCGCGGTGACGTCGGCCCGCGACCTGGCGGTGGTCCGCGAGGGCGTCTCCCTCGGCGTCGTGCAGTACGTCCTGAAGCCCTTCACCTTCGCCACCCTCCGCGACCGCCTGAACCGCTACGCCGAGTTCCGCTCGGCCGCCGCCGAGGGCGAGGCCACCGGGCAGGACGAGGTGGACCGCGCACTCGCCACGTTGCGCGCCCCGGGCCCGGCCGCGCTCCCGAAAGGCCTCAGCGGCCCCACCCTGGAACGCGTCATCCGCACCCTGCGGGCCGCCCCCGAGGGCCTGACCGCCACCGCGGCGGCCCAGGCGGCGGGCCTGTCCCGCATCACCGCGCGCCGCTACCTGGAACACCTGGTCGACACGGCCCGCGCGGCCCGCAGCCCCCAGTACGGCCATGTCGGGCGGCCCGAGCTGGTGTACCGGTGGCTCACCGCGCCGGAGTGAGCTCCGCTCCCTCCGAGGAACCCTCAACACCGCCACCGCCACCACCGCCATCACCGTAGGTCCTATAACAACGTTGTCACGCGGATGACAAGCGCCAACGCCCATCCGAGGCACGGGCATTGACCTTGCTCCGAACGCGCCCGTACGTTCACCGGGCAGCCCCGCGTCGCAGCCCCGCGTTGCAGCCCGCGTTGTAGCCCGCGTTGTAGGAGGTCGTGCCTGTGCGTCCCACCACCACCACTCCGCTGATCCTCGCCGCCGCCACCCTGCTGACCGCCGGCACCCTCTCCGCGTGCGGCGGCGGCTCCGGCGACGACCCCGACACCGTGAAGATCTCGTTCAAGCAGTCCACGGACAACGAGATCCGCGTCATGGACAGCTATCTGGCGGACATCAAGAAGCAGTTCGAGAAGGCGAACCCCGGCAAGAAGGTCAAGCTGGTACCGATCAAGGCGCCGGACTCCGAGTACTACACGAAGCTCCAGCAGATGCTGCGCTCCCCCAAGACCGCGCCCGATCTGGTGTACGAGGACACGTTCCTGATCAACTCCGACATCACCAGCGGGTACTTGAGACCGCTGGACTCCTACCTCGACAAGTGGAAGGACTGGGACCAGTTCATCGGCACGGCCAAGACGGCGGCGAAGGCGGCCGACGGCAAGACGTACGGCGTGCCGGACGGCACGGACACGCGCGGCCTGTGGTTCAGCAAGGCGATCTTCAAGAAGGCGGGCCTGCCGGCCGACTGGCAGCCGAAGAACTGGGCCGAGGTCCTCGACGCGGCCCGCACGATCAAGAAGAAGGTCCCGGGAGTCACCCCCCTGAACGTCTACACGGGCAAGCCGGCGGGCGAGGCGGCGGCGATGCAGGGCTTCCAGATGCTCGCGTACGGCACGGGCAAGGACCCGCTGTACGACACGGAGGCCAAGAAGTGGGTCACGGGCAGCAAGGGTTTCAAGGACTCCCTGAAGTTCGTCGAGACGGTCTACAAGGAGAAGCTCGGCCCTGACGTCTCCGACGCCCTCGACCCCAACTTCATGACGCGCGTACGCGGTGAGCTGCTGCCCGAGGGCAAGCTGGGCATCGCCCTCGACGGTTCGTGGCTCCCGCAGGACTGGGGCAAGGGCGCGGGCCACGAGTGGCCCGAGTGGCCGCAGGAACTGGGCCTCGCCGCCATGCCGACGCAGAACGGCCAGGCTCCCGGCAAGGTGAGCATGTCCGGCGGCTGGACCTGGGCGATCCCGTCCAAGGCGAGCAACCCCGACCTGGCGTTCGCCTTCATCGAGACGATGCAGACCAAGGCCAACGCCAAGAAGTGGTACGTCGCCAACTCGGGCATCGCGGTCCGCAAGGACGTCGCGGCCGACCCGTCGTACGTGAAGGCGCAGCCCGGCATCAAATTCTTCACGGACCTGGTCGCCACGACGCACTACCGCCCCGCGTATCCCGCGTACCCGAAGGTCTCCACGGCGATCCAGCAGGCGATGGAGTCGGTGACGACGGGCGACAGCTCGGTGGAGGAGGCGGCGAGAAGCTACGACGAGGAGGTGGAGTCGGCGACGGATGGGGAGGTCGTCGAGAGGTAGGGGGCGTGGCGGTAACGGTTTCGGCGGGTGCGGCTGAGGTTGCGGCTGGTCAGCCGCAGGACCGGTGATCGCCGCCGACCGGTCACCACGGGCCCGGGGCGGGCCGCCGGTGGACGCCGTCGGCCGCCAGTGGTGCAGCCGCCGAACGCCGCCACCCCATCCCGTCCCCACCGCCCCGTCGCCAGAGAGTGAGGGCCCGTACGTGACCACCGCATCCCCCACCGGACCGGGCGGGCTCGGCAAGGCGTCGCCGGGGCCCGGCGGCGCCGCGCCGCCGGATCCCCACGCCCGCCCCGGCGCCCGCACCCTGGCCGGCGCCCGCGTCCGCCGAGGGCTGCTCCGGGCGTTGCCCGTCTCCCCCGCCGTCGTCCTCCTCGCGCTCTTCCTCGCGGGACCGATCGGCTACTGCGCGTACATCGCCTTCACCGACCTCCAGTTGACCGGCCAGGCCGAGTCCGGCTTCATCGGGTTCGACAACTTCCGCGAGGCGTTCGGCGACGAGCGGTTCCTCAACGCGGTCTGGCTGACCCTCGTCTTCACCGTCCTCTCCTCCCTCATCGGCCAGAACACCCTGGGCCTCGCCCTCGCCTCCCTCATGCAGCGCGCGTCGAAGCCGGTCCGCACGCTCACCGGCGCGATCGTCGTCACGGCCTGGGTGCTGCCGGAGGTCATCGCGGGCTTCCTCCTCTACGCCTTCTTCCGTCGCGAGGGCACACTCAACGCCGTCCTGGACTTCCTCCACCTCCCTTCCCAGAACTGGCTGTTCACCCTGCCGATCCTCGCCGTGTCGTTCGCGAACGTATGGCGCGGCACGGCCTTCTCGATGCTGGTCTACTCCGCCGCACTGAACGAGATCCCCAAGGAGATCACCGAGGCCGCCCAGGTGGACGGCGCGAGCGGCTGGCGCCGCATGTGGCACATCACGCTGCCGATGATCCGCCGCTCGATCGGCACGAACCTCATGCTCAACACCCTCCAGACCCTCTCCGTCTTCGGCCTGATCTGGGTGATGACGCGCGGCGGCCCGGGAAACCGCAGCCAGACCCTGCCGCTGTTCATGTACGAGCAGGCCTTCCAGAAGAGCATGATCGGCTACGGCACGGCTGTGGCCCTGCTCCTCCTCCTCGTCGGCTCGCTCTTCTCCCTCGTCTACATGCGCCTGCTGCGTACGGAGGTCTGAGTGACCGTCAACAAGCGTCCACGCACCGGCCGTTCACGGTGCGCCAAGCACCGCCTGGCGGCGGACGCCGGCCTGCTGGTCGTGGCGTCCGCGTTCATTCTCCCCCTGGCCTGGGTGGTCCTGTCCTCCTTCGACCCGGAGGCGGACCTCAGGGTGCGCCTGCCGGACAGCCTCACCCTGGACAACTACGACAAGGTCCTCACCCCCGAGATCACCTTCACCCCGCTGCTCAACAGCCTCCTCCTGTGCGGCGGCGGCACCCTGCTCACGGTGGTCTGCGCGGCCCTCGCCGCGTACCCCCTGTCCCGCTACCGGTCCCGCCTGAACCGTCCGTTCATGCTGACGGTCCTCTTCGCGACGAGCCTGCCGATCACGGCGATCATGGTCCCGGTGTACGCGCTGTTCGTGCAGGTCGACCTGATCGACACGATGCAGGGCACGATCTTCTTCTTCGCCGCCTCCCAACTCCCCTTCGCCATCTGGCTGATGAAGAACTTCATGGACGGCGTCCCGAAGGAGCTGGAGGAGGCGGCGTGGACGGACGGCGCGTCGTCCTTCCAGTCCCTGCTGCGGATCGTGCTCCCCCTGATGGGCCCGGGCGTGGCCGTGGTGACGGTCTTCTCCTTCGTCATGATGTGGGGGAACTTCTTCGTCCCCTTCATGCTCCTGCTCACCCCGGAACAGATGCCGGCGTCGGTCAGCATCAACGACTTCTTCGGCAACAAGGGCACCGTGGTCTACGGCCAGCTGGCGGCCTTCTCGATCCTCTACTCGACGCCGGTGATCCTGCTGTACGTCCTGGTCTCCCGCCGCCTGGGCGGCGGCTTCGCCCTGGGCGGGGCGGTGAAGGGCTGAGGGGCCGTGCCGCCGCCCGCGGGCACAGAACTGTGACACACGTTCACGGCGATACGTCCCCCACGCCCCATTCGTGACGGGACATCTCCCTGGTATCAGGCCCCGCCTCGCACTAGCGTGCTGAGCCCGCACCCTCTCCCCCACCTGCCAGGAGCCGACAGTGAACCGCCCTCTCCGCCTCGCGACGGCCACGCTCACCGCGACCGCGGCCCTGCTGCTGACGTCCTGCGGCAGCGACGACAAGTCCTCCGGCGCCGATGACAAGATCGCCGGAGCGGAGCAGGGGAAGGGAGACGCGAAGAAGACGACGCCCCCGAGCGAGCCCGCCGACGCCGCGGCAGATCGCCCGAAGATCGAGCTGCCCTCGGACCTGACGTACAAGTTCGAGTGGGCCAAGACGGGCGACAAGAACAAGGACGCGGTCCTGGCCGACACCGAGCAGTACGTGAAGGCCGTCGACATGGCCATCGCCGAACAGGACCCGCTGCACAAGGCCTACCGGTTCTACTCCGAAGGCGACGCGGCGGCCGGCAGTCAGAAGTTCGTCGAGGAGTACGTCGAGTACAAGGACCGGATCACGGGCGTCAAGCGTTTCTACAACGCGCGGGTGGACGTGACAGGCAGCAAGACGGCAGGCCTCGTCTACTGCGAGGACCAGCGCAAGGCGCACAACAAGAGCCTCAAGACGGGTAAGACCGCCGAGGCCCCCGCGCCGTCCAAGGACGACTTCGTGCTCTACAGCAGCCGACTGCACAAGAACGAGCAGGGCGTCTGGATCACCGAGACGACCACATCAGACCGGGGGAATGCCATATGCCAGCCGTGAGAAGGAAACCGCTCATAGCCGCCGGAGCCGTGGCGGTGGCCGCGACCCTGCTCCTGCCGGGTCCGGCGTCGGCGCGTACCGGCCACGGCGGAACCACCAACGGCGACGCCCAGGGCCCCACCAAGGACGGCGGCGACGGCTCCCTGACAGCCACCGCCGGCGGCATCAGCTACGACGAGTCCAAGAACGGCTCCGGACCCAAGTCCGGAACCATCGCCCCGACAGGCGACTACAGCCCGCCGCCCTGCTGGTACGGACCGGCCTACACCCCCGCGCAGTTCAAGAAGGAGCGCGAGGCCGTCTGGGCGGTGGACTCCACAGGCCCCTCGTGGGACCTGGATCAGCGCAAGCGGTACGTCGAGGGCGAGCCGTACAAGAACTTCAACCTCGACAAGGCCGGCAAGGGCTACTGGTGGTCGGGCTTCCCCAACACCACCTACCCGCCCGGCTGGGACAAGTGCAACGAGCAGACCTTCTGGGTCGACGAGAACGAGCCTCCCGCCGGCCTCCCCGCCATCGACGCGGAGATCCTGGCGAAGCTGGCGTACGCCAGGATCCGCGTACCCGGCACGAAGGTTTCCCTGGCCCCCAAGGGTGAGACGAAGGTGAACCTCCCCACCTGGGCGTGGCTGGACGGCGCCGAGTTCAAGCCGGTCTCGGTGACGGCGAGGGTCGACGTCCTGGACATCGAGGCGACGACGACAGCCGTACCCGTCTCCCTCAAGATCGACCCCGGCACCCCGGACGCCGAGACCTACCCGCATCCGGCGTCTGCGACCTCGTCGGCGACAAGATCGGCACCCCGTACGCGAAGGGCAAGGCCAAGGAGACCCCGCCCTGCGGCGTGAAGTACCTGCGGTCCTCGGGCGACGGTTCGTACCCGCTGAAGGCGACGGTCACCTGGAAGATCACCTGGACAGGGACGGGCGTGGACCGCGAACAGACGCTCCCCGACGGTGAGTTCGGAGCCGAGCAGGACGTGGCCGTGCAGGAGATCCAGTCCATCAACCGGTAACCGGAACCACCGCCACCAGGATCACCTGCGTCGAAGGAGGAACGCCGTGCGGGGGCGGTCGCCGAGTCGGGCAGGGTGGTTGAGGTTGAGCGGTGCCCTCCCGGCTCGGAGATCCTGCCGCGGCGCGGCGGATGAGCCGCATGGGAGCGGATCCGCAGTTGCCCCGGCTTCTCCAGGCAGTGGTCGACGCGGCGATCGCGCGTGGCCCCGAGGTCGCGCGGGGCGCGGAGTCGATCGCCGAGGCGACGCGGATCGCGACGGGGCTGGTCGCGGGGGTGCTGGACGGCGACGCGGCCACCGCCCGGCGGACCGCGTTCAGGATGTGGCGGGTCGCTTTCCTGGCTGATCTCCTGCTGCCCCGTTCGCCTGCGCGCCCAGAGGCACGGCCGCGCTTCCGCGAGTACGGGCACGCGCTGGAGGAACTGCTCGGGGCGTGACTGCGGCGATCCAAGGGCCCTGGGGTGAGCGGCACGAGGGAAGAACCCTACCCAGACCTGGTCGACACGGCGGTCTACAACAAAGCCTTGTTCCAAGCGGCCGGACAGAAAGGCATGGATCTCGGTGCGATCGAAGCGGCGACCTCGCCCACCCTGGACGACCTCCACTGCGCCAAGCTGCCGTCCGGGAGAGGGACCATCATGGTCCACCTCGGAGCCGAGGAGCGGCGCTTTTACGTCGCTCGGCGGCGCGGCGCTCGCGCTCCTCCGGCGCCACGCGGCGCGTTACGGACCCCGTACCTTCCCACCACCCGCAACCTCGTAGGAACGCACCGTAGTCGCCACCCTCACAGGCGCCTACGGTGTGCCCGTGCAACCGAGCCGACCGAGCCAGCCCTCGCACCAGCCCACGCCGCCCTTCAACTTCCCCGCCGCCCGTCGCCTGCGAGAGGCGCTCGGGATGGCGCACGGGCATGTCGCGTACGGGATGCGGGCCAGTTACGGGCTCTCGTACATCACCGCCGACACCATCGCCGCCTGGGAGCGCGGGCTCGCCGCGCCCACCTCCGGCGAGCTCACCGCGCTCGCGGCCACGCTCTGGTGTTCGCCCGGGGAGCTGATGGGCGCCGCCCGGACCCTGCGTGAGCACCGCGTCGCCCGCGGGCTCGCGCCGGAGGACGTCGCCCGGGAGTCCGGCGTGGAGATCCAGGCATATCTGCGCATGGAGGAGACCGACACCTGGCGCGGGAACGAGCGGCAGTCCGACGCCCTCGCCCGGGTCCTCCAGCTCTCCGTGCCCGACTTCGTCACCGTCACCGGCCGGTCCGAGCAGCTCGCCGAGCTGCTGCGCAGTGCCGTCACCACCCGGTGGCAGGGGTATGTGCGGCCCGTCAGCAAGCTGCTGCCCGTGGAGAAGCGGCACGTGGAGGACGTGCTGCGGCAGATGCACGACGACTACCAGTCCCGGATGACGCGGACCCTGAGCTGGGGCGGCGGCGCCAGCTCCGACGCGTCCGGGGAGGCCGGGCGGGACTTCCTCGAACGGATCCTGGAGCACTTCTGGACGCTGGTCCGGGGCGGGGCCGGCGGCAACGCCCGGGCCTGATCGCCCGCCCCAGGGGCGGCCGAGCAGCAGTGCCTAGAAGACCGACTCCGCCTCGTCCATCCGGTCCTTCGGCACCGTCTTCAGCTCCGTGACCGCCTCCGCCAGCGGCACCATCGTGATGTCCGTGCCCCGCAGCGCCGTCATCTTGCCGTACTCCCCGCGGTGCACCGCCTCCACCGCGTGCCAGCCGAAGCGGGTCGCGAGGACGCGGTCGTACGCGGTGGGGGTGCCGCCACGCTGCACGTGGCCGAGGATGACCGGCTTGGCCTCCTTGCCGAGGCGGGCCTCCAGCTCGTACGCGAGAGCCGTGCCGATGCCCTGGAAGCGCTCGTGGCCGAACTGGTCGATGGCGCCCTTGCCGTAGTTCATCGTGCCGTCCTGCGGGTGCGCGCCCTCGGCGACGCAGATCACCGCGAACTTCTTGCCGCGCGAGAACCGCTCCTCGACCAGCGCCACCAGGTCGGCGGGGTCGAACGGCCGCTCGGGCAGGCAGATGCCGTGCGCGCCGCCGGCCATGCCGGACTCCAGGGCGATCCAGCCCGCGTGGCGGCCCATGACCTCCACCACCATCACGCGCTGGTGGGACTCGGCAGTGGTCTTGAGGCGGTCCATGGCCTCCGTGGCCACGCCCACCGCCGTGTCGAAGCCGAAGGTGCGGTCCGTGGAGGAGATGTCGTTGTCGATCGTCTTCGGGACGCCGACGACCGGCACGCCCGCGTCGGCCAGCATGCCCGCCGCCGTGAGGGTGCCCTCGCCGCCGATCGGGATGAGCGCGTCGAAGCCGCTCTTCTCGATGAGCTCCTTGGCGTTGTGGCAGGCGGCGCGGAAGCGGTCGCGCTCCAGGCGCGAGGAGCCGAGGATCGTTCCGCCGCGGGCCAGGATGCCGCTGACCGCGTTCAGGTCGAGGGGGCGGTAGCGCCCTTCGAGCAGGCCCGCGTAGCCGTCCTCGAAGCCGATGACCTCGTCGCCGTAGTGCGTCACGGCGCGGTGCACGACCGACCGGATCACGGCGTTGAGGCCGGGGCAGTCGCCGCCCGCGGTGAGAATTCCGATACGCATCGCGCTGTGTCTCCTGCTCGCTGTTGGTGCTTGTGAGCCGGTCGTCTGGTGCTGGTGAGCCGGTCGTCGGTACTGGTGAACCGGTCCGAACCGGTCCGATTGTTCCACGGCCGGAAGGGGGGCGCCGCTCACGGTTGTCCGACGGACGCGTGTGCGATAGGGCGGCGATACGGGGGCAGGGGCACGGTGAGCCCTCCTGCCGGGCCCTTCGTCCCGTACTGCCGGGCCCTTCGTCCGGCGGGCGGCTTAACCAGCCACAGAGGTATTGTCAAGAGGGCACAGCCGCGATATCGGGTAATTTGTCCTGCTCACCCGGCGTCTCCCGCCGGGCGGCCAGCGGGCAGCGAGGAAGGGAAGAGCACGCGTGACGCGCAGCGTGTACGTGACCGGGATCGACCGCGGCGACGGCCGCCAGGTCGTCGAGCTGGGAGTGATGGAGCTCCTGACCCGTCAGGTCGACCGGGTCGGCGTCTTCCGGCCCCTCGTCCACGACGGCCCCGACCGCCTCTTCGACCTGCTGCGGGCCCGCTACCGCCTCTCGCAGGACGCCGCGACCGTGTACGGCATGGACTACCACGAGGCGTCCGCGCTCCAGGCCGAGCAGGGCACCGACGAACTGGTCTCGCGGCTCGTCGACCGCTTCCACCGGGTGGCCGGGGAGTACGAGGTGGTCCTCGTCCTGGGCACGGACTTCGCCGCCACGCAGCTCCCCGACGAGCTGGCGCTCAACGCCCGCCTCGCCAACGAGTTCGGCGCCTCCGTGCTCCCCGTGGTCGGCGGCAAGAACCAGACCGCCGAGTCGGTGCACGCCGAGACGCGCAACGCCCACCGCGCGTACGACAGCCTCGGCTGCGACGTCCTCGCCATGGTCACCAACCGCGTGGCGCCCGCCGACCGCGACGAGATCCACCGGCGGCTGGAGGCCAGCCTGCCGGTCCCCTGCTACGTCCTGCCCGACGAGCCCGCGCTCTCCGCGCCGACCGTCGCGCAGATCACCCACGCGCTGGGCGGCCGCGTCCTGCTCGGCGACGACTCGGGGCTCGCGCGCGACGCCCTGGACTTCGTCTTCGGCGGCGCCATGCTGCCGAACTTCCTGAACGCCCTAACCCCGGGCTGCCTGGTGGTCACCCCCGGCGACCGCGCCGACCTGGTGGTGGGCTCGCTGGCCGCGCACAGCGCCGGTACCCCGCCCATCGCGGGCGTCCTGCTGACCCTGAACGAACAGCCGGGCCCGGAGATCCTCACCCTCGCCGACCGTCTCGCGCCCGGCACCCCGGTCGTCGCGGTCTCCGGCGGCTCCTTCCCCACGGCGGCGGAGCTCTTCGCCCTGGAGGGGAAGCTGAACGCCGCGACGCCCCGCAAGGCGGAGACCGCGCTCGGCCTCTTCGAACGGTACGTCGACACCGCGGACCTCCTGAAGCGCGTCTCGGCGCCGAGCAGCGACCGCGTCACGCCGATGATGTTCGAGCACAAGCTCCTGGAGCGGGCCCGCGCCGACCGGCGCCGCGTCGTGCTGCCCGAGGGCACCGAGGAGCGGGTGCTGCGCGCCGCCGATGTGCTCCTGCGCCGGGGCGTGTGCGACCTGACGCTGCTCGGCCCCGTCGAGCAGATCCGCAAGAAGGCCGCGGACCTCGGCGTGGACCTCGCCGACTCCGAGCTCATCGACCCGCAGACCTCCGAGCTGCGGGATCGTTTCGCCGGGAAGTACGCCGAGCTGCGCGCCCACAAGGGCGTCACCGTCGAGCTGGCGTACGACGTGGTGGCGGACGTGAACTACTTCGGCACGCTGATGGTCCAGGAGGGCCTGGCCGACGGCATGGTGTCGGGCTCCGTGCACTCCACGGCCGCCACCATCCGGCCCGCCTTCGAGATCATCAAGACCAAGCCGGACGCCTCGATCGTGTCGTCCGTCTTCTTCATGTGCCTCGCCGACAAGGTCCTGGTCTACGGCGACTGCGCCGTGAACCCGGACCCGAACGCCGAGCAGCTGGCCGACATCGCCGTGCAGGCGGCCGCCACTGCCGGGCAGTTCGGGGTGGAGCCGCGGATCGCGATGCTGTCGTACTCGACGGGCACGTCCGGTTCGGGCGCCGACGTGGACAAGGTGCGCGAGGCGACCGAACTGGTGCGCGCGCAGCGCCCGGACCTGAAGATCGAGGGCCCGATCCAGTACGACGCCGCGGTGGAGCCCTCGGTGGCGGCCACCAAGCTGCCCGGCTCCGATGTCGCGGGCCAGGCCAGCGTGCTGATCTTCCCCGACCTCAACACCGGCAACAACACCTACAAGGCCGTGCAGCGCTCGGCCGGCGCGATCGCCGTCGGCCCGGTCCTGCAGGGCCTGCGCAAGCCGGTCAACGACCTGTCCCGGGGCGCGCTCGTCCAGGACATCGTCAACACCGTCGCCATCACGGCGATCCAGTCCCAGACCCCGGCCGCCGGCTGAACCCCCACCGCCCGGACCCCCACAGAAAGCACCCCGAATCCGTGACTGCTACGCGCGTCCTCGTCCTCAACTCCGGCTCCTCGTCGGTGAAGTACCAGCTGCTCGACATGCGCGACAGCTCACGTCTGGCCGTCGGTCTCGTCGAGCGGATCGGCGAGGAGACCTCGCGGCTCAAGCACACCCCGCTGACCGGCGGCGGCGCCGAGCCCCGCGAGCGCGAGGAGCCGATCGCCGACCACGAGGCGGCGCTCAAGGCCGTCGCCGCGGAGCTGGCCGCCGACGGCCTCGGCCTCGACTCCCCCGAGCTGGCCGCGATAGGCCACCGCGTGGTGCACGGCGGCCTGAGGTTCACCGCGCCGACCGTGATCACCGACGAGGTGCTCCAGGAGATCGAGCGGCTGGTGCCGGTGGCGCCGCTGCACAACCCGGCCAACATCACCGGCATCCGCACCGCCCACGCGCTGCGCCCGGACCTGCCGCAGGTCGCCGTCTTCGACACCGCGTTCCACACGACGATGCCGGAGTCAGCGGCGCGCTACGCGATCGACGTGAAGACCGCCGACGAGCACCGCGTGCGGCGCTACGGCTTCCACGGCACCTCCCACGCGTACGTCTCGCGCGAGACCGCGAAGCTGCTGGGGAAGGCGCCCGAGGACGTGAACGTCATCGTGCTGCACCTGGGCAACGGCGCCTCGGCGAGCGCCGTGCGGGGCGGGCGCTGCGTCGACACGTCGATGGGGCTCACGCCGCTTGAGGGGCTCGTGATGGGTACCCGTTCCGGTGACATGGACCCCGCGGTCATCTTCCATCTGGCCAGGGTCGGCGGAATGTCCATCGACGAGATCGACATTCTCCTCAACAAGAAGAGCGGTCTGATCGGACTCTGCGGCGACAACGACATGCGGGAGATCCGGCGCCGTATCGACGAAGGCGATCAGGAGGCGGCGCTCGCTTTCGACATCTATGTCCACCGGCTGAAGAAGTACATCGGCGCCTATTACGCCGTCCTCGGCCGCGTCGACGCCGTCGTGTTCACGGCCGGTGTCGGCGAGAACGCGGCCCCGGTGCGCGAGGCGGCGGTGGCGGGCCTGGAGGAGCTGGGACTCGCGGTCGACGGCGCGCTCAATTCCGTACGTTCCGACGAGGCTCGGCTGATTTCGCCCGAGTACGCGCGCGTCGCCGTCGCCGTGGTGCCGACGGACGAAGAATTGGAGATCGCCACTCAGACGTACGCATTGGTCGGCGACCGCAACGCCTGAGCGCGCATCCGCCCATTTGTAGATTCCACCAGACGGAATATTCCGTAGCGAAACAAACCGATAGGATCGCCCCATGCGCCGTTCCAAAATCGTCTGCACGCTGGGCCCCGCCGTCGACTCCGAAGAGCAGCTCGTCTCGCTGATCGAAGCCGGCATGAATGTGGCCCGCTTCAACTTCAGCCACGGCACGCACGCCGAGCACCAGGGCCGGTACGACCGGGTCCGCTCGGCCGCCGCGAAGACCGGCCGCGCGATCGGCGTCCTCGCCGACCTCCAGGGCCCGAAGATCCGTCTGGAGACCTTCGCCGAGGGCCCCGTCGAGCTGGTGCGCGGTGACGAGTTCACCATCACCACCGAGGACGTGCCCGGCGACAAGTCGATCTGCGGCACCACCTACAAGGGGCTGCCGGGCGACGTCTCCAAGGGCGACCAGGTCCTCATCAACGACGGCAACGTCGAGCTGCGCGTCGTCGAGGTGGACGGCCCGCGCGTGAAGACGATCGTCGTCGAGGGCGGTGTCATCTCCGACCACAAGGGCATCAACCTGCCCGGCGCGGCCGTGAACGTGCCCGCGCTGTCCGAGAAGGACATCGAGGACCTGCGCTTCGCGCTGAAGATGGGCTGCGACATGGTCGCCCTGTCCTTCGTCCGCGACGCGAGCGACGTCAAGGACGTCCACAAGGTGATGGACGAGGAGGGCCGCCGGGTCCCCGTCATCGCCAAGGTGGAGAAGCCGCAGGCCGTCGCCAACATGGAGGGCGTCGTCGCGGCGTTCGACGCCGTGATGGTGGCCCGTGGCGATCTGGCCGTCGAGTACCCGCTCGAAAAGGTCCCGATGGTGCAGAAGCGCCTCGTGGAGATGTGCCGCCGCAACGCCAAGCCGGTGATCGTCGCGACCCAGATGATGGAGTCGATGATCACCAACTCCCGCCCCACGCGCGCCGAGGCGTCCGACGTCGCCAACGCGATCCTGGACGGCGCGGACGCGGTCATGCTGTCGGCCGAGTCGAGCGTCGGCGCCTACCCGATCGAGACCGTCAAGACGATGTCGAAGATCGTCGCGGCGGCCGAGGAGGAGCTGCTCTCCAAGGGCCTCCAGCCGCTCGTGCCCGGCAAGAAGCCGCGTACGCAGGGTGGTTCGGTGGCCCGCGCCGCGGCCGAGATCGCCGACTTCCTCGGCGGCAAGGCCCTGGTCGCCTTCACCAAGTCGGGTGACACGGCCCGCCGCCTGTCCCGCTACCGCGCGGCCCAGCCGGTCCTCGCCTTCACCACCGACGAGTCGACCCGCAACCAGCTCACGCTGAGCTGGGGCGTGGACACCTACGTCGTGCCGCACGTCGACAACACCGACGCGATGGTCGAGATCGTCGACGCCGAGCTGATCAAGCTCAACCGCTTCAACGACGGCGACACGGTCGTCATCACGGCGGGCTCGCCTCCCGGGGTCCCCGGCACCACCAACATGGTCCGGGTACATCATCTTGGCGGCGGCGAACGCGACTAATCGTCGGTTGCTGTTCAAACGCGAGGGCGCCCCCTGGTCCAGGGGGCGCCCTCGGCGCGGTTCGGGCCGCCGTCACCGCGTGATCGTCTGCTCCAGACCCGGCACCTTCAGGGTCCCGCCGAACTGGGCGGCCTGAACCACCTTCACCTTGGTGAAGTACGCGATCGGAACGTTCAGCGGCGGCGGGTGCTCGGGGTCGAAGACGATCGGGATCAGGCCGAACAGGTTGCCCTGCAACCGCTCCGTGTACATGACCGTCTGTCCGTCGCGGATCGTGGACGTCGAGCCCTCGTCCGCCCGGATGTGGTACTTCGTCCCGTCGGGCCCGGGGGCGATCTGGTGCAGGTCGCCGATGTCCGTGCCGTTGTCGACGGTGAACTTCAGCGCCTGCTTCGTCTTGCCGCCGGCCGTCGTCAGGTTCACGACGCCCTTGTAGTCGAGGCCCTTGAGGAGCAGGAAGCTGGCCTCCAGCTCCCACGGCTCGTCCGCGACCGGAACGGGGGCCTCCTCGGCCTCGCCCTCGACCTTCTTCTCGACCACGCACGGGAACGGCTTCTTGCCGTCCGCGTCCGGGGCCATCGGGTCGGTGGCCTCGTCGCCCTCGCCGCCGTCCTCGGCCTCGCCGGTCGCGTCCCCTGCGGCCTTCCCGGCCTCGTCCTCAAGGCCGCCGGTCTTGTCCCCGGCCTTGTCCCCGGTCTTCTCCCCGGCCTTGTCCGCGCCGTCCCCGACCTCGTCGACCGTGTCCTTCGCGTCGTCGGCGGGTTCGGTGGCCTTGTCCGTCGTGTCCTGGCCGGGCCCTCGGTCCTCGGGGGAGTTCGTCCCCTCCGGGGCGGAGGGCGTCGGCGCCGGGCCCGGGGACTCCTTGTCGTCGGGCGTGAACACGTCCTTGAGCGCGTCGCCCAAGCCCAGCGGGTCCAAGGGGTTCCTGGTCTTCGACGGTTCGGGGGCCGGCTGCGCGGCCTCGCCCTTCGCATCGCCGGACGGCGTGTCCTCGGCCTTCTCGCCGGCCTTCTCGCCGTCCTTCTCACCGGCGTCCGGGAGGGTCGAGGGGGCAGGTCCCGCGGAGTCCTCGCCCGCCGCGTCCTTGTCCCCGACGCCACCGCCCTTCTCGTCCTTGGCGGCCTCGTCCTGACCGGCCTTGTTCTTGGCGTCGTCGGCCTTCTTGGCGTCGTCGGCGTCCTTGGCCTCCTTCTCGACGTCCTTGGACGCCTCGTCCGGCGCCGTGACACACGGGCCGTCCTGGAAGGGATTCTTCGGGATGCCCGGCTTGGCCTGCGCGAGCGTGGGGGTCAGGCCCATCCCCATGAGGACCGCGGTCGGCATGGCCGCGAGGGCTATCGCCTTGCCCGCGGGCATCTGGAGACGGGTGAGCAGCGGCTTCCTGGGGGCCGCGTGGCGCGGCCCGGATCTCGTACGGGACTCCCCCGCGGAGTCCTCGTGGCGCACCTCGTCAGCCTGCACGGTGCCTCCCGTTCGTCCCGTCCACCGGGATCGTTCCTGACAGTTCGTCGGTCGCGCTCACACCGTCCGCACCGTTCGGGCCGCCCGCGGTCGCGGGCTCGGGCTCCTTATCCGTACGCCCCTTCGCGGGGACGCTCTCGGGCTCACCCCAGGAGACGCCGAGGGCACCGCCGAACAGTGCGAGCAGGAAGCCGACGAGAAAGCCGCCGAAGTTGGAGACCACCAGGGAGACCAGGGCGAGCAGGATGGCCGCGACGCCCGCGAAGACCCGCGTGTGCACCTGGAACCACATCGTCAGGCCGAGCACCATCAGGAGGACGCCGATGATCAGCGAACCGGCTCCCGCCGTCGTCGCCAGGGCGAGCGTCAGGTTGCCGAGCTTGATGTTGCCGTAGGGCAGGTAGGCGATCGGCACGCCGCCGAGGATGGTAAGGAGGCCCGCCCAGAACGGACGGGTGCCCCGCCAGGCCCGGAACTTCCTGCGGTAGACCTGGAGGAAGTGCTCGTTCGGCCCCGGTGACTTGGCGCTCATGGGAAAACAGCTCCTTGGAACCGGCGGTACGTGAATTCAGTGAAGCTCTGTGGTGGCGGGCGGGAGAGCGGATCTCCGCGCCCGCCGGGCCAGCAGCTGTCCCGTGCCCGCCCTGACGGGCCGGCGGGTCCAGGGCTCAGCGAGTGCTTAGAAGCACTCCTTCTTGCCCTTGTGCAGCTTCATGTTGAGGCCACTCAGCTTGAAGGTGCCGGCGCTGGTAGCCCAGGCCGTCTGCTCGATGTCGGTCAGGATGGCGCGGTCGGCTTCCTGGGCGAAACCGTTCGGGTTCGCCTGCTCCTTGCCGCCCTTCATGCCGGGGCCCTTGGTGGACTTCCCGGCTGCGACACCGATGTTGATGTTCCTGAACTCGGCGTCGGCATCCAGCTGCGCCACGTCGATGTACAGGTTCTTGGCCTCGACCGGCTTCTTGCCGCCACCCGCCTTGAGCTGGAGCGTGACATCGCCGAGTACGGGGATGTGCGTCACGACGGACTGGCACATGTTGGTGATCTTGGCCTTCTTGAAGGCCGAGACCGACACGGGGTGCGCGGCTTCCTTGCCCTCCATGTCCACGCCGACGTCAACGCCGCCGTACTGGACCATGCCGCGGCCGTCGAGCTTGTCGGCCGAGACCTTGAACGACTGGCCGGACACACTGAACGATGCCGCGAGCGCGCCCTGCGAGAGGGCGACACCTATCGCGGCGGTAGCCGCGACGCTCGGCACCATGACCACGGCGAACCGCTTCCATCTGGTCCCGCCACGAGCCACAGATTCCATGACTTTCCTCCTTCTCGGACGTACATCTCCGGCCTGACTGCTCCCGCTCGGGCGGCTCAGCCGGGCAGGGATGGGAGAAGTGCTACGTCCTCGGGAAGGAGAGCGCCGCATCGTAAGGCGCTGGCCGCACCACACATCACCGGCGATCACCCCCGAGCGACAACCACTGGTCGCGCCTGACGCATCACGCACAACCTCACGGACAGGCCCTGCCGGGGACGGCAGAGACCCCCCTGTCCAAGACCGGCGACGGCGTCACCGGTCTGCTCGGTGGGGACCCGAAGGCCCCGCTCCCGACCGGCTGTCGGGTGGCGGTTCATCGGACCGAGCGTCGCCGATCGTGGTGCATTCTCGGGCCCGGCACAAGGGGGTTCGTTACTGGCTAGTAACGGGCGGATAACCGAACCGCGACCGCGCGGTATCGGTCAGCCACGGACGGTGGCTCAACAGGCGGGAGCAGAACGGGACATGTACGAGCGAAAGAGCCCAGATGGGCGCCCACGACTTACTCCAAGTAACAGTGGCCGTGTTTGCCAAGTTTTGGCAAAGCACGGCCACTGTCGCGTCCTGGGACCAGAGTTTTCACTCCGGCATCACAAGCCCCTGCGTTGAGGGACTGGTCAGCCGACGGGCCGGTGGACGGACCGGCCGCGGGCTCGGCGCACGGCTCAGAAGAGCACCCGGGCGAGCGCCGTGCGCGCCGACGTCACGCGCGGGTCGTCCGAGCCGACCACCTCGAAGAGTTCGAGCAGCCGCACGCGCGCGGCGTCGCGGTCGTCGCCCGCCGTGCGCCGCACCGTGTCGATGAGCCGCCCGAAGGCGTCCTCCACATGACCGCCCACCAGATCCAGGTCGGCTGCGGCGATCTGCGCCGACACGTCCGCGGGCTTGTCGGCGGCGTCCTTGCGGACCTGCTGCGGGTCGAGACCCTGCACGCGCTGGAGCAGTTCGGCCTGGGCGAGACCGAGCTTGGCCTCGGTGTTCGCCGGGTCGTCGCTGAGTACGTTCTTGTACGCCTGGACGGCACCGCCCAGATCACCCGCGTCCAGCGCCCGCACGGCCGCTTCGAGCAGCGCGTCGTAGGGACCGGCGGGCACCTCGGCCGCGGCGGGGGCCTGCCGGCCCTCGGCGCCGGGGTCGACCACCAGGCCGGTCAGGCCGAAGCGCTCCTCGCCGACCTGGACGAGCTGGTCGAGGGTCTGGCGGATCTGCGCCTCGGGGGCCGCGCCCTGGAAGAGGGGCAGGGCCTGGCCGGCCACCACCGCGAAGACCGCCGGGATCCCCTGGACCCCGAACTGCTGCATCAGCATCTGGTTGGCGTCGACGTCGATCTTGGCGAGGAGGAAGCGGCCGTTGTACTCCTGCGCGAGCCGCTCCAGAAGGGGGCTCAGCTGCTTGCACGGCTCGCACCACTCGGCCCAGAAGTCGATGACGACCGGGACCTCGGTGGAGCGCTGGAGGACCTCGCTCTCGAAGCGGGCCTCGTCGACATCGATGACGAGGGAGGCCGGGGACACCGCGGCGCCTGCCGCGCCCCCGCCCTGCCGCGCCGCTTCGGCGCGCGCCTGCTCCGCCTTCGCCTTGGCCTCCTGGGCCGCCTTCACCGCGGCGAGGTCGACGACTCCGCTCATGGACATGTTCCGTGGCTGCATGAGTACATCCTCCCCCAAGCCGTGCGGGAACCGCGCCCGTCTGTGAACCCCCGCCGGATTGCGGGGCCACGGAGGCCTTGGTCCAAGGTCCCGAGGAGGACCGGTGGTTGGCCCGGGGTCCCCACCCCGTGCCGTCGTACGTGTGTACCGCGTGGTTGCCGCTTGTGGTTGTCGCTCGTGGCTTTCGCTACGGGTCGTAGCGTAACTGGCGTGCCCCGGGCGTGGACAGCCCCGGCCGGTGATCTCCCTCACTGCTGAGGGCCAAGGGGTCCCGGGCCGGTCCGTACCGACCGGTATGGTCGCGGCCATGCAGAGCCGTACGTCCCCCACTCCACCCGCCCGTACCGGCGGCCGCCCGCGCAGCGCGACCGCCGACGCCGCGATCCTGGAGGCGACCCGGCAGGGCCTCGTGGAGCTGGGCTGGTCCAAGCTGACGCTCGGCGCCGTCGCCACGCGCGCGGGGGTCGCCAAGACCACCCTGTACCGGCGCTGGGCGGGCAAGAGCGAGCTGGTCGTGGACGCGGTGGCGGAACTCTTCGACGAGCTGGAGCTGCCGGACCGGGGCAGCCTCGCCGCGGACATCGAGGGCGTGGTCCTGCAGTTCGCGGCGCTGCTCGGCCGCCCCGAGACGAAGACGGCGCTGATGGCGGTGGTCGCGGAGTCGACGACGGACGGGCCGCTGCGGGAGCGCATCCGCGAGTCCATCGTCGACCGCCAGAAGCGGCTGGTCCTCGCGGGGCGCAAGCGGGCGCAGGAACGGGGCGAACTCCCCGTCGAGCCGGACCCGTCCGCCGCCGCCCGCACGGCGGACCTCATCTTCGACGTGATCGCCGGCGCGGTGGTCCACCGCGCCCTGGTCAGCGCGGAACCGGTGGACGAGGAGTGGTCCCGCCGCTTCACGCTGCTGCTGCTGGGAGGATTGGCAGCGGCGGCGGCGCAGGCGTAAGGGCCGCGGGCCCGCAACATCAGCGACCCCACCACAGGGCGCGTCCAACCCCCGCAAGGGGCACGGGCCCGCAACATCAGCGACTCCACCGCGGGGCGCGACCAGCCCCCACAAGGGGCACGGGCCCGCAACATCAGCGACTCCACCGCGGGGCGCGACCAGCCCCCACAAGGGGCACGGGCCCGCAACATCAGCGGCTCCACCGCGGGGCGCGACCAGCCCCCACAAGGGGCACGGGCCCGCAACATCAGCGGCTCCACCGCGGGGCGCGACCAGCCCCCACAAGGGGCACGGGCCCGTGACATCAGCGGCTCCACCGCGGGGCGCGGGCCCGTGACATCAGCGGCTCCACCACAGGGCGCGACCAGCCCCCACAAACCCGCACCCGCCCCACACCCGCGGGCCCGCAACATCAGTGACCCCACCACAGGGCGCGCCCAACCCCCACAAGGGGCACGGGCCCGTGACATCAGCGGCTCCACCGCGGGGCGCGACCGGCCCCCACAAACCCGCACCCCCAGCTCAAACCTGATACCGCTCCGGCGCGAACAGCCGCAGGTTCCCCGCCACCCACTCCGACGTCCGCTCAAGCCCCTCCGAGAGAGAAACCCGCGGCTCCCACCCCGCCCACTCCCGCGCCCGGGAGTTGTCCGACAGCAGCCTCTCCACCTCACTGCCGGAAGGCCGCAGCCGCGCCGGGTCGACCACGACCGAGGCCTCGCGGCCCGACGCCGCGATCAACGCCTCCGCCAGCTCTCCGATGGAGATCTCCCGGCCCACCCCCAGATTCACCGCGTGCCCGAGCGCCCGGTCGCACACCGCCATCGCCATGAAGCCCCGCGCCGTGTCCGTGACGTAGGTGAAGTCCCGCGTGGGCGTCAGCGAGCCCAGCCTGATCTCACGCGCGCCCGCGTGCAGTTGCGCGAGGATCGTGGGGATCACGGCCCGGGCCGACTGCCGCGGACCGTACGTGTTGAAGGGGCGGACCACCGTCACCGGCAGCTCGAAGGCGTGCCAGTGCGAGAGCGCCATCATGTCGGCGCCGATCTTCGAGGCGGAGTACGGGGACTGCGGCTGGAGCGGGTGGTCCTCGCTGATCGGCGCGGTCAGCGCCGTCCCGTACACCTCACTCGTCGACGTGTGGACGAGGCGCCGCACACCGTGCCGCCGGCACGCCTCCGCGACGTTCTCCGTGCCGACGACGTTCGTCTGGACGTACGCGCCCGGCGAGTCGTACGAGTACGGGATGCCGATCAGCGCGGCGAGGTGGAAGACGGTGTCGCACCCGGCGACCGCGTCCATCACCCGCCCCGCGTCCCGCACGTCCCCGGCGATCATCTCGACCCGCGGGTCGCCGAGGAGGTGCGCGAGGTGGCCCTTCTCCGCGTACGGCTTGTAGTGGACGAAGGCGCGGACCTTCGCGCCCGCTTCGAGGAGCAGGTCGACGAGGGTCGAGCCGATGAAGCCCTCGGCTCCGGTGACGAGGACGGTGCGGTCCTGCCAGGAGAAATCCTGCCGAGAGAAAGACGTCATCATGCGTACTCCAGGTGAGGGGTGGTGGCGTGGGCGAGGTGGAGGACCCGCTCGGCGAGCAGGTCGGCGGCGCGGGCGTGCGGGCCGGGGTCGGCGGCGCCGCTCATCGCGGCGAGCCGCGCCGGGTCGGCGAGCAGCGGGCCGACCAGCTCCGCGAGGCGGTCCGCGGTGGTCTCGGCGTCGGGCAGCAGGAGGCCCGCGCCCGCGTCGGTGAGGACCCGGGCGTTGTGGGTCTGGTGGTCACCGGGAGCGTGCGGGTACGGCACGAGGACGGCGGGCACCCCGGTGGCGGCCAGTTCGGCGACGGTCGCCGAGCCCGCGCGGCAGACGACCAGGTCGGCGGCGGCGTAGGAGAGGTCCATGCGGTCGAGGTAGGCGACGGCGCGGGCCACCGAGGACCCGCCCGAGGCCGCGAGTCCGGCCCGCGTCTCCTCCAGCGCGGCGGGGCCGGTCTTGACCAGGAGGTGGACGTCCCCGCGCCCCTGCCACCGCTCGGCGAGGCCGACCGCGGCCTCGGTGAGCCGGGCGGCGCCGAGGCTGCCGCCGTTGAAGAGGACCAGGCGGACCCCGTCCGGTACGCCGAGCGCGCGCCGCGCCTCGGTGCGCAGCGCGGCCCGGTCGAGCCTGGCGAGGGGCTCGGCGATCGGCATGCCGGTGGTGTGGGCCCGCTCACCGCCCGGCAGGTGCGCGCGGCTGCGGTCGAAGGCCACCGCGATGTTGGGGGTGAGGCGGGCGGCGAAGCGGTTGGCGCGGCCGGGCACGGCGTTGGACTCGTGGATGAGGCTCGGCAGGCCGGCCATGCGGGCGCCGACGACGACGGGGGCGCTGGGGTAGCCGCCCATGCCGACGGCGACCTGCGCGCCCTGATCCCGCAGGATGGCGCGGCACTGGGCTCCGGACTTCAGCAGCGCGGCGGGCAGCAGGTAGCGGCGGGCGCCGAGCGAGGGGTCGAAGGGGATCATGTCGACGGTGTGCAGGCGGTAGCCGGCATCCGGTATCAGCCGCTTCTCCAGGCCCCGTTCGGTGCCGACGAAGGAGATCACCGCGCCCGGCACGGCCCGGCGCAGCGCGTCGGCGAGGGCGAGGCCCGGATAGATGTGCCCGCCGGTGCCGCCCGCGCCGATGACGACGGAGAGGGCGGGCGAGCCGGGGCGTCCCGGAACGCCGGAGTGAGAGGTTCGCATGACGAAGGAGCATCGCGAGAGGGTCTAAGAGGGTTTTAAGAGCCGCGTTTGGCACCTTTGCTCCATGAGTTTCCTGAGCGTCACGAGCTTGACCGGCAGAAGCGGCCCGCCGGGCGGTGCGCCCGAACCCGTACCGCACAAGATCCTCGTCGTCGACGACGACCCCGAGGTCCGCGCCGCCGTCGAGGACGCCCTGACCGTCGAGGGGCACCTGGTGCGGGGCGCGGAGGACGGCCACCGCGCGCTCACCGCGGTGGCCCGCTGGCAGCCCGACCTGCTCGTCCTCGACGTGCTGATGCCCGTCATGGACGGCCTCGCCGTCTGCCGCCGACTGCGCGCGGCGGGCGACCGCACGCCCGTGCTCGTGCTGACCGCGCTGGACTCGGTGAGCGAACGCGTCGACGGCCTGGACGCGGGCGCCGACGACTACCTGGTCAAGCCCTTCGCCCTCGACGAACTGGTGGCCCGGGTGCGGGCGCTGCTGCGCCGCGCGACGCCCGAGCCGGCCTTGGCGGACGGCGACGACCTCGCGTACGGCGATCTCGTCCTGGACCCCGCCACCCGCACCGGCCGCCGCGGCGGGCGCCGGGTCGAGTTCAGCCGCACCGAGGCCGCCCTCCTCGAACTGCTGCTCCGCAACGCCGGACAGGTGCTGCCGCGCGAGCTGATCCAGCGGGCGGTGTGGGGCCGCGACTTCGGGCCGGACTCCAACTCCCTTGCCGTGTACGTGGGTTACCTGCGCCGCAAGCTGGAGTCGGGCGGTGAGCCGCGGCTCGTCCACACCGTGCACGGCGTCGGCTACCGCCTGGGCTCGCCGTGAGCGCGCGGCGCGGGCTCGGCGCGCGCTGGCGGCGCCGCAGACCGCTGCGGACCCGTCTCGCAGTGGCCGCGGCGGCGGCCGTGGCGCTGGTGGCGATCGGGGTGTGCGCCGCCGCGTTCTTCGTGATCCGCTTCAAGCTGTACCAACAGCTCGACCAGAACCTCGCCCAGTCGGCGACGCTCACCGTGCAGCAGCACCGCGACGAGGACCCCGGCGTGATGACGGGCGAGTGCCGGTTCCTCGGGGCGCCCGCCTGCTCGCAGATCGTCCCGGCGGACTCCGCCGACGATCCGGCGAAGCCGTATCTGCTGCCGGTGAGCGGGGCGACGCGTGAGGTCGCCGCCAGGCGGGCCCCGTACTACGCGAGCTTCACACTCCCCGGCGGCAGGCCGGGCCGGATGTATACCACCACCTTCGGCGACGGCGAGGCCGTGCAGGTCGCCCTGCGGGCCGACATCGCCGAGCGCGGGGTGCGCCAGGCCGCGACACTGCTCGCCGCGGTGGGCGGCGCGGGCGTGCTGCTCTCGGCGGTCGGCGGCTACTGGGTCTCGCGCACCGGCCTCGCCCCGATCACCCGGCTCACCGCCACGGCCGAGCGCATCGCCGCCACCCGTGACGCCCGGCACCGCATCGAACTGCCGCCGGGGCCGTCGGGCCGCGCGGGCCATGACGGCCGACAAGACGAGGTCACCCGCCTGGCCGCCACGTTCAACACGATGCTCGCCGAGCTGGAGGAGTCCGTCGCGGCCCGCCGCCGCCTGGTCGCCGACGCCTCCCACGAACTGCGCACTCCGCTGACCGCGCTGCGTACGAACGCCGAGCTCCTCGCCAAGGCGGACCGTCTCACCGCGGCGCAACGGGAGCGCGCGGCCGGGGCGCTCGGCCGCCAGCTGCGCGAAGTCACCGGCCTGGTCAACGACTTGATCGAGCTGGCCAGGGAGGAGGAGCCGCAGCCCCTCCTTGAGGAGGTACGGCTCGCCCCGCTGGCCGCCCACGCGGTGGACGCCGCCCGCGGCCACTGGCCCGCCGTCCCCTTCACCCTCCAGATCGCGCCGGAGGCGGCGGACCTCAGCGTCCCCGGCGTACCGGCGCGCCTGTCCCGGCTGCTCACCAACCTCCTGGACAACGCGGCCAAGTTCTCCCCGCCGGGCGCTCCCGTCGAACTATGGCTCACGGCCACGGAGTTGACGGTACGCGACCACGGTCCAGGCATCGCGGAGGAGGACCTGCCCCACGTCTTCGACCGCTTCTACCGCGCCGAGAAGGCCCGCGCCCTGCCCGGTTCGGGCCTCGGCCTCGCGATGGCCCGCCAGATCGCGCACGCGCACGGGGCGGAGCTGACGGCCGAGCGGGCACCGGGCGGCGGCGCGCTGTTCCGCCTGGCGCTGCCAACTTCTTAGCTCAGGTTCTTGGCTCAGGTTCTTGGCTCAGGTTCTTGGCCCAGGCGCACTCGCGCCACCTACTTCTTGGCCCAGGCGCAGCTGCCCAGCGTGGCGCTGCCCTTGGCGAGAAGGCGGTCCGCCTCGCGCGCGACGAGGACCCGGGTGTGCGCGCCCTTGCAGACGACCGTCCGCTCGCCGTGCCCCGCCAGGTCCACCAGGATCTGGTCCCAGTGCCGGTACTGCACGTCGTGCCCGGAGTCGTCGTACGTCCGCACCTTCGGTGTGCCGGGCAGCTCCCGCCGCCACGTCTCGATCGTCGCCGGGGGCACGGTGGTGTCCTTCTTCCCGGCGTAGACGTAGACGGGCGCGTCCAGCTTCGACAGGTCGGGGCCCGGGCGCTCGCAGTACAGCCGCTGCTCGTGCACCTGGGGCGCGGGTTCGGACCGCTGGCCGCGCTGGTTGTAGGTGCGCGCCCCCTCCTCGTACGCCGTGTCGGCGAAGCCGGGAATCGACTTCACGGCGCTGTCGTCGGGGAAGGCCCACCACTTGCGCGGGTCCTTGATCTGGTCCTTGACTGCGGCGGCCAGCGCCTCGTCGGACAGGTCGCAGAACGCGGGCCGGGCGCCGTAGGGCGGGAGCGCGGCGGCGAGGTGCAGCGCCGAGACGCGGCCGGGGGCCTTGGCGGCGAGTTCGGCGGCGTAGGGGCCGCCGCCCGAGATCGCGACGACGGAGAAGTCCTTCACCTTCAGCCGGTCCATGACCGCCAGGGCGTCCTCGGCGAAGTCGGCCTTGCCGAGCCCCTTGTCGAACTCCGTGTCACCGAAGCCGTTGCGCTCCACGGAGATGAGCCGCAGGCCCAGGTCCTCGCGCGTGCTGCGGAAGAAGTCCGTCAGGTGGGCGGCGCGGGCGCTCGTGCCGGTGCCGCCGATGTACAGGACGGGCCGGCCGTCGCGCGGCCCCTGGTCGATGTAGTGGGCGGTGCGCCCGCTGTCCAGCTTCGCCGCGCGCACGGCGGGGCCGAGCGAGTCGAAGTCGTCCTGCACCTTGGGCTCGGGCGGCGGGCTCGCACTCACTTCACCGGACCCGCCGACCAGCAGCGCCCCGAGGACGGTGAGGGTGGCGGCGCCTATGGCGATGGCGGCGGTGCGGGCGTGGCCGGTCGAGGTCACGGACGACTCCAGGGGCGGGGACGGGGAACGCGGCGCGCCTACCCAGGCCTTCGGATTTAAACCTGGGAGTTTCTGCACCGTCCCCAGGGGCGCGGGCCGTGACATATGCGGCTCCGCCGCGTGGGCGCGCCAAGCCACATACGGCCCGCAGGTCCCCGCTCGCCCGGGAAACCCCGCGCCTAGAACCCCGGCGGCTCCGTATAAACCCCCCACTCGTCCCGCAGCACCCCGCAGATCTCCCCGAGGCTCGCCTCGGCCCGCACCGCCTCCAGCATGGGCCCGATCATGTTCGAACCGTCCCGCGCCGCCGCCAGCATGGCGTCGAGGGAGGCCCGTACCTTCGCGTCGTCCCGCCCCGCCTTGCGCTCCGCGAGCTCCCGCACCTGCTCCCGCTCGACCTCATGGCTGACCCGCAGGATCTCCAGGTCACCGGTGACGGAACCTTCATGGCAGTTGACGCCGACGACGCGCTTGTCGCCCTTCTCCAGGGACCGCTGGTACTGGAAGGCGGACTCGGCGATCTCGCCGGTGAACCAGCCGTCCTCGATCCCGCGCAGGATGCCGGAGGTGATCGGCCCGATCGGGTACTGCCCGTCGGGGCAGGCCCGCCGTCCCCGCTCCTTGATCTGCTCGAAGATCTTCTCGGCGTCGGCCTCGATGCGGTCGGTGAGCTGCTCGATGTACCAGGAGCCGCCGAGCGGGTCGGCGACGTTGGCGACGCCGGTCTCCTCCATCAGCACCTGCTGGGTGCGCAGCGCGATCTCGGCGGCCTGCTCGCTGGGCAGGGCGAGGGTCTCGTCGAGGGCGTTGGTGTGCAGGGAGTTCGTGCCGCCGAGCACCGCGGCGAGGGCCTCCACGGCTGTCCGCACCACGTTGTTGTACGGCTGCTGGGCGGTGAGCGAGACACCGGCGGTCTGGGTGTGGAAGCGCAGCCACTGGGCCTTGTCGGTCTTCGCGCCGTACTCGTCGCGCAGCCAGCGGGCCCAGATGCGGCGCGCGGCGCGGAACTTCGCGATCTCCTCGAAGAAGTCCACGTGCGCGTCGAAGAAGAAGGAGAGCCCGGGCGCGAAGACGTCGACGTCCAGACCGCGGCTGAGCCCCAGCTCCACGTACCCGAAGCCGTCCGCGAGCGTGTACGCCAGCTCCTGCGCGGCCGTCGCCCCGGCCTCGCGGATGTGGTAGCCGGAGACGGAGAGCGGCTTGTACGCGGGGATGTCGCGCGCGCAGTGCTCCATCAGGTCGCCGATGAGGCGCAGATGCGGCTCGGGCTGGAAGAGCCACTCCTTCTGCGCGATGTACTCCTTGAAGATGTCGGTCTGGAGCGTGCCGTTGAGGATGTCCGGGTCGACGCCCTGGCGCTCGGCGGCGACGAGGTACATGCAGAAGACGGGCACGGCGGGCCCGCTGATCGTCATGGAGGTCGTCACGTCGCCGAGGGGGATGTCCTTGAAGAGGACCTCCATGTCGGCGGCGGAGTCGATGGCGACGCCGCAGTGCCCGACCTCGCCGAGGGAGCGGGGGTCGTCGGAGTCGCGGCCCATGAGGGTCGGCATGTCGAAGGCTACGGAGAGGCCGCCGCCGCCGTTGGCGAGGATCATCTTGTAGCGCTCGTTCGTCTGCTCGGCGTTGCCGAAGCCCGCGAACTGGCGGATGGTCCAGGTGCGGCCGCGGTACCCGGTGGGGTACAGCCCGCGCGTGAAGGGGTACTCCCCGGGCCAGCCGATCCGCTCGAATCCCTCGTACGTGTCACCGGGGCGCGGCCCGTAGACGGGGTCGACCGGGTCGCCGGAGAGCGTGGTGAAGTCCGCGTCGCGCTTGCGGGCCTTGTCGTAACGGGCCTGCCAGCGTCGGCGGCCTTCCTCGATCGCGTCAGCGTCCATACCTCGAATTTACTAGGACGTCCTAGTAAAAGTCGATGGCAAACCGCCACGGACCTGTCCGTGGCGGTGGAGGTTACGCCTTCGCGGTGACCGGCGAACCGTCGGTGATCAGCGGCTCGACCTCGCGGGCGACGTTGCGCTCGACGAAGAACGCGGCGGTCGGGATGGTGCCGGAGACGAGCACCCACAGGAGCTTGCCGAACGGCCACTTCGCCTTGGAGCCGAGGTCGAAGGCGAAGATCAGGTAGATGATGTAGAGCACGCCGTGGACCTGCGACACGACGAGCGTCAGGCCCTCGCCCTTGTCGAAGCCGTATTTGAAGATCATGCACGCGCACAGCACGAGCAGCATCACGGCGGTGACGTAGGCCATCACCCGGTAGCGGGTCAGCACGCTTCGCTTCATGCGTACGAGCGTAACGGCCCGTCTCGCGCGATCTTCGCCGCCCCCGCCGCGACCCCGCCACGAGCGGAACGAGCGGCTCTACTTCTCCTCGAAGTCCCGCGCGGCGATCCGCAGCGGCCGCAGCATCGCGAAGATCTCCCCGCACTCCTCCGCGTCGTACACCCCGAGCCCGAAGTCCATCGCCATCAGCTCGCGCGTGGCCGCCTCGACGACCTCGCGGCCCTTGTCGGTGATGGAGGCCAGAGTGCCGCGGCCGTCGTTGGGGTTGGGGCGCTTGTCGACGAGGCCGGACTTCACGAGCCGGTCGACGGTGTTGGTCACGGAGGTGGGGTGCACCATGAGCCGCTCGCCGATCTTCGACATCGGCAGTTCGCCGGCCTGGGAGAAGGTGAGCAGCACCAGGGCCTCGTAGCGCGCGAAGGTCAGTCCGTACGGCTTGACGACCGCGTCGACCTCGGCGAGCAGGATCTGGTGCGCACGCATGATCGAGGTGATCGCACCCATGGCCGGGACCGCTCCCCAGCGCTGCTTCCAGAGCTCGTCGGCGCGGGCGATCGGATCGAAGGGGAGGCTGAGCGGCTTCGGCACGCCAAAGACCTTACCCGCCGGTCATATGGCGGTCAGCCCCGTCTCGCAATCCGGGCGTTCGTTGCTTCTCGCCCCTGGCCCCGCCACTCACCGCGCGGCACGCCCCCGCCGCGAGGGGCGGCAGCGGAGGATGCCGCTCACTCCGGCGCCCGCGCCGAGCCGCGAGGACTCGGCGGCGGAGGAGATCGCCGGGGTGCGGGCGCCCCGCCCCGAGACGGCGCGGGAGGACATGACGCGGCCGTGGGCCGCCGGTGCCGGGATCGCGCGCTGCTCACCAGAAGTGGACCCGGTGTCGCACAAGGGGATGATTGACCCCATATGCAACGATTGCCGGGCTGACTGACCGTCACCGTCGCCCAAGGGGTCTGGATGTACCGGCTGCTCCGCACGTTCACGGCACTCACGGCTCTCACCGCCATCGGGCTCACGGCGGGCTGCTCCTCGGGATCCGGGTCCAAGGCCGGGTCCGCCACGTCCCGGGCCGCCGACGTCGCCGCCGGGCCCTCGACGGCCGCCGCGAAGGCCCCGAACGCGTTCTGGGTCGATCCCGACAGCCCCGCCGCCCGCCAGGTCGAGAAGTGGGAGCGGCAGGGCCGTGCCCGGGACGCCGAGGCCCTCAAGCGGATCTCCGAGCAGCCGCTGGCCGTGTGGCCCGCCGGTGACGACCCGGCGCCCGACGTCAGGGCGGCGACCGAAGGGGCGACCAAGGACGGCCGCACGGCGGTACTCGTCGCGTACAACATCCCGCACCGCGACTGCGGCCAGCACTCCGCGGGCGGCGCGCACAGCTCCGCCTTCTACCGGGAGTGGGTGGACGCCTTCGCCGGGGCGATCGGCGGCGCCCCCGCCGTGGTCGTCCTCGAACCCGACGCGATCCCGCACATCGTGGACGGCTGCACGCCCGCCGAGTACCACGCCGACCGCTACCAGCTGCTCTCCGAGGCGATCGAACGGTTCAAGCGCCAGCCGAAGGTGAAGGTGTACCTCGACGCCGGGAACCCCGGCTGGATCACCGACGCGCACAAACTCTCCGAGCCCCTCATCAAGGCGGGCATCGCGCAGGCCGACGGTTTCTCGCTGAACGTCTCCAACTTCCAGAGCGACGAGGTCACCAAGGCGTACGGCCGCACCCTGTCGGCGACGGTCGGCGGCAAGCACTTCGTCATGGACACCAGCCGCAACGGCAAGGGCCCGCTGGCCGGCGACCGGGAGGACGCCTGGTGCAACCCGCCCGGCCGTGGCCTCGGCACGCCGCCCACCGACCGCACGGGCGACCCGCTCCTCGACGCCGTCCTGTGGATCAAGCGGCCGGGCGACTCGGACGGCCCGTGCCGGGGCGGCCCGGCGGCGGGACAGTGGTGGCCGGACTACGCGCTCGGTCTCGCGCGGAACGCCAAGGACGCGTAGCCGCGGGGCACGGCCCGCTCGTGGCCGTGGGGCACGGCCCCGGTCATCGTTTCTCCTGGCCCACGTGGATCCACTTCGCCTCCGAGGACGTGCCGTCCTTGTCGGTGACGAACAGCATGTACCAGCCCGGTGGGACCAGCGCCGCGTCGCCCACCGGGACCTCCACCGTCACCGCCCCCTTGCCCTTGGTGAGCCCCAGCGCGATCGAGCGCTGCTCGACGTCGGTCGTGTGCGTCACCGCGCTCGGCCGCATCAGGCGGGCCGTCACGATGTCCCCGGGCCGGTCGGCGGCGAACGTCGCGCGGCCGTCCGCCGCCAGCTGCCGCGGGCCCTCGCCGAGCACCGGCCGGTTCTTGCCGCCCCTGTGCAGCGACGGCGGCGTGAAGATCTCCATGCGCTGCTCGAAGTGGCCGAGCTTGGTGTTCTGCTGGTTGTCGAAGAGCGGGTCCGAGCCGAAGGTGACGACCCGCCCGTCGGGCAGCAGCAGCGCCTCCGAGTGGTAGTTGCGGCCCACCTTCGGCGCCGCCGCCTCATGGAAGACGTTCTGCTTGGGGTCGTAGAACTGCGCCTTGAAGATGTTGCTGGCGCTGCGGCCCCGGTAGTCGGAGGAGCCATTGGAGGTGAACACCGAGTCGTCCGGCATGATCACGCTGTTCAGGTAGCGCGTTCCCTGCGGGAGTTGCGGGCCGGTCTTGAAGGACGGGTTCTCCTCCTTGAGGTCGATCACGGCCGTGCGGCGCGTCGCCTTGTCGGACTCGCCCACTCCCCCGCCGCCGAGGATCATCACCTTCTGGTCCTGCGCGGGCGGCAGCAGCACGGACGCCGACGTCTCCGTCTGGTCCATGTCGGTCAGCCCGGGAACCTTCTCGAACTTGTTCGTCGCCAGGTCCCACAGCCCCGGCTCACGGCCCTGGTCGGCGGGCCCGTACCCCGCGTTGGACGCCGGGTAGAAGAGCTTGCCGCCCTTGGTGAGGAAAAGCGCGGGGTAGGTCGGGAAGTACCGCTTGGGGCCGTCCGTCCACTTCTTCGTCCTCGGGTCGTAGATCTCGTTGTCGCCCGGGTCGACCACGCCCACGTCGTCGAGGCCGGAGACCGCGAGCACCTTGCCGTCCTCCAGGCCGACCAGGGTCGGGTACCAGCGGGCCTTCTTCATCGGCTCGACCGGGACATACCGCTCGGCCCTGGGGTCGAACTCGTACGCCGCCTTGATCCCCTGGAAGTCCTGCTTCTCCATGTCGATCTTCTCGGCGATGCCGTACGTGTTGTCGGCCTCGTCGCCGGTCAGACCCTCGATCTCGTACTGCGCCGTCGTCTCGTTGACCGACTGCTCGCCCGGCTCAAGCGCCTCGACGAAGACCCGCGACTCGCTCGCCTTGATGTCCGTCTTCCAGGGCTCCATCTCCCCGGACTTGGAGTACGAGATCTTGAAGTCCCGCTTGGCCTTCGGTACTTCGACGTCGAACTTGCTGACGTACTCGATGCCGGACGGCGAGCGGAACTTGGTGCCCTTCTTCAGGAACACCGCCTTGTCCGGGTTCTCGTTCTTCACCCGCATGCCGCCGCCGGCCCGCTCCACCTCGCCGTCGAGCAGTTCATAGCGCGCGGTGCCGCCCGCCACCAGGAGGCGGCCGTCGGGGAGTTGGGCGTGCCCGGCGCAGAAGAAGTCCACGGGGGTGTCGATCTTCTTGAAGCTGTTGTTCTTCGGGTCCCACAGGACCGTGTCGAACGACCCCGCGTCGAACTTCTTCTGCTCGTTGCCCGAACCCGCCACGATCAGCACCTTGCCGGTGTGCAGGAGCGCGGCGTGAATGGCGTTGGTGCGGAACTCCTTGGGGATGTCGACCATCTTCCACGAGCCGTACTTCGCCTTGTAACCGGGCCGGGAGATCTTGTACTCGTGGTACTGCTCCTCGGCGAAGGAGAGCGCGGCGGGCGCGTTCAGCCCGATGAGCAGCGCGCCCGCGCCGGCTCCGATGAGTGTCTTCCTCGTACGCCTTGAGGGCCGGTAGGCCATGGGTGCCATGTGTCAGTTCCCTCCTGTCGTCGTACCGGTGGCGAACGCCGGCTCGGGCTCGCCCTCCGCCTCCGGGACCGGATGTCCGGCCTCCCGGCGCGCCTCGCGCTCCTGCCCGGCCCGCCTGCGCTCCCTGGCGACGGTGAAGGTCCACACCGCGACCGGGGCCAGCGAGATGCCCATCGCGAGGACCGCCCACGTGCGCATCGCCACATGCGTGTGGCCGAGCACGAAGGAGACGACCAGCGACGTGGCGAGCAGCACCGCCCAGAAGAGATGGATGCGGAAGGTGAGCAGCCGGTCCGGGCTCGCGTCGTGGCCCTTGGGCGTGACCACGAAACGGCACGGGCGGCGCATGACGGCCGCGCCGAGGGACTTGGCGTAGATGGGTGCGGAGAGCGCCGACATCGCCATGCCGGCGAGGCCTCCCGAGCCCTCGGGCTCGTGCGGGGAGACGTTGTGGCGGCGGTTCCAGAGGTAGAGGCCGATCTGGAGGGCCGCCGCGTCGCTGTAGAGCATCAGCCACACGGAGGCCGCCACCTGGGTGCCGGACGCGCCGAACCAGAGGAAGAGGACGCAGCTGAGGATGCCGAGCAGCCAGTTGACCGCCGTCATCGGGTAGTACACGAGCATCAGCGTGTACGAGAAGAGCCGTCCGGGCGGCATCGTGAACGGCGCCCTCCAGAACTGCTTGAACAGCGTCTCGTACGTACCGCGCGACCACCGCATCTGCTGGGTGAAGAAGTCCGTCCACGAGGCCGGGCCCTCGCCGACGGCCAGGACGTCGGGGGTGTAGACCGAGCGCCAGTGGTTGTGGGTGGCGGGGTTGCGGCGGCGGTGCAGTTCGAAGCCGGTCGCCATGTCCTCGGTGATCGAGTCGTACAGGCCGCCGACCTGGGTGAGCGCGCTGATGCGTACGACGTTGTTGGTGCCGACGAACATGGGCGCCCGGTAGCGGTTGCCCGCGCGCTGGATGAGCGCGTGGAAGAGGAACTGCTGGGACTCGGCGGCCTTGGTGACGGGGGTCTCGTAGTTGCCGTAGACCTGCGGGCCGACGACGAACGCGACGTCGGGATCGCGGAAGTACCCCATCATCCGCTCCAGGAAGTTGGGGAGCGGGACGTGGTCGGTGTCGACGGACGCGAAGAAGTCGTACTCCGCGTGGTGCATCGCCAGCCAGGCGTTGTAGTTGCCGTGCTTGGTGCGGGCCTTGTGCGGGCCCTTCTCGCGGTTCCACTCCGGTACGCCGAGGCGCGTGAAGTGACGCACGCCCAGCTCTTCGCAGAGGGCCTTCGCGTCGGGGTCGTTCCCCTCGTCCAGGAGCCATACGTCCATGGGCCCCGTGTGGTGTATCCGCACCGCGCCTTCGAGGGTGGCCCGGACCATGGAGAGGGGTTCCTTGCCCGGCACGTACGTGGTGAGGAAGGCGACGCGGGTGCCGTCCTCCGGGGTCACCGGGACCGGGTCCCTCGCGACCAGCGTGGCGTGCGCGATCGATATGACGTTGACCAGCATGAACAGCTCGATCAGGCCGATCGCCACGAGCATCGTGACGTCGAGGCCGATGAGCCAGCGTTCGCCGCCCTCGCGTTCGGTCCAGTGGGTGGGCCAGACGAGGTAGACGAGGAGGAGGCCCGTGAGCACGGGGGCCAGTGCCATGAGGAACACGGCCCGTATTCGATGGGGCTCCGAGGAGAGAAGCTTGCGGTACTGGACTTGATAGCCGCCGCCGTTGCCGCCGCCGTCCTTGCCGCCGCGCGGCTCGGTGAGCGGGCCGGCGAGCGTGCTGTGGGTGTCGTAGTCGTAACCCTCCGGCTGCCGCACAGCGCCCTCCAGGTTCTGGTGACTGGTGATCGAACGAGCCGATACCCCCACCAAAGTGGAGTTTCCGGGGCGTGTCGAACCGGGTGCGTCCGTGCGGGCGGTTTTGGGGTGAGGGGGTTTGGTGGGGTTGCGGTGGGGCGGGGGGTGTGGGGGGTGGGGGGAGTTGGGGTGGGAGCTGGGGTGGGAGTTGGGGTGGGAGTTGGGGTGGGAGTTGGGGTGCGGGTGGGCGCCTTGGGTTCGTCTGTGGGGCGGGGACGTGGGGGTATGTCCGTGCTCGCTATCTTGGCGCCGGCCCGCGGTTGCTCATCGGCTGGGCATGACCACCACTGTGCTCCGCGCGCACATACCCCCACGTCCCCTCGGGCCGCCTGGCGCCCGCGGACCGCCGTCGGCTCACGCAGCCCTTGGGCCGCCTGACGCCCGCGGACCATCACCGCCTGCCCGCGCACACACCCACCTCCCTCGGGCCACCTGACGCCCGCGGACCGTCACCGCCTGCCCGCGCACACACCCCCCACCTCCCTCGGGGCACCTGACGCCTGCGCGCCGTCGCCGCCTGCCCTACGGCCTCTACCTCGACATCTCGACGCCGAGCATCGGGCGGGTGGGTGGGAGACATCCGGCGCGAAGCGGCGGGACAGGGGACACCGCCGGGCACCCCCGCCCGCCCCTACCTCGGCATCTCGACGCCGGTTGACGGGCGGGTGGGTGGGAGACATCCGGCGCGGAGCGGCGGGGCAGGGGAGGCCGCCGGGTGCGCGTTCGCGGGGGAGGGCAAACCCCCGGACGCGCGTTCACGGCGCGGTAGGCCATACCGCCAAGCGACCGGCAGGTCAGAGGCGCCGCAGGCGGTGGCGGACCGCGCGTTGGGCCAGCGGGCCCAGGTCCTCGACCGCGGTCACCAAGAGGGACAGCCGCTCCAGCGCCGCCAGCGCCCGCTCCGTACCCTCCGGGTCCACCCCCTCGTACAGCTCCATGCCCACGAACGACGCCGCCACCGCCCGCGCCAGCCCCACCGGATCCGTGAACTCCCCCAGCGGCGACGCCCCGAGCACCCGCGTCAGGGCCTTCTCGATCTCCTCGATCCAGAGCGCGAGCCCCGCCGCCGTCGCCGCCGCCAGCCGAGGCTGCGTCTGCGACCCGGCCAGCAGCTGCCCCAGGACCGCGACGTGCCCGGCCTCCCGCTCCTCCTCGTGCATCTCCCGCCCGAAGGAGAGAAGTTCGGAGAGGGAACCGATCGACGCCAGCCGCCCCCGGTAGCGGGCCACCCGCTGCTCCGTGCCGTGCCGACAGGCCGCCGAGAGGAGTTCGTCGACCGAGCCGAAGTGGTAGAAGACCAGCGCCTGGTTGACCCCGGCGGCCGCCGCGATCGTCCGCGCGGACGTCTTGGCGATGCCCTGCTCCGTGAGCGTCCGCAACGCCCCTTCGAGCAGCTTCTCGCGGGTCTCCTGCCCCTTGGCGGGATCCTTGGCGGCACTCACGCGCGCGCCTCCTCGCGGACGGGCCGCAGCCCGGGCCGCACCCCGCACGTGCGGACATCGGTGTACGTCGCCTCGAACGACCCCTCGTACCCGAAGAGCGGCCCGAAGCGCCGGTTGACGACCCGGACCTGGATGCGGAAGCGGCCGCTGTCGTCGTCGTAGGACTCACGCACCTCGGCGTCGCCGCCGATCAGCGCGGGCACCCGGCAGTCCACGGGCCCCTCCCGGAACCGGTGCTCCCCGGAGCGGATCACGAGCGAGCCGTCCGGCCCGGCCCGGAAGTGGAGGTCGCTGGCGAGGTGCTGGTGCGTGCCGAGGTAGTCGAGCACGCGGTCCCCTTTGGGGCTCAGGACCATCTGGGCATCGAAGCGGCGCGGGCCGCCGGGCAGGTCGAAGGTGCGCACGAAGCTCACCGTCTCACGGCCGTACGTGTCGACGTACGGCACGTTCTCGATCACGAAGGGGACGGCGCGGCCCTGGCGCGGGACGAGGATGTTGCGGGTTCCGCCGACCGCGAGGAACGGTTTCACGAAGCCCCGGCCGTGCCAGATGCGGTCCATCACGCCTCTGCCCGTGCAGGCCTCGCCGCTCGCGAGGCCGACGGAGAATCGGCGGCGCAGCTGCGGGTGCAGCCGCTCGAAGTCGGCGCCCATCACGGTCTCGAAGATCGACGTCATGAGCGCTGCTCCTGGGCGGTGGTGAGGGTGGACAGCAGGCGAGGGGCACGCGCGCGTGCCGGTGGGGTGCGCAGGCAGCGGCGGGCCGCGGGCGTGGTGGGCAGGGGCGGCAGGATCACCGCGAGCGCCGCTGCCGCGAGGGCCGTCATGGGGGCGAGGAGGACCGCCGCCGTCACGAGGAGCATCCGCAGGACGATCTCGGCCGCGGCGTGGACGAGGGCGCGTTCGGGGGTGATGCCGCGCTCCAGCCAGAGCCGGAGGCGGTCGAAGGACCAGGCCGTCGCCCAGCCCATCAGGGGGCGCAGAACCGCGCGGTCGACGAGTGCCCCGAGGCGGCCCCAGCGCGGGCGGTAGTCGTAGCCGGTGAGGAAGCGGACGCCGTCGCCGTCCGGCTCGGGCACGTAGCGCCAGTAGCCGCCGCCTTCTTCGAGGGGGGAGAGCGGGTGCGGGGACGCGAAGCGCAGGGCGGAGGTCCGGGTACCGTCCGGGCGCCGCTTCTCCCCCGCGCTGACCCCGGTGCCGGCGATCGTCAGGAAGGGCAGCACGCGCGTGGCGTACCGGAAGTGCTGCGGCTCGCCCTCCTCGCACGGCAGGTAGGTGATCTCGGTGAAGCGCAGGTCCCAGCGCTGGTGCTGACCGGGTTCCTGGGTGCGGGCCCAGAGGTCGTCGAGGTCGGCGCGTATGCGTGTCTCTATGTACAAGCTCATCCGAAACCCCCACGTCGGCCTGGTTTTGAGCGAGTGCTCAAGTGAAAGGTAGCGGCATTTGAGCACTCGCTCATACAGAGCAAGCCCCCGCCAGGAGGCGGGGGCTTGCTCTGTATGTCTGGCTAGGAGGAGAGGTGGCGCTCCACCGTCTCGACCTTGGAGGTGAGGCCGTCCGTCACGCCGGGACGGATGTCGGCCTTCATGACGACCGAGACGCGCGGTGCCCGCGCCTCCACCGCGGCGACGGCGCGCTTGACGACGCCCATCACCTCGTCCCACTCGCCCTCTACGGACGTGAACATGGCGTCGGTCTTGTTCGGCAGCCCCGACTCGCGTACGACACGGACGGCTTCGGCCACGTACTCGCCGACGTCCTCACCGACGCCGAGCGGAGTCACGGAGAAAGCGACGATCATGCGTTGACGATCCCTTCCTTGCGGGCACGCGAGGCGATCACCGCGGCCTCGGCCTCGCGCTTCAGCTTGCGCTCGGCGAACAGGCCGCCGAAGGGCGGGATCGCCAGCAGGAAGTACACCGCGGCCTTCTGCCACGGCCACTTGGTCCGGTTCCAGGCGTCGAGCAGGAAGACGACGTAGAGGAGGAACAGGATCGCGTGGATCCACCCCATCACCGGGACGGCGTTGAACTCGGTGGTGCGCTTGAGCACCGAGCAGACCAGCAGGATCGGAAACGAGATGGCCTCCGGGATCGAGACCAGTCGGAGTCGGTGCAAGGCAGCGGCAGTCTTGATGTCCACGGGTCACCTTCGGTGAGGGGGGCGGGGCGGAAAGAGGCGGGACGGAGCAGGGGCGGCGCACGCTCGGCGGCGCGATCTTGTGAACGCGCGCACAAGCGGCCCCCATTGTGACATCGGGGTGTGCTCCGGGTTCGCTCAGGGGCCTTCACCCTGTTCTGGGCGGGTACGGGGCGGCTACCGTCGATTCGTGGCTACTTTCCGGCTCCAGGGGAGCAGAGTGCTCGCCGTCGACATGACCGGCGACGCCGTGAAGGCGAAGAACGGCTCGATGGTCGCCTATGACGGCCAGATGGCCTTCAAGAAGATGTCCGGCGGCGGCGAGGGCATACGGGGCATGGTGACCCGCCGCGTCACCGGCGAGCAGATGACGGTGATGGAGGTGAAGGGGCACGGCACCTGCTGGTTCGCCGACCGCGCCACCGAGATCAATCTGGTGCGGCTGACCGGCGAGAAGCTGTACGTCGAGGCGAGCAACCTGCTGTGCACCGACGCCGGCCTGCGCACCGGCACCAGCTTCACGGGCCTGCGCGGCGCGACGCAGGGCAACGGCCTGTTCACGACCACCGTCGAGGGCACGGGTCAGGCGGCGATCATCTCCGACGGCCCGGCGGTGGCCCTGCGCGTCTCCCGGCAGTATCCGCTGACGGTCGACCCAGGGGCGTACATCGCCCATCAGGGGGACGTCCGCCAGAGCTTCCAGTCGGGCGTCACCTTCCGCACCTTCATGGGCGAGGGCGGCGGCGAGGCCTTCCAGATCCGCTTCGAGGGCGACGGCCTGGTCTACGTACAGCCCAGTGAGCGCACCACGATCGCGGGAGACGTCTGACATGCCCTTCCGAGAGATCAACGCGAAGATGATCGAGGCGACGGTCCAGCCGGGCGTCAAGATCTTCAGCCAGCGCGGCGCCATGCTCGCCTACAAGGGAGATGTCTCCTTCACGCCCAACCTCCAGGGCGGTCAGGGCGGCCTCACCTCCATGATCGGCCGCCGGGTGGCGGGCGAGGCGACGCCTCTGATGACCGTGGAAGGCAGCGGGACGGTCCTGTTCGGGCACGGCGGGCACCACATCCAGGTGATCGGCCTCTCCGGAGACACGCTGTACGTGGAGGCGGACCGCCTGCTGGCCTTCGACGGCACGCTCCAGCAAGGCACGATGTTCATGGGCGCACAGGGCGGCGTCATGGGCATGGTGCGCGGCCAGGTCACCGGCCAGGGCCTGTTCACCACCACCCTCAAGGGGCACGGCGCGGTCGCCGTCATGGCGCACGGCGGCGTCATCGAGGTCCCCATCGCCCCGCAGCGCCCGGTCCACGTCGACCCTCAGGCGTATGTGGCGCACCACGGCGACGTGCGCAACAAACTCTCCACGGCGCTCGGCTGGCGCGACCTGGTGGGCCGCGGCTCCGGCGAGGCGTTCCAGCTGGAGCTGTCGGGAAGCGGCGCGGTGTACGTCCAGGCTTCGGAGGAGAAGCTGTGAACCCCAACGTCTCGACCCCGGCGGGCGCGCCCGCGGTCTTCGACCCCACGACGCTGCCGAGCGACGACAACGTCAACGCGTACACCTTCTGCGTGGAGCTCACGGGAAGCCAGTGGTTCCTGCAGAAGGGAAAGATGATCGCCTACTACGGGCGGATCGACTTCAACGGCATCGGGCACGGCAGGCTCGACCGGCTGGTCCGGACCAGTTTTCATTCGCCGTTGCACGCGAGTGACTGGGTCGTGGCGGACGGCCAGGGCAAGATGCTCCTGGCCGACCGGGCCTTCGACGTGAATTCGTATGACTTGAATGAGGGCAACCTGACCATTCGCTCGGGCAACCTCCTCGCTTTTCAGCCAACTCTCGCGTTGAAGCAGTCGATCGTTCCGGGGTTCCTGACCCTGATCGGGACCGGCACGTTCGTGGCCGCGTCGAACGGCCCGGTGGTCTTCATGGAGCCGCCGATCCGCGTTGATCCACAGGCGCTCGTGGGGTGGGCGGACTGCCCTTCACCGTGCCACCACTACGACCACGGTTACCTCACAGGAGTGATCGGGGGCGTGCGGGCACTGACCGGCATCGGCGGCACCTCCGGGGAGGAGCACCAATTCGAGTTCGTGGGCGCCGGCACGGTGCTGCTCCAGTCGACCGAGACGCTCATGTCCGAGCAGGCGACGGGAGGGGTGCCGGACGAGGCGGGGGTGCCGGGAGGGAGGAGCGCTCCCACTCAATCGGGTCAGCAGCCGGGGGTACCGCGCCTTCCCGGACAACTGGGGGACCTCCAGCGTCGCTTCGGGCTGTGAGCGGTAGTCTGCGGAGTGTGACGGCGAACGCCTGTGCCCCTCCCCGTGACCAGGGGATGCGAGGCGTGTCACATCCCACCATTCGTTCACCTTTCAACTTCTTAGGTAGAATCGATTCCATGGAGACCGAGACGGCCCCGCAGTGGCTGACCGACGAGGAACAGTGCGCTTGGCGCACCCACGTGGAGGTCAACAGGATGCTGACATATCAGCTCGAAAAGGACCTTCAGCCGTTCAACCTGACCATGAACGACTATGACATTCTCGTGCATCTCTCCGAATCGGAAGACCTGCGGATGCGCATGAGCGATCTCGCCGCTGCCACTCTGCAGTCCAAGAGCCGCCTGTCCCACCAGATCACCCGTATGGAGAACGCGGGCCTGGTACGCCGGGAGAACTGCGAGTCCGACCGGCGCGGCCTCTACACCGTCCTCACCGACGACGGCATGGAGACCATGCAGAAGGTGGCCCCGCACCACGTCGCCTCCGTGCGGCGGCACTTCGTCGACCTCGTCTCCCCCGAGGCGCTCTGCGAGCTGCACAAGGCCCTGACCCCGATCGCGGAACATCTGCGCTCCCAGCGCGGAAAACCCTGACAGACCCCGCACACCCTGACCCGCTCCGCGGCGACCGGCCGTATCCTCCCTCAATCCGCCGACGACTGAGGGCCTGGCAGCCGGAGCTCGAAGAGCGCACCCCCCGACGGCGCCTCCCCGACCACGAGGGTGCCGCCGTGCCGCGCCGCCACGTCCCGCGCGATCGCGAGGCCGAGACCGGCCCCGCCCTCGTCGCGGGTCCGCGCGTCGTCCAGACGGACGAACCGCTCGAAGATCCGCTCCCGCTCGCCCGGGGGCACCCCACTCCCGTCATCGGACACCGCGAGGACCGCCCACATGCCATCGGTCCGCGTGGTGACCGTGACGCGGGAGCGGGCGTGCCGCTGCGCATTGTTCAACAGATTGCCGAGCACCCGCGCCAACTGACCGCGGGAGCCCACCACTTCGACGCTCCTGAGGTCCGTGTGCACGTCCACACGGTCCCGGGTGCGCTGCGAGAGCTCCTCCCGGACGAAGGCCGCCAGATCCACGCGCGCCCCGCCGGGCTTCTCGCCGGCGTCGAGGCGGGCGAGCAGGAGCAGGTCGGCGGCGAGTTCCTGGAGCCGCACGGTGTCCTCGACCGCGCCGTCGACGTCCAGCAACTCCGGGTGCGCCGCGCCCACTTCGAGCTGCGTGCGCAGTGAGGCGATGGGGCTGCGCAGCTCGTGCGAGGCGTCCGCCACGAAGCGCCGCTGCCGCTCCACCGAGGTCTGCAGGGCGGCGAGGGTCTCGTTCGTGGTGCGGGCGAGGCGGGCGATCTCGTCGTGCGTGTCCGGCTCGGGCACGCGGCGCGCGAGGTCCTCCGACGCCGTGATCGCGGACATCTCCGCGGTGATGGCGGCCACCGGGCGCAGCGCCCTGCGCGTCACCAGCCAGGTGACGCCCGCCACGACACCGAGCAACAGGGGGAAACCGATCAGCATGGACGTCAACGCCGTGGACACCGCGCTCTGTTCGTCGGCGAGGGAGCCGCCGGCGTAGACGGTGAGGTCGCCCTTGTCCTCCGTACTCACCTCGACGGCGGCGAAGCGGTAGTCGCCGCTCTCGCCGTCGACGGTGGCGGAGCCGTCGGTGTACTCGGCCTCGTCGTCGATCTCGCCGGTCTCCCCCGGCTCGGGCTTCTCCCCGCCCCCCTCCCCATCGGCGTCACCGTCGGCCGGGCGGGTCGCGGGGCCGGGTTTGACCGCGTCGGTCCCGGTGCCGCTGATCCGCTCCAGGTCCTCGCTGGCCGCGACCAACGTGCCGTTCTCGTCGACCACTTGGACGGGAGACTCGTCGCCGTCCGGCAGGTCGAGGTCCGCGTACGGCCGGTTGGCCACGAGCTGCGAGGCGACCTCGCGGGCGGCGGCGTTCGCCCGGCCGTCCGCCTGGCCGGTGAGGTTGGCGCGGAGCGAGAACAGCACGGCGGCGCCCGCCACCACCAGGGCCAGGGCGACGACCAGGCTCGCGCCCAGCGTGGCGCGGGCGCGCACGGAGCCGAAGAGCCGTTTCACCGCGGGGTCTCCAGGCGGTAACCGGCGCCGCGCACCGTCTTGATGAGGGCCGCGCCCAGCTTGCGGCGCAGGGTGCTCACGTACACCTCGACGATGTTCGGGTCCCCCTCGTACGCGAAGTCCCAGACGTGTTCCAGGATGTCGCCCTTGGAGACGACCTCCCCGGCCCGCAGCACCAGCTGCTCCAGGACCGCGAACTCCTTGGTGGTGAGGATGACTTCGGCCTCGCCGCGAAAGACGCGGCGCGCGGCCGTGTCGACCTTGAGATCGCCCAGGGTGTGGACCGGCGACGGGCCGCCGTTGCCGCGGCGGCGCAGCAGCGCCTTCACGCGGGCCACGAGCACGACGTACGAGAAGGGCTTGGTGAGGTAGTCGTCGGCACCCGTGTCCAGGCCCTCCGCCTCGTCGTACTCGCCGTCCTTGGCGGTGAGCATCAGGATGGGTACGTCGTTGCCCGCGGCGCGCAGGGTCGAGCAGATGCGGTAGCCGTTCATGCCGGGCAGCATGATGTCGAGGACGATCAAGTCGTACGTGCCTTCGCTCGCGCGGTGCAGCCCGTCGATGCCGTCATGGACGACGTCGACGGCGTAGCCCTCGGCGGTCAGGCCCTTGGCGAGCGACAGGGCCAGCCGCTTCTCGTCCTCGACGATCAACAAGCGCATGCGTTCCTCCACGATCAGCGAGCGCGTGCGTTCAGGGTCGCAGAGCGAACCTGAAGACTTCTTCAGGTGGCTTCAGCTTCGGTTCAGGATCGTTCGGCCAGATTGGTCCTCGTCGAAAGCGAACGGCAGCTGCCCCCCCGGCCGCCGCCCACTCGCCCACCGTCTCGGGAGGAACCCTCATGAAGCGCAACATCGTCATCGCCACCGTCGCCGCCGCGGCCCTGATCACCGGCGGTACCGCCACCGCCCTCGCGACCACCGGCGACGACGAGAGCGCCGCGAAGCGGTCGAGCGTGCAGCTGAAGGACGACGACCGCAAGAGTGACGACGAGGGCAAGGCCGATCGTGACGACCGCGACGACGCCGCCGAGAACACCGCGGAGGCCAAGGCCGCCAAGGTGACGGCCGCGGACGCGATCAAGGCGGCCCTCGCGAAGACCCCCGGCACCGCCGTCTCCGCCGAGCTGGACGAGGAGGACGGCGGCCTGGTCTGGGACGTCGACATCCTGAAGGGCAACACCTGGCACAACGTCGAGATCGACCCCGGCACCGGCAAGGTGCTCGGCACCTGGATCGACAAGGACGACAAGGGCGCCGATGACGACGCCGGTGAGGACGCCGCCGACGCCGCCCGGGTGAACTCCGCGCTCAAGGGCTCCTCCACCAGCGCCGAGGACGCCGCGCGCACCGCCGCCGCCAAGGGCACGGTGACCTCCGTGGACCTGGACGACGACGGCACGGCGGGCGCCTGGGGCGTGGAGACGACGGGCACCAAGGGCGCCGAGTCCGAGTGGAACGTCGACCTGAAGACCGGCAAGGTCACGGCGGACCGCGCGGACCACGACGACGACCGTGACGACCAGGACGACAGCGACGACCACGACGGTCAGAACGACCACGACGACCATGACGACAACGACGGTCAGGACGACTGACCGCCGCCACAGACGAAAAGCCCCGGGACACACCGCCCCGGGGCTTTTCCGTCACCCCTCAAACCGCGGTAACAGCCTCCACCAGCTCATCGGCGGCCCCATACGGGTCAAGCTCCCCCGCCACGATCCGCTCCGCCAGCGCCGACAGCCGCCGGTCCCCGTGCAGGGACCCGACCCGCTCCCGCAGCGCCGTGACCGCGATCGTCTCGACCTCCCGGGCGGCACGGGAGACACGCCGCTCGGCGAGGACCCCCCGCTCCTCCATCCACGCCCGGTGCTTCTCCAGCGCCTCGACGACCTCGTCGATGCCCTCGCCCCGCGCCGCGACCGTCTTCACGATGGGCGGGCGCCAGTCGCCGGGGCCCCGGGACTCCCCGAGGCCGAGCATGTGGTTCAGCTCCCGGGCGGTGGCATCGGCGCCGTCGCGGTCCGCCTTGTTGACGACGTACACGTCACCGATCTCCAGGATCCCGGCCTTCGCCGCCTGGATGCCGTCGCCCATGCCGGGCGCGAGCAGGACCACGGAGGTGTCGGCCTGCGAGGCGATGTCGACCTCGGACTGGCCGACGCCGACGGTCTCCACCAGCACCACGTCGCAGCCCGCCGCGTCCAGGACGCGGATGGCCTGCGGCGCGGCCCAGGCGAGCCCGCCGAGGTGGCCGCGCGTGGCCATCGAGCGGATGTAGACGCCGGGGTCGGAGGCGTGGTCCGACATGCGGACCCGGTCGCCGAGGAGCGCGCCGCCGGAGAAGGGGGACGACGGGTCGACCGCGAGCACGCCGACCCGTTTGCCCGCCCGCCGGTAGGCGCTCACCAGCGCGGATGTCGACGTCGACTTGCCGACGCCGGGCGATCCGGTGATCCCGACCACGTACGCGTGTCCCGCCAGTGGAGCAAGTGCCGCCATCACTTCGCGCAGCTGCGGTGACGCCCCCTCGACCAGTGAGATCAGCCGGGCCACGGCCCGTGGCCTGCCCTCGCGGGCCTGCGCCACCAGGGAGGGGACGTCCTGCATGAAACAGCTCCGTTCGCTACGTACGGGACACCGCAGGCCGCGGGGTCGTCAGGCCTTGGCCACCTTGAGGATCAGCGCGTCGCCCTGGCCACCGCCACCGCACAGCGCGGCCGCACCGACGCCGCCGCCGCGCCGCTTCAGCTCCAGGGCCAGATGGAGTACGAGGCGCGCGCCGGACATCCCGATCGGGTGACCGAGGGCGATGGCCCCGCCGTTGACGTTCACCTTTTCCGAGGAAACTCCGAGGTCCTTCATTGACTGCACCGCGACGGCGGCGAAGGCTTCGTTGATCTCGATGAGGTCGAGGTCGGCGACGTCCAGGCCCTCCTTCTTCAGGGCGTGGCGGATGGCGTTGGACGGCTGGGACTGGAGGGAGTTGTCCGGTCCCGCCACGTTGCCGTGGGCGCCGATCTCGGCGATCCAGTGCAGGCCCAGCTCCTCGGCCTTGGCCTTGGACATGACGACGACGGCCGCGGCGCCGTCGGAGATCTGCGAGGCGGAGCCGGCGGTGATCGTGCCGTCCTTGGCGAAGGCGGGGCGCAGCTTGCCGAGGGACTCGGCGGTGGTCTCGGGACGGATGCCCTCGTCCTTGGCGAAGAGGACCGGGTCGCCCTTGCGCTGCGGGATCTCGATCGGGGTGATCTCGGCCTCGAACAGGCCGTTCTTCTGCGCGGCGGCGGCGCGCTGGTGCGAGAGGGCGGCGATCTCGTCCTGCTCGGGGCGGGCGATGCCGAGGCGGCCGTTGTGCTTCTCGGTCGACTCGCCCATGGCGACGCCTTCGAAGGAGTCGGTCAGGCCGTCGTACGCCATGGAGTCGAGCATCTCGATGGCGCCGTACTTGTGGCCCTCGCGGGACCCCGGGAGCAGGTGCGGGGCGTTGGTCATGGACTCCTGGCCGCCCGCCACGACGATGTCGAACTCGCCCGCGCGGATGAGCTGGTCGGCCAGGGCGATGGCGTCGAGGCCCGAGAGGCAGACCTTGTTCACGGTGAGTGCCGGGACGTTCATGGGGATGCCCGCCTTGACGGCGGCCTGGCGCGCCGGGATCTGCCCCGTACCGGCCTGGAGCACCTGGCCCATGATCACGTACTGGACCTGGTCGCCGCCGATGCCGGCGCGGTCGAGCGCGGCCTTGATCGCGAAGCCGCCCAGGTCCGCACCCGAGAAGGACTTCAGGGAGCCGAGGAGGCGGCCCATGGGCGTGCGCGCGCCCGCGACGATCACTGAGGTGGTACCGGACGTTCGAGACATGTGCCACGGCCCCTTGGGAGGAGAAGTTAACGAGGGTTTATCTGAATGTACTGAGCGGTACGTCGCGCGTCATCGGGCGGCGAGTGTGATCGCGCGCACGTTGCGTAATCACCGCCACAAGCGCTGCACTTGAACCATGCTGACGCGAATCGACCACATCGGGATCGCCTGTTTCGACCTCGACAAGACCGTCGAGTTCTACCGGGAGACATACGGTTTCACGGTCTTCCACACGGAGGTGAACGAGGAGCAGGGTGTGCGGGAGGCCATGCTCAAGATCAATGATACGAGCGACGGAGGGGCTTCGTACCTCCAGCTCCTGGAGCCGACGCGGGACGACTCGGCGGTCGGCAAGTGGCTGGCCAAGAACGGTGAGGGCGTGCACCACATCGCCTTCGGTACCGCGGACGTGGACGGTGACGCGGCGGCCATCAAGGACAAGGGCGTGCGGGTCCTGTACGAAGAGCCGCGGATCGGCTCCATGGGGTCACGCATCACGTTCCTCCACCCCAAGGACTGCCACGGTGTCCTCACCGAACTCGTCACTTCGGCGCCCTCCGAGTCACCGGAGCACTGACCTCCGTATATCTGGGCCGGTAGGGTGAGGGACTGCCGTCCGATGTCTGGGCGGCAGGCTGCCCGCAGGCTGGGCGGCCGCGTGCCGGGGTCCGGGTTTCGGGGGACGAGCGTCGGGGCAGCAACCCATGCTCCGCCGTTGATCTGACACCATTCCCCCGGGGGCACCGTTCGGCGGATGGACGGGGCTCGTTGGAGAGAATTGCGACCAGGAGTGGGGCCTCCCCTGCTCGAGCGCAGCCGAGAGCTCGGGGAAGGATGGGACCGCGCAGTGCGGGGCTACGAACGCCAAGAGAACTCGCGGGCTGAGACCGACAGTCTTTCGCGGTTCGAGGCCGAGATGGACCGGCTGAAGACCGAGCGGGAGAAGGCCGTCCAGCACGCCGAGGACCTCGGCTATCAGGTCGAGGTGTTGCGCGCCAAGCTGCACGAGGCGCGCCGCAACCTCGCGAACCGTCCTGCCTATGACAGCGCGGACATCGGCTACCAGGCCGAGCAGCTGCTGCGTAACGCGCAGATCCAGGCCGAGCAGTTGCGTGCTGACGCCGAGCGCGAGCTGCGCGAGGCCCGCGCGCAGACGCAGCGCATCCTTCAGGAGCACGCGGAGCAGCAGGCCCGGCTCCAGTCGGAGCTGCACGCCGAGGCCGTCTCGCGCCGCCAGCAACTGGACCAGGAGCTCGCGGAGCGCCGCCAGACCGTCGAGTCGCACGTCAACGAGAACGTGGCGTGGGCCGAGCAGTTGCGGGCCCGTACCGAGCAGCAGGCGCGCCGTCTCCTGGACGAGTCGCGTGCCGAGGCGGAGCAGGCGCTGGCCGCCGCCCGCGCGGAGGCGGAGCGGATCGCGGCACAGGCGCGTCAGCGTCTGGCGAGCGACGCCGAGTCCGCGCGCGCCGAGGCCGAGGCCCTCTTGCGCCGGGCCCGTTCGGACGCCGAGCGGCTGTTGAACGCGGCCTCCACGCAGGCCCAGGAGGCCACCGACCACGCCGAGCAGCTGCGCTCGACGACGGCGGCCGAGTCGGAGCAGGCGCGCCGTCAGGCCGCCGAGGCGAGCCGGGCCGCCGAGCAGCGCATGGCCGAGGCCGACGCGGCGCTGCGTGAGGCGCGGGCCGAGGCCGACAAGGTGCTCGGCGAGGCCAAGGAGAGGGCGGGCAAGCAGCTCGCGGCCGCCGAGGCCGCGGGCGAGCAGCGCACGCGTACCGCCAAGGAGCAGGTGGCGCGGCTGGTCGGCGAGGCCACCAAGGAGGCGGAGACCGCCAAGTCCGAGGCCGAACAGCTGATCGCCGACGCGCGGGCGCAGGCCGAGAAGCTCATCGCGGAGGCCGCCGAGAAGGCGCGCACGATCACCGCCGAGGAGACCGCTGGTCAGCTCGCGAAGGCGGCGCGGACCGCGGAGGACGTCCTCGACAAGGCGTCGAAGAACGCCAAGGAGACCACGAAGGCCGCCACCGAGGAGGCCGAGCGGATCCGTTCGGAGGCGGAGGCCGAGGCCGACCGGCTGCGCGCGCAGGCGCACGACATCGCCGAGGAGCTCAAGGGCGCGGCGAAGGACGACACCAAGGAGTACCGCGCCAAGACCGTCGAGCTTCAGGAGGAGGCGCGCAGGCTGCGCGGCGAGGCCGAGCAGCTGCGGGCCGACGCGGTCTCCGAGGGTGAGCGCATCCGGGGCGAGGCGCGGCGCGAGGCCGTCAAGGAGATCGAGGAGGCGGCCAAGTCCGCCGAGGAGCTGCTCGCCAAGGCGAAGGCCGACGCCGAGGAGCTGCGGACGGCCGCGGCCACGGACAGCGAGCGGCTGCGTTCCGAGGCGCTTGAGCGGGCCACGACCTTGCGCAAGCAGGCCGAGGAGACGCTGGAGCGCACCCGCGCGGAGGCCGAGCGGCACCGCGAGGAGGCCGCCGAGCAGGCCGAGGCCACCAAGTCGGAGGCCGAGGACGCGGCGCGGGCGCTGCGCGAGGAGACCGAGCGGGTCATGGCGGCCCGGCAGGCGGAGGCCGCCGAGGAGCTGGCGCGGCTGCACGCGGAGGCCCAGGAGCGCCTCGCCACCGCCGAGCAGGCGCTGAGCGACGCCCGCGCGGAAGCGGCGCGGATGCGCAAGGAGGCCACGGAGGAGACCGACCGGCTGCGGGCGGAGTCCGCCGAGCGGGTCCGTACGCTCCGGGCGCAGGCCGAGGAAGAGGCCGAGCGGCTGCGTGACGAGGCCGCCGCCGACGCCTCGCAGACCCGCGCGGAGGCCGAGACCCTCGCGGTGCGCCTGCGTTCGGAGGCCGCGGCCGAGGCCGAGCGGCTCAGGACCGAGGCGCAGGAGTCCGCGGACCGAGTGCGCGCGGAGGCCGCCGCCGCGGCCGAGCGGGTCGGCACGGAGGCCGCCGAGGCCCTGGCCGCCGCGCAGGAGGAGGCCGCCCGGCGCCGCCGCGAGGCCGAGGAGACGCTGGGCTCGGCGCGCGCGGAGGCCGACCAGGAGCGTCAGCGAGCCCGCGAGCAGAGCGAGGAACTGCTCGCCTCGGCGCGCAAGCGGGTCGAGGAGGCGCAGGCCGAGGCCGTGCGCCTGGTCGAGGAGGCCGACCGCCGCGCCACGGAAATGGTGTCGGCCGCCGAACAGACCGCCCAGTCCGTACGGGACTCCGTCGCCGGCCTGCACGAGGCGGCGCAGGAAGAGGTCGCGGGCCTGCGCTCGGCCGCCGAGCACGCCGCGGAGCGTACGCGCACCGAGGCGCAGGAGGAGGCCGACCGCGTCCGCGCCGACGCGTACGCCGAGCGGGAGCGCGCCGCCGAGGACGCCCACCGCACGCGGCGTGAGGCGACGGAGGCCTCGGAGGCCGCCAAGGCCCTCGCGGAGCGCACCGTCTCCGACGCGATCGCGGAGGCCGAGCGGATGCGTTCGGACGCCTCGGAGCACGCCCAGCGGGTGCGCACGGAGGCTTCGGACACCATCGCGCAGGCCGAGCAGGACGCCGCCCGCACGCGTGCCGACGCCCGTGAGGACGCCAACCGCATCCGCAGTGACGCGGCGGGTCAGGCCGACACCCTGATCGGCGAGGCCCGCAGCGAGGCCGAGCTGCTGCAGAACGAGACGATCGCAAAGGCCGAGCGCCTGCGCGCCGAGTCGACGGAGCAGGCGGACCGCCTCAAGGCGGAGTCGACCGCGGAGGCCGAGCGGCTGCGCGCGGAGTCCACGGCCGAGGCGGAGCGGCTGCGTGCCGAGTCCGCCGCGGAGGCGGAGCGGCTGCGCGCCGAGACGGCCACGGAGGCCGAGCGCGTGCGCGCGGAGTCCGTGGCCAAGGCCGAGAAGCTCATCTCGGACGCCTCCGGCGACGCGGAGCGGCTGCGCGCGGAGGCCGCGGAGGCGGTCAACTCCGCCCAGCAGCACGCCGAGCGGATCCGGAGCGAGTCCGAGCGGGTCAAGGCGGAGGCGGCGGCGGAGGCCGAGCGGCTCACGTCCCAGGCGCGCGAGGAGGCCGAGCGCACCCTGGACGAGGCGCGTCAGGCCGCCAACAAGAAGCGTCAGGAGGCGGCCGAGCAGGTCGACACGCTCATCACGGAAGCCGCGGCCGAGGCCGAGAAGCTGACGGCGGACGCCCAGGAGAAGGCCCTGAAGGCGACCACGGACGCCGAGGCGCAGGCCGACACGATGGTCGGCGCCGCCCGCAAGGAGGCCGAGCGGCTGGTCACCGAGGCGAAGATCGAGGGCAACACCCTGGTGGAGAAGGCCCGTACGGACGCGGACGAGCTGCTCATCGGCGCCCGGCGCGACGCGACGGCCATAAGGGAGCGCTCCGAGGAGCAGCGCGACCGGCTGACGGCGGAGATCGAGGAGCTGCACGAGCGTGCGCGCCATGAGTCCGCGGAGGCGATGAAGACCGCGGGCGAACGTTGTGACGCGTTGGTGAAGGCCGCCGAGGAGCAGCTCGCCGAGGCGCAGGCGAAGGCCAAGGAGCTGGTCTCGGACGCCGATTCCGAGGCGGGCAAGGTCCGGATCGCCGCCGTGAAGAAGGCCGAGGGGCTCCTGAAGGAGGCTGAGACGAAGAAGGCGTCGCTGGTCGCCGAGGCCGAGCGGATCAAGGCGGAGGCGGAGGCCGAGGCGACGCGCATGGTCGAGGAGGGCAAGCGCGAGCTGGAGGTCCTGGTGCGGCGCCGGGCGGACATCAACGCGGAGATCTCCCGTGTCCAGGACGTGCTGGAGGCGTTGGAGTCATTCGAGGCCCCGACGGGCGGCGGGAAGTCGGCGTCCGGCGGTGGTTCCGGTGCGGGCGGTGTCAAGGCCGGCGCGGCGGCCGGATCTACTCGATCGGGTGGCAAGACGACAGAGGGGTAGCCAAAGAGGGCTTACCGTGCTGAGTGAGGACCTTCGGCCCTGTCCCTGGCAAGGCCTCTGACGTCTTGCCACTCAAAAGGGGTGTCATTCTCCAGATCAAACGGGCATCTGCTCGATGACACGCCGCCCGGGCCCCTAGGATTCCCTCTATCACCTCACCGGTCTCATTCGACAGGAACCCCATGAGCGACACTTCCCCCTACGGCTTCGAGCTTGTGCGGCGTGGGTACGACCGCGCTCAGGTGGACGAACGTATCTCCAAGCTCGTCTCCGACCGTGACAGCGCTCTTGCTCGTATCACTGCTCTGGAAAAGCGCATCGAGGAGCTGCACCTCGAAACGCAGAACGCGCAGGCCCAGGTGGCCGACGCCGAGCCGTCGTACGCCGGGCTCGGCGCCCGCGTCGAGAAGATCCTCCGCCTCGCCGAGGAGGAGGCGAAGGACCTGCGCGAGGAGGCCCGCCGCGCGGCCGAACAACACCGCGAGCTGGCCGAGTCCGCCGCGCAGCAGGTGCGCAACGACGCCGAGTCGTTCGCGTCCGAGCGCAAGGCGAAGGCCGAGGACGAGGGCGTTCGGATCGTCGAGAAGGCCAAGGGCGAGGCGAACGCCCTGCGGGCCGAGGCGCAGAAGGACGCGCAGTCCAAGCGTGAGGAGGCGGACGCCCTCTTCGAGGAGACGCGCGCCAAGGCCGCGCAGGCCGCCGCCGACTTCGAGACGAACCTCGCCAAGCGGCGCGATCAGTCCGAGCGGGACCTGGCGTCGCGTCAGGCCAAGGCGGAGAAGCGCCTCGCGGAGATCGAACACCGCGCGGAGCAGCTGCGTCTTGAGGCGGAGAAGCTGCGTACGGACGCGGAGCGGCGCGCGCGCCAGACGGTGGAGACGGCGCAGCGTCAGGCCGAGGACATCGTGGCGGACGCGAACGCCAAGGCGGACCGGATCCGTTCGGAATCCGAGCGGGAGCTTGCCGCTCTGACGAACCGGCGCGACTCCATCAACGCCCAGCTGACCAACGTGCGGGAGATGCTGGCGACGTTGACCGGTGCGGCTGTGGCTGCCGCGGGGACGCCTGCCGAGGATGAGCCCATTTCGCGTGGGGTTCCGGCGCAGCAGACTCGTTGAGGTGGTGGGGAGCTGCCGGCCCGTTGTGGCTGGGCGCGCAGTTCCCCGCGCCCCTTTCATGGACGCTGAGCCCTCTGCCGCTCCTAAGTGGCAGGGGGCTTTCACCCGTTTTAGCGTTGCCGCATGATCGAGCTTGAGGGGCTGACCAAGCGGTACGGCGAGAAGGTGGCCGTCAACAACCTCACCTTCACCGTCCGCCCCGGTGTCGTCACCGGCTTCCTCGGTCCGAACGGCGCGGGGAAGTCGACCACCATGCGCATGATGCTCGGGCTCGACAACCCGTCAGCCGGTGCCGTCCGCATCGACGGCAAGCGCTACTCCCAGCTGAAGGACCCCCTCAAGCGCATCGGCGCCCTCCTGGACGCCAAGGCCGTGCACGGCGGGCGCAGCGCCTTCAACCACCTGCTCTGCCTCGCGCACAGCAACGGCATTCCGCGCGCCCGCGTCGGCGAGGTCCTCGACACCGTCGGGCTGACCGCCGTCGCCAGGAAGAAGGCCAAGGGCTTCTCGCTCGGCATGGGCCAGCGCCTCGGCATCGCGGGCGCGCTGCTCGGCGACCCCGAGATCCTGATGTTCGACGAGCCGGTCAACGGCCTCGACCCGGAGGGCATCCACTGGATCCGCACCCTCATGAAGTCCCTCGCCTCACAAGGGCGTACGGTCTTCGTCTCCTCGCACCTGATGAGCGAGATGGCGCTCACCGCCGGCCATCTCGTGGTCATCGGCCAGGGCCGTCTCCTGGCGGACACCTCGATGTCCGACTTCATCCGGCGCAACTCACGCTCGTACGTCCGACTGCGCTCCCCGGAGCGGGAGCGTCTCCTTGACGTGCTGCACCGGGCGGGCGTCACCGTCGCCGCAGCGGGCGACGGCGTCCTCGAAGTGGACGGCACGGCGGCCGAGGAGCTCGGTGAACTGGCCGCGAGCCACCGGATCGTCCTGCATGAGTTGAGCCCCCAGCAGGCCTCCCTGGAGGAGGCGTTCATGCGGCTCACCGCCGAGTCGGTCGAGTACCACGCGCACGCCGACCACGCCGGCCACGCCGGTCCGCCGCCGGGCCGGGCCCCCGGCTGGGGCGAGGCCTGGGCCGACGGCCGGCAGCGGCGGAAGGGGAACTGAGCGATGGCCACGGCGCAGGTACTGCGATCGGAGTGGACCAAGATCCGCTCCGTCTCGTCGACGGTGTGGACGCTCGGCCTCGCCGGTGTCGTCACGATCGCGCTCGGAACGCTGATCAGCATCCTGTCCCGGAACGACTACGACGGCCTCGACGCCGAGGACCGGCTGGCCTTCGACCCGACGTACATCAGCTTCGCCGGGATGTCCCTCGGCCAGCTCGCGATGATCGTCTTCGGGGTGCTCGTCGTCTCCAACGAGTACAGCACCGGGCTGATCCGCACCTCCCTGGCGGCGGTCCCGCGGCGCGGCACGTTCCTGTTCGGCAAGGTCGCCGTGGCCACGCTGCTCGCCTTCGTCGTGGGCCTGGCCACCAGCTTCGTCACGTTCTTCGTGGGGCAGGCGATGCTCGGCCCGTACAAGGCGCAGCTCGGTGACCCCGGTGTGCTGCGGGCCGTCGTCGGCGGCGGGCTCTACATGACGCTCATCGCGATGTTCTCGATGGGCGTGGCGGCGATGCTGCGCGGCCCGATGCTGTCGCTGGGCATCCTGATGCCGTTCTTCTTCCTGATCTCCAGCATCCTCGGCAACGTGTCGGCGACGGAGAGACTCGGCCGCTTCCTGCCCGACCAGGCCGGCAGCAAGATCATGCAGGTCAAGTCGCCCCTCGACGACGACACCCCGTACGGGCCCTGGGGCGGTCTGGCGATCATGGTGGCGTGGGTCGTGGTGGCGCTGATCGGGGGGTATGTGGTGCTGAAGAAGAGGGACGCGTGAGCCGGACACCCGCTCCCCACGTTTTACTTGCTCTTGGCCGGAACCGTCAGCTCCCCGTTATCCTCCTAACCCTTACGGGGGCGTGTGCCCCGACGTCCTGAACCATTCGATGGGTGCGGAGAATGATCGAGGCAGTCGGCCTGACGAAGCGCTATGGCGCCAAGACAGCCGTGTACAACCTTTCCTTCCAGGTGCGGCCCGGTACCGTCACCGGCTTCCTCGGGCCCAACGGCTCCGGCAAGTCGACGACGATGCGCATGATCCTCGGGCTCGACACTCCCACCACGGGGCAGGTGACGATCGGCGGTTACCCCTACCGCAAGCTCCCCAACGCCCCCCGGCAGGTCGGCGCGCTGCTCGACGCCAAGGCCGTGCACGGCGGCCGGCACGCCCGCAACCACCTGCTCTGCCTCGCGCAGCTCTCCGGCATCCCGGCCCGCCGGGTCGACGAGGTGCTCGGCGTCGTCGGCCTCCAGGACGTGGCGAAGAAGCGCTCCAAGGGCTTCTCGCTCGGCATGGGCCAGCGCCTCGGCATCGCGGCGGCGCTCCTCGGCGACCCGCAGGTGCTGCTCTTCGACGAGCCGGTCAACGGCCTCGACCCCGAGGGCATCCTCTGGGTCCGCAACCTCATGAAGTCGCTCGCGGCCGAGGGGCGCACGGTCTTCGTGTCGTCCCACCTCATGAGCGAGATGGCCCTCACCGCCGAACACCTGATCGTGATCGGCCGCGGCCAGCTGCTCGCCGACATGAGCGTCAGGGACTTCATCTCGCACAACTCCGCCGACTTCGCGCGGGTGCGTACGCCGGACACCGAGCCCCAGCAGCGCGAGAAGCTGACGACCGCGCTGACCGAGGCGGGCGGCCAGGTCCTGCCCGAGCTGGACGGCGCGCTGCGCGTGACCGGGCTGCCGCTGCCCCGCATCAGCGACCTCGCGCACGGCGCGGACGTCCGCCTGTGGGAGCTCTCGCCGCACCAGGCGTCGCTGGAGGAGGCGTACATGCGGATGACGCAGGGCGCCGTCGACTACCGCTCCACGGTCGACCAGCGCGCGGGGCTCCAGCAGCCGATGCAGCCCGGCGCCATGCCGCCCGGCATGATGCCACAGGGCCAGCTGCCGGTGCCCGGCCAGGACCAGCCCGGCTGGTACGCGCCGCCGCCGCCCCAGCAGGGCGGTCAGCCCTTCGCGATGCCGCAGCCGCAGGGCGCGCCCGGGACGCCGAACCCCTACGCCGCCGCACCGCAGCCGCAGGCCTCCCCCGCGCCTGCTCCCGCTTCCGCTCCCGAGATGACCAAGCGCGCCACCGACAACGAGGATGCTCCCCGATGACCACGCCTGAGACTCCGCAGCAGCAGCCGCAGGCGCAGCAGGCCCCCCAGCCCCAGCAGGCGTACGCCCAGGCCGGCGCTCCCGCGCAGGGTGCCCCGATGGGCCCGCCGCCGGGCGCGCCGATGGGCGCCCCGATGGCTCCCCCGCCCGCCGCCCCGGCGCCGCCCTCCGCCTGGGAGCAGGCGATGGCCAACGCCTATACCTCGCCGATCCCGGTCAGGAAGACCCACCTCGGCAACGCCCTCGCCTCCGAGTGGACGAAGATCAAGTCGGTGCGCTCCACGATGTGGACGCTGGGCATCTTCCTCCTCCTGGTGATCGGCATCGGCCTGCTCGCCGCCGCGAACACCACGCCCGAGAACTACTCGGACATGCCGTTCACCGTGCCGGCCTTCTTCGGCCTGATGCTGGGGCAGATCTGCCTGATCACGCTCGGCGTCCTCGTGACGTCGTCGGAGTACGGCACGGGCATGATCCGTACGACCTTCACGGCGTCCCCGCAGCGCTACCGCGTCCTGACCGCGAAGATCCTGGTCTTCTTCGTCACGGCCTTCGTCGTCTCCGCGGGCTCCATCCTGCTGGTGGGCCTCGTGACCTCGTCGTTGAACAGCGGCCCCGGGGCGGGCGACGTGCCGTGGGCGGGCACGGTCCTCAAGGGCGGCCTGTACGTGTCGCTGCTCGGCGTCCTCGCGCTCGCCGTCGGCTCCATGCTGCGGCACTCCGCGGGCGCCATCACCGCGATGCTCGGCGTGGTCCTCGTACCGGCGATCCTGCCCGCGTTCCTGATGATCTGGGAGAGCACGCAGTCGCTCGCCGAAAAGATGTCCGACTACAACGCCATCAACTCGCTCGCCAAGATCTTCGGCGCGGACGGCATCGACGGCTCCGGCGGCACGTCCCAGCTGGTCGTGCTCGTCGTCGTGACGCTCGTCGCGATCGCCGGCGCCTACGCCCTCCTGGAGAAGCGCGACGTCTGACGTACCACGGAGCCGCTAGTACCGCGGCGCGTTACGGGACCGCTGCACCCGCGTGGTGCGGCGGTCCTTCGCGTTCCAGCACGCCTTGTGCCAGTGCCTGCGCTCGTCCACCCCGGAGTGCTCGGGCCAGGCCACCACGTGCGCGAGCGCCGAGGGGATCTCCTGGTCGCAGCCGGGGCAGCGGTACCGCTTGCCCTGCGAACTCGCGCCCGCGACATGGCGTACGCTCCACTGCTCGCCCTGCCAGGTCTCGGCGTTCTGGAACCCGCCGTAGCGGCCCGGCGGCTCCGCGTCCGCGGACGCCCTCGGCTCTCCGACGCCCTTGGGGCGGTTGCGACGCGGGGACACAGGACACCTCGCTGGCTGTACGGCGGTCAGGGGGGTGACCAGCCTACGCGCCGCGCCACGGGGTACTCGTCGCGTACCTACTCCCGCAGCGCCCCCGCACTGCACGGAAAATCCAACAATCTTCATGCCAGGCCGTGCCTTTGGCACGTGTCACGCGTTGTTGCCCGTGGGGGGAGTGCCTGCGTCGGTGCCAAGGAGGCAGGAGTTCGATGCGTGTAGGTAGTTTTGTTCTGGCCGCCCAATTCCCCGGACAGGGGCAGGGAGAGGCTCTGCACCGGGCGGTGCGGTCCGCCGAGGTGGCGGAGGAGGCGGGGCTGGACTCGGTCTGGCTCGCCGAGCACCACTTCGTGCCGTACGGCACCTGCCCCTCGGCGGTGACCCTGGCGGCGCTGCTCCTCGGACGGACCCGGCGGATCCGGGTCGGCACGGCCGTGAGCGTCCTGCCCACCGTGCATCCCGTCGCGCTCGGCGAGCAGGCGGCCCTGCTCCACGTCACGTCGGGCGGCCGGTTCTCGCTCGGCGTCGGCAGGGGCGGGCCGTGGGTGGACCTGGAGGTCTTCGGCGCGGGCCTGGACGCGTACGAGAAAGGGTTCCCCGACTCCCTCGACCTGCTGCTCAGGTGGCTGACCGAGCCGCGTGTCGAGAGCTCGGGCGAGCGGTTCGCCTTCCGGGAGGTCGCCGTCGTACCGCGCCCGCAGGAGGCCCTGAGCGGGCACGGCGACAGCGGTCCCGAGGTGATCCTCGCCTGCACCTCGCCGACCAGTGTGCGGCTCGCCGCGCAGCGCGGTCTGCCGATGCTGCTCGGCATGCACGCGGGCGACGAGGAGAAGGCCGAAATGGTGGCCTTGTGGAAACGGCACGCACGTGCCGCCGGGCATACGCCGGAGGTAATCGCCACGGCTTCACATGTGTCCGCCGGCGTGGTGCAGATCGGGGACCGCCCCCTGGAGGCCGCCGAGACGTTACAGAAAGCGATGCCGGGCTGGCTCAAGCAGGGCCTGGACGCCCATGTGACCGTCGACGGCCGCCGCCGCGCCATGCGGGACCCCCTGGCGTACACCGAGCTGCTCTGCGGGCTGCACCCCGTGGGAACCCCACGGGTGTGCGCGGACCGCCTCGCGGCCACGGCGGAGCGCACGGGCATCACGCGCTTCGCGCTGCTCGTGGAGGGCTCCGGGGACCTCGCGGCCACAGAGGAGAACGTACGGCGGCTGGGGGCCGACGTACTGCCCCAGCTCGTGTGACGCCCGGCCCACAGTGGGCCGGGACGGGAGCTGCCGCTCCGGACTGATACACCTCCCGCGTACGGAGCGGCAGCAACAAACGTCAGCAGTCCCGCAGTTCGGGCGACTGGTTGAGCAGCTGGCCCCGGATCGAGGTGAAGCGGGCAAGCCTGTCGTCCACCGAGGAATCCAGCGGGAACACCGCCACACGGTGGCAGTTCTGGAATGCCAGACGCACTCCGAAGTGCCGCTGCAGAGCGCCGCGAATCGCGTCACTCGCGAGCGCGCGCAGCAGCTGTCCACGTGCCTGCTCGTCCGGGGGCGGCGTCTGGTTGTCGGCGAACTCTCCGCCGTCGACCTTCAGCTGGGCCACCAGGGAGCTGATCATCTCCCACGCGTAAGGCAGGGAGGTCCGGACGCAGTCGACGAAAGCTGCTTCGTCCACCTCGCCTCGCTCGGCCTGTTCCAACAGTGCCGGTGAGACGTCGAGCGACATGGGTTCTCCTCTCGCACCCCCGCCGAGCGAGGGCTTACGGACAGGGATGGAGTCCGCATACGCAGCGTGCACGGATGACGACCTCCCGCTTCTACGGTAGGCAACGCGCGGGGGCCGCACCAGGAGATTGGGCGCATAACCGGCCAGGATCGAACGGGTCCATCGGCGGACAAGTCGCACGATCCCCACAGGGCCCACCGGCCCCCGACAGGCGAATCGCGTGCACCGCCCCGAGTCGAGTAGCGTTGCGCCCCATGCGTCTCGTCATTGCCCGATGCTCCGTGGACTACGCGGGCCGGCTCACCGCCCATCTCCCGTCGGCCCCCCGTCTGATCCTTGTGAAGGCGGACGGCAGCGTCTCGATCCACGCGGACGACAGGGCCTACAAACCCCTCAACTGGATGTCCCCGCCCTGCACGCTGAAGGAGGGATCAGGGGACGACGCCGGTGTGTGGACCGTCGTGAACAAGGCGGGCGAGAAACTCATCATCACGATGGAGGAAGTCCTGCACGACTCCTCGCACGAGCTGGGCGTGGACCCCGGTCTCATCAAGGACGGCGTGGAAGCACACCTCCAGGAGCTCCTCGCCGACCGGATCGAGACACTCGGTGAGGGATATTCGCTCATCCGCCGCGAGTACATGACGGCCATCGGCCCGGTGGACATCCTCTGCCGGGACGCCGACGGGCAGACGGTCGCCGTGGAGATCAAGCGGCGCGGCGAGATCGACGGCGTCGAGCAACTGACCCGCTATCTGGAACTGTTGAACCGCGATCCGCACCTGGCGCCCGTCAAGGGCATCTTCGCCGCCCAGGAGATCAAGCCGCAGGCCCGCGTCCTCGCCACGGACCGCGGCATCGGCTGCGCGATCCTCGACTACAACGCGCTGCGCGGCATCGAGGACGACAAGCTGCGGCTGTTCTGAGAGGCATGTTCTGAACGACGTGTTCTGAGACACATGTTCTGAGCGACATCACACGTACGCGTGAGGGGCCGGGTCCGGTGGGACCCGGCCCCTCACGTGCAGGGACGGTCAGGTGGCCTACGACGACCCTGCCGGGCCGCTCGCCGAGTTCGAGGTGTCGGGCGAGGAGGGCGGCGGGGCTTCGGTCGTGGGCGGGTTCGTCGGCGGCGTGGTCGGCGGGTCCGTCGGCTTGTCCGTGGGTTTGTCGGTCGGCTTGTCGGTCGGCTTGTCCGTGGGTTTGTCAGTGGGTTTGTCGGTCGGCTTGTCCGTCGGCTTGTCCGTGGGCTTGTCGGTCGGTTTGCCGGTCGGCTCTTCCGAGGGCTTCTCGGAGGGCTCGCCGCTGTCGCTCGGCTTGGCCGAGGGCTCGCCGCTCGCGGACGGCTTCGGGTCGTCGGCGGTGCCGACGACGCCGTCCTTGCCGGGGTCGCGGGGCCCGCTCGTGGCGCCCTTCTGCGGCTCGTCGGCGCTCAGACCGCCGTCGTCGCGGTCCTCCCGCGCGGACTGCTCCGTCGTGACCCGGTCGCTCTCGGGGCGGTCGTTGTCGGAGGTGGCGCCGAGCGTGACGACGGTGCCGAGGACGGCGGCGAGCAGGGCTCCCGCGCCCGCGGCGACGAGGTTGCGCCGGGTGCCGCTGAGGAGGGAGCGGCGGCTCGGCGCCGGGCCCGCGCCGGGCACGGCCTTGCCCGCGACCAGGGTGACCGGCTCGGTGGGCGGCTCGGGCAGCGCGAAGGCCGCCGGGACGCCGCCGGGGGGCGACGCGGACTCCTCGTAGCGCGCGTCGGGGACCTCCTCGCCCGCGGCCGTGCGCCCGCCGGGCGGTGTGCCGCCGGAGCGGTCCGCGACCAGGGCGAGGGCCCGGCGTCCGGAGATCATGCCGCGCTTGTCGGCGAGGGCGCCGCGCAGCCCGATGGAGGCCTCCAGCTCGGCGCGGGCCCGGTCCAGCCGCCCGCCGCAGAGCGCGAGGACCCCCAACTCGTGGTGGAAGTACGCCTCTTCGGCGACCTCCCCGGCGTTGCGTGCCGCTTCCTGGCCGGACCGCAGGGCACGCTCCCAGGCGCCCCAGTGGAGCCCTCCGGCGAAGGCGGGCGCCGCGGTGCGGGCCAGCAGCACGGCGGCGCCGCTCTCCGAGGCCACCAGGGCGGCGAGGGCGGCCTGCACGGCGTCCGCCTCGGCGGCCACCCGCTCCGGGGTGACCGAGGGGTGCCCGGCCCACCAGGCGTAGTGCTGGGCGGCGGTCCGGGCGTGCTCGGCGGCCTCGTCGGCGTACCCGGAGCTCTCCAGCTGGGCCCGGACTCCGGCGGCGAGGCGGTAGCGCGAGCCGACGGCGGTGACCAGGGCGCAGCCGACGAGCTCGGCGAGGGCCGCGTCGGCGTGGGTGTCGCCGACCAGGGCGGGCAGGTGGGCCTGGTGCGGCAGTTCGCCGCCGAGGGCGACGGCGAACTTCAGGGTGTCGCGGGCGGACGGGCTGAGCCGCGAGGCGAGCAGGGCGGCGGGCGCGGCTCCGTCGGCGAGCGAGGGCAGCGGGATCTCGGCGTCACCGGCGTCGAAGGGCGCCTCGTCGGCATTGAAGGGCGCGTCGCCGGCGGGCTGGGCGGAGGCCTGAGCAGGGGCCTGGGCGGAGGCCTGGGCGAAGTAACCGTTCTCCTCGAAGGCGTGCGGGTCGGCGCGGAGTTGGTCGCGCTGGCGCAGCAGGGCGCCCGCCTGGACGAAGCGCAGGGGCAGGCCCTCGGACTCGAACCACAGGTCGCCCGCCCAGTCGGCCTCCTCGTCGTCGAGGACCCGGCCGACGGCGCGCTCCAGGAGCTCCAGGGTGCTGCCGCGGCCGAGGCCGGCGAGGAAGACCTCTTCGAGGCGGGAGTCGGCGGACGGGGCGGCGACGTCGGGTGTCGTGGAGAGGAGGAAGGCGCACTCGGGTGTCGCGTCGAGCAGTTCGTCGAGGCCCGCGCCGCCGAACTCCAGGTCGTCGAGGATGACGACCGCGCCGATGTCGTGGACGAGTTCGAGCAGCAGGGAGCGCTCGGGGCGGTGCAGGGGCGCGTTGTAGACGGCGGCGAAGAGGTCGTGGAGCAGTTCGCCGGGCGTCTTGCGGTAGCCGCAGAGCCGGACGACGCCGTCGGGCGCGAGGTCCGCGCAGTCGTCGGCGACGGCGTTGAGAAGCGCTGTGCGGCCCGATCCGGCGGGCCCGGTGAGCCGGACCGAGCGGCCGCGCGCGAGGAGCCGTACGAGGCGCTCACGCTCTTCCTGGCGTTCCAGGAGGGGGAGCCTCGGCAGGGCGGGGCCCGGCGGGACGGGCGGCGCGGCGGCGCGGCGCAGTTCGGCGCGTTCGCCGGTGGTGCGCCTGGTGGGCCGGTCGGGGCGCTCTCCGGGCGGGCAGGGCTCTATCTCGCTGCCGTCGACGGGGTTGACGGTGAGCAGGAAGTCGCCCGAGACGAGCTGGACGGTGCGGGCCAGCGCGGGTGCGGGCTGCCCGAAGTCGGGCGTCAGCGGGTCGCGTGGACGCGACGGACGCGGGCTGTCGTGGTCGTCGTGGTGGTCATGGGCGCGGCCACCGCGGTCGTGGCCGTACTCTTCGGGTCGCCGGTTCTTCGGGTCCATGGTCAAAGCCCCCCAGATGCGTGGTGTGCAGAGCCCCCTCCGGCCTTCGTGCACACTGCGCTGTCGCTTCTGGTCCGGTGCCCCCGTGCGGGTTCGTCTATCGGTGGGCGACCGAACCCTAGGCCTTCGCACAGTATCTACGAGAGGGCGGGGTGCCGTCCCGCCCGAGACGTCACGGTCTCGTGAGAATTGCGGGAGAGGTTCCGCTTCAGGCCCTGGGGAGCGATTCGACGCCGATGCCGCCCTCGATGGCGAGGATGCGGTGCAGCCTCGTCGCGACGAGCAGGCGCTGCATCTGCGGCGGCACGTGGCGCAGGACGAGCCTGCGTCCGCACCGCCCGGCGCGGCGGTGGGCGCCCATGATGACGCCGAGTCCCGTGGCGTCCCACGAGTCGAGTTCGGACAGGTCGAGCACCAGGTCGCCGGCGCCGTCGTCGACGGCCGAGTGCAGGACCGTACGGGCGTCCGCCGCGCTGCGTACGTCGAGGCGGCCCCCGACGACCAGCTGGGCCTGGTCGCCCCTGATGTGCATATACGCTCCCCGAGAGTGCCGTGTCTGCTGTGACGTCTGATCCTTGAGCCGTCTGCGTATGTCACTGCAACTGACTGCCGCTTGGGCGAGGAAGTTGCCGTCTGTAAGCGAACCGATACCGAATTCACTCCGAGGGGTGACCCAGGAGAGCGACGAACGGGCGGGACGAAGCGTCAGAAGGCGTAGAGGGTTTACGTGGTCACGGGTCAGTGCTTGTAGAAGCCCTGCCCGCTCTTGCGCCCGATGTCACCGGCGTCAACCATCCGGCGCATCAGCTCCGGGGGCGCGAACTTCTCGTCCTGGGACTCCGTGTAGATGTTGCTCGTGGCGTGCAGCAGGATGTCGACGCCGGTGAGGTCGGCGGTCGCGAGCGGGCCCATGGCGTGGCCGAAGCCGAGCTTGCAGGCGATGTCGATGTCCTCGGCGGTGGCGACGCCCGACTCGTAGAGCTTGGCGGCCTCGACGACGAGCGCGGAGATCAGACGGGTCGTCACGAAGCCGGCGACGTCGCGGTTGACGACGATGCAGGTCTTGCCGACGGACTCGGCGAACTCCCGGGTGCGGGCGAGGGTTTCGTCGCTGGTCTTGTAGCCGCGCACGAGTTCGCACAGCTGCATCATCGGGACCGGCGAGAAGAAGTGGGCGCCGACGACGCGCTCGGGGCGCTCCGTCACGGCCGCGATCTTGGTGATCGGGATGGCGGAGGTGTTGGAGGCGAGCACCGCGTCGTCGCGCACGAGCTTGTCGAGCGTGCGGAAGATCTCGTGCTTGACCTCCAGCTTCTCGAAGACGGCCTCGACGACGATGTCCGCGTCGGCGACGGCGTCCAGGTCGGTGGTGGTCGTGATGCGCGCGAGCGCGGCCTCGGCGTCGTCGGCGGCGAGCTTGCCCTTGCCGACGAACTTGTCGTACGACGCCTTGATCCCGTCGGTGCCACGGGTCAGGGCCTCATCGGTGACGTCGCGCAGGACGACGTCCCAGCCCGCCTGGGCGGAGACCTGAGCGATGCCGGACCCCATGAGTCCGGCTCCGATGACGGCGAGCTTCCGTGCCACTGTTCCGACTCCCCTACCGCTTATGACCGCTTATCACGGTTGGCTCACACGCTGTTTACGTATGCCTCTGGAGCGGACATTAGCGGCCGTGAGGGCACCTGTGGCGGCGAAGAGATGCGCGTCACGTCTCAAATGACGGACGTCACACCGGTACGCCTCACCGGGCGCCGCGCATCGCGTAGTTGAGCACCTTCTCGCCGAGGAGGGACTCCATCTCGTCGAGCAGGCCGAGGGCTTCGCGGGAGACCTCGGCGGCTTCGCGGCCCTTGGTCATCTCGTCGCCGATCCAGCTCATGAGCGTGCCGTGGAGCCAGGAGAGCTGTCCGGCGACGAGCGCGGGCAGCGGGTCCCCCTCGGCCGCGCCCGTCTCATCGGCGAGGGTCCTGGTGAGGTTGTCGAGGGCTTCCTGCTGGATGGCCCAGAGGCGGGAGCGCAGCGGCTGCGCCTCGGTGATGACCTTCATGAAGTCGGCCCAGCCGGGGAAGAGCCCGACGGCCGGCGACAGGCCCTCGACGTCGGCGCGCAGTTCGCGCAGGACGGCGTCGGCGGCGGACTCGCCGTCGCGGCGGCCGCGCACGTGGCGGGAGAGCCGGTCGACGGCGTCATCGCCCCGGTCGAGGAAGAGGTCCTCCTTGGCCGGGAAGTAGTTGTAGACCGTGTTGACGGAGACATCGGCGGCCTCGGCGATGTCGGCGATGGTCACCGTGACGAAGCCGTGCTCCAGGAAGAGCCCGGTCGCGATGTCCGAGATCCGCTGCTTCGTCTGCCGCTTCTTGCGCTCCCTGAGCCCCTCAGCCATGCCTCCCATCCTAGGCATTCCTAGGCACCATCAAAACTTGGCAGCCACCAAAAGTTGGTGACGTTGCAAAATTTAATCGACTCTGTTTTTGTGGTCGCTATGGCAATCATCAGCACCGCCGGGCTCGCCCGGACCTTCGCGACGAAGAACGGCGCCGTCGAGGCCGTGCGCGGCATCGACCTCACCGTCCAGGCCGGCGAGATCCTCGGCTTCCTCGGGCCCAACGGCGCGGGCAAGACCACCACGCTGCGCATGCTCACCACGCTGCTGGCGCCCACCGGCGGCGCCGCCACCGTCGCGGGCCACGACCTGCTCAAGAACCCCGCCGGCGTACGGGAGAAGATCGGTTACGTCGCCCAGTCCGGCGGCGTCGACCTCAGCGTCTCCGTACGCGAGGAACTGATCACCCAGGGGCGCCTCTACCGCCTGACGAAGGCACAGGCCGCCGCCCGGGCCGAGGAACTGGCGCGGGACCTCGGGCTGACCGGGCTGATGGAGCGGCCCTGCGCCGACCTCTCCGGTGGTCAGCGGCGGCGCCTCGACATCGCCATGGGGCTCATGCACCGGCCCGAGGTGCTCTTCCTGGACGAGCCGACCACCGGGCTCGACCCGGGCAGCCGCGCCGACCTGTGGACGCTGGTGCGGCGGCTGCGCGACGAGCACGGCACGACGGTCTTCCTCACCACGCACTACCTCGACGAGGCCGACGCGCTCTCCGACCGCCTGGTCGTCGTCGACCAGGGCGTCGTGGTCGCCGAGGGCACGCCGAGCGCGCTCAAGCTCCGGTACGGCGGCTCGATCGACGCCTCGCTCCAGGACACCTTCCTCGCCATCACCGGGCGCGACATCGACCCCCATCACACCGCCGACACGGCCCCCCTCGCCGTCTGACACCCCAGGACCCCACCGATGCCCGCACTGCTCTCCGACACCGCGCTGATCTTCGGGCGGTACGCCCGGCAGACCCTTCGCTCCAAGTTCCAGATCCTCTTCGGCGTCCTGACGCCCCTGCTCTACCTGCTCTTCTTCGGCCCCCTCCTGACCGATCTGCCGCTCGGCTCCGAGGGCGACTCCTGGCAGGTGCTCGTGCCGGGACTGCTGCTCCAACTCGGCCTGTTCGGCGCGACGTTCAGTGGGTTCGCGCTCATCATCGAGAAGCAGTTCGGCGTGGTGGAGCGGATGCGGGTGACGCCCGTCAGCCGCCTCGCGCTGCTGCTCGGCCGGATCCTGCGCGACGCCGCGCTCTTCGTCTTCCAGGCGGTGCTGCTGGTGCTCGCCGCACTGGCGATGGGGCTCAGGGCGCCGCTGGGCGGCGTACTGATCGGGTTCGTGTTCGTGGCGCTGCTGAGCGCCTCGCTCGCCGCGCTCTCGTACGCGCTGGCGATGAAGGTCGCCAAGGCGCACGAGTTCGGGCCCGCGGTGAACGCCATCAGCATGCCCTCGATGCTGCTCTCCGGCCTGATGCTGCCGATGGCGCTCGCGCCCACCTGGCTGGACGTCCTGTCGCACTTCATGCCGTTCCGCTACCTCGTCGACGCGATGCGGGCCGGATACGTGGGCGACTACGCCTCCACGACCATGCTGTACGGCGCGCTGATGGCGCTCGCCTTCACGCTGCTGTCCGTGACGGTCGGCACACGCGTCTTCAAGAAGGCCGGCGCGTGACGGGAACGAAGCGTGGCGAGACCCGCGGGCGCCTCACAGGAACCGGCGGATGGGCTGGACGCTCATCTCACGGGCCCGCTGGACGAGGGAGCGTCTCTTCCACCGGCCCTGCCGGACCACTTCACTGGCCCGCACATCGTCGTCGAAGTGCTCGTCCAGTGTCGCGGTGAACTCCTGGTCCAGGACGGCGAGCATGACCTCCTCGTCGTGGTCGAGGGAGCGGCGGTTGAAGTTGGTCGAGCCGATCAGAGCGGCGACGCCGTCGACGGTGATGACCTTGGCGTGCATCATCGTCGGCTGGTACTCGTAGATCCTCACCCCACAGCGGACGAGGTCCTCGTAATGGTGCTGCCCGGCCAGCCGGCAGACCCGCTTGTCGGTGTGCGGCCCGGGCAGCACTATCTCCACCTCGACCCCGCGCCGCGCGGTGGCGCAGAGCAGTTCGACGAAGTACGCGTCCGGGGAGAAATAGGCCGTGGACAGACGGAAGCGTTCCTCGGCGGACTCCAGCATGACGCGGATCAGGGTCTGCATGTCCTGCCAGCCGAAGCTGGCCGAGCCGCGCACCACCTGCACGACGGCGTCGCCCTGGGGGCGGTGCCCGATGAACCGGTCCCGGGCGTCGAAGAGTTCGCCGTGGCACTCGGCCCAGTTCTGCGCGAACGCCGCGGCGATGCCGTCCACCGCGGGGCCGTGGACCTCGACGTGGGTGTCGCGCCACTCGTCGGGGTTACGGGCGTCGCCACACCATTCCTCGGCGATGCCCACCCCGCCGGTGAAGGCGGTCTCCTCGTCGACGACGAGGACCTTGCGGTGACAGCGGTGGTTCTGCTTGAGGGGCGACAGATGCAGCGGCTTGCGGAACCACGTCACCTGCACCCCGGCCCGCTCCATCACCCGCAACTGCTCGGCCTCGATCAGCCGGCTGCCGAAGCCGTCAAGGAGCAGCCGCACCCGCAGCCCGGCGCGGGCCCGCTCCGCGAGGGCGTCGGCGAACCGGCGGGCGATGTCGCCCTTCCAGTAGACGAAGGTCATCATGTCGACCGTGTGCTCGGCGGACCGGATCGCGGCCAGCATGGCGGCGAAGATCTCGTCACCGTTGCGCAGGACGGTCAGCGCGTTGCCCTCGGTCGCCGCGATGCCGATCAGCCGCTCCAGGCGCCGCCGTATCCGCGCGACGCGATCCGGCACGGACGGGCGACCCGGCGCTCCGGTGGCATCCGAGGTCAGGTCGGGAGACTCCTGCGTACCGGTCATGGCGTTCCCTGGCCGGAACACGACGAGGATACGTCGGGCCGCGGCGCCCGGTCCGGCGCGGGCTGAGCGGCGAGCCGACTGTACCCCCGCCCCACCGGCGGGCGGCGATCGGCGCATGGGCCCCGGTTGCCGGGGCAGACGGCAGACGTACCCCACCTCAGGGAGCCCGTCATGATGGTTGTCGGCATCGTCGCCGTATGTGTCGTTCTGGCCCTCCTCGCCTTCTTCGTCCCCCGCCTGTCCCGGCACCCCGAACGCGGCACCCAGCGCACCCTGGGAGCCGGTTCGCGCGTCGGCGGCAAGGCCCCCGGAATCCTGGGCCGGCTCTTCAGCAAGCCCTTCCGCAGCAGCTCCAAGGCGGTGGGCCGCAGCGGCTCCGCCGGCCGCCGCGCCCGGGGTCGCATGCCGTTCTGACTACGCTGGCCGTATGGTCAATCTGACGCGCATCTACACCAGGACCGGCGACCAGGGCACGACGGCCCTCGGCGACATGAGCCGCACCGCCAAGACCGACCCGCGGATCGCGGCCTACGCCGACGCCAACGAGGCCAACGCGGCCATCGGCACGGCGATCGCGCTCGGCGGGCTCGACGAGGAGGTCGTGAAGGTCCTCGTCCGGGTCCAGAACGACCTCTTCGACGTGGGCGCCGACCTGTCCACACCGGTCGTCGAGGACCCGGAATATCCGCCGCTGCGCGTCGAGCAGTCGTACGTCGACAAGCTGGAGGCGGACTGCGACCGCTTCCTGGAGGAGCTGGAGAAGCTGCGCAGCTTCATCCTGCCGGGCGGCACGCCGGGCGCGGCGCTGCTGCACCAGGCGTGCACGGTGGTGCGGCGGGCCGAGCGCTCCACGTGGGCGGCGTTCGAGACGCACGGCGACACCATGAACCCGCTGACGGCCACCTACCTCAACCGCCTCTCCGACCTCCTGTTCATCCTGGCCCGTACGGCCAACAAGGAGGTCGGGGACGTGCTGTGGGTGCCGGGCGGCGAACGGTAGGCCTCGTCAGACCTTGGTCAGGGGGCGGTCCTCGTCCCGCCCCTCGCGGGCCGGGGCCCGCCTCGGGAACAGCGTGTAGGTGAGGGCGACCACGCCGTGGATGGCCGCCGCCCGCCAGGCGGTGTGCATCCAGCCCTCCAGCGACGAGGCGCGGCTAGGGTCGTCGACGTACCACATGGCGAGCAGCAGCAGCCCGGTCGCGACGGCCGCCGCGACCAGGGTGCCGAGCCAGACCCTCGCCTCGTGCCGGGCCCGGGCCCGGCCATAGCGCGGCGGGCGCGGCAGCGGCGCGCCGGCGAAGCGGTGCGCCGCGTGGCCGTCGAGCCACTTCACCGTGCGGTGGCCGTGGCCGACGGTGTAGCCGAGGTAGACCGCGGCCAGGCCGTGCTTCCAGCTCGGGTCGGCGCCGTTCTTCAGGTCGACGGCGGTCACGACGAGCAGCAGGACTTCGAGCAGCGGCTCGCACAGCAGGATCGCGAGGCCGAGGCGCGGCTTGCGCAGCGGATAGCGGGCGGTCAGGCCCGCGGCCAGCAGCACCCAGAATCCGACCTCACAGATGACGATCAGCGTGACGATCACGGCTCGCTCCTCTCGGTCACCTCTCAAGGCTCCCGCCGAGCCGGGCGCGGATCGTCGTCGCCAATGACGAAGTGGGACTGCATCCTTCGATGTAGCGGGCGGTTCCTCCCCCAGGATCAGGCGTGTGGGCCGCTCGCCGTGTTGGATGGAGGACATGGCCCTGCCCCTCCCCCGCCCACAGCGCGTCGACGTACGGATCGCCGTGGCCAGCCTGCTCTGCGGGCTCGCGCTGTGGGCGCTCGGGCTGCACTCACAGGCCGGCCGGCCGCTCGGCTCCGACTGGGCGCTGGTCCCCATGGTCGCCCTCGCCGGCATGGAGCTGCTGCGCAGCCGCGCACCGCAGCTCGCCCTGGCCGTCGGCACCCTCGCGGTGGTGGCGGACCAGTTCACCTCGGGCAACCTCGCGTCGATCCTGATGTTCACCGACGTCGTGTACGCGGCCGTGGTGTACGGCACCCCGGCCGCCGCCCGGCGTATCCCGGTCACCACGGGCCTGGTGACCGTGGCGGTCACCGTCGGGTTCCTCGCGTGGTTCCGGCAGCCGGAGGCCGTCCTGATCGGCGTCGTCACCGCCGCGATCTCCTTCGCGCCCGCCACGACCGGCGCCCTGGTGCGCAATCACCGCGAGGCGACCGCCGCGGCCAGGCTGCGGGCCGAGCAGACCGCGCTGCTCGCCGAGATGGACCGTGTCCAGGCCGTCACGGCCGAGCGCGCCCGGATGGCCCGCGAGCTGCACGACATGGTCGCCAACCACCTCTCGGCGATCGCCATCCACTCCACGGCCGCGCTCTCCCTGGACAACCCGGCCACCAGCAAGGACGCGCTCGCCGTGATCCGGGAGAACAGCGTCGAGGGCCTCGCCGAGATGCGCCGCCTCATCGGCATCCTGCGCGACGACAGCGGCGACCTGGAACCGGCCGCGGCCCCCACCCTCGACGGCCTCGCCGCCCTCCTCGACGGCGCCCGCACCAATGGCCTCGACGTCACGCTCGACCACGCCCGCGTCCCGGACGGCCCGAAGCTGCCCGCGCCGGTCGAGCTCGCGGCGTACCGCATCGTCCAGGAGTCCCTGACGAACGCCCTCAAGCACGCCTCTCCCGGCCGGGTCACCGTCACCCTGGCCCAGGAGCCGCGCGCCCTGAAGGTCCGCGTCACCAGTCCGTACGACGATCCCGCCGGGCCCCGCGCCCCCGGCTCGGGAGCCGGCCTCGTCGGCATGCGCGAGCGCACCGAACTGCTCGGCGGCACCTTCGGGTCGGGCCCCGAGACCAGCCCGGAGAGCGAGGGCGGCGGCAAGGTCTGGACCGTCTCCGTGACCCTGCCCGTCGACCCCGCGGACGAAGGAGCCAAGGAATGATCCGAGTGCTGGTCGCCGAGGACCAGTCAGCCGTACGCGCGGGACTGGTCCTGATCCTGCGCAGCGCCCCCGACATCGAGGTGGTCGGCGAGGCGGCGGACGGCGAGCAGGCCGTGGCCCTCGCCCGCGAGCTGCGCCCCGACCTCGTCCTGATGGACATCCAGATGCCGCGCCTGGACGGGGTGTCGGCAACGCGCCAGGTCGTCGCCGAGGGACTTGCGGACGTCCTCGTCCTGACCACCTTCGACCTCGACGAGTACGTCTTCGGGGCGCTGCGGGCGGGCGCCTGCGGTTTCCTCCTGAAGAACGCCGAGGCGAAGGACCTCATCGAAGGCGTCCGTACGGTCGCGCGCGGCGAGGGGCTGATCGCCCCGGCCGTCACCCGCCGCCTGATCGCCGAGTTCGCCGCCCCGCCCAGGCCCGTACGCAGGGAGAACGCGCCGGACCCCGCCGTCCTGGACAGTCTCACGCGCCGCGAGCGCGAGGTCCTGTCCTGCATCGGTGAGGGGCTGTCGAACGCGGAGATCGCGAACCGCCTCGCCATGGCGGAGGCGACGGTGAAGACGCACGTCAGCCGGCTCCTCGGCAAGCTGGAGCTGCGCAGCCGGGTGCAAGCGGCCGTGCTCGCGCAGGAGTTGGGGGTCTGAGCGGGGATGTGATCGCGCCGGACCAGAACAATTCGGCCATTGGTTCAGACCTCTTGACCGCTGGTCCAGACCTTTCTATTCTCGCCGCACTGCGGTGAGCACTCCCCCACGTGTCCACGTGCTCACGGGCGGCGCAGGGTCCCACCCCTCAGACCCCCGGATCTCACCCGAGGAGCACTCCGTGCGCTTCACACAGAGCGACACCCGCTCAGGACTCAGAATCAGACATCGAGCCGTGGCCGGACTGACCACGCTGCTGCTCCCGCTCGCCACCCTGGTCGCCCTCGGCGCACCCGCCGAGGCGGCCCCGGACGCCGCCTCCGAGGCCACCGCCACGTACGCCAAGACTCAGGACTGGGGCAGCGGCTTCGAGGGCAAGTGGACCATCAAGAACACCGGCACCACGACGCTCAGCTCGTGGAACGTCCAGTGGGACTTCCCCGCCGACACCAAGGTGACGTCCGCCTGGGACGCCACCGTCACCAACTCCGGTGCCCGCTGGACCGCCAAGAACCTCGGCTGGAACGGCACGCTCGCCCCCGGCGCCTCCGTCTCCTTCGGCTTCAACGGCACCGGCTCCGGCGCCCCGTCCCAGTGCACGCTCAACGGCGGCAGCTGCGACGGCGGCAGCGTCCCCGGCGACAACCCGCCGAGCGCGCCCGGCGCCCCGACGGCATCCGACATCACCAACACGTCCGTGAAGCTGTCCTGGAAGGCCGCCACCGACGACAAGGGCGTCAAGAACTACGACGTCCTGCGCGACGGCGCCAAGGTCGGCACGGTGACCGGCACCTCGTACAGCGACAGCGGCCTGACCGCGGGCACCGACTACTCGTACACCGTCCAGGCCCGCGACACCGCCGACCAGACCGGCCCCGCCAGCGGCGCCGTCAAGGTCCGCACCACGGGCGGCGGCGACCCGGGCCCGGGCCCCGGCGACAAGGTCAAGCTCGGCTACTTCACCGAGTGGGGCGTCTACGGACGCAACTACCACGCGAAGAACATCGCGACCTCCGGCTCCGCCGGCAAGATCACCCACATCAACTACAGCTTCGGGAACGTCCAGAACGGCAAGTGCACCATGGGCGACTCCTACGCGGCGATCGACAAGGCCTACACCGCCGACCAGAGCGTCGACGGCGTCGCCGACACCTGGGACCAGCCCCTGCGCGGCAACTTCAACCAGCTGCGCAAGCTGAAGGCCAAGTACCCGAACATCAAGATCCTCTGGTCCTTCGGCGGCTGGACCTGGTCCGGCGGCTTCACCGACGCCATGAAGAACCCGGCGGCCTTCGCCAAGTCCTGCCACGACCTCGTCGAGGACCCGCGCTGGGCCGACGTCTTCGACGGCATCGACCTGGACTGGGAGTACCCGAACGCCTGCGGCCTGTCCTGCGACACCTCGGGCCCGGCCGTCTTCAAGACGATGATGCAGGCCTTCCGCAACGAGTTCGGCGCCAAGAACCTCGTCACCGCGGCCATCACCGCGGACGGCTCCAGCGGCGGCAAGATCGACGCCGCGGACTACGGCGGCGCGGCGCAGTACACCGACTGGTACAACGTCATGACGTACGACTTCTTCGGCGCGTGGGCGGCCAAGGGCCCGACGGCCCCGCACTCCCCGCTCACCTCCTACGCCGGCATCCCGCAGGAGGGCTTCAACTCCGCGGCGGCGATCTCCAAGCTGAAGGCCAAGGGCGTGCCGTCCGCCAAGCTGCTGCTCGGCATCGGCTTCTACGGGCGTGGCTGGACCGGCGTCACCCAGAAGGAGCCGGGCGGCACGGCGACAGGCGCGGCGCCGGGCACGTATGAGGCGGGCATCGAGGACTACAAGGTGCTGAAGAACTCCTGCCCCGCGAACGGGACGGTCGCCGGGACGGCGTACGCCCACTGCGGTACGAACTGGTGGTCGTACGACACCCCGGAGACGATCCGCGCCAAGATGGCCTGGGCCAAGCAGCAGGGTCTTGGCGGGGCGTTCTTCTGGGAGTTCAGCGGTGACACCAGCAATGGTGAGCTGGTGAGTGCCATCAATGACGGTCTGAAGTAGCCGTCCCTGGTACGAAGCCGGGGAGACAGGATCGCCCCCTGTCTCCCCGGCTTCTTCATGGCTGCGGGCCGTATGTGGCTGAGCGCGCAGTTCCCCGCGCCCCTATGGGGCGCCCCTACGGGGCACATCACCACTACGCCACATTGACACGTTGCCCGGGAGGCGCCGCCTCCAGCCAGGCCAGGAAGCCCGTCAGCGCGTCCTCGCTCATCGCCAGTTCCAGGCGGACGCCACGATGCAGGCAGCCGAGGACGATGGCGTCGGAGAGCAGGGCCAGCTCCTCCTCGCCGTCCGGGGCGCGGCGGTCGACGACCTCGATGCCCGAGCGTTCGAGGACCCGGCGCGGCCGGGGAGCGTAGGAGAAGACGCGGTACCACTCGACGCGGTCGCCGTTGTAGCGGGCGACCCCGTACCCCCAGCCCTTGCCGGAGGTGTCGCCCTTCTCCGGGGCGTCCCAGCGCAAGGAGCAGTCGAAGGTGCCGCCGGAACGCTGGATCAGCCGGCGTCGCAGTCCGAAGACGAAGAGCCCCACCAACACCAGCGCGATCAACGCAAGTCCGCACACGAGCAGAGTGAGGATCATCGGCACCGACCTCCTCGCCTCTACTGTCGGTCGGCCGACCGACAACGGACCAATACATTGCACCCGCATTGCCTCAGCCGCGACCCGGTCCGGAATGTTCCCGGACCTGGCCGCGGCTGAGTCACGTTACGCCGCGCGCTGGGGTCAGCGCGCCGCCACCGCACGCAGTCGGACGTCGGCGCGCCGCTCGGCGGAGGCGTCGGCCTCCGACTTCGCGCGCTCCAGCGCCCGCTCCGCACGCTGGACGTCGATCTCGTCGGACAGCTCCGCGATCTCGGCCAGCAGCGACAGCTTGTCGTCCGCGAAGGAGATGAATCCTCCGTGGACGGCGGCGACGACGGTGCCGCCGCCACTCGTACGAATGGTCACCGGGCCCGACTCCAGCACACCGAGCAGCGGCTGGTGACCGGGCATGACGCCGATGTCGCCGGACGTGGTGCGCGCGACGACCAGGGTGGCCTCGCCGGACCAGACGCTGCGGTCCGCGGCGACCAGCTCGACATGCAGCTCAGCAGCCAAGGGTGGCTCCTCGGGTCACCACCCGGCGGCTTCGCCGGGTGTTGGGTCAAATTCTAGTGGGCGTACGGGAGGGGCGGGACACTGCCCTCGCGGGGTGGCACCCCGCCCCTCACCGGGACGAGCTACGCGGCTCAGGAGACGCCGAGCTCCTTGGCGTTCTTCTTGAGGTCCTCAAGACCACCGCACATGAAGAACGCCTGCTCCGGGAAGTGGTCGTACTCGCCGTCGCAGATCGCGTTGAACGCCGCGATCGACTCGTCGAGGGACACGTCCGAACCGTCCACACCGGTGAACTGCTTGGCGGCGTGGGTGTTCTGGGACAGGAAGCGCTCCACGCGACGGGCGCGGGCGACGACGAGCTTGTCTTCCTCGCTGAGCTCGTCGATACCGAGGATCGCGATGATGTCCTGGAGGTCCTTGTACTTCTGCAGGATTCCCTTGACACGCATGGCGGCGTCGTAGTGGTCCTGCGCGATGTAGCGCGGGTCCAGGATGCGGGACGTGGAGTCCAGCGGGTCCACGGCCGGGTAGATGCCCTTCTCGGAGATCGGACGGGAGAGCACCGTCGTCGCGTCGAGGTGGGCGAACGTGGTGGCCGGGGCCGGGTCGGTCAGGTCGTCCGCGGGGACGTAGATCGCCTGCATCGAGGTGATCGAGTGACCACGGGTCGAGGTGATGCGCTCCTGGAGGAGACCCATCTCGTCGGCCAGGTTCGGCTGGTAACCCACCGCGGAGGGCATGCGGCCGAGCAGGGTCGAGACCTCGGAACCGGCCTGCGTGAAGCGGAAGATGTTGTCGATGAAGAACAGCACGTCCTGCTTCTGCACATCGCGGAAGTACTCCGCCATGGTCAGACCGGCCAGGGCGACGCGCAGACGCGTGCCCGGCGGCTCGTCCATCTGGCCGAAGACCAGCGCGGTCTTGTCCAGAACGCCGGCTTCCTCCATCTCGACCATGAGGTCGTTGCCCTCACGGGTGCGCTCGCCGACACCGGCGAAGACGGAGACACCGTCGTGCAGCTTGGCCACACGGACGATCATTTCCTGGATCAGCACGGTCTTGCCGACACCGGCACCACCGAACAGACCGATCTTTCCACCCTTGACGTACGGGGTGAGAAGGTCGACGACCTTCAGGCCGGTCTCGAACATCTCGGTCTTGGACTCAAGCTGGTCGAAGGCCGGGGCCTTGCGGTGGATCGTCCAGCGCTCGGCGTCCGCGACGGTGGACGCGTCGTCGTTCAGGACCTCACCGAGGGTGTTGAACACCCGGCCCTTGGTGACGTCACCGACGGGCACCGAGATGCCCGTGCCGGTGTCCTTGACCGGGGCCTGGCGGACCAGGCCGTCGGTGGGCTGCATCGAGATCGAGCGGACGACGCCGTCACCCAGGTGCTGGGCGACCTCAAGGGTCAGCGTCTTGCGGCCGCCCGCGGTCTCCGGGTCGTCGACCTCGACATGCAGGGCGTTGTAGATCTCCGGCATCGCGTCGACGGGGAACTCCACGTCGACGACCGGGCCGATGACCCGGGCGACGCGGCCCGTGGCAACGGCCGTCTCAACAGTGGTGGTCATTACTTGTCACTCCCCGCGGTCGCGTCGGCCAGGGCTGCTGTGCCGCCGACGATCTCGCTGATTTCCTGGGTGATTTCGGCCTGGCGGGCCGCGTTGGCAAGCCGGGAGAGGCTGTTGATCAGATCCCCGGCGTTGTCGGTCGCCGACTTCATCGCGCGGCGCGTGGCGGCGTGCTTGGAGGCGGCCGACTGGAGCAGCGCGTTGTAGATACGGCTCTCGACGTAGCGCGGCAGCAGGGCGTCGAGGACGTCCTCCGCCGACGGCTCGAAGTCGTACAGCGGAAGGATCTCGCCCTTGGCGGGCTTCTCCTCCGCTACCTCTTCGAGGCTGAGCGGCAGCAGGCGGCCGTCGATGGCCGTCTGCGTCATCATCGAGACGAACTCGGTGTAGACGATGTGGAGCTCGTCCACGCCGCCCTCCGCCGTCTCCTTCTCGATCGCCTCGATCAGCGGCGCCGCGACCTTCTTGGCATCCGCGTACGTGGGCTCATCGGTGAAGCCCGACCACGATTCCACGACCTTGCGCTCGCGGAAGTTGTAGTGGGCCAGACCACGGCGGCCGACGATGTACGTGTCGACCTCCTTGCCCTCGGCCTCCAGGCGCGCGGTCAGCTGCTCCGCGGCCTTGATGGCGTTCGAGTTGAAGGCGCCGGCCAGACCGCGGTCGCTCGTCAGGAGCAGAACCGCGGTACGGGTCGCCGTCTCCGCCTCGGTCGTCAGCGGGTGCTTCGTGTTCGAGCCAGTGCCGACCGCCGTGACCGCGCGGGTGAGCTCGGTCGCGTACGGCGTGGAGGCCGCCACCTTGCGCTGCGCCTTGACGACGCGCGAGGCGGCGATCATCTCCATCGCCTTGGTGATCTTCTTGGTCGCGGTGACGGATCGGATGCGACGCTTGTAGACCCGGAGCTGAGCTCCCATGAGTCAGGTCCCTTCCTTACGTCACTTGGCGGCGGCCGGAGCGTCCTCGCCGAGAAGCTTCCCGTCCGAGGTCTCGAACTGCTTCTTGAACTCCACGATGGCGTCGCCGACGGCCTGGAGGGTGTCGTCCGACATCTTGCCGCCCTCCTTGATGGAGGTCATGAGGCCCTGCTCCTTGCGGTGCAGGTACTCCAGGAGCTCCTTCTCGAAGCGGCGGATGTCGGTCACCGGCACGTCGTCCATGCGACCGGTGGTACCGGCCCACACGGAGACGACCTGGTCCTCGGTCGCCATCGGCTGGTACTGCGGCTGCTTGAGCAGCTCGACCATGCGCTGGCCGCGCTCCAGCTGCGCCTTCGACGCGGCGTCCAGGTCGGAACCGAAGGCGGCGAACGCCTCCAGCTCGCGGAACTGGGCGAGGTCCACGCGCAGTCGGCCGGAGACCTGCTTCATCGCCTTGTGCTGCGCGGAACCGCCGACTCGGGAGACGGAGATACCGACGTTCAGCGCGGGGCGCTGACCGGCGTTGAAGAGGTCCGACTCCAGGAAGCACTGGCCGTCGGTGATGGAGATGACGTTGGTCGGGATGAACGCCGACACGTCGTTCGCCTTGGTCTCGACGATGGGCAGACCCGTCATCGAGCCCTTGCCCAGCTCGTCGGAGAGCTTCGCGCAGCGCTCAAGGAGACGCGAGTGCAGGTAGAAGACGTCACCCGGGTAGGCCTCGCGCCCCGGCGGGCGGCGGAGCAGCAGGGACACGGCGCGGTAGGCGTCGGCCTGCTTCGAGAGGTCGTCGAAGACGATGAGGACGTGCTTGCCCTCGTACATCCAGTGCTGGCCGATGGCCGAGCCGGTGTACGGCGCCAGGTACTTGAAGCCGGCCGGGTCGGACGCCGGGGCGGCGACGATGGTCGTGTACTCCAGCGCGCCGGCCTCTTCGAGCGCACCACGCACGGAGGCGATGGTGGAGCCCTTCTGACCGATGGCGACGTAGATGCAGCGGACCTGCTTGTTCACGTCGCCCGAGCGCCAGTTGTCGCGCTGGTTGATGATCGTGTCGACGGCCAGGGCGGTCTTGCCGGTCTGGCGGTCACCGATGATCAGCTGACGCTGGCCACGGCCGATCGGGGTCATCGCGTCGACGGCCTTGTAGCCGGTCTCCATCGGCTCGTGCACCGACTTACGGGCCATGACGCCCGGTGCCTGCAGCTCCAGGGCGCGTCGGCCGCTGGTCTCGATCTCGCCGAGGCCGTCGATCGGGTTGCCGAGCGGGTCGACGACGCGGCCGAGGTACCCCTCGCCCACGGCGACCGACAGCACCTCGCCGGTACGGCTGACCGGCTGGCCTTCCTCAATACCGCTGAACTCGCCGAGGACGACCGCGCCGATCTCGCGCTCTTCGAGGTTCAGCGCGAGGCCGAGAGATCCGTCCTCGAACTTCAGCAGCTCGTTCGCCATGGCCGAGGGCAGACCCTCGATCTTGGCGATACCGTCGCCGGCGACGGTGACCGTACCGACCTCCTCGCGCGAGGCCGCGTCCGGCTTGTACGCCTGGACAAAGTTCTCCAGCGCGTCCCGGATCTCCTCCGGCCGGATCGTGAGCTCCGCCATCTGGGTTCCCTGCTCTCCTTGTTGGGCCCGAAGTTTTCTTGGGGGGTCTGGGGTCAGCCCCCAGGAATCCTCTGCACGGCCCAACTAGGGCCGTATTTCGTGCGTGTTGAGTTACTGGCCGGCCACGCGGCGGCCGGCTTCCTCGATGCGGTCCGCGATGGAGCCGTTGATGACCTCGTCGCCGACCTGGACCCTGATCCCGCCGAGGATCTCGGGGTCCACGTCGAGGTTGAGGTGCATCTGCCGTCCGTACACCTTGACCAGCGCGGCGCCGAGACGCTGCTTCTGCTGGTCCGAGAGCGGAACAGCGGAAGTGACGACGGCGACCATGCGGTTGCGTCGGTCCGCGGCCAGCTGGAAGAGGGACTCGAGTCCCTCTTCCAGGCTACGTCCACGCGGCGCGGTCACCAGGCGTGCGACCAGGCGCTCCGTCACGTTCTCGGCGCGACCGCCGAGCAGGCTGCGCAGCAGCTCGCTCTTGGCCGTGCCCGTGGCGGCGCGGTCGGTCAGTGCCGCCCGCAGCCCGGTGCTTGAGGAGACGATCCGGCCGAACCGGAAGAGTTCGTCCTCGACGTTGTCCAGCGCGCCGGACTTCTGCGCGCCGGTCAGGTCGGCGAGGTCGGCGAGCTCCTCCAGGGCGTCCACCAGGTCCCGCGACTGCGACCAGCGCGAGCGGACCATGCCGGCCACCAGGTCGGCGGTCTCGCCGCCCACCTGGCCGCTCAGCAGCCGCCCGGCCAGGTCGGCCTTGGCCTCGCCGGACTGCGCCGGGTCGGTCAGGACCCGACGCAGCGAGACCTCGCGGCCCAGCAGCGCGGTGACCGCGGCCAGCTCGTCCGCGAGCCGCTTGGCGTCGACCGACGTGTTGTCGGTCAGCGCGTCCAGACGCTCACGCGCGGCGGCCAGTGCCTCGCGGCTGGCTCCGTGCGCTGTCATCGAGCCGCCTCGGCCTTCTCCTCAAGGTCATCGAGGAAGCGGTCGATGGTGCGGCTCTGCCGGGCGTGGTCCGCGAGGGACTCACCGACGAGCTTGCCGGCCAGGTCGGTGGCCAGCTGGCCCACGTCCTGACGCAGCGACTGCGCGGCGGCCTTGCGGTCGGCCTCGATCTGGGCGTGGCCCGCGGCGACGATCTCCTCGCGCTGACGCTGGCCCTCGGCCCGCATCTCGGCGATGAGCGTGGCGCCCTGCTCCTGCGCCTCCTGGCGCAGACGCGCGGCCTCGTGCCGTGCCTCGGCGAGCTGAGCCTTGTACTGCTCAAGAACGCTCTGGGCCTCGGTCTGAGCGGCCTCGGCCTTTTCGATGCCGCCTTCGATCGCCTCGCGGCGCTCTTCCAGAACCTTGTTGATGTTCGGGAGGAACTTCTTGGCGAAGAAGCCGAAGACGATGACGAACGCGATCAGGCCGATGACGAGCTCGGGGATTGCCGGAATCAGAGGGTTTTGAGGCTCCTCCGACGCCAGCTGTACCAGGGAGATCACATCAGTGCCTTCCGTTGAAGTTTCTCGTCAACGAGACCGGATCAGGAAGGAACCGGGTAAACGAAGCCCATGACCAGACCGATGAGCGCCAGGGCCTCACAGAGCACGAAGCCGAGGATCTGGTTCTGGCGGATGAGGCCGGCGGCCTCGGGCTGACGGGCGAGGGCCTGCGTGCCGTTACCGAAGATGATGCCGACGCCGATGCCGGGGCCGATGGCGGCGAGGCCGTAGCCGATCGCACCGAAGTTGCCCTGGACGTTGACCGCGGCGAGGGTCTCGAGAGCGGACATGCCGTAACTTCCTTCTTTTTACGGGCCGGTGGGGGTTGGCCACCGGATGTATCGGGGGGAGAGGCCAGGCGTACTCAGTGGTGCTCGGCGAGCGCGCCCTGGATGTAGCTGGAGGCCAGCAGGATGAAGACGTAGGCCTGGAGCGCCTGGATGAAGAGCTCGAAGATCGTCATCACGATGACCATCACGAACGAGACACCCGCGTAGGCGATACCGATGCCGTTCAGCAGGTACCAGCTCGCGATGGTGAAGATCACCAGCAGGACGTGGCCCGCGAACATGTTGGCGAAGAGCCGCACCGCGTGGGTGAAGGGCCGGATGATCATGTTCGAGAGGAACTCGAAGAACATGACCATCGGGAAGACCGGGCCGAGCGAGCGGTCGTAACCGGTGATGTTCTTCCAGCCACCGATGAAGCCGTGCCTCTTGAAGGTGACGCTCACCCAGAGCACGTAGACGATCGCCGCGAGACCCGCCGGCAGTGCGATGACCGAGGTCACCGGGAACTGGGCGAGCGGGACGATCGACCAGATGTTCATGATCCAGATGAAGAAGAACAGCGAGACCATGAGAGGGACGTACTTCTCGCCCTCCTTCTTGCCGAGCGTCTCGTAGACGACCCCGCGGCGCACGAAGTCATATCCGATCTCGCCGACCATCTGGAGCTTGCCGGGGATCAGCTTCGGCTTATTGAAAGCGGCCCAGAAGAAGCCGATGACGACGACCGAACTCACCAGGGCCAGCAGCATCGGCTTGTTGAACTCGAAGCCGCCAACGGTGAAAATCGGCTCGAAGAGGAAGGAGTGCAGGCCGGGGGTCGGGAAACCGCACCCTTCAAAAATGTGGCAATCGGTCTCGAAGGCGAGCGTCTGGGCGTTACTCACCGCGAGCTCCTTCAACGTGGCGCATGGGTACGGCAACCTCGATGTGTCGGCGCGGTCGATGTCCGCGGAGCGGCACTGGACTGGACTTGCGGATTTGGGGGCGGCGGCTGGGCTCCGAGCCGTATGGCTTCACGGGCACGGCCGCCTCCCGCGCCAGCTCTGCCGCAGTTGTGGCGAGACCATAGCAAATGAGCGGAGGTCTCCTTACGCTGGCCCTACAGCTCACGATTGCGGCCGGGCGGATTCCGGCTCCACATAGAGGACCTTGGCCTTCATATGGGAACGCACCTGCGCTCCCATCCACACCAAAGTGGCGGCGAGCAGCGTGAACGCGAAGCACTTGGAGTTGAACGCCGAGGTACCGCTGATCATGCTCAGCACCACCATCAGGATCAGGATCTGCACGGTGTAGACCAGCAGGCCCATCATCTGGAACAGATGGGGGAAGGAACGCGCGCCTCGCTGGAGCGCCACAAGCCCGCCACCCATGAACAGCAGGACGAGAAGTGCGCCGAAGGTGGCACCGAGCGCACCCTTGCCGCCGGCAACGGCGGCACTGACCGCGACTCCCGCCACACCCGCGGCAGCGGTGGGCAGGGCACAGTGAAGCAGTGTGCGGGCGTCGTTGGACTGCATGGCGGCAGCTCCTCCGGCGGAATTGGGGGCGTGGCATTGCGATACGTCGAGCGATGGCCCTGATCCGGACGCGAGGCGCACGGAGACGAAGAGGCGCACCTCACCAGGGCGGCCGGTCTCGTCGGGGCCGCCCCAATATATCTCGGGTTCTCGTGAACCGTATCACAAACTATTTGATGCAGTCTTTACCTGAAAGTGTGCCGACCATCACACGATCGGTCCATGATGCACGTTTCGTGTTGGCCATGCACACCTTGGGGTGATAGCCGCGCCTAGTCACGCTCGTGCGACCGTACACGGGGCCGCTCGGACACCGCTGTGCTGCCGTGCGGGCGCCTGACACCGCTCAGGTCGGGCACGGCGGCGGGCACCGGGCCGGCGGGCGTCCCGGCACCCTCATGGGCCGTCTGCGTCTCGGCGGTCTCGGCGGTCTCGACGCTCTCGGCGGTCTCGGCGGTCTCCGCTCGTCGGCGGCGGTAGCGCGGCGGCACGAACGCCTCGGCCCAGCGGGGAGTACGCGGCCTGAAGCGCGGCAGCAGGAGCAGCACGAGCCCCAGCGCGCTGAGCGCGACGATGAGCAGCAAGATCCACACGCTCGTGGAGTGCACGGAGTACGCGACGGTGCCGAAGGCGATGAGCGCCGACCAGAAGTACATGATCAGCACCGCGCGGCTGTGCGAGTGGCCGATCTCCAGGAGCCGGTGGTGCAGATGCCCGCGGTCGGCGGCGAAGGGCGACTTGCCGTTCCATGTGCGCCGCACGATGGCGAGGACCAGGTCGGCGAAGGGGATCGCGATGATCGTCAGCGGCATCAGCAGCGGGATGAAGACCGGCAGCATCGCGTGCGTGGCGTCGCGGGTGCCACCGAAGTTCAGCTTCATCGCCGCCGGGTCGACCTGGCCGGTCACGGAGATGGCGCCCGCCGCCAGGATCAGGCCGATGAGCATCGACCCCGAGTCGCCCATGAAGATGCGGGCGGGGTGCATGTTGTGCGGCAGGAAGCCCAGGCACATGCCCATGAGGATGGCGGCGAAAAGCGTGGCGGGCGCGGCGGCCTCGATGCCGTAGCCGTACCAGATGCGGTAGGCGTACATGAAGGACGCGGCGGAGGCGATGCAGACCATGCCCGCCGCGAGGCCGTCGAGGCCGTCCACGAAGTTGACGGCGTTGATGGTGATGACGACGAGCGCGACAGTCAGCAGGGTGCCCTGGCCGGAAGTGAGCGACACCGTGCCGACGCCGGGGACCGGGATCCACAGGATCGTCAGGCCCTGCATGACCATGACGCCCGCGGCAATCATCTGGCCGCCGAGCTTGATCAGGGCGTCGATCTCGAACTTGTCGTCGAGGACGCCGATCAGCCAGATCAGCGCCGCTCCGGAGAGCAGCGCGCGCGGTTCGTTGGAGTTCTCGAAGACCGCGTTCAGGTTCGGCAGGTGATCGGCGACCAGCAGGCCCGCGCACAGGCCGAAGAACATCGCGATCCCGCCGAGCCGGGGCGTGGGCTCCCGGTGCACGTCGCGGGCGCGGATCTCCGGCATGGCACCGGCCACGATCGCGAACTTCCGCACCGGCCCGGTCAGCAGATAGGTCACCGCGGCCGTGATGCAGAGCGTCAGCAGGTATTCACGCACGGGCTTCCCCACAGGTATCGCTGGCCATCTCAGCCCCACAGCCTAGCTTTGCGCGCATACGGTTGGGGACTTACGGGTAGCGACGATGGTTGCACGAGAACGCGTGCGTCTCTGACGCGGCTACCCCGTCCTATCCCGGATACGGCGGAAATCTGCCCGCCAGTTCACGAACCTCGTCCCGTACGTCCGTGCTCTCCCCGGTACCGCGGACCGCGCCGGCCAGCAGCTGCGCGACGCGCGCCATGTCGGGTCCTGTCATGCCCTGGGTGGTGACGGCGGCGGTGCCCAGGCGCAGTCCGCGGGCGTCGCCGTGCGGCAGGGCGCAGGTGTCGAGGACGATCCCGGCGGCCGCGAGCCTGCCGCGGGCGATGTGCGCCTCGACTCCGAGGGGGGCCGGGTCGGCCAGGATCAGGTGGGTGTCGGTGCCACCGGTGGTGATCGCGAACCCGCCGTCGGCCAGGGCGGCCGCCAGCGTCCGCGCGTTGGCGACCACCTGATGGGCGTACGCGGTGAAGGACGGTGCCGACGCCTCGCCGAAGGCCACCGCCTTGGCGGCGATCGTGTGCATCTGGGCGCCTCCCTGCGTGAACGGAAAGACGGCCCGGTCGATCCGGTGGGCCAGGTCCGCCCCGCACAGCAGGAGGCCGCCCCTGGGGCCGCGGAGGACCTTGTGGGTGGTGGCGCAGACGACGTCGGCGTACGGCACGGGGCTCGGCGCCGCTCCCCCGGCGACCAGGCCCATGGGGTGCGCCGCGTCGGCGATGAGGTACGCGCCCACGTCGTCGGCGATGGCCCGGAAGGCCGCGTAGTCGATGTGCCGGGGGTAGGAGATCGAGCCGCAGACGATCGCCTTGGGGCGGTGGGTGCGGGCCAGGGCGTGCACCTGGTCGTAGTCGATGAGGCCGCTCTCGGCGTCGACGCCGTAGCCGACGAAGTCGAACCAGCGCCCGGAGAAGTTCGTGGGTGAGCCGTGCGTGAGGTGGCCGCCGTACGGCAGGCCCATCGCGAGGACCGTGTCACCGGGCCGCAGCAGCGCGGCGTACGCGGCGAGGACGGCGGAGGAACCGGAGTGCGCCTGGACGTTGACGTGCTCGGCGCCGAAGAGGGCCTTGGCGCGGTCGACGGCGATCCGCTCGGCGACGTCGACGAGTTCGCAGCCGCCGTGGTGGCGGGCCCCGGGGTACCCCTCGGCGTACTTGTTGGCGAGCGGGGAGCCGAGGGCGGTCAGGACGGCGGGCGAGGTGAAGTTCTCGGCGGCGACCAGCTGGAGCCCGCCGGACTGCCGGGCGGCCTCGGCGATGAGGACGTCGGCCAGCTCGGGGTCCTGCCGGCGCAGCGCGCCGAGGTCCGTGTACGACGCCTGGTGGGCGGTGGGGGCGGTGCTGACCGTGCTGAGCGACATCGTGGGCTCCGGGGCCTGGCGGGGGTGACCTCAGAATCCAATGTAGGCCCGTGGCGACGGGCATGCGCGGGAGTACGGCTACATGTGTGCGGGCACCCCGGTCAGCGCCGTCACCACGGGGTCGAGCGCCTGGTTGATCTCGTCGCCGACGGAGCGGAAGAACGGCAGGGGCGCACCGTAGGGGTCGTACACCTCGTCGGCCTCCACGCTGGGCGCGAGCAGCCAGCCGCGCAGGGCGGCGGCGGCCCGCACCAGGGCGCGGGCGCGCTCCACCACGCCGTTGCCGTCCGGCTCCGGCAGGGTCGTGGGGTCTATGGCCCGCACCAGCCGGGTGAACTCCTTGAGGGTGAAGGTGCGCAGGCCCGCCGAGTGGCCCATGGAGATGACCTGCGCCCGGTGGTCGCGGGTGGCGGTCAGCACCAGGTCGGCGCGGATGACGTGGTCGTCGAGGAGTTCGCGCCCCATGAAGCCGCTGGCGTCCGCCCCGAAGTCCGCGAGGACCGTCTCGGCGTTGGTCTCCATGGGGGCGCCCTCGTGCCCCCACGTGCCCGCGCTCTCCACGATCAGGCCGCCGGTGAGGGGGTCGCCGAGGCGGTCGGCCAGGGCATGCCGGGTCAGCCGCTCGGTGATCGGCGAGCGGCATACGTTGCCGGTGCTGACGTGGAGGATGCGGAAGGTGCCCGCAGAGCCCGGGAAGCCCGCTATGCCACGCCCCGTCTCAGGGGCTGTCAATTCGCCACCTCGAGGTCGGGTACCACCTTGCGCAGCTCGTCCGCGTCGAGCGCGCCCGCGCGGAGCAGGACCGGCACCTTGCCCGTGACGTCGACGATCGACGAGGGGACGATGCCGGGAGTCGGGCCACCGTCCAGGTAGACGGAGACGGAGTCGCCGAGCATCTCCTGCGCGGCGTCGCAGTCCTCGGGGGCGGGGTGCCCGGTGAGGTTGGCCGAGGAGACGGCCATGGGGCCGACCTCGGTGAGCAGCTCGATGGCGACGGGGTGCAGCGGCATCCGGATGGCGACCGTGCCGCGGGTGTCGCCGAGGTCCCACTGGAGGGAGGGCTGCTGCTTGGCGACGAGGGTCAGGGCACCGGGCCAGAAGGCGTCGACGAGCTCCCAGGCCATCTCGGAGAAGTCGGTGACCAGGCCGTGCAGGGTGTTCGGGGAGCCGATGAGGACGGGGGTCGGCATGTTGCGGCCGCGGCCCTTGGCGTCGAGCAGGTCGGCGCACGCCTCCGGGCTGAAGGCGTCGGCGCCGATGCCGTAGACGGTGTCGGTGGGGAGCACGACCAGCTCGCCCCGGCGGACGGCGGACGCTGCCTCGCGCAGACCGGTCGAGCGGTCGGTCGCGTCATTGGTGTCGTATCGCCGTGCCATCAGCGGGCCTCCTCGTACACGTACTGCTGCGGTGAAATCTTGGTCGTCACGGCATCGCCCTGCGAGCGGTCGCGAAGCGCGGCCGGTTGTTCAGGTCGGGGTGGTCGGCCGCGTCGGCCCAGCCCCGCTCCTCGGTGAAGATCCACGGAACCTGGCCGCCCTGGGTGTCGGCGTGCTCGATGACGACGACGCCGCCGGGGCGCAGCAGCCGGTGGGCCGTGCGCTCGATGCCCCGGATCAGGTCGAGGCCGTCCTCGCCGGAGAACAGGGCGAGCTCGGGGTCGTAGTCACGGGCCTCCGGAGCGACGTACTCCCATTCGGTGAGGGGGATGTACGGCGGGTTGGAGACCACCAGGTCCACCTGGCCGTCCAGCTCCGGGAACGCGTCGCGGGCATCGCCCTGGACCAGCTTGACCCGGGACCCCTCGACGTTCTTCCGCGTCCACTTCAGGGCGTCCTCGGACAGCTCCACGGCGTGCACGCGCGAGCGCGGCACCTCCTGGGCGAGGGCGAGCGCGATGGCGCCGGAGCCGGTGCACAGGTCGACGATGAGCGGCTCGACGACGTCCATCGCGCGCACCGCGTCTATCGCCCACCCGACGACCGATTCCGTCTCGGGGCGCGGCACGAAGACGCCGGGGCCCACCTGGAGCTCCAGGTAGCGGAAGTAGGCGCGTCCGGTGATGTGCTGGAGCGGCTCGCGGGCCTCACGGCGCGCGATCGTCTCCCAGTAGCGGGCGTCGAAGTCGGAGTCCTTGACGGAGTGCAGCTCGCCCCGCTTCACGCCGTGCACGAAGGCCGCGAGCTCCTCCGCGTCGTTGCGCGGCGAGGGCACGCCGGCGTCGGCCAGCCGCTGGGTGGCCTGGGCCACTTCCGCGAGCAGCAGGTTCACGCTGGTCCTCCGGGGGCGTCGTACGAGGGATGGGGACGTCAGGCCGCGGCGAGCTTGGCCGCGGAGTCCGCGTCGACACAGGCCTGGATGACCGCGTCGAGGTCGCCGTCGAGCACCTGGTCCAAGTTGTACGCCTTGAAGCCGACGCGGTGGTCCGAGATGCGGTTTTCCGGGTAGTTGTACGTCCGGATCTTCTCGGAGCGGTCAACGGTGCGGACCTGGCTGCGGCGGGCGTCCGCGGCCTTGCTCTCCGCTTCCTCCTGGGCGGCGGCGAGCAGCCTGGAGCGCAGGATACGCATGGCCTGCTCCTTGTTCTGGAGCTGGCTCTTCTCGTTCTGGCAGGAGGCGACGACGCCGGTCGGCAGGTGCGTGATGCGCACCGCGGAGTCCGTGGTGTTGACGGACTGGCCGCCGGGCCCGGAGGAGCGGTAGACGTCGATCCGCAGGTCGTTCGCGTGGATCTCGACGTCGATCTCCTCGGCCTCGGGCGTCACCAGGACACCGGCGGCGGAGGTGTGGATGCGGCCCTGCGACTCGGTGGAGGGCACACGCTGCACGCGGTGCACGCCGCCCTCGTACTTCAGGCGGGCCCAGACACCCTGGCCGGGCTCGGTGGCGCCCTGGCCGCCCTTGGTCTTCACGGCGACCTGGACGTCCTTGTAGCCGCCGAGCTCGGACTCGGTGGAGTCGATGATCTCGGTCTTCCAGCCGACGCGCTCCGCGTACCGCAGGTACATGCGCAGCAGGTCACCGGCGAACAGCGCGGACTCGTCGCCGCCCGCGCCGGCCTTGATCTCCAGGATGACGTCCTTGTCGTCGGACGGGTCCCGGGGCACGAGCAGCAGCCGCAGCTTCTCGGTGATCTCGTCGCGGCGGCGCTCCAGGTCCTTGACCTCGGCAGCGAACTCGGGGTCGTCGGCGCCCAGCTCGCGGGCGGTCTCGATGTCGTCGCCGGTCTGCTTCCAGCTGCGGTACGTCGCGACGATCGGGGTCAGCTCGGCGTAGCGCTTGTTGAGCTTGCGCGCGTTGGCCTGATCGGCGTGGACCGAGGGGTCCGCGAGCTTCTTCTCCAGATCGGCGTGCTCGCCGATCAGTTCCTCGACCGCCTCGAACATCGGGGGCTCCTGGTTTTCTGCGCGAAGGTTCTCCGCGCGGTTCTACGCGAATTGGCTGCGGGACGGCAAAAGCGCCGGTCCCGGCCGCCCCCTGGTGAGGGCGGCCGATGACCGGCGCAGTGGCTCGCTACTTCTTGGCAGCCGCGGCCTTGCCGAAGCGGGCCTCGAAGCGGGCCACGCGGCCACCGGTGTCGAGGATCTTCTGCTTGCCCGTGTAGAACGGGTGGCACTCGGAGCAGACCTCGGCGCGGACGGTGCCGCTGGAGATCGTGCTGCGGGTGGTGAACGACGCGCCACAGGTGCAGCTGACCTGGGTCTCGACGTACTCGGGGTGGATGTCGCGCTTCAAGGTGTCTCCTAGTTTCGGGAGGGCACCGGGTCGTACGCGCGGATTGCTCGTACGTGAACCGGGGCCGACGTACCAGTCTGCCAGGACCGGCCGTATCTCCCAAAACGGGGGTGGGTGCCGATCTATTCCGGCTCTGTTCCGGCGGGCCTCAGTGACCGGCCACCACGTCGCCCACGTCGCCCTTGTCGCCCGCGGACTTCTCGGTCGCGGACTTCGGTATGGGCTTGTCGGCCCTGAGCGCGTCCCAGACCTGCTGGTCGGCCTCTTCGAGGGGCAGGACGCGGTTGGGGTCGGCGGGGTCGTACTGGATGGGCATCGTGACCATCTTCATGTCGCCCGCGCCGATGCCCTTGAGGCCGTTCGCGAAGCTCATGAGGCTCTTGACGTCGTTCAGGTCGGAGTCGGTGGTGACGGCGCTGGTCGCGTCGTCCGCCAGGTCGAAGAGCTTCTTCGGGTTGCCGAAGACCCCGACCTCCTTGACCTGGTCGAGCAGGGCCTTGATGAAGGCCTGCTGGAGCTGGATGCGGCCGAGGTCGCTGCCGTCGCCGACGCCGTGGCGGGTGCGGACCAGGCCGAGCGCCTGCTCGCCGGTCAGCGTGTGCGTGCCCGCGTCCAGGTCGAGGTGGCTGTCCTTGTCGTGGATGGCCTTCTTGGTGGTGATGTCGACGCCGCCGAGGGTGTCGATGAGCTTCTTGAAGCCTGTGAAGTCCACTTCGAGGTAGTGGTCCATCCGGATGCCGGACATCTTCTCGACGGTCTTGACGGCGCAGGCGGGGCCACCGACCTCGTACGCCGTGTTGAACATCTGCCGCTGACCGCCGGGGTCCGTCCTGCCGTCGTCCGTCTCGCACTCGGGGCGGGATATCAGGGTGTCGCGGGGTATCGAGACGACGCTGGCCTTCTTGTGGCCCTTGTAGACGTGCACGATCATCGCCGTGTCGGAGCGGGCCGCGCCCTCGTCCTTGCCGTACTTGCTGTTCTTGCCGGAGCGCGAGTCGGAGCCGAGGACGAGGATGTCCTGGGAGCCGTTGTCGATGTCCTCGGGGCGGTCCGTGCCGAGCGCGGCGTTGATGTCGACGCCCTTGAGGTTGCCGTTGAGCTTGAAGTAGACGACGCCGAGACCGGTGCCGCCGAGGACGACGACCGAGGCCGCGGCCCATGCCGTGAGGACGAGCGCCTTGCTGCGTCGGCGCGGCTTGCGGCGCTTGCCGCCTCCGCCGCGGGGACGTCTGGGCCTCGTATCGGCCGGGCCCGCCGGGGTGCTCTCGTCAGTCATGGGCTCCTCAGTCCTCGTCGGTCGGTTACCCCCTGTTGGCAGGGTCAGGTGCGGTTTGTCGTCACTTGTCAGACGGGGAAACCGGTTGAAGGGTTGCACAGCGCCCTGGCTGCGCCCCGGTGTCAGGCGGTCACGGAGCGCGCCCAGGAGGCTTCCGTTTCCCGCCTCTCACCTGCGGCTTTTCGGCGCGGCGGGCTACTGCCCGTGACCGTGAGAATCTCTTATGCGTGTGGCCAAGGTCTCGCGTGGGACAAAAGGCGCGTGACAAAAGGGCCGCCCCGTCACCGGAGTGACGGGGCGGCCCTTATCTGGTGCGGGGACGACTAGTCGTTGCCGTTGCCCGGCGTCGGGGTCGTCTTCTGGATCTGGAGCAGGAACTCGGCGTTCGACTTCGTCTGCTTCATCTTGTCCAGGAGCAGCTCGATCGCCTGCTGCTGGTCGAGCGCGTGCAGCACACGGCGCAGCTTCCAGGTGATGGCGAGCTCGTCGCTGCCGAGCAGGATCTCTTCCTTACGGGTGCCGGACGCGTCCACGTCCACCGCCGGGAAGATGCGCTTGTCGGCGAGCTTGCGGTCGAGCTTGAGCTCGGCGTTGCCGGTGCCCTTGAACTCCTCGAAGATGACCTCGTCCATGCGGGAGCCGGTGTCGACGAGCGCGGTCGCGAGGATGGTCAGCGAGCCGCCGTCCTCGATGTTGCGCGCGGCACCGAAGAAGCGCTTGGGCGGGTACAGCGCCGTCGAGTCGACACCACCGGACAGGATGCGGCCGGAGGCCGGGGCGGCGAGGTTGTACGCACGGCCCAGACGGGTGATCGAGTCGAGCAGGACGACGACGTCGTGGCCCAGCTCCACCAGACGCTTCGCGCGCTCGATGGCGAGCTCGGCGACCGTGGTGTGGTCCTCGGCCGGGCGGTCGAAGGTCGAGGAGATGACCTCGCCCTTGACCGACCGCTGCATGTCGGTGACCTCTTCCGGACGCTCGTCGACCAGGACGACCATCAGGTGGCATTCGGGGTTGTTCACCGTGATCGCGTTGGCGATCGCCTGCATGATCATGGTCTTGCCGGTCTTCGGCGGGGCCACGATCAGACCGCGCTGGCCCTTACCGATGGGGGCGACGAGGTCGATGATGCGGGTGGTGAGCACGCCCGGGTCGGTCTCCAGGCGGAGCCGGTCCTGCGGGTAAAGGGGCGTCAGCTTGCTGAACTCAGGGCGTCCGCGCCCGGATTCGGGCGCCATGCCGTTGACGGAGTCCAGACGTACGAGCGCGTTGAACTTCTCGCGGCGCTCGCCGTCCTTGGGCTGGCGGACCGCGCCGGTGACGTGGTCGCCCTTGCGCAGGCCGTTCTTGCGGACCTGGGCCAGCGAGACGTAGACGTCGTTGGGGCCGGGGAGGTAGCCCGACGTGCGGATGAACGCGTAGTTGTCGAGGATGTCCAGGATGCCCGCGACGGGGATCAGGACGTCGTCCTCGGAGACCTGCGGCTCATTGCCGAAGCCCTGCTCGTCGCGGCCACGACGGCCACGGCGGTCGCGGTAACGGCCCCGGCGGCCGCGGCGGCCACCCGCGTCATCGTCGTAGCCGTCATCCTGCGGACCGTTGTCACGCTGACGGTCCTGCCGGTCCTGACGGCCGCCGCCCTGCTGCTGGCGGTCCTGGCGGTCGGGGCGGTCCTGGCGGTCGGGGCGGTCCTGGCGGTCCTGACGGCCACCGCCCGGCTGGTCCTCGCCCTTGTTGCCACGGCGGTCGCGGTCGCGGTCACGGCCGCGGCCCTGGCGGTCCCGGCGCTCGCGACGGCCCTCGGCGCTGTTGTCAGCGCCGTCACCGCGGTCGGCCTTGGCCTCGGCCGTGTCGGCCTTGACCTCGGTCCTGGTGTCGGTCTTCGCCTCGGCGGTGACGGTCTCCGGGCTGCCCGCGTCGGCGGTGGCCCGGCGCCGACGGCGCTCGCCGACGGGCTGGTCGTCGCCGCCGCGCTCGGCTTCGCTCGTGCGGGCGGGGCTCCCGGCCGGCTGACCGGGGATCTCGATCTGCTGCTGGGCGACGGCCTGCTCGGCCTTGCCGCCCTCGGCCTTGTCGGCCTTGTCGGCCTTGCTCGCCTTGCCGGCGCCCTCGGCGCCCTGGTCCTCGCCTGTACGGGCCTTCGAGGTGGCCCGGCGCTTGGGCTTGGTCTCGGCGGTGTCCGCGGAAGGCGCGGCGCTCTTGGCCGGGGCTCCGCCCCCTGCCTGCGCCTCCTTGATGACCTCGATCAGCTGGCTCTTGCGCATGCGCCCGGTTCCCTTGATCCCAAGGCCCGAGGCGACCTGCTGCAGTTCCGCCAGCACCATGCCCTCAAGGCCGGTGCCGCGGCGCCGCCGGGACCCGGCCGAAGCACCGGTGGCAGGCGCCGCGGAGGCGTCCGTGGCGGGCGTGTCGGCAGTCACGCCCATCAGATCGGTGGTGTCGCTCACGAAGGGTCCTTCCCTGGAGCGGACGTCGGCCTGTCTGGCTCGGCGACCGGTTGTGCTGTCCGGCGGTCCTATGCGTATGGACCGTGCCGGGGCGGTGGTCCGCCAACGAGGCGGAAGAATTCATTGGTGATGGCGATTCCCGGTGCGGTGCCACTGAAGTGCGGTGTCACCCGGCTCGGTCACGCCGGTTCCGGAGCGTGCTCAGGACCGCTCAGTGCGGGGCACGAAGCAGTTTGGGAGGCTCCCGGAAGAATGATTGTCCCGGACGGGGACACAAAGCACCTCGCCATGGTGAGGTCGGGTGCAGACTTGAGATTAACACTACCGGATCCAACAAACATTCCCCCTCTCGAAATCGGGTCGCCCCGAAATCCCTGCTGCATTGCTTTCAGGGCGCGAGCGGCAGCACGCTCGCTCCTGCGGCGTCGAGCGCCAGGCGGTTGGCCGCCCAGCCCTCGCCCGCCAGGCGTGCGACCTTGTCGGCCGCACTGTCTTCGGCCAGCGCGAGGACCGTGGGTCCCGCGCCGGAGATCACCGCGGGCACGCCGTCGGCCCGCAGCCGCTCCACCAGGGCGGCGCTCTCCGGCATCGCCGGGGCGCGGTACTCCTGGTGCAGCCGGTCCTCGGTGGCGGGGAGCAGCAGCTCGGGGCGCCTGGTCAGGGCCTCGACGAGCAGGGCCGCCCGGCCCGCGTTGGTGGCCGCGTCGACGTGCGGGACGGTGCGCGGCAGCAGGCCGCGCGCGGTCTCGGTGAGGACGGGCTTCCCGGGCACGAAAACCACCGGAACGATGGAACCGGCGGGTTCCATCCTGATCGCCCGCGCCGCTCCCCCGTCCATCCAGGAGAGCGTGAAGCCGCCGAGGAGACAGGCGGCGACGTTGTCGGGGTGGCCCTCGATCTCGGTGGCGAGTTCGAGGAGCGCCGCGTCGTCGAGCCTGGCCTCGCCGCCTATCGTCACGGCGCGTGCGGCGACGATGCCCGCGCAGATGGCGGCGGACGACGAGCCGAGGCCGCGGCCGTGCGGGATGCGGTTGGCGCAGACGATCTCAAGACCGCGCGGCTGTCCGCCGAGCAGGTCGAAGGCGGTGCGCAGGGATCGTACGAGCAGATGCGACTCGTCGCGCGGAAGAGTCTCGCTGCCCTCCCCCGCGATGTCGATGTTCAGGCCGGAGTCGGCCACCCGGACGACCACGTCGTCGTACAGCCCCAGCGACAGGCCCAGGGCGTCGAAGCCCGGACCGAGGTTGGCGCTGGTGGCGGGGACGCGCACCCGGACGGCGGCGGCGCGGAACGCTGGACCGGCCATCGCTCGATGACTCTCCTTGAGCTGCGTGTTGTCGAGGCTGCGTATTTTCGGTACGTGCCACATGTACGGAACACCCGAAGGCCGCGAACTACGGCGGCACCGCGGCATATGCGGCGGGGCGGGTTCAGTACAGCCTATCGAAGGAAGGTTCTGTGGCGACATAGGGCGCACAGGAGGCGCACGATGCGTGTCGTAAGCCCCCTGTGCCACCCCTCGCAGACGGCCGGAGGCTTACGCCCGCGGCCGGCGGGTCACGCCAGGCCGAGGCGCTCGGCGGCGGTGGCCGCGTCGACCGGGACGGTGACCGGCTGCGGGGCGCCCGCGACGGCCCAGTCGGGGTCCTTCAGGCCGTTGCCCGTGACCGTACAGACGATCTTCTGGCCCGGGTCGACCAGGCCCTGCTCGGCGGCCTTCAGCAGACCGGCGACCGAGGCGGCCGACGCGGGCTCCACGAAGACACCCTCCTGGGATGCCAACAGCTTGTAGGCGCGCAGGATCTCACGGTCCGTCACCTCGTCGATGACGCCGCCGGACTCGTCGCGCGCCGCGAGCGCGTACTGCCACGAGGCGGGGTTGCCGATGCGAATCGCGGTGGCGATCGTCGAGGGGTCCTTGACGACCTCGCCGCGCACGATCGGCGCCGAACCGGAGGCCTGGAAGCCCCACATCCGGGGGGTACGGGTCGCCACGGCGTCGGCGGCGTACTCCTTGTAGCCCTTCCAGTAGGCCGTGATGTTGCCGGCGTTGCCAACGGGAAGGACGTGGATGTCGGGGGCGTCGCCGAGGGCGTCGACGATCTCGAACGAGGCGGTCTTCTGGCCCTCGATGCGGAACGGGTTGACCGAATTGACCAGCGCCACCGGGTAGTTCTCGGACAGGCCGCGCGCGAGGTCGAGGCAGTCGTCGAAGTTGCCGTCGACCTGGAGGATCTTCGAGCCGTAGACGAGCGCCTGGCCCATCTTGCCGAGCGCGATCTTGCCCTGCGGCACGAGGACGGCGCAGACCATGCCCGCGCGGACGGCGTAGGCGGCGGCGGACGCCGACGTGTTGCCGGTGGAGGCGCAGATGACGGCCTTCGCGCCCTCCTCCTTGGCCTTGGTGATCGCCATGGTCATGCCGCGGTCCTTGAAGGACCCGGTGGGGTTCGCACCCTCGACCTTGAGGTGGACCTCGCAGCCCGTGCGCTCCGAGAGCACCTGCGCGGGGACGAGCGGCGTGCCGCCCTCGCCAAGCGTCACGACCGGCGTGGTGTCGGAGACCGGAAGTCGGTCCCGGTACTCCTCGATGATTCCGCGCCACTGGTGGCTCATTGCTGCTTACTCCCCTTCAACCCGCATGATGCTGGCGACACCACGCACGGTGTCGAGTCTGCGCAGCGCGTCGACAGTGCCGGTGAGGGCGGCGTCGGGCGCGCGATGGGTGACGACGACGAGGGAGGCCTCGCCGTCCTTGCCCGTCTGACGGACCGTATCGATCGATACGCCGTGCTCGGCGAAGACCGTCGCGACCTGGGCGAGGACGCCCGGCTTGTCGGCCACGTCGAGGCTGATGTGGTACCGCGTGACGACCTCGCCCATGGAGCCCACGGGCAGCTGGGTGTACGCGGAGTCGCCGGGTCCGGTGGTCTCGGCGAGCTTGTTGCGGCAGACGGCCACGAGGTCGCCGAGGACGGCGGACGCGGTGGGCGAACCGCCGGCGCCGGGCCCGTAGAACATGAGCTGGCCCGCGGCCTCCGCCTCGACGAAGACGGCGTTGTACGCCTCGCGGACCGACGCCAGCGGGTGGCTGAGCGGGATCATCGCGGGGTGGACGCGCGCGGTCACCGACTCACCGTCGGCGGCCCGCTCACAGATGGCGAGCAGCTTGATGGTGCAGCCCATGCGTTTCGCGGACGCGAAGTCGGCGGCGGTCACCTCGGTCATGCCCTCGCGGTACACGTCGTCGAGGCGTACGCGCGTGTGGAAGGCGATGCCGGCGAGGATCGCGGCCTTGGCGGCGGCGTCGAAGCCCTCGACGTCGGCGGTGGGGTCGGCCTCGGCGTACCCGAGCGCGGTGGCCTCGTCGAGCGCTTCCTGATACCCGGCACCGGTGGTGTCCATGGCGTCGAGGATGAAGTTCGTCGTCCCGTTCACGATGCCGAGAACGCGGTTGACCTTGTCTCCGGCGAGGGACTCGCGCAGCGGCCGGATCAGCGGGATGGCACCGGCGACGGCGGCCTCGTAGTACAGATCACGCCCGTGCTCGACGGCGGCCTCGTGGAGCGCGGCGCCGTCCTGCGCGATGAGCGCCTTGTTCGCGGAGACGACCGAGGCGCCGTGCTCGAAGGCGGTGGTGATGAGGGTCCGAGCGGGCTCGATGCCGCCGATCACCTCGACGATGACGTCAATGTCACCGCGCTTGACCAGCGCGGTCGCGTCGGTGGTGATCAGCTCGGGCTCGATTCCCTCGCGCACCTTCGAGGGGCGGCGGACGGCGACCCCGGCGAGCTCCACCGGGGCGCCGATCCTGGCTGTGAGGTCGTCGGCGTGCGTCGTCATGATGCGCGCCACCTCTGAGCCGACAACCCCACAGCCCAGCAGCGCCACCTTCAGCGGACGCGTACGCATCATCCGACCTCACTTCTCATACATCTACGGTGGGACCAGTCTCACCCACCGGAACGGACTTTCCGTCCATTGTCCGGATGGTGAGACATCTATTCCATATTTTTCATTACCCGACATCGAGACGCAGGAGATCTTCCTCCGTCTCACGCCGGACGATCACCCGCGCCTCACCGCCATGGACGGCGACGACGGGCGGGCGAAGAGCGTGGTTGTAGTTGCTCGCCATCGAGCGGCAGTACGCACCGGTCGCGGGCACGGCGATCAGGTCACCGGGCGCCAGATCGGCCGGAAGGAAAGCGTCGCGCACCACGATGTCACCACTCTCGCAGTGCTTGCCGACCACACGCACCAGCATGGGCTCCGCGTCGGAGGAGCGGGAGACCAGGGCGACGGTGTACTCGGCGTCGTAGAGCGCGGTACGGATGTTGTCGGACATGCCGCCGTCGACGGAGACGTACGTACGCAGTCCTTCGAGCGGCTTGATGGTGCCGACCTCGTAGAGCGTGAAGGCGGTCGGGCCGACGATGGCGCGGCCGGGCTCGACGGAGATGCGGGGTGTGCGCAGTCCTGCCGCCGCGCACTCACGCGTCACGATCTCGTTCAGCGCCCTCGCGATCTCGTGCGGCTCGCGCGGGTCGTCGTCGGAGGTGTACGCGATGCCGAGGCCGCCGCCGAGGTCGATCTCGGGAAGCTCGATGCCGTGCTCGTCGCGCACCTCGGCGAGCAACTGCACGACGCGGCGGGCGGAGACCTCGAAGCCGGCCATGTCGAAGATCTGCGACCCGATGTGCGAGTGGATCCCGATCAGCTCGATCCCGTCGAGCTGAAGAGCACGCCGCACGGCCTCGGCGGCCTGCCCCCTGCCAACGCGATCCCGAACTTCTGGTCCTCGTGCGCGGTGGCGATGAACTCGTGGGTGTGCGCCTCGACGCCCACGGTCACGCGGATCTGCACGGGCTGGCGCCGCCCGAGCCGCTCGGCGACGTGCGAGACGCGCACGATCTCCTGGAAGGAGTCGAGCACGATGCGCCCGACGCCGGCTGCGACGGCCCGCTCGATCTCCTCCTCGCTCTTGTTGTTGCCGTGGAAGGCGATGCGCTCGGCGGGCATGCCGGCGCCGAGGGCGGTGGCGAGCTCACCGCCGCTGCACACGTCGAGGTTGAGCCCTTCCTCGTGCAGCCACCGCACGACGGCCCGCGAGAGGAAGGCCTTGCCGGCGTAGAAGACGTCGGCGTCACTGCCGAAGGCGTCGCGCCAGGCGCGGCAGCGGGCGCGGAAGTCGGCCTCGTCGAGGAAGTAGGCAGGGGTCCCGAACTCTTCGGCGAGCCGCGTCACTTCGATGCCGCCCACGCTGACGACGCCTTCGGGGGTACGGGTGACGGTGCGGGACCAGACCTTGGCGTCCAAGGCGTTGAGGTCGGCCGGCGGCGCGGTGTAGTGGCCCTCGGGCAGCACGTCGGCGTGGCGGGGTCCTGCGGGGTGTGCGGAACGGCTCATGGCTCGTGGGTCTCGTCTCTCACGGGTGACACCGGTCGCTCGTGTCCCGCGGGCGGCGCGGGGGTCGCGGGCGGCATCGCGGGGGTCACGTGCATCACAGGCGTCACGGATGTCACAGGTATTCGGGTGCGCTGATGCCGAGCAGGGACAGGCCACCGGCGAGCACCGTCCCGGCGGCTTCGGCGAGCGCGAGCCGGGCGCGGTGGGCGGCCGAGGGTTTCTCGTCACCGCGGGGCAGGACGGCGTGCTGGTACGCGAGCAGCGCGTCGGCGGTGACGACGAGATGCCGGGCGAGGCGGTCCGGGGCGCGGTGGCGGGCGGCGGCGGCAAGGACGGCGGGGTGGTCGCCGAGGGCGCCGAGCAGGTCACGCGCGTGCTGTACGTCACCGGGGTGGGCGTCGAAGCCGAGCGCGGCGGCGTTGCGGGTCAGGGCGCGGCAGCGGGCGTGGGCGTACCGCACGCGGAAGAGGGGGTTGCTCTCGCGCTGGGTGAGGTGCGGGTCGCCGCCGTGGGCGGGGGCGGTGCGGGGCCGGTCGTGGGCGGCGGGGTGGAGCAGGGCCCAGCGGGCGGCGTCACGGCCGAGGGGGAGGGGGTCGGTCGGGGCGGGCACGGGCCGGAGGCTCGGAAGCGGCTGCGGCGGGATGCCGTACGCGTCGACGCGCACCCCGAGGATGTCCACCCACCGCGGATCGGGGGCGGCGTCGCAGGTGAGCCGGACGAGGGCGCCCTGGGAGCGGAGGATGCGGCGGGCGGCGTCGGCGACGACGAGGGCGCGGACTTCGTGGGGGGTGTGGAGCTGGGCGAGCTGCCCGGTGTCGGGGCGGACGTGTCCGTAGCAGCGGCCGCGGGCGAGTACGTCACGCACCAGGGCTTCGGCGGGCGACTGCGCGAGGGTGATGTTGAGGAACCCGGGCCCGGTGATGTCGACCCCGGCGATCCCGGCTTCGGCGGCGAGCCGCGGGGCCACGGCTTCGGCGACCTGCCGGGGGGTGCGGCCGGCGGCGCGGGCGACCTGGAGGGCGACGTTGGTGGCGTAGTCCCCGCGGCCTCCGGGCCGGGGCCGCTCCACTCCCACGCGCTCCGGCAGGGCCACGCTGAACTCACCCGCGTCAACGACATGACGCAGGGCACGCAGCACGGTGCGGGAGAGCTCGACGGGGGTCACGGGTCAAGCGTAGGGGAGGAGGGGGGTGGGTCGGCGACTTGGTTTCGGGGTGGTCTTGGGATGTGGACGGGGGTGGGGGCGTGCCTTGGCTCCGAACCTGTGGCCCTCTGGCCCTGGGGCGGCCTTGAGGTGGGTGTCAGGCGCCGGGCTGCGCGGCGCGCTCGGCTTCGCCGACGAGGCCGGTACCGTCGCCGTCCCCGCCTCCGTCCCCATCCCCGTCTCGGTCCCGACAACCGTCGCCACCCGACGCCCCGCGCCGCCCGACGCGCTCCATCAACCGGCGCACCGTCCCGACCAGTTCGCCGGGCTCGAAGGGCTTGGCGAGAAAGGCGTCGACGCCGACTTCGAGGCCGCTCTCGACCTCGTACTGCGTACACGCGCTGACGATGACGATGGGCAGATGCCGGGTCCGCGCGTCGGCGCGCAGCCGGGCGGCGGTCCGCAGACCGTCGAGCCGGGGCATCACGACGTCGAGGGTGACCACGTCGGGCTGGACCTGGTGCACGACGTCCAGACACTCGGCACCATCAGCCGCGGTCACGACCTCGAAGCCCTCCAGCTCGAGGTTGACCCTGATCAATTGCCGGATGACCTTGTTGTCGTCCACAACAAGCACACGGCCGGGCGCGCCTGACACAACTCGAGAGTAGGTCCACGCCCACCGCCGCGTCCCGGTTTTCCCCACTTCCGCCCCGTGCGAGGCGAGCGGGGCGCGGACGGAGGGCTCACGGGGGCGGAGCGCGCCCACCGCGGCGGCTTCGGAACCCCGGAAATACCTGTTCATGGACAGCCCCGCAGAGCTGGTAGGGTTCTACCCGTCGCCGCGCAACCGCGACGATACGCCCCCGTAGCTCAGGGGATAGAGCAACGGCCTCCGGAGCCGTGTGCGCAGGTTCGAATCCTGCCGGGGGCACCTTGTATGAGGTGCCTTAAAGGCCCCGTAACCAGCGGAAACGCTGAGTGCGGGGTCTTCGCGTATGTGCAGCGTGTGCCGCTCGGAGAATATTTGGGGCTGTCGCCCCCGGCCCGCCGCGGCGTCGTCGGAAACCTCCATCAGCCCGCGTCCGGCAGCTCCTCGGGAGTCGGAGGGGGCTCCGGGTCGTTCTGTCGTTCCGCTTGCCGCGCGTTCTCCCCTCGCAGGGTCGTCAACCACGGCCACAGGTCCGGCAGGGGCTGTGCCGGACAGGCGAGACCATGCTCGATGCGACACCGCTGGAATGGGTCCGGCGGACACACCTCGTAAATCGTCACCCGCCCATCGGACAGCTCAATCCACCGATGCTTCGCCGGCACTGTATGGGCCAGCGGTTTCATGTGCGGCTCCAGCAGCACCCAGTCTTGCGCGAGTGTCGGCACCCGATCCTGCGGCAGCCCGCAGAACAGACAACGGGACTGCCCACCACCCAGCCGCAAAAGCGGCTTCTCCTCCGAAAGGCCCATACCTCCGAGCATCGCCAACCCGTCGGCCAGGGCGTAGCACGCGAACCGGACGGAACGCGTGGGGCAGCAGTCCGCCGGCGAAACGAAACACGACGCGGCAGGTGCAGCCGGCACCCAACGGCCGACGCCACGCGGGCCGATATAAGGCGACAACGGCAGTGCCAGGGGCGTACCGGGTCACGCTCGCCGCCACGGCTCACACCGCCCGTGCTCGTTCAGGATGGCGCCGGTTCCGCATGCCCTCAGGCCGCGGTGTTCGCTCCGTAGTCCGGGTCGTACAGGCGCAGCATGGAGACGAAGCTGTCCAGCAGGTCGAGTTGTTCGGGCCTGAGCGACGGCGCGTTGAAGTGCATGACCGTGTTGCGTACGTCTTTCACCCGGCTGAGCATCCCGACGAAATAGGCCCGGTCGACGAGGGGCCAGCCGAGCTTGCCCCAGCGTTCCTCGTTGTTGAGGAGGCGGATGTACTCACTGAACATCATCTCGTCGACGGACCGCTTGTTCTTGTGCACCTTCTGGATGTCGTCTTCTCCGTAAGCACGGCCGAGGCAGCGTCGCAGTCGCCGCTCGATCTCTCCCAGCGTGAAGAAGGGCCTGGCGACCGTGCCGAACTCATCGGCGAGGTCAGCGGAGGTGACGATGCCGGTCACCCGCCCGTCGGCAGCCCGGACGAGGACGAATTCGTGTGCCCGGATGACCGGCAGAGCCGGGAGCAGGTGGGCCGAGGCGTTGACGATCTCGTACTCGCTGCTGATGGAGCTGGTCAGGCACGGCTTGCGCCCGGTCGCGTGCATATGGGCGATCGATGCCCACGTGACGACACCGTGCAGGACCCCTGAGGCATCGATCACCGGAAGCTGCGAGTACCCGTGCTCCGCCATTTTGGTCATCGCGACGGACAGGGGCTCCTCAGGTGTGGTCGATGTGACCCGGTGGGCGCACGGCAGGTCGTGCACCCGCATCGCCGCCTGCGGGAACATGCCGACGGCCTCCTCGCAGTCGTCGGCCGGGTCCTGCTCGGTACCGCTTCCCTCATCATCCGCGCCGACGCCCTTGTCGTGCTCGTGGGTGATCGGGCCGACCGCGACCTCACCGTCCAGCGATCCGGTCGCGAAGTCGGGCACCGTGTTCAGGCCCGCGTTCGTCAGGTCGAGCCTGATCTGCGGGACGGACGCGTGATCACGGACTTTGAAACCCCACAAGGACAGGAGGCGTCGGACCGACAGGGTCGTCCCTTCCAGCCCCTTGACGGTGGCGTCATCCGGCGTGGGCATCGCTCGCCTCCTCACGCACAGCGGCCTTGCCCATTTCCCGTTCCGCGAGCTCCAGAATCCTGGCCGTCCTGTCTCGGTAGAAGGCCTCGAAGTCATCCGCGCGCAGTGTCTTGGCGTCGATGAGATGGGTGCCGACGATGTCGTCGAACCAGTCGCCCGGACTGCCGGTGTGCCGTTCGAAGGCGGGCAGGTAGGCGGACGGCGCACTGGCGCCCATGGTCTGCAGTGCCTGGTAGGACAGCGGCGTCTTGTTGACGATGCTGTTCATCCAGGCGCTGTCGACGCCGTTGTGCTCGAACCAGGCCTTGGGGAAGACCTGGCGGATGTCCACGTACTGTCCGATCAGGGTCTGCTCACTGATCGGCTCTCCGTGGAAGAACCAGTCGATCGCCCCCTCCTTGAGGAGAAGGGCGTGGATTCCCTTGTACGCCGCGCTGTTGCGCGTGGTGAGCCGGTGCAGGCGTTGTTCCTGGAAGGTCGCTTCCGTGATGGTGTCGGGCTCCGGCCCTCCGTCCCTGACCCAGCCGACCACCTGCTCGACGTCGCGTACGAACCGAGTGTCCGTGACTCCTCCGTAGAGTTCGCCGAGCACGCCGCACCAGTACCAGCGCGCGAGCTTCTCATGGACGGCCCGGTCTTCCACCGCGTCCCCGAGAAGTACGCCGATCGCCGCGAGGGGCACCACCTGGGACCCGTACGGCAAGTCACGTTCGCGGAAGACGTGCTGCGTCGCGAGAAAGCGGCCGACCCAGGACAGCGCTTCAGCCGCCTTCGGTGCGATCCGCGTGTAGTCGGCGAGCGGCAGGTGCAGCAGATCGCGGCGCTTGCAACTCACCGCCGGCGCGTTGGTCGCCCCGGGGTGCTCCGCCAGAAACGCCTGCTTGCGGCGGTACGTACGCACCAGCGCGATGGTCTGGAGGAAGTCCAGGCTCGTAAGTCCTGTCTCCTGACCGCCCTCCTTGTCCAATGCCCCGAACACCTGGTGGTCCGCGCACAGGTTGCCCTTGATGGCCTGCCAGTCCTTGGTGAGGCTGAAGTCCTCACCTCCGTTGCGCTGCGCGTACTGGGTGTCGCCGGCGTAGGTTGCCGTAAGCAGCTCGAAGACGTTGAGGACGACGCCGCCGGTGTTCACCCGCTCGAACACCGAGCACACCGCTTCCTTACGGGTTTCCTTCGGCAGCCGGATCAACGGCACCTTGAACCCCTTGACGGTGTCGATGACCCGGGCCTGGAACGCCGACCACAGGTCCCAGCGGTCGTCGCCACCGCTGACGTAGGCCCGTTGCCACTTGCCTGTCCGGTCCGGCTCGAAGATCAGGTTCAAGGGGAACAGTCCGCTCGCGCATTCGTGCTCCCGCGAGGTGAGGTCCCAGGCCGTGCGACCGTACGCGCCACGCACGACTCGGTCCTCGGGGACGGACACAATCGCCTCGTCCCGGTCCGCGGTGTCGTCCACCGCCTTGGCGATGTCGATGTAGTACCAGCGCTTGAGCGGCTTGTTGCGCGCACCCGTCGTCTCCACCGGCCGATCCGACCGGAGCGCCTGGAACAAGGACGTCAGGCGCTGTTGACCGTCGAGCAGCAGCTGTTCCGGAACCACCCGCGGGCCCACCTCGGTGCCGTGCAGCGGCCTGGCCTTGAACTGAGCCTCACCACCGGTGTCCAGCGTCATGGCGACGCCCAGCGGATAGTCGAGGGTCACCGTCGCCAGCAGAGCGCGGATCCGGTCGTCGTCCCACTTCCACTGCCGCTGGAAGTCGGGCAGCTGGATCCTTCCGGCCGCGACATCGTCCAGCATTTTGCCCAGGCTGGGCCCGTCGAGCGCCACCCCACACCCCCAATGACAAGGACGCTCCCCTGCGTCACAGGAAGAACATGCTACTGGCGCCCGGCTCCCCATAAGTGGAGTCCGGCACAACCCTTGCACCAAGACTTCCAAACTTCTAAACTTCAAAGTATTGGTGTCTAAGCTGGACGCACTGGCGTCCCAGCCTGATGGAGGTCGGTCATGCCCAAGCGTTCCATCGATGTGGACGACGAGGTGTTCGCGTTCCTGCAGAGCCAGAGCGAACCCTTGGTGGACACCCCAAATGACGTGCTGCGGCGGCTGCTTCTCGAAAGCTCCGGGCACCCGTCGGCCACCACCGCTGAGCGTCGCCCCGGAGACTTGCTGCCGTTCATCAATGCCGGCCTGCTGAAGGCCGGGGACAAACTGATCCACGTTCAGCCGCGTCGCGGGCTGACCCATGAGGCCACCGTGACCCCGGACGGCTGGCTTCAGATCGAGGACGGCCGCGCGTTCTCCAAGCCCTCCCCGGCCCTCAAGGCGCAGACCGGGGTCGACATCAACGGCTACGGCAAGTACGTCCTCAAGACGGATCCCGATGTCCGTCTCCAGGACCTCCGCGAGCAGTTGCGAGGCGGGGCCTGATGGCGACCCACCTGATCATCATCGGTGACCGGGAACCCCTGGCCTGGGTGCTGGAGAACCAACGGATGGCTTTCCCCGCCGGACGCACAACGGGCCTCCCCCAAAAGGGGGATGAGGTCCTGCTCTACACGACCCGGGGCTGTTACCGGAACCCCGGGCGCGACCGGGGGCGGATCATGGGCCTGGCGACCGTCACCTCCGAGGTGGCAGCGCTCCCGGCCCCCGTCTCCTTCGGCGGACGGGACTTCACCGCCGGATGCACTCTGCGGGTGCACGGGCTCGCCCCGCGTCACCAGGGCGTGATCCTGGCCGAGCTCGTCGCACAGCTCCAGGTCTTTCCGGACCCGAAGACCTGGAGTGTCCGCATGCGTCGCGCTTCGCTCGGACTCCCCGAATCGGACGCCGATCTGCTGCGCCGGGAGCTTCAGCCGACGCTCCGGCCCTGCGGGGCGGTTCTCGGCCAGTACGCGGTGTGATCCTGCTACGGCACCGGCCCCCACCCGCGTCGGACCCCGGTCCTCGGTTTCGTCGGCGATGCGTGCGGCTCTGGGGCCCGGACCCACGGGACGCGAGCCATGTGCGAGCTGAACGAGACGCGATCCAGCGCTGCTGAGGCCCGAATTGAGACGGCGTCGCCGTCGAGCCGCGCCGACTTCGAGCCGGGGAACGTCGGCGGTGGTGAAACGTGCGCTCTGGTCGGGCCGGGACAGCACCCGGCGAGCCGCGACGTGGCCGTCCTGACCGCCCGCGTCCCCGCGGCCGATCCGGGTCCCGGTTACTCCTGAGCGCCGCGGGCCCCCGCCGCCCGTTCCGCCCTGCGCTGGAACTCGCCCAAGTCGTAGTTGGCCAGGGCCGAGTCCAGGTTGGTGAGGGCTCCCAGGTGTTCCACGAAGCCCTGTGGGTCGTACTCGATCTGGAGGGTTACTCGGCTCTCCGTGTCGCTGAGGCGGTGGAAGGTGACCACTCCCGCGTGGTGGACGCCCTCCGTGGTGCGCCAGGCGATGCGCTCCTGTGGGACGACCTCCGTGAGTTCGGCCACGAAGCTCTTGTCCGCGCCGGGCAGGGAGAGCTGCCAGGCGAACGTCTTCGCGTCGATGCTCTGCACGTGCTTCACGTGGCTCAGGAAAGTCGGCCAGCGCTCCACGTCTTCCCAGAGTGCCCAGCTCACGGCGGTCGGTGCCTTGATGTCTACGGCTTCCAGCAGTGAGGACGCCATCGGGTTTCCGCTCCCTAGGGTGTCGTTGGGGGCCTTGTCTCTTCCCCTTCCCGGTACCCCGGTGCTGCGGGGCCACCCGGAAAACCTCGTCCTCCGCCGCGTTCGTCCGGCATGCTGGCCCGCGGCAGGGGGCCGGTCGGCGGTTCGCTGCGGTACAGGAAAGGAGGGTGCGCTCGTGGGTGACTGGATACGTTGCCGCCACCCCGCACCCGGCGCCGGGGTCCGTCTGCTCTGCTTCCCGCACGCGGGAGGCTCCGCCAGCGCCTATCACGCGCTGTCGGCCGCCGTCTCGGGGAGTGTGGAGCCGCTGATCGTGCAGTATCCGGGGCGTCAGGATCGGTTCGGTGAGCCGTTCGCCGCGGGGGCGGACGAGATCGTCGACGCCGTGCTCGGCGAACTGGCCTCGGAGGAGGCAGAGCCCCTCGCCCTGTTCGGGCACAGCATGGGCGCCCTCCTGGCGTTCGAGACCGCGCGGCGCCTGGAGCGTGAGGGGCGGCCACCCGTGGCCCTGTTCCTCTCCGGGAGGGCGGCGCCCTCGCTGCCCGGGCGGGCCGTCGGCAAGCGTGCGGTGCGCGACATGGACGACACCGAACTCATCGGGGTGGTGCGGAAGTTGGCGGGGACCGCTGAGGAACTCCTTGCCTCCCCCGAGATGCTCTCCATTTTCCTGCCGCCGATGCGGGCCGACTACCAGATCGTCGAGGAGTACGTCTATCGCGACGGGCCCCGGCTGAGCTGTCCTGTCGTCGTCCTGACCGGCGACGACGATCCCCGCGTCACGCCCGACGAGGCGCGGGCCTGGGAGAGCGAGACGCGGGGCGGCTTCTCCTGCCATGTCCTCGCTGGGGGGCACTTCTTCCTCGACGGCCATCTGCCGTACGTCGCCGGCGTCATCGCCTCCTCGCTGCCCGATCGGGAGACGACGACGGCACGGTAGGGGGCGGTCGGCTCCACTGCCTAGTTCCGCGGGTCCTCCGACTCGAACTCCGCCAGGAGCGCCTCCAAGGAGGTAACCGAGTTCTCGGAGCCCCCCGCGTCCTCCCCTGCCGCTGGCCCCTTCGGCTTCTTCGATTCGACGATGCTCGACGCCAGTTCCTGGAGCGGTAGTTCCTCCAGGAACAGCGTGATCGGCACGTCGATGCCGAAGTCGTCGCGGAGCCTGCCGACCAGGTGGACGGCCGTCAGCGAGTCGCCGCCCGCCGCGAAGTACGTCGTCTCCGGGGTCGGTGGGGTGCTTTCGTCCAGGCCCAGCGCCTCGGCCAGCAAGGCGGAGACGGACTGTGTGAGGTCGTCCCGCGGAGGGGCCGCCGTCCCGGTGGCCTCGGGCGTGCGGGGGTGGGCCGTCGCGTCCGGCAGCGGCGGGGGCAGCGTCAGCGCGCCGAAGCTCCGGGGCTCGAACGGGTATGTCGGCAGGCTCACCCTCCGCGCTCCGGGCGCCGGTTCCGGCCACGGGACCGAGCCGCCCTTCAGCCACAGCTCGCCCAGGCCGCGCAGCCCGTCCGGGTCGGGGCCCTCCCCCCGGTCGGCCGCCGGGCGGCCCTCCGCGAGCGCCGTCAGCCGGTCGGCCGCCTCCGCCGGGTCCGTGGCCAGGACGTACGCGCGTACGTCCATGGGGGTGCGGGCGGTGCGCAAGGTGTGCGCGGTGTCGGTGAGGGAAGGGGCGTCGGGGGCGCGCAGGGCTGTCGCGAGGCGGGCCGCCAGGGCGGTGAGCGCCTCCTCCGTGCGGGCCGAGAGGGGGAGGATCTCCGTCGCCGCGGGGCGGCGTCCCGGCGGGGCGGGGGGTGTGGGGCGGTGCGGGGCCTGCTCCAGGACGACATGGACGTTCGTACCGCCGATGCCGAGGGAGCTGACTCCCGCGCGGCGCGGGCCTTCGGCGGGGCGCGGCCAGGGAGCGGTGCGGTCCACGACGCGGAACGGGGAGGCGTCCAGGGCGAGTTCGGGGTGGGGACCGGTGAGGTTGACGGTGGGGGCCAGCGTGGCGTGTTCCAGCATGAGGACCGCCTTGATGAACGAGGCCACGCCGGCGGCCGCGTCCAGGTGGCCGATGTTCGACTTCACGGAGCCGATGCCGATGGGGGCACCGCCCGGCGCGCCGTTCGTCGTGAACGCCGCTGTGGCGGCCGCGAGTTCGATGCGGTCGCCCAGCTCGGTGGCCGTGCCGTGCGTCTCCACGTACTGGGCCGCCGAGGGGGTGAGGCCCGCCGCCGACCAGGCCTCGACGATCGCCGCCGTCTGCTGTTCGACGCCGGGGGCGGTGAAGCCGACCTTCATGGCGCCGTCGTTGGTCAGGGCGCTGCCGCGCAGGACCGCGCGGACCGGGTCGCCGTCGGCGAGCGCGTCGGACAGGCGGCGCAGGACGACGATGCCCACGCCGCTGCCCGGCACGGTGCCGCCCGCCCGCTCGTCGAAGGGGCGGCAGCGGCCGTCCGGCGAGAAGATGCCGCCCTCGTGGTGGACGTACCCCTGTCTGCGTACGGTGTCGACGCTGACGCCGCCCGCGAGCGCGGTGTCGCACTCGCCGAGCAGCAGCGCCTGGGCGGCGAGGTGCACGGCGGTCAGCGAGGTCGAGCAGGCCGTCTGCACGGTCAGGCTCGGGCCTTGGAGGCCGAGGCGGTAGGAGATCCAGGGGGCGAGGAACTCCCGGTCGGTGAGGACGCGGATCTGCATCGCGCCGAGGGACGCGGCGAGGGCGCGGTCGGTGTGGGCGGCCAGCATGTGTTCGGTGGGGCTGCCGCCGACGTACACGCCGGTACGGGCGGTGACGGCGAGCGGGTCCTGGCCCGCGTCCTCCAGGGCGGCCCAGGCGGTCTCCAGGAGGAGGCGGTGCTGGGGGTCGAGGGCGGCCGCCTCGGTGCGGTTGAAGCCGAAGAGGGCGGCGTCGAAGCGGTCGGCGCCGGCGAGGTACCCCTTGGCGGGCACGTGTTCGGGGCGGCGCAGTTCCTCGGGGCCGGCGCCGTCGGCCAGCAGCTGCGCCTCCGTGAAGTCGGTGATGGAGCAGACGCCGTCGCGGAGGTTCGCCCAGTACGTGGCCAGGTCGGGGGCGCCGGGGAATCGCCCGCTCATCCCGACGACCGCGATCGCGGAGTCGGCGTCGAAGCCCGGGTCCGGGTCGAGGTCGCGGTCGCGGTCGCGGTCGAAACCCGGGTGCAGGGCGGGGTCGTCGGGCTTGCGTGCCGGCTCGGTCATCGTGACGTGCCCTTTCTGGAGCGACTGGAGCGGAGCCGCTGTGCGGCGGCGTTCTGGCGTGCGCGGCGCTCGCCGCCCCGGCGCTCGGCCGCTGTGGCGGGGGTGGGGGCGGGGGCTTCCGCGCAGGCCTGGTCGAGGTGGGCCGCGATCGACGTGACGGTCGGGTGGCGGAACAGGTCGACCAGGGTGAGGTCCGGAAACCCCGCCTGATCGTCGGCGGCCGGCTCGCGCAGGGCGTCCAGAACGCTCAGCAGCCGCACCGAATTGCCGCCCAGCTCGAAGAAGTTGTCGTGGACACCGACCCGGTCCAGGGTCAGCGCGCGGGCCCATACGCCCGCCACCCGCTGTTCGGTGGCGGTGCGCGGGGCGACGTACGTACGACCTGACGCGCGCCCCTCCGCGTTCGGTGCGGGCAGGCGGGACCGGTCGATCTTGCCGGAGCGGTTGAGGGGCAGCTCGTCGAGGTGGACGTAGAGCTCGGGGAGCATGTAGCCGGGGAGGCGTTCGGCGAGGTGGGCGCGGAGGCCGGCGTCGGAGGGGGCGGCGCCGGCCCGGTGCACGACGTAGGCGACGAGGCGCTGTTCGGCGCCGTCGCCATGTACGGCCGCCGCCGCGACCGCGACGTCCGGGGAGCCCGCGAGCAGGGCCTCGATCTCGCCGAGTTCGATGCGGATGCCCCGCAGTTTGACCTGGGAGTCGGAGCGGCCGAGGTAGTGGAGGCGGCCCCGCGCGTCGACGCGGGCGAGGTCGCCCGTGCGGTACATGCGGGCGCCCGGGGGGCCGTACGGGTCGGCGACGAAGCGTTCGGCGGTCAGGCCGGGGCGGTGGATGTAGCCGCGGGCCAGGGAGGCGCCCGCGATGTAGACCTCGCCGGTGACGCCGGTGGGCACCGTGCGCAGGCGGGCGTCCAGGACGTACACGCGGGCGCCCGGCACGGGGGCGCCGATCACCACGGGCTCGCCGGGTTCGAGGTCGGCGGTCGTGGCGTAGACGGTGGCCTCGCTCGGCCCGTACGCGTTGACGATCCGGCGGCCGGGCGCGCTGAGCCGCTCGACCAGTTCGGCGGGGCAGGCCTCGCCGCCGACGGCGAGCGTACGGAGGTGGGGCAGCCGCCGGTCACCGGCGGGGCCGCCCGAGGTGTCCGGCAGCAGCATCGCGGCGGACGGCGGCAGGAACACGTACGTGATGCGGGAGTCCCGCAGCCGGGCGTGGAGCGCGTCGCCGAAGCGTTCGTCGTCGCGGGCGATGTGCAGTTCGGCGCCCGCGACCCAGGGGAAGAACAGGTCGGACACGGCGACGTCGAAGCCGAAGGAGACGAACTGGAGGACGCGGTCCTCGGCGGTGACGGGGAACGCGTGGCGCACGGCTCCGGTGAGGTTGGCCAGCGCGCGGTGCTCCACGGCGACGCCCTTCGGGACGCCGGTGGAGCCGGAGGTGAACAGGACGTAGGCGAGGTCGTCGGGGGCGGGGGTGCGGGTCGGCTCCGGGGGCAGGGTGGGACGGGTGCCCCCGGGGTGTCGGCGCGCAGGCATCGGATGCCGAGTTTCTCCCCCTGGGCCGCCGTCTCCGCCGCCGTCACCAGCAGCCCCGTACCGGACGTCTCGACCATGTGCGCGAGGCGGGCGTGCGGGTGGGCCTGGTCCAGGGGGACGTACGCGCCGCCCGCGCGCAGTACGGCCAGCGCCGCGATGCCCATCTCGGGCGAGCGGGGCAGCAGCAGGCCGACCCGGAAGCCGGGGCGCACGCCTGCCGCGCGCAGCCGGTCCGCCAACGCGTCCGCTCCGGCGAGGAGTTCGCGGTACGTGAGCCGTACGTCGCCGCAGACCAGAGCCGTGGCGTCGGGCCGGGCGGCGGCGACGTCGGCGACCAGGTCGGGCACCAGCCGGTCGGTGGGCGCGGCCTCGGCGGTGCGGTCGGCGGCCGTGACGGTGCGGTGGCGCTCGTCGGGCGGGACCGCGTCGAGGGTGGAGAGCGGGGCGTCGGGGTGGGCCAGGGCGGCGTCCAGGAGCGTCTGGAAGGTGCGCACCCAGGCGCGGACGGTGGCGCGCTCGAAGAGGTCGCTGCGGTAGATGAACTGGGCGGCGAGGGCGGTGCTCTCGTCCGCGCTGCCGCCTTCCGCGCTCTCGCCCCAGCGCTCGACATGCAGGTGGAAGTCGAACTTGGCGGTGGCCAGGGCGATGTCGACGCGCTCGACTCGGGCGCCCGCCAGCGCGAGGGAGAGTTCCGTGTCGTCGTCGTAGGCGAAGACCAGTTGCACCACCGGGTCGTGGCTCGTGTCGCGGACCGGGGCGAGGGTGTCCACGACGGTCTCGAACGGCGCGTCCTGGTACGGCTGTCCGGCCAGCAGCTCCGCGCGGATCCGGCCGATCAGTTCGCCGTACGAGGGGTCGCCGGACAGGTCGATCCGCAGCGCCAGGGTGTTGGTCAGCATGCCGACCATCTCCTGGAGCTCGGGGCGGTCGCGCCCGGAGACGGGGAAGCCGATGACCAGGTCGTCGCGGCCGGAGAGGCGCCCGAGGAACGCGGCGTACGCGGCGAACAGCGCCATGAACGGTGTGGCACCCCGGGTCCGTGCCGCCTCGGCCACGCGTGTGCGGAGCCCGGCGTCGAGCAGGAACCGCTCGCTGCCGCCCGCCGCCGAACGCACCGCCGGGCGCGGCCGGTCCAGGGGCGGCGAGACGACCTCGGGGGCGCCGCGCAACCGTTCGGCCCAGTGGGCGACGGCCTCGGCGTAGGCGCCTTCGGCCTGGCGGTCGCGCTGCCAGGCGGCGACGTCCGGGTACTGGAGGTGAAGTTCCGGGAGGCGGTGGGTCGCCGTTCCCCGGCCTCCATCTCGTACGCGGCCGACAGGTCCCGCAGGATGACGCCGAGGGACCAGCCGTCGCAGATCAGGTGGTGGGCGACGAGCAGGACGCGGTGACTGCCGTCGTCGATGGCGTACACCGTGCAGCGCAGCAGGGGCCCGGCCGCCGGGTCGAAGGGGCGGGCCGCGTCCGTACGCATCCGGTCGTCCGTCTCGGACGCCGGTACGTCCTTCTCTACCGTGAGGTGCGCGAGGCCGCTGGCGGAGACGATCTGGGCTTGCGTGCCATCGGCGGCGGTGCGGAAGACGGTGCGCAGGGCTTCGTGGCGGGCCACGACGACGTTCAGAGCGCGGGCCAGGGCGCCGAGGTCGAAGGCGCCGTGGACGGCGAAGGCGGCGGGGACGTTGTACTGGGCGGTGCCGGGGTTCATCCGGTCCAGGACGAGCAGGCGGCTCTGGGCGTCGGAGACGGGGAACTCGTACTCCTCGTCGGCGGGTGCGGGGGTGGGTGATACCGGCGGGGTGGGTGATGTCGGCGGGGCCGGTGGTGTCGCCGGGGCTGGTGGTGTCGCCAGGACCGGCGGGGCCGCCAGGGCGGATGAGGCCCCCAGGGCGGATGAGGCCCTCAGGGCGGGTGATGCCGCCGAGGTGGTCGGGGGCTCAGAGGCAGCCACCGGGGGCGCGGAAGCAGTCGAGGGCGCGGAGTCCGCCGAGGACTTGGAGGCAGCCACCGGGAACGCAGAACCAGACGAGGGCGCGGAGTCCGCCGAGGACTTGGAGGCAGCCGAGGGCACGGAGCCGACCGAGGCCCTGGAGACAACCGGGGGCACGAACCCGACCAACGGCTCAGAGACGGCTGACGGCGCAGAGACCGCCAAGGGCACAGAACCAGCCAGGGGTACGGATACAGCCGAGGCCCTGGAGACGACCGACGGCACAGAACCAACCCAGGGCGCGGAGGCGGCCGAGGTCTCGGAACCGGTCGCGGCCACGGAGACAGCCGAGGTCTCGGAACCGGTCGCGGCCACGGAGACAGCCGAGGTCTCGGAACCGGTCGCGGCCACGGAGACGGTCGGCTGCGCCGGGTGTGGCGGGTGCGCCGGGGGTGTTGTGTGTGCCGGCTGGGGTGCGTCCACTGGGGTCACTCTCCCTGGAGGGGGGCTTGGGGGCGGCCGGTGAGGGTGGCTTCCAGGGCCGCGGCGATCTGGGCGGCCGGGTTCGCGTGCAGCACCTCGGCGTGGGCGCAGGCCAGTTCGTGCACGTCGACCGCCGTGGCGGCGCGGCGCCAGGCCGCGGCCTTCTGTCCTGTGGGGATGGCCTCGGGGTCGCGGGTGGCCGCGAAGAGGGTCACGGTGCCGTCGTAGGGAGACGGCACCCAACTCCTGCCGATCACCACATGGTTGGCGATCGCTTCGGTGAGCGCGGCGAGGCGGTGCTCGCCGATGCCGTCCAGCGCGGCTCCGTCCTCGCGGAGGATGCGCCGGGCCTCCGTCTCGACGACGGCCGGTGCGAGCGGGGTGCGGACGGCCTCGGGCGGCTTCGGCATGGCGTCCACCACGGCGAGCAGCGCGACCTCCTCGCCGGACGCGCGCAGCCGCACCGCCATCTCGTGGGCCACGGGGCCGCCGAAGGACGTGCCGAGGAGGAGGTAGGGGCCGTGCGGACGAACGGTACGGATGTGGTTCAGGTATCGCTCCGCCAACTCCGCTACAGAGCGCGGGAGTTGAGCGGTGCCCGGGTCGTTCGCGACTGCCGAGAGGGCCGGGGTCTGGAGGGCGTAGACCGGGCGGTCCGGGGCGAGGTGGGGCAGCAGGGCGGTGTACGCCCAGCTCACGCCCAGCCCGGGGTGCACGCAGAAGAGGGGGGCGCGGTCGCCGCCCGTCCGCAGGGCGAGCAGCGGGGCCAGGCTCTCCGAACCGCCGGGAACGGAGTCGCCGGGTAGGGAACCCCCGCCCACGGAACCGCCGGGTTCAGCCGTGTCCAGGCGGGCGATGAGCCGCGCGGGCGTCGGCGCCGCGAAGAGGGTGGCCACGGGGACCCGTACGCCCCAGGCCTCTTCGATCCGCCCGGCCAGGCGCAGCGCGCTCAGCGAGTGGCCGCCGGACGCGAAGAAGTCGGTGTCGGGTCCGGCCTCCGTACCGCCGAGCACCTCGCCGAAGAGCGCGCACAGCTCCTTCTCGCGGGCGGTGCGCGGCGCGCGCGTCGGCACCGCCGCCGGTGCCGCCGCCGGTGCCGCCTCGGGCTCGGGCAGCGCGGCGCGGTCGGCCTTGCCGTGCGGGGTGAGCGGCACGGCGTCGACGCGGACCCAGGCGGTGGGGAGCAGGTGCGGGGGCAGGACACGGGCGGCGGCCGTCCGGACGCACGCCAGCGGGTCGGGGTCGGGGGCAGGGTCCGGGGTGCCGTCCGCCAGGTTCGGGGCCGGGCGGCCTCGCTCCTCGTCCAGCACCAGCCACGCCACCAGCCGCTTGCCGCCGCCCGGCGCGGGCCTCGCGCCGACCACCGCGCGGGTCACGCCGGGGCAGGACGTCAGCGCCGCCTCCACCTCCGCCGGTTCGATCCGGAAGCCGCGGATCTTGACCTGGTCGTCCGCGCGGCCCACGAAGACGAGGGTGCCCTCGGGGGTTCTGCGGGCCAGGTCGCCGGTGCGGTACATGCGGGTGCCAGGAGCGCCGTACGGGTCGGGCACGAAGCGTTCGGCGGTGGCGGCGGGGCGCCCGAGGTAACCGTGGGCGAGCCCGGCGCCCGCGAGGTACACCTCTCCCGCGCAGCCGTCCGGCACCGGGCGCAGCCGGGCGTCGAGGAGGTGGACGCGGGTGCCGTCCAGCGGGCGGCCGATGGGCGGCGGGCCGCTCGGACCGGGTCCGGTGACGCGGTGGGCGGTCGCGAACACCGTCGCCTCGGTGGGCCCGTAGCCGTTCACGACGACCGTGCCGGGACAGTGCCGCCTGACGCGGCGCACCGCTTCGCCGTCCACGACGTCGCCGCCGGTCCACACCTCGCGCAGCCCGCGCAGCGTCCCGGGGGCCAGCTCCGCGACTGTGCGGAAGAGCTCCGCCGTGAGCCACAGCGCCGTCACGCGCCGCTCGGGCAGCACCCGCGCCAGGAGGCCGGGGGTGACGGGCTCGTCGGGGCAGATCACGACCGTGCCGCCGGTCAGGAGCGGCACCCATACCTCGTAGGTGGCGGCGTCGAAGGTGTGCGGGCTGTGCAGCAGCACGCGCTGGTGCGCTCCCGGGCCGTCCCCGCCGTCGAAGCTCGTGTCGGCGGCCAGTTCCACGATGGCCCGCTGCGGGACGACGACCGCCTTGGGCTCACCGCTCGACCCGGAGGTGTACATGACGCACGCCGGGGCCTCGGGGTGCGGCGCGGCGGCCGGTTCCGCGGACTCCGGCGCGCGGCCGCGCACGGCCATGGCGCGCACCCCGGCGGGCAGCGGCACGGGCGGCGGCTCGTCCTCCGTCAGGACCAGCCCCGCCGCCGCCCCGCCCAGCAGACGCGCGAGCCGCTCCGCCGGCTGGGCCGGGTCCAGCGGCAGCCAGCACGCCCCCGCCTTGAGCACCGCCAGCTGCGCCACGACCAGCCACGGCGACCGGCTCAGCAGCAGGCCGACGACCGCGCCGGGGGTCACACCCGCGGCGGCGAGGCGGCGCGCCAGGCGGTCCGATTCCGCGGCGAGGCCGGCGTACGTGAGGACGTCGTCGCCGCTCTCGACGGCGGGCGCGTCCGGCGTACGGGCCGCCTGCGCGGCGAACCGCCCGGTCACGGTGGCGGAGCCGGACGGTGGCGCCGCCGGGGCTCCCGCGGACCGCGCCAGCAGCCGGCGGTGCTCCACCTCAGGGAGTACGTCGATCCGGTCCACCGGCGTCGCGAGGTCCCCTGGCGTCGCGGGGTCCCCCGGCGTCGCGAAGTCCCCCGCCAGCTGCTCGAAGGCCCGTACGACGCGTGCCGCGACAGCCGCCGCGTCCAGGCCGTGCCGGCAGCCCACCGACAGGAGCATCCGCTCCCCCGCGACGGCGGCGAGCGTCACGGGGTAGTGCGTGGCATCGCGTACGTCCAGGACGCGCACGGTCTCCGGGCCGTCGTCACCCGGCTCCCGCGACCCGCGCGGGAAGTTCTCGAACGCGAGGACCGAGTCGAAGAGTTCTCCGGGGCCGGACGCGGCCGCCCCCGCCATGCGCCGCACGTCCGCGAGCCGCACGTGATGGTGGGGCGCCAGGCGCCACTGCTCGTCCTGGAGGCGGGTGAGCAGGTCGCCGACCGTCTCGCCGGCGCGGAGCCGCACCCGTACCGGCAGGGTGTTGATGAACAGGCCCACCATCTCCGCTGCCCCGGGCAGGTCGTGCGGACGGCCCGCGACGACGCCCCCGAAGACCAGGTCCCGGCCGCCGGTCATCCGGGCGAGCACCAGGGCCCAGGCGGCCTGCGTGACGGTGTTGAGGGTGACGCCCGCCTCGGCGGCACGCCGCGAGAGGGCGGCCGTCAGCTCGGCGGTGAGGTACAGCCGCGCGGTGTCCGGCACCCCTTGGCCACTCGTGGGCGCCGCGGGCACGAGCGGTGCCGGCCGCTCCAGGCCCGCGAGCGCCTCGCCCCAGGCCGCCTCCGCGAGGCCCCGGTCCTGGCGGCTCAGCCACAGCGCGTACTGCCGGTAGGGCACGGCGGGCGGCAGCGGCCTGCCGGTGGCCAGTGCCGCGAGGTCCCGCTCCAGGATCGGCACGGACCAGCCGTCGAGCAGGATGTGGTGAAAGGTGAGGACGAGTTCGCTTCCGGTGTCGTGCCGCAGGAACAGGGCGCGGATGACGGGTGGGCGCGCCAGGTCGAAGCGGCGCGTGCGGTCCTTTGCGAGCAACTCCTCTGCCCCCGCGTCCACTTCGGGCGCCGTGCGCCCGGTCAGATCGGCCTCCTGCCACGGCAGCGCGACCGCGTGCGGGATCACCTGCACGGGGCGGTCCAGGCGTTCGTACCGGAAGCAGGCGCGCAGGTTCGGGTGCCGGTCCATGAGCGCGGCGAGGGCGCCCCGTACCGTCTCGGCGGGGAGCCCGGAGCCGATGTGGAAGCGGGCCTGGACGAGATACGGGTCGGGGCCCTCGCGGTCCCGCACGGCGTGGAAGAGCAGCCCCTCCTGGACCGGCGTGAGCGGCAGGACGTCGGCGATACGCCCGCTCACCGGCCACCCTCCGGTTCCGTCGCCGACCCGGAGAGATCGAGGCCGCCCAGGTCGCCCTCCAGCATCGCGAGTTGCTCTGCCGAAAGTCCCACCAGCGGGAAGTCCGACGGCGTGGCGCCGACCGGGCCGCCCTCCTCCGTCTCCCGCACGAGTACGGCGATGGCCTCGCGCCACAGCCGTGCCAGCTCCCGCACCTCGCCCTCCGCGAGGACCCCGTCGGCGTACGAGAACGTCGCTTCGAGGCGCAGCCCGCCGTCGGGGCCCTCCAGGGCGACGGCGTCGATCTCCACCGCGTGGCCGAGCGGTACGGCGTGGGAGGCCGCGTCGAGCAGTTCGCCGCCCGCCGCGTCCTGGGCGGTGAGCCGGCCGAGGTAGTTGAACCGCACGTCGGGGACGGGGAGTCCGGCGAGGGCCGGGGCGGTGTCCGGGTTGAGATGGCGCAGGAGGCCCCAGCCGATGCCGCCGTCGGGCACGGACCGCAGCTGCTCCTTCACCGCCTTGAGCACCTCGACGGCCGCGCCCTGCCCCGTCCCACCGACACCGGACGGCACCGCGTCGACGCCGGGTACGGCCACGTCCAGCAGCACCGGGTACTGCGTCGTGAACCAGCCGACCGTCCGCGACACGTCCGCCGGCGCCGACAGCGCTTCCCTGCCGTGCCCTTCGAGGTGCACGAGCAGGCCGGTTCCGGTGCCCCGGTGGCGTACGGCCGCCGAGGCCAACGCGGTGAGGAGTACCGCGTCGGGACCGCAGTTGAACGCGGCGGGCAGCGTGGCGAGCGCGGCCGCGGTGAGGTCCGCGGGCAGCTCGACGGTGAGGGCGGCCCGACGGGAACTCGCGCCCCGGCCCGCGGCGAACCGCGCCTCGTCCGCCGCCGCCAGACGGCTGTGCCACCACGTCGCCTCCGCCGCGCGTTCGGGGCGCACGGCCTCCTCGGCGAGCAGCCCGGCCCAGCGGTGGAAGGAGGTCGCCGGGGCGGGTGTCGCGTCGGAGGGGCCGCCGCCGAGGTCACCGCTGAGCGCGGCCGCCACTTCAGGGCCGATGACCCGCCACGAGACGCCGTCGACGGCCAGGTGGTGCAGGGTCAGGAGCAGCAGCCCGCGCCGCCGCGGCCCGGCGTCGAGCCAGATGGCCCGCAGCATCTCGCCGTCCTCCGGGGCGAGGCGGATGCCGGCCGCCAACTTCCTTGCCCTCGTGCGCGCTTCGGCCTCGTCGGCCACCTCCACGTGCTCGACGCCGACGCCCGGCGGCACCTCCTCGGCGACCTCCATCTCGGCGCCCGTTGCCAGCAGCCGCATCCGGAGCGCGCCGTGCCGTCGCGTGAGTCCGCGCACGGCGGCCTCGATCCGCTCCCGGGCCGTGCCGGGCGGCACGGGAAACGCCATCGATTGCGTGAACGCCCACGGATCGCCGCCATCGCCGCCCTGTTCGCGCCACCACCGCATCACGGGCGTGAGCGGGAAGCGGCCGACGCCGGTGTCCGATTCATCCGGGCCGCCGCCGTCCGAGGACCGCGCGTGGACGGCCAGCTGTGCGGGCGTACGCAGGGTGAACACGTCGCGTGGGGCGAGGACGAGGCCTGCCGCCGAGGCCTGGCCCGCGAGCTGGATGGCCATGATGCTGTCGCCGCCGAGCCGGAAGAAGTCGGCGTCGGCGCCCACCTCGCCGACGCCGAGAATCCGCGCGAAGAGGCCGCACAGCTCCTTCTCGCGGGCGGAGGCGGGGGCCCGCGTCACAGCGGCAGCGCGGGGTGCGGGCAGGGCGGCCCGGTCGAGCTTCCCGCTGCGGGTCAGGGGCAGTTCGGGCAGTTCTACGACGTCCGACGGCACCATGTGCGCGGGCAGCAGGGTGGCGGCGTGGGCGAGGAGGGCGGTCGGGTCGAGGGTGTGGCCGGGGGCGGGCACGGCGTAGCCGGTCAGCTGGGGGCGGCCGTCGGCGTCCGCGCGTACGACCGCGGCGGCCCGCGCCACCGAGGGGTGCCGGGTGAGGGCCTCGGCGATCTCGCCGGGTTCGATGCGCAGACCGCGCAGCGTGATCTGGTCGTCGGTGCGGCCCAGGTAGTGGAGAGTGCCGTCGTCATCGCGGTACGCCAGGTCGCCCGTGCGGTACATGCGGGAGCCGGGCGGGCCGTACGGGTCGGCGACGAAGCGTTCGGCGGTGGCGCCCGGCCGGTTCAGGTAGCCGCGGGCCAGGCCCGCCGAGGAGAGGTACAGCTCGCCGGCGACCCCGGTGGGCACGGGCCGCAGCCGTGCGTCGAGGACGTGGGCGGCGGTGCCCGGGACCGGCGTGCCGAGGGGCGGGGCGGTGCCGTCGCCCCTCAGAGGACCGGACAGGGTGGCGGCGACGGTGGCCTCGGTGGGCCCGTACGCGTTGTGGACGCGGCGCCCGGCGACGGCCCAGCGGGCCACGAGGCCGGGCGGGCAGGCCTCGGCGCCGACGGCGAGCGCGCGCAGCGCCGGGTAGGGCCCCTCGGGCACGGTCGCGAGGACGGACGGCGGCACCATGGCGCAGGAGATCCGCCGCTCGGCGAGGACCGTGCCGAGGGCGTCCCCCGCGAGGGGGCCCGGCGGCGGCACGACGAGGGTGGCGCCGGGGCCGAAGGCCATGCACATCTCGGCGACGGAGATGTCGAACGCCGGGGAACCGAGCTGGAGGACCCGCGCGCCGGCGTCCAGCGCGAAGCGGTCGACGAGGCCGCGGGTGAGCGCGGCGACCCCGGCGTGGGTGACGACGACGCCCTTGGGGGTGCCGGTGGAGCCGGAGGTGTGGATGACGTAGGCGGCGTGCGGCGGGTCGAGGGGCGCGGGGGCCAGGGGCTCGCCCGCGTACGCGTCGTCGTACTCGTCGTCGTACGCGCCGCCGTACTCGTTGTCGGGCAGGACGAGGCGGGGCACATCCGTCGGCGGCAGCACCCCCGCGGCGGCCGTGCGCGCGTCGGTGACGAGGAGCACGGGCGCCGCGTCGTCGAGCACGCGGCGGACGCGCTCGGCCGGGTAGTCGGGGTCGACCGGCAGGTACGCCGCCCCGGCCCGCTGTACGGCCAGCGCCGCCACCGGGAGGGCCGCGCCGCGCCCGAGAGCGAGGGCGACGGTCCGCTCGGGCCCCGCGCCGCGGCGGACGAGGAGGCCCGCCAACCGGGCGACCCGATCGGCCAGTTGGGCGTACGAGAGGTGTAGCCCCTCGGCTTCGACGGCGGGGGCGTCGGGGGTGCGGGCGGCGTGCCGGGCGACCATGTCCGGCAGGGACTCGGGCGCTGGGGCGGCCGGTCCGCGCGCCAGGGCGAGCAGGCGACGGCGTTCGGCGCCGGGCAGTACGTCGAGGTCCCGCAGGGGCGCGGCCGGGTCGGCGGTGACGTGGCGGAGCAGGGTCAGATAGCTGTCCGCCCAGCGGGTCACCGCCTCCGGGGAGAACAGGTCGGTACGGATCTCGAAGCTGCCGTCCATGCCGTCGCCGCTGTCCCGCACGACGCCCACCAGGTCGTGTTCGCCGCCGGTGTGGATGCGCTCGGGCTCGGCGAACTCCCGTACGGCCGAGACGCTCGGCTGCTCCGTCAGGTGCATGAACACCCACTGGAAGAGCGGGGAGCGGCCCGCGCTGCGTTCGGGCGCGGCGGCCGAGACGATGCGGCCCACCGGCAGGTCGGCGCCCGCCATGAGGGCGGGGAAGTCGGCGCCGAAGCGGGCGAGGACGTCGGCGAAGGAGTCGCCGTCGGCGATGCGCCAGCGGGTCGGCACGGCGTTCATCACGTAGCCGATGACCTGTTCCAGGCCCTTGGCGGAGCGGTTGGCGACCGGGGTGCCGAGCACCAGGTCGTCGGCGCCGGTGACGCGGTGCGCGAGGACCGCGAAGGCCGTCATGAGGACGACGTACACGGAGGCGCCGCGCTCGCGGGCCAGCGCGCGGACGGCCCGGGTGGTGTCCGCGTCGACGCGGAAGCGGATCTGGACGATGCCGTCGTCACCGCCCGCTTCGGGGTTGCCGTGGCCCGGCACCGTGAGTGGGCCCGGCGGGTCGGCGAGGTAGCGGCGCCAGAAGCCGAGGCGGTCGTCGAAGACCCCGGCGGCTTCCAGCTCGCCCTGCCAGGAGGCGAAGTCGGCGTACTGGATCACGGGGCGGGTGAGCTTCGGCTCGGTGCCCTCGCGCACGGCGCGGTACGCCTCGGCGAACTCGCTCTGGAGGACGTCGAAGGACCACCAGTCGGTGATGATGTGGTGCAGGCTCAGCATCAGCGTCGTACGGGTGTCGTCGACGCGGACGAAGCGGCCCCGGATCAGCCGGTCGGCGGTGAGGTCGAAGGGGCGGCGGCGGAAGGCGCGGAAGGCCTGTTCGATGGTGGTGCCCGTGCCGCGGAGGTCCTCGCGCTCCAGGGCGAAGGGGCCCTCGTCGGGGAAGTCGACGCGCGGGTCGTCCGCCGTGCCGGAGATCCGGGTGCGCAGGATGTCGTGATGGCGCTGGACGAGGGTGAGCGCGGCCTCCAGGTGGGCGGGGTCGACCGGGCCCAGCGCCGCGTCGAAGTGGTAGGCGCAGCAGAGGTTGAGGGCCGGGGTGCCGGGATACAGCGACTCGTACACCCACAGGTCCCGCTGGGCGGGGCTGAGCGGCACGCTGCCGTCGGCGTCGCGAGGCGGCACGACCGCGGGGATCTCCCGGGCGCGGCCGGCTTCGACGAGGCGGCGCATCAGGCGCACCCGCTGCCCGCTGCTGAGCGCGCTGAAGCGGTCGGCGGGGGACGGCTGCGGGGGTGCCGAAGGCTGACCCGGGCGCGGCGAAGGCTGGTTCGGGGGTGCCGAAGGCTGACCCGGGCGCGGCGAAGGCTGACCCGGGGGTGCCGAAGGCTGCTTCGGGGGCGGTGAAGGCTGACCCGGGGGTGCCGAAGGCTGCTTCGGGGGCGGTGAAGTCTGCTTAGGGAGTGCCGAAGGCTGCTTCGGGAGTGCCGAAGGCTGGTTCGGGGGCGGCGAAGGCTGCTTCGGGAGTGCCGAAGTCCGGTCCGCGGGCGTCGCAGTCCGGTCCGCGGGAGTGGGAAACGGAGCCCTGGGAGGCTGGTCCGCGGACACGGAAAGCGGGGCCCCAGAGGGCTGGTTCGGGGTCACAGTGCGGCCTCTCTCAGCTCGGCGAGGCGGTGCAGCCCCGCGAGTACCTCGTCCCGTCCGATGCCGAAGTCGATGAAGCAGGCCACCTCGTCGCAGCCCAGGTCGCGCAGGTCGGCGAGCATCTTGGCGCAGGTGCCGGGCGAGCCGAGCAGGCTGCCCCAGTTCAGATAGCGCCGGAAGGCGAACTCGGCCAGCATCGCGGTCTGTTCGCCGGTCAGCTCGGCGGTCGCCTCCCGTGCTCCCGCCGCGCGGTTGGTGGCGGTCTGGCGCAGATACGAGCCGACGTACGCCTTGAGGGGCGCGGCGGCCAGGCGCCGCACCTCGGCGTCGTCCGCGCCGACGTAGGTGTGCGCCATCAGCGTCACGCGGCCGTGCGCGTCGGTGCCCGCCTGGTCGGGGGCGGCGGCGCAGGCCCTGCGGTAACGGGCGATCTTGTCGGCCAGTTCGTCCCTGCTCTGGCCGACGGTCGCGCCGAGCACTCCGGCGCGCAGCCGTCCGGCGGTCTCCCAGGTCTCGGGGTTGCCGGACGTGGTGATCCACAGCGGCAGTTCCCGCTGTACGGGACGCGGTTGCGGGACGACGGTGACGGGCTGCCCGGTGCCGTCCGGGTAGGCGGTGGCCTCGCCCGCCCACAGCCGCCGCAGTTCCGGCACGGCTTCGAGGGTGCGCCGCCTGCGGTCCTCGTAGTGGCCGGGGGCGAGGGTGAAGTCGGTGGAGTGCCAGCCGGTGGCGACGGAGAGGCCGGCCCGGCCGTGCGAGAGGTTGTCGACGACCGCCCAGTCCTCGGCGACCTTCAGCGGGTGGTGCAGGGGCAGGACGACGCTGCCCGCGCGGATCTTGATGCGCTCGGTGGCGACGGCGAGGGCCGCGCTGAGCACGGGTGGGCTGGGGAAGACCTGGCCGACCTGCTGGAAGTGGCGCTCGGGGGTCCAGACGGCGTGGAAACCGAGGCGGTCGGCGGTGCGGGCGACGGTGAGGATGTCGTCGTAGGTCTGCGCGTGCGACGTGGCGGTACCGGAACCACCGCCCGGACCGCTGTCCGCACCACTGCCCGAACCATGGCCCGAACCATGGCCCGAACCGCTGTCCGCGCCGAAGAACATCACGCTGAGGTCCATGGCCTCTCCTCCTGTTCTCCGCCGAGGCGGCTCTGCGAAACCTGCGCGCGAGGTACGCGCGGCCGCCTCGGGATGGGGACGGGGCCGGGGGCGGTGGTGACGGGCGCCCGGGCCACATCGGCGGCGAGGGCGGCGACGGTGGGGGCGGCGAAGAGCTGCGCGGCCGTCACGGTCCTGGCGTCGGTGGTGAGGCGGGCGGCGACCCGCACCGCGCGCAGCGAATTGCCGCCGAGGGCGAAGAAGTCGTCGTCCCGTCCGATCTCCGGCACGGCGAGGACGTCGCTCCAGACGGCGGCGATCTCCCGCTCCAGAGGGTCGACGGGGTGTGCCGACGGGAGCGGGGCCGGGAGCGGGGCCGAGGCGGTCACCCGGTCGCTGTCGTCGGCGCGGCGCGGCGGCCCGGCGGGGAGGAGCGCGGACAGCGGCGTGTCCGGTGCCGTGGCCGCCCTCTCCAAGGCGTGGGGCAGCGCGTCCGCGAGCCACGTCACGAAGCGTTCCTCCAGGGAGTCCGCGCGGTACTCGAAGGTGAGCGTCAGGCCCTCGGGGGTGCCGCCGGGCCCGGGCCCGGTCGCCTCGGTGACGTCGACGAGCAGTTCGAAGCGGGCCTCACCGGTGCGCACCACTTCGACGCCGGTGCCGGCGCCGGGCAGGTCCACCTCTGCGCGCGTGTTGTTCTGCAGGGCGAGCACGACATCGGTGAAGGGCTGCCGTCCTCGCGCGCGCGGCGGGTTCAGCTCGCCCACCACCTGCTCGAACGGCACATCCTGGTGGGCGAAGGCGCCGAGGTCGCTCTCACGGACCCGGGCGAGCAGCTGCCGGGCGCTCGGGTCGCCGGACACGTCGGTGCACAGGACGAGCATGTTCACGAAGAACCCGACGGCGTCCTCGACGCTGCCGTCCCCGGCGCGCCCGGCCACGGGCGCGCCGATCACGAGGTCCTCCCCCGCGCCCGCCCGCGTGAGGGCGGCGGCGAGCGCGGCGTGCAGGGCCATGAAGAGGGTGGCCCCCTCGGCGCGGGCGGCATCGACGAGGCGGGCGTGGGCCGCCGCGTCGAGGCGGCGTACCACGGTCGCGGCGGCGGGCCCCGGTACGGCGGGCCGGCCGGGGCGGCGGGGCAGCAGCGGCCCCTCGGGGGCGACTCCGCGCAGGGCCCCTCTCCAGTAGGCGAGTTGGCGTGCGGCGAGCGAGGCGGGGTCGGCGGGCGAGCCGAGGCGTGCCGCGTGGCGGCCGGCGTGCTCGGCGTAGGTGACGGGGAGGGGCGGCAGCGCCGCTTCCCGCCTGTCCGCCGCCCCGGCCCTCGCGGCGTAGGCGCGTGACAGGTCACGGAAGAGCGGGGCGAGGGACCAGCCGTCCCCGGCGATGTGGTGGACCAGGACGAGCAGAGCGTGCTCGTCGGGCCGCTCGCGGACGCTGAACAGCGTGCCGCGCACCGGCAGTTCACGGCTCAGCTCGAAGCGGTGCCGGGCGGCGGCCTCGACGGCGTCCGCCAACACGCCTTCTGCCACAGCGGTATGACGGAACGGCGGCCGGGCGGCGGCCCCGTCCAGCACGCGCCGCACGGGGCAGCCGTCCACCTCGTCGAAGACGGTACGGAGCACCTCGTGCCGGGTGACGACGTCGCCGAGGGCGTCGGCGAGCGCGTCCGCGTCGACCGTGCCGCGCAGCCGCACCAGCATGGGCAGGTTGTACGCGACACCGGCGCCGAGCCGGTCGAGGAACCACAGGCGGTGCTGGGCGTGCGGGACGGGGAGCGGGCAGGTACCCGCGTACGGCGAAGGCTCCGGCGGTAGGAGGGTCTTGGCGGCCTCGTCCACGTGCGGTGCCAGGCGTGCCGGGGTGGCCGCCGCGAAGAGCGTCCGCAGGTCGAGTTCGGCGCCCAGCCCGGCGCGCACACGGCCGAGCAGGCGTGAGGCCAGCAGCGAGTGGCCGCCCAGGGCGAAGAAGTCGTCGTCCGCGCCGACCGAGGAGACCCCGAGGACGTCGGCGAACAGCCCGCACAGCGCGCGCACCGTCTCCCCGCGCGAGGCATCGGCCGCCCCTCGCGAGCCGACCGCACCCCGCGGTACGGGTACCGGTGCCGGCAGCGCGGCCCGGTCCAGTTTCCCGCCGGCCGTCAGAGGGAGCGCGTCCAGCAGCACGAAGGCGGCGGGCACCAGGAAGTCGGCGAGTTCACGCTGGGCGTGGGCCCGCAAGTCGGCTGCGGAGAGGGGCGGTTCGGCCCGGGAGGCCTGGTCGTTCCGGGCGGCCCGCACGCCCGGAACCACGTACGCGACGAGCCGGCGCTCCCCGTCCGGCTCCGCGTCCGGCTCCCCGTCCGGTTCCGCGCGGGTGGCGATCACCGCGGCGCGGTCGACCCCGGGGTGGCGGGTCAGGGCCGCCTCGACCTCGCCCGGCTCCACGCGGAAGCCGCGGATCTTCACCTGGTCGTCGGCCCGGCCGCGGTACTCGAAGGTGCCGTCGGGGCGCCGGAGCGCCAGGTCGCCGGTGCGGTACAGGCGCGCGCCACTCTCACCACGCCCCGCCACGAACCGCTCCGCCGTCAGCGCCGCCTCGCAGTAGCCGCGGGCGACGCCCGCCCCGGCGGCGTACAGCTCGCCGGTGACTCCGTCCGCGACCGGCCGCAGGCGGTCATCGAGGACGTACAGCCGTTTGCCCGCCAGCGGACGGCCGATCGGTACCGGACGGCCGTCGCGTACGTCCTCCGGAGTGACGCGGTGGACGGTGAGGAAGACCATGCACTCGACGGGGCCGTAGCCGTTGCTGAGCCACAGGCCCGGCTCGCGCTCCAGGGCGCGGGCCACGTGCGGGGGCGACAAGGCCTCGCCGCCGACGATCAGTTCGCGCAGCCCGGTGAGCGCGCGCGGGTACTCGTCGACGATCACGTTGAACAGGGACCCGGACAGATACATGGACGTGACCCCGTGCGCGGCGACGAGCCGCGCGATCACGACCGGGTCGGGGCGCCGCCCCGGGTGCAGTACGCACGTCCCGCCGCCCAGCAGCGGCCCCCACAGCTCCAGAGCGAACGCGTCCCACGACACGGGCGCGCACTGGAGCCACACCGCGCCCGGCCCGAAGGAGGCGAAGTCCTGGCCGGTCAGCGTCTCGGTGACGGCGCGGTGCGGGGCCACGACGCCTTTCGGCCGCCCCGTCGACCCGGAGGTGAACATCACGCAGGCCACGTCGTCCGGCGCCACCCGCACCGCGCCGCGCGTCAACGGGCGTGCGTGCGCGGCGTCCTCGACGTACACCACCGCCGGCGCGGCCCCGGACCGCGAAGCTTCCGGTTCCGGTCGCAGGGCCGGTTCCGCCCCGCGACGCGCGAGTACCGCCGCGATGCCCGCGTCCCGCGCCATGCCGCGCAGCCGCCCGGCCGGGAAGCCGGGGTCGAGCATCACGTACCCGGCGCCGGCCTTGAGCGTGCCGAGGACCGCGACGACCAGCTCCGCGGAGCGCTCCAGGCAGACGCCGACGGTGTCGCCGCGGCGCACTCCGCGTGCCGCGAGGAGGCCCGCCAACCGGGCGGCCCGGGCGTCGAGTTCGGCGTACGTCAGCCGTTCGTCCTCGTACACGATGGCCGTCGCGCCGGGAGTCCGTGACGCCTGCGCTTCAAAGAGCTCATGCACACAGAGGTCATGCACACAGTGATCACCCACACAGAGGTCACGCACGGACCGCGTCGTCCTTCTCATCCCTCTCCCCACCGCCCTTGCGCTCAGCCCCTGCCCCCGCCCCTGCCCCTGCCCCCGCCCCGTCGTCGGCGTCGCCGTCGATGTCCGGCAGTAGTACGTCGATGTCCCGGATCGAGCGGCTCGCCAGGCCCCAGAGCGCGACCGCGACGCCCGCGACGCCGGCGAGGAAGAGCATCGCCGCCATGCCGCTGCCCGGGGCGTCGTCGAACAGCGGGCCGAGGAGCACGAAGACGCCGGTCCCGTCGGCGGCCTGCGGCTCGAAGAGGCCGTCGGCGAGCGGCCCGGAGAACGCCATGGCCAGTGGCCCGGAGATCTGCGACAGGAACATCACCGCGCCGAAGACCCGGCCCTGCCACTCGTGGGGCACCTTGGTCTGCACGATCGACTGCATCGAGGCGTTGACGACGGTCATGAGCACCGCGCCGACCAGCATGGCCGCGCACCAGCCGACGACTCCGCCGACCAGGGACATGCCGATCTGCGCCGACAGGCACATGCCGAGGATGCCGAGCATCATGCCGCGGCCGCGGTTCTTGGGGCCGCCCCACGCGGCCATCGCCAGGCCGCCGACGACTCCGCCGACTCCGATCGCGCTGTTCACGGCGGCGAGCGCGCCGTTGCCCGACTTGAGCAGGACCATGGGCTGGACGACGGCGAAGCCGAAGACCATGACGAGGTTGACCGTGCAGAAGTTCACGGTCATGTCGCGCAGGCTCGCCTGCCGGAAGAGGTAGCGCATGCCCTCGACGGCCTCGGCGGTGATCTTCGTACGCGGGGCGCCCGCACCCTCGGGGACCTTGTCGCCCCGCATCCGCGCGACGCGTATGCCGATCAGCGCGAAGGCGTAGCTGGCCAGGTCGATGACGAGGATGGCGCCGATCCCGCTCAGGGCGATCATGATGCCGCCGAGCGCCGGGCCGCAGATGCCCGCGGCGCTGCGGGCACCCGCCAGCAGACCGTTGGCGCGGCCCAGTTGGTCCTTGCGGACCAGCAGCGGGACGGCGGCGGTGAGCGCGGGCAGCTGGAAGGCGGCGGAGATGCCGAGCAGCACGGTGGCGGGGTAGACCTGCCACGGCTCCAGGCCGCCGCCGAAGAAGTGCACGAGGGTGAGCAGGCCGACGGCCAGAATTCCGCCCGCGTCCGCGATCTGGAGCGCCGACCGCTTACGAATGCGGTCGATGATCGCGCCCGCAAATGGGCTGAACAGCGCCTGCGGAAGCACGGCGCAGAGAGACAGCGCGGTGACGGCGGACGCCTGCTCTCCCGTGGACCACACCTCGATGATGAAAGCGAATCTGAGAACGGCGCTTCCGACCAGTGAGACGGCCTGTCCCGACCAGACGAGCATTAAGGGCCCGGCACCACGGAAACGGCCCGCCTCCTGCTTTTCCCCGCCCCGCGGCGCCACTTTCCCCGTCACCTTTTCGCGATCGCCCACGTCAGGGGCCGGATATCAGGCTCGCCGGACGCCTACCGGTCCAGTGTTCCTCTACGTGGACCAGGGAATCAGCCCGTGAACTCGCCTCTTGTACGACGGCCCAGCCGGCCGGGATATCGGGTCCGACGGGCCAGAGGGTGTGCTGATTCTCGTCATTCACGAGCACCAGGTATTGCGCACCATCGCCTTCTAATGGATTGCCGACCATATACCGCAAACCCCCCGGAAATTCTAAAGAATCCCATTGTGTCCGCAGTGATCATTGCGCGGAATATCTAATTCCATCAAGCGATTGTGAGGCAGATCACAGGCTCCGTAAGGGCGAGAGAGTGCGGTTTGACCGTATTCAGCCGGGGGCTTATACGACTTGTTCACGAAGCTCCCCGTCAAGGGCCACTCCAGGGCCGCTCCAGTCGCCGGCCGAACTTTGCAATTTGCCCTCCCGCGTCAACCGCGGGCGGTAACCGGAACGGCCGCTCACCTCTTCACGCCGACGCGCGGCGCTTCGCCGTGGCCTTCTTCGCCGGGTCCGTCTTCTTCTGAGCCGTCTTCTTGGCCGCGGTCTTGGCCGCGGTCTTGGCCGCGGTCTTGGCCGCCGTCCTGCCCGCGGTCGCCTTGCCCGCATCGGCCTTCCCCGCCGTCGATTTGCGGGCCGTCGCCGTGGACTTCGTCGCCGTCTTCTTGGCGGGAGCGTCCTTCTTCTTCGCCGCGGTCGACGTCGACTTCTTGCCTCCGACCTCCTTGGGGGCCGGGGGCACGGACCCACGCGCCGAAGCCGTCCTGCGCGAAGAGGAGGAAGACGATGAAGACGACGCGGACGACGCGGCCTTCTTGGCGCGGCGGTCCCCGAGCCGGGTGACCTCCGCCTCCTCCCCGGCCGCCGCACCGGACCCGGTGGACGCGTCGGAGTCGGTGGCCTCCCCGGGCGGTGCGGGCCGCCCGGACGCTGCTCTCCAGGGCGGCCATCAGGTCGATGACCTTGCCGCCGCCCGCCTCGCCGGCCGGGGCCTTCTCGGCGGGAGCCCCGCCCTCGACCTTCGTGGCGATGAGTTCCTCGACCGCCGCGCGGTAGTCGTCGTGGAGCGTGGACATATCGACCTCGCCGAGCGTGTCCATCAGGGCGTCCGCCAGGTCGAGTTCGGCCTCGCGGACCGTGACCTCGGCCTCCGGGGCCACGCCCTCCGGCTGCCGGATCTCGTCCGGCCACAGCAGCCCGTGCATGGCGATCACGTCGTCGACCACGCGCAGCATGCCGAGCCGCTCCCGGCCGCGGAGCGCGTACTTGGCGATGGCCACCTTCTGGCTCCGCTTGAGGGCCTCGCGCAGCAGCGTGTAGGGCTTGGCGGCGGGGACGCCGTTCGCCGAGAGGTAGTACGCCGCGTCGATCTGGAGCGGGTCGATGCGGTCCTCGGGGACGAAGGCGACGATCTCGATCGTCTTGGCCGTCGGGATCGGCAGTGCGGCCAGGTCCTCATCCGTGATCGGGATGATCGAGCCGTCCGCGTCCTCGTACCCTTTGCCGATCTCCGCCGAGGTCACCTCGCGCTCCTCCAGCTCGCACACCTTGCGGTAGCGGATCCTGCCGCCGTCCTCCGTGTGGATCTGGCGGAAGGAGACCGAGTGGTTCTCCGTGGCGTTCACGAGCTTGATCGGGATGCTGACCAGACCGAAGGAGATCGCACCGTTCCATATGGATCGCACGTCCGGGACCTCTCACTGGGGGATGGCAATATGCGCGTTTCATCCGATTCTGCACGCTTTGTGCGCTCTGATCACTTGTGAGCATTGCGAGCGTTATGCGTGTTTTATGGGAGCCTCATCGTATGACGCCGATCACAGAGGTGGAGGGGCGACGGATCTCGCTCAGCAACCTGGACAAGGTCATCTATCCCGCGAGCGGCTTCACCAAGGGCGAGGTGCTGCACTACTACGCCAGCACGGCCGACGCCCTCCTCCCGCACCTCGTGGACCGGCCCCTGTCCTTCCTGCGCTATCCCGACGGACCCGACGGCCAGCGCTTCTTCACCAAGAACGTGCTGCCGGGCACCCCCGAATGGGTGCGGACCGCCGAGGTGCCGCGCTCCGAGGGGCCGACGCGCCAGATCCTCGTACAGGACCTGCCGTCGCTGATGTGGTCGGCCAATCTGGTGACCGAGTTCCACACGCCGCAGTGGCGGGCCGACGCCCCGGCGCGGGCCGACCGGCTGGTCCTCGACCTGGACCCCGGCCCGCCCGCGACCGTCGTCGAATGCTGCCGGGCCGCGCTCTGGCTGCGCGAGCGGCTGACGGCCGACGGCTTCCACGTGTACGCGAAGACCTCCGGGAGCAAGGGCCTCCATCTGCTCGTCCCGCTGGAACCGACGCCCTCCGAACAGGTCAGCGCGTACGCCAAGACCCTGGCCGTCGAGGCGGAGCAGGAGATGCCCTCGCTCGTCGTGCACCGCATGACGCGGAGCCTGCGGCCGGGCAAGGTCTTCGTCGACTTCAGCCAGAACGCCGCCGCGAAGACGACCGCCGCGCCCTACACCCTGCGGGCCCGCACCGAGCCGACCGTCTCCACCCCTGTGACCTGGGAGGAGGTCGAGACCTGCGAGGAGCCGGAGCAGCTCGTCTTCACCGCGGGCGACATCGCGCCCCGGCTGCGGAACCACGGTGACCTGCTCGGCCCCCTCATCACCCTCGACCAGGCCAGACCCCTGCCCGCCAGGGCCGCGCGATGAACGTCCGGCAGCCCGTCCAGCAGCCCGTACGGGTCGCCCTCGCGGAGGCGGTCAGCGCGCTGCCGGAGGGCGGCGGCTGGGCGTACGAGCCCAAGTTCGACGGCCACCGCATGGTCGTCCTCCGGGGCGAGGGAGGCAACGTCACCCTCCAGGCCCGCTCCGGACGGACCGTCACCAGCGCCTTCCCCGACCTCGCCGAGGCCGCGGCCCGGCTGCCCGAGGGCACCGTGCTCGACGGTGAGGTCGTGGTGTGGTCCGGCGGGCGCATCGACTTCGCCGCCGTGCAGCAGCGGGCGGCGGCCACGCGCGCGCGTGCGGGCGTCCTCGCGCGCACCCTGCCCGCCTCGTACGCCGCCTTCGACCTGCTCGCGGAGGGCGGCGAGGACTGCCGCCGGCTGCCGTACGCGGAGCGGCGCGCGCGTCTCGTACGGCTGCTCGCGCCCTGGGGGCCGCCGCTCCAGGCGGTGCCGTCGACGACCGACCGGGGCCTCGCCCTGACCTGGTACGAGACGCTGCCGGCGACCGGGGTCGAGGGGCTGGTGATCAAGCGGCTCGACGCGGCGTACCGGGGCGGCACGCGCGCGTGGCTGAAGCTGCGGCACAGCGACACCCGGGACGCCGTGGTGGTCGGCTGCACCGGGAACCCCGCCCGCCCCCAGGCGCTGGTCCTGGCCCTGCCGGGGGACGGCACCCCGGTGGTGTCGTCCCCGCTGTCCCCGGCGGTGCGGTCGGCGGCCGCGCAGGCGCTGCCGGAGCCGGTGGGCGAGGGGGTGGCGACCGCGATCGGCATCGGGGACCTGACGTACGCGGCGCTGCCCGCGGAGCCGGTGGTGATGGTCGAGGTCCGGCAGAACACGACGCGGCACGCGACGGCGGTGGTGGTCCGGTTCCGTTGAGCGGGCGCCCGGTTTCGCCGAGCAGGCCTCGGACCGGCCCGGCGCCACAGGCCCCCCGCTGCCACCGCCGCTGCGACCGGCTCCTGTGACCGGCATCACGTCTGATCAAGTTTGACTAGCACGCTCCCGAGGCATACCGTCCTGGTCAGTAGTCAAACTTGATGAGCCTGTGCGAGGAGAACGCGTGACCTTTCTGCCCGAGACCGGATACGTGCCGACCCCCGAGGACCGCGCGAGCCTGGACGCCTGGTTCGCCGAGTACGACGCGCACAGCGCGAAGCGCGACGTGGAGCGCATGGCCGACCTGGCCGTCTTCCCGCTCAACCTGGTCAGCGACGACTCCGCGGGCGACGGCCGGGCCGCGCAGTGGGACCGGGAGCGGTTCGTCCGGACGATGACCCACGTGATGGGGGAGGGCGGCGAGGACATCACCTTCGAGTCCACGCGCACGCCCGTCTTCCTCTCCCCCGCGATGGCCGTCGTCTTCACCGACTCGGTGATGACGGCGGGCGGCGGGACACAGCGGCTGCGCTACGCCGACATCCTGATCAGGCGCGGCGGGGCATGGGCCTTCCAGACCATGATCCAGGGCGGCTGGGGGACAACCTCTGAGCCACGGGTGGCGGCTGAGCCACCGGTGACGGCGGTTCAGGCCCGCCGCCAGGTGTGGCGGTCCCTGGCCAGGGCGTGCAGCGCCTCCACATCGGCCGGTTTCAGTACGCCGCCCAGGCGGGCCAGCGCCGGCAGCTCCCCCTCGCGCAGCACCCGTACGTCGCGAGGGGACCCCGGCGGGCCCAGGTCCGCCGCCGCTGTTCCGGCCAGCGCCAGGACGGGGCGGACCTCCGCCGTGAGCGCGAACGAGGCGCGGCTCGCGGCGGAGCGGAGCGTGCGCAGCAGCGGGACGGGCTCGCGGCGGCCCACGGTCACCATCGGGTCGGCGATGCGCACGCGCTGCTTGCGGACGGCGAGGGCGGCCACGCAGAACAGGCCGCCGGGGCCGATCAGCAGGTGCTGGATGCGGGCCCCGCCGGGCAGCGGCAGCGAGTGCAGCGTGCGCCAGCCCGCGCCTGCCAGGCCGTCCAGGGCGCCGCCGACCGCCTGTTCCGCGGCGAGCGCGCGGTGCCGGGGGTCGGCGCGCAGCCTGCGCGCGGGTGCCGGGTCGCGCTCCAGGGCGATGTGGAGGGCCTCGCCGGGGCGGTTCGGGGCGAGGTCGTCATCGGGGTGCAGGGCGAGCCGGGCCAGGTCGGCGGGGGTGGGGACCGGCGGTGGGCCCACCGTGACGTCGCCGACGAGGAACGGCGCGAGGACCCGCAGGACCTCCGCCTCGTCATCCTCGCTGAGCAGGTTCACCCGGGCGGTGTCCCGGTCGTACCAGGCGACGTTCCCGCCGCCCGCGCGACAGACGTACAACCGCTCCTGCCCGTGCCGCCAGGCCGGTACGACGCGCAGGCCGCTCATGCCGCATCACCCCCCGACCATGGGACCAGCCGACGGGCCGCCAGGGCAATAACCCGGCCCCGGTCCCGGCCCCGTACCGGACGGAACCCGCCCGCCACCCGTGCCCCCGGACGGGACTCGCCCCGCTCCCGTAACCACACCGCCCGCACAGGTATGGCGCGCTGTTACACAGCCGAGGGAGGGCCGCAATGGCGGACGTCTAGCTTCGGTGGCATCCGCCCGGACCAGCAGACCGACCGAAGGAACGCCCCGTGAGCACCCGCCGCCACGCCCTCCACGCCGCCGCCGTCACCGCGCTCGTCGGCGGTGTGCTGCTCGCGCCGGCCGCCGGGGCCTTCGCGGGCGCGCCGGCGCCGGACCCGAAACCGGGGGCGGCGGGGGGCCACGAGGTCACGGTCACGCTGGGCCACGGCGCGAAGGCCGAGGTGCGCAACCGTGACGGCGCCTATGTCGCGACGCTCTCGGTGGGGGACCAGCAGATCGCCACCCTCTCCGCCCGGCACCCCACGGTGACCGAGAGCGGCGTGCGGTACGAGCTGTACCCGTCCAACGGACACATCGGCGTCACGCATCTCGACGGCGGGGACGGTGCCGCGACCGCCACCCCGCGCGGTGGCGTCGGCGCCGGGGCCGACGGGGCTCGGGGCGCGGGCAACCCCGCGTTCCTCGCCGCGGGCGGCGGCATGGCGGCGGCCGGCGCCGCGGGTCTCGGCTACGCGATGCTGCGCCGCGGCCGCACGGACGCCTGACCCGGACCCCGCCTTCCCCTCCCGCCCCCTCCGCCCCCCTCCCGCAAGAGGAGCCCCCCGTGCACACCTCCCCCACCGCCGAGCCCGGCCCGGACCCACACCGTTCCCCCGGCGTCCAGCCCGGCCCCGACCCGCGCCGTCACAGCACCCGCATCGCCGTCGCCTCGGCCCTGACCGCCGCCCTCGGCATCGCCCTGATCGCCTGCGGCCAGGGCGGCGGCACCGGCGGCACCGCCCCCGACGTCAAGGTGAACAACGCCGCCACGACGCGGGCCCAGCAGGCCTCGGCCCCGCTGAAGGCCTCCGAGCCGACCGGTCTGCGTATCCCCGCGGCGGGCGTCGACGCGACGTCGATGCTCCACCTCGGCCTCGGCGCGGACCAGGAACTTGAGGTGCCGCCGGTGGCCAAGGCGGAGAAGCCCGGCTGGTGGACGGGCTCGGTCACGCCCGGCGAGAAGGGGGCCGCCGTGATCGTCGCGCACTACGACACGGTGAACGGCCCGGCGCTGATGCGGGACGTCGCGAAGATCGACGTGGGCGACGCCATTGAGGTACCGCGCGCGGACGGCAGCACGGCGAGGTTCAGGGTGCGGGAGATCCAGCAGGTGGACAAGAAGGACTTCCCCACCCATAAGGTGTACGGGGCGACCAGGCGGCCCGAGTTGCGCCTGCTCACCTGCGGTGGGCCGATCGTCGGCGGCCACCGGTCTGACAACATCATCCTCTACGCCGACCTGGTCTCCTGAACCTACGGCCGGCCGCCGTGACGACAGGCCGCACCCGCGGCAGGCAGGAGTGCAGTGAACCGCAGCCGGCTCGCGCTCGCCGCCGCCTTCGCCGCGCTCGCCGCGGCCCTGGCGGGCGGCTGCGGCGACCCGGGCGGGCTGCGCGGCGCCGGTGCGACCCCCAGCGCCCAGGGCCCCACGCACCTGTGGCCCGACCTGCCGCCCCCGTCCGCGCCCGCCGAGGACTACGGCGCCATAGAGAGCGTGCGCGTCAAAGGCGTCGAGGTCCCCGGCGGTGACCTGCGCAAGGTGAACCCGGCCGACGTGGTCCGCGCGGACTTCGACCAGAACCCCGGGACGTACGACACCTCGGACTCCGTGTACGAGGAGACCGTCGCGCGGCTGGAGGACTGCGCCGAGGAGGACTCCGGCGCGCAGGAGCGGTGCCCGGTCCTCAAGGCGTACTACCGCGATCTGACCGGTGACGGCGCGGACGACCTGATCGTCGGCGTCTCGACACCCGACGACAACCTCGACATCCGCGTCTACGCCGAACAGAACCGGCGGCTGACGCAGATCATGGAGATGAGCGACGCCGTGCTCGGTGTGGAACTGGCCGGGCGCGACCTGATCATCCGCGCCGTCTCCAGCCTGCCGGGGTACGAGTACCACACGGTCTGGTCCTGGGACGCGCACCAGAAGACGATGCTGCCGAAGCGGGACGAGATCGTGCGCTCCTCGGACGCGCCCCGGCCGAAGGCTCCCCGCCCGGCCCCTTCCGAGAGCGGGGGACGATGATGCGGGGGACGATGATCCGGCACCGGCCGCGCGGGCCGCGGCTTCCCGCGTGGACGGCGACGCTCACCTGGAAGGCGGCCGTCTTCATCACCGTGATGTGCTGCGCGCTGGCCGCGCTGCTCGGCATGCTCGTGCACGTCTCGGTGACCAACCAGACCGTCGGGCAGGCCAGGGAGCGGGCCCTCGACCGGCTGACGGAGGTCACCGAGCGCTACGAGGCGGGCGACCGCCTCGGCTTCGGCGCGGGCGTCGACCCCGAGGGCCTGCCCGGGCCGCTGCGTGAGCTGGCGCTGAGCGGGGAGCGCGGCACGATGGTCGCCGCCCACGACTCCCGGCCGACGATGTGGGCGGCGGGGCCCGCCGCCGGGGGCCGCGCCATCGCCGTCCAGGTCGACTACGCGCAGGGCGCCCGGACCATCGACGGGCTCGACCGGGCGATCCTCGGCTCCTCCGTGCTCGCGATCGGGGCGACGCTGCTGGTCGGCGCGTTCGCCGTGACGCGGGTGACCCGGCGGCTGCACCAGACGGCGCAGGTCGCCCGGCGGATCAGCGCCGGCGACCTCGACGCGCGCGTCAACGACCCGCGCACCAAGGACCCCGCGCGCCGCCAGGACGAGGTGGCCGCGGTCGCCGGGGCGCTGGACACCATGGCGTCCTCGCTCCAGGGCAAGCTGCTGAGCGAGCAGCGGTTCACCGCCGACGTGGCGCACGAGCTGCGGACGCCGCTGACCGGCCTGCACGCGGCGGCCGAACTCCTTGAGCCGGGGCGCCCCACCGAGCTGGTGCGGGACCGGGTGGCCGCGCTGCGCACGCTGACCGAGGACCTCCTGGAGATCTCGCGGCTCGACGCGAAGAGCGAGCGCGTGGATCTGGACGCCCATCAGCTCGCCCCGTTGGCGGAGCGTGTGGTGCGGGGTTCCGGCGAGGGCACGGAGCTGGTCGTCGTCCACGACGTGTGCGTGGAGACCGACCGGCGGCGCCTGGAGCGGGTGCTCGGCAATCTGGTCGCCAACGCGCTCAAGCACGGCCGGGCGCCGGTGGTGGTGACGGTCGACGGGCCGGTCGTGACGGTGCGGGACCACGGCGACGGCTACCCCGACTACCTGGTGGAGCACGGTCCGCAGCGCTTCCGCACCGAGGGCACGAGCAAGGGCCACGGCCTCGGGCTGACCATCGCGCTCGGCCAGACGGCGGTTCTCGGCGCCCGGCTGACCTTCACCAACGCCCCGGACGGCGGGGCGGTGGCGACGCTGCGGCTGCCGTTCGACGAGTGCCCCGCCGAGGACGAGGCGGACGGGCCCGAAAGCACCACGTGAGCGTGCGCGCGCCCAAAGTGCCGCTTTTACTGTGATGTGCGGCCTTTGAGCACTCATCAGAAGCCGCACGCCCGCGCCCTCTTTCCCTTCCTCCCGAGGAGGCCCCATGTCCCCGCGGACCACCGCCACCCGGCTCGGCGTACTCGCCGCCGCCGGCGCCCTCGCCACGCTCGGCCTTTCCGGCCCCGCCGCCGCCCAGGACGACCCCGACCACAAGGGACGCGTCACCGACCACAAAGCACCCGCCACCGATCACAGAGCACCCGTCACCGACTACAAAGCCCCCGTCTACAAGGGCCGCGTGACCGCCAAGAGCGGACTCCTGCTCCGCGACTCGCCCCGCCGCGGCAGCCGCGTGGTCCGCAGCGAGCCCCACGGCAAGGTCGTCACCATCTACTGCAAGACGAAGGGCGACCGCGTGGGCCGCACCAACCACTGGTACCTGCTCACCGACGGGACCTGGGCCTGGGGGTCGGCGAACTACATCGCCAACATCGGGAAGGCACCGCGCTGGTGCTGACGCCGCGCCGCCGCACCACACGGCCACGTCAGTCGACATATACGGCATAAGCGGACTTCAGGGCGCGTTGCTTGCTACGTTCCCGGCATGACCGGAACAGGAGTGGGCACCGCATCCCCCGCGGTCCCCGCCGTCCGCGTCCCGCGGCGCCGCGGCACGGAGCTCGCCCTGCTCGTCGTCGCCGTCCTGCTCTGCGTGTACGGCTACTGCGCCGTCGGTCTCGCGAAGAACGGCACCGTCCCGCCCGGCGCCGCCGGTTACGGCGCCGGGCTCGGTGTGCTCGCCCTCCTCGCGCACCTCGCCGTCCGCTTCCGCGCCCCGTACGCCGATCCGCTGCTGCTGCCCATCGCGGTGCTCCTCAACGGCCTCGGCCTGGTGCTCATCTACCGCCTCGACCTTCAGACCCCGCACGACGAGGCCGCGCCCGCCCAGCTGGTCTGGTCGACCGTCGGCGTGGCGCTGTTCATCGCCGCCGTGCTCGTCCTGCGCGACCACCGGGTGCTCCAGCGGTACGCCTACCTCTCGGTGGTCACCGCGCTGGTCCTGATGATCGTGCCGATCTTCTTCCCCGCCGTGAACGGCGCCCGGATCTGGATCAGGTTCGGCGGGCTCTCCATCCAGCCGGGCGAGTTCGCCAAGGTCCTCCTCGCGGTCTTCTTCGCCAGCTACCTCGCCGCCAACCGCAACGCGCTCGCCTGCACGGGCCGCACCCTGTGGCGGTTCCGGCGCCTCCAGCTGCCCACCGGCCGCGTCCTCGGCCCGATCGTCACCATCTGGCTGCTGAGCGTCGGCGTCCTCGTCCTGGAGCGCGACCTCGGCACCTCGCTGCTCTTCTTCGGGCTCTTCGTGATCCTGCTGTACGTCGCCACGGGCCGCATCGGCTGGATCGCGGTCGGCCTGCTCCTCGCCGCGCTGGGCGCCTTCGCGGTCGGCTCGCTCGAACCACACGTGCACAGCCGCGTCCAGGACTGGCTGCACCCCTTCGCCTCCATCGACGCGGGCGAGGGACCGAACCAGCTCGCCCAGTCCCTCTTCGCCTTCGCGGCCGGCGGGATGCTCGGCACCGGGCTCGGGCTCGGCCACTCCATCCTCATCGGCTTCGCCGCGAAGTCCGACTTCATCCTGGCGACGGCGGGCGAGGAGCTCGGCCTCGCCGGGCTCTGCGCGATCTTCCTGCTCTACGCCCTCCTCGTCGAGCGCGGCTACCGCGCGGGCCTCGCGCTGCGGGACCCCTTCGGGCGGCTGCTCGCGATCGGGCTCGCCTCGATCATCGCGCTCCAGGTCTTCGTGATCGCCGGCGGTGTCATGGGGCTCATCCCGCTCACCGGCATGGCGATGCCGTTCCTCGCGCAGGGCGGTTCGTCCGTCGTCACCAACTGGATCATCGTGGCGCTGCTCATCCGGCTCAGCGACTCGGCCCGCGCCCAGTTCGCCGGCGAGGACCCCCGGTGACCCGGTACATGCGGCACGCCTCCGCCTTCTGCGCGCTGCTGCTGCTCGCGCTGCTCGTCAACGCCACCCGCGTGCAGGTCGTCGACTCCGCGTCCCTGGACGGGAACTCCGCCAACCGGCGGCCGGCCATCGCCCGCTTCGAGCAGCCGCGCGGCGACATCCTGGTCGACGGGCGTCCGATCACCGGTTCCAAGGACACCGGGGAGCAACTGCGGTACGAACGCACGTACAACAACGGGCCGCTGTACGCCCCGGTGACCGGCTTCGCCTCGCAGGTGTACGGCACGACCTTCCTGGAGAACGCCGAGGACGGCATCCTCTCCGGCACCGACCCGATGCTCGCCCCGCTCCCCCTGTGGAACGACGTCACGCGCGCGCGGAACCCCGGCGGCAAGGTGGAGACCACCATCAAGGCGGCGGTGCAGCGGGCCGCCTACTCGGGGATGGGCGGCAAGCGGGGCGCCGTGGCGGCGGTCGAGCCGTCCACCGGGAAGATCCTCGCGCTGGTCAGCACGCCCAGTTACGACCCCGAGCGGCTCTCGGGCACCGGCCGGGCGGTGGCGAGGGCGTGGGCGAGGCTGAACGGCGGGGCCGAGAAGCCGATGCTGAACCGCGCGATCCGCCAGACGTATCCGCCCGGTTCGACGTTCAAGGTCGTCACGGCGGCCGCCGCGCTGGAGTCGGGGGCGGTGAAGGACCCGGACGCGCCGACGAAGTCCCCCGACCCTTACACCCTGCCGGGCACGCGCACGCGGCTGACCAACGAGGTGGAGGGCTGCGCCGACGCCTCGCTGCGGTTCGCCTTCCAGTGGTCCTGCAACACGGTCTTCGCGAAGCTCGGCGTCGACACGGGGCTCGGCCCGATGGTGGAGACCGCACGGAAGTTCGGCTTCGACGACAGCGGACCGCGCATCCCTTCTCCCGCCTCCCCCAGCCGTTTCGACACGTCCCTGGACAAGCCGCAGCTCGCGCTCTCCTCCATCGGCCAGTACGAGACCCGGGCGACGCCCCTCCAGATGGCGCTGGTCGCGGCGGCCGTCGCCAACGGCGGCTCCCTCAAGGCGCCCTACCTGGTGGAGCGGACGACCACGGACGACGGTGACGTGGTGGCCGCCTCGGGCCCGCGGACCCTGCGGCAGGCGATGAACCCCGGCACGGCGGCGCGGCTGCGCGAGATGATGACGCAGGTCGTCGAGAAGGGCACCGGCGCCAACGCCGCCGTGCCGGGGGCGACGGTGGGCGGCAAGACGGGCACCGCCCAGCACGGCATCGGCAACTCCGGCACGCCGTACGCCTGGTTCGTCTCCTGGGCGCAGGGCCGCGAGGAGCCCGAGCCCTCGGTGGCGGTCGCGGTGGTCGTCGAGGACGCGTCGGCGGACCGCGGCGACATCAGCGGCGGCGGCAGCGCGGCCCCCGTCGCGAAGGCGGTGATGGAGGCGGCGCTCAGCGGCGGCGGAGCGCGGTGAGGTCGATGTCGAGGGGGAAGGGCGCGGTCAGCTTGAGCCGGTCGTGGAAGATGCCCGACAGGCCGTAGGCGCGGCCCACCGGGTCGAGCTCGTAGACGTACACCACCGGGAGACCCCGGTTCTGTTCGACGAGCCAGTAGTGGGCGATGCCCGCTTGGGCGTACTTGCGGGGCTTTACCTCACGGTCGCGGTCCTCGGAGTCCTCGGAGACGACCTCGACGGCGACGACGACGTCCTCCGGGAGCAGCCGCGTCTCCTTGGTCCCGAGGTCCGCGCCGGCGCGTGTGACCAGCACGTCGGGCTCAGGGCGGTTGCGCCTGTCCAGCGTGATGGTGAACTCGCGGAAGACGTCGAAGTCGTCCGGTGCCTGGTCGAGCAGCGAGTTCTCCAGCAGCCGGATCGTACGCATGTGAAAGGCGGTCTGCGGACTCACGAGGACCAGGCTCCCGTCGAGCAGCTCTGTGTGCGGAGGAAGATCCGGGAGCTCGTCGAGGTCGTCCGCCGTCCAGCCGCCCTCCGGCGGGCGAGGCCACTTGTACTCACCGTCGAGTCCGTACTCGCGTGCGGCGCTCATGATCGCTCCCATGGGGCAGACCTTGCCTGGTGAGGCCAGCGTACCCAGCGGGAACGCCTGAGCACCCGCCCATCGAGTGACGCGCGTGCGCCGCGTTGGCCTCAGTCCGCCGCCCCGCCCGCCGCGATCGCGTCCTCCACCTCCGCCACGCGCTCCTCCTCCTCGGCGGCGAAGCGTTCCGCGTCCAGTTTTTCGGCGATCTCCTCGTCCTGGGCCATGAGCTGGTCGAGGTTGGCGTCGCCCAGTTCGAAGACGCCCATGTCCACATAGGCCTGCTGGAGCCGCTTGCCCCACAGGCCGATGTCCTTGACGCAGGGGACGATGCGGCTGAAGAGCAGCTGCCGGAAGAGGGCGAGGAACTCGGACTGCTCGCTGTACTCCTCGGCCTGCGCCTTGGGGATGCCGAGGTTCTCCAGGACCTCGACGCCGCGCAGCCGGTCGCGCATCAAGTAGCAGCCCTCGATGACGAATTCCTCGCGCTCGCGCAGCTCCGCGTCGGTGAGCTGCTTGTAGTAGTCGCGCAGCGCCATCCGCCCGAAGGCGACATGGCGGGCCTCGTCCTGCATGACGTACGCGAGGATCTGCTTGGGCAGGGGCTTGTCGGTGGTGTCGCGGATCATGCCGAAGGCGGCAAGCGCCAAGCCCTCGATGAGGACCTGCATGCCGAGGTAGGGCATGTCCCAGCGGGAGTCGCGCAGGGTGTCGCCGAGCAGCGACTGGAGGTTGTCGTTGATCGGGTAGAGCATCCCGATCTTCTCGTGCAGGAAGCGGCCGTAGATCTCGGCGTGCCGCGCCTCGTCCATGGTCTGGGTCGCGGAGTAGAACTTCGCGTCCAGGTCGGGCGCCGACTCGACGATGCGCGCCGCGCACACCATCGCGCCCTGCTCGCCGTGGAGGAACTGGCTGAACTGCCAGGAGGCGTAGTGCTTGCGCAGCTCGCCCTTGTCCTTCTCGGTCAGCTTCGCCCAGTGGGGCGTGCCGTACAGCGACAGCGACTCGTCGGGGGTGCCGAGAGGGTCGAGCGGGTCGACCTCCAGGTCCCAGTCGATGCGCCTGGCGCCGTCCCACTGCTTGTCCTTGCCCTTCTGGTACAGGGCGAGGAGGCGCTCGCGTCCCTCGTCGTACTCCCAGCTGAAGCGAGCCGAACCGGCCGACGGTACCTGCCAGTTGGGCTCGCCGGGGGGCCTGGTGTAAAGCTCGTGCGTCGACATAGAGGCAGGCTCACACGCTGCTGGACAAGGGGTCAACAAGTCGTGCGCGAGGGATTGACGGCCTTGCTGACAAGCAGTCTCATAAGTGGATGACCGCCGGTGATACCGCCGGTAACCCGCGACAAGGCAGGGACAGTCATGACGACCGTGACGGAAGACGTTTCACTCCAGGGCCTGCGGGACGCGCTCGGACTGCTCAAGGACCGGGAGCAGGTGGCCGTCCGGCTCCTGGAGTCCTCCGCCAAGCACTCCTTCGACCCCGACAGGGAACTCGACTGGGACGCCCCCGTAGAGGAGGGCAAGTGGTTCTGGCCGCCGGAGCTCGTCTCGCTCTACGGCACCCCGCTGTGGAAGCAGATGTCCGAGGAACAGCGGATGGACCTGGCCCGGCACGAGGCCGCCTCCCTGGCCTCGCTCGGCATCTGGTTCGAGATCATCCTCATGCAGCTGCTCGTGCGGCACATCTACGACAAGTCGGTGACCAGCGCGCACGTACGGTACGCGCTGACCGAGATAGCCGACGAGTGCCGGCACTCCATGATGTTCGCGCGCATGATCCAGAAGGGCGGGGCGCCGACGTACCCCGTCACGCGCCTCAACCACAACCTCGCGCGCATACTCAAGACGGTCTCCACCACGCCCGGCTCCTTCGCCTGCACGCTGCTCGGCGAGGAGATCCTCGACTGGATGCAGCGGCTCACCTTCCCGGACGAGCGCGTCCAGACCATCGTGCGCGGCGTGACCCGCATCCACGTCGTCGAGGAGGCGCGCCACGTCCGGTACGCCCGCGAGGAGCTGCGGCGCCAGATGGTGACCGCGCCGCGCTGGGAGCGGGAGTTGACGCGGCTGAGCTGCGGCGAAGCCGCGCGGGTCTTCTCGCTCGCCTTCGTGAACCCCAAGGTGTACTCGGATGTCGGGCTCGACCGCCGCGAGGCCGTGGCGCAGGTGAAGGCGAGCGGACACCGCAGGGAGGTCATGCAGACCGGGGCGAAACGACTGACGGATTTCCTGGACGACATCGGGGTGATGCGGGGGCCCGGGCGGCGGCTCTGGAGGTCGTCGGGGTTGCTGGCGTAGCCCTTCGCTCGCCGCGGGTCGTGTGCGGGTGACCGCGCAGTTCCCCGCACCCCTCCGGGACGCGCGGCGGTTACGCTGCGAGGCATGACCTCGCCAGCCACCAGCCCCGCGTACCGCCGCCTGAGCGTCGAAGCGCGGCGGCGGCAGCTCCTGGAGTCCGCGCTCTCCCTCTTCGCGCACCGCGCACCCGATGAGGTCAGCCTCGACCACGTGGCCGAGGCGGCCGGGGTCTCCCGGCCTCTCGTGTACCGCTACTTCCCGGGCGGCAAGCAGCAGTTGTACGAGGCCGCGCTGCGGTCTGCCGCCGACGAGCTGGAGCAGTGCTTCGCCGAGCCCCCCGAGGGCCCCCTCACCCAGCGGCTCTCCCGGGCGCTCGACCGGTACCTGGCGTTCGTCGACGAGCACGACACGGGGTTCAGCGCGCTGCTCCAGGGCGGCAGCGTGGTGGAGACCTCCCGGACCACCGCCATAGTGGACGGCGTGCGCAGGGCCGCCGCCGAGCACATCCTCACCCACCTGGACGTGCCGGAGCCGGGGCCCCGGCTGCGGATGACCGTACGGATGTGGATCACCGCGGTGGAGGCGGCGTCGCTGATCTGGCTCGACGAGGAGAAGCAGCCGCCGCTGGACGAGCTGCGGGACATGCTCGTCGAACAGTTCATGGCGGTGCTCGTGACGACGGCGGGACGCGACCCGCAGACGGCGCGGGTCGTGCGACGGGCGCTGGACCTGGAGACGGCGGAGGGCCCCGTGGGCGGCCTCGCGCGGCGTGTGCTGCCGGTGGTCGCCGACGCGGGCCACCTGCTGTGACGGCCTCGGTGTGACACTGGTGGTGTGAAGAGCGAAGAGACCCCCTTCGTGGGTGGCCCCCTGGACGGCCGCGTGCTCCCGGTCCTGCTCGGCCCGACCGGCCACCCGCCGAAGGTGTACCGCGTCCCCGTCCCGGACGACGCCGGCGGCCCCCCGACCGTCCTGGTCTACCGCCGCACCCCCACGAAGCCAGCCCAACGCCTCACCCTCACCCCGAAGTGGCAGTACGAGTACGACCCCGAGGGCGCCAAGGACGACGGCCTGAAATGGCCGTGGTCCAAGCCGGGCGGCCGACCGTAAGGGGCGGGGCTCCGTAAGGGGCGCGGCTCCGTAAGGGGCGCGGCTCCGTAAGGGGCGCGGGACTGCGATACCTGCGCCTCCGCCGCGCGAGCGCCCCCAACCACAGGCCACCCACCGCCCCGTAAGGGGCGCGGGACCGTGGCACATGCGGCTCCGCCACGCGAGCGCGCCCAACCCCACGCCACCCACCGCCCCGTAAGGGGCGCGGGACCGTGGCACATGCGGCTCCGCCACGCGAGCGCCCCCAACCCCACGCCACCCACCGCCCCGTAAGGGGCGCGGGGCTGTGACACATGCGGCTCCGCCGCGCGAGCGCGCTCAACCGAGACGCACCCGCACGCACGACCGAGAGAACCCACCCCCCTCAGGGGCGCGGGGAACTGCGCACCCAGCCCCCACTCACCCGCACCCAAAACACAACCCCCCACACCGCCACCCCCCGTACGAGTGACCCCATTGCGCCGACCGCCCACCCCCGAGAGGCGCACCCCCCGCTGACCCCCCACGCTCACGATGCGCGCGGCGGAAGTCCCGCCCCTGCACCGGAGGTGATGACGTGTCAGCACGGCTGCTGCGCTGGATCTGCACAGGCGCCGCCCTGAGCGCCCTGTGCACGCCCGCACCCCCCGCCCACGCGGCCCCCGCGGCCCCCGCGGCCCCGCGACCGGAAGGCCGCACCCTCAGCGCCTTGCTGACAGACCTTCAGCAGCGCTACCGAGCCGCCGAGGAGGCCACGGAGACCTACAACGCCACCGAGGAGAAGCTCAAGGAGCAGCGTGCCAAGGCGGCGGACCTGAACCGGAAGCTGATCCAGGCCCGCGCCTCGCTGCGCGACAGCCGCGGCGACGCGGGCCGCTTCGCCCGCCAGCAGTACCAGGGCGCCACCGGCCTCTCCCCCTACGTACGCCTACTGCTCGCCCGCGACCCGCAACGCGCCCTCGACCAGAGCCACGTCATCCAGCGGGTCGCCGCCGGGCGGGCCGCCGCGATCGAGCGGCTGACCGGCGGCGAGAAGAGGGCCCGGGAGCTGGCCGACGCGGCGCGGCGGGCCCTGGCCGCCCAGAGCGCCCTGGCCGCCCGGCAGAAGAAGCAGCGGGACGAGGTCGGCGGCCGGCTCAAGGAGGTCCACGAACTGCTCGCCGCGCTCACCCCCGACCAGCTCGCCGCGCTCCGGGCGGCGGAGGACGCGGGGACGGCCCGCGCCCAGGAGGAGTTCGTGGCGTCCGGCGCCCTCGGCGGCAGCCCGGCCACGCGCGCGCCCTCACCGCGGGGCGACAAGGCCCTCGACTTCGCGGTGCGCCAGATCGGGCGGCCCTACGAATGGGGCACCGCGGGCCCGGACACGTACGACTGCTCGGGGCTGACGTCGAAGGCCTGGCGGCACGCGGGCCGCGCGATCCCCCGGACCAGCCAGGAGCAGTGGGCGAAGCTGCGCCGCGTCCCGCTGTCGAAGCTGCGCCCCGGCGACCTCGTCGTCTACTTCCCGAAGGCCACGCATGTGGCGATGTACCTGGGCGACGGGAGGGTCGTGCACGCGCCGCGCCCCGGCGCCCGCGTCAAGGTGTCACCGATCGCGGCGAACCCCGTCCTCGGCGCGGTCCGGCCCGACCCCAAGAGCCGGCCCCTGAGCGGCTACACCCCGCCGGAGCTGCCCGAGGGGGCGACCTCGGGCAGCGATCTGGGGTACGGCGGCGATCAGGCGCCGGACGCGACCGACTCCAGGTAGGCGGCGGCCTTGTCCGGGTCGTAGAAGAAGTTCTCGAAGTCGGCCGGGTCGTTGAAGCCGTTCGCGAACCGGTCGGCGACCGGCTGGAGCTGCCCCGCCGCGCCGAGGATGTTCAGGACGTGCTCCGGCGGGGCGCCCAGCATCGCGTTGGTCCACTTGGTGACCCACTGCGCGGTGTCCCAGTAGCGGTCGAACGCCGACTGCATCCACGCCTCGTCGAACGGCTTGTCGCCGTGCTCGACGATGGCGGAGATGTACGAGGCGGCGCACTTGGACGCCGAGTTGGAGCCCTGCCCGGTGATCGGGTCGTTGGCGACGACGACGTCCGCGACGCCGAGGACCGCGCCGCCGCCGGGCAGCCGCCCGATGGGCTTGCGGACCGTGGGGGCGTACCGCCCGGCCAGCGTGCCGCCCGCGTCGGTCAGCTCGACCTTCGTGGCGCGCGCGTACTCCCAGGGCAGGAACTTCTCCAGGAGTTCGAGAGTGAGCGCCAGGTGCTCGCTCGGGTCCTTGACGCCCTGGAAGACATCGAGGGGGCCGCCCGGGATGCCCTCCCAGAAGAGGATGTCGGCACGGCCGGAGGTGGTGAGCGTCGGCATGACGAAGAGCTCGCCGACGCCGGGCACGAGGTTGCAGCGCACCGCGTCGAACTCGGGATGCTCGGGGCGCGGGCCGAGCCCGTGGACGTACGCGACCGACAGGGCGCGCTGCGGCTCGGTGAACGGCGAGCGGGACGCGTCGCGCTCGAACATCGACACCAGCTCGCCCTTGCCCGCCGAGACGAGCACCAGGTCGTAGGCGCGGGAGAAGTAGTCGAGGTCGGAGACCGCCGCGCCGTGGATGACGAGCTGGCCGCCGCGCTGGGCGAACGTCTCCATCCAGCCGGCCATCTTCACGCGCTGGTCGACGGACTGGGCGTAGCCGTCGAGCTTGCCGACCCAGTCGATGACGCGGGAGGAGTCGGGGCCGGCGACCGAGACGCCGAGGCCCTCGATCCTCGGGGCCTGCGACTCCCAGAAGTTCGCCTGGATGTCGCGCTCGTGCTGGAGCGCCGTGTGGAACATGCACTGGGTGGACATGACCCGCCCGGACCGGATCTCGTCCGCCGTGCGGTTGGACATCAAGGTGACCTCGTACCCCCGCGCCTGGAGTCCGAGGGCGATCTGGAGTCCGGACTGACCGGCTCCTACGACAAGTATCTTCCGCATGGGGGCACTTCTCCTACGTACGTACTCAAAGAGGCTGAGGCTGTGGGGGGTGGCGTCGGCTACTCGGGGGTGGCGTCCAGCGCGTGGCCCACCAGGGCGAGCAGCGACTCGATGACCGAGATCCGCTGCCGCGCGTCCATGATCAGCACGGGTATGTGCGGCGGCACCGTGAGGGCCTCGCGCACATCGGGCACCTCGAACCTCTCGCTGCCGTCGAAGTGGTTGACGGCCACGATGTACGGCAACCCGCAGCTCTCGAAGTAGTCGAGCGCCGGGAAGCAGTCGGACAGGCGGCGGGTATCGGCGAGCACGACGGCGCCGATCGCGCCGCGCACCAGGTCGTCCCACATGAACCAGAAGCGCTGCTGCCCCGGCGTGCCGAAGAGGTACAGCACCAGGTCGTCGTCGAGCGTGATGCGGCCGAAGTCCATGGCGACCGTGGTGGTCGTCTTCTCCGGCGTGCCGCTCAGGTCGTCGGTGTCGGCGCTCGCCTGCGTCATCAGCGCCTCCGTCTGGAGGGGCGTGATCTCGGAGACGGCGGTCACCAGCGTCGTCTTGCCGACGCCGAAGCCGCCCGCCACCACGATCTTCGTGGCGATGGGGGCGCGTGACCTGTCCGTCTGCCAGGCCTGCAACTGACCCTCGTGTTCGTGTTCGAGGAGTTCAGAGACGGCGGAGTCCACTCAGCACCCTTTCCAGCAGTGCGCGGTCGGGCTTGCCCGGGCCGTGGCCCGTACCGTACACGCGGATCTTTCCCTGATCGGCGAGGTCGCTGAGGAGTACGCGGACCACGCCGAGCGGCATCTTGAGGAGGGCCGCGATCTCCGCGACCGTGCGCATGCGGCGGCAGATCTCGACGATCGCTCGCATCTCCGGCATGACGCGGGAGAGGTTGCCCTTGGGCAGTTCGAGGCGCTCCTCGGCCGCTTCCAGCTCGGGGTTGCTCGCCACGAACGTCTCGACGAGCAGGACGTGGCCGAACCGGGTCCGTCCGCCGGTCAGGGAGTAAGGGCGCACGCGAGCGGGTTTCCGGTCGCCGCCGCGCTGCGGCAGCTTCGGCGTATTGCTGCGGCTGCCGCTCATCGGGCGCTCTCCATCGACTTGCGCAGCTCGCTGCGGAGTTCGGGGGTGAGGACGTGCCCGGCGCGGCCGACGAAGAGCGCCATGTGGTACGCGATGACGCTCATGTCGCAGTCCGGGGTGGCGTGCACGCCGAGCAGCGAGCCGTCGCTGATCGACATGACGAAGAGGCTGCCCTCCGCCATCGCGACCACGGTCTGCTTGATCCCTCCGCCGTCCATCAGCTTGGCGGCGCCGATGGTCAGGGAGCCGAGCCCCGAGACGATGGTGGCGAGGTCGGCGCTGGATCCCTTGGGGCCGCCGGTGTTCGCGGCGGGGCGCTCGGCGTTGCGCCCGGGGTCGGAGGAGAGCAGCAGCAGTCCGTCGGAGGAGACCACCGCGACGGAGAGGATCCCGGGCACCTCCTCCACGAGGTTCGTCAGCAGCCAGTGCAGATTGCGGGCTTCACTGCTCAGGCCGTATGGAGCGGGCGTGGCGGGTCCGGCGGAAGAACTGGGCGTGCGCATGGGCGCAGTCAACTGCTTGCCTCCTCGACTGAGTCCCCCATTACGTCTGCGGCTTTTGCGGTCTTTTTGTTACGTTCCGACTGGTCCCCCGGCTCCGTCGGGTCCGCCCCCGCGGCGAGCTCGGCCTCCACGTCCCGTCGGCCGCTCTGCGCGCCCTGGTGGAAGCCGCCGAGGCGGCGTCGGAGTGCGTCGGCGTCCACGGGACCGCGCGGCTTGGGCGCGGCGCTCGCGGGTGCCGTGATCTTCGGCGTGCGCTTGGGCAGCCCCTTGTCGGTGACGCGCTCCCACTTGGGCTGCGCGGGGGCGGGGGCTTCGGGTGCGGGGTCTTCGGGTGCGGGCTCGGGCTCCTGGTCGGGGGTGGCCTCCGGGCCGGTTTCCGGGACCGCGGGGGCCATGAGTTCCATGGTCGTCTCCGCCGAGGGCGACGGCGACGGCGAGGGCGAGGCCGACGGCACGGGTTCGGCCTCGGGCTCGGGCCCGGCCTGGGACTCGGGCTCGACCTTGCTCCGGGGCTCGGACTCCGGCTCGGCTTCGTGCTCGGCCGCCGACTCCTTGGCAGGCTCCGGCTCGACCGGGAGCTCCGGCAGGGCCGACTCCAGGGTCCGTTCGGCCGCTGCGATCAGCGGGTCCTCGCCGGGGGTGCTGATCGAGCGGCCCGGCAGGACGTTCGAGTTGGCCTCGGCCTCCGAGCCGGGCAGGTGCGTCAACGGCTCGCCGTTCCGCGGCGGCGGGACCACCGCGGTCGCCGAGAGCGCCTGCGCCAGGATCGGCTTGGGCAGCACCACGACCGCCGCGACGCCGCCCTGCTTCTGCTCCCGCAGCCGCACCCGCGCGCCGTGCCGCGCCGCGAGCCGGGCGACGACGTACAGGCCGAGGCCGAGGCCGTCCCCGCTCTCCTGGTCGTACGCCGCGTCGGGGTCGAAGTCCGCGAGGCGCGCGTTCAGCTCGTCCATGCGGTCCTTGGTGACACCGATGCCCTCGTCCTGGACGGAGAGCATGACCTCGCCGCTCTCCAGGAGCCACCCGCAGACCTCGACGGAGGCGTCCGGCGGCGAGAACGAGGTGGCGTTCTCCAGGAGTTCGGCCATGAGGTGGCTGATGTCGTCCGCGGCGAAACCCGCGACGTGCGCGTGCGGCGGCAGCGTGGCGATGCGCACCCGCTCGTACCGCTCGATCTCGGAGACGGCGGCGCGTACGACGTCGACGAGCGGGACGGGGCCGGGGTGCTGGTGGCCGTGCTCGGCGCCCGCGAGGACCAGGAGGTTCTCGCTGTGACGGCGCATGACCGTGGCGAAGTGGTCGAGCTTGAAGAGCGTGGCGAGGCGCTCGGGGTCCTGCTCGCGGTCTTCCAGGTTCTCGATGACGGCGAGCTGGCGCTCGACCAGGCCGAGGGTGCGCAGGGCGAGGTTGACGAAGGTGCCGTGGATGGACTGGCGTACGCGGTCCAGGTGCGCCGAGGCCTCGGCCAGTTCGGCGCGCAGGGCCTCGCGCTCGTCGGCCATGGCCTGGCGCTTGCCGATGAGGTGCTTGCGGTCCGCTTCGAGGGTGGTCAGGCGCTCGGTGAGGGCGGCGGCGTGGCCGTGCAGGGCGTTGACGGAGCGGACGACCTGGGCGAACTCGTCGTCGCGGCCGGTGAAGCGGATCGGCTCCTGCGGCGCCGGCTCGGTGGCGAGGCGGGCGGAGCCGAGGCGCAGGACGGCCAGCGGACGGGTCAGCGAGCGCGCCATCGCCATGGAGACGCCGACCGCGGCGAGCAGGCAGACGCCGACGAGCGCGACGCGGATCTCCAGCGCCGTGACGTCGTCGTCGCGCAGCTGGGCGAGGTGCTTGGTGCGCTCGACGCCGAGCGCGGACTCGGCGCCGCGCATCATCTCGATGCGGGCGGAGAGCGCGGCGTCGACCTTCTTGGGGTCGAGGCCCTGCTCGGCGGTGGAGAGCGTGGGCTGGTCGGTGAGCCGGGCGAGGTACTTCTCGGCGGTGGTGACCTCGGGGCCGGTGACGGTCGACTCGTACGTGCCCCGGGCGGGGTCGTCGGCGGCGTCGCGGAAGTCGGCGAGGGCGGCCTGCTCGCGGAAGTGGGCCTGCTGGGCGGCGGCGCTCAGTCCGTCGCGGCGCTTGCCGTCGGCCGGCGACTCGCCCGTGGCGGTGGTCGGCAGACCGGTGGCCGGGTCGACGGTGGTGGACGCGGACGAAGAGGGCCGTACGGCGAGGGCGGCGAGGAGCAGGCCGCGGGCGGCGGCGGCCTGCTCGACGGCGTGGTCGAGGTCGGCGAGGGCGAGGGCGCCCTTGTTGGCCTCGGGCGGCAGCTGCTCGGCCAGGTCGCGGGTGAGACCGTGGAGTTCGGTGATGACCTTCGTGTACGCCTCGTGCGCTTCGAGGGCGGTGCTCTTGCCGGTGAGCGCGGCACGGCGCACGGCGGCGACGTCGGCGAGGTCGTCGCGCAGCCCGGCGGGGGCGTCGGCGCCCCGCAGCTCGCCGATCTGCCGGTCCACGCGGGCGCTGCGGCTCTCGGACAGGCCCTTGCCCTCGGGGCGGCCGGCGGCGATGAAGGAGGTGACCTCGTCGCGCTCGTCGGCCAGCGAGTGGCTGAGGGAGACGGCCTGCTGGGTCTGCTCGGCGAGGGTGACGAGGCTCTGCGTGTCGTTCAGCCGGCCGGAGGCGGCGAGGAGGGCGGGCGCGCCCGCACCGGCGATGGCGGCGGCCACGACCGCCACGGCGACGATCAGCCGGTTGCGCACGCGGGCGGTGGGCTTCTTATCGACACCGGCGGCAACCGCGGCGGCGGCCTTGGCGACGTCTCCGGAGGGGGCGGTGGGGGCGGCCTGCCCGGCCGGGGGCATCGCGGCCTGCCCGGCGGGCGTCACCGGCACCGTCACGTCAGGCCCTTCGGGGCCCGCCGCGCGGTCGGTCGAATTGGTCGCGCCCGGCGTGGCCCCTTCCGGGGCCGTCTGCTTGCCTTCGCGCCGAGGCCGCATCATCTGCACCGGTGCTCGCATTCCTGTTTTTCGTCTGCCCATGTGCCCGGGTGACGTTCCGTCAACACGAGCGCGGCCCCCGGTACGGCACCTGACCCTTCCAGCGCCGGTGAGTGGCGGTCGCGCATCGCATGCCTGGCCACCCGAAGGAGTGAACATCGGCGGGGAGTTGGCGGGCAAGTCCCGGCGCGTGGAGCTCCGGGCATATGCGGTGTGCCGGTTGGACGTCGCCGACCGGCTTTGGCAGGATGCGCCGCCACAGCCCGCCGGAGTCGATCATTCCGGTCCAATTCCGGCGCGTGACCTGCTGGTCCGGGCCAATCCCGGCCCCGCTCCCCGTATCCGACGGCCCTCGTGAGGGCCTCGTGCAGACTGGCTGAATGCGTATCGAACTCGCCACTGAGCCCGGAGACCCCGCACGCCCCAACGAGGACTACGCGTCGGTCGCGCTTCCCGCTTCCGGGCAGGGCGGATCGCTCGTCCTCCTGGACGGCGTGACCCCACCCGAGGGGTCCGTGGGCTGTCTGCATTCCGTCCCCTGGTTCACGGCGCGACTCGGCGGCGCACTGGGCGAACTGTCCGTTTCGCGGCGGGATATGACGCTCCCTGAGGTCCTTGCGGCCGCCATCACGCGTACCGCCGACGCCCATGGTTCAACCTGTGACCTTTCTCACCCACGCACCCCTCAGGCAACGGTGGTGCTCATGCGGTGGGACGCCGAGCGCCTCGAACATCTGGTCCTGTCCGACTCGGCCCTCCTCATGGAGGGCGAGGGCGGCGGGGTGACCGCCGTCCTCGACCGCCGTCTCGCCGAACTGCCGCCCGCCGTCCAGGCCCTGCGCGACCAGGTGCGCGCCCTGCCGCGCGGCTCGGCCGAGCGGGAGGTGGCGGGCCGGGCCTACGGGGCGGCGGTCGAGGCGCTGCGCAACGCCGAGGACGGCTTCTTCACGGCCGCGGCGGACCCCTCGGCCGCCCTGCGCGCGGTCACCGGCGAGGCGGCGCGGGCGGACGTGAAGGCGGTGGCGGCCCTCACCGACGGGGCGGCGCGCTGGGTCGAGACCTTCCGCGAGGGCGACTGGGCGGAGTGCTTCGCGCTGCTGCGCAAGGAGGGGCCGCAGCACCTCCTCGACCGGGTGCGGGAGTTGGAGCACGCCGATCCCGACCGCCTCGCCTTCCCGCGCGGCAAGCGGCACGACGACGCGGCGGCGGTGTACGTGGAGCTCTGAGGCGTCCGGCGGCTCACGCGTCGGCGGTGTACGTGGAGCTCTGAGGCGCCCCGCGGCTCACGCGTCGGCGCCGGCGTTCAGCCGCCCGAGCAGCCGGGCCAGCTCGGCCACCTCCGCCCGGTCCCAGCCCTGGAGTTGGCGCACGTACCGGGCGCGGCGGGCGGCGCGCACCGTGCGGAAGCGGGTACGGCCGTCGGGTGTGAGCCGGATGAGCCAGGCGCGGCCGTCGGCGGGGTCGGGTTCGCGGGAGACCAGGCCGAGCTCCTCCATGGCCCGCAGCTGGCGGCTCATCGTCGCCTTGCCGACGCCGATGTACGCGGCGAGCTCGGTGGCCCGCTGCGGGCCCGAGTCGTCCAGGCAGACGAGCAGGCCGTACGCGGCGGGCTCCAGGTCCGGGTGGACCTGGCGGGCCATCTCGCCGGAGGAGGCCCGCGCGCGGCGCATCAGGAGCGACAACTCCCGTTCCAGGGAGAGGAACTCGCGGTCCACCCCCGGGTCGACCTCACCGTGCGTCCCGTCCTTCACGCCCTGCTCTGTAGCACCCATGTCCCGCTTTCCCGATTCTGAAAGTTATCGCCGGAAGACTCCCGCGCCGCGGCCGTGGCGCCAGCGGCCTGACCAGTATTTCGCAAGGTCGGAACCGTGCCGCCCGGGTCCACCGCCACTGGAGTGGACCAACGGCGGCGCTCTGTTCCTCTTCCCCGCGGCGGTCTACGTGCGTAGCTTTTCAAGTGGCATGTTCACACCATGACGTCCTCCCCGACGTCCACCACGAACGTCCTCCCTGGACATCCACCACGAACGTCCACCGTGAACGTCCACCGTGAACCTGTCGCAAGGTCCCCCCAGAGCACCATCGAGGCCTTCGGAGGCACGCAGATGCCACAGACGCCCGTGCACAGACCCGGCCCGTCCCGCCGCTCCCGCTTCTCGCCGGCGGCGGTCCTCCTCGCGCTCCTGTCCGCTCTCTCCCTCCTCCTGACGCTCCCCACGGCGGCCCAGGCGGACGACGTCCCCCCGCGCGGCTCCGCCCGCCTCGGCCAGGGCGTCATCGAACACGACGGCCAGGGCGGTCTGCCCACCGGCGGCGGCGCCACCCAGACCGAGGGCGTCGACGTCAGCAGCCATCAGGGCAACGTCGCCTGGTCCACGCTGTGGAACAGCGGCGTGAAGTGGGCCTACGTCAAGGCCACCGAGGGCACGTACTACGAGAACCCGTACTTCGCCCAGCAGTACAACGGTTCGTACAACGTGGGCATGATCCGTGGCGCGTACCACTTCGCGACCCCCGACACCGCCAGCGGGGCCACCCAGGCCAACTACTTCGCGAGCAACGGCGGCGGCTGGTCGCGCGACGGCAAGACGCTGCCGGGCGCGCTGGACATCGAATGGAACCCCTACGGGGCGGCCTGCTACGGCAAGACGCAGTCCGCGATGGTCAGCTGGATCCGTGACTTCCTGAACACCTACAAGGCCCGCACCGGCCGCGACGCCGTGATCTACACGGCCACCAGCTGGTGGAAGCAGTGCACCGGCAACTACAGCGGCTTCGGCGCCGGCAACCCGCTGTGGATCGCCCGCTACGACACCACCCCGGGCGAACTCCCCGCCGGCTGGGGCTTCCACACCATGTGGCAGTACACCTCCTCCGGGCCGACGGTCGGTGACCACAACAAGTTCAACGGCGCCTACGACCGGGTCCAGGCACTCGCCAACGGCTGAGTACGCGAACGGCGGCCCGCCCCGAGGACCGGGACGGCCGCCGTTCCCCAGCCGCTACACCGCGGCCGGGATCCTCAGCTCGGCCACGGTGGCCTCGGTGAGCGCCAGTTCGAGCACCTGGCGCACATCGGTCACCGCGTGCACGTCGAGCTTCTCCAGGACCTCGGCCGGGACGTCGTCGAGGTCCGCCTCGTTCCGCTTCGGGATGATCACCGTGGTGATACCGGCGCGGTGCGCGGCCAGCAGCTTCTGCTTGACGCCGCCGATCGGCAGCACGCGACCGGTCAGCGAGACCTCACCGGTCATGGCCACGTCGGTACGGACCAGCCGGCCGCTGAGCAGCGAGGCGAGGGCCGTCGTCATCGTGACGCCCGCGCTCGGACCGTCCTTCGGCACCGCACCCGCCGGGAAGTGGATGTGCACGCCCCGGTCCTTCAGGTCGGCGACCGGCAGCTCCAGTTCGGCTCCGTGGGAGCGCAGGAAGCTCAGCGCGATCTGCGCCGACTCCTTCATCACGTCGCCGAGCTGGCCGGTGAGCGTGAGCCCCGAGGCCCCGGTCTCCGGGTCGGCGAGGGACGCCTCCACGAACAGCACGTCGCCGCCCGCCCCGGTGACCGCGAGCCCGGTGGCCACGCCCGGCACCGCGGTGCGTCGCTCGGCAGGGTCCTGGGCGGACTCGGGCACGTGGTGCGGCCGCCCGATCAGGTCGCGCAGATCCGCGTCGGTGACGGTGAAGGGCAGCTCCCGCTCGCCCAGTTCGTGCTGGGCCGCGACCTTGCGCAGCAGCCGCGCCACCGAGCGCTCCAGGTTGCGTACGCCCGCTTCGCGCGTGTACTCCCCGGCGAGCTTGCGCAGGGCGCCCTCGTCCAGTGTGACCTCGTCCTGCTCCAGGCCCGCCCGGTCCAGCTGGCGCGGGAGCAGGTGGTCGCGGGCGATGACGATCTTCTCGTCCTCGGTGTAGCCGTCGAGGCGGACGAGTTCCATGCGGTCGAGCAGGGCCTCCGGGATGGCTTCGAGGACGTTCGCCGTCGCCAGGAAGACGACGTCGCTCAGGTCGAGCTCCACCTCCAGGTAGTGGTCCCGGAAGGTGTGGTTCTGCGCCGGGTCGAGGACTTCGAGGAGTGCGGCGGCCGGGTCGCCCCGGAAGTCCGAGCCCACCTTGTCGATCTCGTCGAGGAGCACGACCGGGTTCATGGACCCGGCCTCCTTGATGGCCCGCACGATCCGGCCGGGCAGCGCGCCGACGTACGTACGGCGGTGTCCGCGGATCTCCGCCTCGTCCCGTACGCCACCGAGCGCGACCCGCACGAACTTGCGGCCCATGGCATGCGCGACGGACTCGCCGAGCGAGGTCTTGCCGACGCCGGGCGGACCGACGAGGGCGAGCACGGCGCCGCCGCGACGCCCGCCGACGACCCCGAGGCCCCGGTCGGCGCGGCGCTTGCGCACCGCCAGGTACTCGGTGATGCGCTCCTTCACGTCCTGGAGCCCGGCGTGCTCGGCGTCCAGGATCTCCTGGGCGCCCTTGATGTCGTACGCGGAAGCACTGTCATCGGTGCGCTCGTTCCAGGGCAGTTCGAGGACAGTATCGAGCCACGTCCTGATCCACGAGCCCTCGGGCGACTGGTCGCTGGCGCGCTCCAGCTTGTCGACCTCCTTGAGGGCTGCCTCGCGGACCTTCTCGGGCAGGTCGGCGGCCTCGACACGGGCGCGGTAGTCGTCGGACTCCTCGGCTGCGTCCTTGCTGTCGCCGTTGAGCTCGCGCAGCTCCTTGCGTACGGCGTCCAGCTGACGCCGCAGCAGGAACTCGCGCTGTTGCTTGTCCACGCCCTCCTGGACGTCCTTGGCGATCGTCTCGGCGACGTCCTGCTCGGCGAGGTGCTCGCGCAGCTGGGCGGTGGCGAGCTTGAGGCGGGCGACGGCGTCCTCGGTCTCCAGGAGTTCGATCTTCTGCTGGACGGTGAGGAAGGGTGAGTAGCCGGAGTTGTCGGCGAGCGCGGAGACATCGTCGATCTGCGTGACACGGTCGACGACCTGCCAGGCACCGCGCTTCTTCAGCCAGCTGGTGGCGAGCGCCTTGTACTCCTTGACCAGCTCGGTGACGGCGCCGGGGAGGGGTTCGGGGACGGAGTCGTCGAGCTTCTGGCCCTCGACCCACAGCGCGCCGCCGGGCCCGGTCGTACCGGCGCCGATGCGCACGCGGCTCCGGCCCCGGATGAGGGCGCCGGGGTCGCCGTCGGAGAGCCGCCCGACCTGCTCGACGGTGCCGAGGACGCCGGTGGCGGCGTACGTCCCGTCGATGCGCGGAACAAGCAGCACCTTGGGCTTGCTGTCGCCCTCGGAGCGGGCCGCGGCCTGCGCCGCCTCCACGGCGGCGCGCACCTCGGCGTCGGAGAGGTCGAAGGGGACCACCATGCCGGGCAGGACCACCTCGTCGTCGAGCGGCAGCACAGGCAGAGTGAGCGTTGTGTACGAGCTGTACGAGGCGGACTCAGTAGCCATGATCTCCCTTTCGGCATTCAAGTTGAGTTATACCGGCTCAATGCTTATGAGCGCCTGAATGTTCCCCAAGCGTTGTTCGCTCTGAGCGATCAGCGAGAGCGCTGTCCTGTAACGCTTGACCTTGCAAAGGTCAGCTTGATCCTGCATGCGATCTCGCACAGGTCAGCGTGACCTTGCATCGGGGGCCAGCGTTAGCTGGTCGTGGTGCATGCGTTGAAGGTGCTGTCCGGCGGGTCCGCCGGGCCACCGATCGAGGGGTTCGAGGTCGCCTACGCCGACCGGGACCGGTCAGAGTTCCGTCTGCCGCTGGTGGATGCGTGGGCCGTACGGTTCGAGGACGTCGCTCCGGTGCGCGCGTTCAAGTCGTACAAGGGACAGCGCCACCTGCCCGGTCTGTGATGGTCGGCGACGGCCGGTGGGCACGTCGGGTACGAGTCCTGGCTGGAACGCGATCACGTGATGCTGATGGACTTTGACCCGTCGGTGGTGGGGATCTCATCGCAGCCGTTCTGGCTGTTCTGGCGGTCGGAGGCGGGCAAGGCCGTCTCGCATGCGCCGGACTACTTCGCCCGCCAGGAAGACGGCGCGGCGGTGGTGGTCGACTGCCGTCCGGCGGATCGCCGCAAGCCTCGGGACGTGGCGAAATTCGAGGCGACGCGGTCGGCCTGTGCTCAGGTGGGTTGGGAGTTCCGGCTGGTGGGGGCGCCGAACGCCATTGTGGTGCGCAATGTGCGCTGGCTGGCCGGTTACCGCCATCCCCGGCACCGGTTGGAGCCGGTCGCCTCCGAGTTGCTGGCGGCGTTCGCCGAGCCGCGGCCGCTGCTAGAGGGGGCGGCTTCGGTGGGGATGAGATCGCGGCGTTGCCGGTGCTGTTCCACCTGCTGTGGTCGCACGAGCTGGCTGTGGACGTGTCCGTTCCTCTGCACACGGAAGCTGCGGTGTCCGCGGGGGTGGCCGGTGACTGGATCACTTACAGCGACGAGGACCACCAGGTGGTGGCGCTCGCCGGTACGGCGGTGCGGCTGCGGTCGCAGTCTGGGGCGGAATCGGTGGTGCTGGCCGCACATCTGATGGCGGCGCCGGACTTCTCCGTCACCGGCACGGAGCCGTTGCCCGCGCTGGAGCCGTCCGGGCTGCTGACGGCGCTTCCGGAGGCGGTGCTGAGGGCGGCAAAGGAGTGGGAACGGCACATTGCCGAAGTCAACATGGGGCTGTCCGCCGACGCCGGGCCGGGCACGTCTCCTCGGCCGGAGTACGACCCGGCAGTGCACCCGTTGAGCGAGCGGGCCAGGGCGAAGGCGGTCGAGCTGGGGGTGGGCCTGCGCACAGTGAACGAGAAGCGGGCCCGTTATGCCCGGCAGGGGCTGTGGGGCCTGGTCGATCAGCGTCTGGTGCGGGTGTCGGAGCCGACCGGGCGGGCGGATGCCCGTCTGGTGGCGGCGATCCGGGAGGTTGTGGACGCGGAGACGTCCGGCTCGACGGGGACGCGCTCGCGGCTGATCCGCCGGGTGGTGAAGCGAGTGGAGGCCACCCACGGCGAGGGGGTGGTTCCGCTGCCGAGCAAGAACACCTTCTACAGGCTGATCGACGCGTTGTCGGCCGGGCGGCATACGTTCAGTTCGGCGGTCACCCGGCGGTAGACGGCGAACCGGCCGCAGGGGCCGTTCACGCCGACGTTCGCGGACCGGCCGGGGGAACAAGTACAGATCGACTCCACCCCGCTGGATGTGATGGTGGTGCTCGATTCGGGGCTAACTGCCCGCGCGGATCTGACGATCGCGGTCGACGTCGCGACCCGCACGGTCTGCGCCGCGGTGTTGCGGCCGGTGGGCACCAAGGCGGTGGACGCCTCGCTGCTGCTGGCCCGGATGCTGGTGCCCGAGCCGATGCGGCCCGGCTGGCCTGCGTCGCTGCGGATGGCGGCCTCACGGATGCCCCACATACGGCTGCTGGACGTGGACGCGCGGATGGAACAGGCCGCGGCGAAACCGGTGATCGTGCCGGACTCCGTCGTCATCGACGGCGGCAAGGTGTTCATCTCCGACACGTTCCTGCGGGCCTGCGAACGGCTCGGCGTCTCGGTGCAGCGGGCGCGTCCGCGCACGCCGACCGACAAGGCGATCGTGGAGGCCACTTTCTCCTCGATCAACACACTGTTCAGCCAGCACCTGGCCGGCTACACCGGCCGGGATGTCTCCCGCCGCGGCGAACGGATCGAGGACCGGGCCGTCTGGACGGTCCCTGAGCTCCAGGATCTGCTCGATGAATGGCTGCTGGCCGGGTGGCAGGCCAGGCCGCACAGCGCTCTGCGCGACCCCTTCCGCCCGAAGAGGGCGATGTCGCCGAACGACAAATACACCTCGCTGGTGGCGGCCTGCGGCTATCTGCCGTTGGTGCTGCGCGGAGAGGACTACCTCGAACTGCTGCCGACGGCCTGGCGGGCGGTCAACGACTACGGCATTCAGATCAGTTACCGCACCTACGACAGCCCTGATCTGGGGCCGCATCGGCGCGAGCACTCCGGGATCACCGCCAAACGCGGTCTGTGGGAAGTGCACTACGACCCCTACGACCTGTCTCAGGTCTTCGTTCGCACACCGGGCGGCTGGGTCACCGCGCCCTGGACGCAGTGGCCGCTGGTGAATGCGCCGTTCGCGGACTTCACCTGGCAACACGCGCGCCGTCTGGCGGCCGAGGCTGGACTGGACTGGACGACACGAACGAGACGGCTGTCGCCCGCGTCCTGGACGACTTGCTCACCCGCGCCGAGCACGGCCCGGACACCCGGTCCGCCAAAGTGGCCGCCCGCACCCGCACCGCCCGCGCCGTCCCCGCGCCCGCCGCGGCACCTGAGACCGAACGCTCCACAGAATTGGAGACCGGACTCCAGCCGCCCGCGGCGGCGGTCGAATTCGGGATCTTCGATGCTCACGCAGAAGCCGAGAGGTGGCTATGAACATGCCCTCCCCGCCCGCCCCGGGCACGGAGGCCCCGCCGGACAACCCGCTGACCAGCAAGGAGGGCTGGCGTCGCTTCGTCGACCACGAGCCGGTCCCGCCCCGGCTGCTGACAACCGACGAACGGACCGCGCTGAGCGGGCGGGAACGGATGCATCAGGACGAACGACGCCGCGAGTATCACGCTGATCTACCGATGGTGAACACCCCGGTCATCCGCAAGGTGACGACCACCTCCCGGTTGCTGATCCAACTCAACCGCAACCAGATCTCCGCCCGCCGCGGCGTCATCCTCTCCGGCGTCTCCGGCACCGGGAAGACGACCTTCCTGACCCAGCTCGGCCGGGCACACGAGCTGGCCGTCCGCAAGCGGCATCCCCACGACCGCAACCGGCTCCCGATCCTCTACGTCACCGCCCCGCCCGCGGCGACACCGAAGATGCTCGCCATGGAGTTCGCCCGCTTCTTCGGGCTGACTTTCCCTTCCCGCGCCAACGTCACCGACGTCGTCGACGCCGTCTGCGCGACGGCCGCCCACGTCCATGTCGACCTGGTACTCGTCGACGAGATCCACAACCTGACCCTCGCCACCTGTTCCGGGGCCGAAGCCTCCGACCAACTGAAGTACTTCGCCGAACGGCTGCCCGCGACCTTCGCCTACGCGGGCATCGACATCGAGTCCAAGGGCCTGTTCACCGGCACCCGGGGACAGCAGATCGCCGGACGCTTCATCGTCATCCCCGCCGCCCCCTTCGCACACGCCACCGCCGAGGACCAGGACGCCTGGCGGGCACTGGTGGGCACCCTGGAATCCACGCTCCGGCTGCACCACCACACCCCCGGCACGCTGGCCGGGCTGAGCGAGTACCTCTTCCACCGCACCGGCGGCATGATCGGCAGCCTCTCCCAGCTCATCCGCGGCGCCGCCGTCCTGGCCATCGAGGACGGGAGCGAGCGCATCACCGAGGACCTCCTGAAGGACGCCCCCGTCGACTACGCGGCCGAGCAGTCCGAGAAGCGCACCGCCCCCGCCAAGCCCGCCGCCCGGCGAAGGCGCGCGGCCTGATGCACATCCGCCGACTGCCCGATCCCGTCCCGCCCGCACAGCACGAGATCCCCGCCTCCTACATCAGCCGCCTGGCTACCCTCCACGGCCTCGACATCAACGCCCTCTGGACACAGGTCACCGAACGCGAGAAGTCCGGCGGCATGCGCCGCGTCGTCGTCCCCGAGCGCCTCGCCGCGCTGACCGGACGCACCGTCCACGCCCTCGCCGGAGCCCTGCCCGAACTGCGCACACCACGGCCCGACTGGACGATGTTCCGGCACCAGCCACAGATCGGCTGCCACCGCTGCGACGCCCGGCACCCCGGCGGCAAAGTGACCCGGCTCCTGCCCCACCACCGCTACGTCTGCCTGCGCCACCGCACCTGGATCGGTCCGCCCGACATCGATCACCCCAACGTCGACCTCACCCAACTGCCCGAAGTCGTCGACGCCCAGCGCAAACATCTGCGCATCCTCAGCCGCTACGGCTGGGCCGCCGCCTACGACGCCGTGCTCAGCGGCCTGATGCTCTGCGCACACATCTGGTCCATCGACGGCTACCCGACCCCATGCGGAACGTGGGACACCTGGGACGACCGCATCGACCTCCTCATCCCGTTCGACCGGGAGAAGCAGGACTACACCAACTACAGCACCTCGCGGATGTTCGCAGCGGTCTATCCCGAGGCCGTTGCCCTGGCACCCATGATCGCCTCACCCCACTGGCGGCAGCTGGCCGACGGCACCAAGGCCGAGCAAGCCCGCTTCTTCGCGGAGATCAGCAACCGAGTCACCTACCCCTACAACCCACCCGACCGCAAGGGCGACGCCATCGCGCACTGGTCCCTCGCCGACTCCTGGCGCCCGCCCAGCCAGCCCTTGACGACCTACACGCCCGGCCGGATGCGCGGCACCCTCCCCGGCCTCGCAGCGAACCGCCTCGCCCGGCACGAAAAGAGCGCAATGTGGTTCAGCCGGACGCGGCGGGAACTGGGCCGCCAACTCCTCTTCCACGGCCACCTCAAGCCGGTCCTCCTACGTGACCCCGACCCCCAGTACGAGAAGTGGGAAGGAACCGTCTGGCACAGCACACGCGCCGACGACCTCATGCGCGAAGAGGTCGCTAAGCAGCGCCGATCCCTCAGAGGACGTCCGTGAGGCTATGTCCGTAATGCCGTTGACTCTGGGTTATAGCTGCTGGTGGCGGGCTGGGCGAGGGTGACCAGGATCAGAGTCGAGCTGTTCTATCTGCCGCCAGACAGCCCGGAGCTGAACGACATCGAGCTGGTCTGGCGGCAGGCGAAGCACGAGGACTACCCACGACGCACCCAGACCAGCACTGACTCCCTCGGCGAAGCCGTCGACCAGGCAATGGCCCAGCAACGAGACCGAATCCGAGGATCAACAAAACGACTTCCCCCAAACCACTTAGGCGTTGAGCCTGGGGGCCGTGACGCGGAGCTGGACTGCCCTGCGGGCAGATGGCGTCGGCGAGTGGGCCGAGGCCGTCCTCCCCTCCCCACCGCACCTGGCCCCACCACTGACAGAAGGACGGCACGATCATCGAATACGTCGAGCACCGGCCCGCTCCAGAGGGTGCCTGGCGTTGTCCTCGCGCCTGGGCGGAGGCAGATGCGGGGACCTGACGACTACTTCGGCCGACAACCGTCGCGGTAGGGCATGCCGGGTACGTCACGCTTCCATTCCTTGCGGGTCGGACCGCCGTTCGCGATCTCGCATGCTTCGGCTGCTGGATCGGTGACCAACGTGGGCAGCCTCCCCAGGTCCCATAGGGTGATGCCGTCGCCGCCGCCCGTGACCAGGGTGCGGCCGTCCGGGGTGAAGGTCATGTCAGCTACGTCCTGGCTTTCGTGGTCCACCGATTCGGTGCGGGTGGGGCGGCCCGCGTTGCTGATGTCCCACAGCGTCACCGTTCCGTCCTGCGTCCACACCCCGAGGAGCCGCCCCCGCGGGTGGATCGCGAGGCGGCTCACGCGGTCCGTCGTGGGCGGAAGCTGGGTGAGCTGACGGGGGTGCGAGGCGGAGCGCACGTTCCACAGGGAGACGCGATGTCCTTCGCCCGTGACAGTGGCCATGTGCTCGCCGTCCCTTCCGAACGCGGCCGCGCCCCCTGGCACGGTGCTCAGCCGTCGGCCGTCCGTCGTGAGCAGCCGTGTCTTGAGTTTCTCCGCGGCCCAGCCCTCCTCCGACACGTCGTCGGAGAGGGCCAGCAGCCGGCGGCCGGGGACGTAGGCGACCTCGGTGGTGTTGTCGGAGGAGCCCATCGCCTTCTCCTTGACGGGAGGCCGCACGGTGACGTTCCAGGTCTCTATCTCGGTCTGCTCGTCCGTGACCATGGCCAGGGAAGTGCCGTCGTGGGAGAGGGAGACGGACGGGCTACCGCTCTCCTTGGGCAGAGTCGAGTAGAGGCGCGGACGGCGGGGTTCGCCGATGTTCCACAGCTCGACGTTCTCCCATTTGCCGCCGTTCGCGAGCAGTCTGCCGTCGCCACTGAAGGCCAGGTCCTCCGATCCGCTCTGGCCGTTCAGCGTGGTCAGGTGGGAGGGGGAACGCGGGCGGGTGATGTCCCACAGGCTCAGCATGCGCGGCTTCTCGTCGGGGCCGATGATGGTGGAGTTCTGCGGGGTGTCCCCGGAGGCCACCGTGTGTCCGTCGGGGCTGAGGGCGAGGGCCGAGGTGCCCTGGCCGCCGTTGACGAGGGTGGCCAGGCGCGATGGACCCGGCTCGTCGGTCCTCCAGTGGAGCACCCCGCCGTCCACGTCGGCGGAGACGAGCTCCTTGCCGTCTTTCCGGAATCCGAGCCCTGAGATCCAGCCGCGGTGTCCGTACAGCGTCGAGTGGCGGCTGCCGCTGTTGGACGGGTCCGTAGTGTCCCACAGGACGACCTCGTGATCCTCCCCGCCGCTCGCCAGCTTGGTGCCGTCGTCGTTGAATGCGAGGGCGCCCACCGTGTCACGGTGGGCGTCGAGCGTCGCCACGCGGCGGGGAGCCTTGCCCTGCCCGTACCGCCACAGCGTGACCTGGCTGCCCTGCCCCAGTGCGAACAGGGGCTTCTTGGGGTGGAAGACCGGGCAGGCCGACCAGCCCTCGATCCCTGCCACGGGGTGGAGGCGCGGGGTGCCGCGACGGTTCCAGAGGACGATGCCGGGCTGGGTCCGCTTGCCTCCCACCTGCGTGAGCATGCTCGAAGCGGTCACCACGGTCTTTCCGTCGGGGCTGACCGTGATGCTCCCGCTGGGATCGTCGGACACCGCCGTTTCGACGGGGGTCCCCTTGGACAGCAGACGGCCGCGCGGCCGTCCCGAACCGTCCATGTCCCAGGAGGTGATCCGGCCGCGCATCTCGGAGGAATCCCCCGACAGGAGACGACCGTCCGGGGTGAAGGCGACGGAATTCGCCTTCACCGAACCGGGGAACGCCGGCTTCTCGACCGGCTTCCGCGGATCCGTGAGGTCCCAGGCCCTCAGGTGCGGTCTCTCGGAATCGTCCATACGGTCGTCGGCCGCAGCCGCGAACTCCCGGCCGTCGTCGCTGAAGGCCAGGTCGACCCGGCTGCCGGGCATATGGGCGAGCGAGGCCACGGGGCGCGTCCTGTGGCGCTCGGAGACGTCCCACAGCTTCAGCCTGCCTGAGCCGTCCACAGTGGCCAACAGGTTGCCGTCGGGACTCAGTTCGGTGTCGCTGGTGAGCGAGAGCGCGGGGACGCGCGAGCTGCCCGCATAGCGGGTCCTGCTCAGCGTGTCGAGCAGGCTCTTCCTGCCCGCCGCCGTCGGCTTGATGGACTGAGCCGCAAGACCCAGGCGCAGGGACCGCTGTGGGTCGGACCTGCGTACGCTGTCGGCCTGGGCCAGCAGCGCCCGGCGGGTGGCGAGGCTCCGTTGACGTTCGGCCTCGTCGCGCTGCTGGGTGGCGACGACCGCCTGCCAGCCCGCGAGGACCGCCACAACGGCCAGAGCGACCGCTGCGGCCCAACCCACGGCGACTGCCTGCCGACGCCGTCGCAGGTCGTCGGAGTACAGCTCGTCCTTGCTCTTGTTGTGCATCGGTGCGGCGAGGGAGCCGACAACGTCCCGAAACCGGGCGTCGCGCAACGTCAGCTGTTTCCTCTCGCATGCCCAGCGGAGGTCGACCCACTTCGGCTCGGCGGAAAACCATCCGCTCAGCGTGCGCGGCAGCGCTGTGGTCGATTCCCAGTCGAAGTCTCCGGCCGACTGGTCCCACGCGATGGTGCCGCTGGTCAGGACGATGTAGAAGGTGTCGCGTGCGCGATGCTCGCGCCACCACGCGACCTCCTCGTGCACCCAGCCGGACACCGCGGCCTCCGGTGAGGCCAGCAGTACGAAATGCCGGGATACGCCCAGCACTCTCTGGAGGCTCTCCCACAGGTCGCTGCCGGCCGCCAGGCTGCTGTGGTCGTAGAAGACCCGCAGCGCCCGCAACTGGTTCCATTGCCGGGCGAACCGGTGCAATCCCCGCTTGAGCGCGGGAGCGCGGCGCGCGTCGGCCTTGCGACTGTAGGACAGGAAAGCGTCGTACGAGCGGTGGTGCGGTGTCTTCCCGGGTGGCCCGGTCACGGACGCTGGGGCTGGCAGTTCGAGCTCCGGCATGGGCTCCTCTTCACTCTCACCGTGCACCGTGCGTGGGCTTCACCCACCGTGTGAGGCTCGCCATAGCGTGTGCTCACGGGAGATGGCCTCCTCCGCGTCGGCCACGAACGCCGCCCAGGTGTCCTCCGAGCGCGCCCGCTCGGCCCGCGCCCGGATGGCGGCCAGCTCGTGGGTCGCCACGCCGTACGCCGTGGCGAGGTTCTGATGCTGCTTGGTCTGGACCCAGGCCGCTCCGGCCGCGGCAAGTGCGGCCGCGATGCCCAGTACGTCGATGGTGATCAGCTCGGCCACCCGCATGATGCCTGCGGAGATCCCGACGAGTTCGAGCACGGCCAGCAGCACCGCCCAATGCGTGGAACGCCGGGCGTTCCAACGCGCCTTGCGCGCATACCAGTTCCACTGGTCGTCGATGCGCTGTCGCAGATACAGGTCGCGACGGCCGTCGAGCGGGAGCTCCCTGGCCCGGCGCATGCCGGCCGTCACTTGGTCGGGGGCTCCGTGGTCGGGCAGCAGCCAGATCGGCTGCACGTCCGCCTGGATCTCCGCGAGACGCTCCATCAGCACCTCGGTCGCCCTGTCAGTCTCCATGACGCCGGTGCCCAGCGGCGCGCCGCCCACCATGTAGCGCCACGTGAGGGTCTTGACGGACTCCGCGACGGCTCGCCCGCCGTACCAGTGCCGGTCGGGGCGCTCCTTGAGCTGGTAGATCTCGCTGACCAATGCCGTCGCGAAGGCCACCGTCGCGAGCACAGCGGACACGTCGACCCCCGACGTGGTGAGGCTCAGCGCACCGAATACGGCGGCAGCCACGAGGGCAGTGAGCTGGATCCTGGTGGCTCTCAGATACCTGCGCTGGCCCGCGAGGGAATTGGCGTCGGCCGCACGCAGGAGGGCCGGGAGATCACTGTAGCCAACGGTCACCGAACACCTTTCTGCAGCCCAACAGGTATTCTATGTAAGCATGTTGACGTCTGTGCCGGGCCAGCGCCACGGACCGTGCACAGCGTGACGTACCCCGCATGCCCTACCGCGACGGTTGTCGGCCGAAGTAGCCGTCAGGTACCCGCACCTGCCCCTGCCCAGGTTGCGTTTCCCCGAGGGGTAGGGACGATCGAGGCCGCCCACATGCGCCGTGACTGTCTGCTCACCTGCGGCCCACGGACCTCGGTGTGGTGGCGTCGATGCCGGAGGCGCCAGGAACCGACAGCGGACTACGCGCCAAGGACATCTGCCGCGCCCTCGACACCGGCACCACCACCAACCACGCCGAAAGCCTGCGCGCAGAACTCGAACGCCTCGTCGCCCGCAGCGTGCTCACCGAACCGGAGTCCGGCCTGTTCACCTCGCCCAGCCCGCCACCCGCAGCGCTAACCCAGAGCCAACGGCATTACGGACGCAGCCTCACCGGCGTCCCCTCACAGCAACAACCCCTCCCCTGCCTCCGCAGCGGACGGAAAGTACAGAGACAACCTGCACACAGCCACGCCCTGCCGATCAATCCGTTCGCTCATCTTCCAGGTAACACACCGGCCCTGATGCAGCATCGAACGTGATGGGACAAGAGCGCTGACGGTGACGGTGACGGCGGCACCAGCAGCCGGCACCGGATCGCCCTCTGTACGGGCGGCCGTTCTCTCGGGACCGTGGAGACTTCCGGCTTTCCGACTCTCGCGGAGGAGATCCACGGTGGACACACCCGACCTCACCGGGCAGCTCATGGAGCACGCACTCGGTCATCTCTTCTCGGCGGCGCTGCGCACGGCGGCCCGCTGCCGCGTCGCCGACCACCTGGCGGCCGGGCCGCGCACCGCCGAGGAGCTGGCCGAGCTGACCGACACGCACGCCGGGCACCTGCGGCGCGTCCTGCGCTATCTCGCCACGCGTGACGTCTTCCGGGAGGACGAGGCGGGCGCCTTCCACCTCACGCCGCTCGCGGAGTCGCTGCGCACGGACGTGCCGCACTCGCAGCACGCGGCGGTCGTGATGCTGACCGACCAGGCGTTCCAGCAGACCTCGGCGGGCCTTGAGGAGACGGTGCGCAAGGAGGGGCCGTCCTTCGAGCGCACCTTCGGGCAGCCGTTCTTCGCGTACCTGGCCGGGGACCCGGCGCTGCGGGAGCTGTTCGACGCCGGCATGACCTCGCTCTCGGGGCCGGTCGACGCGGCGGTCGCCGAGGCGTTCCCCTTCCCCGAGCGGGGCACGGTGGTGGACGTCGGCGGCGGGCGCGGCAACCTCCTGAGGACGCTCCTGCGCGGGCGGCCCGGCCTGACCGGGGTCCTCTTCGACCAGACCCCGGCGATCAGTACGCACGTCCTGAGCGGGGACGACGCCGTGCGAGGCCGCTGGAGCGCCGAGTCCGGGGACTTCTTCGCGCAGGTCCCCAAGGGCGGCGACCTCTACGTCCTCAAGCACGTCCTGCACGACTGGCCGGACGACGCCTGCCTGCGGATCCTGCGCAACTGCCGGGCGGCGATGCGCCCCGGCGCCCGCCTCCTGATCGTCGAGTCGGTGCTGCCCGAGGGCAACTACCCGCACCCCGGCAAGGCCCTGGACGTCGCCATGGCGGCGATCGTGGACGGCCGGGAGCGGACGGAGGACGACTTCACGGCGCTGCTCTCAGCGGCGGGGTTCACGCTGACGCGGATCCTGCCGACGGCGGCGTGGCCGTCCGTGCTGGAGGCGGTGCCGGCCTAGCTCGCGCCGGCGCGTGAGGCCTGCCCCGAGGGAGGAGCCCGGAAGGGACGACCGCGCCGGAGCAGGGGCCAGACGCAGACGCCGACCGCGAACGCGAGCAGGTGCCCCCAGTTCGTCATCGGGTCGGTGAACGCGATCAGGTCCTCGACCAGCATCCAGCCGAAGCCGGCGAGCACGGCCCAGCGCAGCCACGGCGTGAGCAGCCCCGCGAGCGCGCCGACGCTGGCGGCCACGCCGAAGCTGATCCCGTAGTCCAGGCGGTGCAGCGAGCTGCCGGGCAGATGGCCCGCGAGGACGGACAGACCGACCGGGACCTCCGTCGCGAGGGTGGCGACGACGTGCCCGAGCAGGAAGACCCCGGCCGTGCGCAGGCCTCCGATGCGGCGCTCCAGCGCGGTGAGGACCAGCAGGAAGCCGATGGCGTACGGCGAGGTGATGCCGCCCGCGATCCACAGCGCACTGGCGACGAGAACGAGGAGCGGGTTGTGCGCGAGGTGCGCGACATCGGTGCTGGAACCGCGCAGCAACGCGTCGACCAGCTCCGGGTCGGCGTACCGGCCGAGGAGCGAGGTGGCGGTGAGGACGACCGCGTACCCAAAGGTGAAGGGCGTACGACGAGGCCCGGGCAACAGCCACCAGGGGCGGATCCGGGAGCGGACCCGGGAGGGAGCTGCGGGGGAGGCGGATCCGGCGGGGGCTGTGGCGGTGGGAGCGGGCCCGGCGACGGCGGCAGCTCCGGCAGCGGTCGTGACGGCAGGCACGGGCCCGGCGACGGCCGTGGCGACGGGCGCGGGCCCGGCGGCGGCCGTGGCGACGGGCGCGGGCCCGGCGGCGGCCGTGGCGACGGGCGCGGGCCCGGCGGCGGCCGTGGCGACGGGCGCGGGCCCGGCGGCGGCCGTGGCGACGGGCGCGGGCCCGGCGGCGAGGGTTGGGGCGACGGGCGCGGGCCCGGCGACGGCGGCAGCTCCGGCAGCGGTCGTGACGGCAGGCACGGGCCCGACGACGGCGGCCGTGACAGCGGGCGCAGGCCCGGCGGCGAGGGCTGTGGCGACGGGCGCAGGCCCGACGGCGGCCGTGGCGACGAGGACGGGCCCGGCGGCGACGGATCCGGCGGCTGTGGCGGCAGGCGCACGCCCCACGGCGGCGGCAGCTCCGGCGGCGGTCGTGACGGCAGGCACGGGCCCGGCGACGGCGGCCGTGACAGCGGGCGCAGGCCCGGCGGCAGCCGTAGCGGCGGCGGGCCCAACGGCGGCAGATCCGACGGCGGCCATGACAGCGGGCGCAGGCCCGGCGGCGCACGTGACGGCCGGCACGGGCCCCGCCGCGGCCGGAGCGGCGACGGGGGCTGTGGCAGCGGGTACGGGCCCCACGGCGGCCGTGGCGACGGGCCCGGCGACGGCGGTCGTGACGACAGGCGCGGGCCCGACGGCGGCCGTGGCGACGGCCGCAGGCCCGACAGCGGCCATATCCCGAGCCGCAGGCCCGACCACGGCCGTGACGGTGGCCGCAGAGCCGACACCGGTCCTGGCCCTGGCCCTGGCCGCAGATCTGACGGCGGCCGTGCCCGTGGCCGCAGGCCCCGCGGCCATAGCCGTGACCCCGTGCTCGCCCTCCGGCGGCCAGAGGCGCGGGGGCGGCTGCCGGGGGATCGCGTGCAGGGTGGGCGGCTCACGGTCCCCGGGAGCCGCGGGCGGCTCGCAGCCCCCGGGCGCGCGGGCGATGCCGGTGGTGTCGGCGGTGTCCGGGGGCTCGACGCTCTGGTTCACGGGTGAGGCGCTCCTTCCGTCCCGCCCTACCCTTTGCCCATTCCCGGAGCGCTGTCCACGTCCGGCGTCCACGTGGGACGCGATTCACAGCAACCTCAGGGGTCACTTCCGCGTCACCGGCGGCCTCCCGCACCGCCGGAAAAGCCGCCCGCGCCGTCGAAAAAAGCGGCCCGCGCCCCGCCCCGCCGCTCATACCCTGTGGCCCATGCACACCCACACCACCGCCCCCGTCGTCCTCGACCGGCGCGAGGGCCCGTACGGCGAGGTCGTACTGCGGCGCCACGGTGAGCTGCTGCAGATCATCGCCAACGGCTGCTTCCTGATGGACACCTCCGACGGCCGCTCCGAGCGGCTGCTCGTCGACGCGGCGCGGGACGCCCTCGACGACCGCCCGGGGCCGGCCCTCCTGATCGGCGGCCTCGGCGTCGGCTTCTCCCTGGCGCACGCCGCCGCCGACCCCCGCTGGGGGCGTATCACCGTCGTCGAGCGCGAGGCGGCCATCATCGACTGGCACCGGGCGGGACCGCTCGCCGAGCTGTCCGCCGCCGCACTCACCGATCCGCGTACGCAAATTCTTCACACTGACCTCGTCACCTACATGAACGGAACCGGGGGCGCACGACCCGGTCCCCCGCAGACGTACGACGAGACGTACGACGCACTCTGTCTGGACATCGACAACGGCCCCGACTGGACGGTGACGGAGGGCAACAACTCCCTTTACTCGCCTGCCGGTCTGGCCGCCTGCAAAGCCCGCCTCACCCCCGGCGGCGTGCTCGCCGTATGGTCCGCCAAGCCCTCGCCCGCTTTCGACGACGCTCTACGGAATGCCGGATTCCAACAGGTACGCACCGAAGAGATCCCCGTTGCCCGAGGCGTCCCCGACGTGGTGCATCTCGGCGTCAGGGCTGCGTAGCCGAGGTGCCTTCGCGACCCGTACCCTGCTGACCGAACACAAGCGATCAGTGTCAGGGGCGGGCGATGGAGCAGACACACACCTCCCACAACGGCGCCACGGCGGCGACACCCGGCGCCCAGCGACGGGTCCTGGTGGTCGAGGACGACCCGACGATCGTCGACGCCATCGCCGCCCGGCTGCGGGCCGAGGGTTTTGTTGTGCAAACGGCCGGGGACGGCCCTTCGGCGGTCGACACGGCCCAGGCCTGGCAGCCCGACCTGCTCATCCTCGACATCATGCTGCCGGGCTTCGACGGCCTGGAGGTGTGCCGCCGGGTCCAGGCCCAGCGGCCCGTCCCGGTCCTCATGCTCACCGCGCGTGACGACGAGACGGACATGCTGGTCGGCCTCGGCGTGGGCGCCGACGACTACATGACCAAACCGTTCTCCATGCGGGAGCTCGCGGCCCGCGTCCACGTCCTGCTCCGCAGGGTCGAGCGGGCCGCACTCGCCGCGACGACGCCCCGCAGCGGCATCCTGCGCCTGGGCGAACTGGAGATCGACCACGCCCAGCGGCGTGTGCGCGTGCGCGGCGAGGACGTCCATCTGACGCCCACGGAGTTCGACCTGCTGGTCTGCCTGGCCAACACCCCGCGTGCCGTCCTCTCCCGCGAGCAGCTGCTCGCCGAGGTCTGGGACTGGGCCGACGCCTCCGGCACCCGCACCGTCGACAGCCACATCAAGGCGCTGCGCCGGAAGATCGGCGCCGAGCGCATCCGGACGGTGCACGGCGTGGGCTACGCCCTCGAAACCCCGGCGCCGTGAGGCCGGTCCTGCCATGAGCGGGCCTTTCGGGTCCTTCGGGCCGTTCCAGGGGCTGCGGCCGTTCTCCATCAAGACGAAACTCGGGGCCCTGGTCGTCGTCTCCGTCTTCATCACCACGGGCCTGCTGCTGGTGGCCATGAAGACCGAGACCGAGCTGCGCTTCATCACCGTCTTCTCGGTGATCGCCACGCTGCTCATCACGCAGTTCGTGGCGCACAGCCTCACCGCGCCGCTGGACGAGATGAACGCGGTGGCCCGCGCGGTGAGCCACGGCGACTACACGCGCCGGGTGCGCGGCGCCGACCGGCGCGACGAGCTGGGCGACGTGGCCACCACGATCAACGCCATGGCCGACGACCTGGAGGCTCAGGACACCCAGCGCAAGGAGCTCGTGGCCAACGTCAGCCACGAGCTGCGCACCCCCATCGCGGCCCTGCGCGCCGTCCTGGAGAACGTCGTGGACGGGGTCTCCGCCGCCGACCCCGAGACGATGCGCACCGCCCTGAAACAGACCGAGCGCCTCGGCCGTCTGGTGGAGACCCTGCTCGACCTCTCCCGCCTCGACAACGGCGTCGTACCGCTGAAGGCCCGCCGTTTCGAGGTCTGGCCGTATCTGTCGGGCGTACTGAAGGAGGCCAACATGGTGGCCTCCGCGCGCGCGGCCATCGCCTCGGGCTCCGGCAGCCACACGCGTACGGACGTCCATCTGCACCTCGACGTCTCGCCCCCGGAGCTGACGGCGCACGCGGACGCGGAGCGCCTGCACCAGGTGGTAGCCAACCTCATCGACAACGCGGTCAAGCACAGCCCGCCGCACGGCCGCGTGACAGTGCGGGCCCGGCGCGGCCCCTACCCCGAGTCCCTGGACCTGGAGGTGCTCGACGAGGGCCCCGGAATCCCCCAGTCCGAATGGCATCGGGTCTTCGAGCGGTTCAACCGGGGCAGCCACGCCGGCGCCCCGCCAAGGGCTCGGCCATCGACGGCGGCACCGGCCTGGGCCTCGCCATCGCGCGCTGGGCCGTCGATCTGCACGGCGGCCACATCGGGGTGGCCGAATCCCCGCGCGGCTGCCGGATCCAGGTCACTCTTCCGGGCCTGTCCGACGCGTGAAGTTGACGTAGGGTTCGAAGCGGAAGCGATTACCGGCCGCTCTCGCGGGCACCCGGAGGCCGCCGCCGCGCGTAGACGTCCCTCCGACGTACCCGCGCGGCCATCTCGCGTTGCGGAACCTCGCTTGTTTCCCGCCATTTACACCCCCGAAACCCTTCGCCCAGTGTGACTTACGCGACGGATGACGGGCCCGGCCTGCACCCAGCGCCGATGGAGGCGTAGCCTTTATTTCCGCTGTCCATCACCTTGTGAAGCGGAAGAGGGCGGTTACCGCCGTGTCGCCAGAGTCCCCCAGTAACTCGAGCATCTCGACCGACCAAGACGCGCAGGGCAAGGACCCTGCCGCCGCCTTCGGTCCCAATGAGTGGCTCGTCGACGAGATCTATCAGCAGTACCTCCAGGACCCGAATTCGGTCGACCGAGCCTGGTGGGACTTCTTCGCCGACTACAAGCCAGGGGCGGGCGCTTCCGTAGCCGCCGCCCCGGCGAAGCCGGCGGGTGACGCGGCCGCGGGGGCCGCGGCCACCAGTGCTCCCGCCACTCCGGCCGCGCCCGCCGCACCGGCCGCCGCCGCACCCGCGGCTCCGGCCGCCCCGGCCGCCGAGAAGCCCGCCGCCCCCGCGGCGAAGCCCGCGGCCGCCGCTCCGGCCCCGGCCGCCAAGCCCGCCGCCGCGAAGCCGGCCGCCACCAAGGCGGAGCCCGCGAAGGAGGCCCCTGCGAAGGAAGCCCCCGCCGGTCCCGAGTACGTGACGCTGCGCGGCCCCGCCGCCGCGGTCGCGAAGAACATGAACGCCTCGATCGAGGTCCCGACGGCCACGTCGGTCCGCGCGGTCCCGGTGAAGCTGCTCTTCGACAACCGCATCGTCATCAACAACCACCTCAAGCGCGCCCGCGGCGGGAAGATCTCCTTCACGCACCTCATCGGGTACGCGATGGTGCAGGCCATCAAGGCCATGCCGTCGATGAACTACTCCTTCGCGGAGAAGGACGGCAAGCCCACCCTGGTCAAGCCGGAGCACATCAACTTCGGCCTCGCCATCGACCTCGTGAAGCCCAACGGCGACCGCCAGCTCGTGGTCGCGGGTATCAAGAAGGCCGAGACCCTGAACTTCTTCGAGTTCTGGCAGGCCTACGAGGACATCGTCCGCCGCGCCCGCGACGGCAAGCTCGGCATGGACGACTTCACCGGCGTCACGGTCTCCCTGACCAACCCCGGCGGCCTCGGCACCGTCCACTCGGTGCCGCGTCTGATGCCCGGTCAGTCGGTCATCATGGGCGTCGGCTCGATGGACTACCCCGCGGAGTTCCAGGGCACCTCCCAGGACACCCTGAACAAGCTCGGCATCTCGAAGGTCATGACGCTCACGTCGACCTACGACCACCGGGTCATCCAGGGTGCCGCCTCCGGCGAGTTCCTGCGGATCGTCGCCAACCTCCTCCTCGGCGAGAACGGCTTCTACGACGAGATCTTCGAGGCGCTGCGCATCCCCTACGAGCCGGTCCGCTGGCTCAAGGACATCGACGCCTCGCACGACGACGACGTCACCAAGGCCGCCCGCGTCTTCGAGCTGATCCACTCCTACCGGGTGCGCGGCCACGTGATGGCCGACACGGACCCGCTGGAGTACAAGCAGCGCAAGCACCCCGACCTGGACATCACCGAGCACGGCCTCACCCTGTGGGACCTGGAGCGGGAGTTCGCGGTCGGCGGCTTCGCCGGCAAGTCGATGATGAAGCTGCGCGACGTCCTCGGCGTGCTGCGCGACTCGTACTGCCGCACCACCGGCGTCGAGTTCATGCACATCCAGGACCCCAAGCAGCGCAAGTGGCTCCAGGACCGCATCGAGCGCCAGCACGCCACCAAGCCGGAGCGCGAGGAGCAGCTGCGCATCCTGCGCCGCCTGAACGCCGCCGAGGCGTTCGAGACGTTCCTCCAGACCAAGTACGTCGGTCAGAAGCGCTTCTCGCTCGAAGGCGGCGAGTCGGTCATCCCGCTGCTCGACGCGGTCATCGACTCGGCCGCCGAGTCGCGCCTGGACGAGGTCGTCATCGGCATGGCCCACCGCGGCCGCCTGAACGTCCTCGCGAACATCGTCGGCAAGTCGTACGCGCAGATCTTCCGCGAGTTCGAGGGCAACCTCGACCCGAAGTCGATGCACGGCTCCGGCGACGTGAAGTACCACCTGGGCGCCGAGGGCACCTTCACCGGTCTGGACGGCGAGCAGATCAAGGTCTCGCTGGCCGCGAACCCCTCCCACCTGGAGGCGGTCGACCCGGTCCTGGAAGGCATCGTCCGCGCCAAGCAGGACATCATCAACAAGGGCGGCACGGACTTCACGGTCCTGCCCGTCGCGCTCCACGGCGACGCGGCCTTCGCGGGCCAGGGCGTGGTGGCCGAGACCCTGAACATGTCGCAGCTGCGCGGTTACCGCACGGGCGGCACGGTCCACGTCGTCATCAACAACCAGGTCGGCTTCACCGCCGCCCCGGAGTCGTCCCGCTCGTCGATGTACTCGACGGACGTGGCGCGGATGATCGAGGCGCCGATCTTCCACGTGAACGGCGACGACCCGGAGGCCGTGGTCCGCGTGGCCCGCCTGGCCTTCGAGTTCCGTCAGGCGTTCAACAAGGACGTCGTGATCGACCTCATCTGCTACCGCCGCCGCGGGCACAACGAGTCGGACAACCCGGCGTTCACCCAGCCGCTGATGTACGACCTGATCGACAAGAAGCGCTCGGTGCGCAAGCTCTACACCGAGTCCCTCATCGGTCGCGGCGACATCACCCTGGAGGAGGCCGAGCAGGCGCTCCAGGACTACCAGGGGCAGCTGGAGAAGGTCTTCACCGAGGTCCGCGAGGCCACCTCGCAGCCCTCGCCGGTGGACGTCTCCGGTCCGGAGGCCGAGTTCCCGGTCGCCGTGAACACCGCGATCTCCCAGGAGGTCGTCAAGCGCATCGCCGAGTCCCAGGTCAACATCCCCGACCGCGTCACCGTGCACCCGCGCCTGCTGCCGCAGCTCCAGCGCCGCGCGGCCATGGTCGAGGACGGCACGATCGACTGGGGCATGGGCGAGACCCTCGCCATCGGCTCGCTGCTGATGGAGGGCACCCCGGTGCGCCTGGCGGGCCAGGACTCGCGGCGCGGCACGTTCGGCCAGCGCCACGCGGTCCTCATCGACCGTGAGACGGGCGACGACTACACGCCGCTGCTGTACCTCTCCGAGGAGCAGGCCCGCTTCAACGCCTACGACTCGCTCCTCTCGGAGTACGCGGCGATGGGCTTCGAGTACGGCTACTCGCTGGCCCGTCCCGAGTCCCTCGTGATGTGGGAGGCGCAGTTCGGTGACTTCGTCAACGGCGCGCAGACCGTCGTCGACGAGTTCATCTCCTCGGCCGAGCAGAAGTGGGGCCAGACGTCCGGCGTCACCCTGCTCCTCCCGCACGGTTACGAGGGCCAGGGCCCGGACCACTCGTCCGCCCGCCCGGAGCGCTTCCTCCAGCTGTGCGCGCAGAACAACATGACGGTCGCCATGCCGACCCTGCCGTCGAACTACTTCCACCTCCTGCGGTGGCAGGTGCACAACCCGCACCACAAGCCGCTGGTGGTCTTCACCCCGAAGTGGATGCTGCGCCTGAAGGCCGCCGCGTCCAAGACGGAGGAGTTCACCTCAGGCAGCTTCCGCCCGGTCATCGGCGACGCGTCCGTGGAGGCGAAGGCGGTCCGCAAGGTCGTCTTCTGCGCGGGCAAGCTCTACTACGAGCTGGACGCCGAGCGGCAGAAGCGCGGCATCACGGACACGGCGATCATCCGCATCGAGCGCCTGTACCCGCTGCCGGGTGCGGAGCTCCAGGAGGAGATCTCCAAGTACCCGAACGCCGAGAAGTACCTGTGGGCGCAGGAGGAGCCGGCGAACCAGGGCGCGTGGCCCTTCATCGCCCTCAACCTCATCGACCACCTGGACCTGGCGGTCGGCGCCGACATCCCGCACGGCGAGCGGCTGCGGCGCATCTCGCGTCCGCACGGCTCGTCTCCGGCGGTCGGTTCGAAGAAGCGCCACGAGCAGGAGCAGGCGCAGCTCCTGAGCGAGGTCTTCGAGGCGTAGGCCTCAGCGGCCTCAGCGGTTCTACGAACGGTGGGCCCGGCCCCGAGCGCTTGTCGCCCGGGGCCGGGCCCACCGGCGTGTGCGGGGTCTCGGCCGCCTACCATGAGGGGGAAGAGGCCGTCCGCATCAGGAGCATGAGTTGTACTTCACCGACCGTGGCATCGAGGAGCTGGAGAAGCGGCGCGGCGAGGAGGAGGTCACTTTCGAGTGGCTCGCCGAGCAGCTCCGCACCTTCGTGGACCTCAACCCCGACTTCGAGGTCCCGGTCGAGCGCCTGGCGACGTGGCTGGCGCGGCTGGACGACGAGGACGAGGACGAGTAGCCACGCCCGGCCACCCGCTCACCCGGCCCCCAGCCACCCGGTCACCCGGCCCCCTGGTCACCCCGTCACGAGCGCAGGCGCCAGCTCCCGCCACTGCGGCAGGGGCAGCGCCGCCGGGTCCTCGGTCAGCACCTGTACGCAGACGTGGTCGGCGCCCGCGTCGAGATGGGCCCGCACGCGCGCGTGGAGCACGTCGACGTCTCCGTAGGCGACGATCGCGTCGACGAGGCGGCGGCTGGGCGGGCCGCCCGCGAAATCTGCGTCACCGAACCCCATGCGCCGTACGTTCGCCTTCTGGTGAGGAGCGCTCGTGACGTAGCCCGCCACGTGCCGCGCGGCCACCTCTCGCGCCCGGTCGACGTTCCTGTCGAGGACGACGGCCTGCTCGACGCCCAGGAACGCGTCCGGCCCCATGGTCCTTCGCGCGAGCGCCGTGTGCTCGACGGGGACGAAGTACGGGTGGGCGCCCCAGGTACGCTCGGCGGCCAGCGCCAGCATCTTGGGGCCGAGCGCCGCCAGGACGCGGCGCGGGGCGGGGTCGGGAACGGGGCCGTGCGCGGGGGCCGCGTCCATGGACTCCAGATAGCGGCGCATCGTCGCGAGCGCCTTCCCGCGCGCGGGAACGGGATAGCCGTCGACCTCCACGACGGTGTCGTCGACCCGGTGGCCGCCCAGACCGAGCAGATAGCGCCCCGGAAAGGCCTCGCCCAGCGTGCGCTCCGCCGCCGCCATGGCCAGCGGGTCCCGGAAGGCGATGTTGGCGATGCCCGAGGCGACGACGATGCGGCGGGTCGCGGTGAGCAGCAACCAGGCCTGCCCGAAGGTGTCCCGCCCGAAGGCCTCCCCGTACCAGAGGGCGCCGTACCCCAGCTCCTCGATCTCTATGGCGGTCTCCCGGACCCGCCCCGCGGGGTGCCCCTCGAAGGCGAAGGTCCATACCCCTGCCTGCCCGAGCCCGCCCCGCACCATAGCCCCACTCATGCGCCCCACCCTTGCCTTCCCGGCGCTCTTCCGGAGAACCTCTCCGCTTGGCGGTCCCAACAATATGGAGAACCTCTCCGGTTAGCTAGCCCCTTGCTGTGCGGTACGCGACGATGACCGGATGAGCACACCCGAGGAACGACGCCGAGAGGGACAAGGGAAGGGCCACAGGAGGGGGCAGGGGCAGAGGCAGAGGCACGCACAGGAGCAGGACCAGGACCAGGACCAGCGAACGGGACCGGCGCTGGACCGCCGTACCCGCGCCGCCGACCAAGCCTCCGTCGACCGGCGGCCGCGCGCGGACGCGCGGCGCAATCGCGAGCGGATCGTCGCCGCGGCACGGGAGGCGTTCGCCGAGTCCGGCCCCGAGGCGTCCCTCAACGAGATCGCCCGCCGCGCGGGGGTCGGCCCGGGCACGCTCTACCGCCACTTTCCCGCCCGCCCCGCACTTCTGACCGCGGTACTCCAGGACCGGATCGACACCCTGTGCGGACGCGCGGAGAAGCTGCTCGCGGCCGACTCCCCCGACGAGGCGCTGGCCGAGTGGCTGCGCGCGCTGCTCGCCCACGCGCGGGTGAACCAGGGCCTGGGCAGCGCCCTGCTGATCGAGGAACTGGAGCGGCCGGACGCCCTGGGCTTCGACTGCCACCAGCGGATCCAGGACACGGCACACGGGCTTCTGGCCCGGGCCCAGCACTCCGGCACGGCCCGCTCCGACCTCACGGCTCCCGACCTGGTCCAACTGGTCGTGGGCATCGCGTTGTCGACGGCCCACGCCACGGCGGACCCGGCCCAGCCGGACCGCCTCCTGACACTCGTCCTCGACGCGGTACACCGCCACTGAGCCGCTGGAACCGCCATCGCCGAACCTTGACGCGGTACACCCGCGCTGAGCCACAGGAACCGCCACCGCTGAGGCCTTTGGAACCAACGCCGCCGTCACCGCCGGGCCGACCACCTGGCCCCCGCGCCCGGCGGGGCCCCTCAGCCCCGGGCCCGCATCCGGTCGTACGCGAGGCCCAGCACCCTGCACCACCGCCGAGTCGACCACCTGAACCACCGCGGACGGCAAGGCCCCCTAACCCCCGCGCCCGGCGGGGCCGACCCCCGAGCCCTCGCGACCGGCGAAGCCCCTCAGCCCCGAGCCCGCATCCACTCGCACGCCAAGCCCAGCACCCCGAACCGCCACCGCTCTCGCCGCCGAGTCGACCACCTGAGCCACCGCGCCCGACGAGGACAACCACCGCCACGTCACCGCCGGGCCGACCACCTGACCCCACGCCCGGCGGGGCCGACCCCCGAGCCCCCGCGCCCGACGAGGCCCCTCAGCCCCGGGCCCGCATCCACTCGCACGCCAAGCCCAGCACCCCGAACCGCCACCGCTCTCGCCGCCGAGTCGACCACCTGAGCCACCGCGCCCGACGAGGGCAACCACCGCCACGTCACCGCCGGGCCGACCACCTGACCCCACGCCCGGCGGGGCCGACCCCCCGAGCCCCCGCGCCCGGCGAAGCCCCTCAGCCCCGGGCCCGCATCCACTCGCACGCCAAGCCCAGCACCCCGAACCGCCACCGCTCTCGCCGCCGAGTCGACCACCTGAGCCACCGCGCCCGACGAGGGCAACCACCGCCACGTCACCGCCGGGCCGACCACCTGACCCCACGCCCGGCGGGGCCGACCCCCGAGTCCCCGCGCCCGACGAGGCCCCTCAGCCCCGGGCCCGCATCCGGTCGTACGCGAGGCCCAGGGCCCCCTGCACCAGCAGCACCGCCGCCGCGGCGGCCCAGCCTCCGCTGCGCCGTCGTACCGCCCATACGGCGAGCGGCAGGGCGGCCGCCACCTGGGCCGCGGCCAGCGCACGTGCCTTTGGACCGCGCACCCAGGGGCCGAGCGGCCCGCTGTCGACCACGTCGAACTCCGCCCGTACCGCGTCACGCCAGCCGGACCACTCGATCCTGCGCAGGCCCCGCTGGACCCGCGCCACCTCGCGCAGCCGGTCGGCCGGTTCTCCGGGGCCGAGACCGGGCGGGAGGGTGAGTCCCGTGCGGGTGAGGACGGCGAGGAGGCCGAGCATCCTGGCGCGCGCGTCGGCCTGCGCGTCGGGTCGGGTCAACGCCTCCAGGGACTGCATGTCCAGGACCGGATCGAGGCCGAGCCGCGCCGCGAACGTCCGCATCGCCTCGTCCTCGCCCACAGGCGTGCCGTTGGCGAGCCATTCGTAGCCGACGGTGCGCCGGAAGCCCGCCGCGAGGGTGTAGCCGGAGCGGTCGGTGTCCCACCACAAGGCGAGCACGGGCCGGCCCGAGCCGACCGCGAGGGCCGTGGCCCAGCCGGTGAGCACCCGGTCGACAGGCTCCTCACCGTGCAGCCAGGGCTTGCCCTCGGGCACGAGTACGCTCCAGCCACCACCGGCCGGCGCGAGCAGCATCCGCTCGCGGAGCAGGTGGGCGGCGGGCTCCACGATGTCGGGCTCGGCCTGGCTGAGCAGCAGCGCGCCGACGCCCGTGGCGTGGTCGAGGGCTTCAGACGACATGGCCCCACGCTAGGACAAATCACGGCATTCGGCGCACGAGCCGGGACATATGGCTCACGGGCCACCACCAGGGGGGCGCCGACGACGCTTCACTCTCAGAATGTCTTGACTTCCGGCAACCGCGATATATCGTGGATAGCAGAGACGCGATATGGCGCGTCCTGTTCGTCCCGCCGCCCCGCCCGCCCCGCCCGACCCGCCCGACCCGCCCGACCCGCCAAGGAGGTCAGCCCATGTCCGAGTGGTCCGTCGCCGAGCCCCGGAAGCTCACGTTCGACGCCCCGGTGGCGACCCTCCACGTGCGCCTCGTGGAGGGCATGGTGCATGTCATGGGCACCGAGGAGAGCTCAGCCCGCCTGGAGGTCTCCGAGGTCGAGGGCCCTCCCCTGACCGTCACCCACAAGGACGGCGCCCTGTGCGTCGCCTATGACGACCTGCCATGGAAGGGCTTCCTCAAGCTCAAGGGACTTACTCGCAAACGATGGCGGCGCAGCGCGGTGGTGTCCCTTGCCGTACCCGCGGGCACCCGCGTCGAGGTGGGTGCGATCGGCGCGGGCGCCCTGCTCTCCGGTATCGAGGGACCCGCGGAGGTGAGGAGCGTCTCCGGCGACACGACCCTGGTCGGTCTCCTGGGCCCGGCCCGCGTGGAGACGGTGTCAGGCAGCGTGGAAGCGCAGGGCGTCCGCGGCGACCTGGAGTTCCAGTCCGTCTCCGGGGACCTCACCATGGTCGAGACCGCGGGCTCATCCGTCCGGGCGGATTCGGTCAGCGGCGCGTTGATCGTGGACCTCGCGCCGGTGGGCACCGCGACTGACATCGCCCTGACGAACATCTCCGGCGAGATCGCGGTCCGCCTTCCGCACCTCGCGGACACCGAGGTGGAGGCGGACACCACGAGCGGCGCGGTGTCGAACGCCTTCGAGGAGCTGAGGGCCGGCGACGGTTCGCAGGCTTGGGGATGGGGCGCCAAGCGCGTCACGGGCCGGCTCGGCGCGGGCAGCGGAAGACTCCGGGCGACGACGGTGACCGGAGCCCTCGCGCTCCTGCGCAGGCCGCCGATGGAGGAAGATCCATACGACGAGGTCCGCCCGGACGTCGCCCCGTCGGACTCCCCTGACGTCACCCCTCCGCCGACCGCCGCCCCGACCGACAAGAAGGTGCTCTGAAATGCCCCCCGTGTTCGCCCACGGCCGCCTGCGCCTGTACCTGCTCAAGCTGCTCGACGAGGCCCCCCGCCACGGCTATGAAGTGATCCGCCTCCTCGAAGAGCGTTTCCAGGGTCTGTACGCCCCCTCGGCGGGCACGGTCTACCCGCGCCTGGCGAAGCTGGAGGCCGAGGGCCTGGTCACGCACATCACCGAGGGCGGCCGGAAGGTGTACGCCATCACGGACGCGGGCCGCGCCGAGCTGGCCGGCCGCAGCGGTGAGCTGGCCGACCTGGAGCTGGAGATCCGCGAGTCGGTCGCCGAGCTGGCCGCCGAGATCCACGAGGGCGTCCAGGGCGCGGTGGGCGATCTGCGGCGCGAGATGCGGGCCGCCGCCAAGGAGGCGCGCGCCTCGGGAGCCGCGGGCGCTGGCAAGGGCTTCCCCGACCCGACCGGCTTCCTCGACGGCGCCTGGGGCGACAAGGACGGCTGGCGGCAGGCGAAGGAGGACTTCAAGCGCGCCAAGCAGGAGTGGAAGGAGCAGGCGCGCCGCGCGAAGGACGAGAGCCGCCGGGCCCGCGAGGAGGCCACGCGCGCACGCCGCCAGGCCAAGGACGCCCAGGAAAGGGCGCGGGCCCTGGCCCATGAGGAGGTCCAGCGCATCGCCCAGCGCGTCCAGGAGCAGGTCCAGGACCACTTCGCGCGGGGCGACTGGCCGGCGGGCGTACAGGAAGGCCTGGCCGAACTGGCCAAGGGGTTCGGCGAGTTCGGCATGGACTTCGGCAAGCGCTTCTCACGCCCGGCCCCTGGGGCCGAGCCGGACACCGAGCCGGACACCGGAGCAGACGCTAGGTCGAACACCGAGCCGAATACCGGGCCGGACGCCGAGCGCGGCTCCGCGTCCGGCCCCAACTTCAGCGCGGCCCCCGAGGACTTGGTCGTGGCCTACATGCCCGACTGGGCGCGGGAGGACTCGACCGGAAATCCGGCCCGCGACCTCGACCGCCTGCTGGACCGCTTCCGCGACGACGTCCGTGACGCCGCCCGTGACCACGGCGTCACGGAGGACCAACTGCGGGACGCCAGGCGCCACTTGTCGACAGCGGCCGCACATATCGCGGCAACCCTGCGCCCACCGAAGGCCTGACAGCCCGCCAGGGAGGCAGCGAGCCGAACCCACCACCCACCTCACCACCCACCCCGTCGCCCACCCCGTCACCTCACCCCAACACCCGATCCACCGCCGCATGGGTGACCCCATGATCCGCGAGCACCTCGGCGACGACTCCCGGGCGGGCGGTGAGGGCGAGCAGGATGTGCTCGTCACCGATGCGGCGGTCACGGCGGGCCGTGGCGATGCGCAGGGACTTCTCCAGGCTTCCTTGGCCTCGCGGGAGAAGGGCACCCGGCCGAGTCGGCCCCGCCCGCCCGCGCCCTGCTTCCCCCGGGCGCGGGCACCGTCCAGCGCACCCTCCCCGTGGCTCTCCTCGACGCGGGAGACGATCGCGGCCATGTCGATACCGAGCTCCGCCAGCGCGTCCGTGTCGGCCTGCGACAGGCCCCCTCGGCGCCGCGCCCCGCTCAGCGCCTCCTCGATGGAGTCCCGTTGGCGCGCGGCCCCGAGTGCGGCAAGGACGAAGGACGCCCGGCTCGCCTCGCGGTCGAGCAGCGCGAGCAGCATGTGCCCGTCGTCCACCGACGCGGCGCTCCCCCGCCCGGCGTGCTCGACCGCGCCCAGCACCACCGCGCGGGCATCCTTGGTGAACCGCTCGAACATCACTGCCTCCCGTACTTCTTGTGCACGGCCTGCCTGCTCACTCCGAGCTCCGCGGCGATCTCCTGCCACGACCACCCGTGCCGGCGCGCACTGCGCACCTGCACGGCCTCCAGCCGCTCCACCAGCTTCCGCAGCGCGGAGACGGCACGCAGCCCGACCCGCGGGTCCTGATCGCCCGCCCGCTCGGCGAGATCCGTAGCTTCGGTCATACATGTCAACTTACGTTGACAGGGCCCCTCCGTCAACCACAGTTGACAGAAGGGCTCCGGGAAGGCGTTGGCGGCGGCCGCTCAGACCTCCAGCACGATCTTGCCGAACTGGTCCCCGGACTCCATCCGCTCGAAGCCCTCCCGCGCCCGGCCCAGCGGCAGGACCTCGTCGATGACGGGCCGTACTCCCGTGGCGGCGCAGAAGGCGAGCAGGTCCTCCAGCTCGTCCTTGGTCCCCATCGTCGAGCCGACGACCTTCAGCTCCAGGAAGAAGATCCGGGTCAGCTCGGCGTGCGAGGGGCGATCGCCGCTGGTCGCCCCGGAGATCACCACGGTGCCGCCCGGCTTCAGCGACTTGACCGAGTGCGACCAGGTCGCCGCGCCCACCGTCTCGATGACGGCGTCGACCCGCTGCGGCAGCCTGGCGCCCGACTCGACCGCCTCCACCGCCCCGAGCTCCAGCGCCCGCTTCCGCTTGGCCTCGTCACGGCTGGTGGCGAAGACCCGCAGGCCCGCCGCCTTGCCGAGCACGATCGCGGCCGTGGCGACGCCGCCGCCCGCGCCCTGCACGAGGACCGAATCCCGGGGCGCACCCCGGCGTTGGTGAAGAGCATGCGGTACGCGGTCAGCCACGCGGTCGGCAGGCAGGCCGCCTCGGCGAAGGACAGCTCCTTCGGCTTGGGCAGCACGTTCCAGGTGGGGACGGCGACCTGCTCGGCGAAGGTGCCCTGGTACTTCTCCGTGAGGATGGAGCGGCCCTCGCGGGGCCCGACCCCGTGCCCGGACTGCCCGATGACGGAGTGCAGGACGACTTCGTTGCCGTCCTCGTCGATCCCGGCCGCGTCACAGCCGAGGATCATCGGCAACTTGTCCTCGTCGAGGCCGACCCCGCGCAGCGACCACAGGTCGTGGTGGTTCAAGGAGGCGGCTCTGACGTTCACGGTCGACCAGCCGGGGCGCGCCTCGGGGGCGGGACGCTCCCCCAACTCAAGGGCGGCGAGCGGCTGGTCACGGTCGATACGGGCGGCGTATGCAGCGAACATGCCGCCGACCATAGGCCGCCGCCGGGCCGTGGCGGAACCACGTACGACTGTGAGCGGAACCACGTACGACTGTGACACGAGCCGCGCCCCCTGCCGTACGCGAGGTGCGGCAGGGGGCGCGGTGTGTCAGTGCCGGGCGGGCGGTCAGCTGCGGGCGACGCCCTCCGCGCGGGCGGCGGCGGCGACCGCGGCCGTCACGGCCGGGGCGACGCGCTCGTCGAACGGCGACGGGATCACGTACTCGGCGGACAGCTCGTCCCCGACGACGTCCGCGAGGGCGTCGGCGGCGGCGATCTTCATGCCCTCGGTGATCTGCGAGGCGCGCACCTGGAGGGCGCCGGCGAAGATGCCGGGGAAGGCCAGCACGTTGTTGATCTGGTTCGGGTAGTCCGACCGTCCGGTCGCCACCACGGCCGCGTACTTGTGCGCGATGTCCGGGTGGACCTCGGGGTTCGGGTTGGCCATGGCGAACACGAAGGAGTTCGGCGCCATGGAGGCGACGGCCGGCTCCGGCACGGTGCCGCCCGAGACGCCGATGAAGACATCGGCGCCGGCGAGCGCGGACTCCAGCGACCCGCTCAGCCCCGCCTTGTTCGTCAGCTCGGCGAGCTCACGCTTGACCGGCGTGAGGTCGTCCCGGTCCCGGCTCACGACGCCCTTGCGGTCCGCGACCGCCACGTCACCGAGCCCGGCCTCCAGCAGGAACTTGGCGATGGCGACACCGGCGGCACCGGCGCCGGAGATCACGGCGCGCAGATCGCCGAGCGTGCGCCCGGTGAGCTTCGCCGCGTTGCGCAGCGCCGCGAGCGTCACGACGGCCGTGCCGTGCTGGTCGTCGTGGAAGACCGGGATGTCCAGCCGCTCCTGGAGCTTGCGCTCGATCTCGAAGCACCGGGGCGCCGAGATGTCCTCCAGGTTGACGCCGCCGAAGGACGGGGCGAGCCGCACCACGGTCTCGACGATCTCGTCGGCGTCGGTCGTCGCGAGCGCGATCGGCACCGCGTCGACGCCGCCGAACTGCTTGAACAGGATGGCCTTGCCCTCCATGACGGGGAGCGAGGCCTCGGGGCCGATGTCCCCGAGCCCGAGCACGGCCGTGCCGTCGGTCACGACGGCGACGACGTTCGACTTCCACGTGTAGTCGTGGACGAGCTCCGGCCGCTCCGCGATCGCGGAGCACACTTTCGCGACGCCGGGCGTGTACGCGAGGGACAGGTCGTCCTTGTCGCGGACCGGCACGGTGGCCTGCACGGCCATCTTGCCGCCGCGATGCAGCGCAAACGCCGGATCGAAGGGCTCGGCCGCACCGGCGGAGCCCTCGTGATCCGTACTGCTGTCGCTGCGAGGATTGACGATCTCCGCTGCCACTTGTCTGACCCCTTAAGTCTTAATCATTCGTTGAGGGTGTCCACTCCTGGTTGAGAAGTGGGCGGGCACCGCGTCCGTTCCCCGCCTGTCGGCGGAGGGAGGTACGGACACGCGGGCGCGCCGCACACGCGCCCTGAGCCCCGGATGAGGGGTGTAGCCCACCTTTCTACCCGAAGGCGGTGGGCCCGGGCGAGTGACATTGGTTGCAGTACGCGCCAGAAAGGGGGGTGCCGGGTCCGCGCCGGGGTAGAGGCGCGCCTCCGCGGGCCACGAGACGTGCGGCGGCCCGGCCGCACCCGGAGTCCACATGTCGAGATACGCGGGATATCACTCGGTTAACGGTGATTCGCACCGCGCCCCATACGCCCGCGCTGTACCGGGCCGTCAGCATTCGAGGCTGGCCCGTTATCCGATTTTGACATCTCCGGCACCCAGAATCGGACGGTCCGAATGGCAAGATGCCGTCATCACACGAGGTCGCGACACCCGAAGGTGTGTGCACGACTCATCGGCAACTCCCTCATCCGCCGGAGGACCCACCATGACCGCAAGCTCCATTTGTCGTAGGACCGCGAATAAGTCCGCGAAGTCCCGGATTGCCGCGGTCGGCGCGATCACGGTCGCCGGTGCGCTGCTGCTCTCCGGCTGTGGCGACCAGACCAACGACAAGGAGAGCAACGCGGTCGTCGACGCGCCGCTCGCCGACAAGCTGCCCAAGGACATCCGCGACAAGGGCGTCATCGAGGTCGGGTCCGACATCAACTACCCGCCGGTGGAGTTCAAGGACAAGTCCGGCAACACCGTGGGCATCGACCCGGACCTGGGCGAGGCGATGGGCAAGCAGCTCGGCGTGAGGTTCGAGTTCGAGAACGGCACCTTCGACACCCTCCTCGGCGGTCTGCGCTCCAAGCGGTACCAGATCGCGATGTCGGCCATGACGGACACCAAGAACCGTCAGGAGGGCATCGACGAGGAGACCGGCAAGAAGGTCGGCGACGGCGTCGATTTTGTCGACTACTTCACCGCCGGCGTCTCGATCTACACCAGGAAGGGCGACGACCAGGGCATCAAGACCTGGGCCGACCTCTGCGGCAAGGAGATCGTCCTCCAGCGCGGCACCGTCTCGCACGACCTGGCCAAGGCCGAGTCGAAGAAGTGCAAGGGCGGCAAGAAGATCTCCATCGAGCAGTACGACAACGATCAGCAGGCCCAGACCCGACTGCGCTCCGGCGGCGCCGACGCGGGTTCGTCCGACTTCCCGGTGGCCGCGTACGCGGTGAAGACCTCGGGTGGCGGCAAGGACTTCGAGTTGGTCGGCGAGCAGGTGGAGGCGGCGCCGTACGGCATCGCGGTCTCCAAGAAGAACCCCGAGCTGCGCGACGCGATCAAGGCCGCGCTCGACGCGATCATCGCCAACGGCGACTACGAAAAGATCATCAAGAAGTGGGGCGTCGAGGACGGCGCGGTCAAGGAAGCCAAGATCAACGGCGGCAAGTGACCGCGTCCCCCTCTCCCCAGTCGCTGAAAGGCCACGCACGTGACCACCGACATCTCCAAGAAGGGCCCCGAGGACGACGTCCCGAAGGCGCGGCAGGCGGAGGCCATCAAGGCCATCCCCGTGCGGCACTTCGGCCGCTACATCGCCGCGGTCCTCGCGATCGGCGTCCTCGCCGCCATCGTCTACGCCTTCTCCCAGGGCGACATCAACTGGGGCGCGATCCCCGACAACTTCTTCGACGAGCGCATCCTCAAGGGCGTCCGCGAGACCCTGGTCCTCACCTTCCTCTCGATGCTCATCGGCGTCGTGGGTGGCGTGATCCTTTCGGTGATGCGCCTGTCGAAGAACCCGGTGACCTCCTCGATCGCCTGGTTCTACATCTGGTTCTTCCGCGGTACGCCGGTCCTGGTCCAGCTCTTCGTCTGGTTCAACCTCGGCTTCGTGTTCGACTACATCAACCTCGGTCCTGTCTACAAGGACGAGTGGTCGGACTTCATGACGCCGTTCCTGACGGCGCTGCTCGGCCTCGGCCTCAACGAGGCCGCGTACATGGCGGAGATCTGCCGCGCCGGTCTGCTCTCGGTCGACGAGGGCCAGACCGAGGCCTCGCACGCCCTCGGCATGAGCCACAACAAGACGCTGCGCCGCGTGGTGCTGCCGCAGGCGATGCGCGTCGTGGTGCCGCCGACGGGCAACGAGTTCATCAACATGCTGAAGACGACGTCGCTGGTCGCGGCCGTCCAGTACTACGAGCTCCTCAAGTACGCCCAGGACATCGGCACCTCGTCGGGCGCGACGGTGGAGACGCTGCTGCTCGCCGCCTGCTGGTACCTGATCATGACGTCGATCCTCAGCGTCGGGCAGTTCTACCTGGAGCGGTACTACGCCCGTGGCTCGTCCCGCACCTTGCCGGACACCCCGTACCAGAAGATCAAGGCCAACCTGTTGTCGCTGGGCAACCGCTCGGGAGTGCGCTGATGACCGCCATGGTGAAGGCCGAGGGCGTCCACAAGTCCTTCGGTCACGTAGAGGTTCTGAAGGGCATCGACCTGGAGGTCAAGGGGGGTGAGGTCTTCTGCCTCATCGGCCCGTCCGGCTCCGGCAAGTCGACGTTCCTGCGCTGCATCAACCACCTGGAGAAGATCAACGCCGGACGGCTGTACGTCGACGGGGAACTGGTCGGCTACCGGCAGAAGGGGGACAAGCTGTACGAGCTGAAGGACAGCGAAGTCGCCCTCAAGCGCCGTGACATCGGCATGGTCTTCCAGCGCTTCAACCTCTTCCCGCACATGACGGCGCTGGAGAACGTCATGGAGGCGCCGGTCCAGGTCAAGGGCATCGCCAAGAGCGAGGCCAGGGAGCGTGCCGGGCAGCTGCTCGAACGCGTCGGCCTGGCCGACAAGGCGGGCAACTACCCCTCGCAGCTCTCCGGCGGCCAGCAGCAGCGCGTGGCGATCGCCCGCGCGCTGGCGATGGACCCGAAGCTGATGCTGTTCGACGAGCCGACGTCGGCGCTCGACCCGGAGCTGGTCGGCGACGTCCTCGACGTCATGCGCGACCTCGCGGAGTCCGGCATGACGATGGTCGTCGTCACGCACGAGATGGGCTTCGCCCGCGAGGTCGGCGACAGCCTCGTCTTCATGGACGGCGGCGTGGTCGTGGAGTCGGGCAACCCGCGCGACGTCCTGACGAACCCGCAGCAGGAACGGACGCAGTCCTTCCTGTCGAAGGTGCTGTAGCGCTCCGCTGGGTCGAACGGTTGCCGAAGGGGTCGGTACGCATCGCGTACCGACCCCTTCGGCATGCTCCGAGGGGCGCGGGACTGTGACATATGCGGCTCCGCCGCGCGGGCGCGACAAGCCGCCACCGGGCCCACAGCCGAAGTCCCGCTACTTGAGACCAAGAACCACCGCGTCCGACGGCGACGCCCACACGGCACGGGCCTCGGAGAACCCCGCCTCACGCAACGTACGGGCATGCCACTCCACAGACGGCATGTCCCCGTCCGCGTGATCGCCGTAGATCTCGAACCGCTTGGCGGTGGGCTCGGCAAGGACCGGATCCTGGGCGGCGAGCTGCCACCACTCCTTCCAGTCGAGGACACCCTCGGCCTTGGCCCGGTCCATCCGCCGATGGCGCAAGGCACTCTCGGCGGCGTTCAGCCGCGGGGTGGCCGGGTCCGGCATGTGATCGGCGTTCATGAAGACGCCACCGTCCCGGACGAGCCCGGCGACCTGCCCGTACAAAGTGGCGAGCGGCTCGCTGAACAGCCAGTGCAACGCCGTCGCGGTGAGCACGGCGTCGTACGAGTCGTGCGGCAGCGCGGCGACCCAGTCGGGGTCCTTCAGGTCGGCGGTGACGAAGCTGACCCGGTCGTCGCCCGCGAACGTGCCCTCGGCGATGGTCAGCAGCGCGGGGTCGAGGTCGACGCCGACGCTCGTCGCGTCCGGGAACCTCTTGAGCAGCCGGTCCGTAATACTTCCCGTACCGCACGCCAGATCCAGCACGCGCGGCGCGGGGCCGACCACGGCCTCGACCATGTCGAGCATGATCCGGAACCGCTCCTCGCGGTCGGGCAGGTACCACTGCTGCTGCCGGTCCCAGCTGTCCTGCCAGGCGCGCCAGTCGGTGCCGCGCCCGGCCGCTGTCTCGGCTCCGGTCCCCGTCTCCGTCATCAGAACCCCTCCACTCCGTAATACCCTGGTACCGCAGTCGGCTATTACCGGCCGATGAGATGACCCTAGCCCGCCCTCGTAAGGACTACAAGTGGAACTGGCCTATTACTCGGACTACGCCGTACGCCTGGTCAACAGCGAGGAGCCGGGCCGCAACAAGGACACGCTGACCTCGGTCGAAGCGATCCGGGAGCTGTTCGGGCCGAGCACGCAGATGGCCCGCCGCGCCACGGACTCCGACGTCACCCGCTTCCGGTCCGTACGGGGCAGGCTCCGGGCGGTCTTCGAGGCGGCGGACGGCGGCGACGAGACGCTCGCGGTCGACCTGCTGAACTCACTGCTCCTGGAGTTCCCGGTGAGCCCGCAGATCTCGGGCCACGACCACCGGGACGACGACGGGCGCCCGCTGTGGCACATGCACCTGGCGGACCACCCCTCGAACGCCACCGCGGGGTACGCCGCGATCGCCGCGATGGGCCTCGCCTTCCACCTCACCGAGCACGGCGTGGACCGCCTCGGGCTCTGCGAGGCGGCGCCGTGCCGCAACGCCTACCTCGACACGTCGACCAACCGCTCCCGGCGCTACTGCTCGGACCGCTGCGCGACCCGTGCCAACGTCGCCGCCTACCGCGCCCGCAAGCGCCTGGAGACGGAGCGCTCGGCGAGCACCGGCCGCACGGCGGAGACCGCCCAGCGCGCCAGCTCCAGCGGCGAGCGCCGCCCGGACGCGGGCGGCCGGTAGCGGAACCGCACCCTCCCCAGGACGAGCTCCTCGGGGACGACCCCGTAGTCCGTACTGTCCCCACCGGCGAACGCGTTGTCGCCGAGCACCCACCAGCCGCCCCCGCGCCGCTCCTTGGCGCGCTTGACGACCAACAGGTCCTGCTGGAACGGATGGCGCAGGATCACCACGTCCCCCGGGCGGACCCGCCCGCCCCACCGGACGAGCAGCCGGTCCCCGTGATGCAGCGTGGGCACCATCGAAGGACCCGTCACCTCCGCCGCGCCCCACGGCAGGACGGCCCTTCCGCGCTCGCTCTCCTGCGACAGCTCCGGCATCACCGGCACCTCCCCGGTCCTATCCTCCACCAGTCCCAGTCTGACCCTGGACTTTTGTCCTAAGCCCATGGGGGCACTCGCGAAAACCGGCCTCTCACGGAGTAATGTCCCCCCTTGAGAAGACGATCACGAGGAGGACAGCTCCATGCTTTCCCGCCTGTTTGCCCCCAAGGTAAAGGTCAGCGCCCACTGCGACCTGCCCTGCGGCGTGTACGACCCGGCCCAGGCCCGCATCGAGGCGGAGTCCGTCAAGGCCGTGCAGGAGAAGATGGCCGGCAACGACGACGCCCACTACCAGGCGCGTGCCACGGTCATCAAGGAGCAGCGCGCCGAGCTCGCCAAGCACCACGTGTCGGTGCTCTGGAGCGACTACTTCAAGCCCCCGCACTTCGAGAAGTACCCGGAGCTGCACCAGCTGGTCAACGACACCCTGAAGGCCCTCTCGGCCGCCAAGGCGTCGACGGACCCGGCCACGGGCCAGAAGGCGCTGGACTACATCGCCCAGATCGACAAGATCTTCTGGGAGACGAAGAAGGCTTGATCCCAGCCTAGGCCGCCTGACCTGCGCTTTCGCGGGTCTGGCTGCCTACCTGTCTGTCCGCACCCGGTCCGCAGGCCGCCGAGAACGGCGTCCATGACGGCCCGGGTGCGGTCTTCTTCGCCCGGCCACAGAGGCGGGTAGATCCGCGGTGTGATGACGGCAGCGGCATCGCCGACGCCCTCACCCACGCCGGGGCGATGGCCCTCGCCAGCCACCCGTCCCGACGAGCGACGCCAAAGAAGCGGTGATAGGAAAGATCAGGGGCTACGCGGCGCGAGCACAGGAGTGACGCATGGCCACGCACGCTTCCGAGTCCGATGTCATCGAGGTTGTCCTCGCGCCGAACCACCACTCCGTTGGCGGTGCGGAGCAAGAACTGCGGGCCGGCCTCGCAGAACGACCTCGGCGGATCCCGCACCGATACGGGTACGACGCCGCGGGCTCGGAGCTGTTCGAGGAGATCACCCGCCTGCCTGCCTACTACCCTCCCCGTTCGGAGCGCAGGCTGCTGCGGGACCACGCGGAGGAGATGGCGTGCCTGGCGGGCGTCGCGGAGCTCGTGGACCTCGGCGCCGGCAGCGCGGAGAAGTCGGAGATCCTCCTGTCAGCCATGGACACGCACGGCCTTCTTCGCGCGTACACGGCGATCGACGTGAGTCCCGAACCGATGAAGACCGCAGCCCGTCGTATCGCGGCCCGGTGGCCGAAAGCCCGCGTCACCGCGGTACACGGCGATTTCACCGCTGCTCTGCCCTGGCTCCAGGGCCGCGGGCACGGCCGTCTCATGGCAATGTTCGGCGGGACGTTCGACTGTCTGACGCCCCCCGAGCGTTCCCGCTTCCTCCAGGCCCTGCGAACCTGCTGCGGCCCGCTCGACCACGTACTCCTCTGCGTAGATCTGTGCCAGCCCCTTGAAGCCGTGCGCCAGGCATACCAGGCCGGCTTCACCGGGGAGCGGCCGGTCCGCCGGATGTTCGCTCTCAACACCCTGGCCCATCTCAACAGCGCGTACGGCGCCGACTTCGATCCCGCTTCCTTCGAGCCAACCGTCGTCTACGACGTCCCGCGCAGGCAAGTCCAGGGCCAGCTCCGCAGCACCACCCGGCAGCGCGTGATCCTCCAACAGCTCGGCGTGACACTCGACTTCACCGAGGACGAGACGTTCCTCCACGACGTGATCCAGAAATTCGAGCTGCACGAGCTCGTACAACATCTGGCCTCCTTCGGGTTCCAGTGCCGCCGACACTGGGTGGAGGCCGAATTCCAGTGCGCCGCCCTCCTGCTGAACTGAGGCGGTGACACGCGACTCCATGCGCCCCGCGGCGTACGAGGCGCTGGCGCTTGTGCCCGGCGTCAAGACGATCCCGGGAGTGAAGGACTCCGCCGGGCGGACCGGGGTGGGGATCGCCCATACCGAGCGCGGGTCATACGAAGGCAAGTATCTGATCTTCGACCCGGCGTCGTTTGCATTCCTGGGCTTCCGGGACGAGCGGATCTCGGCTTCCGGGAAGAAGAAGTACGTCCAGCTGTCGCACGTAGTGGACTGGGGGGTCGTCGACCGGGTGAAGCAGCGCCCGTAGGCCGTTATCCCGGGGCCGGGACCCGCAGGGCCGTCGGCACCGGCAGATGGTCGCCGGCGGCCCTGAGGTCTGCCCCCGGGAGGTCAGGGGGGATGCCGCAGCCGCAGACCTCGCCGCCCGGCGTCGCGAACGCCGCGTCGTAGGGCGGTCCGGGGTAGGGCGGCGAGGCCACACCCTGCGCACCAGTAGGCGCCGTGGCTTCGGCACCTGCTTGATGTCCGCGCGGTTGCCCGACGCGAACACCGAGAGAGTTCCCCTCACGCGAGCACCGTCAGAGTTCCCATCAACGAACCGGCCGCCCACGATCTGATCGCGGGGGCAATCTTCTCGGTCGCCGCGTCGATGTCCGGACGGACGTTGTACGGCTTCGCGCAGCTTGCTGCGAGCCCAGTGCAGCACGGCCGCAGTCGGCACACCGTCCGCAGGGCACCCGATCCCGACCGTCGCACCCCATCGCCAGCTGTCAGTTCTTCGATCATGCCTGGTGACCGTGGCCCGGTCGGCGCCCGGAGCCGCGTCGGTGCCACCACACCAGTGCCGGTGCGGTGACGGCCAGGGCGAAGAGGACGGCCGCGGTGACCAGGTGGGGCACCGCCCGGCCCTGCGTCAGCGCGTAGAGCCCGCAGGCCGCGCCACCCAAGGCGACGCCCAGGGCGGGCGGTCGGCGGTCGGCGGTCAGACCGGTGCAACGACCATCTGCGCGACCCACGCCCGTCCACCATCGCCCCACTCCATGCCGGCGCATCGCCGTGATCGTAGGCCGACGGAGGCGATCGTCACCGATGCCGTGCGGCTGCTCGCCGGGGGCGGGCCAGGCCCAGGTCGTACGCGAGGATCGTGGCCTGGACGCGGTCGCGCAGACCCAACTTGCCGAGCAGGGCGTTGACATGGGACTTCACCGTGCCCGTGGTCACGCCGAGGGTGTCGGCGATCTCCGCGTTGGTGTGACCCGCCGCCACCAGGGTCAGCACCTCGCGTTCGCGGGGCGTGAGTGAGGTGAGGAGTTCGGGGTCCGGGGCGGGGGCCGTGTCGGCGAAGGCGTCGATCAGGCGGCGGGTGACGGTGGGCGCGAGCATGGCCTCGCCCGAGGCCACGACCCGAATGCCGGCGAGGAGCTCCTCGGGCAGCGCGTCCTTGAGGAGGAAGCCGGAGGCCCCGGCGCGCAAGGCGTCATGGACGTACGCGTCCTGGTCGAAGGTGGTCAGGACGAGGACACGCGGCACCGCCACCCCCGGCTCCGCGGTGAGCAGGCGGGTCGCCGTCAGGCCGTCCATGCCCGGCATGCGGATGTCCATGAGGACGACGTCCGGGGAGAGTTCACGGGCCAGCCGCACGGCCTGAGCACCGTCCTGCGCCTCCGCCACGACGTGCAGGTCCGGTTCCGCGTCGACGATCGCCGCGAAACCGGCACGGACCACGGCCTGATCGTCGACGACCATCACTCGGACGACTCCCTCACCGCGCACCTCGCCGGCTCCGCCGTCGGCGTTCTCGGCGTTCTCGGCGTTCCCGGTGTTCCCGGTGTTCCCGGTGTTCCCGGTGTTCCCGGTGTTCCCGGTGTTCCCGGTGTTCCCGATGGCGATGGGGGTACCTCCCTGGGGCTCTCGGCCGCCGTACGGATATAGGCCTTCGTAGGGATGTGGGGTGTCATAGCAACGTCGGGCCTTGTTGCGACGCCGCGTCTCGCAGAGGCGTCGAGGGGCGGCGCCGCGGCACCAGACGGCGCCTCCGGCATGCGCGCCCCGCGGGCGTTGCCCGGGGCCGTTGCCTCCCGCAGGGTCGCCAGTAGGTCCCGCATGGCTGAAAGGCCCGACCTCGCCTCGTCCGCCACGCCCTTGAGGTCGCCCGCCTCGGCCCGCGCCACCACCCCGCCCGCGTGCCGTACGACCTCGCCGCGCAGCTCCGTGGCGATACGGCGGCGCTCCTCGTACGCCTCGAAGACCGCCGAGCGGACCGTCTCGGTGAGCGCGTGGTCCTCGATCGCCCTGATGCGTTCGCGTCGGGAACGGACCAGCGCGCCGATGGCCCAGGGCACCGCCAGGGGGAACAGGAACAGCACCCCGAGCACGCACGCCAGGAACGCGAGCAGACCGGCGCCGCCGCCCTGTTCGAGTTCCGCCATACCGTCGGCCACCGCCAGCGCGAGCGACGACAGGGACAGCCCGCCCGCCCCCACCACCACGGCGGTCCAGGTGCCCCGCGCCGGCCCCGCGAAGGCGCCTACGGCGTGCACGGCCACGCACTCCGCCACTCCCCCGGCCACCGCCAGGCAGAGCCCCACCGCGGGCGAGACGACCCCGAAGGCGACCCCGAGCGGCGTGAACCAGGCCGTGGCCAGGACCGCGCACAGCGCCGCCCAGGGCGCCCGGCGCCGCCACAGCAGCGGCAGCGCGTGGACGACGGCGGGCGCGCAGGCCAGGGCCGTGTCACCGGGGCTCTCCGCGAGGACGGCGAAGACCGGTAGCGAGGCGACGGCGAGCACGGTCGCCCCGTCCGCCGGATCGAGGCCGCGCAGGGCCCGGTGGCGCGCGGCGTGGTGGCGCGGCGGGGCCGCGGTGTGCGGCAGCCGTGCCCGCACCGACCAGCCGGGGCCGTCGGCGCGCGGCCCCGCCTCCAGGGTGCCGTCGAGCGCGGCGGCGCGCTCCCGCATGCCCGCGGCGCCCCGGCCCGACCCCAGCCGCTGCCGGGGCCCGGAGGCGGACGCGTCGGACGGGGCGCCCGCGGCCGCCCCGTCGTCCTCGACCGTGAGGTCCACCGCGCCATCACGTTCGAAGACGCCGATCCGTACGCGTACCGCGGCCCCGGGGGCGTAGCGCAGGGCGTTGGTGAGGGCCTCGCGGACGATGCCGAAGGCCGCGTCGGCGGCCGGGCCGGTCAGGGCCGCGAGGTCCGGTGTCACGTCGACGGCGGGGCGCAGGCCCAGGCGGGCGAAGCCGTCGGCCAGTTCACCCACGCGCTCCTGGATGCCGCTCTCCTCGTCGGCCGCGGAGCTCCGCATCACGGCGACGAGACGGTGCAGCGCCGCCAGCGTCTCGCGGCCGCTGTCCGCCGCGAACGCGAGGGCCTGTGCCGACAGTTCCGGCCTGCGGCCGCCGAGCCGCAGCGCCGCGTCCGCCGTGACGACGACGGAGGTGAGGTGGTGGGCGCTGACGTCGTGCAGTTCGCGGGCGAGGCGCAGGCGTTCGGTTCCGGCGGCGCGGCTCCGTTCGGCCTCCGCCCGCGCCAGGTCCCGTGCGGCGGCCCGGCGTCCGGCGAGCCAGCGGCGGCGGCTGCGACCGAGGCCCAGGACGGTCAGGAAGAGCGCGCAGTTGATGAGGGTCTCGCCGCCGACCTCGGCCACGGAGTGGTAGAGCACCGCCGCGCGGACCGCCTCCGCGACGACCAGAACGGCCCCTAGCAGGGCGGCCGTCCGCATCGGTCGGCGCACCACCACGGAGTACAGGGTCACCGGCACGGCCAGCGAGTGCAGCAGCGTCGCGTCCTCGGGCAGAAGCAGCCCGCCCACCAGGCCCGCCTCGACGACGATCGCGGCGACCACCGGCCGGCTTCGGCGCACGCCGAGCCCCGCGGTGACGGCGACCGCGACGATCAGCGCCCCCGTGAGCTGCGCGGCGCCGGTCTGGTCCCCGTCCCGCAGCGCGCGTCCCGGCCAGTAGGCCAGCTGCTGGACCGCCAGCAAGGCGGGCAGCAGCCAGTTCCGTATCCCCTCCATATGGGCTCCGATGATACGGAGGGGCGGTACCGCGACGGCCTGCGCCCGGGCCCGGCGGGGGCGCGGCTCGACCCGGCTCTATCCCAGGGTGGAGAGCGTGATCCTGCCGGCGGCCGACGTCCTGGCCCTCCTCTGCCGGAATGCTGAGGTGCATGACCGATACGCCGCCGCCCTTCCCGGCCGGGCCTTCCCCCGATCCGTTCGCACCGCCCCCGTCGCCCCCGCACGCGTACCCCCACTTCACACCGCCCCCGTCCCCGCACGCTTACCCCCAGTTCGCCCCGTACCCCGGCCCCCACCACCCCCCGATGGCTCCCCCGCCCCTCCCCTACCACCGCCTCGCGCTGATCACCGGACGTCACCGCTGGTGGCGCCCCCTCGCGGGCACCGCCCTGGTGCTGGCCGGTGGCGTCGCCGTCATGCTGCTCGTCCTGCTCGGCAGTCAGGTGACGGGAGCGCTGCTCGACCGGCCGGTGGACGCGGACGGGTTCCGGGTGTGGGGCGGCATCGGGGAGACAGGCCTTGCCCTGCTCTCCCTCGCGCTGCTGCTGCCCGTCGTGCTGCTCGCCGCCCGCTGGGCGCAGCGGCGCCCGGCCGGGACGGTGTCGTCGGTCGTCGGGCGGCTGCGGTGGGCCTGGCTCGGGCGGTGCGTGGCGATGGGGCTGCCCCTGATCGCGGGTGCGTTCGGGGTCATGATGCTGCTGCCCTCCCCGGCGGGCGACGGCACGGACGACATGCGGTGGATCGGACTCCCCGACTTCCTGGTCGGCCTCGCGATGGTGTGCGTTCTGGTGCCGTTGCAGGCGGCGGCCGAGGAGTACGTGTTCCGGGGCTGGCTCACCCAGGCGGTCGGCGCGTGGCTCCGCTCCCCGTGGGTGGCGGTCCTGCCCCAGGCACCGCTGTTCGCCGCGGCCCACGGCTGGGGCACGCCGTGGGGGTTCGCGGACCTGGTGGTGTTCGGGCTGGTCGCGGGCCTGCTGACGGTGCGTACGGGCGGCCTTGAGGCGGCCATCGGGCTGCACTTGCTCAACAACTTGCTGGCCATGGGGGTTTCGGCCGCGATCGTCGGCGCGCTCGCCTCCGAGGAGACGGCCGCCGACATGGACTGGATGTCGGTCTGCGTCGACGTCGTGATGCTCTGCGGGTACGCGGCGCTGGTGCTCCGGATGGCGGGGCGCCGAGGGATCGAAGCGGTCGGTACGGGGCGCTGGGCCGGGGCCAGGGTGGGAGTCGGGGCCGGATTCGGCCGAATGGGTTAATCACTTGCCGCCTGTGACGGCCCCCTGCTGCACTGGCGAGAGCCGGCCGGAGAGAGACCGGCGCAGTCGACGAAGGAGCAGCAAATGCGGCGTTCGCGCATGTCCCGCCCCGAGGAAAGTCACCTCTCTTCAAAGGACATGACGGTACGTGCGTTCTCCTGCTCCACACACCCTGAACCTGGGCATCCTCGCCCACATCGACGCCGGTAAGACCAGCCTGACCGAGCGGCTCCTGCACGCCGCCGGGGTCATCGACGAGATCGGCCGCGTCGACGACGGGAACACGTGGACCTACTCGCTCGCTCTGGAGCGGCAGCGCGGCATCACGATCAAATCCGCGGTCGTCTCCTTCACCATCGAGGCCCCGCACGCCATCGAGGCCCCGAACACCGTCAAGGCCCCGGAGGGCTCCGGCGAGGGCGTCACGGTCAACCTCATCGACACCCCCGGTCACCCGGACTTCATCGCCGAGGTGGAGCGGGTCCTGAGCGTGCTCGACGGCGCCGTGCTCGTGGTCTCCGCGGTGGAGGGCGTGCAGGCGCAGACCCGCGTCCTGTTGCGCACCCTGCGGCGGCTGCGCGTCCCCACCCTGATCTTCGTGAACAAGACGGACCGCAGCGGCGCCCGGTACGACGGCGTCCTGAAGCACATCGCCGAGCGGCTCACCCCCGACATCGTTCCGATGGGCACGGTCACGGACATCGGCACACGCAAGGCGCACTTCACCCCCTTCAGCTCGGACGGCGCCGAGGGCAGCGGGTTCCCCGCCCGGCTGACCGAACTGCTCGCCGGGCACGACGACGCGCTGCTCACGGCGTACGTGGACGACGCCTCGTCCCTCTCCTACGACCGCCTGCGCGCCGAACTGGCCCGGCAGACCGGGCAGGCCGTGGTGCACCCCGTCTACTTCGGTTCGGCGGTGACGGGCGCGGGGGTGAGGGAACTGGTGGACGGGATCCGTGAGTTGCTGCCCTCGGCCGCCGGGCGCGCCGAAGGCCCGCTCTCCGGGAGCGTGTTCAAGGTCGAGCGCGGGAGCGCCGGGGAGAAGATCGCGTACGTACGCGTGTTCTCGGGGACCATCCGCACGCGTGACCGCGTCGGCATCACGGGCGTCACAGACGGCACGGCGGGTGGCGGGGCCGACGGCCGCCGCGAAAGCAAGGTCACCGCCGTCAGCGTCTTCGACCAGGGCACGGACGTGCGCCGCGCCGAGGTCCGCGCGGGGCGGATCGGCAGGCTCTGGGGGCTGGGCGACGTCAGGATCGGCGACGTGATCGGCGTACCGACCAAGGGCGCGGCCCTCGGTGGCCGGTTCTTCGCGCCGCCCACCCTGGAGACGGTCGTGACCCCGCTGCGCCCCGCCGACCGGGGCGCCCTGCACGTCGCGCTCACGCAGCTCGCCGAGCAGGACCCGCTGATCGACCTGCGGCAGGACACCGTCCGCCAGGAAGTGTCGGTGTCGCTCTACGGAGAGGTGCAGAAGGAGGTCATCCAGGCGACGCTCGCCGAGGACTTCGGTCTGGGCGTCTCCTTCCGCGAGACGACGACGATCTGCGTGGAGCGGGTCGTCGGCACGGGCGAGGCGTTCGAGATCGGCGACAAGGAGCCCAACCCGTTCCTCGCCACGGTCGGGTTGCGCGTCGAGCCCGCGCCGGTCGGGGCGGGGGTGACGTTCCGGCTCGGCGTCGAGCTCGGTTCGATGCCGTACGCGTTCTTCCGTGCCGTCGAGGAGACCGTCCGGGAGACGCTGCATCAGGGTTTGTATGGCTGGCGCGTCCCCGACTGCGCGGTCACGATGACGCGCGCCGGTTACTGGCCGCGCCAGAGCCACGCGCACGGCACCTTCGACAAGAGCATGTCGAGCACCGCCGGGGACTTCCGCAACCTGACGCCGCTGGTCCTGATGGACGCGCTGCGCCAGGCGGGCACGGTGGTGCACCAGCCGATGCACCGCTTCCGGCTCGACGTGCCCGCCGACACGGTCGGGGCGGTGCAGCCCGCCCTCGCCCGGCTGCGGGCGGTACCGCACACCCAGGCGACGAGCGGAGCCTCGTACCGCCTGGAAGGTGACATCCCCGCGCGGCACGTGCACGCGCTGGAGCAGCTGCTGCCGGGACTCACGCGCGGCGAGGGCGAGTCGGAGTCCGCCTTCGACCACTACGAACCGGTGCGCGGCCCGGCCCCGACGCGTGAGCGGACCGACCACGATCCGCTCCACCGCAAGGAGTACCTCCTGCGGGTGGTGCGCAGGACGCCCGCCTGAGGGGCCGGAGGCTCAGGCGTCGAGCGGCGGGAACGGCGGAAGCGGCGGGAGCCGCAGGTTCCGCAGCCGCTCCGGGTCGGCGATGATGTTGATCTCCACGATCTTGCCGTCGACGACGGTGAAGGAGCCGAGGGAGAACACGTCGCCGCCCGGGGCCGCGACCAGTCCGGGCAGGCCGTTGACGAGCACGACGTGCTGATGCACGGCCAGCCGGGCGAACATCGCCGCCTGTGCGGCCACCGTCGCCGCGCCCCGCACCAGCTTCGACAGGCCCGAGGACAGCTCGCCGGTGTCCGAGCGCAACACGACGTCGGGGTCGAGGAGTTCGAGCAGCGCGTCGAAGTCGCCCGCCTTCGTGGCGGCCGTCCAGGCCTCGACGACCTCGCGCTGCTTGGCGACGTCCCTCTCGTGGGCCGGCGCCGAGCCCTGCACGCGGCGGCGGGCCCGGCTGGCCAGCTGCCGGGTCGCGGCGGGCGTGCGCTCCACGATGAGCGCGATCTCGTCGAACGGCACGGCGAACATGTCGTGCAGCACGAACGCGAGCCGCTCCGCGGGCGCGAGGGTCTCCAGTACGACGAGCAGCGCGAGGCCCACCGAGTCGGCGCGCAGCGCCTCCTGTTCGGGATCTACCACGTCCGCGCGGCTGACGACCGGGTCCGGCACGTGCGTCTCCAGGGAGACGTCCAGGGACTCTTCGCGCCGCGACTGCCGCGAGCGCAACAGGTCCAGGCAGACCCGGCCGACGACGGTCGTCAGCCAGGCGCCGAGGTTGCGCACCTCGCCCGCGCCCTCACCGGTCCCCGACGCCGCTGCGCCTGCCGCTGCATCCGCGCCTGCGGCTGCGGTCGCTGTCGCGGCTGCGGCTGCGGCTGCGTTCTGGGTGCGGCTGAGCCGGAACCACGCCTCCTGGACCGCGTCCTCCGACTCGCTGAGCGATCCGAGCATGCGGTACGCGACCGCGTTCAGCCGGGGCCTGTGCTCCTCGAAACGCGCGGCCAGGCCGGCCTCGGCCGATACGTTGACGTCCACTGCGCTTCTCCCGTTCCCCGTCCCTCACGTCCACGTGCGCCCACGTGGTGCTGGGGAGAACAGTAGTGAACGTTCCAGAGCGTCACAGAAGCGGTGTCAACGCCGCCCGCAGGTCGGCCGGTTCGCGGTAGAGCAGGCCGGTCATCCCCAGCGCCTCGGCCGCCGTGACGTTCTCCTCGCGGTCGTCCACGAACAGGCAGCGGCCGGGGGCGACTCCGGCCCGTTCCGCCGCCACTTCGTAGATGCGGCGGTCGGGCTTGGTGACGCCGAGGTCGGCGCTGCTGATCACGGCGTCGAAGACACCGTCGCCCGGGCCGCCGGCGAGGCCGAGCAGCGCCAGGTCGTCGGCCAGCCAGGGCGTCGCGTTCGTCACCAGCAGGACCGGCAGCCCGGCCGCGCGGACCTGCCGGAGCAGCCCGACCACCGCGTCGTCCGCCCGGAACTTGGTCTCCGCCAGCGTCGTCCCGAGCACGCGTCCCCGATCCCACGGGACCCGGTCGGCGAGGCCACGGGCGATGGAGTCGATCCACTGCTCCTTGGTGATCTCGCCGCGCATGAGCGGCAGATCCGTCTCGGGCGCGAAGGCTATCTCGGCGGTGCTGCCTCGTGGCAGCCCGCTCTCGGCTTCCAATTGCTCCAGCTGCTCCATGTCGTAGAAGCGGATCACGCCGTCGAGGTCACTCAGTACGGCGTCGAACGCGCGGCCGGAGGTCGTCATCGTCCGTGTCTATCACGCGTGCTCGAAGCCGGGGCGGGGCGGTCAGGCGGGGCGGTGGGACGCGGTGCCGGTGCCTGCGTCTCGCCGCCCGTGTCAGTCCCCCCGGTTCCCGTGTCAGGGGTGTGACAGGGGGCTGACAGGGCCGGTGGCGAAGGTAGCGGCATGAAGAGATCAGCCATTGCAGTTTCAGGGCTCCGCAAGGCGTACGCCGACAGGGCCGTGCTCGACGGCATCGACTTCGAGGTCGCCTCGGGCTCGGTCTTCTCCCTGCTCGGTCCGAACGGCGCGGGCAAGACGACCACGGTGAACATCCTGACGACGTTGCTGAGGGCCGACGCCGGGACGGCACGCGTCGCCGGTCACGACGTGGCGTCCGAGACCAAGGAGGTGCGCTCGGTCATCGGCGTGACCGGCCAGTTCGCCGCGGTGGACGACCTGCTGTCGGGGCGGGAGAACCTGCGGATGATGGCGGACCTGAAGCGCGTGCGCTCCGCCGGCCACGTGGTCGCGCAGCTGCTCGACCGGTTCGACCTGGTGGAGTCGGCGGACAAGCTGGCCGCGACCTACTCCGGCGGCATGCGCCGGAAGCTGGACCTGGCGATGACGCTGGTCGGCAAGCCGCGGATCCTCTTCCTCGACGAGCCGACGACCGGCCTGGACCCGCGCAGCAGGCGCACCATGTGGGGCATCGTCCGCGAGTTGGTGGCCGAGGGCACCACCATCTTCCTCACCACCCAGTATCTGGAGGAAGCCGACCAGCTCGCCGACCGGATCGCGGTGCTCAACGAAGGCCGCCTGGTGGCCCAGGGCACGCCCGAAGAGCTCAAGCGCCAGATCCCCGGCACCCACGTCCGGCTCCGCTTCACCGACCTCCAGGAACTCGACGCGGCGGCGCGGGTCCTCACCACCTCCACCCGGGACGACGAGGAGCTGACCCTGCGCGTGCCCAGCGACGGTGCGTCGCGGTCGCTGCGGGCCCTGCTCACCCGGCTCGACGAACACGGGCTCGACGCCGCGGAGTTCTCCGTGCACACCCCCGACCTCGACGACGTGTTCCTCGCCCTGACCGAGCACACCACCACCGCCCACTCCGCCACCACCACCCACGCCACCACCGAGGGGACGATCAACCGATGAGCGCCGTCGCGACCACCCTGACCGATTCGGCGATCATGCTGCGCCGCAATGTGAAGCACACCCTGCGCAACCCCACCACGGTGTTCAACGCGATCCTGTTCCCGATCGTGATGATGCTCCTGTTCGTCAAGGTCTTCGGCGGCGCGTTCGACGTCGGCGGCGCCGCCTACATCGACTACGCGACCCCCGGTCTCCTCGTGATGGCCATCAGCTACGGCCTCGGAGCCACCTCGGCGGCCGTGAACTCCGACATGTCGAAGGGCATCATCAACCGGCTCAAGACCATGGACGTCTCCCGCGGCGCCGTGCTGAACGGCCACGTCGTCGTCACCACGGTGCGCTGCCTGGTGGGCTGCGCGGCCATCATCGGGGTGGCCTTCGCGATGGGGTTCGACCCGGCCGCGAGCGCCCTCGACTGGCTCGGCGTGCTCGGTCTGGTCCTGCTGCTCAGCTTCGCCGCCGCCTGGCTCACCGTCGCCCTGGGGCTCGCCGCGAAGACTCCGGAGACCGCGGGCCTCGGCACCGTACCGCTGATCATGCTGCCGTTCCTGAGCAGCGCCTTCGTACCCGCGGACACGATGGGCACCGGTGTGCGGCAGTTCGTGGAGTACCAGCCCTTCACGCCGATCATCGAGACGCTGCGCGGGCTGCTGCTGGGCGGCCTGTCGCGGGGCGACGCGATCGCCGCCGTCGCCTGGTGCGTCGGGATCGCCGCCCTCGGGTACGTGTGGTCTGTCTCCACGTTCAAGAAGCGGGCATGACCTCGGCAGGCTCACCGCCACCCTCACGAGGCGAGCGCGACCTTGACCAGCTCGGACCAGTCGGCCTCCGCTCCCTCCCGGGCCACCTCGGCGTACCGCGCGTCACCGAGGCGGTGCCGCACGGCCCGCTCGATGCGGACCACATCCGGGTGGGAGTGGTCCCGCAGCCCCCGCACGGCCTGGCCGGCCGCCAGCAGCCGCGCGGCCTGCTCGTACTCATCACGGCGCAGTGCCAGATCCGCGACTCCTACGAGCACGTGGGCGGTCCCCAGCGCGTGCCCCGCCTCGGCCGCCGCCTCGCAGGCCGCCGCGCGGTGCGCACGGGCCTCACCGAGGTCGTCGGTGAGGTAGCCGAGGAAGTCGTGCCGCGCCGCGCGGATCTGCGCCCACTCCGCCTCCTCGCCCAACAGGGCGGTCGCCACACCGACCTGCCGGCGGGCCTCCTCGGTGTTGCCGGCCCACCGGGCGAGCCCCGCCTTCGCGAAGGCCAGCTCGGCCAGCGCGTCCGGCCAGCTGACCCGCTCCGCGTGCCTCTCCGCCTCGGCGAGGGCCGCCGCGCAGGCGTCCTTGTCACCGAGGAGCCAGTGCAGCTGCGCCTGCCGCGCCCGCATCTGGATGAGGTCCTCGGTGGCACCGACCTCGGCGACGGCTGTGATCGCCTCCTCCAGGTACGCGCACGCGGCGGCGAACTCCCCGCGCACCGCGAACCGCTCCGCCAGCTCCGTCAGGGCGAACGAGATCCCGAACCGCTCACCGAGCGCCTGGAACTCGGCGAGCGCCCCCTCCAGGTAGGCGTCCGCGGCCGCGGCTTCCGCCCCGCCCAGGCCGAGATGGACCCGCATCTTGCCCAGGTGCAGCCGGGCCAGCGCGCGCACCCAGGGGTCCTCGTCGTCGAGCAGCGGTTCGAACGCCGTCAGGGCCGCGTCGGGCCCGTCGAGCAGCCGGACCATCGCCGTGATGAGCCCCATCAGCGGGTTGCGGCCCCGGCTCCGCCGGCCGAACCGGTCCGCCTCGCGGATCCACTTCTCCGCCTGCTGCTCATCGGCCCGCCCGGAGCTGACGAAGAGCACGACCAGCGCGTATGCCATGGCCCGCGCCTCGTCGGTCACCTCGCCCGGAACCCTCGTCGCCGCGGTGATCAGCTCGATGCCCTCGGCCCTGCGCCCGCTGAGCCACCAGTACCACCCCGCGCCCCCCGCGAGCCTCATGGCCTCCTGCGCCTCACCCGCCGCGAGGGCACCGCGCATCGCCGCGCTGATGTTGTCGTGCTCGGCCTCCAGCCTGGCCAGCCAGTCGAGCTGCTCCGCGCGGCGCAGGTGCGGCTCCGCCGCCTCGGTGAGTTCGGTGAAGTAGGCCAAATGCGCCTGGCGCACCTGACCGGCCTCCCCCGCCTCCGCCAGCCGCTGCGCGGCGTACTCCTTGATCGTGCCCATCATGCGGTAGCGCGGGGTGCCGTCGCCCTCGGCCCGCAGCAGGGACTTCTCGGTCAGCGCGGTGAGCAGTTCGAGCACCTGCTCCTGTTCGACGGCGTCGTCGGCCTCGTCCGCGCCGTCGGAATCCTCGGCATAGCCCGCGCAGACCCGCTCGGCCGCCTCCAGGCTCGCCCCGCCGGAGAACACCGAGAGCCTGCGCAGGACCGTCCGCTCGGCATCGCTGAGCAGCTCCCAGCTCCAGTCGACCGCCGCGCGCAGCGTCTTGTGGCGCGGCAGCGCGGTCCGGCTGCCGCCCGTCAGCAGGCGGAACCGGTCGTCGAGCCGCGTGGCGAGCTGGTCGACGGACATGGTGCGCAGCCGTGCCGCGGCCAGTTCGATCGCCAGCGGCATCCCGTCCAGCGCCCGGCAGACCCGCGCCATCGTCGCCAGTGTGCGGGCGTCGACCGCGAGGTCCCGGCGCACCGCCTCGGCCCGGTCCCGCAGCAGCCGGACGGCGGGCGAGGACTCGATCGCCCCCAGGTCCGCGTCCCCGGCGGGCAGGGCCAGCGGTTCCACGGGCCACAGCGCCTCCCCGGTGATCCCGAGCGGCTCCCGGCTGGTCGCGAGAATCCGCAGCCGCCGGCACTCCCCGAGCACCCGGTGGGCGAAGACCGCGGCGGACTGGATCACGTGCTCGCAGTTGTCCAGGATCAGCAGCGTCTCGCGCTCGCGGATGGCGGCGATGAGCCGGTCCGTCGGCTCCGCGTTCGGGGCACCGCCGAGCAGGGTCTCCCGCAGGCCCAGCCCGGCGAGCGCCGCGTGCGCCACGTCGTCGTCGGCTCCTATGCCGGCGAGTTCCACCAGCCAGGCCCCGTCCGGCAGGTCGCCGAGGAGCGTGCGCGCGGTCTCCGTGGCCAGCCTGGTCTTGCCCGAGCCGCCCGGTCCGATCACGGTGGTGAGCCGGTGCTCGGCGACCAGCCCGCGGACCGCGGCGACATCGGCGTCCTTGCCCACGAAGGTGGTCAGCTCGGCGCGAAGGTTGGTGCTGCGGCCCGTCTCCCGCTGCCCCAACTCGCCGCGCAGCAGGGCGACGTGGAGCGCGGAAAGCTCCGGCGAGGGGTCGACGCCCAGCGCGTCGGCCAGGGTCTCCCTGGCCCGCTCGTAGACCAGCAGCGCCTCACTGTCGCGGCCGGCGGCGACGAGGGCGCGCATCAGCGCGGCGGCGAGGCGCTCCCGCATGGGGTGCGCGGCCACCAGGTCGGTCAGCTCCGTGACCACCTCCGCGCCACGCCCGAGGGTGACCTCCGCGTCGAACCGCTCCTCGGTGGCGGTCAGACGCAGCCCGTCGAGCCGGGCGAGCGCGGCGTCGTACGCACCGCTCTCCTGCAGACCGACGTCCTGCATGGCCGCGCCGCGCCACAGCTCAAGGGCCTCACGCAGCGACCGCACCCGTCCGGAGGCACCCCCGGCGAGGTCCTGGCCCGCGGTGACGAGACGTTCGAACCGCACGGCGTCGACGGCGTCGGGCTCCACCGTCAGCCGGTAGCCGTCCGGCCGCCCCTCGATCGTCCCGTCCGGCAGCACCTTCCTCAGCCGGGAGACCAGGCGCTGCAGGGCGTTCGTCGCGTCGGCAGGCGGCTGCTCGCCCCAGATCCAGTCGACGAGCGACGCCTTCGGGACCGCGTGCCCCGCCCTGAGCGCGAGGGCGACGAGCAGCCCGCGCAGCCGCGCCCCCGGTACGTCGACCAAGTTGCCGTCATCCGTGCGCACTTCGAGGGGACCGAGCACCCTGATCTGCATCCACCGATTTTGCCACGACACCCGGCGGTCACCATCGGCCGCTGCGGATCACGGTCGAAGCGGGGCGGCGTAGCCGTGACGCAGACGCGGGCCGGCCAGCCCCCGCTCCCTGGCTCCCGCCTCACTTCTCCCCCTCGCTTTCCCCTCCCCGCCCCGCTTCCCCTCCTCACTTCTCGCCGAGCGCCTCGCGGATGGCCGCCCGCACCCGGTCCCGGTCCTCGCGCACGGCCGCGTACCCGGCCTTGTTGTCGCGCACGTCGGCGCGCTGCTTCTCGTTGCTGACCGCCCACCACACACCGGCGGTGTTCAGCTTCCTCTTGCATGCGACATCGGCGACGGCCGTATCCAACTCCCGCTTCGTACGAGCCGTGTTGCCGTCCTCGCGCCCCGCCCACCACGCCTTGTCACCGAAGGCCTCCACCGGGCTCTCGTACTCCTTGAAGCCCTTGCCCTCGACGCAGCGCGACCAGTCCCGGAAGGCCCGCCGCACCCGCTCGTCCTCGGCCACGGCCCGGTCGATCTTCTGGGTGCGCCGGGAGACGTATCCCATCAAGTGCTCCCGGTTCGCCACGCCTGCGGTCAACCGCCGCTCCCCCTCCGCGGCACAGCCCCCTTCGGGTACCTCGCGGCCACGCACCACCGCCTTGCCGTCGTTTCCCGTGCCGAAGCCGTGCAGCACCTGGTTCTCCCGCTGGGTGGGGACCCTGCCCTTCGGCTCGGCCGCCGCTCCCCAGGCCGCCGCACGGTGCGGATCGAATCCGTAGCCCCATCGGCGCGCCTGGCCGAGGTCGAGAAGCCCGTATGGGGACACCGCCACCGCCATCAGGTGGGACTGTTCACTCATCGGGGCGGGGCGCCCGGGGTGGAGCGGGAAGTCCGCGAAACCGAAGGAACGCATGCACTGCCGTACGAGATGGGTCTGCGCCCGGGCCATGCGCTTGTGGTCACGAGCGTTGAGCCCTTGCTGCTCCAAGGGCAGCTCAGGCACGTCCCGCTCGCTCCTCACCCGCGGCACACCGGGCTCCCCCGCGTAACCGGGCAGGCCGTCATCCGAATACACCGCTACGGCGAGACCGCACCCGACCAACACCAGCCCCGCCAAAGCCGGACTGCCCCACCGTGCCTTCATCGCACCCCTCCCCGGGTGGCCGTGCCCACGCCGACCGAGGGACCTTACCGCCGCCGCCCGACAGGCAACCGACCGTCCGGCGGGGCTCACTGAGGCGTAATCAGCTCACCCGCTACCGCAGCTCACCTGCTGCCGCGGCTCACTTGATGCCGTCATCGCCGACTGGCGGTGAGGCAGCCGGAGGTGAGACGGGCTCCCGCTCCGATTCCTCCCCTGAAGCGTCCAGCCTCTCGGGAGCCGATAACGCCGCGGCCCTCCGGCCGTGCCGCGACCGGAATCGCTTGCCGCCGGGCCGCTCGGCGGAGGAGAGGGACGCGTCGACCGCACAGGCCGCGCACCGCGCGTTACGACATGGCCCGGGGCCCCACGCGGGGACGAACACCCCGAGCACCTTGCGCCGCCGGATGACCGTACCGACCGGTTGTCCGCAGGTCCCGCACACGGGCTCGTCCTGCGGGCCGGAGCCGGACCGGAGCCCTTCGCTGCCCATACGCAGAGTTTATTCCCGCCCAGCCCCACTCGGCAGCCCCACGGCGCTCCGCCCCGCATGGGCACCGGCCGAGGCCACCTCAGCGGCCGGGCCCAGCCTCATGGGCCCCGGCCGGCCCACCGCCCCTCAGACGGTCTCCCTCGGCCTCAGACGGGCGCCGTCGGCCTCAGACGGGCGCCGTCGGCCTCAGACGGGCGCCGTCGGGCTCAGGTGGTCTCTCTCGGCTCGCGCCACATCGGCCACATCCGCGGACCGTCCGGCAGATCGAGCGGCGCCCCCGCCCCGGTGAACCCCAGTCGCTCGTACAGCACGCGGCTCCGCGCACTGCTCGCCTCCAGGTAGGCGTGCAGGCCCTCCTCGTCGCAGCGTTCGAGAACGGCGGCGATCAGCGCCGTGCCGAGCCCTTCGCCCTGCCGGTCCGGCCGTACGGCGATCATGTGCAGGTACTCATGCGGCCGGTCGGTCGGGTGAGCCGCGTCCGTGAGCCGGCCGATCACCTCGACCCGCTCGTTCTCGGGGTCGACGGCCTGGCGCAGCATCGCGGGCCCGTCGACCTCCGCGTCGGTCTCGGCCGCCGCCACCGGTACGGACCACCACAGGGCCGCGGCCGCGCCGTCCTCGGTGATGTCGATGTAGCCCTCGCCGAGCGCGAGGTCGAAGAAGGCGCCCATCAACGCGCCGTGCCTGCGTCGACGGTGCTCCTCACCTGGGAAAACCCACGTGCTCACCGGGTCCCACATGAACGCCTCGTCGAGCAACCGGACCACGTCGGCCCGATCCCCCTCCCCGGCCCTACGGATCGCCACGCCCACAGCCCGTCCGCCCCTCACCTCTCGCCCACGACTAGCGGCAGACCGCGACCCCCACGCACAACTCCGCGACCCGGCCCACCGGTTGCAGCCTAAGTGATCGCCCCCACACTCACGGAAGGCCCCGGGGCCGCCCTCAACACGGCGGTCCCGGGACACTCCCGCATCACCTCACCTCACTTCGTCCGATACGGCCTCCCTTCACGCAAGCACTCCAACCTTCGTACGTCTCCCAAGAACCTCCCCCACGTACGTCCCCCCTGCCTACGCCCCGCCCCACCCCACGCGCCCCCACCACGTACGCCCCTCATTGCGTACGCCGCGTCACGAACTCGGCCAGCGCCAACAACCCTCCCGCCGCCTCCGGGTCGGGGACCGCCCTGGCGAGCTGGCCCACCGCCCTCGACATCCGGTCGGCCGCGTGCACCTGCGCCCAGTCGCGCCCGCCCGCACGCTCCACCGCGCAGGCCACCCGCCCCAACTCCCCCTCGCCCTCACCCCTGCCCGGCTCCCCGCCGGGCGGCCCTCCATACAACTCGGCCAGCTCGGCCGCGGCAGGCGTGCCCGAGGCGAGCGCGGCCACCACCGGCAGGGACTTCTTGCGGGCCGCGAGGTCGGCACCGGCGGGCTTGCCCGTGTGGCCGGGGTCGCCCCAGATGCCGATGACGTCGTCGATGAGCTGGAAGGCGAGCCCCGCCTCCCGGCCGAACCCGTCGAGCGCGTCGACCTCCTCGGGCCCCCCGCCCGCGTACAGCGCCCCGAGTGCGCACGCGCAGCCGAGCAGCGCGCCGGTCTTGGCCTCGGCCATGGCCAGGCACTCGTCGAGCGTGACCTCGTCGGGGCCGCGCCCCTCCAGGGCACAGTCCGCCTGCTGTCCCGCACAGAGCTCCACGACGCAGCGGGCGAGGCGGGCGGCCGCCGCCGGTGCCGCCGGGTGGGGGTCCTCGGCGAGCAACCGCTGCGCCAGCGCCTGGAGAGCGTCACCGACGAGGATCGCGTCGGCGTCGCCGAACACGGCCCAGACGGTGGGCCGGTGCCTGCGCGTGGTGTCGCGGTCCATCACGTCGTCGTGGAGGAGCGTGAAGTTGTGGACCAACTCCACGGCCGCCGCGGCCCGCACGGCCGTGGCGGGCTCCCCGCCGAGCGCCCGCACCGCGGCGAGCACGAGAGCCTGCCTGATGGCCTTGCCCGCGTTCCCCACGGCCGGTGTGCCGTCGGCCTGCTCCCACCCGAAGTGATAGCGCGCGACCCTGCGCAGGGTCGTGGGCAGCGAGTCGACCGCCCTGTGCAGCTCGGGATCGACGCGCACACGCGCTGCGGCAAGGATCTCCGAAGCCTCGTGCCCGTCACCGGAGCTCCGCCCCGACGCCCCCATACCCATCACGCCTGCGCCGACCTCCCCCGCGACGCCGACCGGCGTCACACCTGCCGTCGCGTCCGGCATGTCCGTCGTCGTGTCGGTCATGGGCTCACCTCGGAAAGACTGCGGACGGTGGCAGCCCCTCGACGTGTGGGCGCCAACGGAGACGGTGTGCTCCCCGCCGCGGCCACGGACACGGTCCAGGGCTCACCTCCAGCGGCCGATCTCGACGTTCTCCAGCACGCCGAGCGCGTCGGGCACGAGCACCGCGGCGGAGTAGTAGGTCGACACCAGATACGAGATGATCGCCTGCTCGCTGATGCCCATGAACCGCACGGACAGGCTCGGCTCGATCTCGTCCGGGATGCCGCTCTGCCGCAGGCCGACGACGCCCTGCTCCTCCTCGCCCGTACGCATGCAGATGATGGAGGTCGTGCGGGCCTCGGTCACCGGGATCTTGTTGCACGGGAAGATCGGCACTCCGCGCCAGGTCGGGATCCTGTTCCCGCCCATGTCGATGGTCTCGGGGACGAGCCCGCGCTTGTTCAGTTCGCGGCCGAACGCGGAGATCGCGCGCGGATGGGCGAGGAAGAGCTTCGATCCCCGCCTGCGGCTGAGCAGTTCGTCCATGTCGTCGGGTCCGGGTACGCCGTCGTGCGGCTGGATCCGCTGGTCGTACTCGCAGTTGTTCAGGAGCCCGAATTCGCGGTTGTTGATGAGCTCGTGCTCCTGGCGCTCCTTGAGCGCCTCGACGGTGAGCCGCAGCTGCTGCTCGGTCTGGTTCATCGGCTGGTTGTAGAGGTCGGCCACGCGCGTGTGGATGCGCAGAACAGTCTGGGCGACGCTCAATTCGTACTCACGGGGCGCCGATTCGTAGTCCACGAAGGTGCCCGGCAGCACCGCCTCGCCGACGTGTCCGGCGGAGAGGTCGATGGCCGCCTCGCCGTACTTGTTGGTGCGCTGCTCCGGGATGGACCGCAGCCGCTGGAGGTGGCTGCGCAGTGGTTCGCTGCGCGCCGCGACCTCTTCGAGGTCCTGCCTCGGCAGGGTGAGCACGGTGCACGCCGTCACGGCACGCGCGGTGAACTCCCAGATGGCCTCGGAGTCGAGGAGCGCCTGCTCGCCGAAGTAGGCGCCGTCGGCGAGTGTGCCGAGCTCCGCGTCTCCGCCGTAGGGGCCCGTACCGATCTTCTCCACGCGGCCGTGCGCGAGCAGGAACACCTCGTCCGCCGGGCTCCCGAAGGAGGTCATGATGTCGCCCGCGGCGAACTCCCGCTGCCGGCAGCGCCGCGCGAGCCTCGTGAGTACCTCTTGGTCGTCGAAGCCCCGCAGCACCGGCAACTCGCGCAGCTCGGCCGGGATGACCTCCACATGGTCGCCCGTCTTCACAAAGGTCACCCGGCCGTCACCGACCGAGTAGCTCAGCCTGCGGTTCACGCGATACGTGCCGCCCTGCACCTGCACCCAGGGCAGCATCCGCAGCAGCCAGCGCGAGCTGATCTCCTGCATCTGCGGTGCCGTCTTGGTGGTGGTGGCCAGATTCCGCGCGGCCGACGTGCCGAGGCTTTGCTGCGGCTTGTGCGGCTCTTCGCGGACCTCTTCGCCTACCGACATGTGAGTGTGCCCTCCCGAATCTGCGTGACCCGCTACCAGCGGTGATCTGCACGGGTCAGCCTTGCAGCACGGACTGTGGCCACGCCATTACACAAAAGAGCGGGAATGGATCACGCCCTGGCGGGGCAGTAAGCGCGCTCCCACCCGTTCGGCCCAATCCGAGAGGGCGGGGAACTCCAAGATCCCGGCGTCCGTTGAATCCGTCGCGGGGCATCGCACCGCCCGCACCCTTCGCTTCAACCGGCAGGAGACAGCAATGGCAGGCTTCCTGGATCGCGCCAAAGAGCAGGCGCAGCGGGGCCTCACGCAGGGCAAGCAGAAGCTCGACGAGGTCCAGGAGAAGCGTGCGGGCGACGCCCTCCTGAAGAAGCTCGGCGCCGCGTACTACGCCGAGCGCCGGGGCACCGGCTCCCCCCAGGCCACGCAGCAGGCGCTGCAGGCCTTGGAGTCCCACATCGCGACGAACGGCGACGGCTTCCTGCACGGCAACTGACCGGATCGGCTCGCACGGTGCCCGAACAAGCCTCGGATCGCTTCCGAACAGCTGGTCCGGGCACCACAGTTCCGGTACAAGCAGGGCGTACGAGGCGGTCCGCGACCGGCGGCCGTCGCGCCCCGCAAAGGAGGCGGTCATGGCCTCACCCATGTCCGCGGGACGCTTCCTGGACGCACTGCGAGACGAAGGCGTGACCGTCGTCGAAGTCGGCGACTGGGAGCACCACAACCGCAACCACAAGGGGCCCTGGGGCCCCGTGCACGGCGTCATGATCCACCACACCGTGACGTCGGGCAGCGAGCGCACGGTCGAGATCTGCCGCGACGGGCACCCGTCGCTGCCCGGACCGCTCTGCCACGGTGTCATCACCAAGGACGGCCGTGTCCACCTCGTCGGCTACGGCCGCGCCAACCACGCGGGCATGGGGGATGACGAGGTGCTGCGCGCGGTCATCGCCGAGAAGGGCCTCCCTCCGGACAACGAGTCGAACACCGACGGCAACCGCCACTTCTACGGCTTCGAGTGCGAGAACCTCGGCGACGGCGAGGACCCGTGGCCCGACGTCCAGTTGGGCGCGATCGAGCGGGTCTCGGCCGCGGTCTGCCGCGTGCACGGCTGGACGGAGCGCTCGGTGATCGGCCACCTGGAATGGCAACCGGGCAAGGTCGACCCGCGCGGCTTCACGATGAACGAGATGCGCGAGCGCATCAAGGAGCGCCTCAAGTAACCCCCTCCCCACCGGCCCCTGCCGGGCGGCATGCCCCGGGGGACAATGGCGGGGTGCACCACACCCCGCCCGCCGGTCTGCGACCCCGGCTCCCGTCGCCGCTGCAACGCATAGAGGACGACCGTTTCGGCCGTCACGGCGTGCGGCTGCTGCTCAAACGGGACGATCTGATCCATCCGGACCTGCCGGGCAACAAGTACCGCAAGCTCGCCTTGAACCTCCGCGCCGCGGCCGACGCGGGCCACGACACCCTGCTCACCTTCGGCGGCGCCTACTCCAACCACCTGCGCGCCACCGCCGCCGCGGGCCGCCTCCTCGGCCTCACCACCGTCGGTGTCGTGCGCGGCGACGAACTCGCCGGGCGCCCCCTCAATCCGTCCCTGGCCCGATGCGTGGCGGACGGGATGCGCCTGCACTTCGTCGACCGTTCGACGTACCGCCAGAAGGCCGAGCCCGGAACGCTGGCCGCGATCCAGCGCGAGACGGGCACCGAGGACGCGTACGTGATCCCTGAGGGCGGCAGCAACGCCCTTGCCGTCCGGGGCTGCACGGCCCTCGGTGAGGAGCTGCGCGAACACACCGACGTGGCCGCCGTGGCCTGCGGCACCGGTGGCACGCTCGCGGGCCTGGCCGCCGGCCTCGGCCCGGACCGGCAGGCCCTCGGCATACCGGTCCTCAAAGGCGGCTTCCTGGGCCGCGACATACGGGCCCTCCAGCAAGAGACTTTCGGCGAACCGACCGCCAACTGGCGCCTGGACGAGCGCTTCCACTGCGGCGGATACGCCCGCACATCTTCCGAACTCCTCGCCTTCGCGGCGGACTTCGAACAGCGGCACGGCCCAGAAACGGGCCTCTCCGTAGAGCGCCTCTACGTCGCCAAACTCCTCTACGCCCTGACCGCCCTCTCCGAAGAGGGCGCCTTCCGGCCCGGCACCCGCCTCACCGCGGTGATCACCGGCGCCCGCGAGGAACCGGCTCAGTCCTCGACCTCCCGGTAGGCGGCCGCCTCCTCCAGGTCCAGCTTGCGCAGCAGCGTCCGCATCATCTCGTCGTCGATGCGCCGCTCGTCCCGCATCCTCACGAACACCTCGCGCTCCGCGGCGATCGCCTCGCGCGCAAGCCGCCGGTAGGTGCCGTCCGCCGACTCCCCCGTCACGGGGTTGGGCTGGCCGAGCCGCTCCCACACGGAGTTGCGGCGCCGCTCCAGAACGGTGTGCAGACGGTCCTGGAGGGGTTGTGGAAGGCGGTTGCGCTCGTCCCGCATGAGTTCCTCCACCCGGGCCTCCGCGGCCTGCGAGGCGGCATTCTGCGCTTGCGCCTCCGCGAGCGTCTGTGCCTGCGCGTCACGGCCCGGCAGTTTCAGGACGCGGATCAGCCACGGCAGGGAGAGCCCCTGCACGACGAGCGTGCCGATGACGGTGGTGAAGGTAAGAAACAGGACAAGGTTGCGCGCGGGGAAGGGCTCACCGTTCTCCATGACGAGCGGGATCGAGAACGCGATGGCCAGCGAGACCACGCCCCGCATGCCGGCCCAGCTCACGATCAGCGGCCTGCGCCAGTCCATGTCGTCCTCACGCGCCCTGATCCGCGCCGACAGACGCGGCAGATAGGTGGCCGGGTAGGACCACACGAAGCGCGCCACGACGACGAAGACGAAGACCCCGGCGGCGTACAAGGCCGCCTGACCCACGCTGTACTCCCCGAGCCCCTTGAGCACGATGGGCAGCTGAAGACCGATGAGCGCGAAGACCGCCGACTCCAGGATGAACGCGACGACCTTCCACACCGCGGCCTCCTGCAACCGCGTCTCGAAGTCGACCTGCCAGGAGCGGTGGCCCAGGTACAGGGCGACCACGACCACGGCGAGCACTCCGGAGGCGTGCACCTGCTCGGCGGCGGCGTACGCGACGAAGGGGACGAGCAGCGACAGGGTGTTCTGCAGCATCGCCTCCTTGAGGTGGGTGCGCAGCCAGTGGATCGGGACCATCAGGAGCAGCCCGACGCCGACGCCGCCGACCGCGGCCACCAGGAACTCCTCGACGCCGCCCGACCAGCTCGCCCCCTCTCCGACGGCCGCCGCGAGGGCCACCTTGTAGGCGGTGATCGCCGTCGCGTCGTTCACCAGGGACTCCCCCTGGAGGATCGTGGTGATCCGTGAGGGCAGCCCCACCCTGCGCGCGATGGCGGTCGCCGCGACCGCGTCCGGGGGCGCGATCACGGCGCCGAGCACGAGCGCGGCGGTCAGCGGCAGGTCCGGAATCAGCAGGTACGCGAGCCAGCCGACGGCGAGCGTGGCGAACAGGACATAGCCGACCGAGAGCAGCGCCACGGGCCTGATGTTGGCGCGCAGGTCCAGATACGAGCTCTCCAGGGCGGCCGTGTGCAGCAGGGGCGGCAGGATCAGCGGCAGCACGATGTGCGGGTCGAGGTGGTAGTCCGGCACCCCGGGCACGTACGAGGCGACGAGCCCCGCCCCGACCAGGAGCAGCGGCGCCGGGACGGGGGTCCTGCGCGCGGCCCCCGCCACCACGGCGCCGGCCGCGATCAGTGCCACCAGGGGCAGTACGTCCATCGGCAGACCCCTCCGCCATCCACGTTCCCGTCGTAACCTGGCAATCATGAACGAGTGCCCGCACGTCGCGGCGCTGCCGCACCCCGAGGTGGCCCCGCTCAGCGAAACGTGCCTCGAGTGCCTGGCGGCCGGCAGTCACCCGGTCCAGCTGCGGCTGTGCCTGGAGTGCGGCCATGTGGGCTGCTGCGACTCCTCGCCGTTCCAGCACGCGACGGCGCACTTCAAGGAGACATCACACGCAGTGATGAGGACCTTCGAGCCGGGCGAGAGCTGGCGCTGGTGCTTCGTGGACGGTTCGATCGTCTGACGCCTGGGTACGTCAACCCGACGCCTGTTCTTTCCAATTGGGCCTGCCAGACCCCTAGCCACTGTGCGTACCCATATGCTTACTATGAGTGACAGCAACGGGGCGGGGTCCCCGGGACACGGAGCTGGGGAGCGCGGTAGCGTCACCGCAGAACCACGTGGCGCGTTACCCGTGTGACGCAGTCCGGACCGCCGCTGGACGGCGGTTCTGGAGCCCCGAAAATTGCTTGTACCACCTTGGAGGTGAGGGTGTCCCAGATCGCAGGCGAACCCGGGAATCAGGACTTCGTGGAGGTCCGCCTTCCGGCTGCGGGTGCCTACCTGTCGGTGCTGCGGACGGCCACGGCCGGCCTCGCGGCGCGTTTGGACTTCACTCTCGACGAGATCGAGGACCTGCGCATCGCGGTCGACGAGGCCTGCGCGATCCTGCTCCAGCAGGCCGTGCCGGGCTCGGTGCTCAGCTGCGTCTTCCGGCTCGTCGACGACTCGTTGGAGGTGACGGTCTCGGCGCCCACGACCGACGGCCGGGCCCCGGAGCGCGACACCTTCGCCTGGACTGTGCTGTCGGCCCTCGCGGGCCAGGTGGACTCCACGGTCGCCGAGGACAACACCGTCTCGATCAGCCTCTACAAGAAGCGCGGCGCGGGACCCGGGCCGGCGTGAGGGACGGGGACGGGCCGGTGCGGGACGAAGAGCGCGGCACACAGAGTCTGCCCGCCGACGGCAGGGAGGGGGTGCGCCGTATGGCCACCGGGATCCCCGAACAGCAGGCCAAACCGCACCCGGAGGACCCGGGCCAGCCGGGTCCGCTGACGGTGCCCGATGTGTCGGAGCAGGCAGAGCCGACCGCCAAGGACGAGCTCCAGCAGCTCTCCGGCCGGGGCGGCGGGCGACGGGCGGGAAACATGAGCGAGCACGAGCACAGCCGGCACCATCCCCAGGACCGCAGTGGCGCACGCGCGATGTTCATCGAGCTGCGCGGCCTGGACAACGGCAGCCCGGAGTACGCGGATCTGCGCAACCAGCTGGTCCGCATGCACCTGCCGCTCGTCGAGCACCTGGCCCGCCGCTTCCGCAACCGCGGCGAGCCCCTCGACGACCTCACCCAGGTCGCCACGATCGGGCTGATCAAGTCGGTGGACCGCTTCGACCCGGAGCGCGGCGTGGAGTTCTCCACGTACGCGACCCCCACCGTCGTGGGTGAGATCAAGCGGCACTTCCGCGACAAGGGATGGGCGGTCCGCGTCCCGCGGCGCCTGCAGGAGCTGCGCCTGGCGCTGACGACGGCCACGGCCGAGCTGTCCCAGCTGCACGGCCGCTCCCCCACCGTGCACGAGCTCGCCGAGAAACTGGCCATCTCCGAAGAGGAGGTCCTGGAGGGCCTGGAGTCGGCCAACGCCTACTCCACGCTGTCCCTGGACGTCCCCGACACGGACGACGAGTCCCCGGCCGTCGCCGACACCCTGGGCGCCGAGGACGAGGCCCTGGAGGGCGTCGAGTACCGCGAATCCCTCAAACCACTCCTGGAAGACCTTCCCCCGCGCGAGAAGCGCATCCTGCTCCTGCGCTTCTTCGGCAACATGACGCAGTCGCAGATCGCGCAGGAGGTCGGCATCTCCCAGATGCACGTCTCGCGCCTGCTCGCCCGCACGCTGGCCCAGCTGCGGGAGAAGCTCCTGGTGGAGGAGTAGCGGCTACTTCCGGTCCGGTACGTTGCCGGGGCCCTGGATGCCGAGGGCCTCGGTCGTCGCGGGGTTGACCAGGAGCACCAGCGACGCGACCGCCACGATCGCGAGGACGATCCCCGCCGGGATCGCCGCGCTGTCGGCCTGGAGCAGCTGCCAGGCCACCGGCAGCGCCATGATCTGCGTGATGATCGCGGGACCGCGGCTCCAGCGGCGCAGCTTCAGCAGGCCGCGCGCGGCCAGCAGCGGGAGCAGCGCGAGGACGATCAAGGTGATGCCGCCGGTCTCCGCCTGGCGCGGATTGTCGGGCGAGCCCGCGAGACCCATCACGAGCATGTACACACCTCCGCCGAGCAGGGCGAGGCCCTCCAGCGCGGCCAGGGCGGCAGCGGCGGTCAGCCGCGCGGGACGCGGGCCCGACTCGGCCGGTTCCGGGGCTTCGGGGGTGGTTTTCCGCTCAGTGCTCACCCCAGCAGGGTAGCTTCGCGCGGCCGCGCCCCGGCACCTCTGTCCGGGCCCGCCCCGGCACCTCGGTCTAGGCCAGGTAAAGAGCGCTAGGTAGTCTGCTGAGCATGCGTGCACTCCTCGTGGTCAACCCGGCGGCAACCACCACCAGTGCGCGTACGCGTGACGTACTGGTCCACGCGCTGGCGAGCGAGATGAAGCTGGAGGCGGTCACCACCGAGTACCGCGGGCACGCCAGAGACCTGGGCCGACAGGCCGCGGAGAGCAAGGACATAGAGCTGGTCGTCGCCCTCGGCGGCGACGGCACGGTCAACGAAGTCGTGAACGGCCTGCTGCACCACGGCCCCGACCCGGACCGCCTCCCCCGCCTCGCCGTCGTCCCCGGCGGCTCCACGAACGTCTTCGCGCGCGCCCTGGGACTGCCGAACGACGCCGTGGAGGCCACCGGCGCCCTCCTCGACGCCCTGCGCGAGGGCAGCGAGCGTACGGTCGGCCTCGGCATCGCGGCGGGCACACCGGGCACGGAGGACGAGGCCGTGCCCTCGCGCTGGTTCACGTTCTGCGCCGGCCTCGGCTTCGACGGCGGCGTGGTCGGCAGGGTCGAGCAGCAGCGGGAGCTCGGCAGGCGCTCGACGCACGCTCTCTATGTGCGCCAAGTGCTCCGCCAGTTCCTCGACGAGCCGCACCGGCGGCACGGCATGATCACGGTGGAGCGGCCCGGGGAGGACCCGGTGACGGACCTGGTGATGTCCATAGTGTGCAACACCTCGCCCTACTCCTACCTGGGCAATCGCCCGCTGTACGCGTCCCCGCGGGCCTCGTTCGACACCGGCCTGGACGTGCTCGGCCTGAAGAAGCTCTCCACGGCCGCCGTGGCCCGGTACGGCACGCAACTCCTGATGTCGACGCCGGAGCGCGGACCGCACGGTAAGCACGCGGTTACGCTCCACGACCTCACCGACTTCACCTTGCATTCGAAGGTCCCGCTCCCCCTCCAGATGGACGGTGACCACCTGGGACTGCGCACCAGCGTGACGTTCACAGGCGTTCGCCGTGCACTGCGTGTGATTGTGTGAGTGGAAGGGCCCAAAGTCCTTTCACTCGAACGTTTAGGCCAGGGTCCACCCCATGGAAGTACGGCTGTGACCCAGTCGACACTGAGGAATCAAAAAAAACTTTCCGGAAGGGGTTGTATCCGCCGCCGAGGTTTGCGAATCTCTACATGGCGATCGGGACGGCCCGCAACATCGGCCCCACAGAAAGCCAGAACCCCTCCTCCATCACAGGTCCACACCAGGCGACTGGGCGTCGGCCCTTCCCGTGTCGAGGGATTCGTGAAAGCGTTCACATTCACAAGCAACCTGCATGTAATACCAAGGAGAGGTAGCAGCCATGGACTGGCGTCACAACGCCGTTTGCCGCGAGGAAGACCCCGAGCTCTTCTTCCCCATCGGCAACACCGGTCCTGCGCTGCTGCAGATCGAGGAAGCCAAGGCCGTCTGCCGTCGCTGCCCCGTCATGGAGCAGTGCCTGCAGTGGGCGCTCGAGTCCGGCCAGGACTCCGGCGTCTGGGGTGGCCTCAGCGAGGACGAGCGCCGCGCAATGAAGCGCCGCGCCGCTCGCAACCGTGCACGCCAGGCCAGCGCCTGACGCCCACGCCCCCCACGAGCCTAAGCTTGGCGGCGCGTACAGCGAGTACGCATCTCCCGCCCCCGAGCCGCAGCCGCGCAGTACCCCCGATGCGCATCGCAACGTGAGCAGTGAGCCCCGGACCACAGAGGTCCGGGGCTCACTGCTGTGTCGGGGGCGTCAACTGCTGTGTGCGGTGACCGTCGGAGCCGTATGTGCCTGTCGCAGCCGTATGTGCCCGTCGTAGCTGTGTGTGACCTTCGCCGCTACTTGTCCGCGCTGACCGGGACGTCGAGGATCACCTGGGTACCGCGCTCCGGGGCGCGGACCATGTCGAAGGTGCCGCCCAGCTCCCCCTCCACCAGGGTGCGCACGATCTGCAGGCCGAGATTGCCGGAGCGGTGCGGGTCGAAGCCTTCGGGCAGGCCGACGCCGTCGTCCTGGACGGTGATCAGGAGTCGTGCGTCCTTGCTCGTACCGCCGCGCACCGCCGAGACCTCGACCGTGCCGGTGTCCCCGTCGCGGAACCCGTGCTCCAGGGCGTTCTGCAGAATCTCGGTGAGCACCATCGAGAGCGGGGTCGCCACCTCCGCGTCGAGGATGCCGAAGCGTCCGGTGCGCCGGCCCGTGACCTTGCCGGGCGAGATCTCGGCGACCATCGCGAGCACCCGGTCGGCGATCTCGTCGAACTCCACGCGCTCGTCCAGGTTCTGCGAGAGCGTCTCGTGGACGATGGCGATGGAACCCACCCGGCGCACGGCCTCCTCCAGAGCCTCCCGGCCCTTGGTGGAGTCGATACGGCGGGCTTGCAGACGCAACAGTGCGGCGACCGTCTGGAGGTTGTTCTTCACCCGGTGGTGGATCTCCCGGATGGTCGCGTCCTTGGTGATCAACTCCCGCTCCCGGCGGCGGAGTTCCGTGACGTCGCGCAGGAGTACGAGCGAACCGATGCGCGGCCCCTTGGGTTTGAGCGGGATCGCGCGCAGCTGGATCACGCCGTCGCCGCCCTCGATCTCGAACTCGCGCGGTGCCCAGCCGCTGGCGACCTTGGCCAGGGCCTCGTCCACCGGGCCACGTGACGGGGCGAGTTCGGCCGTGGCCCTGCCCAGATGGTGGCCCACCAGGTCGGACGCGAGACCCAGACGGTGGTACGCGGAGAGGGCGTTCGGCGACGCGTACTGCACGATGCCGTCGGCGTCGAGCCGCAGCAGACCGTCCCCCACGCGCGGCGAGGCGTCCATGTCGACCTGCTGCCCCGGGAAGGGGAACGACCCGGCGGCGATCATCTGCGCGAGGTCCGACGCCGACTGGAGGTAGGTCAGCTCCAGCCGCGAAGGGGTGCGCACCGTCAGCAGATTGGTGTTGCGGGCGATCACGCCGAGGACGCGCCCCTCCCTGCGTACGGGAATGGACTCGACGCGCACGGGGACCTCCTCGCGCCACTCCGGGTCGCCCTCGCGCACGATGCGGCCCTCGTCCAGGGCGGCGTCCAGGAGGGGGCGCCGGCCGCGCGGGACGAGGTGGCCGACCATGTCGTCCTGGTAGGAGGTGGGGCCGGTGTTCGGCCGCATCTGCGCCACGGAGACATAGCGGGTGCCGTCGCGCGTGGGAACCCACAGCACGAGGTCGGCGAAGGAGAGGTCGGAGAGCAGCTGCCACTCCGAGACCAGCAGATGCAGCCACTCAAGGTCGGAGTCACCGAGTGCGGTGTGCTGGCGTACGAGGTCGTTCATGGAGGGCACGTGTGCGAGCGTACCTGCCGCGCGCGGCGGGCCCCGTCGCGGAGATACCCGACGAGCCGCGGCGCCAGGGCGGGACCCTCAACCCGCCCACGGCACCGCAGCCCTTCAGGTGCACCGGCCGCCAGAATGTGCGGTACTGGCCGGCCGATCGAGAGGATCCGACGCGGTCAGGGCAGAGAGCGCCGGGTCCTCGGTCCGCTCTCCTGTGCGGGAAGAGCGGAGACTTTACCCACGCATTGTGGACTAGACCATTCTGTCATGTCTACGCGTCGGCAGATCTTTGTTCGGCCTCGATGTGTCAGGCTCCATTGTGCGCCCGCGGACCCCGCGGCCACGCCGTCATCGCGAGATCGGCCACCGCTTCGAGGTCCTGCCGGGTGGCACCGTCCCTGGCCTGCTGGGACATGCCCTGCAAGACCGCCGCCGTGTAACGGGCGAGGGCGGCGGGATCGGTGCCCTCGGGCAGCTCCCCGGCCGCCATCGCCGCGCGGACGCGGGACTCGAAGTCCGCCACGTTGGCCTTCCGCCGCTCGCGCAGGTCCTCCTCCACCTCCGGTGTCGTGCAGTTGGTGGCCGCCGAGATCACCAGGCAGCCCGGCGGATGGGCCGGGTCGGTGTACTCGGCGGCGGCTTCGCGCAGCATCCGCTCGATGGCGCCGCGCACGGTGGGCTCCTCCTCGAAAGCGCGCCTGCCGAAGGCGCCGTGCGTGATCCCGTACCGCACGACGACCTCGCCGAAGAGGGTCCGCTTGTCGCCGAACGCGGCGTACAGGCTGGGCGCCCCGATGCCCATGACGCGCGTCAGGTCGGAGACGGAAGTCGCTTCGTATCCGTGTTCCCAGAAGGCGCGGAGCGCTTGCTCCAGGGCCGTCTCGCGGTCGAAGGAACGGGGGCGTCCGCGCTGTTTCGTCGCCATGGGGTGAATTGTATAGCGGACACTAGAAAAACGGCCCGGGGTCGGGTACGGTTTTTTCTGTAGCGACCACTAGAGAAAGAGGGGCGTCTGACATGGCTGCATCCACGGGCAGGCTCGCGGGGAAGACGGCGCTGGTGACGGGCGGGAGCCGGGGCATCGGGCGAGGCATCGCCGAGCGGCTCGGGCGGGACGGGGCGCGGGTTGCCGTGCACTACGGCAGCAACGAGACCGCCGCGAAGGAGACGGTGGACGCGATCGAGGCGGCGGGCGGTTCCGCTTTCGTGATCGGCGCGGAGTTGGGCGTCGCAGGGGACGCCCAGGCACTGTGGTCCCGCTTCGACGCGCACGCGGACGGGTTGGACATCCTGGTGAACAACGCCGGGATCGGCACCTCGCGCCCCTTCACCGAGACCGACGAAGCGGAGTACGACCGCTTGTTCGCCGTGAACGCGAAGGCTCCGTACTTCATCACGCAGCTCGGCGCGGAGCGCCTGCGGGACGGCGGCCGGGTCGTCAACATCTCGTCCGGCCTCTCCAGGGCCGCGTTGATGCCGGAGATCATGACGTACGCGATGACGAAGGGCGCCCTGGACGTCTTCACCCGGAATCTGTCGAAGGTGCTGGGGCCCCGCGGGATCACGGTGAACGCGGTGGCGCCCGGGATCATCGACACGGATATCAACGCCGCCTGGCTGCGGGGCGAGGAGAACCGCGCCGCATGGGAGAGCTCCGCGTCGCTGTCGGCGCTCGGCCGCGTCGGCGCCGCTTCGGACGTCGCCGATGTCGTGGCCTTCCTCGCGTCGGACGACGGCAGGTGGGTCACAGGACAGTGGATAGACGCGACCGGTGGTTCGCTGCCGTAGCCGGCCGCGGCGGCGCGACAGGGGAGCGGGCCGTCAGCGGGTCTCGGTCACCTTGGCGAGGGCCCTCGGCGCGTCGGGATCCTGGCCGCGGGCGATCGTGACCTCGTATGCGAGGAGCTGGAGGGGGATGATCTCCAGGATCGGCTGGACCTCTTCGGGGACGCCGTCGGTGGGCAAGGCGAAGCCGGCGGAGGCCTGTCGGACCTGGGCCTCGGGGCCGATGACTACCAGGTCGGCACCCCGGCCGCGCAACCGGTCGAGGACGGGCCGGAGCGCCTCGCCACCCCTGCCGTCCGGTACCACCGCGATCACCGGCGAGATGTTGTCGACCATCGCGAGCGGGCCGTGCAGCAGATCGGCGCCGGAGTAGGCGAGCGCCGGGATGTAGCTGGTCTCCATCAGTTTCAGGGCTGCCTCCTTCGCGGTCGGGTAGCCGTAGCCACGGGAGGTGATCACCATGCGTTCCGCGAAGCGGTAGCGCGCGGCCAGGGCCTTGACCTCGTCATGGCGGGCGAGGAGGTCGTCGGCCCGTTCGGGCAGCGGGGCGGCGGCCGTGCCGTCCGAACCGCCCAGCCGCTCGACGAAGAGATAGAGGGCGAGCAGCGAGGCGGTGTATGTCTTCGTGGCGGGGAGCGCCCGCTCCGGTCCCGCGAGAATGTCGATGTGGTGCTCGGAGACGGCGGCCAGGGGTGAGTCCGGGTTGTTGGTCACCGCGAGGGTGATCGCGCCGGCCTCACGGGCGGCCTGGGTGGAGGCCACCAGGTCGGGCGAGCCGCCGGACTGGCTCACGGTGACGGCGAGGACGTCGCGCAAGTCGGGCTTGGCGCCGTACGCCGTGATGGTGGACATGGAGGCCAGGCCGCAGGGCATGCCGAGGCGGATTTCCAGGAGGTACTTCGCGTAGAGCGCGGCGTGGTCGGAGGTGCCGCGCGCGGTCAGCAGGACGAAGCGGGGCTTGCGCTCGGCCACCCGCCGGGCGATCTCGTGGATCGTGGGGGCGCCCGTGTCGAGGATGTGGCGCAGGGCCCCGGGCTGCTCGGCCATCTCCCGGGCCATGATCCGCCCGGGCCGCTCACTCTGCGGTCCCTGCGCGTCCTGCGGCGTCATGGCGCTCATGCCTCCTACTTTCCCTGCTACCCGGCGGGGGCGCCTCCGCTGGACTGGCGGGGGGCTTCGGCAGCGGGGGGCGACTGGCTGCGGGGGCCGCTGCCGGGGGTACGCGGGGCCTGGGGGGCGCGGCTGCCGGGCGGGATTCCGCTACCGGGCCTGGGGGGCGCGGCTGCCGGGCGGGATTCGGCTACCGGGCCGGGGCGGGGGCGGCTGCCAGAGGACTGCTGCCGGGGAGGGGCTGCTGCCGCGCTCCGGTGTCCGGGGCGGGCGGCTGCCGGCGGGCGGCGACTGCCGGTGGGCCGGGGCGGCTCCGGCGGGCGGCGACTGCCGGCCGGAGGTGACTGCCGGTGGGCCGGGGCGGCTCCGGCGGGCGGCGACTGCCGGCCGGAGGTGACTGCCGGTGGGCCGGGGCGGCTCCGGCGGGCGGCGACTGCCGGCGGGAGGTGACTAGCATCGCCCCCGCCCGCCCACCGCGCGGCCCCGCGGCCCCGCATCGCTCCCGCCCACCCGACGCGCGCACGTCCCGTGCAGGGGTGAGCATGGACGGCGGGAAACGACTGGTTCCGTGGTGGGGCTCTGCTAGATTGGTCTATACCACGGTCCCTGATTGAGTCCCGTTTCCCCTCTCCAGATCGGCAGGCCCAGCGTGGAAGTTGTCATCGTCCCGGACGCCAAGGCAGGCGGCGAGCTCATCGCGGAGGCCATGGCCGCCCTGGTGCGCCGTAAGCCTGACGCCCTGCTCGGTGTCGCCACCGGATCCACCCCGCTGCCCATCTACGAAGCGCTGGCCGCCAAGGTCGCCGCCGGTGCCGTGGATGCCTCGCGGGCGCGGATCTGCCAGCTCGACGAGTACGTGGGGCTGCCGGTCGGGCACCCCGAGTCGTACCGCTCAGTGGTCCTTCGCGAAGTCGTCGAGCCGCTCGGGCTGAGCGAGGCGGCGTTCATGGGCCCGGACGGCAGCGCCGAGGACGTCCAGGCGGCATGCGAGGCGTATGACAAGGCGCTCGCCGAGGCCGGCGGGGTCGATCTCCAGCTGCTGGGGATCGGGACCGACGGGCACATCGGGTTCAACGAGCCCTGCTCCTCGCTCGCGTCGCGTACGCGCATCAAGACGCTGACCGAGCAGACGCGGGTGGACAACGCGCGCTTCTTCGACGGCGACATCGAGCAGGTCCCCCACCACGTCATCACCCAGGGGATCGGCACGATCCTGGAGGCGCGGCACCTCGTGCTGCTGGCCACGGGCGAGGGCAAGGCGGACGCGGTGGCCGCGACGGTGGAGGGTCCGGTCGCCTCGGTCGTCCCCGCGTCGGCGCTCCAGCTGCACCCGCACGCCACGGTCGTGGTGGACGAGGCCGCCGCGTCCAAGCTGAAGCTCGCCGACTACTTCCGGCACACGTATGCCAACAAGCCGGAGTGGCAGGGGCTGTAGGGGCGTCGTCTGTCACCACTGACCCACGTCGAAGGGGCGCCCCCGCCGTGGGTCAGTGGTGTCAGACGCCGGTGATGGCCTCCGCCGCCGCCTCGCCGCAGACCCGGGCCGCGCCGCGCGTCGCGATGTGGAGGGCGCCGGTCGGGGTGGACTGAGGGACGCCCATCTCCACGACCACGGTGTCCGGGCGGGACGTCACGAGCGTACGTACCGCCGAGGCCATCCACGCGTGGCGGTGCGCGTCGCGGACCACCGCGACGATGCGGCGCTCCCCCGCCGCCGCGAGAGCCTGCGCCCCCGCGCCGTCGCCGGAGAAGCTGCCGGAGGCCGTGCCCGGGAGGCGGCGTTCGAGTTCGGCGGTGACGCCCCACGGGGTCTCGTCGCCGACCGCGATGTTCGGGAGCGGCGTGAAGGTGGCGACGTAGGGCGCCTCGGTGACCGGGGCCGCGTACGTCTCACCGCGCGTGACCGTCAGCGCGCGGCGGGCCGCGACCAGGCCGATTCCGGTGTCGGGCGCGCCCCCCGAACGCTCGGCCGCGCCCGACACCGAAGCCCAGTTCGCCAGCGACCGCACACGGTCCGCCGCGTCGGCGAGCCGCTCCTCGGGCAGTTCGCCCGAGCGCACCGCCGCGACGAAGGCGTCCCGCAGCCGCAGCACCGTGCCCTCGTCGGAGGGCCCGCCGCCCACGCAGATCGCGTCGGCGCCCGCGGCGATGGCGAGGACACAGCCGCGTTCGAAGCCGTAGCGGCCCGCGATGGCCTGCATGTCCATGCCGTCGGTGACGATCAGGCCGTCGTAGCCGAACTCCCCGCGCAGGAGGTCGGTGAGGATGCGGCGGGAGACCGTCCCCGGGTTCTCCGGGTCCAGGGCGGGCGCCAGGATGTGGGCGCTCATCACGGCGCGCGTGCCGGCGGCGAGCGCGGCGCGGAACGGCGCGAGGTCGCGGGAGTTCAGCACGTCCCGGTCGACGTCGATGACCGGCACCGAGTGGTGTGAGTCGATCGCCGTGTCGCCGTGTCCCGGGAAGTGCTTGGCGGAGGTGGCGACGCCGGACGACTGCATGCCCTCGACGTAGGCGGCGGTGTGCCGGGCCACCAGCTGCGGGTCGGCGCCGAAGGAACGTACGCCGATGACGGGGTTGTCGGGGTTGGCGTTGACGTCAGCCGACGGCGCCCAGTTGAAGTTGATGCCGCAGGCCGCGAGCCGGCGGCCGAGGTCGGCGGCCACCTCGCGGGTCAGCGTCGTGTCGTCGACGGCGCCGAGGGCGTGGTTGCCCGGGTAGGAGGAGCCGGTGCGCACCTCCAGGCGGGTGACGTCGCCGCTCTCCTCGTCGATGGCGACCAGCAGGTCCTCACGTTCGGCCCGCAGCTGGGCGGTGAGCGCCGCGACCTGCTCGGCGGTCCGGACGTTGCGCCCGAACAGGCCGACGGAGGCGAGGCCCTCGCCGATCCTGCGGCGCACCCAGTCGGGCGCGGTGGTGCCGTCGAAGCCGGGCTGGAGGACGGCCAGGGCGTTGCGGGTGAGGGTGTCACCCACAGGCGTCGCGTCACCGGAAGCGGGCGTGGCAAGTGTCGTCATGTTCGCGTTATCCCTTCACTGCGCCGTCGGTCAGGCCGCTGACGGCCCTGCGCTGCAGGAAGACGAAGAGGATCAGGATCGGGATGGCGAAGAGCGAGGCCGCGGCCATGGTGGCGCCCCAGTCGTCGCCGAAGGCGGTCTGGAAGCTGGACACCCATATCGGCAGGGTCTTGGCTTCCGCTTCCTTGTTGAGCACGAGGGCCAGCGGGAACTCGTTCCAGGCGGTGATGAAGCCGAAGAGCGAGGTCGACATCAGTCCCGGCGCGAGCAGCGGCAGGATGACGCGGCGGAAGGCCTGCATGCGCGTACAGCCGTCGACCATCGCCGACTCCTCCAGTTCCCTGGGCACGGCGGCGACGAAGCCGCGCAGCGTCAGGAGAGTGAAGGGCAGGATCATCACCATGTAGAAGAGGGTGAGTGGGATGAGGCTGTTCAGCATGTCGGCGTCGCGCACGATGATGTAGATGGCGATGACCATGACTTCCCAGGGCGCCATCTGGGCGAGCATGAAGCCGATGATGAAGCCGCGCCGCCCCTTGAAGCGCATCCGGGCGAGGGCGAAGGCCGCGGTGACGCCGATGATGAGCGAGAAGACGACCGCGCAGACCGTGACGGTGATCGAGTTGCCGACCATGGTCCAGAAGTGGTCGGCGTCCATGGCCGTCTTGAAGTGTTCGAACGTGGCGTCGGTCGGGAACCAGACCGGGTTCTCGCTGATGATGTCGCCGGTCGGCTTGAAGGCCGTCGCGAACATCCAGTACACGGGGAAGACGAAGATCAGGAAGAGAACGACGGCGGTCAGGTTGGGCCAGATCCGGCCCAGCGGCGAGCGCTTCACAGCTCGTCCTCCTCTTGCTTGAGCACGATCCGCAGGTAGTACGAGGTGATGGCCAGCAGGATGACGATGGTGAGCAGCGCGATGGCCGCGCCCATGCCGAAGTGCTGGTTGCCCATGCCCTCGATGTAGGCGTAGACGGGCAGGATCTCGGTGAGCCGGTCCGGGCCGCCTTCGTTGAGGGTGAAGACCTGGACGAACGCCTTGAAGACCCAGATGATCTCCAGGAACGTCGTGGCGTAGAGGAAGGGCCGCAGGTACGGCATGGTGACCGAGGTGAACTTCTGCCAGGCGCCTGCGCCGTCCAGCGAGGCGGCCTCGTACAGCTCCTTGGGGATGGTCGTCGTGGCGGCGTAGAGGTTGATCGCCACGAAGGGGATCGACTGCCAGACGATCAGGAGCAGGACCACGAAGAAGGTGGAGTACTGCGTGCTCAGCCAGTCGTGGTCGGCCATCGACTCGAAGCCGATCTTGGCGAGCACCCAGTTCACGACACCGAATCGCTGCGCGAACAGCCACTGGTAGACGGTGGTCGAGGCGACGACGGGCATCGCCCAGGCCAGGACGAGGCCGACCAGGAGCAGGGTCCGCATCTTGCGGCCGAGCCGTGCGAGGAGCAGGCCGACGAGCGTACCGAGGATCATGATCAGTACGACGTTGGCGGCGGTGAAGGCGACCGAGCGGCCGGTGACCCGCCAGAAGTCCTCGCCGGTGAGGATCTCCTTGTAGTTGTCGAATCCGTTCCACTCCGTGAGGTGCAGAATGAACTGCCTCATGTTGAGGTTCTGGAACGACAGCATCCCGTTGCTGACCAGCGGCCAGCCGAGCAGCAGCACGGTGGCGACGATCGCGGGGGCCAGCAGCAGATAGGGCGTCAGGCCGGCGAGACGCCCCGGGGTCGCGCGCGGACCACGTGGTCGTGGTCCGCCGTCCGGTGTCTGCACCTCCGTCGGGCCGGAGGGCGGCCGTTCGGTCTTCTGCACGGTCATACTCGCCATCTCTTTCGTGGGCATCGCGGCGGTACGCAGAGGTGTGCCGGGGGCGGCGAGGGCATCTCACCCGCCGCCCCCGGCAAGGGAGCCTCCGGCCAGGGAGCCCCGGCAAGGGGGCCCCGGCCAAGGGAGGCGTCGTTTACTGCTTCTGCGCCAGGCGCTTGTTCAGCTCGCCCTCGACCTGCTCGGCGGCGGCGGCAGGCGACTTACCGTTGAGCACCGCGGTCATGTAGTTCTTGATCGGGTTCGGCGGGTTCTCGACCGCGCCCCACTCCGGGATCAACGGGGTGATGCCGCCGCCGGGGGTGGCCGGGGTCATGGCCTTGGCGGCCGGGTTGCCCTTGAGGGCGGACTCCAGCGACTCCTTGTTCGGGATGACGCCGCCTTCCTTGGCGAACTGCCCCTCGAACTTGTCGGACAGCGCGATCTTCAGGAACTCCTTGGCGAGCTCCTGCTTCTTGCTGGTCGCGGCGACGGCGAGGTTGGAGCCACCGAGGAAGACGCCCTCGGGCTTGTCCGCCGTGGCGCCCGGGATCGTGAAGTAGCCGATGTCCTTCGCGATCTTCTTGTCCGTCTTGATCGCGAGGTCCGCCTCCCACGGCATGCCGATGAACGTGGCGGTCTTGCCCTTGCCGAAGACCTCGCCCTGCTGCGGGGTGGCCTCGTCCTTGTTCTTGGGGGCCTTGGAGAGCTTCTGGAACTCCTGGTACGTCTTCATGGCCTTGGCGACCTTGGGGTCGGCCAGGTTGGAGACGTACTTGTCGCCGTCCTTCTTGACCAGCTCGGCGCCCTCCCCGATGGTCAGGCCGACGAAGTGGTACCAGAACTGGCCCGGCATGTAGATCGGCTCGGCGTCGGTCTTCGCGCCGATCTGCTTGAGGTCCTTGAGGAACTCTTCGCGGGTCTTGGGGGTGTCCTTGATGCCGGCTTCGGCCCAGATCTTCTTGTTGTAGATCACGACGCGGTTGAGGACGAACCACGGGGCGGCGTACTGCTTGCCGTCGATGACCGAGGCCTTGTTCATCGACTCGGTCCAGTCGGCGCCGATCGACTCCTTGAGGTCACCCAGCTCGGCGAGGCCGCCGGTCTTGGCGTACGCGGCGGTCTGGGTGTTGCCGATCTCGAAGACGTCCGGCGGGTTCTCCTCGGAGAGGGCCGTGGTCAGCTTCTGCTGGATGCCGTTCCACTGCTGGACCTCGAACTTGAGCTTCGCGCCGGTCTTCTTCTCGAAGGCCGCCGTGACGTCCTTCTGCCACGTGTCGGGCGTCGAACCGTCCATCGCCCAGAGCGTCAGCGTCTCGCCCTTGTAGCCGTCGGCTCCGCCGGACTTCTTGTCCCCGTCGTCACCGCCGCAGGCCGCGACCGAGACCAACATGCCCGCGACACCGATGGCCGCTATGAGCTTGCGCTTCACGTCACCCTCCTCAAGGGATGCCAGTCAACCCCCACCCGCAGCGACCGAATGGACCGAGATCTGCCCGTGGGACTGGAACCTGGTCTTTAATGGTGTAGACCAGTACGGGGAGCTTGGCCTAGACCTTTAGGGGTGTCAAGGGTGTATAAGAAGGGCTGTCACGTCCGTTATCGGAACGACACCTGAGCGGGCGAAGCCCTCCCCCAAGCTCTCGCCTTCGCTCGACCAGGGGGCGCCCCCATGCCCCGTACCGTGCCACGATGTGAGCCGCGACAGACGGAGGAGCCGGTGACGGCAGCAGCACAGGAGCCGGAAAGGCTGACTATGGGCACCGAAGCGGGCAGTACCGGGACCGAAGCGGGCACGCCTTCGGAGGCCCCCAGCGTCGGCCGCACCGCGCGCGTGCCCAAGTACTACCGCCTGAAGCGGCACTTGCTCGACATGACGGAGACGCTGCCGCCCGGCACCCCCGTCCCCCCGGAGCGCACGCTCGCCGCCGAGTTCGACACCTCGCGCACGACGGTCCGCCAGGCCCTGCAGGAGCTGGTCGTCGAAGGGCGCCTGGAGCGCATCCAGGGCAAGGGCACCTTCGTCGCCAAGCCGAAGGTGTCGCAGGCCCTGCAACTCACCTCGTACACCGAGGACATGAGGGCCCAGGGCCTTGAGCCCACCTCGCAGCTCCTGGACGTCGGCTACATCACCGCCGACGACACCCTCGCCGGACTGCTCGACATCGGCGCGGGCAGCCGCGTCCTGCGCATCGAGCGGCTGCGCCTGGCCAACGGCGAGGCCATGGCCATCGAGACCACGCACCTGTCGGCCAAGCGCTTCCCCGCGCTGCGCCGCTCCCTGGTCAAGTACACCTCGCTCTACACCGCCCTCGCCGAGGTGTACGACGTACGTCTCGCCGAGGCCGAGGAGACCATCGAGACGTCGCTGGCCACCCCGCGTGAGGCGGGTCTGCTCGGCACCGACGTGGGTCTGCCGATGCTGCTGCTGTCCCGGCACTCGCTGGACGCCGCGGGCCGGCCGGTGGAGTGGGTGCGCTCGGTCTACCGCGGCGACCGCTACAAGTTCGTGGCCCGCCTCAAGCGCCCCACGGACTGACCGGCGCACGACCGCACGCACGACCGGCCGGCCGCGCGCCGGGGGTCTGGCGCGGACCACCGCACTGCTCTACGTTCCTCCCGTCATCGCATGAACGTCTTCGCATGGTGAACGTCATCGCATGGTGAACGGGAGGACGACCCGGTGCGCAGAGCAGATCCCCGATCCATCGTCATCTGGACTCTCGTCGCGCTGGTCGGCGCCGCGGGCTGGTCCGTCCTGGCGCTCGCGCGCGACGAGGAGGTGTCGGCCGCCTGGATGGTGGCGGCGGCCCTCGGCTCGTACGCCATCGCGTACCGCTTCTACTCCAAGTTCATCGCGTACAAGGTCCTGAAGGTCGACCGGAGCCGGGCCACGCCCGCCGAGCGGCTCGGCAACGGCATCGACTTCCATCCGACCGACCGCCGGGTCCTGCTCGGGCACCACTTCGCGGCGATCGCGGGCGCGGGCCCGCTGGTGGGGCCCGTGCTCGCCGCCCAGATGGGGTATCTGCCGGGCACCATCTGGATCGTCGTCGGGGTGATCTTCGCGGGCGCCGTGCAGGACATGGTCGTGCTCTTCTTCTCGACGCGGCGGGACGGCAGGTCGCTCGGGCAGATGGCGCGGGACGAGATCGGGCCGTTCGGCGGGGCCGCCGCGCTGCTCGCCGCGTTCGCCATCATGATCATCCTGCTCGGGGTGCTCGCGCTCGTCATCGTCAACGCGCTCGCCGAGTCGCCGTGGGGCACCTTCTCCATCGCGATGACCATCCCGATCGCCCTGCTCATGGGCTTCTACCTGCGGGTCCTGCGCCCGGGGCGGGTCAGCGAGGTCTCGCTCATCGGCATCGCGCTGCTGCTGGCCGCGCTCGTCGCCGGGCGCCGGGTCGCCGAGTCCTCGCTCGCGGACACCTTCACGCTCGCACCCTCGACGCTGGTCATCTGGCTGGTCGCGTACGGCTTCATCGCCTCGATCCTGCCGGTGTGGATGCTGCTCGCGCCGCGCGACTACCTCTCCACCTTCATGAAGATCGGCACCATCCTGCTGCTCGCGCTCGGCGTCGTCATCGCCCTGCCGACGATGAAGATGGACCCGGTGACCGACTTCGCCTCGCGCGGCGACGGGCCCGTCTTCGCGGGCTCGCTCTTCCCCTTCGTCTTCATCACCATCGCGTGCGGCGCCCTGTCCGGCTTCCACGCGCTGATCTCCTCGGGCACGACACCGAAGATGATCCAGAAGGAGACACAGGTCCGGATGATCGGCTACGGCTCCATGCTGATGGAGTCGGCCGTCGCGATCATGGCGCTCGTCGCGGCCTCGATCATCGACCCCGGGCTGTACTTCGCGATGAACGCGCCGGCGGGTGTCGTCGGCGACACCGTCCAGGAGGCGTCGAAGGCCGTCGCGAGCTTCGGGTACAGCATCTCCCCGGCCGAGCTGGCGCAGGCCGCGAAGAACGTGGAGGAGTCCTCGCTGCTCTCGCGCACGGGCGGCGCGCCGACGCTCGCGGTCGGTGTCTCGGAGATCTTCTCGCAGGTCACGGGCGGCTCGATGCGGGCCTTCTGGTATCACTTCGCGATCATGTTCGAGGCGCTGTTCATCCTGACCGCGCTCGACGCGGGCACGCGCGTGGGCCGCTTCATGCTCCAGGACATGCTCGGGAACGTCTACAAGCCCTTCAGGAGGGTGAGTTGGAAGCCGGGCCTGGTGCTGACCAGCGCCGCCGTCACCGGCCTGTGGGGGTACTTCCTGTGGGTCGGCGTCCACGAACCGCTCGGCGGGATCAACCAGCTCTTCCCGATCTTCGGCATCGCCAACCAGCTCCTCGCGGCCGTCGCCCTCACCGTCTGCACGACGCTGCTCGTGAAGTCCGGACGTCTCAAGTGGGCCTGGATCACGGCCGTTCCGCTCGCCTGGGACGCCACGGTGACCCTGACGGCGAGCTGGCAGAAGGTCTTCTCCGGCGACCCGCGCGTGGGCTTCTTCACGCAGCGCTCGATCTACCGGGACGCCATCGACGACGGCAGGGTCCTGCCGCCCGCCAAGTCCATGGACGACATGCGCACCGTCGTCACCAACTCCACGGTGGACGGCGTGCTTTCGGCGGCGCTCGCGCTGCTCATCGTCGTCGTGATCCTCGACGCGGCACGGGTCTGCCTCAAGCACATCCGCGACCCCGAGGCCTCCCGGCTGAGCGAAGCGCCGTATGTGGAGTCGAAGTTGACGGCTCCGGCGGGCCTCTTCGCGACGGCGCAGGAGAAGCGGGAAGCCTCGGAGCAGGAAGAGCTGATCCGATGACCTGGCTGCGGCGCGGCGTGCGTTGGATGCGGTGGTACGTCCGCGAGTTGACCGGCGAGTCGGCGTACGAGCGGTACGTGGCGCACGTACGCAAGGACCGTCCGGCCGCGACCGTGCCCAGTCGCCGCGAGTTCGAGCGCATGCGGACAGACCGCCAGGAGTCGGACCCGCGGCAGGGGTTCCGCTGCTGCTGAGCAAACCTGTCGACCGCTGCTGAGCAGGCACGTCGACGCTTCGATCTCCGTCCGTTATACGGACAGGGGTTCCATACCGCGAGACCGTGGCTTAGATTTCCCGCACGTTAAGCATGGGATAAGTGAGGGAACGGAGCCGCGACATGTCAGATGCGCCTGAAGTGAACAGACCGGTGGTCACGCCGGTCCGCGTGGTCATCGCAGCCTGCCTTGTCGCACCCTTCGTGGCGATGCTCTGGGTGAGTTCGTACGCGAAGCTCGAACCGACCCTCATAGGCATCCCGTTCTTCTACTGGTACCAGATGCTGTGGGTGGTCATCTCCACGCTGCTCACGATGATCGCGTACAAGCTGTGGCAGCGTGACCAGCGCGCCCGTAAGGAAGGTGCGCGGTCATGAACGGCGGAGTCAACGGCGTCGCGCTCGCCGTCTTCATCTTCTTCTTCATAGCGGTCACGGTCATGGGCTTCCTGGCCGCCCGCTGGCGCAAGGCCGAGAACGACCAGAGCCTGGACGAATGGGGCCTCGGCGGCCGGTCGTTCGGCACCTGGGTCACGTGGTTCCTGCTCGGCGGCGACCTCTACACCGCGTACACCTTCGTGGCCGTCCCGGCGGCGATCTACGCGGCGGGCGCGGCCGGGTTCTTCGCGGTGCCGTACACCATCCTCGTCTACCCGCTGATCTTCACCTTCCTGCCGCGCCTGTGGTCGGTCTCGCACAAGCACGGCTATGTGACGACCTCGGACTTCGTGCGCGGGCGCTTCGGCTCGAAGGGGCTGTCGCTGGCGGTCGCGGTCACCGGCATCCTCGCCACGATGCCCTACATCGCGCTCCAACTCGTCGGCATCCAGGCCGTCCTTGACGTCATGGGCGTCGGCGGCGGCCCGGACACCAACTGGTTCATCAAGGACCTGCCGCTCCTGATCGCGTTCGCGGTGCTCGCCGCGTACACCTACTCGTCGGGGCTGCGCGCGCCCGCGCTGATCGCGTTCGTGAAGGACGGGTTGATCTACCTCGTCATCGTCGTCGCGATCATCTACATCCCGATCAAGCTCGGCGGCTTCGACGACATCTTCGCCAAGGCCGGGGACGCCTTCGCGCAGACCAACCCGGCGACCGACAAGCCGCGCGGCGCGCTCGCGCCCGCCGAGGCCGGCCAGTGGACGTACGCGACGCTCGCGCTCGGTTCGGCCCTCGCGCTGTTCATGTACCCGCACTCGATCACGGCGACGCTCTCCTCCAAGAGCCGCAACGTGATCCGCCGCAACACCACGATCCTGCCCCTGTACTCGCTGATGCTCGGCCTGCTGGCGCTGCTCGGCTTCATGGCGATCGCGGCCGGGATCAAGGTGGACAACGGCCAGTTGGCGATCCCGCAGCTGTTCGAGAACATGTTCCCCGACTGGTTCACGGGCGTGGCCTTCGCGGCCATCGGCATCGGCGCGCTGGTCCCGGCGGCCATCATGTCGATCGCGGCCGCGAATCTCTTCACCCGCAACATCTACAAGGACTTCATCAAGCCCGACGCGACGCCCGCGCAGGAGACCAAGGTCTCCAAGCTGGTGTCGCTGATGGTGAAGGTCGGCGCGCTCGCCTTCGTCCTCACCATGGACAAGACCGTCGCGATCAACTTCCAGCTGCTCGGCGGCATCTGGATCCTCCAGACGATGCCGGCGCTGGTCGGCGGCCTGTTCACGCGGTGGTTCCACCGCTGGGCGCTGCTGGCCGGCTGGGCGGTCGGCATGGTCTACGGCACGCTGGCCGCGTACGGCGTCGCGTCGCCGACGCAGAAGCACTTCGGCGGCTCCTCCGACACGATCCCGGGGATCGGCGAGATCGGCTACATCGGTCTCACCGCGTTCGTCCTGAACGTCATCGTGACCGTGGTCCTCACCTTCGTCCTGAAGGCGCTGAAGGCCCCGGACGGCATCGACGAGACCTCGCCCGGGGACTACACCGCGGACGCGGGCGACCCGGGCGTCATCCAGGAACTGCCCAAGGCGACCGCGGGCGCCGGGCACTGAGCCCTTCCCCGCCGCGACGAAGGGCCGCCGGAAAACCGGCGGCCCTTCGTCGTACCCGTGTTGCACACTTCGGCTCATGGACACGACGACCCTCACGATCAGGCGGGCCCGCCCCGAGGAGTACGAGGCGCTGGGCGCCCTCACCGCCCAGGCCTATCTCGACGGCGGACATCTGGACTTCGGGGCGCAGGACCCCTATCTGGCGGTGCTGCGCGACGTGGCGGCGCGCGCGGCCGCGGCCGAGGTCCTGGTGGCGGAGGCGGGCGGGAAAGCACTCGGCTGCGTCACCTACGTCGCCTCCGGCGGCCCCATGGCCGACATCGCGCGCGACGGCGAGGCCGAGATCCGCATGCTGGCCGTCTCCACCGCGGCGCGCGGCCGGGGCGCCGGCGAGACGCTCGTACGGGAGTGTGTGCGGCGCGCCAGGGAGGCGGGCCGCACCGGGCTCGTCCTGTCCACGCAGACGTCGATGCACGCCGCCCACCGGCTGTACGAGCGCCTCGGCTTCGTACGCACGCCCGAGCGCGACTGGCGGCCGATCGACACGGTGCCGCTGCTGACGTACGCGTTGGCTCTCTAGGCTCTTCTGAGCTTCCCTTACCAGCCGACACAAGATGTGGGGCCGCCTCAGGAACCCGGCACAAGATGTATGCTCGTGCTCGCTGTCGCCGCAGGGGAATCCGGTGCAAGTCCGGAACTGTCCCGCAACGGTGCATGTGTACGTCTTTGGCGTACACGGAGTCCGAAGACCTGCCGACAGTGCACCCGTGCCGTCCGGTCCGGGTGCCGACCGTCCGGGCCTCGCGGAGTGGGCCGGTGGACGCGGTACGCCACCCTGCCCGGGTGCGCCCGTGTGTGCCCTCCCCCCTCCTCCTGGCCCAGAGCCGAGCGAGGGAGTGCCCCACGTGACCATCGCGCCTGCCGAACCCGCGTCAGCGCAGGAAGCGCAGTCAGTGCCTTCCGGGCCCGCCGTGCCCGCCGCACCTGCCGCGCCTTCGACGCCGACCCTCCAGGGCCAGGGTGCCGAAGGAACCGACGGGCCAGGGACCGCGCTGCTGCGCACCCTGACCGACCTCACCGCCGACCTCCCCGACGCCGACCCCGGCCGGGTCGCCGCCGCCGCGCTGCGCGGCCGCTCGGTCAAGGCCGACGCGTCGGAGCTGCGGGAGCTCGCGACCGAGGCGGCCGCGGGGCTCATCTCCGAGGACCCGGCGTACTCGAAGCTCGCCGCCCGGCTGCTGTCGATCGGCATCCGCGAGGAGGCGGCGACGCAGGGCGTGCGCTCCTTCACCGACTCCGTGGCGGTCGGCCACCGCGAGGGCCTGATCGCCGACCGCACGGCGCAGTTCGTGACGGCGCACGCGGCCCGGCTCGACGCGCTGGTGGACGCCGCGCTCGCCGACGGCGCCGACTTCCGCTTCGAGTACTTCGGCCTGCGCACCCTGCACAGCCGCTATCTGCTGCGCCACCCGATCACCCGGCAGGTCATCGAGACCCCGCAGCACTTCATGCTGCGCGTCGCGAGCGGCCTGGCCAAGGACGACGGCGCCACCGCCGTGGACGAGGTCGCCGCGCTGTACGGCCTGATGAGCCGCCTGGACTACCTGCCGTCCTCGCCGACGCTCTTCAACTCCGGCACCCGCCACCCGCAGATGTCCTCCTGCTACCTCCTCGACTCCCCACTGGACGAGCTGGACTCGGTCTACGACCGCTACCACCAGGTCGCGCGGCTCTCCAAGCACGCGGGCGGCATCGGACTCTCGTACTCCCGCATCCGTTCGCGGGGATCGCTGATCCGTGGCACGAACGGGCACTCCAACGGCATCGTGCCGTTCCTGAAGACCCTGGACGCCTCGGTCGCCGCCGTGAACCAGGGCGGCCGTCGCAAGGGCGCCGCCGCGGTCTACCTGGAGACCTGGCACTCCGACATCGAGGAGTTCCTGGAGCTGCGCGACAACACCGGTGAGGACGCGCGCCGCACGCACAACCTCAACCTCGCGCACTGGATCCCGGACGAGTTCATGCGCCGCGTCGCCGCCGACCAGGAATGGTCGCTGTTCTCCCCGGCCGACGTGCCCGCCCTTGTCGACCTGTGGGGCGAGGGGTTCGACGCCGCCTACCGCGCGGCCGAGGCCGCCGGGCTCGCGAAGAAGACCATCCCGGCCCGGGACCTGTACGGCCGCATGATGCGCACCCTCGCCCAGACCGGCAACGGCTGGATGACGTTCAAGGACGCCGCCAACCGCACCGCCAACCAGACGGCGGAGCCCGGCCACACCGTGCACTCCTCCAACCTCTGCACGGAGATCCTGGAGGTCACGGACGACGGCGAGACGGCGGTCTGCAACCTCGGCTCGGTGAACCTCGGCGCGTTCGTGGACACGGCGACCGGCGACCTCGCCTGGGACCGGCTCGACGAGACCGTGCGCACCGCCGTGACCTTCCTCGACCGCGTCGTGGACATCAACTTCTACCCGACCGAGCAGGCCGGCCGCTCCAACGCCAAGTGGCGCCCGGTGGGCCTCGGCGCGATGGGCCTCCAGGACGTCTTCTTCCAGCTGAAGCTGCCGTTCGACTCCCCCGAGGCGCGCGCCCTCTCCACTCGGATCGCCGAGCGGATCATGCTCGCCGCGTACGAGGCGTCGGCCGACCTCGCCGAGCGCGAGGGCCCGCTGCCCGCCTGGGAGAAGACCCGTACCGCACGCGGTGTCCTGCACCCCGACCACTACGACGTCGAGCTGACCTGGCCGGAGCGGTGGGCGGCCCTGCGCGCCCGGATCGCCACGACCGGTATGCGCAATTCGCTCCTGCTCGCCATCGCGCCGACCGCCACCATCGCGTCCATCGCGGGTGTGTACGAGTGCATCGAGCCGCAGGTCTCCAACCTCTTCAAGCGCGAGACACTGTCCGGCGAGTTCCTCCAGGTCAACGCCTACCTGGTGGAGGAGCTGAAGCGGCTCGGCGTCTGGGACGCGCAGACCCGCGAGGCGCTGCGCGAGGCCAGCGGCTCGGTGCAGGGCTTCGGCTGGATCCCCGAGGACGTCCGCGCGCTCTACCGCACGGCCTGGGAGATCCCGCAGCGCGGCCTGATCGACATGGCCGCCGCGCGCACCCCGTTCCTCGACCAGGCGCAGTCGCTGAACCTGTTCCTGGAGACGCCGACCATCGGCAAGCTCTCCTCGATGTACGCGTACGCCTGGCAGCAGGGCCTGAAGACGACGTACTACCTGCGCTCACGCCCCGCCACCCGCATCGCCCGCGCGGCCGGCGGCTCGAACGCCACCGCCGCCCCCGTCCCCGCCCCCGTCCCCCAGCAGGTGACCGACCCCGACGCCGTCGCCTGCTCCCTGGAAAACCCCGAGTCCTGCGAGGCCTGCCAGTAATGAGCTCCACGACCAACTCCGAGAAGAACCTCCTCGACCCGGGCTTCGAGCTGACCCTGCGCCCCATGCGCTACCCCGACTTCTACGAGCGCTACCGGGACGCGATCAAGAACACCTGGACCGTGGAGGAGGTCGACCTCCACTCGGACGTCGCCGACCTGGCGAAGATGACGCCCGAGGAGCAGCACCTGATCGGCCGCCTGGTCGCGTTCTTCGCGACCGGTGACTCGATCGTCTCCAACAACCTGGTGCTGACGCTCTACAAGCACATCAACTCCCCCGAGGCACGGCTCTACTTGAGCCGTCAGCTCTTCGAGGAGGCCGTGCACGTCCAGTTCTACCTGACGCTGCTCGACACGTATCTGCCCGACCCCGAGGACCGGGCGGCCGCCTTCGACGCGGTCGAGGAGATCCCCTCCATCCGCGAGAAGGCGCAGTTCTGCTTCACCTGGATGGACTCGGTGGAGAAGCTGGACCGCCTGGAGACCCGGGCCGACCGCCGCCGCTTCCTGCTCAACCTGATCTGCTTCGCCGCGTGCATCGAGGGGCTCTTCTTCTACGGCGCCTTCGCGTACGTCTACTGGTTCCGCAGCCGCGGTCTGCTGCACGGCCTGGCGACCGGCACCAACTGGGTGTTCCGCGACGAGACGATGCACATGAGCTTCGCCTTCGACGTGGTGGACACGGTCCGCAAGGAGGAGCCCGAGCTCTTCGACGACGCGCTCCGGACGCAGGTCACGGACATGCTGAAGGAGGCCGTCGAGGCCGAGCTGCAGTTCGCCCGCGACCTGTGCGGTGACGGTCTGCCGGGCATGAACACCGACTCGATGCGCGCGTACCTGGAGTGCGTCGCCGACCAGCGCCTCCAGCGGCTCGGCTTCGCGCCCGTCTACGGCTCCTCGAACCCGTTCTCCTTCATGGAGCTCCAGGGCGTGCAGGAGCTGACCAACTTCTTCGAGCGGCGTCCGTCGGCGTACCAGGTCGCGGTCGAGGGCTCGGTGTCCTTCGACGACGAGTTCTGAGCGTGTGCCCGCCCCGTCTCGGGGGCGGGGCGGGCACATCCGGGGCGTCCCTGATCGCTCAGCGACGTCCCTGATCGCTCAGCGCGGCATCACCCGCAGCACCAGCCGCTTCGGGTGCAGGGTGATGCCGACGCGGGTCCCGGTGTCGGTCTCCGGGACCCGCTCCAGGCGCCACTTCGGCGCCACCGTGCCAAGGATCAGGGCCAGTTCGGCCATGCTGAAGTGGTCGCCGGGGCACTTACGGTTGCCGACGCTGAACGGCATCATCGCGAACTCGGGTATGTCCGCGGCACGTTCGGGTATCCACCGGTCCGGGTCGAACTCCAGGTGCCGCTCGAAGGAACGCGGGTCGCGCTGCATCGCGTAGACGCTGTAGACGATGTCCGCGTCTGCCGGAATGCGATAGCCGCCAAGGTCGGTCTCGGCCACCGACCGGCGCGTGAATATCCAGGCGGCGGGCCGTATGCGCATGGCCTCGGTGATGACATTGCGGGTGTGCGGCAGGTCGCCCAGATCAGCGAATGTGATCGCGCGGTCCCCGGCCACGGAATTTACCTCTTCAACCAACTTCCTTTCCTGATCGGGGTGTTCGGTGAGCAGATGGAACGTCCACGACAGCGTCGACGCGACATTCTCCGCGCCGGCCACGACGAGGGAAACCACGTGGTCGTGGATCTCCTGGTCGGCCAGGGGCGCCCCGGATTCGTCCCTGGCGCGCAGCAATTCCGCGAGCAGGTCCCCCGGGCCGCCCGGTCCGGCCGCCCGGCGCTCCGCGATGATCTCGTCGACGAGCGCGTGCAGGTCGGCGAGGGCGTTCTCGAAGCGCCGGTTGGCGGGCGTCGGCACGCGGTAGAGCGGCCCGACCGAGAGCACCATGCGGCGGTAGAGGCCCTCGAAGACGGTGTGCAGGGAGTCGGCGATGCGGTCCGCCTTCTCGGGGATCGAGTCGACCTCCAGGAGCGAGCGCGAGACGATGCGCACGGCCGTGCGGAACATCTCCGCGCCCACGTCGACCGTCTCGCCCGGCCGCCAGCGGGCCGCCGTGGCGCGTGCCTCCTCCTCCATCACCTTGGCGTAGGCGGCGATCCGCTCGGGCCGGAACGCGGGCTGCATCATCCGCCGCTGCCGCCGGTGCAGCTTGCCATTGCTGGTCGCCACGCCCTTGCCGAGGAGCACTTCGAGGGTGTCCCAGAGCGGGCCCCCGACGATGTACTCGGGGCGCTTCAGCAGGGCGCCGACGAGCTCCGGATCGCAGACCGCGTACGCCGTCTTCGGCCCCAGCCTGATCCGTACGAGGTCCCCGTGGTCACGCAGCTCGGCGAGGAAGCCGAGCGGGTCGCGCACGAGGTTCCAGGCGTGGCCGAGCAGGGGCGCGCCGCCGGTGACGAGCGGCGGGGTGCGCAGCGGACCCGGCCCCGAGGCCGCCGGTACGGGTATTGCGGATTCGACGCTCATTCCTCACCCACCAGTTCGTTTTCCGCCAGGACGTCTTCCGTGACGTACGGGGGAATGGACCGGTCGTCCCAGCTGTCCACCCGATAACGGCCGGATTCGTGATGGAACCAGTACACGGAAGAGAACCAGTTCCGCATGTTGAAGACGCAGGATTCCACCGTCTCCGCGAGTTCTTTTCCGCGTTCGGTCCTCTCGGACAATGTACGGGCGAACAGCAGCACTTCTTCCTCGGCCGCGAGAAAATCCGTGACACACTGCGTGACCCGCCGGTGAACTTCGCGTACCGCTTCTTCGAGCGTCAGCCCCTCGTGGTGAATGAGGCTGATTCCCAGATTGTGCAGTTCATCTCCCGCCAGCTCTTTGGGAAGCGAGCACAGGTCGTTGTACCAGGCCGAGAAATCCTGGGTGGCCAGCGCCGCCCGCCGGTACGCGGGGTGCTTCCGTACGGCGTCCGGCAGTTCGCGGCGCGCGGTCGGTTCGAGCAGGTCGATCCAGGCCCAGTGCGCGAACGTGAGGCGGCGCAGCTCGACGTAGGTCTCGACGGTGGGCACGACGCCGCCGCGGCGGTTCCTGAACTCCTGGTCGTACGCCTCGATCACGGGGTGGAAGTGGCGGGCGAACCGGGCGTTCCATCTGGGGCCCAGGAAGGAGTACAGGCGCCGGACGCAGTCCGCGAAGCCCGCGACCAGCGGGTCCCCGTGGCGCAGATAGTCATGGGGGGCGTCGAGCGCGCCGTGCAGGCCCCGGCACAGCCGCCGCCACTGCGTCGCGCGGCCGTGCACCGAGTCCCGGTCGTGCCGGTCGTCCCAGGCGAAGAACCAGCTGCTGAGGTCGGCTATCGCGGTGAGCAACTCGTCCGGCGCGCCAATGTAGTAGCCGGCCACCAGGTCGGTGTAGCAGAGGCTGTCCGCGTAGCGCTCGACCTTCTCCGGCGGCATGAGCCGCATTTCGCGCAGCCAGGTCCTGGACTTCTCCTGAAGCTTTGGCCAATACGGATGCAGACGGCGAGGAAACGTGGCCTCGATCACCGGAACTGCGAGCGCCGGTGGGACGGATACCGCCTGAGTGTGTGGCTGTGTCTGAGAAGTGCTTCCGGAATATGCAGGCACGGACAAACCCCTTTCAGCCGCCTGGGTGACGCGCACCCCTCCCGCCGTGCCGGGCGCGCGCCGTTGCGTAACTCCCCGCACTTTCCATTCAGCACCACAACTGACCGTTCAGGGAACAGTTTTGCGCCATTCACTACCCCCCGGTGCCGAGAACATCCCCGGACGTGACTGATTATGGATCTTCGGCAGCCGGTTCCGCTCGCACAGGTGAGCGGATCATGGCAACGGCCCCTGGTCAGGGGGTTCCCGACCAGGGGCCGCTCGTGTCACGCGGTTCCCGCGCCGCTCAGGCGCCGCACACGTCAGTCATTGGGCACCACGGGGTAGCGCGGCGTGCCCTCTGCCATCTGGCGCAGCGCGTCCTTGCGCTCCCTCTTGGAGAGGCGGTCGATGTAGAGGTAGCCGTACAGGTGGTCCGTCTCGTGCTGGAGGCAGCGGGCGAAGTAGCCGGTGCCGCGCACCTTGATGGGGTGGCCCTTCTCGTCCTGCCCGGTCACCTCGGCGTAGTCCGGGCGGGCCAGCGGGGCGTAGGCGGTGGGCACGGAGAGGCAGCCCTCGCCCGAGTCGTCGAGGCGGCGCTTCTCGGCGGGCAGCTCCGTCAGGACCGGGTTGCAGACCACACCGACGTGGCGCACGCCCTCGTCGTCCATGCAGTCGTAGACGAAGACCTTCAGGTCGACGCCGACCTGGTTGGCGGCCACGCCCACGCCCTGCGCGACGCGCTGGGTCGCGAACATGTCGTCGATCAGCTGGGCGAGGTCGTCGTCGAAGGACGTGACGTCCTTGCACTCCTTGTGCAGGACCGGGTTGCCGACGACCGTGATCGGCCGCGACGTGCCGCGCTCGCGGTAGGCCGTCTCGCGCTCCTCGCAGTCCTCCGTGTCGATGACGAAGCCCTCGTCGTCGACGGGGAGCACCCCGCCCGAGGCCTGCTGCTCAGTGTCCTGCGCCATGTCCGCCGTAAGCCTTCCGTGAAACCCTCAGAGTTTGTGCCGGTACAGCCTACGGCGAAGTGCCGAGGGACCTCTTCGGGTCGCCGACGGAAGGGCTTCTTCCGGTCAGCAGACCTCTTCGAGGTCGCGCCAGTCCCGCGAGTCCGGGCTGTCCGCGACCCAGCTGTCGAGGAGCCCGCGCACCAGGGCGGCGGGCGCCGCGATGCCGCACTCGCGCTCCGGCACCCAGATCGCGCCGGGGCTGCGGTGGCCGAGCGGGCCCGGGTGGCCCGGCTCGCTGTGGTCGTGGGGGTCCAGGTGCTCGCCGTCGCCCTCGTCGCTCGGCATCCGCGACTCGGAGCACATGCGGCACAGCAGCCGCACGGAGGACGACCAGTCCTCGGCGGCGAAGCCCGCGTCGGCCGCGAGCTGCTCCAGGGCGTCCCGGTCGTCCTCGGTGGCCGCCTCCAGGAGGACGACCCAGGTCGGCACGGGCGAGGGCGCCCAGAGCTCGATCTCATCGAACACGGGGTACGAATGCCCGGCGGCCGTTGTCCGCTCGCCGTGCGGGACGCCGTCGTGCAGCACGACCTCGCCCCAGCGCCGCCCGGAGGACGGCAGCGGGATGGACAGCACCTCCATGCGCGCCGGGTCCAGCCTGCGGCCCCACACCACCTCGGCCTCGCCCTCCGGGGAGAGCCGCACGGCCGCGCTGCCCAGCTCCATGCCCGAGGGCTCGCCGGACGCGGCCACCCCGCCGGGCACCCGCAGGCCGTACGCCTGCCAGGCACGGCGGGCCAGCGGCCAGTCCTGGAGCGCTGTCGCCGCGATGCCGACGTTCCACCAGTCCGGGGCACCCGCCGAGCGGTCCAGGAGCGCGACGGCACGCAGCCCCGCGGCCCGCGCCTGCTCCCAGTCGTGCCGGAACTTGTGCAGCAGCGCGAGGTTGAACCAGGACTCGGACAGCCACGGTTCGAGGTCCGCCGCGCGCGTGAGCAGCGCCCCCGCGTCCTCGTACCGCCCGTCGCCGATCAGCGTGAAGGCGCGGTCGGTCGCCTGCCGCCAGGAGGCGGAGGGCCGGTGGCGTCCCTTGCCGAAGATCCTCACGATTCCCGCCTGATTCCCGCCTGTCACGATGTGCCGGAAGTCCCGTCCTGTGCGGGCGCGACGTCGGGTCGATGCCCCCGCGCACCCTCTTCTTCCTCTTCTTCGCATCCAACCACGTACGGTCGGACGGCCGCTCATTACCCATGGGTTACCCAGCCGGGGACCGGCTGAGGCCGCCCCTCGACACCACCCTCGCGAGGGACTCCACGACTTCCGGCTGGTAGTCGTGGCCGGTGGCCAGCCGCAGCCTCTCCAAGGCGTTGAGCGGGCCACCGAGCGCCCCTGAGGGTCCTTCTCCCCGCGCCATCTCGTCGTACGCGTTCGCGGTGCGCACAATTCGCGCGGGGAGCGGCTGATCGCGGTACGGGTCGGCCTGGCGCTCCACGACCACGGCGACCGCGGGGTCCACCCCGGTCTGGCGTACGACGGCGCCGCCGAGCAGGGCTATCCGGCGCTGCTGTGCCTCGGGCAGGGTGGCCGTGGCGCCCTCGGGCACGGGGTCGACGAGGGAGAGCTGGCCGATGTCGTGCATCAGGGCCGCGTACTCAAGGATGGTGAGATCGGGCCCGCTGAGTCCGAGGTCCCGCCCGACGGCCCGGCTGAGCCCGGCGACGCGGTGGGCGTGCCCCTGCGGGGTGTATCCGGCGATCTCCGTGGCCCTGGCCAGCGACGCGATGGTCTGCCGGTAGGTGGCCCGCACCGCCGCGTAGCGCCGGAAGGAGAGCTGGGCGAGCAGCAGCGGGAGGCTGAAGACGGGCAGCGCCCACAGCCCCGCCACGGCCACGGCGAGCGCCATCACGGCCCCCGTGGCGCAGACGGCCGAGCCGATGCCGGGCATGGCCCGCAGCTCGTCGCGGAGCAGCGGCCCGAACGGCCAGCGGGTGCGGGCGCTGGCCATCGCGGCGGCGAGGACGGCGTCGCAGAGCGCGGTGAGGACGAGCAGGGCGACGATGACGAGCGCGAACCAGGGGCCGTGGCCGACCCAGTCCTTCAACTTGCCGGCGTTGTACAGGGGTTGGAAGCAGGCGGCGGCGAAGGCGACGGTCAGCACGCGCCGCGCCAGGTGGTCGGGTGGCCGCCCGCGCCCGAGCGCCACGTGCGGCACGGCCGCCACGAGGGAGGCCGCGACGACCACGGTGATCACCTGGAGCACCCCGTGGTGTGTCGCCTGCCCGGCGTTCTGCCCGAGCAGCGCGTACGCCAGGGCTCCGGCGGCCCCGAGCGGCGCGGGCTCACGCTGCTTCCCGCTCCCCCACCGGGTCAGTTCACCGAGGGTGATCAGTACTCCAAAGGCGAGCGCGACCGGCCGTTCGGCGACGCCGTGCCACAGGGTCCAGCCGAGCGAGACGACGGCGAGCAGGCCGGCCACCACGTAGGCCGCCGTCGTCGGCAGGTGTTCCGCGCGGGCCGGCGGGCGCCCGCCGCCGGGGGCGGTCACCGGGCGGCCGGTCCGCGCGCGGCGGGCGTGGCGGCGGCCCGCGCAGAAGGTACGTTTCCGCCCTGGTCGGGGCCGGGCTCCGAGCCCCGGAGCGGGACGTCCGAGGTGACCTCGGGGTGCCACCCCTCCCGGTCCAGGGCACGCGTCAGCGCGGCGACCATCGCCGGGTCGAACTGCGCCCCCGCGCAGCGGGCCAGCTCCTCCAGCGCGGCAGGGACCGGCCGGGCCCGCCGGTAGGACCGTGTGGACGTCATCGCGTCGAAGGCGTCGGCCACGGCCACCACCCGGGCGCACTCCGGGATCTGCCGTCCGGCGAGCCCGTAGGGATATCCGCTGCCGTCGATCCGCTCGTGGTGGTGGAGGATCGCCGCCCGCGCCTCGCCGAGGAACCCGATGCCGCGCACCATCTCGTGTCCGTACTCGGGGTGGAGCTCGATGACGCGCCGCTCCTGTGGGGTCAGGGGCCCGTCCTTGCGCAGCAGGCGGGTGGGGACGCCGAGTTTGCCGACGTCGTGCAGGATGCCCGCGAACCGCAGGACCTCGACGCGCTCGTCGGCCATGCCCAGCTCGCGCGCGATCATCACCGAGGCGCGGCCGACCCGCTCGCTGTGGCCGCGGGTGTACTTGTCCTTGAGGTCGACGGCTTGGACGAGCGCGCGGATGGTGGCCTGGTGGGCGGCGCGCTCGCGGTGGTACTGCGCGAAGGCCCAGCAGGAGACGCCCATCGGCAGCAGGACGAGCAGCGCGGCCGGGGGGCCGTAGGGGCTCGTCCACAGGATCGCCATCATCAGCCCGGCCAGGCCGTGCACCGCCACGGGTGCCAGCGAGCGGGCGAAGAGGCCCCGCCACGCGGTCCGCACGGGCACCCGCTCGGCGGTCGCGAGGATCCCGCCGTCCAGCACGGCGAGCACGGCGCAGAAGACCGGCACGGCGGCTCCCGCGGGCCACAGCACGTGCGGGAAGTCGGGCCCGGCACCGGCAGCGGGCCCGCCGAGCGCCGCGTACACCCGCGCCGCGGCCCAGGAGGCCAGGGCGAGCTGGGCGGCGCGCCAGAGGCGGCGTATCCCGCGGGGGCGGCGGTCGACACGGGCGAGCAGCGCGCCCGGCACGGCGACGAGGGCGGCGGCCGCGGGCGGCAGCAGGAAGACCCCGGCGAGCAGTACGGGGTAGAAGGTGCCGAGGCCGCGCGTGCGGTCCCGGGGCAGGGCGATCCGCTCGGACCCGGCGTAGAGCACCGCGAGGAGCGCGATGGCCGGCCAGGGGGTGCGTCCGCTCAGCGCGGGCGCGGCACAGGCAGCGCCGGCCAGGGCGACGCAGAGGATGTACAGGCGGGCCCGCGCCGGCACCGACCGCATGGAGTTCTCCTCCCCGTTCCAGCTCGCATGACCCAGGTCCGGAGACTAGAGCGGTGGCTCGACGGCCAGTGCCCTGCGGCCGCGAATTAGCACATTCGAGTGACAGGGGGGAGGAACGGGGCAAAAAAGAAGAGCAGGCCGCCATCATGCGCGACCTGCTCCCCTTTTCAACTGTCTGACGGACCTACACGGTTCACGCCTCCGATGGCGTCACACCCGGTGCGGCGTCGTGCGTGACGTCCTGGTCGGGCACCGACTGGCCGGAGCGGATGAGGTCGATGCGTCCCATGACCTTGGCCCGCAGGTCGGTGGGCACGTCGTCGTGACCGCAGCAGCGCTTCACCAGCTTCTTCACGGCCTGCTCCAGGCCGTACTTCTCCAGGCACGGCGAGCACTCCTCGAAGTGCGTCTCGAACTTGGTGCAGTCGCTGTCCGGCATCTCGTGGTCCAGGAACTCATAGAGGTGGTCCAGGACTTCACTGCAGTCAGTCTCGTGCGGCTCTCCGCAGCTCATGAGCCCGAGCCTTTCGTTCCGTTCGACTCTCCGGCACCCGCCGGGACGAGCCCGCGCTCGCGGGCGTAGTCCTCCAGCATGCCGCGCAGTTGGCGTCGGCCCCGGTGCAGCCGGGACATCACCGTACCGATGGGTGTCCCCATAATGTCCGCGATCTCCTTGTACGCAAAGCCCTCGACATCGGCCAGGTAGACGGCGATGCGGAATTCCTCGGGGATCGCCTGGAGCGCCTGCTTCACGTCCGAGTCGGGCAGGTGGTCCAGCGCCTGCGACTCGGCGGAGCGCAGACCGGTGGACATGTGCGACTCGGCGCGCGCCAGCTGCCAGTCCTCGATCTCCTCGGCGGCACTGCGCTGGGGCTCGCGCTGCTTCTTGCGGTACGAGTTGATGAACGTGTTCGTGAGGATCCGGTACAGCCACGCCTTGAGGTTGGTCCCCTCGCGGAACTGGTGGAACGACGCGTACGCCTTCGCGTAGGTCTCCTGGACCAGGTCCTCCGCGTCCGCCGGGTTGCGCGTCATGCGCAGCGCCGCCGAGTACATCTGGTCGAGGAACGTCAGCGCGTCCCGCTCGAAGCGGGCCGTGCGCTCCGCGGCCGTCTCGGAACCCTGCGCACCCTCTCGGGGCTGCTCCGCCTGGCCGTGCTCGGTCCCTGCGTCGGTCCCAGTGACCGGACCCACCTCCTCCAACGACGTGGCGGGGCCGAAAGCAGCCCCACTCGAATCGGAGGATAGACGACGATCCGCTCCGCGCGCCGCCCGAATAGTTGCGGTTTTGGGTGCGCTCAAGACCGTCCACTCCAGGTCAGAGGCGCTGGAGCGGTTCGGGCAGATGGTCGAACCCATGCGGCGGACTCCCTCTCGTACGAACACGTCTGCGACGGCGTTCACCGTCTGTTCGCGACAACAGGGGTCACCCGCTCAACATTCCCGCCCACCGTGTGACGCCGTCCGTGATGACCGCCACGGCCTCGTCCTGCGTCAGCTCCGCCTTCTTCGGCACCTTGAACCCGTGATCGCCGAAGGGCACTTCGAGCAGTTCGTACGAGCCCTCGGGGAACTCGGCGGGCTTTCCGAAGGGGTCGTTGCCGCCCTGCACGACGAGGGTCGGCACCCCGGCGCCGAGCAGTTCACCGGCGCGGGACTTCTCGGGCCTGCCCGGGGGGTGCAGGGGGAAGGAAAGCGCGAGGACGGCGGCGGCGCCCAGTTCACCGGCCGTGCGGCACGCCACGCGCGCGCCCGCGCTACGGCCTCCGGAGATCACCGGGAGCCCCTTCTTCTCCAGGGCGGGCCAGATCCCGCGCCACCCCACGTCCAGCGTCTTCGGCGCGGGCGCCAGCTTCTTGCCCGCGACGCGCCAGGGCTGCTCGACGAGGGCGACACTCACGCCGTGCTCGGGCAGCGTGGCGGCGAGGGCCTGGAGGTCGCGGGCCTCGATGCCGCCGCCCGCCCCATGGCTGACGGCCAGCAGGAGGCGGGCCTTCTTCTTCGCCTGGTGCCAGGTGATGCGCGCCGTACCGGCGTCGGTCTCGACGGTCTCGCTCACAGGCGTGTGTGTTTCGTGCGTCACGTCAGAAGAGTGTGCCCTCTTCGGGGCCGTCCAGCTCCTTGAGCAGCTCCGGGCCGTTGTTGCGTACGTTGCTGACCGCCGTCGACACGGGGTACGCGCGCATCAGCCCGACCGGGGGCGGCTCCAGGAGGGCGCGCAGGTCCTCGACGTCCGTGCGGGACGGGTCGAGCCAGGCGTCCCAGCGGTCGGGGGTGAGCATCAGCGGCATCCGCGGGTGGATGTCGGCGAGCGCGCGCGGGCCCTCGGCGGGGGCGACGGCGAGCGGGGTGGTCTCGGCCTCCGTGGTGATCACCGTGCAGGTCACCCACCAGGCGAGGGGGTGCTCGTCGGGCAGGGTCTTGTCCCGCCAGAACTCGTAGAGCCCCGCCATGGCGAAGACGGAACCGTCGGCCGGGGTCACGAAGTACGGCTGCTTGCGGGGCCGCTTCTTCTTGCCCTCGACCTCCAGCCGCCGTTCCTCGGGAGCGGTCACCCACTCGTAATAGCCGTCGGCGGGCAGGAGGCAGCGGCGCGCGGCGAAGGCGCGGCGGTAGGAGGGCTTCTCGTGGACGGTCTCGGCACGGGCGTTGATCATCCGCGCGCCGCCCTCGGGCGTCTTGGACCAGGACGGGACGAGGCCCCACTTCAGGGTGCGCAGCTGGCGAACCGGGGCCGGGTCCTCGGCGTCTTTCAGTGGACGGTCGAGGACCGCGTAGACCTCTTTGGTGGGGGCCACGTTGTAATCGGGGGCGAGGGTCTCCTCCGGCTCCTCCCACTTCTGGATCTCGAAGATCCCCGCGAGATCCTCGGGCCTACGACTCGATGCATACCGTCCGCACATACGTGCCAGACTGCCACGACCCCGTCCCCCAGAGGAGCCGGTTCCGCCCATGGAAAGCACCGCCAACGCCAGCCTGGCCGACCTCTGGGGCCGCGTCTTCGGCACGCAGTCCGCGCCCGAGCAGTGGCTGGTGATCGCGGCCGGCGTCGTCGCGCTCACCGTCGTCGTCCCGCACGGCATATGGCGCCTCGCCCGTAACGCCATCACCATCGCCCACGAGGGCGGCCACGGCCTGGTCGCGCTGCTCACCGGGCGCCGCCTGGACGGCATACGGCTGCACTCCGACACCTCAGGCCTGACCGTCTCGCGCGGCAGGCCCACCGGGCTCGGCATGATCCTGACCGCGGCGGCCGGCTACACCGCGCCCCCGCTGCTCGGCCTCGGCGGCGCGGCCCTGCTCTCCTCGGGGCGCATCACGGCCCTGCTGTGGATCGCCACCGCGCTGCTCGTCGCGATGCTGGTGATGATCCGCAACGCGTACGGCGCCCTGACGGTCGTCCTGACCGGCGGCACCTTCCTGCTGGTGTCCTGGCTGGCGGAGACGGACGTGCAGGCGGCGTTCGCGTACGCGGTGGTGTGGTTCCTGCTCCTCGGCGGTGTCCGCCCCGCCTTCGAGCTCCAGGCCAAGCGCCGGCACGGGGGCGCGGGCGACTCGGACGCCGACCAGCTCGCGCGGCTCACCCACGTCCCCGCCGGGCTGTGGCTCTTCCTCTTCCACGCCGTCTCGCTCTGCTCCCTGATGGGCGGGGCACGCTGGCTCCTCGCCGTCTGAGCGGGGTCCGCGGCAGCCACTAAAGTGAGGGCATGACCGAAACCCCGGCGCACACCGCCCTCTGGCCCGCCCCGCACGCAAGCGGAGCCGTCACCGCGACGGTCCACGTCCCCGGTTCGAAGTCGGTCACCAACCGCGCGCTCGTCCTCGCCTCCCTCGCCGCGGAGCCGGGCTGGCTGCGCCGCCCCCTGCGCTCCCGCGACACGCTACTGATGGCGGGCGCCCTGCGCGCGATGGGCGTCGGCATCGAAGAAGGCATCGGCCCCGACGGCACCGGCGAGGCCTGGCGCGTGATCCCCTCGGGCCTGCACGGCCCGGCCACGGTCGACGTCGGCAACGCCGGCACGGTCATGCGCTTCCTGCCCCCGGTCGCCGCCCTCGCCGACGGCCCGATCCGCTTCGACGGCGATCCCCGGTCGTACGAGCGTCCCCTGACCGGTGTGATCGACGCCCTGCGGGTGCTCGGCGCCCGCATCGACGACACCTCCCTCGGCAGCCCGGGCGCGCTGCCGCTGACCGTGCACGGCGCCGGGGCCCTGGACGGCGGCGCGGTCGAGATCGACGCCTCGTCCTCCTCCCAGTTCGTGAGCGCCCTGCTGCTGTCGGGCCCGCGCTTCAACCAGGGCGTGGAGGTCCGGCACGTGGGCGGCCCGCTGCCCTCCATGCCGCACATCCGGATGACGGTCGACATGCTGCGCTCGGCGGGCGCCCAGGTGGACACCCCGGAGGCGGGTGGCGAGCCGAACGTCTGGCGGGTCACCCCCGGCGCGCTGCTCGGCCGGGACCTGACCATCGAGCCGGACCTCTCCAACGCCCAGCCGTTCCTCGCCGCGGCCCTGGTCACCGGCGGCACGGTCACCGTCCCCGACTGGCCCTCGTACACCACGCAGCCCGGCGACGCGCTCCGCGAGATCTTCACGGAGATGGGCGGCTCCTGCGAACTGACCGAGCAGGGCCTGGTCTTCACGGGCTCCGGGTCCCTCCACGGCCTCGACGTGGACCTGAGCGAGGTCGGTGAGCTGACCCCCGGCATCGCGGCCGTCGCGGCGCTCGCCGACTCCCCCTCGACGCTGCGCGGCGTCGCCCACCTGCGCCTCCACGAGACGGACCGCCTCGCCGCGCTCACCAAGGAGATCAACGAACTCGGCGGTGACGTCACCGAGACCGCCGACGGCCTGCACATCCGCCCGCGCCCGCTGCACGGCGGTGTCTTCCACACCTACGACGACCACCGCATGGCGACCGCGGGTGCGATCATCGGCCTCGCGGTGGACGGCGTACGAATCGAGAACGTCGCGACGACGGCGAAGACCCTCCCGGACTTCCCCGCACTCTGGGCCGGGATGCTCGGGAACTGACGGGCGGAACGAGAACATGCGCCGCTACGGCAAGAACCCCGACGAGGACGACATCCGCGTCCGCCCCAACCGCAAGGGCAACCGCCCCCGCACCCACATCAGGCCCAAGCACGAGGACGCCGCCGAGGGCATGGTCCTCACCGTCGACCGCGGCCGGCTGACCGTCCTGGTCGACGACCGGATCGTGATGGCCATGAAGGCCCGCGAGCTGGGCCGCAAGGCCGCCGTGGTGGGCGACAGGGTCGCGGTGGTCGGGGACCTGTCCGGCAAGAAGGACACCCTCGCCCGCATCGTGCGGATCGGCGAGCGCACCTCCGTCCTGCGGCGCACCGCCGACGACGACGACCCCTACGAGCGGGTGGTCGTCGCCAACGCCGACCAGCTCGCCATCGTCACCGCCCTCGCCGACCCGGAGCCGCGCCCGCGGCTGATCGACCGGTGCGTCGTGGCGGCGTACGACGGCGGGCTCGAACCGATCCTCGTGCTGACCAAGTCGGACCTGGCGTCGGCCGACAAGCTCCTGGAGACGTACGCCACCCTCGACATCCCCTACGTGGTCACCAGCCGCGAGGAGTTCACCGACGGCGCGGAGCTGGCGCGGGTGCACGAGCTGCTCGACGGCAAGGTCACGGCCTTCGTCGGGCACTCCGGGGTGGGCAAGACGACGCTGGTGAACGCGCTGGTGCCTAAGGAGCGGCGCCGCACGACGGGCCACGTCAACGCGGTCACGGGACGCGGCAGGCACACCACGACCTCCGCGCTCGCGCTGCCGCTGGCGGATGTGGGCGGCTGGGTGATCGACACCCCCGGCGTGCGGTCCTTCGGCCTCAACCACATCGACCCGTCGCGCGTCATCCTCGCCTTCCCCGACCTGGAGCCGGGGACCGTGGACTGTCCGCGCGGCTGCACTCACGACGAGGTGGACTGCGCGCTGGACGCATGGGTCGCCGACGGGCACGCGGACCCGCAGCGCCTGTACTCCCTGCGCCGGCTGCTGGCCACGCGCGAGCGGCGCGAGGAGGACTGACTCCCGTTGCTTCGGTGACCTCCCCGTTGTTTGCGCCCCCCGTGGCGCAGGTAAATGCATAGTCGCACCACACCGGGTCGATCGGACCGAGCCGGGCGAAGCGGTCGCGGAACGTGGACGAGCGCGGGAGGCAGGGACACATGGCGTGGCTGCTGGTCATCGTGGCGGGGATTCTTGAGACCGGCTTCGCGGTCTGTCTGAAGCTCTCGCACGGCTTCACCAGGCTCTGGCCGACGATCGCGTTCGCCTGTTTCGCACTCGGCAGCTTCGGTCTTCTCACGCTGGCGCTGAAGAAGCTGGACGTCGGGCCCGCGTACGCGGTCTGGACCGGCATCGGCGCTGCGGGCACCGCGATCTACGGCATGATCTTCCTCGGTGACCTGGTCTCCACGCTCAAGATCGTCTCGATCTCGTTCGTGATCATCGGTGTGGTGGGGCTCCAGCTGTCGGGTTCCGCGCACTGAGCGCCACCGCGCGCGTGAGCTGAGCGCCACCGCCCGCGTGAGCCGAGCGCCACCGCGCGCTTACTTGCCCGCCACCCACCGCCCTATGGCCCCCCGGACCAGCTCTGCGGGGTCGTCCTCGTCCCGGGCGGGCGCGACGACGTACGACAGGGCGAGGCGGACGGCGCTCTCGCAGGCGAGGGCCAGCTCCGGGTCCCGCGCCCTGCCCCGGCCGCCGAGCGCGGCCACCGCCCGGTCCCGCACCAGCCCGAGCAGCTCCGCCGACGAGGGCACCCCGGCGTCCGCGCGGCGCTGCGCGGGCACCGACGCCGTGGACCCGGTGACCCTGCTCGGCGCGGGCAGCCGCTCGCTCCAGCAGCCGGTGAGCGCGGCCCGCACCAGGGTGTTGGCGCGCGCGGCACCCACCGTCCAGGCGGCCACGGCGGCCAGCCGCTCGGCCGGCTCACGCTCCTGTGCGAGCGCGCGGTCGACTCCGTGCAGATAGCCGTCGGTCTCGCGGCGCAGCAGGGCGCGGGCCAGGCCTTCCTTGCTGCCGAACTCGTTGTAGAGGGTCTGCCGGGACACCCCGGCGACGGCCGCGACATCGACCATGCGCACACCCGGCCAGGGGCGCCGGGCGAGCGCCGTGCAGGCCGCGTCCAGTAAGGATTCCCGTGCTGCGGGCATCGTCGCCTCCCCGGGCCGATGCGGCTCCGGCTGCCAGCGTTGACGCGCTCGGAGGCACTGTCAAGAGCTCCGGCGTGAGCCCGCGCGAGCGCATGCGATATGGCGCTGTAGCTCGGGTGGTTCGAGATCGATACTGTTCACCCATGCCCGACTACCACGATGATCTGCGTCTCGCCCACGTCCTCGTGGACGCCGCCGACGCCCAGACCATGGACCGGTTCAAGGCCCTCGACCTCAAGGTCGAGACCAAGCCGGACATGACGCCGGTGAGCGAGGCCGACAAGGCGGCCGAGGAGCTGATCCGCTCCCAGCTCCAGCGCGCGAGGCCGCGGGACGCGATCCTCGGCGAGGAGTACGGCGTCGAGGGCACGGGCCCGCGCCGCTGGGTGATCGACCCGATCGACGGCACCAAGAACTACGTACGCGGTGTCCCGGTCTGGGCCACGCTCATCTCCCTGATGGAGGCGGGCGAAGGGGGCTACCAGCCGGTGGTCGGCGTGGTGTCCGCGCCCGCGCTCGGCCGCCGCTGGTGGGCGGCGAAGGGCGGCGGCGCCTACACGGGGCGCAGCCTCACCTCGGCGACCCGGCTGCACGTCTCGAAGGTCTCCCGGCTCTCGGACGCGTCCCTGGCGTACTCCTCGCTCTCGGGCTGGGAGGAGCAGGGCCGCCTGGACGGCTTCCTGGACCTCACCCGCGCGGTGTGGCGCACGCGTGGCTACGGCGACTTCTGGCCGTACATGATGGTGGCCGAGGGCGCGGTCGACATCTGCGCCGAGCCCGAGCTCTCGCTCTGGGACATGGCGGCGACCGCCATCGTGGTGACGGAGGCGGGCGGCAGCTTCACCGGACTCGACGGCAGGCCGGGCCCGCACAGCGGCAACGCGGCGGCGTCGAACGGCCTGCTCCACGACGAGCTGCTGGGTTATCTGAACCAGCGCTACTGAGCGGGCCCCGCGCGGCCGTTCCCCTCGCGCCCCCCGAACTGACCACGCACGCCCCCTTGTTGCCCTCGGCTCCGGCTGCGACATTGAGAGTCCCCCCACTTGTGAACTTGTGAATCCTTTCTCCAAGCAGGGAGCGGAGGCAATCCTTCGCCCACCGGGAGGTCGTGGATTCACCAAGGAGGTGGCTCACGCCCATGCTTGTCCGCGACGCCATGAGCACGGTGGTCCTGACCATCGGCCCCACCCATACCCTGCGCCAGGCGGCCAGGCTGATGTCCGAGCGCCGTGTCGGCGCCGCGATCGTCCTCGACCCCGACACCTGCGGGCTGGGGATCCTGACCGAGCGCGACGTTCTCAACTCCGTGGCCCTCGGCCAGAGTCCGGACACCGAGATCACAGGCACCCACACCACGACCGACGTCGTCTTCGCCACCCCGGCGTGGACCCTGGAGGACGCGGCGGACGCCATGGCGCACGGCGGCTTCCGGCACTTGATCGTGCTGGAGGCGGGCGAACCCGCGGGCATCGTCTCGGTCCGCGACATCATCCGCTGCTGGGCTCCGGTCCGGCGTGCGGCGGCACAGGAGCTGGCGGTCTGAGAAGACAGCGGCAGACGGAGAAGAAACGGCGGCGGGCCGGGCCCCCGAGGGGATCCGGCCCGCCGTCTCGACGACAAGTGGTACTGGTCAGCCGCGCAGGGCCTGGACCGCGGCCTCCAGCCGCTTGCCGAAGTCGCCGTCCGCCTGACGGAAGTTGTTGATCGCGCGCTCGGCGATCTCATCGCGCGAGACCTTGGCGATGAAGCCCGACAGGTTCTCGATCAGGCGGTTCTTCTCGTCCTCGGACATCAGGCGGTAGAGGTTGCCCGCCTGCACGAAGTCGTTGTCCTCGGCGTGCCGGGGCGTCTCGTGGTTTCCGGTGCCGCCCGCGACGGGGACGGACCCCCACAGTGGCCGGTCCGTCTGGAACGGGCCGCCGAAGCTGTTCGGCTCGTAGTTCTTCGCGCCCTTGTGGCGGCCGTCGTACAGGAAGCCGTCACGGGAGTGGGTGCGCGCCTCGGTGGCGTGCGGGCGGTTCACCGGCAGGTGGTCGGCGTTGATGCCGACGCGGTAGCGGTGGGCGTCGCCGTACGCGAAGAGACGGCCCTGGAGCATCTTGTCCGGGGAGGGGCCGATGCCCGGCACGAAGTGGGCGGGGCTGAAGATGGACTGCTCGACCTCGGCGAAGACGTTCTCCGGGTTGCGGTTGAGCTCCAGCTTGCCGATCTCGATGACCGGGTAGTCCGCGTGCGGCCACACCTTGGTGAGGTCGAACGGGTTGAAGCGGTACGTCGCCGCCTCGGCCGCCGGCATGATCTGCACGCCCACGGTCCAGGTCGGGTACTCGCCCCGCTCGATGGCCTCGCGCAGGTCGCGCTGGTGGGAGTCGGGGTCCTCACCGGCGAGCCTGTTGGCCTCGGCCTGGGTGAGGTTCTTGATGCCCTGGTCGGTCTTGAAGTGGTACTTGACCCAGAAGACCTCGCCGGCCTCGTTGTTCCACTGGAACGTGTGCGAGCCGAAGCCGTCCATGTGGCGGTACGAGGCCGGGATGCCGCGGTCGCCGAAGAGCCAGGTCACCTGGTGGGTGCTCTCCGGGCTGAGCCCCCAAAAGTCCCACACGTTGTCGGCTTCCTGCGAGCCCGTGTACGGGTCGCGCTTCTGCGTGTGGATGAAGTCGGGGAACTTGATGGCGTCCCGGATGAAGAAGACCGGGGTGTTGTTGCCGACGAGGTCGTAGTTGCCCTCTTCGGTGTAGAACTTCAGCGCCCAGCCGCGCGGGTCGCGCACCGCGTCGGCCGCGCCGAGGTTGCCGGCCACGGTGGAGAAGCGCAGGAACGTCTCGGTCTCCTTGCCGACCTCGGAGAGGAACTTCGCCCGCGTCCACTGCGAGACGTCACGGGTGAGCGTGAAGGTGCCGTAGGCCCCCGCGCCGCGTGCGTGCACGACGCGCTCCGGGATCCGCTCGCGGTTGAAGTGGGCGAGCTTCTCCAGCAGCAGCTGGTCCTGCACCAGAACCGGTCCGCCGGCGCCCGCGGTCTCGCTGTTCTGGTTGTCGGCGACCGGCGCGCCGGCCTCCGTGGTGAGCGGTCCCTGCGTCACGTGCGCCTCCTGCGTATTCAAAACCTGCGGTCCTGTCCCTTGGCCAATGCCGTACCTGATCCTACAATGGACTCTGTCTAAGTCAAGCAATCATCCAAAGTCACACCCGTTCGGGACTGGCTCCCTCGCCTGTTAGGCTGGTTTTCATGAGTGACCTGTTGGAACGACTGCGCGGACGCGGCTGGCGCATGACCGCACAGCGGCGCGTCGTGGCCGAGGTCCTCGACGGGGACCACGTCCACCTCACGGCGGACGAGGTGCACGCCCGCGCCGCGGACAAGCTGCCAGAGATCTCCCGGGCGACCGTCTACAACACCCTGGGCGAGCTGGTGAGCCTCGGCGAGGTCCTCGAAGTCTCGACGGACCGCCGCGCCAAGCGGTACGACCCGAACGCCCACCGCCCCCACCACCACCTGGTCTGCGCCCGCTGCGGCGCGATCCGTGACGTGCACCCCACGGGCAACCCCCTGACCAGCCTCCCCGACTCCGAGCGCTTCGGCTTCACAGTCGAGGGCGTCGAGGTCACGTACCGCGGCGTGTGCCCGAGCTGCGCGGCGGCGTAGCGCTTTTCCGTACCCCCTGAGGCAGGCGCTTCCCGCCCGTACGCCCTGAGGCAGGCGCTTCCCGCCCGTACGCCCTGAGGCAGGCGCTTTCCCGTACGCCACCGAAGGCCCCGGCACCGAAAGGCGCCGGGGCCTTCGGCGTGCGGCGGCCTCGAAGCGGGACGGCTGACCCCGGCCAGCACATTCCGGAATCTGACGGAGCGTCATATCGTCGGGGCGCCCGGACCATCCGCCCGCCCTCCGCGAGGAGACCCCCGTGGGAGACCCGCACCCCAAACTAGAAGCCCACGCACTGACCGGGGCCTTCGGCCGCGCCACCAAGGCGGTGCACGCGCTCGGCCCCGTCGACCTGGAGATCGCCCCCGGCGAGTTCACCTGCGTGATCGGCCCCTCCGGCCGCGGAAAATCGACCCTCCTCCGCATCGCCGCCGGCATCCTCCGCCCCAGCACCGGCGAGCTGACCATCCGCACCCGGGCCCGATGCCCGGCCGCGATGCCCGGTGTGGCGCAGGGTCGACGGCCACAAGCGGTACGCGTTCCTGGGCGGCCAGCCCCGGGGCGAACCGCTGGGCGGCCTCCTCTTCGGCCCGAGCCTCCTCAAAAAGGACCCGGACGCGGGCGTCGCCCTGCTGCGCGCGTACATCAGGACGGTAAACACGTACTTCGCCGGTGACTACAAGTCCGACGAGGCCTTCACCAAGGAGCTGGCCGAGCTGCTCAAGACGGATGAGAAGGTCATGCTCGCCACGCCGTCCCTGCGCATGGACTGGGAGATCCGCGCCGGCACGACGGACCGCCTCCAGGACGTGTACCGCGCGGCGGGCGTCTCCAGGGGCGACAGTCCCGGAGGAGAAGGTGGTCGACCGGGAGCTGTACGGGGAGGCAGTGGGCCACCAGTAGGCATACAGCTGCGTACATCCGCGAGCGGGGCATCCGCGTACATCCGGATACATGCCGAAGGCCCGGAGTCCATTCGGATTCCGGGCCTTCGGTTTCAGTAGCGGGGACAGGATTTGAACCTGCGACCTCTGGGTTATGAGCCCAGCGAGCTACCGAGCTGCTCCACCCCGCGTCGATGAACACAACAGTACGTCAGGGCCACGACCAGCGCAAATCCGTTCCGCGGGCAGGCGCTCGCGCCGGAGGTTCCACGACGCCGTGGGGCGGTTACGACGCCGTGGCGCGGTTACGCGGACAGTTCCTGCCGCAGCGCCTCGCGCAAACGTCCCGCCCTCTCGGAGACCTCCGCGGGGCCCAGCTCGACCGCCCGCGACGCCCACCGCTGCCCCTGCGCCAGCTGCCCGCGCCGGGCGTAGAGGAGGGCGAGCCGCAGGGCCGCCCTGCCGTGCCCCGCGTCGGCGGCCCGCGTCCACCAGAGCGCGGCCTCGGGCTCGCTCCCCTCACGGGCGAGCAGCAGGCCGAGGTTGAACGCGCCGTTGCGGCTGCCGGCCTCCGCGGCCTTGCGGTACCAGCGCGCGGCCTGGACGACATCGCCCCGCCCGGCGGCCAGCATGCCGACCCGGACCTGGGCCCGGCGGTGGCCCTGCTCGGCCGCGCGCTCGTACCACTCCTCGCACTCGGTCTTCTCCGCCGCGGGCTCGCCGAGGGCGGGCGGCGCCGCCGCGGGGCGGCGCGCGTCGAGCAGCGTGCCGAGCCGGTACGCCGCCTCCGCGCTGCCGCCTCCGGCCGCGCACCGCAGATGCCGCTCGGCCTCCTGCTCGTCACCCTCGCGCAGCCGCGCGGTGCCGACCTGGAGGGCCGCGTCGGTGTGCCCGTCGGCCGCCGCGCGCTCGTACCAGCGCAGGGCGGAGGTCTCGTCGCCCCTGCTCGCGTAGAGGATGCCGAGGTTGAACGCCGCGTCGACGCTGCCCGCCTCAGCGGCCTTGGAGAACCACGGCTCGGCGCCCGCCGCGTCCCCGCCCTGGAGCAGCAGCACGGCCAGGGCGTTCGCGGCTTCGCGGTGCCCGGCGTACGCGGCGCGGCGATACCACTGGTCGGCCTGCGCGGTGCGGCCCTGCTCGGCGCAGAGCAGGCCGAGGTTGTACGCGCCGTTCACGTCGCCCGCGTCCATGGCGGCGCGGTACCACCGCTCGGCGGTCTGCGTCTCGCCGCGCTCGGCGTGCAGCGCGCCCAGCGCGTTCGCGGCGTTGCCGTCGCCGTCCTGCGCGGCCTTGAGCCACCACACGGCGGCGCTCTCCTCGTCACCCGCGTCCCGCAGCAGGAAGCCGAGGGCGCAGGCCGCGCGGGACTCGCCGTCCTTGGCGGAGTTGAGGTACCAGCGCCCGGCCTCCTTCAGCTCGCCGCGGTGCTCCAGGATCGCGCCGAGGTGCAGCGCGGCCCGCCGGTGGCCGCGCGCGGCGGCCTGGCGGTACCACTGCTCGGCCTCGCCGGCCGGCGTGCCCACCTCCGCACGTCCGGTGCGCGCGGCGCGACGGACCGGCACGGGGCCCTCTCCGCACTCGGCGGGCTCACCGCGCTCCGCCGCCGCCCGCCGGTCCAGCGCACGGGCCAGGCGGTACGCGGCCTCGCGGTGGCCGCGCTCGGCGGCGACCCGCATCCAGCGCTCGGCGCCGACGTCACCGCGGTGTTCCAGGAGGTCGGCGAGCGCGTACGCCCCGAGGGTGTGGCCCTGCTCGGCGGACTGGCGCAGCCAGTACTCGGCGGCGGGCTCGTCGCCGCGCTCGCGGTGGTGCCGGCCGAGCGCGTGCGCGGCCGCGGCGGAACCGGCGACGGCGGCGACCCGCCACCAGCCGGCCGCCTCGTCCGCGTATCCGCGCTGGTGAAGAAGGACACCGAGGTTGTTGGCGGCGGCGCGGTCACCCTCCGCGGTCGCCGCGCGCAGCAGGGATTCGGCCCCGTCGAGGTCACCGCGGCGCAGCAGAAGGCTTCCCAGGACGCTCATCGCTTCGACATCCCCGGCCTCGGCGGCCAGCCGATGACGCATCTCTTCGGCGGCCGTCCCGGGATCGTCCTCCCGGTCGGCCGCCTGCACAAACCGCCCTGTATCCAACAGAGTTGCCTTGTCCCCCATAACGTCCATCGTCGCACCACCTGCAACCTGGGTATACCTGATATACCGCAGCCAGTGAGGTCACTTCAGCGTTTTGTCGACATGCCCACAGAGAGATAAGTGAAACACAGATCCCCCAACTCTCCCCCGGCACCGCGCCGTTCACATGACTTGGCATAGGACACCCGCACACGACCGGCATCGGCCCATGGCACACGACGAAGGCCCGGATCCATAAGGATCCGGGCCTTCACCTTGCAGTAGCGGGGACAGGATTTGAACCTGCGACCTCTGGGTTATGAGCCCAGCGAGCTACCGAGCTGCTCCACCCCGCGCCGTTGTGTTCAAACCGTACCACGGCGCGGGGCGGGTCCTTGACCAGCCGCTAGCCGCCGCTGCCGGCGCCCTTGTCGGAGGCCTTGTCGCCCTCCTGGTCGCCCTCCTTTTCGGAGGCCTTGTCCGCGCCCTTGTCGGCGTTGTTGTCAGCGCCCTTGTCAGAGGCCTCGTCGGCACCCTTGTCAGAGGCCTTGTCAGCGCCCTTGTCGGCGTTCTTGTTCGCGCCGTCGGCGGCGCCCTTCTCCGCCGCCTTGGCCGACGCCTCCTCGGCCCGCTCCAGTGCCTCCTGGAGACGGTCCTGAGCCTCGCCGTACTTCTTCCAGTCGCCTTCCTTCATGGCCTTCTCGCCGTCCTCGAACGCCTGCTGGGCGTCGTCGAGCGCGGCCTGGACCGTCGGGTCGTTCGTCTTCGGCGGCTTGGTCGGCTCGTCCGTGTCCGCGTCGCCGTCCTGGTCCTCGGCCGGTGGCTTCGTGCCGCCCGCCGCGCCGAAGACCTGATCGAGGCCCTCGCCGAGCGTGTCCGCGAAGACGGTCTCCGTGCCGTACGACACGGCCACCTTCTTCAGCAGCGGATACGCCGACTTGCGGCCCTGCACATAGACGGGCTCGACGTACAGGAAGCCGTCGTCCAGTGGCACGGTCAGCAGATTGCCGTAGAGGACGTCGGAGTCGGCGCCCTTCATGTCCCGGACGAAGGTGCCGACCTCCTTCATGGAGTTCAGCTTGTTCTGCACCTGTTCAGGGCCGTCGACGTCGCCGGTGACTCTCAGCAGCTGCATCTTGCCGTAGTTCTTGCTCCTGGCGTCGGCGTCGACCGTCATGAAGGCCCGTAGGTTGGGCCGCTCACTCGGGGTGAACGTCGTCGTCAGCGCGAACTGCTGCTTGTCCTGGCCCGGCGCCTTCAAGGACAGGTAGTACGGCGGGACCGCGCTGTCGTCCTTCTTCGTCGGGTCGTTCGGCACCTGCCAGGCGTCACTCGCGTTGTAGAACTGGCCTGCGTCCGTGACGTGGTAGAGCGTCAGGAGCTCACGCTGCACCTTGAACATGTCCTGCGGATAGCGCAGGTGGTCGTTGAGCGCCGACGGGATCTCGCTCTTGTCCTTGACGGTGCCCGGGAACGCCTTCTTCCAGGTCTTCAGGACCGGATCCTTCTCGTCCCACGTGTAGAGCTTGACGTCGCCGGTGTACGCGTCGACGGTCGCCTTCACGGAGTTCCGGATGTAGTTGACCTGGTTCTGCTGGGCGATCACCGTGCGCTGGCTGTCCGCCTGCGACAAGGAGTCGGCCGTGGTGTCACCGAGCGTGGTGCGCGAGGCGTACGGATAGCCGTTGGTGGTCGTGTAGGCGTCGACCACCCACTGGATGCGGCCGTCGACCACCGTCGGGTAGACGTCGCCATCGATCGTCAGCCAGGGGGCCACCGCCTCGACGCGCTCCTTGGGGGTGCGGTTGTAGAGGATCCGCGAACCCTCGCCGATCGCCCCGGAGTACAGGATCTGGGGCTCTCCGAAGGACACCGCGTATGCGGCGCGGTTGATCGGGTTGGAGAGGTTGACCCCGCTGTCGCCCTTGTAGCTGTACGTCTTCTGGCCGCCGTGGTCCTCTTCGTAGTCGAGCTCCTTCTGGGGCCCGCCCACGATCGAGTACTGCGTCGTCTTCTCGCCGTAGTAGATCCGCTGCTCGTACTTGCCGAGATTGCCCTTGGTCGGCAGGCCGGACTCGGTGAACGCGGGAGCGCCCTTGGAGCCCTCCTTGGTCTCCGTGCCCTTGGCGGCGACGACGCCGTAGCCGTGCGTGTACGCGAAGTGGTCGTTGATCCAGTTCCGCTTGTCGAGCTTGTTCACGTTCAGCTCGCGCAGGCCGACGATGGTGTCCTGGCCGTTGTAGCGGTCCACGTCCAGCGTCGTCGGGAACTGGTAGTAGCTGCGCTCCTGCTCCAGCTGCTGGAACGTCGGCGAGACGATGTTCGGGTCGTTCAGCCGGTAGTTGGCCGCCGTGTCGGCGTTCTCACGCTTCTTCTGGCGGTCCTCGTCGACCCTGCCCGCGCCCCGGAAGTCCTCGGGCTTCACGCCGCTGATGCCGTAGGCGTCGCGGGTGGCCTGGATGTTCTTCTTGATGTAGGGCGCTTCCTTGGCCTGCTCGTTCGGCTGGACCTGGAACTTCTGCACGATCGCGGGGTAGAGACCGCCGATGAGGATCGCCGAGAGGACCATCAGGCCGAAGCCGATGACCGGCAGCTGCCAGGTGCGCCGCCACAGTGTCGCGAAGAAGAGCAGGGCGCAGATGACGGCGATGCAGAACAGGATCGTCTTCGCCGGCAGGTAGGCGTTGGCGTCGACGTACCTCAGGCCGGTCCAGTTGCCCGTCGCCTTGAAGTCACTGGACTTCACCGCGAGGCCGTACCGGTCGAGCCAGTACGCGATGGCCTTGAGCGAGACGAAGACACCGAGCAGCACCGAGAGGTGGCCGGTCGCGGCCGCGGTCGCGCGCGCGCCGGGGCTGGTGATCCGCAGCCCGCCGTACAGGTAGTGCGTCAGGGCGGCGGCCACCAGGGAGAGCACCGCGGCCGCGAAGCCGAAGCCCAGCAGGAAGCGGTACCAGGGCAGGTCGAACGCGAAGAACGACACGTCCATGTGGAACTGCGGGTCCTTCTGGCCGAAGGGCACGCCGTTGACCCACAGGAGCCAGGTGCGCCACTGCCCCGCCGCGGAGGCGCCCGCGATCAGGCCCACCAGAGCGGTGATCCCGATCAGCAGCCACTTCTTGTAGGGGGCGATGCCCATGCGGTACCGGTCGAGGCTCTGCTGCTCCATCGACATGGCGCTGAGCGGCGGGCGCAGCCGGTGCGCCAGCCAGATGTTCACGCCGACCGCCGCCGCCATGAGGAGGCCGAAGAAGAAGAACAGGCCGATCTTGGTCCACAGGGTCGTCTTGAAGACCGATGAGTAGTTGACCGATCGGTACCACAACCAGTCCGTCCAGAACCCTGAGAACATGACGAAGGCCATGGCCAGCACGGCCAGCACACCCAACGTCATGAGCAGGGTCCGGACGCGACGGGAGGGTCGGCCCACTCTGATCCGTGGCCCCGTCGGGCCTCCGCCGCGGTCCGGCATCTGGAAAGCCAAGGTGCGCACCTCGAAGTTCGCTGTTGATTCGGTGTTGGTCCGTCAGGCCCCCGAGATCGCGGACCCACACCTATGCAACTTACTCACGCTTTACTCGGTTCCCGATTCCGGGGACGAACGAGGCAGGATTGTGACCATGTCCAACACTCCCATGGCAGCGAGCCCCCTCACCCGGGCCGTGCTCGAGATCGACGAGTACGTGTCCGGCCTGGGCTGGGACCGGCCCGCCCGCCTCTTCGCGCTCGTCGACACGGCGCGTCTGCGCACCCAAGAACCCGGCCTCGCCTCCCAGCTCGGCCTTGACGACGGCGTGGAACACGCCGGTTTCACCCCCATCGAGCAGGAGGAGATCCCCGCGGACAAGCCGCTGGACGAGTTCCTCGGCACCATCGCCTGGCCGGACGCCGTGACGGGCTGCGCCCTCACGGTGGAGCGCCTGATGCTGCCGCCGTCCGCCGAGACGTCCGTACCCGAGGGCCTCAGCGAGGCCCAGCTGGCGAAGTGGGTGGCGCAGCACCCCGACCGCCAGGAGGTCCGCATGACGGTGGCGGTGCTCCGTGACGGCGCGCGCGAGTCGGCGCTGCGGCTGCGCGAGAAGGACTCGCCGACCGAGGTCCTCACGGGCTCCGACCTGGTGCCCGGCCTCGCGGACGCCCTGGCGGCGACCTTCGCGTAAGAGTCCTCTGCCGCGCGTACGCGGGTGGGGCGCCGGCACGCCGGTACGCCGAGGGGTGCCCCCGCCCGTGTACGAACGACGTACGGCTGTGTCCTGACCGAGCCGTTACTTCGCAGTGGCGGTGCAGCTCGGCAGGGCGCCGGTGTCACCCTTGCGGATCTTGTCCAGGGACTTCACCGCGTCCTCGATCGTGTCGACCTCGACCAGGGTGAGGCCGTCCGGGACGTCGCTCGCGGCCGCCGCGCAGTTGTCCTTCGGGGTCAGGAAGTACTCGGCGCCCTTCTCGCGCGCGCCGACGGTCTTCATCTCGATGCCGCCGATGGGTCCGACCTTGCCCCTTTCGGTGATGGTGCCGGTGCCTGCGACGAACTTGCCGCCGGTGAGGTCCTTCGGCGTCAGCTTGTCGACGATGCCGAGGGCGAACATCAGTCCGGCGCTGGGACCGCCCACGTCGGCCAGCTTGATGTCGATCGTGAACGGGAAGGTGTGGTCGGTGCCCGCCTCGATGCCGACGATCGCGCGGTCGCCGCCCTCCGCCTTCTTCGTCGTGATCTTGATCTCCTCGGTCCTGCTCGCCTTCTTGCCCGACTTCTCGGCGGCGGCCGCTTCCTTGACCGGGACGATCGTGAACGTGACGCTTTCACCGGGCTTGTGCTCGGTGACGAGCTTGGCCACGTCCGTCATCTCCTTGACGGGCTTCCCGTCGACCTTCTGGATGACGTCACCCGCGTGGAGCTTGCCCTCGGCCGGGTCCCCCTTGAAGACGGTGGCGACGATGACCTGGGACTCCACCGGGAGGTCGAGCTCCCTGAGCGCCGCCACCTTGGCGCTCTCCTGGGACTGACTGAACTCCTCGGCGTTCTCCTGTGTGGACTGCTGTTCGGTCTTGCCGTTCGGGTAGAGCGTGTCGTGCGGCACCACGATGTTGTCGTGGGCCAGCCAGCCGTAGACGGCCTCCGCGAGGTTCATCTTGTAGTCGGCGCTGGTCACCCTGACGGTCGTCATGTTGAGGTTGCCGCTCGTGGGGTACGTCTTGTGCCCGGAGATCTGCAGCACCGGCTCGCCGTCGTGATCACCGAGGGTGTTCACCGTGGGGCCCGGGGACATCTCCGAGTAGGGCACTTTGATGAGCACTCCGGCGCAGAGCAGCGCGATCAGCATCAGGGTGGAGGCGAGCATCGTCGCAGTGCGGCGTGGCATGGAACGACAGTACGGGACAGGCCTGTCGCCGCACCTGTGGGGCCGGTCCGTACGGGGACACGGCCACCGGAGCCCCGATAGTGGAACATCACGTACCGGAGCGGGACTTCTCCATCGCCTCACGGAAGGCGGCGTAGCCGTTGAGCTCCACGTTGTCGCCGGTCCTGCCGGACTTGCGGTTACGGGCGGCCCAGCCGCCCCACAGTCCCGCCCCGACGGCCGCCAGCAGCGGAATCAGCAACCAGGCAAGTGATGCCATGTCGAACTCCCGACCCCATGAGCGACCACAACTGACTGATCAGCAGATTAATCATCCGCAAGGTCAACGCTCGCGGCAGGGGTCCGGTTACGCAACTGGAGCCGCACGAGTCATCACGGGGCCGGGGGCTCCAACCCTCCGGGAGTCTGCCTCAACAGGCGCCGACCCACTCCTCCTTGCCGTCGGAGAACCGCTGGTGCTTCCAGATCGGCACCTCGTGCTTGAGGTCGTCGATCAGCTTGCGGCAGGCGTCGAAGGCCTCGGCGCGGTGCGGGCAGGAGACCGCCACGACCACCGCGAGGTCGCCGACCGCGAGATCACCGACACGGTGCACGGCGGCCAGGGCGCGCACCGGGAACTCGGCGACGACCTTCTCGGCCACACGGCGCATCTCCGCCTCGGCGGTCGGATGCGTCGAATAGCCCAGCTCGTCGACGTCCGCGCCGCCGTCGTGGTTGCGCACGGTCCCGACGAAGAGCGCCGTACCTCCCGCCGCGTCGTCACCGACGGCCCGGAAGACCTCATCCAGGGAGAGCGGGGTCTCGCGGATCGCAAGGAGGCGGATCGGGTCCTGGGCGCCCTGCTCGCCGGGGTGGTCCATCGTGGTGCGTGCCATGCGGCCATGGTGCCGCACGACACGCACGACACGGAATAGGACGTCCCTACAGCGGTCCGCCCCGCAGCCAGGCATTCCACACGGCAGACACCCATCAGTCTGCGGGCAGACCCCCGCCCGACCCCCTCACCCCCGGCTGCGGACAGACGCCCCGCACAGCGCCCCCGGCCCACAGCCGCGGCACTCCGCACGGCGATCCCCACCCACACAAGCCGCCCCCGCTGTGGGCAGGCGTTCCGCACGGCGGAACGGGTGGGCACAGCGCCGGCTGCCGGGTGCGGTCCAGCGAGGCGGCCCGCCAAGCCCTAACCGGGCGCGCAGCAGGGCGGCGCCCACCAGGACGCCTACAGGGCGCGCACAGCACGGCGGCGCCCGCCAAAACGCCTACAGGGTGCCCCAGCACGGCGGCACCGACCAAGGCACCGGAGCCCTCAGATCCGCCGCCGCGCCTTCCGCGCCCGACGCACCACCGCCGCCGCCCCCAACAAAGCCACCGTCGCCCCCGCAGCCCCCGCAGCCGTCGCATCCTTGCGCCCAAGCCGCCGCCCGGCCACGGTCCGCCGCCCGGACACCTCTTCGAGCAGCTCCGCGAGGACCTCCTCATTGGTCCACTGCGGCCGCCACCCCGCGTCGTGCAAGCGGCTGACGCTGACCACCCAGGGATACATCGTGTAGGCGAGGTCACCGGCCGGGGACGGCGTGAGCCCGATGCGGTGCAGCCGTGCCGCCGCGCCGAGCGCGACCGCCGAGGGCAGCTCCATCCGGCGGATCCCGCTGAGCTCCTCGACCTCCTCCTGCTCCAGCCAGCCGTCACAGCCCACGGCGAGCTCACCGTCGACCTTCTCCAGGACGGCGTACTCCAGAGCGCTGCACAGATCCTCGACGTGACAGAACTGCCAGGCCGGCCGGGAACCGGCCACGACCAGCAGGCGGGGCGACTCGAAGTAGCGCGTGAGGGCCGTGTCGGTGCCGCCCACCAGCGTCGCGGGCCGCACGACGGTGACATTGAGCCCGGGATGCGCCCGGGGCGCCCTACGGGCGAGCCGCTCGACCTCCAGAAGGTCACCGACACCGGTGGCCTCCGCCGTCGCCCGCAATTCGGCGTCTTCGGAGAGGGGCAGTTCGTTCTCGGGCAGCGCTCCGTAGACCATCGCCGAGGTGCACAGGACGACACGGTGGACGCCCGCGGCTGCGGCAGCGGTCAGAACGGTCTGCGTGCCGCGTACGTTGTACGCCGTGCGGGCCGCGCCATCGGTCTCCAGGTCGAGATCGAGCGCCAGGTGCACGACGACATCCGCGCCGCGAAGCTTCTCGGCGATCGCGGGGTCCCGCACGTCCAGGAGGTGCCACTGGGCCTGCGAGCAGTCGCCTCGGCGCTCGTCGATGGCGATGACCTGCTTGATCTCCTCCGACGAGGCAAGGCGCTCGGCCAGCAGCGCGCCCACGCCGGAGGCGGCGCCGGTGACTGCTACTACGGGCCCACGTGCGGGCGCCGGGGTTGACGGGTTTCGCGCTGCGCGAACCTGTGGATCTGGGGAACTCACCGGGCGTCTCCAGCGGTTGTCTTCAGTACGTAAGCGAATGACGCGTACGTACCAGGTGGCATCCATCCTGCCGCAGGCCATCAGTCGGCGAAGCACCGAGGCTCGAACCCGTCACGGTGTCTACGCTGGGTGGTGTTGTAGGGCAGCCGCCGCCGGAACGATACCGGCGGCCTGACGAGCCGAGGAATCCCGTGAGTGACACCCCATTCGGATTCGGCCTTCCGCCGGAGGAGCCGGAAGACGGCGACGAGGGCAAGAAGAAGGAATCCCCCGGACAGGGCCAGGGCGGGGGCCAGAGTGCCGGCGGCCCCGGAAACCCGTTCGGTTTCGGGTTCCCCGGCGCGGGTGGCCCGGGCGGCGGGGACAACCCGTTCGCCGCCATGTTCGGTTCCATGAACCCGAACGACCTGGGGGCCGCCTTCCAGCAGCTCGGCCAGATGCTCTCGTACGAGGGCGGTCCGGTGAACTGGGACATGGCCAAGGACATCGCCCGCCAGACCGTCTCCCAGGGCACGCCTGACGGCACCAAGGACGCCAGCGTCGGCCCCGCCGAGCGCTCCGCCGTCGAGGAGGCCGTGCGCCTGGCCGACCTGTGGCTCGACGACGCGACGTCGCTGCCGTCCGGGTCCGGCACCGCCGTGGCGTGGAGCCGCGCCGAGTGGGTCGAGGCGACCCTGCCGGTGTGGAAGGAGCTCGTCGACCCGGTCGCCGAGCGCGTCGGCCTCGCCATGGGCGACGTCCTCCCCGAGGAGATGCAGGCCATGGCCGGCCCGCTGATCGGCATGATGCGCTCCATGGGCGGCGCCATGTTCGGCCAGCAGATCGGGCAGGCCGTCGGGGTGCTTGCCGGTGAGGTCGTCGGCTCCACCGACATCGGTCTGCCGCTGGGCCCCTCCGGGAAGGCCGCGCTCCTGCCGGTGAACATCGAGACCTTCGGCAAGGACCTCGGCGTCGACAAGGACGAGGTGCGGCTCTATCTGGCGCTGCGCGAGGCCGCCCACCAGCGGCTCTTCTCCCACGTCCCGTGGCTGCGCTCGCACCTGTTCGGCGCCGTCGAGGGGTACGCCCGCGGGATCAAGGTCGACACGGCCAAGCTGGAGGACGTCGTCGGCCAGCTCGACCCGCAGAACCCCGAGCAGCTGCAGGAGGCCCTCCAGCAGGGCATGTTCCAGCCGGAGGACAGCCCGGCCCAGAAGGCCGCCCTGGCGCGCCTGGAGACCGCTCTGGCGCTCGTCGAGGGCTGGGTGGACGCCGTCGTGCACGCCGCGGCAAAGCCCCGCCTGTCGTCCGCCGACGCCCTCCGGGAGACGCTGCGCCGCCGCCGTGCCTCGGGCGGCCCCGCGGAGCAGACGTTCGCCACGCTGATCGGCCTGGAGCTGCGTCCGCGCCGCCTGCGGGACGCCTCGCGCCTGTGGGCCTCGCTCACGGACGCGCGCGGCGTCGACGGCCGCGACGGCCTGTGGGAGCACCCGGACATGCTGCCGACGGCGTCCGATCTGGACGACCCGGACGGCTTCGTCCACCGGGAGCAGCTGGACTTCTCCGAGCTGGACAAGATGCTCGGCGAGGCCGCGGGCGGCACTTCCTCCGCCAAGCCGGACCTCACGAAGGACGAGCGCGACGACCAGTCCCCGGAGGACGGCGGTAAGTGAGCCTTTACGACGACGCCGTACTCGTCCTGAAGGGGTACGAGGGGCGGGCCGACCAGGCCGAGCTGCGCCAGGCCTATCTGGACCACCTGTCCACGCACGGCGACGACGGCATGTGGAAGGCCTGCACCGCGGGCCATGTGACGGCGAGCGCCCTGGTGGTCGACCCGTCCAGCGGTCGGGTCCTGCTCACCCTGCACAAGAAGCTGCGGATGTGGCTCCAGATGGGCGGCCACTGCGAGCCGGGCGACACATCACTGGCCGTGGCCGCGCTGCGCGAGGCCACGGAGGAGTCCGGTGTGCCTGGCCTGACGCTGCTCTCGGGCGGCCCGATCCGCCTGGACCAGCACCCGATTCCGGGCCCGTGCACGCAGCATCTGGACGTGCAGTACGCGGCGCTGGCCCCGGCCGACGCGGTCGAGGCGATCAGCGACGAGTCTCTGGACCTGCGCTGGTTCGCGTACGACGAGGTGGCGTCCGTGGCCGACGAGTCGGTCGTACGCCTGATGGAGGCGACGAGGGCGCGCCTGTAAGAGGCAGCCGTCAAGGAGCTCCCGAAGGGGCGCGGGGAACTGCGCGACCAGCCACATCCGGCCCGCAGACAACCCGCGCCCCTTGCGTCACCGCTTGACCCGCGGAGCGCTCAGCTCCAGACGCTGCCCTGGTTCTGTCCACGGGCACCCTGCTGCCCCACGCCGAACTGCGCCCCGGCGCCCCGCCCGATGACGGCGTTCTGCGGCGGCAGCATCTCGCTCGGCTGGACAAGCGCGTAGCCCTGTCCCATGAAGCTGAGCTCCCAGCCCTCGCCGGTGTTGCCGCGGCGCCGCCAGACGCCCGAGGAATGGGTCTGGGCCTGCATCTGCACCCGCAGGCCGTTGGACCAGGCGACGATGGCGTCCGCGTCCGCGTTGACGTACCGGTCGGGCGTGACCTGGAGCATCAGCGGCTGACCGGACGTCATGAGAGCGACCTTGCCGCGCCCGGAGATGTTGAGCTGGTACTTGCCCGAGCCGGAGATGCCGTACTGGCTGTCCACGGCGATGACCTGGTGGGTCAGCGACGAGTCCATCGCCAGGACGTAGCTGCTGTCCACGGTCAGACCGTCCTGGTCCACATCCACTACGTGGATGTACTGGGCGAGGTTGGCGAGGTAGACGGTGCCCTGGCCGTGGCAGCGCATCAGCTCCAGGCCCTCGCCGGTCTGCGCGCGGGCGCGCTGGTTGCCCCGGCTCTGGTACTCGGCGTCGAACTCGATCAGCCCCTGGTAGGCGACCATGGCGCCCTTGCGGGCCAGGACGTCGTCGTGCCCCTCCAGGGCGACCCGCAGCAGCTGCGGGTTCTGGACGGAGTAGCGCTCCGGGGTCTGCTGTTCTGCGTGCGCGAAAAGCGGGCTCTGCATGGTGTGTTGCTCCCCCTCAGCCCCGTGCTCGGAGACGGTCGGTGCTGTCCTCGCTGGGCTGTACGACGACGATGCCCTCTCCGGAGAAGCCCATCTGATAGGCCTCGCCGCTGCCGCGCCCGATGAGGGAGCCGGCCTTGAAGCTGCGCTTGCCCTTCACCTTGAGGTTCGGGGACCAGGCGATCAGGGCGTCCGGGTCGACGTACGTCTCGTCCTCGCCGCGGCCGCAGTCGACGACGATGGGCGTGCCGCGGGAGGTCAGCGCGACCCATCCCTGGCCGGAGATCGTGATGTTCCACAGGCCCTGGCCGGCGAACTTGGCCATGCCTTTGACCCGCTCGACGCCCCACTGGAGGGACGCGTCGAAGGCGAGCAGGTTGGTGCCGTTCACCGAGAGGGAGTCGCCCGCCAGGTTGATGACGACGACGTCCGCTCCGTAGTCGGCGAGGTAGAGCAGGCCGTCTCCGGAGCACTTCATCAACGGCGCGCCCTCGCCGGTCATCCACTCGCGCGCGACCTGGCGGACGGCTGGAGGGTTCGGCTCGTACTGCACGAACCCTTCGTAGGCGACCATCGAGCCCACGCGCGCGAACAGGTCGTTGCCGGTCTGCATGGCGACCTTGACCATGTGGTGGCCGTGGTTCTCCATGCGGGTGGTGACGGGTGCGGGAGCGAAGCCCGCGAGCTGCTGATTCATGACGGGCTCCCTCAGACCTCGTACGGCTGGACGACGATGAAATTGCCGGGCGCGCCACGGAACTGGAGGTTCACGCTCTCCCCCGTGGAGCCCGCGTAGGCGTTGCTGCGCAGCCGCACCTGGCTGGAGACGATCGCCTGTGAGGCGGCCGACCAGGCGACGACGGCATGGCAGTCGGCGAACGTCGTCGGCGTGACGGGCAGCACCACGGGCACGCCGTGGGTCTTCACGATGACCGTGCCGTTGCCCTGGAACTGCATGACGAACAGTGCGCCGCCGGGGATGCCGTGGCCCTCGATCCTGCGCACCTCGTGCTGGAGGGACTCGTCGAAGGCGAGGACGTTCTCCGCGGAGACGCAGATCGCGTCGCCCTGGAGTTCGATGGGGTGCAGGTGCGTGCCCTCTTCGGCGAGGAAGACCTGGCCGCGGCCGGAACAGCGCATCAGCTGCATCTCCTGGCCGGTGGCGTTGCCGACGATACGGCCGGCGAAGCCCGCGCCCTTGTAGCTGAACTCGACCTTGCCCTGGTAGAGCACCATGGAGCCCTGGCGGGCGAGGATCGGCTGGTCGGCCACGCCGAGGTCGACACGGATCAGCTTCTCGTTCTGCTGCGTCCAGCGCTGGCCGGTGGGAGCTTCGCGGTACTTCTGGAGAGCGGCGGCGACACCGGCGCCCTGGGGGGCGGCACCCTGCGGGGCTCCCTGGGGTGCCGGGGGCGGGAACTGGCCGCTCGGCGGCTGCTGGCCGTATCCGGGCGGCATGGGGGTCTGCGGCGGCTGGCCGTACCCGGGAGGCAGCGGAGCCGGCGGCTGCTGGCCGTACCCCGGCGGCAAGGGCGCGGTCTGGCCGAGGGCCTGCTGCTGGTTGGGTACCTGGCCGTACTGGGGCTGCTGCGTGGGCTGCTGACCGGGCCCGCCGTACGGCGCGGGGCCGGCGCGGGCGGCATCGTGCCACCGGACGGCTGGTTCACCGGCGCCACGATGGTCTGCGCGGCGTGCGCCGGCGGCTCGGCCGGGGCGGGCGCCGGGGGCGGGGTGGCGCCCTGCGGCGGCGCGAAGCTCTGCGCGGGGGCTTGGGGCGGCGCGGCAGCCGCGGGGACGCCGAACGCGGGTGGGGCCGCCTGCGCCGGGGGCGCGAAGGAGGGCGCTGCGGCCTGCGGCTGTGCGGGCGCGGGCTCCTCCTCGGCGACCTCGCCGCCGAAGTTCCTCAGGAGGGCGTCGAGTCCGCCGTCGAAGCCCTGGCCGATCGCGGCGAACCGCCAGACGTCCTTCAGGTAGAAGTCGCCCAGCATGACGGCGCGCTCCGTGGAGAACTCCGCGCCGGTGAAGGCGTAACGCGCCACTTCCTCACCGCCCGCGACGATGCGGATGTATCCGGAGGCGACCTGCGACATCTGCCCGGCGCCGTCGATCGTCGCCGTGAACGAGAGCCGCTGAATCTGCGGCGGAATGCGGTCGAGCGTGACGCGGAAGGACTCGGTGTCGCCCGCCTGCGCGCCCAGGAGCTGGATCGACTCCTCGGGAGACTTCGGCTGGTTGAAGAAGATGAAGTAACGGTCGTCCGACAGTCGCTCACTGGCGTCGAGGCCGAAGCAGCTGATGTCGAAGGTCAGCCCGGGAGCCGAGATCTGCACGCCTACGTACAGATCGGTCCCTGCGGTGAGGTCACTGATCTTGGCCTTGTGGCCGCGTTGGAATTCCCTGGCCATACGTAACGACCGTCCCCCATCCCGAATGTGAATGCGTCGCGCCAGGCTAACCGCAAAGTCTGACAGCGAGCGAAGCCGGTACAGACCCGCTACACAGCCGTGGAACGCGGCGCACCTTCACTCCTCGCGGGCGGCGGGCAGGTGCGGCAGCCGACTGGCGGCGACGACCCCTTCGAGGTAGCCCCTGGCCCGTTCCGTACGTGGATAGGCCTCCAGCAATCGCCAGAAACGCGGCCCGTGCCCTGGGACGAGGAGGTGGGCGAGCTCGTGGACGAGGACGTAGTCCACGACGTACTCGGGCATGCCCTGCAACCGGTGCGAAAGGCGGATGCTGCCCTCCGACGGGGTACAGGATCCCCAGCGGGTGTTCTGGTTCGTGACCCAGCGAACGGAGGCGGGCCGCGCCCGGCCGTCGAAGTACTGGTCGGAGAGCTGCTCGGCCCGCTCGCAGAGCTCCACGTCACCGAGGAGCCGCTTGCTCTCCTGTGCCGCGAGCTTGTCGAGCATCACATTCACCCAGCGCTGCTCCTCCGCCTCGGACATGCGGGCGGGGATGAGGACGACTGTGCGATCACCCTCGCGGTACGCCGAGACCGTTCTGCGCCGACGGGCGCTGCGTCTGACCTCGACCGCGCTGGGCCCCGCGCCGGAGGGCGGCGGACTGGTCGTGCTGCGCTGCGGAGTTCCGGCGCGACGCGCTGAGGTCTCCCCAGCGACGCGGGAGGAAGGGTCGGCGGGCACGCCCCGACGTTACCCGCTGGGCAGGGGGGAAGTCCCGCCTCCGGGACGGTTCGGCGGCGATCCGCTTCCCGGTGGTTTGACCCGTGCGGCTGATTAGTACGACAAGCATCCCCTGCCTGTGGATAACTCGACGCGGACAGGCGGCGGGGCGGGCATTCTGGCAGTCGATCGGCGCGGCGGACGGGACCGCGCCGGGCGGACGACGGGGGACGACCATGCATCCGACCTTGAAGCCGGCGCTGCGGCGCGGCTGGCGGGACATGAGCACCATGCAGTTCGGGGTGGCGCCCGCGCACGCCTTGGTGCTCGGCCCGATGGACACGGCGACCGGCAGCTTCCTGACGCTGCTGGACGGCACCCGCGGGTTGCCGCTCCTGCGGGAGGAGGCCAGGCGGATGGGCCTGCCGGACGGTCACGTGGACAAGTTGCTGGGGGAGCTGTCGCGGGCCGGTCTCCTCGACGACTCGACGGGCGGCGGTCCCGCGGCCGACGCCCTGCGCAAGCGGAGCGGAGCCATGGACCGGCTGCGGTCCGACCTGGCCTCGCTGTCGCTTCTGTCGTCCGAGCCGGGGGAAGCGGTCGAGAGGCTGGCGGCGCGCCGGGCCATGCGCGTCCGTGTCCAGGGAGCGGGGCGAGTGGGCGCCGTCGTGGCCTCGGTCCTCGCGGGGGCCGGGGTGGGCCGGATCGAGGTGCTGGACGGCGGGCATGTGGAGCCTTGGGACGTCGCGCCCGGCGGGCTGCCGGCGGAGGCGATCGGCGAGCGTCGGGACATGACCGCGCGCCGGCTCGTACGGCAGTCGGCGCCGGACCGGCCGCCCCGTGCGAACCGCCCCGCGTCGCCCGGGTCACAGGCCGCGCCGCTCTCGGCCTGGCAGGCGTCGGTGGCCGAGGGCCAGGCCGGACTGTCGCTCGTGATCATCGCCCCGCGAGACGGCCTGGACGCGTACGCCCCCGACCCGGTCCACGCCGAGGGCTTCCTCGCGGCCGGCACACCTCATCTCTACGCCGGGGTGATCGAGGGGACGGGCGTCGTCGGCCCCTTGGTCCTGCCCGGCGCGACCGCCTGCGCGGGCTGCCTCTTCCGGCAGCGGGCGGACCGCGATCCCACGTGGGGCCGGATGCTGGCGCAGTGGCGCTCGGGGCGTGCGCGGCCCGTACCCGCGTGTGACCTCGCCCTGTCGACCTCGGTCGCCGGGCTGGTCGCGGGGCATGCGCTCGCTTTCCTGGACGGGGCGTCCATGGCCGCCTCGGGAGTCCGTTGGGAGGCGTCCGTCCCGGGATTCGACTGGCACGCGCGTCCGATTTGGCCGCATCCCGCATGTCCGTGCGGGGCGGGTGCGGAGGTCACGGAGGACGTTAAGGGGGATCGGCTCACCGCAGCCGGGGAGCGGCACGCAACAATGGCCGGGTAACCGCCTGAGAAGGCGTGGCTGTCTGGGACTTGGAGGGGCGCATGTCTGATCTTCCCCGGAAGGCGGTCACCCGAACCGCCAAACTGGCCGCGCTGCCACTCGGCTTCGCGGGACGCGCGACCTGGGGGCTCGGCAAGCGGATCGGGGGCAAGTCGGCGGAGATCGTCGGGCGCGAGCTGCAACAGCGCACGGCGGAGCAGCTCTTCAAGGTTCTCGGCGAGCTCAAGGGCGGCGCCATGAAGTTCGGGCAGGCCCTGTCCGTCTTCGAGTCGGCGCTGCCGGAGGAGGTCGCCGGGCCCTACCGCGCGGCGCTGACCAAGTTGCAGGAGGCGGCGCCGCCGATGCCGACGAGCACCGTGCACGCGGTGCTCGTGGAGCGGCTCGGCGAGGGCTGGCGTGACCTGTTCCTGGAGTTCGAGGACAAGCCCGCGGCCGCCGCGTCGATCGGCCAGGTGCACCGGGCGGTCTGGGCGGACGGACGCGAGGTCGCGGTCAAGGTGCAGTACCCGGGAGCGGGCGAGGCACTACTGTCCGATCTGACCCAACTCAGCCGATTTGCCCGCCTTCTGGGCCCGTTGATTCCGGGGATGGACGTCAAACCGCTCATCGCGGAGCTGCGGGACCGGGTGTCGGAAGAGCTCGACTACGGCCTGGAGGCACGGGCACAGCAGGCGCACGCCTCGGAGTTCGCCGACGACCCCGACGTGGTGGTGCCCGAGGTGGTGCACCAGGGCGAGCAGGTTCTGGTCACGGAGTGGATCGACGGCATCCCGTTGTCGGAGGTGATCGCGGACGGCACTCAGGAGCAACGCGACCGGGCGGGCCAGCTCCTGGCCCGCTTCCTCTTCTCCGGCCCGGCACGCACGGGACTCCTGCACGCCGACCCGCACCCGGGCAACTTCCGCCTGCTGCCCGACGAGAAGGGCGGCTGGCGCCTCGGCGTCCTGGACTTCGGCACGGTGGACCGGCTGCCGGGCGGGCTGCCCACGACCATCGGTGAGTCGTTGCGGATGACGCTGGACGGCGAGGCCGACGCGGTCTACGAGATGCTGTGCGCGGAAGGCTTCGTCAAGGAGACGGTTGAACTCGAACCGGCCGCGGTGCTCGACTACCTCCTGCCGATCATCGAGCCGATGCTGGTGGAGGAGTTCACATTCACCCGCGGCTGGATGCGCAGCCAGGCGGCTCGCGTGGCCGATCCCCGCTCCCCCGCCTACCAACTGGGCAAGCGGCTGAACCTCCCGCCGTCGTATCTGCTGATACACCGTGTGACGTTGAGCACCATCGGGGTGCTGTGCCAGCTGAACGCGACGGTGCGGATGAGGACGGAGCTGGAGGAGTGGCTGCCTGGTTTCGTCATCGAGGAGGGCGAGGCCGTGGCCGGCGCCTGAGACCGAGCCCTGAAGCCGGAGGCACCGGAGGCACCGGCGCCGGACGTCTCAGGCTTTTCGGGGGCTACGGCTACCACCAGTCGGAGTCGAGCCGGCCCTCGATGGCTCGGATGTCTCCCGCGCACAGGCTTCGCAGTAGTAGCGGCGGACGCCGCTCTCCACGGAGCAGGTCCAGGTCGGCGGTGTGCCTTGGACGACCGTGCCGCAGCGGGCGCACACCCGGTTCTCCGCGGCGGTGTGCTGCGGCTTCTGCTCGTCCACCCGGCGACGATATCGCCGGGCAGTCAGCTTCGGTGAGCGCGACGCACTACGGGGGCCGGTCCGTTGGGACCGGCCCCCGTCGGGACTTACTGCATGACCGCGATGGCGAGCGCGCGCCGGGCACGCAGCGAGGCGCGCTCCGCGCGGCGCTGCATGCGGCGGGCCGCCATCAGGCGCTCGGCCGGGCGTTCCGCCTCGGCTTCACGCAGTCGTTCGTGCATATGCGCACGAGCCATGGCTTCTGGGATGAGTTGCATCTCTCGGGTCCTGTTCTGGCGCGAGGTGTGCGCGCTGGTGGTGGTGAAGTCTCGGGTCGCGGAGCCTGCGGGCTCGCGGGTGGCTGCCTTCATCGGGGCCTGCTTCTTGGGGTCGTGCGTCAGGGGGCGGTCAATGGTTCCGGCGGTGCTCATGCGACGACCGGGTTCTTGCGCGGGCGGCCACGGGGCCGCTTGCGGGCAACGACCACGCCTTGGACGAACAGCTCGCCGCCCCAGACGCCCCACGGCTCACGCCGCTCCTTGGCGCCCGCGAGGCAGGCCTCCACCAGCGGGCAGGTGCGGCAGAGGGACTTCGCGTATTCGACGTCGGCCGGGGACTCGGCGAAGAAGACCTCGGGGTCGTAGGCGCGGCAGGGGACGGGAACGCCGAGGTTCTCGATGGCGTCGTCGAGCGCGGTGAGCGCGGTGAGGGGAGTCAAGGTCGGGTCCTCCGTGGGAGTGGGCGGGGAGATCACCTGTGAAGGCGGTACGGACGGGGCGTGCGCTTCGAGTTGCACGGTGGTGTTTTCCTCGTCTGGTCGTGCCGGCCTGGGTCGGCCGGTTGGCGGCTGGTACCGGGTCTTGCTCTTGACCCCTTCGCTGTGTCTCCCTGTTTCGGGGAAAACAGAAGGGCCGCGGATCCCGGGTGGGGTTCCGCGGCCCTGAAGGCGCCTGTCTGATCGAGGATCAGACTGGATCACTCCAGGGTTCGAGCCCACGGAAGGCCCACATCATGTGGTGGTGCGTCGTCTGCTTCCGGAATCCGGCACCGGCCGCGGCAAAGGCATAGGCCTGAGCCTGCGCCTCCGCTACTGCTGCTTCCGGTGCCTTGGTCGGTCGCTCATTGCCCTCATTGGCCTCGCGAATGGAGAGACCGGAGAGAGGCAGGGAGGAGGACATCGGCAGGACGGCGGGGATGCCGCCGGACAGACCGGTGCCCTGGTTCGAGAAGCCGAGCAGGCAGGAAGCGACGACCGAGCGATCGGTCATTTTGGCGGTGCTGATGAAGCTCTTGTTGATGCTGATCACTGGAATTCGCCTCCTCTCGGCGTCTGAGGGATCGACCGGAACCGATCCTGCGGACTGACAAGTACAGCACGGCCCAGGGGCTTCGAAGAAGCCGCTGTTCCGTGCTTAAGAACCTATGGGTCTTCCTTGCGCATGCGCAAACTATTTTTTCGACGAGTTTGAATCATTCTCCATCGGCGCCCCTTACACCCTCCTGACCTGCGCAGATGGCGAGGACCTCGGCGCCGAAGCGGTGGAACTTGCGGACACCGACACCAGGGATCCGCGCCAGCTCGCCCTCGTCGTCGGGCACGGCTTCCGCGATGGCGATCAAGGTCTTGTCCGTGAAGACGCAGTACGCGGGCTGTCCCAGCTGCTTCGCCTGGGCCGATCGCCACTCCCGCAACCGCTCGTAGAGCCCTTCGTCCATGTCGGACGGGCAGTCCTCGCACCGCATGAGCTTCATCTCGCCGGCGTCGGTAAGGGTCCGGCCGCAGACGCGGCAGCGGGCCGGAGTGCGGCTCTTGCGCTGGCGGCGGCCGACCACCGGGGCCGCGCCCTCACCGGCGGTGCCGCGCTCGACGCCGCCGGGGCCGCCGCCCGCGGCCCGGCCTGCCGTGCCCGCTCCGGAGCCCGGGCGCAGACCGTCCAGGAAGCGGCTGGGCCGGCGGTTCGGACGGCCGCCCGGTGAGCGGGACAGGGCCCAGGACAGCGAGAGGTGGACGCGGGCGCGGGTCACTCCCACGTAGAGGAGACGGCGCTCCTCCTCGATCTGCTCGTCGGTCTTGGCGTAGGTGATCGGCATCATGCCTTCGGCGAGACCGACGAGGAACACGGCGTCCCACTCCAGTCCCTTGGCCGCGTGCAGCGAGGCCAGGGTGACGCCTTCGACGGTCGGTGCGTGCTGTGCGTTGGCCCGCTCGTCGAGCTCGGCCACCAGATCGGCGAGGGTCGCCTCCGGCTTGGCCCGCACGAAGTCCTCGGAGAGGCGCACCAGCGCGGCCAGGGACTCCCATCGGTCACGGACCGCGCCGGAACCCGCCGGGGGCTGTGTCGTCCAGCCCTTCGTCGAGAGGACGGCCCGCACCTGGGAGGGCAGGTCGACCACGTCGTCCAGGAGTGCGTCGTTGCCCCCGAAGCGGGCGGCGCCGCGCAGGGCCGCGCCCGCTTCCCGGACCTCGGTGCGCTCGAAGAACCGCTCGGCGCCGCGCAGCTGGTAGGGCACGCCCGCGTCGGCGAGCGCCTGTTCGTAGATCTCCGACTGGGAGTTCGTGCGGAAGAGGACGGCGATCTCGCTGGCGGGGACGCCGTCGGCGAGCAGGGCGCGGATGCGGCGGGCGGCGCCTTCGGCTTCGGCCGGTTCGTCCGCGTACTCCGTATAGACCGGATCTGCGCCGGGGTCGCGCTGGGAGATCAACTCCAGCCGGTGGTCGGCGGCGCGGCCGCGGGCCTGGGAGAGGAGGCCGTTGGCGAGGCGGACGACCTGGGGCGTGGAGCGGTAGTCGCGGACCAGTTTGACGACCGTCGCTCCCGGGTGGCGGGTGCGGAAGTTCAGCAGGTGGTCCGGGGTCGCGCCGGTGAAGGAGTAGATCGTCTGGCTGGCGTCGCCGACGACGCAGAGGCTGTCGCGGTCGCCGAGCCACAGCTCCAGGAGGCGCTGCTGGAGGGGGCTCACGTCCTGGTACTCGTCGACCACGAAGTGCTGGTACTGGGCGCGGACCTGCTCGGCGATGTCGTGCCGGTCCTCAAGGATGCCGACGGCGAGGAGCAGGACGTCCTCGAAATCGATGACGGCGCGGTCGCGCTTGAGGTCCTCGTAGGCCGCGTACAGCTGGGCGATCTCGGCGGGGTCGCGTGGGACGTCGCGGCCGGACTTGGCGGCCGCGGCGGCGTAGTCCGCGGGGACGGTCTGGGTGACCTTGGACCACTCGATCTCGCTGGTCAGGTCGCGCAGCTCATTGCGGTCCAGGCGGATACGGCAGGCGGCGGCCGCGTCCGCGACAACTTTGATCTTGCGGTCGACGATCCTGGGCAGGGAGCCACCGACTGCTTTCGGCCAGAAGAACTGGAGCTGACGCAGGGCCGCGGAGTGGAAGGTGCGGGCCTGGACGCCGGAAGCGCCGAGCTGGCGCAGACGCCCGCGCATCTCGCCCGCGGCCCGGTTGGTGAACGTGACGGCGAGGACACTGGCGGGCTGGAGGATCCCGGCACGCACCCCATAGGCGATCCGGTGAGTGATCGCCCGAGTCTTGCCCGTGCCGGCGCCCGCGAGGACGCACACCGGCCCGTGCAGGGCGGTGGCCACCTCGCGCTGCTCGGGGTCGAGCCCGGCGAGCACCGCGTCGGCCGAGTCCGGGACCTGCGGGAAGAGGGTGGAGTGCGTTGCTGATGTCACCCCGCCATGCTGCCAGGTCGCCAGGGGCAAGTGAGCCGGTTGTCCACAGGGGAGCCCTGCGGTCGTACTAATGCGGGAATGGGGGCCGTGTCTCGTACGTTCGATCCATTGCGATGATGACGGACCCCCGCGTCATCGCGATGACGCACCCCGAGCGACGAAGGAGCACACGAGACATGCCGGGCACTGTGACGATGTACAGCACCACGTGGTGCGGCTACTGCCGCCGCCTCAAGGGCCAGATGGACCGCGAGGGCATCGCGTACACCGAGATCAACATCGAGCAGGACCCGGACTCGGCGGCCTTCGTCGAGAAGGCGAACGGCGGAAACCAGACAGTTCCCACCGTTCTCTTCCCGGACGGCTCGACGCTCACGAACCCTTCGCTGGCGCAGGTCAAGCAGAAGCTGGACGTCTGAGTCCGGCGCCTGGCCTCCGAGCCGGGCAGTCCGGCTAAACCACGGTCCCCGGCTTCGGCAGGGGCTTGCCGTACCAGAGTTCGATCAGGCGGGCCGCGATCGAGATGCCGTAGGGAGGCACGACCTCACCGGACTCGAACGCGGCTCGCAGCTCGTCCCGGGAGAACCAGCGGGCCTCGTGGATCTCCTCACCGTCGACGTTGATCTCCGAAGAGGTCGCGTCGGCCATGAAGCCCAGCATCAGGCTGGAGGGGAACGGCCAGGGCTGGCTCGCGACGTACTCCACGTCGCCGACCGTGACGCCCGCCTCCTCGAAGACCTCGCGGCGCACCGACTGCTCGATGGACTCCCCCGGCTCGACGAAGCCGGCGAGGGTCGAGAAGCGTCCCTCGGGCCAGTGCACCTGGCGGCCGAGGAGGATGCGGTCCTCGCTGTCCCGGACCGCCATGATCACGGCGGGGTCGGTGCGCGGGTAGTGCTCGGCGCCGCACGCCTGGCAGCGGCGGATGTGGCCCGCCGCGGCGATGACGGTGCGCTCGCCGCAGCGCGAGCAGAAGCGGTGCAGGCGCTGCCAGTTCTCCAGGGCGACGGCGTGCACCATCAGTCCCGCGTCCCGGGGTGAGAGCAGCAGGCCCGCCTCGCGCAGTCCCGCGGGGCGCGCCGACTGGTCCATGCGGCCCGGCAGGGTGTCCTTCTGGAGCGCGAAGTAGCTCACGCCGTCGTCGTCCGTACCGAGGAAGTAGCGGTGCTCCTCGGTGAGCGGCGCGTCGAAGGCCGGGGTCATCAGCAGCTCGGTCTGGCCCTCGGGCGTCTCGTCGATGAGCACCTGACCGCCGGACACCACGAAGACCCGGGTCGTCGGGTGGCTCCAGGCGGCGGCCAGCCACGCCTCGTCCATGCGGTGGTGCGCCGCGCGGTCGATGCCGCTCGGCGCGGTCAGCGAGACGGGGCGGTCTGCGGTGCGGTCGGTCCAGGTGGTCACAGGTGCTTCCAACTCCCCCGATGGAATGGGTGGTGCGGCAAGGCGGGCGGCAGGGCGGGCTCGGCTTCGCGGCGACGGTCAGTGGGCGTGGGCGTCCCGCCAGGTCTCCGCGAGGTCACCCCACAGGTAGGCGGTCGTCTCGACGCCCTTCAGGAGCAGGTCGATCTCGACCTTCTCGTTCGGCGCGTGCCAGCCGTCGGACGGGACGGAGATGCCGAGGAAGAGCACGGGTGCGGCGAGCACGTCCTGGAGGTCGGCGGCAGGCCCCGAGCCGCCCTCACGCGTGAAGAGGATCGGCTGCTCGAAGGCGCGGCCCATCGCGCGGACCACGGACTGGAGGGCCGGGTGGTCCAGCGGGGTCAGGCAGGGGCGGGTACCGGGACTGAAGGTGACGGTGTGCCGGATCCCGGCGGGCACGGTGTCCGCCACCCAGGCGCGCACGGCCTCCTCCAGACGGTCCGGGTCCTGGCCCGCGACCAGCCGGAAGGAGAGCTTCACGAGGGCGGACGACGGGATGATCGTCTTGCTGCCCGCTCCTTGGTAACCGCCGCCGATGCCGTTGACCTCGGCCGTGGGGCGGGCCCAGATGCGCTCCAGGGTGGTGTACCCGGCCTCTCCGTGGGAGCCGTGCGACTTGGCCGTACGCAGCCAGCGCTCCTCGTCGAAGGGCAGCTCGGCGAAGAGCGCGCGCTCCGCGGCGGTGAGTTCCGTGATGCCTTCGTAGAAGCCCGGGATCGCCACGCGCGCGTGCTCGTCGTGCAGGGCGGCGACCAGCCGGGCGACCGCGGTGGCGGGGTTGGGCACGGCGCCGCCGAAGGAGCCGGAGTGGATGTCCTGGTCGGGGCCGCGCAGCTCGATCTCGCACTCGGCGAGGCCGCGCATGCCGGTGCACACGGTCGGGGTGTCCTCCGCCCACATGCCGGTGTCGGAGACGATCACCGCGTCGGCGGCGATGCGGTCCTTGTGGGCCTCGATGAGCTGCCGGAAGTGCGGGGAGCCGGACTCCTCCTCGCCCTCGACGAGCAGCTTCAGGTGCACGGCGGGGGCGGTGCGGCCCGTGGCGGCGAGATGGGCGCGGACACCGAGGGTGTGGAAGAAGACCTGGCCCTTGTCGTCGGCCGCCCCGCGCGCGTGGAGGCGGTTTCCCTGGACGACGGGCTCGAAGGGGTCGGTGTGCCAGCCGTCCTCGCGGGCGGCGGGCTGGACGTCGTGGTGGCCGTAGACGAGGACGGTGGGCGCCTGCGGGTCGTCCGATGGCCACTCGGCGAAGACGGCGGGCGCTCCCGCGGTCTCCCAGACCTCCGCGGTCGGGAAGCCGGTCTCCTTGAGGCCGGCGGCGAGCCATTCGGCGCTGCGGCGCACGTCCCCGGCGTGCTCGGGCTGAGCCGACACCGACGGGATGCGCAGCCACTCGGCGAGGTCGTCGAGGAAGGCGGCACGGTGGTTCTCGATGTACGTACGGACGGCGCTGTCCGGTGTCTCGCTCATGGTCACGAGCCTATCCGCCATCCGGGGTGGGCTCGTCCGACGGTTCGCCGCCCTGGGCACCGGCCGGTTCTTCGAGCAGGAGGCGTTCGAGAGCGGCGCGGCCGGGGAGGTTCCTGGGGCGGGCCACTTCCCCGCTGCGCACATACAGGAAGGCGGCCTTCACCGATTCCGGCGGGACGCCCTGCTGCTCGGCCCAGGCGAGGCGGTAGACGGCGAGCTGGAGAGGGTCGGCGGTGCGGGTGCGGCTGGTTTTCCAGTCGATGATCTCGTACGTCGTCTCGTCGCCGTCGCCTTCCTTGTAGACGGCGTCGATACGGCCCCGGATCACACGGTTGGCGATGACGAACTGGAAGGGCACCTCGACACGGTGGGGTGCGCGACGGGCGTACTCGGTGCGCTCGAAGGCTTCCTTGAGTGCTGCCAGGTCACGCTCGTCGGCGATCTCCGCCTCGCCGGGGGCGCCGCCCGGCAGGTCCTCCGGGGCGAGCATCGGCAGCGGGAGCTCCTCGAAGCGGGATTCGACCCAGGCGTGGAAGCGGGTGCCGCGGCGGGCCGCGGGCTGCGGCGGGCGGGGCATGGGCCGGGCGAGGTCCTTGGCGAAGCCATCGGGGTCGGCGGCCAGGCGTATCAGCTCGGACGCGGTGAGCGAGGGCGGTACGGGGATGTCCCTGACCGCCTCACGGGCGCGCAGGAGCTCTCCGGTGAGGGCGTCGAGGTCGCGGTCCCAGGAGGCGAGAGTGCGGGCTTCCTCGGGGGTGAGGCGGGTGCGCGTGACGCGGTCGCCGCCTTGATCGCCTTCGTGACCTTGGTCGCCTCTGTGGTCGTGATCGCCTTCGTGCTCGGGGTCTGCGGGGTGCGGGCGGGCCTCCGAGGGCTGGGCGGGGAGCGGCACGCGCGCGTGGGCGGTGTCCCGGGGCTCGGGGACCTCCGGGGCTCCCAGGACCTCCGGGGCTTCGGCGGGGTGCGGGATCGTCGGGCGCTCCGTCGGCAGGGAGTCCCACTCGGCCAGGTCCACCTCGGCGTCCGGGTCGGTGAAATCGGCGTCAGCGAGACCGGCGTCCGGGAATCCCGCGTCTCCGTAGGGCGCTTCTTCGTCCTCCGGAGGGGGCGGCCACTCCGGGTCGTGGGCCAGGGGGGCGGCTTCATACGCCGAAGGGTGAGCCGTCTCGTGGGAGTGGGCGGCCTCCTGGCCTCCCGTGAGGCGCTCCAGGTGGTCGAGGACGGTTTGGGCGGCGGCACGGCGGCGGGCAAGGGAGGCGTCGTCCAGCGGCAGCGGCCACGCCTGCTCGGCGCTCGCCTCGCTCAGGGCGGGGTTCTCCTCGTCGTCGGCCGGTTCGTCCGCCCACGCCTCGATCTCGCCATGGCCCGCCACGCAGTGGTCGTGCAGGGCCCACAGGAAGTCCGAGGGGCCGCGCGGCTTCTTCTGGGAGGGACCCCACCAGTGGCCCGACCCCAGGAGCAGGGAGCGGGGGCGGGTGAAGGTCACGTAGCCGAGGCGGAGTTCCTCGGTGCGCTGGTGGTCCTTCATCGCTTCGTGGAAGGCCTTCATGCCCTTGGCGCCCCACGCCTCGATGTCGGGCAGGGTGGCCGCGTCGCCGCGCAGCTCGTGGGGGACGACCTTGGCCTGGGCTGTCCATTTCTCGCGGCCCTGCGCGCTCGGGAAGGTGCCGGTGACCAGCCCGGGGACGGCGACGACGTCCCACTCAAGGCCCTTGGACTTGTGGGCGGTGAGCACCTTGACGGTGTTCTCGCCACCGGGCAGGGCGTTGTCGAGGCCCTTCTCGTACTGCGCGGCGGTGCGCAGGAAGCCGAGGAAGGCGAGGAGCGACGCGCTGTTGTCGTTGGCGGCGAAGGAGGCGGCGACGTCCAGGAAGTTCGAGAGGGTCTCGCGGCGGCGGGCCGCCAGAGCGCCCGGCGACGCGGAGAGCTCCACCTCAAGGCCGGTGACCGCGAGCACCCGGTGCAGTACGTCCATCAGCGGGTCGGACAGCGAACGGCGCAGCTCACGCAGCTCGGTGGCGAGCCGGGCGAAGCGCACTCTGGCGTCCGCCGAGAAGGGCAGGCCGTCGTCCCTGGAGGCGTCGGCCGGGTCGAGGGGCGACTCCAGGAACGTGTCGAGGGCGTCCGCAAGCGATATCACCTCGGCCGGGTCAACCCCCTCGACGGCTTCGGCGAGGCGCCGGTCCGGGTCGTCGGGGGCGGTGTGCCCGGGGCGGACGAGCAGACGGGCCCGGCGGCCCAGGAGAGCGAGGTCGCGGGCGCCGATGCGCCAGCGCGGGCCCGTGAGCAGCCGCACCAGCGAGGCGTTCGCCCCGGGGTCCTGGAGGACTTCGCAGACGGCGACGAGGTCGGCGACCTCCGGGAGGTGGAGGAGTCCGGAGAGGCCGACGACCTCCACGGGGATGTCGCGGGCGACGAGCGCGCCCTGGATCTCGGCGAAATCCGTGGCCGTGCGGCACAGGACGGCGATCTCGCCGGGCGCCTTGCCCGTGCGCACGAGGTGGGCGATCGAGTCGCCCAGCCAGTCGATCTCCTCGGCGTGTGTGCGCAGCAGGGCGCAGCGGACCACGCCGTCGCGCTCGGCGCCGGGCGCGGGGCGCAGCGCCTCCACGCCCGCGTGCATCGCGCGCAGGGGCGCCGCGAGGCCGTTGGCTAGGTCCAGGAGGCGGCCGCCGCTGCGGCGGTTCTCGCTGAGCGCGTGGCGCGTGGCGGGGCGCCCGTCGGCGTACGCGAAGTGCTCGGGGAAGTCGTCGAGGTTGGCCACCGAGGCGCCGCGCCAGCCGTAGATCGCCTGGCAGGGGTCGCCGACCGCGGTCACCGGGTGGCCCGTGCCGCCGCCGAACAGGCCGGACAGGAGGATGCGCTGCGCCACCGACGTGTCCTGGTACTCGTCGAGGAGTACGACGCGGAACTCGTCCCGCAGGATGTCGCCGACCTCCGCGCGGGTGCGGGCGAGCGTCGCGGACAGGGCGATCTGGTCACCGAAGTCGAGGAGGTCGCGGGAGCGCTTGGCCGCGCGATACCGCTCGACGAGTTCGGCCAGCTCCAGCCGGGCCGCCGCCGTCTCCGGGACCTTGCGCAGGTCGGCGTTGGTGAGCTTGGCGCCGTCCAGGGCGCGCAGCAGCTCGGTGTCGTACGCGCGGAGGCTTTCGGGGCGTACGAGGTGCTCGGCGAGCTCGCTGTCGAGGGCGAGGAGGTCGCTGATGAGGTCCGGGAAGGACCGGGTCAGCGCGGGATAGGGCCCGGGGGCCTCGCGCAGCACGCGCGCGGCGAGCTGGAAGCGGGTGGCGTCGGCGAGGAGGCGGGAGGTCGGCTCCAGGCCGATGCGCAGGCCGTGGTCGGTCAGGAGGCGGCCGGCGAAGGCGTGGTACGTGGAGATGACCGGCTCGCCCGGAGGGTTGTCCGGGTCGACGGTCTCGGGGTCGGTGACGCCCGCCTTGATCAGGGCCTGGCGCACGCGCTCGGCGAGCTCGCCCGCCGCCTTGTTGGTGAACGTCAGGCCGAGGACCTGCTCGGGGGCGACCTGGCCGGTGCCGACCAGCCAGACCACGCGCGCCGCCATCACCGTCGTCTTGCCGGAGCCGGCTCCGGCCACGATCACCTGAGGAGCAGGCGGCGCGGTGATGCAAGCCGTCTGCTCCGGAGTGAAGGGGATCCCGAGGAGCTCCTTGAGCTGCTCGGGGTCGGTGATACGAGGTGGCACGTCAGAGAGGCTAGCGGTGGCCACTGACAACCGGGACGAATCCGGTCGTCCGTGACCACCGCCTCACGTGTGGACCACCGCCTCGCGTGTGGGCCGATGCCTCACATGTGGGCCGATGCTCCTCATGTGGGCCGATACCTCACGTGTGGCGTCAGGAGGACATGAGTTCCTTGAGGTCCATGACCTCGCTCGCCGGCGGGGCCTTGACCTCGACGGGCTGGCCGTAGTCGGAGAAGTGCATCGTGCCCGGGTCGTCCTTGCCCGTGGTGACGACCTTCAGGAAGTAGGGCTTGCCCTCGGTGGCGACGTAGAAGGTGGACTTCTTGCCCGACTTGTTCTTCGTCAGGACGGCCGCGTTCTTGCCGTCGACCTCGGCGTCCTTCTCACGCTTGAGGCCCTTGAGCTCGCTCGACTTGAACATGTCGTCCGCGTCGCAGAAGCCTTCCTTCTTCTCGTTCGGCGTCTTCACCCACTTGTCCTTCATGCGGGAGGCCTGGGAACCGCCCATGGCCTCCTTCCAGAACGCCTCGTCGCCCTTCATGTACTGGGTGTCGCCCGTGACGAGGAATTCGGCGGCACCCTTCGCGCCACCGTCCATCTTGCCCTTGCAGTCACCGGCCTTGGACACGGAGAAGTCCACCTTGAGCGGCTTGCCGTCCTGCTTGCCCTCACCGGAGACCGTGAAGGAGCCCGCGCCCTTGGACGCGTCGGCCGCCTTGTCGGCGATCTTGTCCGCGCTCATGCCCTCGAAGGGGTCCTTCTCCTCGTCGCTGCCGCAGCCCGCCAGGCCGATGACGGCGGCGGAGCAGGCGACGGCCACCGCAAGGAGCTTCCGATTGGCTGCCATATATGTGCATCTCCTCAAAAATGGTGCACCATCAGTCGGTGCACAGCATGTCTTTACTGAGACTTTAGATCGCTGGAGAGGGTGCTCCGGCACCAGGTCACTCCACCACGTGCCGGCCCTCCGGGCGCGCGCTGCACGAGGCGCGGAACGCGCAGTGGGTGCAGTGCTGTCCGGTGGTGGGCGTGAAGCGTTCGTCGAGCACCTTGCCCGCGGCCGTCGCCAGGAGGTCGCCGATCCACTCCCCGGAAAGGGGCTCCTGGGCCTGCACCTTGGGCAGGGCGTCACCGCCGTTCTTCTTTGCGGCGCCCTGACGCAACTGCACCAGTTCGGCGCCGCCCGGCTCGGGACGCACCCCTCCGAAGGCCTCGTCCGCGGCGCCCTCGCGGATCGCCAACTGGTAGACGGCGAGTTGCGGGTGGCGGGCGACCTCCGCGCTGCTCGGGGCCTGTTTGCCGGTCTTGAAGTCCACTACGTAGGCGCGGCCTTCCGCGTCTTGTTCGACGCGGTCCATCGAACCTCGTACGCGTACTTCGTAGGGGCCCGCTTCGAGTGTCACGTCGAAGCCGTGTTCGCTCGCGACGGGGGTGCGGCTGCCGCGGGCGCCGTTGGAGTCGACGTGCCACTGGAGGAAGCGTTCGAGCGCCACGCGCGCGTGCTCCTTCTCCTGCGCCGACTTCCACGGGGCGTCGAAGGCGAGGGCGTCCCACACCGAGTCGAGGCGCGCCATGAGGACGTCCAGGTCGGCGGGCGTGCGTCCGGAGGCGACCTCGTCGGCCAGGACGTGCACCACGTTGCCGAAGCCCTGGGCGGCGGTCGCGGGTGCGTCCGCCTTCACCTCCCTGCCCAGGAACCACTGCAGGGAACAGGTGTTGGCGAGCTGGTCGAGGGCGCTTCCGGAGAGCACCACGGGCTTGTCGCGGTCCCTCAGGGGCACCTCGCTCGCCGTCGGCTCGTACATGCCCCACCAGCGGTACGGGTGCGCGGACGGCACGAGCGGACGGCCGTCCGCGTCGTTGAGGGCGGCGAGGCGGGCCAGCCGCTGGGCCGCCGCCTCGCGCAGGGTGTCCGAAACGCGCGGGTCGACGGTGGTGGCGCGCAACTCGGCGACGAGCGCCGCGACGGACAGGGGACGGCGCGGACGGCCCGTCACGTCCTTGGGTTCGACGCCGAGTTCCGTGAGGAAGCGGGAGGGCTGGTCGCCGTCGTCCGCGGGCGCCTTCACCGCGGTCACGACGAGCCGCTCACGCGCGCGCGTGGCGGCCACGTAGAACAACCGGCGTTCTTCGGAGAGAAGCGCTCCGGGGGGGAGCGGTTCGGCGAGGCCGTCGCGGCCGATGCGGTCGGCCTCCAGGAGGGAACCGCGGCGGCGCAGGTCGGGCCAGAGGCCTTCCTGGACGCCCGCGACCACGACGAGGCGCCACTCAAGGCCCTTGGAACGGTGCGCCGTCATCAGGCGCACGGCGTCGGGGCGTGCCGCGCGGCGCGTGAGCGTGTCCGCCGCTATGTCCTGCGCCTCGGTCTCCTCAAGGAAGTTGAGGGCGCCACGGCCGCCCGTACGCTCCTCCGCGCGGGCCGCGGCGGCGAACAGGGCGCACACCGCGTCGAGGTCGCGGTCGGCGTTGCGTCCGGCCGCGCCACCGCGCCGCGCCGCGCGCTCCAGGCGTCCGGGCCACGGTGTGCCGTCCCACAGCTCCCACAGCGCCTCTTCGGCCGTGCCACCGCCCGCGAGGCGCTCACGGGCCTTGCGGAGCAGCGCGCCGAGCCGCTGGGCACCTCTGGCGTACGTCGGGTCGTGCGCGACGAGCCGCTCCGGCTCGGCGAGGGCGCGGGCCAGCAGCTCGTCGGAGGGCGGCGGCAGGTGGTTGCCCGCCGCGCGCTCCTCCTCGCGCAGCGCACGGCCGAGCCGACGCAGGTCGGCGGCGTCCATCCCGGCCAGGGGCGAGGTCAGCAGAGTCAGCGCGGTCTCGGTGTCGAGCCAGGCGGGGGGCGTTTCCAAGGCTCCGGGCTCGTCGGAAGTCCCGGCCCGCTCCCCGTCCTCCAGCACGGCGGACGCCACCACCCGCAGCGCCGTCAGCAGCGGCGTCACCGCGGGCTCATGGCGCAGGGCGATGTCGTCACCGTCGATCTCCAGAGGGACGCCCGCCGCGCTGAGGCTGCGGCGGACGGCGGGGATCACGCGGGCGCCGGCGCGGACGAGGACTGCCATGTCGCCCCAGGGGACGCCGTCCTCCAGGTGCGCGCGGCGCAGGATGTCCGCGATGTTGTCCAGTTCCGTGCCGGCCGTCGGGTACGTATACACCTCGACCCGGCCGCCGTCCCGGGCCGGTGTCAGCTCCCGGTGGGCGCGCACCTTCTCCGCGGGCAGCCTGGTCAGCGGCATGCGCCGGGTGAGCAGCCGGGTCGCGGCGAGCAGCTGTGCGCCGGACCTGCGGGACGTCGTCAGGACCTCGACCGGCGCCGGGGTGCCGTCCGCGCGCGGGAAGTCGTACGGGAACTCCAGGATGCCGTTCACGTCGGCGCCCCGGAAGGCGTAGATCGACTGGTCGGGGTCTCCGAAGGCGACGAGTGTCCGGCCGCCCCCGGCGAGCGCGTGCAGCAGCCGTACCTGTGCCGGGTCGGTGTCCTGGTACTCGTCCACGAAGACGGCGTCGTACTGGGCGCCCAGGGCGCGCGCGACCTCGGGGCGGCGCGCGAGCAGGACCGCGCGGTGCACCAGTTCCGCGTAGTCGAGCACTCCTTGCAGGTCGAGTACGTCCAGGTACTCGGCGAGGAAGGAGGCCGCCGCCCTCCAGTCCGGGCGGCCGCTGCGGTGGGCGAAGGCATCCAGGGCGCCCGGGCCGAGCCCCAGCTCACGGCTGCGGGCGAGCACCGCGCGCACCTCGTCGGCGAAGCCGCGGGTGGTGAGGCAGGCGCGCAGTTCGTCCGGCCAGCGGACGTGCCCGTGGCCTTCCTTCGCCAGGTCGATCTGGCCCGCGAGCAGCTCACGTACCGCCACGTCCTGCTCGGGACCCGACAGGAGCCGCAGCGGCTCGACGAACAGGTCGGCGTCCTGGTGGGCCCTGACCAGGGCGTAGCAGAAGGAGTGGAACGTCGTGGCCTGCGGGGCGCGCGCCGCCCCTATGCGCAGCGCCATGCGGTCGCGCAGCTCGACCGCGGCCTTGCGGCTGAAGGTGAGGACCAGCAGCCGTGCCGGGTCCGCGCCGCGGGCGACGCGTTCGGCGACGGCCTCCACGAGGGTGGTCGTCTTGCCGGTGCCCGGACCCGCCAGGACGAGGAGCGGGCCGCCCTTGTGGTCAACCACCGCGCGCTGACCTGCGTCCAAGCGAGGGGGCTCCAACGGGTCCTGCGGGGTACGCACCAGTCGGTAGGCACCCGGAGTCCCCTGTCGTACCTGGTGGTGCGACAGGTGCCGAACGTGCCGGGCAGAAGAGGGGAACTCACGTGGGTCGCCGGTCCTGGTGGGGGTGCTGGTCGAAAAGTCGCCGCGCGGGAGCCGCGGGATGATGGGGATGTGTGCTGTCGACGCTACGCCAGTGGGCGCGGTGGACGCGTGGCTTCCCCCGTACGGGCCACCGGTCCCCCCTCGGGCCGCCGGATGCCGGAAGCTGTCAGGTGTGAGCCTTCGGAGTCTGCGGGCGAGCGTCACCCGCGGCGTCGCCTCCCGCGCCGCCGTCCCACCGCGCCCGCCGCATGTCGAGCTTCGGCACGTGCCCCAGGGCGGCGGGCGAAGCCTGCCGCAAGGGCGTGCCCTCCTCACGGTAGCGTTCCAGGGCCCGCAGTTCGTGGCCCGGCAGCAGGACACCATCCGAGCGGACGACCCGCCACCATGGAACGGCGCCTCCGTAGAGGGCCATCGCCCGGCCCACCTGGCGCGGGCCGCCCTCCTCCAGCCACTCGGCGATGTCCCCGTACGTCATCACGCGCCCCGGAGGGATCAATTCCGCGACCTCAAGGACCCGCTCTGCGTACTCGGGGTACTCGGGGTACTCGGGGTACTCGGGGTACTCGGGGTACTCGGGGTACCCAGGGTCCTCAGGCACCGCGTCGCCCGCAGCGTCGATCGGCGCCTGTCGCTCTCGCTCTCCGCTCTCGTCGCTCATCCTGACCATCCTGCCGTACCCCACCGACACCGTGACCGGCCCGCCACAGAGCGTCCCGCAGGGCGGCCGACAGGGCACAAAGTGTCGTTTCGTGACCACTTCGCGTCCTTGTGTTGCCCCCTGCCGCCCCCCTGTAGCGATCCGGCATGCCACCATCGTGCGGGCGGTGACTGGTGATACGAGATCAAGAAGAGACGACGGAGCAGCAGGGCGTGCATCCCGATGAGAAGGCGGGCAGCTCTGCGTCCGAGTCACACCTGGACACCGGTGGGCCTGCCCTGAACGCCGAGAACGACAGCAACGACAGCAACGACAGCAACAGTGACAAGGGCGGCAAGGGCGGGGCCTTCGGCAGCGACGACTGCGCCGAGAGCAGCGGCGCCCACACCGACCAGGTCGAGCGGGACGAACCGCTCCTCTCCGCGCGCGTGCACCGGCCTTCCGACCTCATGCGGCTACTCGTCGGCATTCTCGCGATCGTCGTGCTGCTCGCGATCGCCGCGTTCGCGCACGGCACGACGTCCGGGCTCGAACAGGACATCGACAAGGGCACGGACCAGGCGCCCGACCTGCTCATCAAGGTGGCGGGCCTGGTCGCCAGCATCGGGGTGCTCCTCGTCCCCGTCGCCTTCGCGATCGAACGGCTCATCAAACGGGACGGGCTGCGCATCGCCGACGGCGTCCTCGCGGCCGTCCTCGCGCACGGTGTGACGCTGGCCACCGACCTATGGGTCGCCAAGGCCGCCCCCGACTCCATCCAGGACGCGCTCACCAAGCCGTCCCCCGCGGACCTCCACGCGTTCACCGATCCGGTGCACGGCTACCTCGCGCCCGTCATCGCGTACATGACCGCGGTCGGCATGTCCCGCCGACCGCGCTGGCGCCTGGTGCTCTTCGTCGTGCTGTTGCTCGACGCCTTCACGATGCTGGTCACCGGCTACACGACGCCCTTCTCGATCCTCCTGACGGTGCTCATCGGCTGGGCCGTGGCGTACGGAACGCTCTATGCCGTCGGCTCGCCGAACGTACGGCCGACCGGACAGACGCTGCTCGCGGGTCTGCGGCATGTCGGATTCCACCCGGTGAGCGCCTCCCGCGAGGAGTCCCCGGACAGCGAGCACGGCGACCGCGGCCGCCGCTATTTCGTCACCCTGGAGGACGGCCCGCCCCTTGACGTCACGGTCATCGACCGCGAACAGCAGGCGCAGGGCTTCTTCTACCGCGTCTGGCGCCGGATGACGCTGCGCGGCATCACACAGCGGCGCAGCCTCCAGTCGCTGCGTCAGGCCCTGGAGCAGGAGGCCCTCCTCGCGTACGCGGCGATCGCCGCCGGGGCCAACGCGCCGAAGCTGATCGCCACCTCCGAGCTCGGCCCCGACGCGGTGATGCTCGTCTACGAGCACACCGGCGGCCGCTCCCTGGACTCCCTGCCGGACGACGCCATCACCGACGACTTGCTGCATGACACCTGGCGGCAGGTGCGGGCGCTCCAGTCCCGGCGGATCGCGCACCGCAGGCTCGCGGGCGACGCCGTCCTGGTGGATCGTTCCGGCACGGTGATCCTGACGGACCTGCGCGGCGGCGAGATCGCCGCGGGCGACCTGGTCCTGCGGATGGACGTCGCCCAGCTCCTGACCGCGCTCGGACTGCGCGTGGGCGCCGAGCGCGCGGTCGCCTCCGCCGTCGAGATCATCGGTCCGGACGCGGTGGCCGACTGTCTGCCGCTGCTCCAGCCCATCGCCCTGACCCGCTCCACCCGGTCCACGCTGCGCAGGCTGGCCCGGGAACGGTCCCAGCGCGAGCGCGAGGCCGTCCTGGAGGCCTCCCGCAGGGCCAGGAGCGTACGCGAGGAGGCGTCCGAGGACGGCCCGGCGCAGGAGCCGGGTCCGGCGCAGGAGCCGCCCCAGGAGCTGTCGCAGAAGCCATCGCAGAAGGCGGAGAAGCAGGCGGCCAAGCAGGAGCAGCAGGCCGAGAAGCAGGCCATGGACGACGCCCTGGAGCAGGCCCGCGAGGAGGATCTGCTCACCCAGATCCGCCACCAGGTGCTGCTCATCCGCCCGACGGCACCGGTCGAGCCGGCGCAGCTGGAGCGGATCAGGCCCCGGACGCTGATCAGTTTCATCGCCGGGGCCATCGGCGCGTACTTCTTGCTGTCGCAGCTCACGCACGTCGAGTTCGGCACGCTCTTCCAGGAGGCGGAGTGGGGCTGGGTGGCCGCCGCGGTGGGCTTCTCCGCGCTGAGCTACTTCGCGGCGGCGATGAGCCTGCTGGGCTTCGTACCGGAGCGGGTGCCGTTCCTGCGGGCGGTGGCGGCGCAGGTCGCCGGGTCGTTCGTGAAGATCGTGGCGCCGGCGGCGGTCGGCGGTGTCGCGCTGAACACCCGGTTCCTACAGCGGTCCGGGGTGCGGTCGGGGCTCGCGGTGGCGAGCGTCGGGGCCTCGCAGCTCTTCGGGCTCGGCTCGCACATCCTGCTGCTGCTGGTCTTCGGCTATCTGACGGGAACGGAGAAGACCCCGTCGTTCACGCCGTCCCGCACCGTCATCGCCGGCCTGCTGTCGGTCGCGGTGCTGGTGCTCGTCGTCACCGCGATCCCGTTCCTGCGGAAATTCGTCGTCACGCGCGTGCGGTCGCTTTTCGCCGGTGTCGTGCCGCGCATGCTGGATGTGTTGCAGCGGCCGCAGAAGCTGCTCACCGGCATCGGCGGGATGCTGCTGCTCACCCTGATGTTCGTGCTCTGCCTGGACGCCTCGGTGCGGGCCTTCGGCAACGAGCAGATGACGTCGCTCAGTCTCGCGAGCGTCGCGGTCGTCTTCCTCGCGGGCAACGCCCTGGGGTCGGCGGCGCCGACGCCCGGCGGTGTGGGCGCGGTCGAGGCGACGCTGACCGTCGGTCTGATCGCGGTCGGTGTCCCCAAGGAAGTGGCGGCGCCCGCCGTGCTGCTCTACCGGCTTCTGACGCTGTGGCTTCCGGTGCTCCCGGGGTGGCTGTTCTTCAACCACCTCACAAGGAAGGGGCTGCTTTAGCGCTCTGCGGAGGTGACCGCCTCGGAGGGCGTGCCACCGCATCGGCGCCAAACCGCAGCCGCCGAAGGAAAGCGGCACCCGCGCCCGCCGACGCGCTGCGCGACCCGGCACCCCGGCACCCCGGCGCACCGCCGCACCGCCGCACCGCGGAGGGTTGCGCCCCCGCACCCTGAGCCCCGGCCCCACCCCCGGCCCCCAGACCTCAGCCCCTAGCCCTCGGCCCTCAGCCCCCAGACCTCAGCCCTCAGCCCTCAGCCCTCAGCCCTCAGCCCTCAGCCCGCGCAATCTCACCCGCACGGCCCGCGCCCCGAGCGTCCCGTCAGGACCGCCGTCAGGATGGGCACATGCCCTCACAGCCCCCGCCACGCGCCGCCGCCCTGGCCGCCGCCGTCCTGCTCCTGTCCGCCACGCTCGCGGCGTGCGACGGCAGCGGCAGCGGCTCGAAGGACTCCAAGGACGACGACCTGTCGGCTCAGAAACTGAGCTGGAAGGACTGTCCCGCGCCGGCCGACTCCCAGGGCGGCGGCGGCACCCCCTCCCCGCTGCCCGGCGGCACCGAGTGGCAGTGCGCCACCATGAAGGCGCCCCTCGACTGGGCGAAGCCGAAGGGCGACACGATCGACATCGCGTTGATCAAGGCCGCCGCGAGCGGCGGGAAGGGGGAGCGCATCGGGTCCCTCGTCTTCAACTTCGGCGGGCCCGGCGGCTCCGGGGTCACCACGCTGCCGGCCTTCGCCCCGGACTACGCCAAGCTGCGCACCCGCTACGACCTGGTGAGCTTCGACCCGCGCGGCGTCGGCCGCAGCGCGGGGATCGAGTGTGAGGACGCCGAGCAGCTGGACGCGTACTTCCAGGAGGACTCCACACCCGACGACGGCGCCGAGACGAAGAAGCTGCTCGACAACGTCAAGGCGTTCAACGACGCCTGCGAGAAGAACTCCGGCAGGACGCTCCCCCACGTCCGCACCACCGACGCGGCCCGCGACATGGAGCTGATGCGCCAGGTCCTCGGCGACGACAAGCTGCACTACTTCGGCATCTCGTACGGCACCGAACTCGGCGGCGTCTACGCACGCTTGTTCCCCAAGCGGGTGGGCCGGGCCGTCTTCGACGCCGTCGTCGACCCCACCCAGAACGCCGAGCAGGGCTCGCTCGGCCAGGCCAAGGGCTTCCAGCTCGCGCTCGACAACTTCGCGAAGGACTGCACGTCCCAGGAGGCCGACTGCCCCGTCGGCGACACCGAACAGGACGTCAAGGACAAGATCGCGAAGCTCCTGAAGGGCCTGGACGCCAAACCGATCCCGGGCCTCCCGCCGCGCGAGCTGACCCAGACCGCCGCCACCAACGGCATCGTGCAGTCCCTGTACTCCAAGGACTTCTGGCCCTACCTCACCCAAGGCCTCGAAGAGGCCTACGAAGGTGACGGCAAGATCCTCATGCTGCTCTCCGACTCGATGAACGGACGCAACGAGGACGGCGAGTACAGCAACATCCAGGCCGCCAACGTCTCCATCAACTGCGCGGACGACAAGGCGCGTTACTCCCGGCAGGATGTCGAGGAGAAGCTGCCCGCCTTCCGCGAGGCCTCGCCACTGTTCGGCGAGTACCTGGCCTGGGGCATGCTCGGCTGCACCGACTGGCCGGTCGAGGGTCAGGCCGACCACCCGGATGTCAGCGCCGAGGGCGCGCCGCCCATCGTCGTCATCGGCAACACCGGCGATCCGGCCACACCGTACGAGGGCGCGCGCAAGATGGCGCGGGCACTCGGCGAGGGCGTCGGTGTCGAGCTGACGTACAAGGGCCAGGGACACGGGGCCTACGACAGCAAGAACACCTGCGTACGCGACGCGGTGGACGGCTATCTCCTCGACGGCAAGGTCCCGAAGGCGGGAACGGTCTGCTCCTGACCGCGCCGGGACCGACCCCGCCGAAACCCCTCCACGTCACTGTCAGTGGCCCCGCCTACTATGGCTGGACTGTCTTCCAAGGGGGGAAGCGCCTTCATGCAGCGTTACGTACGATCCGCGGCACTGGCCGCCGCAGGGGTTCTGGTGGCGGGACTCGCCGTTGGCTGCGGCGGTTCGTCCGACGACGGCAAGAGCGACGGTCAGGGCGGCAAGGGGGATGAGAAGGGCGGCGGGAAGGGCCTCGCCTCCCAGACGCTGGACTGGGGTCGCTGCGACGCCCCCGAGGGCGGCAGCGCGCCGGGCTCCGAGTGGCAGTGCGCCACGCTCAAGGTCCCGTTGGACCACGCGAAGCCGAGCGGCGAGACCATCGGCCTCGCCCTGATCCGCGCCAAGTCCACCGGCAAGGGCGACCGCATCGGCTCCCTCGTCTTCAACTTCGGCGGACCCGGCGGCTCCGGCGTCTCCGGCCTGCCCTCCTTCGCCGACATGTACGGCTCGCTGCGCGAGCGTTACGACCTGGTGAGCTTCGACCCGCGCGGGGTGGGAGCCAGTGAGGGCCTGCGCTGCCGCGACGACAAGGCCACCCAGGCCGCCGAGGAGAAGGTCGACCTCACGCCGGACACTCCGGCCGAGGAGAAGGCGTACTTCAAGGACGCGGCCGACTTCGGAGCGGGCTGCGCGCGTGGCGCGAAGAAGCTCATCGGTCACGTCTCGACCACCGACGCCGCCCGTGACATGGACCTGATGCGCCAGGCCCTCGGCGACGACAAGCTGCACTACATGGGCATCTCGTACGGCACGGAACTCGGCGGGACGTACGCCCACCTGTTCCCCAAGCGCGTCGGCCGCCTCGTCATGGACGCGGTCGTCGACCCCAGTGCGGACTCCGTCGGCCACGCGGAGAACCAGGCGCGGGGCTTCCAGCGCGCCCTCGACAACTACTTCACGTCCCGCGGCCAGGACCCGAAGGCGGGCACCGAGAAGGTGGCGAAGCTGTTCGAGCGCCTGGACGCCGAGCCGATGCGCACCTCGGGCGACCGGAAGCTGACCGAGTCCCTGGCGAGCACGGGCGTCCTGGTCACCCTGTACAGCAAGCAGACCTGGCCCATGCTGACCAGCGCCCTCAATGACGCCGAGCAGGGCGACGGCACGGCGCTGCTCCGGCTCGCCGACGCCTACAACGAACGCGACCCGTCGGGGCGTTACAGCACGCAGAGCCACTCGCAGCGGGCGATCTCCTGCCTGGACACCAAGGCGCGCTCCACTCCGGAGGAGGCCAAGAAGCGCCTGGACCGGTTCCGGGAGATCTCGCCGGTCTTCGGAGGGTTCCTCAGCTGGGACACGGCAGGCTGGTGCTACGACTGGCCGGTGGCCGGACAGCACGACTCCCCCGAGGTCAGCGCGCCGGGCGCCGCCCCGATCCTGGTCGTCGGCAACACCGGCGACCCCGCGACCCCTTACGAGGGCGCCCGCAAGATGGCCGATGAGCTCGGCAAGGGCGTGGGCATCCACATGACGTGGAAGGGCGAGGGCCACGGGGCGTACGGCAACGGCAGCGACTGCGTGGACGACACGGTCGACGACTACCTTCTGAAGGGCGAGGTCCCCAAGGACGGCAAGGTCTGCGAGTCCTGACCCGCACATACCTGATCGTCACCTGACCCGCGCATGGCAGTGGCCCCGCAGCATCACATCGCTGCGGGGCCACTGCTCAGGCGCTACGGCCAGGAGATCTGCTCAGGCGCTACGCCTAGTAGACCGGCTTCTGGGGCTCGATCTGGTGGACCCAGCCGATCACGCCGCCGCCGACGTGGACCGCGTCGGAGAAGCCCGCGGACTTCAGGACCGCGAGGACTTCCGCACTGCGGACACCCGTCTTGCAGTGCAGGACGATCTTCTTGTCCTGCGGGAGGCTCTCCAGGGCGGTGCCCATGAGGAACTCGTCCTTCGGGATCAGCTTGGCGCCGGGGATCGAGACGATCTCGTACTCGTTGATCTCGCGGACGTCGATGATCTCGATGTTCTCACCGTCGTCGATCCACTCCTTGAGCTGCTTGGGAGTGATCGTCGAACCGGCCGCCGCCTCCTGCGCCTCCTCGGACACGACACCGCAGAAGGCCTCGTAGTCGATGAGCTCGGTGACGGTGGGGTTCTCGCCGCAGACCGCGCAGTCGGGGTCCTTGCGGACCTTGACCTGGCGGTACTGCATCTCCAGGGCGTCGTAGATCATCAGGCGGCCGACCAGCGGCTCGCCCGTGCCCGTGAGGACCTTGATCGCCTCGGTGACCTGGATGGAGCCGATCGACGCGCACAGCACGCCGAGCACGCCGCCCTCGGCGCAGGAGGGAACCATGCCGGGCGGCGGCGGCTCCGGGTAGAGGCAGCGGTAGCAGGGGCCGTGCTCGGACCAGAAGACGGAGGCCTGGCCGTCGAAGCGGTAGATCGAACCCCAGACGTACGGCTTGTTGAGGAGCACGCACGCGTCGTTGACCAGGTAGCGCGTCGCGAAGTTGTCCGTGCCGTCGACGATCAGGTCGTACTGGCTGAAGATGTCCATCACGTTGTCGGCTTCCAGCCGCTCTTCGTGGAGGATCACGTTCACGTACGGGTTGATGCCGAGGACCGAGTCCTTCGCGGACTCCGCCTTCGAGCGGCCGATGTCCGCCTGGCTGTGGATGATCTGCCGCTGGAGGTTGGACTCGTCGACCTCGTCGAACTCGACGATGCCGAGCGTGCCGACACCGGCCGCGGCGAGGTACATCAGCGCCGGCGACCCGAGGCCTCCGGCGCCCACACAGAGCACCTTGGCGTTCTTCAGCCGCTTCTGCCCGTCCATCCCGACATCCGGGATGATCAGGTGGCGGGAGTACCGGCGGACCTCGTCGACGGTGAGCTCAGATGCGGGCTCGACCAGGGGTGGCAGCGACACGGGGACTCCGTTGGTCGGTTCCTACGTACGGTTGTTCTCTCCGTAACACTGCCACGCCCTTCTTCATTCCGAGACACCCGTTCCGACCCGCGAGACAATGTCGTCCCAGTAGCCGGGCAGGGACTCCCAGGGGCCGCCCGCCCCGCCCCTGTCCACGCGGTCGGTGAAGTAGATCGTCGAGGCGCCCTGCCAGCGGGCGATGCGCAGCGCCTCGTCCAGATGTCCGCGTGGCATGCCGTGCACGAAGTGGCAGAAGCGCTCGGGCGGGTGGTCGGCGGTCCACTCGGCCACCTGCGACCAGCGGTAATCGCTCCACGGGCCCGCGAAGGTCACCAACTGGTCGCCCGTCTCGGCGTATCCGGGGTGCGGATGCGTCCCGTGGCCGAGCACGATGTGCGCGTCGTCGACGAGTGCGCGCAGGGTGGTGACGGCTCTGCGCACCTCTGGGACCGCTGCCCGCCCCGTCGGGCAGCGGTCCAGGGAGAAGCCGTCGACCAGGTACCAGTCGAGGTAGCGGTGCGCGTCGGAGATCAGCTCCCCGAAGGGCCGGGCGCCGTACATCGTGTCGAGGTGGCCGAGGACGCGGATGCCGGCGTTCCGCAGGCGGCCCGCCGCCTCCAGGCAGTGCGGATCGGGCCGTTCGCCCGGGCCGTTCGCGACATTCAGGACAACCCACTTCAAAGGGGCACCGGGTCGGGCGAGTTCGGCCCATTCGACGGGGGCGACGAGGGGGTGGGCGAAGCCCGGGACGCCGAAGCCGATGCGCACCTCGGTGCTCGCGGCACCCCGCGTGGTCCTGGTCAGATGCGGCATGCGGCCTCCATCCAGATGTCGGCGAGTGACTCCTCGAGGTTGATGCGGGGCCGCCAGCCGAGCCGGTCGCGCGCGGTGCGCACATCGGCCTGCTGCCAACTGCCGCAGCCGTCGGGGTAGGGGTACGCGGTCGGCATGCCGTGCTCCGACTCGGAGCGCGGATGGCCGATGGTCGCCCGCATGGGCACTTGGTCGAGTTCGTGCAGGGCGCCGCCGTACCCGGCGACGCGGGCCAGTACGGCGGCCGCGTCCCGCAGGCGTACGGCACGGCCCGAGCCGATGTTGACGACGCCCTGGGCGGCGGAGAGCGAGGCGGCGTGGACGGCCCGTGCCACGTCGCGTACGTCGACGAAGTCCCGCTGCACGCCGAGTCCGCCGAGTTTGAGCTCGCCGTCCCCCGCCTGCATCGCGCGCCGCATGGCTTCCGCGAGGCGGCCGAGGGGCGAGCCCGCGGGCGTGCCGGGTCCCGCGGGCGAGAACACCCGCAGGACGACGGCGTCGAGCCCGGAGCCGAGGACCAGCTCCGTGGCGGCCAGTTTGCTGACGCCGTAGGGGCCGCCGGGGCGGGGCACGGCGTCCTCCGCGGTGGAGGAGCCGGGCTGGCTCGGCCCGTACTCGGCACCGCAGCCCAGTTGCACGAGGCGTGCCCCGCAGCCGCTGCGGCGCAGGGCCTCGCAGACGGTGGCGACGGCGACGGTGTTGTGCCGGGTCAGTTCACGGGCGCCGCCGCGGGTGGCACCGGCGCAGTTGATGACGACGCCCGGGTGCACGGCGTCCAGGAAGCGGGTGAGCGCGCCGGGACTGCCGCTGGCGAGGTCGAACCGTACGTCCGAGTCGTCGCCGCGGCCGAGCGCGGTGAGCTGCACCGCGGGGTCGGCGAGCAGCCGGTCTGCTACGAACCGGCCGAGGTATCCGTTGGCTCCGATCAGCAGCACCCTCATCGGGCGCCTCCTGGAGTGGCCGCTCGGAGGCGGAGACGGCTGCGGGTGGTCATCTGGTGTTCTCCTTCGAGGTGTCGCCGTGGGTCACGGGATCCGGCCCGCGGTGTCGGCCCCGCGGGAAAGTGGTCTGGTGGGTCGGTGGTCGGGACGGCTCATGGCGTGTCGCCGATAGCGGCGTGGGCGAGGGTGGCGCCCGCGTGGGCCGAGGCCTCTGGGTTCGGGACAGCTCATGGCGTGTCGCCGGTAGCGGCGTGGGCGAGGGTGGCGCCCGCGTGGGCCGAGGCCTCTGGGTTCGGGACAGCTCATGGCGTGTCGCCGGTAGCGGCGTGGGCGAGGGTGGCGCCCGCGTGGGCCGAGGCCAGGGGCAGGGTCCTGGCCGCGTGGATGAGGAGGGCGAGTGCGGCGGCACCACACGCGACGGTGGGGACGGCGCCCGGGCCCCAGGCGGTGACGGCCGCGTCCACGGGTGCCGCCGCCGCGTCGCACCCCGGCAGGCGCCCCGCGAAGACCAGGGCCAGGGCCCCGGCTTCGCAGGCGCCCGCGGCGCCCAGCAGCAGGGTGGGCGCGCGCGTGAAGCCGTGGACGCCGAGCAGCCGGGCGAGCAGCAGCAGCGCGCCGAGCGCCCAGGCTCCGGCGAGGGCCGAGGGACCGCCGGGAGCCGCGCCGGGCAGCGCGTCCGTCGCCGCGAGCAGGGCGCCGAGGGCGGCGAGGAAGAGCGTGACGACGCCGAGCAGCAGCGGCCTCACGGAGGCGGCGAATTCGTCGAGCCCCCGGCTCGCCCGCAGCCGCCCGCCGGCCCGGACGGCGAAGAGGCGGGCGCACCAGGTCGCGGGCGCGACGGCGAGGGTGAGGGCGAGCAGCGCGGCGGTGGCGGGCTGCCAGAGCTCGCCCGGCCCGTCGGGCCCGCCCGCGACGGCGCTCCGCAGCAGTGCGTCGCCGAGCAGTGCGTACGTGAGGAGCCAGCACACCCACGCGCGCGTGGCGGGCGTCAGGCGGGTGACGGCCCGCAGCGGTCCCTTCCGCAGGGCGGTCCGCAGCGCCAGGGCCACGGCGAGCACCCCGCCGAGCACCACCGCGAGCCGCGCGCCCCCGGTGGCCGACCCGAGCCCGGCCACGGCTGCCGCGCACACGACGCCGGGCAGCAGCGCGAACAGAGCCCATCCGGGGGGCGTTTCGGGCACGTGGCGTACGTCGCCTGGTGCCCGGCCCGCGCCCTTGCCACGCGCCGTGGTGCCGGGGTGCGGCCCCCCACCGCTGTCGTCGTCACCGCGCGGCACGCGCGCGTACATCTCCTCGGCCAGGGCGAACACGTCCCGGTGCCGGTACCGCGCGGCGACCCGGTCGGTCACACCGTGCGCCTCCAGCCCCGCGGCGATCTCCAACGGGTCGACGGCCCGCTCACACAGTTCGCGGTGCCGGTGCATGAGGGCTTTGACGGGGTCGGGGGTGCCGCGTCGGGCGGGGGGCGTCTGGGGAGAGCCAGGCTCGGCGCCACCACGCGGCGTGGGGCCGGCCGTCGTCTCGGGGATGGGCGCATCGGAGACGCCGCGCCGGGGGACGGTGGCGGTGGCGGTCGGTACAGGGGAGCACACCTGGTCGGCGGCTCCGCGCCGCGTGGGGCTCGCCGTCGCCTCGGGAGGGAGCGCGCCGTCCCCCTCCACCGCACCGTCGCCCCCCACGGCGCCATCACCCCCCACCGCGCCATCACCCCCCACGACCTCCGCAACGCCCTCCCGCCCCGTCATACCCCGGCCCCCTTCAACTGCTCCCGTTCCCCCGGCTCCTGGGCGGCCCAGCTGGGCGCCCCTCCGCTGTCCGCCGCGGAGGCTGGGCCCGGGGCCGCCCACCGGCCCGGCACGTACGCCTCGGCCGGGTTCGCGAACGGCACCGGCTCGCCCGCCGCGTCCAGCGCGTCCCGCCGCACCGGGCAGTGCGAGACGATCTCCAGGTAAATGCCGCGAAATGCCGCGACGTTCTGCTCGACGGTGAAGAGTTCGAGGGCCCGCGCCCGCGCCGCCGCGCCCAGGCGTGCGCACCGCTCGGGGTCGCGCAGCAGCGCCACGCACGCCTCCGCGAGCGCCCGCGGGTTGCGCGGCGGCACGACGAGGCCCGTGCCGCCGATGACCTCCACCACCGCGCCGACGTCCGTCGAGACGGTCGCCCGCCCGCAGAACATGGCCTCGACCAGGCTGATCGGAAAGCCCTCGACGACGCTGGAGAGCACCACCACCCCGCCCGCGGCGTACGCGTCGGCGAGGCCGGGCACCCCGGGCCCGCCGATCTCCTCGAAGGAGACGGGGTTGTCGCCGACGGCGTGCGCCCCCGCCGCCTCGTCCGGGAAGAGCTGCGCGGCGAGCGCCCGGCACTGCGCGAGACAGTCCTCGCTCTCGCGCCCCTCAGGCGGCGCCCCGACGATCCGCAGGCGCGCGCTCGGCCGCTCCTTGCGCACCTCGGCGAAGGCGTGGAGCAGCGAGATCAGGTCCTTGGCGGGTTCGACGCGGCCGACCCACAGGAGCGTGTCGGGGTCGGCGGCACCGTCGTCGTAACCCCGCTCGCCGATCTCCGCGAAGCGCTCGGAGTCCATGCCGGGGTGGACCGTGCGCAGCTTGGCCCGGTCGGCTCCGCAGCGCTCCTGCCAGCGGCGGGCGTGGGTGTTGCCGGGGGTGATCAGCACGGCCTGGTGGTACACCTCCGCGGTGAGGAGGCCGTGGAAGGAGGCGAGCAGCGCCCGCGCCGGCGCGCTCAGTTCCATGCTCCCGGCGGCGAGGAGGTGCGCGCGCAGGTGGACGCCGTACTCGGTCACGAGGAGCGGCACTCCCGCGAAGTGCCCGGCGAGCAGCCCCGTCAGCGCAGCGGGTCCGCCGGAGGTGGCGTGGCACAGGTCGACCGCGCCGAGCCCATCGTCGTCGTACCAGTCGAGGGAGAGCGGGCGCAGCGCCCGCTCCATCAGACTCGCGGCGACGAGCAGGTCGGACACCCGCGCGCCACGGGCGGCCCGCAGCGCGCCGGGCGCGCGGCAGGCGCTCTCCAGCGCGCGCACGGCGGCCTCGGAGCGCAGCGCGCCGACCAGGCCGCCCTCGTCGCGGGCGAGTTCGGCGAGCCCGTACAGCGCGTTGGCGAAACGGTCCGCCACATCGTCGGAGTGGCCCTCCGGGGTGGCGGTGTCGGGACTTCGCGTAAGGGCCGCCGCGCCGGGTCGCGATGAGCCACCGGCCAGCGATGAGCCGCCGGGTCGCCATGAACCGCCGGGCCCCGCTGAGCCACCGAGCCCCGGTGAGCCGCCGAGCCCCGGTGAGCCGCCGTGTCCCAGTGAGCCCCCGGCCCCGGCAGCGCCACCCCGGCAGACCACATCCGCCAGCTCCGCGAAGCACTCCGCGAACCGCCGCCGGGCCCGGCGCCCATGCCCGCCGCGCGGCCCAGCGCCATAAAGCGTCGCCCGGTTGTCGGTATTCCACAGGGGGGCCGTGCGCACCCGGCGCACGTGGGGCGGCAGTTCGAGCCTGCCGAGGGCCTCCTGCCGCTCGTCACGGCTGAGCGCGTACACGTCGAACTCGTGCTGCCCGAGCCCGCGCACGAGCCGGTCGCACCAGAGTCGGCCCTCACCACCCACATACGGATAGCCACCCTCCGTAAGCAGTGCAACGCGCACGAGTGCACCCCCGATCTCCCGTTTGGGGAGCCGCCGTTGGCTCGGCGGCTCGCAGCGGGATGAACGTATGCGGTCATGCAGGTGGCGCGACGGACGGTTGTCCATCGCGCCACCAAAAGGGGTGAACGTCCGTAACTTTCCCGCGCCGGTGGCGTTCCGTCGCGCTATGGCGTCCCGCAACCCCGCTTCCGCTACGGAGAGTCAGGCCGCCGCCAGCTCCCTGCGGGCCGTGCGACGTCGCAGGGCCGCCTCCGGATCGAGCGACGGCACGGCCGCCAGCAGCTGCCTCGTGTAGGGGGCCCGCGGCGAGCCGTACACCTCGCCCACGCTGCCGTACTCGACGAGCCGCCCCCGCCTCAGCACCGCGACACGGTCACTGACCTGGCGTACGACCGCCAGATCGTGCGCGATGAAGACGAGCGCGAGGCCCAGCTCCCGCTGCAACGCGGCGAGCAGCGCCACCACTTGGGCCTGTGTCGTCACGTCGAGTGCGGACACGGGTTCGTCGCAGACGATGATCCGCGGCTCGGCGGCCAGCGCACGCGCGATGCCGACGCGCTGCCGCTGTCCGCCGCTGAACTCGTGCGGATAGCGGTCGTAGTGCGCCGGTTCGAGCCCCACGCGCTCCAGGAGCTCGCGCGCACGCCCTCGTACGAAGGTGTCGCTCTCGCCCCGCGCGCGCAGTGGGTCGGCGATGGACTCGCCGACGGAGCGGCGCGGGTTGAGCGAGGAGACGGGGTCCTGGAAGACCATCTGCACCTTCGGGTCCACCCGGCCGCCGGGCCGCTCGGCGCCCTCGTGCAGCAGCCGGCCCGCGCTCGGCTCCAGCAGGCCCACGAGCATGCGCCCCAGCGTCGTCTTGCCGCTGCCGCTCTCGCCCACGATGCCGAGGGTCTCCCCGCGGCGGACGGCGAGCGAGACGTCGTCGACGGCGGTGACGGCGCGCTTGCCGCGTCCGAACTCCCGGCGCAGCCCGACCGCTTCGAGCACGACGTCCCACTCATCCACCTCCTTGGAGGGCGACAGGAGCGGCGCGTCGACCCTGGGGACAGCACTCAGGAGTTCCCGGGTGTACGGCTCCTTCGGCGCCGCGAGGACGTGCCGCACCGCGCCCCGCTCCACCGCGCGCCCGCCCCGCATGACGAGGACCTCGTCGGTGCTCTCCGCCGCGACGCCCACGTCATGGGTGACCAGGAGCAGCCCCATGCCGGTTTCCTCCCGCAGCGTGTGCAGCAGGTCGAGGATCTGGGCCTGGACGGTGACGTCGAGCGCGGTGGTCGGCTCGTCGGCGATCAACAGCGCGGGTTCGCACGCCAGGGCCATGGCGATGAGGGCGCGCTGCCGCATGCCGCCGCTGAACTCGTGCGGGCGCGAGCGCGAGCGGCGCGCGGCGTCGGGGATGCCGACCCGGCCGAGCACGTCCACGGCACGCGCGCGTGCCGCCCGCCGGGACGCCCCGGTGTGCACGCGGTACACCTCGGCGATCTGGTCGCCCACGGTGCAGTACGGGTCGAGGGAGGAGAGCGGGTCCTGGAAGACCATCGCGGCCCGCCCGCCCCGCAGCCGCCGCAGCTCGGCCTCGGTCGCCTCTTGTACGTCGATGCCGTCGACCCGTACGGCACCGGCGACGCGCGCTCCGGTGCCCCGGTGGAGCCCGAGCAGCGCCGACGCGACGGTCGACTTGCCGGACCCGGACTCGCCGACGAGGGCGAGCGCGCCGCCCGCCTCCAAGGTGAAGGAGAGCCCGTCCACGGCGCGCACCCCCGAGGCGAACTCCACGCTCAGGTTTTCGACCCGTACGAGACTCACGACAGCACCACCCTTCGGTCGGCCACCGCGTACAGCACGTCCGCGACGGCGTTGGCGAGCACCACGAAGAAACCGGTGACCAGGACCATCCCGACCACCACCGGCAGGTCGACGACCTTGACGGCGCGGACGAGTTCGCGTCCGATCCCGGGCAGGCCGAACAGCGTCTCGGTGAGCACGGCACCGCCGAACATCGACCCGACGTCGTTGGCGGTCAGCGCGATGACCGGCGCCACGGCGCCCCGCAGCGCGTGCCTGCCGATGATCGAACGCTCCCCCACGCCGTACGCGCGAAAGGTCCGCACGTGGTCGTCGGCGAGGGTCTCCAGCATCGAGGAGCGGGTCAGCCGCGCGTACTTGGCGGCCTCGATCAACGCGAGCGACAGCCAGGGCAGCAGCAGGTTCCACCCCCACTGCGTCGGGTCGTCGCCGAAGGCCACGTACTGCGGGAACGGCAGCCACTGGAGCCGGCCGCAGACCAGGATCATCAGCAGCAGGCCGATCACGAAGACGGGCGTGGCGGTGCCCGCGAGCGTGAGGGCGGTCAGGACGCGCTCGCTGACCCGGCCGCGCCGCCAGGCGGAGAGCACACCGGTGCCCACGCCGAGGATCAGCCACATCACCATCGCGCCCAGCGCCAGCGACGCCGTGACCGGCAGCTTCGCCAGGATCAGCGCGGTGACCTGCTGGTCGCTCCGGTACGAGACGCCGAGGCAGGGCGCGGCGCAGTGCTCGGTGCCCGTGCCGGTCGAGTAGTCGTGGCCGACGAAGAGGCTCTGGAGGAAGTCCCCGTAGCGGACGTACAGGGGATCGTCGAGGCGCAGTTGCTCGGCGACCTGCTGGACCTGGGCGGGTGAGCAGCGCGGGCCGCAGGTGATCTGGGCGACGTCGCCGGGGGCCGCGTAGAACACCCCGTAGACGATCACAGAGAGGGCGAGGAGGGTGACGAGGGCGCCGAGGAGACGCCGCGGCAGGAAGCCGGAGAGGCGCGTGAGCCCTGTCATGAGCGGACCTCCCGCCCGCTTGCCGTCGGTGCCCCGCGCCCGCGCCCGGTCCCGACGCGCAGCCGGGAGGCGGCCCGCGGGTCGAGCGCCGTGCGCACCCCGTCGCCGAGGACGGTGAGCGCGAGCACGGTCACGAACAGCGCGCCCGCCGGGTACAGCAGGTACTGCGGTGCCGCCTGGTACCAGACGTCCGCGGACGTGAGCATCTGTCCCCATGAGGCGGTCGGCGGTGTCACGCCGACGCCGAGGAAGGAGAGGGCGGCCTCGGCCGTGATGTTCGCGGGGACGAGCAGCGCGGCGTAGGTGATGACGGGCGCGGCGAGCGCGGGCAGCAGCTCGCGCCGGGCGATCCGTACGGGGCCCCAGCCGCTGAGCCGCGCCGCGGCCACATGGTCGAGCTCCTTGAGCGTGACCGTCCTCGCGCGGACGATCTTGGCCATGGTGCCCCAGGCGACGAGCCCGATGACCAGGGCGACGAGCACCGGCCGCGGGAACCCGCTCGGCACGACCGCCATCAGCGCGAGCGCCAGGACCATCAGCGGCAGGGCCACGATGACGTCGGTGGCGCGGCTGAGCACCTGGTCCACCCACCGGTTGCCGATCCCGGCCGCGACGCCGACCACGACCCCGACGAACACCTGGACGACGGTGGCCGCGAGCGCGACGCCGAGCGAGACCCGTGCCCCATACACGAGGCGGGCGAAGAGATCCCGCCCGGTCTGCGGTTCGACGCCGAGCCAGTGCTCGCCGCTGATCCCGCCGAGCGGCCCGACCGGCACGCCACCGCGTGCCGAGTCGATCAGATCCGGGTGGTACGTGGTGGGGTCCTGCCCCTCCAGGGCCGCGAGCAGCGGCGCGGCGAGCGCCACGAGAACGAGCAGGGCGACGACGCCCGCCGCGACGAGGGCGGCGGGCCGCTCGCGCAGCCGCCGCCAGAAGCCGGAGGCGTCGGTCACGACTGCTCCACCGCGACCTGGGAGACGTCGAGGACGCCGGTCCAGTCGCTGATCACGACGTTCGTGACGTCCTTGCCGTACAGCCGCTTGTAGACCGGGTGGAAGAGCGGCACGGTCAGCGCCTTCTCGCCGATCTTCTTGTCGAGGGCGCCCCAGCGCTTGGCGGCGGCGTCGAGATCCGTCAGCTTGTTGATCTCGTCGATCTCGTCGTTGACGGACTTGTCGTCCAGGAAACCGGTGTTGAAGTTGGCGCCGTCCTCCACGATCTGCCGCCCGTCGAAGATCGGGGCGAGGAAGGGACCGCCGGAGGGCCAGTCGGCGCCCCAGCGGGTGAGGAAGAGGCCGGGCTCGTCCTGGACGCTGTGGATCTTGTCGGCGTAGTCGTTCTCCTCAAGTCCCTCCAGTTCGACGGTGATGCCGGCCTTCTTCAGGGCGTCCTGGATCGCGGTCGCGATCTCGGGGCTCGTCTCGAAGTCCTTGGCGTCGGAGTGCGTGAGCGTGATGGTCAGCCCGTCCCCGTGACCGGCCTCCTTCAGCAACTCCTTGGCCTTCTTCGGGTTGCCGTTCGGTCCCGCCGGGAAATGGTCGTACTTCGTGTATCCGAAGGACTTCTGGTTCGGCAGATACGTGGTGGCGGGCTCGGCGAGCGAGGAGCCGCCGGCGGCGTTGACCACGGAGGAGCGGTCCACGGCGTACGAGATGGCCTGCCGCACCTTGGGATCGTCGAAGGGCTTCACCTTCGGGTTGAAGGCGAGGTAGTTCGTGTACCCGAAGTGTCCGGTGCCGACGTGCGAGGCCAGTTCCTTGTCGCCGGTGACCTTGGCGAGTTCGGCCGGGCCGAGGTTGGTGTCGGTGGTGACGGCGGCGGCGTCCGCGCCCTGGCTCGCGGAGAGCCGCTGGTTGATGACGGACGAGTCGAGGCCGGAGCGTACGTCGATGACATCCGGGTAGGCCTTGCGCTCCGCGTCGGTGGCGGCGGACCAGTGCGGGTTGCGCTCCAGCCGCAGCCGTTCCCCGTCGTTCTCGTTCCTCACGACCTTGTAGGGCCCGGACGAGAGGGGGTGCTCCTCGTACTTCGTGCCCTTGTCCTTGCTCTTGGGGACGGGGGCGAACTGCGTCTGGGTGGCCAGGAACGGGAACTCGCCCTCGGGCTTGGCGAGGTGGAAGACGATGGTCCGCTCGTCCGGCGTCTCGATGGAATCGAGCCCCTTGCCGCTCTTGTCCTTGTAGGGGCCCTGGTAGGTGTCCCCGCCGATCAGCCAGTCCCTCACGTAGGGCGCGCCGCCGCTGAGTTCGGCGGCGAAGGAGCGCTCGATGCCGTACTTCACGTCGGCGGAGGTGATCGGCGTACCGTCCTCGTACTTGAGCCCCTTCTTCAGGGTGTACGTCCACACCGTGGCGTTCTTGCTCGGTCTGCCCAGGTCGGTGGCGAGGTCCGGCACGACCTCGGCACCCTTGGCGCCGTCCTCGCGGTTGCGGGTGGTCAGCGTACGGAAGACGAGCGAGGGGATGTTGCCGCCGCCGGAGGTGTAGAGCCGCGCGGGGTCGAAGTCGGTCTGCGGGTCGCGGTTGAGAACGGTGAGCGTGCCGCCCTTCACCGGCCGGCCGCCGCCACCGCCGCCGCTCCCGGCGCCCTCGCCCTTCGGGCCCGCGCAGGCGGCGATGCCCGAGACCAGGATCAGACTGACGGATGCCGCTGCCGCGCGGCGGGCTATGACGGACGCTTGACGCATCGGGAAGTACCTCTCGGGAAACACCGCGAAAACGCGGCGGGTCAGCGGGAATTGGGCAGAGCTGACCCCGGGGAGGCGCGGGAGAAAACGGCACGGAGCTGTGGGACGGAACCAGCACGAGAAACTGTGGACGGAACCGGCACAGGAAACTGTGGGACGGGACCGGCACAAGAGGCTGGAGGATGGGACCAGCACAGCCGAGGAGCCGTGGGAGAAAGCGACGCACTCGCCGGGGCGGGCGTCAGCAACAGTGGATGTCGGCCACGCAGAGCGCGGTCACGCCGAGCAGCGCGCGCTCGATGGCGGCGCTCGAAGGGGCGTGACGGTTCGACATGCGCAGAAATATGAACGAACTTCCGGCAGATGTCAAAGCGTCCGCCTCGACCGGCCTCGGCGCCCGACTCAACTCTTGGGGAACGCCCAGGGGTTGGCCTTGCACTTGATCCCGTCGTGGTTGAGGAACTTGGTCTGCTGCTGCATGACCGGCGCGAGTTGGCCGTCCTCCGTGCAGTCCGTGTGATTGAAGCCGAGCCGGTGCCCGACCTCGTGGTTGATCAGCATCTGGCGGTACGGGAAAATGGCGCTGCCGTACTTCTTCTTGACGGCATCGCCGTAGGTCTTGGCGCCCTGCGCCCACCGAAAGGCATTGATCATCACGCGTTCCGTCGCCGCGGAATCGCACGAGACATTGTCCTCGGTCGTATCCAGGCCGGATTTCGCGCACCATGCGGCGGTCGTCCCGGGGCTCGCCAGCGTGATGACGAAATCAGGCTTTCCCGACGAGATCCGCTCGAAGGCGCGGGCTCCGCCATGCGCCCAACTCCGGTCGTCGTTCAGGGTTTTCTGTACTGCCTGCGCGAAAAGGGTGCCGTCCAGACCGAGCCCCTGCTCGACGTCGACGCGGTAGCGGTAGAGCTGCCCCTTTCCGGGCGCCTTGTCGAATCCGGGAATCACCTCGAAGTCACCGGAGGCCTTGAGTTCGGCGTCCAGCGGGTATTTCTTGGCCATTTTCTGGTCGTACGTCACCGGGGCCGCTTTCGGTCCCTTGAGAGGCGCCGTGGGCGGCGGCGGCCGCTCGTCGGAGCGTGAGGCGGGGTCCTCGGTGTCGCGCGGGCCACCGCCGGGGGCGGCCTGAGGGTGAACATCGGCGTCGTCGGTGCCGTCGGCGACCTGGCCCGCCACGACGACCGCGAGGACGGTGGTCACCGCGGCGGCCGCGATGCCGGTGAGGACGCGGGCCCGCCCGCCGCCCTTCTTGACGCTGCGGTCGCCACTGTCGCCGCCGGGGGAGTCATCGCGGTGCGCGGGGCTGTCGTTCCAGTCGGTGACGGAGGCGTACGGATCGCGGGCCGGCGGCGCGCCCGGCCCGGCGGCCGCGGCCGCCGGGTCGCCCTCGGGGAAGGCCTCCACGTAGTCCTGGCGGGGCCCTGGCCGCCTCCGCCGACCGCGAGGCGGCCGCGGCAACCCCCCGCGCCCGGCAGCGTGACCCCACCCGCCACCGGCCTCCCGCTGCTCCGGATGCCCACCGCGAACCTGCGGGGCTTCGGGCGGTGGCGGTGACTGGGGGGTACTGAGACTTTCATGGTCGACGGTGCCGGGCTTGGGGGCTTCGTGCGCGGGGGCCACGGAGCCGGGGGCGCCGGGCTTGGGGGCTTCGTGCGTGGGGGCCACGGAGCCGGGGGCGCCGGGCTTGGGGGCTTCGTGCGTGGGGGCTTCGTGCGCGGGGGCTTCGTGCCCGGGGGTCCCGGCCCCGTGGCCACCGTCAGCCGGCGCCTCGTGCGCGGGCGCTCCGGGGGCGGGGACAGGGGACGTGGGCGCGCCATGCCCGGGAACCTCGGGCGCGGGCGTGCCATGGCCGGGGGCACCGTGGGGGGGCGTTCCGTGAGTGGGCGTGCCGGGCGCGGGCGTACCGCCATGCCCGGAGATTTCGTGGCCGGTGGCCCCAAGCCCGGCAGCACCGTGCCCGGGTGCTTCATGCCCGGTGGACCCGGCCCCGGCGGCGCCGTGAGCGGGCACCTCACGCACAGGCGTTCCATGCCCGGAACCCCCATCGGCAGCCGCCCCGTGCCCTGGAGCACCATGCTCGGGGCCTCCCTGAGCGGGCGTGCCGTGCCCTGGAGCACCATGCTCGGGGCCTCCCTGAGCGGGAGTGCCGTGCCCTGGAGCACCATGCTCGGGGCCTCCCTGAGCGGGCGTGCCGTGCGCGGGCGTTCCATACCCGGGAGCGCCGCACCCGGGAGCGCCGTGCGCGGGCGTGTCGTCCGCCTGCACCCCGCGCACGGGCTCGCCGCGCCCAGGAGCCCCATCAGCAGCCGCCCCATGCGTCAACTCCCCGGACAGCGGCATGCCCTGGGCCGGCGCCCCATGAACGGAAGCCCCATGACCAGGCGCCCCGCCCACAGGCGCCCCTTGTGAAGACGCCCCGTCGCCCCCGGACGCCCGCCTGCGACGCCCCGTGCCCGGCCCTGGCTGGGTCCTGGGCTGGGCGCCGGGCTGGCCGCCCGCACCGCCCCCGGCGCCCCGCGCCCGCGGCGTACCCGTGGTGCTCGTGTTGTCAGCGTTGGCTGCCGGGCCGCGGCGGCTGTGTCGTCCCACGCTCCGCCTCAGCTCCCCGAACCCGTGCGGGCGTCACGAGTACCACCGGCAGCACTGGCACCACCGGCAGCGGTGCCACCACTGCCACCACTGCCACCACCGCTCTCACCGGCGCCATCAGCCTCAGGAGAGCGGGCCACCCCCGAACCGCCCCGCGTCACACTCAACTCCCCCACGTCGTAGAGGAGTTCACGGAAGGCCGTGGCCACGCTCTGCGGGTCCTCCATCATCGCCACGTGCCCCACCTCGGTCAGCGTGAGCAGCCGCGAGTCGCGGAACGCCGCGGCCGCCTTGCGCGCCATGCGGTACGAGACGAGGAGGTCCCGCGCGCCGTACACCAGCAGGGTCGGCGCGAGCACCCGCTCGGCCTGCCGCCACAGCCCGTGCTGCCCGCCCAGCGTGTACGCGTCCACGACCCCGCGCGCCGAGCGCGCCATCGCGTCCCAGAAATAGGGGAGCTGGAGCCGGCGCTCCATCTCGCGGACCGCCGCGCTGAAACCTTCCGGCGTGACCTTGGCAGGGTCGCCGTAACAGAGCCCCATGACCCCGCGCACCCGCTGCTCGGCGGTCCAGTCCCTGGTGAGCCGCGTGAACAGCCCGGCGACTCCCGGCACCGCGAGCAGCCCGGTCGGCACCGCTGTGCGCTGCACCCGCAGCTCGGGCAGCGCGGGCGAGACCAGCGTCAGGGTGCGGACGAGATCGGGCCGCACCGCGGCGACGCGCGTGGTGATGGCGCCGCCCAGCGAGTTCCCGATGAGGTGGACGGGCCCGCGGGCGCGGGCGTCGAGATAACGGATGACCGCGCGGGCGTGCCCGGTGATCGAGTAGTTCCCGTCGTCCGGTGGCGGTGAGTCACCGAACCCCGGCAGGTCGATGGCCTCGCAGTCGACGACGTCGTCAAGGAACGGCATCAGGGCCGACCAGTTCTGCGAGGAGCCGCCGAGCCCGTGCACGAACAGGGCGGGCGGGAGCCCGCCGCGGACCGAGGGCCGCGAACGCACGGTCAGCGTGAGCCCCGGCAGCCCGACCGAGCCGAGCCGCTCACCCTCCGCGACCGCGACGGCACCGGGCTTCGGCGCGGCGGTGGCGGCCAGCAGATTCGGCAGCTCGGTCGAAGACATGCGGCAATGTTACGAGACGATCACGCGCCAGCTCACGTGTTCGCCGTCACAGATGGCCCACGGGTTTCGCACGGGACGGCCCGCGGATCGCACACGGGATCGCGCATGGATCGCGTAGCGCCACATCCGGGTGTCTCCTACGCTCATAGAAAGCGGGCGAAGAGGGCACTCGCACCACGAAGGGCCGCCAGTACCGCAAGGGAAGAGAGAGCCACACATGAGTGTCGACCCGACCGACCCCGAGACCTTCGAGCCGGACGAGGACGCGAGCGCAGCCGAGGCGGACGTGGAGGCCCCGGAGGCCGACACCGCCGAGCAGCAGGCCGATCTCGCCCCGCGCAGGGACGACTCACTGAAGGACGCCGACCCGAACGCCGCCAACGAGGCGGACCTCGCCGAGCAGGCCCGCGTGGTCGATCTCGACGAGGACGACTACCGCTGAGCCGTCCCCCAGAGCGGCGGCCGACACGGCCTGACCGTGTTTGCCCCGCTACGCACCGCCGCGAAGCGCTTCTGCGGCGGTCCAGTCCGTGAAATTCTGCGCCCGCACCGCACACATCGCTGTTACCGAAAAGTACGATGGCGGCGCGGCGCTCACCGCACACCGGACGATTTGGGAGGCGGCGTGACAGCCATCGAGCAGACAGAGGCGGCACGCCCGCGGGGCACCCGCCTGCCGCGTCGTGCCCGACGCAATCAACTTCTCGGCGCGGCCCAGGAAGTTTTCGTCGCACAGGGTTACCACGCGGCCGCGATGGACGACATCGCCGAGCGCGCCGGAGTCAGCAAGCCGGTGCTCTACCAGCACTTTCCCGGCAAGCTCGACCTCTATCTGGCCCTGCTCGACCAGCACTGCGAGTCGCTGCTCCAGTCGGTGCGCACCGCTCTCGCGTCCACCACGGACAACAAGCTGCGCGTCGCGGCGACGATGGACGCCTACTTCGCGTACGTCGAGAACGAGGGCGGCGCCTTCCGGCTGGTCTTCGAGTCGGACCTGACGAACGAGGCCGCGGTCCGCGAGCGCGTCGACCGCGTCACCCTCCAGTGCGCCGAGGCGATCTGCGAGGTCATCGCCGAGGACACCGGCCTGCCGCGCGACGAGGCGATGCTCCTGGCCGTGGGCCTCGGCGGGTATTCGCAGGTGGTCGCCCGTTACTGGCTGGCCAGCGGCAGCACGGTTCCGCGCGACAAGGCGGTGGAACTGCTCACCTCGCTCGCCTGGCGCGGTATCGCGGGCTTCCCCCTGCACGGCACCGAGGGCCACTGACGCCCCACCCCGGCCGCCGCCTCTTTTGTTCCCGTTCCGTGTTCGCTACCGGCGTGCACGGCAGCGGCCGTCCACGTCCCCTCACCGGGCTAATGTGTGCTGGGTACGGCGCGGACGGCCGCGCACAGTCTGACCGTCGGAGGGACAAAGCCGTGGAGGTCAAGATCGGCGTGCAGTACGCGCCCCGCGAGATCGTGCTGGAGAGCGGCCAGAGCGCCGAGGAAATCGAGCACGCGGTGTCCGAGGCGCTGACCGGCAAGTCGCCGCTGCTGAGCCTCGTGGACGACCACGGCCGCAAGGTCCTGGTTCCGGCCGACCGCCTCGCGTATGTGGAGCTCGGCGAGCCCACGGCGCGCAAGGTGGGCTTCAGCGCCCTGTAGAACGCTCCGCTCAGGACGCGCATACGAGCGTACGAGTACGGCCCGGTGGTTCTTCAACCACCGGGCCGTACTCGTACGTCCTCGTACGTGTGTGGCATACGGACTTGCGTGACTTGTGTGGTGTACGGGGTGACAGCGGGGCCACCGGGTCATGGAGGGTTGCGTTCCGGCTGCCGGGGGTAGACCGGCTACGACCGATTTGCACCTGGCCGCGAAGGAGGGCACCACCGTGATTCTGGAAGCACTCGGGTCCACCTTGCTGGGCCTCGCGCTGGCCTGGGCCGCGGCCCACCGACTGGCGCACCGGCTGCCCGCGCGCAGCCTGGTCCTGTCGACAGGCCCCGCCGGCGCCCTCATCGGCGCCTTCATCACCCACATGGCACTGGGCTCCGGCCACGCCCCCGCGGTGATGCTGGGAGCGGTGACCGTCTCGGTGGCCCTGCTGTCCCTGCTGATCCGCCCGTCCCGAGCCGGAATGCACCGCTCAGCGACGGCGTGACCGGGGCGCGCGGGGGCGCCCCGCAGGGGCGGGGGGAACTGCGCGCTCAGCGCAAGACGCCCCGCACCGGCACACCCGACCTCAGGCGGCCAGCCCCAGGGCGGCCATCCGCTTGGTGTGCGCCTCGGTGATCCGGGAGAACATCCGCCCGACCTCGGCGAGGTCGAACCCGTCCGCGACGCCGCCCACCAGCATGGTGGAGAGCGCGTCCCGGTCCGCGACCACCCGCTGCGACTGCGAGAGCGCCTCGCCCATCAGCCGCCGCGCCCACAGGGCGAGCCGCCCGCCGACGCGCGGGTCCGCCTCGATCGCGGCCCGCACCTTCTCCACGGCGAAGCTCGCGTGCCCGGTGTCGTCGAGGACGGCGAGGACCAGCTCGCGCGTGTCGGCGTCGAGCCGGGCCGCCACCTCGCGGTAGAAGTCACTGGCGATCGAGTCGCCGACGTACGCCTTGACGAGGCCCTCCAGCCAGTCGGACGGCGCGGTCTGCCGGTGGAAACCGTCGAGCGCCGCCACAAAGGGCTCCATGGCCTCGGTCGGCTCCGCGCCGATCGCCGAGAGCCGGTCCCGCAACTGCTCGAAATGGTGGAACTCCGCCGACGCCATCTTCGCCAGCTCCGCCTTGTCGCCGAGGGTCGGCGCCAGCTTCGCGTCCTCCGCGAGCCTCTCGAACGCCGCGAGCTCCCCGTAGGCGAGCGCGCCGAGCAGGTCGACGACCGCGGCGCGGTAGTGGGGCTCGGCGGAAGCTTTCGCCCAGTCCTGGGCAGCGACTCCGGTGACTTCGGCGGGGGTCTCGGGGGCGGATTCGGCGGGGATGTCAGGCGTCTCCATGAAGCGCACAATAGCCCGCTTGCCGTAAGGCGTAAGGCCCTGGTCAGTCACTGTGACCACGACCATGTGACGAATTCGCCGGACACGCCTGCGGGATTCCGGGGTACAGTGGTAAAGCGCCTGCCGAATATTCGACGGGCCGTATGAATGAGGATGCCCGGTCGGTGGCCCGATCGGCTCCGACCCGACAGCCCTCCGGGCGGTACGCGCAGATGCGTACGGCACGAGGAGGGAACCTCAGCGGTAAGAGCGCTCGAGCGCAGGCAGTGGTCCCGCGCCCCCGGCAAGCCCCCCAGCAGCCGGCGGTAGTGGCACGGTCACGACCCCCAGCGTTCGCCTCACGCCGCGTCTCACAGAAGAGGCATAGCCCTGACTACGACTTTCCGAGAGCTCGGGATTCTTCCCGAGACAGCCGAAGCCCTTGAAGCCGTCGGCATCATCAACCCCTTCCCCATCCAGGAGATGACGCTCCCCGTCGCCCTTTCGGGCAAGGACGTCATCGGCCAGGCCAAGACCGGCACCGGCAAGACGCTCGGCTTTGGACTCCCGCTCCTGGAGCGCGTGATCGTCCCCGCCGACGTCGAGGCGGGCCGCGCGAAGCCCGAGCAGCTGACCGAGGCGCCGCAGGCCCTCATCGTCGTCCCCACCCGCGAGCTCTGCCAGCAGGTGACGAACGACCTCCTGACCGCCGGCAAGGCGCGCAACGTCCGCGTCCTCGCCATATACGGCGGCCGCGCCTACGAACCACAGGTCGAGGCCCTCAAGAAGGGCATCGACATCGTCGTCGGCACCCCCGGTCGTCTGCTCGACCTCGCGGGCCAGCGCAAGCTCGACCTCAAGCACGTCAAGTGCCTCGTCCTCGACGAGGCCGACGAGATGCTCGACCTGGGCTTCCTGCCCGACGTCGAGCGGATCATCAACATGCTGCCGCCGAAGCGTCAGACGATGCTGTTCTCGGCGACCATGCCGGGCGCGGTCATCGGCCTCGCCCGCCGCTACATGTCGCAGCCCACGCACATCCGCGCCACCGCGCCGGACGACGAGGGCCAGACCGTCGCGAACACCGCGCAGTTCGTCTACCGCGCGCACAACATGGACAAGCCGGAGATGATCTCCCGCATCCTCCAGGCCGACGGCCGTGGGCTCGCGATGGTCTTCTGCCGCACCAAGCGCACCGCCGCCGACATCGCCGAGCAGCTGGAGAAGCGCGGCTTCGCCTCCGGCGCCGTGCACGGCGACCTCGGCCAGGGCGCGCGCGAGCAGGCCCTGCGGGCGTTCCGCAACGGCAAGGTGGACGTGCTCGTCTGCACCGACGTCGCCGCCCGCGGCATCGACGTCGAGGGCGTCACGCACGTCATCAACTACCAGTCGCCGGAGGACGAGAAGACGTACCTCCACCGCATCGGCCGCACCGGCCGCGCGGGCGCCAAGGGCATCGCGATCACGCTGGTCGACTGGGACGACATCCCGCGCTGGCAGCTGATCAACAAGGCGCTGGACCTGGGCTTCAACGACCCGGTCGAGACGTACTCCAGCTCCCCGCACCTGTACGAGGAGCTGAACATCCCGGCGGGCACCAAGGGTGTTCTGCCGCGTGCCGAGCGGACCCGTGCGGGTCTGGGCGCGGAGGAGATCGAGGACCTCGGCGAGACCGGCGGGCGTGGCCGTGGCGGCCGCGGCGGCCGTTCGCAGGACCGAGACCGTGACCGCGGTCGCGACCGTGACCGTGACCGTTCCGGTGGTTCTGGTTCCGCTTCGGGTCCGGGTTCCGCGTCGGCCGAGCGGGAGCGCCCCGCGCGTACGCCGCGACGCCGTCGGCGCACGCGTGCGGGTTCCCCCTGGAGAACACGGGCACGGCCTCGGCGTCGACGGCCACGGCCACCGCTCCGGTCGTCGAGGAGTCCGCTCCGGCCGCCGCCGAGCCGACGGAGGCGCGCACCCCGCGTCGCCGCCGCCGGACGCGTGGTGGCGCCGCCGCCGAAGCGGTGACCGCCGCCGAGACGACCGTCACGGAGCCCGAGGCCCCGGCCGCGGAGCCGAAGGCCCCCGTCGCCGAGCCGGAGGCTCCGGCCGCGGAGAAGCCGAAGCGGCGTACGCGGAAGACCGCCGAGCCCGTCGCCGACGCCGCAGCCGAAGCTCCGGTCGAGGAGAAGCCGAAGCGCCGTACACGCAAGGCCGCGGAGACGGTGACCGAGGCGGACGCCCCGGCTCCGGTTGCCGAGAAGCCCAAGCGCCGTACGCGGAAGACCGCCGAGCCCGTGGCTGACACCGAGGCCGAGACCCCGGTTGAGGAAAAGCCCAAGCGCCGCACCCGCAAGGCCGCCGAGCCCGTCGCCGACGCCCCAGCCGAAGCTCCGGTCGAGGACAAGCCCAAGCGCCGTACACGCAAGGCCGCGGAGACGGTGACCGAGGTCGACGCCCCGGCCGCCGAGAAGCCCAAGCGTCGTACCCGCAAGGCCGCCGAGCCCGTGGCTGACACCGAGGCCGAGGCCCCGGTCGAGGAAAAGCCCAAGCGCCGCACCCGCAAGGCCGCCGAGCCCGTCGCCGACGCCGCAGCCGAAGCTCCGGTCGAGGACAAGCCCAAGCGCCGTACACGCAAGGCCGCGGAGACGGTGACCGAGGTCGACGCCCCGGCCGCCGAGAAGCCCAAGCGTCGTACCCGCAAGGCCGCCGAGCCCGTGGCTGACACCGAGGCCGAGACCCCGGTCGAGGAAAAGCCGAAGCGGCGTACCCGCAAGGCCGCCGAGCCCGTCGTCGAGGCCGAGATCCCCGCGCAGTCGACGGAGGAGCCGAAGCCGCGTCGCCGTACGCGCAAGGCGGCCGCCGCCCCGGTCGCGGACGTGACCGAGGCCGAGGCGCCTGTCGCGGCCCCGCGCCGCCGCACGCGCAAGAAGGCGGAGCCCGTGAAGTCCGCGGAGAGCTGAGCCTCCGCCCTTCCGCACCGCCGAAGGCCCGCCCCTCACCAGGGGCGGGCCTTCGCGCGTTCCCGGCACGAAGCACGAAGCCGCGGAGTCACGAAGCCGCCCGGTACCCCCCGGGGTGACGGGCGGGTGGGTGGGAGAGCCCCCGTCGCGCAGCGGCGGAAACGGCCACCCAAATCCCGGGCCCCGCCGACCCACGCCTACGCCCACGCCCACGCCCGAGAACCCGCCCGGGGCCCCGCCACCAGAACCCGTTAGCCTCGCCCCATGAGCAGGCCTCCCACCTTCACGCCGCCCCCGTGCACGACCGCCCGCGTCCTCCACACCGCCCGCGGCGACTTCGCCGTCCTCGACGCGCTTCCGCCCGAGGGCGCCCAGGTCAACGGGACCGCCCTCCTGCTCCCCGGCTTCACCGGCAGCAAGGAGGACTTCATCGCCCTCCTGGAACCCCTGGCCACCGCCGGTTACCGCGCCGTGGCCGTGGACGGCCGGGGGCAGTACGAGTCACCGGGGCCGGACGACCAATCGGCGTACGCCCAGGGCGAGTTGGCCCGCGACGTACTGACGCAGACGGCGGCCCTGGCGGCGCCGGTCCCGCCCCACCTCGTCGGTCACTCCCTCGGCGGCCAGATCGCCCGCGCCGCCGTGCTCCTGGACCCCGGCGCCTTCGCCTCGCTCACGCTGATGTCCTCGGGCCCCGCCGCGATCACCCCGGCCCAGCAGGCCCGCGCCAAGATGCTGGCCGACGCCCTCGCGGTGCTCTCGATGGAGGAGGTGTGGCAGGCCATGCAGGCCATGGCGCCGCCGCCCCCGGAGGACACCGACACCGGCGGCGCCCTCGCGGACGGCGGCGACGACAGCGCGGCCCTGCGCGCCCGCTGGCTGCGGCACAACCCCGCCCAGCTCATCGCGACCGGCGGGCAGCTCTCCACGGAGCCGGACCGCGTGGCGGAACTCGCCGACACCGGGCTGCCCAAGCACGTCATCTCGGGCGAGCGTGACGACACCTGGCCCGTGCCGCTCCTGGACGACATGGCACACCGCCTGCGCGCCCACCGCACGGTGATCACCGGCGCCGAGCACTCCCCCAACACCGACCGCCCGAAGGAGACGGCTGCCGCCCTGACCGGCTTCTGGGACGGCCTCGGCCACCGCCGGGACGGCTAGTTTCAGTACTGCGTCCGCAGGTGGTCCCAGAATCCGTCCCGCAGCGCCCTGCGCAGATCGGACTGGCCCCGCAGCGAGTACTGCAGCATCCGCTCCGCCTCCACCAGCAGCTCCTGGTCCACCGACCCCGGCAGGTACGGGTGACCGGGCAGCAGCCCCACCAGCGCCTCCCGCCCCCGCGCCGCGAGCCACTTCGCGGCGATCTGCGCGCCGACGAAGCGGACGTCCTCGCGCGTGGGCCGCTGCGCGGCGGGCCCCGCCTCGTACGTCGGGGTGGCGGCGCGCCGGGACACGTACGGCTTGAAGAAGTCGAGGTCGAACGTCCGCTGGCTGTCGACCTCCCAGAGCAGCGGCTCCGCCTGGTTGCGTCCGTCGGGTGCCTCGATGCCCCACAGATGGACCCGCGCGCCGTACCCCTGCGCCGCCTCGACCGCCGAGACGAGGTCCTCGTCGCCACCGATGAGCGCCGCGTCGCTGATGGCGCGGTGCCGGGCCAGGGACTCCAGGTCGCTGCGGATGAGGGAGTCGACGCCCTTCTGCTGATTGTTGGCGTTCAGGTTGCCGAGCCTGACCTTGACGTCGGGCAGCTCCGCGATCGACTGCTGTTCGGTGGTGTGGATGCGGCGCCTGGCCCCGTCGTACCAGTAGACGCGCAGCAACCGGCTGTCCGCGAAGATCGTGCGGGCCTTGTCGATGAGCGCCTCGATGAGGCCCTCGGCGTCGAGGTCGAAGGACCGCCGGTCCTCGGTGCCCGCGGCGAGCCGGCCCGCGGCCGCGTAAAGGTACCCGGCGTCGACGAAGATCGCGTGCGTGGACGGGGTCTTCGCCACCTCCGCGAGCACGCGTTCGAGCAGCCCGTTGGCGCGCTCCAGCTGAGCGCTGATGTGCCCGGCGGCGCCGTGGTCGGCTGTGCCATGGTCGGCTGTGCCATGGTCGGCGGCACCATGGTCGGCTGCGCCGTGTTCGACGTTGTTCATAGGGAACCCAGTCTCCCGCCGGTCACACAGCGAACACAACTGGTGCCGCTACTCGCGGGTAATTAGGTACTCGAAAAATTTCCTTAGCGTAGGGAATGTTTGCACGGGGCAACTCGTTGTACCCATCAGGAACGCGGGCACGGGAGCCCGCAACCGACACTTCATGGCCGGGAAACAGCCTGGCCATCTCCAGTAGTTCTCCTTCAGGAGGATGACCAGACGAAGGGAGAAGCCTCATGCGCTTCGAAATCATGCGACTCGACGACGTCGACGGCAACGCCGTGGACAGCACCGTCGTGGACGCCGCCTCCGTCAATCGGATCGTGCAGCAGGCCGCAGCGATAGGCCAGCGCATCTACATCCGACCGGCCGAGTCCTCGGCCTCATAACGCAGGACGACCCGGTCGTCGTAGGGCCCCCGTACGAAAGCCGTACGGGGGCCCTTCGTGTGTCCGCCCCCCCCAGGGCGGGACGGCGGGACCTCACGCCCCGTCGATCACCTGCATCACGCCGTTGATGATCTGTTGGACCGCGATGGCGGACAGCATCATGCCCGCGAGCCGCGTCACGAGCACCACGCCGCCGTCCTTGATGACGCGGATGATCAGCAGCGAATACCGCATCACCAGCCACAGCACCACGTGCATCGCCACGATCGCCGACCAGACGGAGAGCTGCGTACCGACACTGTCGGCGTTCTGGACGGCGAGGATCACCGAGACGATCGCGCCGGGCCCGGCGAGCAGCGGCATGCCGAGCGGGACCAGCGCGACGTTGACGTCCTTGGTCTGCTTCGGCTCGTCCGTCTTGCCGGTGAGCAGGTCGAGCGCGATGAGCAGCAGCAGGAGCCCGCCCGCGATCATCAGCGCCGGAACGGACACGTGCAGGTAGTCGAGGATCTGATGGCCCACGAGGCCGAAGACGGCGATCACGCCGAAGGCGACACAGACGGCCTGGAAGGCCATCCGCTGCTGGACCTTGGCGGGGCGGCCCGCGGTCAGGCCCAGGAAGATCGGGGTGATCCCAGGGGGGTCCATGATCACAAAAAGCGTGAGAAAAAGGGATCCGAAAACGGCGACGTCGAACACAGTGATGCCTTGCAGAGAGTCGTACGAAGGAACCGCACCGGACGCCGCCATGCACAGGGCACGTCGGCCACCGGCACGGAACACGGGAACGGTGGAGCGAAGGAGGAAAAGAGGGTGCGCGCGGTGTGCGTGGTGCCCGCGGTGCGCGCGGTGCGTTACGCGGCCGTGCCGCTGCGGCTTCCGCCCGCCCCGGGCACGGGGAACGCCCCGGTGGCCCGGCGCGTGATCTCGCCGTAGACCTCGGGATCGGTGGTGAACTCCCCGAGTACGCAGGTCTTGCGGCTGCCGTGGTAGTCGCTGGAGCCGGTGACCAGCAGGCCGAGGTCAGCGGCGAGGCCGTGCAGCCGGGTGCGCGTCTGAGGCAGGTGATCCATGTGATCGGCCTCGATGCCGTCCAGACCCGCCGCCGCGAGTTCGGCTATCGCGCTCTCCGGCACGACCTGGCCGCGCTTGGCGGCGGCGGGGTGCGCGAAGACGGTGACACCGCCGGCCGCCTTCACCAGGCGGATCGCATCGAAGGGGCCCAGCTCGTGCTTCTCGGCGTACGCGCGGCCGCCGTCGGCGAGCCACTCGGGCGTGAAGGCGTCGGAGACGGTGGGCACGACACCCAGCTCGACGAGCGCCTCGGCGATGTGCGGGCGGCCGACCGAGCCGTCCCCCGCGATCCGTGCGACGTGCTCCCAGGTCACGTCCACGCCGAGCCCCTGGAGCTTGCCGATCATCGTCTTCGCGCGCGGCACCCGGTCGTCGCGCACCAGCTCGCGCTCGCGGGCGAGCTCCGGCTCCTCGGGGTCGAAGAGGTACGCCAGCAGGTGCAGCCCCACGCCGTCGAGACGGCAGGAGAGTTCGGCGCCCGTGACGAGGGTCAGGCCGCAGGGCAGCGCGGCGATCGCTTGCGCGTAGCCGCGCGTCGTGTCGTGGTCGGTCAGGGCGACGACGTCGAGACCGGCGGCCGACGCGTTCCGCACCAGTTCGGCCGGGGTGTCCGTGCCGTCGGAGGCGGTGGAGTGAGTGTGCAGATCGATGCGCACGGCGCTGACTCCAGGCTCTGACGGGGCGGAGGGGCGGACGAAGGGAACGCTCAAGGATGACGAAGGGGACGCCCAAGGATAAGGACGCTCAAGGATAACGGGAATCGAACACTCCCCCGCCCGCCCCGGAAGAGGCATCGCTCACCCCCGCGCGGCCCGGCGGGCCCTGCCTCACGGCGTGAGCAGCCGGGGCGACAGCGCCCCGCACGGCAGCAGGTCCACCTCGGCGCCCGCGTCCCGCAAATCGGTGAGTACCAGCTCGTCGTACATCAGGAGTCCCGACTGCTCGGGCCACGCGATGGCCCACAGCCACAGGCCCCGCGCCTCGCCCGCGAAGACGGCGCGGTCGTCCGGCGTCCCGGACACGTGCCACAGCGGCGTGGGCCGACCGGCGGCGTGGACCTTGGCGTGCGCCGGCTGGTCCACGCTCAGGTAGGGGCCGGGGTCGGGGCCGTCGACGCCCGCGTACCGCGCGCCGAGGCCGATGCCCAGTTCCTCGGCGACCAGGACCAGTTCGCCGACGCCGCCGAGCGGCGCGGGGCCCGAACAGGCCACCGCGGTCGCGCGACCACCGCTCCTGTCGTCGCCCGCGCACGCCACACCGGTGAACAGCCAGCCGACCGGCAGGGGCCATGGCATCCACACCGGGACCTGCGCGCGGTGCACCACGACCTGGAGGGCCTCGACGCTGGGCGGGATCACGGGTTGAAGCGGGTGCACGGTGCCGTGCACGTCGCACTGCCAGGAGTCGGCAAAGAGACCGGGAGCCCTGACCCGGCCACCACACTTCGGGCAACTGGGTTCGCCCCTCATAGCGACCAACGGTCCTCTTCGGTCGTCGGTCCGTCAAGGACGATCACCCGTCCGGTGGCCCTGTCACCGGAGAAATTTAAATGTAGCTTGCACTCTTTAGTCTATCTAACTTAATATATGCATACGTCAACGAACTCGCCCGAGTAAGGAAAGCGAAGGAGCGGCTGTATGAACAGCAGGACAGGAGGCCCCGCCGAAGGGGACCCGTTCGACGCCGGGGCAGGTGGCATCCTGCGGCAACCGAAGGCGGTGTGGGCCACGGCGGGCGCCTCCGTCGTCGCCTTCATGGGCATCGGGCTCGTCGACCCCATCCTGCCCTCCATCGCCGAGGGCCTGGACGCGAGCGCCGGTCAGGTCTCCCTCCTCTTCACCTCGTACTTCCTGATCACGGCCCTCGCCATGCTGGTGACCGGCTTCGTCTCCAGCCGCATCGGCGGCAAGAAGACGCTGCTCCTCGGCCTCGCGCTCGTCGTGGTCTTCGCGGGCCTGTCCGGCACCTCCGGCTCGGTCGGTGAACTCGTCGGGTTCCGCGCGGGCTGGGGCCTCGGCAACGCGCTCTTCGTGTCGACCGCCCTCGCCGTGATCGTCGGCGCGGCGGCCGGGGGCAGCGCGGCCGCGATCCTGCTGTACGAGTCGGCGCTCGGCCTCGGCATGGCCTGCGGCCCCCTGGTCGGCGCGCTGCTCGGTGACGCCAGCTGGCGCTATCCGTTCTTCGGCACCGCGGTGCTGATGGCGATCGGCTTCCTCTGCGTCACCGCGTTCCTCAAGGAACAGCCGAGGCCCGCCAGGAAGACGTCCCTGCTCGACCCCCTCAAGGCCCTCGGCCACGGCGGGCTCGCCTCGGCGGCGGCCTCGGCCTTCTTCTACAACTACACGTTCTTCACCGTGCTGGCGTTCACGCCGTTCGTGCTGGACATGACCCCGTACAAGTCGGGCGCCGTCTTCTTCGCCTGGGGTGTGCTGCTCGCGGTCTTCTCGGTGCTCGTCGCGCCCCGGCTCCAGGCACGGTTCGGGTCCCTGAAGGTGCTCGGCGGTTCGCTGGTGCTGCTCGCCGTGGACGTGCTGGTGCTCGGGTACGGCGACCACACCGCGGCCATCGTCTGCACGATCCTGTCCGGCGCCTTCATCGGCGTGAACAACACCGTCTACACCGAGCTGGCCCTCGGCGTCTCCGACGCGCCTCGTCCCGTGGCCAGCGCCGGCTACAACTTCGTCCGGTGGTTCGCCGCGGCCGCCGCGCCCTTCTTCGCGCCGAAGATCGAGGAGTGGAGCGACATCCACATCCCGTTCGTCGTCGCGGCCGTCACGGCGGTGCTCGGCGCGGTCGTGGTCTGGGTACGCCGCGCCTCCCTCACCCGCGAGGCCGAGGAGCTGGAGCCGCAGCACGCCACGGAGGACGGCGTCGGCGTCTTCGCCAACTGAGGCCGCGCGTGCGGTCGTTCAGTCCAGGGACACGGACTTGCGCAGAGGGTCGCGCAAGTCCGTCCCGCTGTTCAGCCAGCGCTCCTGGAGAGCCGCGGCGCCGTGCACCCGCTTCCAGGCCGCCTCGTTCGGCGTCATGGGCAGCAGCGGCAGGAACCGTACGGGATCCATCGGGGCGTCGAGCTCCAGGTCCTCCAACAGGCCGCCGGACTCCGCGACCAGGACCGAGGTGAAGGGCGCGCCCGGCCACAGCGGGTCGCCGACGTCCAGCGAGGCGCCGGGCGCCACGACCAGGCCCTCGACCTGCGGCGAGGCCGCCAGCACCGCGAGGGGCCGCAGCACCTTGTCCGTGTCGGCGACTCCCGCGCGTACGGAGAGCACGAGCTCGGCGCGCGGACCCTTGACGGGGTCGGCGAGCGCGGCGGTGGGATCGGTCATCGGCTGGGCGGACATACCGAGCGTGGCGTAGCGCACTACGTCGCCGTCCGTGAAGCGCAGCACTTCGATCCGGTCGGTGCCGAGGAAGGTCACCGCGGCGCGCGCGTCCGGCTCCCCGAGGCCAGTGCGGTATCGGGCCTCGACCAGCGCAAGAACATCAACCATGACGCGAGCATAGAACTCGTCAGTGAAAGGCAAAGCGGCAGCTTGACACTGCGGTCGGCTGATAGTGTTGGCCGCTGGCCCAGGGCAGCACGCAGAAGCGTCGCTTTCAAGCCCTGCGGACAGACACTGACTTTGCGCCACGGGCGCAGAGGGCGCATGGGACTTCCCTTACGGGGGACCGGCCGGAGGAGGTGGGGCTGCAATGGACCGAAGTCGACCGTGCAGTACCACCCGCTCTTCCGCCCGGTGAATCACGCAGCTCGGTAGCTGCACAAGCACAGGCACGCGCCGCATGCACCGCATGCGTTTGTCGTGCCGGGTGCGACGGAAGAGCACTTCGTTTCCACCTGATCTGTCTGAGTTCTCTGATCTGTGTCAGTAGCGAAGCTGCCACCGCGACGGTGCGGTGCTCCCCGCTTTGTGGACGTGCCAAACATCCCGTAGCAGGACGTCCCCATTCCGGGCAGTTCCAACCGTCGTAGGCGGCCTCCCTCACAAGGAGCCTGCCCATGTCGATGATCCGCGACCTTCGTGCCGCCGTCCGCCCCTCCCTGCGCAAGGACGGCACCTCCCCCTACTCCTCCTACGACGCCACCCGTGACGCCGCGTCCGCCGTCGTCGACTGCGCGGTCTATCGCGACGGGCGGCGCATGGAGTGCGCCGACGCCCTCTCCCCGCACGAGGCGATGCTGGAGGTGCGCCGCCAGGGCGGCTTCGCCTGGATCGGCCTGCACGAGCCGACCGAGGCCGAATTCGCCGGTATCGCCGCCGAGTTCGGGCTGCACCCGCTCGCCGTGGAGGACGCCGTCCACGCGCACCAGCGGCCCAAGCTGGAGCGGTACGACGACACGCTGTTCACGGTCTTCAAGACCATCCACTACGTGGAGCACGCCGAACTCACCGCGACCAGTGAGGTCGTGGAGACCGGCGAGGTGATGTGCTTCACCGGCCGGGACTTCTTCATCACCGTCCGGCACGGCGGACACGGCTCGCTGCGCGCGCTGCGCCGGCGCCTCCAGGAGGACCCTGAGCTGCTCGCCAAGGGGCCCTCCGCCGTCCTGCACACCATCGCCGACCACGTCGTCGACGGCTACCTCGCGGTCGCCGACGCGATGCAGGACGACATCGACGACGTCGAGACCGAGGTCTTCTCCGCGCCGAGCAAGGGCAAGGGGTCCGCGCGCGGGGTCGACGCCGGGCGGATCTACCAGCTCAAGCGCGAGGTCCTGGAGTTCAAGCGGGCCGTCGCGCCGCTGCTGCGCCCGATGCAGCTGCTCAGTGAGCGGCCCATGCGGCTGGTCGACCCCGACATCCAGAAGTACTTCCGTGACGTCGCCGACCACCTGACGCGCGTCCAGGAGCAGGTCGTCGGCTTCGACGAACTGCTCAACTCGATCCTCCAGGCCAACCTCGCGCAGGCCGCCGTCGCCCAGAACGAGGACATGCGCAAGATCACCTCGTGGGCGGCGATCATCGCCGTGCCGACGGCGGTCTGCGGGGTCTACGGCATGAACTTCGACCACATGCCCGAACTGCACTGGCGGTTCGGGTACCCGATGGTGCTCGCCCTCATCGGCGGCGTCTGCTTCGCGATCCACCGGACGCTGAAGCGCAACGGCTGGCTGTGAGCCGTGACGGGGCGGCTCGCCCCGGCCGTCACTCGATAGGCTGCCGTCATGACTGCTGACGCGCTGCTCGGCCCCGCCCTCATCGAGGAGGCCACCAAGAAGTCCGGCCTCATCTGGGTGCGGGGCGAGGGCTCCCCCGAGCGGGCGCTCTGGCACGTCTGGCACGAGGGCGCCGCGTGCCTCGTCGGTGACGGGCCCGGCGAGCAGCCGCTGCCGGGGCTCGTGGACGGCGGGCTCGCCGAGGTGACCGTACGCAGCAAGGACAAGGGCGGCCGGGTCATCGCCTGGACGGCGGAGGTGCGGGAGCTCGCGCCGGGCTCGGAGGCGTGGGACGCGGCCGTGGCGGAGCTCAAGGGCAAGCGGCTGAACGCGGTGGACGCGGAGCGGATGCCGCAGCGGTGGGCCTCGGAGTGCCGCGTCGTGCGGCTCACCCCGCGTGAGGCGGTGACGGAGTTGCCCTCGGACTCGCTCGCGGCGGTGCCGTTGGCCACGGGGGTCACCACTCGGCAGGCGGTGCCTGCGGGGCTTCCCCGGTTGCTGTTCAAGCGCAAGCGACGCTGACCCCTGCCCCTTTGGAGGGCTTACGACGTCGGGAGCTGCTCGCCGTAGTCGACCATCTCGGACTTGTCCGGTTCCTGGAGGGGGAAGTCCTGGTTCCAGTCGGTGAGTTTGAGGGTGCCCGCGTGGCCGCCCCGGTCCAGGCGCAGGGGGTACGGCTTTCCGTCCAGGGACACGCTCAACGTGCCGCCCGCGCCCTCGTCGCCGGTGATCCTGATGGTGCGTACGGCGCCCGACTTGCCCCGCTCGCCCTTGGCCAGTGCGCCGTGCAGGGTGAGCATGCCCTCCAGGAGCACGTCCTTGTCCGTGAAGCCGCTCAACTGTTCGTAGGCCGGGTCACCCTTGGGGACCTTCACGTACTTGCCGTCGAGCTTGGCCGCCGCCGCCTCGTCCGCCGGCTGAGGAGTCCCGTCCTTCTGGGGGGTTCCGTCGCCCTTGCCGCTGTCGTGGGTCCAGAACCGCGAGTCGGCCTTCAGGAACAGCTGCTCGCCCACCCGCAGCAGCTGGAACGTCTGCCCCTTGGAGGTGACCGAGCCGGTGCCGCCCTCGGCCTTGAGGCGCATGTCCAGGCTGTAGGTGTGCCCCTTGCTCACCACCGTGCCGGAGAGCCGGACCGCCGACGCCGCCTCCGCCACCCTGGTCGACTTGCTCTGGATCTTCGGCGCCGAGAGCTTCCCGACGCCGTTCGTCCCCGCGTCCGGATCCTCGGTGCTGCCGCCGCAGCCGGCCAGACTCGTGACCGCCGCGACCGCGCCCACGCACATCGCGCTCACGAACGCTGCCCTACGGGCGCGGCTGACCAGGGGAAGTACGGTCACAGGGGGCGCTGCCTCTCGTGCGGACGACCTCTACGGCTTCGGCAGTACGGCAGCGTACCCGGGCCGGCACGGCGGAGCGGAGCCAGTCCGTCCGGACTCTCCGCCGGGGCGTATCCGACCGGGACGGGCTAGCCTGAAGCCCGTATTGCCGGACAGAACGGCAGGAATCGGTTCAGCGCGCGAGACGCTCGCGAGAAGGAGGCGCACGCATGGCGGCAGGCGCCCCCAAGGTCTTCGTGTCCCACCTCTCCGGCATCCCCGTCTTTGATCCGAACGGCGACCAGGTGGGGCGGGTGCGCGACCTGGTGACGATCCTGCGCGTCGGCCGCAAGCCCCCGCGGCTGCTCGGCCTCGTCGTCGAGCTGGCCACCCGGCGCCGCATCTTCCTGCCCATGACCCGCGTCACCGGCATCGAGTCGGGCCAGGTCATCACCACCGGCGTGCTGAACGTGCGGCGCTTCGAGCAGCGGCCCACCGAGCGGCTGGTCCTCGGTGAGATGCTCGACCGCCGGGTCCACCTGGTCGAGACCGGCGAGGAGGTCACCGTCCTCGACGTGTCGGTGCGGCAGCTGCCGGCCCGCCGCGACTGGGAGATCGACCGGGTCTTCGTACGCAAGGGGAAGGGGGGCACCTTCCGGCGCAAGGGCGAGACGCTGACCGTGGACTGGACCGCCGTCGACGGCTTCTCCCTGGAGGAGCACGGGCAGGGCGCGGAGAACCTGCTGGCCACCTTCGAACAGCTGCGCCCCGCCGACCTCGCCAACGTGCTGCACCACCTGTCGCCGAAGCGGCGGGCCGAGGTGGCCGCCGCCCTCGACGACGACCGGCTCGCCGACGTCCTCGAAGAGCTGCCCGAGGACGACCAGATCGAGATCCTCGGCAAGCTCCAGGAGGAACGCGCCGCCGACGTCCTGGAGGCCATGGACCCCGACGACGCCGCCGACCTCCTCGCCGAGCTGCCCGAGGACGACAAGGAGCGCCTGCTCACCCTGATGCAGCCCGACGACGCGGCCGACGTGCGGCGTCTGATGGCGTACGAGGAGCGCACGGCCGGCGGTCTGATGACGACCGAGCCGATCGTGCTGCGCCCCGACGCCACCGTCGCCGACGCCCTGGCGCGGGTGCGGCAGCAGGACCTCTCCCCCGCACTCGCCGCACAGGTGTACGTGTGCCGGCCGCCCGACGAGACGCCGACCGGCAAGTACCTGGGGACCGTGCACTTCCAGCGGCTGCTGCGCGATCCGCCGTACACGCTCGTCGGCTCGATCCTCGACGACGACCTGCAACCGCTGGCCCCGGGTGCCGCGCTGCCCACCGTCGCCGGGTTCTTCGCGGCGTACGACATGGTGGCCGCGCCCGTCGTGGACGAGGGCGGCGCGCTGCTCGGGGCGGTCACCGTGGACGACCTGCTGGACCACATGCTGCCCGACGACTGGCGTGAGACGGAGTTCCATCTGGAGGAGGAGGCCGACCATGGCGGCGGCTGACCGGGAGCGCGAGAACCGCGCCGAACCACGGAGCCCCCGGTTCCGCCTCGACCAGCCGCGCACCCCGCGGCCCAGACTGCTGCCCGACTACGACCCGGAGGCGTTCGGGCGGCTCTCGGAGCGGATCGCGCGGTTCCTGGGCACCGGCCGGTTCATCGTCTGGATGACGATCGTCATCATCCTGTGGGTGGTGTGGAACGTCTCGGCCCCGGCCCACCTGCGCTTCGACCAGTACCCGTTCATCTTCCTCACGCTGATGCTCTCGCTCCAGGCGTCGTACGCAGCTCCGCTGATCCTCCTCGCGCAGAACCGTCAGGACGACCGCGACCGCGTCAACCTCGAACAGGACCGCAAACAGAACGAGCGGTCGATCGCGGACACCGAGTACCTCACCCGGGAGATCGCCTCGCTGCGCATGGGCCTCGGCGAGGTCGCGACCCGCGACTGGATCCGCTCCGAGCTCCAGGACCTGGTCAAGGAGCTGGACGAGCAGCGGCACGGGCAGCGCGCGGAGAACCGCGTCGTATTCCCGCCGGAGGGCTCGCGGGGACGTGACGTAGGCGACCGCTGACGGCCCTTTCCCGGGCGGGGTTACCGCGCCGTACGCCCACCCGTCGCCCACCACCACCCTTCCAAGGAACGGCGCTGCGCGCCGCCGTACTATCGGGGGTATGGCTACGGAAGACGCGGTGCGTGAAGCACTGGCGACGGTGAACGACCCCGAGATCCAGCGACCCATCACCGAGTTGGGGATGGTCAAATCGGTGGACATCGGCGCCGACGGGGCGGTGGCGGTCACCGTGTACCTGACGGTCTCCGGCTGCCCGATGCGCGAGACGATCACCAAGAACGTGACGGACGCGGTCGCCGCCGTCGAGGGCGTCACGCGCGTCGACGTCACCCTCGACGTGATGAGCGACGAGCAGCGCAAGGAGCTGGCGTCCGCGCTGCGCGGCGGCACCGCCGAGCGCGAGGTCCCCTTCGCCAAGCCCGGCTCGCTCACCCGCGTCTACGCGGTCGCGTCCGGCAAGGGCGGCGTCGGCAAGTCCTCGGTGACGGTGAACCTCGCGGCCGCGATGGCGGCGGACGGCCTGAAGGTCGGCGTCGTGGACGCGGATATCTACGGTCACTCCGTGCCGCGCATGCTGGGCGCCGACGGCAAGCCCACCCAGGTCGAGAACATGATCATGCCGCCGTCCGCGCACGGCGTGAAGGTCATCTCGATCGGCATGTTCACCCCGGGCAACGCCCCGGTCGTGTGGCGCGGCCCTATGCTGCACCGCGCCCTCCAGCAGTTCCTCGCGGACGTCTTCTGGGGCGACCTCGACGTGCTCCTCCTCGACCTGCCGCCGGGCACCGGCGACATCGCGATCTCCGTGGCGCAGCTGGTGCCGAACGCCGAGATCCTCGTCGTGACGACGCCTCAGCAGGCGGCGGCCGAGGTTGCCGAGCGGGCCGGTTCCATCGCCGTACAGACCCACCAGAAGATCGTCGGCGTCGTCGAGAACATGTCGGGGCTGCCCTGCCCGCACTGCGGCGAGATGGTCGACGTGTTCGGCACGGGCGGCGGCCAGAAGGTCGCCGAGGGCCTCACGAAGACGACGGGCGCCACCGTGCCGGTCCTCGGCTCCATCCCGATCGACGTCCGCCTGCGCGAGGGCGGCGACGAGGGCAAGCCGGTCGTCCTGACCGACCCGGAGTCCCCCGCCGGTTCGGCGCTGCGCACCATCGCGGGCAAGCTGGGCGGCCGCCAGCGCGGCCTGTCGGGCATGTCGCTGGGGATCACGCCGCGCAACAAGTTCTGAGCGGCTTCGCTTCGAGCGCCCCGTCAGGGGCGCGGGGAACTGCGCGACCAGCCACGACCGCCCGCAGCCGACCACGCGCCCCGCGGAGCGTCAGGCGTACGCCCCGATGTCCTGGATCACGGCGAAGCCGAGTCCGTACGCGCTCATGCCGCGCCCATACGCACCCAGGTGGACGCCCTCCTCCGTGGAACCGGCGAGCACCCACCCGTACTCGGACTCCCGGTAGTGGAACGGCGTCGGCACCCCGTCCACCGGCAGCGAGAGCGTCGACCAGTCGGCGCCCTCCAGGTCGTCCGCGAGGACCCAGGCCGTCTCGGTCTGCTGGTCCAGCCAGTCGTCGCGCAGACTGTGGTCCATCTGGCCCGGCCAGGTGTAGGCCAGCAGGCCGACGCCGGCGAGCCACGCCGCCGAGGAGACCGAGGTGGCCTCCAGCAGGCCGGTGCCGTCCGCGCTGCGCCGCACCGGGTTGGCCGCGACGGTCACCACCACCGCGAAGCGCTCCTTGTCGCTGTTGCCGAGGCTTCCCTCGGCCAGGACCGACGGCTCGTCACCGTGGCCGATCGACCCGTGCTCCACGGAACCGTCCGCCGTCGAGCCGACCTGCATCAGCCAGCGCTGCCCCGTGAAGGCCTCGTCGAGGCCGTACCAGGGGAAGGGTGCCAGCAGGTAGCCGTCGACCGTGCGCCGGGCGGAGGGCACCGCTTGTGCGGTGCCGTCCGCGGCCGGCGCCTGCGCGCCTACGCGACTTGTCGTCTCCATGTACCGGCCGCCTCCTCGCTCTCGTCCGTCCGGAGCGGCCCGCCCCCCTCGGGCGTCCTCACGCCGGACAACAAGGCAGGATAGCCACACCGGTCGGCGGCGGCGGTTCAGGCGATCCTCTAGGTGGCGTCCGCGTCGAACGGCGGACGGTCGCCGGAGTCGAGCTTCTTGGGTTCGGCGGAGTTCTTCCGCATGTCCACGCGGGCCCCTGCCGAGGTGGTGGCGGCGGCTCCCGAAGAGGCGTCGGACGAGTCGCTGTCACGGCCGTGCACGGCGTCCGCGACCTCGTTCATCTCCTTCTTCAGGTCGAAGCCGTTACGGATCTCCTTGAGCCCGAGCTCGTCGTTGTCGAGCTGCTTGCGGATGAACTTCTTGGGGTTCAGATCCTCGAACTCGAAGTCCTTGAACTCCGGGCCCAGCTCCTCGCGTATGTCCGCCTTCGCGCTGTCCGAGAACTCGCGGATCTTGCGGATCGTGCGGGAGATGTCCTGAATGACCTTCGGCAGCTTGTCGGGGCCGAAGATGAGCACGGCGAGGACGACCAGCGCCACTATCTCGAGTGCGCCAATGTCATTGAACACCTAGAGCTCCTTGCGATGTCCTCAGCCCGCAACAGGTCGTCGTCCGAGGTCTGGACCGTGACCACGGTACCCGCCGCTCATGGCTGTCCGGTAGCCGCTGCGCCACAACCCGGGGCGGACATGGCCGGACCTTTGCGGACCCTTGCCCGGCCGCCCGGCTCAGTCCCCGTCCGCCGAGCCGAGCACCAGGGTGACCTCGCGGTCCCGGCCGTCGCGCTCGATGGTCAGGTCCAGGCGGTCCTTGGGCCGGTGGGCACGGACCTTGACGATCAGTTCGTCGCTGGAGTGCACGGGCGCGCCGTCCACCTCGGTGATGATGTCGCCCGGCTTGAGGCCCGCCTTGTCGCCGGGGCCGTCGGCGTTGACCGCGGGGCCGCCGTTCTTGCCCTTGTCGGCGATGCGGGCGCCGTCGCCGCTGAACTGGGTGTCGAGCGTGACGCCGATCACGGGGTGTGTCGCCTTGCCGAAGTTGATCAGCTCTTCGGCGACGCGCTTGCCCTGGTTGATGGGGATGGCGAAGCCGAGGCCGATGGAGCCGGCCTGGCCGCCTTTCATGTCCGAGCCGTCGCCGGCGGAGCGGATGGCGCTGTTGATGCCGATGACGCGTGCCTTGGAGTCGACCAGTGGGCCGCCGGAGTTGCCGGGGTTGATGGGGGCGTCGGTCTGGAGCGCGTCCACGTAACTGACGTCGCTGCCGTCGCCCTTCTCGCCGCCGGCGGTGATGGGCCGCTCCTTGGCGCTGATGATCCCGGAGGTCACGGTGTTCGCCAGGTCGAAGGGGGCGCCGATGGCCACGACGGGGTCGCCGACCTGAACGTTCTCGGAGTTGCCGAGGGTCAGGGGCTTCAGGCCCCGTACGTCGGTGACCTTGACGACCGCGAGGTCGTAACCGGAGTCGCGGCCGATCATCTTCGCCTCGGCACTCTCGCCGCCGCTGAAGGTCACCGATATCTCGCCGCCGGTGCCCGCGGGCTCGACGACGTGGTTGTTGGTGAGGATGTGGCCCTTGCGGTCGAGGACGAACCCGGTGCCGGTGCCCTGCGCCGAGTCACCGCTGACGTGCAGGGTCACGACGCCGGGCAGGGCCGCGGCGGCGATGCCGGCCACGCTGCCCTTGGGGCGGTCGGCGGACTCCGAGCCGACCTGCGGGAGTTCGACCTCGCCGACGCCGTTGCGCTCCAGGTACGAGCCGAGGGCGCCGCCGATGAGGCCGGACACCAACGCGATGAGGACGACCCCGACGACGACGAGCCGCTTGGCCCGCTTGCGCTGCTTCTCCCGCGTCTCCGGGGGCAGCGAGCCGATCTGCTGAAGCGGTTGGTTCCACGGGTCATACGGCTGCCGGTGCCCCGCCCCCTGAACAGCCTGGGGCTGCCCTGCCTGAGGCTGCCCTGCACGAGGCGCGGAAGCCTGAGGGTGCGGGGCAGGAGCCTGGCCGTGCGGAGCGGGGGCGTGCGGGGCAGGAGCCTGGCCGTGCGGGGCGCCGCCATAGGGGGTGGGCGTGGGGGCGGCTGCGCCGAGCGGGGGCGGTGTGGTGCCGTGCATCGGGGCGGGGCCCTGGGTGCCGTGCGGGGGCGTCGCTCCAGGCGCCGGCGTCAGGTCGGGCGTGCCATGCGGGGGCGTGCCGCCGTGCATCGAGGCGGGGCCCTGGGTGCCGTGCGGGGGCGTCGCTCCAGGCGCCGGCGTCAGGTCGGGCGTGCCATGCGGGGGCGTGCCGCCGTGCATCGAGGCGGGGCCCTGGGTGCCGTGCGGGGGCGTGCCGTTCTGGGGGGTCGCAGGGAGCGTGGTGCCGTGGGCCGGGGTCGCCGCCGGGTGCTGCACCGGGGGTGCGGGCGCCCAGGGGCCCGGCTCGCCGTACGGCGGCGTGCTGTACGGGTCGGGATCGTGCAGGGGACGGGGCCGCTCGACCTGCGTGGACGAGGCGGCGCCCGCGGGCTGCACCGTGTCCGGGCCGGTGCCCCGCGCGGGCACGGCAGGGCCCTGTCCGGCCTGGACCGCCCCCGGCCGCGGGGCCACGGGCCGCTCCAGGGGCTGGCCCTGAGCGAAGGCCCCGGTGTGGCCGGTGGCGGACTGCTCCAGGGGCTGACCCTGTGCGAAGGCCCCGGTGTGGCCGGTGGCGGACTGCTCCGTACCCGTGGCGGGGGTGCCCTGCGCGGGCACGGCAGGGCCCTGTCCGGCCTGGACCGCCCCCGGCCGCGGGGCCACGGGCCGCTCCGGGGGCTGACCCTGCCCGAAGGCCCCGGTGTGGCCGGTGGCGGGATGTTCCGGCTCTGTCGGGGGTGGCTGATGCGTGGTCCCCGGCGATTCCTGCCGGGGACGGCTCCACCACTTGGCCTTCGTGGGCCTGCCCTCGTCCATGCTCTCCCCGCAACTGGCCCTCGGCGGACGCCGATTACATGCTCGAACCCCGCGCCCGCCAAATCCCCCCGGCAGGCACGGCCCACCGAGATTCAACCAGGTTCCCGCGCCGAAGCGCAGGGCACCGTTCCTTCGGCCGTCGCTTCACCGGGCCCGCGAGGTGCCAGGCAGAGGGCCCGACCCCGGGGGCGTGGCGGCCGCGTCGGTGACGGCGGCAGTCTCCAACGGATCCGCACCCGTGCCGAGAGGCCCCACCGCGGGCGGCCGGGCCAGGCCGGGCGTCGCTGGAGACCGGCGGTCCGGCTGCGGCGGGCGTATCAGCGGGGAGATCGTGGCGGCGCCCGCCAGCATCGGCGCCGTCAGTTCGTACACCGCGTCGTGGGCGCGGGGCGGCCTCGCGGTCCCGGGCAGCAGCGGGCCCGTCACCTCGGTCGGGGCGACCGGGGCGGACAGGGCGCCGGGGCGCTGGCCCTGGGCCGACAGCGGATTGCCGGCGCCGCGGCGCCGGACGGAGTCGGAGGTCGCGGCGACGCCCGAGCCCTGGGTCCGCTGCGGCGTCACATTGCTGTTGGCCTTGGAACCGCTGGCCCTGGGGTCGCCGGTATCGGCGGGGACGCCCGCCGTGACCCCGCCCAGCGCGATGGCCGCCAGCGACACCGCGCCCGCCGCGGCGAACGCGAAGCGCCGTCCTCGCCAGAGCGAGCGGTCGCCGTCGTGCCGGGTGACGCCGTGGATGCGGAAGCCGCGCCCCTCGCCGGGCAGCACCGCGGCGTGGACGCCCGAAGGGTCGTACGCCACGAAGGACTCGGTGCTCACGCCGAAGAGCCCGGTCCGCGGCAGTCCGGCGGAACCGGTGGATCCGGTGGCGAAGCCGTCCCCGCCGCCGGTGGGCCCGGGGCCGTCGGGCGGCTCCGTGCCGCCCGCTGGGAGGCCTTGGAGGCGGGCGAGGAAACTCTCGGAGGGCGGCGGCAGCGCCGCCTGCGCGAAAACGCTCTTCAGGCGACGCTGGGCGTCGGCCTCGGTCTTGCACATCGGGCACGTCGCCAGATGCGCGAGGACGCGCTCGCGCGCGTCATGGCCCAACTCCCCGTCCACCAGGGCGGCGAGTCGGTCCCCCAGATGCTGCTCGGCGTCGGCCAGATGCCGCTCGGCAGGATTCGACCGTGATCCACTCACGCGGTCGCGCCCCCTCCTCCCAGCGCCAGAGCCCCCGTGACCGCGAGCGAACGACGCTCGGCGCGGGCCTCGGGAGAGCGGTGCTGGAGGGCCTTGCGCAGCTGCGAGCGGCCCCGGTGGATACGGCTGCGGACCGTACCGAGCTTCACGCCGAGGGTGGCGGCGATCTCCTCGTACGAAAGGCCCTCGATGTCGCAGAGGACCACGGCGGCGCGGAATTCGGGCGCGAGGGTGTCGAGCGCCTGCTGGACGTCCGCGTCGAAGTGCGTGTCGTTGAACACCTGCTGGGGCGATGGCTCGCGGCTCGGCAGGCGCTCCGCCGCGTCCTCCCCGAGGGCGTCGAAGCGGATGCGCTGCTTGCGGCGCACCATGTCAAGGAAGAGGTTCGTGGTGATGCGGTGCAGCCAGCCCTCGAACGTGCCGGGGGTGTAGGTCGAGAGGGACCGGAAGACACGGACGAAGACCTCTTGGGTGAGGTCCTCGGCATCGTGCTGATTGCCGGTCAGGCGATACGCCAGGCGGTATACGCGGCCGCTGTGCGTGCTGACGATCTCCTCCCAGGTGGGCGGAGTCCACGCCTGCGATTCCGCGTCAGCGGCAAAGGTCGCGGTCTGAGCGGAGTCGTTGGCACGGATGCGGTCAGCGGTGTCGGTCACGGATTTCGGCTCACCCGCCAATCCGAGAAAACGCCGGAGCGCTCCTCCCCGATCCGCGGACGCAGCCGCACCTCCCCTGTCGGCTCTGGTGGTGTCCAGTGGAGCCCCTACCATAACCACCTCGCCCGTTAGCTCCGGATAAGCGTTTTTACGTGAATTTGGTACGGGCTTCTCCGCGGCTGTCCTGCCGCTGCGACGCGCCCACTTCCGGTCTCGGTCCATCAGTGCCCCCCGCTGTCTTCCCACCCCCTGTAAACGCGCGGTCCCATCTGCGGGTTCCCGGCACCAACGGATACAGTCACGGCCAGGCAACCACGGGGACAGGAGAGGGCCATTACCGGCAACCGGCAGACGAGCTGGGCGTTCGCCGACGCCTTTGTCGCCGAGGACGAGGCGGTGCGCTGGGCCCGGGACCGGGCCCGGGAGGCAGGGCTGCCCTCGGTGTCGCCCGGCACCGGCGCCGCGCTGCGGATGCTCGCCGCCACGGTTGACGCGAAAGCGGTGGCCGAGATCGGTACCGGCACGGGTGTGTCGGGGATTCACCTGCTGCACGGCATGCGGCCCGACGGCGTGCTGACCACCGTCGACCCCGAGCCGGACCGCCAGCAGTTCGCCCGTCAGGCCTTCCGCGCCGCCGGGTTCGCGGGCAACCGCGCGCGCTTCATCCCGGGGCGGGCCCTGGACGTCCTGCCGCGCCTCGCGGACGGCGGTTACGACCTCGTGTTCTGCGACGGCGACCGCGTGGAGTCCATGGAGTACCTCGCTGAATCGTTGCGCCTGCTGCGGCCGGGCGGTCTCGTCTGTTTCGAGGGTGCCTTCGCGGACGGCAGGACCGTGGACTCCGGGCCGCAGCCGGTCGAGGTGCTGCACCTGCGGGAGCTGTTGCGCACCGTGCGGGAGAGTCCGGACCTGGTGACGTCGCTGCTGCCGGTGGGGGACGGGCTGCTCTGCGCCGTCAAGCGGTAGCGCTGCGCCGGCTTGGGCGGTTCTCTGTTCTGCGCGATGGGGGCTGGCGGCGGGGCGGCGGCTGTGGTTTGTCACATGCGGGCCGGTTGTGGCTGGTCGCGCAGTTCCCCGCGCCCCTTTCGGGGCCTGACGCACGCACTCCGGTGCGGGTTGTCCGTGGCTGAGCGCGCAGTTTCCCGCGTCCCTTCAATGCCTGCGGCCGAGCCTCAGGCCCGCGCCCCTTCCGGGGTGGGTACAGCACTGCCCCGGATCGGCTTCGCGGATCCGGGGCAGTGAAAAAGTGTGGCGCTTGCGCGTCAGCCGACGACCTTCTTCAGAGCGTCGCCGAGTGCGTCGGCCTCGTCCGGAGTGAGTTCGACGACAAGTCGTCCGCCGCCTTCGAGCGGAACGCGCATGACGATGCCCCGCCCCTCCTTGGTCACCTCGAGCGGGCCGTCGCCCGTCCGCGGCTTCATGGCCGCCATGCTCGTTCCCCTTCCTGAAACCAGCTCATCGCAGCCGACAACCCAGGTGTCACCGGCATCGAACACATTGCTTCCAGGTCATTATCCCGCATGGCGGGACCCGATGACCAACATCGGCCGGCATCGCTTGCGCAACGCGCGCCCGCAAAACCACCCAATTCGCCGATGTGGCTGCGATACTTCGCCGCCCCATACGCCTCACAGACCCGAAATTCTTTGACGCAGGTCACATATCCGGCCTCATGCCGGACCTCGATGATCTCCGTCATGCTGAAGTCCACGTACTGGACCGACGGAGGGGAACACCATGGCCGACAGCGTGCTCTACGAAGTGAGCGACGGACTCGCGACGATCACGATCAACCGTCCCGAGGCGATGAACGCCATGAACGCGGAGGCCAAGGTCGCCCTGCGGGAGGCCGCGCGGTCGGCCGCCGAGGACACCGCCGTGCGCGCCGTTCTGCTCACCGCGACCGGGCGCGCCTTCTGTGTGGGGCAGGACCTCAAGGAGCACATCGGCTCCCTCGCGGCGGACCGCCAGGCCGGCACCGGCCAGACCATGAGCACGGTCAGGGAGCACTACAACCCCATCGTGCGGGCGCTGGCGGGCATGCCGAAGCCGGTCGTGGCCGGGGTGAACGGCGTCGCCGCCGGCGCGGGCCTCGGCTTCGCGCTCGCCGCCGACTACCGCGTGGTCGCGGACACCGCCGCGTTCAACACGTCCTTCGCCGGGGTGGCCCTGACCGCCGACTCGGGCGTCTCCTGGACGCTGCCGCGCGTGGTCGGCCCCGGCCGCGCCGCCGACCTGCTGCTCTTCCCGCGCAACATCAGCGCCCAGGAGGCCTACGAGCTGGGCATCGCCAACAAGGTCGTCCCCACGGCCGAGCTGGCCGCCGAGGCCGCGAAGGTGGCCCGCGCCCTGGCCGAGGGCCCGACCCTCGCCTACGCGGCACTCAAGGAGTCCCTCGCCTACGCTGCGGGCCACTCCCTGGACGAGGCGCTGGACAAGGAGGACGAACTCCAGAGCCGGGCGGGCGCGTCGGAGGACCACACGATCGCCGTGCAGGCCTTCATCGCCAAGCAGAAGCCGCAGTACCTGGGCCGTTGACCGAAGTACTTGGGCCGTTAATTCGTGCGGGTCGGGCGCGACGCCTCGCGGGCCACGCAGTCCGCGAGGTGGTCGTCGACCAGGCCGCAGGCCTGCATGAGGGCGTACGCCGTGGTGGGGCCGACGAAGCGGATGCCGCGCTTCTTGAGGGCCTTGGACAGGGCGATGGACTCGGGCGTGATCGGCGGCACGTCGGAGAGCGCCTTCGGGGCCGGGCGCGAGGCCGGGTCCGGGGCGAACGACCAGATCAGCCCGTCCAGTTCGCCCTCGGGCCAGTCGGCGAGCACGCGCGCGTTGGCGAGGGTCGCGTCGATCTTGGCGCGGTTGCGGATGATCCCCGGGTCGGCGAGGAGCCGCTCGCGGTCCTCGTCGGTGAACTCCGCGACCGAGGCGATCTCGAAGCCGGCGAAGGCCGCGCGGAAGCCCTCGCGGCGGCGCAGGATCGTGATCCAGGAGAGGCCGGACTGGAAGGCCTCCAGGCAGAGCCGTTCGTAGAGCGCGTCGTCGCCGTGGACCGGGCGGCCCCATTCGTCGTCGTGGTACGCGACGTAGTCCTCGGTGGACAGGCCCCAGGGGCAGCGCAGCGCCCCGTCCGGACCCGGGACCGCGCCGCTTTCGATCTCGGTGCTCACTGGCCGTCGTCGCCCTTCTGGTCCTGCGCCTGAGCGGTGCCCTCGGCCTTGTCGTCGGCGGCCGCCTCGCGCGGGCGCGGGTCGTACCCCTCGAAGAGGGCGGGGCCCGCGACCGCCGTGGCCTGGGCGCCCGCCAGGGCGGCCTCCAGCTCGGCGATGCGGGCGTCCCGCTCGGCCAGCTCGGCACCGACGCGGCCGAGCACGTCGTCCACCTCGCCCATGTGATAGCCGCGCAGGGTCGTCGGGAAGCGCACCGCGTCGACATCGGCCCGGCGCAGCGGCCGGTCGACGGGCAGCGGGTCGGTGAACCGCTCGGGCGGGGCGTCGGGCAGGGCGGCGCTCTCGCCGCCACCGACCACGGCGAGGGTCACCGCGCCGACCACCACCACGAGGGCGATGACCAGGAACAAGAACAAGACCATGTCGTCAGGCCCCCACGCTCTGCTGCCGTGCTGAAACTGTCGCTGAAACTGTCAGGGTCCGATCGTGCCATGCGGCTGTGACAGTTAAGGTCGCAGGCGGCCGAACGCGACGAGGACCCAGGAGGGCCACAGGGGATGCTCAGGCTTGGCAGGCGCGAGTTCGACGCGCACGAACCGGTGATCATGGCGATCGTCAACCGGACCCCGGACTCCTTCTACGACCAGGGCGCCACCTTCCGCGACGAACCCGCGCTCGCCCGGGTGGAGCGGGCGGTGGCCGAGGGCGCCGCCGTCATCGACATCGGCGGGGTCAAGGCGGGCCCCGGCGAGGAGGTGACGGCCGAGGAGGAGGCGCGCCGCACGGTCGGCTTCGTCGCCGAGGTGCGCAGGCGGTTCCCCGAGGTGGTGATCAGCGTCGACACGTGGCGGCACGACGTCGGCGAGGCGGTCTGCGAGGCCGGCGCCGACCTGCTCAACGACGCCTGGGGCGGTGTCGACCCCAAGCTCGCGGAGGTCGCCGCGCGGTACGGGGTGGGGCTGGTGTGCACGCACGCGGGCGGCGCCGAGCCGCGTACGAGGCCGCACCGCGTCACGTACGACGACGTGATGGCCGACATCCTGCGCGTGACGGTGGGTCTGGCCGAACGCGCGGTCGAGCTGGGCGTCCCGCGCGAGTCCGTGCTGATCGACCCGGGGCACGACTTCGGCAAGAACACCCGGCACAGCCTCGAAGCGACCCGCAGGCTCGGCGAGATGGTGGAGACGGGCTGGCCGGTGCTGGTCTCCCTGTCCAACAAGGACTTCGTGGGCGAGACCCTGGACAAGCCCGTCAAGGAGCGCGTGCTCGGCACGCTGGCGACGACGGCGGTCTCGGCGTGGCTCGGCGCGCAGGTCTACCGCGTGCACGAGGTCGCGGAGACCAAGCAGGTGCTCGACATGGTGGCGACGATCGCGGGCCACCGCCCACCGGCCGTGGCCCGCCGAGGACTGGCCTGAGAAACCACGCCAGCCCAGCCGGCCCGGCGGAGCCCGGCACAGCCGCGTGAGGCTCGGGGGCCGCGCCCGCGCCGAGCGGTGCGAGGCGGCACGAAGGAATGGCCGTGGTGGCGACGGCCACGGGGCACCGGCCCCCGACCGTGGCCGGGCGGGGCCGGCCTGAGAAACCACGCCGGCCCAGCCGGCCCGGCGGAGTCCGGCACAGCCGCGTGAGGCCCGGGGGCCGCGCCCGCGCCGAGCGGTGCGAGGCGGCACGAAGGAATGGCCGTGGTGGCGACGGCCACGGGGCACCGGCCGCCGACCGTGGCCGGGCGGGGGCTGGCCTGAGAGACCGCGTCCGCCCCCGGCGGTCGGCCGCCGGGGGCTTGCCTGAACTCCCCCTACGGGGGAGCTACTTTCCGACTTCCTTGGTCACCAGGGAGATCGCCTCTTCCACGTCGTCCGTGACGTGGAAGAGCAACAGGTCGGCCTCCGAGGCCTTGCCCTGGGCGATGACCGTGTTCTTCAGCCAGTCGATCAGGCCGCTCCAGTACCGCGAGCCGAAGAGGACGATCGGGAAGCGCGTCACCTTGCGGGTCTGTACGAGGGTCAGCGCTTCGAACAGTTCGTCCAGCGTGCCGAGGCCGCCGGGCAGCACCACGAACCCTTGTGCGTACTTCACGAACATCGTCTTGCGGACAAAGAAGTAGCGGAAGTTCACGCCGATGTCGACGTAGGGGTTCAGGCCCTGCTCGAAGGGGAGCTCGATGCCGAGGCCGACCGAGGTGCCCTTCGCCTCTACCGCGCCCTGGTTGGCGGCCTGCATGGCGCCGGGCCCGCCGCCCGTGATGACGGCGAAGCCGGCCTCCACGAGCGCCTTGCCGATCTCCACCCCGGCCGCGTACTCCGGTGAGCCCACGGGTGTGCGGGCCGAGCCGAAGACGCTGATGGCGGGCGGGAGTTCGGCGAGGGTGCCGAAGCCCTCGATGAACTCCGACTGGATGCGCAGGACCCGCCAGGGGTCGGTGTGCACCCACTCGGAGGGTCCCGCGGAGTCGAGGAGACGCTGATCGGTGGTGCCTGCCTGGACCTTGTCGCGCCGGCGCAGCACCGGGCCGAGCCGCTGCTCCTCGGGACGCTTCCTGGCAGCGGGGGCACCACTGTTATCGGGACTTGTCATCGTCTGCTCCCTCCATGCGTGCGTGACTCACAGCGTAGGTCTACGCGGGTTACGCCCGAGGGACCTCGGGAGGACCGGCCCCGAAGCCCGCTCCGAAGCCGCTCCGAAGCCGCCTACGAAGCCGCCTACGAAGCCGCCTACGACGTCAGCCAGGACCGCAGCCGCTCCTCCGCCTCCGGGATCAGCGACGCCTTCACGCGCTCGTCGATCTTGTGGGCGAGCAGCGGGTCTCCGGGGCTGAAGTTCACCGCGGGTACACCGAGCGCGCTGAAGCGGGACACGTCCGTCCAGCCGAACTTGGGGCGGGCCTCGCCGCCGACGGCCGCCATGAACGCGGCGGCCGCCGGGTGGGTCAGACCCGGGCGGGCCGGGCCCGTGTGGTCGTCGACGATGAACTCGTCGACGCCGCAGTCCGCGAAGTAGTCCCGTACGAAGGCGAGGGCGTCCTCCTCGCTGCGGTCGGGCGCGTAGCGGAAGTTGACCGTGACCGTGCACTCGTCGGGGATGACGTTGGTGGCGACGCCGCCCTCGATGCGGACGGCGTTGAGGCCCTCGTGGAACTGGAGGCCCTCGACGACCGGCTTGCGCGGTTCGTACGCGGCGAGCTTCGTCAGGATCGGGGTGGCCGCATGGATGGCGTTGGAGCCCATCCAGGCGCGCGCGGAGTGCGCCCGTACGCCCTTGGTCTTCAGCAGGACCCGCAGCGTGCCCTGGCAGCCGCCTTCGACCTGGCCGTCGGTGGGCTCCAGGAGGACCGCGAAGTCGCCCGCGAGCCAGTCGGGGTGGGCCGCGGCGACGTGCCCGAGGCCGTTGAGGTGCGCGGCCACTTCTTCGTTGTCGTAGAAGACGAAGGTGAGGTCGCGGTTGGGCTCGGTCACCGTCTGGGCGATCCGCAGCTGGACGGCGACGCCCGACTTCATGTCGCAGGTGCCGCAGCCCCACAGGACGCCGTCCTCGTCGAGGCGGGACGGCACATTGGGAGGGTTGTCCGCGATCGGCACCGTGTCGATGTGCCCGGCGAGGACGACCCGCTCGGCGCGGCCGAGGTTCGTGCGGGCCACCACGTTGTTGCCGTGCCGGTCGACCGTGAGGTGCGAAAGGCCGCGCAGGGCCGTCTCGATGGCGTCGGCGAGGTCCTTCTCCGAGCCGCTCGGGGACGGGAAGTCGACGAGCCGGGCGGTCAGCTCGGCGGCGTCCAGCGTGAGGTCAAGCGGGGTCTGAGGCATGCGGAAGACCCTAACGTCACAGGAACTCCTGAGGGCGCGTCGGCCTGTCAGTGGACTCCAGTACCTTGGACGCGTGCCTGAGCCCCCCGCCCTCCTCCTCCGGCGCGGCCGCCTGAGCCGTCTCACGACCGCGGTCGTCGTGCTGCTCGCCGTAGCGGGCTATGTGGCGGTCCAGTACGTCTACGGGGGCAAGCCCTCGCCCCGGTGCACGGTGGTGTCGGCGAACGACGACGGCGCCTCGTACGAGTTCACGGCGGAGCAGGCGCAGAACGCCGCGACGGTCGCCGCCGTCGGCACCTCGCGCGGCATGCCCGAGCGCGCCGTGACCATCGCCCTGGCGACCGCGCTCCAGGAGTCCGGGCTGCGCAACATCCGGCACGGCGACCGGGATTCGCTCGGCCTCTTCCAGCAGCGCCCCACGCAGGGCTGGGGCGATGAGCGCCAGATCATGGACCCGGCGTACTCGGCGGGCCGTTTCTACGAGCATCTCGCCGAGGTCCCCGGTTATTCGCGGCTGCCGCTGACGGTCGCCGCGCAGCGCGTGCAGCGCAGCGGCTATCCACAGGCCTACGCCAAGCACGAGCCGGACGCCGTGCTGCTCGCCGCCGCGCTCACCGGCCGCGCGCCCGCCACGTTCACCTGCGAGGGCCGCCCGGGCCCGGATCCCGGCGGCCCGGCGAGGGTGCGGGCCGCGCTCGTGCGCGACTTCGGCCGCGAGGTGCGGCCGAAGGCGGGTCGGGGGCGCACGGTGACGGTCCCGGTGCCCGCCACGGCCGCCGCCGACGGCAGGGCCCCGCAGCGGGGCTGGGAGCTGGCGCACTGGGCGGTGGCGCACTCCTCGGCGCTGCGGGTCGAGCGCGTCTCGTACGGCGGGCGGGAGTGGCGCGCCTCGGACTCCGGGGCGTGGCGCACGGTGCGCCGGGACGGGGCCGCGGGGCCCGGCGGCGCCACGGACGAGGTCCGAATCGTCACTGGGCAGTAGTGCGGCCGGTCCCCCGATCGGGGGACGGCGAGCACGGCGGGGCGGCGCGCCGCCCGGAATTCCCGCGGGCCTGCCACGGCATCCGCGAAATCCTTGCGGGCCAAGAGGATTAAGGATTCGGCAGCGCATCGGAAACGCGAGCTTTTTGCCCGTTTTTATCCAGAGCCGATAATGCGACGCATTGCCAACTCTTTACGTTGGCGCACCGCAACCTTCGCGGACTTCGAGCGGTAGTCACTGTGTCCGATCGCCGGAAGCCATCCGGTGGGACGCCGGAGCCGATCCGGCCGGACACCCCAACGTTCTCTCCCCGTCTGAAGGAGCATCATGTCCCTCCCCCTGACCCGCCGGATCGCCCGCGCCGCGCTGCTCAGCGCAGCAGGCGCAGCTTCCGTGGTCGGTGCGGCCGGCTCCGCGAGCGCCGTTGGCCTGCCTGCCGCCCCCGACCTGGGCGGGCTGACCGCGCTGGACGGCGCCGGCCTCGGCAACACCGTCGACAGCGCCGCCCAGAAGACCACCAAGGTCGCCGGCGACACCGGCAGCAAGGCCGTGAAGAAGGGCGTCCCGACCGCGGGCAAGGTCGTCGGCAAGAGCGCCAAGACCGCGACCCCCGCCGCGCAGAAGGCCGCCGGTGAGGTCGCGGGCAGCGCCGGCGAGGTGGTCGGCGAGACGGCGGGCACGGCCACCGGCGCCGGTCTGCCCACCGACTCGGTGGCCAAGGGCGGCCTGCCGACCCAGGGCCTGCCCCTCGGCTGAGCCGCCGTCCCTCATGACGCGGGGCCCGGAGCCATCGGCTCCGGGCCCCGCGTCATGCTCAAGGGGGCGGGCTCATCCCAGGCGCTCGACCGCCGCGGCCACCCGCTCGTCCGTCGCCGTGAGGGCCACGCGTACGAAGCGGTCGCCCGCCGGGCCGTAGAAGTCGCCGGGCGCCACCAGGATGCCGCGCTCGGCGAGGTGGCCGACGGTGTCCCAGCAGGACTCCTCGCGCGTCGCCCACAGGTACAGGCTCGCCTCGCTGTGCTCGATGCGGAAGCCGTGCTTCAGGAGGGCGTCGCGCAGGGCGGCGCGCCGGGCCGCGTACCGCTCGCGCTGCTCGCGGACGTGCTCGTCGTCGCCGAGCGCCGCGACGACGGCGGCCTGGGTCGGCGCGGAGGTCATCATGCCGCCGTGCTTGCGGATCTGGAGCAGGTCGCCGAGGACGGCCGCGTCACCGGCGATGAACGCGGCGCGGTAGCCCGCGAGGTTCGACCGCTTGGAGAGCGAGTGGACGGCGACGATCCCCTCGAACGAGCCGCCGCACACGTCCGGGTGCAGCACCGAGACCGGGTCGGCCTCCCAGCCGAGCTCCAGGTAGCACTCGTCGCTGACCAGGAGCACGCCGTGCTCGCGCGCCCAGGCGACGGTGCGGGTCAACTCGTCGCGCGTGAGGACCCGGCCGGTCGGATTGGAGGGGGAGTTGAGCCACAGGAGCTTGAGGCGGGTGGGGTCGAGGTCCGTGGGCTCGTCGTAGGCCACGTGGTCGGCGCGGGCGAGCCGGGCGCCCACCTCGTACGTGGGGTAGGCGAGGCGCGGGTGGGCGACGACGTCGCCGGGGCCGAGGCCCAACTGCGTGGGGAGCCACGCCACCAGCTCCTTGGAGCCGACGACCGGCAGGACCTCGCGGTGCGTGATGTCCCGTACGCCAAGACGCCGCCGGCACCAGCCGGTGATCGCGTCACGCAGTTCGGCGGTGCCCCACACGGTCGGATAACCCGGGGAGTCGGCCGCCCCGATCAGGGCCTTCTGGATCAGCTCGGGGACCGGGTCGACCGGCGTGCCGACGGACAGGTCGACGATGCCGCCCGGGTGCGCGGCCGCCGTGGCCTTGTAGGGCTCCAGCTTGTCCCAGGGGAAGGCGGGAAGCCGATCGGAGACTGCGGACACGTGCTCACTCCCGTGGTGCGCTTGTACGTCGGGGCGTCTCGCGCGCCCCCGTGGAAACACCTCGGCCCCGTACGCGGGACGTGCCGTACGGGACCGGGGCGGTGATCGGGTTGCCGTTACTGGTTCTGCGGCGGCAGTGCGGCGATGAAGGGGTGGTCACGCTCGATCAGGCCGAGCTTGCTCGCACCACCGGGCGAACCGAGCTCGTCGAAGAACTCGACGTTCGCCTTGTAGTAGTCCTTCCACTCCTCAGGAGTGTCGTCCTCATAGAAGATCGCCTCGACCGGGCAGACCGGTTCGCAGGCACCACAGTCGACGCATTCGTCCGGGTGGATGTACAAGGACCGGGAGCCCTCGTAAATGCAGTCGACCGGGCACTCCTCGATGCACGCCTTGTCCTTGACGTCGACACAAGGCTGCGCGATGACGTAGGTCACGCTGTCGTTCCTCCTCGATACGGGCGCTGGCGGGCCGTCCTCAGGCTCCGCTCGCCTGGCGCGCGGGAGCGCGGCGTCGTCGATGCCCGCCCCTAGTATCTCCGTTCCTGGGCATGATCCGAACAGGAGGGGCGTACAGAGCTGTGGAATTCACTGCGGGCGGACGGCTTGAGGTCCGCATCACCCCTGCTGACGTGGGAAAACGCGTCTCCGTTCGTTGCTTGCGTGAGGCGTCATCACCTGGCGGCAAGTTCACCGACACGGTCGGTGTTCTCACATCGTGGACCGGAGGTGTGGTGCTCATCACACGACGGGACGGCGAGAGCGTCCGCATTCCGGAACAGTCGCTGGTCGCGGGAAAGGTCGTGCCGTCCGCGCCGGCGCGCCGCCGGGGGCCCGCCGCCTCGTACGCGGAGCTGGCCCGGGTCTGTGCGCGGGCCTGGCAGCCGGTGGAGAGCGAGCGGCTCGGCGACTGGGAGCTGCGGGCCGCCTCCGGGTTCACGCGGCGCGCCAACTCGGTGCTGCCGCTGGGCGATCCGGGACGGCCGCTGGATGAGGCGCTGACGTACGTACGCGAGTGGTACGCGGCGCGCCACCTGCCTGCCTACGTGCAGACCGCGACCGGCGCCGAGGGCACGCAGGAGGTGCTCTGCGCCGAGTTGGAGGCGCGCGGGTGGGAGCGCGAGGTGAGCGCCGAGCTGCACGTCTGCGCTCTCGCGCCGGTCGCGGATCTGGACGTGGACGTGTCGCGCGTAGACCTGTCCCGGTCCTGCGACGAGGCGTGGTTGCGGCGGTACGGGCGGGCCGGGGACTTGGCACCTCATGTGCCCAAGGTGCTGGCGAGCGGGCCCTCGGTGTGGTTCGCTTCCGTGCCCGGGAGCGGTGACTCCACGGCCGCGATCGGGCGGTGCGTGGTGGACGGGCGCTGGGCCGGGTTCATGGCGGTCGAGGTGGACCCGGAGCACCGGCGGCAGGGACTCGCCACCGCGGTGATGGCCGCGCTGGCCCGACAGGCCCTGTCCGACGGCGCGTCGGCGGCCTGGCTCCAGGTCGAGGACGGCAACGACGGCGCGCGGGCGCTGTACGGCCGGATGGGCTTCGCGGCACATCACGCCTACCACCACTACCGGCACGGCGGGTCCTGAGCGGGACGGACCGGCGAGGCGGCACGGCCCGGCGGGCGGAACGGCACGGCGGGCCCGAACAGGACGGCCCGGCGGCAGAACGGCACGGCACGGCACGGAAAGCAGCCCGGCTAGGGCATGAGACACGAGGCACGTATGCACGCGGAGTCCGGCGAATGGCGGCGGCGGTTCGCCGAAGAGGCACGGTCCGAACGGCCCGGACTCGCCCTGCTGTGCCTGCTGATCGGCGCGGAGGCCGACCCCGCCCTGGACGAGGCGGGCATCGACGCCGCCGAGATCGAGCTGGACCGGCTCGCGGGGCTGCTGCCCTTCAGGCCCGGCGGCCCGCGCGCGTGGGCTACCGCGATGGCTGAACTCCTCGGTGAGCGGTGCGGGTTCGAAGGGACGCCGGGCGACTACCAGCGGCTGGAGTCCTCCCTGCTGCACCAGGTGCTGCGGCGCCGCAGAGGGCTGCCCATCCTGCTCTCCGTGGTGTGGATGGAGGTGGCGCGGCGGGCGGGCGCCCCGGTGTACGGGGTGGCACTACCGGGCCACTTCGTGGTCGGCTTCGGGCCCCGGGACGACCAGGTGCTCGCCGACCCGTTCGACGGCGGGCGGCTGCTGACCGGGCAGGACGCGGAGCTGCTGGTGGCGGGGACCGCGGGCACCGGTATCCAGCCGTCGATGCTGACGCCCGCCGATCCGCTGAACATCGTGCAGCGCATCCTGAACAACATCCGCGCCTGGGCCGCCGCGCGCCCCGAGCGCTCGGAGGTCGCGCTGTGGGCCCTCGACCTCTCCCTGCTCCTGCCCGCGCACCCGGCGCGCCTGCGCTACGAACGCGCCCAACTCCTCGTCCAGCGCGGCGACTTCCTCGGCGGCGCGGCGGAGCTCGACGAGTACGCCGACGTGGTCACGGCCGTGGAACCCACCACGGCGGAGCGCGTACGCCAGCAGGCACGGGCGGCCCGGGCCATGCTGAACTGAGCGAACGACAAGCGGAACGGTCCGCGCACGGCCACCGGGGCCGGGCCGCCGCCCTCGGCGGGCAGCGGGGCTTCGGGGGCGGCAGCCGGGTGACCGCCGACAGGCGGGACCGCACGCCGCTGAGCCGAGCCAACACCAAGCGGAACAGGCCGCGCACGGACACCAGGGCCGGGCCGCCCGCCCTCGCCACACCTCTGCGGACAGCGGGGCGTCAGACGCAGCCGGATGACCGCCGACAGGCGGGACCGCGCGCCGCCGAGCCGAGCCAACACCAAGCGGAACAGGCCGCGCACGGACACCAGGGCCGGGCCGCCCGCCCTCGCCACACCCCTGCGGACAGCGGGGCGTCAGACGCAGCCGGATGACCGCCGACAGGCGGGACCGCACGCCGCTGAGCCGAGCCAACACCAAGCGGAACAGGCCGCGCACGGACACCAGGGCCGGGCCGCCCGCCCTCGCCACACCCCTGCGGACAGCGGGGCGTCAGACGCAGCCGGATGACCGCCGACAGGCGGGACCGCACGCCGCCGAGCCGAGCCAACACCAAGCGGAACAGGCCGCGCACGGACACCAGGGCCGGGTCGCCGGCCCCGCCGAAGGCTTCGGCGGACATCGCGGGTTCACGGGCAGCCGGGTGACCGACGGCGGGCGCAGGTCCGGCGCGCGCGGACGCCACTGAACCGGGCAAGCGGCAAGCGGAACGGCCCGCGCAGGGCCACCAGGCCCGGGCCGCCCGCCCCCCGCCGAACACCTCGGCGGACAGTGCGGGTTCAGACGCGACCGCGCGCCCGGAGCGTGCGGTGGGCGCCGCTGAGCTGAGCGGGCGGCAAGCTGGACAGGCCGCGCCGGCCGCTGGCCTCGCCGAAGGCCCCGGTGCTCAGTGGCCGGGTGATCGACGGCGGGCGCGGGCGCCCCTGAACCGGGTGGGGCGGGCGTCGGTCAGAGCCAGCCCTTGTCGCGGGCCGTCCTGACCGCCTCCGTGCGGTTGCGGACGGCGAGCTTCTGTATGGCCGTCGAGAGGTAGTTGCGGACCGTGCCCTGGGAGAGGTGCAGGGCGGCGGCCAGCTCGGCGTTGGTGGCTCCGTCGGCCGCGGCCCGCAGGACCTCGCGCTCGCGGTCGGTGAGGGGGTTCGCGCCCTCCGCGAGGGCGGCCGCCGCCAGCGTCGGGTCGATGACCCGCTCCCCCGCGAGGACCTTGCGCACCGCCGCCGCGAGCTGGGCGGCCGGGGCGTCCTTGACGAGAAACGCGTCGGCGCCGGACTCCATGGCGCTGCGCAGGTAGCCGGGGCGGCCGAAGGTCGTGAGAATCACGATCTTCACGTCGGGGCAGGCGGCGTGCAGTTCGGCCGCCGCCTCGATGCCCGTGCACCCGGGCATCTCGATGTCGAGCAGCGCCACGTCCACCGCGTGGGCGCGGGCCGCCGCGAGCACCTCGTCGCCGCGGGCCGCCTGGGCGACCACCTCCATGTCCGGCTCCAGGCCGAGCAGCGCCGCGAGGGCCTCGCGGACCATCGACTGGTCCTCGGCGAGGAGCACCCTGATCGTCGCGCTCCCGTCCCCTGCCACCCCGTGGCCGTCCTCGCTGGTCATGAGGGGGATCCTACGGCCGCCCCGGTCATCGGGACGCGGGCCGCCAGGCGGAAGCCCCGGCGGCCCGCCGGGCCCGTCTCCAGGGCGCCGCCGACCGCCTCCACGCGCTCGGCGAGGCCCGTCAGGCCGTTGCCCGCGGCCGTGCCCGGGCCGCCCACGCCGTCGTCCTCCACGGACAGTTCCAGGAGCGGCCCGGCGAGGGTCTGGCGGGCCGCGAACGCCACCGTGCAGCGCCGGGCGCCGCTGTGCCGCACGACGTTGGTCACGGCCTCCCGCAGCGCCCAGGCGAGCGCCGCCTCGCCGTCCTCGCCGGGCAGTTCGGCGGGCGCCTGGGGCGGGACGTCCGCCTCGATGCCCGCGGCGGTCAGTGCCGTGCGGGCGCCCGCCAGCTCGCCGGCCAGGGTGCGCCTGCGGTACCCGGAGACGGCCTCGCGGACGTCCACCAGGGCCTGGCGGCTGACCTGTTCGATGTCGGCGACCTGCTGGGCGGCCTTGCCGGGGTGGTCGGGCAGCATCCGCCCGGCCAGCTCGCTCTTGAGCGTGATCAGGGAGAGCGAGTGGCCGAGCAGGTCGTGCAGGTCCCGGGCCAGCCGCAGCCGCTCCTCGTTGGCGGCGAGCTGGGCGACGGTGGCCCGTGCCTGGCGCAGCTGGATCGTCGTACGCACCAACTGGCGTACGCCGCTCATCGCGAAGCCGGTGAGGACGCTGAGGATCGCGAGGTTGCCGAGGAGGTCCTGGAGGCTGTCGGTGCGCAGGCCCACCCCGATCAGCACGGCGGTGACCGCCGGGATGAGCCACGCCGCGTGCCGCAGCGGCAGCACCGCACCCGCGGCCACGGAGACGTAGACGAACAGCCCGAGCCAGTTGGTGCCGAAGCTGAAGGCGAGGATCACCGCCAGGACGAACTGCGCCGCGAACCAGCCGTGCACCCTGCCCCAGTCGAGCACCCGTGTGGTGTACCGGAAGACGAGCGCGAGGTAGCAGACCACGAAGACCGACAGGCCCAGCCAGCCCAGCGCGGTGGCCGCGGTGCCGCGCTCCGCCGTCAGCAGGTCTCGCACGGGGCTCGCCATGAAAACCAGCCAGACGCCGATCCACAGGGACTTGGCGAGGATCTGGCGGCGGTCGTGGACGGGCCGGCCGAAGGTGTGCAGCGGGTGGGCCTCTTCGAGGCGGTCGATGGCGCGCGCGTCCTCGGCGCGGGGGATCTCGCTCACGCCTTCAGTGTGTCCTTCCGGTACAGCCACGCCGCGCCACCCGCGAAGAGGAGGAAGTAGGCGACCAGCAGGGTGACGTCCTTCGCGTGCGGGGCGTCGCCCAGTTCGATGGCCTGCCCGAGGGCAGCGTACGCGTGGGTGGGCAGCCAGGACGCGACGTCCCGCAGCCACTGCGGGAAGGTCGTCGTGGGCATCCACAGGCCGCCGAGGAGGGAGAGCCCGAAGTAGACGATCATCGTGATCGGGCGGACCGCGTCACCGGAGGCGAGATAGCCGATGGCCACGCCGAGCGCCGCGAAGCAGAGGCTGCCCGCCCAGATCGCACCGGTCAGCGCCAGCCACTGCCAGGCCTCGAAGCGGACGTCCTTGAAGACCGCGGCGACGACGAACACCACGACGATGGACGGCAGGCTGACCACGGCCGCGCTCGCCGTCTTGGCCAGCACATAGCCGCGGCCGGGCAGCGTCGTCAGGCGCAGCTGCCGCACCCAGCCGCTCTCCCGTTCCTTGGCGATGCGCTCGCTGTTGCCCATCAGGACGGCGGTGAGGGCGCCGAAGGACGCCATCGACACCATCATGAACGCGGGTACGGACAGACCCGAGCCGTCGTCGACCTCGTCGGAGGCGCCCTGGGTGCCCGCGATGATCAGGAACAGCAGCGAGGGGTAGAGGACGGAGAAGAAGAGGAACTTGCGGTTGCGCAGGGCGCGGGTGATCTCCAGCCGGACCAGGGCCCAGGACGTCAAGGTGTTCAGCATGCCGACTTGGCCTCCTCGGCCGCGGTGATCGCCACGAAGGCCTGCTCCAGGCCCAGTCCGGCGACTTCGAGGTGGTGGGGGTAGACGCCGAGTCCGTACAGCGCGTGCACGGTCGCGTCGGCGTCGGTGGACTGGAGGCGGACGGTGTGCCCGGCGACGTCCAGCGACGTCAGGAACGGCAGCTGCCCGAGGCGCGCGGCCAGCTCGGCGTCGATCTCCGCGAGGTCGAAGGAGACCTTGCGGGCGCCCGCCTTCGCCTTGATCTCGGCGGCGGTGCCGTCGGCGAGGAGGCGGCCGCGGTGCAGGACCAGGACGCGGTCGGCGATGGCGTCGGCCTCCTCCAGGTAGTGCGTGGCGAAGACCACCGCGCGGCCCTGGTCCGCCTGCTCCCGCATGGTGGCCCAGAAGGCCTGACGGGCGGTGACGTCCATGCCGGTGGTCGGCTCGTCCAGGACGATGAGGTCGTTCGCGCCGGCCGTGGCGAGCGCGAAGCGCACCCGCTGCTCCTGGCCGCCGGAGAGCTTGTCGACCTTGCGGTCGGCGATGTGGGTGATGCCCGCGCGGGCGAGCACGTCGCTCGCGCGGTGGCGCCTCGGGTGCAGGGCGCAGGCCAGTTCGACCATCTCGCGCACGGTGACCTCGCCCATCAGGCCGCCGCTCTGGAGCATGGCGCCGACCCGGCCGTCGGTGATGGCCTCGCGCGGGCTCGTCCCGAAGACGCGGACGGTGCCGCTGTCCGGGCGCCGCAGGCCGAGCAGCAGGTCGAGGGCGGAGGACTTGCCCGCGCCGTTGGGGCCGAGGAGCGCCACCGTCTCGCCGGAGCGCAGGTCGAGCGTGAGGCCGTCCACGGCGCGGACGTCGCCGTAGGACTTGGTCACCCGCTCGAAGCTGACCGCGCTGGTGGCCGCGGGTGGTGCTGTGGTCGTCGTCATGCCGACCATCGTGACAAAAGCGCAGGTGGGGGCGGCAGTGCCGGGAGTGATGTCTCCGGGATGACAGATGTCATGCCGGAGGCCGGACGGTTCGCCCGGTCACCTGGGCGGGCCGTCCGGCCTCCTCGCGACGTACGGGCGTACGGGCGTACGGGCGTACGGGCGTACGGGCGTACTGGCGTACTGGCGTACGAGGATCAGTCGGCGTTCGTCTCGATCACACCGATGCGCTCGGCGGGCGTCTTGCCGAGCAGCGCCTTGTTCATGGCACCGGCCACGTCCGTGGGCTGGACGGGTGTCTTATCGCCATTGCCGCGCTGGACCAGGACGCCATCGAAGATGTTGCCGTACAGCTTCTTGAGCTCTTCGAGGTTGTAGTGCGGCTGGAGGGTGCCGTGGTCGGTGGCCCTCGCCTCCAGGATCTTCGGCAGGGACCTCGCCGGGCCGAACGGGATCTCCCGGCCGCCCGCCTTGATCGTGACGTTGGCGGACATGGCCGGCTTCGCGAAGCGGGTCATGAACTTGTCGACCTCGGTCTTGGAGACCGTCGGCTTGCGGGTGGTGACCGGCACCTGGACGGCGCCCGCGCCGCCCGTCTCGACCTGCTTCTTGTACGCCTGCGCGACGGCGGTCGTCGATGCGTCGGCGTCGATGCCCTTGCCTGCCCTGCCGTAGACGGGGACGGCCTTGCCGGGCAGGAACTTGACCGTGCCGTCCTGCGCCGAGCCCGAGCCGCCCGCGGCGCGCTCCAGGGCGGCCGCCAGCTTCTCCTCGTCGACCGGCATGACCGGCTCGACGACGCGCTGGTTGCCGAGGAGCGAGCCGATCACGGAGACGGGGTTGTAGTCGCTGCCGGCCGCCGCGCGGACGGTGGCCTGGCTGTCCAGGGTCAGGCCGGCCTGGTCGGGCTTGAGCGTGACCGTTTCGCCGCCCACCGCAAGCTTCAGGGGCTTGGCGACGCGCGCGCCGAGGGCGTCGTCGAGCTTCTTGACGGCCTCGTCACGGGTGCCGCCGCCGATGTCGACGCCGAGCACCGTGGTGCCCTTCGGCACGTCCGCGTGATTCATCAACAGGCCCGCGCCGTACGCCCCACAGGCCACGACGACCACGGCGGCCGCGAGGAGGACGAGCTTGTTGCGGCCCTTCTTCTTCTTTGCGGGCGCGGCGGGCGTGGCGGGCGGCACGTCGGAGCGCACCGGCTCCGGCAGCTTCGGCGGGGTGTGCGACATCGCGCCGTCGCCCTGCGGACCGGCCGGGAAGGGGGAGTTGTCCTGCGTGGGCGGCACGACGGGGATGCCGCTGGTCAGCGTGTCCCCGGAGACGTTGGTGCCCGGCGTCGGGGCGCCGGGGCCGCCGGGCAGCGAGCCGGGGCCGCCCGCGGGCGGACGGGGACCGCCGGGGGGCGGCGAGCCGGGCCCGCCCTTCTGCGGCGTCAGGATGGCGGTGTCGTCGCTCATGACACCCGAACGCGGCGGGCCCCCCGCGGGACCACCGGAGCCGCCGGGACCGCCAGGTCCGCTGACGCCGCCGGGACCCGAGGGCCGGGCGCCGGGCGCGGCCAGCGGGCTGTCACCCGTCACCGGGCCGCCCGTCGGGCCCGCGGGCCCCCTGGAGTCCCGCCCGTCCCGGGAGCCGCCGGAACCGGCGCCAGGTCCCTGGGAGAAGTACGGCAGGTCGCCGCCCTGCGGCGCCCCCGAGCCGAGGGGACCCGACGCCACGGCGCCGGACACGTCGAAGGAGCCCGAACCGGAGCCGCCGGGGCCGCCGGAGCCACCCTGGCCGCCCGGACCGTTCGCGGGCGAGCCGCCGCCCGCCGCACCGCTCTCGTTCCGCGCGGGCCTGCGCGGCGCGAACCAGTCGCTGGTCTTCTCCTCCGAGCCGCCGGAGCCACCGGAGCCGCTGGAGCCCGCGCCGCCGGAACCACCCGCACCGCTCTCACCGGGGACCGGCCCGGCATCGCCGCCGCTGCCGGCACCGCCGCCGAAACCGGAACCCTGGGAGCCGGAGCCGCCGCTCGCGTCCGCCGCGCCGGGAGCCCCTGGCGCACCGTCACGGCGGCTCTCGCCATCCGAACGGTCCGCACGCGGGGCGTCGCCCCGGGAGCCGCCCTCGTCACCGACGGGCGTCCGCATGACGACCGGCGGGATGGGCCGGGAACCGGGGATGTTGATCCGGATGCGGGTGGTCAGCGTGGTCTGGGTCTCGGGTTCGCCGGGCCGCCCGCCGTCCGCGCCGCCATCCGCGGCAGCGCCCTGCGCGGGGGAGCCGTACGGCGGCGTCCCCGAGGGGTATGCGGCTCCACCGCGCCCCTGGGGCCCGGAGGACGAACTGTCAGTTTCACGACTCAAGGCAGGTTCTCCTGGTTGACTCCGCCGCCCGTCTCGACCTCATCCGGGGTCCCCCCGGCCGGAGGTTGGGGGAGGCTCGGCGGCCGCACCACCATACTGGCCGCCGTCGGCGCTCATCCTGTGACCGGCGTCAAACCCGTGCGGGACACGGGCTGAAGTGGTACGTCACTTGCCAAGTCGGGCGGTGGGCGGGCCCGGTTGCGGCCGCTGCCCGAGCGTGGCGCACATCACAGCCACCGCCATGCCGCCGAGCAGGAAGCCGTACGAGCCGAGGCCCGCGCCGAAGAGGAAGTCCCCCTCGGGTCTGGTGGCGGTGAGCAGCATGACGGCTACCAGCCAGCCGGCGGCGGCCGCGACGGCCCCCGCCTTCGTGCCGACCGCGCGCGCCCCGCCGTAGAAGGCACCGGAGGCGCCGAGGAGGGCGAGCAGCAACCCGGCGGGGAAGAAGCCGCCTTGGACGAGCGCGCCCGCGACGCCGACGACGGCGCCGAGCACGAACAGCGCGGCGTACACGGCGAGTCGCCCCGCCCTCAGGGGCTGGGCGAGGAAGCTCCCCGCGGGCGCCTGCACCGAGGGGTCGGGTCCCGAAGCGGAAGCCGCCCCGGAGGCCTTGGCGGCCCCGGAACCGGCCCCGGAACCGGCCCCCGACGACGCACGAGGTCGCGTACTCACAGCGCGGTCACCTCCGCCACATCCGTCACCCTTTCGAGTCCCGCGAAGAGATCGGTCTCGCGGGCCGCGCTCCGTCCACGCGCGCCTTCCGCCGACGCTTCTCCCCGTGCCAACTCGTAGTACTCCACCTCGAAGAGCGGCTGGGCGAGGTCGTTGGAGAGGACGAAGAGCGGCTCGCTGACCGTGATCTGCGTGGCGTGGGCGCGCATCGCCGCCGCCTTGGCCGCCTTGAAGGGGCCGCCGTCGATCTCCGTGGTGATCCGCTCGTCGTCCGTCACACCCGGCACGTCGGCGACGGCGGCGGCCTTCGTGAACGGAGAGAACCGCAGTGGGTCGGCGATCCGCCGGAACCGCTCCTCGACCACGGACCGCGGGACGCGGTTCCAGTAGACCTTGGCGATGGCGTGCGGCTCCCCGAGGTCGCGGCGGAAGCCCGGCTCGGCGGCGAGGTCGGCGGCGCGCATGGCGACGCGGTGCGCCTGGATGTGGTCGGGGTGGCCGTAGCCCCCGTCGGGGTCGTAGGTGACCAGGACCTGCGGCCGGACCTCGCGGATCACCTCCACGAGGTGGGCGGCCGCCTCGTCGAGGTCGGCCGACCAGAAGGCGCCGGGGCGGTGGTTCTGCTCCGTACCCATCATCCCGGAGTCGCGGTAGCGGCCGGGGCCACCGAGGAAGCGGTGGTCGGTGACCCCCAGCTCCTTCATGGCGGCGGCCAGCTCGCCCACGCGCCAGGACCCCAGGGAGTCCTCGCGGTCGGCGGCGAGGTGGGCGAGCCCTGCCGGGATGACCTCGCCCTCCTCGCCCAGCGTGCAGGTGACCAACGTGACATGGGCGCCCTCGGCCGCGTACTTGGCCATGGTCGCGCCATTGTTGATCGACTCGTCGTCGGGGTGCGCGTGCACGAGCAGCAGGCGCCGGGCGGGCGGTTCCGTCATGGGACCACCCTACGAGGAGGGTGAAGGACAGAAGGGACGGGAGGGACCGGAGGGAGGCGTCAGAACTTGATGTCGCCGATCATCCCCGCCACGTTCGTCGTCAGCTCGCTGATCGTCGGCGCGATGGACGAGCTCGCCAGGTAGAAGCCGAGCAGCGTACAGACGACGGCGTGCCCCGCTTTCAGCCCTGACTTCTTGACCAGCAAGAAGACGATGATCGCCAGCAGCACCACCGCCGAAATCGAGAGTGCCACGGCGGTCACCTCCAAGTCGTTGCCGTAACCCAGTGCGGACGCCGGCAGGTTCATACCCACCAAGCGCTACGGATCATAACTATCCGTGCGGACGCATGACTCGGAGCACGGCAGCACAGGGGGGCGCATGCGGCCTAGGCTCGGGGGATGACCACCGAGAACCCCGGAATCCGCAGGCCCGACGAGAGCCCGGCGCCACGGCTCTCCTTCCCGCGCCAAAGCGCCCGCACGCAGCGGTTCACCCTGGGCGCGCCCCGGGCGTTCACGGTGGCGCCCGACGGCTCCCGGGTGGCGTTCCTGCGCTCGCCGTCCGAGACCGACCGGGCGAACCAGCTCTGGGTGCTCGACCTTTCGGACGGCGTGGGCGAGCGGCTGGCGGCCGATCCGGGCCTGCTGCTCGGCGGCGCGCCCGAGCGGCTCTCGCCGCAGGAGCGGACGCGGCGCGAGCGCAGCCGGGAGAGCGGCGCGGGCATCGTGGGCTACGCGACGGACGCGGCGGTGGAGCTGGCGGCGTTCGCGCTGTCGGGCCGGCTCTTCACGGCGGAGCTGCGCGCGGGCACGGCGCGCGAACTGCCCGCCCGGGGTCCCGTGATCGACCCGCGCCCCTCGCCGGACGGCCTGCATGTGGCGTACGTCGCCGGGGGCGCCCTGCGCGTGATCAGTGCCGACGGCGGGGGCGACCGGGCGCTCGCGGAGCCGGAATCCGGCCATACCGGAACGGTCACGTACGGTCTCGCGGAGCATGTCGCCGCCGAGTCGATGGCGCGGCACCGCGGCTTCTGGTGGTCACCCGACTCCACGCGGCTGCTCGTCGCGCGGGTCGACGACAGCCCCGTCCAGCGGTGGTGGATCACCGATCCCGCGCATCCGGACCGCGAGCCCGTGAAGGTCGCGTATCCCGCCGCGGGCACGGCCAACGCGGACGTACGCCTGTTCGTCCTCGGTCTGGACGGGGCGCGCACGGAGGTGGTGTGGGACCGCGTCCGCTTCCCCTATCTGGGCCGGGTGCACTGGTCGGCGGACGGTGCCCCGCTGCTGCTCGTGCAGTCCCGCGACCAGCGGAGCCAGTTGTACCTGGCGGTGAACCCGGAGGACGGAACCACCCGAATGGTGCACGCCGAGGAGGACGCCGACTGGCTGGAACTGTTCCCCGGAGCGCCCTCCTGGTCCCCCAGCGGCAAGCTGGTGCGAATCGTCGACGAGGGCGGCGCGCGGGTCCTGGCCTGGGGCGAACGGCCGCTGACGGGCGGGCAGTTGCACATCCGCGCGGTCCTGGACGTGACCGAGGAGGACATTCTCGTCTCGGCGTCGGCGGGCGAGGCGGCGGCCGACCCGGAGACCGGTGAGCTCCACGTCTACCGGGTCAACGAACTAGGGGTGGAGCGCCTCTCGCGGGAACCCGGCGTGCACTCGGCGGTCCGCGCGGGCGGGGTCACCGTGCTCGTCTCGGCCACCCTGGAGCGTCCCGGCGCGTCGGTCCAGGTGCTGCGCGACGGCAAGCGGATCGCCACCGTCGCCTCACACGCCCAGCGTCCGGGGCTCACGCCGCGCGTGACGCTGACCGAAGGGGGCACGCGGCGGATTCCGTGCGCCGTCCTGCTCCCCACGGATTACAAGGCGGCGGACGGGCCGCTTCCGGTACTGCTCGATCCGTATGGCGGGCCGCACGGACAGCGCGTCCAGCGGGCGCAGCACGTCTTCCTCACCTCGCAGTGGTTCGCCGATCAGGGCTTCGCGGTGGTCGTCGCGGACGGCCGCGGCACCCCGGGTCGCTCCCCCGCCTGGGAGAAGTCGATCAGGAACGACCTCACGCTGACCCTCGACGACCAGGTCGAGGCCCTGCACGCCCTCGCGGCGACCGGGGCGTACCCCCTGGACCTGGACCGGGTCGCGATCCGCGGCTGGTCCTTCGGCGGCTACCTCGCCGGGATGGCCGCGCTGCGCCGCCCCGACGTCTTCCACGCGGCGGTGGTCGGCGCGCCCGTGACGGATATGCGGCTGTACGACACCCACTACGAGGAGCGGTACCTGGGCGACCCGACCCGGACCCCGCAGACGTACCGCCACAACTCCCTGGTCTGGGACGACGGCCTGGTCGAGGCGGCCGAGCCGCACCGCCCGATGCTGATCGCGCACGGTCTCGCCGACGACAACGTGGTGGTGGCGCACTCGCTGCGGCTTTCCTCCGCGCTGCTCGCCGAGGGCCGCCCGCACGAGGTCCTGCCGCTGCCCGGCGTGACGCACATGACGGGGCGGGAGGACGTCGCGGAGAACCTCCTGCTGCACCAGGTGGACTTCCTGAAGCGGTCGCTGGGCCTCGTGTGACAGCCACTCGGGCGCTACGGCACGACCTGCTTCTCCTCGGCGAAGTGGCAGGCCGAGTCGTGCGCCGCGGGCCCCTCCGCGTACCGGAACTCCGCGGGCACCGCGAGCGCGGGCACCTCCAGGGCGCACCGCTCCCGCGCCTTCCAGCAGCGGGTGCGGAAGCGGCAGCCCGAGGGCGGGTTGGCGGGCGAGGGCACGTCGCCGCTGAGGATGATCCGCTCCCGGTGTTCGCGTGCCTCGGGGTCGGGGACCGGGACGGCGGAGAGCAGCGCCTGTGTGTAGGGGTGCGTGGGGTGTTCGTAGATCTCCGCGTCCGTGCCGGTCTCGACGATCCGGCCGAGGTACATCACCCCGACCCGGTCGGAGATGTGCCGCACGATCGACAGGTCGTGGGCGATGAAGACGTAGCTGAGGTCGAACTGGCTCTGGAGCTGGTCCAGGAGGTTGATGACCTGCGCCTGGACGGAGACGTCGAGCGCGGAGACCGGCTCGTCGGCGACGATGACCTCGGGCCTGAGCGCGAGGCCGCGCGCGATGCCGATGCGCTGGCGCTGGCCGCCGGAGAACTGGTGCGGGTAGCGGTTGATGTACTCGGGGTTGAGCCCCACCACGTCCAGGAGCTCCTGGACCTTCTGGCGGCGCGAACCCTTGGGGGCCACCTCGGGGTGGATCTCGTAGGGCTCGCCGATGATGTCGCCGACGGTCATGCGCGGGTTCAGCGAGGTGTAGGGGTCCTGGAAGACCATCTGGATGTTGCGGCGGACCGCTTTCAGGGCCCGGCCCGAGAGCCGCGTGATGTCCTCGCCCTTGTAGCGGATCTCGCCGGCCGTCGGCCGCTCCAGGTTGACCAGCATCTTGGCGACGGTCGACTTGCCGCAGCCCGACTCCCCCACGATGCCGAGCGTCTCGCCCTGGAAGAGGTCGAAGTCGACGCCGTCCACGGCCTTGACGGCGCCGATCTGCTTGCGGACCACGATGCCCTGGGTCAGGGGGTAGTGCTTGACCAGGCCGCGCACCTGGAGGATGGGTTCGCGCCCGGGTTCACCGTGAGGCATCGAGCGTCTCCTTCCAGAAGTGGCAGGCGCTCCTGCGTTCCGCGACGAGGCCTTCGTACGTCACGCGCGCCAGCGGCGGTTCCTCGGTGACGCAGATGTCCTGGGCCATGGGGCAGCGGGGGTGGAAGGCGCAGCCGGGCGGGATGTCCATGAGGTTCGGCGGCAGGCCCTTGATGGCGTAGAGGTCCTGGCCCTTCTGGTCCAGGCGTGGGATGGAGGCGAGCAGACCGCGGGTGTACGGATGGGCGGGCGCCCGGTAGATCTCGTGGACAGGGGCCCGCTCGACGATGCGGCCCGCGTACATGACGGCGATGGTGTCGGCGACGTCGGCGACGACCCCGAGGTCGTGGGTGATGAGGATCAGGCCCATGCGCAGCTCGCGCTGGAGCTCCGCGAGGAGGTCCATGACCTGCGCCTGGACGGTGACGTCGAGGGCGGTGGTCGGCTCGTCGGCGATGATGAGGGAGGGCTCCAGGGCCATCGCCATGGCGATCATGATGCGCTGGCGCATGCCGCCGCTGAACTGGTGCGGGTACTGTCCGACGCGTTCGCGGGCGGCCGGGATGCGTACCCGGTCCATCAGTTCGATGGCCTTGGCTCTGGCGTCCTTCTTGGACATGCCCCGGTGGACGACGTACATCTCGGCGAGCTGGTCGCCGACGCTGAGCACCGGGTTCAGGGACGACAGCGCGTCCTGGAAGATCATCGCCATGCCGGCGCCGCGGACCTTGCGCCGCTCGTCCTCCTTGAGCTTCAGCAGGTCGCGGCCCTGGAAGAGGATCTCGCCCGCGGTGATCCTGCCGGGCGGCGTGTCGAGGATGCCCATGACGGCCTGGGCGGTCACGGACTTGCCCGATCCCGACTCGCCGAGCACGGCCAGTGTCTCGCCCGCGCTGACGGCGTAGTCGACGCCATTGACGGCCTTGGCGACGCCGTCCCTGGTCCGGAACTCGACGTGCAGGTCGCGTACTTCGAGGAGCGTGGCCGGCCTGTTGTCCGACGTCCTGTCCGACGTCTCGGAAGCGGTTGCCATGGCGCCTACCTCAGCTTCGGGTCGAGGGCGTCGCGCACCGCGTCGCCGAGCATGATGAACGCCAGGACGGTGACGGCCAGCGCGCCGGCCGGCCAGAGCAGCATGTGCGGGGCGTTGCGGATGTAGAGGGAGGCGGCCGAGATGTCGATGCCCCAGCTGACGGTCGGCGGCTTCAGCCCGACGCCGAGGTAGGAGAGCGTGGCTTCGAGCGCGATGAACGTACCGAGCGCGATGGTCGCGACGACGATCACGGGGGCGACGGCGTTCGGCGTGATGTGGCGCAGCAGCAGCCGGGAGTTGGAGGCGCCGAGCGCCCGCGCCGCCTGGACGTAGTCGTTCTGCTTGGCGGTGATGACCGAGCCGCGCGCGATGCGGGAGATCTGCGGCCAGCCGAGCAGCACCATGAAGCCGACCACGGGCCAGACGGTGGAGCTGGTCACCACGGACAGGAGTACGAGGCCGCCGAGGACGACGGGGATGGCGAAGAAGACGTCGGTGATGCGGGAGAGGATCGCGTCCCACACACCGCCGAAGAACCCGGCGAGGCCGCCGAGCACGCTGCCGAGGAGCGCGACGCCGAGCGTGGCGCAGACGCCGACGGTGACGGAGACGCGGGTGCCGTGGACGACGCGGGTGTAGACGTCGCAGCCCTGTTCGTTGAAGCCGAAGGGGTGGCCGGGGGCGGAACCTTTCTGCGCGTTGGCGAGGTCGCAGGCCAGCGGGTTGCCGGTGGCGATGAGCGAGGGCCACAGGGAGATGACGAGGAGGAAGACGATGATCAGGCCCGAGATGATGAAGACCGGGTTGCGCCGCAGGTCGCGCCAGGCGTCGGACCAGAGGCTGCGGGCGGGGGCCGCGGGACCGGTGCCGTCGGGGCCGCCGGGGCCGCCGGGCGTCGCTTCCAGCGAGGTCGCCTCGCTCGCGGCGAGATCCATGGCACCGCCCGCGCCGGTCGCCGCGATCGCGCGCTCCGGCTGATGGGGTTCAGGCATAGCGGATCCTCGGGTCGAGTACGGCGTACAGGAGGTCGACAATGAGGTTGGCCAGCAGGAAGACCAGGACGAGTACGGTCACGAAGCCGACGACGGTCTGGGTGCTCTGGCGCAGGATGCCCTGGTAGAGCTGGAAGCCGACGCCGTGGATGTTGAAGATCCGTTCGGTGACGATCGCGCCGCCCATCAGCGCGCCCACGTCCGTGCCGATGAAGGTGACGACGGGGATGAGGGAGTTGCGCAGCAGGTGCCGGGTGATGACGCGGCGCCGGGGCAGGCCCTTGGCGACGGCGGTGCGGACGTAGTCGGCGCGCCGGTTCTCCGCGATGGAGGTGCGGGTCAGGCGGGTCACGTACGCGAGGGAGACCGAGGCGAGGACGAGCCCTGGGATCAGCAGTTCGTCGAGGGGCGCCTCGGCGGACACGGACGGTTTGATGACGCCCCATTGGACGCCGAGCAGCAGCTGGAGCACGAGCCCGGTGACGAACGTCGGGATGGAGATCACCACGAGCGTGAGCAGCAGGACGCCGGTGTCGATGGGCCGCCCGCGCCGCAGCCCGGTGAGGACGCCGAGCGAGATGCCGATGACGATCTCGAAGACGATGGCGACGAGGGTCAGCCGGATGGTGACGGGGAAGGCGGCCGCCATCAGCTCGGTGACCTTCTGGCCGTTGAAGGCGGTGCCGAAGTCGCCGACGAAGACGTTGCCCATATAGGTCAGGTATTGCTGCCCCACCGGCTTGTCGAGGCCGAACTCCTGCTTGAGCCGGGTGGCCGTGGCGGGGTCGCACCGGCGGTCGCCGCACAGGCCCGCGACGGGGTCGCCCATCACGTGCACCATCAGGAAGATCAGCAGGGTGGCGCCGAAGAAGACGGGGATCATCTGCAACAGACGCCGGATCACATAACGTCCCATGAGCGGCTCCGGGGTCGGGGGCGCGGCCCGGCACGAGGTGCGAGGGGGCCGCTCCCGGCGGCTCGGTCGTCAGTCGACCTTGATCTGGTCGTACACCGGCACGCTGAACTGGTTCAGCGCGACGTCGGAGATCCGCTCCGAGTGGCCCGCGCTGCCGTTCTGGTACCAGAGCGGGATGGCCGGCATCTTCTCGGCGAGGATCTTCTCGGCCTCCTGGAACGTGGCGACGGCCTTGGCGTCGTCGGTCTCCGCGTTGGCCTCGTTGACGAGCCTGTCGAACTTCTCGTCGGAGAACTTCCCGTCGTTGGACGAGGCGTCCGTGAAGTAGTTCGGTTCCAGGAAGTTCTGGATCAGCGGGTAGTCCATCTGCCAGCCCGCGCGCCAGGGCCCGTCGAGCTGCTGCTGGGACGCCTGGCTGCGGAAGTCGGCGAAGGTGCCGACGGGGTTGCCGACGCAGGCCTTGTCCTTCTCCAGCGCCTTGTTGATGGAGTTGCAGACGGCGTCGACCCACTCCTTGTGCGAGCCGGTGTCCGCGTTGTACGTGATCCTCAGCCGGCCGCCGGGGATGCCGCCGCCCTCCTCGACCAGCCGCTTGGCCCGCGCGGCGTCGTACGTGCAGGCGTCGCCGCAGAGCCCGGACTTGTAGCCGCCGTCCTCGCCGAGCACCGGGGAGGTCCAGTCGGTGGCGGGCGTGCGCGTTTTCTGGAAGATCGCCTCGGTGATCTGCTCACGGTTGATCGCCATGGAAAGTCCCCGGCGGACCTTCTCCCGGCCCGGCTTGCTCCACTCGGGGTCGTAGAAGGGGAAGGCGAGGGTCTGGATGATGCCCGCGGGGGTGTTGATGTAGCGGTCGCCGAGGTCGCTCCCGGCGTTCCTGAGCTGCGCCGCGGGCACGTCGTCGACGAGGTCGAGGTTGCCGGCCATCAGGTTGGTGTAGGCGGTGTTGTTGTCGGTGTAGACCTGCATGTCGACCCCGCCGTTGCGGGCCTTGTCCGCGCCCGGGTACGCGTCCCACCTGCGCAGGGACATCTGCGAGCCCTTGGTGTACGCGTCGACGGTGTACGGGCCGTTGCCGACGGGCTTGGACAGCCAGGCGTCGTGGTCGTCGTAGAACGCCTTGGGCAGCGGCGCGAACGTGGGGTAGCCGAGGGTGTCGGGCCAGGTGGAGAACTTCTGGGTGAGCTTGACGGTGAAGGTGGTGTCGTCGACGACCTTCAGCCCGGAGAGGGTCTTGGCGCTCGGCTCGCCCTTCTCGGGGTGGACCTTGTCGTATCCGTCGATGTAGCCGAAAAAGTACGCGTTCTTCTGGTTGTTCTCGATGTTGGCGCCGTAGTTCCAGGCGTCCACGAAGGACTTTGCGGTGATCTTCTCGCCGTTGCTGAACGTCCAGTCCTTCTTGATCTTGACGGTGAAGTTCTGCGCGTCCTTCGTCTCGATCGACTCGGCGACCATGTTCTTGGCCTCGCCGGTCTTCGGGTCGTACCGCTTGAGACCCCGGAAGATCATGTCGAGGATCTTGCCGCCCTGGACCTCGTTGGTGTTCGCGGGTTCGAGCGGATTCTGCGGGTCGCCCCAGGAGGAGGTCACGATTCCGTCGTCGCCACCGCCGCCGCCGCTTCCCCCGCCGCCACAGGCCGTCGCCACGAGGACGGCGGTCACCGCGCATGCGGCCCACTTGGCGTGCGTGGCTCCACGCATGGAGATCTCCTGTTCCGGGTTCCGGGCTGTCACCTGAACGAGTCACCTGATCCAGGTCGGTCACGTACGCCCCAATATCGCCGCAAGCGGAATGAACCGCATATTTACTCCACCCGTACGAGGCCGGGCCCCTCCGTACGAGAACCGGACCCATCCGGATGTACGCATTCCGAGACGGCGGCGCCCGCATATCGGACTCATTGCCGTGCTTGCCGAAACTTCCGCCCTTTTGTCCATCACGCTTGATTACGCCAAGGCAATGCGGAGGCATTGTTCGAGCAAAGGGATGGTCAAGGACCTCAAGAGCCCCTCAAGTCGGACCAACATTCATTGACCGCGTGGGAAACGCCTTGCGAAAGTCGCGCCTAGCCCGTGGGCGCCTGGTTGTCCTGCGGAATCCTGATGACCCCTCCGGGCCTGGAGCGCCATGACCTCGCCAACCCCCGCCGCTGCCGCCGCACTTGACGTGACGGACAGAACCGACGGCACCCCCTCCTCGCCCAAGAAGCAGGGCAGCGAGGGCCGTTCGCCGGGGCGGCTCGCCTGGACTCGGTTCAAGAGGGACAAGTCGGGGGTGATCGCGGCGTGCGTCGTGCTGTTCTTCTTCGTCGCCGCCCTCTGCGCGCCGCTGATCGCCAAGGTATACGGCAAGAATCCGTACGACACCTACGGACTCGACCGGCCCGGGCTGCTCAACGACTTCAACTACCCGGTCAAGCCGAACGGCGGAATCGACGGGGAGTTCTGGTTCGGCATCGAGCCCGTCCTCGGCCGGGACGTCTTCACCTTTCTCCTGTACGGGATCCGCAACTCCCTGCTGATCGCGACCGCGACGACGATCCTGGTGACGCTGCTCGGGATCACCGTCGGTATCACCGCCGGCTACGTCGGCGGCAAGACGGACTACCTCATCGGCCGGGTCATCGACATCCTGCTGGCCTTCCCCTCCACGCTCTTCTACATCGCCTTCTTCCCGGTGATGATCTCGATCCTGGTCAGCCCCGAGGACAAGATCCCGCAGTGGCTGACCGTCACCAGCCTCATCACCGTCATGACCGCCTTCGGCTGGGCCCCCATGGCCCGCCTGCTGCGCGGCGAGGTACTCGCCCTGCGCGAGCGGGAGTTCGTGGAGGCCGCCAAGGTCACGGGAGCCTCTCCGGCGCGCATCATCTTCAAGGAACTGCTCCCGAATCTGTGGACGCCCATCCTGATCCAGGCGACGCTCCTGCTCCCCTTGTTCGTCACGGCCGAGGCGGGACTCGCCTTCCTGGGCGTCGGACTTGAGGAGCCCACCCCGGACTGGGGCGTGATGATCCAGAACGGCTCGAAGTACTACCAGGACGACATCACGTTCATGGTGTTCCCGGGCCTCGCCATGGTGATCTTCGTGGTGGCCTTCAACCTCCTCGGCGACTCGGCGCGCGACGCGCTCGACCCGAAGACCAAACGCTGACACTCCCCGGGACCGGCGCGCGCGACGGGGCGGCGCCGGTCCGCTCTCCGCTCTTCTCCTTCACACAGGGTTGGTGGCCACATGGCAATCTCACGCAGAAACCTCCTCATCTCGACGTCCGTGGCGGCGGGCGGTTCGCTCGTCCTGTCCGCGTGCAGCAGCGGTGACTCGGGCGGGGGCAACGGCGGATCGCACGGCGGTGCCACCGAGTACACGAACGCGTCCGTGAAGATCGGCACCAAAGAGGACTCCACCGGGCCCGCGCCCGAGGTTCCCGGCGGGCGGAAGGGCGGCACGATCTACGGCGTCGCCGAGGACGACGTGTCGCACATGGACCCCCAGCGCATCTACTTCGCGTACAACGCCTCCATCGCCAACCTCTTCGCGCGCTGCCTGACCGGCTACCAGACCGACATGAAGGGCCGCCAGATCCTCGTCGGAGACCTCGCCACCGACACGGGCACGGCCTCCGACGACAACAAGACCTGGACCTTCACGCTGAAGGACGGCCTGAAGTGGCAGGACGGCAGCGAGCTGACCGTCGACGACGTCCGGCACGGCTTCGAGCGCGCCTGGGCCTCGTTCGTCACCGAAGGTGCCATCTACGTCCAGCAGGCGCTGACCGGCAAGGGCGCCAAGTGGCGTGACGGATACGAGGGTCCGTACAAGGGAAAGCACCTGGACTCGATCGTCACCGACAAGGCGAAGAAGACCATCACCTTCCACCTGAAGGAATCCCGCCCGGAGTTCAACTTCACGCTGGCGATGCACTCGTACGCCGCCACGCCCGTGAAGCACGACACCAAGGAGAAGTACGACAAGGCGCCCTTCTCCTGCGGCCCGTACATCGTCAAGCACCGCTCCATCGACAAGTCGCTCACGATGACGCGCAACAAGCACTGGGACCCGAAGACCGACCCGATCCGCAACGCCTACCCGGACAGCTTCGAGTTCGAGTTCGGGCCGACCGGTCCCGAGTCCTGCGACCGCTTCATCGCGGACCAGGGCACGGACCAGCAGATGGTCGCCATCTACGAGCCGATCCCGGCCGAGCGCATGCAGAAGGTGCTCACCACGCCCGACCTCAAGAAGCGCAGCTTCAACGGCCTGTCGTCGGGCACCTACTACTTCGCCATCAACATGACGCGCGTCACCGACGTCGAGGTCCGCAAGGCCCTCCTCGTCGCCTGGCCGCTGGAGCAGAGCCGCAAGATCTACGGCGGCTCCACCGCGGGGGACTACGCGACCACGATCCTCAGCCCCGACATCGTCGGCCGCGAGAAGTTCGACCTCTACGGCAAGCTGGACAAGCCGCAGGGAGACGTCAAGAAGGCCCGCGAGATCCTGAAGGCGGCCGGGAAGCTCGGCACCAAGATCGTGTACGCCTTCCCCCGTCGTCCCACCTACGACAAGACCAAGATCGTCATCGAGAAAAACCTGAAGGCCGCGGGCTTCGACCCGGTCATCAAGCCGCTCAACTCGACGGACTTCTACGACCAGGCGCAGCGCCTGGACAACAAGTTCGACGTGATGTGGTTCGGCTGGTCACCGGACTGGCCGACCGCCTACACCATGATGCAGCCGATGTTCGACGGCTCGGCCATCGGTGACGGCCAGAACAACGTCTCACAGTGCGACGTCCCCTGGATCAACGAGGCGATCAAGAAGAACGCCGTCATCTCGGACCCGAAGGAGGCCGGCAAGGCCTGGGCCGAGCTGGACAAGCGGATCATGAAGGAGGTCGTGCCGATCATCCCGGAGACCTACCAGCGTCGCTGGTACCTGCACGGCTCCAAGGTCGGCGGCGCCATCCACGACCCGCAGTTCGCCGCGACGCTGCTCCACAAGACGTACGTCAAGGCCTGACGACCGGCCCTCCGGGGCGGGCTCCCGCGCGGCAGCCCGCCCCGGCCCCCACTTCCCTTACGGCATCCGTCAGGAACCCCAACTCCCATGCTCCGCTTCCTCATTCGCCGCATCATCGGCGGCGCGGTGATCCTGCTGATCATCAGCGCGATCGTCTTCCTTCTCTTCTACGCCGCCCCGCGCGATCCCGCCCGTCTGGCCTGCGGCAAGGTCTGCCCGCCCGACACGCTGGCGCTGGTGAAGCAGAACCTGGGGATCGCCGATCCGCTGCCCATGCAGTACTGGCACTGGTTCGAGGGCCTGTTCGTCGGCCGCGACTACGACACATACGGCTTCTGTGACGCGCCCTGCCTCGGCTACTCGTTCCGCAACCGTGAGCCCGTCCTCGCCACCATCCTCGACCGCTTCCCGACCACGGTCTCCCTCTCGCTGGGCGCCGCCGTCGTGTTCGTCGTCTTCGGCGTGGGCACCGGCATGCTGGCCGCCCTCAAGCAGGGGAAGGCCCTCGACAAGATCGCGTCGTCCGCGTCCCTCATCGCGTCCTCGATGCAGATCTACGTCGTCGGCGTCTTCGCCGTGTACCTCCTCACCGACCAGATGCACCTGCTGGAACGGCCTTCGTACACACCGATCTCCGAGAACCCCGCCAAGTGGTTCTCCGGGCTGCTGATCCCCTGGCTCGTGCTCGCGCTCATCTTCACCGCGAACTACACCCGCATGTCCCGTTCGCAACTGGTCGAGACCATGAACGAGGACTACGTCCGTACGGCCCGGGCCAAGGGTCTCTCCCGGCGCACGGTCTTCTTCCGCTTCGCGTGGCGCGGCGCGATGGGCCCGATCGTCACGATCTTCGGCCTCGACGTCGGCGTCCTGCTCGGCGGCGCGATCATCACCGAGAAGACGTTCGCCCTGCACGGCATCGGCGAACTGTCGGTCAAGGCCGTCGACACCAGCGACCTGCCCCTGCTGCTCGGGGTGGTCCTCGTGGCGGCCGCCGCGATCGTCGTCTTCAACATCATCGTCGACGCCCTGTACGCGTTGATCGACCCGCGCGTACGCCTCGCCTAGGGCTCAGGGAGAGAGATCTGATGAGCACCCCCTTCTTGTCCGTACGCGACCTGCGCGTCCACTTCTCCACCGAGGACGGCGTGGTCAAGGCCGTGGACGGCCTCGACTTCGACCTGGAGCAGGGCAAGACCCTCGGCATCGTCGGCGAGTCCGGCTCCGGCAAGTCCGTCACCAACCTCGCCATCCTCGGCCTGCACCACAAGGACAGCACGGCGATCGACGGCGAGATCCTGCTCGACGGGCAGGAGTTGCTCACCGCCACCGAGCGGGAGCTGGAGCGGCTGCGCGGCAACAAGATGGCGATGATCTTCCAGGACGCCCTCGCCTCCCTTTCGCCGTACCACACCATCGGCCGGCAGATCGGCGAGACGTACCGCAAGCACACCGGCGCCTCCAAGAAGGAGGCGCGGGCGCGCTCGATCGAGATGCTGACGAAGGTCGGCATCCCGCAGCCGGACCTGCGCGTGGACGACTATCCGCACCAGTTCTCCGGCGGCATGCGCCAGCGCGCGATGATCGCGATGTCGCTGGTCTGCAACCCGACGCTGCTGATCGCCGACGAGCCGACCACGGCCCTCGACGTGACGGTCCAGGCGCAGATCATGGACCTGCTCAAGGAACTCCAGCAGGAGTTCGGCACGTCGATCATCTTCATCACCCACGACCTCGGCGTGATCGCGGACATCGCGGACGACGTCCTGGTGATGTACGGCGGCCGGTGCGTGGAGCGCGGCACGAAGAAGGAGGTGCTGCGCTCGCCGCAGCACCCCTACACCTGGGGGCTGCTGGGCTCCATGCCGTCGCTGGACGGCCCGGTGGACGTACCGCTCTCGCCGATTCCCGGTTCGCCGCCGAGCCTCCTCAACCCGCCGTCCGGCTGCCGCTTCCACCCGCGGTGCACGTTCACCGAGCAGGTCGGGGGCGGGCGCTGCTCGGGCGAGCAGCCGCTCCTGCAACTGACCGGGGGCCGGGGCGCCGCCTGCCACCTCACCTCGGAGCAGCGGTCGGAGTTCTTCGCGGACTTCGCCGGCTCGGCGGGGTCCGCGGGCGGTGCCGGGCGGGGCGCGCGCACCGCCGATCGACGCGACCGACGCGACCGACGCGACTGACGTACAAGAGACGGGACTTCACGACGATGAGCAGCACCACTCCCACTCCTCTCCTGGATGTCAGCGGGCTGACCAAACACTTCCCGATCATGGGTGGCTTTCCGTTCAGACGGAAGGTCGGCGCCGTGCAGGCGGTGGACGGCCTGGACTTCACCGTCGCCGAGGGCGAGAGCCTCGGCCTGGTCGGCGAGTCCGGCTGCGGCAAGTCGACGACGGGCCGCCTGATCACGCGCCTGCTCGAACCGACCGGCGGGAAGATCTCCTACCAGGGCAAGGACATCACGCACTCCTCGCGCAGGGAACTGGCGCCGGTCCGCTCCGAGATCCAGATGATCTTCCAGGATCCGTACGCGTCGCTGAACCCCCGCCAGACGGTCGGCAAGATCATCTCCGGCCCGATGGAGGTCAACGACATCAACCCGGCGGGCGGCCGGGAGGCACGGGTCCGCGAGCTCCTGGAGACGGTCGGCCTCAACCCCGAGCACTACAACCGCTTCCCGCACGAGTTCTCGGGCGGCCAGCGGCAGCGCATCGGCGTGGCCCGCGCCCTGGCCATGGAGCCGAAGCTGATCGTCGCGGACGAACCGGTGTCCGCGCTCGACGTGTCGATCCAGGCGCAGGTGGTCAACCTGCTCCAGAAGCTCCAGAAGGAACTGAACATCGCGTTCCTGTTCATCGCTCACGACCTGGCGGTGGTCCGGCACTTCTCCCAGCGGGTCGCGGTGATGTACCTGGGCCGGATCGTGGAGATCGCGGACCGTGAGGACCTGTACGGCAATCCTCGCCACCCCTACACGAAGGCCCTCCTGTCCGCCGTCCCCGAGGCGACGGCGGACGACGTCCCGCGCCGCGAGCGCATCCTGCTCACGGGCGACGTGCCGTCCCCGGTCAACCCGCCCTCCGGCTGCCGCTTCCGCACGCGCTGCTGGAAGGCGACGGACAAGTGCGCGTCGGAGAACCCGCCACTGGTCCAGATCGACGGCAACCGCGACGGTCACCTGACGGCATGCCACTACCCCGAGGGCTCAGCGGAGTTGGCCGTCCCGGCGGCACGCAAGTCCCTCTGACCGCCGCCCCCCTGACTGCCGCCCGGCCGCCCGCCCCCAGCTGCCGAGCCGGGGCCCCGCCCCCCACCCCTCCGGGTCCGGGCCCCGCCGCCCGGGACCGGCCCCCGCCCTTCCCCCTTGACCCGAGCGGGGCGCGGCCGGTTCCGGGGCGGCTGGGGTTGGGGTTGGTAACGGGGTCGGTTCATGGCTCTTCCTTCTGTCGGGCTGTGGACCAGAAAGGTACGAGGACGCGTCCTTCGTCACCGGCCCCTCGCCGACTCCTCGACCTCCACCTCCACCACCGAGACCCACTTCCCCCAGCGCTCGACCTCCACCCGCAGCCACGAGGAGGACTCGGTCGTGCCGGACCAGTGGGCGGCCGTTCCCTTGCCGTGCCGCTGGAGACCGCACTCCGTCAGCGCCTCGTCGAGCAGGGCGGCCTCGCGTCGTGCGACAGACGCGTTCTCGTACGAGGTGACGCGCTGCCGCGCGTTGGCCCCCTTGTCGCTGTAGTACTCCGTGCCGTACTGGGTCTGGTCGGGCGCCGACCGCTCGGCGTACGAGGCCGGGCAGCTGTCGCGTCCCCCGACCCTCGGCAGCGGGTTGTTCTCCATCGTTTCCTCCCCGTACCCCGTCCACTGCCACTTTCCGGCGGCCGGCATCCGCTCGGGAGGCAGCAGGCGCACCATGCCGTCCACCAGGAAGGGGTTCTTTGTGGGCGTGGCCGCGGGGCGTATGTCCCGGCCCTCCTCGCCGCCCCCGGACAGCGCCGCCATCGCCAGCGCCCCTCCGGTGACCGCCACCGCCGCGGCCACCAGCGCGGCCCGCCGCCGCACCCTTCGGCGGCGGCCTCGCGTCCGCAGCTCCGCGCCGCTCGGCATCCGTACGGTGACCTCGTCCAGCAGCTCCTCGACCTCGACCTCAGCCATGGCTGGTCGCCCCCTCGGCAGTGTGTGCGGATGTGTCGGACAGTCGCTCCCCCAGGACCTTCCTGGCCCGGCTCAGCCGGGTGCGGACCGCGCCGTTGGAGGAGCCCGTCTCGCGGGCGACCTGCTCCAACGGGAGGTCCAGGAGGTGGTGCAGGACCACCGCCTGCCGCTGCTGGGGTGGCAGTTGGCGCAGGGCGGCCACCAGGGCCACCCGGTCCGGTGACAGCTCCGGGGCATCCGAGGCCGCGCCGTGCCGCAGCTGCGCCCGCAGCCGGTTCCGGGTCCGCCGCCAGGTGCTGATGGCCAGCCGCGAGGCCACCGTCCGCACCCACGGCAGCGGATCGCCCTCCCTGGTCAGCCGCTCCCACCGCTGCCAGGCCCGTACATACGCCTCCTGCACCGCGTCCTCCGCCTCCGCCAGGTCCCCGGTCATGGCATAGACCGTGGCGACCAGGCGCTTGGCAGTCGCGGCGTAGAACGCGTCGAACTCCGCGGAATCCGCAGAGCCTTCCGACCGCGTCGCCATCGTCTCTCCCCCGTCTGTCCCCGCCCGCGCTTGCGCTTGCTTCTGCTTGCTTTTGCCGGCTTCTGGTTGATACACGCACGGTGACCACGGGTTGTTACACACGAAGGCGCCCCCGGCCCTGACGGCCGGGGGCGCCTTCGGTCTCGTGCAGGCCGGAGGGCAGGAAAGTCACGCCGCGTGCACGACGTCCTTCTCCTCCGCGAAGTGGCACGCCGACTCGTGCGCCGCCGGCGTGTCCTGGCCGACGAAACGCTCCGGGATCGCCAGCAGCGGCACCTCCGTCGCGCACTTGTCCTCCGCCTTCCAGCAGCGGGTACGGAAGCGGCAGCCCGAGGGCGGGTTCGCGGGCGACGGCACGTCTCCCGTCAGGATGATCCGCTCGCGGCCCTCACGCGCCTCCGGGTCCGGGACCGGCACCGCCGACAGCAGCGCCTGCGTGTAGGGATGCGTCGGGTGGTCGTAGATCTGCTCGTCGGAGCCGATCTCCGCCATCTTGCCGAGGTACATGACGCCCACGCGGTCCGAGATGTGCCGGACGATCGACAGGTCGTGCGCGATGAAGAGGTAGGAGAGGTTGAACTCGTCCTGGAGCTTCTCCATCAGATTGATGACCTGGGCCTGGACGGAGACGTCCAGGGCCGAGACCGGCTCGTCGCAGATGATGATCTCGGGGTTGAGGGCCAGGCCGCGCGCGATGCCGATGCGCTGGCGCTGACCGCCCGAGAACTGGTGCGGGTAGCGGTTGATGTACTCGGGGTTCAGGCCCACCACGTCCAGGAGCTCCTGGACCTTCTGGCGGCGCGAACCCTTCGGGGCCACCTCGGAGTGGATCTCGAAGGGCTCCCCGATGATGTCGCCCACCGTCATACGGGGGTTGAGCGAGGTGTACGGGTCCTGGAACACCATCTGGATGTTGCGGCGGACGGCCTTCAGCGCGCGCCCGGACAGCTTGGTGATGTCCTGGCCCTTGTAGAAGACCTCGCCCGCGGTGGCGCGCTCCAGCGTCATGAGGAGCTTGGCGACCGTGGACTTGCCGCAGCCGGACTCGCCCACGATGCCCAGCGTCTCGCCCTGGTAGAGGTCGAAGGAGACGCCGTCGACCGCCTTGACCGCACCGATCTGCTTCTTGATCAGGATTCCCCGCGTGAGCGGGAAGTGCTTGACCAGGTTGCGGACCTGGAGGATCGGCTCGCCGCGCTCGACCGGGGCCTCGATGGCGGCCACGGCCTCCATCTCGGTGGCGGCGTCGACCGTCTCCACCTCGGAGACGTTCGGCGTCGCGGCCAGCGGCTTCTCGGCCTTGGCGGCCTTCGGGGCCTTGGCGGCCTTGGAGGCCTTCGTCGGCTCAGCCATGGATCGTCTCCTTCCAGAAGTGGCACGCGCTGCGGCGGCCCGGCAGCGACGCGCCGTCCTGCTCGGTGACCGGCACCAGGGCCGGGACCTCCGTGCGGCAGATGTCCTGCGCCTTGGGGCAGCGCGGGTTGAACGCGCAACCGCCGGGGATCTTGAGCAGGTTCGGCGGCAGGCCCTTGATCGCGTAGAGCTCCTGGCCCTTCTGGTCCAGGCGCGGGATCGAGTCGAGCAGGCCACGGGTGTACGGGTGCGCGGGGCGCTTGTACAGCTCGTGGACCGGTGCCGTCTCGACGATCCGGCCCGCGTACATCACCGCGATCTTGTCCGCGACGTCGGCGACGACACCGAGGTCGTGGGTGATCAGGATCAGGCCCATGTTGTACTCGCGCTGGAGTTCCGCGAGCAGGTCCATGACCTGGGCCTGGACCGTCACGTCGAGCGCCGTGGTGGGCTCGTCCGCGATGATCAGGTCCGGGTCCAGGGCGAGCGCCATCGCGATCATGATGCGCTGGCGCATACCGCCGGAGAACTGGTGCGGGTAGTCGTTCACCCGCTCCTTGGCGGCCGGGATCTTGACCTTGTCCATCAGCTCGATGGCCTTGGCCTTGGCTTCCTTGCGGCCCATTCCCTCGTGCACCCGGAACATCTCGCTGAGCTGGTAGCCCACCGAGAGGACGGGGTTGAGGGACGACAGCGCGTCCTGGAAAATCATCGCGATCTTACGTCCGCGGATCTTCCTGCGCTCCTCCCCCGACATCTTCAGCATGTCCTGGCCGCGGAAGAGGATCTCGCCCTGCGGGATCTTTCCGGGCGGCATGTCGAGGATGCCCATGATGGCCTGCGCGGTCACGGACTTGCCGGAGCCGGACTCGCCGAGGACGGCGAGGGTCTCGCCCGCGCTGACGGTGTAGTTCACACCGTTGACCGCTCGGACGACACCGTCACGGGTGTGGAACTCCACGTGCAGGTCACGGACTTCGAGCAGCGGACCGCCGTCGTCCGCGCCGTCGCGCGGCGCGGGAACACCCGCGGTTTTCTCGATGATGGTCACGTACGCCTCCCTCAGCGCAGCTTGGGGTCGAGGGCGCTGCGTACCGCATCGCCGAACATCAGGAACGCCAGGACGGTGATCGACACCATGACCGACGGGATCAGCAGGACATGCGGCGCGGTGCGCAGCTGGTCCTTGGCCGCCGAGACGTCCAGGCCCCAGGAGACGGCGGGCTCGGCCAGTCCGATGCCGAGGAAGGACAGCGTGGCCTCGGTCGCGATGTAGCCACCGAGCGCGATGGTCGCCACGACGATCACCGGCGCGACGGCGTTGGGCAGGATGTGCCGCAGCATGATCCGCGACGTGCTCGCGCCGAGCGCCCGGGCGGCCACCACGTAGTCGTTGTGTTTGATCGAGATCACCGCGCCGCGCGCCACACGGGCGATCTGGGTCCAGCCGAGGAAGGCCAGGGCGAGGATGATCACCGGCAGCTTGCGCTCGGCGAAGGTGGTGAGTACGACCATGGCACCGAGCAGGAAGGGGATACCGAAGAAGATGTCGATGATCCGGGAGAGCACGGCGTCCAGCCAGCCGCCGAAGTAACCGGCGGTCATGCCGACGACGGTGCCGACGGCGGTGACGATCAGGGTCACGCCGACGGCCACGGCGATGGAGTTGCGGGTGCCGTGCACCACGCGGGCGTAGATGGAACGCCCCTGCACGTCGTAGCCGAACCAGTCGGGGGCGAAGAAGTTGCCCCAGTGCGGCTTCTGCAGATAGCGGTTGGCCAGGTCGCCGTCGCGCGGTGAGGCGCCGGTGAAGAGCCCCGGCGCGATCGCCATGACGAGCAGCAGCACGATCAGGATCGCGGAGACCACGAAGAGCGGGTTGCGCCGCAGTTGGCCCCAGGCATCGGTCCACAGGCTGCGCGCCTTCTCGGGCTTGCCCGTCCCGGGCAGCACCTCGACGGTCGGCGTCTTCGGGCTCGTGGTGGTGGGTTCGATTACCTCAGGCATAACGGATCCTCGGGTCCAGAACCGCGTAAAGCAGGTCGACGATCAGGCTGGCGACGAGGTAGATGATCACGATCAGCGTGACGATGCCGACCACGGTGGATCCCTCACGCCGGGTCAGCGCCTCGAAGACGGTGTTACCGATACCGCGGACGTTGAAGATGCCCTCGGTGACGACGGCACCGGCCATCAGCGTGCCCAGCTCCGTGCCCAGGAAGGTGACGACGGGGATGAGGGAGTTGCGCAGCAGGTGGACGGTGACGATGCGGCGGCGCGGCAGACCCTTGGCGACCGCGGTGCGGACGTAGTCGGCGCGCAGGTTCTCCGCCACGGACGTCCGCGTCAGACGCGCGACATAGGCGAGGGAGAGCGCCGCGAGCACCACGGCGGGCAGCATCAACTGCCCCAAATTCTCCGAGTCCTGGACGTTGGGTGTGGTCAGCCCCAGCTCGAAGGCGAAGACGTACTGCGCCAGGTAACCCATCACGAAGGACGGGATGGAGACCAGGAGGAGCGTCAGGATGAGCAGAGCCCGGTCCACCAGGGTGTCGGGGCGCAGGCCGGCGATCAGACCGATCGTGATGCCGACGACCGACACGAAGACGAAGGCGAAGAGCGCGAGTCTGAGGGTGACCGGCAGCGCCTCGGCGATCACTTCGGAAACCGGTCGCTGGCTGGCGATCTGGGTGCCGAAGTCGCCCTGGAACAGCCCCGTGAGGTAGTCCCAGTACTGCAGCAGGAAGGGCTTGTCGAGACCGAGGCTGTGCTTGATCTCGTGGATCTGTGCCTGGTCGAGTGCCTGTTCTCCGTAGAGCGCCCGTACGGGATCACCGGGAAGGGCGAACATCATGCAGAAGATCAGGAAGGTGGACCCGATGAACACCGGGATCATCTGGAGCAGTCGCCGTGCGACAAAGCGCCCCATGGTGCCTCCGAGGGGTTTGAGACGGCCCGGAGGGCCGCTCCGCGTGTGCGGTGGAGCGGCCCTCCCTGGGCTGGCCCGGCGGCGCGGGCTGCGCGCCGCCGGTATTCGGCCGAGTGGGGAAGTGGCCCGTGGGCCCGCTTACTTGACGGTGATGTCCGTCATGATGATGTCGCCGTGGAAGTCGACCGTGACGTTGTCGACGTTCTTGCTGTGGCCGGCGTCGATGCCGTAGTTCCACAGCGGGATGGCGGGCATCTTCTTCAGCAGGGCCTTCTCCGCCGCCTGGTACAGCTTGATCGACTCGTCCAGGTCCTTGGCGTTGTCGCCGGCCTTGAACATGTTGTCGATCTCCTTGTCGGAGAAGTGGCCGTTGTTGGCCTCGGCGGTGGTGCCGTACAGCTCCCGCATGAAGTTGACGTTCAGCGGGTAGTCGGCCGTCCATCCACCCCGGTACAAGCCCTTGACCTGCTTGTTGTCACGAGCCTCAAGGTCGGTCGGGAAGTCCGGCTTGGCGTCCGGCAGGCACTCGATGCCGGTGGACTTGCGGATGGACTCGCAGACCGCGGTCACCCACTCCTTGTGGCCACCGTCGGCGTTGTACTGGATCCAGAGCTTGTTGCCCGGGACGCCGCCGCCGTCCTTGATGAGCTTCTTGGCCTTCTCGGGGTTGTACGTGAAGACATCGGTGTCGAGCTTCTGGTTGCCCAGGACCTGGGGCGGCGTGAAGCTGGTGGCCGGCACGCGGGTGCCGTGCAGGATGTTCTTGGTGATCGTCTCGCGGTCGATGCCCATCGACAGACCCTGAAGGACCTTCGGGTCGACGTCCTTGAAGGTCTTGCTGTAGAACGCCGGGACGATCGACACGACGCCCGCGAAGGGCTGGTTGACCGCGCCCTCACCGAGGTCGGACTTGTACTTCGGCAGGTCCTTCGGGCCGATCTGGCGGCTCACGTCGAGGTTGCCGGAGCGCAGGTCGGTGTAGGCGGCCTCAAGCGAGGTGTAGCTCTTGAAGAGGACGCCCTTGTTCTTGGCCTTGTTCGGACCCTGGTAGTCAGGGTTGGCCTTGACCTGGATCAGCTTCTTGTGCTGCCACTTCTCGAACTTGTACGGGCCGGAGCCGATCGGCTTCTGGCCGAACGCCTTCGGGTCCTTGAAGAACGCCTTGGGCAGTGCCGCCCAGGTGTAGTAGCCCAGCTTGTACTCGAAGTACGGGACCCGCTTGGAGAGCGTCACCTCGATGGTGGTCTCGTCCAGCGCCTTCAGGCCCGACATCTTGTCGGCCTTGGGCTTGCCCTTCTCGGGGTGGACGTCCGCGTAGCCCTTGATGTCCTCGAACCAGAAGCTGTTCTGCTGCTTGTTCTCAAGGTTGGCGTTCCAGTTCCACGCGTCCACGTAGGACTGGGCCGTGATCGGCTCACCGTTGTGGAACTTCCAGCCCTTCTTGAGCTTGATGGTCCACGTCTTCGAGTCCTTGGTGTCGACCGAGTCCGCGTGTACGTACTGGATCTTGCCCTGGTTGTCGAAGTCGATGAGGTGGGCGTAGAGGGCGTTGACGACGTACGCGCCGTTGGCCTCGTTCGTGTCTGCCGGGAGGAGCGGCTTCTGCGGCTCACCGACCTCGATCGACACATAGCCGTCGGGCTGGCCCGCAGTCTTGTTGTTGTCACTGCCACCACCGCCACAGGCGGTTGCGGCCAGGGCGACGACTATCGCGCCCGCGACACACTTGGCACTCTTGGCACCACGCACAGGGTTCCTCCTCATGAGACCACTTGATCGCTACAAGAGGGGGTACGAGAGATCACGCCGACACCCCTGACGGCGGAGATCAAGTACCCCAGTGTGCTCGTGAGTCGGCGCTCCCCACAGCGCGTGACCCATTGACCCGAGCCATATGAGCCCAACTATTAGCCATGAGTCCCCCGCCGACCACAGCCTTTTGGTCTCGGTTCAATCACACCTGGCCCGTACAACTTCCAATATCCGGACATATCGATCCGAGATAGATGGCCGCGAAACGGACTCGTTACACATCTATCGGTCAAGGGCGTCCGTTAACCGGACGTCTGGCGCAGAGAAACCAGTTGCGCGGGCGCCACTCGCGTTGCAGGACAAGCGGACGACCGTTGCGAAGCCGTGACGGGACGATGACCGTGCGTGACTGTCGGGCCGGGCGGCCGTGGTGCCGCACACGACGCTGGGCCCGGCATCCTGGAGGATGCCGGGCCCAGCGTCGATCAAATCAAGCCAACGAGCCGTGGTGACGAATCAGCAGTAGCGCTTCTGCACGTACTTCGCGAGGGACTTCTTGGAGACGCGCTCACCGCAGCGCACCGCGCCGTCCACCTCCGCGCTGAAGGTCCTCGCCTTGCCCCACGACGACTTGATCCACTGGGTGCCGCCGTCGCAGCGGTAGCCCTGCCACGTTCCCGTGGCCTTGACGGTGCCCCGGTAGAAGAAGTACTGGCCCTTCTTCGTGAGCTTGTCCTTGACCTTCACGGTCCGCGTCGTGGTGTTGTCCTTCTGGTGCGTGAAACTGCCCGAGACCTCCACGTCGAGGCTCTTCAGGATCTTGCCCACACTGAATCCCGCGGAGCCGCCGGCCTCGACGGACCTCCCCGAGGTGACCGTACTGGTGTGCGTAAGGGTCTTGGTGATCGTGCGGGCGCCGCCCGAGTAACCCTTCTCGTACCCCTTCACCTTGTGCGTGAGCTTGCGCCCCCGGTCGGTGGTCACCCAGTCCACCTTGCTCGTACCGCGCTCACAGATGATCGGCGCCGCACTCGCCGTCGTGGCCGGAACCGCGACGAAGAACGAAGCGGCGAGGCCGGTCGTCGCCATGGCCGCTGCCAGTCTCCTGGTCAATGTGTCTCCCCGTGAAACAGGGGGAGACGCATGCCGCCCGCTCCCCCAGTTGACGCCCCATCACCTGACGGAACACGGTCACCTTAAGAGCCGGAGAACACGCCCCGCCACAGAGTTGAGCGAAGCTTGAGCTTCAACTCGTCTTGTGGCAGCCGTAGTTACAAATTCACCCATCCGAAACCCGTCCGGAAACCTGCCGGAATCCCCACCGGAAACCCGCCGGAGGTGAGAACCACGGGCGGCGACGTCAAAAGAGGGGCCGCCCCTCCGTGGAATTCCACGGAGGGGCGGCCCCTTCGCATGTCGCCATGCGGTCGGCCCCCAGCGGGGTCACCGCACCGCCGGCGTCAGCTGTGCTTGGCGCGCGACGCGGCGCGCCCGCGCTCCTTCTGGTCCAGGACGACCTTGCGGATACGCACGGTCTCCGGGGTCACCTCGATGCACTCGTCGTCCCGGCAGAACTCCAGGGACTGCTCAAGGGACAGCTTGCGCGGCGGGACCACGTTCTCCGTGGAGTCGGCCGACGCGGCACGCATGTTGGTGAGCTTCTTCTCCTTGGTGATGTTCACGTCCATGTCGTCGGAGCGCGAGTTCTCACCGATGATCATGCCCTCGTACACCTCGGTGCCGGGCTCGGTGAAGATGACACCGCGCTCCTGGAGGTTGATCATCGCGAACGGCGTGACCTTGCCGGCGCGGTCGGCGACCAGCGAGCCGTTGTTACGGGTCTTCAGCTCGCCGAACCACGGCTCGTGGCCCTCGAAGATGGAGTGCGCGATGCCGGTGCCGCGGGTCTGGGTCAGGAACTCCGTACGGAAGCCGATGAGGCCGCGGGACGGGACGATCCACTCCATGCGGATCCAGCCCGAACCGTGGTTCGTCATGGTCTCCATGCGGCCCTTGCGGGCGGCCATCAGCTGCGTGATGGCGCCGAGGTGCTCCTCGGGCGAGTCGATCGTCATGCGCTCGATCGGCTCGTGGACCTTGCCGTTGATCTCCTTGGTGACCACCTCGGGCTTGCCGACGGTCAGCTCGAAGCCTTCCCGGCGCATGGTCTCGACGAGGATGGCCAGCGCCAGCTCACCGCGGCCCTGCACCTCCCAGGCGTCGGGGCGCTCGGTGTCCAGGACGCGGAGCGAGACGTTACCGATCAGCTCCTTGTCCAGGCGGTCCTTCACCTGGCGGGCGGTGACCTTGTGGCCCTTGCCGCCCTTGCCGACCAGCGGCGAGGTGTTCGTACCGATGGTCATGGAGATCGCCGGCTCGTCGACCGTGATCAGCGGCAGCGCGATCGGGTTCTCGGGGTCGGCCAGGGTCTCGCCGATCATGATGTCCGAGATACCGGCGATGGCGCAGATGTCACCGGGGCCGGCCTTCTCGGCGGGCTTGCGGGTGAGCGCCTCGGTCATCATCAGCTCGGTGATGCGGACGTTCTGCTGGGTGCCGTCGCGCTTGATCCACGTGACGGTCTGGCCCTTGCGCAGCTCGCCCTGCTCGACGCGGCAGAGCGCGATACGGCCGAGGAAGTTGTCGGCGTCCAGGTTGGTGACGTGGGCCTGGAGGGGGGCCGACTCGTCGTACTCCGGAGCGGGGACGTGCTGGAGGATCGTCGAGAAGAACGGCTCCAGGCTGTCGCTGTCGGCCGGGACGGTGCCGTCCTCCGGCTTGGTCAGCGAGGCGATGCCGTCACGGCCGCAGGCGTAGACGATCGGGAACTCGATCTGGTCCTCGTCGGCGTCCAGGTCGAGGAAGAGGTCGTACGTCTCGTTGACGACCTCGTCGATCCGGGAGTCCGGGCGGTCGGTCTTGTTGATGCACAGGATGACCGGCATCCGGGCCTGGAGGGCCTTGCGGAGCACGAAGCGGGTCTGCGGCAGCGGGCCCTCGGAGGCGTCGACGAGCAGGACGACCGCGTCCACCATCGACAGACCGCGCTCGACCTCACCGCCGAAGTCGGCGTGGCCGGGGGTGTCGATGATGTTGATGGTGATGACGTCGCCGCCATCCTTCGGGTGGTACTTGACGGCCGTGTTCTTGGCCAGGATCGTGATGCCCTTCTCACGCTCCAGGTCGTTCGAGTCCATCATGCGGTCGTCGAGCGACTCCGCGGCGTGGGCGGCGAAGGCGCCGGCCTGCTTGAGCATGGCATCGACGATGGTCGTCTTGCCGTGGTCGACGTGGGCGACGATGGCGACGTTACGAATGTCGTGGCGCGTGGGCATACAGCTGCGCTTCTCCCGGGAAGAGTGGACGGCGGCGCGTACGGTCCGGTACGCGTACCCTGCCGGGCAGACAACACGCCACGGCCTTACCCCAGTCTACGTGGCTTGCGCGGAGGCAGCCTCCGCGGGGGGTTTCCGGGCAGCGGCGAGCGCGCGCCCGGGATAGGGGTGTCAGGGGTGAAACCGCAGGTCAATGGGTTGATACGACCTTGCCCGCCGAGGTGGTCGGCGGGCAAGGGAGTTGAGCGGAATCTGAGCGTCGGTCCCGTGAAGAGATGGTGTACGTCACTTATACCGGGCGTACGTCACGGTGTGCGGGTCAGTTCTTCGAAGGCGCCCCCGACGGCTTCGCACCCGGCTTCAGGAAGCCGATGTCCTCGTAGTTCGGGGCCTGGAAGCCGAAGGCTCCGGCGTTGGCGAGGTTCGGGCGGGCCGCCATCAGCTGGGGCCGCTGGTAGAGGGGGATGGAGCCCGCCTCGGCCCAGATGCGGGCGTCCGCCTTCTTCACCAGGGAGCGTGACGTTTCTTCATCGAGCTCGCTCATCGCCTGATCGAACAGCTGGTCGATGTGGTCGGTGCCGACGCGCGTGTAGTTCTGCTCGACGTTCAGCGAGCCGTCCGCGGCCGGGACCGGCTTGGCGTAGATCGGGCGGGCGTCGGTGGCGGGGAAGGCCGACGCGGGCCACGAGTAGAGGGCGAGGTCGTACTGACCCGAGGCGATGTGGTCCTTGAAGTAGCTGCTGTCGGAGACCCTCGCCGTCTCCGTGCGCACGCCGATCTTCTCCAGCATCCGCGAGATCCGATCGGCCACCGCCCGCAGCGGTTCCGAGCCGTCTCCGGAGGGCAGCACGAAGCGGAGGGTGAGGGGCTTGCCGTCCTTGGCGAGCGGCGCGCCCGCGGCGGGCGCGGGGGTGCCCTTGGGGGCGTACGCGCCGGGGGCGCCGCCCTTGGCCTGGTCCCGGGAGTGGGATCTGACCGCGGACTGCCGGTCGCCCTGCTGCCCCGTGCGGTCGGCGGTGTCCTTCCTGTCCAACTTCTGCCCGGCTCGCTCCTCGGACCGCTGCTCGGAGTCCAGCTCGGACCTCAGCTCGGATCGCGGTCCGAACCGCTGTCCGGACCTCTGCTCGCGCTCCTTCTCGGCTTTCTTGACGGCCTTCTTTGCGGCTTTCTGCGCGGCCTTCTCGCTAGCTTTCTGGGCGGCCTTCTCCTTCTCCGCCCGCTTCTTCTCGGCCTTCTTCTCGGCCTTCTTCTCGGCCTTCTTCTCCGCCTTCTTCTGCTCCGTCTCGGCCTCGGCCGGCAGACGCAAGATGTCCGCCTGACGCGTCAGCGCGGCCTTCTGGCGGGCGGCGGCGGGGGCGGGCGCGAGCACGGGGGAGCTGCTGTCGCCGGGCTTCCCGTCGTCCTCGCCGACGATGTACGTGCCGTCGCCGGAGCGGGACCCCGAGCCGGACTCCGAGCCGGACTCCGTGTCCGATGGCTCGGCGGAGGACTCGCCGCCCGCCGTCTTCGTCTTCTTCTTGTCCTTCAGCTCGTTCTTGACCGGCCCACCCGGCACCCATCCCGCGTCCGCGAGGAGCGCCCGCGCCTCGGCGGTGTCCTGCTCGCCGAGGGCCCCGCTGTTGTCCGCGTACGCCTCCTGTCCCGCGAGCGCGAGGTGGCTGCCGACCGGCACGGCGGGCAGGCCGAGCGGCTTGAGCACCGCCTCGGCGATCTCCTCGCGGTCCAGGGCGCGGGCCACCGCCCGGCGCACCCGGTCGTCCGCGAGCGGGCCCGCGGAGCCGTTGAGGGCGAGCTGCGTGTAGGCCGGTTCGAGGGACTTGCGCACTACGTAGCCGCTCAGGCCCGCCTGCTCGGTCGCGTACTTCTTGACCGCCCTGCGGGTCTTCTCGCGGGCCTCGTACTCGGCCTGTGCGGCCTCCTCGTCGGAGCCGTTGACGATCGCCCAGGAGCGCAGGGCCTTGGCGGGCGTCAGCTGTGCGCCGGGACCGTGGGCCGGTGACCCCTCGCCGGCCTTGTCGTGGGTGGCGAGCGAGATCCGCCCGGCCTCCGTGGAGTCGATCTCGGCGAGGTCCACCTTGCCCTTGGCCAGCGCCTCGGCGCGTTCGCTCCGGGACACCTCGCGCAGCACCAGCTTGTCGAGCTTGGCCGGCCGTCCCCACCAGCGCGGGTTGCGCCCCAGGGTCACCTCACCGGCCGACCGGTCGATGTCCGTGACCGCGAAGGGGCCCGCGGTCGCCTTCAGCTTGCGGCGGGCGCCGTCGTTGAAGGAGTCGGGGCTGCCCATGACCTGCTTGGGGTAGAGCGGGGAGAACAGGGAGCGCCAGTCCGCGTACGGCTTGTTGAAGGTGACCCGCACCTCCAGGTTGTTCGCGCCGCGCTCGATCTTCTCGATGCGGTCGTATCCGGCGTTCCGCGCCGTCCAGTACGCGGTGTCCTTGCCGGACAGGGCGCGCCACTGGGCGGCGAAGTCGTCGGCGCCGATCTCGCGGCCGTCGCTCCAGACCGCCTGCTGGTTGAGCTTGTACAGGACGACCTGCCGGGGCTCGCGCTCGACGACCTTCGCCGACTCCAGGTAGTCGGCGTTGCACTGCGGCCTGCCCCGCGCGTCGAGGCGGAACAGGGAGGGCAGGACCGCACCCGCGATCCGCGAGGTGCCCGCGTCGGCGTCGGACTGGAAGGTGTTGAGGGTCTCGGGCAGCGCGTCGAGCGCCCAGTTCATGGTCCCCCCGTCGGCGACCATGCCCCGGGCCGCGGGAGCGACGTCCTGGCCAGCGGCCAGCCCGCCGGCCTCGTCGTGCGAGCTGCATCCGGTGAGGGCGGGCAGAGCCAGCACCCCCGTCGCGAGGAACACGACAGATCTGACTCCGACGCGGTCGTGGGACATGGCTGGTACCTCCGGGGTCCGGGGCTCGCCCGGCCCCCCGCTACCAGGACCGGGCCGGGATTGATCACGTTTGGCGGTATATGGAGCTGATCACATCTATGGCCCCACTGAAGGTGACCGGGCGGGGCGCGCGCCGCAGACACGGCGTGGCGGGGTCCGGATGCCACCCGTGCGGCCCAACGCGCCGGAGTGCTCGGGGCCGGGAGCGGTGCGACGGGAGCGGCGCGATGGGGCGGTGCTACGGGAGCGGCGCGATGGGGGCGTGTTCCGGCGCATTCGTGGCAGGGGCGTGATCCGGCGTATCCCCGGCAGGGGCGTGATCCGGCGTATTCACCGCCCTCGATCCGGCAATCGGTGCAGATCTCTTCACAAGCCGGGATGTGACGCGCGACACTCGCTGGCGCATGAGCGTTGCCACCGCACCCCAGAAGTGAGGGCAAGTCATGGCTCTGCACGATGAACTGACAGCCGTACAGCGCTGCGTCGACGAGTTGGTCCGCACCGTCGGCAGGCTGGAGCGCCAGGCCGGCGACCAGTTGGCGGGCGTCGACGTACGCCGGGTGCGCACGGACACCGACCGGCTGACCGAGAGCGTCGCCCTGCTGCGCTCCGCCACCGCGCCGCCCGCGCCGCGCGAGCAGCCGCTGCGGACCGACCTCGTGACCATTCCCGACACGCCGTACGACAGCTCGCTGTGGACGAACGCCGGGGACTGCGACGACGAGGGCCTGGGGGCCCGCGACCGCCACGCCCCCTGACGCCCGTCCCGCCGAGCCCCTCCCCCGCGTACGCCCGTACGCCCGTATGCCTGACACCGCGGTACCCGAGGACAAAGGAGTGGAGCCTCGTTGGCCACCGGCACGGAACCCCAACCGAAGAGCGGAACGGCCCCCGGCGGCGGCGTGCGCGACGGCACGCGCGCCGCGATCGCCGCTGCCCACCTGCGGACCGACCGCTGGTGGCTGGCGCCCGCGGCGACCGCCGCCGGGTTGCTCGCCTTCGTCGTCTACTCGACCTGGCGGGCGTTCGCGAACGCGGACTACTACCAGGCACCCTACGTCTCGCCGTTCTACTCGCCGTGCCTGGCCGACAACTGCGAGCCGATGCGCTCCGGCCCCAACTGGGAGATCTTCGGCAGCTGGTGGGGCCTGTCGCCGGCGCTGCTCATCCTGATCTTCCCGCTCGGCTTCCGGCTGACCTGCTACTACTACCGCAAGGCCTACTACCGCGGCTTCTGGGCGTCACCGCCCGCCTGCGCGGTCGCCGAGCCGCACAAGAAGTACACCGGTGAGACCCGCTTCCCGCTGGTGCTCCAGAACATCCACCGGTACTTCTTCTACGCGGCGGTGCCGGTCGCGGGCATCCTCACGTACGACACCGTGCTCACGTTCCGCGACGAGCGCTACGAGTGGGGCCACATGGGCCTCGGCACGCTCGTCTTCCTGGTCAACATCGGGCTGATCTGGGCGTACACGCTCTCCTGCCACTCGTGCCGGCACATTGTCGGGGGCAAGCTCAAGCACTTCTCCAAGCATCCGGTCCGCTACCGCCTGTGGCAGTGGGTCGGGAAACTGAACGCACGCCACATGCAGCTCGCGTGGGCGTCGTTGGTGAGCGTCGCGCTCGCCGACTTCTACGTGTACCTGATCGCGTCCGGCGCCTTCGACGATCCGAGGTTGTTCTGATGTCTCAAGTGGAACGGCAACAGTGGGATGTTGTCGTGGTGGGCGCCGGGGGTGCCGGTCTGCGGGCCGCGATCGAGGCGCGTGAGCAGGGCGCCCGTACGGCCGTGATCTGCAAGTCGCTGTTCGGCAAGGCCCATACGGTGATGGCCGAGGGCGGCATCGCGGCCTCCATGGGCAATGTGAACTCCGGCGACAACTGGCAGGTCCACTTCCGCGACACCCTGCGCGGCGGCAAGTTCCTCAACCAGTGGCGGATGGCCGAGCTGCACGCGCGTGAAGCACCGGACCGGGTCTGGGAGCTGGAGACGTGGGGCGCTCTGTTCGACCGTACGCCGGACGGGCGGATCTCCCAGCGCAACTTCGGCGGGCACGAGTACCCGCGCCTCGCGCACGTCGGCGACCGCACCGGGCTCGAACTGATCCGCACTCTCCAGCAGAAGATCGTCGCGCTCCAGCAGGAGGACTTCCGGGAGCTGGGCGACCACGAGGCGCGGCTGAAGGTCTTCCAGGAGTGCACGGTGACCCGTGTGCTCAAGGAGGGCGAGAGGGTCGGCGGGGCCTTCTGCTACGACCGCGAGTCGGGCCGCTTCTTCGTCCTTGAGGCGCCGAGCGTGGTCCTCGCGACCGGCGGCATCGGCAAGTCCTTCAAGGTGACGTCGAACTCGTGGGAGTACACCGGAGACGGGCACGCTCTCGCGCTGCTCGCCGGGGCGCCGCTGCTGAACATGGAGTTCGTGCAGTTCCACCCGACGGGCATGGTCTGGCCGCCGTCGGTCAAGGGCATCCTCGTCACCGAGTCGGTGCGCGGTGACGGCGGGGTGCTGCGGAACTCCGAGGGCAAGCGGTTCATGTTCGACTACATCCCCGACGTCTTCAAGGAGAAGTACGCGCAGTCGGAGGAGGAGGGCGACCGCTGGTACGACGACCCGGACCACAACCGCCGCCCGCCCGAGCTGCTTCCCCGCGACGAGGTCGCGCGTGCCATCAACTCCGAGGTGAAGGCGGGCCGCGGCTCGCCGCACGGCGGCGTCTTCCTGGATGTGTCGACGCGGATGCCCGCCGAGGTCATCAAGCGGCGGCTGCCGTCCATGTACCACCAGTTCAAGGAGCTCGCGGACGTCGACATCACCGCGGAGGCGATGGAGGTCGGGCCGACCTGTCACTACGTGATGGGCGGCATCGCGGTGGACTCCGACTCCGCGGCGGCGCGCCGCGTGCCGGGGCTCTACGCCGCGGGCGAGGTCGCCGGCGGCATGCACGGCTCCAACCGGCTCGGCGGCAACTCCCTGTCCGACCTGCTCGTCTTCGGACGGCGCGCGGGGCTGCACGCGGCGCGGTACACGGCCGGGCTCGCCGCGCGGCCCGTCATCGACGAGGCGCAGGTGGCCGCCGCGGCGGCCGAGGCGCTGCGGCCGTTCAGCGCGGAGGGCCTGGCGGACGGGGCGACGCCGGAGAACCCGTACACCCTGCATCAAGAACTCCAGCAGACCATGAACGACCTGGTCGGCATCATCCGCCGCGAGGCCGAGATGGAGCAGGCCCTGGAGAAGCTCGCCGAGCTGCGGGTGCGGGCGCGGCGGGCGGGCGTCGAGGGGCACCGCCAGTTCAACCCCGGCTGGCACCTCGCGCTCGACCTGCGCAACATGCTGCTGGTCAGCGAGTGCGTCGCCCGCGCCGCCCTGGAGCGCACGGAGAGCCGCGGCGGCCACACCCGCGAGGACCACCCGGAGATGAGCCGCGAGTGGCGGCGCGCCAATCTGCTCTGCCAACTGACCGACCCCAGTGACGGATTGGCCGCGACGGACCCCGTGCGTGGCCAGATCGACCTCGTCCGTGTCACGACCGAGCCCATCCGCCCGGACCTGCTCGCCCTCTTCGAGAAGGAGGAGCTGGTCAAGTACCTGGCTGAAGAGGAGCTGTACGAATGAGCTCGACGAGTTCGTACGACGCGCGGTTCAAGGTCTGGCGCGGGGACCTCGGCGGCGGTGGCCTGGAGGACTTCAAGGTCGAGGTCAACGAGGGCGAGGTCGTCCTCGACATCATCCACCGCCTCCAGGCGACCCAGGCGCCCGACCTCGCGGTGCGGTGGAACTGCAAGGCGGGCAAGTGCGGTTCGTGCTCGGCGGAGATCAACGGCCGGCCGCGGCTGATGTGCATGACGCGCATGTCGGTGTTCGAGCGCGACGAGGTCATCACGGTGACGCCGCTGCGGGCCTTCCCGGTGGTGCGGGACCTGGTGACGGACGTCGGTTTCAACTACACGAAGGCGCGGGAGGTGCCGGCGTTCGTGCCGCCGGCGGACCTCGGACCCGGCGAGTACCGCATGCAGCAGGCGGACGTGGACCGTTCGCAGGAGTTCCGCAAGTGCATCGAGTGCTTCCTGTGCCAGGACACGTGCCATGTGGTGCGCGACCACGAGGAGAACAAGGGCGCCTTCGCCGGGCCGCGCTTCTTGATGCGGGTCGCCGAGCTGGACATGCATCCGCTGGACGCGGCGGCGGAGTCGGGCCTCGACCGCAAGCGGACGGCGCAGGAGGAGCACGGGCTCGGCTACTGCAACATCACGAAGTGCTGTACGGAGGTGTGTCCGGAGGGCATCAAGATCACGGACAATGCGCTGATTCCCTTGAAGGAGCGGGCGGTCGATCGTAAGTACGATCCGCTGGTGTGGCTGGGGAACAAGATCCGGCGGCGGAGGGAGTAGCCCTCGGGGGCGAGCCTCAGGGTTCGTGGCGCTTGGGGTTTGTGGCTCTGGGGGCTCGTGACACTCGGGGCTTGCGGGGGCTCTTGACGCCCGGGGTCGTGGCTCTTGGGGCTCGTGACACTCGGGGCTTGCGGGGGCTCTTGACGCCCGGGCTCGTGGCTCTTGGGGCTCGTGACACTCGGGGCTTGCGGGGGCTCTTGACGCCCGGGGTCGTGGCTCTCGGGGTTTGTGGGGGTAATCCCCCAGTCGGGATTTCCGTGGTTTCCCCCATGGTGGCGGGGGGTCGGCAACGATCAGCATGGAGGCATGACTTCTCCTGCCTCCCTGACCCGTCGCTCGCTCCTCGGGTTCACGGCCGCCGGGCTCGCGGCGGGCCTGGTGCCGACGCCCGCGGCCGCCGCCACGCCCCGCACCGGTGCGCGGGTCCGACTGCCCGCGCCGACCGGCCCGTTCGCGATCGGGACCGTGTCCGCCCGGCTCGTCGACCGGTCACGGCCAGACCCGTGGGTGCCCCCGCTGCCGTACCGCGAGCTGATGATCGACGTCTGGTATCCGGCCGCGTCCGACCCCGGCGGTGGGCACCGCCGCGCGCCCTACATGGCGCCGGGCGCCGCCGCCCACTGGGACGCCGCCGCGCCGCACGGCATCCCGCAGGGCGCCCTCGACTTCGCCGCCCTGCGGACGCACGCGCGGCAGGCGGCGCCCGCCGAGGCGCGCGGCGGGCGCCGTCCCGTCCTTCTGTACGCGGCGGGCGCGGGCGACCCGCGCACGTGGGGCACCACACTGGTCGAGGAGTTGGCGAGCCGCGGCTATGTCGTGGTGACCGTGGACCACACCTACGAGAGCCCCGGTGTGCAGTTCCCCGACGGCTCGGTCAAGGACAACGGTCCGCTGCGAGCGGCCATCGCCGAGGCGCAGCGTGACGGGACGATGTCCGAGCTGCTCAAGAAGGTCCTCGGGGTCCGGGTCGCCGACGCCACGTTCGTCCTCGACCACCTCGGCTCGCTGCCGCACGGCCTGTCCGCGATCGTCGACCGGGGCCGCGTCGGCATGGTGGGGCAGTCCGCGGGCGGGGTCTGCGCCGCCGAGACGATGTACGAGGACCGCAGGGTCAAGGCGGGCGTGGACCTGGACGGCACGCTGGAGCTCAACCCGGAACCGAACGGCACGAACCTGCTGCCGGTCGCGCGGCACGGCCTGGACCGCCCCTTCCTGCTCATGGGCCGCGAGGGCAGCGACCGTACGACCGAGCCGTCATGGCGGTCCTTCTGGTCCCACAGCACCGGCTGGAAGCGGAACCTCACGCTTCGGGACTCCAGACACCAGACGTACACCGACCTGACCACCCTGCTGCCGGCGGCCGGGGTGGACCGCGCGACCATCGAGGAGAAAATCGGCACGATCGACCCGGCCCGGGCGGTGACGGCCCAGCGGGCCTACGTGGTGTCGTTCTTCGACCGGTGGCTGAAGGGTGAGGACGACGGCCTCCTGAAGCGGCCCTCCGAACGCTACCCGGAGAATTCGCGGGCTGACGGTTCATGAGTGGACGGTTCGTTCCCTCGGGCGGGGCGTGGGTGATCTCCGAGGGCCGCGTCGCCCGGTGTTCTGCGCGGTTCAGCCAGTGGAGGTACCAGGCGGCGAACCAGTGGAGGTACCGGGCGGCGAAAGTGACCCGGCCGGGTCCGTCCACGAACTCGACGGGGAGTACGCCCTCGGCGGCCGCTCTCGCGTCGTGCCACATCGTGCCGCGGTCGGGGCCGGTGACGGCCGGCAGCGTGCAGGAGCCGCAGCCCTGCTCGCTCACGCGGAGCGTGCCCTCGGTCAGGACCTCAAGGAGCTCGTCCTCGCGCCGGTCCCAGGCGTGGTGGTCGCGGCGGAACCGCGCCTCGTCCTCCGGCGTGTTGCCGTACGCCGCGCGCAGCGGCTCCGCGTCCTGGTGGTCCGCGAACTCCCGGGTGCGTTCGGGGCGGAAGGGGCGCGCGCAGTGGTGCCTGGCGGGTGGCGTGTCCGGGCCGGGCGGGCGGACGGGGAACAGGCCGTAGTCGGGTCCGGCGCCGCCCGCGCCGACCTCCAGCAGGAAGCCGCGGTACTCCGCGGGGAAGGTCACGCCGCGGTGCCGTTGGACCGCGGCCACCTGCTCCTCCGTCAGCACGGGGAGCAGCGCGAAGCCATGACCATGCCCAAGGAACTCGGCGCCGAACACCGCCCTTGCGGTTCGGCGCGGAGCGCAACGCGAGCACCCGCTCCCGCCCCCGGTCCAGACCCCGCCCACCTGCGCCCCTCCCACCCGCACCCTCTCTCCCGGCCGCCTGTCGACGCGTACCGCGCCGCGGTCACCGTACGCGTCCGGCGTACGCGGCCCTCGGGGCGGTGGCGGCCTGCCGCCCGGGGCCGCCGTCCGGTCGCGGCGCCCCGGAAGCCGCCATACGCTCGCCCATGTGACGCCTGCGACGCCGTCCCCCGGCTGCCCGCGCGGGCAGCCGCGGTCGCCGTGGCCGCGCTGCTCGCCGGGTTCGCGCTGCTTTGCCCCCCGGCGGCCTTCGCCGAGGACCCCGTCACGCTCTCCCGCACCGGCCAGATCACCGACAAGGCGGCCGCCCTCGGGGAGCGCGGGGACACCGCGGAGCAGGCGCTCGACCGGCTCTACGACGACCACGGCGTGCAGCTCTTCGTCGTCTACGTACGTGATTTCTCCGGCCGTTCCCCGCAGAGCTGGGCGGACGCCACCGCCGAGCGCAACGGCCTCGGCCTGGACGACGTGCTGCTCGCCGTCGCCACCCACGACCGGCAGTTCGCCTACTCCGTGGACGAGGCCTCCCGGCTCGGCGACGCCCGGCTCCAGGAGGTCGCCACCACCGCCATCCGGCCCGCCCTGCGGCAGAACGACTGGGCCGGGGCCGCCATCGGCGCCGCGAACGGCTACCGCGCGGTCCTCGCGGGCCGTCCCGTGCCGGCCCCGGCGATCACCCCGGGCCCGGCCGACCCCGGCGGGCGGGACGACTCCGTGGCCGGTGACCTCGTGCTGCCCGTGGCGGCGGCGGGCGCGGCCGGGATCGCCGCGCTGGTCGCCTACCGGCGGCGCAAGAAGCGGGCCGCCACGCGTACGACGCCCGGCGGTGGCTGGGGCCGTGGCGCGGGCGCCGGCCTCACACCGCTTCCCGAGCTCGACACGAAGGCCCGGCTGCTGCTGGTCGAGACGGACGACGCGACCCGCACCAGCACCGAGGAACTGGGCTTCGCCACCGCCCAGTTCGGCGAGGACGCGGTCAAGCCCTTCAGCGAGGCGCTCGCGTACGCCCGTTCGGAGCTGATGGCGGCCTTCCGGCTGCGGCAGGAGCTCGACGACGCCTACCCCGAGGACGAGCCGACCAGGCGCCGCATGCTCGACGAGATCATCGCGCGCTGCACGGAGGCCGACCGCCGCCTGGACGCGGAGACGGCCGCCTTCGACGAGCTGCGTTCCCTGGAGAAGAACGCCCCGCGGGCCCTGGAGCAGGCCGAGACGGTGTTCCGGCAGGTCGCGGTGCGGACCGGCACGGCCGATGAGAGCCTTGCGGCGCTGCGCCGGACGTACGCGCCGAGCGCCTTCGCGGGCGTGGTCGGCCATGTCGAGCAGGCCAAGGACCGCCTGGTCTTCGCCACCACCCACCTCAACCAGGCCCGGCAGTCGCTCGACGCGGGTGAGAACGGCGTGGCCGCCGTTCATCTGCGCGCGGCGGAGGGCGCGGTGGACCAGGCGGGCACGTTCGTGGCCGCCGTCGAGCGCCTCGCCGGGGAGCTGGCACTGGCCGCCGAGCGGCTGCCCGGCGCGCTCACGGAGACCGAGACCGACCTCGCCGACGCGCGCGGGCTGCTCGAAGGCACCGCGACCGGGGTGCCCACGGCGGACCTGCGGGGCCGTCTCGCGCGGGCGGAGGCCGTAGTCGCCGAGGTGCGGGGCGAACTGGCCGCGGGGCCCTGCGACCCGATCGCGGCGCTGCGGAGCGTGGAGGAGGCCGACGCGGCGCTCGACGCGGCGCTGGGGGGCGCCCGGGAGCGCGAGGTCACCGACCGGCGCTCCCGCGACCTGCTCGGGCAGGCCCTGCTCACCGCCCGCAGCGCCGTCGGGGCGGCCACGGACTACGTCACCACGCACCGCGGCGCCGTCGCCAGTGAGGCGCGGACCCGCCTGGCCGAGGCGGGGCGGCACCTCGCGCAGGCGGAGGCCTTGCAGGACGGCGACGTGACGGCCGCGCTCGCCGAGGCGCAGCAGGCGGACGCGCTGGCCCGCCAGGCCCACCAGCTCGCCGAGCGTGACGTGCGGGGCTACGGCAATCCGTACGGAGGTCTCGGTCCGGGCGGCAGCCAAGGCGGCGGCATGGGCGGCGCGGTCCTCGGCGGCATCATCCTGGGCGAGCTGTTCGGCGGCATGGGCCGCGGGGGCGGCGGCTTCGGGGGCGGTGGTCTCGGCGGCGGCTTCGGGGGCGGTGGTCCCGGTCCCGGGAGCTTCGGCGGCGGGGGGACGCGGGGGCGCAGGGGCGGGGGCGGCAGGTTCTAGTTCCGCCTCGCGGTCCAGCCGGCCTGACCAGCAGTTTCCGTACATCCGTCACGGAACACTTGTTACGCACCATCCGTCACGCACCATCCGTCGCGCACCTCGGACAAGGAGGACCAGGCCATGACGAAGCAGACCGTCCTCGGCCGTGTCACCCAGCTCGCCAAGGCGAACATCAACGCGCTCCTCGACCAGGCCGAGGATCCGCAGAAGATGCTCGACCAGCTGATCCGCGACTACACGAACAACATCAAGGAGGCCGAGGAGGCGGTCGCGACCACCATCGGCAATCTGCGGATGCTGGAGCAGGACCACAAGGAGGACCAGGACGCGGCCGTCGAGTGGGGCGGCAAGGCGCTCGCGGCGAGCCGCAAGGCGGACGAGCTGCGCGCGGCCGGCAGCGCGGGCGAGGCGGACAAGTTCGACCGGCTCGCGAAGGTGGCCCTGGGGCGGCAGTTGCAGTCCGAGAAGGAGGCGCAGGCGGCCGAGCCGACCATCGCCTCGCAGACCGAGATCGTGGACCGGCTCAGGTCTGGACTCGACCGGATGAAGATGAAGCTCGCCGACCTCCGGGCGCGCCGCGACCAGTTGGTGGCGCGTGCCAAGACGGCACAGGCGCAGAACCGGATGACGGACGCCGCCGGGGCCATCGACGTACTGGACCCGACCAGCGAGCTGAGCCGCTTCGAGGAGAAGGTGCGGCGCGAGGAGGCGCGGGCGCTCGGCAAGCAGGAGCTCGCCGCGTCGTCGCTCGACGCTCAGTTCGAGGAGCTGGAGGGCCTGGGCGACGCGGCGGAGGTGGAGGCCCGCCTCGCCGCCCTCAAAGCGACCACTTAGAGACCGGCGCGGGTCAGGACAGGCTGACGCGGGTCGGTCAGAACAGACTGAGCAGGGCCTCCGCCGCGTCCATCGGCTCCGTCTCCCCGTCCGGCAGCGGCAGTTCGAACCAGACCGTCTTGCCCCGCGGGGTCCGGCGTGAGCCCCACGCGGCGCTGAGCAGGCCGACCAGCTGGAGTCCGCGCCCGCCCTCGTCGGTGTCGCGTGCCCGGCGGCGGCGCGGCTGGACGAAACCGCCGTCCCAGACCTCGCAGACCAGGGTGCGGTCCAGGAGGAGCCGCAGCCGGATCTCGCCCTCGCCGTACCGCAGGGCGTTGGTGACGAGTTCGCTGACCAGCAGTTCCGCCGTGTCGCAGAGCGGTTCCAGGTCCCAGGCGCGCAGCTTGGCGCAGGCCAGTTCGCGGGCGCGGCCGACCGACTTGGGGTCGCGCGGCAGCGTCCAGTCGCCGACGTGTTCGGCCGGCAGCCCTTCGACGCGGGCCATCAGGAGGGCGATGTCGTCCTCGCCGTGGTGGGTGTCGAGGGTGTTCAGGACGTGGTCGCAGACGTCCTCCAGGGCCGCGGGCGCGTCGCCGAGTGCGCGAACGAACGCGTTCAGCCCCTCGTCCAGCGGGTGGTCGCGGGACTCGACGAGGCCGTCGGTGTAGAGCGCGAGGAGGGCGCCCTCGGGGAGTTCGACCTCCACGTCCTCGAAGGGTTCGCCGCCGACGCCGAGCGGCAGCCCCGGCGGCACGTCCAGCATGAGCGCGGGCTGACCGGAGTCGCCGGGCTCGACGAGGGCGGGCGGCAGGTGTCCCGCGTTGGCGAAGGTGCAGCGGCGGGTGACGGCGTCGTAGACCGCGTAGACGCAGGTGGCGAGGTACACCTCGCTGAGGTCGGCGTCCGCCGTCTTGCGGGCCGCACGGGTGTTCTGCTGGGGCCCGGCCGGGTTGCCGAGGCCGCGGGCGATCTCGTCGAGGGCGGCGAGGACCTCGGCGGGCTCCAGGTCGAGCAGGGCCAGCGTGCGCACGGCGGTGCGCAGCTCCCCCATGGCGACGGCGGCGCGCAGGCCGCGGCCCATGACGTCGCCGACGACCAGGGCGGTGCGGTGGCCCGGCAGCTCGATGACGTCGAACCAGTCGCCGCCCACCTCGTTGGCGGCGTTGCCCGGCAGATAGCGGCAGGCGATGTCCAGGCCGGACGCCTCGGGGTCGCCGGGCGGCAGCAGGGAGCGTTGCAGTATCAGCGCGCGTTCGTGCTCGCGGCGGTAGAGGCGGGCGTTGTCGATGCAGACGGCGGCGCGGGCGGCCAGTTCGACGGCGAGCGCCCGGTCGCGCTCGCCGAAGGGTTCGCTGCCCTTGGTACGGGAGAACTGGGCGAGGCCGACCACGGTGTCGTGGGCGACCATCGGCACGGCGAGCGTCGACTGGATGAGACCGCCGGTGAGGCGGCTCGCGGAGCCGTCGTCCTGCGCGGTGGTCAGCCGGGGCCGGGCCGCGCGCAGGGCGTCGGCGCAGGGCGAGGTGAAGGGGAAGCGGTGCACGGCGCCCACCTCGACGGGCGCGCCCCCTTCGGGGAACGGGGCGTCGGCGACGGCGCTCGCGAAGGCCACGCGGCGCAGCTCCGCGCTGCCGTCGGCGAGGCCGGGCGGGGTTTCGTCGCCGGCGAGCAGGCCTTGGTAGAGGTCGACGGAGGCGAGGTCGCAGAAGCCGGGGACGGCGACGTCGAGGAGTTCCCTGGCGGTGGTCTCCAGGTCGAGGGAGTTCCCAATGCGGGCGCCCGCCTCGTTCAGGAGGGCGAGGTTGCGCCGGGCGTGGGCGGCCTCGCGGGCGGCGGCGTGCCGCCGGGTGACGTCGGTGCCGAGGCCGGCGACTCCGATGGGGCGGCCGGAGCCGCTGTGCACGCGGTAGAGGTTGATCGACCAGTGCCTGCGGTCGTTGCTGCCGGGGGCGGGGCCCACGATCTGCATGTCCGTCACGGAGTCGCCGGTCTGCAGGACCCGCTTCATGGCGGCGGCCATGCGGTCGGCCTCGTGGCGCGGCAGGTAGTCGTGGACGGTGCGGCCTCGGTGGTCCACGGCGTCGCCGCCGAAGACGTCGGCGAAGCGGCGGTTGGCGCGCTGGACCCTGAGGTCCGTGCCGAAGAGGAGAAAGCCGAACGGAGATTGGCCGAAAATGGCCTGCGAGGCGGCGAGGTCCGTCTCGATCTGCCGGAGCGCGCGGACGTCGACGACGATGCAGACCGCGGCCCGCTCGCCGTCCTCCGTGCGGGTCGGCATGACGTAGACCTCGGCGACGCCCTCCAGGCCGGATTCCCCGGCGCGCTCCCCCTCGGGCACCCGGAAGGGGACGACGCCCGTCCACTCCCGTCCGTCCAGGATCTCCGCCATCTTGCGGTAGCCGCCGGCGCGCAGCTCGGCGGGTACGAACGCCTCGATGGGGTCCTTGCCGACGGCATCCCGCGCCACCACACCGAACAGCCGCTCGGCGCGCGCGCTCCACTGGTCGACGAGGCCGTCGGGGCCGATCGAGAACGAGGCGACCTTGATGTAGTCATAGATCGACCCGGGCGGACTGCTGTGCCACGTCTCATGGACCGCCCGGCCCTGGCCTGGCACGTCACCGGGGGCCTCGCCCGGTGCGTCGCCGGGGGACTCGCCCGGCGCGTCGCCGGGGGCCTCGCCCCCCGGTACCTCCTCGGGGGCCCGGCCCGGTGTGTTGCCCGTTGGTTCGCCGGTCGTCGGGGCGCCCGACGGCCGCTGCGTCTGCGCGTCGCCCGACGGCCCGTCCTGCTCCGTCGCCTTCGCTGGTATCTCGCTCACGCGAACCGTCCCCTCCAGCTCACCGCGTCCGGCACCGGTCACCGCGTACGGCTGACCGCAGTATCCAGCACTACGGCGCAGCACCACACGGCGTTCACGATCACAGCACGGTCTCGACGCTTTTTGGCCCGTGCCGCTCTTGTGCCCGACGCCCTTCGCACACTGCAAGTCTTCTAACCCGGCAGCGCCAGCTCGAACCACACCGTCTTCCCCGTCCTGCCCGTGCGGCCCTGCCGTGTGCCCCAGCGCCGCGAGGCGCGGGCGACCAGCTGAAGGCCGCGTCCGCTCTCGTCGTCGGGCGCGGCGGCGCGCGCCAGGGGCGGGTCGGGCAGAGGGTCGGACACCTCCACGAGGAGGCTGCCGAGGGGGTCGGCGGGGCGTACGAGGCGTACACCGATGGGCCCGGTGGCGTGCCGCAGGGAGTTGGTGACCAGCTCGCTCACCAGCAACGCGGTGATGTCACCGAGGGGTGCGAGGTCCCAGTCACCGAGCTGCTCGCGGACGACATGGCGAGCGGTGCGGACGGCGCCGGGGTCCGCCGGGAAGTCCCACTCGGCGCAGTCGCCTTCGATGTCGATCACGCCGATCACTTCCAGACCAGAAGCGGAACCTGTCCGGTTTCGGGCGGTTAATCCCCACATACCCGGTATCCCGGCGGCCTTACCGCGTAATGGGGCGCACAGTGGCACGAACGGCGTAGGAACGGCGCAGGGACGGCGCGGAAGAGATCAACGCGTGGCGCGCGCCACCGCGAGCGCCGCCGTCACCGCGGGCACGTCCGCGGTCAGCCACCCCACCGACCACACCTGGTCAGGGGCGAGCCAGCGCAGTTCGTCGTGGTCCTGGAGGGGCTCGGGGACGCCCGAGCGGAGCCGGGCCGTCCAGACCCGCAGGACGTACCCCTTGGCGAGCGGCCACTGCCCGGGCACGCGCTCCACCACTTCCGCCTCGACGCCCAATTCCTCACGGAGCTCGCGCACCAGCGCGTCCTCGCACCGCTCACCGGGCTCGACCTTGCCGCCGGGCAGCTCCCAGCCGCCCGCGAGTTCGGGGGGCGCGCTGCGGCGCGCGGCGAGCAGGCGTCCGTCGTCGTACAGGGCGGCGCCCACCACGATGCGTTCGTTCATGCGCCGGAGCCTAGGGCCCGCCGGTCCGTCGGCCCGCCCCGGGGCGACGAGTCAGCGCCCGCCGCCGTTCTGGTTCAGCTTCTCGATCCAGTACAGCTGTTTGTGTCCGTGGTCGTCGAGGCTGTCCGCGATCTTCTGCGCCTCGGCCTTCGTCGCGAACCTGCCCACGCGATAGCGGTTGCCGTTGTCGTCCTGCCGGATGACGAGCCAGGGCAGCAGGACCGTCCCGTCGTTCATCGCGCCCCTCCGCTCGCCGCCCCCGGCGCGCGCCACGCCTCGATCACTAAGGAAACCGCACTCCGCATATGCCCGAGCCTACGCCCGACCTTTACTGTGCGGATACGCGTTTACACAAAGAGATACGCGGCACGGCGTGCCGGACGTAGGCAATCGGCCATCTGTACGGTGACGAAGGGGGCGCACGCGCGCGATGCGCCCCCGGACGGGGCCGGCCGGGCGCGTCACGCATGGCGCATGACACGGGACACCTGACGCGTGACGCGGGGCACAGCCCTCTGCCGTGACTGCTCGGCATCGCCATCCGCAAGGCGGACAGCGCCCGCCGGGGGCCGCGCAGACGGAACCTCTTCCTGGCCCGGCAGCCGCAGCCGCGCGTGGCGGAGGACTTCGCGCCGCGCACGGTGGGCCGCATCGACGACGCGCGGCGCCTACGCGCCGTGCAGGCCCGCCCTCGGCAGGCCGCGCCGCCAGGAGTGGGAGGTCCTGACCCTGTACACACACCGGCAGGCATGTCCCGCCCCACCTGCCCCACCTATCGGTGGGGCGAGACCTTGACCACCGACCCCGACGAGCTCCTGGACAGCTGCAGGCCACGACCCCGGCGGCGCGGGGCCGGGAACGCGACCGGGCGGTGTTCGAGCAGATCGGTTCCCTGCTCGGCGGGGTGACGCCGCGCCGCACGGCCGCCGCCCGGGCCTTGGCATCGCGCGGGACCACACGCGCCACGGCATCCGCACGGAGTGGGTCTTCGGCAAGGAGGGCTACTCCTTCCTCGGCTCCCGCAGCCGTCTGACCAAGGACACGTCGTACGGCAAGGCGGGCACGCTGCTGTCCAGCTCGGCCGAGCTGCGGCACGCCGCCGTGGACGAGGCGGGCCGCCGCCCTACCGGATCCACGGACGGAGGCAGGGACTGATGCGGGGTCACTTCACCGGCTGATCCGGGCCGCCGCCGAACCGGGTCACTTCACCGGCTGATCCGAGCCGCCGCCGAACCGGGTCACTTCACCGGCTGATCCGAGCCGCCGCCGAACCGGGTCACTTCACCGGCAGGTGGTACGCGACGCGGTAGCGGTCGGCGGGCACGACGACGTCGGCCGTCTCCACCGGACGGCCCGAGGCGTAGTACGTCCGCTGGACGACGATGACCACATGGCCGGGGACGCCGCCGAGCGCCGTCAGCTCCTCCGCGAGGCCGGGCCGGGCGCCCACCTCCTCCGCGACGTTGTCCACGACGATGTCGATGGCCGCCATGCGCTCCACCACCCCGCAGCCGCCGAGCGGGCCTTCCTCGGGGAGCATCACCGGGGTGCGGCCCGTCACGGCGAGGGGTTCCCAGGAGGTGGAGAGCATCATGGGCTCCCCCGCGTCCCGGAAGACGTACTTCGTGCACATCACGCGGTCGCCCGGGCGGATGGCGAGCCGCTCAGCGATCTTGGCGCCCGCCTCGACCTGCTCGCTGCGCGACTCCCAGGTGCCGCGCGCGCCCTCGGCCGCCTGCTCCTGGCGGAAGGGGGTCGAGCCGCCGCTCACCGCGCGGTAGCCCGTGCGGGCGATCTTGCGGGGGACGGGGCGCTCGCGCACGTACGTACCGGAACCGGAACGGCCCTCGACCAGGCCTTCGGCCATCAGGACCTTGCGCGCCTCCAGGGCGACGGTGTCCGAGACGCCGTACTCCTCGCGGATCCTGGCCTGCGAGGGGAGCCGGGTGTGCGGCGGCAGCGAACCGTCGACGATCTTCTTGCGCAGATCGCCCGCGACGCGCAGATACGCCGGCTGCTCACCGAAAGCCACTGGCCACTCCCATCAGGTTGACAGACAGCTACAGCCTGGCAACCGTCGGTTGTTGCCTGCAACCCAAGGCCAAGGAATCACTCGAAGTGATGATTTCTGTGAATTCTTGTCGAGACGCGCCGCGTCCCCGCGGCGGCCGGGTCACCGACCCGAAGCCGTACCGCGAGGACGAGGTTCACCGCTGGGGCGGTCTCAGAACTGCAGGCTCCAGGAGTCGATCTTCCCGGTGTCCTGCGCCGCGTTGTCACTGACCCGCAGCTTCCACGTGCCGTTGGCCGTCTCCGAGGAGGCGTTCACCGTGTACGTGGTGTTGATGTTGTCCGAACTGCCGCCCGTGCCATAGCCCTTGAGGGTGTAGGCGGTGCCGTCCGGGGTGATCAGCTGGACCTGGAGGTCGCCGATGTACGTGTGCTGGATGGTCACCGGCACGCTCAGGGCGGCGGGCGCGTTGCCCGGCACCTCGGTCACGGTCACCGGGGACTCGGCCGTGGCGTTGTCCTGGATCGCGTAGTCCGTGTCGTTGGTGAACTTCTTGCCCGGCGGGTTCGTGGTGCCGCCCGTCACGTTCAGCAGGCGGTTGGGCGAGCCGGAGCCGGGGCTGGTGACGACGCCGGTCGAGGAGGCGCTGACGAGGGCCGAGGAGACCTGTGCCGGGGTCGCCGACGGGTTCTGGCCCACGTAGATGGCGGCGGCGCCGGCGACGTGCGGGGACGCCATCGACGTACCGGAGATGGTGTTGGTCGCCGAGTCGCTGGAGTTCCACGCCGAGGTGATCGAGGAGCCGGGCGCGAAGATGTCCAGGATGCTGCCGTAGTTGGAGTAGCTGGCCCGGGCGTCGGTGCTGGTCGTGGCACCGACGGTGATGGCCTCCGTCACGCGCGCGGGCGACTTCGTCGACGCGTCGGTCGACTCGTTGCCGGCCGCGACGGCGTAGGTGATGCCGGAGGCGATGGAGTTGCGTACGGCCGTGTCGAGCGCGGTGTCGGCGCCGCCACCGAGGGACATGTTGGCGACGGCGGGCTTGACGGCGTTCTTCGTCACCCAGTCGATGCCCGCGACGACCTGGGCGGTGGTGCCCGAGCCCTGGTTGTTCAGGACGCGGACGCCGACGATCTTGGCCTTCTTGGCGACGCCGTGCAGGGTGCCGGCGACGGTGCCCGCGACGTGTGTGCCGTGGCCGTGGCCGTCCTGTGCGGTGTTGTCGTTGTCGATGGCGTCGTAGCCGTAGGAGGCGCGGCCGCCGAAGTCGCCGTGGCTGATGCGGACGCCGGTGTCGATGACGTACGCGGTGACGCCCTCGCCGGCGGAGTCCGGGTAGGTGTACTTCTGGTCCAGCGGCAGGGCCTTCTGGTCGATCCGGTCCAGGCCCCACGAGGGCGGGTTGGTCTGGGTGGCGCTGGCAGTGAACGTCCGGTTCTGGACGACCGCGTCGACGGCCGGGTCGGCGGCGAACCTCTTCGCCTCGGCCTCCGTGAGCTCGACCGCGTAGCCGTTGAGGGCCTTGTCGTAGATCCGCTCGATCGTGGCGCCGTACTCCTTCGCGAGGGCCTTGCCCTCGGCGGAGCGGGCCTTCGGGCCGTTCTTGTCGAGGCTCACGATGTAGCTGTTCTTGATCGTGCCGGGGGCGCCGGCGTTCTCGATCCTGCCTTCCGCCTGCCGCGCGTCGGCGGTGGCCGGGAGGGCGGAGACGACACCGAGGGCGAGGGCCGCGACCGCTGTCGCGCTGATCCCGGCCAGTCTTCGGCGGTTATGACGCATCACTGCCATCTGAGGGGTCCTCCTCAATAGGTGGTGCGCTGGTGGGGGAATGGTGCCTGTGGTGCCCACACACGCGGAGGCGCGCCTGTTCGACAGGGGCATGTCAATGCATTGCTACGGACATGCCGCCCGGCCGCACGGGATCCCGCCTCCGTCGGGACGAAAGATTGGCTGATCCATAGGAATCCCACAAGGGCCAGGACCGGACGGAACGCGACCGCCGCGGGCGCCCTTCACCTCACGCACCCCAAGGGCCCCACGGTCTATGTGACACTCCGTCAGGCATCGCCGCCACTGTTGCCTCTCTGTCTCGATCCGGGCGGCGATGGCGCGGGCGCAGGCCAGGGAGTCGGTGTGCGTGGTGCCCGCCTGGGAACTGGAGCCGGCCTTTCCGTGGCGAGCCGCCCCGGGTCCGGCGCTAGCCTGCGCGCATGACCGCCGAGACCCGCATGACCGCCCTGACCGCGCTGCCGGACTGCTTCTGTCCCACCGACGGGACCCGTGTACCCGCGGGCTCGCTGGAATGGGCCTGCCCGCTCTGCCGCGGCCCTCTCGACCTGGACTTCTCCCCCACTCCGGCGCCGCTCACGTCCCTCACCGGGCGGGTCAACTCCCTGTGGCGGTACGCGGAGTGCCTGCCGCTGCCCGCCCCCGCGGTCTCCCTCGGCGAGGGCCGCACGCCGCTCGTGGAGCTGACGGGGGCGGTCCGCGCCAAGCTGGACTTCCTGATGCCGACGCTCTCCTTCAAGGACCGGGGCGCGGTCGTGCTCGCCGCCCTCGCGGGGCATCTCGGCCCGGACCGCGTCATCGCCGACAGCAGCGGCAACGCGGGCACCGCGGTCGCCGCGTACTGCGCGCGGGCCGGGCTGCCCTGCACGGTGTACGTCCCCGCCGGGACGTCGCCGAAGAAGCTGGAGCAGATCCGCGCGCACGGGGCGCGGCTCGAAGTCGTCGACGGGGGCCGGGAGTCGGCGGCCCGCGCGGCCCGTGCCGCCGCCGACGCGCCCGGGACGTTCTACGCCTCGCACGTCCACAACCCCTACTTCCTCCAGGGCACCAAGACGTACGTACACGAGCTGTGGGAGGACCTGGGCGGCCGGTTGCCGGACGCCTTGGTGGTGCCCGTCGGCAACGGAACCCTGCTGCTCGGAGCGGCCCTCGCGGTGCGTGAGCTGCACGCGGCGGGGCTCATCGCGAAGGCGCCCGCGCTGTACGCCGTGCAGGCCGCGGCGGTCGCCCCGCTCGCCGAGGCGTGGCGGGCCGGCGCCGACGACCTGCTCGGCGAGACCCCGGCGGCGGCCACCTCGGCGGAGGGCATCGCGATCCTCCGCCCGCCGCGCGCACGGCAGATCCTGTCGGCCGTACGGGAGTTCGGGGGCGGCTTCCTCACGGTGACGGACGAGCAGATCGCGGCGGCCCGACGCGACCTGGCGACGCGCGGCCTGTACGTCGAGCCCACCGGAGTGGCCTGCTGGGCGGCCGTGCGGGACGGCGCCCTCGACGGCCGGACGGCGGTGGTGCCGCTGTGCGGGGCGGGGGCGAAGACGGGCGCGGCGGGGGGTTCGTAGGGCCGGGGGCTTCTCGCATGTCAAGGGCTCGGCATCAGCCGGGCAAGTCCTGGGCCTGCCCGGTAAGGGATCGCCTTCGCGTCTCGGCGCGGTGGAACTTACGGTTTGTGGGTCACCCAGAGCAGTTCCGCCGGCCAGCGGTGTGCCCAGTCGGGTGGGTCGGTTTCGTTGTAGCCGTTGGGTGTCGCGGGTTCGGGCCGCGGCTCGATGAGGTCGTCGATGATGAGACCCGCGCCGCGCAGGACCTTGACCCAGTCGCCGTAGGTGAGCTGATAGCTGGTCGCGCCGTCGCCTTCGGCGATGGTGCTCAGCCCGAAGTAGTTCTGCCGCAGCGTCGTGGTCACGCGGCCGGCGGCTTCGTCGTAGCAGGCTTCGAACCATGGGCTGGCGACGTTGAACACCAGGCGCCCGCCTCGGCTCAAGACGCGTGCGGCCTGCGGTACGGCCACGTGCGGGGGCGCCCAGCTGAGCCCGCCGAAGTCGCAGAACACCAGGTCGAAGCTGTCGGCGGCGAAGGGGAGCTGTTCGGCGGCGCCTTGTACCAGCGGGTAGCGTACCGCTCCCATCGCGCGCTCCGCCGCCGTGAGTTGGGCCTCGGACAGGTCGAGCCCGACCACGGTGGCGCCCTCGGCGGCGAGCGCCCTGGACCACTGGCCGGCGCCGCAGCCGAGTTCGAGGACGCGCTTGCCGGTGACGTCGCCCAGGGCGTGCAGGTGTGCGTCGGGGATGGAGTACATGCCCCACAGCCGGGGTCCGGCGCCGATCCGCGGGTCGTGCTCGTGCTGGTAGGCGCTGCTGATCCGGTTCCAGAGCCGCCGGTTGGCGGGGATGCTGTCCACGTGCCGACTCCAGCACTGTCTGCCGAGGGCGGTCAACACGATTGGAGCACTGGCCGGCCCTCGCCCCGGTCCGGCCCCGGCTCGGCCCGTGACCCGCCGGACGAGCCCTGGCCGCAGGCCAGCGCCCCCACCCGGACGGCGTGCCCCACCTCGTCCAGCATCGGCAGGTCGGACGGGTCGTCCCCGTAGCCGTAGCAGTCCGCCGGGTCGATGTGCGCGTACCGGAAGAGTAACTCCCGTACCAGACGCCGCTTTTCGGTGCCGATGACCGGGGCGCCGAGGAGCGCGCCGGTGTAGACCCGGCCGCACCGCTCCGGGCGCGCGCACAGCACGTGCTCCGCGCCCACCGCCTCGGCGAGGGGCTCCAGGAGCGGACGGAAGGAGCCGGAGACCAGGGCGATGCTCGCGCCGCCCGCCCGGTGGGCCCGCAGTTCCTCGGCGACGCGGCGTACGTAGAAGCCCTTCGCGGCACTGCGTTCGGTGAACCAGCGGCGGGCCCACTCCTCGACCGCCGCCACCGGCTCGCCCCGCCACGCCCGGTAGTACGCGCGGTTGGCCTCCTCCCTCGGCAGGCCGGCCGCCGTCCTCGCGCACAGGTCCTCACGGAGGGCGGCCGCGCGGCGCGATCCCTCGGCCCCGTACCGCCCCGCGGAGTAGTAGTCGTGGAAGTCGAAGAGGCTCTTGCAGGTGATCAGCGTCTCGTCGACGTCGGTGAAGACGAGGCGGGAGTTGTGGGGGTTGTGGGGGTTGTGGGGGTTTTCAGATGATGTCGGCATGGGGTCCCTCCGGGTGCAAGTTGGCTACGGAGTCGGAGACTTCGGTCGCTTCGGTCGCTTCGGTCGCTGCGGTCGCTGCGGCCACTTCGGGCGCTTCGGGTGCTTCGGATACTTCGGAGAAGACGCTGCGCGCGTAGTCCACCGCCGCCTGCTCCCGGCGCAGCATGCGGTGGCCCGCCACGGTGCGTACGTCGCGGCGGCACCGTTCGACGGTGTCCGGTCCTGCCGCGCCGGGGCGGACGCCGGTGCGGTGGAGCCGCTCGACCGCGCGGGCGAGCAGCCCGATGACCGAGGCCGCGATGCGCCGGTTGCGCGCGACGTCCCGCTCGGTCCAGGCCTCGGCGTCGGCGCGCTGTCCGGCGTCCCGCAGCAGGAGCTGGGCGGCCTCGATCTCGTCCGTCGAGAGGGCGAGGACCCGGTGCAGCCGTAGCGCCTCGGCTTCGGAGACGCCCCGCATGTGGCGCACCGCCCACCGCGACCACGCCTCCAGGGCGTGGCGCGCGGCGCCGAGGGCCGGGGCGCAGAAGAGGAGGCCACCGCCCAGCTGGGCGGGGACGGTGTGGCACCTCGCGCGTCCGGGGCCGGGGGTGCCCGCGGTCAGGTCGGTCATGAGGAAGGAGCGGTGCCGGGGCACGGTGACGGAGTCGACGACGACGGTGTGGCTCCCGGTGCCGCACATCCCGTCGGCGCGCCAGGTGTCGAGGACGTCCGCCTGCCCGCGCGGGACGGCGAACACCCGGCAGCGGCCGCCCTGTTCGGCGGGTTCGGTGGAGGTCAGCAGCAGCCAGTCCGCGAAGGCCACCCCGCTCGCGTACGCCCAGGAGCCGCTGAGCAGCCAGCCGTCCGGGGTGGGCGTGGCCTCGCCCGACGCGCCCATCACGGCGGTGATGCGCGTGTCGGGCGAGGCCGCCCAGAGGTCGCGCTGCCCGTCGGGGGGCAGGTAGGCGGCGAATCTGCCGTGCGCGGCCCACAGCACGCCGCACCACGCGGCGGACGCGCAGTCGGCGCCGACCGCACAGGCCGCGTCGAGCAGAGCGCTGAAGGTGCCTTCGGTGCCGCCCCAGGCGCGGGGCACGAAGTGCCGGGCGAAACCGGCGCGGGTCAGCAGCAGCACGGTCTCGTCGTGCAGGCGCCGTCGGCGCTCGGCGCCGTCGGCGTGGACGGCCGCCGAGCGGGCGGCGCTCGCGACCGCCGCGGGCGGCAGGAGCGCAGGTCCGGCGGCTCGTCGATGTCCGGCGGGTGAACTCTGTGACTGAATCATCTGTGGCATACACCCCTGGGGCAGATTAGAATTCGTTCTCGAACGTATCTTTAGCGCCGTCAGTCCCTCGCCGCCGATTCCCAGTGAAGGAGGTGTGCACCTTGCCGAAGCAAGCACGGGCCTTGCGCACATACGACGCCGTCCTGGACGCCGCCGCCTACGAGTTCGCGCGATACGGCTACGCGAACACCAACTTGCAGAAGATCGCCGACCAGATCGGCCTGACGAAGGGCGCCCTCTACGGCCACTTCTCCAACAAGGAGGAGCTGGCCGCCGTCCTGTCCACTCATCTGGCCGCCGCGGTCGAACTCCCCTTGGGCGAGGCGTGGGCCTCCACCGATCCGGCGTTCGACCGGCTGCGGACCCTCATGCTCACCCTCGGGGAGCTCTTCCAGGGCGATGTGCGTGCCCGCGCCGCGCTCAGACTGACGCTGGAGACCGCTCAGGCGTCAGGGGTCACGGCGGCCTTGCTGGAGGAGACCCACGCGGTGGTGCTGCGGCTGGTGGGCGAGGTGCAGCAGGAGGGGCGCTGGGAGGCCTCGGCGTCCGCCAAGGCCGTGGCCGACCTGCTCGTGGCCGCGTTCTTCGGTGTGTTCTGGATGGGCTCCGCCGCCGAGCGGACGGAGTCCGGCGGCCGCGTGGCCGCGATGTGGAACGTCCTGGCCCACGCCCTACGGGGCAAGGCCGGCCAGTGAGGCGGGCTCGGGCCGCCGGCCGCCGCCTCCCCGGGCTCGCGCGGGCCCACGCCCGCCCACGTCATGTCGGCCCTGGCCAGCAGGGTGTCGCCCTGGAGGGCCGCGACACGCAGCCGGAAGGCGTCCGCCGCGCCGGCGCCCGGCACGCTCTGCTCGACCAGCAGCCGGATCGGGGCGTCCAGTTCGGCGAAGGCCGCGCACTCCACCTGGGTGCCGATCAGGGCGTATGCCCGGCCGTCGAGCGGTTCCCCGACCTGTTCGTGCACACACAGGTGGCCGAGCTGGCGGAAGCCCTCCATCAGGACCATCAGCGGCACATGGTCCGTGGGGTGGTCGAAGAGGACCGCGTGGTCGCGGTCGAGCCGCAACCGCCAGTCGCCGCCCGGCCGGCAGCGCTCCAGGACGCAGTCCTTCCAGCGCAGCCGGCCCACCCGGCGCGGCGGTACGAGCGGCGCGGCGGACCCCACGTCCACGGCCAGGACCGGCGGGGCGTCGCCACCCCACGCCATCCGGCGCAGCAGGCCGTACCGCCTGTCGTCCATCACGAACACCCCGATCGTGCCGGTGCCGCACGGCTTGCCGTCCACGAGGAGGCGTACGTCGAGCCGGGCCCCCCGCGGCCGGCCCTCCTCCCAGGTCCACTCGGTTTCCAGGACCACCGGGACGGGGACGCCGGTGACCCGCAGCGCGGCCGGGTCGGTGATGTCGAAGGACAGGTCACGCCCGACGAACCGGTGCCCGAGCGGCACCTCGCAGTACTCGTGGGCCACGTAGAGCATGGCCTGGCGGATGGTCTCCGCGAAGAGCATCGGATCGCTCAGGCCCTGCTCGTCGGGGTGGTAGAGCGCGTGATCGCGCGGCCACTGGGCCGCGACAGAGAAACGGCTGCCGCTCGTGCGACAGCCGTCCGTGACGAAGACCTCCGCGATCGAGCTGCGGTGCACCAGCTCGCGCGGGACGGGTCTGAGGAAGGTGAGGACGGGTGCCGCGGCCATTGATGCGGCATCCACGTTTCTGGAATCATCGATGAGCACGACCGACTTCTGAGACAACGCTTCCCCCAAATCAGGACGAACTCTTGCCAGAGAACAGACGTGTGAAGCCTTGCTGCGCGGGAATTAATATACCTGCGGGAAGGTATATTTCAAGGGTCGAAACCACGTTCCATTGCCATCAACCCGCCTTGTTCACCCACCAGTTGGCGCACGGCTAGCCGGAAGCCCATCGATCGACCAAGCACGATATGGAAGCCATGAGCAACCAACGCAAGGCACCGCTGCCCCCACTCCCCCACACCACGTCCGCCGACGACACCTCGCACCTCAAGCAGGAGCGGGCCATCCACACCCGCAAGACGATCCTCGACGCGGCGGCCTCGGTCTTCGCCGAGACCGGCTTCCCCGCTGTCACGATCAAGGACGTCGCCGACAAGGCGGAGCTGACCAAGGGCGCGGTGTACTTCCACTTCACCAACAAGGAAGCGATCGCCGTCGCCGTGGCGGACGAGTTCTACCGGCGGCTGAACGAGATCATCGCCCCCGTCCTGGAGCACGGCGACCCGGCCGCGCCGCAGACGGTGGTCGATGTCCTGATGGCCGTGGCCGGCGGCTTCCGCGACGACGACTACGTCAAGGCGGGCTCCCGGCTCCAGATCGAACGCCCCTACATCAAGGGCGACATGCCGGTGCCCTACGTAGGCTTCACCGACCTGCTCACCGAGCTCCTGGAGAACTGCCACAAGGCGGGGACGCTGCGGGCCACCGACCCGGCGGCGCTGGCGCGCGTGCTGCGGGCCGCGCTCTTCGGCGCGCAGCACATCTCGTGGGTGCAGGCCAACCGCCAGGACGTCGTCGACCGCGTACAGGAGATCATCGACGTCTTCCTGACGACGTACGAGAGCGTGCACTGACGGTCCGGCGACGAGCGCGCGGCGCCCGCGCGCTCCCGGCCGGCGCGTGAGCCCGGCGCTCAGTCGAGGAAGGCCGCCTCGATCCAGCGGCGCACCCCGCGCGGCCGCATCCGGTGCAGGGCGCCCACGGTGTCGGCCACCTGATGCGCTCCCCCGACGGCCAGGAACTTCTCGCGGACCATCTCCGAGTGCCGCGAGCGCGTGTCGGGACCTGCCGCGCCGACCGGGATGAGACGGCCGCGCGTGACCGTACGACCGTCCGTCAGCCGTACGGTGACCCGGGCGCCGGTCGCCTTGGTCGAGCGGGAGAAGTCCTGGCCCGCCGTGCCGAGGTCGCCGATGAGGTCCACCAGTTCGTCGCCGCCGAAGCCGCGCAGCCACGGCGCGGCCAGCGGGCCCGCCTCGCGCACCGCCTCGCCGAACGGCGCGTCGGACAGGAAGAGTTCGCGGGTCATGCCCGTGTCGTGCTCCAGGCGGACCCGCCCGGCCAGCTCCCAGCGGTCCGGGTCGTCCAGGCGCGGCGAGGAGAAGTCGTCCACCGAGAACTCCCCGGTCAGCAGCGTGGTGGCGACCGGGTAGGGCACGTCGAGGACGAGGGCGCCGAGCGGGGAACCGGGGCCGTTGACGTACTGGGCGGCGCGCTCCCCCGCGAAGAGCGTGTAGAGGGACGCCTCGACGACGATCTCCGCCACGTCCCGCGGGCTGACCGGGCCCAGCTCCCGGTGGATCTCCGCGGCGCAGTCCACCGCGGCGTCGATGCCGGGGCCGCCCGGGTGCATCTTGAAGGAGAGGGTGTCGGTGTGCCAGCGGCGGCCGAGGCCCTTGGCGACCGCCTGCGGCAGCGGGACGGTGGCGAAGCGGGCCAGGAAGCCGTCCCGGTGCTCGATGATGTCGGGGGCGCCGCGCAGCCCGGCGGCCGCCGCGTCGCAGGCGTCCATGGCGGTGCGTACGGGCGTGAAGGTGTTGAACAGCCGGGCGTCGCTGGCCAGGAAGGCGCGCATCAGCGGCCAGTTGGGCATGGCGAAGGCCAGCCCGAAGCTGTTCTCCCACTCTGCGGCCGGGGCCCGGTCGCAGTGCAGCCGGCCGGCGACCGCGCCCGCGAGGTGGGTGTGCACGGCGCTCTGGCCGCGCAGGGGGCCGAGCGTCGCGGAGGCGGTGATGCGGGCCGCGCACTCGTTGGCCGCGACCACGGCCGTCAGCAGCGAGAGCCCGTCGAGTTTGCGGGCGTACGCGAAGGCGAGGGGCACCGCGACGGTGGAGTTCGACAGATGACCGGCGTACGCGGTGTCGTCGAGGTTGAGCCAGGAGCCGAGGGCGGCGAAGACTCCGGCGGCGGCCCGCGGGTCGCGCTGCATGGGGTGCCCGAAGGCGGCGACGAGCTTGCGGCCCAGGGGGTGGGCGAGGCCCGCCCGGATGGAGGCGATCTGCGACAGCACCTGGCTGGCGGCGAGCTTCAGCACCCGGCAGGGGACGTCCTGGGGGCGCAGCCGGGCCGCCCACCGGGACAGTTCGCGCAGTGGGGTGTCCGTGGAGGCGCGGGGCGATGCGGCCCGCGGCGGCTCCCACTGCTCGCACAGCGTCCGGGCCACCCGCTCGGCGAGGACAGCCGACATGTGACACTCCCTGCCTTTCCTGTGCGGGCCCGGCGGTGTCGGCTGCCGGGCCGGTGGGGTCCGGGGCGGCGGTACGCCGGTGGCGCACGGCCGCCCCGGGGGCGATCAGGCCGCGGGGACCTTGTCGAGGAAGCCGTAGACGCCCTTGATGCGGCCGTCCTCGGCGGTGACCGCGACGTCGAAGCCGATGGCGATCGGCTCGGCGCCGGGCTCGGTCACCAGGCCCCACTGGAAGCGGGCGAGGTTGTGGTGGGTGTCCACCGTGCCGATCAGCTCGAAGCTGAGGCCCTTGAACTGGTCGCGGGCGCCCGCGATGACCGCGCCGACACCCTCGTGGCCCTCGACCGCGGCGAGCGGGTCGATGTAGGGGGCGTCGGCGGTGAACAGCTCGGCGATGGCCGCGGCGCGCTTGTCGGCGTCCGCCTCGTTCCAGATGGCGAGGTAGCGGGTGACGGTGCTGGTGAGGTCGCTCATGAGGTCTCCTTGAATTCGAAAAGGTCGCGCGCGGGGCGCGGGTCGTACCGTCGTACGGTCGGATCAGGGCCGGTGGCTCCGGATGGTCAGGCGGGGTCCGTCGGCGCCCAGGCGGGGAGCGCTCCGGGGAGCACCTCGAAGGTGGCCGAGGCGCCGATGGAGTGCTGGTACTCGCCGTCGTGCTCCAGGGGCAGCCGCTCGCCGTCGGTGCGCTCGACGGTGATCGTGCGGCCGCGGGCGTACACGGTCGCCGGGTGGGCCATGTGCGCGGCTTCCAGGGTCAGTCCGGGCACGTCGGTGGCGGTCATGCCGTCACCGATGACGCAGACGTCGAGCAGTCCGTCGTCGAGCAGCGAGTCGGGCAGCACCAAAAACCGGCCGCCCCGGTGCCGGCCGCCCCCGACGTTGGCGAGGACGGTCGGGCCCTCGTGCACCACCCGCCCGTCGACGACGACCCGGCCCGGGTACGGGACGTAGTGCTCGGCGGTCTCGGTGAACGCGCGGGCGTAGCGCTCGCGGCCGCGGAGCGGGATGCTCTTCGCGGTGATGAGCGCGTCGGCGATCACCCCGCTACAGGCGCCGAGGTAGACGTAGTTGCGGGTCTCGGTGAGCCGCGCGAGGTCCAGGTGGCGCAGCCGGGCGCTGCCGCCCGCACCGGAGTCGGCGAGCACCGCCTTGAGGGACTCGGTCCAGGGCCGCTCGCCCCAGAGCATCTTGTACCCGGAGTTCCCGGTGCCGCCGGGGACCACCATGAGCGCGGCCCGTCCGGTGGCGCCGACGAGGCCCTGCACCACCTCGCGCACGGTGCCGTCGCCCCCGATGGCCACGACGAGGTCCGGCGCACCCTCGGAGCGGTCCAGGGCGCGGCGCACGAAGCCGGTCGCGTCGCCTTGGGCCGTGGTGAGGTGGAGCTCGGTGTGGCGCAGGTGGGCGGAGCACAGTTCCTGTACGTCGCGCACCAGTTCAGGGCTGTGGCTGCCGGATGCGGGATTGGCTATGACCAGGGCCCTGGTGGGGCCCGCGGCGTCGCTGCTGTCGGCCATGTCGGGCTAACTCCTTGATCTGGAAGCACCTGCGAACGACTCTTCCACCGGGCGCTGACGCGGATCTGACGCCCTGCTGACGGCGTGCGGGGCGGCGGGCGGGCGCCGGGGCGAGTGACCTAGGGGGGTGGCTCCGGTGCGGCTCTTACCAGGTCACGACCAGGGAGTTCAGGCCGTAGTTGATGGTGTTCTCGCGGAACGAGACCGCCTCGGGCACGTCCGCCAGGCGCAGCCCCGGCAAGCGGCCCACCAGGGCCCGCAGGGCGACCTCCAGTTCCATGCGGGCCAGCGAGGCGCCCGGGCACAGATGCGGGCCGTATCCGAAGGCGATGTGCCGGCTCGCGTCCCGATCCAGGTCGAGGCGGTCGCCGCCGGGGAAGACGCTCTCGTCGTGGTTGGCGCTCGGGTAGGCGAGGATCACGCCGTCGCCGCTCGCCATGCGGGCGCCGCCGATCTCCGCGTCGTCGACGGCGACGCGGACCTGGTTGTCCTGGGTGATGGACCAGTAGCGCAGCAGTTCCTCGACGGCCGGGGCGAACAGGTCCGGTTCGCGGCCCAGCCGGTCCCACAGCCCCGGTTCGCGCAACAGGCTGAGGACACTCAGGCTGAGCTGGTGGGCGGTGGTCTCGTGGCCGGCCACGAGGAAGAGCCGGGCCATCGCCACCAGGTCGTCGTGGGCCAGCTCGCCCGTCGCCACGTACCGCGTGACCAGGCGGCTGAGCAGGTCGTCCCGCGGGTCACCGGCCTTGCGCCGGATCAGCCCGTCGAGGTACGCGGTCATCTCGACGAAGGAGCCGTAGATCTCCGCGGGCGTGGCGTCCTGCGAGAGGACGGCCTGGCTCAGCACGGTGAAGTCGCACTCGTCCTCCTGCGGTACGCCCAGCATGCGGGCGATCACCAGGGACGGCAGCCGGACGGTGAAGCGGGCCACCAGGTCGGCGGGCCGGGGCCCTTGCTCCAGCTCGTCGACGAGCTGGTCCACCAGGAGCTCCACCGAGGGCCGCAGCGCGCGGGTGCGGCGGGCGGTGAACTCGGTCATCGCCATGCGGCGCAGCCGCCCGTGCTCGGGTCCGTCCATGCGCGTGAAGGACATCACCCGTGGTGTGGGCGGCAGTTGTATACGGACCGGGAAGCCGGGCAGCGTGTCGTCCGAGCTGAAGCGCGGGTCGACGAGGATCGCGCGTACGTCCGCATGGCGGGTGACAAGCCATGCCTCGCCTGTCCTGATCCTTACCTTCACGGGCGCGCCCTCGCGCAGCTCGGCATAGGCCTCCGGCGGCGCGTACGGGCAGGTGCGCGGCATGGGCCAGGCGGCGAGGCGCTCCTCGGCGACCGGCATGACAGGAGTGACCGTCATGATATTTCCCCCTGATTTCTGACTGAGTTGTGGCTGATTCCTTTCCGTCATGCTGGCCGAAACCTCTGATGCTCCCCTGACGCCCGGCTGACCCTCGCGGAGCCTTCCGCACCGCTTCCGACCAGCGCACGAAACATGGCCGTAACACACGGATCCAAGCTCCCGGGACATGCGAACGGCGGGTGCCCCGGAGCGAAAAGCTCCGGGGCACCCGCCGTTCGGACCGCCCGTCGCCGGGCGCCTGTTCAGGCCTTCTCGGCCTTGCGCGGCAGGAACTGCACCAGTACCGCCACCAGGACGCAGATGCCGGCCTGGACGTACAGGCTGTAGCCGAACCCGTCGGTGTAGCCCTGCGCGGACGGATGCTCCCCGACCTGGTCGAAGAAGACCACGCCGATGACCGCGATGCCCAGCGCGTTGCCCATCTCCTGGCCGGTGGAGAACACCCCGGAGGCCGCCGCGGCGTGCGAGGGCGCTACGCCCTCCAGGACGAGGGAGGTGAGCGGGGCGACCACCAGGCCCATGCCGAAGCCGCAGACCACCATCGCGGGGACGCACCAGCCGACCGAGCCCGTGGTGCCGAGCCGCTCGGCGGTCTGCGCGAAGGCCACGTCGCCCGCGGCCACCACCAGGGCGCCGAGCGCGAGCGCCTGGCGTCCCAGCCGCGCGGCGAACTTGGGCGCCATCGCGGAGGCCACGAAGAAGCCGAGCCCCAGCGGCACGAAGAGCAGCCCCGACTTCAGGGCCGAGACGCCGTGCCCCTGCTGGAGGTAGAGCGCGAGGACCAGGAAGAAGGAGGCCATCACCGAGAAGTAGACGAGGATGGTGGCCGACCCGACGGTGAACGCGCGGTCCCGGAAGAGGGACGGGCTCACCAGCGGCGACCTGTCGCGCGCCGCGAGCCGCCGCTGAGTGGCCCAGAAGGCAGCGAGCAGCGGCACCGCGGCCGCCATGCACAGCCACGTCCACGCGGGCCAGCCCTCCTCGCGGCCGATGACCAGCGGCAGCACGACGGCGGTGAGCCCGGCGGTGACCAGCAGGACACCGGTCAGGTCGAGCCCGGTGCGGCCCTCCGACTTCGACTCCGGCACCAGCTTCGGGGTGAGCACGAGGACGAGCACGCCGATCGGCACGTTGATCAGGAAGATGGTCCGCCAGTCCCAGCCGAAGACGTCTGCCTTGATGAGCAGGCCGCCGATCAGCTGCCCGAAGACCGCCGCCGCGCCGAGCGCCACGCCGTACGCGTTGAACGCGACGGCCCGGTGCTTGCCCGAGTACGTGGTGGTCAGGATGCCGAGCACCTGCGGGATGACCAGGGCGGCGGCCGCGCCCTGGATGCCGCGGGCGATGATCAGCTCGGCCATGTTCTGCGCGATACCGCAGGCCAGCGAGGCGAGCGTGAAGACCGCCACGCCGATCGAGTAGACCTTGCGGCGCCCGTAGATGTCGCCGAGCCGGCCGCCGGTGATGAGCAGCGCGGACAGGCCGATGGTGAAGGTGACGGCGATGAGCTGGATGTCCGCCGCCGTGGCGTGCATGTTCGTCTGGAGCGAGGGGATCGCCACGTTGACGATGAAGAAGTCGAGGTTGGTGACGAAGAGGCCGGCCAGGACGACCAGGAGCGCCCCGTAGGACGGCTTGGCCGCCGCGGCCTCGTCCGGTGGCGCGGCTGCCGGCGCGAGCGGTGGTGCGGCCGCGCTCTTGATTTCCGCTTCGGTGGTCATGACCGACCTTCCTGAGTCGTTCGCTCAGCGGGCCGTCGCGGCGACGAGCCGCCGCAGCCGCTGGGCGAAGTGCGTGGTGACGGCCTCGGCGTGGCTGTCGATGTAGAAGTGGCCGCCGGGGTACTCGCTGTGGCCCAGGTACTGAGGGCTGCGCCCGGCCCAGTGCGTCATGGCGTCCGGGCTCTCCATGAGCGGGTCGGAGGCGCCGCCGTAGGAGACCAGCGGGCAGGTGGTGCCCGCGCCGTCGTCGACGTACTGCGCGGCGACCCGCAGGTCGGCGCGGAGCGCGGGGACGACGAGGGCGAGCATCTCCGGGTTGTCGTAGATCTCGGCGGGGAAGGAACCCAACTTCTTGATCCACTCGACCAGTTCGGGGTCGGGCATCCGGCTCTGCTCCTCCGTCGGCTGGAAGAAGCCCTCGGGCGACCAGCCGGACATGCCGACGAGGACCGGCGCGGGGCCGCTCTCCGCCTCCATGCGGATGGTGAGCCGGAACGCCAGCTGGGCGCCGAGGCAGTGCCCGAAGAACGCGAAGGGCCGCTCGTCCAGGTCGTCGAGCACGGCCTCGTGGAGCGCGTCGAGCAGCGGGTCCCAGTCCTCGTACGACATTTCCTCGCGCCGGTTGTGGCGGCCGGGCAGCGTCACCGCCTGCGGGGCGATGTCACCGGGCAGCAGCCGTTCCCAGTCGCGGTAGATGATGGCGCCGCTGCCCGCGTGCGGCAGCATGAACAGGCGTACGGAGGCGTCCTCGGACGGCTCGGCGGGGTGGAACCACTCGCCCGCGGCGGACATGTCCTGGCCCAGGGCGGCGGTGGTGGTGGTCACGACTGTGCTCTCCCAACAGTTGTCTGCTCCCCGATGGCGCGCAGCGCGGGCAGCAGCACCTCGGCGATCTCCTTCAGCTGCGGCTCCGGGTCGAGCGATCCGATCCGGATGACCAGGTGGCGGGCGCCGGCCCGCACATAGGCGCCCAGCCACTCGGCGCAGCTCTCGGCGCTGCCCCAGCCGTAGGCCTGGATGGCCGACATCTGCTCCAGGGAGCGCCCGTAGTAGTGCTCGATGTAGTGCTCCAGCTCGGCCTTGGCCGCCGCCTCGTCGCGGTCGACGGTGACCGTCGCGTACAGCGCGGGGGTCACCGCCTCCGGGGCGCGGCCCGCCGCCTCGGCGAGTTCGGCGATGCGGGCGCGGGCCCTGCCGTACGCCTCGGCGTCGGGCAGGAACGGCAGCCAGCCGTCGTACTTCTCGGCGACCCTGGCGAGCACCTTCGGGGTGTCGCTGCCGGCCAGCCAGAGCGGCGGGCCGCCGGGAGAGGCCGGCTTGGGCAGCCGCTGGAGCCGTTCGGCCTGCCAGAACCTGCCCGCGAAGTCGGAGGGCTGCCCCTCCTCGCCGGAGCGCCAGGCGGTGCGCCACAGCGCGGCGATCTCGTCGAGCCGTCCCACCCGTCCGGCGAAGGACGCGCCGACCGAGGCGAACTCCTCCTCGGTCTCGGGCATCGGGAAGCCGGAGCCGAGCCCGAGGACCAGCCGGTCGGCGGCCACGTGGTCGAGGCTCGCGATCATGTTGGCGCCGATCAGCGGGTGGCGCAGGGCGGGGGTGAACGCGGCCGTGCCGACGGTGATCCGCTCGGTGGCCGCGGCGGCCGCGGAGAGCACGACGAGGGGGTCAAGGCGCGGCCGGGCGGTCAGCGAGTCGCCCGCCCACAGCGAGTCGAAGCCGAGCGCCTCGGCCTGCCGGGCGAAGTCGAGCAGCGGGGCGGCCGCGTAGGCGCCGTTGATGGCCTGCTCCCGGGTGGGCAGCAGGATGCCGATGCGAAGGGGCCCGGCTGAGGACTGCATGGGGGTGCTCCGTTTCGTGTGGCGGAGGTTGCTGACGGTGCGCTGACAGGGCAGGCGTGTCAGATGTGCTGTCGCTGCGGCGGCAGCGAGGCCGCCCGCGCCGAGGTGCGGCGCTGGAGGGGAAGCGTGACGCGCTCGGCCGGCGCGGGTGCCTCGGCGGTCAGCCGCTCCCGCACGGCGCGGCGCAGGATCTTCCCCGAGGGGTTGCGCGGCAGGTCGTCGGCGAAGTGGAAGTTGCTCGGGATCTTGTAGTCGGCGAGGTGGCCGCGGAGCGCGACGAGCAGTTCGCGGGGCTTGACGGTGGCGCCGGGCCGCAGGACGACGACGGCGTGCACCGCCTCGCCCCAGTGCGGGTCGGGCACTCCGACCACTGCGGCGTCGGCGACGGCCGGGTGCGCGGCGAGCGCCTTCTCGACCTCGGCGGGGTAGATGTTCTGCCCGGCCACGATGATCGTGTCATTCATGCGGTCCCGGAGGTGGACGTAGCCGTCCTCGTCGAGGTACCCGGCGTCGCCCATGTGCAGCCACTCCCCCACCACGGTGCGCTCGGTGGCCTCGGGGAGGTTCCAGTAGCCGAGCATCCTCGAAGGGGTGCGTACGCATATCTGGCCGGTCTCGCCGGGCGGCAGTGTCTCGCCGTCCGGGCCGACGACCTTCACCTCGTTGCCGGGGCAGGGTCTGCCGACCGAGGTGAGGAGGCTCGTGCCGGGGTGGTGCGCCTCGGGCGGCAGGCACACCGCGACGCTGCCGGTCTCCGTGCTGGCGTAGATCTGGGCGAACTCGCAGCCGAACACCTCCAGGCAGCGTTCGAGCAGCGTCGGGGACATCGGCGCCGCTCCGTAGGCGATCTTGCGCATCGAGGCGAACGCGGCGGGGCCCGCGCCGCGTTCGGCCATCATCATCTGGAGCATGGCGGGCGCCGCGAAGGTGATCGTGACCCCGTGCTCCCGGATCAGCCGCACCGCCTCCTGCGGGATGAACTGCGGCATCACCACGTTCGTGCCGCCCGCGTTGAAGGTGTGCATGAACCAGCCGATGCCCGCGATGCCGAAGCCCGGCAGCGAGATCAGGCTGACGTCGTCCGGCAGCCAGTCGAGCCAGTTCGCGCCGTGCTCGCGCATCGCGGCGGGCAGCGTGAAGAAGCTGCGGTGGGCGAGGACCGCGCCCTTGGGCAGGCCGGTGGTGCCGCTGGTGTAGATCTGCACGACGGCGTCGTCGGCGCCGGTGCCCGGCTCCAGGTCGGTGTCGGGGTGGTCGGCGTACCAGGCGGGCAGCCCGGTGCCGCGCGCCGGTTCGCCCTCGCCGTCGGTGCCGTCGACCCGCACGACGGTGCGCAGCCGCGGGAGCTGCGGCCGGACGCGGTCCGCCGTCTCCCAGAACTCGTCGTCGACGAAGAGGAGCACGGCGCCCGCGTCCCGCAGGATGTGGTCGACCTCGTCCCGGGTCAGGCGCCAGTTGACCGGGACCAGGACGGCGCCCGCCTTCGCGCAGGCGAGGATCGTGAGGTAGTAGTTCTCCGATTCGCGGCCCAGGTAGGCGACGCGGTCGCCGTGCCCGACCCCGGCGCCGCGCAGGGCGTGGGCGGCGCGGTTGCTGTCCCGGTGCAGCTTCCCGTACGTCGTGGTGCGGTCCTCGCAGATGATCGCCGCGTGCTCCGGCCGGGCGCCCGCGTGGACTCTGGAGGTCCGGGTCAGCGTCCAGCCGCTGGTGGTGTGGTCTCTCACTGTGGTCTCCCCGCTGCGTAGGACATCTCGGTGGGTGTCGTGAGGTGGGTGGATGCCGTGGGGGGTGGCTGCTGTCGTACGGGGACGGTCAGGGGTGCTGCTGCGGTGCCGGGGCCAGGCGTCCGTCGAGGAACTCGGTGAGCCTGCGGACCGTCGGGTGGTCGAAGGTCAGCGAGGCGGGCAGCGGCAGCCGGAACAGCGACTCCAGGCCGCCCTTGACGGTCTGGGCCATCAGTGAGTCAAGGCCGAGCGAGACGAACTCGGCGTTCTGGTCGAGGTCGTCCTCGGCGTCCATGTGCAGGGCGGCGGCGACCTGTTCGCGCACGGCCGAGGCGATCAGGGCCGTGCGTTTTGGCTTCGGCAGGGCGCTCAGCGCGGCGAGGTCGAGGCCGGTGCCGCCGTCGCCGCCCTGGTCCTGCCGGGCGAGGCGGTCGTAGAAGGCGTCGTCCACGACACCGCCCGCCACATAGCGCGCCCAGTCGAACTCGCCCACCACCCGGCGGCTGCCGGCCCGGTGCCAGAGCCGGGCCAGGGTGTCCAGCGCCCTGGTGGGCGAGAAGAAGCGGACGCCGCTGCGGTCGATCTCCTGGGCCAGCTGCTCGTCCAGCCGGGCGGACATGCCGACCCTGGCCCAGGCGCCCCAGTTGACGGAGAGGCCGGGCAGACCGTGCAGGCCGCGCCACTCGGCGAGGCTGTCGAGCCCCGCGCTGGCGGCGGCGTAGTGCCCCTGCGTCGTGCCGCCGAGGACGGCGGCGATCGAGGAGTACGTCACGAAGAACTCCAGCTCGGGGAAGTGCTCCTCGGCGGCCTCGTGCAGCAGCCAGGCGCCGTACGCCTTAGGGGCCAGCTGGGCGTCGATGGACTCCCAGGTCAGCTCGGCGATCAGCTTCTTGTCGAAGGAGCCGGCCGCGTGCACGAGGCCGCCGACGGGGTGGGGTCCCGCCGCCAGCTCGGCGGCCAGGCGCCGCACGTTGTCGGCGTCGCTCACATCGGCGCGTACGACGGCGACCTCCGCCCGCTCCGACAGCTCCGCGAGGACCGGCGCGGCCTCTTCGGTGGCCCGCCCGCTCCGGCTGACCAGGGTCAGGTGCCGTGCGCCCAGCTCGACGAGCTTGCGGGCGGTGACCAGACCGAGGCCGCCGAGGCCGCCGGTGACGAGGTAGGTGCGGTCCGGGCGGACGCGGACCGGTGCGGGCGCCGTCTCCGGGCCGCCGGGCACATCCACCCACACCTCGGCGCGGGAGCCGCAGGCCGCGGTGCGCAGCGCCTCGCCGATCTCCTCCAGGCGGAAGGCCGGGGACCCGCCCGGCGCCGTGCCGCGCGCCGCGCCGGGGGCGAGCGCCACGGCGGTCGCGGGGACGGTGAGGGTGGCGCGCAGGGCCCCGTCATGGCGTACGTAGACCTCGTCGCCCGCGGTGAACGCGGCCTCGGCGCCGGCCGCGACGACCGTCCCGGCGGCCAGCGAACCCAGCACGGGACCGGCACCGCCGGACTGTTCGCCGTCCAGGGCGGCCCGGGCGTCCTCGGCGGTGAGGGCGACCGAGGCGACGCGCACCTGGACCTCACCGGCCGCGGGCGCGCGGTCGTCGACGGGCGCGAGGGAGAGGTCGGAGAGGTCCCCGGACCCGGGTGTGCGCAGGGCGAAGCCGCCGGGCCAGGTGCGGGCCGCGTCGCCGGGCAGCAGCCTGCGGACGTGGCGGGTGCCCGTGCGGTGCGCGACCTGGAACTCGCCGGGAGCCTCGGCGCGGACCTCGTCGAACAGCGCCGTCAGGTCGCCGCCGGGTTCGAGGTCGACCAGGGTCGCGCGGTACTGCGGGGACTCGGTGAGCAGGACCCGGCCGAAGCCCCACAGGGTGGCGGCGCCGAGGTGGGCGCCGTCGCCGGGCCGGTCGCCGGGCAGCTTCTGGGCGCCCTCGGTGACCAGCCAGAGCCGGGGCGGGCGCTGCTGCGCGGCGGCGTCCAGGGCGGTCAGCACGCCGAGCAGGTCACGGTAGTTGCGCTCGCACTCGGCGCGGTACAGCGCGGCGGACATGGCACCGGGCAGCGGCTGCCAGCTCCAGCAGACGTCGGTGACGGAGGTGTCCTCCAGGGCGGCCTTGAGCGTGGCGGGGTCCGTGACGGACGTGACGCGCAGGCCGTCGCCGCCGGTGGGGCCGGTGGCTTCGGTAGTGCCGTCGCCGCCGGTGGGGCCGGTGGCTTCGGGGCGGCCCAGGAGCAGGACGTGCCGGGGGGCGGTGCCCGACGCGAGGGCGGGCAGGGCGCGGCGCACCCACTCGGAGCGGTGCAGGAACTGCCGCTGCCCGGCGGGGCCTTCGGGGCGGGCCAGGGTGACTCCGCCGAGTTCGAGGACGGGGTTGCCGTTCTCCAGGACGAGGATGTCGGCGAGGCGCCGGTCCTGCTCCGTGGCGACGCGGGCGACGACGTTCAGCCGCTCGCCGCGGGGCTTCTTGAAGTGGCGTACGGAGGTGATCTCCCGGGGCAGGAACACCGGGCCCTCGGGGTCGAGGACGACGGCGGCCTCCAGCACGGCCTCGATCAGCTCGGCGGGCACCTGCTCGACGGCGGTGGTGACGCGGCAGTCCAACGCGGCGGAGTACAGCCCCTCTTGGTGCCGTGCCGCGGCGGCCAGGGCGCGGGCCCGCGGACCGTGCGGGCGGCCCACCGACGCGAGGTCGGTGTAGAGGTCCTCGGCATCGCTCTCCAGGGTGGCGGGGCCCGTCACGAGCCCGGTGAGTTCCGGCTCGGTGAGCTCCACGGTCTGCTCCGGCCCGGCGGTGAGCACGGCACTCGCGTGCACCCGCTCCTCCCGCTCGCCGCCGCCGGCCTTCTCCTCGGCGGTCAGGACCGTCACGTCGGCTCCGCCGTCCGGGCGCGGCCGCAGCCGGGTGGTGAGCGTGCGGGGCGTCTCGGCCTTCAGGGTGAGGGGTTCGCCAAGACGCAGTTCGCGGACGGCGGCGCGGGTGTGGCCGTGCACGGCGTCCTGGAGCGCGAGCAGCAGGTCGACGTAGGCACCGGCGGGCAGCGTCGTACGGTCGCCGTCGGCGAAGTCGGCGAGGGAGCCGAGCTCCTCGACGGTGAACTCCGCGGTGAACTCGCGTGCGGCGCCCTCGCACGGGACCTCCGTGCCGAGCAGCGGGTGGTGCGCCGCGCCGCCCGGGGCGCCGCCCCTGCGCGGGGTGACGGTGGGCAGCCAGTAGCGCTTGCGCTGGAAGGCGTAGGTGGGCAGCGCCACCTTGGCCGGGACGGCGCGGCCCTCGTGGTAGCCGGACCAGGAGACCGGCAGACCGGCGGTGTAATAGTCGGCGAGCGCCCGCAGCGTGGTGTCGCCGCCCCGGTCGCGGCGGCGCAGGCCGGCCAGCCACAGGTGGTCCTCGACGGGCAGCGAGCGCCGGGCGAGGGCGGTGAGCGCGGTGGAGGGGCCGATCTCGACGAGGGCGTGGCGGCCGCGCTTGGCGACGGCGCGGATACCGGCGAGGAACTGCACCGGCTCCCCGATGTGCCGCACCCAGTAGTCGGCGGTGCCGATCTCGGCGAACCGCGCGAGCCTGCCGGTGACGTTGGAGATCAGGCTGATGGCCGGCTCGTGGAAGGTGACGGCGTCCAGGGCGGTACGGAAGTCGTCGTACACCTCGGCCATGAGCGGCGAGTGGAAGGCGTGCGAGACGGCCAGCTGTTCGACGCGCAGGCCTCGCCCGGCCAGTTCGGCGGTGACCTGGGCGAGCGCCTCGGTGCCGCCCGAGATCACACACTGGTCGGGGGCGTTGGCCGCGGCGAGCGCCAGGTCCGGGTGGGCTTCGAGGAGCGGCAGGACGTCCTCGGCGGGGGCGGTGACCGCGGCCATGCCGCCCTTGGCGCGCACGGCCTGCATGAGGCGGGCGCGGGCGGCCACCAGCGTCACGGCGTCCGGGAGGCTGAAGAGACCGGCGACGGCGGCGGCCGCGGCCTCGCCGATGCTGTGCCCGATCAGCACGTTGGGGCGCACGCCCCAGGACATCCACAGCTGGGCGAGCGCGTACTCCAGGGTGAACAGGGCGGGCTGGGTGTACTCGGTGCGGTCGATCGCCTCGGGGTCCTCGGCCGTGCCGAGGACCAAGCCCCGTATGGAACGCCCCAGTTCGGCGGCAAACAGCCGGTCGCACTCGTCGACGTGGCGGCGGAAGACCGGGAAGCCCTCGTACAGATGGGCACCCATGCCCGCGTACTGCGAGCCCTGCCCGCTGAACATGAAGGCGACCTTGCGGATGCCGGCGGGGCCCTGGTGGTCGCGGTCCGCGGCCTTGTCCAGGAGCTTGGTGAGGGCGGCGCGGTCGGCGACCGGGCCCGCGAGGCGGTACGGGTGGTGGGTGCGGGCGACGTTGCCGGTGTAGCAGAGCGCGTCGACCGGCAGGGCGGGGTCCGCGTCGAGCAACTGGCGGTAGTTCGCGACCTGTTCGCTCAGAGCGGCCGCTGTCTTGGCGGAGAGCGTGAACATGGGGGTCGCGGGCGCCTCGCCGGACGTTGCGTCGCCGGTCACCGCCGCCGGGGGCTGCTCCAGGACGACCGCGCCGATCGTGCCGGCGAAGCCGAAGCTGTTGACGACCGCGCGCCGCACCGGCGCCTTCCACGGCTCGCACGCCGTGGGCACCCGCACCGGGTACAGGTCCCAGGGGATGCGACCGGAGGGGGTGTCGAGGTTGAGGTGCGGATAGATCGTGGCGGACCTGATCTGGAGGACCGCCTTGATGACGCCGACGATGCCGGAGGCGGGCTCCATGTGGCCGAGGTTGGTCTTCACGGAACCGACGAGCAGCGGGTCGCTCTTGGTGTGCGAGTCGGCGAAGGTGTCGCCGATGGCGCCGAACTCGATGGGGTCGCCGAGCGGGGTGCCGGTGCCGTGCGCCTCGACGTACTGGATGTCCTCGGGGGCGAGCGCGGCGGCGGCGAGCGCGCTGCGGATGACCTTCTCCTGGGCGGGGCCGTTCGGCACGGTCAGGCCCGCGCTGTCGCCGTCCTGGCCGACGGCGGTGCCCCTGACCAGGGCGAGGACGGTGTCGCCGTCGCGGGTGGCGTCCGTAAGCCTCTTGAGTACGAGGATGCCGCAGCCCTCGGCGCGGGCGTAGCCGTCGGCGGACTCGTCGAAGGTCTTGCACTGCCCGTCGGGGGAGAGCATCTGCGCGTTGGAGAACATGACGGGGATGCGCGGGTGGTGCAGGGCGTTGACGCCACCGCACAGCGCGATGTCGGTCTCGCCGGCGCGCAGCCCCTGGACGGCGACGTGCAGGGCGGCCAGCGACGACGAGCAGGCGGTGTCGATGCTCATGCTCGGGCCGCGCCAGCCGAGGAAGTAGGAGAGGCGGCCCGACAGCGGGAACATGGTGATGCCGGAGGCGAGCAGGCCGTCCAGTTCCTCATACGGCAGGGAGTCCAGTTCCAGGGCGTAGTCGATGGAGCTGGCGCCGATGTAGACGCCGCCGTTGCCGCGGCGCAGCGGCGCGGGGTCGATGTTGGCGTGCTCCAGGGCCTGCCAGGCGGTCTCCAGCAACATGCGCTGCTGGGGATCCATGTACTGGGCCTCCTTCGGGGAGATGTTGAAGAAGGCCGCGTCGAACCGGTCGATGCGGTCGAGGAATCCGCCGGACGTGGTGTGGATCTTGCCCTTGTCGTCCGGGCTCTGCGGGGTGAAGGCGTCGACGTCCCACCGGTCGCCCGGAATGGGTCCGATACCGGAGCGCCCCTCGCGCAGAAAGGCGTCGAATTCGTCGAACGAATTGCTGCCGCCGGGGAAACGCAGGCCGACGCCGACGATCGCGATCGGTTCGGGCGCCCGGCCGGACACCTGGTTGTTCTCTGATTCCTCGTGCGGCATTGAGCGTCTCCTTGTCGTCCGGGTCCCTGCTGGGCCGTCCGGTCCCTGCTGGATCAGTTGCTGCCGGGTATCGCGCCGGTCGCGGCACGGGCGGGATCGGTCACCGCGTCGACGAGATAGTCGAGGAGCCGGCCGACCGTCGGCTCGTTGAAGAGCACGTTGGCGTTGATGGAGAGTTCCAGGATGCCTTCGAGGGTCTGCCTCATCCGCGTCAGCTTCAGCGAGGTGAGGCCGAGGTCGAAGTAGCTGATGTCCAGCGGCAGTTCCTCGGTCTCGTCCATGAGCAGGCTCGCCCTGAACTGGGTGACGAGGAGCCGCTCCATTTCTTCCGCGAGTTCCGGCCGGGGCAGTTCCCGGAATTGCTGAAGTGTCATGTGTACGGGAGACATGGAGCCATGGAATCAATGACGGCTGACGCCTCACTGACGTCGCGCGCGTACCCCATGCACGTGCCACTCAGTCTTTCTTCGGTGTACTCGCCACAGGGTTGGCTCAAACAGTGCGGAACCGGCAATCAGTACGGCGTCAGCGGCAGGTCAGATCCTGCTGCCACGATCGAGATGCTTCGAAACAAGAGTTCGCCAGATCGGAATCCACTCGGAGAACACCCACCCCGAAAGGCTGATAATGCTGCGCGGCGCCATACAAGAGGAAAGTGCTCCGGCACGTTCCGGACTCAAGAGCTATGACCTCTACATCGCGGGCAAGGACGTCGCGGGTGACGGGTGGGTCTACACCGTCAGCGGGCGCTCCCTGCTGGAGGACGTCTTCACGAGCGTGAGCCTCAAGCGCACGCTGGAGCAGGACCCCGAATCCGACGCGGCGAACCACCCTTATGTGGTGGGGCGTTGCGCGATCGCCGACGACTCCGCCATCGACCTGGCCACGCAGGCGGCCGCGGCGGCGGCCCCGGACTGGGCGGCCGTCCCTCAGGAGCGGCGGATGCGCCTCGGCACCCGCTTCCGCGAGGAACTCATCAAGCACCAGGACGAGTTCCTGGAGATGCTGGTCGCCGAGTCGCACCCGGTGAAGCTGGCCCGCTGGGAGCTGAGCTGCCTGCTCCAGATCTACGCCCCCGGCTCCCTGCGCTGGTACACGAAGCAGATGCGCGTCGAGAAGGAGTACGGCGGCCGCAAGCTGATCCTCCAGCGCCAGCCGGACGGCGTGGTGGCCTTCAACCCGCCGCAGAACGCCCCGCTGCCCAGCGCCGCGCTCTCCGTCCTCGCCCTGATGGCCGGCAACGCCGTCGTGGTGCGGGCGCCGCGCAGCATCGCGCTGTCCACCATGTGGCTCCTGCGGGACATCGTGGCCCCGCTCCTTGAGGAGTTCGACGCGCCTCCCGGTGTCCTGAACGCGGTGTGCTCCAACCCCAAGCAGACCCTGGACCGCTGGGTCGCCGACCCGCTGATCAACGACATCTTCTACATCGGCGGCAGCCAGGAGGGTCTGCGCTTCGAGCAGGCCTGCGTCGCCAACGGCAAGAAGCCGATCCTCGAACTGGCCGGCAACGACGGCATCGTGGTGTGGAAGGACGCCGACGTGAAGTGGGCGGCCGAGGCGATCACCGAGTCGTTCTTCGGCTCCGGCCAGATCTGCATGGTGCCCAACTACGTCCTGGTGCACCCGGCGGTCGCCGACCAGCTCATCGCCGAGGTCAAGGAGCAGGTCAAGGCCATCAAGCCGGGCTTCCCCGAGGAGGAGGACGTCCTGCTCTCCCCGGTGCGCCGCAGCGAGCGCTTCTTCCGGCTGCTGCGCCAGGCCCTGGACAACGGCGCCGAACTGGTGACCGGTGGAAACCGCACCGAGCTCGACGGCACGCCCTCGGAGACCGGTGTCTTCCTCCAGCCCACCGTCGTCCGCGTCGACGGTCTCGACCGGGCCCGCACCTACGACGTCGTGCGCGAGGAGACGTTCTTCCCGCTGATCCCCGTCATCGTGCCGGAGGCCGACAACGACGACGCCCTCCTGGAGGACTTCCTGAGGTTCGTCAACTCCAACGAGTACGGGCTGCGCAACTCCCTCTGGTCCCGCTCCGACCACGTCATCGACACCTTCGTGCGCCGCGTCGTCAACGGCGGCCTGCTGAAGGTCAACGACTCCCACATCGGGTTCCTGCCGTACCTGCCGAGCCACGGCGGCACCGGCCGCACCGGCGGCGCCTTCGGCGAGGCCAACTACCCGATGCTCAAGACCTCCCACGTGCAGGGCGTCAGTATCGCGCGCGACGTCAGCCCCTACGACGCGGTCTTCGGCGCCTTCGACGACTGACGGCACCCATCCCACCTGACCCACGGAGGTTGTGACGTGCGTTCCCTCGATGCCGCTCGGGCCGTCTGCGAGCGCTACCACCCCGGCCTGCTCAAGGAACTGGAGCAGATCCCCTATGCCGAGCGGGAGAAACCCGGCAGCTCGATCATCGACCTCTTCCGCATCCACGGCGGGGTCGGCTTGCTGATACCCGAGGAGTACGGCGGCCACGGCGCCGACCCGCTGGACGCGCTCCACACCCAGCTGGCCCTCGGCTCCCTCTCGCCGTCCCTCGTCGCGGCCGTGTCCATGCACCACTTCACCGTCGCCATGCTCTACTCGCTGGCCGTCGCCAAGGGCCGGCTCACCGACGCGCAGAGCGACCTGCTGCGCCGCGTCGTCCCGGACCAGCTGGTGATGGCCTCCGGCTGGGCCGAGGGCCGCACCGAGCAGAACATCCTCACCCCCTCGGTGACCGCCCGCCCGGTCGAGGGCGGCTACCTCCTCTCCGGCTCCAAGAAGCCGTGCAGCCTCTCCGCGTCGATGAGCATGCTGACCGCGAGCATCGCCATCCACGGCCTGGAGGGCGACCCCGAACTGGCGCTCGCCCTGGTGCCCGCCGACGCGCCGGGCCTGTCCGTCCACCCCTTCTGGGGCAACGAACTACTGGCCGGCGCCGAGAGCGACGAGGTGCGCCTGGAGGACGTCTTCGTCCCCAAGGACATGGTCGTCCGCGCCGGAGCGGACGACCCGCGCCGCCTGGACGACCTCCAGACCGCCGGGTTCGTCTGGTTCGAGATGCTCATCACCGCCGGGTACCTGGGCGGCGCCGCGGCCCTGGTCGAGCAGGTCCAGGAGCGGGAGCGCGGCAGCGTCCAGGAGCGGGCCGTTCTCGCGGTCGAACTGGAGGCCGCCCTCGCGCTGCTCGAAGGCGTGGCCCGCGCGATCGGCCCCGAGCCGGGCGACGAGGCGTCGGTGGCCCGGGTGCTCGTCGCCCGCTACGCCGTGCAGAACGCGCTGCCCCGTGTCACCGCCCGCTCCCTGGAGCTCCTCGGCGGCCTGGACTTCATCCGCTCCTCCGCCCACGCCCAGGCGGCGGCCGCGTCCACCGCGCTCGCCTTCCACCCGCCGGGCCGGGGCGCCGCCGCCGAGCCGCTCCTGCGCTACTTCGACGGGGGCCCGCTCGTCCTCGCCTGACCGCCGCCCCGCCCGCACCGCTTCTTTGGAGTGAGAGATCCGTGACCGTAATCCAGGAAAACCCGGCTTCCGCGGCAGGCGCGGCCCCCGCGGCCCCCGCGGCCTCCGCGGCCGACACCGAGGCGGAGGTACTCGGCCTGTACCGCGCCCACCTGAGCAAGGGCCGGGCCACCCTCGCCGAGCTGTTCGGCAGCCACATGGAGGTGGCCTCCGAAGGCGCCTGGCTGACCACCAGCGACGGGGAGCGCTTCCTCAACGCGGGCGGCTACGGCGTGTTCATCATGGGCGCCCGCCACCCCATCGTGATGGAGGAGGTGGAGCGCCAGCTCCGTACGCACCCCACCGCCACCCGCATCCTCCTCGAACCGACGGTGGCCCGCGCCGCCGAGGCCCTGGTCTCCGTCATGCCGCAGGGCCTGGACCGCGTGCACTTCGGCCTCTCGGGCGCCGAGGCCGTGGAGACCGGCCTGAAGCTGGCCCGCGCCGGCGGCTTCAAGCGGACCGTCTCCATGCGGGGCGGCTACCACGGCAAGACCCTCGGTGCCCTCTCCGCCACCGCGAAGGAGGTCTACCAGAAGCCGTTCCGGCCGCTGCTCCCCGACTTCCACCACCTGCCGTTCGGTGACGCCGACGCCCTGGAGGCGGAGCTCGCCGCCCATCCCGGCGAGGTCTGCGTCATCCTGGAGCCCGTCCAGGGCGAGGGCGGCGTCATCATCCCGCCCAAGGGCTATCTCAAGCGCGTCGAGGAACTGGTCCGCGAGCACGACGGCTTCCTGATCCTGGACGAGATCCAGTCCGGCTTCGGCCGCCTCGGCGAGTGGTGGGGCGCCGACTTCGAGGACGTACGCCCCGACGTCCTGCTCGCCGGCAAGGCGCTCGGCGGCGGCGTGCTCCCGGTCTCCGCCGCCATCGCCACCCGCAAGGCGTTCCGGCCCTTCGACAAGGACCCCTACATCCACACCGCCACCTTCTCGGGACAGCCCGTCCTGATGGCCGCGGTGCAGGGCGCGGTGCGGGCCATGAAGGAGGACCGCCTGGTCACCCGGGCCACCGACCTGGGCGCCGCGCTGCTGCCGCGGATCGCCGAGATCGCGTACCGCAACATCCCCGAACTCGTCGTCGACGTGCGCGGGCAGGGCCTGCTCATCGGCGTGGAGCTCGTCGAGGCGGGCCTCGCCGGCGAGCTGCTGATCGAGCTCTTCAACCACGGCGTGGTCGCCAACCACTCCATGAACGGCAGCTCGGTGGTGCGGTTCACGCCGCCCGCCGTCCTGAGCGACACCGATGTGGAGTTCCTCCTCAACTCCTTCGACCTGGCCACCCGCGACCTCGTCAGCGGTGCGGCCACCATGCCGGAAGGCGGTAACTGATCGTGCGGCACGTAGAACTGGAAGCAGTGGTCCCCGCGGAGCAGGTCTCGACGGTCTTCGACGCCGTGATGCGCTGGGAGAAGTACCCCGACCTGGCACCGCACGTGAACTCCACGACGGTGCACGCCACCCTGCCGGACACGCGGTGCAGTTCCAGCTGGGAGCTGCACTTCCGCAGCGGCCTGCTGCGCTGGACCGAGGACGACGTCTTCCTGCCGGAGGAGGGCGAGATCCGCTTCGAGCAGTCCGACGGCGACTTCGACTCCTTCACCGGGGTGTGGGCGCTGACGCAGGCCGGTGACGATGTCGCCGTGCGCTTCGACGCCGACTTCGACTTCGGCATCCCGAGCCTGGAGGGCATCCTCGACCCGATCGCCGAGCGGGTCATCAAGGAGACCGTCGCCTGGTCGCTGACCGGACTCTTCCCCGGCACGCGCATAGCGGGCGGCATCGAGCTCTCCGAGCCCGCCGCCGTCGGCGCCTGAGACCTCTGCCAGGAGCTGACCATGGACCAGGCCAATCCCTTCGAGACACCGAAGACGTTCTCCCTGCACCGCGCCGAGTACCTGGTGGGCTTCGCGGTCACCACCGGGCTGCTCATCGCGCACATCGGCGAGATCCGCTGGATCCCGGCGGTCGCGCTCTTCCTCTACATCGACCTGATCGGCTACATCCCCGGCGCCATCGCCTTCAAGCGCAGCGGCGGCAAGCCGATCTCCAAGGTGTACTACGTCCTCTACAACGTGATGCACAGCCTCATCACGCAGGCCGCGGTGGCCGCGCTGTGGTGCTGGCTGATCGGTCCCGAGTGGGCGCTGCTCGTGCTGCCCTTCCATCTCTTCGGCGACCGGGGCCTTTTCGGCAACTTCATGAAGTCGTTCGCGCTGCCCTTCGAACCGGTGCGCCAGAGCGGCTACCTGCGGCTCCTGGACGACCTCGGGCTCGCCCACCCCAAGCCGGTCGGCCACGCCCAGGACCCGGTGCCGGTCGGTCACATCGTCACGCTGCCGAAGCCGGCGGCCCGCCCCCGTGAGGAGGCGCTGCGATGAGCACGCTCACCCCACTGCGCCGCCCGGTGCGCCAGGACCCGGCGGAGCGCCGCAGGGCGCTGTACCACCTGGCGTCCCCGGTGTCGGTGCTGACCGTCGACCACGCCGGGCAGGCGCACGGCACCACCGCGAGCACGGTCACCCTGGTCTCGCGCGAGCCGCTGCTGATCGGGGTGGCGCTGCGGCCCGGCTCGTCGTTCGCGCGGCTCGCGGTGGCCGAGGGCCGCTTCGTCGTCAACGTACTGGACGGCACCCAGGGCGACCTGGCCCGCTGGTTCGCGGACAGCACACGGCCCGACGGCAGCGCGCAGTTCGACGGCATGTCCTGGACGGCGGACTCCTACGCGGGCGCCCCGCGCCTCGCCGGGGCGCTCGCCCACTACACCTGCCGCCTCCACTCCTCGCACCGCGCGGGCGACGGCGAGGTGCTGCTCGGCCACGTCGTGCGCGCCACCGCCGTGAGCGGCCCGCCGCTGTTCAGTTACGCGGGCGGCCTGGTCGCCGGCGCCCTGCATCCCGCCCGCACCACGAAGGAGACTTCGGCATCATGACCGGTTCTGTGGCCCCCGAGGCCGACTGGGACAAGGCGCCCGGCCTGCTCGACGGCGCGAAGGAACTCACCCTCGGCCCCGACGACTGCGACCTCGCGTACTGGTTCACCTCCGTCGCCCAGGGCACCCTGCGCGACCGCGGCGAGACCGGACACCACGCGAACGCGACCGTCCCCGACTTCCTGAAGGCACCCGGGCCGCTGCGCGACGCGCTGGTCCTGGAGTTCGGCTTCCGCGGCCTGTCCGAGGAGATCGCCACGCGCCTCCTCGGCCACTACGTCTCGCTCGCGCCCGGCGTGCCCGAGATGGAGTTCTACGCCACCCAGCTCATCGACGAGGCCCGGCACGCCCGCGTCTTCCGCAACCACCTGGTGGAGCTGGGCCACCCCGCGGACACGCTCCTCAAGGACATCGACGAGATGGCCGCGGACTACCGCGAGCGGGTCCTGGACCCGGTCGTCGACTTCACCCTCGACATCGTCCGCGACCAGGCCGACTTCGCCGGCGGCGTCGCCGTCTTCGCCATCGTCATCGAGGGCGTCCTCGCCCCGGCCGCCGAGCTGAGCGAGCGCAAGTGGACACCGCTGTCCCCGGCCACCGGGGAGATCTCGCGCGGCACCGCCATCGACGAGATCCGTCATCTGACGGTGGCCAGCACCATCCTGCGCGACCACGTCGTGGCCCACCCCGAGTACCGCCCGCGCCTGATGGAGATCCTGCGGGCCGGGGTGAAGCTGTGGGACGAGATCCCCGACCGGGAGTTCGTCATCCACCGCGAGGAGCTCTTCCAGAAGGGCATGGCCGACCACGCGGACAAGATCGGCGACTACGAGATCTGGCCGGGCGTACGCATGCTCGACACCACCCCCGAGCAGCGCTACGACATGGCCGAGCAGTGGACCGACGAGATGGCCGAGTCCCGCATGGCCTACATGGGGCTGCCCGTGGAGGTCCTCAGCAGCACGGAGCAGGCCGCATGAGCGGCGCCCCGCCGCCGGGCCGGTCGGCGGTGGTCTGCGGCATCGGTTCGTACGTGCCGCCGAACAAGGTGACCAACGACGAGCTTTCGCAGCGTCTGGACACCTCCGACGCGTGGATCCGCTCCCGCACCGGGATCGCCGAGCGCTACATGGTCTCACCGGGCACGGCCACCTCCGACCTGGCGGTGGAGGCCGGCCAGCGCGCGCTGAAGTCGGCCAGCACCGAGCAGGTCGACGCCGTCGTCCTGGCCACCACCACCCCCGACCAGCCGTGCCCGGCGACCGCGCCGACGGTGGCCGCCCGGCTCGGCCTCGGCCACGTCGCGGCGTTCGACGTCGCCGCCGTCTGCTCCGGGTTCCTGTACGGGCTCGCCAGCGCCTCGGGGCTCATCGCCTCGGGGATGGCGGAGCGGGTGCTGCTTGTGGCGGCCGACGCGTTCACCACCATCGTCAACCCGGAGGACCGCACCACCGCGGTGATCTTCGCGGACGGCGCGGGGGCCGTGGTCCTGCGGGCCGGGAACGCCGGTGAACCGGGCGCGGTGGGGCCGCTGGTGCTCGGCAGCGACGGCGAGCTGAGCCATCTCATCGAGGTGCCTGCCGGCGGCTCCCGGCAGCGCTCGTCGCGGACTCCGCCCGAACCGGGCGACCAGTACTTCCGGATGCTCGGCCGCGACACCTACCGGCACGCGGTGGAGCGGATGACCGCCACCTCGCGGGAGGCGGCGGAGCGGTCCGGCTGGCGCCTGGACGACGTGGACCGGTTCGCCGCCCACCAGGCCAACGCCCGCATCCTCGACTCGGTCGCGGAACGCCTCGGCATCCCCGCCGAGCGGCAGCTCAGCAACATCGAGCAGGTCGGCAACACCGGGGCCGCCTCGCTCCCGCTGCTCCTGTCCCAGGCCGCGGCCGACGGCCGGCTCACGGCCGGGCACCGGGTGCTGCTCACCGCGTTCGGCGGCGGGCTCTCCTGGGGGGCCACGACGCTTGTCTGGCCCGAAACGCAGTCCGTCTGACGCCCACCGGCGCCCGGCGGTACCTCCTCAAGACCCGTACGCCGCACAGCGCGTACGCCTTCCGAAAGGGATCGTCATGATGCTGGAGCAGCTCAAGGAAATCCTGTCCAACAAGCTCAAGGTGTCGCCCGAGGCCATCACCCCCGAAGCCACCAAGGACGACATCGAGCTGGACTCGCTGGCCGTGGTCGAGCTGTCGCTGCTGCTCAAGTCCGAACTGGACATAGACGTCAGCGACGACGACCTCCTGGAGGCCGAGACCGTGGCCGACATGGTGGAACTCATGGAGACGAGGAGCGCGAAGGTCTGATGGCCGGCATCGATATCGCCGTCACCGGGCTCGGTCTCGTCACCCCCGGCGGTATCGGGGTCGGGCCGAGCTGGGCGGCGGTCTGCGAGGGCCGGTCGGGCGCGGCGTTCGACCCCGTACTGGCGGACAACCCGGTACGGATCTCCTGCCGCGTGCCCGGCTTCGACCCCGAAGCGCTGTTGTCCGCCCGCCGGGCCCTGCGCCTGGACAGATTCGTGCAGTTCGCGCTGGTCGCGGCGCGCGAGGCCATCGCGGACGCCGGGCTCGACCCGCTGACCTGGGACGGCGCCCGGGTCGGGGTGGTGCTCGGCTGCGCGGACGGCGGCCCCGGCACCGTCGAGGAACAACACCACGCCCTGCGGGAGAAGGGCGCCGACCGGGTCTCGCCGCTGCTGCTGCCCATGCAGCTGCCGAACATGCTGGCCGGTCAGACGGCCATCGAGTTCGGGGCGACGGGCCCCAACCTGGTGGTGGCCACCGCCTGCGCCTCCGGGGCGACGGCCATCGGCACGGCCCGGGACCTGCTCGCCCTCGGCCGCTGCGACGTCGTCCTCGCGGGCGGCAGCGAAGCCATGATCACGCCGCTGGTGATGGCCGGGTTCGCGCAGATGGGCGCCCTGTCCAAGCGCGAGGACGACCCGACGCGCGCCTCGCGTCCCTTCGACGCGGAGCGGGACGGCTTCGTCGCGGGCGAGGGCGCCGGCATCCTCGTCATGGAACGCGTCGAGGACGCCCGGGCCCGCGGGGCGCACCAGCACGGCCGGATCATCGGCTACGGCGCCACCGCGGACGCCCATCACATGACGTCGCCGCATCCGGACGGCGCCGGGGTGGAGGCGGCGGTCCGCGCGGCCCTCGCCGACGCCGGCGCCGATCCGGACGACGTACAGCATGTGAACGCCCATGGCACCTCGACGCCGCTCAACGACGTCGCCGAGGCGCGGATGATCAAACGGACCCTCCAGGGGGACCCGCTGGTCACCTCCACCAAGGGTGTGACGGGGCATCTGCTGGGCGCGGCGGGCGCGGTGGAGGCGGCGTTCACGCTGCTGAGCATCGAGCACGAACTGGTGCCGCCCGTCGCCAACCTCGTCATGCCGGACGCGGAGGTCGACATCAAGCTGGCGTACTCGGCGACCTCCATGCCCATCGACCTGGCGCTCAGCAATTCCTGCGGGTTCGGCGGCCAGAACACCGTCCTGGCCCTCGCCCCCGCGTGAGCACCGGAGCGGACCCGCTCCCATCCCCGCCCCCACCCCCCGCCCTGCCCCGGCAGGAGCCGCAGCCGCCCCTCCGCCAGGGGGGCGGCTCGGCGCATCTCCCCCGTCCCGCACCGCAGACCCAGGAGAAGCCATGCACGATCCGCGCGAACTGATCGCGTCCGGGCCCGAGGCGGTGCGGCGCCTGGCCCGCCGCCGCCACGACCTCGACGTCGCCGCGCTCGACGCGGCCCACCGCGGCCGGGCCGACGCCCAGGCCGAGGTGACGCGGCTGCGCACCGAGATGAACCGCGCCGCCCGCGAGCGCGGGGCCGGGCCGCCCTCCGAGGAGGAGAAGGAGGCGGCCCGCGCGCTGCGCGCCGAGGTCCAGCGGGCCGAGGCCGCCGCCAAGGAGGCGGGCAGGCGCCTCGCGGACCTGGTCCTCGCCATCCCCAACATCCCCCTCGACACCGTGCCGGACGGCGACTCCGAGAAGGAGGCGGTGGAGGTGCGCCGCGGCGGTCCGCCCCCGTGCGCGGCGGCCGACGACCGGCACCACGCCGACATCGGGGAGCGGCTCGGCCTCTTCGACGGCAAGGCGGCGGCCCGGCTCTCCGGCGCCCGCTTCACCGTGAGCCGCGGCCCCGGGGCGCGCCTGGAGCGGGCGCTCGCCGACTTCTTCCTCGACCTGCACACCGCCGAGCACGGCTACACCGAGCACTCGGTGCCGTTCCTCGTCAACCGCGACACCATGACGGGCACCGGCCAGCTCCCCAAGTTCGAGGAGGACCTGTTCGCCACGCGGGTCGGCGACCGGGAGCTGTTCCTGATCCCCACCGCCGAGGTCCCGCTCACCAACCTGCTCGCACAGGCGACGCTGGACGCCCGCGACATGCCGTACGCGTTCACGGCGCGCACCCCGTGCTTCCGCGCCGAGGCGGGGGCGTACGGCAGGGACACGCGGGGCATCCTACGGCTGCACCAGTTCGAGAAGGTGGAGCTGGTCCGCGTCTGCGCCCCCGAGGACGCCCAGGAGCAGCTGGAGCTGATGCTGGGGCACGCCGAGGAGTGCCTGCGGCGCCTGGAACTCTCCTACCGGGTCGTGCTGCTGCCCGCGGGTGACCTCGGCTTCTCGGCCCGGATGACGTACGACATCGAGGTGTGGCTGCCGGGCAGCGGCTCCTACCGGGAGATCTCCTCGGTCTCCGACTGCGGCACCTTCCAGGCCCGCCGCGCCGGCATCCGCCACCGCGCCGCGGACGGCCGCAAGGAGCCCGCGGCGACCCTCAACGGCTCGGCGCTGCCGGTCGGGCGGACGGTGGCCGCGCTCCTGGAGCAGGGGGCCAGGCCGGACGGTTCGGTGGAGCTGCCCGAGGCGCTCGTCCCGTACACGGGATTCCGCCGCATCATGCCGGACGGCACGACCGAGTGAACAACGGCTGGGGGGAGTTCAGGTGATCACCTGAACTCCCCCTCCGTCATGCGTTCGCGGGTCACACGCCCATCATGTGCGCCCCGCCGTCCACGTGGACGATCTCGCCCGTCGTGCGGGGGAAGAGGTCCGAGAGCAGCGCGACGATGCCGCGGGCCGCGGGCTCCGGGTCGGTGAGGTCCCAGCCGGCCGGGGCGTGGGTGTGCCAGTCGTCGGCGAGCTCGGAGAAGCCGGGGATGGATTTGGCGGCCATGGAGCGCAGCGGACCGGCGGCGACGAGGTTGCAGCGGACGCCGCGGGGCCCGAGATCACGGGCGAGGTAGCGGCCGGTGGACTCCAGGGCCGCCTTCGCGACGCCCATCCAGTCGTACTTGGGCCAGGCCACGGTCGCGTCGAAGGTGAGGCCGACCACGGAGCCGCCGCGCGGTTCCATGAGCGGCAGGCAGGCGGTGGTCAGGGACTTCAGGGAGTACGCGGAGACGTGCACGGCGGTCGACACGTCCTCCCAGGTGCCGTCGAGGAAGTGGAAGGCGCCGGGCGGGCCGTAGGCGATGGAGTGCACGACACCGTCGAGGCCATCCGCATGCTCACGCACGCGGTCGGCGAGCCCGTCCAGGTGCTCCTGGTCGGTGACGTCCAGCTCGACGACCGGGGCGGGCTTCGGCAGCAGGGCGGCGGTGCGCTCGATCAGGGACAGCCGCCCGAAGCCGGTCAACACGACCTCGGCGCCCTCCAGTTGGGCGACGCGCGCCGCGTGGAAGGCGATGGACGCCTCGGTGAGGACGCCCGTCACCAGGACGCGCTTGCCCGCCAGCAGCCCGCTCATGACGCCACCGCCTGCGGCAGCGACGCGACCAGGGCGGAGTCGTGCGGCTGCGCGCCGAGCGCGGCGGCGCCGCCGGGCGAGCCGATCCCGGCGAAGAAGGCGGCGTTGGAGCCGCGGTGGTCGCCCCACCCGGCGGGCACGTCGTCCTCGAAGTAGATGGCCTCCACGGGACAGACGGGCTCACAGGCACCGCAGTCCACGCATTCCTCGGGGTGGATGTAGAGGGCGCGGCCGCCTTCGTAGATGCAGTCCACAGGGCATTCGTCGACGCAGGACATGTCCTTCACGTCGGCGCAGGGCTGAGCGATGACATAGGCCATGAGGGGTTCCTCATCGGGTCGGCGGAACGGGTCGGGGACAGTGGGGTCAGCCGGCGGGCGCGCGGTCGACCGAGGCGCCGGTGGTGCGCTCCCCCAGGGAGAGGACCGTCGTGGCGAGCGCGGCCATCACGGCGGCGATGACGCCGAACAGCGCGCCGGGACCGTACGACTGGAGGACCGGGAGCAGGACGAACGGCAGGGCCGCGGCGCTGAGTTTGGACAGCGAGTAGGCGGCGCCGGACGCGGCCGCGCGGATGGCGGTCGGGTACTGCTCGGCGAGGTAGACGTGCGAGACGTTGGAGAAGATGTTGCTGCACACGGTGTAGACGAAGCCGAACACCATGATGAGCGCCGGTGAGCCCGCGAAGGAGAAGCCGAGCCCGGCGACGACCATCGAGGCGGCCGAGGCGGCCACGAGCTTCTTGCGCTCGAAGCGGTCGATGATCGGCACGGTGAGCGCGGAGCCGACGGGGTAACCGAGGAAACACACCGCGGTGAAGCCGATCCCGGCGACGATCCCGTACCCCTTGGCGGCCAGGATCTGCGGCGCCAGCGTGCCGAAGCCGTAGTAGCCGACCGTCGACAGCGAACAGAAGATCCAGAGCATGACGGTACGGCGGCGCAGGTGGGGCTGGAAGATGTCGCGCAGGCGGGTGGCGGGGACGGTGTCCTGCGCGGCACCTGTCTTCTCCGCGACGACGGACGCCCTCGCGGTGACGGGTTCCGCGGCGACGGACGACCTCGCGGTAGCGGGTTCCGCGACGACGGACGACCTCGCGGTAGCGGATTCCGCGGCGACGGAGAGGTCGGCGGGGGCCTCCTTCGCGGCGACGGAAAGGCGGGCGGCGGCCTCCTTCGCGGCGGCGGGTACGGCGAGAGCCCCCTCCGCGGCGGCGGACGCCCTCGCGGTAGCGGGTTCCGCGGCGACGGACGCCCTCGCGGTAGCGGGTTCCGCGACGACGGAGAGGTCGGCGGGGGCCTCCTTCGCGGTGACGGAAAGGCGGGCGGCGGCCTCCTTCGCGGCGGCGGGTACGGCGAGAGCCCCCTCCGCGGCGGCGGGGGCCTCCTTCGCGGCGACGGAAAGGCGGGCGGCGGCCTCCTTCGCGGCGGCGGGTACGGCGGGGGCCCCGTTCGCGGCGGCGGAATCCGCAGCGATCTCCCCCTTGGCGGCGAAATCCGCAGCGGCCCCCTTCGCTACGGCGGACAGGCCGACGGCGGCCTCCTTCGCGGCGGCGGGTGCGGCGGGGGCCTCCCTCACGGCGGCGGGTCCGGCGTGTGCCTCGGGAGCCACCGGGGCCGCGGTGGCCGACGAGGTGACCGGCGGCGCGGAGACCACGACGTCCGACGCGGCTACCGGGGACACCGGGACAGCCGGGGCATCCCGGATAACCGGAGCAACCGAAGCAACCGAAGCAACCGAAGCAACCGGGATCACCATGGCAGCTGGGGTCGCCGAGGGCACCGGGGGCACCGGGGGCACCGGCGTCGCCGAGGGCACCGAGGTCGCCGGAACCCCGCCCGGAACCTCGGCCTCCATCCGCGAGACCAACGCGTCCGCCTCGTCCTCGCGGCCGACCGCGGCCAGCCAGCGCGGCGACTCGATCAGCCGCCTGCGCAGCACCCACACCACGGCCGAGCCGAGCGCGCCGATGACGAAGAGCCAGCGCCAGCCGTCGATGCCGAGCGGGGACAGCGGGACGAGCCACAGCGCGGCGAAGCCCACGGCGGGCACGCCGCAGAAGGCCAGGGTGTAGGCCCAGGCGATGAACCTGCCGCGTTTCCTGGCGGGCAGCACGTCGGACAAGTAGCAGTCGGAGAGCGACTGTTCGGCGCCGATGCCGACGCCGGCGAGGAACCGGGTCACGATCAGCCAGGCCGCGTTCGGCGAGAAGGCCCCGAGCAGCGAGAAGCCGGAGTAGATCGCGAGGTTGATGAGGAACGCCCGGCGCCGCCCGTACCGGTCGGCGATCTTGCCGAGCACGAGCGAGCCGATGAACTGGCCGATGAAGGCGGAGGCGAGGACGAGCTTCAGCTCGGTGGCACCGAACGCGAAGTCGTCCTGGAGGACCTTGGCGATGGTGCCGGAGAGGTTGTTCTCGAACGTATCGAAGAGCAGCCCGACGCCGATGACCGCGGTGACGCTGCGGTGGGTCGGGGTGATCGGCATCCGGTCGAGCCGGGCGCCGATCGAGGCACCCGATGAACTCGCACCCGTACCCGTACCCGTACCCGTACCCACGCCCACGCCCACGCCCACGCCCGCACCCGCGCCCGCGACCGCGCTCCGGACGGCCGGTCTGGTGACCGTGTCGACCATCAGGCGGCCCGTTCGATGTGCGCGTCGACCTCGCCCCGGCGCACCGGTGCGCTGACCTCGTGCAGGTAGGAAGCCACCTCACGGTAGGACGCCCAGAAGCCGACCTCGTGGTAGGGCACTCCGCGCTCGGCGCAGTACTCGCGGGTCAACTCCCGGGCGCGGCCCAGGTTCTTCTGCGGCATGGCCGGAAACAGGTGGTGTTCGACCTGGTAGTTGAGGCCGCCGTACAGGAAGTCGATGAACCAGGACGGGCGGATGTTGCGGGAGGTGAGGACCTGCCGCTCCAGCCAGTCCAGGGTCTCCTCGTCGCCGTCACGGACGTCCATGCCCTTGTGGTTCGGGGCGAAGATCATGCCGAAGTAGACGCCGAGGGTGGCCTGCTGCACGAGGATGAAAGCGACCGCGAGGACCGGCGACAGGACGGTGAAGACGCAGGTCAGATAGATCGCGGCGCGGGCGAGGAGCAGCGTGGACTCCAGGACGGGACGCTTGGTGAGGCCCTGCGCGATCGACTTCACGGCCGTCTTGTGCATCTTGAAGGACTCAAGGACGAGCAGCACGAAGAAGAGCACGCTCTGGTAGCGCACGATGAAGCGCTGCCGGGTGGTGCGGGTCGCGTACTGCTTGATGTCGAAGATCGCGGTGCGCCGGCCGATGTCCGGGTCCATGTCGAGGTGGTTGGGGTTGCTGTGGTGGCGGTTGTGGTGGTTGACCCACCAGCCGAAGCTGACCCCGTTGACGAAGTTGGCGTGGAAGTAGCCGACGGCGGACGCGGCCCGCTTGTCGCGGAACATGGCCTTGTGGCCGGCGTCGTGCCACATGAAGGAGGACTGGCCGCCGCAGAGGCCCATCCACACCGCCACGGCGAGCTGCCACCACGAGTCGCCCAGCAGGAAGAACGCGGTGAGCCCGGCCACCAGCAGCGTGGTGTTCCGGGTGAGGCGCCCTATGTAGTACCGCGGGTCGAGGTCGAGCAGCCCCTCCGCCTTGACGCGTTTGAGGAGCTCGGAGAACGTTGCGGATGCCCCGGTGCGCTGCGGGGCGGCGGTGTGCTGCGGGACCTCGGTGCGCTGCGGGGCGACGGCGACACCGGTCTCTTGGACGTGCGGACGCTGCATACGAAGCTCTCCTCGGAAGAAGTGCCCGAACCGGGCGGCGGCGCCCGCCCGGCGTCGGGTATCCCACCGGACGGACGCCGGGCGAACGTGTGTGCAGCGTTCCGTGAGGCGCTGATGTGGCGCTGATGCTGGGCTGATCGGTGCTGCTCGGCGCCGCTCCGCGCTGCTCGGCGCCGCTCCGCGCCCGGTCAGGCCGCGGGGGCGGGCGCGGCCCGCAGCAGGGCGTCCAGGTCGCGCACCACGGTGTCCGCGGCGCGGGCGACGTCCTCGTCGTCGGGGGCGGCGATGACGCCCATGAGCTGTTCCACCATGGCGTGTTTGAGCGTGTCGATGGTCTCCGCGTTGCCACTCATCGTCGTTCACTCCTGTGGGTCGTATGCGGTCTACGGGGGTCTGACTGGGCCTCAGAAGGCGTTGCACGCCCGGAAGATGTGCGCGAACGACGCGAGCGACGCGGGCCCGTCGAAGGCGACGTACTCCGGGATGGTCGCGTCGGGCGCCCACTTGTGCTTGTACGAGAGCTGCGTCTGCGCCGGGTAGAGCGCGGCGCCCTCCGCCCACAGGGCGTGCATGAGCCACTGGAACGCCGGGCTGTGGCCGTCCAGTTCGTGTGCCGCGTCCAGGCCGGTGAAGGGCGTGAAGCCGAAGTGCAGCCACGGGACGCCCTCGCCGCGGAACACCTCGATGGCGTGCGCGTTGATGGCCTCCATCAGGCCCGGCGACCCGTCCGGGACGCGTCGGCTCAGGTCGTGCATCCAGCCGGCGCGGGTACCAAAGACCGGGGAGTACGAGATGTACGCCACCGGGGCGTCGTTGATCGTGCCGACGAACAGCCGCCGGTGCTCCTGGGCCTCGCCGCCGATCTCGCCGACCAGGAACTCCAGGGGGCGGGCGGCGCCCTTGCTGGACAGCCAGGCGCCGTCGATGGTCTCCAGCGCGTCCCGCCAGGCGTCGGCCCCGACCTCCTGGATCTGGAGGCCGTTGCGGTAGGCGCGGGAGATCTTGTTGCGCAGCTGCATGAAACGGGTGCCGCGCAGGGTGAACTCCGCGAGGCTCACGGCCCAGGAGGCGCCGATCTGGTTGACGGTGAACCCGCGGCGCGCGTACCGCTCGGCGTCGTCGCGCTGGAGCTGGACGCCGACGTGCGTGAGCCCCTGCTCCCGCACGTGATCGCGGAAGGCGTCGAGAAGAGTGTCGTACGCCTCGGGCGCGGCGAAGGGCCCGCCGAACTGGACGGCGAACCGGCCGGTCCTGCGGTAGACGACGACGCCGTCCGTCCCCGGCAGCGTGAAGGAACTGTTGCCGCTGTTGAGCGCGAGGAACGCGCTGGGGTTCTCGGCCCGCGTATAGCTGCTCACAGCCTTGAGAATCGGGTTTTCCACTACGGTCACGGTCATGATCCGTATTCCTTTCGGAAGCCGTTGCGGTCGTTGAGAGTAGAGCACCGCCGCCCCTTTGATGGGAAGGGCGGAAAGCTCACACGGCAGGTACCGAAAGGCATGTCAGAGAGGCGTCAGCGATCCGTCAGAAGGGCCTGGCAATGTTGTTCTCGTGAACGGCACGGGAAACGGAAAACCGGGCCGGGAACACGGAGAGGTGCCCGGAGTGGTTTATCGGGGATCTCGGGCTCCAGTCCATCTCGGACTTCAGCTCAAGGTCGGGTCGCTCGCGGCCCACGCAGGTTCGAATCCTGCCCTCTCCGCCGGCACAGAACACCGTGCCCGCACCACCAGGAGAGGTGCCCGGAGTGGTTTATCGGGGATCTCGAGCTCCAGTCCATCTCGGGCTTCAGCTCAAGGTCGGGTCGCTCGCGGCCCACGCAGGTTCGAATCCTGCCCTCTCCGCCAGTGGAACCACGACGGAACCACGACTTCCACCGCCAGCGGAACTACGACTACCACCGCCAGCGGAGCTACGACTTCCACATCCACTTCGCCGGGCCTCCCCCGCTCCGGTGAAGCGACCGCCCCGGCGCCCCGCGAGAGCGGCTCGGCGCGCCGGGGCGGGTCTGCGTCCGGCGGGCGCGTCCCTCTTTTCCTGACATAACCAGCAGGTCAGCCCCATATCCGCCCGCCCGGCCAGGCTGCTTCAAAAAAATACCTTCCCAAAGGAATGATACCGTGAGAGGGTCTTCGCTGGAAGGGAGCCAGAGGGTGTGCCCGCTGCCTCCCCCTGGTCGGGGACGCCAGAGATCGCCACGCCGACCTCCACCCGCGGTCCCCCACACCGCAGCACCGATGGCCCTGGCGACCCGGAAGGTGAACCGCCCCGACGTTGCAGCAACGAAAGCCAAGGGGGAAACGGCATGCTGAGCTTTTCGATTCTCGGAGCACTGCAGATCCGCACCGCGTCAGGGTTCGCGGAGATCTCGGGAGATCTCCAGCGCAACCTCATCCAGACCTTGCTCGTCAGCGAGGGCCGCCCGATCTCGGGAGAGAGCCTGGTCGAGGAAATGTGGGGCGATTCCGTCCCCGACAAGCAGGCCAATGCCCTGCAGGCGCACATCAGCCGGCTCCGTCGAAAACTGAAGAGCCTGGAGCCCGACCTCACGGTTTCCCGGGTGACGATCCACCCTTCCGGATACCGCCTCACCATTCACGAGGGCGAATTCGACGCCGCGGAGTTCACCAAGGCCGTCCGCCAGGCCGAGGCCGCGGGCCCCGCGGACGCCGCCGCCACGGCCCCCTTACTCGGCCAGGCGCTCGCCATGTGGCGTGGCCCCGTATTCGGCGACTTTCCCGGCGGCACCATCTGCCAGCTCGCCTGCGCCCGTTACGAGGAATACCGTATGCGCGCCATGGAGCTGCGCTTCGAGGCCGAGCTGCGCCTCGGCCACCACGCCGCGATGCTCGCCGAACTCCACGAGGCGCACAGCAACCACCCGCTGAGGGAACGCTTCTGCGAGCAGCTGATGGTCGCCCTCTACCGCTCCGGCCGCCAGGCCGACGCCCTCAACGTCTACCGCAACATGCGCCGGCACCTCTCGGACGAGCTCGGCATCGACCCGTCCCCCGCGCTGCGCCACATCGAGCACGCGATCCTCGCGCACGACCCGGCCCTGACCGGCACCGGCACCGTCGCCCGCACCACGCTGCTCCAGCCCGCCTGAGCGTCGACGCCGGTATCCCGCAGGCAGGGCGTGACAAAGGCGCGGCACGGCACGGCACAGCGAGGCACGGCACGGCATGGCACGGCCGGCAAGGCGTCAGCGGCCGGTCAGCGCCGGTTGCCACCATCGGTACGGAAACAGCGGGCGCCCGCCCTCCGCGCGGCTCCCTCGTACGCGCCCCGCGCGGCGCGCATGAACCCCGACCACCGTATCCACCAGGAGATTCCATGACCACGAGCCAGACCTCCGCAACGCTTGGAACCGCGGCCACGAGCTCGTCCGCCGCCGCGCGCCCGCTGCGTCTCTTCCTCGGCCTCGACGCCGCAGTGACGGCCGGCAACGGCCTGATCTACCTGATCGCCGCGGGCCCCGTCGGCGACCTGCTCGACATGGACGCCGGTCTGCTGCGCGGCATCGGCGTCTTCCTCACCGTCTACGGCGTGCTCGTCGGCTTCCTCGCCGCCCAGCAGGTGCCGTCCACGGCCGCCACCAAGATCGTCATTGAGGCCAATCTGCTGTGGGCGGTCGCCAGCATCGCCACCGCGCTGTTCGGCTGGTTCGACCCGAACACGATCGGCACGGTGTGGATCCCGATGCAGGCCCTCGTCGTGGGCGCGTTCGCCGTCCTCCAGATCAACGGCCTGCGCAAGCTCACCAACTGACCACACGCAGCGTCCACGTCCACGTCCACGTCCACGTCCCCGGTGACGGCGACCGGTAAGGGGAGAGATGAGACTGCACGTCGCGGAGCTGGCGGCCATCAAGGAGCGGGTGCACGCAGGACCCGGCGAACCGGCCACCGCCGCCCAGAAGGCCAAGGGCAAGCTCACCGTGCGGGAGCGGATCGAACTGCTTCTGGACGAGGGCTCGTTCCGCGAAGTCGAACCCTTGCGCCGGCACCGGGCGACCGGTTTCGGCCTGGAGGCGAAGCGGCCGTACACCGACGGTGTCATCACCGGCTGGGGCACGGTCGAGGGCCGCACGGTCTTCGTCTACGCGCACGACTTCCGCATCTTCGGCGGCGCCCTCGGCGAGGCGCACGCCACGAAGATCCACAAGATCATGGACATGGCCATCGCGGCCGGTGCCCCGCTGGTCTCGCTGAACGACGGCGCGGGCGCCCGTATCCAGGAGGGCGTCAGCGCGCTCGCGGGCTACGGCGGCATCTTCCAGCGGAACACCAAGGCCTCCGGCGTGATCCCGCAGATCAGCGTGATGCTCGGCCCGTGCGCGGGCGGCGCGGCATACAGCCCCGCCCTCACCGACTTCGTGTTCATGGTCCGTGACACGTCGCAGATGTTCATCACCGGGCCCGACGTGGTCCGCGCGGTGACGGGCGAGGAGATCACCCAGAACGGCCTCGGCGGCGCGGACGTGCACGCCGGGACGTCGGGCGTCGCGCACTTCGCGTACGACGACGAGGAGACCTGCCTGGAGGAAGTGCGCTACCTGCTGTCGATGCTGCCGTCCAACAACCGGGAGAACCCCCCGGCGGCGGCGGCCGACGACCCGCCGACCCGCACGTGCGAGCCGCTCCTGGACCTGGTCCCGGTGGACGGCAACCGCCCGTACGACATGCACCAGGTGATGGAGGAACTGGTCGACGACGGCGACTACTTGGAGGTCCACGAGCGCTGGGCCCGCAACATCATCTGCGCGCTGGCCCGTCTGGACGGCAAGGTGGTGGGCATCGTCGCCAACCAGCCGCAGGCGCTGGCGGGCGTCCTGGACATCGAGGCCTCCGAGAAGGCGGCCCGCTTCGTCCAGATGTGCGACGCCTTCAACATCCCCATCGTCACCCTCCTGGACGTCCCGGGCTTCCTCCCGGGAGTCGACCAGGAACACGGCGGCATCATCCGCCACGGCGCGAAACTGCTCTACGCCTACTGCAACGCGACGGTTCCCCGCATCTCCCTGATCCTGCGCAAGGCGTACGGCGGCGCGTACATCGTCATGGACTCCCAGTCCATCGGCGCCGACCTCACCTACGCGTGGCCGACGAACGAGATCGCGGTGATGGGCGCCGAGGGCGCCGCCAACGTGATCTTCCGCCGCCAGATCACCGCCGCCGAGGACCCCGAGGCCACGCGCGCCCGCATGGTCAAGGAGTACAAGACGGAGCTGATGCACCCCTACTACGCCGCCGAACGCGGCCTGGTGGACGACGTCATCGACCCCGCCCAAACCCGCCAGGTCCTGATCGACTCCCTCGCGATGCTCGCCAACAAACACGCAGACCGCCCGGCCCGCAAGCACGGCAACCCTCCGCAGTAAGGCCCCACACACCGGGAGGCCCCCTTGCCCACTACAGAGACAACAGACACAACAGACACAACAGCTGACGGCCCTGCCGACATCCGCATCGAGAAGGGCGAGGTCACCGACGACGAACTGGCCGCCGTCACGGTACTGCTGCTCTCGCGTACCGCGCCCCCGCCCACGACGACCACCAACGCCCCGGCCCCGACGACGGCCTGGCGCCGCGACGACTTCCACCCCCCGCACAGCTGGCAGGGCTGAGCCGAGGCGAACGCGGAGCGACGCGCCCCCTGGGGGCGCGTCGCTCCGGCGTCACCCGGCGATGGTGAGCTGCATCAAAGCCTTGGCGGTGTGCATGCGGTTCTCCGACTGGTCGAAGACCCGGCTGCGCTCCCCTTCGAAGACGTCGTCATCCACTTCACGGATGTCGGGGTTCTCGATCGCGGTCTCCGTGTCGAGGAGGTGGAAGGCCGGCAGGCAGTGCAGGTAGATGCTGTCCTCGCGGCCGGTGAGGGCCATGAGGTCGCTCGTCACCTTCAGGTGGCGCAGCAGTTCGATGCGCTCCTGCATCCGGTCCTCCTCGCCCATGGAGACCCACACGTCGCCGTAGACGCAGGCGGAGCCGCGCAGCGCCTCCTCGGGCGAGTCCGTGACCAGCACCCGGGCCTTGTCCGACTCACGCCCGTCGAGCAGTTCCTTGATCACCTCGGGGGCGGGCTGGAGCTGCGCGGGGGCGAGGATACGCAGGTCGAGGCCGAGCTTGGCGGCGGCGATGGCGAGGGTGACGGCCATGTTGTTGCGCCCGTCACCGACGTACGTCAGCGGCAGGCCTTCCAGGTCGCCGAAGTTCTCCCGGAGGGTGAGGAGGTCGGCGAGGACCTGGGTGGGGTGGTAGCTGTCGCACAGACCGTTCCACACGGGGACACCGGCGTACTGGGCGAACTCGGCGACCGTGGCGTGCTCATAGCCGCGGAACATGATGCCGTCGAAGACGCGGCCGAAGACACGCGCGATGTCCCGCACGGACTCCTTGATGCCGAAGCGGATGTCGTCGCGGTTGAAGATCTCCGGGTGCGCGCCGGACTGCGTCGAGGCGACGACGAAGGAGACACGCGTACGGGTGGAGGGCTTCAGGAAGATCAGGGCGATGTTCTTGCCGGCCAGAGCGGGCACGTCCTGCCCCAGAGCCGTGCGCTCCTTGAGATCGGCCGCCTTGTCGAGGAGCTCCCGGATCTCGTCGCCGCTGAGCTCGCGCAGGGACAGCAGGCTGCGCCCCTTGAGGCTCGAAATCGTCACGGCACTACCTCCGAAGTCTGACCAGCGTCGACGATCACTGGGATCACTGGATCGATAAACATGCAGACTATTACATTAACATGCAGCCATCTGGGGTCAACCGCGTCGGTGGAGGTCGCCCGGAAACGTAGGGCGCCGCCCAGGCCGACCATGGCAGGCAGGCGAATTCCTCGGGCGCCCGTTTCTCTCCGGACCTCTTCCCGGAACATGCGATGGCCGATCTGCTCTTCGTCGTCGCCATGGTCGCGGTGTTCGCGCTCATGGGCTTGAGCGGCGGCCACGACCAGCCCGACGATGTTCTCGGCAGCTGCTGGGCCGGTGATGAGCACAGCTGATCGAGATCGCCCGGATCGGCAAGCAACTCCTCATACCCGGGACGCCCCTGCCGACCCTCTCGATCACCAACGACGTCGCCTCATCGTGGCTCTCATCCCGCTCGCCCTGCGCGGCGTCCGCTGCGCCCCGGCCTCGGCGCCCGACCTCCTGCGCCGCAACCTCACGCTGTACGGGCTCGGCGGCCTGGTTCTGCCGTTCGCCGGCATCGAGTTGATCGACCTGGCCGTCTCCACCGTGGACCCGGCCTCGGCCGAGAACCCGGCAGGAGCACATCAGAGGACGGTCAGGAAAGGCCCGTCGGCCTTGTTCCGGACGACAGCCGCGGGTTCGATGAGAGGCATGAACAGCGCGTGGCTTCTGTTGGACCGGCCGCCTCATCAGGCGCCGCCGTGTCGCATGCCCCGCTGCCCGGGCGTGTCCGCCATGCGCTGACGCCGACCCGTTTCGTCTGCTCCGGGCGCCGTGACCGTACCCGGTCCGGCGCCCCTTCTTTCACGTACGGGTACCACTCACTCGAACCCTGGACCAACCATGTCTTCTTCCCTGTCCGGACGCACCGTTCTCGTCACCGGAGCCACGTCCGGCATCGGCCATCAGACGGCGCGGCTGCTCGCCGAACGCGGCGCCACGGTTCTCGTGCACGGCCGCACCATCGAGGAGGCGCACGTTGCCGTCGACCGGCTCGTGACCCTCCCGGGCGTGCGGGCAGACCGCCTGTGCGCGTACGGCGCCGACTTCGCCCGCCTGAAGGAAGTCGAACAGCTCGCCCACCACGTGGCCGCGGCCCATCCCCACATGGATGTCCTCGTCAACAACGCCGGCATGGCCGCTCCCGAGCGTCACACGGTCACCGCCGACGGCAACGAGATCGCCTTCCAGGTCAACTTCCTCGCGCACTACCTCCTCACGCATCTGCTGGAGCAGGCACTGACGAGCGACCCGGGCGGGCGGGTCATCAACGTATCCTCCGCGCTGCACCGCACCGGGTCCATCCAGTGGAACGACCCCAACCGGACCCGCCGCTACTCCCGACTCGCCGCCTACGCCCAGTCGCAGCTCGCCCTCACCGTGTTCGCCGCCGACCCCCGGGTGACCGCCGTCTCCGTCCACCCCGGCATCTGCGCAACCAGCCTTCTGCCGCTCTACGCACACGAGGGCACCTCCCCCGCCGAGGGCGCCGCCCACGTCGTACGGCTCTGCGACCCGGCGACCGAGATCGTCAACGGCGCCTACTACGACCGCGACCAGCGCGTCTCACCCGCCACTGCCGCCACCGAGACCCGCACCGTCAAGCGCCTCACCAAACTCGCCGACCTCCTCGTCGGCCACACCGCCTGAAGGAACGGGACAGCTCAAAGGGCCTGACTCCGAAGAGTCAGACCCTTATGAACTGCATGTTTGCCAGATCAGCGAAGTGGCGCCAAGTCACCGGTCAGACATTGAAGCGGAACTCCACCACATCCCCGTCCTGCATCACATAATCCTTGCCCTCCATGCGCGCCTTGCCCGCCGCCCGGGCCTCCGCCACCGACCCCGTCTCGACCAGGTCCGCGAAAGAGATGACCTCGGCCTTGATGAAGCCCTTCTGGAAGTCCGTGTGGATGACGCCCGCCGCCTCGGGGGCCGTCGCGCCCTTCTTGATCGTCCAGGCGCGGGACTCCTTGGGGCCCGCCGTGAGGTAGGTCTGGAGGCCCAGCGTGCGGAAGCCGACGTGGGCGAGGGTGGCGAGGCCCGGCTCCTCCTGGCCCACCGACTGGAGGAGCTCCAGCGCCTCCTCGTCGTCCAGCTCGGCGAGGTCCGCCTCCAGCTTGGCGTTGAGGAAGATCGCCTCCGCGGGGGCGACCAGCGCGCGCTGCTCGGCCTTGAAGTCGTCGTCCGTCAGCTCGTCCTCGTCGACGTTGAAGACGTAGAGGAAGGGCTTGGTGGTGAGGAGGTGCAGGTCGTGGAGGAGCTCTTCGTTGCCCGAGCCCTGGACGATGCCCTGCGAGAAGAGCGTGTCACCGCGCTCCAGGATCTCCTTGGCCTCCTCGACCGCCTTCACCTTCGGCGCGATGTCCTTCTTGATGCGCGACTCCTTCTGGAGGCGCGGCAGGACCTTCTCGATGGTCTGGAGGTCGGCGAGGATCAGCTCGGTGTTGATCGTCTCGATGTCGTCCTTGGGCGAGACCTTGCCGTCGACGTGGACGACGTTCTCGTCCTTGAAGGCCCGGATGACCTGGCAGATCGCGTCCGACTCGCGGATGTTCGCGAGGAACTTGTTGCCGAGGCCCTCGCCCTCGCTCGCGCCGCGCACGATGCCCGCGATGTCGACGAAGTCGACCGTCGCCGGGAGGACCTTCTGCGAGGAGAAGACCTCCGCGAGCTTCGTCAGGCGGGGGTCGGGGACGCCGACCACGCCGACGTTCGGCTCGATCGTGGCGAACGGGTAGTTGGCCGCCAGCACGTCGTTCTTGGTCAGGGCGTTGAACAGGGTCGACTTGCCGACATTGGGCAGACCGACGATTCCGATCGTGAGCGACACGTTGCGACTTCCCGTACGTCAGGGCTGGGTGGGGCGGCCCTTCGTACCCGCGCTTGGTGCGTGCGCTTCGTACGTGGGCCGATCCACCAGTCTACGGCGTACCGCCGACTGCCCCTCCGGACGGCCGCCCGCCCGGCCCTCCCCCTGTCGAACGCATGGCCAAGGTCACCCAAAGGGCGTGTCCCGTGGCGGCTTCCGCGCGGCGGCCGACCTAGGTTGGTCCAGTGGAGCAACACAGGACGCGTCCCCCTCAGTCCGAACCGAAGGCCGACCCGAAGGCCGCCGCGGCGGCCCGGCCCCGCCGGACCGCGCCGCTGCCCCCGCAGGGCAGAACCGCCGAGCCCGGCACGGTGTACCGGGCCGCGGCTCGTCCGCGCCGTCCCGTCCCGCCGTTCGTACGGGCGCTGCGCCGCTCCCCGCTCTACCGCCAGCTGCGGCGGATGCCGAACCCGCGCCTGACGGGGCTCGGCAGCGGCCTGTTCTGCGCGGCCACGATGTTCGTCCTCGCCTGTCTGCTGCGGCTGCTGTTCGACAGTCCCCTCGTCGCGTACGGCGTGCTGTTTTTGCCCGTGGCCGCGCTCACCGCGCTGTGGGTGCGCCCGGCGGACCTGGTCAGCGCGCCGGTCGCCGTGCCGATCGCCTTCGCCGCCGGGATCATCCCGATCGCGGGGGGCTCCGGCGGGTTCGGCGGCCAGTTCATGGGGCTCGTGACCGCGCTGGCGCTGCACGCCGGATGGCTCTACGGGGGCACGCTCGTCGCCGGGCTCATCGTGACCGGGCGCAAGATCCGGCTGATGACCGAGCGCCGTAAAACCCCGCGGCCGGCGCCCCGGCGACCCGACGGCAAGCGCGTACCCGCCGCCTGACCGCCCGGCCCGCCGGGACCGCCAAGACCGGCGGAACCCCACCTGACCGCCCGAACCGCCCGACCTCACCTGACCGCCTGGCCCGCCGCCTGACCGCCGGCGCCCGGAACTCACGCGACCGCCCAGACCACCACCTGACCGCCGGCGCCCGGAACTCACGTGACCGCCCAGACCACCACCTGACCGCCGGTAGCCCGCCCGACCGCGCGGACCACCGCCTGACAGCCCGAACCGCCGGGACCCCAGCATGCCCGCCAGGAACCCACCCTGCCCGCCGGGAACCCACCCTGCCCGCCGGACCCCACCTTGCCCTCGGGGACCCGACCGGACCACCCATGACACCGCCGGAACCGCCACCTGACCGCCCGGCGCCGCCCAACCTCCCGGCCGCCCGACCACCCGGCCGCCTCCCGCGACCATGCCGTGAAGGCCTACGCCTCGCCCGCCGCCGCCATCGCCGCCCCCACGATCCCCGCGTTGTTCTGCAACTGCGCCGGGACGATCTCCGCCTCGATGCCCTCGATCAGCGGCAGGAACTTGTGCGCCTTGCGGCTCACGCCGCCGCCGATGATGAACAGCTCCGGCGAGAACAGCATCTCCACATGCGCGAGGTACTTCTGGACGCGCCGCGCCCAGTGCTCCCAGCTCAGGTCCTCGTCCTCGCGCGCCTTGGAGGAGGCCTTCTTCTCCGCGTCGTGGCCGTTCAGCTCAAGGTGGCCCAGCTCGGTGTTGGGCACCAGGCGGCCGCCGGTGAACAGGGCGCTGCCGATGCCCGTGCCGAGGGTGAGCATCAGGACCGTGCCTGTGCGCCCCTTGCCCGCGCCGAAGTGCATCTCCGCGACACCCGCCGCGTCCGCGTCGTTCAGTACGGTCACGGAGGCGCCGCCGAGCCGGTCGGAGACCAGCCCCCGGATGTCCGTACCGATCCAGCTCTTGTCGACGTTGGCGGCCGTACGCGCCGTGCCGCCGGTGATCACGCCGGGGAACGTGGCCCCTACGGGCCCCGTCCAGCCGAAGTGCTCCACCACCTCGCGCACGCCCTCGACCACCGCGTCCGGCGTCGCCGGATGCGGGGTCAGTACCTTGTGCCGCTCTTGCGCCAGGTCTCCGCGGTCCAGGTCTACGGGCGCGCCCTTGATCCCGGATCCGCCGATGTCCACACCGAAGATCTGCATGGCCCCACCGTACGACCCACTCAGCGCTGTAACAGCCGGGTCGACACGATCAGCGCTGTGACAGCCGGGCCGACACGATCAGCGCTGTGACAGCCGGGCCGACACGATCAGCGCTGTGACAGCTCCGCCGCCTCCGCGCGCAGGTCCCTGCGCAGTTCCTTGGGCAGCGAGAAGGTGATCGACTCCTCGGCGGTCTTCACCGTCTCCACGTCTGCGTAACCCCGCTCGGCCAGCCACTCGATGACGCCGTCGACCAGGACGTCCGGCACGGAGGCGCCCGAGGTCAGGCCGACCGTGGTCACGCCCTCCAGCCAGGCCTCGTCGATCTCGTCGGCGTTGTCCACCAGGTGGGAGGCGGGGGCGCCGGCGTCGAGGGCGACCTCGACCATGCGGATCGAGTTGGAGGAGTTCTTGGAGCCGACGACGATGACGAGCTCGGCGTCCTCCGCGAGCTTCTTGACCGCGATCTGGCGGTTCTGCGTGGCGTAGCAGATGTCGTCGCTGGGCGGCGAGAGGAGGTTCGGGAACTTGTTCTTCAGGGCGTCGACCGTCTCCATCGTCTCGTCGACGGAGAGCGTGGTCTGGGAGAGCCAGACGACCTTGTCGGGGTCGCGGACCTCGACGTTCGCGACGTCCTCGGGGCCGTCGACGAGCGTGATGTGGTCGGGCGCCTCACCGGAGGTGCCGATGACTTCCTCGTGGCCCTCGTGGCCGATCAGGAGGATGTCGAAGTCCTCCTTGGCGAACCGGACCGCTTCCTTGTGGACCTTGGTGACCAGCGGGCACGTCGCGTCGATCGTCGCGAGCTTGCGCTCGGCGGCCTCCGCGTGGACGGTCGGGGCCACGCCGTGCGCGGAGAACATGACGATGGAGCCCTCGGGGACCTCCGCCGTCTCGTCGACGAAGATGGCGCCCTTCTTCTCCAGCGTCTGCACCACGTACTTGTTGTGGACGATCTCGTGGCGTACGTAGATGGGGGCCCCGTACTGCTCCAGGGCCTTCTCGACGGCGATCACGGCACGGTCCACGCCCGCGCAGTAGCCACGGGGAGCGGCGAGCAGGACACGGCGGGAGCCAGGCGTTGCAGTCATGCCCACCATCGTAAGGCCGCGCCCAGCGCGTCAAAGATCGCCCGGTTGGGGAGACTGGAGGCTGCGTTGATCTCCTGCGTTGATCTACGGAGGCACGATGTCCGGTCAGTCCGGTCAGTCCGGTCCTCCCGGTCGGTCCGCCGGCCCGGGAGCCCACTCCGCCGGCCCCGAGCCCGAGCCCGGGTCCAAGGCCGCCGAGGGCACAGGGCTGCGGCGCAGTCTCGGCTTCCGGGACCTCGTCGTCTACGGCCTGCTCTTCATCGCCCCGATGGCGCCGGTCGGTGTCTTCGGGACGCTCGACGCGAAGTCGCACGGCGCCGTCGCCCTCGTCTATCTGATCGCCACCATCGCGATGGCGTTCACCGCTTTCAGCTACGCCCAGATGGTGCGGGTGGTCCCCCAGGCGGGGTCGGTCTTCGCGTACGCGCGCGTGGGGCTCGGCAAGGGCCCCGGGTTCATCGCCGGGTGGATGGCGATGCTGGACTATCTGCTCATCCCGGCGGTCGCCTATCTGTTCTCCGGGATCGCGATGAACTCGCTGGTCCCCTCGGTGTCGCGGTGGGTGTGGACGGCGCTGGCGGTGCTCATCACGACCGCCCTCAACCTGTGGGGCGTGCGGACTGCGGCGCGGGTCGGCTTCGCGGTGCTCGCCATGGAGATCGCGGTGCTCGTCGTCTTCGTCGTCGCGGCCGTGGTCGTCCTGGTCCAGGACGGGGCCCAGCGGGACTGGCTCTCGCCGCTCACGGGTGACGGCTCGCAGGGCGCGTTCGCGCTCTCGGCGGTGGTGGGCGCGGTGTCGATCGCCGTCCTGTCGTACCTGGGCTTCGACGCGATCGCCTCCTTCGCGGAGGAGGTCACGGGCGGCTCGGCGAAGGTCGCGCGGGCGGTGCTGTTCTGTCTGGCGCTCGCGGGCGTGCTGTTCATCGCGCAGACGTATCTGGTGGCGCTCCTGGAGCCGGTGTCGTCGGCTGAACTGGCCGCCGAGCCCGGCAAGCAGGGGACCGCTTTCTACGATGCCGTGAACTCGGCCGCGGGGGCGTGGCTGCACGACCTGGTGGCCGCCAGCAAGGCGATCGGCGCGGCGTTCGCGGCGCTGGCGGGGCAGGCCGCGGCGGGGCGGCTGCTGTTCGCGATGGCGCGGGAGCGGCGGCTGCCGAAGGCCCTGTCCCGGACGGACTCCGGTACGCCGCGGATCGCGCTGCTGTGCGCGGCCGTGGTGACGCTGGTCGCGGCGGTCTGGGCGGCGCGGCGTGACGACGGCATGGACCACCTGGTCTCGGTGGTGGACATCGGGGCGCTCACCGCGTTCCTGCTGCTGCACGCGAGTGTGGTGGGGTGGTTCGCGGTGCGGCACCGGGAGGACGGGTTCAGCTGGTGGCGGCATCTGCTGGTGCCGGTGCTGGGGGCGGTGATCGTGGTGGCCGTCATCTGGGAGGCGTCGGGGTCGGCGCAGGTGGTGGGGGCGGTGTGGCTGGCGGTCGGGTTCGTGGTGCTGGGCGTCCAGCGGGCGCGGCGGGGGGTGGACCAGGCCGCCGCTTCACGGTGAGGGCTCCCGCGGTCGCCCCGCGGCGAATCGGCCTCGCGCGAGCGTCACCCGGGCTGTCACACCCTCCCGCTACGCTCGCCGCATGGCTCTCAACACGTCCGCGGACGCCCCGCTCCCCGTGGGGCAGGTGTCGCGGCTCATCGGCGGCTGGATCGACCGCCTCGGTGCCGTGTGGGTGGAGGGGCAGATCACCCAGCTGTCCCGCAGACCCGGCGCCGGCGTCGTCTTCATGACGCTGCGCGACCCGTCGCACGACATCTCGGTGAGCGTCACGTGCTACCGCCAGGTGTTCGACGCCGTGGCGGACGTCGTCTCGGAGGGCGCCCGCGTCGTCGTCCACGCCAAGCCGGAGTGGTACGCGCCGCGGGGGCAGCTGTCCCTGCGGGCCGCCGAGATAAGGCCGGTCGGCGTCGGTGAGCTGCTGGCGCGGATCGAGCAGCTGAAGAAGAGCCTCGCCGGGGAGGGCCTCTTCGCCCCGGAGCGCAAGAAGGCGCTGCCCTTCCTGCCGCAGCTCATCGGCCTCGTCACCGGCCGCGCGTCGGCCGCCGAGCGCGACGTCCTGGAGAATGCCCGGCACCGCTGGCCCGCCGTCCGCTTCGAGGTGCGCACCGTCCCCGTCCAGGGGGTGCACGCGGTGCCGCAGGTCGTCCAGGCCGTCAAGGACCTGGACGCGCTCGACGGCGTCGACGTGATCATCGTGGCGCGGGGCGGCGGCAGCGTGGAGGACCTGCTGCCGTTCTCGGACGAGCAGCTCATCAGGGCGGTCGCCGCGTGCCGTACGCCGGTGGTCTCCGCGATCGGGCACGAGCCGGACAGCCCGCTGCTCGACCTCGTGGCCGACCTGCGGGCCTCCACGCCCACGGACGCCGCCAAGAAGGTCGTACCGGACGTCGGCGAGGAGTACGAGCGCGTGCGCTGGCTGCGCGACCGTGCCCGGCGGTGTGTGGACGCCTATCTGGACCGCGAGGACCGCGGCCTCGCGCATGCCTTGGGCCGGCCCTCCATGGAGCATCCGCACCGCATGGTCGAGGAGCGCGAGGAGCAGGTGGCGGCGCTCACCGACCGCGCCCGCCGCACGGTCGGGCATCTGCTGGACCGGGCCGCCTCGGAGCTGACCCACACGCACGCGCGCGTGGTGGCCCTCTCCCCCGCGGCGACCCTCCAGCGGGGGTACGCGGTGCTGCAGAAGACGGACGGCGCGGTCGTCCGGGCCCCGGCGGACGCGAGCGCCGGTGACGAGCTGCGGGCGCGGGTGGCCGAGGGCGAATTCACCGTACGAGTCGACACTTAGGGTGGGCGCATGACCAGCAAGACGGACGAAGCGGACGTGGCGGGCGAGGCCACGGGCTCGGGCTCGGGCTCGGCGGACACGCTCGGCTACGAGCAGGCGCGGGACGAGCTGATCGAGGTCGTACGCCGCCTCGAAACCGGCGGCACGACGCTGGAGGAGTCGCTCGCCCTGTGGGAGCGGGGCGAGGAGCTGGCGAAGGTGTGCCGCCGCTGGCTGGACGGCGCGCGCGCCCGCCTGGACGCCGCCCTCGCGGGCGAGAGCGCCGGGGACGACGCCTACGCCGCCTCCGACAGTGCGGCGACGGAGACAGCGGACACGGCGGGCACAGCGCGCACAGCAGGCACAGCGGACTGAACAGGCGAAAACCTGTGAAGCGGATCACGGCACACCGACTTTGGTTGAATCTTAAACGTAACGTGTCGTAGAGTCGGACGTGCCAGCTGATCCACAGCACGTTTCGAGAAGGTTGATCCATGTCTCTCGCTCTTGACCCCGCCGCCCAGGACCTGCTCTTCCGCGAGGCCCGCACCGCGAACACCTTCACCGACGAGCCGGTCACCGAGGAGCAGGTCCAGGCGATCTACGACCTGATCAAGTTCGGCCCGACCGCCTTCAACCAGTCGCCGCTGCGCGTCACCCTGGTCCGCTCCCCCGAGGCCCGCGAGCGCCTGGTCCAGCACATGGCCGAGGGCAACCGCCCGAAGACCGCGACCGCGCCGCTGGTCGCGATCCTCTCCGCCGACAACGAGTTCCACGAGGAGCTCCCGGCGTTGTTCCCGCACTTCCCGCAGGCCAAGGACATGTTCTTCGCCGAGCGTCCGGCCCGTGAGCAGGCCGCGCTGGTGAACGCCACGCTCCAGGCCGGTTACTTCATCGTGGGCGTGCGCGCCGCCGGCCTCGCCGCGGGCCCGATGACCGGCTTCGACTTCGCGGGCGTCCAGAAGGAGTTCCTGGACGACGACCACACCCCGCTGATGATCGTCAACATCGGCAGGCCGGGCGAGGACGCCTGGTTCCCGCGCTCCCCGCGTCTGGCCTACGAGGACGTCGTCACCACCGTTTGAGCGACGGCGCACACGCCGACAGCAGCTGCGCGAAGGGCCCCCGGCACACCGCCGGGGGCCCTTTCGCGTACGCACGTCAGGGCGTCGCCGTCCTGCGCGAGCACACCCCGCTCACGACGTCTTCAGCGCCTCGACCATCTTCGTCAGCTGCCCGAACGAGGCCGTGCCCGCGACAACGGTCGTGGCGCCCTTCTCGGTGCTCACCAGGGCGTCGTACGTCGACCCCTCGTACCGCCGCCAGTCCCGGCCGCCGATCTTCTCCACGGTGTCGGTCTTGGCCGCTTCCCGGGTGGCGTCGTCGATGAACCGGGCCGGCTTCTCGGTGGACTGCTTGATCGCCACGTACTCGCCGTCCGGGTCGAGGAAGCCCAGATGCCAGTTGTCGTGAGCGGCGCCGTTGAACCGCACGGACGTCGGCTTCCACTCCCTGGACAGGCCCTCGGGCGCCGCAACGGGGTACGCCGCGGCCCGCCGGGCCGTCAGGAGCTCCACGCGGTAGTCCACCCGCTTGACGGGGGTCTTGGACTCGTCATGCGGGATGAAGAGATAGATGACGCCCGCGACCAGGGCGATCACCACCAACGACCACAGCATGTTCTTGACGGTCTGGTTGCCTTGTCTGCCTGCCACGCCCTCATGGTCTCAGGCGCCCGCTCCGCTCATGCGTGGGGTCCACTGCTCATTTTGTCGGCCTACGGATAGAGTCGTGCGCAATCCCTCATCCGGCCGTCGTCGTATCAGCAGAAAGGTGCGCTCCGATGACCGAGCATCATCTCCCGTCCGAGCTCGAAGTCTCTCCCGAGGCTCCCGACCGCAATCTCGCCCTGGAGCTCGTCCGGGTCACCGAGGCGGCCGCCATGGCCGCGGGCCGCTGGGTCGGCCGCGGCGACAAGAACGGCGCGGACGGCGCCGCGGTCAGGGCCATGCGGACCCTCGTCCACACCGTCTCGATGAACGGCGTCGTCGTCATCGGCGAGGGCGAGAAGGACGAAGCCCCGATGCTCTTCAACGGCGAGCGCATCGGCGACGGCACCGGCGCCGAGGTCGACATCGCGGTCGACCCGATCGACGGCACCACGTTGACAGCCAAGGGCATGCCGAACGCGATCGCGGTGCTGGCCGCCGCCGACCGCGGCGCGATGTTCGACCCGTCCGCCGTCTTCTACATGGACAAGCTGGTCACCGGCCCCGAGGCCGCGGACTACGTGGACATCAACGCGCCCGCGTCGGTCAACATCCGCCGCGTCGCCAAGGCCAAGAACTCCTCGCCCGAGGACGTCACGGTCATGATCCTGGACCGCCCCCGGCACGAGGGCATCGTCAAGGAGATCCGCGAGACCGGCGCCCGCATCAAGTTCATCTCCGACGGGGACGTGGCGGGCTCGGTCATGGCCGTGCGCGAGGGCACCGGCGTCGACCTGCTGATGGGCATCGGCGGCACCCCCGAGGGCATCATCTCGGCCTGCGCGATCAAGTGCCTGGGCGGCGTGATCCAGGGCAAGCTGTGGCCCAAGGACGACGCCGAGCGTCAGCGCGCCCTCGACGCGGGCCACGACCTGGACCGCACACTCTCCACGGACGACCTGGTCAAGGGCGACAACGTCTTCTTCGTCGCGACCGGCATCACCGACGGCGAGCTGCTCCAGGGCGTGCGCTACCGCGCGGCGACCGCCTCGACGTCGTCACTGGTCATGCGCTCCAAGTCGGGCACCATCCGCAAGATCGACTCCGACCACCGCCTGTCGAAGCTGCGCGCCTACAGCGCGATCGACTTCGACCGCGCGAAGTAGGAGCGCGCCGACCAGGACGGTTCGTACGAGTAAGGGGGCGTCCCGTGCGGGGGACGCCCCCTTACTCGTACACCCGCATCCGAGACCTATCCCGCGGCGGCGATTCCCGCCGCGTGCGCCGCCTTCTGGAGCTCCAGGTCGCGCCTGCGGCGGCGGGCCAGGACCACGCGGCGCTCGGCGGCGGTGAGACCGCCCCACACGCCGTACGGCTCGGGCTGGAGCAGGGCGTGCTCGCGGCATTCGACCATCACGGGGCAGCGGGCGCAGACACGCTTGGCCGCCTCCTCGCGCGAGAGCCTGGCCGCGGTCGGCTCCTTGGACGGGGCGAAGAACAGTCCTGCCTCGTCGCGGCGGCACACGGCCTCCGTGTGCCATGGGGCGTCATCGGTACGGTCCCGCACCTGCCGCTGGGCCGGAACAGCGGCGACCTGCAGGGACTGACGCGACGGTTGCTGCACGGTCTACTCCTGACGACGGCTTCGCGAGCGAGAGACGATGGAGCAGCTCTACCCGCTGTGTCCGCGCCTATGCACTGAGTTCCGACGCACGGCCGTTCACGCGCGCCCCTCGCGGCGCGGACCGTCAGCGCCCGAGGTGTCCGCGGAGCCGTCGGTGCAGGTCGCGGACGAGTTTGCCGCGCTTCGGCCGCGCCTCGACGGTGCCGAAGATCGCCGCGCCGTCCACGAAGACGACCGGGGCGTCCTGCTCAGCGGAGTCGAGCGTGTCCACCTCGAAGCTGCCGAGTACGCCGGCGCCGCTGCCGCGCAACGAGACGTTCTCCGGGACGCGGATCTCGACCGAACCGAAGACCGCGACCGCTTTGATGACCACCTGGCGCTGCTCGAAGATCGCCTCGCTCAGGTCGATCTCGACGCTGCCGAAGATCGCGTACGCATGGGTGCGGCGGCCCACGCGCCAGCGGCCCTTGCGGACGGAGCCGCTGAGGACCGCGACCAGGTTCTCGTCGGCGACCGGGGGCACCGCGCCGGGTGAGGGCCTGCCGGGCGCGGGCGCCGGCGCGGACCCGGACGAGGGGCCGCCGGTCCGGCTGTGGGCCGCGGGGAGGTCCGCGATCAGCGGCTCCAGCTCACCCAGAGTCTTGGCGCGGTACACCCCCTCGATGCGGTCCGCGTGTTCCTCGGCGGTGAGGCGGCCCTCGGCCATGGCCTCGCGGAGGATGTCCGCCGTGCGGTCCCGGTCGGCGTCGGAGGCACGGAGCGACCCCGACTCCTCGGTTGTGGCGGGAGCGGTCTGCGGGAGGCGCTTTTCGAGGTCCACATCAGAAGCGTACCCAAACGCGATAGATCGCGACTACCCCCTGTGGACAACCGGCGTGGCGGCCCGGAGCCCAGTGAGCCTTACCTCACAGACTCGGCCCGCCGAGCGCGTTCTACGCTGGTTGGCGCGTCGCCAATGGAGGCAACGCCGCTGTCTGCCGAGTGAGGAATGGCCGCAATGTCTGTTAGCCCCCGCCCACCCATCCCGGCGTTCGAGTACTCCGAACTGCTCCCCCTGGGAGAGGACACCACCCCGTACCGGCTGGTGACCTCCGAGGGCGTCTCCACCTTCGAGGCCGACGGGCGGACGTTCCTCAAGGTCGAGCCCGAGGCGCTGCGCACGCTCGCCGCCGAGGCGATCCACGACATCCAGCACTACCTGCGCCCCGCGCACCTGGCGCAGCTGCGGCGCATCATCGACGACCCAGAGGCGTCGTCCAACGACAAGTTCGTGGCGCTGGACCTGCTGAAGAACGCGAACATCGCGGCGGCCGGCGTGCTCCCCATGTGCCAGGACACCGGCACCGCGATCGTCATGGGCAAGCGCGGGCAGAACGTCCTCACCGAAGGTGAGGACGAGAAGGCGCTCTCCCAGGGCATCTTCGACGCGTACACGAAGTTGAACCTGCGCTACTCGCAGATGGCCCCGCTGACCATGTGGGAGGAGAAGAACACCGGCTCCAACCTCCCGGCGCAGATCGAGCTGTACGCGACCGACGGCGGCGCCTACAAGTTCCTCTTCATGGCCAAGGGCGGCGGCTCCGCCAACAAGTCGTTCCTCTACCAGGAGACGAAGGCCGTCCTGAACGAAGCCTCCATGATGAAATTCCTGGAGGAGAAGATCCGTTCGCTCGGGACGGCCGCCTGCCCGCCGTACCACCTGGCGATCGTGGTCGGCGGCACCAGCGCCGAGTTCGCCCTGAAGACCGCGAAGTACGCCTCGGCGCACTACCTGGACGAGCTGCCCGCAGAGGGTTCGCCGACCGGGCACGGGCTCAGGGACAAGGAGCTCGAAGAGAAGGTGTTCGAGCTGACGCAGAAGATCGGGATCGGCGCGCAGTTCGGCGGCAAGTACTTCTGCCACGACGTGCGCGTGGTGCGCCTGCCCCGGCACGGCGCCTCGCTGCCCGTCGCCATCGCCGTGTCCTGCTCGGCCGACCGCCAGGCGACCGCGAAGATCACCGCCGAGGGCGTCTTCCTGGAGCAGCTGGAGACCGACCCGGCGCGCTTCCTCCCGGACACGACGGACGAGCACCTCTCCGAAGAGGGTGACGTCGTGAAGATCGACCTCAACCAGCCGATGGACGCGATCCTCGCCGAGCTGACCAAGTACCCGGTCAAGACCCGCCTGTCGCTCACCGGCCCCCTGGTCGTCGCCCGCGACATCGCGCACGCCAAGATCAAGGAGCGGCTCGACGCGGGCGAGGAGATGCCGCAGTACCTGAAGGACCACCCGGTCTACTACGCCGGTCCCGCCAAGACCCCCGAGGGCTACGCCTCCGGTTCCTTCGGGCCGACCACAGCCGGGCGCATGGACTCCTACGTGGAGCAGTTCCAGGCCGCCGGCGGCTCCAAGGTGATGCTCGCCAAGGGCAACCGCAGCAAGCAGGTCACCGACGCGTGCGGCGCGCACGGCGGCTTCTACCTCGGCTCCATCGGCGGCCCGGCCGCGCGCCTCGCCCAGGACTGCATCAAGAAGGTCGAGGTCGTCGAGTACGAGGAACTCGGCATGGAGGCGGTCTGGAGGATCGAGGTCGAGGACTTCCCGGCCTTCATCGTCGTCGACGACAAGGGCAACGACTTCTTCCAGAACCCGGCCCCCGAGCCGACGTTCACGCACATCCCGGTGCGGGGCCCGGGCCTGGCGTGATCTTTTAGGGCGCGGGGAACTGCGCGACCGGCCACGACGCGCCCGCAGCGAAAGGACGCGCAGTTCCCCGCGGAGGCAGACGCCTAGACGAACCGCTGGTTCGCCGCTCCCGTGCACTTCTGGAGCCGCAACGGCTCCTTGGCCCCGGCCAGGGACAGGCAGAGCCCGTCCGCGGCAGCGGGCCGCACCGTCCCCGCCTCACGGACGAACTTCTGGTTGCCACCCCCGTGGCAGTTCCACAGGACGACGGCCGCGCCTTCCTTGTAGGCGCCGTCAGGCACGTCCAGGCACCGGTCCTGCGTCAGTCCGGTGTGCAGGGACCGCCGCGTGCCGTCGTACCACCAGCTCTGGTTGCGGTTGCCGGTGCAGTCCCAGCCCTGGACCTCGGTGGAGTTGCGGCTCTTCGAGGCGTCGACGTCCACGCACGTACCGGTGCCCTCGTTCTTCAGGGGCTTGTACGCGTCGTCCCAGGCGCCCTTGTACAGCTTCGGGCGGCCCGTGCTCGCCGGGTCGGCGCAACTGGCCTCGCGGTAGCCCGACTCGTGCAGCTGCGTCAGGCAGGACGCGAAGGCGGCGTGGCCGCGGGCGTTGGGGTGGAAGGACTGGCGTACGGAGTTGGAGTCCGGCGGGAAGGGGTTGGACACGTCCACGTAGAGGCCGCGCGCCCAGGTGTCCTCCATGCAGACCTCGTGGCCGTGGAAGAGGCGGGAGTTGTCGAGGTAGGTCGCGCCCGCGTCGCCGGCGGCCTTGCGCATGCCCTTCTCGAAGGTCGGCACCGCGTAGTTGCGGCCCCACTCGGTGTCGGAGTCGTAGCCGAGCCCGCCGCAGGCGAGCTTGCCGGGGAACTTGGGGTTGTCGCGGAAGTCGGGGCCGATCGGGCTCGGGTAGCCCATGGCGACGAGCTGGTAGTCGCCTTCCTGGTAGCCCGCGTCCTTCATGACGGTCTTCAGGTCGCGGATGGACTGCTCGACCTTGGGCACGAGCGCGTCCACGCGGGCCTGCCAGCCGTCGTGGTACTTGCCCGCGCAGGCGCCCTGGCTGAGCAGATAGCGCGTCACGCAGTCCGTCATCACCGGGGCGAACTGGAGGTCGTCGTTGGCGCCGATGACGAGCAGGATCGTCTTGATCCGCGTGTTGCGCGCCTTGACGGCGAGGTTGTCGCTCTGCACCAGTTCGTCGGCGTACTGCTTCTGGCCGCCGATCCTGATGTTGACCGTCTGGGCCCCGGAGCAGGCGACGTTGTACGTCACGTCGGCGGGGATGCCGGTGCGGTGGATCGCGGCGTCCGGCGAGCGGTGGCACCAGTTGTCGGGGCCGTCGGTGCCGGGTTCGTACGTGCCGACGCCCTCGCCGGAGATCTCGCTGTCGCCGAGTGAGATCAGGCCGGTCTTGCGCTCCGCCATCGGGCGTTCGGCAGGGCTGCCGTAGAGCTCGGTCGCCTCGGCCGCCCGGATCTTCTCCAGCTCCGGCGGCAAAGGAGCCGCCCCGGACACCCGAGGCCCGCCCCCGTCCGCCGCCTGGGCGGGTACGGCCGCCGCTGTGCCGAGTACGGCCGCCATCGCGACGGCCGCCGCGAACGGACCCCGCAGCCGCGTCCGTCGTCCGCTGCGTCTGATGCGCTTCATCGCGCCTCCCCGGATCGGTGTTACCCACGGTTTTTACTGGTGGGTAGAGGGCTTGGGAATACCTGGAACAAGACAAGTGCTCAACTTTTTACGGGGTTTGGACGGAGAGGTAGGTTCGAGAGCATGACCAGCGACGCCAGCGACGCGACCGGCAACCACACCGGCGAGTACCGGATCGAGCACGACTCCATGGGCGAGGTACGGGTTCCCGCCGACGCCAAGTGGCGTGCGCAGACCCAGCGCGCGGTGGAGAACTTCCCCATCTCGGCCGGCGCCTGGAGCGCGCCCACATCGCCGCCCTCGCGCAGATCAAGGCGGCCGCCGCCAAGGTCAACGCGGGGCTCGGGGTGCTGGACGAGGACATCGCCGAGGCCGTCGCGGACGCGGCGGCCGAGGTCGCCGAGGGGCGCTGGGACGCGCACTTCCCCGTCGACGTCTTCCAGACCGGCTCCGGCACGTCGTCCAACATGAACACCAACGAGGTCCTCGCCACGCTCGCCACCGAGCGCCTCGGACGCCCCGTCCACCCCAACGACCACGTGAACGCCTCGCAGTCCTCGAACGACGTCTTCCCGTCCTCCATCCACATCGCGGCGACGGGCGCCGTCACCGGTGATCTGATCCCGGCCCTGGAGCACCTCGCCGCCGCCCTGGAGCGCAAGGCGCAGGAGTTCGCGGACGTCGTGAAGTCCGGGCGTACGCACCTCATGGACGCGACGCCGGTCACCCTCGGCCAGGAGTTCGGCGGGTACGCGGCCCAGGTGCGGTACGGCATCGAGCGCCTGGCGGCCTCCCTGCCGCGTCTGGCCGAACTGCCGCTCGGCGGCACGGCCGTCGGCACCGGCATCAACACCCCGCCCGGCTTCTCCGCCGCCGTCATCGCCGAGGTCGCGCGGGCCACGGGGCTGCCGCTGACCGAGGCGCGCGACCACTTCGAGGCGCAGGGCGCGCGGGACGGCATCGTCGAGACCAGCGGGCAGCTGCGGACCATCGGCGTGGGCCTGACGAAGATCGCCAACGACCTGCGGTGGATGGCCTCGGGTCCGCGCACCGGCCTCGCCGAGATCAACCTCCCCGACCTCCAGCCCGGTTCGTCGATCATGCCGGGCAAGGTGAACCCGGTCATCCCGGAGGCCGCGCTGATGGTCGCCGCGCAGGTCACCGGCAACGACGCCACGGTCGCCGCGGCGGGCGCCGCCGGCAACTTCGAGCTGAACGTGATGCTGCCGGTCATCGCCAAGAACGTCCTGGAGTCCATCCGACTGCTGGCCAACGTCTCCCGGCTGCTCGCCGACCGGACCGTCGACGGCATCACCGCCAACCGCGAACGGGCCCGCGAGTACGCCGAGTCGTCGCCCTCCGTCGTGACGCCGCTGAACAAGTACATCGGCTACGAGGAGGCGGCGAAGGTGGCGAAGAAGTCCCTGGCCGAGCGCAAGACGATCCGCGAGGTCGTCCTGGAGGCCGGCTACGTCGACCGCGGCGACCTGTCCCTGGAGCAACTGGACGAGGCGCTGGACGTGTTGCGCATGACGCGTCCCTAGTCTTCCCGTCACGCGTCCCTGATTTCCGCGGCACGCGTCCCTGGTTTCCGCGTCACGCAACCTTGCGACGGCCCCACCCCCGCCACAGGAGCGGCGTCTAATATCTGTTCATGACAGACCTCGACGGAAAGACGGCGACAGCAGGCGGCCCAGCGGCCCGGTGGACCCCCGGCGACCACATCCTGTGGCGCTACCGGGAGAACGCCGGGGACCATGTGCACATCTGCCGTCCCGTCACCGTCGTCCAGGACAGCGCGGACCTCCTCGCCGTGTGGATGGCGCCCGGCACCGAATGCGTGAAGCCGGTACTGGCCGACGGAACCCCTCTGCACCAGGAGCCGCTCGCCACCCGCTACACCAAACCGCGCGTTGTCCGCAGGGACCACTGGTTCGGCACCGGCGTCCTGAAGCTCGCCCGCCCCGGCGACCCGTGGTCGGTGTGGCTGTTCTGGGAGCCGGGCTGGCGGTTCAAGAACTGGTACGTGAACCTGGAGGAGCCGCGGACCCGCTGGACGGGCGGCGTGGATTCCGAGGATCACTTTCTGGACATCTCCGTGCGGCCCGACGGCAGCTGGCGGTGGCACGACGAGGACGAGTTCGCGCAGGCCCTGCGGGTGGGCCTGATGGACGCCGAAAAGGCCGCTGACGTACGCGCCGCGGGTCGGGCCGCCCTTGACGTGATCGAGGCCTGGGGGGCACCGTTTTCGGACGGCTGGCAGCACTGGCGTCCCGATCCGTCCTGGGTCGTACCGCCCCTTCCGGATGACTGGGACCGCACCCCCGCGCGCGTGTCCTCATGAGACCCTTGATGCGCCCCCGTGGTTCAAACGTAGGATCGTCCTCCGCAAGGGCGCACAGCAGCAACTCCGGGGGTCTGCGCGCTGTCTGACAGGAAGTCACCGAGGGGCGGCAGAACGTGAGCGAGGACCGCAGGGGCCGAGCCGAGGCCTTTGACGCCATCGGGCGGCACTACGACGACGCCTTCCCTCACAAGGAGGGTCAGCTCGCCGCGGGACGCCACCTGGCCGACGCGCTGGCGCCCGGCTCCCGGATCCTGGACGTGGGCTGCGGCACCGGGCTGCCCACCGCTCTGCAATTGGCCGAGAAGGGCCACACCGTCCTCGGTACGGACATTTCGGCGGGCATGCTCGAACTGGCCGAAAAGAACGTCCCGGCAGCGGAGTTCCGGCTCATCGACATCGCGGACCTCACGGCCGAGGGCCCGGCCGGAATCGGCCGGTTCGACGGCATCGCCTGCTTCTTCGCCCTGCTGATGCTGCCGCGCCCCGAGATCCCGCGGGCGCTGCGGCGGCTGCACGGTCTGCTGCGGCCAGGAGGCCTGATGGAGCTGTCGATGGTCGAGGCCGACCTGGACGACGCGGCGATTCCGTTCCTGGGGCACACGATCCGGGTATCGGGTTACCTGCGGGACGAACTGCGGCAGGTCGTGCGGGACGCGGGTTTCGACATCACCGGCGAGGACACGTACTCGTACGCCCCCGCGAGCACCGACGCTTCCCCACGCTCTCAGCTTCGTTCGAGCAGGGGAGGCCCCAATCCGGAACATCAGATCTTTCTGCACTGCCGACGCGGCTGAGCGACGTGCAACGCTGGACGGCGCGCACGGCGCGCAGCCCCGGACGGACGGATTCGAAACGCGTGACGGAGCACCTCACCCCCCACGAGGGTCGCAAGGCACCAGCTGCCCGGCCGACCGCCCCCGCGGATCCCCGCGGGGCGCTGCTGCGTTCGACGGAGACGCCGCAGGGCGCGCGTGACACATCCCCGGGAGCATCGGTGCCGCCGACCAGTGAGCATTCCCAGCCGTCCGCCTCCGAGCCCGACCCGGGCAGGCCGCGCCCCGCGCCCGACGGCGTACCGGCGCAGCCCGGCCCCGCGGGTCCGCCCGAGGGCGAGGAGCGGCGCACCGGCCGGCCGCGGCCGCCGGGTGCGGGTCCCGTGGCGATGCGGCGCGACGGCGACCGGCTGCGGTTCGTGGGCGCCGCGACCCGGCGCATCGCGCGCGGCATCGACCTCGACGAGATCGTGATGGGGCTGTGCCGGGCGACGGTCCCGACGTTCTCCGACGCGATCCTCGTCTATCTGCGTGACCCGCTGCCCGTCGGTGACGAGCGGCCCACCGGCCCGCTGGTGCTGCGCCTGCGCCGCACCGACCGGCTGCGCTCCATCGAGGAGGGCGCCGAGGAACCGGACACCGAGGGTGGCGGCACGCTGCCCTCGCTCCAGGTGGTGCAGCCCGACATCACCGACGTGACGGGCACCGCCGAGCTGTGCGAGGTGCGGCACGGCGGCGCGCTCGCCGAGGTGCTGCGCGGGGTGCGCCCGGTCTTCGCGGACTCGGTGGCGGCGCGGGCCGCCCTGCCCGAACTGCTCGGCGAGGGGCGGACCGTGCCGACCGGTCAGCGGGCGATCCTCGCGCCGCTGCGGGGCCGGCGCCGGGTCATCGGCGCCGCCGTGTTCCTGCGCCGCCCGGACCGCCCCGCGTTCGAGGCCGACGACCTGCTGGTCGCCGCCCAGCTGGCCACGCACAGCGCGCTCGGCATCGACAAGGCCGTCCTGTACGGCCGCGAGGCGTACATCGCCGACGAGTTGCAGCGCACGATGCTGCCCGAGACGCTGCCGCGCCCGACCGGGGTGCGGCTCGCCTCTCGCTATCTGCCGGCCGCCGAGACGGCCCGGGTCGGCGGCGACTGGTACGACGCGATCCCGCTGCCGGGCAGCCGGGTCGCGCTGGTCGTGGGCGATGTCATGGGGCACTCCATGACGTCGGCCGCCATCATGGGCCAGCTGCGCACGACCGCGCAGACCCTCGCCGGGCTCGACCTGCCGCCCCAGGAGGTCCTGCACCACCTGGACGAGCAGGCGCAGCGGCTCGGCTCCGACCGCATGGCGACCTGCCTGTACGCGGTCTACGACCCGGTCTCGCACCGCATCACCATCGCCAACGCCGGTCATCCGCCGCCCGTCCTGCTCCACCTGGGCGGCCGCGCCGAGGTGCTGCGTGTGCCGCCGGGCGCGCCCATCGGCGTCGGCGGAGTGGACTTCGAGGCCGTGGAGCTGGACGCCCCGGCGGGCGCCACGCTGCTCCTGTACACGGACGGGCTCGTCGAGTCCCGCCTGCGGGACGTGTGGACCGGCATAGAGCAGCTGCGCGAACGGCTCTCGGCCACCGCCCAGCTGACGGGCCCCGACCATCCGCCGCCGCTGGAGGCGCTCTGCGACGAGGTGCTCGACATGCTCGGGCCGGGCGACCGGGACGACGACATCGCCCTGCTCGCCGCCCGCTTCGACGGCATCGCGCCGAGCGACGTCGCGTACTGGTTCCTGGAACCGGAGGACGCGACGCCCTCCCGCGCCCGTCGCCTGGCGCGCAGCGCGCTCGTCCGCTGGGGCCTGGAGGAGCTGACCGACTCGGTGGAGCTCCTGGTCAGCGAGGTCGTCACCAACGCCGTGCGGTACGCGTCGCGGCCGATCACCCTGCGGCTGCTGCGCACCGACGTCCTGCGCTGCGAGGTCGGCGACGACGTCCCGCAGCTGCCGCGCCTGCGCCAGGCACGCGCGACGGACGAGGGCGGCCGCGGGCTGTACCTGGTCAACAAGATGGCGCGACGGTGGGGTGCCACGCGGCTGAGCACGGGCAAGGTGGTCTGGTTCGAGCTGAACCGGAACTGAGCGCCCGAGAACGGCGGAGGGCGCCCCGGAACCTCATGGGTTCCGGGGCGCCCTCCGCCGTATCGACGAGACCTCAGTCCCGGCCGGGGGCGCGGTCGTCGGGGTCCTCGGGGAGCTCGATCGTGTGTGTGGGGTCCGGTTCCTGGGTCGGCGGCTTCGACGTCGGGGTCTGGGTCGGCGGCGTGGTCGGCGGGGACGACGACGGCGACTGCGACGGGGACGGCGACGGCGGCTTCGACGTCGGGTCCTTCTCCGGCTTCGACGGCGTGCTCGACGGCTCCTTGGGCTCCTTCGACAGCGTCGGCTCCGGGGGCGGCGCGACGGCCGCGCCCATGTCCGTTTCGAGGTCGAACCTGCTCGGCGCGCCCATCGCGTCGAAGGTGTACGCCGCCCAGATCTGGGCGGGGAAGCTGCCGCCGTCCACGCGCGCCCGGCCGCCGGCGCCCTTCATCGACACCTGCTGGCCCTTCTCCTTGGTGCCGACCGCTCCCTCGCCGAAGAGGCCCACGGAGGTGACCAGCTTCGGCGTGTAGCCGGTGAACCAGGCCGACTTGTTGTCGTCGGAGGTACCGGTCTTGCCGGCCACGTCCTGCACGGGGTGGCGCACGGCCTGGCCCGTGCCGTCGTCGACCACGCCGGTCAGGACGGAGGTCAGCGAGTCGGCGGTGGTGCGCTTGACGACCTGCTCGCCGATCGGGTCGGGCAGGTCGACCGTGCGGTCCTTGTGCTCCACGGAGCCGACGAGGGCCGGGGTGACCTTCTTGCCGTGGTTGTCGAGCGTCGCGTACACGCCCGCCATCTCCAGCGGGCTCGCGCCCATGGAGCCGAGGGTCTGTGCGGGCACCGCGGGCAGGCCCTTGACGTCCATGCCGAGCGTGCTCGCCATCTCCATGACCCTGGGCATCCCGACGTCCACGCCCATCTGTGCGAAGACGGAGTTGACGGACTTGTTCATCGCCTTCTGCACGGTGACGGGGCCGTAGTTGACATCGTCCTCGTTCGGCGGCGCGAAGGCGACGTCGCCGCCCTTGACCGGGCGCCTGCTCGTGCCGTCGTAGACCGTGCCGGCGGTGATCGGCTTGCCGTCCTGGGTCGTCGCGCCGTGCTCCAGGGCCGCGGCGAGGATCAGCGGCTTGAAGGTGGACGCCGACTGGTAGTCGCGGCGGGTGGCGTTGTTCGTGAAGTGCTTCACGTAGTCCTCGCCGCCGTACATGGCGAGGACCTTGCCGGTCTTCGGGTCGACGGAGGCCGCGCCCGCCTGGACCCGGGCGTCCGCCTTGTTCTTCTTGCGGTCGAGCCGGTCGTTCAGCTTCTTGTCGACGGCCTTTTCGAGCTGCTTCTGCTTCTTGGGGTCGATGTTGAGCGTGACCGTGTAGCCGCCGGCCTCGAACTCGGCCTCGGACAGGCCGCTGTTGCGCAGCACCTCGCGCTTGGCCTCATCGACGAGGTAGCCGACCTGTCCCGCGCGGCCGGGCGGGGCCTTGGGGTCGATCGGCTTGGGAAACTTAAGGCCCTGCCGCGTGCCCGAGTCCAGCCAGTCCTCCTCGACCATGTTGTCGAGTACGTAGTTCCAGCGCTGCTTGACGAGCTTTTGGCCGGTCGGCGTGGCGGACGACCAGTCGTACTGGCTCGGGGCCTGGAGCAGGGCGGCGAGGTAGGCGCCCTGCGCCACGTCCAGCTTCTTGGCGTCGACGCCGTAGTAGGCCTGGGCGGCGGCCTGGATGCCGTAGGCGCTGCGGCCGTAGTAGCTGGTGTTGATGTAGCCCGCGAGGATGTCGTCCTTGCTCTTCTCGCGGTCCACCTTCAGCGAGATCACCAGTTCCTTCAGCTTGCGGCTGACGGTCTGCTCCTGGCTGAGGTAGTAGTTCTTCACGTACTGCTGGGTGATCGTCGAGCCGCCCTGTTTGCCCTTGCCGGTCACCGTGTTGAGCACGCCTCGGGCGGTGCCCTTGAAGTCGATGCCCTCGTCCTTGTAGAAGGACTTGTTCTCGGCGGCGACGAAGGTCTTCTGCACCTTCTCGGGCACCTTGTCCAGGTCGACGATCTCGCGGTTGATGTCGCCGGTCCGGGCGATGACCTCGCCGTTGCTGTACTTGTAGACGTTGCTCTGCATCTTGGCCGCGGCGTTCCCCTTGGGGATGTCGACGACCATGTACAGGATCACGAAACCGAGCATGCCGAGCAGGCAGAGCCCGAAGAACGTCCCGAGGAGCTTCTTCCAGGTGAAGAAGCGGCGTATGCCGGTGCGCTTGCCGCCGGACGGACGCCCACGCGCTGCCCGGCGGGCACCGCGCTGCCGCGCTTGTCGTGCTTCGGCTCGGCCCATGACTGAGAGTGCTCCGCTTCCGTCTCGTACGACTCGTACTTCTCGTACTTCTCGTACGTCTCGTCTTCTCACTGGCAAGTCAGCTGGTCGCTAAGTCAGCTCATGAAGCTAACACCGCACCTGGGGACAAAGGTCATCCGATCCGGTCTTTTCCGGACGTGAGAATGAGCACCTGCCCCTAAGGAACCGACCGCCTCAGAGCCCATAAGGTTGCTCTCCTTTCGAACTCACGATCTCCGCAGCGGGCGTATACATCGTGGGTATACACGCCGTGTAGAGTGCTCCGCATGTCCATTGGCCACACCCTTCTGGGGCTCCTGGAGTCCGGCCCGCGGCACGGCTACGACCTCAAGCGCGCCTTCGACGAGAAGTTCGGGCACGACAAGCCCCTGCACTACGGACAGGTCTACTCGACCATGTCCCGGCTGCTGAAGAACGGCCTCGTCGAGGTCGACGGCATCGAGGCGGGCGGCGGTCCCGAACGCAAGCGGTACGCGATCACCGAGGCCGGCGTCACGGATGTCCAGCGGTGGCTCGCCACCCCGGAGAAACCAGAGCCCTACCTCCAGTCGACGCTCTACACCAAGGTCGTCCTCGCGCTCCTCACCGGCCGCGACGCCGCCGAACTCCTCGACGTGCAGCGCGCCGAGCACCTGCGCCTGATGCGCATCCTCACCGACCGCAAGCGCAAGGGCGACCTCGCCGACCAGCTCATCTGCGACCACGCGCTCTTCCATCTCGAAGCCGACCTGCGCTGGCTGGAGCTGGCCGCCGCGCGCCTCGGCAGGCTCGCCCAGGAGGTGCGCCCCGCATGACCCCCGCCGGTTCCCTCCTCACGGCCCACGGGCTGCGCAAGGCCTACGGCCCGACCACCGCGCTCGACGGCGCGGAGTTCTCCATCCACCCCGGCGAGGTCGTCGCCGTCATGGGCCCCTCGGGCTCGGGCAAGTCGACCCTGCTGCACTGCCTCGCCGGGATCGTCCGGCCCGACGAGGGCTCCATCACGTACGACGGCCGTGAGCTGACCGGCATGCCGGACTCCGCGCTGAGCGCCCTGCGGCGCAGCGAGTTCGGGTTCGTCTTCCAGTTCGGGCAGCTCGTGCCCGAACTGACCTGCGTCGAGAACGTCGCCCTTCCGCTGCGGCTGAACGGCGCCAGGCGCAAGGACGCCGAGGCCACCGCCCGCGCCTGGATGGAGCGCCTGGAGGTCGAGGACGTCGCCGCCAAGCGGCCCGGCGAGGTCTCCGGCGGCCAGGGCCAGCGCGTCGCCGTCGCCCGCGCGCTCGCCACCGGCCCGCGCGTGGTCTTCGCCGACGAGCCGACCGGCGCCCTGGACTCGCTCAACGGCGAGCGGGTGATGGAGCTGCTGACCGACGCCGCCCGCTCCACCAACGCCGCCGTCGTCCTCGTCACCCACGAGACGCGGGTGGCCGCCTACTCCGACCGCGAGATCGTCGTGCGCGACGGCAGGTCCCGCGACATGGAGCGCGTCGTATGAGCCTCGACACCCGCGCGAGGGCCGCCACCCGGCCCGAGCCTCCGGACTCCGGGCACGCCGGGCACACCGCGCCCACCGGTGTACGCGCCTGGCTCCGCGACCTCGGCATGGGCCTACGTTTCGCCGTCGGCGGCGGCCGTGAGGGCTGGACCCGCACGCTCCTGACCGCCGTCGGCGTGGGTCTCGGCGTGGCGCTGCTGCTCGGTGCCTCCTCCGTGCCCAACCTGCTCCAGAACCGCGAGAACCACACGGCGGCCCGCTCCGGCGACGACTTCTCCGGCAAGCGCGTCAAGCGGAGCGACTCGACCGTCCTCCAGCGCGACGCCCCGACCGACTTCCGTGACTCCACGGTCGGCGGCCGCGTCCTGCGCGCCGAGGGCGACCACCCGGTCCTGCCGCCCGGCCTGGAGAAGATCCCGGCGGACGGCGAGATGGTCGTCTCGCCCGCCCTGCGCGACCTCCTCGGCAGCTCCGACGGCGCTCTGTTGAAGGAGCGGTTCAGCGGCTACCGGATCGTCGGCACCATCGGCGACGCGGGCCTGGTCCACCCCCAGGAGCGTTACTTCTACGCGGGCTCCGACGCGCTCACCCCGGCCAAGGGCGGCCATCGGGTGGCGGAGTTCGGCTACGAGACGCCCGCGGAACCCTTCGATCCGCTGCTGGTCGTGCTCGTCGTCCTGATGTGCGTGGTCCTGCTGACGCCGGTCGTCATCTTCATCGGCACGGCGGTCCGCTTCGGCGGCGACCGGCGCGACCGCCGCCTCGCCGCGCTGCGCCTGGTCGGCGCGGATGCCCGCGCGGTGCGGCGGATCGCGGCGGGCGAGGCCCTGTGCGGCGCGCTGCTCGGCCTCGTGGTGGGCGGCGTCCTCTTCCTGGGGCTGCGTCAGCTGATCGGCACCGTCGACATGTGGCAGATCAGCGCCTTCCCCGCCGACCTGACACCGGTGGCCTCCCTCGCCGCGCTGGTCGTGCTGGCCGTCCCGGTCACGGCCGTCGTCGTCACGCTGATCTCACTGCGGGCCGTGTCCATCGAACCGCTGGGTGTCATGCGCAGCACCAAGGTCCGCAAGCGGCGCCTGTGGTGGCGTGTCCTGATGCCGCTCGCGGGCTTCGGCATCCTGCTGGCCGCGGGCCGCGTCGCCGGTGACTACGGGCCGCCGGTGTACGCCATCGGCGCGGGCGCCACGCTCACCCTGGTGGGCCTGGCCGCGCTGCTGCCCTGGCTCGTCGAGACGAGCGTGTCCCGGCTGCGCGGCGGTCCCGTGCCCTGGCAACTGGCCACCCGCAGGCTTCAGTTGAGCAGCGGCACAGCGGCCCGCGCGGTGAGCGGCATCACGGTGGCGGTGGCCGGCGCCGTCGCCCTGCAGATGCTGTTCGGCGCGATGCACGACGACTTCAACCGGATGACGGGGGCGGACACCGCCCGCGCCAAGATCTCGGTCCGCGCCGATGTCGGCGACGCCGCGCTCGCCGACAAGATGATCGACGGCTTCCGCACCACCAAGGGCGTCAAGCGGGTCATCGCCACGGTCTCCACGTACGCCGTCAGGCCCGGCAGGCTGAAGGACTCCGAGGACATCCGCCCCACCACGCAGCTGACGGTCGGCACCTGCGCCAACCTCCGCGAACTGGCCCGCATCGACACGTGCCGGGACGGCGACACCTTCGTCGTCCACACCAAGGACAAGGAGATGAACAGCTGGGTCGACGAGTCGGCCCGCCCCGGCAAGCAGCTCGACCTGAACCCCGTCAGCTGGGACGAGCCCGGCCACGAGCACGTGCTGTGGACGCTGCCCGCCGACGCCCGCGAGGTCACCGCCCGCCCCGACCCGAGCGGCGACCTGCACGACGGCGTCTACGCCACTCCCGGCGCGGTCGACAAGTCCAAACTGGTCGACGCCTCGACGAGCGCCATGATCCAGGTCGACCCGGACACCCCGGACGCCGAGGAGTACGTCCGCAACACCGCGGCCCGCGTCGACCCGTTCCTCGACGTGATGACGTTGCGCGCGGTCGAGCGCGACCAGCAGTACGCGACCGTCCAGACCGGCCTCCAGGCCGGCGCCCTGGCGACGATGACGCTGATCGCCGCCTCCATGCTGGTGTCGATGCTGGAGCAACTGCGCGAGCGCAAGCGCCTCCTCGCGGTGCTCACCGCCTTCGGCACGCGCCGCGCCTCGATGGCGTGGTCGGTCCTGTGGCAGACGGCGATCCCGGTGGTGGTCGGCCTGGCACTCGCCGTCGCGGGCGGCCTCGGCCTCGGCTGGGTCATGGTCCGCATGATCGACAAGTCCGTCACCGACTGGTGGAAGTTCGTGCCCCTGACGGGCGCGGGCGCCGTCCTTGTCGCGGTCGTGACGCTCTTCAGCCTGCCGCCGCTGTGGTGCATGATGCGGCCGGAGGGCCTGCGCTCGGAGTAGCTCCTGAGGTGGTACGTCCGTCGCCGGTGCGGGGTCACACCACCCGCACCGGCAGCGGCCGTACCGCGCCCCTGAGCGCCTCGGCCAGCTGCTCGTACTCCGCCGCGCGCGCCGCCCCCGTCCGCATCGCGAGCGCGATCCGCCGGGTCGGCGCCGGGTCGGCGAAGTAGCCGGTGAGCAGCTGGTTGCTGCGGCTGGTCTCCACGCGCACGGCGGTGCGCGGCAGCAGCGTCACGCCGAGCCCGCCGGCGACCAGCTGGACGAGGGTGGAGAGCCCGGCGGCGGTCGTGGTCACCGGGGCGTCGGCGCGGCCCGCCTCCCGGCAGATGTCCAGGGCCTGGTCGCGCAGGCAGTGCCCCTCGTCGAGCAGCAGGAGGTTCAGCTCCTTCAGCGCCTCGCGCGGGATGCCCTCGCGGCCGCCGAGCCAGTGGTCCAGCGGCGTGACGAGTACGAAGTCCTCGTCGAAGAGCGGCAGTTCGGTGATGCCCGGCACGCCGAGCGGCACCGCGAGCAGCAGCAGGTCGAGCCGCCCGGCCGCGAGCCCATCGAGCAGCGAGGACGTCTGCTCCTCGTGCACCTGGAGGTCCAGGTCCGGGTACTTCTCGTGGACCAGCGTGATCACCGTGGGCAGCAGGTACGGCGCCACGGTGGGGATCACGCCGAGACGCAGCGCCCCGGTGAACGGCGCCTTCACGGCGTCGGCCTCCTCCAGGAGCGCCTCGACCTCGCCGAGGACGCCCCTGACCCGCACGGCGAGGCGTTCCCCAGCCGGGGAGAGCAGCACCTTGCGGGTGGTGCGCTCCAGGAGCTGGACACCCAGTGCCTCCTCCAGGGCCGCGACGGCGCCGGACAGGGCGGGCTGGCTCATTCCGATCGCCGCGGCCGCGTCCCTGAAGTGCAGATGTTCCGCCACCGCGGCGAACGCGCGCAGCTGGGCCAGGCTGGGCTGTTTGCCGTTGCTCTGCTTGCCCCTATTTATGGCTCGCACTGATAGCAACCTCCGATCAACATGACCCAGTCTAGCTATTTCCCTAATCAATGCACCCTGTGCCACCATCGACATCCGTCCAACCCGCAGGAAAGTCCTCAAAAGGGATTTACCTCGTCGCAAGGAGTACGTGTGCTCACTGTCGGTGACAAGTTCCCCGAGTTCGACCTGACCGCCTGTGTCTCCCTGGAGAAGGGCGCGGAGTTCGAGCAGATCAACCACAAGACCTACGAGGGCAAGTGGAAGATCGTCTTCGCGTGGCCCAAGGACTTCACCTTCGTGTGCCCGACCGAGATCGCGGCCTTCGGCAAGCTGAACGACGAGTTCGCCGACCGTGACGCCCAGATCCTCGGCTTCTCCGGTGACTCCGAGTTCGTGCACCACGCCTGGCGCAAGGACCACCCGGACCTGACCGACCTGCCCTTCCCGATGCTGGCCGACTCCAAGCACGAGCTCATGCGCGCGCTCGGCATCGAGGGCGAGGACGGCTTCGCGCAGCGCGCCGTCTTCATCGTCGACCAGAACAACGAGATCCAGTTCACGATGGTGACCGCCGGTTCCGTGGGCCGTAACCCCAAGGAGGTCCTCCGGGTCCTCGACGCCCTGCAGACCGACGAGCTCTGCCCGTGCAACTGGAGCAAGGGCGACGAGACCCTCGACCCGGTCGCGCTGCTCTCCGGCGAGTGAACGGAAGGCTCTGACATGGCACTCGACGAACTGAAGTCCGCTGTACCGGACTACGCCAAGGACCTGAAGCTGAACCTCGGCTCGGTCATCGGCAACAGCGACCTGCCGCAGCAGCAGCTGTGGGGCACCGTGCTGGCCTGCGCCATCGCGTCCCGCTCCCCGAAGGTGCTGCGCGAGCTGGAGCCGGAGGCGAAGGCGAACCTCTCCCCCGAGGCGTACACCGCCGCCAAGTCGGCCGCCGCCATCATGGCGATGAACAACGTCTTCTACCGCACGCGCCATCTGCTCTCCGACCCGGAGTACGGGACGATGCGCGCCGGTCTGCGGATGAACGTCATCGGCAACCCGGGCGTCGAGAAGGTCGACTTCGAGCTGTGGTCCCTCGCGGTCTCCGCGATCAACGGCTGCGGCCAGTGCCTGGACTCGCACGAGCAGGTCCTGCGCAAGGCCGGCGTCGACCGTGAGGTCATCCAGGAGGCGTTCAAGATCGCCGCGGTCATCCAGGCCGTGGGCGTCACGCTGGACTCCGAGGCGCACCTCGCCTAGGTCATACGAGAAGGGGCCCGGAACCATTGTGGTTCCGGGCCCCTTTCCGTATGCCGGTCTACTGCGGCGGGGGATCCGACGCGGACACGTCCGACGCGGTCGCCCCCTGCGGTTGCGGCTCCCGCGCCGCCCTCAGCGCGGCCTCGCGGGAGTACGCCCGCAGATAACCGACCACCGTGTTCGTCACGGCGACCAGCGGCACCGCCACGACCGCGCCGCCGATCCCGGCCACCATGCCGCCCGTGGCGACCGAGAGGATCACGGCCAGCGGATGGACGCGCACCGCGCGGCCGAGGATGAACGGCTGCAGGATGTGCCCCTCGATCTGCTGCACCGCGAGGACCACCGCCAGCGCCATCACCGCCGTGAACACGCCCTGCGTGACGAGGGCGACGACGACCGCGAGAGCGCCGGAGACCACGGCGCCGACCAGCGGCACGAACGAGGCCAGGAAGATGATGACGGCCAGCGGCACCGCCATCGGCACCCCGAGGAAGTAGATGCCCAGGCCGATGAAGATGGCGTCGATCATGGCCACTATCACCGTGCCGCGCACATAGGCGGTGAGCGTGCGCCAGGCCCGTGGCCCCGCCCCCGCGATGCCGGGCCGCGCCTGGGCGGGCACCAGCTTCAGGAACCACTGCCAGATGCGCTTGCCGTCGTACAGCAGGAAGAGCGTCGAGAACATCGCGAGCAGGATGCCGGTCAGCGCCTCGACGATGACCGTGACGCCTTCGAGGCCGGCGGAGGTCAGCTCCTCGGTGTTGGCACCGACGGCGTCGCGCAGGCTCGTGGCGATGTCGTTGATCTGGTCCTCGGTCACGTGGAAGGGGCTGTTGAGCAGCCACTTGCGCAGATCCTCGATGCCGTCCTGGACCTGACCGGAGAGTTCGTCGGCGTTCTCCATGACCTGCCAGACCACGAACCAGCCGACCAGGCCCATGACGACGAAGCCGAGGACCGCGGTGACGGCGGTCGCGAGGCCGCGGGGCAGGCCGACCCTTCGGAGCCGGGCCACAGTGGGCTGGAGCAGCGCGGTGATGAGCAGCGCGGCCACGAAGGCGAGGACCACCAACTGCACCGCGCTGATGACCTTCATCAGCACCCAGAGGGTGCCCGCGAGGACGAGCAGCCGCCACCCGGCCTCGGCGGCGACCCGCATGCCCCACGGCACGGCCGCCGCGGGGTCGGGCCTGGCCGCCACGGCCGGTGCGTACGTCGGCGGCGGCGGCACGTGATCGAGCTCCTCGTCCACGACGTCGTCCGGCTCGTGGCCGTCCGGCTCGTCGTCCTTGGCCCGCCGCTCGTTCAACCGCTCGCCCATCTCACTCAGTCCGGCACCGATCCGGCCGAGCCACCCTGGCACTCTGGACATGATCCGTCCTCTACCCCCGTCTTTCCCCACCACTCCCCCCTGGAGCCGTCCGCACCGACCGTACACGGGAGAAACCCCCCACCGTAGGACGGTGAGGGGTCTCCCGAGGTTGAGCGCGGTACGGCCGGGGGGCCTAGTACCAGCTGTTCGCCTGCCAGAAGCTCCAGGCTCCGCACGGGCTGCCGTAGCGGTCGTTCATGTAGTTCAGGCCCCACTTGATCTGCGTGGCCGGGTTGGTCTGCCAGTCGGCGCCCGCCGAGGCCATCTTGGAGGCGGGCAGCGCCTGGACGAGGCCGTAGGCACCCGAGGAGGCGTTGGTCGCCTTGTAGTTCCACGTGGACTCGTGGTTGACGATGTTGCTGAAGCACTGGAACTGGTCGCCGGGGACCATCTGCCGTGCCATTGCCTGGACCTGAGCCACCGTGTAGGAGCTCTGCGGTGCGAAGTCCTTGGCGTCGCGGGCGGAGGAGCGGCTGGCCTTCGTCTCGGCCTTCTGCTCGCGCTCCTTCTTGGCGGCGGCCTTCTTGTCCGCCTCCGCCTTCTCCGCGGCCTTCTGCTTCTCGATCGCCGAGGCGGCGGCCTGCTTGCGGGCCTCCTCCGCGGCGGTCTTCTTCGCGGCGGTGTCGGCGGCCATGGCCTGCGCGTCGGCCTGCTGCGTCAGGGACACGGTCTGGACCTGGGCCTGCTGACCCGCGGGGATCTCTGCGAGGAGCGTCGCGTCGCTCGCCGCTGCCTCGAAGTCGTTCGTGTTCGAGGGCTGGGTGTTGCCCGAGGCGACACCCACGACAGCTCCGACGGTGGTGACCGCGGTGGCGGACGCCACGGCGAATCCCCGGACCGAAATCCGGCTCACACGGTTTCCTTCCAGCATCGCCCGCATAGGTGACCTCGCGGACGCAATCGTGCCCCTGGCGCTGGCCTCCGCTTGCGATCGGTCACGGGAGGCACGGGCCCGGTGGGCAACTCCCGTGAGGGGAGCGCCGCGTGGTGCTCGGGCGGCATGCGACGGCCACTATGAAGTTCTGGGGTTCAGTACCGCTGGGGGTACAGGTGTGTCGCATGCGGGGCCTGACAGGACTGAGACTCTGCCGCAGCCGGACACCGCAAGGCAATTCCCGGTTGCGTGGGAAAGCTCACACGCCGTTTACCCCAGGAGTTTTCCGGAAACAGGCGCACACGACGGTGCCGCCCGGCTAAGCTCCTTCGCTTCGCCGGACGGCACCAACTACCGCGCGTTCACCGCGAACCGACTCAGATGTGGCCGTCCTCCAGCATTTCGGTCACCAGGGCCGCGATCTGCGAACGCTCGGACCGCGTGAGGGTGACGTGCGCGAAGAGCGGATGGCCCTTCAGTTTCTCGACGACGGCGACCACTCCGTCGTACCGCCCCACGCGGAGGTTGTCGCGCTGGGCGACGTCATGGGTCAGTACGACACGGGAGTTCGCCCCGATCCTGGACAGCACGGTCAGCAGGACGTTCCGCTCCAGGGACTGGGCCTCGTCCACGATGACGAACGCGTCGTGCAGGGAGCGCCCGCGGATGTGCGTGAGCGGCAGCACCTCCAGCATCCCGCGCGCGCTGATCTCCTCGATGACCTCTTTGCCCGCCACCGAGCCGAGCGTGTCGAAGACCGCCTGCGCCCACGGGCCCATCTTCTCGGCCTCGGTGCCGGGCAGATAGCCGAGCTCCTGCCCGCCGACCGCGTACAGCGGACGGAAGACCATCACCTTCTGGTGCTGGCGGCGCTCCAGGACGGCCTCCAGGCCCGCGCAGAGCGCGAGCGCCGACTTGCCGGTGCCGGCGCGCCCGCCCATGGAGACGATCCCGACGTCCGGGTCGAGGAGCAGATCGAGCGCGATCCGCTGTTCGGCGCTCCTTCCCTTGATGCCGAAGGCCTCCCGGTCGCCGCGTACGAGACGGACGTTGCCCTCGGCGGTGACGCGGCCGAGGGCCTTGCCCTTCGCGGACTGGATGGTGAGGCCGGTGTGCACGGGCAGGTCGGCCGCCTCGGGGACGTACAGCTGGTCCTCCTCGAAGAGGAGGTCCACCTGTTCGCCGGAGAGCGCCAGCTCGGACATGCCGGTCCAGCCGGAGTCCGTGATGGCGAGTTCGGCGCGGTACTCCTCGGCGAGCAGGCCGACCGAGGACGCCTTGATCCTGAGCGGCAGGTCCTTGGAGACGACCGTCACGTCGTACCCCTCGGCCTGGAGATTGCGGGCCACCGCGAGAATCCGTGAGTCGTTGTCCCCCAACCGGTAGCCGGCCGGGAGCACGCCGGGATCGGAGTGGTTGAGCTCGACGCGCAGCGAGCCGCCCAGATCCCCGATCGGGATGGGGGCGTCCAAACGGCCGTGCCGGATGCGGAAGTCGTCCAGCAGGCGCAGGGCCTGCCGGGCGAAGTAACCGAGCTCCGGATGGTGCCGCTTGGCCTCCAGCTCCGTCACCACGACGACGGGCAGCACGACTTCGTGCTCGTCGAAGCGGGTCGGGGCGTTCGGGTCGGCCAGCAGGACGCTGGTGTCGAGAACATAGGTGCGCCTGTCGGGCATGCGGCGCTTTGTGCTGGTCACCACGGAAGGACGTACCCCCTCGGATGAGGTCGCTGAGCGACGGGAGGGATGCCGGGCGGGCCGGCGGGTGTGAACCGGACCGGACGCGGCCGCGATGCGCGGGCCGAGCGCCGGCCCTCCACGTCGCCCGCGTGGTGCACACGGTCGTCCTGGTGCAAAGGGCCTCCCGGGCGGACGGCCCACGCCGCCCGCTGAGATACGACGTCCCTTTCGGACACTGCTCGGACGTCGACCTGGAAGGCTTATTCCCTCCAACGAGCGCGGCCATGCCAGGGCATATGACGACGCGTTGGTTAACTCCCGGTTACCCCGACCTCGGGGGCTGTACGCGGGTCAGCCGCCGTAGCGGCGGTGGCGGGCCGCGTAGTCGCGTAGCGCACGCAGGAAGTCGACCTTGCGGAACGCGGGCCAGAAGACTTCGCAGAAGTAGTACTCGGAGTGAGCGGACTGCCAGAGCATGAATCCGGACAGCCGCTGCTCGCCGCTGGTGCGGATCACCAGGTCGGGGTCGGGCTGGCCGCTGGTGTAGAGGTGCTTGGAGATGAGGTCGATGTCGACGCTCTCCGCGACCTCCTCCAGGCTGGTGCCCTTGTCGGCGTGTTCCAGGAGCAGCGAGCGGACGGCGTCGGCGATCTCCTGGCGGCCGCCGTAGCCCACGGCGACGTTGACGAGTATGCCGGTGTTGTCGTGGGTGGCCTGTTCGGCTTCCTTCATGACGGCCTGGGTGCGGGCGGGCAGCAGGTCGAGCGCGCCGACGTGGTGCACGCGCCAGCGGCCGTCCGCGACGAGCGAGCGGACCGTGGCCTCGATGATGCCGAGGAGCGGGGTCAGCTCCTCCTCGGGCCGGTCGAAGTTGTCGGTGGAGAGCATCCACAGCGTGACGACCTCGACGTCGGTCTCGGCGCACCAGCCGAGGAACTCCTCGATCTTGTACGCGCCGGCCTGGTGGCCCTGTGCGGTGGTCCCCCCGGACGCCTTGGCCCAGCGGCGGTTGCCGTCAAGGATGACCCCGATGTGCTTGGGCACCTGGTCGTGGTCGAGGCGGCCTTCCACCCGGCGTGCGTAAAGTCCGTACACCAGGTCGCGCAGGTTCACGTCTGTCAGCCCCTCCAGCAGATGGTGGTCCTCAAGGGGTGTGCGTAGGGCAGTCCCCGAGGGCGACACCCTACCGCTGCGGGGGTCGTCCGCCGAAGTCGGGCCCGGTCGCCGCGGCCGGTTCCCGGTCGCTGAAGGCCTCGCCGAAGGTCTCGCCGAAGGTTGCGCGAAGGTCTCGCGAAGGTCGCTGAAGTAGCTTCTCCTCATGAACGACACGTCTACGTACCGCGCGGCCCCGGGCCGTTACGACTCGATGGAGTACCGGCGCACGGGCCGCAGCGGCCTGAAGCTGCCCGCGGTCTCCCTCGGGCTCTGGCACAACTTCGGTGACGACAAGGCCCTGGACACGCAGCGCGCCATCCTGCGCCGCGCCTTCGACCTGGGCGTCACGCACTTCGACCTGGCGAACAACTACGGTCCGCCGCCCGGTTCGGCGGAGCTGAACTTCGGCAAGGTCTTCGCGCAGGACTTCGCCGCGTACCGCGACGAACTGGTCATCTCCACCAAGGCCGGCTACCTCATGCACCCCGGCCCGTACGGCGAGTGGGGCAGCCGCAAGTACCTGCTGTCGTCGCTGGACGCCTCGCTGGAGCGGATGGGTCTCGACTACGTCGACATCTTCTACTCCCACCGCTTCGACCCGGAGACCCCGTTGGAGGAGACGATGGGCGCGCTCGCGTCCGCCGTCCGGCAGGGCAAGGCGCTCTACGTCGGCGTGTCGTCGTACAACAGCGAGCAGACCGCCGAAGCGGCGCGCCTGCTGCGGGAGATGGGCGTGCCCGCGCTCATCCACCAGCCGTCGTACTCGATGATCAACCGCTGGACCGAGGAGGACGGCCTGCTCGACACGCTGGAGGAGGCGGGCATGGGCTGCATCTCCTTCGTGCCGCTCGCCCAGGGTCTGCTCACGAACAAGTATCTGAAGGGCATCCCGGAGGGTTCGCGCGCCACGCAGGGCAAGTCCCTGGACCCGGACCTGCTGAGCGACGAGGTCGTGCGCCGGCTCAATGGCCTCAACGACATCGCGGCGGACCGCGGCCAGTCGCTCGCCCAGCTCGCGCTCAACTGGGTGCTGCGGGACGAGCGGATGACGTCGGCGCTGATCGGCGCGTCGAGCGTCACGCAGCTGGAGGAGAACGTGGCGGCGCTGGCCGGGCCGAAGCTCACGGACGAGGAGCTCGCGGCGATCGACACCTTCGCGGTGTCGACGCCGGGGACGAACATCTGGGCGGGACGCGGCTGACGCGTCGGGCGCGTTCGCCGCGGTCGTTCCGCGGGGGGGGCGCGTCGGGTCAGTTGTGGGCGCGTGGGCGCTTGAACCACGCGCCCGCGGCGCTCTGGGAGAGCAGGACGACGACGGCGATGGCGCCGAGCAGAGGCAGGAGCCCCGCCCCGTTGCCGTTCGCCGCTCCCCCGAGGGCGAACGCTATCTGCACGCTCATCAGGACGATGCAGGTGACGCGGATGCCGTTGCCTACGCTTGCGAAGCGGAAGGCCATGCCCGCCGTGACCAACAGGCAGAGGTTCACGCCGAGGGTGGCGCCCCCTGTCTCGGGGTTGACCACGGCGACCGCGAGGGCCGCGCCGAGGACGGTGAGTCCGGCGAGGACCCAGGTGATGATCTGCGCGGCGCGGACGACGCCGGGCATCCGCTGCGGGGCCTGCGGGCCGTGGGCGAAGCCGTGCTGACCGTGGGCGGGGCCGGGGTCCTGCGATGGGCCCGGGTACGTGGGGAGGCCTGCCTGCGGGGGGTGCGGGGCGTTGGACGGCGGGGGGAACTGATCAGACATGTACCTGACCATACGGGCCGCCCGCCGGCGTCCTGGCCCGGCCTGAACGCGGGCACAAAACGGGCCGGTCCGTGGGGGGAGACGGACCGGCCCGAGGGGGGGTTTCCACCATAACCCTTCGTAAGGGATTTCGCGTGCACCGGCGTGCCACAACTACTCTCCGAGACCATCCGACGACTCCGAGAGCCCGTTCCACCGGCGGAATCCGGGGTTCTGCGGTGGATTTCGGCCGCACGCGGCATTACTCCACATGGGGGACCCCGCGGGGGGTCGCGCGCTTGACGCGCCGGGTGTGCGCGCCGCTAACTTCACCGGATGGCGACGATGAGGGTCTTCGGCCCGCCCCTGGGGCCCGGCCAGGAGATCGCCGCGGCGGCCACGGAGGCCTTCACGGAGGTCCCTCTGGAGATCGCGGACTCGGCGCGGGCGCGGCGGCGGGGGTTGCTCGGCCGTACGGGTGTCACGGGGGCGCTGCTGCTGACGCCGGCGCGAGGCGTGCACACCGTGCGGATGCGGTTCGTCGTTGATGTGGCATATCTGGACCGCGAGGGGCGCGTGCTGTCCGTCCGGACGATGCGCCCGGGCCGGATCGGGCTGCCGCGCCCGCGCGCCCGGCACGTGATCGAGGCGGCGGCCGGCTCGCTGACGGAGTGGGGCGTACGCCGGGGCGCGCGGATCGCCGTGCACGGCACAGGATGACGGCTCGCGGTGCCGTGCGGCCCCCTCCACCGCACGGCACCGCATGCATAGCTTTGCTCACGCGAATTAGCCTTGGTATGAACCTACGTGACGCCGAGGAGCAGATCGAGCCAGTATTGATAACGATGCGGAATCAAGGCTTCGATTCTGGGGCTTGAGGGGCGGCCCGGGGCCTGCGGGACGGTGTGCCGCGTAGGGGAGCTTTGCCCGGATCGCCCCATCAGGCGGCGTTCTCCGCCTTGTTCGCCGTGTCCGCCTTGCCGCGGCCGGTGCCGGCACAGCTGTTGGCGGTGCCGCCGGCACCGCTGTTCGTCTTGCCGGCCACGATCTGCTCCATGTGCTGGTCGCCCCACAACCCCAGGGGCAGCAACGCCGCGTTGAGGGACTCGCCGAGCTCAGTGAGCGAGTACTCGACCTTCGGCGGCACCTCGCGGTAGACCTCGCGGTGCACGATGCCGTCCGCCTCCAGCTCGCGCAGCTGCTGGATCAGCATCTTCTCGCTGACGCCGGGGATGTGCCGCCTCAGCTCACCGAAGCGCAGCGTCCGGCCCGCATACAGCGCCCAGAGGATCATGGGCTTCCACTTGCCACCGACGACGTCCACCGCGGCGTCGAGCCCGCAGGCGTACGGCTCTCGTTCCTTGCGCACGGCCAACTCCTCTGCTCTGTCCTGTACTTACTGGGCCGACGGTACCGACTGTGCGGGGCGTACGGGTAGGCCGTCGGCTCTGGGGCGCCGGTGGGCTAGGCGGGTTGGGCGGGCTAGGCGGCTAGGCGGGCTTGCGGAGGTCGAAGAGGTGGCGGGTGCTGTGCGCCACGAAGGGGCCTTCGGCCTGGATCAGGTCGTGCAGCTCGCGCAGCCGCGGGCGGTACTTCTCCACGCTGAAGTCCGGGACCATCCACACCACCTTGCGCAGGAAGTGGACGACGGCTCCCACGTCGAAGAACTCCATCCGCAGCCGCTCGGCCCGCAGGTCGGCGACCTCCAGGCCCGCCGCCTCGGCCTCGGCGCGCTCCAGGTCGGGGTGACGGCTGTTCCTGACCTCCGCCGGCTGCGGCCCGAGGAAGTACTCGACGACCTCGAAGACGCTGGCGGGCCCGACGTGCTGCGCGAAGTACGTGCCGCCGGGGCGCAGCACGCGTGCGATATCGGTGAAGCGGGCCTCCACCGGGTGGCGGCTGGTGACCAGGTCGAAGGCGCCGTCCGCGAACGGCAGCGGGGCGTCCTCGGGCGAGGCGACCACCGCCACGCCTCGCGGGTGCAGCAGCGCGGTGGCCTTGGCGACGTTCGCGGGCCAGCCCTCCGTGGCGACGGCGAGCGGGGGCAGGGTGGCCGCGGAGGCCAGCACTTCGCCGCCGCCGGTCTGGATGTCGAGCGAGGCCTTCGCCCGCGCGAGGCGCTGTGCCATCGCCTCGGCGTAGCGCCACGAGGGCCGCGCTTCGGTGGCCCGGCCCTCGAACCAGGAGAAGTCCCAGCCGGCGGTGGGCGCCGCCTCGGCTTCGGCGACGAGGTCCTCGAAGGTACGGGGGGAGGGGTGAGCGGGGGTGGGCGGCGAGGTGCGGTCGCTGCCGGAGGGGCTCGTGGGGTGTGGGGGGTGGCCGGGGCTGTTGCTCATGGGGCAATCGTGGCATTGGTGCGCTTCTTGTTCACGCGGGTTTCGGCTCGGTCCGGCGGGGGTGTTCGCGGTCGCGGGGCCGGGGGTGTCAGGGGGTGGGGCTGGTGTCCGCGCTGGTGTTGGTGCCGGTGCCGGTGCCGGTTGCTCCGCGAGGGAAGGAGACTTCCACGCGGCGGTTCTTTTTCCGGCCCTCCTCGGAGCCGTTGTCCGCGATCGGGTAGTCCTCGCTGTAGCCGCGTACGGAGAAGGTGACCTCGGGGCCGAGGTGCCCGGCCAGTTCGTCGTGCACCGCTTCCGCGCGCTGCCGGGAGAGTTTCTTGCCGTGGCCGTAGGAGCCGAGGTTGTCCGTGAAGCCGAACACCCGGACGTCCGTGGCCTTCTGCGCCCTGGCCTCCTCGGCGATGGCCTCGATACGGGCGTTCGCCTCCGGGTTCAGTTTCGCGCTGTCCTTGGGGAACAGGACCTCCGCCTGTAGCGCGAACTTCACGTCCGTGTTGGTGTCCTCGCGGCGCTCCTCGCCGCCGAGGTCCTCGACGACGGACTTGATGTCCAGCACCTTGGCGGGCGCGAGCGTGGCCCCGTCGGCCAGCCTCAGCCCCGGGCTGTTGGAGTCGACCTCGGGGGGCGGGGAGGTGGTGGTGCTGCCGGGGGGCGCGCTGGGGTCCCCACCGTCGGCCAAGGCCGGGGCGGGGCCGAGGAGGAGGATCAGAGCGGCGAGGGTGACGGTGGTTGTGGAGGGGCGGGGGTGGGGACGGGGGCGGGTCATGGGTTACTCACCCTCGGAGAGCTCTATGGGGGCGGGGGGCATTGACCCCACTTGGAAGGTGACTTTGTTGGTGGCCTCAGGGGGCGCGGGGAACTGGGCGAACCAGTCGACCGTCTGTCCTGAGTCAAGGCCGCCCTCGAACTTGGTGCAGAGGCAACGCCCACTTGTGTCCCGCAGGACCAGGTACCGCTTCTTTCCCACACCGTCCACAAGGCTCGCCCCAGCGACGGACCCCCCATTCTTCTGCAGTTCCTGCTCGTCGCCGCGCCACTGGCCGCCCGTCCAAAGACCACCCGACGTGTTGGTCACCTTTCCTGAGACGGTGACGAAGCCGCCCCCGTCACGATTCGCTGAAGTGATCACGAGGGTCACCCCGTCGTCCTTGGCTTCGGCCAGAACCTGGTCGTCGGCGGACTCCTGGGAATCCGTGCCCTTACCCTCACCCTTATCAGGAGGCACGGACGACTTGGCTGCCTTGTCGGGCTCGTCTCCGCCGCCACCTCCGCCACAACCGGCGACGGTGAGGACCAGCCCGACCGCGAAAGCCACGGCGGCTGTTGACCTGCGGGTCAGGATAGAGCGCCGAATACTCATCACTACCGCTTCCTTCTTTCGTCGATCTCCGGTCAGTCGGCCAGGTGGACAGAGAAGAGGACGGATGCGTCAGGGAGATCACCCGATTGGAAGTCGTCAGGATCGATCTCGAAGGACTCGTCGCCGACGCAGTCGAATTCCACGGCCTTCTCCGGGTCGGCTGAAGGATCGACGTCACAACGCGGTTTGATGATGGCGGTGGCCTCCGCGTTCGCATGCTTGGTCTCCGTACCCGGAATGATCGAGTCGCCGACCGTGTAGTTGGTGCGGATCTTCACCCGGTAGCCGGGAAAGCCGTTCACGTCGGTTGACACAAAACCGGTGACCGTCGAATCGTTCTCCCCGGCCAAAGCGTCGGCGGCTCCCTGCGCCCCGGCGCCGGTGTACTTATCACCCGCCAGCCAGACGAGCCAGTCACCTCCCTCACCGATGGACAGACTCAACCCTTCGACCAGTTCGTCCCGTGAGTCCTGGGCCGCCGCCAACGCAGCGGCGTCCGCCGCCGTCTGGGCTCCGTTACGTGCGGATGCGGCCTGAGCGAAGGCAAAGAAGGCAAACGCAACAAAGAGCAGAATCCCCGTAAGCCAGATGTAAATGGGGAGAGTCTGCCCTAGGTCGCTCCGCAGGCGGCTGCGTGTCACCCCCCGACGACGTCGCTCACCGCATTGCCGATTGCCGTGGAGATCTTGTTGTCGAGGGCCAAGCCATCGATCAACGTATAGATCCCCGCAATAAGAATCATCAACCCCGCATACTCCACGAACCCCGCCCCCACGTCCCGCCCCCTCCCCCGGATCCGCGAAGCGACAGTCACCGTCCAGTCGACCCAGACTCTGAGCACGCGTTCCTTCAGCACGACGGCCCCTTCTCTCCCACCCGATTCGACGACTGCCGACAGCAACTCTGCGCGACCGGCGGCGCAACAGAACACCGCTGTGCGCAAGTTGGCGGATTCTCTTCCCCCTCGGTGAGATCACCATGCACGAAGCCCCCTCCCGCGAACCGTGAACTCGACTCCGACTGTCCCACACCGCATTGCATCCGCGAAGCCGTTTCGCACAGTTGGTGGACTTCGCATCTCAGCGCCCCAGAATCGAACCGAAGTCCGACCCCGAGCCGAGGAACATGCCCGCCGCGATCAAAATCATCGTGGCCGGGAGCATGAAGACCAGCGTCACCATCGTCGCCTTGGGAATGGTCTTCGCGGCCCTGCGGCGCGAATTCTGCGCGTCCGTGCGTCGCATGTCCGTGGCGAGCTGGATGAGCGTCTCCGCGATGGGCGAGCCCAGCTCCTCGCCCTGCTGGAGCGCCGAGACGAACTGGGCGACCTGCTCCGACGCGTTGCGGCGGCGCAGCTCGTCGAAGGCCTGGCGGCGGCTGACGCCCATGTCCATCTGGCGCAGCGTGATGCGCAGCTCGTCCGCCCACGGCCCCTCGTACCGCTCCGCCACGCGGTCCAGCGCCTGGCGGAAGCCGAGGCCCGCCGAGACGACGACGGCGAGGACGTCCAGGAAGTCGGGGAGCGTACGGTCGATGACCTCGCGGCGTTCGCGGATCGCCTGCCAGATCAGCGCGTCCGCCGCCGTCGCCCCGAAGGCGAGGGTGAGCAGGCCCAAGAGCGGGGAGCCGTTCACGAGGAACACCAGGCCGAGGACGACTCCGAAGACACCGTAGACCGCCCGCCGCGCCGCGTAGCGGTCGATGGTCAGGCCCCCGGGGTTGCCCGCCATGTCGATCCGCCGGCGCTTGGCGTCGACCCGCCGCCGGCCCATCAGGCGCAGGACGAGGGGCGCGAAGCGCATGCCCAGCCGGTCCACCGCCGAGCCCGCCGCCGAGACGCGGGTGGCGCCGACCTCCAGGGCGATGGCCAGGTCGGAGGGCAGCTTCGCCTCCGCGCGGTACATGCGCACGCCCTGGCAGACGCCGGCCACGGCGAGGCCCATCGCGACCGCTAGCAGCAAGCCCAGCAACGTAACTCCCCTTCCCGCACGGCCATGACCGCCACTTCTAGACCTCGATCTTGCCCAGGCGTCTGATCACGAAGAAGCCGATCCCGTACAGGCCCAGGGAGATCAGGATCAGCGTCTGGCCCACCGGGGAGCCGGTCACCCGCTCCAGCGCGCCCTCGTTGGAGGAGTTGATGAGGAGCAGCGAGCCGAGGCCCAGCAGCGGGACCGTGAACGCCGTCGCGTGGACCTCCGAGAGCATCGTGCGGACCTCGCGCCGCGTCTCCTTGCGGTCCTCCAGGGTCTGGGTGAGGTTCCGCAGGGAGTTGACCACCGTGCCGCCCGCCTTGTTGGACAGGACGAGGGTCGTGACGAGGACGATGAGCTCGCGGGAGGGCAGGCGTTCGGCCAGTTCGCCGAGGGTGTCGTCGATGGAGCGGCCGAGTGACAGCTGGTCGGCGACGAGGGACAGTTCCTCGCCCGCCGGGGCTTCCAGTTCCTCCGCCGCCATCGCCAGGGACGTGCGCAGGGCCAGGCCCGCCGCCGTCGCGTTGGCCAGGATGCGGGCCACGTCGGGGAGCTGGTTGATGAACGCCTCGATGCGTTTCTGGCGTTGCCAGTTGAGGAAGGCGGCCGCGCCCCACACCGCCACCAGCCCCGCGATCGGGCCGAAGAAGGGCGCGAGCGTCGCCGCCGCCAGCAGCCAGAGCGCCGCGACGACGGCGACGACGTACGTGAAGAACTCGCCCGCGGTCAGATCCAGGCCCGTCGAGGACAGCCGCAGGTGGATGGCCCGGCCCAGGCGCGTGCGGCGCAGGCGGCGGTCGACGGCCGCGAAGCGGCGCGCGCGGCCCGGCGGCCCGCCGTCCCCCGTGCCGGGGCCGAGCGCCAGCCGGTCGACGAGTACCTGGCGCTGGGCGCGCCCGGACGCGTACGTGTGGACGCCCGCGACGGCCAGCGTGCCGGTCAGGATCGTGGCGCCGAGGGCGAGCAGCGCGGGGTCGCTCACCGACCGACCTCCCTCATGAACATCCGCGTGGTCATCCGGTCGCTTCCCTCGTGTTCAGTACGTCGACGGCCTCCGCCACCCCGTACGCCGGTGGCACCGGCTCCCCCGCCCCGTACAGCTTGTCGGCGATCTCGCGCGGCAGCGGCAGGTGCTCGAAGTAGCCGCGTACGACACGGTCGGCGCCGATCGGGTGCGGTACGAAGCGGGTGACCGGGGCGATGCGGAACTGCTGGCGCCCGTGCGAGACGAGCAGCACGATCTCGGAGACCTTGCGGGAGCCGTCGCTGTGCCGGGCGAGCTGGATGACGACGTCGACAGCCGAGTTGATCTGGTCCTTGAGCGCCTCGAAGGGGATCTGGACCTCCGACATGGAGCCGAGGGTCTGTAGGCGCATCAGCGCGTCCTCGGCCGTGTTCGCGTGGACGGTGGCGAGGGAGCCGTCGTGGCCCGTCGACATCGCCTGGAGCATGTCCAGGGTCTCGCCGCCGCGGACCTCGCCGACGATGATGCGGTCGGGACGCATGCGCAGGCTGTTGCGGACGAGGTCGCGGATGGTGATCTGGCCCTTGCCCTCGACGTTGGCGGGGCGCGATTCGAGGCGGATCACGTGGTCCTGCTGGAGTTGCAGTTCCGCCGAGTCCTCGATGGTGATGATGCGTTCGTGGGCCGGGATCAGGCCGGAGAGGGCGTTGAGGAGGGTCGTCTTGCCGCTGCCCGTGCCGCCGCTGACGATGAGGTTGAAGCGGGCGCGCACGAACGCGGCGAGCAGCATCAGCATGTGCTCGTCGAGCGAGCCCAGGCCGATGAGTTCGGGGAGCGTGTACGCGCGCGGGAAGCGGCGGATGGTGAGGGTGGCGCCGGTCAGGGCGAGCGGCGGGATGATGACGTTGACGCGTTCGCCGGTGGGCAGGCGGGCGTCGACCATGGGGTTGGACTCGTCGACGCGGCGGTTGACGGTGGAGACGATGCGTTCGATGGTCTGCATCAGCTGGTCGTTGGAGGCGAAGCGGAGCGGGAGCTGCTCCACGCGGCCGCCGCGCTCGACGAAGACGGAGTCGGGGCCGTTGACCATGATCTCCGTGATGGAGGCGTCGGCGAGCAGGGGTTCCAGGACGCCGAGGCCGAGCGCCTCGTCCACGACGCGGCGGATCAGCTGGGCGCGCTCGGAGGTGGAGAGGACGGGCCCCTCGCGGCTGATGATGTGGCTGAGGACGCGCTCCAGGCGGACGCGGCGGTCCGCGGCCGTGAGCGACGACATCTCGGCGAGGTCGATCTCCTCCAGGAGCTTGGAGCGGTAGACGGCGACGAGGCCGTCGTCGCGGCTCGGCTCGGTGTGGTGGGTGGGGGCCACGCGGTCGCGCAGGCTCATGGCGTCCTTCGACCTCCCTCGGGGATACGTGTGTCTCAGTACTCGGCTGTTTCAGTACTCGGTTGTCTCAGTACTCGGTTGTCTCAGTACTCGGCGTCCTGGTCGTTGGGCATCGTCGCTTCCTTCGTGACGCTCCAGCCGCTGTCCACGAAGGGCAGCAGGAGCGGTACGTCGACCTTCACCGTGGCGGTCGTGGTGTCGCCGCCTCCGCCGACCGTGACGGAGGAGCTGAGCCCGCCGTCCATGGCCGCCGTGCCCGCCGCCTGCCCGGAGTCGCCCTGCGAGGCCGCGCGGGCCGCCGCGCGGGCGCCGGAGCCGGCCTGGCCGGCGGCGTATCCCACGAGCCCCAGCTGAATGGCGGCGAGGCCGACGAGCAGCAGGATGGGCAGGAAACCGGCGAATTCGAGGATCGAGACGCCACGGTCGTCCCAGCGGCGAGGCCGCCGTCGGTCACCACGCCTGCGCGGCCACCTCATCCGTCCTCACCCTCCTTCGCCGCCCCCGCCTCCCCGTCGACGTGCCACCCCGCGTCGAAGCCCGGGAAGAACACCGGCACGTCCACCGATACGTGGGCCTTCCACACCGAGCCCTCGTCCGTGCAGGACACCTCCGCGTCCTGCCAGGCGGCCGGCAGATGCTCCTGGGCCGCCGCGGAGCAGGCGCCGGCGCCGCCCTCCCCCACCGCGTACGCGGCCGTGGCCGCCCGGGCCGCCTCGTCCGCCGCGTTCCCGGCGAGGGAGTACGTGTAGCCGTACAGCGCGCACTGCCACAGGATGGCCATGACGGCGAGCAGCAGCGGGAACATGCCGGCGAATTCGAGCGTGACGGCGCCACGGTCGTCCGCCGCCGCCGCTCTCCTGCGCAGGCCGAGGCCGCCCCGCTTCTGCCCGCCCGCGGCCTTGGTGTCGACGAGGCCGAGTTCGCCCGCGAGCGCCCACAGCGCCTGTTTCACGGAGGAGCGGCTGTCGAGGTCCTGCACGCGGCCCGCGTCGACGGCGGCCTGGAGTTCCTTGAAGGCGGCGGGCACGGTGGTGCGGGCGGCCCGGGTGCCGGTGACGCGTTCGACGAGGGAGGGCTGGATCTCGGTGCCCTTGCCGTGGCGGTTGACGACGGTGAGGGTCTCCTCGGCCTTGCGGATCTGGAGGCGGTCCCAGAGGCGCACCATGCGCTTGGCGGCCCGTACCGCCACCACGTCGGGGGTGAGGAGCAGCAGGGCGTGGTCGGCGAGCTCCACGGCGGCGGCGCTCGCGGCGGTGACGTAGGCGCCGCAGTCGACGACCACGACGTCGTAGCGGGCGCGCAGGGCGCCGAGGATCTGGCGGGCGACCCGGTCGGTGACCTCCTCGCCGCGCTCGCCCTCGGCGGGGGCGAGGAGCATGGCGATGCCGGTCTCGTGGGTGTAGACGGCGTCCTGGAGGACGCGGGGCGTGATGTCGGTGATGGCGGCGAGGTCGGCGACCGAGCGGCGGAACTGCACGTCCAGGTACGAGGCGAGGTCGCCGGACTGGAGGTCGAGGTCCAGGAGGGCGACGGTGCGGCCCGACGCCTGGGCAGCGAGGGCGAGTTGGGCGGCCGCCAGGGTCGCCCCGACGCCGCCTTTCGCCCCGCTGACGGTGACGATCGTCCCCGTGCCGCCGGGCGCCCCGGGCCCGCCCGTGCCGCCGTACAGCTCAAGTCCGCCGCCGGTGCCGAGGTGGCGGCGCATCCCGGAGGACCAGGCGGCGGCCGCCTGGACGCGCTCGGCCAGGGCGTCGTAGGCGAGCGGGAGGCCGACGATGCCGCGCGCGCCGGAGTCCATGGCGGCGGTGAGGAGGGCGGGGCCGGTGTCGGCGGTGATCAGGACGACGCCTACGGCGGGAAAGCGCAGGACGAGGTCGCGGATGAGGTCGAGCGCCGGGGCCGGCCCGATCCGCTCGTGGACGAGGACGACCTCCGGAAGCTCGTCGACCGACTCGGCGGCGAGCCGCGCGAGGGTGTCGAGCAGCGCGGTGGAGTCAGCGACCGCCAGGGCGGGTTCGGCGTCGGGCAGCTGCCCGGTGAGGGTGGACAGCGCGCGGGCGGCCTCGATGTCCCCGACGGCGGGCAAGATCCGAGTGGCCATACGAGACCTCCTACCTGTCCTCGTCGAGGGTGTACGTCCGGTCCCGCGGCGGCACCGTCGGTTCGTCACCCGCGCCGATGAGGGCGAGCCGGACGTGCGTGGCGAACGACTCGGCGTAGGCGACGCGCTGCGCGTCCGCCGTGCCGAGGGCGAACGTGATCGGCACGGCCTCGCTCGCCCTGCGGCGTGCGCGGTCGTCCTGGTCGGGTTCGAGCGGGGTCAGCTTGCCGACGTCGAGCACCTTGGCGCCCTCCACGATGACTTTCGACTGGTCCTTCGCCTTGTCGGCCTCGCCCTTGAAGGTGGCGTAGATGTTGACCGTCGCACCGGGCGTGATCTTGCCCGCGACGCCGGTCGCCGCGTCGATCATGATGGCGATCTCCTGTTGCCCCGGGCCGAGTTCGGGTCGCTTGACGATCATGTCGGACTGGAGCAGCGAGCCCTTGCGCAGCTGGGTGACGGCGATCTTGCCGCGGATCTCGCCGAGGTCGGTGACGGCGTTCTCGGACAGCCACCGCTCGGGCATCTCGATCTTCTGGAACTGTTCCGCGGTCAGCTCCTTGTAGGGCGCGATGTCCCCTTTGAGCTTGTACGCGGCGACCTCGGGGCCCACCTTCGCGTTCACGTCGCGGATCACCGAGAGGACGCCCGCGAAGGCGCCGAAGGCGCACAGGACCGACAGGACCAGCAGGATGACGCCGCGGCGCTGGCGTGAGTTCATGGGCCGGACTACCTCGATCGAGTGCGGTTGGCTACGGTCAGTGAGCGAAGTGGCGCATGATCGGTCGTCGGGTCGCGAACGGACGGGGTGCGGGTGGTGCGGGCTAGGTCGCGCCTCTGGGCAGGGCGGTCGCGCCGCGCCGGGTGAGGGCGCGGTCGGGCGGGGCGGGGCGGTCCTCGGGCGGCGGCAGCGGCGCGGCGCAGAACGCGCAGCGGTCGCCGATGAGTTCGAGCCCGCACCAGTGGCAGTCGTCGCGCCGGACGGAGGACACCAGCTGGTAGAGGACGGAGATGTCGGGGATGGCGGCGGCGAACTCGACGAGTCTGCCGGTCGCCCACCAGCGCGCCGACTCGGCGGGCAGCCGCGCCTCGGCGAGACCTTGGACGTGCCACGCGGGGGCCAGGGACTCGGTGACCCAGCCGGGCGCGAGCCGGCCGGGCGCGTACAGCATCTTCGTACCGAATCCCGGACCGCTCAGGCTCGCCCCGCCGTCGCCCGAGACCTTCACCAGCTCGGGTCTCGGCGTGGCGAGGACCGCGAACTGGGCGCCCGGCAGCCAGGACTTGGCGTGCGACTGGAGGGTGACGGGGACGCGGTCGAGGCGGGTGACGGAGCCGAGGAGGGCGCCCGCGTAGATGTAATGGGAGAGCAGCCGGGCGGCGGAGGCGAGGACGCCGGGGCTGAAGTCGCAGACCGACAACTGCCGTAACTGGAGGGCGAGTACGGCGAGCCCGAGGGGCGGCAGGTCGGAGCGGATGACGGCGACGCGGTCGCTCTCCAGGACCGAGCGGACGGCGTGGAGGCGGTGGGCGACGGCGGCGGGGGCCGAGGCGGGGCACAGGACGATCACGTAGCCGTGGTGCTCGATGAGCGTGTCCATCTCGGTGAGCGCCTGGTCCAGTGAGTACGTCCGCGGGGGCTGCACGGCGGACTGGAGGACGGCGGCCGAGGGGGTGTGCCGGTCGGGTGAGGGCAGCACGAGATCGGGTCCGGTGACGGCTATGGCGGTCGGCAACGCGTACACCCCCGGTCCTCGTGCACTCCTGCCTCAGCACCATATCCACGTCATGGGTGCCTCAACACCCAACTTCCCGGTGTTCATGCGGAGGTTCATGCGGAGGTGGGGACTCCTCTCCACCTCAGGGCGGCCGACAGAAGACCGCCGGGCCGCCGCTCACCCCAGGTGCTCGATCGTGACGTCACCCCACTTCTGTGCGAGATACTCCGCGACCAGTCGGCGGTGGCAGTGCCGGGCATGCTCCTCACTACAGAGCAGGACTGCGTTGTCGAGCGCTTCAGGACGGACCCTGTCCTCGATCTGCCGTACCTTCATCAATTCGAGGAATTGCTCTTCGTAGGCCGCCCAGCCGACACCTTGCTTCTTGTAGGCGTCGAGCATGTCCTTGGTCGGTGCCAGCTCGGTACGGTGGGTGTACTGCGCACCGCAGATCTCGCGCAGGAAGTACCTCAGGTCGTCGCGCTTGGCGAAACCGGACAGTTGCGAGACGTTGTTGAGTCGGACGTCGACGAGCGCCGTCACTTCAGCTTCACGCAAGAGACCGAAGAACTTCTCGGCGGATTTCTTCGTGAACCCGATGGTGTAGAGTTTCATTTTTCCGGTGTCCCGTCGCCGCGAAGCTCCTCATTGACATAAGCGATCCGCTGTTCCTGACGGTCGAGGGCTTCTTGAAGACGCTCGGTCGAGGTCCGGAACAGATCTTCCTGATCCAGCCCGAAATTGACCATCAGGCGTCGCATGGTCGAAGCGTGGTCCTCGACGTGCCCATCGCCATGAATGTGTTCGACAGCGACCCCGCACTCTTCGAGGACTCGCGCGACGAGCACGCAACGATGGCAGTCGAGGGGTTCCTGTTCGGTGCACATGACGGCGATTCGCTCGGTCTGTGAACCCTTGCGCAGCCGCTTGATGCCGCTGACGAAATCCGGGGTCCGGGCAAGAAGGCCGTACTGCACCCGTCCGTCGACATAGCAGGTGAGGTCTTCGGTTCGCGCGCCCAGTTCTTTGCCCAGGAAGACATACTTGATATCCGCTTCGGACAGCATGCGCTCCAGGGCGTACCGGTTGAACTGGGGCGTGAAGCGGCTGACGGGCATCGACCGCACATCGGCGACCGCCGTGATCCCATGCTTCTGTAGCAGACTGAGGAAAACCGATCCGCTGTGCGTGGAGTGGCCGACGGTGAATACTGTAAGAGGTGTCATTGCCCGCTGCCTGTTTGGATCTTGGTTCGTTCGATGACGGCCGCCACTAATTTGTAGACGTAGCCGTCAAATGGCTCGCTGAGGCTCACCGTGAGGAAGGATTCGCCCAGCGTGTAGATCCCTTCCGGCTTGGCCAGGTACTTCAGCTCGTATTCGGGATCGGTCACCCGCAGCGTATGTTCATGCCCGGAGTAAGAGAAGCAGGCACGCAAGGCCGGCCTCGGATCCCCGTACCTTGCTCCGGGGACGTGTGCTCGTAACGTCAGCTTGGTGACGCGTATCAGCTTGAGCGAGTCCGGCAGAGTGATCGCTTCTTCGGTCGGTACGCGGTCGTTGATGCCGTGATAGGAGCTGGAGCCGTTGGTCCACAGAGTGCTGGGGTGCTGTTCCAGCCTCAGTAATTCTCGCCACCCGGCCCTGCCGCTGCGCTTCCAATAGTATCCGGGGTCAAGGAGCCAGTTCTCACTCTGGAAGTCGTGCGGCTGGGGCCGGAGAAGCGGTATCGAGACAATATCGAGGACATTCGGGTCCGTTCCGTCTTGATACTGTCTTTCGCCGGCCGAGACTTCCCGGCTGGGGCGAGCGCTGACCGGGCGCAGCCACTCCCCTGAGCCGTTGGCAACGATTCCTGCCACACACCGGCCCGAAAGCTTCCGGGAATTCGCCAGACATACGAGCTTCTTCACCGATACCATGTGCACCCCCCTGAATCAAAAGAAGCTGCTCCAGTCCTGATCCGAGATCTGCTTGACGCACAGCACCAGGAAGAGCAGCCCCGCGACCGTCAGCATGCCGTTGCTGAGCCAGCCGTTGCGCCATTCCCTGGGCGTGCGCGAGGAGTTGAGCAGCCAGACCAGGGTGAGGGCCAGGAACGGCATGAAGGCGGCGCCCAGGACGCCATAGATGATGATGAGGCGGAACGGCTGCCCCTGGAAGAGCAGGATCATCGGCGGGAACGTCAGCCACAGCAGGTACGCGCGGAACGGCACCGACTTCTCGCGGGCGCCGGAGGCCACCTCCTCGCCGCTGAGCGAGGCGGAGTCGGCGCCCGCCCGCTGCTTGCGGTAGCGCTCGACGAAGTCCGCGAACATCAGGCTCACGCCGTGCCACACGCCGATCAGCGAGGTGAACGACGTGGCGAAGAAGCCGACCAGGAAGAGCTTGGCGGTGGCGGTGCCGTACTCCTTCTCCAGGATGTCGGAGAGCTGGACGAGGCCCTTGTCGCCGCTGGCGAGGGCGACGTTCGCGGAGTGCAGCAGCTCGGCGCCGACGAAGAGCATGGCGACGACGAAGACGCCGGTGGTGATGTACGCGACGCGGTTGTCGAGCCGCATCACCTTCATCCAGCCGGTGTCGGTCCACCCCTTGGCGTTGACCCAATAACCGTACGCGGCAAGGGTGATCGTGCCGCCGACGCCGCCGATCAGGCCGAGCGTGTTGAGGATGGAGTCCTTCTCGTCGGGCAGCACCGGCAGCAGCCCCGCGAAGGCGTCGCCGAGGTGCGGGGTGACGCGGATCGCGAGGTAGACGGTGACGACGAACATGATGCCGACGAGCACCGTCATGACCTTCTCGAAGACGGCGTACTTGTTGAACCAGACGAAGACCAGGCCGACCAGGCCGGTGAGGATGCCCCACCACTTGAGCTCCATGACGTCGGGGAAGAGCGCCTGGAGGGGCAGCCCGGACGACGACATGGCGGCGGCGCCGTAGACGTACCCCCAGATCACGACGTAGACGACGAAGAACCACGTCGTCCAGCGGCCGAGGCTGGCCCAGCCGTCGAAGAGGGTGCGCCCGGTGGACAGGTGCCAGCGTCCGGCGGCCTCGGCGAGCGAGATCTTCACGACGCAGCCGATGACGGCGGCCCACAGCAGCGTGTAGCCGAAGTTGCTGCCCGCGATGAGGGTCGCGACGAGGTCGCCCGCGCCCACGCCGGTCGCGGCGACGACGATGCCGGGGCCGATGTACTTCCAGCTCGACTTGCGCGGCTGGGGTGCCGACGCGTCGGTGGTGGTGCCACTGCCTGTGGATTCAGCCATGCCGATCAAGAAAGCGCATCGCGGCGCGCAGCACAAGGGGTTGGCCGAAGACGACCGTTGACGGGAGCATGCCATGCCCCGACGATGAGGCGGCGTACCGCGTACCACGCACCACGCCCCCGCGCCCCGCACCTCCGGGGCCCACCCCCGCATCCCGCACCCCACGCGTCGCACTGAACCACCCCCCACCCCTGAGGAGACTTCATGCGACTCCGCATACGCGGCAGGAGATCCGCCGCCCTCGCGGCCCTGCTCGCCCTCGCCGTGGCGGCCCCGCTCACCGCCAACGCCGCACCCTCCGACCCGGCTGCGCATGGCTCGGCGGCGACGGCGGACGACAGCGACACGACACGGCAGTACGAGATCCCCCTGGCCGACGACCGGGCCGCGCGCACCGCGCTCGCGCGCACCGGCGTCACCATCGACGAGGTCGACGCCCGCGCGGTGGTCGTCTCCGCCGACGACAGGGAGGCCGCCCGGCTCAGAGCGGCGGGCTACGAGCTCAAGGCCCTGGCCGGCCCTCCGAAGCGTACGAACGGACAGGCGGTGGAGCCGAGGGACTTCCCGCCCGCCGACGCGAAGTACCACAACTACGCCGAGATGACGGCGGAGATCGACCAGCGCATCGCGGCCCACCCGAACCTGATGAGCAAGCGGGTGATCGGCAAGTCCTACGCGGGCCGGGACATCGTCGCCATCAAGATCAGCGACAACGCCGCCGCCGACGAGGCCGAGCCGGAGATCCTCTTCACCCACCACCAGCACGCCCGCGAGCACCTGACGGTGGAGATGGCGCTGTACCTGCTGCGCGAGCTGGGCGACGACTACGCCACGGACGCCCGGATCAAGAAGATGGTCGACTCACGCGAGATCTGGATCGTGCCGGACATGAACCCGGACGGCGGCGAGTACGACATCGCGACCGGTTCCTACCGCAGTTGGCGCAAGAACCGCCAGCCCAACAGCGGCTCGACGAGCATCGGCACGGACATGAACCGCAACTGGGCCTACAAGTGGGGTTGCTGCGGCGGCTCCTCGGGCTCCGCGGGGTCGGACACCTACCGGGGCCGCGCCGCCGAGTCGGCCCCCGAGGTCAAGGTCGTCGCGGACTTCGTACGCAGCCGGGTCGTCGGCGGCAAGCAGCAGATCAAGGCCTCCATCGACTTCCACACGTACAGCGAACTGATCCTGTGGCCCTACGGCTACACGTACGCCGACACCGCTCCCGGCCTCACACAGGACGACCGCGACGCCCACGCGGCCGTCGGCAGGAAGATGGCCGCGAGCAACGGCTACACGCCCGAGCAGTCCAGTGACCTCTACATCACGGACGGCTCGATCGACGACTGGCTGTGGGGCGCGCAGAAGATCTTCAGCTACACCTTCGAGATGTACCCGTCGTCGGCGGGCGGCGGCGGCTTCTACCCGCCCGACGAGGTGATCGAGCGCGAGACGTCGCGGAACCGTGACGCGGTGCTGCAACTGATGGAGAACGCGGACTGCATGTACCGGTCCATCGGCAAGGAGCAGCAGTACTGCACGGGTTGACGTCCCCTTTCGGCCGACCGCGGCCCCGGGTCCCTTGGTGAGTCGAGGGGCTCGGGGCTGGCCGCTCAGCCGGCAGCCGTGCGGCGCCGGTAGTAGTGCACTGTGACCGCGCCCAGTAGCGGGCCCCAGAGGAGCAGTGGCGCGTAGACGATGTTGAGCAGCCACATGCCCCAGGTGGTGGCCTCCATGTCGGCGTTGAGCGACGTGAGGACGAACAGCACGCCGAAGACCGTCGTGGCCAGCGCGCCGAGCCCCGCCAGGGCGGTCCCCAGCATGACCGGGACGCGGCGGCCGCGCAGTCGAGGCACCCAGCGCGGCCACACCTCCCCCCAGCTCCGCACCAGCCCGAGAGTGAGGAACGCCAAGGCCTCGGAGAGCAGGCTGAGGCCGACCAGGACCAACGATCCCGGGCCAGGAGCGCCCATCTGGTCGTATTCGGATCGCGCCAGCCCCACGGGGACGCCGACGGCGATGGCCACCCGCCAGAGCGCCGAGGGTACGTTGGTCAACGCGGCGCCCAGCGCGGCGAGTTGCGCCCAGCGCGGCACATTGGGCAATACAGTCGCTTTCGGCATGTGAGCCAGGCTCGCCGACGGGGCGCTCGCGCGCATCAGCCGGCGGTTTCACCTCTTCTCCCCCGCGAGGCGTAACCACGCGTACGACCGGGGGTGCCGTCAGCCGCGCCCGAACGCCGCTGCCCCGCCGTACGGCACCGTGACCCACATCCGCGTGCCCCCCCGCCCGGCTCCCGCGCCTCTGAGGGTAACGGCTCACCGCCGCACTCGAAGAGGGCCCGTGACAAGAGTCCGTCCGGGTCCTCTCGCCTGCACAAGATGGGCTCACTGCCGGCATGGCTGACGCCACTGAGTTGATTGAGCGAAGTCGCCTCGACTCTCGCTCCCTTGACGCACTCACTCGGCTTGACGGAAAATGCCCTATGCCCTTTCGCTCGCGCGTGACGCAGAACAAGGTCGTCGCGAGGCGTATGCGTCGCTTCTTCCAGCAGTTGCCACCTGGCCTTGACCCGAGCACGGTCGCGGCAGAGTACGGGCGTCACCTGTGGGATTCGGGGGCTCACAGCCTGGTTGACGAAAAGAAGCTCTCTCGATCCCGATTTTATGTCGGACTGTCCGTCGAAGACACGAGCCTGGCAGAATTCACGAAACGCACCGCGCTCATATCCGACACGTTACTTCTGTCGCATGACCGGCATGGGGAGTTCCGTGAACTTGACAGCTACGCTTCCCACGCCATCGGATTCGACATGACGCACGTCCACTCCTCCACCGTGCGCGACCCCTTCACGTTACGTTACGGGATGCACTGCCCCAGCCTCGAGGTGCTGGGCCGATGGATACTCGATGCCGAACCCCTCCTCAAAGCGGGCCTCGTCTGGTATCTCCCGAGCTACTCGACCATCACACGGAACTCACCAGGGCCACCACAACCACTCGATGCGATCGACTATCTGATCCGGGACGGGCGAGTCATAGACGCCTCCGGGGGTGAGCCCGTCAAGGGTCGACTGGTGCGCCCAATATGCCAAATGGACTTGCCGTTCATCGATGGAGTCGACCTCGCCGACTTCAGCCGGATCACCATCGACGAGCTTGATTCCTATTCGGCGTTCCGAGACTTCCTTCGTCTCAGTCTCCTCAATATCGACGACGCCCTGAACGAGACCCAGTCCGACCGTGAGCTGGTAAAGATCGGCTTGGAGATCGCAGGCCAGGTGCGATCTGTCCGGTCCGAAATGAAAAGAGCCAAGGGGCGGAGGGCCGTAGCCGCCAGTGGAGCTGTTGTCGCAAGCGTGTCGGCAACACTTGTGGCTGTATACGGTCCGGCCCTCCAATGGGTCGTCGGAGTGATCGGCGGCGCAACCCCTGGGCTATGGGGACTACTTCAAGCCAGAGAAGAAAACAGCACCCGGCCACTGCGGGAAGACAAGTGGTACTACGTCTGGGCCCTCTCCAAGAAGAGCAACCGCAGTCTCCTTTGAGCCTGCGGTTGTCCGCGAGGGCCTATACGAACAGGCTCACCACCGCCGCCACCGCGAAGCCCGCCACCGACAGGACCGACTCCAGGACCGTCCACGTCCTCAGGGTGTCCCGCTCGCTGATGCCGAAGTACTTCGCCACCATCCAGAACCCGCCGTCGTTCACGTGCGAGGCGAAGATGGAGCCCGCCGAGATCGCCATGATGACGAGGGCCACGAAGGCCTGGGAGTAGTCGCCCTCGGCGAGGAGGGGGGCGACAATGCCCGCTGTCGTGACGATCGCCACCGTCGCCGAGCCCTGGGCGACCCGCAGGACCAGGGAGAGCAGGTAGGCGAGGACGATGATCGGCAGGCCCACGTCCTGGAAGGTGTCCGAGAGGGCCGCGGCCACGCCGCTCGCCTTGAGGACCGCGCCGAAGATCCCGCCCGCGCCGACCACCAGCAGGATGTTGCCGACCGGCTTCAGGGATGAAGTCGACACGCGTTCAAGGGACTTGCGGGACCAGCCGCGCCGGATGCCCAGCAAGTAGTACGCCATCAGGAGCGCGATCGTCAGGGCGACGAAGGGGCTGCCGAAGAACTCGATGACCGACCGGAACGTCGAGGGGTCGAAGGCGATCGAGGAGAAGGTGGCGAGGAGTATCAGGAACAGGGGCGTACCGATGATCGTGAAGACGACGCCCAGCGGCACCGGCTTCTCCTGCGGGGGCACCCCCGCCGCCCGCTGCTCGGCGACGACCGCCGCCTTCGCCTCCTCGGCGGCCTCGACCATGTCCTGCGGCACGGGTACGAAGATGCGCTTGCCGACCCACGCGGAGTACCCCCAGGCGGCGAGCACCGCCGGGATGCCGCAGACGACGCCCATCAGGATGACCCAGCCGAGGTCGACCTTGAGCAGGCCGGCCGCCGCCACCGGGCCGGGGTGCGGGGGCAGGAACGCGTGGGTCATCGACAACCCCGCGAGGAGCGGGAGGCAGTAGAGGAGGATCGACTTGCCGCTGCGCTTGGCGGCGGCGTACACGATCGGCGCGAGGACGAAGATGCCGACGTCGAAGAAGACCGGGACGCCGAAGATCAGGCCGGTGAGACCCATCGCCAGTGGAGCGCGCTTCTCGCCGAACAACCCCAAGAGCCGCGACGCCAGTACCTCGGCTCCGCCCGACACTTCGAGGATCGCGCCGAGCATCGTGCCGAGGCCGATGATGATCGCCACATGCCCGAGGATGCCGCCCATGCCGGACTCGATGACGGAGACGGCGTCGGACTTCTGGACCGTGCCGAAGAGTTCGGTGACGGAGAGGCCGGCCGCGAGGCCGACGGCTATGGAGACCGCGAGCAGCGCCACGAAGGGCTGGAGCCTGACCTTGATGATCAGGAAGAGCAGCAGGACGATGCCGAGCGCGGCGACGGTCAGCAGGCCCGCCGTGCCGTCGATCAGGGCGAGGAGGCCGCCGGAGTGGGGTGGCGGCTCGGCGGCGGGGGCGGCCGCGAGCACGGCGGTGTGGGACGGGGACATCGTTGACCTCGTAAGTGCATGGGGAGGGGGTCTGGGGGCCTCCCCCAGAAGACACGGCCGGGGCAGGGGGGATCGCGGCACGGCGCCTCCGCGGACGGGAAGGGCGCCGTGCCGTGACGACGTACGGCTTGCGGGGAGTTGATCTGTCTCAGCCGAGGACGGCGAGCGCGTCGATCTCGATGAGCAGGCCCTTGGGCAGGCCCACGTAGACGGTGGTGCGGGCCGAGGCCGGAGCCTTCAGGCCCTGCTCCTCGAAGTACTCGTTGTAGATCTGGTTCATCTCGGCGAAGTGGTCCACGTCCGTGAGGTAGACGCGCATCATCATCACGTCGTCCCAGGTCGCGCCGCCCTCTTCGAGGATCGCCTTGACGTTGGCGAAGGTCTGGAGGGTCTGCTCGCGCAGGGTGGGGCCGGCCGGGGTGGGGGCCTTGCCCGCCTCGGCGGGGAGGAAGCCGACCTGGCCGGCGACCTGAAGGATGTTGCCCTTCTTGACGCCGTGGGAGAACTTCGCGGGCGGGGTGGTGTGGGTGGCCGGGGTGAGGGCGGTCTTCACGGTGTTGCCGGTGTTGCCGGTGTTGCCGGTGTTGCCGGTGTTCTCGGTGTTCTCGGTCATGAGCTGTCCTTCAGGCTTCTTTCAGGGGGGCGTGGCCGGAGTACTCCCGGCTGATGGCTTCCGCCGTACGGCGTACGAGCGGGAGCAGTGCGAGGAGTTCCTCGGCGGTGACGACGACATTCGGCGCGGAGACCGACATGGCGGCGACGACGCGTCCGTCCGCGCCGCGGATGGGGGCCCCGACGCAGTTGATGGACTCCTCGTGGCCACCGAGGTCGGTGGCCCAGCCCTGTTCGCGCACCTTCTCCAGCTCCCGCAGGAACGCGGCGGCGTTGGGTGTCGAACGGGACGTGTAGGTGGGGTAGTCGAGCTTCTCCGCGAGGGCGCGGCGCTCGGCTTCCGGGAAGTCGGCGAGGAGCAGTTTGGCGACGGCGGCGACCGTGATCGCCACCGGCTTGCCGATGCGCGAGTACATGCGCACCGGGTAGCGGCTCTCGACCTTGTCGATGTAGAGGACTTCCCCGTCCTCGTAGACGGCTAGGTGGACCGTGTGGCCGCACCGTTCGTTGAGGGCGAGGAGGTGGGGGTGGGCGATCTCGCGCACGTCGAGGTTCTCCACGGCCTCCTGGGCGAGCGCGAACAGGCGTGCGCCGAGGCGGTAGCGCTGGTCGGACTGGCGGAAGACCAGGCCGTGTTCGTGGAGGGTGCGCAGGAGCCGGAGCGCGGTGGACTTGTGGACGCCGAGCCGGTCGGCGACCTGGCCGAGGTCGGCGGGGCCTTCGGCGAGCAGCGGCAGGATCGAGAGCGCTCGGTCGACGGTCTGGCTCATGGGGTGGGTACCTCCTCGTCGGCCCCGCCGTGCTCTGGGGCGTTCGCCGTCCAGCCGGGGCCGAGACGAAGTGTCTCCCAGGCGGTGTCGTCCAGGGCGGCGAGGCGGTCGGCGTGTGCGCGGGCGGGGGGCGTCGCGAGGTCACCGGGGTCGGTGAGGGCGGCGGCGGCCATGAGGTGGCCGTGGCGCAGCCGCTGCGCGGCGGGCAGGCCGCGCAGGGTGGCGGAGAGGAACCCGGCGGCGAAGGCGTCACCGGCGCCGACGGGCGCGACGACGTCGACGTGCAGGGCGGGCTGGAAGACGGGGTCCTCGCCATGCCGGAAGACGGTGGCGCCGCGGGCGCCCTGCTTGACGACGAGGGCGGCGGGTTCGGGCAGGGCGGCGCGCAGGGCGTCGGGGCCGCCGGTCACGCCCCAGGCGGTCGCGGCCTCGTCCTCACCGACGAAGACGAGATCGGCGCCGCGCGCGAGGTGGAGCAGCACGTCGGGGCCGGGGGTGGCGTCTTTCCAGAGGCCGGGGCGGTGGTTGACGTCGAAAGAGACTAGGGGGATGCGGGGGGTGTGGGGGGTGTGGGGGGCGTACGAGGTGCAGGGGTCGATGGGGGCGCGGGAGTCGACGGGGTCGATGGGGGCACGGGAATCGACGGGGGCGCGGGAGTCGACGGGGGCGCGCGGGCCGACGGGGTCGATGGGGACTCGGTCGGGGCTCCGGGCGGGGCGTCGGGTGCAGAGGTGGCGTACTAGGGCCAGGCAGTCGGCGGAGAGTGCGGGTGTGATGCCCGACAGGTGCAGGATGCGGGCCGCGGCGAGCGCGTCCTCGTCGACGGAGCCGCGCGCCATGGCCGAGGCGGCGGAGCCCGCGCGGTAGTAGACGACCTCGTGGGCGTCGGTGTCGCGGTCGTCGGCGGTGCGGAAGTAGATGCCGGTGGGGCGGTGCGGGTCGCGGCCGACCGCGGAGGTGTCGACTCCGTAGCGGGCGATCGTCTCGACGAGGTGGTCGCCGAAGCCGTCGGCGCCGACGCGGCTGACCCAGCGGGTGGTGTGTCCGGCGGCGGCGAGCGCGCACAGGACGTTCGACTCGGCGCCGCCGATCCCGCGGTCGAAGGAGGGCACGTCGGCGAGGCGGCCGGGGCGCGCGGGCCGGAACGTGACCATGGACTCGCCGAGTGCCACGACGTCCACCATCGCCTGCGCGGCCGCCCTCGCGGCTGCCTGTGCGGTCACGATCTCCAGCCCCTCAACCGTCTCTCCGGATCCGTTGACCCGGGGTTGGCTCGGATGTTAGACAGCTGTCAGCGACATACGCAATGACTGTTGCACACGCTGCAACGCACCTCTGGAGGAGGCGCCCATGGCCGCCGACAACCCCGCCTTCGACGCCGTCGACAACGCTCTCCGCAGCACTGTCGACACCGCCGCCGACGCCGCCGCCGACCGTGCTGCGGATGCGCTCGCCGCGCTCGCGGACGAGCGGATCGACCACCGCTTCAAGGGCCTCCCCGGACGCCGACGGGCTGACGGTCGGCGAGCTCGCGGCCGAGCGCAGGAACCTCTTCACCGGCGGCTTCACCACCCCCGTCCTCGCGCTCTCCGCCGAGCGCCTGGAACACAACCTCGCGCTCATGGAGACGTACGCCGAGCGGCACGGCCTGGCCTTCGCGCCGCACGGCAAGACGTCGATGGCGCCGCAGCTCTTCGCCCGGCAGCTGGAGCGCGGGGCGTGGGGCATCACGCTGGCGGTGCCCCACCAGGTGCGCGTGGCACGGGCGTTCGGCGTCTCGCGGATCTTCCTGGCGAACGAACTGGTCGACGCGGCGGCGCTGCGCATGGTCGCCGCCGAGCTGGACGCCGACCCGTCCTTCCGCTTCATCTGTTACGTCGACTCCGTACGCGGCGTCGAGCTGATGCACGCGGCGCTCAGCGATGCGGGCGCCAGCCGTCCCGTCGACGTCGTGCTGGAACTGGCCGCCGGTGACGAGGCGCGCACCGGTGTGCGGACCGAGGCCGAGTGCTTCGAGATCGCCAACGCCGTCGCGGGCGCGGACACGCTGCGGCTCGTGGGCGTCGCCGGGTACGAGGGCGAGGTGCCGCAGGCCACCACGGAGCGGGTCACGGCGTGGCTTCGGCGGCTGACCGCGCTGGCCGTCGAGCTCGACAAGGCGGGGCGGTTCGCGGACCTGCCGGAGGTCGTGGTCAGCGCGGGTGGCAGCGCGTGGTTCGACGCGGTGGCGTCGGTCTTCGCGGAGCTTCCCGAACTGTCCGTGCCCGTACTGAAGTTGCTGCGCTCCGGTGCGTACGTCTCACATGACGACGGTCACTACCGGCACCTCACGCCCTTCAACCGCGTCCCGCAGGAGGGCGCGCTCGAACCGGCGTTCCGGCTGTGGGCCCAGGTGGTGTCGAGGCCTTCCGCCACGCAGGCGTTCGTCAACGCGGGGAAGCGGGACGCGGCGTACGACCTGGATCTGCCCGAGGCGCATGTGGTGCGGCGCGACGGTGTGGAGCGGGCGGCGGCCGGGATCACGGTGACGGGGCTGTCCGATCAGCACGGGTGGGTGCGGACGGGGGCTGAGGCGGAGCTGGCCGTGGGGGACTGGGTGGGGATGGGGCTTTCGCATCCGTGCACGGTGTTCGACAAGTGGCAGCTGATTCCGCTGGTGGAGGCGGATGGGACGGTCACGGATTACGTGCGGACGTTCTTCTGAAGCGGGGGGTGGGGTGGCTCCCGGCGGCCACCCCCTGAACCGCCGCTCCGCGCCGGACGTCTCCCACCCACCGGCCGTAACCCGGCAGCCATCCCCCAAACCGCCGCTCCGCGCCGGGAGGGCCTTCGCCGTCGGCCGCCGACGGCACCCGGCCCCCACGGGATCCACCGGCACCCGACAACGGCCCCGCACGGACGGGCGGGCGGGTGGGGACACCTCCGGCCGAAGGCCGAACACCACCCGGGACCGGCACCCGCCGACGCTCAGCCGCCGCCACCAGAAGCCACCCGCACCCGACAACGATCCCGCACGGACGGGCGGGCGGGCGGGCGGGGGCAGAAGGCCGGGGCCCACCTACGGCCCGCACCCGCCGACGCCCACCGCCCCCACCGGGGCCACCCGCACCCGACAACCAACCCGCAAGGACGGACGGGCGGGCGGGGCCCGATCCGGCCGAAGGCCGGGAAAAGCCGACCGCCGGCCGCCGACCACCGGCGGATAACCGCCGGCCAACCTCCACCCCCGCAACCAAGAGAGGCCCCCCATGGACCTGGTGATCCGAGACGCCCGCGTCATCGACGGCACCGGACGTGCCTCCTACCGCGCCGACATCGCCGTACACGAGGGCAGGATCACCGAGATCCACCGGCAGGACAACGACAACGGCAACGGCGGCGGCCCGCGCCCCTCGGCCGCGAAGACCCTGGACGCCGAGGGTCTCGTCCTCGCGCCCGGCTTCATCGACATGCACGCCCACAGCGACCTGGCCCTGCTCCGCGACCCCGCGCACACCGCGAAGGCGGCCCAGGGCGTCACCCTGGAGGTCATCGGCCAGGACGGCCTGAGCTACGCCCCGGTCGACGACCGTACGCTCGCCCAGGTCCGCCGGGCCATCACCGGCTGGAACGGTGACGGGGACGACATCGACTTCGACTGGCGGACGGTCGGCGAGTACCTGGACCGCCTGGACCGTTCGCACGGCGGCCACGGCATCGCTGTGAACGCCGCGTATCTCATCCCCCAGGGCACCGTCCGCATGTACGCGATGGGCTGGGACGACCGTCCCGCGACCCCCGCCGAGCTGGACCGCATGCGGCAGCTCGTGGCGGACGGGATGCGGGAGGGCGCCGTCGGCATGTCGTCGGGCCTCACCTATACCCCCGGCGTGTACGCCGACGACTCCGAACTCACCCAGCTCTGCCGGGTCGTTGCCGCCCACAAGGGCTATTACTGCCCGCACCACCGCAGTTACGGCGCCGGCGCGCTCCAGGCCTACGAGGAGATGGTGGAGCTCACGCGCTCCGCGAACTGTCCCCTTCACCTCGCCCACGCGACGATGAACTTCGGCGTGAACAAGGGCAAGGCCCCGGACCTGCTCGCTCTCCTCGACGACGCCCTCGCGCGCGGCGCGGACATCACCCTCGACACGTACCCCTACACCCCGGGCTGCACGACGCTCGTGGCGATGCTGCCCAGTTGGGCGAGTGAAGGGGGGCCGGAGGCGATCCTCGCGCGCCTGCGGGACGACGCGAGCGCCGAGAAGATCCGCCACCACATGGAGGTCATCGGCGCCGACGGCTGTCACGGCGTACCCATCGAGTGGGACACCATCGAGGTCTCCGGCGTCTCCGACCCGGGGCTCGCCTCCTGCGTCGGCAAGACGATCGCCCGCTCCGCGGCTCAGCGCGGCGAGGAGCCGTGGGTCACCGCCCGGCGTCTGCTCATCGACGACAACCTCGGCTCGACGATCCTCCAGCACGTGGGCCACGAGGAGAACGTCCGGGCGATCATGCGCCATCGCGTGCACACGGGCGGCAGCGACGGCATTCTTCAGGGCTTCAAGCCGCATCCGCGCGCGTACGGCACATTCCCGCAGTATCTGGGGCGCTACGCGCGGGAGTTGGGCGTCATGTCCCTCGAAGAGACCGTCGCCCACCTCACCTCACGGCCCGCCGCCCGCCTCCGGCTCCCCGACCGGGGACTCGTACGCGAGGGCTACCGCGCCGATCTGGTCCTGTTCGACCCGCAGACCGTCGCGGCGGGTTCCACTTTCGAGGCGCCGCGCACGCTTCCCACCGGGATTCCGCATGTGCTGATCGACGGCCGGTTCGTGATGCGGGACGGCCGGCGCACGGACGTCCTCGCGGGACGCGCCATACGCCGGACTCCGTGAAGGGCCCGCCCCGGGGTCAGACGAGGGTCGTCGGCCAGGCCTGCGGTACGGCCGGTTCGGCGGCGGGGGCGGGCGCGGGCGCGGCGCGGCAGGTGAAGCCGAGGCCGGAGAGGGCCCGGGTCACCTCCTGCGCCGAGAAGTCGCGGCGGTCCTGGCGCGTGATGACTTCCCCGACCTGCTTGACGGGGTAGTGGCGGCGGCCGATGATCACGGACTCACCGGTGACGGGTTCGGGCTTGACGCCCTTCATGGCCTGCTCGACCTCGTTCTTGAACAGGTCGAAGGGGAAGCGGGCGATGACACAGCGCATGGTGCCTCACAGGGAGCGGGAGAGGAACGGGGAGAGAAGGGAGAGGGTGAGGGGGAGAGACCGCCGCCGGGCGGGCTGGGACGGAAAACGGCCCGGCCTGCCGGCGATGACGACGGCGGGGGCGGGCCCAGGCCCGCCCTCTCAGGCTGCCGCGCCCTGGCCATCCCCGCCCTGCGTACGCGCGGCGTACGCGCGGCGGGCGCGGCCGTCGCGGGGGCGTCGGCCGCGGGCGGGCGCGCTGCGGCGGGAGCCTTCCTTCGGCGGGGCGGCGATGGTCACCGGTACGCCGGAGGGGGTCCTGGCCCCGGTGATGCGCGTCAGCTCGGCCTCGCCGGAACGCACCTGCGCGGTCTGCGGTGTGATCCCGGCGGCGACCATCAGACGGTTCATGTCGCGGCGCTGCGCAGAGGTGACGAGCGTGACGACGCTGCCGGAGCCCCCGGCGCGGGCGGTGCGGCCGCCGCGGTGGAGGTAGTCCTTGTGGTCGGCGGGCGGGTCGACGTTGACGACGAGGTCGAGGTCGTCCACGTGGATGCCGCGTGCCGCGACGTTCGTCGCGACGAGCGCCGTGACCTGACCGGACTTGAACTGGGCGAGCGTACGCGTGCGTTGGGGCTGTGACTTGCCTCCGTGCAGCGCGGCGGCCCGTACCCCGCTCTGGAGCAGGTGCGTGGTGAGCTTGTCGACAGCGTGCTTGGTGTCCAGGAAGAGGATCACGCGTCCGTCGCGGGCGGCGATCTCCGTCGTGGCGGCGTACTTGTCGGCACCGTGGATGTGCAGCACGTGGTGCTCCATCGTGGTGACCGCGCCGGCCGAGGGGTCGACCGAGTGAACGACCGGGTCGCTGAGGTAGCGGCGGACGAGGAGGTCGACGTTGCGGTCCAGGGTGGCGGAGAACAGCATCCGCTGACCGTCGGCCCGGACCTGGTCGAGGAGTTCGGTGACCTGCGGCAGGAAGCCCATGTCGGCCATCTGGTCGGCCTCGTCGAGGACGGTGACGGCGACCTGGTCGAGCCGGCAGTCGCGCCGCTCGATGAGGTCCTTGAGCCGGCCGGGTGTCGCGACGACGATCTCGGCGCCGACGCGCAGGGCGCCGGCCTGGCGTCCGATCGACATGCCGCCGACCACCGTGGCCATGCGCAGCCGCACCGCCTTGGCGTAGGGGGTGAGGGCGTCGGTCACCTGCTGGGCGAGCTCGCGGGTGGGGACGAGGATCAGGGCGAGGGGGCTGCGCGGTTCGGCGCGCTGCCCGGCGGTGCGGGCGAGCACGGCGAGGCCGAAGGCGAGGGTCTTGCCGGATCCGGTGCGCCCGCGGCCGAGGACGTCGCGGCCCACGAGGGAGTTGGGCAGCGTGGCCGCCTGGATCGGGAAGGGCGCGGTGACGCCGAGCCGGGTCAGGGTCTCCACCATGGCGTTCGGCAGGCCGAGCGCGGCGAAGTCCTCGACGGGCGGCAGGGCCGGGGTGACGGTGACCGGGAGGGCGAACTCTCCCTGGAGCGCGGCGGGGCGGCGGGAGGGGCCCTTGGAGTAGGAGCGGGAGCCACCGGTTCGCGGGCCGCCGCCGGAGCGGGAGCCCTCCGAGGCGCGGAAGCCGCCGGAGGAGCGGGGGCCACCCGCGTGTCGGCCGTTCGTGCGTGTTGAGCGGTTCATGGAGAACCTTCCTCGATGCGGCGCGTATCGAGGAATTCTCGGCGACACTGACTTCAGTGCCCGGAATTGCAGGAACGGCCGGTGAAAAATGAAACAAAATTCCGGCCGCCGGAATATTCCGTGACCGGCCGGTCAAAAGAGACGGGATGCGGACTCCGGGTGGATTCACCGGACTGGTCCGTCGTGCCACGTCGACAGCGGGGGAAGGTGACACGCCCCCCGGAAACAGCACGAGCTGGGGCCCGCACCCAAGGTGCGGGCCCCAGCTACGAAGTGCGCGTCAGCGTCAGGCGGGAACGATGTTCTCGGCCTGCGGGCCCTTCTGGCCCTGCGTGACGTCGAAGGTCACCTTCTGGCCCTCCTGGAGCTCACGGAAGCCCTGGGTGGCGATGTTCGAGTAGTGAGCGAAGACGTCGGCGCCGCCGCCGTCCTGCTCGATGAAGCCGAAGCCCTTTTCCGCGTTGAACCACTTCACGGTGCCAGTAGCCATGTCATATCTCCTTCGGGGCAGTGCCCGTGGAATCCACACTGTGCGAACTCCGCGTCGCCGCGATGATTAACCCGTCCGGAATGACCCGGCAATACAAAGTGCCCCGCCGACACATAACGCCGACCGAGCACTTGAAGTCTCTGGGAACCACAACTGCAACTGATATCGACAGTAGCACGCCATCGCCGACGGTGCAGGGTTTTGCTTATCGCTCCACTCGTCGGCGGATAAACCCTCATCGCGCATCGCTCGAAATTCTGCATCTGCCGTCACAGATATACGACGACGGCGCCCTCAGGACGACGGCGCCCCCTCGGCCTTGGCGGCACGCAGCTGCTCGTTGATGCGCTGGGCCTCTTCGAGCTGATCCTCAAGGATGACGATGCGGCAGGCGGCCTCGATCGGCGTGCCCTGGTCGACGAGCTCGCGGGCGCGCGCGGCGATGCGCAGCTGATAACGCGAGTAGCGGCGGTGGCCGCCCTCGGAGCGCAGCGGGGTGATCAGACGGGCGTCGCCGACGGCTCGGAGGAAGCCGGGGGTGGCGCCGATCATCTCGGCGGCCCGGCCCATGGTGTAGGCGGGGTAGTCGTCGTCATCGAACCGGTCGGGGCCTTGCGTGAGGGTCTCTGGGGGCATTTGCACCTTTTTCTGGAACGCGTCGAGGGGCCTGGTGCCGTTGGCACCAGGCCCCGAGGGGTTTCAACACCATCTACCGGCCCTGTGTGCCGGCTCTCTGTATCCGCACGGCCGCCCGACGGGACGGGGGTGCGGGGATCGTGAATGCGTGACCGGGGACCACCTTCCAATCCGGGGCCTTCGGTACCCGAACGACGTCCTGCCCCGCCCGGGCGATCCTGATGGCGTTCGCTCCCTTCCTTGCACTGTCTTGCAACGTCTTTGACTACACCAAGAACTCTAACAACGACGGTTGCGCATGTCTACTCCCGTCGCGATAGATTTTCGGAAGCGGACGTGGAGGGATCCAAGGGCCCACGGACCCTCTGCCGTCGGTAGGCTCACCAGTCATGTCGAAGCCTGACGAACTGCTCGTCGACATCGCCACCCTGGTGGAGTCCGAGCACAGCAATCAGATGTCCCTCACCGTGGTCGTGGCCGGTGCCGTCATCACCGGACGACTGGCCCCCGAAGCCCTGTGGCGGCGGCGCGTCGCCGAAGTCCTCAAGGACTCCGACCGGCTGGGCCCGTTCGCCTCCGTGTTCGAAACCGACGAGGCGCCCGACGGAGCGCCCGACGACCCGCCGCGGGACACCGCCCCCACCCACCTCCACTTCCACCTGGCCCGGATCCTCCAGGGCACCCTGGGCCTGCCGGAGACGGGCGGGATGTACCGCATCGCCCTCCAGGACGTGAGCGCCTGGAGCGTGGGCGACCTCAGCTACTCCTGACCGTCTGACCCGCGCCGGGCTCAGGTCCGGTTCCGCGCCACCCGCGGAACCGGACCTGAGTCCGGCCTTGTCAATTTTCCTCCTCCGAGCTATATAGAAATCCGTAGGGCATCGCACCCAGCACCGTCGAAGGGAGTGACCCGTGATGCTCATGCGTACCGACCCATTCCGTGAGGTCGACCGCCTCGCCCAGCAGGTCTTCAACAGCGCCCGTCCGGCCGGCATGCAGATGGACGCCTACCGCCAGGGCGACGAGTTCGTCGTCCACTTCGATCTGCCGGGCGTCGACCCCGAGTCGATCGACCTGGACGTGGAACGCCACGTACTGAACGTCCGTGCCGAGCGCCGCTCCCCCGCCCCCGAGGGCGTGGAACTGATCGTGGGCGAGCGCCCCACCGGCACCTTCTCCCGCCAGCTGTTCCTGGGCGACACCCTGGACACCGAGCGGATCGAGGCCTCGTACGAGGCGGGCGTCCTGACGCTGCGGATCCCGGTGGCCGAGCAGGCCAAGCCGCGCAAGATCCAGATCAGCGGCGGCGACAGCGGGCGGCGGCAGATCAGCGGCTGACCCGGCCGGCGCGCGAGGCAGGTCGGCGCGCGAGGCCGGCCACGTGAGAGTCGGCCGCGCGGGGAGCGCGGCCGGTCGACAAGAGAAGACGGAGGAGAACGCACGATGAGATGGAGCGAACTCATCGAGGCGGTAAGGGAATCCGGGCAGTACGCCACCGCCGCGGAGGCGGAGCGCGTGACGCGCACCGTCCTGTCCGCCCTCGGCGGCCAAGTTGTCGGGGTCATCGGGGACGAGCGCGTCGAACTGGCGGCCCGGCTGCCGGTCGAGGCGGCGAAGCTGATCGCGGACGAGGTGCCCGTGAGGCGGCAGCTCACGGCCGCCGAGTTCGTCGAGAGCGTGGCGCTGCGCCTGGAGGGTGCCACGCCGGCCACCGCTCGATGGGACGTCAGCTCCGTCCTCGCCGTCCTGGCGCAGGCGGTCGACGGGGAGCTCGTGGACCGCCTGCTGGGCCTGTTGCCGCCGGGGTACGCCCTGCTGTTCGGCAGGGCCGAGCTGGCGCAGGCGGCCTGAGACGAGCCGCGCGGGTGCCGCCCCCGGACCTCCGGGCCCGAGGCGCGGGGACGGCACCCGCGGCGGCGTCAGGCGGCTACCGGCCCCCGGCCGGCTTCGGCAGAGTGCAGCCGGTCCGGCCGAGGTCGATCTTGTTGCCGGTGCCGACGCACGGCACGAGGGTGTAGGTCTGCTGCGCGTAGTTGATGCCTTCGCGCACCGTGACCCGGCCGCTCTCGTCGACCTCACAGGGGTTGTTGTCCGTGCAGCGGCCGCCGCTCTCGTTGCCGGTGTTGTTGACGGCGACGACCTTGCCGGTCGCGTCGTCGATCACCGGGGAGCCCGAGGTGCCGCCGATCGTCTTGCACTCGGGGGTGTAGCGGACCGAGTCCTTCCAGGTCCAGCTGCCCTCCTTGAGGCGGTACGCGAAGCCGTCGATGCCGCACTTGTACAGCTTCTTCCAGTACCCGGAGGCGACGGTGATCGCCCGGCCCCGCTCGGGGCGCGCCGTGTTCAGCTCCAGTGCCTTGATCCCGTACTTGGTCTCGATGTCGCGGTAGGTGGTGGTGAGTTCGTAGAGCGACATGTCCGTGTCGGTCATCGTGGCGTACGCGATCTTGCTCGCCCGGAGTGTGGCGAGGCTGCCGCCGGAGGCGTTCAGGAGCGTGAAGCGGCGCGACGAGGGCTTGTCGACGACGACCTCGCCGGGGGCGGGGAAGCCGCTCTCCAGGCAGTGGCCGTTGGACAGGACCAGGGCGGGGTCGCCGGGCTGCGAACCGGGTACGCGCACGACGGAGCCGGAGCAGTTGCTGAGCGCCACGGTCCCGGCGAGGCTGACGGCCTTGACCGCGGGCTTCTCGGCCCGTTCGGCACCGGCGGCCGCCGCGGGCGCGGCCGTCGCTCCGCAGAGCAGGGCGGCGAGACACGCGCCGACGAGAGGCTTGTTCATGTGGGGGTCCCCTCTGGATGACTGCATGACCGAAGGTCCTTCGGTTTGTCATGCGCATTGTTGGGGGCCCGGCGCCCGAGGACAAGACCGCGCGCCGACGAAGGCGCTCCGGGGCGCTCCGGGGATATTCGCCGAACCGCCGCAAGAACACCCCGTAAGCTCGCCGCCATGCAGGTCATCCAGTCGACGAAGCTCGCCAACGTCTGTTACGAGATCCGGGGCCCCGTGCTTGAGGAGGCGATGCGGCTGGAAGCAGCGGGCCACCGCATCCTCAAGCTCAACACCGGCAACCCGGCCGCCTTCGGCTTCGAGTGCCCGCCGGAGATCCTGGAGGACGTCCTCCGCAACGTCGGTTCCGCGCACGGCTACGGCGACGCGAAGGGCCTGCTCGCCGCCCGCCGCGCGGTGGTCATGCACAACCAGACCCTCGGCATCGAGACCGACGTCGAGCACGTCTTCATCGGCAACGGCGTCTCCGAGCTGATCGTCATGGCCATGCAGGGCCTGCTCGACGACGGCGACGAGGTCCTCGTACCGGCGCCCGACTACCCCCTGTGGACCGCGGCCGTGTCCCTGTCCGGCGGCACCGCCGTGCACTACCGCTGCGACGAACAGGCCGACTGGATGCCGGACCTCGCCGACATCGAGCGCAAGGTGACCGACCGCACCAAGGCGATCGTCATCATCAACCCGAACAACCCGACCGGCGCGGTCTACAGCGACGAGATGCTGCGCGGCCTGACCGACATCGCGCGCCGCCACAATCTGCTGGTCTGCTCCGACGAGATCTACGACAAGATCCTCTACGACGGTGTGACGCACACCCCGACCGCCGCCATCGCCCCGGACCTGCTCACCCTCACCTTCAACGGCATGTCGAAGGCGTACCGGGTCGCGGGCTACCGCGTCGGCTGGATGGCGATCTCGGGGCCGAAGGCGCACGCCTCGTCGTACATCGAGGGCCTGACGATCCTCGCCAACATGCGGCTGTGCGCGAACATGCCGGGCCAGCACGGCGTCGTCGCGGCGCTGAGCGGGCGGCAGACGATCAACGACCTGGTACTGCCGGGCGGGCGGCTCCTGGAGCAGCGCGACACCGCGTACGACCTGCTGACGCAGATCCCCGGCGTGAGCTGCGTGAAGCCGAAGGGGTCGCTGTATCTCTTCCCGCGGCTCGATCCGAAGGTCTTCAAGATCAAGGACGACCGGCAGCTGGTCCTCGACCTGCTGCGCGCCGAGAAGATCATGGTCGTGCACGGCACGGGCTTCAACTGGCCGGAACCTGACCACTTCCGGGTCGTGACGCTGCCGACGGCGACCGACCTCGCGGAGGCGGTCAGGCGGATCGGCAACTTCCTGGACGGCTACAGCCAGCCGTGAACGGGGCCCGCGCCCGGCCTCCCGGACGCGACTCAACTTTAGACGAAATCTAAGATAGGATGGTCCCCATACCGCTTGGAGGCCACCCATGTACGAGCCGATCCGCACCAAGTCGGTCCACTCGATGGCCGATGACGCGGACTTCCCCCACCGCTCCCGCGAGGAAGAGCTGGACATCCAGCTCGCCGGGCACCTCGCGGCGCTCCTCGCCGTCACCGACGAGCTGCGCGCCCTCGCCCCCGCCGCCGACCTGGACGCCGCCGCCGAGCGACTGGCGTGCGAGGTGGCGCGGCTGCGGGGCGGCGCCCAGCCGGCGCGCTCGTCGGTCGCCACGGCAATCCACGAACCCGCCCTGACCGCCCTGCACCAGCGCGCGCACGCCCTCGCCGGCCGCGCCCTGGTCGTGGCGGCCTCCCGCGCCGACACCGCGGCGGCCATCCTGGCCGCCGAGCGCATGGACGCCCACGCGGACGCCACGCGCCTGGTCGGCGCCTCCTGATCGGCCCCGGTCCGCGGCCGGGAAGGCCACGGACCGGGTGCCACCCACGACGCTCCGCCCCGGCGGTGATCTTCACCGTGGCCCGGCCGGACGGTAGCCCGCCGGGCGGGATCAGCAGCTCCGGCGAGCTGCCGAAGACGCCCACGGCCCGCGCCTCGCACGTGCCGTTGCCGCGGCCGGCCGCCGCCGAGGCCCTCACGCAGTCCCCCTCGGCACCCACCAACCTGATCGCCCACGTGACCGGCACCGGGGAGCGCGCCACGCCGCCGCCCGGCGCCGACGCGCCACCTCGGCCGGCGCGTCCGGCCCGCGCCGGCTCCGCCGGGTCGTCGGCCGCGAGCAGCGCGTGCCGTGCCGTAGGTCGCCTCGGTGCCGGTGACCTGGTGCCGGTGACCCGCTTGCCGTCGGCGCTCCGGGCGATGTCCTTCGGCGGGGCGTGTCCTCGCCTTCGGCGTCCGCGAGCCGCCGCGACGGGGCCGCGAAGTATGTGCGTACGTAACGCACAGCGGCATGCGCGCGTACGTACGCGGAGGGGCCCCGCACGCCGTTGTGCGGGGCCCCTCCGGGATGGCGGGTGCGGTCTCAGCCCAGGCGCTGCACCAGTGCGCGGTACTCGTCCCACAGCTCCTTGGGCGTGTGGTCGCCGAAGGTGTTGAGGTGCTCGGGGATCAGCGAGGCCTCGTCGCGCCAGACCTCCTTGTCGACCGTGAGCAGGAACTTCAGGTCGGCGTCGGCCAGCTCCAGGCCCTCGGTGTCGAGCGAGTCGACCGTCGGCAGGATGCCGATGGGGGTCTCGACGCCCTCGGCCTTGCCGTCCAGGCGCTCCACGACCCACTTCAGGACGCGGGAGTTCTCACCGAAGCCGGGCCACACGAAGCGGCCCTTCTCGTCCTTGCGGAACCAGTTCACGTAGTAGATCTTCGGCAGCTTGGACTGGTCCTTGCCCTTGGCCACGTCGATCCAGTGCGCCATGTAGTCGCCCATGTTGTAACCGCAGAACGGCAGCATGGCGAACGGGTCGCGGCGCAGCTCGCCGACCTTGCCCTCGGCGGCGGCGGTCTTCTCGGAGGCCACGTTCGCGCCGAGGAAGACGCCGTGCTGCCAGTCGAAGGACTCGGTCACCAGCGGGACCGCGCTCGCGCGGCGGCCGCCGAAGAGGATGGCCGAGATCGGCACGCCCTTGGGGTCCTCCCACTCGGGCGCGATGATCGGGCACTGGGCGGCCGGGGTGGTGAAACGGGCGTTGGGGTGCGCGGCCGGGGTGCCGGACTGCGGCGTCCAGGCGTTGCCCTTCCAGTCCGTCAGGTGGGCCGGGGTCTCCTCCGTCATGCCCTCCCACCAGACGTCGCCGTCGTCGGTGAGCGCGACGTTGGTGAAGACGGAGTTGCCCCACAGCGTCTTCATGGCGTTGGCGTTGGTGTGCTCGCCGGTGCCGGGCGCGACGCCGAAGAAGCCGGCCTCGGGGTTGATCGCGTAGAGGCGGCCGTCCTCGCCGAAGCGCATCCAGGCGATGTCGTCGCCGATGGTCTCGACGGTCCAGCCGGAGATCGTGGGCTCCAGCATGGCGAGGTTCGTCTTGCCGCAGGCGGACGGGAAGGCGGCGGCGACGTACTTCGACTCACCGCGCGGGGGCGTGAGCTTGAGGATCAGCATGTGCTCGGCGAGCCAGCCCTCGTCGCGCGCCATGACGGAGGCGATGCGCAGGGCGTAGCACTTCTTGCCGAGCAGGGCGTTGCCGCCGTAGCCCGAGCCGTAGGACCAGATCTCGCGGTCCTCGGGGAAGTGCGAGATGTACTTCGTGGAGTTGCACGGCCACGGCACGTCGGCCTCGCCGTCGGCGAGCGGGGCGCCGAGGGTGTGGACGGCCTTGACGAAGAAGCCGTCCTCGCCCAGCTCGTCCAGGACCGCCTGGCCCACGCGGGTCATGGTGCGCATGGAGACGGCGACGTACGCCGAGTCGGTGATCTCGACGCCGATCGCGGACAGCGGCGAGCCGACCGGGCCCATGCAGAAGGGCACGACGTACATCGTGCGGCCCTTCATCGACCCGCGGAAGACGCCGCCCTTGCCGTCGGTGCCCCGGAAGATCTCCCGCATCTCGGCGGGGGCCTTCCAGTGGTTGGTCGGGCCCGCGTCCTCCTCCTTCTCGGAGCAGATGAAGGTGCGGTCCTCCACGCGCGCGACGTCGGTCGGGTCCGACACGGCGTAGTAGGAGTTGGGGCGCTTGATCGGGTCGAGCTTCTTGAACGTGCCCTTGGCGACGAGTTCCTCGCACAGGCGCTCGTACTCCGCCTCGGAGCCGTCACACCAGACCACACTGTCCGGTTGCGTCAGTTCGGCGATCTCGTCGACCCAGGAGACGAGCTCCTTGTGGCGGGTCGGGACGGTGTTGGTCGGAACGGTGCTGGGAGCCGCGATGTCGCGCGCCACGATTGCTCCTAATCGAGGGGTTTTTGGGATGTATGCCCCGTGGGGGCTGCGACCCGGACGCTTCACGTGTATTTCCCTTGGCGCTCATCCGGTGCCGACCGCACTCATTTGATCATCCGACGCGTCCGCCCATCTGTCCAGAGGGCATCACACTTGAGCGGAGTGAGCATCGCCACTTGTACGGCTTCGGGCACGAGGGTGGCGTTCCACCCGATTTGATGACGGGTACTGCCCCGATTGACCCCGCCGCCGACTGATCCCTGACTTACGGGCCCGTAGGTACCATGCCGAACATGACCGCCTCCGTCTCCGAAGCGATCCCGGAACCCGAGGGCGCCCCCTCCCTCGTACCGCCCCCGCAGGACATGCCGCTGCCCGTGAAGCCGAAGATGCGCGGCTGGCTGCACGCCGGCATGTTCCCCGCGGTAGTCGTCGCCGGCCTGGTGCTGACCGCGCTCGCGGACTCCACCCGCGGCCGGATCGCCTGCGGCGTCTTCGCCCTGACCGCCTGCCTGCTCTTCGGAGTGAGCGCGCTGTACCACCGGGGCGACTGGAGCCCGCGCGCGGACGGCGTGCTGCGCAGACTCGACCACTCGAACATCTTCCTGATCATCGCGGGCACCTACACCCCGCTGACGATGCTGCTGCTCCCCGACGCGAAGGGGCGGTGGCTCCTCTGGGGCATCTGGGGCGCGGCCGTCGCAGGCATCGCCTTCCGCGTGTTCTGGGTCGGCGCCCCGCGCTGGCTCTACACGCCGTGCTACATCGCGATGGGCTGGGCCGCCGTGTTCTTCCTGCCGGACTTCATGCGGACGGGCGGCGTCGCCGTCCTCGTCCTGGTCGTCGTCGGCGGACTGCTCTACAGCGCGGGCGGCGTGATCTACGGCATCAAGCGGCCGAACCCCTCCCCCCGCTTCTTCGGCTTCCACGAGGTCTTCCACTCGCTGACCCTCGCGGCCTTCGCCGTGCACTACATCGGCATCTCGCTGGTCGCCTACCGGCACGGGTGATCCGGCACGTTCCTCCTTCCGCCATCCGGGTGGCCGCGGCTCTTGAGCCGCGGCCACCTTTTTCGCGCGCCCGGCCGTTTGCGCGCCGACCGTTTCTGCGCCCGGCCCGTCTGCGCGCCCGCACACATTGACAGTGAACACCTTTTGAGAGTTACTCTCAATTCATGGTGACCGTCACGAACTCTCCCGCCGCCGCGCGGCAGAACCCCCGTCGCTGGTGGGCGCTGGCCGCCCTGGTCGCGAGCTTGCTGGTGCTCGGCTTCGACATGACGATCCTCAACGTCGCGCTGCCGACGATGGCCGAGCAGCTCGGCGCGAGCACCGGCGAGCAGCAGTGGATGGCGGACGCGTACGTCGTCGTCCTCGCCGCTCTGATGCTCCCCGCCGGGCTCCTCGGCGACCGGTTCGGGCGGCGCAGGATGCTGATGACCGGGCTCGGCATCTTCCTGGCCGGGTCGCTGATCGGCACCCTCGTCGACGACGTCTCCCTCGTCGTGGTCGCCCGCGCCGTCATGGGGGCGGGCGCCGCCCTCGTCATGCCGCTCGCGCTGGCCGTGCTGCCCGCGCTCTTCGGTCCCGGTGAACGGACCAGGGCCATCGGCATCGTCTCGGCCGCCTCCGCGCTCGGCGCGCCCCTCGGGCCGATCGTCGGCGGCTGGCTGCTCGACCACTTCTGGTGGGGCTCGATCTTCCTGATCAACGTCCCCATGGTCGCGACAAGCCTCGCCGCCTGCCTGTTCCTGCTGCCCGAGACCCGCGACCCCGCGGCGCCCGCGGTCGACGTCGTCTCCACGGCGCTGACCGTCGCCGGGCTCGGCGCGCTCGTCTACGGCATCATCGAGGCGCCCGTACGCGGCTGGGGCGACCCCCTGGTCCTCGGCGTGCTCACCGGCGCCATCCTGCTGCTCGCCGGGCTCGTGCTGCGTGAGCGGCGGATGACGCGGCCCATGCTCGACATGACGCTGCTGCGCGACCGTGCCTTCTTCCTCAACACGATGGCGGCGACGCTCGTCATGTTCGTGCTGTCGGGCCTGCTGTTCGCGCTGCCGCCGTACCTCCAGGCCGTCCTCGGCCACGACGCGTTCGGCACCGGTGTGCGGCTCCTGCCGCTGATGGGCGGACTGCTGATCGCCGCGAAGGGCGCCGAGCCCGTCGTACGCCGCTTCGGGGCGCGGGCGGTGATCAGCAGCGGACTCGCGGTCCTCGCCTTCGCCGCGATCCTCGGCAGCCGCACGGAGCTCGACAGCGGCTACGGCCTCACCGCGCTGTGGCTCTCGGTGGCCGGCCTCGGCTTCGGCTTCGCCGTCGTGCCGTCCATGGACGCGGCGCTCGGCGCGCTGCCCGTGGAGCGCGCGGGCTCCGGCTCGGGGCTGCTCATGACCGTACGGCAGGTGGGCAGTGCCCTCGGCATCGCGCTGCTCGGCTCGCTCCTCGCCGGGGCGTACACCGACCGGCTCGACACCGGCGGCCTGCCGGTCCCCGCGGCCGACGCCGCGGGCGACTCGGTGGTCGCGGCCCACGGGGTGGCCGACCGGCTCGGCGACGGCGGCCTCGTCGACGCCGCGAACTCCGCGTACGTCCACGGCATGGGCCTCGTCCTCCTTGTCAGCGGTGTCGCCGCCCTGGTGACGTCCCTGCTCGTGGCCGCGCTCCTGCCGAGGACCGACGGCACGGCGGCCGACACGCCTGACCTGGGCAAGGCCTCGGTGGATGCCCGACAATGAACGCCATGACGGCCGCACGGATCCCCACCGCCGAGACCGCGCCCCCGCTGGGGCTGCGCGAACGGAAGAAGCTCAAGACCCGCCTCGCGATCCGGGAGGCGACGTACCGGCTGATCCGCGAGCAGGGGTACGAGGCGACGACGGTCGAGCAGATCGCGGAGGCGGCGGAGGTCTCCCCCTCCACGGTGTTCCGTTACTTCCCGACCAAGGAGGACATCGTCCTCACCGACGAGTTCGATCCGCTCCTGGAGAGCGAGTTGCGGGAGCGGCCCGCCGACGAGCCGATCGTGGAATCGCTGCGGGTCGTGCTGCGCCGGGCCGTCAGCCTCGGCTTCGCGGAGGAGCCCGAGGTCTCCAGGCTCCGTACGAAGCTGATGATCGAGGTCCCCGCCGTGCGCTCGCGGATGCTGGAGAGCATGTCGGTCACCGGCGGCATCCTGTGCCGGGTCATCGCCGAGCGCACCGGCCGCGAGCCCGGCGACCTGGAGGTGCGGACCTTCTCCATGGGCCTGATCGGCGCGCTCACCGAGACCGCCGCGTACTGGGCCGAGCGCGACCACCGGGACGACCTGCCCACGCTGGTGGACCGCACCCTGTCCATGCTGACCAGTGGCTTCGCGGGAGCGGACAGGAGCGGAAAATCGTCGGTGCCGTCCGGTCCCGGCATGCCATCCTGACCGCATGAACGGTCCGGAGATCCTCGTCGGTTTCGACCCCGCGCTCGGCACCTTCGTCCCCCAGGAGCGAAGGCAGGGCCCCACCACGGTCGTTACGGACGGCGCCTCCACGCTCGGGCACGTGGTCGAGTCCCTCGGGGTGCCACTGACGGAGGTCGGGGCGCTCGTGGTGGACGGCCGCGAGGTCGCCCCCGGGCACGTGCCGGCGGAGGGCGAGACCATCTCCGTACGCGCGGTCAGTCGCCCCCAGCCGGTGCCGGGCGCCCCGCTCCGCTTCCTCCTGGACGTCCATCTCGGCACACTGGCCCGGCGGTTGCGCCTCCTCGGTGTCGACGCGGCGTACGAGAGCACGGACATCGGCGACCCCGCCCTGGCCGCGCGCTCGGCGGCCGAGCGGCGCGTCCTGCTCAGCCGTGACCGGGGGCTGCTGCGGCGCCGGGAGCTGTGGGCGGGGGCGTACGTCTACAGCGACCGCCCCGAGGACCAACTCCGCGACGTCCTCGGCCGCTTCTCCCCGCGCCTCGCCCCGTGGACGCGCTGCACCGCCTGCAACGGCACGCTCCGCACGGCCACCAAGGAAGAGGTGGCGGACCTCCTGGAGGGCGGCACGCGCGGCTCGTACGACGTCTTCGCCCAGTGCGGGGAGTGCGCGCGCGTGTACTGGCGCGGCGCCCACCACGACCGTCTGGAGGCGATCGTGGCGGGCGCGGTGGCGGAGTTCGGGAGCGGGCCGGTCGGGGCCCAGGCGTGACCTGAGTGGAGGTGGCGTGTCCCCGGGAGCACCATGGAAGAGGGGCACGTCCGCCTTGCCGAGGAGCGAGTGCCGAGGAGTGAGTGCGATGGCCAAGTTCATGGACGTCCATCACGGCATGCAGAACATCACCGCCGACCAGCTCAAGGAGGCGCACGCCGCTGACCTGGCCATTCAGGACCAGGAAGGTGTCAGCTTCGAGCACGCGTGGGCCGACCCCACATCCGGGGACGTCTTCTGCCTGTCCGAGGCGCCGTCCGCGGATGCCGTTCAGCGCGTCCACGAGCGGGCGGGCCACGCGGCGGACGAGGTCCACCCCGTGCCGCTCATGGTCTGACCGGGAGCCCCAGCGACAGGTATGTTGACATAGGTATCTTGCCATACTTATCCTGGCGGCATGCCCACCTCCAGCGCGTCCGAACGGGACATCCAGGACATCGCGTCAGCGATGTCCTCTGTCCTGCCCGCGCTGCACCGGGCCCTTGAGCGGCGTTTCGCCCAGGACTTCCCCTATCCCCAGCTGCCCGAGGGGCAGCTGGCGCTGCTGCGGCTCGTCGGGGAGCGGGACGGCGTCACCGTACGGGCGGCGGCCGACGCGCTGCTGATGAAGCCGAACAACGTGAGCGCCCTGGTCACCCAGCTGGCCGGGCAAGGACTTCTGGAGCGCGGGCAGGACCCGGCCGACAAGCGGATCGCGCGGCTGCACCTCACCGCCGAGGCGCGGCGCAGGCTCGACCAGGCCGCGCACCTCATGGACGGGTACGTCATCGAGGCGCTGCACACCCTCACCGACGGGGACCTCGACGCCATCGGCTCGGCCCTCGGCGCCCTCCGGGGCCTCGCCCGGCACATCCACCCGGCCGCCGCCACCTCCTGACGGCTGCGGCGTACCCGCACCGGCAACCCCGCCGCCGTGCGGCCGTGCGGTCGTACGCCCCCGCACATCCCCCTCTTCTTCCAGGAAGCAAGGCACCTCCATGCCCGCCACCTCCGTGGACCGCTCACCCCTGCCCGCAGCCAGCCCGCCGGACGCCCCGGCCGGGCGACGCGGCCGGCCCTGGCTGACGCTCGTCGCCGTCGCCTTCGGCCTGTTCATGGTCGGCCTGGACGGCTCGGTCGTCTCGATCGCCAACCCTGAGATCGGCCGTGACCTGCACGCCTCCACCTCCGACCTGCAATGGGTCACCAACGCGTACCTGCTGGCGCTCGCCGCCGCGCTGATCCTCGGCGGGAAACTCGGCGACCGCTTCGGACGGCGCACGTTCTACCTGACCGGCGTCGTCGGCTTCACCCTCGCCTCGGTCGCCATCGGCCTGGCGGGCTCGATCGAGGGCGTCATCGCCTTCCGTGCCGTACAGGGCTTCTTCGGCGCGCTGCTGATGCCCAACACGCTCGGTCTGCTGCGGGCGGTGTTCCCGCCGCGGAAGTTCGGCATGGCGGTGGGCATCTGGGCGATGGTGTCGTCCGTGTCCACGGCGCTCGGCCCCATCGTCGGCGGGCTGCTCGTCGAGCACGTCAGCTGGGAGTCGGTCTTCTACATCAACGCCCCCATCGGCGTGGTCGCGGTCGCCTTCAGCGCGCTGGTGCTGCCGCAGAGCAAGAGCGCCGCCGGCCGGCACCGCTTCGACGTCCTCGGCGTCGTCCTGCTCGCCCTCGGCCTGCTCGTGGTCGTCTTCGGCGTCGTCAAGGGCGAGACGTGGGGCTGGAGTTCGAGCGCGACGCTGGGCACACTCGCGGCCGGGCTCGTCATCCTGCTGGCCTTCGGGTGGTACGAGACGCGCCTCGGCCGCCCCTCCCCGAGCGCCCGGCCCGGCTCGGACAGGGGTCACCCCCTCCTGCCGATGCGGCTGTTCCGCAGCCCCGCGCTGACCATCGGCACGATCATCACCGCCGTCAACTTCTTCGTGCTGCTCGGCGTGATCTTCTTCGTGATGCTGTACCTGCAGAACGTACGCGGCTACACGCCCGTCGAAGCCGGGGTGCGCACCCTGCCGCTGAGCCTCGCCTCCGTCGTCGCCTCGCCGCTGGGCGCCGCGCTCACCGAGAGGTTCGGCGCCCGGCTGTCGATGCCGCTCGGCATGGCGCTCCAGGCCGCCGCGTCCTTCGGGGTGCTGGGCTGGGGCGTCCACTCCTCGTACGCCGCGATGTGGCCGCCGTTCGTCGCGCTCGGCCTCGGCGTCGGCATGGTGATGGCGGCCTCCTCCGACGCGATCGTCGGCAACGCGCCCGTCGAGGACGCGGGCGTCGCGGGCGGCCTCCAGGCCACCGCGCTCCAGGTCGGCGGCGCGCTCGGGACCTCCGTACTCGTCTCCCTGATCAGCGGCCGCGTCGGCGCCACGCTGACCGGCGAGCTGACCTCGGCGGGCGTGCCGGGGCCCATGGCCCAGGAGCTCGGCAAGGCCAAGGACGCCGTCGCGATGGGGATCTCCCCCGCCTCCGGTGCCATGCCGACGCCCCTGAGGACAGCGGTGACCGAGGCCGGCGGCCAGGCGTTCATCAACGGCGTCCACACCGCGGCCCTTGTCACGGGCGTGCTGTGCGCGGCGGGCGCCGCCCTCGCGGCGGTGGGGTTGCGCCGCGGGGCGGAGGGTGGCGCGGGCGGGCGCTGAGGGGGCGGGGCGGGGGGCATGGCCAGGTGCTGAGCGGGGCGGGGGTGGGTCAGAGCGGGATGCTCCGGAGTACGGGGCTCCGGGCCCACCGGCCGTCCGCCCACCGCAGCCCCGCCGCGCGACGCAGGCGGGGCAGGGCAGGGGCGGGGGCGAGGCGGGAGGCTCCCAGCCGATTCGGAAGCCGCCCCCAGGGAACGCCGCCGGGAACGCCCCGCCGCCGACGCCCCCTCAGGAAAGCAACCGAGCCAGTTCCGCCGGATCCGTCGTAGGGGCGTCGCAGACGAAGCCGCGGCAGACGTAGGCGGCGTCGCGGCCGTCCACCAAGGGGCGGTCGGCCAGCAGGGGGAGTTCACCGGAGCCGGGCCGGCCCGCCGCGACCGCCGCGCCCGGCGCCGTGCCGAGCAGTGCCGTCCGGTGCAGGTCCCCGAGGATCTCCCCGACGACCGCCACCTCACGCGGCCCGTCCAGCGCCGCCTCGGCGACCGCGAGGCCGTGCCCGATGAAGCGCGGCACGCGGGGCCCGAGGGCCTTGACGATGCCGAGGGACCGCTCGGCCGCGGTGCGGTGCGGCGAGGCGCCCGTGTGCGCGGCGTACGTGAGGAGCGCGCCCGCGGCCGCCGTCCACCCGGAGGGCGCCGCGTTGTCCGTGGGGTCCTGCGGGCGGCGGATGAGCCGCTCGGCGTCGGCGGCCGTGTCGTACAGCGCCCCGCTCTCCTCGTCCACGAACTGCGCGAGGACGTGGTCGAGCAGGAAGCCCGCGAACTCCAGCCACACCCCCTCCCCCGTCACCGAGGCCAGCGTGAGGAAGCCCTCGGCCACGTCGGCGTAGTCCTCCAGCACACCCGCGTTGGCGCCGGCCTGCCCGTCCTTCGAGGTGCGGACGAGCCGCGCGCGGGCGTCCATGTGGAGGCGTACGAGAAGGTCCCCCGCGCCCACGGCCGCCGCGACGAGGTCCGGCCGGTCGAAGTACGCCCCGGTCTCGGCGAGCGCGGAGATCGCGAGGCCGTTCCAGGCGGCGACGACCTTGTCGTCACGGCCGGGCGCGGGCCGCTCGGCGCGGGCGGCGAAGAGCCGCTCGCGGATCGAGGCGAGCCGGGTGGCGCCCGCCAACGGCCCATCCAGCGGGGGGAGTTGCAGTACGGAGGCGCCCTCCTCGAAGGTGCCCTCCTCCGTCACGCCGTAACAGGACATCGCCAGCTCCGCGTCGGCTTCGCCCAGCACGTCCCGCAACTGCTGTGGCGTCCATACGTAGTACGCGCCCTCGACGTGCTTGCCCGTGGCCGGGTCCTCGCTGTCGGCGTCGAGCGCGGACGCGAACCCGCCCTCGTCGGTGCGCAGTTCGCGGACCATGAACTCCGCGGTCTCCAGGGCGACACGGCGCGCGAGCTCCGAGCCGGTGGCCCGCCACAGATGGGCGTAGGTCCGGCAGAGCAGGGCGTTGTCGTACAGCATCTTCTCGAAATGCGGCACGACCCACTCGCGGTCGACGGAGTAGCGGGCGAAGCCGCCGCCGAGCTGGTCGTAGATGCCGCCGCGCGCCATCCGCTCGCAGGTGTCGGCGGCCATCTGGAGCGCGCCCTCGGAGCCGGTGCGGGCGTAGTGCCGCAGCAGGAACTCGATCACCATGGACGGCGGGAACTTGGGCGCGCCGCCGAAACCGCCGTGCGTCGCGTCGTAGTCGCGGGTCAGGCCGAGCAGTGCCTGCGCCAGCTCGTCCTCGCCGGGCTTCTCGCCGGAGCCGTGGGTGAGCTGCCGCTCCCCCAGCTCGCGCACGATCTTGCCCGCGACCTCGTCGACCTCGCCGCGCCGGTCCGTCCACGCCCGGTGAACGCCGTCGATCACCTGTACGAAGGACGGCATGCCGTGCCGCGGCTCCGGCGGGAAGTACGTGCCGAAGTAGAAGGGCTCGGCGTCAGGGGTGAGGAAGACGGTCATGGGCCAGCCGCCCTGACCCGTCGCGGCCTGCACGGCCTCCATGTACACGGCGTCGACGTCGGGCCGCTCCTCGCGGTCGACCTTGATGTTCACGAACTTCTCGTTCATGACCGCGGCCGTCGCCTCGTCCTCGAAGGACTCGTGTGCCATGACGTGGCACCAGTGGCACGCTGAATAGCCGACTGACAGCAGTACAGGCACATTGCGCCGCCGCGCTTCCTCGAAAGCCTCCGGCGTCCAAGGCCACCAGTCGACCGGATTGTCCGCGTGCTGAAGCAGATAAGGCGAGGTCACACCAGCCAACCGATTCATACGACCCAGCCTCTCACAGCGCCTGGCGCGGCCGGTGAAACCCTGACGAGTCCGCTCCGCTTGGCCGCATTGCGCTTGTGCGCCACCACGTGGTGGGCGCCTCCATACCCCTCCAGGCCGGGCAGCCCGGCACCTCGGAACAGTAGGCTGGGCGCAGCGACGCTGGACCTGCCGAGGCTCCTCGAAGGAGGTACACCATGACCCCCGAGATGGTGGCGCCCGCGTGGATGCACACGCAGATCAGCGCGGAGCAGTACGACTCCTGGTCCGAGGAGCAGTGCGCCGGCATCGAGATTGTGGACGGAATGATCGTCGTGAGCCCGAGCGCCTCCAAGCGGCACAACCGGCTGGCTCGGATCCTGGCCAATGCCCTGGACGCCGCCGCGGGCCCGGACTGGAACGCGGACACGGACTTCGACGTCCGCCTGCAGGACGTTCCACTCACCAACCGCCGCCCGGACGTCACCGTCTACCGGGCGGAAACCATCGATCTCACACCCACCCGCCCCGAGCACGTACTGCTGGTCGTCGAGGTCGTGTCGCCCGGCTCGGAAACAACTGACCGGATCGTGAAGGTGGACCAGTACGCCAAGGCCGGCATCCCCTTCTACTGGCGGGTCGAACAGGCCGCCACCGGGGTCCCGATCATCTATACCTACGTTCTTGATCCCGCCACCAGGGCCTACCGGGACGGCGAGATGTTCACCGGCGCAGTGGAAGCCACGGCGCCTTTCCCCATCACGGTCGATCTTGGAGTCTCGTAGGAACGGGTAAGTCGCCCCGCTATCGACGTTCGGCCGGTGGCGGTGAAGCCGCGGCCGCGCTGCCATGCCGGCCGATCCTGCAACTGGTCACGCAAGCCGATCTCGCTGTCGGGCGCCGAGAGAATGGTGCGGGCCATCTCGACCGCTTCGGCAAGTCCGTGGTGGTGAACTCGTCGCCGCGCGGCTGATGGGACGGCAGGAGCGCGAGTACCCACCAAAAGCAGAATGAGCACCGCTCACAGGGTGCGTCACAGGCCAGTAGGGATGCCTGGCCGACCGCCACCGCTCCGGATCGTGCTCCCCGGCAGCGGGCAGCGCAGACGGCTTGCTTGCGGCTCATGGGTACACGCCCCGATACGAACTCCCGCCCAGGCAGGGGGTTCCGCAGCGCGAACCAACTCGTCAGCCGGGCCTGCCTGCGTACTGGAGCGGATACGGCGGTGTCTCGCTCCCGAGGGGGTCCGGCAGGTGGCCAAGCTATGCCATGCCTCGTCCGCCACGCGGGCCCGGCACGGCACGACCCTTTGAGCGGCCGGTTCCGACGGCGCACTCCGCCCATGTCCCACAAAGCCGGCCCACACCAGTCGTCCCGGCCACAGCTGGCGAAGCAATTGTCTGAATCCGCACCTGTGACAGCCACGGTTTTGCGATGATCACAGCGTTCCGAGGTAGACCGACCGGGGAAACCAGTGACTGACGACGCGGTGGACGGCAGTACGGACGCGCCTCTGGGGCGAGCCTCCTACCTGATCGAAGGGCGGCGGGTGCTGGTTTCCGACCTCGTCCGCGCCGGTCTGCTGAGCCCAGGGACGCGCCTCACTTTCCGGCAGCGGCGGTCCGGGCAGGAGCACCGCGCGCAGGTGTCCGCGGACGGCAGAATCGAGCTGAGTGACGGCCAGCGGTTCAAATCCCCTTCGGCGGCGGCAGCCGCCGCCACCGGGCGCGGTCCATATGACGGGTGGACCGCCTGGGCACTGGAGGACGGCACCCTGCTGGACGCGGTGAGGCAGAGCCTCCTGGACACGGCGGCGGAGCTGCCGCCTTCCGGCGACATCGCGGCAGAAGACTCCGCCGTCCGGCACACGCGGTTGAAGGACGGGGTCGCCGAGCGGGTAGCCGACGAGCTGGCCAACCACGGCCTGTCCACAGTGCCGGACTTCGCAGCCGTGGGGATCGACGACCGGGTCACCTTGACCGGTCCCTCCGGGGACACCGCGGACGAGGAGGAGACAGCCGAACAGGGGCCGGTGACGGGGCAGGAGGAGTCGAGGGAAACCGGCGCCCCAAGGCCCTCCGCCCCCTCCGTCAACGAGGGGGACGAGGGGGAGCAGATTCAGGGTCAGACGGTCGGCAACCTGCCCTCAGCACTCAAGGGAGTGGTGTCGGTGCCCTCCTCGGCGAGTTTCGAGGAGGTGTTCGCCAAGATGCGGCTCAACGGGTACTCGCAACTGCCGGTACTGAGCGGACCTCGGAATCTGCGGGGTGCCGTCACCTGGGAATCCATCGCCCGAGCGCACTACGCGAACTCCGAGGCCCCCTTCTGCGATGCCATCGTCGCCGCTCACGCGGTCAGCTATGCCGACCACCTGATCGACGTGCTTCCCGATCTGGAAAGGTTCGGCTTCCTCCTGGTCAAGGACCAGACGAATCAGATCGCCGGCATCATCACCATCGCCGACGTGGCCGCAGAATACGGCGCCACCGCCCGGCCGTTCCTGCTCATCGGCGACCTCGACCGGCAACTGCGCCATGTCACCAGCCCCGTGACCAGCAAACTCAGGATGAACGATCTTCATTGTTCACCTCGTCCGGGCCGTCCTGGCTGTGCCACCGGACATGCGCTGCTTCCAGGCCCACGGGGTTCCGGCCGAGTGCACCGTCGAAGCCGCAGAAGGCGCACGCATACGCATAGGTCTGCAGCACCTCTTCCGCGAAACCGGCGCGCCGCTTGCGGCGCTTCCTCATTCCAGGGACATCTATCGCGTCCTCGAGACCCGCCAGGTCCAAGCCGACGGCGTCGCAGATCGGCCCCTCCAGAGCTGGGGTGAAGTGCTGGTCGAGGAGGAGTCGGACCGAAGAGGCGAAGGTTCCCGGGTCGGCCGGCAGTAGCTCGATCTCGGGGTGCCGCCGCCCGTGAGCACCGCGGGCTCGCAGCCAGGTGCCTCGCTCGGAGGCGTCCGGCCCGATGGCGGCGCCGTGGCAATCCCTGAGATCCCACAGGTTACTCTCCAGGTGGACGAACGGCATCGCGGCTCGCTGTCGCGCCCGGGCTCGGCTGGACCGAGTCGTTGATCATGCGGCTGGCGGGCACTTCAGCCTCGTCGTAAGTGACCACCGTGCTGCCGTCGGCGGCGTACCTCCCGAGCAGCCACAGAACGAGCAGCGGTTTGTGCGGCGCGCGGCGACTGCCCATCTGTGCTCGCCGCAGCCCGGCCAGTGCGGCAAGCAGTTCGTCGCGTGTCATGTACGCCACTCTGCCACCGCCGCCGGAGCCGCACCCCAGGAACAAACGCCGCTTTGCAGATGGCGATCGCGGCCAGAGGCGGCCAGGTCAACGGCGTCATCTTGCACACGGACCGCGGCAGCGAGTACACGTCTGAGGCGTTCGGGCAGTTGTGCGGCCGCTGGGGCGTGGCGCAGCCCATGGGGCGCGTCGGGTCGGCCCTGGACAATGCCGCCGCGGAGTCGTTCACTCCGCACCGAGGCACGGCTGAAGACCACCACGTGGATCGCGGACTTCCACAACACGAAACGGCGCCACAGCGCGGTCGGTGGGAGACCACCCCGTCGAGTTCGAACGGATCATCCAGCAAGCGCGAGTCTCGGCCCATCAGGCGAGCCGGACCGCATAACCAACGTCTCCAAGAAACCCGTGGATGCACACTCCCGAGACTGCTCGTGACCTGCATAAGCTAAGTTGCTCGTTCATGACACACGTGACGCCGCCACAAAGCCTCGATGATGGCGCAGGGGACATCCTCGCAACCCAGCTGGCTCAGGCCTGGCATATGACGTTCGGCACCCCTCCGGACGAGAACAGCAACTTCTACGAGGCCGGCGGACAGTCCATCGACGCCGCCCGAATGGCCTCTGTCGCAGCCCAGTCCCTGCCACAGGTAGAGGACCTGGACGCGCACCTCATGACCTCTCTGCTGAACGAGGAGCGCTGGGCGGATGTGGTGCGGTCCGGGCGCGAGTTCATCGCGCAGTCACCCCGCGATCCAGACTTGGGCACCGCGGGGTAGCGCCGTGACGTAGCCGAGCGGGCCTTAGCACAGAAATTCGGCGGATCAGACTGGTCGCCGAGAACGGCTTGTTGGTGGACAAGGACTGACCTCCGGCGAGCGGCCATCCGGTGGATGCGCGCGTCACTGACCAGGGCTTCGGCGTAGTTCGGTGTCGTCCGTTTTGATCATGTGAGGCCGAGGAGGGCGAGGGGCCGGGTGTGGTCTCGGGCTGCCCGTCGGAGGCCGGCGGCGATGTTGCGGATGCCGGCGAGGCGAAGGGCTCCGATCGCGAGGTTTCTGCAGGTGGCCATTGCTCGGGGTGCGTTTCCGGTCCGCAACTGGGAGGCGTCCTCGGTGAAGGTGACGTCCCTGAGGTGGTGCAGGGCCGTGTCGGCCAGGTCCTCGAGGGTGTCGAGCAGAGGCCGGAAGCGGGTGATCTCGTTGGTCTTCTCGCCGACATCCATCTTCAGCGAGGACCAGTGCGCTCACGTGGTCGCAGGCGGCCAGGAGGTGGATCTTCCGTCCTTTCGCGCGGGCAGCACCCCGCAGCGACTTCCCGTCGACCGCCAGTCCCCGTAGTCCTTCGTCTCTGGCCTGCCGGTCCACGAGCCAGGCTCCGACCGCGCGGTCCAAGGCGTCCGCGTCGATTCTGGCCAGCAACCGCCGGATCGTGGATTCCGCGGGCCAGGACCGTTTCGGTACCAGCGGGTCGATGACCGTGCCGAGCCGTTCGAGCAGGGCTGGCGGTGCGTCGGCCATCCATTCACTAACTGCGAGCAGGGATCTCGCTCCGGCGAGGACCGCGCAGGCCGTCAGCGCGAGGAGCGTCACGAGCGGATGCCGTTCTCCCCGCGGATCACGCGGGTCCTGGACCTGCGCGAGGCGTTCCAGCAGAAGCGGAAGCTCTCTCCCGGACACTTCCGGATGCGGTCTGAGCTGGTCAAAGACAGGAGAGATCAAAGATGATGCAGCAGCAGGCACGGGCAGTCCAAGGTCACAGAGCGTAGAGAACTCCATGATCACGGACGTCCGTGCCTGCTCTGTATCGGACCCTGCCCAACACGACGAGACGTCAGCAACCGGGCGTCAACCGACTACGCCGAAGCCCTGGCCCCGCACCAACCTGACCAAGTACTACTGGAACTTGCCCGGCAGTTTCGAGAGGAACGGCGCTTCCGGCGATCATGCTTACTCCAACCTCAATCGCTGGGCGGAGCTCCGTTCTCGTTTACGAAACCACGATGGGGTTACGGAGGGTCCCGGCAACCTGCACGCTGCTTGAGGGGTCCGCCAGGTCCACCATCTGCCGGTTGTTGCGCAGCTGGAGCCGGTTGTGGCAGGACAGCGGGAACTCCCGCGCAAACAAGTCGTACTTACGGAACTGGTCACGGAGTCTGGGCGCTGTCGCCTGGTAGTCGACGACGCACTCGGCGACCAGCTGCCAGAACTCCCGTTCCTCCATCACGCCTTCAGTGTCAAGGATTGCCGAGAGGAAGCGGAAGAACCCGTCGAAGACGTCGGTGAAGATCGGCAGGATCTTGTGTTCCTCGGGCAGGTTGACCCGGATGCGTTCGACCTCAGGAGGCAACGGCATCTCCTGGTCCATCACGATGACCTCTTCCGCGATGTCCTTGAAGATTGCCCGGGAGACGGCTCCTTGCGCGTCGAGGACGAGGATCACGTTCTCGCCATGCGGCATGAAGGCCAGCTCATAGGCGTAGTAGCAGTGCAGCAGCGGTGTGAGATAGGCGCGCAGATATTGCCGCAGCCAGGTAGCGGGGTCCAGGCCCGACCGGCGGATGAGCGCGCCCACGACTGACTTTCCCTGGTGGTCCACATGCAGCAGCGAAGCCATGGTCGCCAGGCGCTCGCCGTGCTTGAGCGACGGGACGGGACTTTCGCGCCACAGCGCTGCGAGCATCTTGCGGTAGGGCGAGGTCCGGTCGGTGGCGGATTCGTACTCCAGGTGCCGATAGCCAACGGCCGCCAGCTCACGGATGATGGTGAGTCCGGTCGAGCGCAGGATCTCGTCCTTCTCGATGAGATCGGCGACCCAGTCATTGATGGCGGGAGTGGCCGCCATATACGCGGCGGAAAGGCCCCGCATAAAACCCATGTTGATGACGGACAGAGACGTCTTCACATAGTGCTTGGCTGGGTTCGTGATGTTGAAAAACGTGCGGATGGACTGCTGGGCGAGGTATTCGTCATCGCTCTCGCCGAGGTGGACGAGGTGCCCACGGGCCAGTTCCGCGGCGAAGGTGACACACAGTATGTTCGTCCACTGCCAGGGGTGGACGGGTATGAATAGGTACTCATGCGGATCGAGGCCGCGCTCGCGCAGCACAGAGCGGAAGCGGCCGACGGTGCTGTCGCCGAGCTCGCCGCGCAGCAGCAACTCGTAGTCCACACCGGCCCCGGCGGTGAACGCGGCACGTGAGCGGTGGGCCGCGAGCCAGACGAGGCGGACAGGGGACCCGGCCTCCGGTGCGTAGGCGACGTAATCGTCCGAGCCGAAGCCGAGACGGCCGTTGTTGGCCACGAAACAGGGATGCCCTTCGGACATTCCAGTCTCGATGGCTTGGAAATCGGCCGAGGCCAATTGGTCGGCACTTTGAATGGTCCGTGATGCCTTGTAGCAACTGCTTGCGAGAGTGGAGGAGATCTCCTCGAGGTACACCGGAAGAACCTGGTCGCTCAGCCCCAGCGTCACACGCAGATCGATAAAAAACTCCAGTGGATCCAGGGGGAGTTCTGAGTCAAGGAGGGAGTCGCGACGGACGATAGAGGAGGCATCGACGTCCCAGTGGTTCAGCGCCAGTACACGTGCTTTGTACCGGTAGGAGATGCGCCCGTCGTCGCTGTTGACGCGGTAGTGCCCGTCACCGAGTTCCTCGGGGACGAGGAGGCGCTCATGGGCGAACTCCGAGAGCGCCTTGCGAATGAGCGAGCGGCCGGCTACGGCCCAGGCCTCGGGGGTCAGGTGGCGCATGGGCGTCTTCTTCACGCTCGTACTCCTTGAGTCGCGGAGAACTGCGCGCGTGTGCAGCAGCTCAGCAGCGCGCGCTTCTCCGGCTTGTCGATCTCATACTCCGGTACGAATCCGACGGTCGCGTTGAGGGCATGTACCGCCGTATTCCGTACATCGGGCTCGACGACGACTCGGCGGGTCGTCGGAGTGGCGAACAGGAACTCCATCACCGTACGGATGACCGCCCGGGTGAATCCAGGAATGCGGGTGTCGGTCGGGGCGCACAGGAAGTGCATGCCGACATCGCCCGCTACGGCCGGGTACAGCCCTTTGAGCTCGACCTCGGTGGGGTCGTACCGCTCAGCCAGGAATACGGGCTCCCCTTGATGCAGCCCGATGAAGGCCTCGTGGTGCGGTGATGCCGTGATGGCCGAATACTCGCGTACAACGTCCTGCAGTGAGGCGTCCTGCATCATCCAAAATCTGGCTTTGGGATGGGTCATCCAGCGGTGCAGCAAGGGGCCGTCGGCCACGGGATCGAGGGCACGTAGAGAGAACTGGCCCAGGGCCGGGTCAGTGGCCGTGAAGAGGATCTCAGAAGAGTGCTCGGTCATGCCACGGTGCCTTCCGGTGCTCCGAACTCCTGGAAGGAGGTGCGCTTCTCCACCGGGTAGTACTCGAAGCCGAGGAGTTCGCTGATGATGCAGGAGTTCCGGTACGGGCCCATGCCAAGGTCCGGGCTTGTGACGCTGTGGGTGTGGGCGGCCGCGTTCTGGAGGAAGATCTCGCTCCCTGCGACATCGATCGAGTAGTTGCGTCCCACATCGAAGCGGCCATGACGGTCCCATTTGATGCGGTCGCGCACCGGATCGAGGAAGGCGGGCGGTTCATACTCATAGCCGGTGGCGAGGACCAGGCCCTCGGTCTGAATTCCGAAGTCCCGGCCCTGTTCCTCCTGGTGCAGGCCAAGGGTGTAGGTGCCGTTGGACGGATCGAACGTCGCTGTGCACAGGCTGGTGTTGGTGAACAGCTGAGTGAGGACTGGGCCTTGTACGCTTTTCTCATACAAGAGATCGAAAATAGCGTTGATGAGGTCGGAGTCGATCCCCTTGAAAAGGCCCTTCTGTGAGGACTCCAGCCGGTAGCGGGTCTCCTCGGGAAGGGCGTGGAAGTAGTCGGCGTAGTCCGGGGAGGTCATCTCAAGCGTGAGCTTGGTGTACTCCAGAGGGAAGAACCGGGGTGAGCGAGTGATCCAGTTCAACTGGTAGCCGTGCACATCGATTTCAGCCAGCAGGTCCTGGTAGATCTCCGCCGCGCTCTGTCCGCTTCCCACCAGCGTGATGGACTTCTTCCGCTGAATGTCACGCTTTCCGTACAGATAGCGGGAGCTGTGGAGGAAGTCGCCGCCCAAATTCTGGCAGGCCGCGGGGACGTGGGGCGGAGTGCCCGTGCCCAGGACGACTCGCAGTGCCCGGTACGAGTGCCCCTGAGCAGTGGTGATCGTGTAATGACCGTCCGCGTGGGTGATGCTCTCTACCCTGGAGTTGAAACGCACATTGGTCAGTCGTGCGGAGGCCCAGCGGCAGTAGTTGTTGTACTCGACGCGAAGCGGATAGAAGTTCTCGCGTATGTAGAACGAGTAGAGTCGCCCGGACTCCTTCAGGTAATTGAGGAAGGAGTACGGCGATGTGGGATCGGCAAGGCTCACCAGGTCGGCCATGAATGGGGTCTGGAGATGCGCACCGTCCAGGAACATCCCGGGGTGCCATGAGACATCCGGCTTGGCATCCAGGAAAACCGCACTCAGTTCCTCGATCGGCTCGACCAGGCAGGCGAGCCCCAAGTTGAAGGGACCCAGGCCGATCCCGACGACGTCGTAGATCTCATCAGGCGCGGTCAAAGGACTCTCCCTCGGCATACTGGTGTGAACAGGGTACATATTGTCATCACAGCGATGTCGGTCCGTCGTCGCTCCGGGCACACTTCCAATACCCGTAGGCACGTCGCACCGTTCGGGAAGGGGCCGTCGGAAAAGGACCCGAACCACGGGCACCTCGTCGGCGGCCTACTTCACTCGCCCACTGGCGACAGGACGGCGTCTTCGAGCAGCTCACCGGCCTGCTGCGGCGCCTCGTGCGCCGACAAGAGGGCCGCAACACGGAACCGTCGGCCTGCGTGCTCGACTCCCAGACCTTCAAGACCTCCGCCAACGTGCCTCTGGCCGACCAGGGCACCGACGCCGGGAAACGCATCATCGGGCGCAAACGCCACCTGGGCTGCGACACCCTCGGCCTGCTGCTGACCGTCCCGGTCACCGCGGCGAGCGTGTCCGACACCGCAGCCGGCATGACGCTGCTGTCCCGCATCGCCGCCGCCCACCCCCGCGTGCGCAAGGCCTGGGTGGATGCCGCATACCGCACCACGGCCATCGACCACGGCGCCCGCCTCGGCATCGACGTCCACCCCGTCCAACGCCCACCGGGCGCCAAGGGATTCACGATTATCCCAAGACGTTGGACCATCGAGCGCAGCATCGGCTGGCTCATGCACCACCGCCGCCTCGCCCGTGACTACGAGAGACACCCGCACCGCTCCGGAGCCATGATCCCACTCGCGATGATCGACCTCATGGCCCGCCGCCTCACCGGCGAAAGCACCCCCAACTGGCGCGGAACCTAACCCACAGGAGCCAAACACGAATCACAGGACCAAACGCTCAGTAAGGGCCTGCGACTCCCGCGGCCGCCGCGGTTGCGCCGCACAGAGTCGGACGGAAGCGCTCCTTGAGCTCCTGCAGCCGTGCCTGGGACTTCGGCCCTGAGTAGAGGTGCGTCGATCCGATCTCCTCAAGCGTAAGCCGGTCGAGGAAGTATAGGTTGATCACGTCCGACGGCGTGGCGCACGTCTTACAGAAGCCGAACCGCGGCCTGTCATGCATGAACAGGTCGTAGTGCTGGTGGGAGCCGTACTGGTCCAGCAGCAGGCTTCGGTCGCCGACCAAATTGCCCATCGGCTTGACCCAGGCGTGTGGGCAGGCGGACACGTCGCCCTGACCGAACAGCTGGGCCATGGTCGCGGGCACGAAGCAGCCCAGCGTCCGCACATTGGTCTGCAGCTGCGTGGCCACGTGCTCGACGTACGCCCGCGGCGGCAGCACCGAGGCGAACTCGTCGTACCGGTCTACCAGCGGCATCAGGTGGTCACCCGGAGGGGGGCCCATCCGCTCGGCGGTGTCGCCGCGCACGGGGAAGAAGTAGAGGGTTGTGCGCCCCGCATAGCGGGCACGCAGGTACTCCGCGAACTCCAGCTGCCCGTGGTAGTTGGCGTCGGTGAGCACGGACTGGATGTCGATCTGCAACCCGGCCTCGGCCGCCGCGCCGAGGTTGCGCATGATCACGTCGTGCAGCTTGGCCTGCTTCGGCGGCAGACGGTGGCGATTGAGCTCCAGGGTGTGGCCGTCCAGCGAGATGTTCAGCTGGACGTTCCCCATCGAGGCGAGGGCCTCGATGCGCCGCTCGTTGAGGAAGACGCCGTTGGTAATAACCTGGACCGTCTCGTAACGGTTGCTGGCCTCCTTAACGAATTCGGTGGAGCCCTTCAGCCAGAAGAACTCGCCGCCGGACAACCGCAGGATGGGCGCGTCCACGTGCTCGTGGTAAAGGTCCAGTATCTCGAGCCAGTCCTGGCTCCGGTCGGTGGTGATCCGCAGCCGCGCGTCCGGCACGTCCATGAGGAGGTTGAATTCCTCGGTGAGGCAGTAGGAGCAGCGCATCTGACACAACTGCTCTTCAATTACCATGTCGTTCACAAGGAATGGCAGTCGACCGCCTTCGGACACGGCCGTCGTCATTGCGGCACGAAACTGTTCCTTGAGACGCATTTAATTCCTTGCTAGTTGCGGTAGTTCTTGGATTTCTAGTACACATGCCCTGCATCACGTGTTGACACGGCTGGGAGTCACGCGACGCCGCGCAGCAACCCTATCCGCTGGTCAACCCCGTGCACCAGATGGCTTCCTGGCGCCCAGTGCTGGATTCCGCTTTCGCTGGGTATGTGTCCTTGTGGCGGGGTGGTTCGGGTGCTCGGGGGCGGGTGCTGCACGGTGGTGTTACGGGCACGGCAGAGTCGTGACGAGAACGAGGAGCGGGTCGTACGTCGGCTGTCGCGGGCGCGCAAGGCTCATGTGATCTGGTGCTGCGGGCACGGATGGTCGAGCTGAGCTGGTCCGGGCAGCGGGTGCCGGCCATCGCGGACGAGTTGAGGTGCAGCCCCAAGACAGTCCGTTGCTGGTTGCACCGCTTTAACCGCTCAGTCTGGACGGACTGGAGGACCTGGGCGGGCAGGGCCGCAAGCGGCGGATCACCGAGGGGGAACGCTCAAGGATCATCGGCCTGGTCAGGCAGTCGCCTCTAGGTCGGCTGACCGTGCAGGCGGACGGTGAGCTGGCCGAGGGGGTGCGATGGCGCCGACGACCGTCGCACCCTCGGGCGGGCAGGTGTAGAGCTCGATGATCCTCGTCCTTTTCCCTCGAAGTCCGGATCCTTCGAGCGGGTCCAGGACCGGGTGCACGGTCACCGCATCAAGTCGGAGGTCGACTACGGTCGCGGGCCGGAGAAGACCTGGGTCTACGGTGCTTTACGCGTGCGGGACGGACATCAGGTGACCATGGCCGCATCCTCCCGCAACAGTGCCTTCTACCAGCAGTTTCTTCAGAAGGTTGAGGCTGCCAATCCTGTAGGTGACATCTACGTCGTCACCGACAACCTGTCCTCGCACAACAGCCTGTCCACCCGCACTTGGCTGGAGGACCACCCCCGAATCCGGCACGTCTTCATCCCCGTCGGCGCCTGCTGGCTCAACCTCCAGGAAGGCTGGTGGCGCATCTTCCGGCAAGGCCGCCCTCGCCGGCCAGTCCTTCGCCGGACCACCCGAGATCGAACACGCCACCCGCCTCGCAACATCCCAGCTCAATGCCCGAGCCAGACCCTGGATATGGGGAAGACCCGCCCCACCCACCCGACAACTACGGCGCCGATACACGTACACCGTTTGAGGAATCCAGCACTAGCACTCCAGTCTGACTTCGCGATCTTGCCGGGGACCCGGCTGGGAAAGGGTGCGGCCACCGCGTGATCACCGGGGGTTGTGTGGACTCCTGAAGATCGTGCGGTGGCCGCAGGCCATAGCGTAGACCCTGCCCGCTGGCGGGCAACGTTCGACCATGTCATGGCCCGGATCGCGGGCCGGTTCGGGCGAGTTGAACCCCGGGCCACGGCCCGCGCCTACCTGCTCGGACTACTGTCGAGCGTCGAGCGTCGAACGGAAGAACTGCTGGCAACTGGCCGGCCCGGGCCGGCCATGCCCGGCCCGGGCCGAGGCCAGCGTCTGCTGTGCTACGCCCGCTGGGACGCCGATGCCGTCCGCGACGATGTACGCGCGTACGTCGCCGAACACCTCGGCGCCGACGGCGCCGTTCTCGTAGTCGACGAGACCGGCTTCCTGAAGAAGGGCAGGGCCTCGGCGGGAGTGCAACGGCAGTACACCGGCACCGCGGGACGCATCGAAAACTCCCAGGCCGGCGTGTTCCTCGCCCTGGCCACCCGCCGGGGAAGAGCTCTGATCGACCGTCGGCTCTACCTGCCCGAGCACTCCTAGTGCTCCGATCCCGAACGCCGTCAGGCGGCCGGGATCCCCGAGGGCATACCGTTCGCGACCAAGCCCCAACTGGCCGGGGAGATGATCGCCGCCGCGCTGGACGCCGGGATCACCGCGTCCTGGGTGACCGGTGACGAAGCCTACGGCCAGGACCCCCAGCTCCGCGCCGCCCTCGAGGCACGCGGCACCGGCTACGTGCTGGCCGTCGCCTGCTCGACGCGGGTGAGCATCAACCACGGCCGCACCCCTGTCCGCGCGGACACCGTCGCCGGCCGCCTGCCCGCCACGACCTGGCAGCGGCACAGCGTCGGCAACGGGGCGAAAGAGCCGCGGTACCACGACTGGGCCTGGATCCACATCGGCACCGGCAGCCACCGCCACCTGCTCATCCGACGCAACCGGTCCACCGGCGAACTCGCCTTCTACCTGTGCTGGTCACCCACCGGAGTGGCCCTGTCCGAACTGGTCCACGTCGCCGGTGTCCGCTGGAGCGTGGAGGAGTGCTTCCAGGCCGCCAAGGGCCAGGTCGGCCTCGACCACTACCAGGTCAGGCATGGACCTCCTGGCACCGGCACATCACGCTCGCCATGCTCGCCCTGGCCTTCCTGACCGCCGCGGCCGGCGACGCGGCCCCCGAAAGGCCCATCGATCCGCACCACTGCGTCCGCAGCCGCGACCCGATCACGCTGACCGTCCCGGAGATCCGCCACCTACTCGTCGCCGTCTTCGACCCACCAGCCGTGACCGTGGCCAGGCTGCTGCACTGGTCCGCCTGGCGCAGACGCCACCAGGCAACAGCCCGACGCAGTCACTACCGACGACGAACCACCGACGAACCCGCTGAATAGATCACGAAACCGCACTGGAGTACTAACGCGGACGACGAGTGCTTGAACTGGTGGAGCAGGGCGGAAGGTCTGCTCGGCGACGTGGCAGAGTTTGCTTCATGGTGATGTCGGCCACTGTGCACCCAGGACGCGGCCTGGCACCTCCGGTCGCTGGACCTGGGGTTCGGCTCCCGTCGTACCTGCTGGCGAAGGCTGAACCGACGGGCAGCAAGCCGGCGTCTTCGATCAACCGCATCAGATCCTGTTCGCACGAGTCGTGCGCGACGAGCCACGCTGCACCATTGAGGTCTCGAGCGTGTAGTTGTCTCCCCTCGATGGGGAGAACAGGCATGCTGACATGCGCGGATGTGCTGTGCGATCATATCCGAGTGATCCAACGCACCCAGTCCGTAGCGCTCGCGAAGCGCGCTCTGACACACCTTGAGGCCGGCACTACGGACCAGGCGCCTGACGTGATGCGCATTCCCGTCGAGGACTATGTCGACGCGGACTTGTGGCAGAGGGAGATCGACCTAGTCTTCAAGCGGGTGCCTCTGGCGCTCGCGCTGTCCGTCGAGCTTCCGGGGCCGAGGTCCTTCAAGGCCATGGACGCCATGGGTGTCCCGGTGCTGATATCCCGGGGCACGGACGGTTCCGTCCGCGCGTTCCTCAACGTCTGCCGCCACCGAGGCGCGCAGCTGTGCCCCGTGGGTACCGGCACGCGGCACCGTTTCCGCTGCCCCTATCACGCGTGGGTGTACGACGACCGCGGCGATCTCGTCGCAGTTCACAAGCCCGGCACGTTCGGCGAGATCGACACCGCCGAGTTCGGGCTGCGACCGCTGGCGGCCGAGGAACGGCACGGGATCGTCTGGGTCCGGCTGACCGGCGAGGAGCCGCTCGGCCTGGAGAGCTGGCTCGGCGAGTACGAGCGGGAGCTGGGGCAACTGGACCTCGCTGACTGGCACGTGTACGAGCAGCACGAGACGTCGGGCCCCGGCTGGAAGGTGGCGCTCGACGGCTACCTCGAGAGTTATCACGTACAGGCGCTGCACCGGGCGACCTTCGCCCCGACGAACACCTCGAACCTGATGGTCGTGGACGACTTCGGACCGCACCAGCGCATCCTCTACCCCGCCAAGTCGATCAAATCGCTGCGCGGTGTACCGGAGGAGGAGTGGGATCCCGCTCCGCACTGCGGCACAGTTTACACTCTCTTCCCGAATGTCTCGCTCGCCGGGGCCTGGGACGACTACGCGGTGCTGTCTCAGATCTTCCCCGGCCCCACTCCCGACACGAGCCGAACTGTGCAGACGGTGATGACGCGCGTTCCCCCCAGGACGGACGAGGCGCGCAGGTTCGCCCAGGAGTTCAGCGAGCTCGTCCGACGGGGTGTTTTCGAGGAGGACTACCGTATCGGTGCCGACGTCCAGTCGGCGTTCGCATCCGGAGCAAATACGCACTTCGTATTCGGCCGCAATGAGCTGGCGCTTCAGCACCACCACCGTTGGCTGAAGCGTGTACTCGCCGAGCACGAAGACGATTAGCCGAGTCTGATTTCACGGCAACTCTGCGTAGTCCACACTCTGTTCATCGAAGATCGAGTGGGGCAGCGCTCCGCACGGTTACTAGATCTGCCACCCAATCAAACGACGGAAGGTCAGCAATGCAACACAAGGAAGTTCAGCAGGAGATACGCCAGATCGCCAAGGAGTTCGCAACCTCCAGCGGTCGTACCGTGAATGAGAACAGCACAAACTTCCTCGAGGCATACGGCTTTACTTCGCTGGACGCCCTGGAGTTCCTCCTCCTCCTTGAAGAGCACTTCGGTGTGACGTTTGAGGACGAGGACCTCACTGAAGAAACGCTGACCTCCGAAGAGCGGCTCGTCGACTATGTCGCCGAACGGCTCGTCTGAGCGCGGGAATATCGACGCGATGATGGTGCCGAAGGCGACGGAGGTGGCAGCAGGCCTCTCCGTTCACGCGGCCAGCCCGCTGGACGCGCGTTTCCTCTACCAGGAGATCTTCGAGCACGGCACGTACGCCGATGTCTCCCTCGGCGAGGAGCCGTTCGTGGTCGACGTCGGCGCGAACATCGGTCTGTTCACCCTCTTCGTCAAGACGCACTGTCCGCGAGCCCACGTCGTCGCTTTCGAACCGCTGCCCGAGCTGGTCTCGGCTCTGCGTGCGAACGTCGCGAAGTTCGACCTTTCCGACGTTGAGGTGTACGAGTTGGCGCTGGGCGGTGAGGAACGGGACGAGGTCACATTCACCTACTACCCGCTCCTCCCGAGCAGTTCCACGCTGTTTCCCCATGACCAGGAGCGGCTGAAAGGCGTGCTCTCCAAGAGCTTCCCGCCCCGCGTCGTGGAGCGAATGTTTCAAGGGCGCGAGGTGTCGGTACGGGTCGACCGGCTGTCCCAGTACCTCGACGGAGGACGCCCGGTCGATCTACTGAAGATCGACGCGGTGGGGTCCGAGCTAGCAATCCTGCGGGGCATCGACAGGTCACTGTTCCCGCTGCTCCGCAATGTGTTCATCGACGTGCAGGACATCAACGGCCGGGTCGCGGAACTCTGTGTGCTGCTCGAGGAGATGGGCATGAAGCCCGCCGTTCGAGTGCCGCCCATGTCCGATGGTGACGGTCTTAACTATCTTATCCACGCCGTACAGGCGTGAGGCCGGGTTCCTATCGGTACCCGGAGAGGGGGTATGAAAACATGCTGACGCTTGGTCTCGGCGGTTCCAACCATGACTTTGCAGCGTGCCTGGTATCCGACGGCAGGATCGCCGCGGGCATCGAGGAGGAGAGAGTCCGCCGAGTCAAGTACTCGGTCGGCGTCAACTCACTCTTCAATCAGTCCTGGCGGTACTGCCTGGACATGGATGAACGCAAATTGGCCGACGTGGACGTGATCGTCGCCGACGACACCCTGCTGGCGCCCGCTTACTTCCCCTTCCGTAAGCGAATACATCTGATCAAACACCACATGGCGCACGCGGCAAGTGCGTTCTACCCCTCACCGTTTGAGCGGGCAGCGATCCTTGTCGTCGACGGGGCGGGAAGCCTTTTCGAGGGCAAGGGTGTCGAGACCCTCACCACCGCCATCGGTGACGGCACCGCCATCACCGAGCTGAGCAAGGTATTCGGGACGAACTGGTCCACCGACGGCCTCAGCGCGCTCCAGGTCTACCAGGCCGGGGACAGCGACCACTCCCTCGGTTACATGTACAAGGCGGTCAGCAAAGCCATCGGCTTCGTCCTGTACGAGGACCGTCACTGGTACTTGTCAGAGGACGGCAAGACCATGGGGCTGGCACCGTATGGTGGCCCGCGCTACTGCGAGACGTTCCGCAAGTACGTGACTCTTCTGCCCGACGGTCGCTTCGAGCTGCACCTGAAGAACGGCGGGCTCCTCGACTTCATCGAGCACGCCCTCGACGGCTACGAGGGCGAGGAGCGCTTCGCCCGTGGTGCCGACCTGGCGTACGCCGCGCAGGACACGCTGGAAGAGGTCCTGCTGCACGTGGTCCGCCAGTTGCACGCGGACACCGGCCTCACCGACCTGTGTCTGGCCGGCGGCGTCGCGCTCAACTGCGTGGCCAACGGCCGTATCCTCCGCGAGACGCCCTTCGAGAACGTCTTCGTCCAGCCTGCCGCCGGCGACGGCGGCTGCGCGGTGGGCAACGCGTACTACGGCTACCACGTCATCGGGGAACAGCCACGCAAGGAGCCCGCGCGCACCGCGCAGCGGCACGCCTACCTCGGCCGTTCGTACAGCGACGCCGAGATCCGTACCGCCCTCGACGCCTCCGGCCTGCCCTACCGCAAGATCGAAAAGCCTGCGGAAACCGGTGCGGAGCTTCTCTCCAGGGGCGCGCTGCTGGGCTGGTTCACCGGCGGGTCGGAGTTCGGACCGCGTGCCCTGGGACACCGGAGCATCCTGGCCGACCCGCGGCGCGCGGAGATGAAGGACATCATCAACATGCGGGTGAAGCACCGGGAGGAGTTCCGGCCGTTCGCGCCGGCCGTGCTCCGGGAGCACGCATCGGAGTACTTCGACCTCGACATCGAGTCGCCCTACATGCTCATCGTCGCGCCGGTCCGGCCAGACAAGCAGCAGGAGGTCCCGGCCATCGTCCACGTGGACGGCACGGCACGGGTGCAGACCGTGACCCGCGCCGACAACGGCAGATACCGCGAGCTCATCGAGCACTTCCACGGACTGACCGGGGTGCCGGTCGTGCTCAACACCTCGTTCAACGACCGGGGCGCCCCCATCGTGGAGACGCCCGAGCAGGCCCTTGACTTCTACGGTGGCAGCCGCCTCGACCATCTGATCATCGAGGACTACCTGGTGACGCACTCCGTCGAGGACCTGGACTCGGCTCTGCAGAGCGGCTCTGCCAACTGAGCGAAATCACAGTGGTGTTGTCACTCGACGCCGGAGCGCAACGGTATGGACGATCCGTGCCGCCAACGACATCTCGGTTGTCGTGGACGCCTGGTACCTTCCGGCAGGCACATGCCTGCTAGTTGGCCCGCGGCGGACCTGACCACCCCGGCACCTCGCCCCGCGCCGTCCGTCTCATTCCGTCCTCAACCGGAGAAATAGTCTTCATGACGTCGATCACCCTTCCCGTGCGCCCGCGCTATGAGCCCTCGCGAGGGCTGGCGTTGTGGTGCCAGGACGAGAAGCAGGCAGCACTGGAAGTTCTGGAGAGCCGCTCCCTCTTCCGCTACTACGGGCCGGCCCTCCAACGACGCGTCGAGCGGTTTGAGGACAGCTTCGCGGCCTTCCACCATTCGCCGCACGCCGTCGGGCTGTCCTCCGGTACCGCCGCGCTGACCTGCGCCCTCATTGGTATGGGGATACCCGCCGGCGCCGAGGTGATCGTGCCCTCCGCCACTTTCATCGGCTGTGTCAACGCCGTGGTGGCCGCACGGGGCATTCCCGTCTTCGCGGACATCGATGAGTCGCTGACCCTGGACCCGACGGCCTTTGAACACCTTGTCAACGAGCGCACCTTCGCGGTCATGCCGGTCCATCTGGGCAACGCGGCAGCGGACATGGACCCGATCCTGGAGGTCGCACGCAAGCACGGTCTGCGCGTCCTGGAGGATGCCGCCCAGGCGTGCGGCGTGACGTATCGGGGCCGTCCGGTCGGCACGATCGGCGACGCGGGAGCGTTCAGCTTCCAGCTGGAGAAGAACATCACCGCCGGAGAGGGCGGGGCGGTCATCACCGGCGACCCTGAAATCTTTGACCGGGTCGTGTGTTACCAGGACCAGGGCGGCCAGTTCACCACCTCGCATGGGGCTGAACGGGACGCGAGGGGCAGCACGTGCCTCGGCGCCAACCTGCGCATGACCGAGATCGCGGGCGCCGTGCTGTCCGTGCAGCTGGAGCGGCTCGCCCCCATGCTGACACGGCTGCGCGACATCGCCCGGCACGTCCGCGAGCAGCTGTCGGACCTGGACCTCGAATGGCGCCGTCTGCCCGACGAGGACGGCAGCGGCGGCGACATCACGCTGCTGTTGGAAAACCGTCTGGCAGCCCGCCGCGTCGTCACCAGTCTCACGGCCGCGGGTATCCCCGCAGGCACGCTGTACCAGGGGCGACTGGTGCACCAGAACCCAGCCGTCCGTGCCGGGCGCACGGCCTGGGGCACCGAATGGGACGCCAGCGGCAGGCTGCGTACCAGCGAGGCGATCCTCGGCCGGTCCGTGACCGTCAGCCTCGGTGCCACAATGACGGACGACGATGTCAGCCACCTGGTCAAGGCCCTGCGCGAGGCCGCAGCGGGAGGGTGATCAGAGAGGCGAGCTGGCTCGACCTGGCCACACGCGAAATCATCGGATACTCGATGGCGTACCCGCCCCCGTGCCGAACTTGCTGTCGACGTACTCGACATGGCCGCGGTCCTGGACCGCGTGTGACCAGGCTGCGTTATCCACCCCAAACCGGGAATTGGAATTAGCTTCCCCCTCAACTCCGCAACAACTTATGAGAGTTGCGAAGCCTGGTGTGCCGCGTCGGAAAGGAGAGGTGAAAGTGGCTGGGGCGTTTTCGTGTCTCCGGAGCTTCGTGCTGTCCAAGTATTGCTATCTGCCGTGGAGTTGAGCGGGTCGACCCGGGGATCGCGCCGCCGCCCGGGCGCTACCCAAGCGGTGGATGAATGAACCGTCCCGGCTCTACCGCCCATCCCCGCGCCAGCAGGCGAGTCACCGTCAACTGCAGGGTCTCCACCGCAGCCCTCGAGCCCGGAAAGACAACAGCCGCTCAAAAGGCAAGGTCAGGGGCATCACCGGTGGCTGATGGAGAGAGGCGCGGTATACAGTAATGCCGATCTGCTGACATGGGGTGTAGCTAATGCTTGTCGCATCGGGGTTGAAATGGTGACATCGACTGACAAACCGGCAGTCAGTGTCGTGATACCCAGCGTCGGCCGCCCCACCCGCCTCTTTCTCACCCTGTCCGCGCTGTGCCGGCAGATAACCTCGGATCAGTTCGACGTCATAGTTGTGGACGACAGCGCCGACCACCGCACCATCGCCGATGTGACGGATTCGCTCGACCGGCCACTTCCCCTGCGCACCATCCACACCGGCGGATTGGGGGCGGCGAGCGCGCGTAACGCCGGAGCGCGAGCGGCGCGCGGACAGCTCCTTCTCTTCCTCGACGACGACACCGTGGCCGACGATCTCGTGATCGAACGGCACATACAGGCCCATAGCCGGAACGAGGTCACCGTCGCGCACGGAGTCGTCATCGACCTCACTGCCTTCACCTCCGCCGCAGAGCCAGTGCCACCGGCCCGCCGCCTGACCGGCCTGCGGGACAGGCATCTCGCGCTGGAAGATCTCGGAAACCTCCCACTCGCGGCGCGACGGCTGGGTCCACGCCGATCATTCATTGAGCGGACCGCACAGGCCGTGGTGGCCGACGATCGGTACGAGTCGCTGCGCTGGCTGCTGTGCATCGGCACCAACACCAGCATGCCGCGGGCGTTGTTCGAGAAAGTGAATGGCTTCGACACGCACTACGACCGTCGATGGGGTGGCGAAGACCTCGAGCTCGGGCTGCGCCTCATGACGGCCGGCGCCCAGTTCACGTCGATCGACGCGACGGCGTACCACCTGCCGCTGGCCAGGGGAGACGTCAGTCAAGTGCTGCCTGCGTTCTGGCGTACCGTTGCCGAGCGCCAGGGTCGGCCGCCACTTGCGTTGGTCGGCGACTTTCTCTGCGGAGACATTCCACTCGAGACCCTCGCGGCACATTTGAGTACTTAGGAGGCCCACTTTGAACGACCACCAAACCAAGCAAATCACCAACGAAGAGACCTACCGCAGGATCTCCGCGGTGGTCGCCGGTGGGGTGAGCAGCACGATGCGCGCGGTGGCGATCCCCCGCCCGCTGGTGGTGCGGCGTGCCGAAGGCTGTCGGCTGTGGGACGTCGAGGGCAACATGCTCATCGATCTCAACATGGGCTACGGTCCACACTTGTTCGGCTACGCGGATCACGAGGTGCTCGACGACGTCGCCGAGCAGTTCCGCAATGGCCATATGACGGGGTTTCCCCATGAGCTCGACTACAGGGCCGGTGAACTCATCACCGAACTCACGCCGTCGATCGAGCAGGTCCGATTCGCCAACTCGGGTACGGAAGCCATTACTTCGGCCATCCGCCTGGCCCGCGCCACGACTGAGCGGCCCCTGTTGCTGACGTTCGAGGGGCACTACCACGGGTGGAGCGAAACGGTGCTGCGAGCCGGAAAGCTCGGCTCCGAGCCGAGCCGCCAGGGCGACGGCCCGCCCGCCCCCGGCGCGCTCGGCATGATTCCAGAGGCGCTGAACAGCACCCTGCAGATACCGTGGAACGACCCCGACGCCCTGGAAGAGGTCTTCGCCAGCCATGGCGACCGGATCGCCGCCGTCATCGCCGAGCCGGTCATGGGCAATTCAGGGGTGGTCCCTCCGATGCCGGGCTACCTCGGCCGGCTGCGCGAAATCACCAAGCGCCATGGCAGCATCCTGATCTTTGACGAGGTCATCACCGGGTTCCGGGTGGCACTCGGTGGTGCCCAGCAGCGGTACGAGGTGACGCCGGATCTGACGATCCTGTCCAAGGTTCTCGGCGGCGGAATACCGGTCGCCGCGTTCGGCGGCAGCCGCGAGGTGATGGCGCTGCTCGCCGAGAACAAGGCACTGCACGCCGGCGTTTACGCGGGCAATCACGCGTCGGTCCGCGCGGTGGTCAGCACGCTGGAGAAGATTCGCCGGCGGCCGCAGGTGTATGCGGACCTCGAAGCCCTCGGAGAGTACGCCCAGGGCCAGATCCAGGAGGCGTTCGCCGCCGAGGACCGGCACGTGCTCGTGCAGCGCGCCGGCAGCCTCATGTCGGTCGCGTTGCTGACCCGTCCGGTCGATCCTTCCGCCCCGCTGCGAGAGGTAATGGCGGCGATCGACTTCGACGGTCACCGCCAGCTGCAGATGGCCGCGCAGACGCTCGGCATCTACTTCCACCCCAACCCGCTCGAGCCGTGGTTCCTGAGCACCGCGCACACTCGCGACGACCTCGCCAAGGTGGTCGCCACGCTGCGACTGGCGCTGTCGGGTCTGCGCCGGTGAACGTGACTCCGTCCAACAGCGGACCGGAGGGCGCCCGCCTGGCTGCCATGGTGTGCGCACGGGCGGACCGGCACGGCGAGCGGATGCTCATCGACGACGGCGTACACGCCGCCACCGGCGCCGAAGTCGCCGCGCTCATACGGTCCAAGATGGATGCGTACTGGCGGGCGGGTGTCCAGGAGGCCCAGCGCGTCGGCGCCGTGGCGTGGCCGCCACTGGAGTTCATCACCGATGTCTTCGCGGTCCTGGGACTGGGAGCGGTCGTGGTTCCGCTGCCGCGCCGGGTGAGCCCGTGGGAGCTGGACCGCCTGGATGCGGTGGCCAGCCTGACCCACCTCGCCGCCGCCGAAGACTCTCCGCTTCGTCTGGGCCAGGTCCGGGCCTTGATCGGACCTCGGCGGCTCAGTTCCTGCGCCCAGCACACCGTCGTGGACAACCACGGCGCGGCCAGCGGGCAGCTCACGTCGGGAACCACCGGGCGGCAGCGACTAGCGCTACGTCCGGCCGACGCACTGGCCGTGGAGGCAGAGGCCTACTCGGCCGTGCTCGGCCTGACGCCGGATGAGACGATCCTCTGCCCGGTCCCGCTCCATCACGCGTACGGCTTTGGGTTGTGCGTCCTCGCCGCAACACTGTCGGGGACGCCAGTCCGGTACGTCCCGGCCGACCGGCCCCGCTCGCTGCTCAATCACATGGATGCCGCCGGTGCCTGCCTGGTGCCGCTGGTGCCGCCCATGCTGCGAGTGCTCGCCAAGGCGTCCAGGGCGCGTTCGGGCGCAAGCGAGGCCCGGTTGATGACGGCCGGTATGCCGGTCGACCAGCGCACCGCCGAGATGGTGGACACGGTACTGCGGGCCCGACTGGGACAGGTCTACGGGACGACCGAGACCGGGCCCATCTGCGTGGCCGCGCCTACCTCGCCGGATGTCGTGCTTCGCTCACTTGGCCCGACACTGCCGGGTGTGGCGGTCCGGCTGGCGCGGGACCCGTCCGCCGATGGGGCGGCAGCCGCGCCGGACACCGGCCTGGTCACGGTCTCCTCCCCGATGGCGATGCTGGGGTATGCCGACGGGGCCAGACTCGATACCGACGCCGTCACCGGACCGGGATTCGTTACTGGAGACCTCGGCCGGATCACCCAGGACGGGCTGGTGTTGGTGGGCAGAGTTTCCAACTGCATCAACGTCGCGGGCGCGAAGGTGAGCCCCGAGGAGATCGAGGCGGTCATTCTCGGGTTTCCCGCAGTCCGCTCCTGTCTGGTGCATGGTGTGATCGATGAATATCTTGGGCAGCGAATAAACGCGATCGTCACGCCGGACTCCGTCGACCTGGTCGAGCTGGAGCGTCACTGTGCCGAGCGGCTCTCGCCACCTCGTCTTCCGCACGTCTTCAAGGCGGTGTCGACGCTGGCAACGACCGAGACGGGAAAGGTCATCCGGCCCAGCGGATAAAGGATCTCTCACTGAACCTCTTTCATCCTGCTCTGCAGGATGAAATGGGCTGGTCGAAAGGCTTGGTAACGAGGCAGGGCCCCTCATCGTCGGCGTGGTGATCTCACTCACCACAGCGGCAACCCGAGGGGCCCTGTCGGCTCCGTACCGAGCCGTGCTCGATGTCCCGCACGAGCTCGTTGAGCACGTGTTCTGGCTTCTGTACGAACATCGGTCGCGGGCACCGGACGGCCGGACGGTGGCGGAACTGCGCTAAGGCCCGCTCGATCAGTGCACGAGAGCCGCTCCGTGAGTGAGTCAGAGCCCCCCCGCCTATGCCACGGCCCCATTCTCACTCTCAACGTGCAACGTGCTGCCGCAGGACGGGGCCTGCGTCCCTTTCCAGGAGCATGACGTCTTCGCTTCCGCTGAGACAGACCGTCGCGGGATGCAGCCCGCCGACCAGCATATCGATCAGGCGCACGTCGCGGGGCAGGTCGGGCTGGTCCGGCCACCCGAGGACCTCGGGGTCCCGCTCGGGGGCGGAGACCTCCAAGCGGTGGAGCGGCACGTGCAGGCCTGTACCCCAGCACTTCAGCACGGCCTCCTTGCGCGTCCAGTAGCGCAGGAACGCCTGAGGTCGTTCGGCAGGTGGCTGGCCGAACAGGTCGGCCCGTTCGGTCTCCGACAGGACTCTCGGAGCAAGGACCTTCAAGTTCCGCATGTGGTCGGTCTCCTCGACATCCAGGCCGACCTCGGCACCCTGGCCGAAGGCCACGCCGACCGTGTCGCCGCTGTGCGTGACGGAGAAGCGGAGGTCGGTGTCGGGGGAGGTCGCCGGGAGGTCGAGAACCACCTTGCCGTGCGGCCCGCCGCAACGCGGGCAGACCCGCTTCAGGGGCACATCGCCGGGCGGCATGCCGAGCCGGTCGCCGAGACCGATACGGCTCATGGAGCAACCCAGCAGGAACCGTCGTCTGTCGCCGGAGTCGAGGGTGGCCTCGTATCTCGCCCGCTCCACGGGGTCGAGCATCCCGACAAGCCCATCGTGTCCGTCGGCGAGGCGGGCCCACCAGGTCTCTACGACGCGCGGACGGCTGCTGGGTTCCGTCACGGATTGCTCTTCAGGCGGACTTCACCGACCAGCCGGAAGCCCATGTGCGGCACCTTGAGGATCTGGGCGCCCGAGCCGACCTCGCGGAACCGCTTCTGCAGGGCCTGGACGAGGTCGCGGGGATCCTCGCCGGCGAGGCGCATCAGCTCGGGACGAGGAACGATCACCGCCCTGCGGGTGCTCAGCGCACGCAGGGCCTTCCCCTCGGCAGGGGAGAGTTGGACGGTGGCGGACGGCGTGGCGAGTACATCGGACGAGTCGAGGTCCAGGACCTGGGTCGACTGCGGGGCGGCAACATCGCGCAGATACGTCAGGAAGGAGGTCAGCCGGGAGGCGCCAAGCGGTTCGGACATGGCGAAGCTGGACCCAGAGTGAAACGCCGTCAGCATGTCTCCGGGCGTGGGAGCGTGATGCACGCTCACGACATAGGCGCCGGTACGACTGATGTCCTCGGCGGACAGGGGCGCGGGCAGAGGTGTGGTCGAAGAGACGAACGCGCCCAGCAGATCCTCGCGGAGCACGAGGGGCTCTCCCAGCTCGGCGTCCGCCGAAGGGCACTCCAGCGGCAGTCCGGTGCGGTCACATGCCTCACGCAATGAGGCGAGGGCGTCCTCGGTGAGCGCCCAGGCAAGTATGTACATGTTGATCCAACCCTTCCCGATGTGCCGGAGAGGGCCACGCCACACTCCTCCGATCATCATTTCATGCGGGTGTCGTGCCATACTCCTGCCCATGTCACAGCCTCCCGCCATGTCCCTGTCCAGGCGGTTGCCGAAGGCCCTTGCGCTGACCGACAGGCCCACGAGGCTGCCACACATGGAGCTCGGCGACTCGACGGCGCACTTCCTCGGCGGTGAGGTCGACCCGGCAGCGTTTCCCTCCTCCGCGGCGGACCTGTGGTCCGGATGCGACGGCACCCGCCCCCTTGAGTCCTGGGGCCCCGCAGACCGTGAGCTGATCGGCCGCTGGCATGCGGCGGGACTCGTGGTCGCCGCTCCGTCGCCGCGGCCGGCGTCCGCCTTCTCCTTGACGTTCGTCTCGCCCCATCCGGATGACGCACAACTGGCGCTGGGCAGCACGGTGTTCCGTTTCGGGGGACGCGTGGTCGATGTGTTCTCCCACGAGACCTGGACACGCGTCCCGTACTACCAGGACCGTCCAGAGCTCGCCTCTCGTCTGCTGATCGAGGAAGAACGGGTGGCCTGTCACGTGCTCGGCGCGGACCTCACCCTGCTGGGACACCTGGACGGCGCCAACCGCCCTGCGTGGCGTGAGGGGTTCCTGCTGGGCGCGGATGCCGCGGACGAAGTCCGGAGCACGGAACCGGAGCTCTTCGAGCGGATCACGGACGACCTGGACCGCGAACTTTCCGACGGCTCCCTCGTTCTGGCACCGCTTGCCGTCGGCGGTCACGTCGACCATCTCTTGGTTCGCGAGGCAGTCTGTGAACTGGTGGCGAACAAGTCCGTGGAGCCGGAACGGGTGGTGTTCTACGAGGACATGCCCTACTCCCTGTTCACCGACGCCGTGGTCGACACCGGCCGGCTGTCCGAGCGCATGGGAGGGCCTACCCTCACCCCTGTACTCATTCCGGGCTCACCCCAGTCCGCCGAAGCCAAACGTGAGTCGTTGTGGCCGTACCGTCTCCAGGTCTTGGAGACGGTGGCGAACCGCATTGGCCGCTACGGCCGCAAGCTCATGGAGGCGGATCCGACGGCCGGATTCGCCGAGCGTGTCTGGGTATCGGCGGACTCCGCCAAAGCCGTACGGGAACTCGCTGCCGCGGCCCGCGAGGATCTCAGCAGTCCGGCTGAGTAGGGTCCACAGGATGCGCCTGCACACGGCGACTTGGGGAGACGGGGGGCGAGTGGCCCTCCTCGTCCACGGGCTCATGGCCGACCACCGTACCTGGCACGAGGTGGGCCCCGTACTGGCGGACAGGGGCTACCGCGTCGTCGCCGTCGACCTGCGAGGGCACGGACGCAGCGGTCGCGGCGGGTACGCGCCGGAGCTCTTCGCGGAGGACCTGGCTGAGACGTTGCCCGCAGGTGCCGAGCTCGCGCTGGGGCACTCGCTGGGCGCCCTCGCCCTCGCCCTCGTCGTGGAGAGGCTGAGGCCCTCACGCGTCGTCTACTCCGAGCCCGCGTGGCGGCTCGGGGGGCCGCACGGCACGCTCGACCCCGCGGCCTTCGCCTTGTTCAAGCGTGCCCCCCGGTTCCTGGTCAGGAGTTTCCGGCCGGACTGGGACGCCGAGCGCGTGACGGAGGAGACGCGTGCGCTGGAGGCATGGGACGAGAAGACCGCGCACGCACTGAGCTCTTACCGCATGATGGATCACACCCCCAAGGCACCTCTCGTCCCCTCTCTCGTACAGCTGTCGGATCCCAGCACGCTCGTCAGCTCCGAAATGCGGGAGGAGATGGTGTGCCGGGGATTCGAGGTACGCACCGTGCCCGGCGCGAGCCACACCATCCACCGGGATCACCTCGACGAGTTCCTGCGGTCGCTGACTGGCTGGCTGTGACGGAGCCCTTGTGGTCCGCCGTCGCCTCGGCCAGGGGCCCCTGTCCTGCCTGGAGAGGTTGACCGTGCTTGCCGATGCGGAGGCCCGCTGGGAGTTGACCGAGCCGACGTGCAGGACGCCGTGGCCGGCAACACCCTGCTCGACCGGATAGCCGCCACCCATCCCGCAATCCGCAGGGTCTGGGTCGACGGCGGCTACCGCAAGCCCGTCATTGACCCGACTTCCCGGGCGATACGTCCGCTGATGCCCCATGCATGGCTTTCCTGATGGATTCGTTCCAGTCCGCTTCCAGGGCTGCAGCCTCCTCCAGGAGATCAGATATACGCAGCACGGCGCTGACGCCCGTGCGGAAACGCAGGAAGAAGTAGTTCCTGGTCCTTTCCCAGTGGCGGGACAGGTCGTCCGCCGCGTCGGCGCCTTCGGTCAGCCCTGGAACGCCGGCCGCGACGGCGGCCCGCAGGAACCGAGCATTGAGGGCTCGTTGGCTGGCGAGCTCTCCGAACCAGGCGCTGACCTCGATCATCCCGGCGGGGCTTAGGGTGGCGTACGCTTCCGGGGCAGCGCGCAGCTGCCCGGCACACGTCCGCAGCGCCGTCGTGCCGGAAAGCGTCGCGGCCGGTTCGGTGTTCTGCACGATGGCGGCGTGGGCGGAGGTCGCGTACGACGGCCGATCGCCAGGGGACCCGGAAGAGACGCATATCGTGCGATTACGCCAGTCCGGATCGCCCCTGCGCCCCTCGGCGAGCGCTTCCGACGACATGGCCGACAGCAGCTCGGGGGCGCCGATGACACCCTCGAACAGCGACCCCCGATAACGATCGATGATCGCGAATTCCGGCCCCTCGTCCGAATGGACGACGATTCGGTGCGCGTGGTGCTGGAGGTGATAGTTGGAGCTGTGCGGGAGGTGGAATGCGTCCACGAGGACGATTACCGGCTCATTGCGCCCGAGCCGCTCTCGGAGGTATTTCTCGACCGCGTTCGTGTCCTGGTGCTGAATGAGTTCGGAATTGATTCCGTACCAGTCGAGGAGCGTCTTCTCAAACGACCGCCGATGGAAGGCGAACCGCTCCACCGGCCATTCACTTTCAGGTAGTTCAACGGGGTGGTAGCCCCAGTCGGCCCCCAGTACGCTCGGGTCGTACCCGAGCGTCACCAATACGTGCCCGTACGTAGCCGTGATGCAGTCCAATGAGGTGAATTCACCTCTACGGACAGACAGATCAATCACGGTTCCCTTCCCTTCCACGCCTTTGACCCGCGGGTGGCATTAGCGCAGGCCAAGATCGCCTGACAGGTGCCGCATCACACTACTCCGACGGGCTTGAGGGGACTCCAGCAGGAGCTCCGCGGATTCGGCGACAGCCCCGCGACCATTGTCCAGGACAACACGGCTCCCGGCAGCAGGGCAGCCATGATCACGTACACCGGTGCCTGCACGGCGAGCGCGACCGCGACCGCGAAGGCACCGAGCCCGAAGGTGCAGAAGGCGGTGGCCATCAGAGGGCTGCGGAAACCTACGCGCACAATCTGAACGCCGCGCAACTGTTGACCAGTTGGCGCAGAAGGCCTCAGCAGCGCAGAACAGACGGAGATTGCGCTCCCCGAGAATGCCCGGCAATGGCTGCTCTGCGGGACTGCCCGCCACCCGTCTCCCCCTTGTCTCCACCATGAAGCGCCTTCAAGAACTCGCTCCAGGAAGGACCCCGCCAGGGGGTGGCACCGTCATCGGCACGACGAATTCCCGGCGCTCTGCCATGAACATTCCGCCGCCCTTGCGCAGCGGTTTTGCGGACGCCGTCGTGGAACCACGCGGTATCGGAGGAAGCCAAGAGGCGCTCTCGGTAGGCGACTTCGGCTCTGTCAGTGATCTTGGGGTTCCCTCGCCCGTAACCAACGGGAACAAACCCGCACACTCCGAGAGCATTGGCGGCAGGTCGGACAGCAGGCCGCACAGGTAGTCTAACGGGTGCGCGCGAGGCTCGCGGCGGAGGGAAGAGCCGGGGCCGACCCGGCCGTGACCTCGTCGAACTTCCCCTGGAAGGACAAGGGATCTATGCTGGCCGCGGAGGCCGCCTGAGGATCTGGATGCGTCACAACACCATGATCAGCAGGTGGCCTCGCCCATGCTCCGTCATCCCCAGCGGCCGTGCCCGTCCCCTCGGATCACGAAGTTCAAGTGAATACCCGGCCGTTCGGGCTGAACGGCTCCTATGTACGATCCAAGTCCGCTTTACGCGGGGCAATTTCCGGGAAGGTTCGAACTTTCAATGACGGACGTTGTTCTACTGACTCCACGCGAGATAACCACCGGAACAGCCAGCCTGAACAACCAGAACGTGATGATTACCGACGAGGAGTACGTCACGCTCGACCCGGCCCTGCGGATCTTCTACGAGAAAGTGCGGGAGAATCTGGGGCTCGCTTGCATCACCGGGTATCTCCGCAATGCCGGTTACTCCGTCAAGTCGATGAACCTGCACGGTCGCACCCCCAGCGATGAGGCCATCATCGACCTGATTCGCCGGGAACGTCCCCGCTTCATCGGCATCAGCATCATGTACGACCTGCACATCATCGATGCGATCCGGCTGATCAGGTGCGCGCGGATCGCCCACCCCGAGGCGCTCGTCGCCATCGGTGGAGCCTTCTGCACATACAACGCCAAGCTGATCGCCGAGCAGGTGCCCGAGGCCGACTGTGTCGCCTTCGGGGAGGGGGAGCTGACCCTGGTCGGCATCATGGACCGCCTGTCGGCCGGGGTCGACTGGCGGCAGACGCCGGGCCTCTACTACCGCGACGGTGACCGCATACGCACCAGTGGCATGCCGGTGCTGCCCGACCTCTCCCAGATGGTCTGGCCGGCGCGCGACCTGCTGGAGGCGCACCGGGCCGCGGGGATCCCGACGCCGGTGGCTTCTACGTTCACCAGCCGCGGCTGCCACGCCAAGTGCACCTTCTGCTACGCGCCCCGCCAGCCCGGAGTGGTGGACGGCTTCTGGCGCATGCGCCCGACCGGCGACGTCGTCGACGAAATCGAGTACCTACAGCGTGAGTTCGGCACCCGATTCATCTGGTTCAACGACGACAACTTCGGCGGAGCGTTCAGCAATGGATTTGCGCATGCCGTCGAATTTGCCGAGACGGTGCTCCAGCGAGGCCTGAAGTTCCAGTTCCATTGCGAATTTCGGGTCGACTCGGGGCTCATCGACCACGAAGCTCTGGACCTGCTGCACCGCGCCGGTCTGGCGTCGGCGCTTCTGGGTATCGAATCGGGCTCGCCCGGAATGCTGCGGCGCTTCAAGAAGGGCACCACGGTCTCGTACAACCTCGATGCCGCCCGGATGTTCAAGCGCAAGGGACTGGGCCTCGACCCCGGCTGGATCATGATCGAGCCGAAGACGAGCCTCGACGAACTCTGGGAGAACTTGGGGTTCATCGTCGCCGCCGGCATCCACAAGACGGACAACCCGTTCTTCCTCATCAACCGAGCCATCGCGCTTCGCGGCACGGAGATGTACGACAAGATCGAGGAGCCGCTGATCCCGGCGGACATCGAAGGCCTGGAAGGCGCGGCCTTCGAAATTCTGCGCACCGCACGGCGTGATTACCAGGTGCCAGACCCACGGGTCGAGGCGCTGTGGGCTGCCTGGAGCCTGATCGGCGAGGAGATCAGTGACCGGAAGGAAAACGTTCTTCCGTTCGTCGCGCAGAAGATCGTCCTCGCCGCCCGTCTCCTGCGCGGTACCACCCAAGAGAGCCCCCGCGGTCTGCTCAGCCGGCTGCGTGCCTGGCGTAACGGCCTGCCCGAGCTGTTCCTCACCTTCATCAACTACGGCCTGGTCCTCGCCGACGGCAACCCGCCGAACTTCGAGCAGCGGTTGGTAACCGATCTGAGAAAGCTTCTGTCGGACTACGATACCCAACATCTCGGCTCCTCCTTCGAGGACTTCACCACCCATGTGGAAGAGGTCTGCCGGACTGCTGATCTCGTCCCGGGAAGGGCAGGCCGATGAGTCTGAGGTACGGGGTAGTCGGATGTGGCCGGGTCTTCCAGCGCTACCACCTGCCGGTTGTCACGGCGGATGAGGACGTCACTCTGGTGGCGGCCTTCGACCCGGACGTGGACAGTGCCCGCACCGTTCTCAGGGCGGCGGCGGAGGGCGTTCTCGTCACTGCGGACCTGGAGGAGTTCCTCACGGTCGGCCGGCCCGACCTGGTGGCGGTGTGCAGCCCCAACGACGCCCACGTGGCGCCCGCGCTGGCGGCGTTGGAGGCCGGGGCCCAGGTGCTGTGTGAGAAGCCGCTGGCGGCTGAAGTGACCGACGCGCGTCGGCTCGCACGGGCGGACTCGAACGGGCGACTGGCCGTCAACCTGCCTTACCGCTTCCACGAGTTGGTGCCGTCCTTCGTCAAGGCTCTCCCAGAGGGGCCTTATGACATCACCCTCACCTTCACCACCGCGGGGCAGCGGCTGTGGCGGCCCGTGACGAACTGGTACACAGATGCCGCGCGGGCGGGCGGTGGGGCACTTCTGGACCTTGGGTCACACGCCCTTGACCTGCTAACCGCCGTCTTCGGCAAGCCACGGCCCGTCGCCTGCCAGGTGGACCGGCTCGGGGCCGAGGAGCGGGTGGTCGCCAAGCTGGAGTTCGCCGGCACGCCCGCCACGGTACGGATCGACCGGGCGAGCCGAGCCCTGGCCCTGCGGTTGGAAGCAGTCGGCGCCGACGGCGAGTCGGTCGTCCTCGACGTGAAGCGGGGGGAGGTCCGCACCTCCTCGGGCGTGATCGTGGCTGAGAGCCGACAGCCCGAGCTGGCAGCCATCCGGGGATTCCTCGACCATGCGGCCGGCCGGCCGGGCGGTCGTGTCGTCACGGCGGCCGAGGCGCTGGACCTGCAGGAAACCATCGCGTCGCTGTACGGTCACGCGGAGTGCGTTCAGGAGCTGGCGTTCTAAGAGCTCGTAGCGTTGGCCGTACGGCGGTCACGGCGCTGGAGCGGCTCGTCGCGTCGATGGCCGGGGCCAACTACCGGCCCCGGCTCCCTGGCTGGTGTGCGTCGGGGCCAACACCTCTACGCCACGCGCCCTTTCGCAGCGGCCGGGGGGAGCCCGGAGCGATATCTGGAGAGACTGCACACCCTGGAAGGACGCATCACCCCATGACCACTTACTCTCGAGCGGCGACCACGACGCACGGCTCAACCAGAACAGCTGATCCGGGCATTCTGCCGGCCTCCTCGCGGCAGGACTGGTGTTGGCACTGGATGCGCAGCCACACGGGGGACTCCACTCCGCTGGAGATTCCGCACGTCTTGGTGTTGCGCGGGCCTCTCGACGTCGGGGCTCTAAGGGATGCGCTCGCCGAGATCGAGATGCGACATGAGGCCCTGCGGATGCGCCTGGCTGGTCATGCGGGGGCCGCTGCCGACGCCACCTGGCCTGGACAGCGGCTGTTGCCGGCGCCGAGCGTCCTGAATGTGCTGTCGGCCGGCTCCGAAGATGGGCAGCCCGAGGTGCTGCACACGGTGGCGCACCGGCTGGACCTGACGGACCGTATGATCCGTCACACGCTGGTGTCAGCAGCCCACGGGGAACATCACCTGGTGACACAGTTCCACCACCTGGCCGTCGACGCCATCAGCCACGATCTCTTCCAACAGCAGCTCGCCGCCGCCTACGCCGCACGGATCGGCGCGGGCGGTGGAACTTCCGCCGACGGACTCGCGCCGTTCAGTTACGTGGACATGATCCAGCGGGAGCAGTCCGCCCAGGTTCGCGCTGATCACCGGCGCCGAGCGGCCGACCTGGCCCGTGCTTTGCAGGCGCACGGCGCGGAGCAGCCTCTGCCCGGCCGCGGCGGGGCCGAGATGTCCCTCGTTTCGCGGTTCGCCGGTATCCCGCTGACGCTGTCCTCCGCGGACACCGAGAACCTGAACCAGTGGTGTCGTGAGCAGCGCACCACCCCGCACAACGCTCTGCTGGCTCTGCTCGCCCGAGGCGTGGCCGACGTGTACGAGCGGGACCGGCTTGTCGCCTCGCTGTACATGCACGGCCGTACGACGCCTGCGTCGCGCCAGGCCATTGGCCTCATGTGCAATGTGCTGCCGGTACCGCTGGATCTCAGCGCTCGGTGTCCCTCTGGTCTGGCCCGGCAGGTGGGTGAGCGGATACTGGAGACCTGGGACGCGATCGACGTTCCGCTGAGTGTTGTGGCGGATGAGGCGGCGGTACGGACCGGCTCCGAGGCGTTCTACCGTGCGGGCCTGTCGCATCTGGAATTCCGGACGATCGGTGACGCGGGCCAAAGGAGGAGGAATACCGATGCACCGCTGCAGCTCGGTCCCGGACTCTCGGCACGGTATGTGACCCACGAGGCACCGGACCGGGGGATGCGATTCGCCACTAGGCGCCAGGCACTGCAGAGCGCACAGAGCCTTTACGTCACCGTGGACTTGGCGGGAAGCGTGATCACCGGTTCCCTCTGGTTCGACGAGCAATATCATGATGCGGAGCGGCTTGTTCACGTGGTGGACGCCTTCCACGCAGGCATTCGCGCTCTTACCGCAGCGTAAGCGAACGTGCCCCGACTGGGACCGGCAGGAGCGTTCGGTGTCCCGTTATCTCGCGCTATCGGGTCGGCACGATTCGGTGAGTGAGTTGCGTGCACCTGTAATGCTCGACTTACCCACTTTGGAGAAGGCGTCATGACCCCAGTTCGGGAACCGCAGTTCGAATCTATGATGCGTCAATCGCTTCGCCTCTTGCCTCTCGAACAAGAACTGCGTCCAGACCTCCACGCCAAGGCCACCACCGCAACGATCCGCGCCCACCTGATCAACGTGCCGGCCCGGCTGGCACGTTCGGCCCGCTACCTCACCCTTCACCTGCCCCAACACTGGCCCTGGCCGACGACTTCCACCAGCTCTTCGACCTCACGCACGCACCACCACCCGCCACCTGAAAAGCCCTGAACCACCCGAAACGATCACTCCGAAATCAAGCCGGTGGATCCGGGTTCAGGTACAAGCCCCCGCGGTGCCGGTGTACTGGCGCTGCACCCCGACGGTCGCATTGCCCTTCTTCACGTCGCCGGTCTCGTCGACGACCAGGACGGCCTCCTTGGCGCCGAGGTGGTCGACGACGTACTCACGCAGGTCATCGCGGACCGCGTCCGCGTCCCACTTGGCCCGCTCCAGCAGGTGCTGCATGCCGTCCGGGGTGGGCTCACCGGGCCCACTCCGCGATTGCCCAGCAGTTCTTGCGGGGGAGGTCGGCCAGCAGGCCACGGACGAACTTGCCGACCCGGCGCCGGGGTTCGGCGCGAGCGAACCGTCCGGCTATCCGCTCCATCAGCCCCTCGAAGTCTTCGTCCCAGCGGGCAGGGCCTACGCTGTGACCTGCGGCCACCGCCTGATCTTCAGTCTTCACACACCGATGATCACCGGTGGCCGCACCCGTCCCCGCACCGTCTCAGCCCTCAAGATCCACAACTACGGCTGGAGTACTAGTAGTGCTTGGTCAGGTGTGTTCGCTGAGTTGGCCGCGGTCCGGAGTGATCTGGAGGACTTCGCGGCGGAGATGTTCGAACCGTTCGCGCGGGCGGATCAGCGCCGGTGGGGCGAGGTCTATCTGCGAGGGCTGCTGCTGGATGGGCGGCGCAAGGCGGTGGAGCCGATGGCCGCTCGTCTGGGAGAAGACGGCAACCGGCAGGCGCTGGTCCACTTCATCACCTCCAGCCCGTGGGACCCGGCGCATGTGCGTGCCCGCCTCGCCTGGCGGATGCAGCAGGTGATCAAGCCGACCGCGCTGATCGTGGACGACACCGGCTTCCTCAAGGACGGGGACGCCTCGGCGTGCGTGGCGCGGCAGTACACCGGCACGGCGGGCAAGGTCACCAACTGCCAGGCCGGGGTGTCGCTGCATCTGGCCTCCGACGCGGCATCGGCTGCCGTCGACTGGCGCCTGTTCCTGCCCGAGAGCTGGGACCCCTCCTCGCCGAAGGCTGATCCGGCCAAGGTGGCCCGCCGCGCGAAGTGCGGCATCCCCGAAGAGGTCGGTCATGTCGAGAAGTGGCGGCTGGGCCTGGACATGATCGACGAGACGAGGTCGTGGGGCATCGAGGTTCCGCTCGTCGTCGCCGACGGCGGCTACGGCGATGCCGCAGCCTTCCGCCTCGGCCTGGAAGAACGCGAACTCAGCTATGCGGTCGGCATCTCCCCCACGACCACCGCCCACCGGGAAGAAGCCCGGCCGCACGTCCCGCCTTACGGCGGTCGTGGTCCACGGCCCCAGCCCGTCTACCCCGAGCCAGCCCAGACGGTGAAGAAGCTCGTCATCGCTGCCGGCAAGCAAGCAGCCCGGCCGGTGCAGTGGCGGGAAGGCTCCCGCCCGGGCAGCGGCCGCAGCGGCGTCAAGCGGATGTACTCGCGGTTTGTGGCCCTGCGGATCCGGCCCGCCGGACGCGAGATCCGCAAGAGCACCGACGGCCTGGAACTGCCCGTGCGCTGGCTGCTGGCCGAATGGCCCGCCACCGAGCCCGAACCTGTGCAGTTCTGGCTGTCCAACCTGCCCGCCGACACCCCGCTGGCCACCCTCGTGCGCACCGCGAAACTGCGCTGGCGCATCGAGCACGACTACCGCGAGATGAAGCAGGCCCTGGACCTGGCCCATTTCGAAGGCCGCCCCTGGCGAGGCTGGCACCACCACGTCCCCTCGTCTCCGCCGCCCACGCCTTCTGCACCCTGCAGCGCATCACCCGATCCCCAAAAGAGACGGCGTCGGCCTGAGCCTCTACAAGGTCGCCCGCGAACTACAACTACTCCTCGCAGTCTGGACCGGCGCCTGCCCCACCTGTCACCGCGACATGCCAGAACCCATACCAACATGACCAAGCACTACTAGCTCTTCGGTAGGTACCACGCGGAACGGGGGACTGGTGACGGCGGTCTCTGTCACCGTCCCAGGCCGCGGGGGAGACGGCGAATCTGCATGGTGTCCTGGCAATGAAGGTGGTTTGGTTGCTGACGTGTGACCAAGCTAGGTTGACCGTGAGGTAGGCGGAAAGCAGCAGGGATCAGTGCCAACCGGGGCTCAGCAGAGCTGTATGAGCGCAATGGACCGTTTACGGAGCGGACATTGAGACCGGGTTCGCCCCGGTGTGAGGCAGGCCACACATCCCCTATGCCTCTCTTGCTTGAAATGCTTTACCATATCCCCCATTCGGAGCAGGAAAGGCTAGGCGTGAGCAGCGAAGTTTTCCGGGACGCGTGGGGGATTCCTCATCTGCGCGCCGACAGTTTTCTGGAACTCGCTTTCGCTCAGGGCCAGAACGCCGCCGTAGACCGAGGGTGGCAGATCGAGGTCGAACGGCATCGCTTCCAGGGCACGACGGCCGCTGCCTTCGGGGCCGACGCGCTCGAGTGGGACATCTTCGCGCGACGGGCCAGACTGGTGGATACCGCCAAACGCTGCTTCGACGCCCTGCAGCCAGAGACGCAGGCCTGGATCGAAGCATATGTGGACGGCGTGAACTCCGGTCTGCAAGAGGCAGAAATACGCGGGGCGGTTCAGTTCGACGAGGTCGGACTGCGTCCCGGGCACTGGGAGCGCTGGACGCCATTGGGTATCTGGCTCTCCACCCATATCCTGTTCACCGGCTTCCCAACCAAGCTATGGCGAGGGGAAGTTGCTCGCTCTCTGGGTCTCGAAAACATCGGGCTGCTGGCCGCGGCTGGTACCGACACCGCGGGCAGTAATGGCTGGCTGGTGGCCGGTGACCGCACACTCTCGGGGCGGCCGATTCTCGCGGGCGACCCGCACCGCGTCATTGAGGTCCCCGGGGTATACCAGCAGATCCGTCTCGCGTGCCCCGAGTTCGACGTCGTGGGCTTCGCTGTGCCCGGCGTTCCGGGCACTCCGCACTTCGGCCACACCGGTCATGCGGCCTGGTCCATCACCAATGCCATGGCCGACTGCCAGGACCTCTATCGAGAACGGCTCAGGCGTGGCACTCAGGGAGTGGAGGCACTGGGGCCGGATGGCTGGGAGCCGGCCGAGGCGCAGGTCGAGATCGTGAGCGTGGCGGGTGGTGAGCCCGTCGAGATCGAGGTCGTCGAGACCGCGCGCGGCCCCGTGGTGGTTGGTGGTCCGGATGACGCGGAGGCCGTGAGCCTGAGGTACGCGCCGCGGGCGGGCGGTGACGCGGGCTTCGACGCGTTGCCCGCGCTGCTGCGAGCAACCTGCGTCGCCGACGTGGACGCCGCGCTTGAGTACTGGGTCGATCCCGTCAATGTCGTGCATGCCGCAGACACCGCTGGCGCAGTGCTGCACCGGGTCGCAGGTCGCGTTCCCGAGCGGGCTCAGGACAATGTTCTCCAACCCGTCCCGGCGTGGGAGCGGGGTCACGAGTGGCGGGGCTGGCGCTCACTGCCTCGCGCGGACGTCGACGGTGTGTCGGTGATGGCCAATGAGCGCGGCGTGGCGGCACCACTCGGAGTGGAGTTCGCACCGTCCTACCGGGCGGACCGCATCCGCGCCCTCCTGGGAGAGGGAAAGAGCTGGACCGCCGACGACATGGCGGCTATCCATGTCGACACCTACGCGGGTTCGGCCGCGCCACTGCTGGAGGTGCTGGGCGAGCTCACGGGACTCGAAGGACCAGCCCTGGGAGTACGGGACAGACTGCTGCGGTGGGACCGCCGAATGACAGCCGACAGCACGGAGGCGACCCTCTTCGCGAGAGTCAGGTCCGCGGCCGTCCGGCGACTTGCGGCTCAACCGGAGCTGGCTGCGCTCGCCGAACCCGCCCCGTACCCGGACGTCTTCCTTCCGTGGCTCTTCCTCGCCCCCCGTGTCGCGGCCGGCCTCGACAACTTCCTGGGTGGGAAAGCGCCCTTCGTTGTGGACCGGACAGCCCTCGTGCGAGCTGCCCTTGAAGAAGCCGCCTCCGGCCCCGAACCGGAGCCTTGGGGGCAGATACACCGGTTCTCCCCGTGGGCGATGCTGGCGCGCGACAAGGAGGCGGTGTCCTGGCCGGGGTTGGCCGGTGACTCCGAGTGCGTCCTGTCCACCACCCGTATCGCCGACGTCGAGGGTCACCTCATACGCGGCCCCGCTGCGCGTTACGTCTGGGATCTCGCAGACCGTCAGAACAGCAAGTGGATCGTTCCGCTCGGGGCCTCGGGTGCCGCCGGCCCGCATCACCATGACCAACTGCCGTTGTGGGAGCGAGGTGAGCTGGCTCCGGTGATCACGGACTGGCACAGGTTGAAGAAGGAGAGCTGAACCCGTTGGCCGGGACACCCGCGCCCGCCGCCTCGGCGCCGGACAGGGATACACGCTAGATCCAAGTGGCTTCTGATCGGAAGAAAGCACCCATGAACCCCCTCCTGCAGCAATCCGAACCGTTCCCGTTGCCGCCTTCAGTACCAGCCGTCTCACGGCCGTACGCGCAGCTCCTCAACCAGGCGGCCGCGGAAGATTACCGGAACGCGGTCGTGGAAGGGGTCGAACGCGTCGCGACCAGGCTTCAGGAGGTGGAACGGCCCTTCACCGGCATCTCTCCCGCTGAGCTGGAGCCGGACATCGCGGCCATCGATCTGGAGCAGCCGCTTGGGGACCTGGCCGAGGTACTCGACGAGGTGGAGGACATATACCTCCGGGACGCCGTCTACTTCCACCATCCGCGTTACCTCGCTCATCTCAACTGCCCGGTTGTGATACCCGCAGTGGTCGGGGAGGCGGTCCTGTCCGCAGTCAACTCCTCGCTGGACACCTGGGACCAGAGCGCCGGCGCCACCCTCATCGAGCGGCGTCTGATCGACTGGGCCGCCGGAAGGGTCGGCTTCGGCCCTCTTGCGGACGGCGTGTTCACCAGCGGAGGCACACAGTCCAACTTCCAAGCGTTGATGATGGCGCGGGACGAGGCCTGCCGCCAGGTGCGGGAAGCCTCCACGGAACCCCTGCGCGATGTGGAGGTGCTGCCCCGGCTGCGTGTCCTGACATCGGAGAGCGGCCATTTTTCCGTCGTCAAGGCGGCGGCGTTGCTCGGACTGGGCCGTGAGGCCGTCGTCACCGTCGCATGCGATGGTGACATGCGTATGCGGCCAGAGGCGCTGGCCGCGGAGCTTGAGCGGTGCGCTCAGGAGCAACTGGTCCCCGCAACAGTGGTGGCGACGGCGGGAACGACCGACTTCGGATCCATTGACCCTCTTCCAGCCATCGCTGAGCTGTGCGAGCGGTGGGGCGTCTGGCTGCATGTCGACGCCGCGTACGGTTGTGGACTCCTCGTATCCGGCAGGCGCCGCCACCTTCTCGAGGGTGTGGAACGAGCGAACTCGGTGACGGTCGATTTCCACAAGTCCCTCTTCCAACCCGTCAGTTCCAGCGCGGTACTTGTCCGCGACCGGGAGATGCTCCGGTACGTCACGTTGCACGCTGACTACCTCAACCCTGCGCACCGTCTTGAGGAGCGCATTCCTAACCAGGTGGACAAGTCCATTCAGACGACGCGCCGTTTCGATGCGCTCAAGCTATGGATGACGCTTCGGGTCATGGGGGCCGAGGGCATCGGGGAGCTGTTCGACGAGGTCGTGGACCGCGCGGACCATGCCTGGAGGCTCATGGCGGGGGACCGGCGGTTCGACGTTGTGACCCGGCCTACGCTCAGCACGCTGGTCTTTCGCTACGAGCCGCGGAGCGCAGCCGGCCCCGAGGCGGTGGACCGGGCCAATCTGCATGCACGGGAGATGCTTTCCTCCGCAGGCGTGGCCGTGATCGCCGCTACTGTCGTCAGGGGCCGTCACCACCTCAAGTTCACTCTGCTCAATCCGGAAACATCCATAGCGGATATTGCGTACGTACTGGAACTCATCGCCGTGTACGCGGAGAAGTACCTCGCCGGCACGGCGGATGGAGCCCCATCTCGCCTGGCGTCGAACGTCCGCGATCGGGGTGCCTTCGAAGAAGCTCAGGAGCTACGCGCTTAGTACTCCAGCAGGACTTTGACGCTTGACCTGGGGAAACGTCGAGCGGTGGGAGTGTAGCGGCCGATCGGCGGTCACGGGCGGGTTCCGTGCTCCCGCCCCTCGAACGAGTGCTCCCGCCGACGAGGACGCCCCTGGCCTGGGCAGTCATCGCCGGTGAGCACTGTGAGCGCACCCGAGACTGGGACCGACACCTCGACAACCTGTTCACCGACATCGGCCACCGCTGCGGCCGCGTCGAACCACGCCGCCGCATGCGTGACTACGTCCGTGGCCTGCTCGCACCGGTGGCCCGCAAGAACAGCTGGCAACTGGCCGAGCAGGCTGGCCACACCACCCCCGATGGCCTGCAGCACCTGCTCCCCCGCGCCCGCTGGGACGCGGACGAGATACGTGACGACCTGCAGACCTACATCGCTGAGCAACTCGGCCGCGAAGACGGTGTGCTGATCATCGATGACACCGGGTTCGTGAAGAAAGGCACCACCTCCGCCGGGGTGCAACGGCAGTACTCCGACACCGCCGGACGCACGGAGAACTGTCAGATCGGTGTCTTCGCCGCCTACCCCAGCTCCGCCGGACGCGCGCTGGTGGACCGGGAGCTGTATCTGCCCAAGTCCTGGACGGGTGACCCGGACCGATGTCATGCCGCCCGGGTGCCTGCCGAGCGCGAGTCCGCCACGAAGGGCACTTTGGCCAGGGCCGTCGTGTTGCGTGCTCTCTCATCCCCGCTGCCGATCGCCTGGGTGACCACAGATGCCGCCTACGGCCAGGAGGGCGTTTTCGCCGGATGCTGGAGCTGGCCGGCGTCGGCTACGTGCTCGCGGTCCCCAAGTCACAGTTCTCCCTCGCCGGCCCGCGCATCGATCACGTCTTCGATCAGGCCCACGACCAGGCGTGGGAGCGCCGCTCCTGCGGCCCGGGCGCGAAGGGGCAGCGGATGTACGACTGGGCCGCCGTGCAGTTGCGCGCCGTGGCCGAGTTCGACTACGACGACGGGCAACTCATCGGGTGCTTGAAGGAGCGCAGGCTGGGGACGTCTCCAGGTCATCGTCGATGACTAGCCCGCTGCTGGGCGGAATGGATTCATGTGTGCGGGCCCTTCGGCAGGAAGTCGATGGTGCCGGTCCGCATGCCCATGGCGCAGGAGAAGCGCAGGCTGCCTGCCTTGCGGGTGCCCAGATCGATCTTCGTGTCGCCGTTCTCCTTCACGATCTCCTGAACGCCGAGCTCGGGGATGGTGAAGGCGCGGGCGCAGCCACCCGAGTCCTTGCCGCGGAGCACGAGTGTGGTGGGCACGTCGGCCTCGGCGGCGAAATGGGTGGTCTCGTAGAAGTCGGTCACCGTCAGGGTGAGGATCTGCCGACCGGAGGCATCGACGCGTACAGGGGCATCGGTACCCGCCGCCCCTTCTCCGCTGCCCGACCCCGTCCCGGGGCCGCTCTGATCACCGACCTCGCCAGTGAACGGCTCGGTCGTGGTGGCCCCGTCCGGGAAGTCGAAGGATATCCATGCCCCGGCCTGCAGTCCGGAGGCCACGGTCCAGCCCGCAACTGCCAGGACCACCACACCGGTCAGTGCCGCCAGCCGGCCCGACAACGCACGGCTCGCGCCCTGGAATACATAGCCCAGCGCCGCGGACAGCGGGGCCGTTCCCACGACAAACCCGAACATGACCGCTGCCCCGGCCACCGGCGACCCCGAGGTGATCGCCAGCAGTTCCATGGACAGCGTGACTCCGCAGGGCACGAGCACCGTGGCACAACCGATCAGCGTGGGCGTGAACGCTGATTCGGTCCTGGCGCTGCGCGGTAGCAGCCGCCCGAACGAGGCCGGAGGCCGCGGGACCAGCCTGCTCACTACTTTCACCCCGAAGAGATCCAAGGCGAAGAGAACCATCAGCAGACCGGCGGCCACGACCAACCCGGCCTGGACGCGCGGGCTAGGCTGCAACGCGGAACCGAACACGCCCAGCAAGGCCCCAAGGACCGTGTGGGACAGCAGCTTGCCCGCGAGGAAGGCGCTCACACGCCCTAGGGATGCTGTCCCGGGCGCCGTGGCCCGCGCCGTCACGGTCGTACAGCCTGCCGCCTTCGGCCGCCTTCCGGTGGACGTGGGGGCACCGGCACGGGCAGGGTCACGCCGGGCGACCGCACCCGCCAGAAGGCCCCCTTGTACGGCGGCACATGAGGCGCCACCGGCGAGAAGACCGGTGCTGGCACCGGTGATAAGCAAAGTGATGGACGACGGCATGCGTCGTTACTCCTGTTCTGCGGCAACAGCACGCACACCGATATCCGGGGATGCCGAGACGGACATAGACAACTGAGTCCAGCGAGGCTAAGACCTCATAGGACGGGATCTGCCATGTCCGTGATATCTGAGACGGATGCAGATCAGGAGTGGAGAGCACCGACGGCGGCGCCTTCGACTGAGCCACCAGTGCGGCAGCCGAACTGTCCGCCGCCACCGGCAGATCGGAGAGAACCGGAGCAGTCGGACTCTCGTGGGCACCGGTCGAACACCGCTGACGCGCCGGATCTCCACATGCACATGCCGTACCGCGCGGCCCGGACAGTGATCAGTCCCACGATCGAGCGATCACGAACCGAGGAAGACCGGACTTAACGCCCACTCAGGCCGAAGGTGGTGAAGGCGGTCCGTTCAGGTAGCCGGTAGGCACATCCGGCGCTCACCGAGTTCAGGATGACGGCGCTGCGCCAGGCGGCGAGCCCGAGGTCTGGGGTACCCACGCCATGCGTGTGGCGCTCCGCGTTTTGTACGAAGACGGAGCCGCCGATCGCCTCGTCGAGGACAAGACGGTGCTCCTCGTCGACCTGCGGGCGGCCGGCGCCGTCCGTGCGAAGGTGCGGCAGCAGCGACTCGATCAGACCCTTGGCAGGGCGCTCCGCGTATCCGGTGGCCAAGACAACGGCATCCGTGGCCAGGAATCGGGTCTCCCTCTGCTCCCGCTGTGCAACCTGGAGTTCGAGTCGATCACCTCTGCGCTCGATGGAGCGCAGCTCGACGCCGGGCGTCAGCGTCGCGTCCGGCCAGTCACCGTGCATGGAACGCTGGTACAGCTCGTCCTGGATCTGCCCAAGGGTCTCTCCGCTGACGGCCTTGTAGAGCTGCCACTGCTGCGGCACCAGCTGGTCCCGGACGGACTCGGTGAGACCGTGGAAGTAGCGGGTGTAGTCGGGGGTGAAGTGCTCCAGGCCCAGCTTGCTGTACTCCATGGGCGCAAACGCGGAGGTGCGCGTCATCCAGGTCAGCTTCTCGCGGCCTACAGGACGTCGGCGGAGCAGATCGAGGAAAACCTCCGCGCCGGACTGTCCGGAACCGATCACGGTGACGTGTTCCGCGTCGAGCAGTCGCTCGCGGTGCGCGAGGTAGTCCGCAGAATGCAAGACCGGTACTGACTCATCCTCCACCAAGGAGGTCAGTGGCTTGGGAACGCGGGGTGTGGTTCCCACACCCAGAACGAGATTGCGCGCGAAGAGTCGCCCCGCCCCGCTCGCTTCGCCCCCCTCGCGGACCAAGGTGAAGTCCACTTCGAAAGCCCCGCGTCCGGCGTCCCAGCGCACCGTGTCCACGGTATGACCGAAGCGGCAGCCCGGCAGCCGTTCGCTGACCCAGCGGCAGTACGCGTCGTACTCCGAGCGCTGTATGTGGAACCGCTCGGCGAAATAGAGCGGGAAGAGCCGTTCCCTGCTGCGCATGTAGTTGAGGAACGACCAGGGACTGGTCGGATCGACCAGGCTGACCAGATCGGCCAGGAAAGGCACCTGGAGTGTCGATCCCTCGATCATCATTCCCCAGTGCCACCTGAAATTCGCGCGCTGCTCGAGGAAGGCGGTCCGCAGCTCCGGGAGCCCGTCGGCGAGTGCGGCGAGAGACAGGTTGAAGGGACCGATCCCCACCCCCAGGAGGTCGAGAGGCTCTTCCTCGGTGTTGGTGGTGGTCACGGCTCTTCTCCAAAGGTGTGGGGGGTTCTGCATGCGACGGACGCACTGTCGGCGACGAGGCCCAGCAGCCGGTCCAAATCGGCCGGGCCGGTCCGGGGATTCAGCAGAGTGGCCTTGAGCCAGAGTCGGGTGTCGCCTTCTGGGCCGCCGCTTCGGGCTCTGCCCAGCACGGCTTGGCCGTCCGAGAGCAGCTCGCGTCGTACTGCCGCGACCAGTTCATCGCCTTCATTTCCCGGTAGGTCGTCGGCGGCAAGCGGCCGGAACAGCACTGTACTGATGCCGACTCCATCAGGGTGCAGGCGGAGTCCGGGATGCTGGGCGACCGCCTGCGCGAACTCTTCGGCTTGGCTGATACACCGGTCGACCAGATCACCGAGACCCCTGCGGCCGAGCGCCCGCAGTGTGACCGCGATCTTCAAGGCGTCGGGCCTGCGCGAGGTACGGATCGAGCGCCCCAGCAGATCGGGAAGCCCAGTCTCCGTGTCGTCGTCTGCGTTCAAGTAGTCGGCCTGGAGGGCGAGAGGCTCCAGCATCCGCCGATCCCGTACGGCGAGGACTCCCGCTGCGACGGGTTGCCAACCAAGCTTGTGCATGTCAAGGGTGACGGAGGCGGCCGACTCCAGGCCCGTGAGGCGGTGGGTATGGCGGTCGCTGAACAGCAGCATCCCTCCGTAGGCCGCGTCCACATGCAGTTCCGCGCCATATCTGGCGACAACCTCCGCCAGTTCAGGCAACGGATCGATCGCTCCCTGGTCGGTCGTACCGGCCGTGGCCACGACGAGGACGGGTGCCGTCCGCCCATGTACGGCGAGCAACCGGTCGAGGGCCGCGGGGCCCATGCGCCCGTCAGCGCATGGCACCACCAACGGCGTGGGCAGCCCCAGAGTCCATGCCGCGCGAGCCACGCTGTGGTGGGCGTTGGCTCCGCACACCACTTGCAGTGCCGCGGCTCCCCGATCACGGGCTCGTTCCCTGGCCAGCAGCAGCGCTACGAGATTGGACTCGGTGCCCCCGCTGGTGATGAGGGCGTCGGCGTGTACTGCCCGTGGATACACGAGCCCTGCCAGCGCGGTGGCCACGCCCTCCTCGATCACCGTGGCGGCGGGTGCCTGGTCCCAGGAGTCCATCGATGGATTGAGCACCGCGGCGGCCAGGTCTGCGGCCGCCGCGACGGCCAACGGAGGACAGTGCAGATGGGCCACGCAGTGCGGGTCCGCCGGGTCGGCGGAGCCTTGGGCAACGGCGTGCACCAGGGTGCGCAGTGCCTCGTCCGCTCCGGTGCCATGCTCGGGCAGGGCCATGGGCCAGACCTTGCGTACATCGGCTTGGACAGCATCCGGGCCGCCATGGGGCAACGGTCCGCCACGATCGCGAGCGCCGTCGGCCAACGCGTCGAGCACGACCCCGGTGAGGTCACGGAGCAGACCTGGGCCGTCGACACCGCCGGCCAACGACGCGGCGGAGTCATTCCAGCTCACATCAGTGCCCTTCACGGTTGAATGAATGAGATAGGCGATCTTAACGTCTCTGTGTCATATGCCGATTGGACAATTCACCTCAACCCACCATCTTTATTGATTTTTAACGCGTGAAGTCACGGTGGTGGGCGGGTCAGGGCATTCCCGGCGAGGCAGTCGTCGATCAGGTCCGGCCGGTACCGCAGCTGCTCGAGTCCGCGCTTCATCGCGGTGACGAGCTGGTCCAGGCTGGACGTCGCGAAGTTGGTCAGGATGCCGCGATCCAGTTCTGCCCGGATCCCCTCAGCCGGAAGGAAGTCGGTGGCGTACAAGGGTAGTTGGCTCACCCTCGGTCTCAGCCAGTCCGGTCAGCACGAGGATCAAGCTCATCGAACGGCAAGGGATCAACGTCCTCGCCGGCTACTGCGGCGATCGTGCAACCGACAACCCGTAGCCCCCGGCGTCAGCACAAACAAGCAACGTGACCAGGGCTTACACGAAGATCAAGGCAGTCGGCGGGCCCCCTGAGCGCGGGGTATCGTGAGGCGGCCCTCGGACCAAGCGGGGGCAGGTCATTGAGAGAGGGACACGGGTGGGGAACCGTCAGACTGCACGGCCTTCGTCGGGGCTCCTCAGGGAAAGAAACCTCCGCTTGCTCTTCGCGGCTGAGGCCTCGACGGTACTGGGCAGCAGGATGACGCCCATAGCCCTGTCGTTTGCCGTACTGGAAAGCGGTGGCGGCGCGAGCGGTGTGGGATTGGTGCTCGGCGCCCAGGTCGCACCTGCCATGGTATTTCTGCTGGTTGGCGGCGTGTTCGCGGACCGGTGGGGCCGCCGGGTCACCATGATCGGCAGTGATCTGACCAGCTCGATGGTCGGACTCATCGTCGTCGCACTGCTCCTCACGACGGGCCTGCCAATTGCCGGATTCGTGGCGTTCGCAGTGCTACTCGGCATAACCTCGGCGTTCTTCACCCCAGCGCTCTACGGGATTCTGCCGGAGCTGGTGACCGGCAGTCGACTGCAGGAGGCCAACGGGCTCCGCTCAACGATTAACTCGGTGGGTTCGCTGCTTGGTCCAGCTCTCGGCGGAGCTCTGGTCGCGTTCACCAGCCCTGTCTGGGCAATCGCCATCGACGCGCTCACATATTTGCTGAGCGCATGGCTCATATTCAAGCTGCGTGTTAAGCAGCCGACCCACATCAGTCGCCCGAAGGACGAGTCGTTCTGGCGACAGCTGCGGGATGGATGGCAAGAATTCAGCTCACGCACATGGCTGTGGTCGCTGCTCCTGTACACCTCCCTGACATGCACCTTGGTCCTGGGGCCGGTGATGGTGCTGGGCGTGGTGCTCGTCGGTGGCGAGGGTGGTGCTCATCAGTGGGGCATCGTCATGGCGGCCGATGGTGCCGGCGCGATCCTTGGCGGGCTCGCGGGAATGCGCTTGACGTTCCGCCGCCCGCTACTGGCCTCGGTCTTCTGCACCTTCGGACTTGGTGCGTTCGCGGTCATGCTCGCCGTACGAATGCCTGTGTACGTGCTGGTCGCAGGGGCCTTGCTGTCAGGGGCCGGGTTCGCCTTGCTGTCCATTCTGTGGACCAGCTGCCTGCAGGTCGATGTTCCCACCGAGACTCTTTCGCGGGTCAGCGCATACGACGGAGTGGCCACTGTGTTGTGCATGACGCTGGGGTACTTGTGGGCGGCTCCGGCAGCTGCCTGGGCAGGAGCCGCGCAGGTCCTATGGCTCGGTGCTGCGTGGACTGTACTCAGCTCGGTCGTGATGCTCGCCGTTCCGGTGATCCGTCGGCAGTGGCCGCTCTCAAAGTCCTCGGAACCGGCCGAACGAAGCACGCTGGTGCCGAGTGCCCACGAGAACTTGGCCAGCTGAGTACATGTGACCAACGACCTCATGTGCCGTCACGCTCAGCAGCGACCCGCCCCTCGAACTCCAAGCCCTCCTCGACGCAGTCGCCACCGGAAGAGCCCTTGATCTCCACCCCGGTTTGACGAACTACCGCTGGTCCGGGGGCGCCCAAGTCTCGGGAAGGGGCGGAGAAAGCGCGCTGCTCGTGCAGGTCAGGCCCCCGAATGGCTCAGCACCTATGACGGCGTCGATGTGATCCATGGCGCCGCGATGACGCTGCGACCCGGCGAAGTCACCGTGCTCGTCGGCCCGAACGGCAGCGGCAAGTCGACGCTCCTGCGAACGATCGCCCGGCTTCAGCAGCCCCGCACCGCGGACATCACCCTGGACGCGCAGACCGACGGACTCGCCCTGCGCACCCGGGAGTTCGCGCGTCACGTCGCCCTGCTCACCCAAGGCCGGCCCACACCCAGCGGTCTGACTGTGCGCGATGTCGTCGAGTTCGGGCGCTATCCGCACCGCGGACGCTGGGGCAAGTCCGACCCTGGAGGCAAGGACGCGGTGGACCGTGCGCTCGCCATGACGGACATGACCGATTTTGCTGAGCGCGGCGTCGAGCATCTGTCCGGAGGTCAGCTGCAGCGGGCCTGGCTCGCCAGCTGCCTCGCCCAGGAGACAGGCGTACTGCTCCTCGACGAACCCACCAACCACCTCGACCTGCGCTACCAGGTCGAACTCCTCGACCTGATGCAGGACCTGGCGGACGACCACGGCATCGCCGTCGGTGCCGTTCTGCATGACCTCGACCAGGCCGCGTCCGTGGGCGACCGGATCGTGCTGCTCGGCGAGGGCCGGGTGATCGCCGACGGCGGCCCCGGGGACGTACTGACCGCACAGCGGCTCACCAACACCTATGGCATACGTATTGAGATCGACACCGACCCCGTCACCGGCCTGCTGCGCACCCGCGCGATAGGCCGCCACCACTCGCGAAGCGAAAGGCTCTCCACCCGCTCATGAGGCGCACCCTGCTCGCCGCGGCCGTCACTACGGCAGCGGCTCTCACCCCCGGACTCCCGCATGCACGCGTGGATCACTGACCGGGACTGGCTGACCGTGCTGCCTAGCCGTATTCAGGCTGAGTTGATCGTCGCGTAGTGGGACTGGCGGGGTTGGCGGACCGCCGACGCGTGCTTGCCGCGCTAGTGGTCCGCCGTTGCCTCGGCCAGGAGCCCCTGTCCTGCCTGGAGTTGGTCGGCCAGTCTGGCCCGGACTTGGTGGCGTCGAAGGTGGAGGCCCTGCGGTTGAAGGTGAATCGCCTGGTGGCACGGGAAGGGGCGGTAGAGCCTGAGCCGGATAATTGATTCCGACTCGTACCGCCCCTGCCCCTGCCCCTGCCCCTGCCCCTGCCCCTGCCGGACAATCTGCTACAGACCGCTCGCCGACGGGATCTGACCGCCTCAGCCGCTGTGACAGTGTCCTCCACCGCTGCTGGGCGGCACGTCAAGGGTCGGGTTCCGGTCGAAGAAACCGACCGGTTTCAGCGTGAAACCGGCGCTGTCCACGGGCATGATCGGCCAGTCCTCCGGACGAGGCCAGTGCGTGAGGCCGAAGGTGTGCCACAGCACGATGTCCTCGCCGTCAATACTCCGGTCTGCCTCGGTCCATGCCGGCAGCCCTGCGCCACCAGGATGCTGGTTCACCAGATGGCCGGCCGGGTAGCGTTCGTCGTCGGAATGACTGGTCACCCACAGGTGGTGCCTCGCGAATTCCGCACGCGCTGCGATGGATGACCGTTCGTCGGCGAGCAGGGTGGGCAGCCCCTCGGGGACCAGCGCATAAGCGACCGGTTGCCCCAGATGGTTGGTGACCTCCGGGTTGATGACGTGCCACTCCCGATTGAGAGCCGGATTCGCGTCACGCTTCGCCATCTGCTCGGACACCAGCCGGGTCGCCTGGCGCCCGAAGGCGTTCCCGTACGGGTTCTCCTCGCTGATCGGGAACCGTGCGACCTCGACCTCGTCAACCGCGTTGCGGTGTCCGTCCACCGCCATATCGAGCCGTGCGGAGAAGAGATGCTGGTGAAAGGGCGCTCCCAAACCTGGGGCGATCTCGGTGGTGTAGGCGCCTCGCTCCTTCTGATAGCCAGAAGGGAACACGATTCCGGTGGCCTTGACCTCAAAACCAATTGTTCCATCAAGGTACAGATACCAGTAGAAGCCGTAGTCGTAGTTGCCGACAGTGCTGAAGAAGGAGATGACCAAGCGCCGCTGACGACGGGTCTCACGTACTCCTACGAGGAGATCAGTGTGCTTCCACAGCACTCCAAAATCCTCTTCGTGCATGCATATCGCGTTGGGAATGGTCATTGGCTGACCAATCTCGTCGGCGATCACCACGTCGGTGTAGTGGATTTCTCCCAGACAGTCGCATCCCAACTCCAGCGGGTTGGCGTACCTGCCGAACAGGTACTCCCCACCGTCGAAGTAGTTCTGCCAGAAGCGCGTCGGAGACGGATCGGCATAGGGGACGACCATTTCGGCGATTGAGGCCCGATGGACCACGGAACGGTCCCGGTCCTTGTCGAAAAATGAGATGTCGTGCAGCGTCAGCCCCTCGCGCACGTTATACCCAATGCGCAGGGACCAGTTCTGCCACTGGATGAAATTCTCGTTGACGGAGAAGCTGGCCCCTTCGGGCTGCGTAATCTCGATGGGCTTCAGTGAAGTGCGGTGCGGTCCGGTGTACGCGGGATCGTGGAAGTTCCCGGGGTCCGTCGGCACCGGGACCACTGCGTGGTCGATGACCTCACGCACCTCACGCTTCGTCAGGTCGACATAGGCGACCAAGCCGTCAATGGGCTGTCCCCAAGGTAGGTCGTGCTTGTGAGGCTGGTTGAGGCCGAAAGCGCGGACGATGCGGTGGCCTTCCTCGCCCGGGAAGTCGAAGTGCCCCGCTGAGAGGGACGTAGCCAGAACGGTCTCGACCGTAAGTCCACGCCGGGCCAGGGCTTGCTGCCACTGAGAATCGCCCTCCAGAATCTCCTGAACAGTCAGGAACTCCTCATTCAGAATCGGCAGTTGAGCCTGTCGTGTATCCAGTTGCTCACAAGAGACAACAATTCCGCGAGTGACGGAGACGAGCGCTTCGAAGGAAGTGCCATCCGAGCGCTCCAGCAGCTGTACGCGGAGGACACGGTCCACTGCAGAACCAGGAGCGAATGCAGACAGGTCCGCCTTGCTCGGTTCCTCCGGTATGACGGAGACGAAACGCGTCGAGGGACCAAGCCGCCCGGATGCCTCCAGGATGGCACGCATTGCGTGCACTTCCTCAGCGGTGAGCAGGGCAATCGGATGGGACGGTGGCGCTGTAGTCACATCGCGGTCAGTCATGAGAAGGGGGCGCACCTTTCAGTGGGTCCTGCGTTGTTGGTGGGTTGGACGAGCCGCATAAGGTCCAGATCGTTTATCGCTGAGCAGCGCCGACCGCCTGGTCGGCTCCTTGGCCTGAGTGATACCGGTGCGCCGGTACGCGGGCACCACCAGCGCTAACCTGCGCCAGCCCCATCGTCAGCGCCACGGCCTCCAAAGCGCCTTCAGTACCTCCGCAGCTGATGAGCATCTGCACCTGCGACGCCTCTCGGCGCTTCTGCGAACGCACGCGCCCATAAGGTCGACGTCACGTCCAGGCGTTCCTCATCCACGTCCTTCAGGGCTTGCTTCGTGACGGATGATGCCGTCACGAAGAACTCCCAATCACAGCTGCGGCTTGACGGCCTATTAGCAGATGGGGCCCCCTGGGCGGACTCCGGCGCACATGCTAGCTTGGGGGCTGCTCGCAGGCCCAGTGGGTCTCTTGGCGCCTTCACCGACGAAGCAACGCGAATGGAATACTCATGCGCTCGACTACTATATACGGCGCTGGCGATGTGCGCGTCGAGGACGTTGCTGACCCTCGGGTGCAGGACCCCACCGATGCTGTAGTGCGTGTGCTGCGTTCGGCCATTTGCGGCTCCGATCTCCTACACTACGCTGCGATGCCTCCTTCCGAGGAAGGCATGCGCATCGGACATGAATTTATCGGGGTCATTGAGGAAATAGGCTCAGCGGTATCCGGTTTGAAGGTCGGCGACCTAGTGGTCGCACCATTCATGTACGCGGATAACACTTGCTCCTTTTGCGCGGAGGGTCTGCATACATCCTGCTCGCAGGGTGGCCTGTGGGGCCTGGACGGCGTGGACGGTGGGCAGAGCGAGGCCGTGCGGGTGCCGTGCGCACAGGGAACGCTGGTCAGATTGCCGGTAGGGAACGACTCCGCACTCCTGCCCTCGCTGCTTACCCTGGCAGACGTGTTCTCCACTGGCCACCACGCTGCCGTGACCGCAGGAGTCGGCCCGGGCACGACCGTGACCGTGATAGGTGACGGCGCTGTCGGCCTGTCGGCGGTGCTCGCCGCCAAACGGCTCGGAGCCGAGCACATCATTCTGATGGGGCGTCACTCGGCGCGTACGGAACTCGGACGGGAATTCGGGGCGGCTGAGGTCATCGCGGAACGCGGTGAGGAGGGCGTCGAGTCCCTGCGGGAACGCACCGGCGGTATGGGCACACGAGCGGTGCTGGAGTGCGTTGGCACCCTGACCGCGCTGGAGACCGCCTTCGCCGTCGCACGCGACGGCGGTACGGTCAGCCGGGTCGGCGTACCCCTGTACCCGCAGGGACCGGTCGGCTTCGATATCTTCCATCGCAATGTGACACTCACCGGCGGCGTCGCACCCACTCGCGCTTACATCGAGGAACTGATGCCCGATGTCCTTTCGGGCCGGGTGGAGCCTGGACGGGTCTTCGATCGGACCATCGGCCTTGAGGAAACACCGGACGGCTACCGCGCAATGGCCGATCGCGTAGCGCTCAAGGTCCTGCTCCGGCCCTGATCGTAACTTTCGAGCTCAGCTCGCCGACCGGCCGTCGCCTGAGGCGCCACGGACTCCATCAGCTCACCAAGGAAGCCAATGTCTGACCGCACAACTGATACGTATCAGTCGCGGAACGCCGTCCACGAACAGTTCCTCGATGGCTTCGGCACGGTCCGTGTGCTGCCCCTTGACGCCGCTGCCGACGCGGAGGTGATCCACCGTTGGGTGAGTGAGGAACGGGCCGCCTTCTGGGGCATGATCGGCCTTTCCCCCGGTGATGTGGCCGATATCTACGCCCACATGGACACCCTCGACACTCACCACGGCTTCCTGGTGCTCAAGGACGGGGAACCGGCCGCCTTGCTCCAGACGTACGAACCGGCCGCCGACCGGGTGGGCGAGTGCTACGAGGTTGAACCCGGCGACATCGGTATCCACCTACTGGTCGCCCCAGCCGGAGCGCGCGGTATCCGCCCCGGCTGGACCTCCCAGTTGATGACTGTTCTGCTCACGTATGTCCTGCAGAATCTGCAGCACACGCGTGTAGTGGCCGATCCGGATGTGCGGAACGTCAAGGCCGTCGGCCGTTTCCTCCGTCAGGGATTCACTCTTGGGCCCGTCGTCGCCCTCCCCGAAGTGGACCTTCCGGACGTGTACCTGCCGGAGAAGGAGGCCCAGCTGACCTTCCTCACGCGTAAGGAGACGTTCCCCTCGTAGACCGGTCGAGAGGAGACCGTTGCACGGTCTCCTCTCGAGACGTCGTCCGATGCCGGGTCACGAAGTCGACGAGTGTGTCAATGGATTCCAAGCAGTCCAGGCTCAGGTCTTCGGTCGCGATATCGACACCGAGGTGGTCAGTGATGGTGGACAGCAGAGTGACGCCGGCGAGGGACGACAGCGAGATCTCGCTGCCGAACAGCTCTGGCTGTGCGGGCAGTTCGTTGATGCGAGACCGGCTCACGCCCGTCGCATCGGCCAGCATCCAGCGGATCTCCTCGTCCACCTGTGACCGTTGTTCACGCTGGGAGACTTCAGTCATGGGTCGGTCCAATCGACAGCGTAGGCACCTGTATCCAGGTCGGCCAAGAGGGTAGATCGCCTGTCAGGGCCTGCGTCAGCGTTACCGTCGATCCCGCGGCGTGACCGTCTTCGACGGCTACGCGCAAACCGGCCTGACGAAACAGCAGCCGTAGCTCGGTGTTGGTCTCTGTAGGCCGCATTTGAAGAGTGAACACTTCCGCACTGGCCGACCTGGCCTGTTCCATGAGCCAGCGCAGGAAGGCCACGGACGCCCCGCGGCCCGCGATCCGGCAGGACAAAGCCAGCAAGGGCACCGACCACGTCATGGAACCGGGCCGTACGAGGGCCATGCCCCACCGATCTCCATCCGCATATTGCACCAGCGCAGGAACTCCTCCCTGCTGCCGTTGAAGCGCTCACCGGCCTGGCGGCGCTCGTCTTCGGTCCGGTACAGCGCCACTCGCGCCCGCGCTTCGGAGGTGACCGTCCAACGCGTCCAGAAGCGCGGGCACGTCCTCGGGGGCGATCGTGCGCACCCCGGGCAGTCGGGCTTCAACCTCCGCCCTGCAACGAGCTGATGCATTTCAACGACAAGGACAAGGCCGGTGACTCGGCGATACCGATGCTCCGCAATATGATCGAACTTCTACGCGAACACGGCGGCTGAGGCGAGGCGACTTCCCGGGCCCGCCAGACGATCTCCCGGCAGGGCAGTCTCCCCCACAGCCAACCGCAGAACAGCTCGGCACAGGGGCTGCTCCGGCGTGCCGGAAGCGGGTGCTCTCCAGGCTGCGGGTGGAACCGGTGAGATGGACGCCCACGTCACCGCGCTCGCCCTCCATGTCCCGGGCCCCCGTGATCGTCCTGTCCTCCGGCCGCGACGACTGGCCGAAGCGTTCGCGTGCCTCCTCGAAGGCCTCGGCCGACCAGGGCCACCAGTCGACGGGGTTGTCGGGCCCGGGGCCCGCGCACGCCGGGCCCCGATCCGCCGACTCCCTCGCGCCGAGGCCCCGTACGCAGCACACTTGTGGCCGCAGAGACTTGTGGCCGCTGGAGACTGTTGCTCTCGGAGGGGGAACCCATATGCGGGACAGCCATCAGGCCGAGGCCGAACGGCTGTTGGCACGGGCCGTGGAGGAGGAGGTGCGGCGCTCGGGCGGCCGTGTCGACGGGGGTGTGCTGCTCGGGCGGGCGCGCGGAGCGCTCGACGCCATGGCGCAGACGGCCGCCGAGGAGTACGAGGCGTACACCCGGGCGCTCGACGAGGCGGGCGCGGGCCGGCTCACCTTCGGGCAGCGGTACGCGCGCGAGGGCGCCGGAACCCCCCTGCTGGTGGCGGTGGTTGCCGCCGTCGCCGCCGGGGTCTCCGACCTGTCGTTCGGTACGAGCGTCGGCACGGCCCTGGCCACCGGCGCGGTCGTGGCCGTGGCGGGCGCGGCGGCGACCGCGGCGAAGGTGACGGCCTCCCATGTGCCGGCGGCCAGCCGCCGCGCCGGGGCGCTCAGCCAGCCGGGCGGACCCGAGCAGCTGCGGCTCCAGTGGCTGACGGCGCTGGAGGTGCGGGGCATCCGGCCCTTCCTCGACCAACAGCGGGTCCTCGCCGCGACGACCGGTACGGCGGCGAAGAAGGCGGCGCCGCGGCTGCGCGGCACGGACAAGAGCGCGGCGGCGCGCAGGCGCTCCGTACTGGAGCAGTCCTTCGGCCAACTGCCGGAGGTCGAGGGGCCGTTCGTGGGGCGCAGGACCGAGCTCGCGCGGATCGCCCAGTGGGTGCACGCGGCCCGCGCCAGCACCGAGACGCGGCCCACGGTGGTCATGCTCCACGGCGCGCCGGGCTCGGGCAGGTCGTCGCTCGCGGTGCGGGCCGCGCTCGACCTGCGGGACCAGTTCCGCGGCGCGTGCGTGGTGGACCTGCGCGGCGACGCCCCGCAGGAGGCGCCGCTGTCCACGCGGGACGCCCTGCTGCACCTGCTGAATCGATTGGGCGCGCCGCGCGAGCAGCTGCTCTTCCGGGAGCGGTCCTCGAAGGAACAGCAGGTCAAGCGGCTCAGCGAGCTCTACCACCAGTATCTGACGGGCATCGCGGTGACGATCGTCCTCGATGACGCCAGCGACGCCGAGCAGGTCCGCGCCCTGATCCCCGAGCGCTCCGACAGCCTCGTCCTCGTCACCGCCCGCGAGCCCCTCGCCCTCCCCGCGGACCTGTCGGCCTGGGTGCACCGCCTCCCCGTCGAGGCGCTGGACGCGGCGGGCGCCGAGGAGCTGCTGCGGGAGTCCGCCGAGGACCCCTCCGGGCCCTACGACGCCGAATCCGCCGACGCGGTGTGGGAGTTGTGCGGTGGCCTGCCGCTCGCGCTGCGCGCCGCCGGTTCCTCGCTCGGCCCGCGCTCGCCGCGCCAACTGGCGGCCGACCTGGCCGCGTACGGCCCGCTGGAGAAGGCCGGTCCCGTCGAGCGCGTCCTGTGGCTGCGCTACACCGACCAGCCCGAGACCGCCCGGCGGCTGCTGCGGCGACTCGCGCTCGCCGGGCGCGCCTCGCTGGGCCCGGCCGCCGCGGCGGCGCTGCTCGCCACGGACGAGCAGGAGGCGGGTCGGCAGCTCACCGCGCTCTCCCGGGCGGGCCTGGTCGACAGGCTCCGGGGTGGCCGCTACCGCCTGCACGACCTCGTACGCTCCTTCGCCCACTCCCGCCTCGTCGACGAGGAGGAGCCCGCCGAGCGCACCGCCGCACAGGAGCGGCTCATCGCCAGCTACGGTGAGCTGGCCGACACGGTGATCCGGCTGGTCGACGGCAAGACGTCCACCAGGGCCGACCAGTTCGGGCCGCACGGTTTCGCCTCCCTCGACGCGGCACTGCGCTGGCTGGACGACGAGTCGACGTTCATCACGGCGGCCCTGCGGCACGCGGAGGGCGTCGACCAGCGGGCCGTGCTGAATCTGCTGGGCGCCCTGTGCGACTACTGCCTGCTGCGCGGCGACCTCTACCGCCTCGGCGAGATCAACGAACTGACCCAGGCCATCGACCAGGGGCTGCTCGGCCGCAGCGTGCAGTGGCGCACCGGCATCGCGGCCCGCCAGCTCGGCGAGCTGGACCAGTCGCGTACGACGCTGAACTCCGTGGTCGACCTCTACTTCGAGGCCCACCAGGACGCCGCCGCCGCCCGTGCGCTCGGCTCACTCGGCATCACGCTGCACCACCAGGGCAATCTGACGGAGGCCGCGGCCCGGCTGACCGAGGCGCTGGAACTCCAGGCCGCCGACGAGCTGGCGGGCGACCGCGCCTGGACGCTGCACGCGCTCGCCGCGGTGGAGCGGGACCGCGCCCACCTCGCGCACGCCCTCGACATGCTCGGCCAGGCGCTCACGCTGCACCGCCGGAGCGGTTCCGTGCACGGCGAGGCGTGGACGCACTTCCAGCTCGGCCAGCTCCGCCTGCGCATGGGTGACGTACCGGGTGCGGAGAGCGCGCTGCGCGACGCGCTCGACCTGTACGGACGTACGCGCGACCAGCGCGGCGAGGCGTGGGCGATGACGCAGCTGGCGCGGGCCCGGCTGGTGGACGGCGACCCCTCGCCGGCGATCGACGGCCTGCGCCAGGCGGTGTCCCGGCACCGCGACAACGAGGACGCGCGGGGCGAGGCCTGGTCCCTGTACTACCTCGGCCAGGCCCTGGAGGAGACCGGCAGCCTCGACATGGCGGTGCGGGACCTGGAGCGGGCGCGCACGATGTTCTCCCGGATGCGCGACGTGTACGGCCTGGCGTGCGCCCGCCACCACTCCGCGCGCGTCACCCGCGACCAGCGCGCCGCCCAGACCGGCTCCCTGCGCAACTCCGGCTTCGCCCGCCAGCTCCTGGTGGACGCCCGCGCCGACTTCCAGCGGATCGGGGTCGCGCACGGCGAGGCCTGGACGTGCCTGGAACTGGTGGTCGTGGACGCGGGCAACAACCGCACCCAGCAGGCGCTCGCCCTGTGCGACGAGGCCATCGAGCTCTTCGCCTCGTACGGCGACCGGCGCGGCGGCGACTGGGCCCGCTTCCTGCGCTGCACCCTGCTGCCGTACGCCTCGCCGGGCGGCTGGGAGATCGGCACGGCGGTCGCCCAGGAGGAGCTGAGCCAACTCGCCCGCGCCGACCACCCGACCCGCGACGGCAAGCTGGCCGAATACGTGGAGGCGTACGGCCTGCTCCTCGACCGCGGCGCCGACCTGGAGGCGGGCTGGCAGGCGTGGCGCCTCGGCATGGTGCCGAGCCGTCACGCGCGGGAGGTGATGGGGGTGGACATGCCGCAGCCGCAGGGGGGCGCCGCGTAAACGGTGGTGAACTCCGGGCCGCTCGCCGCGTACCGGGCCGGGATCATCCGCGACAACCTCGGCTCGTACCTGAACGAGACGTTCATGGGCCGGCCGGTGATGTTCTCCGACGACTCCCTGCTCACCCTGTACGCGCAGGAGCGTGGCCTGACCGTGCAGCAACCCACGGCGGTGGTGTTCACCGCCGTGCCGGAGAAGTGGAGCCATTTCTCCCGCATGTATCTGCGGTGGATGCGTGGCTCCACGATCCGCTCCGTGTGGCGCATGCGGTACCTGTCGATGGCCCTGCTGATGCCCCTGGCGATCGTCCTGGCCTGGACCGCGCTGCGGTGGCTGCGCTGGTACGGCATCGTGACGTGCGCCCGCACGGGCTGGGGCATCCGCCAGAACGGCACGGAGGTCTCCCTCGGAGCCCCGGCTCCGGCCACGTCCGCCTCACCGTCGATGTCTACGTCTACGTCTACGTCGCCACCGGTTTCCCCGCCGGGCGGTCGAGGGGAGGCGCCGGGGGCGTATGGGGCGCGTCGGCAGGAGGTGGGGTCTTCGCCGTACGCGGCGTCTCAGACTTACGCAGGGGCTTCGCCGTACGCGGCACCTCAGCCGTACGCAGGGGCTTCGCCGTACGCAGCACCTCAGCCGTACGCGGCGTCTCAGCCGTACGAGGGGCAGCACGGCACACCGCAGCTCTACGACGCACCCCAGCCCGTCCACGCACCGCACGGTTACGAGACGTCCCAGCCCTACAGCGCGCCCCACCCCTACAACTCGCCCCGGCCCTACGACTCACCGCAGACGCACGACGACGCCCCTCAGCCGTACGACCCGCAGCCATACGACCCGCCGCTGCCCGTCCGGTAGACCCCGCCCGGTAGTCCCGGCCCCGTACCGGGCCTCCGCCTCCCCCAGGGGTGGAGGCCCGCAGCAATGCCGGGAGCGTCGCCGCGGCCCGGCCGGCGGAGCCTGAGGCGCTAACTCTTGGGCTTGCTCTCGGGGCCCGTGTCCCCGCCGCTCGCCGCGCCGACCCGCTCGCTCGGCGACTCGGACTCGGCCCCGGCCTCGGACTCCGGCACCGGCCGGGTCTCCGGCTCCTTGAAGTCGACCTTGCCCATGTGCCGGTTCATCGACTTCATGAGGCCCCACACGGCCAGGGCCATCACCGCGAAGACGATGAACCCGAGGACGCCGGGGGTCACCTTGTCGTCGTCGACCTCCTTGGCAAGAGGGACGAGATGCGTCATTGCCAGATGTGCGTTCACGCTAGGCATTGTCGCGGATGCCCGCAAAGAGGTCGTCCTCGGGGAGGGACGTATCGACGAGCGACTTCGCGAGCTCGTACTCCTCCGTGGGCCAGACCTCCTTCTGGATCTCCATCGGGACGCGGAACCAGCCGCCGTCCGGGTCGATCTGCGTGGCGTGCGCCATCAGGGCCTTGTCGCGGATCTCGTAGAAGTCGGCGCACGGAACGTGCGTGGTCAGCGTGCGCTCGACCCGCTCGAACTCGTCCCACCGCTTGAGCCAGTCCCTGTACGGCGACTCCAGGCCGCGGTCGAGCATCGCCTGGTGCAGCGCCTCGGTGCGCGGACGGTTGAAGCCCTGGTTGTAGTAGAGCTTCTGCGGCTGGAAGGCCGGGCCGAACTCGCTCTCCGGGTACTTCTCGCGGTCCGCCGCGCCCTCGAAGGCCACCATCGTGATCTTGTGGGTCATGATGTGGTCGGGGTGCGGGTACCCGCCGTTCTCGTCGTACGTCGTGATGACCTGCGGACGGAACGAACGGATCTGGCGCACCAGCTCACCGGCGGCCTTGTCCACGTCCTCCAGCGCGAAGCAGCCCTCCGGCAGCGGCGGCAGCGGGTCGCCCTCGGGCAGCCCCGAGTCGACGAAGCCGAGCCACTCCTGCCTGACGCCGAGGATCTCGCGCGCCTCGTCCATCTCCTTCTTGCGCACCTCGTGGATGTGCTCCTGGATGTAGGTGTCACCCTGGAGCTTCGGGTTGAGGATGTCGCCGCGCTCTCCGCCCGTGCAGGTCACCACGAGCACGTCCACCCCCTCGGACACGTACTTGGCCATGGTGGCCGCGCCCTTGCTCGACTCGTCGTCGGGGTGGGCGTGCACGGCCATCAGTCGAAGCTGCTCAGTCAAGACTCGATCCTCAAGTAATCGGGCGCCCTCGGTGATCCGGCGCAACACGCGGCTTCTATAGTGACGGAACCGGGGGGCGGAAAATTCCGGCATCCCCTGTTCCTGGAGGACGATCATGGCGGCGGTGGGCTCGAAGCCTTCTGAAGGGCCCACTGAAGGGTCTTCCGCGGGACTTCCCCATGGGCGGTACGGCCGCTCTCGCACGGCTGACGAGGCCGCCGACCGCAAGCTGAAGATCGTCGGCTCGGTGCTCGGCGTCGTCCTGCTCGGCGTCGTCGGCTGGTTCGGCTACGACTACATCAACGGTACGAAGATCAGCGCCGAGGTCATCAAGTTCGACGTCGTTTCGGCCACGACCGTCAAGGCGCATCTCGAAGTGCGCAAGGACGCCGACGCCAAGGGCTACTGCACCCTGCGCTCCCAGGCCGAGTCCGGCGCCGAGGTCGGCCGCGCGGACTTCCGCTTCGACCAGCGCGAGGACCGGATCGACAAGGTCGTCACGCTCCGTACGATGTCGAAGGCGACCAGCGTCGAGCTCCTGGGCTGCCACTCCGGCTGACGCGGCCGGCTGCTGACGCGGCCGGGCTTTACGGCCCTCACCCGGCCCTCACCTGCGTTGACGTAATTCTGAGGGCTTATGTCCTCCCCTTGGCGCACCTGAATTGTTAGGCTCGTGGTTTCGCCCACCCGTGAGGGAACATCCTTCTGGGTAGGGCGATGCTTTGTATTCCCAGTACCTACGAGGAGCACCTGTGACCCAGACCAGCGAGAACGTCACCTGGCTGACCCAGGAGGCGTACAACCAGCTCAGGGCCGAGCTGGAGTACCTGTCTGGTCCCGCGCGCACCGAGATCGCGGCCAAGATCGCGGCAGCACGCGAGGAGGGCGACCTGCGCGAGAACGGCGGGTACCACGCGGCCAAGGAGGAGCAGGGCAAGCAGGAGCTCCGCGTCCGCCAGCTGACCCAGCTCCTGGAGACAGCCAAGGTCGGTGAGGCCCCGGCCGCCGACGGCGTGGTGGCGCCCGGCATGGTCGTGACCATCGCCTTCGACGGCGACGAGGACGACACCCTGACGTTCCTGCTCGCCTCCCGGGAGTACGCGAGCGAGGAGATCGAGACGTACTCGCCGCAGTCCCCCCTCGGCTCGGGTGTGAACGGCAAGCGGATCGGCGAGGACGCGCAGTACGAGCTGCCGAACGGCAAGCTCGCCTCCGTCAAGATCCTGGAAGCCAAGCCGTACCAGGGCTGAGCCGCATCGGACACGGGCCCTCGCACCTCGCGGTCAGGGGTGCGGGGGCCCGTCGCGTGTGTCAGGCCGTCGCCGAGCGGTACTTGCGGACCGCCGGGGTGCGGAAGACCAGGACGGAGTAGATCACCGAGGCCCAGACCGGGTGCTGCATGGGCCAGGCCGTGGAGTCGGAGACCCCGGGGTTGCCGAAGAGCTCGCGGCAGGCCTGGACGGTCGCGCTGAAGGGGTTCCAGTCGGCGACGTGCCGCAGCCACGGCGTCGAACGAACCGCCACTCTCGTGGCATGAGTAACCCACCATTGCCGCTGAGCCTGCGGTTTGCGAGTGAGTGTTCGTCAGGGCAGCTCGCGCACCCGGTCCGCCTGGATGACGAGATCGGGCTCCGCCGTCCGACGGAGGTGAACGCTCCCCGTGGTGGACGTACACGAACAGGGTGATGTCCGAGGCTGGAGTTCCTGCGGAGAAGGGGGCATCCAGGTGGAACGCTGGGACCGGGTCGGACGGTGCGCGGGATACGGGGCGGCGCTGGCAATATCGCCCTATTTGTTGATCAAGGTGTCGTGGGTCGTCGGCTCGCTGCTGGGACTGGCACCGATAGGGAAGGGCTTCAACCTTGCCAGTTGGGTCCTCCTCAATACCGTGACCATCGGCATGGCCGGGACCGGTATCGCCCTGGCGCTCGCCTTGGTGCGGCCCTGGGGCATGCGGATACCGGGGTGGCTGGCGGCCTTCTGCGCCTGGACGGGGACAGGATTCCTCGTGTCGATCCTGCCGTACGCCGTGCTCAGCACGGTGCTGGATGCCGCGCGCGGCGACACAGCGAACAGCGGGGGCGACGACTCTGCCATGCCCGGCTGGGAAGGCGCTCTGATCCAGTTCAGCTTCATCGGGATGGGACTGGGGCTGACCCTCGCCCTCCCCGCCTACCTGCGGCGGCGCTGGCCGGAAGCTTTCACCGCGCGAGTCGGGGACAGCACCCGTACCGCTGTGCCATGGTCCGCGTTCGTCGCAGCCGTCGTCGGACTTGCGTGGCTGTACTGGGCGGTTGGCGGCACCCTCGGAGTCACACACCCGGCGGAGCAGGACACCAAGTGGTACCTGCTGACGGGTGTAGGTGCGTTCTGGGCACTGGCCGGATCCGCCGCCATCCGAACGCTCGCCCGATCACGTCTGACCCGAGTACCCCACCACCTCCTGCTGACGCTCGGCTGGCTCGGGTCGGGCTCACTCTTCGCGTGGAGCGGCTGGAAACTGCCACTCACCCTGTTCGTAGCCCTGGCCCACCCGACCGACGTCACCCTGCCGGAAGACCTCGCCGTCGCTGCAGTGCTGCACCTCGCCGCCGTTGTGGCGGGGGCCGGCATGCTGAGATCACTTGTCGGCTCACGCCCACGCACCACCGCTGGCGCCAGCCCGACCCCCCAGCACACATAAGAGCTGGGTTGATACCAGTGGCAAAGCCCGCCGACGGAGGCGTTCAGCCACACCAACCGATCCACAGGAATTGACAATTACTCAACCGATCACGTCCTACTTAACTGATCTTTCTCAGCTTGCGGGCTCTGGCCATCGCATCGCAGATACGACAGAACCCGCACAAGGCGGCTGATGGCCCTGTGCGGGTTCTTGGGGTCGCTATGCGGCTTCGGCGGGATGATCAACCGTCTGCCCGACGGTACTTGCGGACCGCGAGGGTACGGAAGACCACCAGGATCAACAGTGACCACAGGACCGACGCGAGCACCGGGTGCTGCATGGGCCAGGCGTCCGGGGTCTTGAAACCGGGCGGCAGGTTGCCGAACAGCTCACGGCAGGCTTGGACCGTGGTGCTGAACGGGTTCCACTCGGCGATGTGCCGGAAGACCGTGGGCAGGTTGTTGGAGTCCACGAAGGCGTTCGAGATGAACGTCAGCGGGAACAGCCAGATCAGCCCGCCCGAGGTCGCTGCTTCCGGGGTGCGGACCGAGAGGCCGATGAGCGCGCCGATCCACGAGAACGCGTAACCGAGCAGGAGCAGCAAGCCGAAGCCCGCGAGCACCTTGCCGAAGTTCTCGTGCGTGCGCCAGCCGATGAGCAGGGCGACGCCCGCGAGCACTACGAGGGTCAGCGCGGTCTGTACGAGGTCGGCCATCGTTCGGCCGGTGAGGACCGCGCCGCGCGCCATCGGCAGCGAACGGAAGCGGTCGATGAGGCCCTTGTGCATGTCGTCTGCGATGCCCGCGCCCGCTCCGGCCGTGGCGAACGTGACCGTCTGGGCGAAGATGCCCGCCATCAGAAACTCGCGGTAGTCCTGCTGGGAGAGCGAGCCGCCAACCTGGATGGACCCTCCGAAGACGTACGTGAACAGCACCACGAACATGATCGGCTGAATGAGCCCAAACAGGACCATCTCAGGAATTCGGGACATCCGAATCAAGTTCCTGCGGGCAACGACCACGGAGTCTCTGATCGACTGGCCGACGCCGCCATCAGGCCGTGGCGCCGTCACCTGCCCATTGTCAGTGATGGCGCTCACCGCTCCTGCTCCTTCCAAAGGGTGCTCACTTGCCGGCCTCCTTCGTGCCGTTGCCCTCGTCCGTCAGTTCGGCGGCGTGGCCGGTGAGGGAGATGAAGACGTCGTCGAGGGTCGGGCGGCGCAGGCCGATGTCGTCGATCTCGATGCCGCGGACGTCCAGCTCGCGGATGACCTCGGCGAGGAGCTTGGCGCCGCCGGTGACGGGCACGGTCAGCTTGCGCGTGTGCTCGGCGACGGCGACATCGCCCTTGCCGAAGCCGCGCAGCACCTCGGCGGCCGTGGTGATGTGGCCGTGCTCGTGCACCACGACCTCCACGCGCTCGCCGCCGGTCCTCGCCTTGAGCTGGTCGGAGGTGCCGCGGGCGATGACCCGGCCGTGGTCGACGACGCAGATGTCGTGCGCCAGATGGTCGGCCTCTTCGAGGTACTGGGTGGTCAGCAGGAGCGTCGTACCCCCTGCGACGAGTTCCTGGATGACCTCCCACAGTTGCTGGCGGTTGCGCGGGTCGAGGCCGGTGGTGGGCTCGTCCATGAACATCACGGGCGGCGACACGACGAGCGCGGCCGCGAGGTCCAGGCGGCGGCGCATGCCTCCGGAGTACGTCTTGGAGGGGCGGTCGGCGGCGTCCGCGAGGTTGAACCGGTCGAGCAGTTCGCCCGCCCTGGCCTTGGCCTCCTTGGCCCGCATCTGGTACAGCCTGCCGACCATCTGGAGGTTCTCGCGGCCCGTCAAGTACTCGTCGACGGCGGCGAACTGGCCGGACAGGCCGATCGAACGGCGCACCTCGTCGGGGTGCTTGAGGACGTCGATCCCCGCGACGACGGCCCTGCCGCTGTCGGGTGTCAGGAGCGTCGTGAGGCAGCGGACCGCCGTCGTCTTCCCCGCGCCGTTCGGGCCGAGGAGGCCGAGCACGGTGCCTTCAGGGACATCCAGATCGACGCCGTCCAGGGCTCGTACGTCACCGAAGGTCTTCACCAGGCCTTCGGCGTAGATGGCGCCTGGCATATGGGTTCTCCCAGTGGTTTGGGTGACTTCCTGGAGAAAAGCCTAGATTTGCCGGGCGCGGCATGCCCGGCGATCAGCGATACGCGACTCACCATAACGCGATACATCGCGTCGGCGCAGCTGTTTTTCGCGAAGTCGTCCGGCCCGGCGCGCACGACCTCGCGCAGGCGGCGTGAAGGCGGCGCGCAGTGCGTGCGCAGGCCGCGTGAAGGCAGCGCACGGCCGCGCCCAGGCGGTCAGCCGATGATCGTGTAGCCCGCGTCGCGCAGCGCCGCGGCCACCTCGGCGCAGTGCTCGGGCCCCTTCGTCTCCAGGTGCAGCTCGACCTCCGCCTCCGTGAGGCCGAGGCGCGGGTCGGTGCGTACGTGGCTGATGTCGAGGACGTTGGCGTCGACCACGGTCAGCTCGCCGAGGAGCGTGGCGAGGGCGCCGGGCCGGTCCGTCAGGCGCAGCCGCAGCGAGAGGTAGCGGCCCGCCGCCGCCATGCCCTGGCGCAGGATGCGCTGCATCAGGAGCGGGTCGACGTTGCCGCCCGAGAGCAGGGCGACCACCGGGCCCTCGAACGACTCGGGCTTGCTCAGCAGGGCCGCGACGGGGCTGGCGCCCGCCGGTTCGACGACCATCTTGGCGCGCTCCAGGCACAGCAGCAGGGCGCTGGACAGCTCGTCCTCGGAGACCGTCACGACGTCGTCGACCAGATCTTCGATCAGCTGAAACGGTACGTCGCCGGGGCGCCCCACCTTGATGCCGTCGGCCATGGTCGCGGGGTTGTCGATCGACACCGGGTGCCCGGCGGCCAGCGAGGGCGGGTACGCCGCGGACCCCGCCGCCTGCACGCCGACCACCCGCACGTCCGGACGCAGCGCCTTGACCGCCACCGCGATGCCCGCCACGAGGCCACCGCCCCCGACGCCGACGACGAGGGTGCGCACCTCGGGGCACTGCTCCAGGATCTCCAGGCCGACCGTGCCCTGCCCCGCGATGATGTCGGGGTGGTCGAAGGGGTGGATGAACACCGCGCCCGTCTCGCGCGCGTACTCCTGCGCGGCGGCCAGCGTCTCGTCGACGACCTGTCCGTGCAGGCGCACTTCGGCGCCGTACTCCCTGGTCGCCGCGACCTTGGGCAGCGGCGCGCCGACCGGCATGAACACTGTGGAGCGCACGCCGAGCAGTGAGGACGCCAGCGCCACGCCCTGCGCGTGGTTGCCCGCGCTGGCGGCGACGACGCCCGCGGCGCGCTCCTCGGGGAGCAGGCCCGCGATCCGTACGTACGCCCCGCGCAGCTTGAACGAGCCGGTGCGCTGGAGGTTCTCGCACTTGAGGTGCACCGGGGCGCCGACCAGCTGTGACAGGTGCCTGCTGCCCTCGATCGCCGTCATCCGCGCCACTCCGGAGAGCATCTTCCGCGCGCCGCGCACGTCGTCGAGGGTGACCGTCGGCAGGGAGTGAGGCGTGCGGTAATTCATGTCTCAAGTCTTGCAGTCCGGGCCCGGGCGCTCCTGAGGTGACCAAGGGACGAGACCGTTATGCGCGTAGGTTTGCGCAGCGCAGGTACGGTCCACGCCGAGGCCGCGTACCCTGTCCCCAACCCACCGCCCTCGCATGAAGTGAGCCCCCGGCCATGCCCACAACTCCGGACATGACGACCGCCAGTGATCCCGGCCTCCTCGACAGCCTGCAGCACCAGGTGGCGGTCTTCGCCCGCCGTGCGGAGCAGACCCGTCTCGGTGGCGTAGGCCAGGTCCGCAACTCCATGGACCGCGCCGCGTACCTGCTGCTCAACCGCCTCGACAAGGAAGGCCCGATGGGCGTCAAGGCGCTCGCCGCGAGCATGGGCATCGACTCCTCGACGGTCACCCGGCAGGTCGCCCCGCTGGTCGACACCGGTCTCGTCAAGCGCACCTCGCACCCGGAGGACGGCCGTGCCGTGGTGCTCCAGCTGTCGCCGCGCGGCCAGGCCCGGCTCGACGAGGTGCGTTCCTCGCGCCGCGAGCTGATGGCCGAGCTGACGCAGGACTGGGCGCCGGAGGAGCGCGAGAGCTTCTGCACGCTCCTCACGCGCTTCAATTCCGCCCTCTCGGCGCGCCAGACGTCCCACACGGCGCCCGGCGGTGAGGTTCCGGCCACTCCGGAGTCTTGACCCCGGCCGCGCCTCTGGCCTCATATGAGACCGGGAGGCGCGGTGCGAGAACGGCAGGCGTTCCAGGACGCCCGCCGTGCCCGGGAGTTCGAGGCGTTCGTCGCGGGCGCGGCAGGCAGGCTCCTGCATGCCGCGACGCTGCTCACCGCCGAGCCTCCCCAGGACAACCCACGCGCGCGTGCCCTGCTGACCGCCGCCCTCGCGCACACGTACGCGACGTGGGACCGGCTGCGCGGCGAGGACCCCTACGACCGCGCCCGCCAGCAGGTCGCCCTGCGTTTCGCGCGCGGCGCGTGGCGCCGCCACCGCGGCCACGGCGGGGTGCTTGAGCGGCTCGGCCCCCAGGAGCGGCTGATCCTGGTGCTCCGGATGTACGAGGGGGTGGGCGAGGAGCAGACGGCGGCGCTCCTCGGGCTGCCCGCCGAGCGGGTCTCGGCGATCTGCGCCCGCGCGATGGCGAGGGTCCTGCACCCGCCACGCGGCCCGGCGCCGGCGCGGACGCTGAGCGGGGCGGTGCCGTCATGAGCGGGCCCCGGGCCCTCATGAGCCCGGCGGTGCCGTCATGAGCCAGTACGAGCGCAAGGAGAGCGCCGTGCGGCGGCTCCTGGAGGAGGCGCGGACCGCCGCCGTCCCGCCGGAGCTCTTCGAGGAGGCGGTGCGGCGGGGCGGACGGTCGTTGCGGCGGCGCAGGGCGCTGCGGCGGTTCCTGTGGCTGGCGCTGCTGGCCGCCGCCCTGGCGTTCACGGTGTGGGCGTGCGCCGCCCGGCCCTGGGTGGAGCCGCCGTCGGACACGACTCCACCCCTGACACGCTGGTGACGGGCTGATTCCGCCGTGCTTCTAGCCCAGCGCCTGCTGGAGATCGGCGAGCAGGTCGTCGGCCGCCTCGATGCCCACCGAGAGGCGTACGAGGTCCGCGGGGACCTCCAGGGCCGAGCCCGCCACCGAGGCGTGCGTCATGCGGCCGGGGTGCTCGATGAGGGACTCCACGCCGCCCAGGGACTCGCCGAGGGTGAAGAGCTTGGCGCGGTTGCAGACCTCGACGGCCGCCTCCTCGCCGCCCTCGACCTGGAAGGAGACCATGCCGCCGAACGCCTTCATCTGCTTGGCGGCGATCTCGTGGCCGGGGTGCTCCGGAAGGCCCGGGTAGAGGACGCGCGTCACGCGCGCGTGCCGGGTCAGCATGTCGGTGACCTTGGTGGCGTTCTCGCTGTGCCGGTCCATGCGCACCGCGAGGGTCTTGATGCCGCGCAGCACCAGCCACGCGTCGAAGGGCCCGGCGACGGCACCCATGGCGTTCTGGTGGTAGGCCAGCTCCTCGCCCAGCGCCTCGTCGTTGACGACGAGCGCGCCGCCGACGACGTCCGAGTGGCCGCCCATGTACTTCGTCATGGAGTGCACGACGACGTCGGCGCCGAGCGCGAGCGGCTGCTGGAGGTAGGGGCTCGCGAAGGTGTTGTCGACGACGAGGCGGGCCCCGGACTCGCGGGCGATCTGCGCGACGGCCGCGATGTCGGTGATGCCGAGCAGCGGGTTGGAGGGCGTCTCCACCCAGATCGCCTTCGTACGGTCGGTCACGGCGGCGCGGACCGCTTCGGGGTCGGAGGTGTCGGCCACGGACCACTCCACGCCCCACCGCGAGACGACCTTGGCGAAGAGGCGGAACGTACCGCCGTACGCGTCGTTCGGGATGACCACGTGGTCGCCCGGGGCGAGCAGCGCGCGGAGGAGGCAGTCCTCGGCGGCGAGGCCGGACGCGAAGGCGAGACCGCGGCGGCCGCCTTCCAGGGCGGCGAGGTTCTCCTCCAGGGCGGTTCGGGTCGGGTTCGCGCTGCGGCTGTACTCGTAGCCGCCGCGCAGGCCGCCTACGCCGTCCTGCTTGTAGGTCGAAACCTGGTAGATGGGCGGGACGACGGCGCCGGTGAGCGGGTCGGCCGTGTTGCCGGCGTGGATCGCCACGGTCTCGAAGCTCTGCGTGCTGGGCGTGCTGGGCGTGCTGTGCAAGTCACTCATACGGCCTGAGCGTAGTGTGCGCGAGGGCCGTCGCGCCTGGTCGGTCCCGGTACGTCCGGGCAGGTTGGCCAATTGTCGGACCCGTCTGGTTCGCTTGTGTCATGGAGATTCTCTGGTTCCTGTTCGCGGTGGTCCTGATCGGTGCGGTCCTCGGGCCCGTGCTGCTGCGCAGGCGCGGCGGAATCCGGCAGGTGGCGCCCGGCTCACCGGACGCCGCGGACCCGGCGGACTACGGCTTCCTGCGCCAGGAGGAGCTGGACATCCGCATGCCGGGGGCGGACGCCGATCTCCTCGAAGTGCTCGACCTCGTGCAGCGCACGCAGGGGTGGAAGGCCGCCTCCCAGCTCCTCGCGGGCACCGAGACGCACGGCGAGCTGCGCTGGCAGCGCGTGCAGGCCTTCGCGGGCGCGGCCTCGCTGGAGCTCCAGCAGCGGCCGGGTGCACAAGAGGGGCAGCGCGAAGCGCTTCAGCCAGGGGTGGTGGCCGGGAGACGGGGGGCGACAGCCCCGGTGGGCAGTGGCTGCGGGTGTGGCGGGCCGAGGCGCCGAAGGACGCGGGCGGCGCCGCGGTGCACGCGGAGTTCCTGGTCCAGCAGGCGTGGCGGACCGCCGCCCAGGGGACGGACGAGTTCCGGATCATCCTGGAGGAGGCCAGGGAGGCGTGCGCGCAGGCGGCGTTGCTGGCACCGGGTGACCCGATCCCGTACATCATCGAACTGTCGATCGCCCGCGGACTCGCATATCCGCGTGCGGAGTTCGAGCAGCTGTGGCTGAAGATCCTGGACCGCGCGCCCGCGCACATGGGCGCCCATCTGGCGGCGCTGCACTACTGGTGCGAGAAGTGGCACGGCTCGCGCGACCTCGCGTACAGCTTCGCGGAGGCGGCCGCGGCCCGCGCGCCGCGCGCCTCCCTCCTCGCGGCGCTCCCGCTCTTCGCCGTGTACGAACACATGCCCGAGGTCAATCTGGTCCGCGGCTTCTATCAGAGCGAGGTCGTCACCAAGGCCGTCGAGGGCGCCCTGTTTGCGGTGCACGCGGCGCGCCCCGACGACCCGATGCTGGCGCATGTCCGCCACCTCCTGGTGCTCTTCCTGGTCCACTGCGAGCGGTGGGCGGAGGCCATGAACCAGCTGGTGCATGTGGACGGCCACGTCGGGGCCCTGCCCTGGACCCTGACGCCCGACCCGGCCGAGAGCTACGCGCTGTACCGCGCGCTGGCGGTCGCCGGGTACGAGGCGAACGGCGGAAGTCCGGCGACGCTGCCGCACTGACCGGTGGCGACGCCGCCGTGGCCGGGCCGCCCGGAATGCCGGGGCCGGTCCACACGTTCCCCTGATGACGCCCCTTCTGATGACGCCCCCGCTGATGAGGCGCCTGCTGATGACGCCCCCGCTAACGACGACGCCCTTGTCAGGTCCCGCACGAGGAGAGACCCCATGATCTTCGGCCGCACGCCCGAGCTCCCCACCCCCGAGCAGGCCCTGAAGGGCCGGGCGACCCCGGAATTCGAGGTGCCCGCGCGCCACACGGTCCTCGGCAACCCGCTGCTCGGCCCCTACCCCGAGGGCCTGGACGTCGCGGACTTCGCGCTGGGCTGTTTCTGGGGCGCGGAGCGCAAGTTCTGGCAGACGGAGGGCGTCTGGACGACGTATGTCGGCTACCAGGGTGGTTACACCGAGAACCCCTCCTACGAAGAGGTCTGCTCCGGCCTGACGGGCCACACGGAGGCGGTCCGCGTCGTCTTCGACCCGAAGCGCGTCTCGTACGCCTCCCTCCTGAAGCTCTTCTGGGAGTCCCACAACCCCACGCAGGGCTTCCGCCAGGGCAACGACGTCGGTACGCAGTACCGCTCGGCGATCTACACGCACTCCCCCGAGCAGGAGGCCGGCGCGAAGGCGTCCCTGGAGGCCTATCAGCAGGTGCTGACGGCCGCGGGCCACGGCATGATCACGACGACGGTCCTGCCCGCCGACAACAAGCCCTTCTGGCCGGCCGAGCCGTACCACCAGCAGTACCTGGACAAGAACCCCGACGGCTACTGCGGCATCGGCGGCACGGGCGCCCTCCTGGACACCCCGTCGGAAACGAACTGGGGACGAGCTTGCCCGACGGGCATCGCCCCGGCCGGTAGCTGAGGGTCCCGGTCCAGCACCCCTCTGTGCGGCTGGAACCCGTCTTGCCCGGGGCCTCAGGGTTGCCCCTCCGAGGCCCTGAGTGGGTGGCGTGCCGTACAGGCTCTCCATCTCGCTGAGGGCCGCCTCCAAGGCCGTGAGTCGGGTCTCGATCGGCGTGCCGTCCTTCACGTGCTCCTGGCACTGTCTGAGCACGGACTCCAGGACCTCAGCCTGGCCTCATAAAAGGCGACGTAGTCCGCCATCGCCGTCCGCAACGGATGGGCCGTGCTCCCTGATCACCTCCGATGTCCCCAATCCGGCAGGCTGTACCCCGCGGCGACGAGCAGGCCCCTCACCGCCTCACGTGCCACGACGGAGACGACCTGCCGCGTGCGGCGATCACCTGTCGCGTGCACCGCGCACCTGTTGCCTGCACCGTGTCGGCAGCGTGCTGAGGCCCACTGACAACACCCACGCCCTCAAGAGCGGCCGCTGCCGCCCCTCTGCCCTCAGCGAATCTGCCCCCAGCCGATATGTCGGACAGCCGTGTCCGCGGCGGGCAACAGTGGGGGTACGGCGCGGCGTTGGGGCCGCGGTACTTCTGGGAGGTTCTATGTCAGTGCTCGACAGTGGATGGGAGGCGGGGACGCGGTCGGCGCGGGCCGGGGACGGGGAGAGTGCCCCGTCGCGGTTCGACGACCATCTCGCCGCACAACTGCTCAACCAGCGCATCGTGTTCCTCGGGACGCAGGTCGACGAGGTGTCCGCCAACCGCGTCTGCGCGCAGATGCTGCTGCTGTCGGCCGAGGACCCGAAGACCGACATCAGTCTGTACATCAACAGCCCCGGCGGGTCCGTCACCGCCGGGCTCGCCATCTACGACACCATGCGGCTCATCCCGAACGACGTCTCCACGCTCGCCATGGGGTTCGCCGCCAGCATGGGGCAGTTCCTGCTGAGCGTGGGCACGCACGGCAAGCGGTTCGCGCTGCCCAACGCGCGGATCATGATGCATCAGCCGTCGGCGGGCATCGGCGGCACCACCGCCGACATCGCCATCCAGGCGGAGAACCTGGAGTTCACGAAGAAGGCCGTCGAGCGGATCACCGCCGAGCACACCGGCCAGAGCGAGGAGACGATCTCGCGCGACGGGGACCGCGACCGGTGGTTCACCGCCGAACAGGCCAAGGAGTACGGGATGGTCGACCGCGTGGTCGAGTCCCTGGAGGACGTGCGGCCCGCCGGGTCGAAGCGGCGCATCGGGCTCGGGATCTGAGGGAGGGACGGACGTCATGAGTCAGTACACGATTCCCACCGTCGTCGAACGCACCCCGCAGGGTGAGCGCGCCTACGACATCTACAGCCGGCTGCTCTCCGAGCGCATCATCTTCCTCGGGACGGAGATCGACGACGGGGTGGCCAACGCCGTCATCGCGCAACTGCTCCACCTGGAGTCGTCCGCCCCGGAGCGCGAGGTCGCCCTCTACATCAACTCGCCCGGCGGCTCCTTCACCTCGCTCATGGCCATCTACGACACCATGAGCTTCATCACCGCCCCCATCTCCACCTTCTGCGTGGGACAGGCCGCCTCCACCGCCGCCGTGCTCCTCGCCGGGGGCGACCCCGGCCGGCGGTTCATCCTCGACCACGCGCGCGTGCTGCTCGGGCAGCCCGCGAGCCGCGGCCGGCAGGGGACGGTGTCCGATCTCGCCCTGGAGGCACAGGAGATGCTGCGGATCCGCTCCCAGGTGGAGGAGGTGCTGTCCCGGCACACGCGCCACGACGTCGCCACCCTGCGCGCCGACATGGACCGCGACAAGGTCTTCACCGCGCAGGAGGCGGTCGCGTACGGGCTGGCCGATCAGGTGCTCAGCAGGCGGGCCGTGCCCGTGGCTGCTTGAGGCCGACCGTGCCCGCGGCTGCTTGCGGCCCAACCGGCCCGGCGCTCATGCCGCCAGGCGCACATCGCCCCGGTACGCCGACCTGGCCGGCCTCGCACGGGGAGGCCGGCCAGGCGGCCCTGCGCCAGCGACAGCAGGTCCGTCAGGCTCAGGCCGAGCGCGTGGGCCGCGGCCGCGAGGACCTCGGACGAGGCCTCCTTGCGGCCGCGCTCCAGCTCGGAGAGGTAGGGCATGGAGATCCGGGCGGCCTCGGCCACGTCCTTGAGCGTGCGCTCCTGCGCGAGGCGCTCGCCGCGCAGGACGTCCCCGACGACGTCACGCCACAGGGGCTCCTTGGCCGCGGGGCCGGGCTCCCGCGCCGGGTCCGGCACCGCCCTGACCGGGCGCAGGGGGATCACGCGGGCGTCGTTCGGCATCTGCCGCTCTTGGCTGCTCACCCCCTCAGCCTAGGAGGGAACCCGGCCGCCGGGCAGGGCGGAACGTTCCGCCGCCCGCGAAATCCCGTACGGAGCAAGCCTCCTCGGCTGCCGCTCCACGCCGCCGCCCCACGCTGCTTCGCGCCGCTGCGCGCTACTTCGCTCCCGACCCCACCGACGACGCGTCCTTGCCCCAGCTCGCCAGCAGCCGCAGGCCCTGCGCCGACGCCGAGCCCGGCTCCGCGTGGTACATCACCAGCGACTGGTCGCAGTCGTCCGGCAGCCGCAACGTCTCGTAGGAGAGGGTCAGTTCGCCCACCAGCGGGTGGCGCATGCGCTTGACGCCGTGACCCTTCTCCTTCACGTCGTGCGTGGCCCACAGCCGCCTGAAGTCCTCGCTCTTCACGGACAGTTCACCGACGAGGGCGGACAGCTCCGGGTCGTTGGGGTAGCAGCCCGCGTCCATGCGGAGGAAGCTGACGATGTCGGAGGCCTTCTGCTCCCAGTCGACGAAGAGGTCGGGCGAGCGGGCGTCGAGGAAGCAGATCCGGGCCCAGTTGCGGTCCTTGGGGTCGAGGTCGCCCCAGTCGCCGAAGAGGGCCGCCGCGGGCGCGTTCCAGCCGAGGATGTCCGAGCGGCGCCCGACGACGTACGCGGGCACGCCCTCGATGGAGTCGAGCAGCGCCTGGAGCGCGGGCCGCATGTGCTGCCGGCGCGTGGCGCGCTTCTTCTTCAGCGCCTTCGGCTTCGCGAGGTGCGTGAGGTGGGCGTGCTCGGCGTCGGACAGGCGCAGGGCGCGCGCGATGGCGTCGAGCACCTCACCGGAGACGTTGCGGCCGTTGCCCTGCTCCAGGCGCGTGTAGTACGCGACGGAGACCCCCGCGAGCTGCGCGAGCTCCTCGCGGCGCAGCCCGGGCACCCGGCGGTGGCGGCCGAAGCTGGGCAGTCCGACGTCCTGCGGCTGGAGCCGGGCCCGGCGCGAGCGCAGGAACTCGCTCAGCTCGGCCCGCCCGTCGAGCGGCCTGCTCTGCGCGCTCGACGCCGCACTCCGCGCGCTCGGCACGCCCTGCGAACCGTGCGGACCCGGGGGGCCCGGGGAGCCCTGCGGACCCTGCGGACCCTGCGGCTGAGGGGCCGCGCCCTCGGCGGTGTCGTCCATGCGTTCCATTATCCCGGGCCGCCCCGACGGTCGTACGCCCCTGAGCCTGTCCCCGCCAGTAGCAGGACCGCTGGACGTAGGCAGAACGGGTGTCTGGGTGACGTCGCAGGTCATGGGCAGTGTCGTAGCCATGACTGAGCAGATCACCACCGTTTCCGCCTACGCCGCTCCCGCCCCCGACGCACCCCTGGAGCGGACCACGGTCCCGCGCCGCGCCGTCGGCGAGTTCGACGTCCTGATCGACATCAAGTACGCCGGGATCTGCCACTCGGACATCCACCAGGCCCGTGACGGCTGGGGCGAGGGCATCTTCCCGATGGTGCCCGGCCACGAGATCGCCGGAGTCGTGACCGAGGTCGGACGGGGAGTCACCAAGTTCGCCGTGGGCGACCGCGTCGGCGTCGGCTGCATGGTCGACTCCTGCCGGGAGTGCGAGAACTGCCGGGCAGGTCTGGAGCAGTACTGCCTGAACGGCAACGTCCCGACGTACAACGGCCTCGGCAAGGACGGCGAGCCGACCTACGGCGGCTACTCCACGCACATCGTCGTCGACGAGGCGTACACCGTGCGCATCCCGGACGGGCTCCCGCTGGACGTGGCCGCGCCGCTGCTGTGCGCCGGCATCACCACGTACTCCCCGCTCAAGCGCTGGCACGCGGGCCCCGGCAAGAAGATCGCCGTGGTGGGCCTCGGCGGCCTCGGCCACATGGCCGTCAAGATCGCGCACGCCATGGGCGCCGAGGTGACCGTCCTGTCGCAGTCCCTGCGCAAGAAGGCCGACGGCGAGCGGCTCGGCGCCGATCACTACTACGCGACCGGCGACGAGGCCACCTTCGAGCAGCTGGCGGGGTCCTTCGACGTGATCCTCTCCACGGTCTCGGCGCCGCTGCCGCTGGACAAGTACCTGGGGCTGCTGCGCACCGAGGGCGCCTTCGTGAACGTCGGCGCGCCCGAGGAGCCCGTCTCCCTCAACCTCTTCTCCGTGATCGGCGGCGGCAGGACCCTCGCCGGTTCCATGATCGGCGGCATCCGGGAGACGCAGGAGATGCTGGACTTCTGCGCGGAGCACCAGCTCGGCTCCGAGATCGAACTGATCCGCGCCGACCAGATCAACGAGGCGTACGAGCGGGTCCTGGCCAGCGATGTGCGCTACCGCTTCGTGATCGACGCGGCGACGATCTGAGGGTCCTCGACGCTCGCTGCGACAAACGGTCCTCGTGGCCGGAAAACGCCTCGGTCGCGGGGCCTGGTCCGCAGGACGCGGCAGAACCGGGACCCGTGACCGATCCGGGCGCCCTGTGTCCCGGCCTAGCGTGGTTCGTGTCAGCGCAGGACCACGGGGGTTCCGGCGGGACTCCGGCAGACAGGGAGGTCACACGATGTCCATCGAGTTGAACCACACGATCGTCGCGGCCACGGACAAGAAGGCGTCGGCGCGGTTCCTCGCCGACATCCTGGGGCTCGAAGTGGGCCCGCAGTACGGCCCCTTCGCCCCCGTGGAGATTCCCAACGGCGTCACCCTCGACTTCTACGACGGCGGTGACGGTCCGGTCGTGCCGCAGCACTACGCCTTCCTGGTCTCCGAGGACGAGTTCGACGCGATCTTCGGGCGGATCAAGGAGCGGGGCCTGGCCTACTGGGCCGACCCGTACCACCACCGCGCGGGCGAGATCAACACGAACGACGGCGGCCGGGGCGTCTACTGGGACGACCCCGACGGGCACAAGCTGGAGATCCTCACCAGGCCCTACGGCAGCGGCGCCTGAGGCGGGGCGGCCCCGGCCAGGAACGCGAGCACCGGCTCTGTCGCCACGTCCGCGAACTCCTCGAAGTACGCGTGCCGGGCGCCCGGGACGAGAAACGTCCTGGCGTCCGGGATGCGGCCGGCGAGCAGCGGCGCGTTGGCGGCCGGGTTGAACGCGTCGTCCGTGCCGTGCACGACGAGCGTCGGCGCCGTGATGCGGGGCAGCGCGTCCCACGCGTCGTGGCGGGCGCTGGCCCGCAGATGGCGGCGGCGGGCGTGGGCGGGCATGGTCGGGTCGCCGAGGGTGTGGAACTCCCGCCCCGGGTGCTCACGCTCCTGCTCGGCGAGCCAGGCCGGGGTGTACATCAGCTCCAGCAGAGCGCGGCGCGCGGCGTCCGGATCGGTCTGGCTCAGGGCCGCCCGGACCTCGGGGCCGCGCTCGACGCCGTGCGGGGCCCCCGGCGACGTACAGCCGAGGACGAGGCGGCCGACGCGATCCGGACGGTCGGCGGCCAGCAACTGCGCGATGCGGCCGCCCATCGAGGTGCCGTAGACGTGGGCGCGGTCGATGCCCGCGTGGTCGAGGACCGCGACGACGTCACGGGCGAAGCCGGGTGTGCTGTACGTGTCGCTTTCCGGGCGGCTGCTCTCCCCGGTGCCGCGGTGGTCGAGTACGACGGTGGCGAAGCGCGCGGCGAAGTCGTCGCGCACGCAGTCCCACCAGTGGTGGTTGTTGGCCTGTCCGGCGAGCAGCACCAGCGGTTCGCCCGTGCCGTGCAGTTGGTAGTGGATCGCGGCGCCGTCGGCCGCTTCGGCGAAGGGCACGGCCGGTCACTCCCCGCGCAGGTCGGCGACGAGGCGGAAGCGCTCCAGGACGAGTTCGGTGCCGTCGTCGACGGTGAACGTCTCGTCGCCGAGCGCGGCGCGCAGCTCGGCGCCGTGCCAGAAGCTCTCGTGCCCCGCCCGCCAGGCGGCGACGGTCGTGTACCCCTCGCCCTCGTCCACGGCGTGGGCGAGGGCCACGTCGGCCAGCGGTACGACCCGTACCTCTGTCGTCTCGATGACGGCCACGGGCCGGTCGCCGGAGTCGACGACGACCGCGCGTTCACCGGCCGCCGGGAGCGGGTCGCCGCCGCGCTCGTAATCGGCCAGGAGGCCCGTCGTCGACGTCTTGGAGCCGTCCAGGATCGCCGCCACGAGCCGGTCGCGCAGCGGTCCGGGGAAGGCGAACTCCGCTCTGGGGAACGAGGCGTGGCCGCTCGGGCCGTCCTGCGGTGACGTGGTCATGGGAGCACGGTAGTGGCGCCGCCCGGCTCACTCCTGGGGCGGGCGGGACGCGCCCCGGTCCCCCAGCGCCTGGAGCACGGGGCGGAGCGCGCGGCCTCGTCGACTGGGAGATCGGCGACGGCATGGTGTACACCGCCACGGAAGCAGCACGACGCGGCGTCGAAAGATACTGGCGACACGTGATCGACAGTCCCTTCGGCGCCGCGCCGCGGTCAACGTGACTCTTCGAACGCGCGACGACGGTCCCAAGGGGCGGGGAGCCTATTCAGCAGTTGGACGCACTGGTGGTCGCCCAACGCACCGAGACGATGCCGCTCTCCTGGTAATCGGTGTCAACAGGGGTGTCGCTGCCACATATGACCCAGTCACGGGAGTAGCTGCCGATTTTTGTGGTGAGAAGCGTCGCGCCGTCGCTGAGCGACTTGTCACGCAGTGTTCCGACAAGTCGGATACGACCGTCGTCCCATGTGCACTTCTTCAAACTGCCAGTGACCTTTACGTGGGTTACAGATTGCTCACAGGCTCCTGTGGTGCTCTGCGCTACGGCAGGTGCAGCCGCAAAGGCGAAGGTGACGGTCGAGAGGGAGGCCGCCATGGCAAACACAGCGGTACGGAAACGTCTCATGGAACTCCTCATATGCACGGAGGAAGAAGCCGTCGAGGGCCGAGGCCGACAAGCCTGCGAAGTCTTCCTTTTGTATGACCGGGATGGCGGGGCTCCCGCCCCCTGGAAATGGCCAGGAGCCCAGCCGATCAGCATTGACCCTCAAGAGCAACTATTCGGTCACCTTGAGTTCGACCTCGCAATCCAACGTCTGGGTGTAGACCTCACCGTCCTGCTTGTAGGTGAAGCTGCACTTTCGAGCGGAGTCCTTCGGTGGCGCGACGATCTGCAGCTCTGCCAGGTAGAAGATTTCACTTTCCTTCCCGGCCGCGACTTGCACCGAATCCGTCGCATAGTTCTTCAGCTTCTCGAAGTCAGGTGTATGGGGCCCGTCTTTCTTCGTGAGAACCGGCAGCCCCTGTGTGTCTTCAATATCGTATGCACGATATCCGAGCGTTTTCATTCCGGCGGGGATGTGCTCGACTGCGACTTCCGTTATCTCGATAGGCTTCGTGGAGGTGTTGTACGGCACCGGAAGCGCGAAGTACCACACCTCCCCGACGCGGGCATGCTTGTTGCCCACAACACCGCTCGACTGGGCACCGTCAGTCCCAAGAGCCGTTCCCCGCCTGGGCTGGTCTGCCTGCGTACTCGACGAGCAGCCAGTCAGCGCGAGTGCAGCCGCAAGCATCAGCGCTCTAATAGGAATAGAAGACGCCCGGCTTGCCCGAAACCCTGTCATTCTTTCCCCAGATATCATGCCGCGAGGTCTTCCGTTTGCCAGTCGTGATGCGCTGCTTGTGTTCTCTGTCGTACTGTGTACTGGCTCCCAGCTTGACACCGAAGGCACTGACGGAGGACGACCACTTGACGCTGCGGTTCTTGTTGATCTGGAAGTAGCTCTGCGGCTCGACGTACGCGCGGTGCCTCTTTGGCGAGTGGCGGAAGCCGTACGCACCATCCTTGGAAGAGACATCTTTTCCGTACTTACCGACGGCGCCACCGGACGGCACCTTGTAACGACCCGCCGTCATCGTGTACGTGTAGTACGTGTCACGCCCGTAGTTGCACTTGTAGGTGGTCTTCCTCTTCTTGTACTCCAGCGGGACCTTCCACTGCTTGGCGAAGTACGGCCCTCGATTGGTGTAACCGGTAGTTACAGACATTGCCGAGCCGAGTGTGACCGAGCCGTCGATCTGCCATTTACCCCCGATCTTCATCGCCGTCTCGACAGTTGAGGACAGCTTCGAGTCGTAGTCCACAGTGGCCTTGGCATCCCAGTAGGCATGCCCTTCTCCGACCACCGTGTAATAGATCTTCTTGGCATAGATCTTGCTGCCGACCCTGTCACAGCCGCCGTCCATGGGCCCGACAGCCATCGACTTGATGTCTGTCCCGTTCACCACGTACGGATCACCGGTGGGCAAGCCGCCCGTGTCGCTCTGATACTCGGGCAGCGGCTTGTCGCCAAGCTCGTCGACCGAGATGGCCTCGCCTTTCGAAGCCCAGCTCTGGGCATACTGCGCTTCGGTGGGCTCCGACTCCTCTTGCTTCATGTCGTCGGTGAGGGGGAGCAGCTTTTCCGGGGCTTCCATGTCCTCCGCGGCGTTGGCGACGAGGGCTCGGGTGGCGGCCGAGGCACTGGCCGGCGCCGCAGACACGTGGCGCGTCCCTATGAGTGGGACGTCGGATGCGGTCTCCCCGAAGACGGTGGCCTTTGCATTGACGGCTCCACCATTGGCGGTCGCCGCAGCCTTCACCGATTCCGGCAAGGATTCGGGCAGCTGGATTTTCCAGCTTCCGTCGGCGTCAGTCACGGTCTCTCCGAGAGCAGGAATGTCCTCCTCGCCGAGGGTGTCGTTGAGTACGTCAACAGCTTCGAGCTTCACCGGCAATCCTGCGGCAGGTCTGCCATCACCCAGGATGAATTTCCCAGAGAATTCCGTAGGATCCTGGGGTGCCGGGTCGGGAGAATCATCGTTGACCGCTACGGGAGGTGTCTCGGTCTCCGGTATCTCAGCCCCTACATTGGGCTTCACATCCTCCGAGGGGCTGGCCAGACATGAAGCAATGTCAGCGTGAACGTCACCGTAGATGCCGGCGCCAACCTCGGCATTCACCAGTGACATGGTTTGGGATCCGGTGTAACTGTGCGCAATACCGGTGTAGTCGGGAGTGTCACCCGCCGTGTAGACAGTCCCCGGGCCGGGGCTCCACCCACGCGTCGTCTTGGTTCCAATACCGTTGATGACATTGGTGGAACCGGCGGAGAATGGGGAGCCTGTCGCAGATTCGGCGTAGGGCCATGCCTTGACGACGCCGGGCCTGTCAGCGACACCACGCTTCAACGTGTAGACCGTGGCCCCTGCGGACCACACGTCATCGGCCTGCTCCATCGCCACAACTGCGGGGTCGGTGCTGGGGACGGTACGAATCTTCTTGATCGCTCCGGTCCCCGAGGACGGGTTGTCGATGGAGTAGACATCCAGTGCACCGCGCGCATTCCGGGCGAAGATCCGGTTGTCGCCGCCTGACCACACGTCACTGTAGCCGTTCCAGTTGCCACCGTATTCATGGACGGGGGTGAGGAGGCTGCCACCGGTGGCGGTGTTGTCCTTGTACGTCTTGAGCTCACCGCTTGACGCGATCACATAGATGATGCCCTTGCCGCCAGTGAAGAACCGACTGTCCCTACTGAGTTCCGCCGTCATACCGGAGTCAAGGAGGGATCCAGCGGCGTTGCCGGTCAGCGGGTCCCAGTCGAGATACTTGCGCAGCACGGGGGCGGGACCGCTGGTCAGGTCATGCACATAGGTTGCGATACCGCTCTGGCAGGCTTCGGCAGCCTGCGCAGAAGTGGCCGTCAGGGCACCCGGCACCGCAAGGGTTCCGGCGAGAAGAGCCGCTATGCATGCCGCATGGAGAGTGGTGTGGCGTCGCGGCGTAGCCGTCGACTTCGTTCGGCACCGACGATTCACTAACGTGGCCCTTCGGGTAAGCCGGTGTGGGTGCTGCCGTGGATGCACAAATGGCCTTGATGCACAAGTGGCCTTGAAAACCGATGCACCGGGCGGCGCCCGCATCTCCGATTCTGTTTCGGAGGTAGCGGGACAGTAACCCTGCGTTCCCACTTCCCGATAGATCACCCGGACCGCGCGACTGAAAGCACTCGATCGAACAAACGGGACAGGCGGGATGATCCACCCCCTGAGCCAAGGGCATTCGGGACCTACCGCCACCAATGGAAGCATCCACCTGAAGCGGACTGACCGATACCGCCCTCATGGGAATCTCAGATTCCACTCAAACGAACAAGGGCGACTTGTTGGATACTGGTGGTGGCGTCGCTACGTGTCCATTTTGCCGATCAGCGCTGGACGGCACGTTCGAGCCCGGTGGACCGCCGTCCGCTCTCCCTCATCACGGGGAACTACACCAAGGACGGCATCCATCTCGCCATCGTCCCGGGACGACCCGGGTATACCGAATCGCCCCGGGACAGCGCGCGTCGCGCCCGAGCGCCCTGATGACAAGAGCTGCGGCCCCCACCGCATCCGGACCTTTCGCGCGGTAGGCAGTCGGCCACACTCACGTCAGGAGCGGTGCGGTGTCACGCGTTCACTTTCCGTAGTACGCGTTGTGGACCGACAGCGTCGACTTGTTGCCCTTCTTGTCCGCGATCTTGGCGTGGAAGGAGATCCCCTTGTCCTTCTCGGGGTTCTTCACCGAGATCTTCCCGTTGACCACCTTGACCTGCTTCCAGGTCTGGCCGTAGTCGTACGAGACGTAGACGAGCAGCGACTTGAGGTTCGCACCGGCCGCCGCGCCCTGGACCGTGACCGGCACGGACTGGGTCTGGCCGGCCTCGGCCCTGCTGCGCAGGTCGACCGCCGGGCTGAACCGCACCGTGGAGGCGGGAAGCTTCGCGCTGTCCACCTTCTTGGAGCGGAACTTGAAGCTCGCGTCGATGCGAGTGCTGGCGGCGGCCACCTTCACGCTGCGCTTCACGGACGTCTTCAGCTCGTACGCCGCGTCACCCGACGGCACCTTGAACTGCGCCCCGCCGGCCAGCGGGTCCTCGTTCCCGCCGACCTTGGTGCCGTTGCGGTACAGCGTGGTGTTCACCGACGTGTAGAGCGATGAGCCCGCGTGACCCTTGCCATCGGCGAACAGCGGCAGGTAACCCGCGATCTCGTTGCCCTCACGGAAGACACCGAAGTCGCCTCCGAGACGCGGCCCGAACACGGCCGTGTTGAAGGTCTTCTCGTAGCTCTCGCCGCCCTTGAAGGCCTGCGCGGCACCGAGCGTGTAGCCGGCGTCGATGGTCGGCCGACCGTTACCGTCAGTCCCGTGCTGCTCCAGGTCGATCTCCCACCGCGCCTTGTCCACGGTGGACAGGTAGAGCGTCCGGGTGGTGGGCAGCGGGCGCGGAATGCCGGCCGAGGAGCCGCTGGAGCTGCCCGGGAGGATACCCATGGCGCTCAGGACGCCCTTCTTGCCCGAGGACGACGCGCCGACGTTCACCTTCACCTTGGCCAGCTCGGCCGCCTTGAAGTGCTTGGTGTACCCGGTCGCGACCTCCTTGACCTCGCCGCCGGTGACGATGTCGTACTCGGTGTCGTCGCCCTTGGTCCAGTGCCCGCCCCACTGCTGGGACAGCGAGCCGTCGGTGACCTGCGCACCCTGGTGCTTGGTGCGGAAGTTGGTGTACGAGTCGAGGAACCAGCCGAAGCCATAACCCATCCGCGGGGTGTCGACCGAGTATTCGGCGGAGGCGAACTCCGCCTTCGCACCGGCCTCCGGCACCGTGATGTCCACCGGCTTCGTCGTCCGCGCGTCCAGCGTCACCGTGGTGTCCTTGGTGACGCTCAGCTTCGGCTGCGCGATCCAGTCGGCGCCCTTGGTGAAGTCCTCCGGGTCGACGTAGATCCCGGCGTTCAGGAGGTAACCGCCCTTGGGCACACGGACCGTGACGGTGCCCGACTTGTCGTACGGGTCGAAGGACTGCTGGGCGGCGAGGCCGCTGATGCCCTCCAGGCCACCGTCGTAGGACGTGGCCGGAGCGCCGTCCCGTCCGATGAACTTCAGCGTCAGGTCGTACGACTCCACCTCGTTCACCACGGCGGCGGCGGTCCGCACGGACTGCCCGCCGCCGGTCGCCACGACGTACGCGGAGTACGCGCCGTCGAGGGCCGCGCCCCGCTGGGAGTCGGCGGTCAGGTCGACGGAGGCGGTGCCGCCCGCGGGGACGGTCACCTTCTGCGCGCCGAGGCCGAAGAACCCGGCGGGGGCCGGGCGGCCCTTCGGGTCGGTGCCGCTCACCGTCAGGTCGAGGGTGACGTCGGCCTTGCCGGTGTTCCGGTACGTCACCTTCTTGGTGACCGGCTTGTCGTCGGTGTGCGGCCACGCCTGCGTGCCGAAGTTCACCGACACCGGCTCGGCGAAGACCGTCTGCTTGATGGCCTTGTCGACGGCGATACGGCCCGAACCCTGCTGGAACGGCGTGTACTTGCCGCCCTTCGTGGACGCCGTCAGGGCGCCCTTCAGCTCGGAGTACTTCCAGTCGGGGTGCTGCTGCTTGAGCAGCGCGGCGGCGCCCGCGACATGCGGGGCGGCCATCGACGTACCGGAGATCGTCAGATAGCCCTCGGGGCTCTCGCCGAACTCCTTCGCGAGGACGCTGCCCGGCGCGGAGGCCGCCGTGATGTCCACGCCGGGAGCCGTCACGTCGGGCTTGATCGCGCCGTCGCCGACCCGCGGGCCCTGGCTGGAGAAGTCCGCCAGCTTGTCGTCGCCGTCGACCGCGCCGACGGTGAGCGCGGAGTCCGCGCTGCCCGGTGAGCCGACGGAGCCGGGCTCGCCTTCGTTGCCCGCCGAGATGGCGAAGAGGATGCCCTTCTCCGCTGAGACCTTGTCGACCTGCGCTTCGAGGGGGTCGACCCCGGGGGTGTCGCCACCGCCGAGACTGAGGTTGACGATGTCGGCGCCCTCACCGGCCGCCCAGTCCATGGCGGCGATGATGCCGGAATCCTCGCCGTAACCGGTGTCGTCGAGGACCTTGCCGTTGAGGAGCTTGGCGCCGGGTGCGACACCCTTGAACTTGCCGCCCGACTTGGCTCCCGTGCCGGCCACCGTGGAGGCGACGTGTGTGCCGTGGCCGTAGCGGTCCTTGGCGTCCTCGGGCGACGTGCCGGGCGTGAAGTTCTTCTCGGCGACGACCTGGCCCTTGAGGTCCGCGTGGTCGGCGGCGACACCGGTGTCCAGGACGGCGATCTTCACGCCCTTGCCGTCGTACCCTGCGGCCCACGCCTTGTCGGCGCCGATCTGCTTGACGCTCTTGTCCAGGCTCGCCTTGCGGATGCCGTCCAGCCAGACGTGGCCGATGCCGGACGCCGCGCTGCGGGTGTCGCCCTTGCCGCTGGTGAGCGCCGCCCACAGGTCGGCGGCGTCGTGCTTGGGGGTGGTGACCGCGTCGGCGTTCAGCGACTTCAGGGTCCTGCGGACCGTGGTGTCACCGGCCGAGCGGACGTCCGCCCTGGCGGCGGTCGCGGCTCCCTTGTAGCCGACGATGACCTTGAGGCCCTTCTTCTGGGCCGCGCGGTTGCGCTTGTTGCTCAGCTCGGTGACGTCGAACAGCCGCTGGTCGATCTTGCCGTCGGCTATCAGACGCTGCGCGTCGGCGGGTATCAGCAGCGTGTGCCCACCCTTGCGCCGCACCTGTACCGGGATGTGCTCCCGCCCCTTGGCCCGGTCGAGCCCGACCACGCGGCCCTTGGCGTCCAGGACGGCCCGGTCGCCCGTGATCAGCGTGACGTGGTCGGTGCCCACGGCCTTGCCCGCCGCACCGTGCGCACCGGTCGGCCGCGCCGCCGGGTCCGCGGAGGCCGGGCTGGTCATGCCCGCCGCGAGCGCCACGGCGACGGCCGCGGCGACGGTGGCCCCGCCCGCTCTCTTCACTTGTCTGTGCAAGTCTCCCCCTGGAGTTGAAGGGGCTGCCGCCCCTCGGACCCCGAAGTATGCCGAGAGTCGAACATCTGCTCAATAGTGGGGAGAAAGCGGGTAGTTGGTGCCGGTGGGTTTTTGCCCGGACATGGCGGTGGCCCGCACCCTCGCCGGGGTGCGGGCCATCTCCTGCCCTATGGACGTACGCGGTGGTGCCCCGCGGACGTACGCGGTGGATCAGACGGCGGAGCCGGCCTTCCACTGCGCCCAGTCCATGTTCCAGCCGTTGAGGCCGTTGTCCGGGGCGATGGTCTTGTCGCCGGTGTTGCGGACGTCGACGACGTCACCGGTGATGGTGTTGTCGAAGAACCAGGCGCCGGGCTTGCTCTTGTCGCCCGCACCCTTGGCGTCCTCCAGGCCGATGCAGCCGTGGCTGGTGTTGGCGTTGCCGAAGATCGACGGCGAGCCCCAGTAGTTGCCGTGGATGAAGGTGCCCGAGGAGGACAGACGCATGGCGTGCGGCACGTCCTTGATGTCGTACTCGCCCTTGCCGTCGTTGTCCTTGAAGCCGACGGTGGCGCCGTCCATGCGGGTCTCCTTGAACATCTCGGAGATCACCATCTTGCCGTTGTACGTCTTGTTCTCGGGCGAGCCCGCGGAGATCGGGATGGTCTTGATGACCTTGCCGTCCCGCGTGACCTTCATCGTCTTCGTCTTCGCGTCGACGATGGAGACCTGGTTACGGCCGATCTTGAACTGGACGGTCTTCTGCTGGACGCCGTAGACACCGTCGGCGCCCTCGACGCCGTCGAGGTTCAGCTTCAGCGTGACGGTGGAGTTGCCCTTCCAGTACTCCTCGGGGCGGAAGTCCAGGCGGTTGTTGCCGAACCAGTGGCCGACGACTTCCTGGCCGCTGGTGGACGACACCTTGATCGCGGACTGGACTTCCTTCTTGTTCGTGATGCCCTTGTCGAAGTTGATCGACACGGGCATGCCGACACCCACCGTGGAGCCGTTCTCGGGCGTGAAGTTCGCGATGAAGCTGTTGGCCTGCGAGACGGTCGTGAACGACGAGTTCTCGTGCGCCTTGCGGCCCTCGGAGTCCTTGGCGGTGGCCGAGATCTTGTACTTCGTGGCGCGTTCGAGCTGGGCCGCGGGCTTCCAGCTCGTCTTGTCAGCGGATATCTGACCGGCCACAGCCTGTCCGTCGGCCGCCTTCATGACCACCGAGGTGAGCGTGCCCTCGCGGACCGTGACCTTGGCCGCGCTGTTGATGCTGGCGTTGTCGGAGCCGTTCTTCGGCGCGATCTCGATCCGGGCCGCGGAGGTCTTCTCGGCCGCCGCCTCGTCCACCTGGTTCTGCGACTCCTTGCCGCCGGAGGCCTTGCCGCCGTCGTCGCCGTTGCACGCCGAGAGCACGAGCACGCCGCCGACGAGGGCGGACACGGCCGCCAGGCCCTTGCGTCCACGCCCCGGCTTGCGACGCCTACTGTCCGTCATCACACGCATCTCCATAGTTGCCGAATCCCCCGAACCAGCCCTGCTCAGCCCTGCTCAACCGGGACCGGCCCTGATAGTCCTCGTCACCCCGCATAACGTCCTGCCCGGTTCGTCCCGTTCCACTTCCGCGCGGAGTGTGGGGAACACCACGTCCGCGGTGCTGGTGCCGGCCCCCGCCACCACTGTGCGGCATGGGGCCGCCGCGAGGAAACCCGATCACCGCGCACGGAGGAGACGACGGGACCCCGGACGGCGGTTGCTGTCCGGGGTCCCCGATTCAGGAATCCCTAATCGGGATCACGGAATCCGACCGCACTGATCCCGATGCGCTGATCCGGATCGCGCCGCCGACTACGCCTACGCGAGCCGGTCGTCGCGGCCGTACATCGCCTCATGGCCGTACTCCGCGTCGTGCTCGTCGTCCCCGTCGCTCTCGCCGTCGTCGTCATCATCCTCGTCCGGGTCCCAGTCCGGCGCGTCGGGGTCGTAGTCGATCATCTCGCTGCTCCAGGAGGCCTGCGTCAGCTCGATCCCGGGCACGTCGCTGACCAGGTCGAACGGATCCACCAGATAGGCGAGCGCCTCCGCGCCGTCCTCCTTGACGACGGACTCGGCGTGCGCGCGCTCCTCGGCGGGCATCCGCTCGTCCTCCGCGACCCGGGCCAGCGCGGCGCCGGTCAGCTGTTCGGCGTCCTCGACCTCCACCACCATTTCAACCCGCAGTCGCACAAACCGTGATGTCTCGTCTCCAGTCATACGAGGGAGCGTAAGGCCCGGTTCCCTCGCGGGTTTCCCGCGACCCGCGCCTTTCACTACCATCGCCCCACACGGCCAATTCGCCAGCGCCACAAGGGGGATCCGATTCCGTGTCCGCACGTCGTTCGATGCTGACCGCCACCGCCGCCGGAGCCCTCCTCGGGGCCCTGTGGTTCGTCCCCTCCGCGAACGCGACCTCCACCGGTCCGCACGACGCCCTCCGGGACGACCGGTCCGCGACTTCAGCCTCCGCCCCCCACCACGAGACGACCGCGTCCTCCGGCCGCCTCGCCGACACCGGCAGCTTCGACACGACCCCTTATGTGGTCGGCGGGACGGCGTTCCTCGGTCTCGGAGCGGGCTTCGTGGCCTACTCCGTACGCAGAGAACGCGCGGGCGAGGCGCGCGGCGCGGCGTTCTGAGAAGCCGAATGGCCTTGCCAGGGCCTGGATCCCCAGGGCCATGGAGCTCCAAGGCCCTGGCTCAGGCGCGGTTCAGGCCAGTGCCCCCGTCACCGGCTCCACCGCCGCGAGCAGCGCGCCCGAGCGGACGAACGCGTCCGCCGCCGCCAGGTCCGGGGCGAGGAAGCGGTCCGGGCCCGGGCCCTCGACGCCCGCCTTGCGGATCGCCTCGATGACCGCCTGGGTGGCGGGGGCCGGGGTGAGGCCCTCGCGGAGTTCGACGGCGCGGGTGGCGGCGTAGAGCTCGATGGCCACGATGCGGGTCAAGTTGTCGACGGCGGTACGCAGTTTGCGCGCCGCCGACCAGCCCATGGAGACGTGGTCCTCCTGCATGGCGGAGGACGGGATGGAGTCGGCCGACGCGGGGACCGCGAGGCGCTTCATCTCGCTGACCAGGGCGGCCTGCGTGTACTGGGCGATCATCAGACCGGAGTCGACGCCCGCGTCGTCCGCGAGGAACGGCGGCAGGCCGTGCGAGCGGTTCTTGTCCAGGAGCCGGTCGGTGCGGCGCTCGGCGATGGAGCCGAGGTCGGCCGCGGCGATCGCGAGGAAGTCCAGGACGTAGGCGACCGGAGCGCCGTGGAAGTTGCCGTTGGACTCGACGCGGCCGTCGGGCAGGACGACCGGGTTGTCGACGGCCGCCGCCAGCTCGCGCTCGGCGACCGTGCGGGCGTGCGCCATGGTGTCGCGGCCGGCGCCGCGACCTGCGGGGCGCAGCGCACCGAGTACGCGTCCTGGACGCGCGGCGCGTCGTCCTGGTGGTGGCCGGTGAGGCCCGAACCGGCGAGCACCGCGAGCATGTTGGCGGCGGCGGCGGCCTGGCCCGGGTGCGGGCGGATGGCGTGCAGCTCGGGGGCGAGGACCTTGTCCGTGCCGAGCAGGGCTTCGAGGGTGAGGGCGGCGGTGACGTCGGCCGACTTGTAGAGGGTCTCCAGGTCGGCGAGGGCCATGACCAGCATGCCGAGCATGCCGTCGGTGCCGTTGAGGAGGGCCAGGCCCTCCTTCTCGCGCAGCTCGACCGGGGTGATGCCGTGCGCGGCGAGCAGCTCGCCCGCCGGCTTCAGCTCGCCGTCGGGACCCTCGGCGTCGCCCTCGCCCATCAGCGTCAGCGCGCAGTGGCTGAGCGGGGCGAGGTCGCCGGAGCAGCCGAGCGAGCCGTACTCGTGGACGACGGGGGTGATACCGGCGTTGAGTACGTCGGCCATGGTCTGCGCGACCTCGGGGCGCACGCCGGTGTGGCCCGAGCAGACCGTCTTCAGGCGCAGGAACATCAGCGCGCGGACAACCTCGCGCTCCACGCGCGGGCCCATGCCGGCCGCGTGCGAGCGGACGATGTTGCGCTGGAGCTGGGCGCGGAGGTCGGGGCCGATGTGGCGGCTGGCCAGGGCGCCGAAGCCGGTCGAGACGCCGTAGACGGGGTCGGGCTTGGCCGCGAGCGCGTCGACGATCTCCCGGGAGGCGGCCAGGGCGGCCCGCGCCTCATCGGTCAGTTCGATCCGCGCGTTTCCGCGCGCGACGGCGATGACGTCCGCCGCGGTCGTCCCGGACGTCCCAAGGGCCACGGTGCCCACGCTGTGCATATCCATATTCAGCAGCGTACGGACTGAATCGTCGAGTGTCACGAGCGGGTTCGGCGCAGGTTTTGTCACAGGTGGGTTCCGTCCGGGCCACTTACCCCGCGGGCGGCAGCCCTCGGCCCCTGAAGCGGCGCCGCTCCCCCGGCTCGTCCACCCGCGGCGGCGAGTCGGCGAGCCGGACCACCGGGTCGTCGCCGCCTTCGCCACCCTCACCGCCCTCGCGCCCCGCGACCACCGGCTTCGCCGCGCGCGCCGCCTTCGCGCGGTACTGCGCCGCGTCGGCGAGGCGGAACAGGCGGCGGGCCGAGCGCACCGGACCGATCGGGTCCCCGGTGGACGCGACCCCGCAGGCGACCCCATCGCCCAGCTCCAACTCGGCTGCCCGCACGCACAGTTCATCGGCGACACGCACCACCTCGTCGGCGCTCGGCCCCACCGACAGGAGGCAGAACTCGTCGCCGCCGAGCCGCGCGGCCAGCGTCCCCGGCAGCATCGCGCCGCAGAGCGAGAGGATGGAGCCGAAGCGCTCCAGGAGCCGGTCGCCGATCGCGTGCCCCCGGGTGTCGTTGACCCGCTTGAGTCCGTTGACGTCGCAGACGGCCAGGCTCACCACGGCACCGTCCACACGGTGGCGTTCCACCGCCTCGTCGAGCCGCAGGTCCACCGCGCGGCGGTTGGCGAGCCCGGTCAGCGCGTCCGTGAAGGCCAGGCGGCGCACCTCCTCCAGCCGCTCGGTCTGGGCGATCCCGGCGGCGGCCACCGCCGCGAGGACGGTCGCGAAATCGGCGTCGGAGCGGCCGAAGACGGGCGCGCCCACCGGCCGGGCCACGTACAGCTCGCCCCAGGCGCGCCCGTGCAGCACGATCGGCGCGACCACGCAACAGCCACGACCGCGCCGGCGCAGCGCCGAGACGCGCTGGTGGCAGTAGCCCGCGGAGTGCCCGCCGCTGGGCCCCTCGGCCGTCTCGACCCAGGCGTTCGGCTCGCCGCCGCCGGCCCAGCGTTCGTGCAGGAACTCGGTGATCTCCGGGAACTGGTGGACGGGGTACGCCTCCCCTTCCGGGAACTCCTCCTCGCCCTCGGTGCGTTCGCCGGCGTTCACCAGGACCCGCAGCCGGCCCAGGTCCCGCTCCCACACGGACAGCGCCGCGAAACTGCCGCTCAGCGCGCGACAGGCACCGAGGGCCGCCGCCCGCCAGGACTCACGCGGAGTCTGCGCGGCGGCCATGGCCTGCGCCAGCTCCACCACGGCCCGCAGCCGGACGTCCTCACCCATCCCACCAGGCTAAGAGGTTTACGACAATTTGGAACTTCGGGGCATAGAGGGCAGGGCGGAAGGCGGGGCCAGGCAGGGCCAAGCAGGGAGGCAGGGTCGGCTACTCCCCTGGCCACTCCGGCTTCCGCTTCTCGTTGAACGCCGCGACACCCTCCGCCCGGTCGCCCGAGAAGGCCACCGTGCGCCACGCCGCGTCCTCCACCTCAAGGCCCGCCCGCAGGTCGAGACCGTGCCCGAGGCGCAGGGCACGCTTGGCGGCGCGCAGGCCGACGGGCGAGTTGGCGGCCATGCGGGCGCCGAGCGCGAGCGCCTCCGTACGGGCTTCCCCGTCCCCCACCAGCAGATCGACGAGGCCCAACTCCCGCGCCTCGGCCGCCTCCACGCGCCGCGCCGAGAAGATCAGCTCGGCGGCGCGGGCGGCGCCGACGCGGCGCGGCAGGAGCTGCGTACCGCCGCCGCCGGGGATGACGCCGACGGAGACCTCGGGCAGCCCGACGACCGCGGTCAGGTCGGCGACGATGACGTCGCAGGAGAGCGCCAGTTCGAACCCGCCGCCCAGCGCGAACCCGCGCACGGCCGCGATCGTCGGCACGGGCAGCTCCAGCACGCCCGTGTAGCAAGCCCGCGAGGTGGGGCGCTGGCGCAGCAGCTCGGCGTCGCTGAGGGAGTTGCGCTCCTTCAGGTCGGCGCCTACGCAGAACGCCCGGTCGTGGGTGGACGTCACCACGACGACGCGGGCGTCACGGTCCTCGGACAGGGCGGCGCAGGCGGCGGCGATGGAGCGGGCCATCTCCGAGGAGACCGCGTTCATCGCCTTCGGGCGGTCCAGGACGAGTTCCGCGACATGGCCGTGCCGCCTGACCGCCACGTACTCCCCGTACCGCTGCTCGTCACCCATGACCGATGCCTCCCGCCGGTTAACGACCGTTACCCGAGGATCATGTCAGCCGGGCCCGGCGCCGGGAAGAGGCCGAGGGCCCCGGGCCTTCGCGGGGCGGCGGGCTCACGTACGGCGGGCCAGCAGCCACGGCTCGACGACGCCGAGGCCGCGGACGGGCCGCTGCCACATCGGCTGGAGCGCGAAGCGGTACGAAGGCGGCTCCTCGCCCTCCTTCTCCGCCGCGGCCGCCGCCTCCGCGGCCTGCGCCTCGGAGGCGGGCGCGTCCCCGGTCCGCGTCAGCTCCTCCGCGAAGGCGCCGTCCACGAGCACCGCGTCCCGGGGCGCTATCGACGTGAGGCGGCTCGCGAGGTTCACGGTCGTGCCGAAGACATCGCCCATCCGGGTCGTCACGGTCCCGAAGGCCATGCCGACGCGCAGCTCCGGCATCGTCTCGTCGTTGGCCATGGTCTCGATGAGCCGCAGCGCGATCTCCGCGGCGACACCCGCGTCGTCGGCGGCGTACAGGACCTCGTCGCCGAGGGTCTTGATGAGCCGCCCGCCGTGCGCGGCCACCAGGTCCGCGGCGGTGGTCTCGAAGGCCTCGACGAGTTCGCCGAGCTCCTCCTCCTCCATGCGGCGGGTCAGCCGCGTGAAGCCGACGAGGTCGGCGAAGCCGACGGCGAGGCGCCGGTCGACCATCTCCTCGTCGTCCGCGGCCTGCACGACACGGCCGGTGGCGGCGGCGAGCTGGCGGCGCCAGACGTAGACGAGGAACTCCTCCAGCTCGGGCAGGAGCAGCTCGATGAGCGGATACGTGACCTCGGTACGGGTCATCCCCGGCTCGGGCGGTTCGGTCAGCCCCTCCAGGAACGAGTCGATCTGCCACTCGGCGAGCCGCGCGGTGGTCTGCCCGGTCGACCGGGCCACCTGGACCGCCATGGCCTCGCTGAGCAGTCCGGCCTCGACCAGGCCGGCCAGGCGCCGCAGCGCCAGTACGTCGGCTTCGGTCAGGGCCTTGGCCTGGCCGATGTCGGGAAAGCCCATGGCCCGCCAGAAGCGGGAGGCCAGCTCCATCGAGACGCCCGCGCTGCGCGCCGCCTGGAAGGGGGTGTAGCGGCGGTCCGCGCCGAGGATCAGCTGTTCGAGCTGGAGGGCGAGGGGGTTCTTCGTGGACTCGCCGTCCGCCTTCTCGTCCTCCACGTCGGGGATCGCGGAGGCGTCCGTCCCGGCGGGCCCGGCCGGGCCCGCGGTACGGCCGGATCCGCCGTCGGGGCCGCGCTGTGCACCCGCGCCGGAGCCCGTGTCGTCGACGGTCACGCCTGCTGCCCTTCCGATCTGCCGCGGTCAGGTATCGACCGGCGTCAACTTTACGGCAGGTGTGCCGCAGCTCACTCCCGACTCCCCGTGACCCGGGGAGCCGCGTCCGGGGGGCGTCCGGGGGGCCGCGTCCACGGGGGGGCAACGGGGGGGGTCAACGGGGGGTCCACGGGGGGATCGGCCGCGGGTCGGTTCGTGGTTGCTCGCGCCGTTCCCCGCGCCCCTTACGGGGACGTCCCCTCGGCCGCGGGTTTGTAGGGGTTGCTCGCGCCGTTCCCCGCGCCCCTTACGGGGCCGCCCTTCGGCCGCGGGTTGGGTCGTGGTTGCTCGCGCTGGTCCCCGCGCCCCTTATGGGGACGTCCCCTCGGCCGCGGGTTGGGTCGTGGTTGCTTGTGTCTTCGCCGCGGCCCCTTCGGGGACCGTGCACCCCGCAGCCGGGGGCCTCAGTTCGCCGGGCGCAGGTGCACGATGTCGCCCGCCCCTACCGGCTCCTGCACCCCCTCCTCCGTGGCGAGGACCAGGCGGCCGTCGCCGTCCACCGCTACCGCCTCCCCTACGATCGCCCTCTCGCCCGGGAGTTCCGCCCGTACCCGGCGGCCCAGCGTCGCGCAGCCCGCCGCGTACGCCTCCTGGAGGCGGGAGGCGGCCGGGTCGCCGCCCGCCCCGCGCCAGACGCCGTACCACTGCTCCAGCGAGCGCAGCACGGCCCGCAGCAGCGGATCGCGGTCCGTGGTGGTCGCCCCGGCGAGCGCCAGCGAACCGGCCGTGGGCACCGGCAGCTCGTCCTCGCGGAGCGTGACGTTGAGGCCGATGCCGATGACCACGCCGGCGCCGGAGCCCCCGGCAGACCCGGCCCGCTCGGCGAGGATGCCCCCGGCCTTCCGTTCCTCGTCACCGACGGTCACCAGGACGTCGTTGGGCCACTTGAGCGCGGTGTCCACGCCGGCCACCCGCGAGAGCCCCGTCGCGACGGCGACGCCGGTGAGCAGCGGCAGCCACCCCCACCGCTCGACGGGCACCTCGGCGGGCTTGAGCAGGACGGAGAAGAAGAGCCCGGAGCGGGCGGGCGCCGACCACCGCCGGTCCAGGCGCCCGCGCGCCGCGCTCTGCTCCTCGGCGACCAGCACGGCCCCCTCGGCGAGGTCGTCGGCCCGCGCCACGAGGTCGGTGTTGGTGGACCCGGTGCGGGGCACCACGTCCAGGGAGGACCACAGCCCGCCCTCCCGCAGCAGTGCCCGCCGCAGGGAGGCGGCGTTCAGCGGCGGCCGGTCGAGGTCGGACCAGCGGTTGTCTTCAGCATCTGGCGGCGTCATGCAAGCCACCCTAGGTGTGGTAAACGCCGCACTGCCGAACGGTATCCGCGCCGATACGCTACGGGTCAGTAGCCAGCCGTAAGCCGCCATACGCACCTTTGAGCAGGCAGGGAGCCGCATCCCTATGTCCGAGACCGACATCCACACGACCGCCGGCAAGCTCGCGGACCTCCAGCGCCGCATCGAGGAGGCGAAGCACGCGGGGTCGGCCCGCGCGGTCGAGAAGCAGCACGCCAAAGGGAAGCTGACGGCGCGTGAGCGGATCGAACTGCTTCTCGACGAAGGCTCCTTCGTGGAGTTCGACGAGTTCGCGCAGCACCGCTCGACCAGCTTCGGCCTGGAGAACAACCGGCCCTACGGCGACGGCGTGGTGACCGGTTACGGCACCGTCGACGGCCGGCCCGTGGCCGTCTTCTCGCAGGACTTCACGGTCTTCGGCGGCGCGCTCGGCGAGGTCTTCGGACAGAAGATCGTCAAGGTCATGGACTTCGCCCTGAAGACGGGCTGCCCGGTCATCGGCATCAACGACTCCGGCGGCGCCCGCATCCAGGAGGGCGTCATGGCCCTCGGCATGTACGGCGAGATCTTCCGCCGGAACACGCACGCCTCCGGTGTCATCCCGCAGATCAGTCTGGTCGTCGGGCCCTGCGCGGGCGGCGCGGTCTACTCCCCCGCGATCACCGACTTCACGGTCATGGTCGACCAGACCTCGCACATGTTCATCACCGGTCCCGACGTTATCAAGACGGTCACGGGTGAGGACGTCGGTTTCGAGGAGCTGGGCGGCGCCCGCACCCACAACGCCACGTCGGGCGTGGCGCACCACATGGCGGGCGACGAGAAGGACGCCATCGAGTACGTCAAGTCGCTGCTGTCCTACCTGCCCTCGAACAACCTCAGCGAGCCGCCCGCCTTCCCCGAGGAGGCGGACCTGGAGCTCACGGACGAGGACCGCGCCCTCGACACGCTGATCCCGGACAGCGCGAACCAGCCGTACGACATGCACGGCGTGATCGAACACGTCCTGGACGACAACGAGTTCTTCGAGACGCAGCCGCTGTTCGCGCCGAACATCCTCACCGGCTTCGGCCGCGTCGAGGGCCACCCGGTGGGCATCGTCGCCAACCAGCCGATGCAGTTCGCCGGCTGCCTGGACATCGACGCCTCCGAGAAGGCCGCGCGGTTCGTGCGCACCTGCGACGCCTTCAACGTGCCGGTGCTGACCTTCGTCGACGTGCCGGGCTTCCTGCCGGGCGTCGAGCAGGAGCACACGGGCATCATCCGCCGCGGCGCGAAGCTCATCTACGCCTACGCCGAGGCCACCGTCCCGCTCATCACGATCATCACGCGCAAGGCGTTCGGCGGCGCGTACGACGTCATGGGCTCCAAGCATCTCGGCGCCGACCTGAACCTCGCGTGGCCGACCGCGCAGATCGCGGTGATGGGCGCGCAGGGCGCGGTGAACGTCCTGCACCGCCGCACCATCGCCGCCGCCGGCGACGAGGAGGCCCAGGAGGCGGCGCGGGCTCAGCTCATCCAGGAGTACGAGGACGCGCTGCTCAACCCGTACACCGCGGCCGAGCGCGGCTACATCGACGCCGTGATCATGCCGTCGGAGACCCGCTCGCACCTCGTGCGGGGCCTGCGTCAGCTGCGTACGAAGCGGGAATCCCTGCCTCCGAAGAAGCACGGCAACATTCCCCTCTAGTCCCCCAGGGAGCGGTCATGATCAAGGTCGTACGGGGCAACCCGACCCCGGAGGAGCTGGCCGCCGCACTGGCGGTGGTCCAGGCGCGCGCCGCGGCGGTGGCCGACCAGCCGTCGAGCGCGCCCGCACCGCCCGCCGCGTGGGCCGACCCCGCGCGCGTGGCCCGTCACCGGCTGCCCGCACCCGGTCCCACGGCGTGGGGCCGCACGTACTGGCCCGGCTAGGCGGATCGGGCCGGGGAAAGTTGAGTACGCGTACTCAGGCGCCCCCGGCCCGCCCGGCCGCAGTATCGACGTCATGCTGTGGTCGGACCCGGAGAACAACCCGCCCAAGGACATGCGGGACATGCAGGCGAAGATGCGCCGTGCGGGCTTCGTCCTCGCCCTTGCCATGGTGATCGCGATGTTCGTGCTCGGCATCCACTGAGCGGCGCGCACACGGCGTGCGGGTGCTCGCTACGCTGACCGGCATGAGTGATCAGCCACGCCGCCTCGTGCTCGCCTCGCAGTCCCCCGCACGCCTCGGCCTGCTCCGGCAGGCGGGCCTCGCCCCCGAGGTGATCGTCAGCGGCGTCGACGAGGACAAGGTCTCCGCGCCGACCCCCGCCGAACTCGCCCTCGCCCTGGCCGAGGCCAAGGCCTCCGTGGTCGCCGCGCGGCCCGAGGTCAAGGGCGCCCTGGTCATCGGCTGCGACTCGGTCCTGGAGCTGGACGGCCGGGCGCTCGGCAAGCCCGCCGACGCCGAGGAGGCGACCGCCCGCTGGAAGGACATGCGGGGCCGCGCGGGCGTCCTCCAGACGGGGCACTGCGTCTACGACACCGCGTCCGGGAAGTACGCCTCGGCGACGGCGTCGACCGTGGTCCGCTTCGGTGAGCCCTCCGACGAGGAGATCGCCGCGTACGTCGCGAGCGGCGAACCGCTGCATGTGGCGGGCGCGTTCACGCTGGACGGCCGCTCGGCGCCGTTCATCGACGGCATCGACGGCGACCACGGCAACGTCATCGGCCTGTCGCTGCCGCTCCTGCGCCGCCTCCTCGGTCAACTGGGCGTCGGCATCACGGAGTTGTGGGCGTAGGACCCGCCGCGGGCGCCGGGAGGCCGCCCTCGCGCGCCCGCTTCTCGTACGCCACGAGCGTGAGGACGATCAGGCCGAGCACGGCCATCATGAAGGCGAAGGCGGGCCAGCCCGCCAGGCCGACGCAGAAGGCGCCGAGGACGCCGTGCACGACGGCACAGCTGATCAGCAGCAGGTGCCCGAAGCGGCCGGGGGCGCGGTCCCGGGCGCCGGTCAGGGCCAGGACGACGCCGCACAGCGCGAGGTAGCCGCCGAAGAGGGCCCCGCCGATCCAGGTCGAGACGGTCATCGCGTGCGGATCGAGGCCGGCCAGGGACATGTGCTGCTTGTCGACGACTGTACCGAGGAACCAGTTGAGCAGCACGATGCCGACCGCCTCCGCGAGGAGAACGATCGCACCCACCCAGGCCACCGGTCTGCGCGCCACGGCGCCCCACCCTCTTTCCGCTTCGTGCGTTACCGCTGGTACGTCGAGCCATCCGGCACGCTACTCACCGGTAAAGCGGGGGACAAGGGTCCGGCCGGAGGCAAAGAATCATTGGGCCATTCGTAGGGACTCCACAAAGAAAGCGGCTCCGCCGCAGTGCGGCCTCACAGAGACCTTGACCACACCGGAGGGCTACGCTGCCGGGGAGGAACCCTGCGTACCGTGGTACGACAAGGGTTTTCGCGGGACGAGGGGACCTCGCATCACACTCCGTGTGGGCAAGCTCACCCTTGGGGACGGGTCGTAAGGCCGTGTCGGCAGTCCCTAAACTCGGCTTGTTTCAAGGAGGGAGCCATCGTGCGCAAGGTGCTCATCGCCAACCGTGGCGAAATCGCTGTCCGCGTTGCTCGGGCATGCCGGGACGCAGGGATCGCGAGCGTAGCCGTCTACGCAGACCCCGACCGGGACGCTCTGCACGTCCGGGCGGCCGATGAGGCGTTCGCGCTGGGCGGTGACACTCCGGCCACCAGCTACCTGGACATCTCCAAGGTGCTGGCGGCGGCCAAGGACTCGGGGGCGGACGCGATCCACCCCGGTTACGGCTTCCTTTCGGAGAACGCCGACTTCGCGCAGGCCGTCATCGACGCGGGCCTGAACTGGATCGGCCCGCCGCCGCAGGCCATCCGCGACCTGGGGGACAAGGTCGCCGCGCGGCACATCGCGCAGCGCGCCGGGGCCCCGCTCGTCGCGGGCACCCCCGACCCGGTCTCCGGCGCCGACGAGGTCGTCGCCTTCGCCGAGGAGCACGGGCTGCCCATCGCGATCAAGGCCGCGTTCGGCGGTGGCGGGCGCGGCCTGAAGGTGGCCCGCACCCTAGAAGAGGTCCCGGAGCTGTACGACTCGGCGGTGCGCGAGGCCGTGGCGGCCTTCGGCCGCGGCGAGTGCTTCGTGGAGCGCTACCTCGACAAGCCGCGGCACGTGGAGACCCAGTGCCTGGCCGACAAGCACGGCAACGTGGTCGTCGTCTCCACCCGTGACTGCTCCCTCCAGCGACGCCACCAGAAGCTGGTGGAGGAGGCCCCGGCCCCCTTCCTCTCCGAGGCTCAGGTCGCGGAGTTGTACGCCTCGTCCAAGGCGATCCTCAAGGAGGCCGGCTACGTCGGCGCGGGCACCGTCGAGTTCCTCGTCGGCGTGGACGGCACGATCTCCTTCCTGGAGGTCAACACCCGTCTCCAGGTGGAGCACCCGGTCACCGAAGAGGTCGCCGGCATCGACCTGGTCCGCGAGATGTTCCGCATCGCCGACGGCGAGGAGCTCGGTTACGGCGACCCCGAACTGCGCGGTCACTCCTTCGAGTTCCGCATCAACGGCGAGGACCCGGGCCGCAACTTCCTGCCCGCGCCCGGCACGGTGACGAAGTTCGAGGCCCCCTCCGGTCCCGGTGTCCGCCTGGACGCGGGCGTCGAGTCCGGCTCGGTCATCGGCCCGGCCTGGGACTCGCTCCTGGCCAAGCTGATCGTGACCGGCGCGACGCGCGAGCAGGCGCTCCAGCGTGCCGCCCGCGCGCTCGCGGAGTTCAACGTGGAGGGCATGGCCACCGCCATCCCGTTCCACCGCGCCGTCGTCAAGGACCCGGCGTTCGCGCCCGAACTGACCGGCTCCAGCGACCCGTTCACGGTCCACACCCGGTGGATCGAGACCGAGTTCGTCAACGACATCCCGGCCTTCACCGCGCCCGCCACGGACGCCGAGGCCGACGAGGAGCCGGGCCGCGAGACGGTCGTCGTCGAGGTCGGCGGCAAGCGCCTGGAGGTCTCGCTCCCCTCCTCCCTCGGCATGACGATCGCGCGCACCGCGGCGGCGGGCGGCGCCCGCCCCAAGCGCCGCGCGGCCAAGAAGTCCGGCCCGTCCGCGTCCGGTGACACCCTCGCCTCGCCCATGCAGGGCACGATCGTCAAGATCGCGGTCGAGGAGGGCCAGGAGGTCAAGGAGGGCGACCTGGTCGTCGTCCTGGAGGCCATGAAGATGGAACAGCCCCTCAACGCCCACCGCTCGGGCACCATCAAGGGCCTCACGGCGGCGGTGGGCGCGAGCCTGACCTCCGGCGCGGTGATCTGCGAGATCAAGGACTGACGCGCAAAGCTGCCGCATGCGCCGGGCCGGGCTGGAAACTCCAGCCCGGCCCGCTCGCGTACGGGGCCGTCCCGGGGGTGCGGGGCGGGGTGGGGCCGTGGCCGCTCGTCCGGCTCTCCGCACCCGTCAGAGGGCCCGCGCCTGTCAGACGGCCGCGCCCCGCCAGGGCGGCCCGCTCCGTCATGAGACCCGACTCCTCAAGGGGCCCGGCCCCGTCAGGGGCGCGGGGAACTGCGCGCCCAGCCACAATCCACCCGCACCCGGCCCACCTACGGGCCCTGGCCGTGTCCGCACCGACGCCCTTCCCGGCGCCCCCACAGGGGCGCGGGGAACTGCGCGCCCAGCCACGAACCACCCGCACCCGAAGTCACACCCGCACCCGCACCCACCACGGACGAGGCACGCAGGCATACCGCCCCCGGCCCCGCGGGTATACCAAGCCCGTCCGGCGTGTGAGGACGAACTCGGCGGAGCCGGTGACAGACCTCGCCACAACGCAGGGCGCTTCCGCAACCACCGCGCCCCCGCCCCGCGTCCTCCCCCACGTAGAGCCGAAGACCACGGGGGGCTTCAGTGACTCGCACAGGGGACTTACTGGCGCTGGCGGTCGCCGCAGGCGTCACCACCGGCGCCGTCTGGCTCGCGGCAGCCGCCGCCGCCGGGCAGCGGTACGAAGCGGGACTCGTCCTGGGGCTGGCCGCAGGCCTCTCCGTGGCGCTGTTACGCCGCTTCACCCGGCTGCCGCTGGGACGGCGCCGCCCCTACACCTACGCCCTGCCGCTGCCCGCCCCGGACTGGCGCGCCCCGCTGCCGGACCCGCACGGCGACCCCGAGGCCCTGCGCCCCCACGCCGAGCTGTTGGCACAGGTGCTGAGCGACGCGTCCGCGCTCGGCGGCGCACTGCGTCACAGCTGCGCGGCGCTGGAGCCCCAACTCCGCGAGGAACTGACCGCGTTCGCGACCACGGCGTCGATCCAGGCCAGCAACTGCGTGCTCCACCCCGCGGGCGACGGGCCGCTCGGCCCCGATCCCGCGTACGACACCGCGTACGCCCTCGGAGAGCTCGTCGCGGCCGTCGAGTTCAGCCGCATCGGGCTGCGGGCCCTGGAGGCCCTGGTGACCGAGCGGCCGCCGCGGGCCGACCCGCCCTGCTACTTCAACCCGCTGCACGCGCGCGGGGAGGCACGCACCGTGATCGCGGGCGCCGCCGAGGTCGCCGTCTGCCACGGCTGCGCCCGGGAACCCGCGCCGCTCCTGGTGCCGTCGGCGGCCGGGCCCGTGCCGTACCACGAGAGCGACGCCGTCGACCCGCGCTGGCGGCTGCTCGGCTACGGCGCGGCGGTCCCGGACCCCGGTGCCGCGATGATCACCGCCGCCCAGGACGGCTTCCGCGCACGGCCCCGCAACCGCGGCCCCCGCGCCGACAACACCGACGGCACCGAGAAGACCGGCAAGAAGACCGGCGCGAAGGTGAGTTGATGATCATGGGAGAGCTGGTCGCCGGTGTGCTGAGCGGGCTGCTGGTCGGCGCCTGTGTCACGTACCCCTTGGTGCTGTGGCTCGTCAGCGAGGTGCGCGGCGGCGGGCTTCCGCCGTCCCGGCGCGAACGCAGGGCGAGGGCGGAGCTGGACGCCTTCTTCGGCCGCGAGAAGGCCTGACCGCCACTGATCACGGCCCGCCGGCAGTGGCATCCTTGAAGGACGCGTACGTTCACGAAGGGTGCGGGGATGACGACCGGCATGGACCAGCAGGCGACAGCGGCGCAGCAGTCCGCGCGGGCCATGCGTGCCGACGCGCGCCGGAATCACGACCGGCTGCTCGCCGAGGCCCGCGCCGCCTTCGCCGAGCACGGCACCGGCACCTCCCTGGAGGACGTGGCGCGCCGCGCGGGCGTCGGCATCGGCACCCTCTATCGGCACTTCCCCAACCGGCACGCTTTGATGAGCGCGGTCTGGGAGGACGCCGTACGCGATCTGCTCGCGCGCTCCCGCGCCCTGCTCGACGACCCGCAGCCCTGTTCGGCGCTGGTGACATGGCTGCGTGCGATCGTCACTCATGCGGGTGAGTACCGGGGCCTCTCCAGCGCCCTCATGTCGGCGTCGCACGACGACACTTCGGCCCTGGCGCGGTGCAGCAAGCCGATGCGCGAGGCCGGCGCGGCCCTGCTCGCCCGCGCGCAGGAAGCGGGAGCCGTGCGGCCCGCCGTCTCCATCGCCGACCTGCTGCAACTGACCAACGCCATCTCACTGGCGGCCGAAGAGACCCCGGACGATCCGGAGATGGCCGACCGCCTGCTCATGCTGACCCTGCGGGGTTTGAAGGCCGACGGGTGCGCGGCGGCGTAAGAACCCCCGAAGGCCCCCGCCGCCCCGGCCCCGCCCCGCGGTCAGCGGCGGCGCAGATCCGCGACGCGCGCGGCCCGCTCCCCCGGCTGCTCCGCGAGGAGCGCGTTGCGCAACTGCTGACCCGGACCCGCCCCGTGGTTGCGCCGCTGACCCGGCAGGGGCACCTCCCGGCGCTGCTGGCGCCCGGTGGGGACGGAGTCGACCCCGGATCCGGCGTCAGGGGCTCCGGAGCCGCCCGTCACCGCGATCTGCACGCCTTGGTCGGCCAGGGCCTGCAGTTCCGTGGCGGCCCGGTCGTCGTGCGCCGGGGGCTCGTCCGTGACCAGGCGGGTGATGACGTCCGTCGGCACCGTCTGGAACATCGTGTCGGTGCCGAGCTTGGTGTGGTCGGCGAGGACCACGACCTCGGCCGCCGCCTGGACCAGGGCGCGGTCCACGCTCGCGGAGAGCATGTTGGACGTGGACAGGCCGCGCTCGGCGGTCAGGCCGCTGCCCGACAGGAACGCGCGGGATACGCGCAGCCCTTGAAGGGACTGCTCGGCGCCGCTGCCCACGAGGGCGTAATTGGAGCCGCGCAGGGTGCCGCCGGTCATGACGACTTCGACGCGGTTGGCGTGGGCCAGCGCCTGTGCCACCAGCAGGGAGTTGGTGACGACGGTCAGGCCGGGGACCCGCGCGAGCCGTCGGGCCAGCTCCTGCGTGGTCGTACCGGCCCCGACGACGATGGCTTCGCCCTCTTCGACGAGGCCCGCCGCGAGATCGGCGATGGCCGTCTTCTCGGCGGTCGCGAGATGTGATTTCTGCGGAAAGCCGGACTCCCGCGTGAATCCGCCCGGCAATACCGCACCGCCATGTCTGCGGTCGAGGAGTCCTTCTGCCTCCAGCGCGCGCACGTCCCGCCGTACGGTCACTTCGGAGGTCTGGACGACGCGGGCGAGCTCACGGAGCGATACCGCTCCGTTGGCCCGCACCATTTCGAGGATCAATTGGCGACGTTCTGCAGCGAACACGAAACTGACAGTAACCCCAACGACCGTCTGCTTTCAGCAGTTTGCGCCGAATTACAGAAGTTGTTCGCACAGCGGGACGGGAAGTGGTATAGCCGCCCATCCTGCCGAGTCCGGGCCGGTCAGCCCTCTCCCGCCGTCTTCCGGGTGTGCAGCTGACGCGCCACTTCGGCGATCGACCCCGAAAGCGATGGGTACACGGTGAACGCATTCGCGATCTGCTCGACCGTCAGATTGTTGTCGACCGCGATCGAGATGGGATGGATCAATTCCGAGGCGCGCGGCGCGACGACCACGCCGCCGACCACGATGCCCGTGCCCGGACGGCAGAAGATCTTGACGAAGCCGTCGCGGATGCCCTGCATCTTCGCGCGCGGATTGCGCAGCAGCGGCAGCTTGACGACGCGGGCGTCGATCTTGCCCGCGTCGACGTCCGCCTGGCTGTAGCCGACGGTCGCGATCTCGGGGTCCGTGAAGACGTTCGAGGAGACGGTCTTCAGGTTCAGCGGCGTCACCGCGTCCCCCAGGAAGTGATACATCGCGATGCGCCCCTGCATGGCGGCGACGGAGGCGAGCGCGAAGACGCCGGTGACGTCACCGGCGGCGTACACACCCGGGGCGGAGGTCCTGGAGACCTTGTCGGTCCAGATGTGCCCGGAGTCCTTCAGCTTGACCCCGGCCTCCTCCAGGCCCATGCCGCTGCTGTTGGGGATGGCGCCGACGGCCATCAGGCAGTGGCTTCCGGAGATGACGCGGCCGTCGGCCAGCGTGACCTCGACGCGGTCGCCCACGCGCTTGGCGGAGGCGGCGCGGGAGCGGGACATGACGTTCATGCCGCGGCGCCGGAAGACGTCCTCCAGGACGGCGGCGGCGTCCGGGTCCTCGCCGGGCAGGACTCGGTCACGGCTCGACACGAGGGTGACGTTCGACCCGAGGGCCTGATAGGCACCGGCGAACTCGGCACCGGTCACACCCGAACCGACAACAATAAGTTCCTCGGGCAGCTCGTCCAGGTCATACACCTGGGTCCAGTTCAGGATCCGCTCGCCGTCGGGCTGGGCGTCCGGGACCTCGCGCGGGTGACCGCCGGTGGCGATGAGCACGGCGTCGGCGACGAGTGTCTCCTCGGTCCCGTCGGCGGCCCGTACGACGACCTTGCGCGAGCCGTCGATGTCCTGCTGGCCCTCAAGCCGGCCGCGGCCGCGCAGCACGCGCGCGCCCGCACGCGTGACGGACGCGGTGATGTCGTGGGACTGCGCGAGCGCGAGCCGCTTCACACGGCGGTTGACCTTCCCCAGGTCCACGCCGACTACGCGCGCGGGGGTGTCGACGTGCGGGGTGTCGTCGGCGACGATGATCCCGAGCTCTTCGTACGACGAGTCGAAGGTGGTCATCACCTCGGCCGTCGCGATCAGAGTCTTCGACGGCACGCAGTCGGTGAGCACCGACGCCCCGCCCAGACCGTCGCAGTCGACGACGGTCACCTCCGCGCCGAGCTGAGCGGCCACGAGAGCCGCCTCATATCCGCCGGGTCCGCCACCAATGATCACGATCCGAGTCACGTACTCCATTGTCCCGCACGCTTCAAGGTCCGGACGCGCCGGGGCCCTCCGTCCGTGCGAACGCCGTCGGCCGGACCGTCCTGCCGCCACAGGACCTGCGTCCTTGATTGCTGCCGTACCCTCGACGTCATGTCGCTCTACGCCGCGTACGCCGGCAATCTGGATCCGCGGCTCATGTCACGCCGCGCCCCTCACTCACCGCTGCGCGCGACCGGCTGGCTGACCGGCTGGCGGCTCGCCTTCGGCGGGGAGCACATGGGGTGGGAGGGCGCCCTGGCGACGATCGTCGAGGCCCCTCGCTCGCAGGTGTTCGTGACCCTCTACGACATCGCGCCGATGGACGAGGAGTCCATGGACCGGTGGGAGGGCGTGGGCATGGACATCTACCGGCGCATGCGGGTCCGCGTGGACACCCTGGAGGGCAAGGAGCCCGCCTGGGTGTACGTCCTCAACGGCTACGAGGGCGGCCTCCCCTCGGCGCGCTACCTCGGCGAGCTCGCGGACGCCGCGGAGTCGGCGGGGGCCCCGCACGACTACGTGATGGAACTGCGCAAGAGGCCCTGCTGACGCTCCCCGCGCGGCCGGCCGGCGGGCCTTCGTCGGAAACGACAAGACAACGATGTGAATCCCGTGAGCATCGTCATCTACGCGCGTAGGCCACGACCGGCTACCCTCGTCGGCGTGAACGCTTCTGTTATTCCGGACGACATCCAGGGCGACCCCTACGCCGCCGCCGACGCCGCCGCCGCGCGCCTGCGTGAGCTGACGGGCGCCGAGACCCACGACGTCGCCCTCGTGATGGGCTCCGGCTGGGCGCCGGCCGTCGACGCGCTGGGCGAGCCCGAGGCGGACTTCGCCGTCACCGAGCTGCCGGGCTTCCCGCCGCCGGCGGTCGAGGGGCACGGCGGACGCATCCGCTCCTTCCAGATCGGCGACAAGCGCGCCCTGGTCTTCCTGGGCCGCACCCACTACTACGAGGGCCGCGGTGTGGCCGCCGTCTCGCACGGGGTCCGCACGGCCGTGGCCGCCGGCTGCAAGACCATCGTGCTGACCAACGGCTGCGGCGGTCTGCGCGAGGGCATGCGCCCCGGGCAGCCGGTGCTGATCAGTGACCACCTCAACCTCACGGCGACGTCCCCGATCGTCGGCGCGAACTTCGTGGACCTGACGGACCTGTACTCGCCGCGCCTGCGCGCCCTGTGCAAGGAGATCGACCCCTCCCTGGAGGAGGGCGTCTACGCACAGTTCCCCGGCCCGCACTACGAGACGCCCGCGGAGATCCGCATGGCCCGCACGATCGGCGCGGACCTGGTCGGCATGTCCACCGTGCTTGAGGCCATCGCCGCGCGCGAGGCCGGCGCGGAGGTCCTCGGCATCTCCCTGGTCACCAACCTCGCCGCGGGCATGACCGGCGAGCCGCTGAACCACGAGGAGGTCCTCCAGGCGGGCCGCGACAGCGCGACCCGCATGGGCGAGCTCCTGGGCAAGGTCCTCAACCGGATCTGAGGGTTCTCCGGCGGGGGCCCCGGACCACCCGCTTCCACGCCCCCGCCGGCCGACCGGCCCGCACCCCGAATCGATCCCGACGGCCGACCGGCCCGCACCCCGAATCGATCCCGACGGCCGACCGGCCCGCACCCCGGATCGAAACGTAAGGGGACGTGCCGGTATGTCCGCCCGGAGCACATGGCCTGCCGCCCGGGGCCCCGAAGCGGCAGCGCTCCCAGGCCCCGATGGCGAGGACGGACATACCGGCGCGGCCCCGCCCCCAGTCGAACCGGGCAGGCACACCTGAGCCCGTCCCACCCCCGCACCGCCAAAGCGACGCCGCAACGAGAGGCTGACGACACGTGCAGGACAACTCCGAACTCATCGCGCGAGCCCAGGCCTGGCTGGCCGAGGACCCGGACCCCGAGACCCGCGAGGAGCTGGCGAAGCTCATCGACGCCGAGGACACCGCCGAGATCGCCGCACGTTTCGCCGGCACCCTCCAGTTCGGCACCGCCGGCCTCCGCGGCGAACTGGGCGCGGGCCCCATGCGGATGAACCGCTCCGTGGTCATCCGCGCCGCCGCGGGCCTCGCCGCGTACCTCAAGGCCAAGGGCGAGACCGACGGCCCGGTGGTCATCGGCTACGACGCCCGCCACAAGTCCGCGGATTTCGCCCGCGACACCGCGGCCGTGATGACCGGCGCAGGCCTGAAGGCAGCCGTCCTGCCCCGCCCCCTGCCGACCCCCGTCCTCGCCTTCGCCATAAGGCACCTCGGCGCGGTCGCGGGCGTGGAGGTCACCGCCAGCCACAACCCGCCGCGCGACAACGGCTACAAGGTCTACCTCGGCGACGGCTCCCAGATCGTGCCGCCCGCCGACGCGGAGATCGCCGCGCACATCGACGCGGTCACCAGCCTGCACGACGTCCCCCGCCCGGAGTCCGGCTGGCAGACCCTCGCCGACGACGTCCTGGAGGCCTACCTGGCCCGCACGGACGCCGTCCTGGCCCCGGAGTCCCCCGCACCGCCCGCGTCGTCTACACGGCCATGCACGGCGTCGGCAAGGACACCCTCCTCGCGGCCTTCGACCGCGCCGGCTTCCCGCCCCGACCCTCGTCGCCGAGCAGGCGGAGCCGGACCCGGACTTCCCGACGGTCGCGTTCCCGAACCCGGAGGAGCCGGGCGCGATGGACCTGGCCTTCGCGACAGCGGCGCGTACCACCCCCGCGCCGGACCTGATCATCGCCAACGACCCCGACGCGGACCGCTGCGCCGCCGCTGTCAAGGACGGCGCCGACTGGCGGATGCTCCGGGGCGACGAGGTCGGCGCCCTGCTCGCCGCCCACCTCGTCGGGCGCGGAGCGCGGGGCACGTTCGCCGAATCGATCGTCTCCTCCTCCCTCCTCGGCCGGATCGCCGAGAAGGCGGGCCTGCCGTACGAGGAGACGCTCACCGGCTTCAAGTGGATCGCCCGCGTCGACGGCCTGCGCTACGGCTATGAAGAGGCGCTCGGCTACTGCGTGGACCCCGAGGGCGTACGCGACAAGGACGGCATCACCGCCGCGCTGCTCCTCGCCGAGCTGGCGTCCGAGCTGAAGGAGCAGGGCCGCACCTTCCTGGACCTCCTGGACGACCTCGCCCTTGAGCACGGTCTGCACGCCACCGACCAGCTGTCGGTCCGCGTGGAGGACCTCTCCCTGATCGCGGACGCGATGCGCCGCCTGCGCGAGCAGCCGCCGACGGAGCTGGCGGGTCTGCCCGTGACGAAGGCCGAGGACCTGACGCGGGGGACGGACACGCTGCCGCCCACCGACGGTCTGCGCTACACGCTCGACGGCGCCCGCGTCATCGTGCGCCCGAGCGGCACGGAACCGAAGCTCAAGTGCTACCTCGAAGTGGTGGTCCCGGTGGCGGCGCGGCCGGACCTCCCGGCGGCCCGCGCGCGGGCGACGGAACTGCTCGCCGCGATCAAGCGGGACCTGTCGGCGGCGGCAGGCATCTGACGCACCGGACGGGCACGCCGGACGGGCACGCCGGACGAGCACGCCGGACCGGCACCCCGAGCGGAAACCCACCCGTCCGAGTGATTTGACTCCCGCAGTTGCCGCAGTGGAACGGTGCGCTGCCGGTCCCCCAGGAAGGGACGACCGGTAGCGCACGTTCACGTTCGGGGAGCTGCCGCAGTGCCGTACGGACCGATTCCCTCCACCGCCGCGCCGTCCAGGGTCCCGGCGTCCCGGCGCCCCCTCACCGCCGCCCGGCCGCGCCCCGGCCTCCGCCGCCGCGCCGCCCGCGCGCTGCGCCACGCCTCCCCCGCGCTGCTCGCGTACGCGGCCGTGCGCACGCTCGGCCTGCTGGTCTTCGTCCCCTGGGCGCACGGCGACCGTCGCAGCGTCCGGCATCTGCTGATGGCGTCATGGGACTGCGACTGGTACCTGAGGATCGCCCGGCACGGCTACGCGCACACCCTGGGCACCGCGTACGACGCGAACAACCTCGCGTTCTTCCCGCTGTACCCGCTGCTCGTCCGGGCCGGTGACGCCCTCGCGCCCGGCCTGCCGCGCGGCGCGGCGGGCCTCGGCATCTCGCTCCTCTGCTCGTTCGTCGCCGCGTGGGGGATCTTCGCGGTGGGCGACCGGCTGTACGGCCGCCGGGCGGGGGTCGTCCTCGCGGTCCTGTGGGGCAGCCTGCCCGTGGCGCTCGTGCAGTGGATGGGCTACACCGAGTCCCTCTTCACGGCGCTCACCGCGTGGTCGCTGTACGCGGTGCTGAGCGGCCGCTGGCTGTGGGCGGGCTCCCTGGCCGCGCTGGCGGGCCTCACCCGCCCCACGGGCGTGGCGCTGGCGGCGGCGGTCTCCCTGACGGCGCTCCACGCGCTGCGGCGCGGCGGCTTCTCCGTACGCCCGCTCCTGGGCGCCCTCCTGGCACCCCTCGGCTGGCTCACGTACGTCACGTGGGTGGGCGTGCGCCTCGGCCGCTGGGACGGGTACTTCGCCGTACAGAAGCTGTGGCACAACAAGTGGGACGGCGGCGTCGAGACGGTCCGCCGCATGCAGGGGCTGTTCATGGCCGAGCGGCCGCCGCTGTTCTACGCGATGGTGACGGCGGTGCTGTTGGGCTCAGTCGTCCTGTACGCGCTCTGCGTCGCCGACCGGCAACCGCTCCCCTTGCTGCTCTTCACCGGCCTGCTCCTGGTGATCGTGCTCGGCAGCAGCGGCGTCTACTTCCCGCGGGCGCGCTTCCTGATGCCCGGTTTCCCGCTGCTGCTACCGCTCGCCGCGGCCCTGGCGCGGGCGAGGACGACGGTGGCGGTGACGCTGCTGACGGCGGCGGCGTTCGGGGCGGCCGTGTTCGGCGGCCACATGCTCCTGGGGTGGCACGGCCCGCCGTAAGCGCTGTTGCGTCCCGGTCAGGCCACCGCGAGGAGCACGGCGAGCAGCACCGCTCCGGCAGCGGCCGGCGCGAGGACCTCGTAGGCCCAGCGCACCACGGGCTCGCCCTGCGCGGACTCGACGGCTTCCTGCCGCTGCGCGAGCTCGCGGAGCTCGTCCATGGCCTGGTCGCCGTTGGAGCGCGTGGGCGGGGCGTGGGGGTCGAGGAAGGGGCGGCCGCCCGTCGGGTCGCCGGAGGCGGCGGCCTGCGACTGCCTGCGCGCCGCCCTCTTGCGGCCGCGCAGCGAGACGGGGATGGCCCAGAGCTGGTACTTGGCGCCGGCCCGGGTGAGGACCTCGTTGGAGTAACCGGAGCGGAGCGAGGCGATGGACGCCCAGGGCAGCGTGATGGTCCTGAAGGGGTTGCGGACGCGCAGCCGGTCGTCATCGGCGTACACGGCGGGCCGCACGGTGTACGCGACGACCAGCGGCACCGCGAGCAGCAGTCCGGCGAGCGCCAGCCACGGTGCGCGGCCCTCGCCCCGGATGACGGCGTCGACACCGAGCCAGGCCCCCAGGGCGAGCAGCAGGACGCCACCGGCGATACCGGCGGGGGACCGGAAGACACGGTCCTTGTGTGCGGGCTCCGCCACGGGGTTCTGAGGGTCGCTCATACCCTGATTCTGCCTGACCCGCGGCGCGGGGCCCCGGCCCCCACCCCTGTACAGCAGCTACGCGCGTAGATATGCTCCCCTCGTGACCATGCCCACTGCATTCGCTGACGTGACCGCGTCCGACAGCACGCTCCGCCGCTTCCTCCACGGGCTGCCCGGCGTCGACGCGGTCGGCCTGGAGGCGCGTGCCGCCTCGCTCGGAACCCGTTCGATCAAGACCACGGCGAAGGCGTACGCCATCGACCTGGCCATCTCGATGATCGACCTGACCACGCTGGAGGGCGCCGACACCCCGGGCAAGGTCCGGGCGCTCGGCGCGAAGGCCGCGAACCCGGACCCGACGGACCGCGGGACGCCGCGCACCGCGGCCGTCTGCGTCTATCCGGACATGGTCGCCACCGCCAAGGAGGCCGTCGCGGGCAGCGGCGTGAAGGTCGCGTCCGTCGCGACCGCCTTCCCCGCGGGCCGCGCCGCCATCGAGGTGAAGCTCGGTGACGTACGCGAGGCCGTCGCGGCAGGCGCCGACGAGATCGACATGGTCATCGACCGCGGAGCCTTCCTCTCCGGCGACTACATGACCGTCTTCGAGCAGATCCGCGCCGTGAAGGAGGCCTGCGGCGCCGCCCGCCTCAAGGTCATCTTCGAGACCGGTGAGCTGTCGACGTACGACAACATCAAGCGCGCCAGCTGGATCGGCATGATCGCGGGCGCCGACTTCATCAAGACCTCGACCGGCAAGGTCGGCGTCAACGCCACCCCGGCCAACACCCTCCTGATGCTGGAGGCCGTCCGCGACTTCCGCGCGCAGACCGGGGTGCAGATCGGCGTGAAGCCCGCGGGCGGCATCCGCTCGACCAAGGACGCGGTGAAGTTCCTCGTCCTGGTGAACGAGACTGCGGGCCCGGACTGGCTCGACAACCACTGGTTCCGCTTCGGTGCCTCGTCGCTCCTGAACGACCTGCTGATGCAGCGCCAGAAGCTGGCCACCGGCCGCTACTCCGGCCCCGACTACGTGACGGTGGACTGACCCATGACCTCCACTCCCTTCGAGTACGCCCCCGCGCCGGAGTCCCGCTCCGTCGTCGACATCGCCCCGTCGTACGGCCTGTTCATCGACGGCGAGTTCGTGGACGCCGCCGACGGCAAGGTCTTCAAGACGGTCTCGCCGTCCACCGAAGAGGTCCTCTCCGAGGTCGCGCAGGCCGGTTCCGAGGACGTCGACCGCGCCGTGAAGGCCGCCCGCAAGGCCTTCGAGAAGTGGTCGGCGCTGCCGGGCGCCGAGCGCGCCAAGTACCTCTTCCGCATCGCCCGGATCATCCAGGAGCGCAGCCGCGAGCTGGCCGTCCTGGAGACGCTGGACAACGGCAAGCCCATCAAGGAGACCCGCGACGCCGACCTCCCCCTGGTCGCCGCGCACTTCTTCTACTACGCGGGCTGGGCCGACAAGCTCGACCACGCCGGGTACGGGAAGAACCCCGCGCCGCTCGGCGTCGCGGGCCAGGTCATCCCCTGGAACTTCCCGCTCCTGATGCTGGCGTGGAAGATCGCCCCGGCGCTCGCGACCGGCAACACGGTCGTCCTGAAGCCCGCCGAGACGACCCCGCTGTCCGCGCTCTTCTTCGCGGACATCTGCCGCCAGGCGGGCCTGCCCAAGGGCGTCGTCAACATCCTTCCCGGGTACGGCGACGCGGGCGCGGCCCTGACCGCCCACCCCGACGTGAACAAGGTCGCCTTCACCGGCTCGACCGCCGTCGGCAAGGCGATCGCCCGCCAGGTCGCGGGCACGGACAAGAAGGTCACCCTCGAACTGGGCGGCAAGGGCGCGAACATCGTCTTCGACGACGCCCCCATCGACCAGGCCGTCGAGGGCATTGTCACGGGCATCTTCTTCAACCAGGGCCAGGTCTGCTGCGCCGGGTCGCGTCTCCTCGTACAGGAGTCGGTCCAGGAGGAGCTGCTGGACTCGCTGAAGCGGCGCCTGTCCACCCTGCGCCTCGGCGACCCTCTCGACAAGAACACCGACATCGGCGCCATCAACTCCGCCGAGCAGCTCGCCCGCATCACCGCGCTCGCCGACACCGGCGAGGCCGAGGGCGCCGAGCGCTGGTCGCCGTCGTGCGAGCTGCCGTCCACCGGATACTGGTTCGCTCCGACGCTCTTCACGAACGTCACGCAGGCGCACACCATCGCCCGCGACGAGATCTTCGGCCCGGTGCTCTCGGTGCTGAGCTTCCGCACGCCGGACGAGGCCGTCGCCAAGGCCAACAACACGCAGTACGGACTCTCCGCCGGCATCTGGACGGAGAAGGGCTCGCGCATCCTCGCGGTCGCGAACAAGCTCCGGGCGGGCGTCGTCTGGGCCAACACATTCAACAAGTTCGATCCGACCTCGCCGTTCGGCGGCTACAAGGAGTCGGGTTACGGCCGCGAGGGCGGCCGTCACGGACTGGAGGCGTACCTCGATGTCTGACCGACTCACGGTCCTGAAGACCTACAAGCTGTACGTCGGCGGGAAGTTCCCGCGTTCCGAGAGCGGCCGGGTGTACGAAGTGACCGACGCAAAGGGCAAGTGGCTGGCGAACGCGCCGCTGGCGTCCCGCAAGGACGCCCGTGACGCCGTCGTGGCGGCGCGCAAGGCGTTCGGCGGCTGGTCGGGCGCCACCGCGTACAACCGCGGTCAGGTCCTCTACCGCATCGCCGAGATGCTGGAGGGCCGCCGAGACCAGTTCGTCCGCGAGGTCGCCGACGCCGAGGGCCTGTCGAAGTCCAAGGCCGCCGCCGTGGTGGACGCGGCGATCGACCGCTGGGTCTGGTACGCGGGCTGGACCGACAAGATCGGCCAAGTCGTGGGCGGGGCGAACCCCGTCGCGGGCCCGTACTTCAACCTCTCCGCCCCGGAGCCGACGGGCGTCGTCGCGGTGCTCGCGCCGCGGGAGTCGTCGTTCCTCGGTCTGGTCTCGGTGCTCGCCCCGGTGATCGCCACGGGCAACACGGCCGTCGTCGTCGCCTCCGAGACGGCCCCGCTGCCGGCGCTCTCCCTGGGCGAGGTCCTGGCGACCTCCGACGTGCCCGGCGGTGTGGTCAACATCCTCACCGGCAAGACCGCCGAGATCGCGGCCCCGCTCGCCGCGCACCAGGACGTCAACGCCATCGACCTGACGGGCGCGGACGCGGACCTCGCCCGTGACCTGGAGATCGCGGCCGCCGACAACCTCAAGCGCGTCCTGCGTCCACAGCCTGTGGACGCGGCGGCGGGCACGGAGGCGGGCGCGGACGCGGACTGGACCGCCGATCCCGGCACGCGCCGCCTGACGGCCTTCCTGGAGACCAAGACGGTCTGGCACCCCACGGGCTCCCTGGGCGCCTCGGGCTCGGCCTACTGACCGATTCCGCACGACGCGAAGCCCCGGCCTCCTCCGTCCAGGAGGCCGGGGCTTCGTCATGCGCCCGTCCGGTCACAGGCCCAGACGCGCCGCGATCCCGTCGAGCACGCAGTCGAGCCCCGTCTCGAACTCCCAGGCCGGGTCGTCCTTGCGCGTCGCCTCGTGGATGTACCGCCGATAGGTGGGGTAACGGCCCGTCCCGATCAGGTAGCTCATCTGGGGCGCGAGGCCCTTCCGCGCCTCCTCCGCGCTGTCCCACTCCCGCTCGCGCAGATACGCGCCCAGCGCCACCTCGGAGCGGACCATGCCGCCCACGTAGGCGGTGACGGTGCGGAAGGCGGCCATCATCGTGTCGACGTCCAGGCCGTGCCCGTCGAGCGCGGCGAGCTGACGCTCCGCGACCGCGAGCCGGTTGGGGGTCAACGCGTGCAGCGGAGTGGGCAGTTCGGCCATCCACGGGTGGCGCAGCGTCACCTCGCGGGTCGCGATCCCCGCCTCCCGCAGCACCTCGCGCCAGCCGGTCACCTCGGGCGGTGGACCGAGCCCGGCCGATGCGAGGTCGACCATCAGCGCCAGGAGGTCCTCCTTCCCCGAGACGTGGCGGTACGCGGCCATGGGGGCGACGCCGAGTTCGGTGGCGAGGCGGCGCATGGTGACGGCGGCGAGGCCCTCGGCGTCGGCGACCCGGACCGCGACGGCGGCGATGCGCTGCGGCGTCAGGGCGGCGCGGGGCGCGGCGGGTCGCTCCAGACGCTCCCAGAGGGAGACCTCGGGCCCGCCCTTCTTCTGTGTGGCCATGCGTACAGCGTATCCCGTGTAGACGCCGTACACACTGGTGTGTACGTTGTACGCGAGAAATACGTCGTACACATCCCAGGGGGCACTCCCATGACCGCAACCACCTCGGCCCCGGCCGCTCTCCGCGTCGCCGTCCTCGTCGGCAGCACCCGCGAGGGCCGCTTCGCGCCCGTCGTCACCCGGTGGATCAGGAGCCACCTCAACCGGCGCGCGGACATGGAGGCCGACGTCGTGGACCTCGCCGAGACCCCGCTGCCCACCGTCCTGCCGGCCTTCGGCGGCCCGCCGGCGCCCGGCACCGAAGAGGCGCTCGCGCTGGTCTCGCCGCGCCTGGCACGGGCGGACGCGTTCGTCTTCGTCACGCCGGAGTACAACCACAGCTTCCCCGCGTCCCTGAAGAACGCCATCGACTGGCACAACGAGCAGTGGCACGCGAAGCCGGTCGGCTTCGTCTCCTACGGCGGCGTTTCGGGCGGCTTGCGCGCGGTCGAGCAACTCCGCCCGGTGATGGCCGAGTTGAACGCCACGACCATCCGCAACACGGTCAGCCTGCACAACGTCTGGGGCCTGTTCGACGAGGAGTACGCGATGAAGGACCCGCAGAGCGACGCCGCCGCCAAGTCGATGCTCGACCAGCTCGCCTGGTGGGCCGAGGCCCTGCGCGAGGCCAGGTCCGCCCGCCCGTACGCCGCCTGACGTCCACACCACCCAAGCCCGGGACAGCCATGAATCAGCGTACGAACGAGACCACCCCTCCCCTCACGGACGCGCGACCAGCCGCCCCAGAGGTGGAGCCACCCTCGCGCCTCGCCCTCCTCGGGCTCCTGCTCGGCATCGTCCTGGCGACCCTCGACGGCACGATCGTCGGCACCGCCCTGCCCAGGATCGTCGGTGACCTCGGAGGCCTCGGCCACTTCTCCTGGGTGGTGACGGCCTATCTGCTCACCACCGCCGTCGCCACCCCGATCTGGGGCAAGCTCGGCGACCTGTACGGCCGCAAGGGCAGCTATATGACCTCCATCGTGGTCTTCCTCATCGGCTCCGTGCTCTGCGGACTCGCCCAGGACATGGGCCAGTTGATCGCCTTCCGCGCCCTCCAGGGCATCGGCGCGGGCGGCCTCTTCGTGGGCGCGCTCTCCCTGATCGGGACGCTGCTGCCCCCCGCGCAGGCGGGGCGCTCGCAGTCGCTGATCGGCGTGATGCTGCCCGTCGCCATGATCGGCGGACCGCTGCTCGGCGGCGTCCTCACCGACCAGCTGAACTGGCGCTGGGTCTTCTACGTCAACGTCCCCGTCGGCGCGGCCGCGCTCCTGATCGTCGGCCTCCTCGTCCGGCTGCGCGGGGAGCGCGGCACGGCCCGCGTGGACTACGCGGGCGCGGGGCTCCTCACGGCGGGCATCCTGGCCCTCACGCTGATGGGCACGTGGGGCGGATCGGCGTACGACTGGATCTCGCCGCAGATCGCGGGCCTTACGCTGCTCGCGGCGGCCGCGCTCGCAGCCTTCGTCCGCGTGGAGCGGCGCGCGCCCGAACCGATCATCCCGCCACGGCTGTTCCGCGACCGCAACTTCACGCTCGCCCAGGTCCTCACCTTCCTCGCGGGCGCCGCGATGCTGGCGGCGGCGAGCTATCTGCCGCAGTACATGCAGTTCGTACGCGGCATGTCCTCGACGCGGAGCGGGCTGCTGCTGCTCCCGCTGATGCTCGGCATGATGGGCGCGCAGCTGTACATCGGCCGCGCTGTGGGCAACGGCGGCGGATACCGCGCCTATCCGCTCATCGGCGGCGCGGTCGCCACGGCGGGCGCCCTGGCCCTGCTCACGCTCGGCGTGGACACCGCCACGTACGCGGCCTCGGCGCTGACGTTCGTCCTCGGCACGGGCCTCGGCTGTCTGCTGCAACCCTCGCTGCTGATCACCATGAACAGCGCGGAGCTCCGCGACATGGGTGCCGCCGGCGGCACCAACACGCTGCTGCGCACCATCGGCGGCACCCTCGGCGTCGCCGTGCTCGGCTCGGTCTACACGAGCCGGCTGACCGACGCCCTCACGGACCGGCTCGGCAAGGACGGCGAACGCCTCACGGGCGGCGGCCACGAGCTGAGCCCCACGGTCCTCGACGGCCTGTCCGGGCCGGCCCGGGACGCCTACCGCACCGCGGTCACCGGCGGCCTGCACGGCGTCATGCTCGGCACGGCCGCCCTGTGCGCCGTCAGCTTCGCGACGGCCTGGCTGATCCGCGAGGCACCCCTGCGCTCCCACACCGGGGCGGCCCCGAAGACGGACCCGGCGGACTGACGCGGACTGACGGCGAGGGTCTCCCCCGGCCGGACCCGCGTACGACGCGTCCCGGCCCCGGCGCGAGCGCGCACGGGGGCCGGGACAAGGTCATGCGGATGTCACGTGCGGTGCCGTTGTCACGTGCGGTGCCGTGAGCACACCAGAACGCCATGAGCCACCGGCCGCCTCGCCGGAAAGCCATCGGGCGAGCCTCAGACGAGCCACAGCTGGCGGACGGACTTGCCGTCCTGAGACTTCAGGAGCACTTCGTTCCCCTTGGCGGTCTCCTTCTCCACCAGTTCGAGCAGCGCGATCGCACGCCGCACCGTCTCGGTGATCGAGATGCCCTTGTGCTCCTTGTACCAGCGAAGCTTCGCGGCGGTGTCTTCGTTGATGTTCACGCTGAGCCGGGTGATCTGGGGCTCGGCCATCGCCCCCGACGGCACGGCTGTTTCGGTCCGGTGTTCGGACATGCCAAGGCTCCTTGAGATTCGAAGATGTCGCACGAATGGCCGCGCACGTCAGCGTGCGGGCCCCGTCCCGCCGGACATCGCCGGCGGTCCCCGACCGCATGCAGATCAGCCAGCGCCTCGGCCGCACATACGAACGATGCAACCCCCCGCATCGCACACGCGTGGTTCCCCCCACAGAAACTGCGGCCCCGGCACTCGCGCCGGCCAGGCCTGTCAGGCAGAGCTGATGGGACGTAAATGCACCATATCTATCTCTCTTCCACCAGACCGGGCGGCGCTCGGATAGGTGCCATGGTGCCCGCTGCGCGCACCCAATGTCAAGTAATTCTGCACCACATGATGCTCGGATACACTCGTCGTGTGTATCTGATACGCATAGGATCAACACAGAATGTGGCAGAAGATCACATCATATGTGGTATGGTTCCACCCAAGCACCGCTTGGGTGTCTCGAGCTCTGTTGCCAGTCCTGCCGCGGCGAGCGGCGATCACCGGAGGGGCCACCCCCGAATGCCGAATGAACGGAACTCCGAGTACGAGGTACTGCACCAACGGGGCACCCTGACGCCGTTCCAGGAATGGCACAACGAACCGGCCGGCGACGCGGTTCCCGAACTCCCCGAGAGGGACGGAGAGTTGAGCGGTAGCGACCGCTTCATGGGGCACAACCGCGCCACCCGGGTCGTGCGGCAGCAGCGGTCCGAGTTCTGCGAGAGCGACACCCACCCGGCCCCGGCGCCCGCGGAGACGTGCGGCTTCGGGCCACCGAAGCCCGCGCGCTTCTGCATGTGCCGGCGAGGTGATCACGAGTGACCGGCATCCCGATCGCCGCCGTACTTGAGGAGGACGAGGAGCCCTCCGACGAGACCTTCTTCCTCGTGAGCGCCCCGCGCCCGGTCACGGCCGCCGAGACAGCTTCCCCGCCCGACGCGGCAGGTGAGCCGGAGGAGAGCGGGCAGGGCTTCGTCGAGGACGAGACACCCGGCGGCGACGGCGACCCCGCCTTCGGCCCCCGCCAGTTGAGCGAGAACGAGTCCCCCGAGAACCGCGAGGTCGTGGGACTCCGCGAACCGAGGAAGATCGACGAGACGCGGCACACCCTGGCCATGGGCCTGCTGTGGCTCGTGGGACTGATCGCCGGTGCGCCCACCCTCGCGCTTCTGGCCGGTCACTGGACGCACTTCAGCACCGAGGCCTACCGGGAAGTGAGTCTGGTCTTCACCCCGGTCGTGGCCCTCGCCAGCGCGGCCTTCGGGTTCTTCTTCGCCAGCGATGACCGGAGCCCCCGCCTCTGACCCGGCCCCGGCACGGCACGGCACGGGTCGGCGGCCCGCCCGACCCGTGATAATGGCTCCCGACCACGCTGACGAGCCGTGCCGGAGAAGCGGTCCATCGGGACTCCTGAGCTGCGCCGACGTCCGATTCGCCGGCGAAACCACTGGTGAAAAGGTTCATTGCCTTGGGATCCCATCCCCCGATACCGACCCGCGTCGTGCTGCTCTGCGGCCCCTCAGGCTCGGGCAAGTCGTCCTTCGCCGCCCGCTCCGGGCTGCCCGTGCTGTGTCTGGACGACTTCTACAAGGAAGGCGACGACCCGACGCTGCCGCAGGTCCCGGGCAGTTCGGACATCGACTGGGACTCCCCCGCGTCATGGGACGCCGACGTGGCGGTCGCCGCCATCGCGGAGCTGTGCCGCACCGGGCGTACGCGCGTCCCGGTGTACGACATCGCGTCCAGCGCGCGCGTCGGGCACGAGGCACTCGACATCCAGCGCACGCCCGTGTTCATCGCGGAGGGGATCTTCGCCGCGGACATCGTGGAGCGCTGCCGGGAGATCGGCGTGCTCGCCGACGCGATCTGTCTTCGGGGCCGGCCTTCCACGACGTTCCGGCGGCGGCTGCTCCGGGACCTCCGGGAGGGGCGCAAGTCCGTGCCTTTTCTTCTGCGCAGGGGCTGGCGGCTCATGCGGGCCGAGCGGGCGATCGTCGCGCGGCAGGTGGGGAAGGGGGCGTATCCCTGCGGGGCCGAGGAGGCGCTGGGGCGGGTCGTCTCCGCCGCGGCCGGGCGCTGCGTCCCGGAGGGCCGCTTGGCGGCGGATCCGCTCCCACCCACCCGACCGTTGACCCCCCAGTAAAAGCAGAAGGACCGGAAAGGCCCCCCGGCCTTCCGGTCCCGCTACTTGTTTCCCCGTACTCCCCCGTGCTTCCCCCTGCTCCCGCCGCCTCCCCCGAAGCGACGGCCCCCGTTCCCCCGATCCTCAGGCCACCAACTCGCCGAAGGACTCCTCCTGGTCACGGCCGAAGCTGAGGACCTCGTCCTCGCGCAGCCGGCGGAGCGACCGCCAGATGCTGGACTTGACCGTGCCCACGCTGATGTCGAGGATGTCCGCGATCTCCGGGTCGGTGCGGCCCTCGTAGTAGCGAAGGACCAGCATCGTGCGCTGGAGCTCGGGCAGCCGGGCCAGGGCCTGCCACAGGACCGCGCGCAGCTCCGTGCCGCGCATCGCGTCCGTGTCGCCCACCGTCTCCGGCAGTTCCTCGGTCGGGTACTCGTTCAGCTTGCGGCGGCGCCACGCGCTGATGTGCAGATTGGTCATGGTGCGGCGGAGGTAGCCCCCGACCGCGGCCTTGTCGCTGATCCTGTCCCAGGCGCGGTACGTCGAGAAGAGGGCGCTCTGCAGCAGGTCCTCCGCCTCGAAGCGGTCGCCGGTCAGGTGGTAGGCCGTTGCGTACAGAGAGGCGCGGCGTTCCTGGACGTAGGCGGTGAACGCCGCTTCGGCGTTCACCGCCTCCGACGAGGTCTTCCGCTCCCCCGAGCCCTCCCTGTACGCGCTTCCCCCGTGCGGCGCGTCAACCACCGTCATGTACACGGTGTGCTGACGCCCGGCGCCGCGAGCGCACCCCCGCCCGCTCACGGCACCGGACTTCTCAGAGCCCCGCCCGACGTCGTGGAGACGCGTGACAACTGCGCTTGAGCTGGTGCTGTGCAGCGTGTGCATCTTGCGCCCCCCGTCGGTGGAGTCCGGCTTGTTCCGTCGTGCTTCCGTGCTTCGTTGCTTGTGACCAGAACTCTGCCGGACCCACTTCATGACGGTGTCTGCCGACTGTCACAGGCCTGTCACAGGGCTTCGGCACCCCTTCCACGCGTGAGGGTCGGGTGTGGGAGCGCCTCAGCAGTCGAACTGGGGCCGAGCATGGGACAGAATGACGTCCGTGCCTTCCCTGTTGCTGATCGAGGACGACGACGCCATCCGGACGGCCCTGGAGCTTTCGCTGACGCGCCAGGGGCACCGGGTGGCCACTGCTGCCACCGGCGAGGACGGCCTGAAACTGCTCGGTGAGCAGCGGCCGGACCTGATCGTGCTGGATGTGATGCTGCCGGGCATCGACGGGTTCGAGGTGTGCCGTCGCATCCGGCGCACCGACCAGCTGCCGATCATCCTGCTCACCGCGCGCAGCGACGACATCGACGTGGTGGTGGGCCTGGAGTCCGGCGCCGACGACTACGTGGTCAAGCCCGTGCAGGGGCGGGTCCTTGACGCCCGGATCCGCGCCGTGCTGCGGCGCGGGGAGCGGGAGGCCAATGACGCGGCGACGTTCGGTTCGCTCGTCATCGACCGAGCCGCGATGACCGTGACGAAGAACGGCGAGGACCTCCAGCTCACGCCGACCGAGCTGCGGCTGCTCCTGGAGCTGAGCCGCAGGCCCGGCCAGGCCCTGTCGCGGCAGCAGTTGCTGCGTCTGGTGTGGGAGCACGACTACCTCGGTGACTCGCGGCTCGTCGACGCCTGCGTGCAGCGGCTGCGCGCCAAGGTCGAGGACGTCCCGTCGTCGCCGACGCTGATCCGCACGGTGCGCGGGGTCGGATACCGGCTGGACACCCCTCAGTGACCACGGCGCAGGACAAGCTCCGCGGCCTGCCCGCGGCACGCAAGGCGGTCCTTGCCGGGCTGCGTTTCACGAGCCTGCGGCTGCGGCTCGTGGTGGTCTTCGGCCTGGTGGCGCTCACCGCCGCCGTCTCCGCTTCCGGCATCGCGTACTGGCTCAACCGCGAGGCCGTGCTGACGCGCGCCCAGGACGCGGCGCTTGAGGACTTCCGCCAGCAGATGCAGACCCGGGTGGGCGCGCTGCGCCCCAACCCCTCGCAGGACGAACTCCAGGCGGCGGCCGGGCAGATGGCGAACAGCAGTCAGCGCTACAGCGTGCTCCTGGTCGCCGAGAAGAAGGACGGCGGCCGGATCGTCGGCTACTCCGACCTGGACGCGTTCACGCTCGCCGAGGTGCCGGACTCGCTCCAGAAGACGGTGGGCAAGAAGCAGCCGCTCACCTCCGGCAACGACGCCGCCCATCACCTGTACTGGCAGCGGACCGTGGACGACGGCACGCCGTACCTGGTCGGCGGTGCCACGGTGATCGGCGGCGGCCCCACCGGTTACATGCTCAAGTCGCTGGAGCCCGAGGCCAAGGACCTCAGCTCGCTCGGCTGGTCGCTGGCGATCGCCACGGCTCTGGCGCTGATCGGCTCCGCGCTGCTCGCGCAGGCCGCGGCCACGACCGTGCTCAAGCCCGTGCACCGCCTCGGCATCGCCGCGCGCAGGCTCGGCGAAGGCAAGCTCGACACGCGGCTGCGCGTCTCCGGCACCGACGAACTCGCCGATCTCTCAAGGACGTTCAACAGAACCGCCGAGAACCTGGAGAAGAAGGTCGCCGACATGAGCGCCCGCGACGAGGCGTCCCGGCGCTTCGTCGCCGACATGTCGCACGAGCTGCGTACGCCGCTGACCGCGATCACCGCGGTGACCGAGGTCCTGGAGGAGGAGCTCGACGCGGAGACCGGTTCCGTCGACCCGATGATCGAGCCGGCCGTGCGGCTCGTGGTGAGCGAGACGCGGCGCCTGAACGACCTCGTGGAGAACCTCATGGAGGTCACCCGCTTCGACGCGGGCACCGCGCGCCTCGTCCTGGACGACGTGGACATCGCCGACCAGATCACCGCGTGCATCGACGCGCGCGCCTGGCTGGACGCGGTCGAGCTGGACGCCGAGCGCGGCATCACCGCCCGCCTGGACCCGCGCCGCCTCGACGTCATCCTGGCCAACCTCATCGGCAACGCCCTCAAGCACGGCGGCTCCCCGGTGAAGGTCTCCGTACGTCTGGCGGACGCCAGGCTCGTCATCGCCGTACGCGATCACGGGCCGGGCATCCCTGAGGACGTCCTGCCGCACGTCTTCGACCGTTTCTACAAGGCGAGCGCGTCCCGGCCGCGGTCCGAGGGCAGCGGGCTCGGGCTCTCCATCGCGTTGGAGAACGCGCACATCCACGGCGGCGGGATCAGCGCGGCCAACTGCCCGGAGGGCGGTGCCGTCTTCACGCTGTGGCTGCCGTGCGAGAGCGACGGCGAGGGTGACGGGGGCCGTGACAGTGAGGACGCCGTCGGCTGTACCGAGGGAGGCCAGGCGTGAACGGGCGACGGATGCGTGCCGCGGTGGTCACCACGCTGCTGGCGGTCGCGCTCGCCGGGTGCGGGATCAGGTCGACGGAGGTGCCCACGGACTTCGGGCCCGCGCCGTCACGGGTGCCGTGTGTGATGTCGGGCTCCAGCATCGCCACGCAGTCGGGCAGCGGGGCTTCGGCGCAGGTGTTCCTGGTGTGCGCGGCCCAGCTGGTGACCGTCGACCGGACGGTGCGGGTGGCCGAGGGCAAGGCGGCCGAGGCGGCCACCGACCGTGTGGCGATCGCGCAGGCCCTCCTCGACGAGCTGGCCACGCCTCCGTCGGAATCCGAGAAGGACGCGGGCTTCGCCACGGACGTACGCGGCGGCACCACGGTCTCCGGTCCCGGCGAGGGCGACCCGAGGGGCGCGCTGCGCCTCAGTACGCCGCCGGAGGAGCTGTCCGCGTTCGCGCTCGCCCAGATCGTCTGCACGCTGGCCGACAGCGCGACGGACCGCACGGTGCTCATGGGCGGCCCCGCGGACGCCCCCCTGCGGCGCTACGCGTGCACCCAGGAGGTCCGCTCCCGGCCCGGCACGGTGGCGCCGCCCACCAAGACCGTCAAGCCCGGGAAGTAACCGCCGCCGGTACGCGGAACCGATCCTGCCGCCTCTGGCGTCTTGTGGGGCGTGCGTCAAGGCTCGGGCGGCCGCGTTGCCGCCATCCGCTTCCGTGCGGCGGGAGGATTCCTCCTCGTCGCGCACCTTCTGCTCGTCGGGTGGATCACGCTGCGTCCGCTGGACGTCCCCTGGGTGAGCGCCGCGAATCTGCGGCCACTCGCCGGGATCAAGGCGGATCTGGCACTCGGCGGCCTCCAGGCGGCCCGCCGGATCGGCGAGGCCCTGCTGCTGCTCGCTCCGCTCGGCGTGCTGCTGCCCCTGGCCGGCGGCCGGCTCCTCGTCTCGCCGTGGGGTTCCCTGGTGCGCACGGTCGCCGCGGGGGCGCTGCTCTCGCTCGGCATCGAACTGCTCCAGACGGGGGTGCCCGGGCAGGTCGTCGACATCGACTCGCTGCTCCTGAACACCCTCGGGGTGGCTCTCGCGCATGTCGCCGTGGTGCCCGCGGCGAGGGCGAGGCTCCGCCGCCGGGACGATCCGCGGCGTGTCACGGCCCGTCTGCGGGATGAGGCCCCTCAGGGGTCGACCCCGACGATTCCCAGGGTCGGAATCGCACCTTAGAGCGACGCTTTGGGGTACTTGATGACCGTAACGTGGAGACATCGAGGCACACAGAGAGGCCTCTTCCCTACGGTTCGTTGAGGAGCCCGCCATGACCGCCCTTGCCCGCCCCACCCACGGCCGGATGATCGGCGGAGTGTGTGCCTCCCTGGCCCAGCGCTTCGGCACCTCCGCGACCACGATGCGCGTGATCTTCGTGGCCTCCTGCCTGCTCCCCGGTCCGCAGTTCCTGCTCTACATAGCCCTGTGGGTGTTCCTGCCCTCCGAGGACAAGGCCCGCCGGACCTGGTGACGACGTCCGCCGGACCTGGTGACGACGCGATGGGGCGCCCCTCCTGGTGGAGGGGCGCCCCATCGGCACGTACGCGAGAAGGGTCAGCCGAGCGGCAGACCGTTGAGACCGCTGCCCCCGAGGGGCACACCGCCGAGCAGTCCCTGGACCGGGGAGGCGGGCTTGCCGCCCCCCTTGCCGCCCTTGCCATTGGCCTGCTGGGCCGCGGCGGCCCTGTCGGCGTTCCCCGCGGCCTGCAGACCACTGGTGAGGACGCCCTTTCCGGCGGCCACGGCCTCGGGGCTGCCCGCGGGCAGCGTCTTGGCGGCCTGCTCCAGGGGGAGGACCGAGGCGACCTGGCCGAGGGCCGCGGCCGCGTCCGGGACGCCGGGGGCGGCGTTCGCGGCGCCGGCACCGGCGGCGGCGAAGGCGGCACCGAGGGCGGCGACACCGAGGGTCTTGGCAGCAGACTGCTTCATCTTCAATGCGTCCTTGTGAATTCGATGACGGGGATCTGCGCGGTTCAACGACCGCGCACATCACAAATCACGGGCAGCGGACAGCGAAAAGCGGCCGGGTGACGAGCACCCGGCCGCCGAAGCGACGCGCGAAGACGCCCTATCGCCCGTCAGTCGCCGACGGAAGCGCTGGTCGAGACGGTCTGGCGGAACAGCCATTCGGACTTCAGCTCGGCGTAGCCGGGCTTGATCACGTCATTGATCATGGCGAGGCGTTCATCGAATGGAATGAACGCTGATTTCATCGCATTGACCGTGAACCACTGCATGTCGTCGAGCGTGTAGCCGAAGGTACCGACCAGGTGCTCGAATTCGCGGCTCATGCTGGTGCCCGACATCAGACGGTTGTCGGTGTTCACCGTGGCGCGGAAGTGCAGCTTGCGCAGCAGCCCGATGGGGTGGTCGGCGTAGGAGGTGGCGGCGCCCGTCTGGAGGTTGGACGTCGGGCACATCTCCAGGGGGATGCGCTTGTCGCGTACGTACGACGCGAGGCGGCCCAGCGTGACACTGCCGTCCTCGGCGATCTCGATGTCGTCGATGATCCGCACACCGTGGCCGAGGCGGTCGGCGCCGCACCACTGGAGGGCCTGCCAGATCGACGGCAGGCCGAAGGCCTCGCCGGCGTGGATCGTGAAGTGGTTGTTCTCGCGCTTGAGGAACTCGAAGGCGTCGAGGTGTCGGGTGGGAGGGAAGCCTGCCTCGGCGCCCGCGATGTCGAAGCCGACGACGCCGTGATCGCGGTAGCGGTTGGCGAGTTCGGCGATCTCCAGGGCGCGGGCGGCGTGCCGCATGGCGGTGAGCAGGGCTCCGACGCGGATGCGGTGACCGTTCGCCTTCGCGCGGCGCTCGCCCTCGCGGAAGCCGTCGTTGACCGCCTCGACGACCTCTTCGAGGGTGAGGCCGGCCTCCAGGTGCTGCTCGGGGGCGTAGCGGATCTCGGCGTAGACGACGCCGTCCTCGGCGAGGTCCTCGGCGCACTCGGCGGCCACGCGCTTGAGGGCGTCCCTCGTCTGCATCACCGCGCAGGTGTGGGCGAAGGTCTCCAGGTAACGCTCCAGGGAGCCGGAGTCGGCCGCCTCGCGGAACCAGATGCCGAGCTTGTCGGCGTCGGTCTCGGGCAGGCTTTCATAGCCGCACTCGCGGGCGAGGTCGACGACCGTGCCGGGGCGCAGGCCGCCGTCGAGGTGGTCGTGGAGGAGCACCTTGGGGGCGCGGCGGATCTGTTCGGCGCTGGGCGTGTCGCGGTCCGTGTGACCGCCCGTGATGGTCTGGCTCGTCATTTCGGCACTCTAACGCCTACGCGCGTAGAACTCACTGGTCGATACGTAACAGTGACCCTGCGGACGGGTGGCGTACACCATCGCTTCTGACACTGTTCTGTCATGGCACAGCAAGGGACAGCGGGGCCTGCGGGCGCCCCGGGACTCGGGCGCGTGATCGGGACGGCACCTTCGGCGGTGAGCGGCGTGGTCCTGCTGCTGCCCGGCGGCTGCGAGACGTCCACCCGCAGGCCTTCGCCGCTGGCGGCCGGGGCGGTGCGGGCACTGGGCCGCAGGCTGGCCCAGGACGGACGCGCGGCGGGCCTCGCCACGCATGTCGTGCGCTACCGCTGCCGGGGCTGGAACGGCGCGCAGGCGCAGCTGGCCGAGGACACGGCCTGGGCGACGGACGAGGTCGTACGTCTCTACGGCGACGTCCCGGTCTGCCTGGCCGGAGTGGACATGGGCGGCCGGGCGGCGCTGCGCGCGGGCGGTCACCCGGCCGTCAACTCCGTCCTCGCGGTCGCCCCTTGGCTGCCCGAGGACGATGTGGCGGCGCCGCCCGAGCCGGTGAAGCAGCTCGTGGGGCGGCGGGTCCTCATCGTGCACGGCACGAACGACGAGCGGACCGACCCGGAGCTGTCGTTCCGCTTCGCGGAGCGCGCGAAGAAGGCGAACCGCGACGTGTGCCGGTTCGAGGTGCACTCCGACGGCCACCGGCTCCATCAGCACCAGGCCGAAGTCCAGGCGCTGGCCTCGGACTTCGTGCGCGGCACGCTCTTCGGGGCCCACTTCGCCCGCCCCTTGGAGGACGCGCTTGCGGCGCCGCCGCCGCTGGGGCTGCGCATGCCGCTCGCCTCCGGCTTCGGGCGGTCGTCGCGCCGCTGAGGCCCGCCGGGACGGTCACGTCGACTGTTGCAGCAGCTTTCCCTTCCTGCTCAGCAGGAACTCCTTGAACGCGGCCACCGGCGGGGTGTCCGGGCGCCCCGCCAGCCAGGCCACGCCGATCTCACGGACCGCCCGCTGGCCCGTCACCGTCAGTTCCACGACGCCCGGGCGGGGCACGGCGGGCGGCGGCAGGAGCGCCACGCCGAGCCCTGCCGCGACCAGGCCGCGCAAGGTCTCCGCCTCCTCGCCCTCGAAGGCCACGCGGGGCTTGAAGCCCGCCTCCTGGCAGAGGTCGTCGGTGATGCGGCGCAGGCCGTAGCCGGGCTCCAGGGTCACGAAGGCCTCGTCGGCGGCCTCGGCGAGGCGGACCCGCTTCCGGGAGGCGAGGCGGTGCTCGTCGGGCACGACCAGGCGCAGGCGTTGCTCGTCGAGGCGGCGGGCGACCAGGTCGGGGGCGTCGGGCACGGGCGAGGTGAGGCAGAGGTCCAGCTCGCCCGCGCGCAGCCTCTCCAGCATCGCCTCGCCGTAGTTCTGTACGAGGCTGAAGCGCACCCTCGGGTGGTCGGCGCGGAAGGCGCGGATCAGGCCGGGCACGGTCTCGGAGCCCATGGTGTGCAGGAACCCGAAGGCGACCTTGCCGGAGGCCGGGTCGGCGTCGGCGCGCACGGACTCGGCGGCGCGCTCCACCTCGGCGAGGGCCCGCTCGACCGAGGCGAGGAAGGTGCGGCCTGCCGGGGTGAGCGAGACGGTGCGGCCGCGGCGCGTGAACAGGCCGACGCCGAGGTCCCGTTCGAGTCGTACGAGCGCGCGGGAGAGGGTGGACTGGGGGATCTGCATCTCGTGGGCGGCGCGCGTGACGTGTTCGGTGCGGGCGACTCCCGCGAAGTACGCGAGGCGTGGCGCGAGCAGCGTCACGATGTCCTCCACGTCACTGTTGTGTGACAGGCGCGGCTGTGACCTCTGCTGATGCTGCATGGGAACGATTATGGCGTTTCCATGCATTGGACGCATCAAAAAACCGGCCGTACGTTCGTGGCATGCCTCCTGCCAGTAGCGGGGCGTCCGCCACCCACGCGGTCGCCCTCTCCTCGTCGTCCCCTGCCGCTGATTCCGCCGCCGATTCCCGGCTGACCCCGGGCGGTCCCGGCTACCGCAGGATGAGCTTCGCGCTCTTCCTCGCGGGCGTCGCCACCTTCGCCCTCCTCTACTCCACGCAGGCCCTGCTGCCGCTGGTCTCCGCCGACTTCGGCGCGAGCGCGAGCACGGCGAGCTGGACGGTGTCGGCGGCCACGGGCGCACTGGCTCTCTTCGTCCTTCCGCTGAGCGCGCTCAGCGAGCGCTTCGGGCGGCGCGCGATGATGACGGCGTCCCTGAGCGTCGCGGTCGCGGTCGGGCTCCTCGTACCGTTCGCGCCCTCGGTGGAGGTCCTCATCGCGCTGCGCGCGGTGCAGGGCGCGGCCCTCGCCGGGCTCCCGGCGTCGGCAATGGCGTTCCTCGCCGAGGAGGTGCGGCCCAAGGCACTGGTCGCCGCGATCGGCATGTTCGTCGCGGGCAACTCCATCGGCGGCATGAGCGGCCGCATCATCACGGGCTGGGTCGCGCAGGCCTGGGGCTGGCGCGCGGCGCTGGCCGTCGTGGGCGTCGTCGCGGTGCTGTGCGCGGTCGCGTTCCGCGCGCTGCTGCCCGCGCCGCGGCACTTCGCGCCGGGCTCGCTGAACCCCAAGTCCCTGGCGCGGGCGGTCCGTACGCATCTGTCGAACCCGCTCCTGTGCCGGCTGTACGCGATCGGGGCGCTGTTCATGACCGTCTTCGGCGCGGTCTACACGGTGATCGGCTACCGGCTCACCGAGGCGCCGTTCTCGCTCCCCCAGGGCGTCATCGGCTCGATCTTCCTCGTCTACCTCGTCGGTACGGTCTCCTCGGCGGCGGCCGGGAAGCTGGTGGCCCGGCTCGGGCGGCGCGGGGCGCTGTACCTGGCGGTGGGCACGACGGCGGGCGGGCTGCTGCTGTCCCTGTCGGCCTCGCTGGCCCTGGTCCTGCTGGGGCTCGTGCTGATCACCGCGGGCTTCTTCGCGGGCCACGCGGTGGCGTCGTCGTCGGTGAGCCGTACGGCCACGACCGGGCGAGCGCAGGCCTCGGCCCTCTACCAGTCGGCGTACTACCTGGGTTCGAGCGCGGGCGGCACGCTCGGCGCGGTCGCCTTCCACGCGGGCGGCTGGGCCGGGACGGTGGGGCTCGGGCTGCTCGCGGTGCTCGGCGTCGTGTCGGTCACGGTGTGGGGTTCGCACGTGGCGCGGGTGGAGCGGCGGCGCGATCTCGTGGCCCGCTCCTGCTGATCCGTCCCGGACGGCCGGCGGCGTGAGTGGCGGCTCCGACCGATTTCACCTGCGGGTTTTCCCACTCCGGGGGCCGTTGTCAGTGGGCTGCGGTAGCTTCCGGTGTGTCGGGCCTCACTGTCGGGCCCTTCTCAGAATCCGCAGGGGTGGGTTGGGATGAGCGACATCGCAGGGACGACGACCGATCTGGACGTCACGCTGGAGAAGTACCGGGTCGAGCTGACCGGGTACTGCTATCGGATGCTGGGCTCCGCCTTCGAGGCCGAGGACGCCGTGCAGGACACGATGGTGCGGGCCTGGCGCAGCTTCGAGAAGTTCGAGGGCCGCTCCAGCATCCGCTCCTGGCTGTACCGCATCGCGACGAACGTCTGCCTGGACATGCTGAACGCGGGCAACCGCCGCGCCCGCCCCATGGACCTGACGGCCGCCGCCCCGCTGGCGCAGGCGGCGCTCACCCCCCGCCCGGACAACACCTGGCTGGAGCCGATGCCGGACGCCCGTGTGCTGCCCGCCCCGAGCGATCCCGCGGAGGCCGCCGTCGCCAAGGAGTCGGTGCGCCTGGCGTTCGTCGCCGCCCTGCAGAACCTGCCGCCCAAGCAGCGGGCGGTGCTCATCCTGCGCGAGGTGCTCGCCTGGAAGGCCAGCGAGGTCGCCGAGCTGATCGACACCTCCGTCGCCTCGGTGAACAGCGCGCTCCAGCGGGCCCGCGCCACCCTCGCCGAGCGCCCGGCGGACGGCACGGCCGTCTCCGATCCGCTCGACGAGGAGCAGCAGAAGCTCCTGGAGCGCTATGTCGCCGCCTTCGAGGGTTATGACATGGCGGCGCTCACGGCGCTCCTCGCCGAGGACGCCGTGATGACGATGCCGCCGTTCGACCTGTGGCTGCGCGGCACGGCGGACATCACGGGCTTCATGTCCACGATGGGCGCGGCCTGTGCCAACGGCCGCCTCCTGCCGGTGGACGTGAACGGCACGCCGGGCTTCGCCCAGTACAAGCCCGACCCGGACAACGGCGGCTTCATGCCGTGGTGCATTCAGGTCATCGAGATCTCACAGGGCCGTATCGCTGGCTTCCACTGCTTCCTGGACACCCCGCGGTGGTTCCCGCTGTTCGGGGTGCCCCTCCATCTCGACGACTAGACCGAGCAGTTCGGTCAGTCCGACGAGGCCGAGCAGCGCCAGCAGGGCGGGGGTGGGGTTCCTGAGCCGGATCCGGCCCCCTGCCCTGCGGGCGGCGAGGTGCAGGCGGGCGACGGCGTCGACGGTCGTGAGGTCGGCGGTGGTGACGGCGCCGACGTCACAGACCACGTCGTGGCCGGGCCCGTGGCGGGCGGCCGTGACCAGCGCGCACAGCCGCGGGACGTCGCTCGCGCGCAGGGGGCCCTCGATGACGATGAGGTTCGCTTCGGATGCAGCCACGCAGGGTTGACTCGCGGGGCGGACGGAACTCATCGGTGCCCGTACCGGAGCCGTACACGCGCGGTTGATCGAGTACCCCAAGCTCGGCTTCGCCATCGAGAAGGCGTCCCGGAGGACGTGCGCAGCGCCTATGAGGGCCTCCTCGCCGCAGGCTTCACCCGCCGTCTCATCACGGGCTGGCGAATCGGCGCCCTGCCCGCGTCAGTCCTGCGGGAAGGCGCTCGTGTCCATGTCCAGGTCGAAGGGCCCGGGAAGCTTGATGAGCTCGCCGAACTTGCAGGCCTGAAGGATCCGGTAGACGTCACCCGTGGGCTCGCCGTACAGGGTGATGGTGGGGCCGCCGGGGGCCCAGCGGTCGGCAAGGAGGTAGAGGGGCACGCCGCCGGCTGCGTAGCCCGCGACCTTGCTGATGCGGTCGTGGCTGGCATTGGACCGCGACGTGACCTCGACGACAAGTTCAGCGGCAGCGGCCGGAATGCACTGCTCCCCCTTCCCCACCACATCCGCTCGCGGCGCCACGACCAGGTCGGGGATGTAAGCACCCTCCCGAGAAGGCACGAGGATGGTCTGCTCGTGATAAATGCCGAGTTCGAATGGAATGACGCCCAGCTGCCGGTGGATCAGCTCAGCGATTTCGTTGTGGTTGTTCGAGGGACTGGGCGACACGGTGATGACCCCTTCGATGATCTCCACCTTGCTGCCCTCGGGCCACTCCTTCTCCTCCCGGAAACGAAGGAGATCTTCCCAGTTCTGGCCGGGGTCGTGGCCGACGGTGAGTGCACTCATGGCGGCCTCCTTAATCGGTGTGTCACCGATCCCAGCATGCCGAACGGGACCGGCGGTGGTCCACCGATCCCGTTCACCCGTACGAGTAAGCCCTGGTCAGAGGGTTGCCCCCGCAGCCCCGAGAGACCCCCTAGCCGATTCGGTCCAGCACGATCGGCGTCGCCGAGAAGTCCGTGCCCGCGGCAGCGATGTCGTACGAACCCTCCACCGACTCCAGGGCGTACGCGAACCGCTCCGGCGTGTCCGTGTGCAGCGTCAGCAGCGGCGCGCCCGCCTCGACCGTGTCGCCCGGCTTCGCGTGCAGTTCGACGCCCGCGCCCGCCTGGACGACGTCCTCCTTGCGGGCGCGGCCCGCGCCCAGGCGCCAGGCGGCGACGCCGATGTCGTACGCGTCCAGGCGGGTCAGGACGCCCGAGGACGGCGCCGTCACCACGTGCTGCTCGCGCGCCACCGGGAGGGCCGCATCCGGGTCGCCGCCCTGCGCCGCGATCATGCGGCGCCATACGTCCATCGCCGAGCCGTCGGCCAGGGCCTTCGCCGGGTCGGCGTCCTTCAGACCCGCCGCGTCCAGCATCTCGCGGGCCAGCGCGAGGGTCAGTTCGACCACGTCCGCCGGGCCGCCGCCCGCCAGGACCTCCACCGACTCGCGGACCTCCAGGGCGTTGCCCGCCGTCAGGCCCAGCGGGGTCGACATGTCCGTCAGCAGAGCGACCGTGCGCACGCCGCTGTCCGTGCCCAGTTCCACCATCGTGGAGGCCAGTTCGCGGGCGTCGTCCAGGTTCTTCATGAACGCGCCGGTGCCGACCTTCACGTCCAGGACCAGCGAGCCCGTCCCCTCGGCGATCTTCTTCGACATGATGGACGAGGCGATCAGCGGGATCGCCTCCACCGTGCCCGTGACGTCGCGCAACGCGTACAGCTTCTTGTCGGCCGGCGCCAGGCCGTCGCCCGCCGCGCAGATCACCGAGCCGACGCCGTCGAGGACGTTCAGCATCTCCTCGTTGGAGAGCAGCGCGCGCCAGCCGGGGATGGCCTCCAGCTTGTCCAGGGTGCCGCCGGTGTGGCCGAGGCCCCGGCCCGACAGCTGCGGGACGGCCGCGCCGCACGCCGCGACCAGCGGGGCGAGCGGCAGCGTGATCTTGTCGCCGACGCCGCCCGTGGAGTGCTTGTCGGACGTCGGGCGGGACAGGGAGGAGAAGTCCATGCGCTCGCCGGACGCGATCATCGCGGCGGTCCAGCGGGCGATCTCCTTGCGGTTCATGCCGTTGAGGAGGATCGCCATCGCCAGGGACGACATCTGCTCGTCGGCGACCGCGCCGCGCGTGTACGCGTCGATGACCCAGTCGATCTGCTCGTCGCTCAGCTCGCCCCGGTCACGCTTGGTGCGGATGACGGAGATGACGTCCATGGCATGTCCTTCCAGCAGTACAACGGCTGACGTACAGAAGTACGCACACAAGTACGTACATGAGTACGTACACAAGTACCTCGCGACTCTACGCGCATAGAGTCACGGCGTGAAGAAGCCCCCGCCAACAGACGGGGGCCCTCGTTCAGTTGAGCCGCTGCGGCCCGAACGCGTCCGGCAGCATGTCCGCCAGCGTCCGCACCCCCGAGGCCGTCTCCAGGAGCAGCTCCGGGCCGCCGAACTCCCACAGCAGCTGGCGGCAGCGGCCGCACGGCATCAGGATCTCGCCCTTGCCGTCCACACACGTGAAGTGGGTGAGGCGGCCACCGCCGGTCAGCTGGAGCTGCGAGACCAGGCCGCACTCGGCGCACAGGGCGAGGCCGTACGAGGCGTTCTCCACGTTGCAGCCGGAGACCGTCCTGCCGTCGTCGACCAGGGCCGCGGCGCCGACCGGGAACGCCGAGTAGGGCGCGTAGGCGCGGGACATCGCCTCGCGCGCGGCCTCCCGCAGGGCGTGCCAGTCGGTGTCCGCCGCGGCTGTCGTCACTTTCCTTGTCCCTTCCGGTACGGCATCCCGTCCGCCTTCGGCATGCGCAGCCGCTGGGCGGAGAGCGAGAGGACCAGCAGGGTCACCACGTAGGGGGTGGCGGTGACGACCTGGTTGGGCACCTCGTCGGTCAAGCCGTACCACAGGAACATCAGCGCGGAGACGGCCGCGGTGATCACCGCGGGGACGTACCGCTTGCGCCAGGCGAGGTAGACCGCGCCGATGACCAGCAGGATCGCGATGAGCAGCAGCAGCGCGTGGACGTTCGTGCCGCCACCCCGGAGCTTGAGGCTGTCGGTGTAACCGAACAGGCCCGCGCCGAGCGCGAGTCCGCCCGGCATCCAGTTGCCGAAGATCATCGCGGCGAGGCCGATGTAGCCGCGGCCGCCGGTCTGGCCCTCCAGGTAGATGTTGGAGGCGACCAGCGAGAGGAACGCGCCGCCGAGGCCCGCGAGGCCGCCGGAGATGACGACGGCCAGGTACTTGTACTTGTAGACGTTCACGCCGAGCGACTCGGCGGCGATCGGGTTCTCGCCGCAGGAGCGCAGCCGCAGGCCGAACGAGGTGCGCCACAGCACCCACCAGCTCAGCGGCACCATGGCGACGGCGACGACGGTGAGCGGCGACAGGTTGGTGAACAGGCCGCCGAGCAGCCCCGCGAGGTCCGAGACCAGGAACCAGTGCTTGCCGTTGAGTTCGGCCAGCCAGTCGGAGAGCCCCGGCACGGAGAAGCTGCCGAGCGATTCGACGGGCGGCGACTGCTTGGACGTACCGCCCTCCTCGCCCTCGAAGGCGAAGGTGGAGAGGTAGCGCGTGGCGCCCAGGGCGAGGATGTTGAGGGCCACACCGGAGACGATGTGGTTGACGTTGAAGGTGACCGTCACGATGGCGTGCAGCAGGCCGCCGAGGGCGCCGCCGGCGATGCCGAACAGGACACCGACCCACGGACCCCACTGGAAACCGGCCCAGGCGCCGAACCAGGTGCCGAGGATCAGCATGCCTTCGAGGCCGATGTTGACCACGCCCGCGCGCTCGGCCCACAGGCCGCCGAGGCCCGCGAGGCCGATCGGCACGGCGAGTTGGAGGGCTGTCGACATCTGGCCGGTGGACGTGATGCCGTCGGCGCCGGTGATCATGCGGACCACGGAGGTCAGCACCAGGACGCCCGCGATGATCAGCATGAGGACGGGGAGCGAGATGCGGCGGCGGCCCGGGGCGGGCTGCTTGGCCGGGGGCTTGACCACGGATGCCGTGCTCATCGGGCAGTCGCCTCCTTCACGGTGTCGTTGGTGCCGTCGTTGCCGCCGGGGCTGTCGGGGCTGTCGGGGCCGTCGGTGCCGTTCTTGGCGTTGGCCCGTGCGGCGGCGGCCAGTTCCTCGCCCACGCGCTGCTGCTGGCGGCGCAGGCCCCAGCGGCGTACGGCCTCGTAGGAGACGACGACCGCGATCACGATGATGCCCTGCATGATCACCGCGATCTCCTTGTCGTACGGCTCCGGCTGGGCGTAGTCGAGAGCGGGCGACGCCTTGTCGAGGAAGGCCCAGAGCAGGGCGGCGAGCGCGATGCCGATCGGGTTGTTGCGGCCGAGCAGGGCGATGCCGATGCCGATGAAGCCGAGCCCCGAGGGGAAGCTGAGGCTGTAGGTGTGGGTGTCTCCGAGCAGGATCGGCAGGCCGGAGAGGCCCGCCACCGCGCCGGAGATCAGCATCGCGGTGAGCGCCATGCGCTTGGCGTTGACACCGCTGGCCGCGGCGGCCGACTCGGAGGCGCCGGTGGCGCGCAGGTCGAAGCCGAAGCGGGTGCGGTTGAGGACCAGCCAGTACAGGACACCCGCGAGAACGGCGACGAAGACGAAGCCGTAGACCTCGCCGCCCGCCAGCTTGATGCCGGGGAACCAGCCCGACTCCTTCATCACGCCGGTGGTCTGGTTGTTGCCGACCGGCACACCGAAGTTCTTGGTGAGCGTGAGGTAGCCGATGACGCTCGTCGCGATGGCGTTGAGCATGATCGTCGCGACGACCTCGCTGACGCCGCGGGTGGTCTTCAGCAGACCCGCGATGCCGGCCCAGAAGGCGCCGGTGAGCATGGCGACCACGATCAGCAGCGGGATCTGGAGCGCGGCGGGCAGCGCGACGTGCGCGCCGACGACCGCGGTGATCATCGCGGCGAGGCGGTACTGGCCGTCGACCCCGATGTTGAACAGATTCATCCGGAAGCCGATGGCCACCGCGAGGGCGGCCAGGTAGTACATCCCGGCCTGGTTGATGATCAGTACCTGGACGTCGGAGTAGGTGGCCTGCTCGAACATCAGGGCGTAGGGCTCGATCGGGCTCTTGCCCGAGGCGAGCAGCACGCCCGAGGTCAGCACCACGGCCACGATCAGCGCGATGACCGGTCCGGCCACGGCGAGGAGCAAGCGCTCCTTGTCGAACTTCTTCATCGGGTCTCGTCCTCCTCGGAGCCGTCACCGGACTCGACGTGTTCCAGGTGACCGGAGGCGGCACCCGTCATCGCCGACCCCAGCTCCTCGGGTGTGATGGTGGCCGGGTCGGCGTCCGCGACGAGCCGCCCGCGGTAGATGACGCGGAGGGTGTCGGAGAGGCCGATCAGCTCGTCCAGGTCCGCGGAGATCAGCAGGACGGCGAGGCCCTCGCGGCGGGCCTCGCGGATCTGGTCCCAGATCTGCGCCTGCGCGCCGACGTCCACGCCACGCGTGGGGTGGGCGGCGATCAAGAAGCGCGGCTTGTGGCTCATCTCGCGGCCGACGATCAGCTTCTGCTGGTTGCCGCCGGAGAGCGAGGCGGCCGTCACGTCGATGCCGGGGGTACGGACGTCGTACTCCTCGACGATGCGGCGGGTGTCGGCCTGGGCGCCCTTGATGTCCAGCCGGAAGCCCCGCGCGTTCGGCTTCTCGGTGACGTGGCCGAGGATGCGGTTCTCCCACAGCGGGGACTCCAGGAGGAGGCCGTGGCGGTGGCGGTCCTCGGGGATGTAACCGATGCCGTCCTCGCGGCGCTTGCGCGTGGGTACGGCGGTGATGTCCTCGCCCGCCATGCGGATCACACCGGAGTCGGCGTGCTTGAGGCCGATGAGCGCGTCGATCAGCTCGGTCTGGCCGTTGCCCTCGACGCCCGCGATGCCGAGGACCTCTCCCTCGTGGATCGTGAAGGAGATGTCGTCGAGCAGGGCGCGGCCCGAGTCGCCTCCGGCGAGCAGCTTGAGGCTCTCGACCTGGATCATCGGGCGGTCGGTGACCGTCGACTCCGCGGTCTCGGGGGTGGGCAGTTCGCTGCCCACCATCAGCTCGGCGAGCTGACGCGGCGTCGTCTCGGACGGGATCGCCGTGCCGACGGTCGTACCGCGCCGGATGACGGTGATGTCGTCGGCGACGGACAGCACCTCGCCCAGCTTGTGCGAGATGAAGATGACCGACAGGCCCTCGGACTTGAGCTCGCGGAGGTTGTCGAAGAGCGCGTCGACCTCCTGCGGCACGAGGACGGCCGTCGGTTCGTCGAGGATCAGCGTGGTGGCGCCGCGGTAGAGGACCTTGAGGATCTCCACGCGCTGGCGGTCGGCCACGCCGAGGTCCTCCACGTACGCGTCGGGGCGCACCCCGAGGCCGTACCGGTCGGACAGCTCGACGATCTTGCGGCGGGCGGCGCCGCCGATGCCGTGCAGCTTCTCGCTGCCGAGAACGATGTTCTCAAGCACCGTCAGCTGGTCGGCGAGCATGAAGTGCTGGTGCACCATGCCGATGCCGCGCGCGATGGCGTCGGCGGGGCCGGCGAAGGAGACCTGCTCGCCGTCGACGGTGATGGTGCCCTCGTCCGGCTTCTGCATGCCGTAGAGGATCTTCATCAGCGTCGACTTGCCGGCGCCGTTCTCGCCGACGAGGGCGTGGACGGTGCCCTTGCGGACGGTGAGGTGGATGTCGTGGTTGGCCACGACTCCGGGGAAGCGCTTGGTGATGCCGACGAGTTCGACGGCGATGGGCGGAGGGTTGGTGGACGCGTCGATGGCGCACTCTCCTCGGGGGCCAAAGGGCCTGAAGGGCCTGAAGGAAAGGGGCCGCCTACGCGCGCAGTGCCCCTGCTATTTGGTGCTGCTGAGTGCTACTAGGTGCTGCCGAGCTGCGTGTGGTCCGCGCGAACGGGGCGCGGGGGAAACATCGTCCCCCACACCCCGTCGTACGAGAATCACGCCGCCGTCACGGCAGTCGGTCCAGCGGTCACGCCATTACGGCGTTACGGCGTGGTCCTGACCTTGATCTTGCCGCTCTTGATGCCCTCTTCGGCCTTCTTCAGAGCCGCCTGGACATCCTTCATCTTCTGGAACTCGGGGTTGGAGTCGGCGAGCGCGACACCGCCCGACTTGAGGTCGGCGCGGACGACGCCGCCCTTGGCCTTGCCGTCCTCGACGGCCTTCGCCAGGTTGTAGACGGAGGCCGCGACGTCCTTGGTCGCCGAGGTCAGGATGTACTTCTTGTACTTGGCGAGCGCGTCCTGCTTGTACTGGTCCGAGTCGACGCCGATCGCCCAGATCTTCTTGGCGGCGGCGGCCTCGATGACGCCCTGACCCGAGAGGCCCGCGGCGTGGTAGACCACGTCGGCGCCCTTCTCGATCTGGCCCTGGGCGGCGGTCTTGCCCTTGTCGGGGCTGGTGAAGCCGCCGTCCTCGGCCTTCTCCGTCAGGTACTGCTTGACGACCTTGACCTTGGGGTTCGTGTCCTTGACGCCCTGCGCGAAGCCCGCCTCGAACTTGTGGATGAGGGGGACGTCCACGCCGCCGATGAAGCCGACGGTCTTGGACTTGGTGGTCTTGGCGGCGGCGACGCCCGCGAGGTAGGACGCCTCCTGCTCGCTGAAGACGAGGTCGGCGACGTTGTCGGCCTTGACGGTCTCGTCGTCGACGATGCCGAAGGTGACCTTCGGGAACTTCGCCGAGACCTCCTTGATCGCCGGGGCGTAGGCGTAGCCGACCCCGATGACCGGGTTGTAGCCCTGCTTGGCGAGCTGCGTCAGGCGCTGCGCCTTGTCGGCGTCGGACTCGCCGTCGACGGGCTCGACAGCCTTCTCGCCGGTCTGGAACTCCTTGGCGGCCTTCTTCATGCCCACGGTCGCGGCGTCGTTGAAGGACTGGTCGCCGGCACCACCGAGGTCGTAGGCGATGGCGACGCCCTTGCTCTTGTCGTCCTTGCTCGCGGCAGCGTCGCTGGACGTGCCACCACAGGCGGAGACAGAGACGGCGAGGGCTGCGGTCGCGGCGCCCGCGACAGCTATTCGAGACACCCGGCGCATAGAGACGAACTCCTTGAGTCAAGCAAGCACAAGCACGTACGCGCCGCACCCGGCGCTGATTTCGCCGCAGCGTAACGCGCGTAGACCGGACAGAAGAACCCTTCTGTCCGGTCCGTTATCGACCTGTGGCCACGAGGCGTCCGGCGGGCGAACGCACGGTGGGCGCCCCCGTGATGGAGGGCGCCCAGTCGCCGCAGCACGTTCTACGTACAACGGCATGAACCCTGCGGGCGGGGTGCTACGTACAACGTCCCCGCGTCCGTCCTACGGCACGGTCTTGACCTTCACCTTGCCGCTGACGATGTCCTTCTCAGCCTTCTCCACGGCGGCGACGACGTCCTTCATCGCCTTGTACCTCGGGTTGGAGTCGGAGAAGCCGACGCGGCCCGATCCGAGGTCGTAGCGCCGCTCGCCCGTCATCGGCTTGCCCTCGACGACCGACTTCGCCAGGTCGTACACCGCGCCGCCGACGTCCTTGAGCGCCGAACCGAGGATGTACTGCTTGTGCTTGGCGAGGGCCTTCTGCTGGTACTGGTCGGTGTCGACGCCGATCGCCCACTTCTTCTGCGAGCCGGCCTCCTGGATGACGCCCTGCCCGGAGAGACCGGCCGCGTGGTAGATGACGTCCGCGCCGGCCTCGATCTGCCCGCTCGCGGCGTTCTGCCCCTTGTCGGGGCTGCTGAAGCCGCCTTCCTCGGGCTTTTCCGTCAGATAGCGCTTCTCGATTTTGATCTTCGGATTGATCGACTTCGCGCCCTGCACGAATCCGGCCTCGAATTTGTGGATCAGCGGAATGTCCACGCCGCCGACGAATCCGATGTGCTCGGCCTTGCTCGCTTTCGCGGCGGCGACCCCCGCCAGATAGGAACCCTGTTCCTCGTGGAAGACCAGGTCGGCGACGTTGTCCGCCTTCACGGTGTTGTCGTCGACGATCCCGAAGGTGGTGTCGGGGAACTTCTTCGCGGCGGCCTCCACCGCGGGCGCGTAGACGAAACCGACGCCGATCACCGGGTCGTAGCCCTGCTTGGCGAGCTGTTCGAGGCGCTGGACCTTGTCGGCGCTGGACTCGCCGTCAGCCGGCTCCATGTCCACGCCGCCGATCTTGAACTCCTCACGGGCCTTGCTGTAGCCCGCGTAGGCGGCGTCGTTGAAGGACTGGTCGCCCTGCCCGCCGATGTCGTACGCCAGACCGATGCCCTTGCCCTTGTACGACGAGGAGGTGCCGGAGCCCTTCTCCTTGCCGCCCTCTTCCTTGGAAGCCTCGCTGCTGGTCTTGCCGCACGCCGAAGCGGCGAGGGCGAGCGACGCCACGGCCACGGCCACTTGGGAAAGTCTTGATACACGACGCACAGGACGTACTCCTCACGTTCCCAACGTTCCCCAACGCACCGCTGACGGCGCTGATTTCGGCGCACATTAACGCGCGTAGAAAGGGAGGGAACGGGTTTTCGCGCGGCCGTTACCTATTCGTGCCGGGCGTCGGGCACGTCCCGGTGAACCGGACGGGTGAAAGGGTGCCGGGCGGCAGCGGGCGCGGGCACCCCTTCACGCCGTACCGCTCACTCGCGCGCCGCGTCCAACAGGGCCGCGGCGGTGAAGAGTTCGACGCCGACCGCGATCGCCGTCTCGTCCGCGTCGAAGTCGCCCTGGTGGAGGTCGCGCACGGCACGCTCCCCCGGCTTGCGGACGCCGAGCCGGGCCATGGCGCCGGGCACGTGCTCCAGGTACCAGGAGAAGTCCTCGCCGCCGAGGCTCTGTTCGGTGTCCTCGACCGCGTGCAGGCCGCGCCGCTCGACCATGGCGTCGCGCAGCAGGTCGGCGACGGCTCCGTCGTTGACGACGGGCGGCACGCCGCGGACGTAGGTGATCTCGGACTTGGCGCGGTAGAGGTCGGCGATCTCCTGGATGGCGTCGTGCACCAGGTCGGGCGCCTGCCGCCAGGCCCTGAGGTCCAGGCAGCGCACGGTCCCGGAGAGCTCGGCGTGCTGCGGGATGACGTTCGGGGCGTGGCCGGACTCGATGCGGCCCCAGGTCACCGACAGGCCCGAGCGGGCGTCGGCGCGGCGGGCGACCAGGGCGGGGGCGTCGGTGACGACCTTGGCGACGGCGGTGACGAGGTCGGTGGTGAGGTGCGGGCGCGCGGTGTGTCCGCCGGGTCCGTCGAGCGACACCTCCAGGCGGTCGCAGGCGGAGGTGATGGGTCCGTGCCGCAGCCCGATGCGGCCCGCGTCGACGCGGGGGTCGCAGTGCACGGCGATGATCTTCCCGACGCCGTCGAGCACGCCGTCCTTGATGGCGTCGGCGGCGCCGCCCGGCATGACCTCCTCCGCGGGCTGGAAGATCAGCCGCACCGGAAAGGGCAGCTGCCCCTTGCCCGCCAGGTCGGCGAAGATCAGGCCGGCGCCGAGGACGACGGTGGTGTGCACGTCGTGCCCGCAGGCGTGGGCGCGGTCGGGCACCGTGGAGCGGTAGGGCACGCCGAGCTTGGTGTCCGGGATGGGCAGCGCGTCGATGTCGGCGCGCAGGGCGAGCATGGGGCGCGTCCCGTCCGACGCACCGACGTCGCAGATCAGCCCGGTGCCGCCGGCGAGCACCCGGGGCGCGAGGCCCGCCTCCTCAAGGCGGGCCTTGATGGCGGCGGTGGTGCGGAACTCCTGGTTGCCGAGCTCCGGGTGCATGTGCAGGTCGCGACGGAAAGCGACGAGCTCGGCACGGAGCGCTGCGGGCAACGCGCCGGGAAGCGTCTCCGCGGGCGCGGACTCCGTTCCGAACACGTCGGCGGACACCTCTTCGGTCGCACAGGACATCAGTTGGTTCACCCTCTGAAGGGTAGGGCGATGCAACGGCCAACTAACCCACGATCAACAAAAGTTCAGCCCGATAGGGGAAGAAAGAGTGGCCTCGTGGCGCATGGCCGCTGATCGGGATGGGTAAACTTTCACGCCGCCTCAGGGGATGCGCAGGCCGTCCGGCGCCTGTGGTAGGCGAGGGCGACCGCCGTCAGCAAGGGCGGCCAGGCGATCAGCGGTATATAGCAAAGCACAAGCAGGGCGGTTTGCGCTGTACTGTCCGTCACACCCGATTCACTCCCCAATCCGGCGATCTGAGCGTAGAAGGCCCAGCCCAGCAGCCCGAAGAGTCCGGCGGCGCCGAGCAGGGCGGGCACGACGGCCGCCATCGTCGGCACCGGCCGTCCGCCGAGCACGGGTACCCATCCGGGCACGACCTCACCCCACCCGCGCACCAGACCGAGCGTGAGCAACGCCAGCCCTTCGGACACCAGGCTGAGGATCACGATGTACACGGCCTCACCGGCGCCGCGCTGCTCCTGCGCGGCCACGGGGAGCCCGGCCACCAGGGCCACCCGCCACAGTCCGGAGGGCAGGGTGATCCAGGGCACGGCGTGGGCGGCGAGGGCGGCCCAGCGGGGGACGTCGGGCAGTGCGGAGATTTTCAGCATGGGGTGATGCTGGCGCCGGGGCGGCGCGGGGGGCGTCACCGCGGGGGCGGGTTGTGCGGGGGCGGACTCCGCCGGGCGGCGGAGGGCGGGGTCGTTCCGGGCGGGGGTCGTTCCGGGGCGGGGGTCGTTCCGGGGCGGGGTCACGTCACCCCGCCACCTCCAGCGCCGTCCTCGCGAACGCCGCCACCGCCCCCGTGTCGTGCCCCAGGCGCCACACCAGGCCGTACCCCGTCGGTGCCGCGTCCGCGAAGGGGACGTATGTGACACCGGGGCGGGTGTGGTACGTCGCCGTGTGCGCGGGGGCGAGCAGCGCTCCCCTGCCGCCCGCGACCAGGATCAGGCCCTCCTGGAGGTTGACCACGCCGGGGCCCCGCTCGATCGGGCGGCCGCTCGGTGTGCGGGCGGGCACGTGGTGTTCCAGCCAGTAGTCGGGGACCTCGCCCGCGATGGTGAGCAGGGGCACGGCGGCCAGGTCCTCCGGCGTCACCGTCTCCCGCGCGGCCAGCGGATGGGCGGCGGGCAGGGCCAGGACGCGGTCCTCCGCGAGCAGCGGCGGGCCGCCGCCGAGGTCGTCCTCCCGTACGGGGAGTTCACTCAGCTGTACGTCGAACTCGCCTCTGCGCAGCTGCCCGTAGGGGTCGCCGAGCGGGACCTCGCAGACCTCCACCGCGAGGCCGGGGTGGCTGACGCGCAGCGCCTCCGTCGCCTTCATGACGATCTCGCCGGTGAGCGGGGTGGAGAAGCCGACGTGCAGCACCGCGTCGATGCCGCGCGCGGTGGCGGCCGCCCGCTCCAGGGCCTCCTCGATACCGCGGTGGTGCGGCGCCAGGTCGGTGCGCAGCTGCCGGCCGAGTGAGGTGAGGGCGACGCGGCGGCTGGTGCGGGTGAATCTTCGGCGGGCTGCTTCTCGCCGCCCTGTCGTACGCGCTGTTCCTGCCGGTCGCCGCCGACTGGACGTACGCGATGATGTTCCCCAGCCCGATCGTCCTCGGCCTCGCGTTCTCGCTGGTCTACGGCCCGCTCACCATCGTCGCCACCGAGGGGGTCGCCGAGGAGGAGCAGGGGCTCGCCGGAGCGCTGCTCTACACCGCCTTCCAGTTCGGCGCCGCGCTCGGCCTCTCGGCAGTGACGGCCGTCAACGTCGCGGCCACCGACTCCGGTTCACCGGCAGCGGTCCTCGACGGCTACCGCGCCGCCCTGTGGGTGCCGCTCGCCGCCGTCCTGCCGGCCGCGCTGGTCAGCGCCTTCGGCCTGCGTACGAAGAGGGGTGCGCCGGTGGCCTCGGGCGCGCCGGCCGAGGAGGGTGCCGCGGCGGAGCTGCCGGTGGCGGGCTGAGGGCGGGGCGGGGGCCGGGTCCGATGAAACCCCTGCGCCCAGCGGGTGCCGGCGTGAGAATGAGACGTCCGCCCACCACACCCCCGGGAGCGCTGACCGGCCATGACCGCAGAACGCGACGCGACGACGGCGACCTGGCGGCCCACCGCCCCCGGCGTGCTACGGCTGCCCTCCGGGCGGCTCGTCCGGGGGCGTGGGCTCCGCCATCCGCTGCCCGACGGCGACAGGCCCGGCCTCGGCGTCCACCTCCTCGGCAAGGAGCCGCCCGAAGTCCCCTGGGAGTCACGCTGGTTGCGCTGGCCCGACTTCCGGCTGCCGAGCGACCGCGCGCGGGCGCGGGAGCTGCTGCGCGAGGTGTGGGACCGCTCGGCCACGGAGCGCGTGGAGGTGGCCTGCGGGGGCGGGCGCGGGCGGACCGGGACCGCGCTCGCCTGCCTCGCCGTGCTCGACGGGGTGCCCGCCGGGGAGGCCGTCGCCTTCGTACGGACGCACTACGACCGCCGCGCGGTCGAGACGCCCTGGCAGCGGCGGTACGTGGAGCGCTTCACCGACCAGGCCTGAGGGCGCCGACGGATCAGACCATGCTGTGAGCGACGAGAGGCAGCCATGAGCGACGAGCGGATGCCGCCCCTGCGAGCCCCCTCCCGCCGGAGGCCGCCGCCGTCCTGCGGCGCATGATGCCGCCGGGCCAGGAACCCATCGCCCTGTTCCGCATGTTCGCGCGCAACGTCCCGATGGCCACCGCGATGCACGGCTGGGGCTCCTACGAACTCGGCCGGAACTTCAGCGCCGGGCTGCGCGACCGGGAGATCGTCATCGACCGCGTCTGCGCCCTGTGCCACGCCGAGTACGAGTGGGCCGTCCACGTCGCCCGCTTCGCCGCGAAGGCCGGCTTCGACGACGCGCAGATCGCCTCCCTCACCCACGGCACGAGCACCGACCCGTGCTGGCAGAGCGAGCGCGACCGGCTGCTGATCGAGCTGAGCGACGCGCTGCACGCGGGTAGCGACATCGACGACGCCCTGTGGGAGCGGCTCGCCGCGGAGTTCACCGACGAGCAGCTCCTGGACCTGCTGATGCTCGGCGGCTGGTACCACGCGATCAGCTTCGTGGCCCGCGCCACCCGGCTCACCCCGGAGCCGGGGACCCCACGCTTCGAGGACTTCCGGCCGAGGCGATGACCGTCGTCAGCCGGTGCACGTCCCGCGCCGTCCCCGTCACCCCGGACAGGAAGCCCTGGGCACGCGGTGAGGCGTTCTCGGTGAGCCAGGACGGGTCGATGTCGCAGACCGCCACCTTCACCTCTGTGCCCGCCAGGGCCAGGGGCAGCGTGTGGACGACCGTGGAGGGGAAGCTGAGGATCGTACGGCCGACCGGGCCGCGGCGGGCGATCAGTTCCAGGGGCAGGTCGGGGCGGACCACCTGGAGGCCCGTCTCCACCGCCAGGCGGTGCAGTTTCTCGGAGCTCTCGCGGCGGTGCGCGAAGTACCGCGTCGCCCCGTGGGTCACGGCGAGGGCGCGGACCGCTTCCACATAGCGGTCGGGGTCCACGACGCCGGTCTCGACGAGGGACGTGCCGACCAGGTCCGCGCCGCGGGTGATGCGGGGCGGGCCGAAGCGCTCCCTGGTCCAGGCGAAGGCGTTGACCACGACGTCGACGCCGGGCGGCGCCTGGTCGATCGGCATGGCGGAGAAGACCTCCACCGTGCGCGCCCCGCCGGGCGTCAGGCGGCGCCGGGCCGAGGCGGAGACGGGGGCGAAGACCAGGTCGCGGGGGCCGGGGCGGCCGCCCTTGCGGTGCCAGCGCACCAGGCGCTCGCCGCGGGCCAGCTGGGCGATGAACTCCATGGTCGCCGTGCCGTCGTCCACCACCACCAGGGAGCGGGCCCGGGTGATGGTCAGGAGCAGTTGTACGTAACGGGAGAACGGGTCTCCTATGACGATCCGGTCGGCCTTGCGCAGGGCTCCCGCGAGGCCCCCTATCGTCTGGAAGGGAGCCGTCGCGCCGCCGCGCGCCTCCTCCCAGCGGACCTCGACGCCCTCGTCGCGCGCGAGCTGCGCCATGCGGCGCAACTGGCCGCGCGTCATCGGGTCGTTGGGCGACAGGACGACGACGGTGAGGCCCCCGGCCGGGCCGGTCGCGGCCGCGGCGTACGCCCACTCCAGGACGTTCAGCAGCTGAACAGGGCTCTCCACGAAGGCGAGCGTGGAGGGGGCGGTGGCGTCGGCGGCGGCTCGGCCGGCTCGGGGGCTCATCGTCGTTGCGTCCGTGTCCGGTAACCGGTGGGCGCTCAGACCGCGACCGGCTCGGCGCCGGCGTCCGCCGAACCCGACTCCGACTCCGACTCGGCGACGACGCCCGCGACGCGGCGGAGCTTCTTCATGGGGCCGAGCTCCGATTCGTAGACCTTCTTGACGCCGTCACCGAGGGACGCCTCGATGGTGCGGATGTCGCGGACCAGGCGGGTCAGGCCCTGCGGCTCGACGGAGGCGGCCTGGTCGGAGCCCCACATGGCGCGGTCGAGGGTGATGTGGCGCTCGACGAAGGTGGCGCCGAGGGCGACGGCGGCGAGGGTGGTCTGGAGGCCGGTCTCGTGGCCGGAGTAGCCGATCGGGACGTTCGGGTACTCCTGCTGGAGGGTGTTGATGACGCGGAGGTTGAGCTCCTCTGCCTGCGCCGGGTACGTCGACGTGGCGTGGCACATCAGGATGTTGTCGCTGCCGAGGACCTCGACGGCGTGGCGGATCTGCTTCGGCGTCGACATGCCGGTGGAGAGGATGACCGTGCGGCCGGTGGCACGCAGGGCGCGCAGCAGCTCGTCGTCGGTGAGGGAGGCGGAGGCGACCTTGTGGGCGGGCACGTCGAACTTCTCCAGGAAGGCGACGGCCTCGGTGTCCCACGGGGAGGCGAACCAGTCGATGTTCTTGGTCCTGCAGTACTCGTCGATCTGGCGGTACTCGTCCTCGCCGAACTCCACGCGGTGGCGGTAGTCGATGTACGTCATGCGGCCCCAGGGGGTGTCGCGCTCGATGTCCCACTGGTCGCGCGGGGTGCAGATCTCGGGGGTGCGCTTCTGGAACTTGACCGCGTCGCAGCCCGCCTCGGCGGCCACGTCGATCAGCTTGAACGCGTTCTCCAGGTCACCGTTGTGGTTGATGCCGATCTCGCCGGTGATGTACACGGGCTGACCGGGACCGGCCGTCTTCGCACCGAACTGGCGCAGACGGGAGGTGGCGCCGAGGGAGGTGACGGGGGTGAGGGAGCTCATGACAGGAACTTTCCTTAACTGTGGAGGGAGTCGAGAGAGGGGCCGAGGATCCAGCTGGCGATCTCTCGGATCGCGCCTTCACCGCCGGGGACGGTGGTGACCGCGCGGGCCGCGCCGCGTACGACGTCGTGGGCACTGGCGACCGCCACGGGCCAGCCCACGAGGGCGAAGCACGGGAGGTCGTTGACGTCGTTGCCGACGTAGAGCACGCGCTCGGGCGCGATGCCCTGTTCCTCGCACCACTGCTTCAGTGCGAGGTCTTTCCGGTCGATGCCGTGCAGGACCGGAAGCCTGAGCTTTTTGGCGCGCGCGGCGACGACCGGGTTCTGCTCCGTGGACAGGATCAGCATCCGCAGGCCGCTGTCGCGCAGCGCCGCGATGCCGAGGCCGTCCCCGCGGTGCACGGAGACGAATTCCCTTCCGTCGGAGTCGATCAGCACCCTGTCGTCGGTCTGGGTGCCGTCGAAGTCGAGGACGACCGCGTCGATGTCGGCGGCCGTGGGCAGAGCTTTGGCGTGACCCGTGTCGAAGAGGGGGGCCAGCGCGCGGGCCCGCGCGAGGTCGTGCGGGTCGTCGACCTCCAGGACGCGGGCGGGGTCGGTGCGGACCGGTTCGGTGTGCCCGAAGAAGCGGTGCTTCTCGGTACGGAACCCGGCCGCGTCCATCGCGTAGGCGGCGCCGGTCTCCAGGAGGTCCTGGGGGCGGTCCTGGCGGCGCGGGCGGAAGGACTTGTCGTGGTTGACGCCGTAACCGCCGCGGGTGCGGGTGGAGTTGGCGAGGGTCGCGGTGCCGCCCACGGAGTCGGTGCGCTGCGCGGGTACGTCGGCCGGACCGTCGGCGTCGTCGGCGGCGTCGCGCCAGATGAAGCCGTGGAAGGGGGCGACCGTGACGGCCGTGTCCGCGCCGTTCTCCACGACGGCCGCGGCCACCCCGTCGATGTCCTCGGGGGTGAGGAAGGGGCTGGTGCACTGCACGAGCAGTACGACGTCGATGCCGACGCCGGTGCCGTGCCGGGCCTCGTGGGCGTCCATCGCGTGCAGGACGGCGGCCTCGCTGGTCGCGGTGTCCCCGGCGATCGCGGCGGGGCGCAGGACCACCTCGGCGCCGGCGGCGCGGGCCGTCTCGGCGATCACGTGGTCGTCGGTGGAGACCACGACGTCCGTGACGAGCCGGGCGCTCGAACACGCACGGACGGCCCTGACCACCAGCGGCACGCCGCCGACCGGCGCGAGATTCTTGGCGGGCACACCCTTGGACCCGCCGCGCGCGGGAATGACGGCGAGAACGCGACGGGCCTGCGGACTCGCCGGGCCGGGGTGGGACATGGGGGCTCCTGGGAGTGGGAGGAGGTCGGGGGTGGTCACGGTGGGCTCCTCCACCGCCGGTTGCTTCTCGGCCGCGGAACAGCCGTGCGAGGTCGTCGCGGCGTGTTCCGCCGCCCGGTGACGGGCCCGGCCGGTCACAGCTCGCCCATTCGGCGGATGACGGGGGCCACGCGCTGTACCCCGTGGCGGTAGGCCCCGCGGGCGGCGCGGCGGACTATCTGGCGTACGGGGCCCGGGTCCTTGTCGGTCGCGGGGGCGCCCGGCAGCGGGGAGCCGTCGGGGGCCAGGTGGTGGCGGGCGAGGATGCCGGGCAGGTAGCCGCGGGCGGTGGTGAGGCTGTAGTACGGCTTCAGGGGCGGGATGCGGCCGGCCGCGGCGTCGGCGAGGAGGTCGGTGACCTTCCGCTTCACCTCGTCGAAGGCCCGTTCGTACGTCCCGTCGGCGGCGACGCCCTGCCGGGCCAGCCACTGCTCGTCGGGCACGGGCAGGTGGCCCGCGTCGAGCTGGTCGAAGGAGGTGAGGCACCCGGAGCCGGTGAAGTGGTGGTTGCCGAGCGCCTCGCGCACCCCGAGGTCGGTGAGGACCGCGGTGGGGATGCGGCGGTGCAGGGACTCCAGGGCGGCCGTGGAGCTGACGGTGACCAGCAGGTCGGTGCGGTCCAGGACCTCGCCCATGTGCCCGTAGACGAGGCGGACGTTGGCGGGCAGGCCGTCTTCCAGGCGCTGCGACAGCTTCTGGTAGGGCAGCTCCTCGATGTGCGTGGTGTGCTCGCCGGGCTTGCTGCGCAGCTTGAGCAGGACCTCGCGGTCGGGGTGCAGCCGGGCGTGCTCCGCGAGGCGGCGCAGGAGGTAGGTGCGGTGTGCGGCGCTCTCCGGGACGGAGGGCTGGGCGGCGAAGACGACCGTGTACGGGTCGTGCTTCCGGTAGGGGGCGCCGCCGAGGAAGGGCAGCGCGGCCTCGGTGACCGACGAGGCGTCGGCGCCCACTCCTTCGTAGACCGCGCGGAAACGTTCCGCGTCCTGGCGGGAGTTGGCGAGGACGACGTCCGCGCCGTGCCGCAGGAGGAGGCCGTCGGCGAGCTTCTCGTAGACGACGCCGACGTAGCCGGTGACGACGACGGGACGCTTCTTCGCGGCGCCCGTGAGGCGGGCGTCCTCGGTGACGCGGGCGAGTCCGTGCAGCACCGCCTGGACCGCCCCGCCCACCAGGGCGAGCACGATCACGTCGGGCGCGTCCCGCTCCATCTCGCGCAGGAACTCGACGGCGGTGACCTCGCGCAGGCAGTCCGCGCGCACCCCCACCTCTTCGAGCTGCCGTGGCGTGGGTGTGGCCCGGCCGCGGAGCAGGTACCCGCTGAGGCGGTGGCCGTCGGACTCGGGCCGACTGTCCGATACGATGCGGTTCGCGGTGAGAGCGCCCCATTTCCATCGCGTATCGGAATCGGCGAGTACGGCCACCCGCAGCGGGTTTCGGTTACTTGCTGGCACGTCCCAGACGCTAGGAAGCCATTTCGATTCGCGGCCCAACTCAGGTGCAACAAACGGTTAACAGCACGCCGACGAATGGCGAATCGGCCCGGGAAACGCCTTCTCAGCGGCCCGGTTAACCGTTCCGCCATGCGTCGTTCACCTGGCATACCTCTGCGGGTCGACACGAATGACGGGCCGACACCTAACGTCACCCACGTGGTTAAGCTCTCCGTCATCGTGCCGTTCTACAACGTGCAGCAATACGCGCCCGACACCTTGAAGAGTCTGCGTGCGAACGCGCGCGACGACTTCGAATTCATTCTCGTCGACGACTGTTCGCGCGACGAGACCCCGACATCCTGGAGCGTGCGGCGCGCGAGCTTCCCGGCGCCGTCCACCTCAGACACGAGAAGAACGGCGGGCTCGCGACCGCCCGCAACACGGGCCTCGACGCGGCGCGTGGCGAGTACCTCACCTTCCTGGACGGTGACGACTGGCTCGCGCCCGGGTACTACGAACAACTCCTCGGTCACATCGAGAAGTTGGGGTGCGACTTCGTGCGCACCGACCATGTGCAGTGCACCGCGCGGGCCCGCACGGTGCACCGTGTCCCGCACGGCGGGCGAGGCGTCGTGATGAGCCCGCGCGAGGTGATACTCCCCGCCGACCGGTCGACGTCCGTCGACTACGCGTACGCGTGGGCGGGCATGTACCACCGCCGGCTCGCCGACGCGGGTCTGCTGCATTTCACCGACGGTCTGCGCACCGCCGAGGACCGGCCGTGGATCTGGCGGCTGCACCGCGAGGCGGAATCCTTCGCCTCGGTCGGTCTTCTCGGCGTGTTCTACCGCCGCGGGGTCGCCTCGTCGCTCACCCAGATCGGCGACGTACGCCAGCTCGATTTCATCAAGGCATTCGACCAGGTGATCCGGGAAACCGCGGCCGACCGGGACGCGGAAATGCTGCTGCCGAAAGCCGTGCGCACCTACTGCGCGATCATCTCCCATCACCTGGGTTCCATCGAAAGGTTCGAGCCATCCGTGGCGCGCAAATTGAAGTCAATGAGTGCGGCCGCGCTGAAGCGCATGCCGCAGGGCGTGCTCGATGAGGCGCTCGACTCCATGGATCTCCAGCGGGCGACCCGGCTGCGCAGGCTGCGCCGCCTGCCGTCTCGGCGGAGGTGGCGGCGTGATGGCGACGACCTCCCCCACGGCCGGCCGGACGCAGATCTTCCTCGCCTCCACGCTGTACGGCGTCGCGACGCTCGCCGCCGCCCTGGACGCCGACCGCTTCGGCCCCGCCGACCGCCGCATCCTGCTCGTCAGCAACAACGCGGCGACGCCGGAGACCACGACCGCGCTCGACGAGATGCCGGGGTTCGAGCGGCTGCGCGGCCGGTTCGACGACGTACGCTCCTGGAACGAGGCCATCTCCCCCTTCCATCCCGGCGGTTGGTCCCCGCGCGGCGACGACGTCGTGCTGTGGGAGCGGTACGTGCGGCTGCTCTGGGACCTCGGTGACGACGACGTCGAACTGGCCGTCGAGTCGATCCAGGTCAACCCGGCGCTGGCGCTCACGCAGATCTTCACCGGCGCCCCCGTGGACGTCTACGCCGACGGCCTGATGAGCTACGGCCCCACCCGCAACAAGCTCGACCCCCTGATCGGCACGCGCGTGCGGCGCCTGCTCCACCTGGACCTGGTGCCGGGGCTCACGCCGCTCCTGCTCACGGAGTTCGGTGTCGCGCCGGAGATCGTGCCGACGGACGCGTTCGTGAAGGTGCTGGCGGAACTGGCCGAAGGTGACGGCGCGTTGACGGACGTCGGGCTGCCGGAAGCGCAGGCTCCCGCCCTCGTCCTCGGCCAGTACCTCTCCGCCCTGAACATCCTCACCGCCGAGGAAGAGGAGGAGCTGCACATCCGCATGGTGCGCGGTGCCGCCGCCCTCGGCCACACCCACGTGGTGTTCAAGCCGCACCCCACGGCCCCCGCCCGCTGGTCGCGCGCCCTGGAGAAGGAGGCGGGGGCGATCGGCGTCGAGCTGACCGTGCTCGACACACCGGTGCTCGCCGAGGTGCTGTACCAGCGGATGCGGCCCGCCCTGGTCGTCGGCTGCTTCTCCACCGCCCTGCTCACGGCGTCCGCGCTCTACGACCTGTCCGTCGCCCGCACCGGCACGGAACTCCTCCTGGAGCGGCTCGCGCCCTACCAGAACAGCAACCGCGTCCCCGTCACGATCGTCGACGCGCTCCTGCCCGACCTGAGCGACCGCACGGCGGTCACCGAACGGCGCCCGGCCATCGGCACCGGCGAGCTGACGAACCTCCTCAAGGCCGTCGGCTTCGCGATGCAGCCGCAGATCTACCCGGGCCTGCGCGCCGACGCCGAGCGCTACCTCGCCCGCAACCTCGGCGCGGGCACCTGGCGTTACTTCAAGCGGCGCCGCCTGACCGCGCTCGCCCTGCCCGGCGCGCTGCCCTCGCAGCTCGCCTTCATCCCGCGCAACGCCGCGGTGCGGCGCGTCGCACGCCGGGCCCGCTCGGTGCAGCGCTCGATCAAGCGGACCGCTCTCGGATGACGGCCCCCGCACCGACGCTCCCGGACATGGCGCCAGGGGCGGGCACCAGCACGCCCGCGGTCTCCCTCGTCCCCGCGCGGGCGAAGCCCCGGCTGCGCGCCCTGGACGGACTGCGCCTGATCGCCGCGCTCATGGTCGCCGCCTACCACTACGGCGGCCGTGACGGCGAGATAACCGAGGCCTGGGGCAGCTCGCCCAAGGCCCAGTTCCCCACCGCGCACGCATGGTTCGCGTACGGCTGCCTCGGCGTCCAGATCTTCTTCGTGATCAGCGGCTTCGTCATCTGCATGAGCGGCTGGGGCAGGCCCCTGCGCTCCTTCTTCGCGTCCCGGGCCTCCCGCCTGCTGCCCTCCTACTGGGCGGCGATCGTGCTGGTGACGGCGGTCTTCGCGCTGCCGGCCGTGGCGTACGACGCGGTCTCCCCCAGCGACGCGCTGGTGAACCTCACCATGCTCCAGCAGCCGCTGGGCGCGGACCGGGTGCTCGGCGTGTGCTGGACGCTCTGGGCCGAGCTGCGCTTCTACGCCCTCTTCGCGCTCTGCGTGGTGCTGCCGGGCGCGACCCGCGCGCGGGTGGTGCTGTTCTGCGCGGTGTGGACCCTGGCGGCGGCGATGGCCCAGGCCGCGGACCAGCCGCTGCTCGACGTGGTGCTCATGCCGGAGTACGCCCCCTTCTTCGTCGGCGGCATCGGCGTCCACCTGATCCACCGCGACCGGCGCGACCTCACGGCGTGGGGCATCACGGGCGTCAGCTGGCTGATCGGCCAGCACTACGCGGTCTCCGGGCTGTGGCACGCGCCGGACCCGGACTTCTTCTCGTACCGCTCCTCGCTCGTGATCATCGCGATCGTCACGGCGGGCTTCGCGGCGGTGCTCCTGATCGCGCTCGGCCACCTGCACCGGGCGAACTGGCGGTGGCTGACCGTCGCAGGCGCCCTGACGTACCCGTTCTACTTGGTGCACGAACACCTGGGCTGGGTCTGCGTCCAGGTGTTGCACCAGGGCTTCGGCCTGCCGTCGTACGTGACGCTCGGCCTGACGATCGCCGCGATGCCGGCGCCGGCATGGGTCCTGCACCGGTACGTGGAGGCGTGGCTGACCCCGGCGCTCCGCACCGGACTCGGCCGGAACCTCACCGCTTGACCTCAAGCCGACTTGAGGTCCTACCTTCGCAGCCATGACGACCTTCACGTACTCCCACAGCGACGAAGACCTGCTCAACCAGCCCATCGGCTACTGGAGTTCGGCCGCGGGCGCGGCCGTGGTCCACCACATCCGTACCGCCCTCGCCGAACTCGGCCTCACCCAGCCCCAGTGGTGGGTCCTCAACCAGCTCGTGGACACGCCGCCGGAGGGCCGTGACCGCGACGAGGTCGTGGCGGTCCTGCGGGGCTATCTCGAAACCGGTGAGAGCGCCCTGCGGCACAACATCGGCGCGCTGCACGACCGCGGTCTGATCACCGAGGACGCCGCAGGCCGCATCGCCCTCACCGACGCGGGCCACGCCCTGCGGGCCCGCGTGACCGAGCGGCAGCGTGGCATCCTCGCGGAGATTCGCGAGGGCGTGACGGACGAGGAGTACGTACGCACGCTGAAAGTCCTCCAGCGGATGATCCACAACGTGGGCGGCACGGCCTGGCACCACTGACCGGGCCCCCTTGCCGCGCGACGCCTCAGACGCTGCTGAGCGACAGCTTCACCGCGAAGCCGAGGAACAGCGCGCCCGCCGCCGAAGTGGCTCCCGCCGAGAGCCGCTTGCGGCGGCGGAAGGCGGCCGCGAGCCTGGTGCCGCCGAAGATCAGGGCGGTGAGGTAGAGGAAGCTCGCGACCTGCGCGAGGGCGCCGAGCACGACGAAGGAGAGGGCCGGGTAGGCGTACCCGGGATCGACGAACTGCACGAAGAAGGCGATGAAGAACAAAATCGCCTTCGGATTGAGCAGGCTGATCACGAGCGCCCTGCGGAACGGCCGCTCCCCCGAGCCCTCCGTCGCGCCCTCGCCCTCACCGCCCGCCGGGCCGTCCTGCGCCGCCTTCTCGTGCCGCGCCCGCCACATCGCGACCGCGGCCCGCAGCATCCCGAACGCGAGCCAGCTCAGATATCCGGCACCGGCGTACTTCACGATCCCGAAGAGCAGCGCGTTGGCCTGGAGCAGCGACGCCACCCCGGCCGCCGACAGCGTCATCAGCACGGTGTCGCCGCACCAGACACCCGCGGCGGCGGTGTACCCGGTGCGCACGCCCCGGCGCGCGGCCACGGAGAGCACGTACAGCGAGTTCGGTCCCGGCAGCAGAACAATCAGGACGAGGCCCGCGAGATAGGTCGGAAGATCGGTGACACCCAGCATGGGCGGAGTCTCGCACGGGCGTACGGCATCAGGGGAGCATGTCCGGGTAACGGACGGACTCACTCCGCAAGGCGTGCGCGCCGTCTCGTGGACCGCTCCTGGTTTCTAGAACGCGTCCACCGGAACGTACGTCCCCCACACCTCCCGCAGCGCCCCGCACACCTCCCCCACCGTGGCCCGGGCCCGCAGGGCGTCCTTCATGGGGTAGAGGACGTTCGCGTCACCCTTGGCCGCGTCCTTCAGCGCGGCGAGGGCGGTGGCCACCGCCTTCTGGTCGCGGGTCGCTCGCAGGTCGGCGAGGCGGGCGGTCTGCTGGGCCTCGATGGCGGGGTCGACGCGCAGCGGCTCGTAGGGTTCCTCCTCGTCGAGCCGGAAGCGGTTGACGCCGACGACCACGCGCTCGCCGCTGTCCGTCTCGCGGGCGATGCGGTAGGCGTTGCGCTCGATCTCCTCCTTCTGGAAACCCCGTTCGATGGCGTGCACCGCGCCGCCGAGGTCCTCGACGCGCTCCATGAGCCGCAGGGCCGCCGACTCCACGTCGTCCGTCATGCTCTCGATGACGTAGGAACCCGCGAAGGGATCGACGGTGGCGGTCACGTCGGTCTCGTACGCGAGGACCTGCTGCGTGCGCAGGGCCAGGCGGGCCGATGTGGCGGTGGGGAGCGCGATCGCCTCGTCGAAGGAGTTGGTGTGCAGCGACTGGGTGCCGCCGAGGACCGCGCCGAGGCCCTGAACGGCGACCCGGACGAGGTTCACCTCGGGCTGCTGCGCGGTGAGCTGCACTCCGGCCGTCTGCGTGTGGAAACGGAGCATCAGGGACTTCGGGTTCCGCGCGCCGAACTCCTCCCGCATGACGCGGGCCCAGACACGCCGCGCGGCGCGGAACTTGGCGACCTCCTCCAGGATCGTCGTACGCGCCACGAAGAAGAAGGACAGGCGCGGCGCGAAGTCGTCCACGTCCATGCCCGCCGCGACGGCGGTGCGGACGTACTCGATGCCGTCGGCGAGGGTGAAGGCGATCTCCTGCGCGGGCGAGGCACCCGCCTCCGCCATGTGGTAGCCGGAGATGGAGATGGTGTTCCACCGCGGGATCTCCGCCGTGCAGTACTGGAAGATGTCCGCGGTCAGGCGCAGGGAGGGCTGGGGCGGGAAGATGTAGGTGCCCCGCGCGATGTACTCCTTCAGGACGTCGTTCTGGATCGTGCCGGTCAGCCGGTCCGCGGTGACCCCCTGCTCCTCGGCGACCAATTGGTACAGAAGGAGCAACAGCGCGGCGGGCGCGTTGATCGTCATCGAGGTGGAGACCTTGTCCAGCGGGATGCCGTCGAACAGCACGCGCATGTCGTCGACCGAGTCGATCGCCACCCCCACCTTGCCGACCTCACCGTGCGCGAGGGGCGCGTCGGAGTCATGACCCATCTGTGTCGGCAGGTCGAAGGCGACCGACAGGCCGGTCGTGCCGTGTTCGATCAACTGCCGGTAACGGGCGTTGGACTCCGTCGCCGTACCGAAACCCGCGTACTGGCGCATCGTCCAGGGGCGGCCCGTGTACATGGTGGGGTAGACGCCGCGGGTGAAGGGGTAGGCACCGGGGGCGCCGAGCTTCTCTTCCGGGTCCCAACCCGCCAGGGACTCGGGGCCGTACACGGGCTCGATGGGCAGTCCGGATTCCGACTCGTGTGTCATACCTTCAGCTTGCGCCCGCCTCGCTGAGGCGTCACGCGCGCCGAACCGGGAAACACTCCCAGAAGTGTTGTCCACAGGCTCGGAGAGGTGTGATGGGCAAGGGCGTGGTGTCGGTGGGGGCCGTGACGGTGCTGGCGCTGGTCGCGGGGTGCAAGACGGTGGAGGTCGGCAGCGACGGGGCGCGGCCGGGCGAGCAGGAGCCGAGGAGCGCGGGCCTGGCGCCGGGCGCCCCGACGGCGCGCACGCCTCCGGCAGGTCAGTCCCCTCCGGCGGGTCAGTCCCCTCCGGCGGTGCGGACTCCCCCGCCCGCCCCGGCGCCCCGCGGCACGCCCGCCCCGAAGATCGTGATGCGGCAGGGTGACCGCAGCGACCAGGTGCGGGGGCTCCAGGCGAGGCTCCGGCAGATCGGCTGGCTGGCGGTGAACCCCTCGGGGCTGTACGGCCCGCTGACGGTCAACGCGGTCAAGGGCTTCCAGGCCAGGCGGGGCCTGCCGCCCACCGGCGCGACGGACGCCGTCACCTGGCAGCGGCTGCTCGGCATGTCGCGCGAACCGACGCGGGAAGAGCTGTACGCGGGCGGCGGGATGCCGCCGGCCCCGCCGGACAAGCGGTGCATGACGGGGCGCGTCCTGTGCCTCGCCAAGAGCAGCCGGACCCTTACCTGGATGGTCGACGGCAGGGCCGTGTCGACGATGGACGTGCGGTTCGGCTCGCAGTACACGCCGACGCGGGAGGGCACGTTCACCGTCTACTGGAAGTCCCGCCACCACGTCTCGACCCTGTACGACACGGCGATGCCGTACGCGATGTTCTTCAGCGGCGGTCAGGCGGTGCACTACTCCGCGGACTTCGCGACGAGAGGTTACGCCGGCGGATCGCACGGCTGTGTGAATGTCCGGGACGAGCAGAAGATCGCGAACCTCTTCGCCCAGGTGCGGATGGGCGACCGGGTCGTCATCTACAAGTGACGTCTCCCCCTGGGAGGGGAAAAGCGGCGTGGGCGGGATCGGGGGAACGTATCCCGCCCACGCCGGTGGCACGGAGCCGAAGGTACGGGGGAACCCCCGGCTCGTGCGCGGGCCGATGACCAGTCGGCTCACTTCTTACTGCGTCACGCCTTCAAAAAACGTCACACCTTACGGCGCGATCTTCCCGTCACCGCCGCGGGGCGGGGTCACGGCAGGTGGGGCAGGGCGCTGTAGGAGCCGGTGGACACCGGTTCGGGCAGGGCCGGGGGCGGGGGCGGGACAGGGGCGGCGCCGCCCGTGCCGCCGCCGGAGCCGCCGCCCTCCTCGCCGCCGTCGCCGCTGTTCCCGTCCCCGCCGCTGCTGCCGCTCTTCCCGCCGCCCTGGCCCTGGCCCTGGCCGCCGTTGCCCGGGCCGCCGCCGTTGCCGCCGAGGACCCGGCCGCAGAACTCCTCCACGCGGGTGGCCCCCTGGGCGACCTCTTCGAGGTGGCGGCGCCGGTCGCCCCTCAGCTCACCGCTGCGGTAGTCGCGGCAGGCGGCGACCACCTTGCGGCGCACGTCCTTGGTGCCGCCACCGGGCGGGGTGCCGTCGTCGGCGGGCCGCCGCGTCGCGTCGTCGGTGTGGTCGCCGCCGGCGTCATCCTCGGGGGACGTACCAGCCCCGGGGGCGCGCGTCGGCTCGTCGCCGGGCACCGTGCCGTCCTCCGGCGACGAGCCGACGGCCCCCCGCGAACTCTCCGCGCTCTCCGCGCCCTCCGCGGACTCACCCGCCTCGCCCGACTCGCCCGTCCCGTCCGACGGGGACGCCGACGGCACCTCCGAGGTGTCGACGGGCGACGCGGAGGCGGCCGGGCTCCGCTCGTCGTGCCGGCTGAACGGCGAGGGCAGGACGCCCGTCCCCGCGGCCACGGCCACACCGCCGACCATGCAGCCCGCGAGCGCGGCGGCGAGCCCGAAGCGCACCGGGCGGCCCCAGCGGCTCGGCTCCGGCCGGCCGACGGTCCGGCTCCTGCGTACGCTCTCGGCGGCCGCGGTCTCATGGGCGGGCGTCGCATACGCGGCCGAGCGGGGACCGGGCTGCGCGGAGGCCGCCCTGGCGACCCGGAAAGCGGCCAACGCGGCGGCCTCGCCGGGGAGTTCACCGGCAGCCGCGCCAGCGGTCCCGTCCGTCTGCGCGCGCGCCGCCGGGCCGTCCGCGGCGGCCAGCGCGCCGAGTGCCTGGGCGAGCCGGTCGGCCTTCGCGCGCGCGTGAGGGTCGACGCCTTCGAGGGGCTCCCCGCGCAGCAAACGCTCCGCCGCGTCGCGGTCCAGCCACTTGTCCTGCTCGTCGGCCATCACATGTCCTTCTGCGTCCGCGTACGCGTTTGCGTCACACCGGCGGACGTCACCGCGCGGCCGCGCGGCTCTCTCTGAGGGGGTACGGCGGCGAGCGCCTCCGCGGGGTCGGCGGCGTCCGCGCCGAGCAGTTCGGCGAGCCGCTTCAGGCCGCGGTGCGCCGCTGTGCGGACGGCCCCGGGGCGCTTGCCGAGGGTCTGGGCGGCGCTCTTGGCGTCGAGGCCCACCACGACCCTGAGCACCACGGCCTCGGCCTGGTCCTGCGGGAGCTTGGCGATCAGCGCCATCGCCTCACCGGTGGCCAGGGACTCCATCGCCTCGCCCGCTGTGTCGGCCTCGGCCGGTTTCCCGGTCAGCTCCGACTCGTCGCCGCCTATCGCGGGGCGGCGCCCCCGCATGCGGATGTGGTCCAGGGCGCGATTGCGCGCGATGCGCGCCGCCCAGCCCCGGAACCGGTCCGCGTCTCCGCTGAACCGGTCCAGGTCGCGCGCTATCTGAAGCCAGGCCTCGGAGGCGACGTCCTCCGCGTCCGGATCGGCGACCAGCGTGCGTACGTATCCCAACAGGCGCGGGTGCACAGCGCGGTACACAGTCCGGAACGCCGTCTCGTCCCCGCCCTGCGCCGCACGCACCGCGGCGGTCAGCTCCGCGTCGTCCCCCAGCACTCTCTCAATCCTGCCACTCGGAGATCTGCGCCCGGCCCCGGCGCGAACCAGCACGCTACGGCCTTGTCCGGGCCTACGTCCATGTTTGTACAACGTGCAACTAGCGGGTGACGCAGCGCGGTGTGACAGAAAACGCACGCACGGCGCTGAAGGGAGTACGGGCCGCACGCGGTTCGTACCGTGCGTCGGCCGGAGCCTCTCCTGTGGGGGGTGGCGGCTCCGGCCGTCGCCTTGGTCTCCGAGATGTCGATGGTCGCGGACCACCTGGTAGTGGCCGACCCCGGACACGGACGTATGGGTCACAGCCCTGTCAGTGGTGCGGGCCCTGTTGCCCGTGGTGGGGTCGGCCCTTCGCCCGTCCGTCCTGATGGCCGCCCCGTCCCTCGCCTCCCGGCTTCCCCGGGTTTTCCGGCTTCCCCGGCGGCTTCGGCGGCTTCCCGTTGCCGTGGCCCGGTGGCTTCGGCTTGCCCTGCCCCGGCCGCTCCGGCTTCCCCGGCGGCTTCCCCGGCTTCCCGTTGCCGTGGCCCGGTGGCTTCGGCTTGCCCTCCCCCGGCCGCTCCGGCTTCTCGGGCGGCTTCGGCGGCTTCCGCTCCTGCGGCGGCTTCACCGGCTTCGGCTTGTCCTGCGAGCGGCTCGGTGTCACGCCGTCCTTGTCTCCCTCGCTGCCCTTGCCTCCCTTGCCGCCTCCCTCCGGGCCGGGCGGCGCGGACATGGTGTGTCCCGGAGTCGTGCCCGGGGTGCCCGGGGTGCCAGGGGTGTGGGGGGACGACGGAGCCGGACGGGGGCGTTCCCGCGGGGCCGGGTCGTCGGTCACCGTGCCCGCCGCCGCCAGTGCCACTCCGCCGAGCAGACCGCCGGCCAGCACCACGCCACCGGCCGCCTTGAGCGAGATCCGGGCGGGGCGGCGACGCTCCCGGGGCCGCCAGTCGTCGCGTCGGCGGGTCCGCGCCCGGTGCGCTCCCGCGTCCCGCGCCGCACGGAACGCCGCGACCGCCTCGCGCTGCGCCTCCGCGTCCACCGTTCCGGCCGCACCCGCCGCGTCGGCCCGCACGGCTTCGGCGAGCAGTTCGAGCGGGGAGGCGCGGCCCGGCGCGCCCTCGGGGCCCTTGGGCTTGTCTGCGTTCATCTCGACTCCCCCAGCGTGCCGGGACCGTCATCCGTCACACCGTCGAGCCCCAGCCGCTCGCCCAGCTTCCTCAACCCCCGGTACGCGGCCGTGCGTACCGCGCCCGGCCGCTTGCCGAGGACCCGCGCCGCCGCGGGGCCGTCGAGACCGACGACCACCCGCAGCAGCACCGCCTCCGCCTGATCGCGCGGCAAGGTCGCGACCAGGGCGAGCACCCGCTCGGTCGTGACCGCCTCCAGGGCCGCCGCCGACGTGTTGTGCGGGCCCGGCAGTTCGAGCAGGTCCTGTTCCAGCGCGGCGGGGCGCGGCCGCGCCTTCTGCCGGCGCAGATGGTCGAAGGCCCGGTGCCGGGCGATGGTCGCGGTCCAGCCGCGGAAGCCCGCCCCGTCCCCCGGAACCGTCCGAGGTCCCTGGCTATCTCCAGCCACGCCTCGGCGGTGACGTCCTCGGCGGTCTCGCCGTCCGTGCCGACGAGGCCGCGCACGTAGCCTATGAGTCCCGGCTGCACGATCCGGTACGCGACCGCGAAGGCCGCCTCGTCGCCCTCCTGGGCGGCCGCGACGGCCCTGCCCAGCTCCTCGTCGTGCGCCTTCGCACGACGGGGCTCCCCACCCTGGCCCAACGTTCTCCCATCCGGCCGAACGCGGCACGGTCCGACGTGCCGTTGCCCCCATGGTCCGCCGCGCCGCGGGGGCGCGGATATGTCACCGTGCGAGAGCGTACGGCCACCTGGCCCTTCGCGCCCGGCGATCCCTGCTACCGGGCAGCTCATCGGTCCCCGCCGCCGGGTGGCTCATCGCTTCGCCCCGCGCGTCTCAGACCTCGAACAGCGACCCGCCCGAACCCCCGGGGCCGACCTGAGAGATGTCGACCGTCAGCCCGGCGGCCGGGGCCACCGCGACGACCGGCTCGTCGTAGTCGGTCACCCGCATCGACATGGTCTGGTCGTCCGAGAACGCGCCGCCGCTCTTCCTCGCCTCGACGCCGAGGATGTACGGCTCCCCGGTGGCCGCCACGTACACCGTGGTCTCCTCACCGTCCTTCTTCTCGGAGAGCGGGGTGACGTCGGTGCCGTACCGGTGGGTGGTGGGCCGGGCGGTGATGACCTCGCCCGGTTCCGGACTGCCGATCTTCGCGGTGAGCTTGTCGAGGTCACAGCTGCCCATCGGCGTCGCGGGGCCACGGGTGGCGGTGCCCTTCGGGAGCTTCAGGTACTTGCCGCGCGCCAGCGCAGTCCGCTCCCGGACGCGGTTGGCGATCTCGGGGCCGCGCCGGGCCGCCTGCTCACGGATCTCGTCCAGCGCGCCGTCGGTGAAGCGTATGTACATCGCACTGCCCGCGATCACGATGAAGTCGCCGCGCTGCGTCGGCCCCGAGTCGAAAGTGCCGGTGCAGTTGCTCTCGCGGTCCATGTGCAGCGAGACCTTCTGCCGGCCCTTCTCGGTGTCCATGGCGACGCCGATGCGCACCGTGTCGGCCGTCCTGAACAGCTCCATGCCCTTCAGGGCGAGCTTCCTGCCGCGCACCTCGTCGGCGGAAGCGGGCTCCTCGCCACCGTCGGCCGCGGTTCCGGCGCGGCCCACCTCTTCCAACGTGCCACCGGCGTACGTCACTTCGCCGCGCGAACCGCAAGAGGTGAGCGTGCCCACCGCCGCGCCCATCGCGAGGCAGAGGGCGGTCGGCCGCGTCCACCGGCTCCGCCGACTGCGCCTCGCCGGCCGGTCGTTCACGCGATGTGCCGCCTGTTCATCCACCGGAGTCCCCGCCCGTTCCACCACGTCACAACTGTCACATGACCCAGCGCATGCGGGCGCCGGGCCGTCACACCTCGGGCATGCGGGAAACATCACGCCGACAAACATCCGCCCTCGTACAACCCTTTGGCGCGTCGTGATGTCGTATGAACTCGCTTGATTCACCTGTGATTCGCTGAGGGGTGGGGCACTTGAGCTCGCGCAAAAGGCGTGAAAAGGCGCGTACGACGCATGCGTACCGACCGCTGAGTCCGAAGCGCCGGGCCTGGCTGACGATCGGCGCCGTCGTGCTGGGCGGCGCGGGGGCGGTGACGTACGCCGCGGCCGGACCGAACGCCGGGGACGAGCCCGGCGCGGACCCCTACGCCAAGCGGCCGGCGAGCGTGCACGACCTCGCGCTCAAGGCCGACGGCGCCGCGCGGGAGCTGCCGCGCACGTCGACCGGGCAGTTCTCGCTGCTCGGCGTCTCGTGGAGCGGTGCCACACGGGAGCTGGCGGGCACCGCGCAGGTCCGCACGCGCGCCCTCGGCTCCGGCAAGTGGAGCGGCTGGCGCGCCCTGAAGCCGGAGGCGGGTGCGCGTGCCGCCTCCGAGCCGCTCTGGGTGGGCCCGTCGGACGGGGTGGAGGTCCGTGTCGCCGCGGCCGACGGACCGGCACGTCGCGAGCTGCCCAAGGACCTTGAGGTCAGCCTCGTGGACCCGGGTGTGACGTCCCAGGAGGCGAAGAGCCCGGCGCTCGGCCCGGCCCGCGGTGGCGGCACGCGCACGGGCGCGGGCGCCGCCACCGCCCCCGACGACACCGTGCCGCCCACCCCGCCGGACGACGACACCGTGCCGCCCACCCCGCCCGACGAGACCGGCCCGGCCCCGACGGACTCCGGCGAGCCGACCGGCACGCCCTCCTCACCGACCGCGCCCCCCTCGGCCTCGGGCGAACCGACCATTCCGAGCGGCTCCCCCACCGGCCCCCCGACCGGCTCCCCCTCGTCCACCCCGGAGCCCACCCCCACCAAGCCGACACCGCCGCCGTCGACGGTCAACCGGCCGCCGATCATCGGCCGCGCCGCCTGGGGCGCCGACGAGTCGCTCGTGAAGGACCCGGCGGAGTACGGGGCGAAGGTCGCGGCGGTCTTCGTCCACCACACGGCCGGTACCAACGACTACCGCTGCGCCGAGTCCCCCGCGCTGATCCGCGCCCTCATGACGTACCAGGTGCGGACCGAGGGCATGAACGACCTCGGCCACAACTTCCTCGTGGACAAGTGCGGCCGCGTCTTCGAGGGCCGCGCGGGCGGCGTCGACGTACCCGTGCGCGGCGAGCACACCGACGGCTTCGACGGCGAGTCGACGGGCATCGCCGTCCTCGGCGACTTCGAGGGCGACCCGGCGACCGGCAGGAGCGCGGGCAGGCCGACGCGCGCCGCACTGGAGTCGGTGGCGCGCGTGGCGGCCTGGAAGCTCGGCCAGTACGACGGCGACCCGGCCGGCGAGGTCACGCTGACCGCCACCGCCGACACGGGCGTGTGGAAGAAGGGCGAGCGGGCCTCGCTGCACACGGTCTCCGGCCACCGCGACGCCGCCACGACCACCTGCCCGGGGAAGAACCTGTACGCCGGGCTCGACGACGTCCGCCGCTTCGCGGCCGGCGCGGGCCGCAGCTCCGCGGCCCCGACCGCCGACTTCAACCGCGACGGCGCCACCGACCTGGTCGCGGGCACCCCGAAGGCGTCGGGCGACCGCGGCCGGGTGACGGTCGTGCCCGGCGGCCCCGGCGGCCCGGTGGGCGGGCGGAAGATCTCCCTGACGCAGACGAGCGCCGGTGTCCCCGGTGCCTCCGAGGCCGGCGACGCCTGGGGGTCGGCCACGGCGTGGGGCGACCTGAACGGCGACGGGTACGCGGACCTCGTCATCGGCGCCCCCGGCGAGGACGACTCCTCGGGCCACACCGACCGCGGCGCGGTCACCATGCTGTACGGCCCGGCCTTCACGTCGGGCACGGACATGCGGCTCTCGGACGACTTCAACTACACCAAGGCCCGCTTCGGTTCGGCGGTCGCCGTCGGCGACTTCAACGCCGACGGCGAGGCGGACGTCTTCGCGGCGGCGACCGGCACGGGCGGCTCGTGGGCCGCGCGCCTGGGCCCCGACCGTGAGTCGGGCGGCAGCCTCACGCCGGGCGACACCGCCATCGCGTACGCCGACGCCGCGTCCGGCGACTTCAACCGCGACGGCTACGCGGACGTGGCCCTCGCCTACCGCGACCAGGCCGGCAAGGGCAAGGTCGCGTGGTTCAGGGGCGGCCGCTCGGGCCTGAACCGGGTGGGAGTCCTGTCCGTGCCGGGCGGCCGTTCGGTCGCCGTGGGCGACGTCAACGGCAACGGCTACGACGACCTGGTCATCGGCCAGCCGTACACCGCCGAGTCCGGCGCGCACGCGGGCGGCCAGGTGACCGTGGTCCCGGGCACGCCGACAGGGCCCTCCGCGGCGGGCACGAAGACGGTCCACCAGGCGACGAGCGGCGTGGTCGGCGCCGCCGAGGCGGGTGACGCGATGGGCTGGTCGGTCGCGGCGGGCGACTACGACCTCGACGGTTACGCGGACGTCGCCACCGGCGCCCCGGGCGAGGACATCACCCGCGCCGGCGCCAACCGCAAGGACGCCGGTACGTCCCTGCTCCTGAGGGGCTCCGCGTCCGGCCTCACCGGCACGGGCGCGCTGGCCGTCTCGCAGGACGAGCCCGACGTCCCCGGCGCCACGGAGAGCGGCGACCGCCTCGGCTCCTCGGTCACGCTGGCCGACCTGTCCGGCTCCGGCCGGGCGGACCTCGCCATCGGCGCCGAGGGCGAGGACGCGGGCGACGGCACGATCCTCCAGCTGGACAGCGGCAGTGCGGGCGTACCCGACGCGAGCGGCGTCTCCTACGGACGTACGCTGCTGGGCACCCCGGCGGGGGCCCGCCTGGGCCAGGCGCTGACGCCCTGAACCACAGACCGCGCGCCGCTCCCCCTGGCCCGGAGGGGGCGGCGCGCGGTCGTTTCCGGGTTCAGCGGGTGTCGCTCGGCACCCGGCAGTCCTCGGGCTGGCGCTTGTCCTCGGGCCAGCCGATGCCGACGAACCGCAGCTTCTCGGTGCGCGGCTCCAGTTCGACCACGGCCACCGGCTTGTCGTAGGCGTTGCCCGCGTTGGTCAGACAGATCCAGCCGCTGGTCCCGTGGACCCGGTTGACCGCTTCGAGGCGCTGCCACATGTCCGAGACCCGCCTCAGGGGCGGCACCGTCCCCTCCGTCTGGGCGTTGGCGAGCAGCACGGCCTTGGCGACGGTGCGCACGCCGTCGTACACCAGCATGGTGCGGGAGTCGTCCAGGCTGGTGGGGCCGATGTCCCCGGCGCTCCCCTTCGCGATCAGGGCGCGCAGTTTGTTCAGCTCCTCCTGCGGTTCGGTGAAGTAGGCCGGGCGGTCCTTGGCGTCCTTTTCCCCGCTCAGCTGCCTGTCCCAGGCCGCGGGGTGCCCGGGGGCCGCGTACTGCACCGTGATGACGGGTTCCTTCCCGCCGCCGCGCAGCCGCGCCCAGTCGTCGCCCTTCATGTAGCGCTCCAGCGTGGCCGCGCCCGAGCCGCTGACGATCGTGTACTTCTTCCCCCGGCACTGCACGTCGGCCAGCTTCAGCGCGAAGAGCCGCAGGTGGACGGGACGGCCCGCGAAGTAGACGTAACGGGCCGTGGACTGGCAGATGTTCTGGGCGATGAGGGTGAAGTCGTTGCCCGTGTCGCCCGGGTCGGTGATCGAGGGGGACTGGAAGGTCTGGTCCTTGGGCCCCGGCGGGCCGTCCTCGTCGCGGCCGAACGCCTTGGCGAGCGAGTTGTTGTAGATGTCGTGCGGCCGCTTGTCCCGGACCAGGACGGTCTGCTCGTCCCTGAGTTCGCCGTGGAAGTTGGCGAGCGCGTCCGCCTGCTGGCGGTTGGTCGGGATGATGCGGGCGAGGCCGGGATAGGGGTCCTTGCCGGTGCTCTTCTCCGGGTTGGCGAGCTCGTCCGCGCTGACGCGGCCGGCGAGGACCGGGATGCTCAGTTCGTTGGTCAGGCGTGCGATGGCCTTCTCCGTGGCGTCCAGGCTGAGGTTGAAGCCCGTGACGGCGCGGAGGTTGACGTGATCGTCCCGCGACATTTGCGCCAACTGGTCGACGACCCGCCGCTGTTGGGCGTACGCGTCGCCGGGGTTGGCGAGCACGAGACGCAGCAACGGGGTGTTCTCCTCGCGGTTGGCCCGGTACTGGGCGAGGTAGGCGCCCTGGATCTCGCTGCGGAGCTGCTTGCGCTCGGCGGCGATGTCGGGCTGGAGCGGCAGCATCAGGGCCACGGTGACGTGCGGCTTGTCGCCGACGAACTCCTCGTTCTCCTTCGCGATGGCCCCGGCCACCTTCTCGATCTCCGGGGTGCCGAAGGCGTAGCCGGTGCCGTTGACGCCGACGCACTCGCCGTCGTGCCGCTCGACGCCGATGGCGCAGCTCTCCGGTTCACCGACCGGGGGCAGGAACATGTACACGAGGACGCATCCCGCCACGAGGCCGAGCAGCGCGATGACCCTGCGCGTCCAGTTGGCCCACAACGTGTTGTACAGCCAGTTCCCGAACCGTCTCAACGCTGCTCTCCCTCCGCCGGTGAAACCACGTATCGCCTGGTCAGCCGAACCCGATGTGCTCCGTGCACCCGCACCGCCGCAGCGGCTGCTTGTCCTCCGCCCGATCGCCCCACTCCCGGGCCACGCGGACGAGCAGCGCGGCCCCCTCCGCCGCCCTGGCCACGTCCGCCCCTTCGGGCCCCTGGTCGCGCACCGCCTCGTCGGCGATCCGCGCCAGTTCCTCGCTGAGGCCGCGGAGCGGACCGCGCAGCGCGCCCGGCGCGGTCTCGTCGAGCGGCTGCGTGCGGTCCTCCGTGAGCCACACCGCGTGCAGCAGGCGGTCGATGAGCCGCCGCCGGGTGTCGCCGTGGACGTGGATCTCACCGAGAGCGCGGGCGTACCGGTCGTCGTCCGCCCCGATCAGCGCGGCGTCCGCGATGGCGAGGAGCTCCTCGCACCAGGCGGCGATGGGACGGGTGAGGAAGGTCCCGGCCAGGTACCGCGTGACGAGGTCCGCGCCGTCGGAGGCGAGGAGGTGGTGCATCCGGTGCGCGCCCGCGGTCGTGAACAGCGGGTCGGGGTGGTCGTTCCCCAGGTCGCGGTAGTGGCCCTGGAGCAGCGCGTGGTCCCTGTGCCAGGCGGCGCCGCCGTCCCGCAGCCGGTGCAGCCGCCGCGTCAGCAGCCGGCGCAGGCCGAGGTCGCCGATGAAGTGCCGGGGGCAGCGCGGCCAGCCGCTGTCCTCCAGGAGGTCGGCGATGAGGTAGGCGGACAGCTGGTCGTCCCGTCCCTCCTGCACCGCGCGCATCAGGGTCTGGGCACACTCCACGTCGTGCGCCACCGACAGATGGGTGAGCAGGTCGAGCCAGTGGCCGCGGTGCTCCGGCGGCAGTTCCTCGGGGTGCTGACAGGTGACGAGTTCCCCGATGAGTACATCGGCCACGGGGCGGTCGGCCACCCGGCGCCCCTCGCCGTCGTCCCCCGCGGGCACCCGGGCGTCCAGGAGCGTCCAGTCGGTGCAGTCGCCGGATGCCGGGCCGGATGCCGGGAACGACAGGGCCGCGGCCGCCTCCCCGAGCCGGGTCACGAACAGCGGACGGCCGCCGCTCAGCCGGTGCACACCGCTGTGGACGCGCAGCCGGACGGCGGTGTCCGGCTGCTCCTGGTCCCCCCGCAACCGGCTCAGCTCGGCCTTCTGCTGGTCGCGGGTGAGCACGGGCATGCGGACGAGCAGGACGCCCCGCCACAGCGGCGCGTGATCGGGTACCCCGCCCGGCGGACGGCTCCAGTCGGGCAGCGCTCCGGTGAACGGCTCCCACCTGGCCATCTCCGCCGGAGCGCCGCCCGCGCGGTGGAGGAAGCGCCCGCCGTCCGCACGCCGGGCGGTCGCGAAGACGACGAGCCGGTCGTGGTGGCCGCGCTCCCGGTCCTCCAGGACCGGTTTCAGCAGCCGCCTGCCCAGGGAGTTGTCCGCGTGGTCGAGGAGCAGGGCGGGCCTCCCCACCCGCGACAGGCGTCCCCGTACGGAGCGGTAAGCGGTGTCGACGTCCTGCCGCAGGGCACGGAAGAGAAAGCCTTCGGCGATCCGCCGCGCCTCGCCGCCTTGCTGGAAGTCGCCGCCGAGCGACCGCAGCCCGGCCTGGGGGTTGCCGCCCGCGCCGGGGTAGTCGCCGTAGCACTCCGCGAGGGCCGCCCTGCCCTCCGGCGAGAGGCGGGCGAACAGCCCGTCGAGGAGGGCGTTGATGAAGGGCCCCGCCAGCGGCGTGGTGACCAGCCCGCCCAGGAAACCGAGGTAGTTGTTGGCCGCCCCCATCAGCACGCCCCGCCAGAAGGACTTGGGCGGCAGCAGACCCTCCAGGCGGACCACCTCGTCCACCAGGGGCGCCGCGTGGGCGAGGCGGTCGCTGGCCGCCACGGCCGCGAGACCGGCGTACAGCCGCGGTACGGCGATCTTGCCGCCGTCCCCCGCCCAGTCCCCGTACTGAAGGGCGATCTGGCGCAGCGCCTCGGTCACGTCCGACCGGCTGCCGGGCCGCTGTTCGGCCTGCTCCCGGCAGTCGCTCAGGCCGCAGTCGAGGTACGCGGTGGGAACGCGCGGCCCGAAGCGGTCCCGCACGCACCGCAGGAGGCGCCCTTTGCCCATGCCGGGGCCGCCGACGAGCAGCACCACGGGCAGATCCGTCCCGTAGAGCAGCTCCCTCTTGCGCCCGGCCGCGGTCCTGCCGAGCAGCCGGGCGATCAGGCCGCCGTCGTCCAGCAGCTCGTCGAATCCGAGTTCATCAGGCACGGGCTCCTCCGTGGCCGCTGTGACGGTCGGGTCGCCGGTGATGGCTCGTCAGGTTAACCAAGGGCCAAGGGCTTTGGGGAGAGAACGCGCAAGCCCGCGCGGTTGGGCCGAATGACGACGCATGTACGGTCTCGCGCCGGACGGCGTCTGTCCTGGTGCTGGTGAACAGGGGGGAGGGTGTTGTATAACCGGCCGGATTCGCGGATCGCCGGTTGCGTGGCATCGCTCAGGGGCGGGGATGACGAAGAACGGCAGCACGACGGACATCACGTCGGACATCAGGCACCAAAAGGAAGCCGGCCTCGGAGAAGCCGGTCTTGGGGAAACCGGCCTGGGGGAAACCGGCCTGGGGGAAGTCGTCGTGCCCGAGGACCCCGACGATCCGACCGTGGTCGGCGAGGTCTCGGACCGCCGCGTGCTGGCCGCCGGTGCGGTGCTGCTCGGCATCTGCGCCGGATTCATCGCGTACGGCTTCCTCGGCGGCGACGAGCGGGAGAGCCACTCCGCCCCCACCGCCCCGGTGACCTGCCGCGTCACCGACACGGGTGCCGTCAAGGCCGGCCGCCCCCTCGTGATCCGTGGCGAGCCGTCCGCGCAGCGCGAGTGACGAGGCGGCCCCGTCAGCCACACCCCCGCGCCCGCCGCGACACCACCGCCCGCAGCACCCGCCGCCCCTCCAGCGAGATGTCCAGCGCCTGCCGCAGGCCGCCCACCGGCCCCGCACCCTTGTTGGCCAGGAGCTCCAGGATCTGGATCTGGCGCCGCAGTTCGGCCTCGACCAGCGGCGTCATGCCGTCCGTGCGGCCCTCGCGGCGCGCCGACACCGGGCGGCCCCCGCCCCACGGCGCGGTGGCGGTGGCGGTATCCATGAGTCGGTGCACCTGAAGGGCCGCGACGGAGCAGCCGTCCGCCCACTCCCGCACCGCGGGGCCCGTGTGCGCGGCGGGAACGGCGTCGAGCATGCGCCGGGTCAGCACCGTGGCCTCGTCCGGCGGCGCACCGGCGTCCGGCGGCGCACCGGCGTTTGCCGGGGGCGCGAGCGCCGACCGGGCCTCGGCCAGCGCCTCGCCCCAGTCACCGCCCTCCGCGAGCCGCGCCCACAGGGGCCGCAACAGGTCGTCGCCGCCGCCGAGCACCGGCACGCAGCGGTCGAGGCAGGCAAGCCCACTGGCCGCGAGACCCCGGTCGTCGGCCTGTGCGATCAGCTCCACCAGGCTCATGCTGTACGTCTCCCGTCACGGACCCTGCGCTTCACCTGTACTGCGTGCGCTGCGCCGGGAACGTCACTGCCGTCACTGCGGCACGACACCGAGCCGGTCGAGGAAACGGAAGAAGAGCTGCTCGGCCGAGGGCTCGGCGTCGGCTTTCAGTACGTCGAGGAGGGCCGCCGCCCGCACCGTACGGCCCGCCTCGGCGGCCCAGGCGACCGCGCGTGCGGCGGCGTCGGGCGGCTCCAGGAAGTAGTCGTCGACGGTCAGCCCGCCGTCGCCGAGGTAGCCGGCCATCGCGCGCCGCGCCAGGCAGGTCGTCCACGCCCCGCTCTGGGGGGCCGCCGCCTCGACGACCACGCAGTCGCTGGCCATCACGTACCCGAAGAGCGCGGGCGCGCCCGTCTCCAGGGCCAGCGTGTTCATGTTGCCGACGTCGCGTGTGCCGTCGCCGCCCGGCACCTCCCACACCTGCCAGCCGTCGGCCCGCCGTTCGAGCAGGGACAGCTCGTCCCGCACACCCGCGACCGCCGGGAAGTGTGCGAGGGGCCGCTCGCTCCTGCCCACGACGTAGTACCCCCAGTAGCCCATGGCTCGTCCCCCGTCGTACTCCGTGGCGCGTTCGAGCCGTCGGCCGTTCCGGCTCTTGGGACCGTTCTGCCCCGTCCCGGCCGAATACACCACAGAAGCGGGCGAGTCCGCCACCGGATGGGGGACATCACGGGGCGGGGAAGGGCACCGCCTGCTGTGCGGGGGCCGGGCCCGTGCGGGCCTTGGTGTCCTGCATGCGCGTGAGCCGCAGCACGAAGACGATGGCGAGGACGGCGGCCGCGATGTCGAGGGCGTCCACGAACATCATGTTGGCGACCGCCGCCTTGATCTCGTCGGCCTCCTCGGCCCGCGTGTACGACCGGGCCGCCCACCGCCCGGCGAAGGTGTTCGCCACCCACAGCGTCCACCAGACATTGACGAGCCGGTGCGGGCCGCGCTCCGCCGCCGGGTCCAGTGGCATCATGCCGTCGGGTGTCGCGGTCCGGGTGCCGCTCGCGTCCCAGATGTCGATGGCGATCCGCCGCGGGAACCAGAGGTTCACGACCGGCACGAACCAGCCCCACACCGTCCAGCCGCGCTTCTTGCGGTGGCCGTGCGGCTCGAACACCTCGGCGTTCACGCGCGCCCGGTGGAACCAGACGAGGAAGACGACGCAGGTGGCGAACAGCGCGACCGTCTGCACGGTGCCGGCGTTCGCGTACAGCGTGTCGGCGTTGTCCGCCTCCCGCTCGATGTCCGCCCCGTACCGCCCGATGATGAGGTCGTTCAGGACGTCCTGCATCTCGGTGCCGGCCCACAGCGCGTACACGTCGGTGGCGATGACGACGCCGAGCAGCGCCGCGGCGGCCCGGCCCAGCCCGACGGGCGAGCGCAGCCGGGCGGGGCGTCCGTCGACCATGGCGTGACCGGGCGGCGGCGGGGCCGCGGCGGCGGCCTGGACGCAGACGCCGCAGTACCCCTCCGACGTCATCGCCGTATTGAACTGACATGCCTTGCACAGCATCGCTGAGCGCCCCCCCACGGGTTCACGTACTTGGTAGGACGTATCCAGAAAAAAGCCGCCCGTCCGTGTCCCTCCCCAGGGCGCCGGGCGGCGGCTAACGGACCGTATCAGCGAGTTTCACGAATTCGCTCCAGGAAATCGTGGGCGTGCGCGGGTCCCAGAGCTTCTGGACGGTGGCCCGCAGCGGCATGCGGATGCCCCGCGCGACCTGCTCCTGGGTCTGCGAGCGGGCCAGGTCGCACCAGACCGCGAAGGACCCGCCGAGGATCTGGTCGTCGTACTCCGCGCTCACCGGCCGCGTGCCGCGGATCACCCGGGGCGTCCAGCTCTCGTAGATCCGCTGCCCGGTGGGATAGCGGAACGTCTGCGGTTCTCCGAGGACGTAGTAGAGGTACTCGTCGTTGTAGTTGACCAGCTCGCGCCCGGCCTTCAGGTACTCCACGGGGTCGCGGGCGCCGATCTCCTTGCCCGTCCAGTACGCGACCTCCAGGTCGTCGGCGGCCTCGGCCCGCCCGCCCCGGAAGAAGCCGTCGTTCCACGCCTTGAGCTTCTTCTCGAACGGGCGCACCGTGTCGGCCCGGTCGTTGAGCCACCCCGTCGCCAGGTCCTGCACGCGGCCCCTCGGTCCGTACCGCTCACGGGCCGCGGCGGCCAGTCGCGGGAAGGACGCCTCGGGGTTCTCGACCGTCAGGGCGCTGTACTCGTCGGCGCCGAGGTGCCAGTAGCGGCCGGGGAAGAGCTCGGCGTACTCCTTCAGGAGGTCGTCGACGATCCGCGCGGCCCGCGGCTCGGAGATGTCGACCGCGCCGCGCGCGACGGCGCCCCGCGCGTCACGGAGCTGGAGCGAGGGGTGCGCGCGGATGACGGCGCCGAGGTGGCCCGGTGAGTCGATCTCCGGCACGACGGTGATGTGCCGGCTCGCGGCGAGCTTCAGGATGCGGCGGACCCGGTCTTTGGTGAGGTGGTCGGCGGAGACGATCTCGGGGTGCGAGTCGGACTCGATGCGGAAGGCCTGGTCGTCGGAGAAGTGCAGGCCGAGCTGGTTGAACTTCAGGTCGCCCAGCTCGCGGACGCGGTCCTCGATCCACTCCGCGTCGAAGTGCTTGCGGGCGATGTCCAGCATGAAGCCCCGCTGCGGCTTGGCGGGCCGGTCCCGCACGACGCCCTCGGGGGCCGTCCGGCCGGCCGCCACCTCCTGCTTGAGCGTGCGGGTCCCGTAGAACACACCGGCCTGGTCGGGCGCGGTGATCCGCACCGTTCCCGCCTTCACGGAGAGGGTGTACGACTCCGGGCCGCCGTCCGCCCCGGACGCGAGCGCCAGTTCGACGTCGCCCGCGCGGGCGCGCCCTCCCCCGCCGTACCGGAGCTTCAGCTCACCGGCGAGGAGGCGGGCCTCGTCGGCCAGGCCCTCGTCGCGCACGACCACGCGGCCCTTGCCCTCGGCGGGGCGCCAGCCGGGCCCGCGGGCGGCGGTGTGCTCCCGCACGGCGGGGATGGTCGCCGGGGCCTTCGACAGCGGGTAGCTCCTGCTGGGGCTCGGCGCGCGCGAGGCGGCGGCCGACTTCCCGTCCGACGGGAGCGAGGGCGGGTCCGCGGCGCCGCTCCCGTCACCGCCGGGCCAGAGCGTGACGGTCAGCGCGACGGCTCCCGCGACGACGGCGCCGCCCGCGGCGAGGACGGGCCCGCGCCTCACCGCCGCCCCCGGGCCCCGGGCGCGCCCCCCGTCCTCGCGGGATCACCGCCCGGCCCTGTGGCGGGTCGCTCCCGCACCGCACCTGAAGCACCAGAAGCACCCATAGCAGCAGTAGCAGCACCAGAAGTCAGAGCCATGACGCCACGCTACGACGGGCCCCCGGCAGGCATCCGTCCACACCACGGGGCGAAACTCTCCCGTCCGGATGAAATTCGCTCATCCATCGGACGGCCCCTCGCCCGCCTCGCTACCGTTACGTCCCACCCCACGCCCACACCACCTGTACCACCGGCGCCGCTCCCACCACCGGCGCCACCAGCACCGTCCTCCCCCACCTGTTCCCGCCCGTCCCAGCCGCCCCCTGCCCAGGAGCGCCCGCTGTCCCCGCACCGTTCCTCCCGACTCCCCGGCGCCGGCGCCCCCGCCGCCGCCCCTGTCGTCACGCCGGAACAGCTGAACTCCGCCACGCCGCACGCGGCCGAAGCCGCCCTCCTGACCTGCTGCGGAAGCCTGAGCTGGGCCCGCCGCGTCGCCGCCCACCGCCCGTATCCGGACCTCGACGCGCTGCTCGCCGCCTGCGACGAGGCGGCGTACGACCTCTCGCCCGCCGATCTCGCCGAGGCCCTGGCCCACGAGCCCCTCGACCCGCCGGTCAGCCGCCCGGAGGCACCCCAGGTCACGTACGGCGCCGCGCACACCGCCCTGCGCGCCGCGCACGCCGCGTACGAGAGCCGCTTCGGTCACACGTTCGTGATCTGCCTCGATGAGGTGGCCCCGGACGAGGCCCTGGACCAGCTGCTCTCCGCTCTTCGGTCACGCCTCGGCAACGATCCGGAGGAGGAGCGCGCCATCGCCGCCGACGAACTGCGGCGCCTGGCCCGCGGCCGGCTGACCCGCCTGACCCTGCGCCACGCCGCCGAAGACAGTGCTGACGCCGCCGCCGGGCGCATTCGTCCCGCCGCACGCCCTGATAGCCCGTACGTGCCTGTTTGACTGCCTGTTTGATCACACCTGAGGACCCGGGGCAGGCCCACCGACAACTCGTCGATACGATGACGGGCGGCCGGTGGACCGTACCCGGCCGGGCTCGTCCGACACCGAAGCCGGCCGGCCCCAACCCCCGCTCCCGGAGGAACTTCCGTGCCGGCTGGAACGCTGTACCGCGGCCGGGAAGGAATGTGGTCCTGGGTGGCTCATCGAGTCACCGGCGTCCTCATCTTCTTCTTCCTGTTCGTGCATGTGCTGGACACCGCTCTCGTCCGCGTCTCCCCGGAGGCGTACGACGACGTCGTCAGCACCTACAAGACGCCCCTCGTCGCACTCCTCGAGTACGGCCTGGTCGCCGCCATCCTCTTCCACGCGCTCAACGGCCTGCGCGTCATCGCCGTCGACTTCTGGTCGAAGGGACCCCGCTACCAGAAGCAGATGCTCTGGACCGTCGTCAGCATCTGGATCGTCCTGATGATCGGGGCGCTCTACCCGGTCCTCGGCCACGCCGTCCGCGAAGTCTTCGGGAGCTGACGCCAGACATGTCTGCTGACACCACGCTCGATAAGTCCGGTACGTCCGGCGTGAGCCCCGTCGAGGGTGCCTCGCTCTACGACGTGGACCACCCGGCCCCCCTCATCGAGGCGCCGCGCAAGCGCACCTCCAAGACCCCGCGCTCGACCCGCGGCAACTTCGAGATGGCCGCATGGCTCTTCATGCGCCTGTCCGGTGTCGTCCTGGTCGTCCTCGTCCTCGGCCACCTGCTGATCCAGCTGGTGCTCGACGGCGGCGTCTCGAAGATCGGCTTCGCGTTCGTCGCGGGCCGCTGGGCCTCGCCGTTCTGGCAGGTCTGGGATCTGCTGATGCTGTGGCTCGCGATGCTGCACGGCGCCAACGGCCTGCGCACGGTCATCAACGACTACGCCGAGCGCCCGAACACGCGTCTGTGGCTCAAGGGCCTGCTGTACACCGCCACGGTGTTCACCATCCTTCTGGGCACGCTGGTGATCTTCACCTTCGACCCGAACATCCGCTAAAGCCGAGGCGACCCCAGTGAAGATTCACAAGTACGACACCGTCATCGTCGGCGCGGGCGGCGCCGGCATGCGCGCCGCCATCGAGGCGACGAAGCGCAGCCGCACCGCCGTGCTCACCAAGCTGTACCCCACCCGCTCCCACACGGGCGCCGCGCAGGGCGGCATGGCCGCCGCGCTCGCCAACGTGGAGGAGGACAACTGGGAGTGGCACACCTTCGACACGATCAAGGGCGGCGACTACCTGGTCGACCAGGACGCCGCCGAGATCCTCGCGAAGGAGGCCATCGACGCGGTCCTCGACCTGGAGAAGATGGGCCTGCCGTTCAACCGCACGCCGGACGGCACCATCGACCAGCGCCGCTTCGGCGGTCACACCCGTAACCACGGCGAGGCCGCCGTGCGCCGGTCCTGCTACGCGGCCGACCGCACCGGCCACATGATCCTCCAGACCCTCTACCAGAACTGCGTCAAGGAGGGTGTGGAGTTCTTCAACGAGTTCTACGTCCTCGACCAGCTCATCGTCGAGGTGGACGGGGTCAAGAAGAGCGCGGGCGTCGTCGCGTACGAGCTGGCGACCGGCGAGATCCACGTCTTCCAGGCGAAGTCCGTGATCTACGCGTCCGGCGGCACCGGCAAGTTCTTCAAGGTGACCTCGAACGCGCACACGCTCACCGGTGACGGCCAGGCGGCCTGCTACCGGCGCGGGCTGCCGCTGGAGGACATGGAGTTCTTCCAGTTCCACCCGACCGGCATCTGGCGCATGGGCATCCTGCTGACGGAGGGCGCCCGCGGTGAGGGCGGCATCCTGCGCAACAAGGACGGCGAGCGCTTCATGGAGAAGTACGCGCCGGTCATGAAGGACCTCGCGTCCCGTGACGTCGTCTCGCGCTCCATCTACACGGAGATCCGTGAGGGCCGCGGCTGCGGCCCCGAGGGCGACCACGTCTACCTCGACCTCACGCACCTCCCGCCGGAGCAGCTGGACGCCAAGCTCCCGGACATCACGGAGTTCGCGCGTACGTACCTCGGCATCGAGCCCTACACGGACCCGATCCCGATCCAGCCGACCGCGCACTACGCCATGGGCGGCATCCCGACGAACGTCGAGGGTGAGGTCCTGGCGGACAACACCACGGTCGTCCCGGGCCTGTACGCGGCGGGCGAGGTGGCCTGCGTGTCGGTGCACGGCGCCAACCGCCTCGGCACCAACTCGCTCCTGGACATCAACGTCTTCGGCAAGCGCGCGGGCATCGCCGCGGCCGAGTACGCGGCGAAGGCCGACTTCGTCGAGCTGCCGGAGAACCCGGAGGAGCTGGTCGTCTCCCAGGTCGAGCGCCTGCGCGACGCCACGGGCAACGAGCGGGTCGCCGAGCTGCGCAAGGAGCTCCAGGAGACCATGGACGCCAACGTCATGGTGTTCCGCACGGAGCAGACGATCAAGACGGCGGTGGAGAAGATCGCGGAGCTCCGCGAGCGCTACCTCAACGTCTCGATCCAGGACAAGGGCAAGCGGTTCAACACCGACCTCCTGGAGGCCATCGAGCTGGGCAACCTGCTCGACCTGGCCGAGGTCATGGCGCAGTCCGCGCTGGCCCGCAAGGAGTCGCGCGGCGGTCACTACCGCGAGGACTACCCGAACCGCGACGACGTCAACTTCATGCGCCACACCATGGCGTACCGCGAGGTCGGCGACGACGGCACGGAGACGATCCGTCTCGACTACAAGCCGGTCGTCCAGACCCGCTACCAGCCGATGGAGCGTAAGTACTGATGGCTACCCCGACCCTTGAGAAGGAAGACGCCAAGCCCGAGGCTGGCTTCGCCGACTCCCCCTACATCACGATCACCCTGCGTGTGCGCCGCTTCAACCCCGAGGTCTCGGCGGACGCCACGTGGGAGGACTTCCAGCTGGAGATCGACCCCAAGGAGCGTGTCCTCGACGCCCTCCACAAGGTCAAGTGGGACATGGACGGCACGCTGACGTTCCGTCGCTCCTGCGCGCACGGCATCTGCGGCTCGGACGCCATGCGGATCAACGGCAAGAACCGTCTGGCCTGCAAGACCCTGATCAAGGACATCAACCCGGGCAAGCCGATCACGGTCGAGCCCATCAAGGGTCTGACGGTCCTGAAGGACCTGGTCGTCGACATGGACCCGTTCTTCCAGGCGTACCGCGACGTGATGCCGTTCCTCGTCACGAAGGGCAACGAGCCGACGCGCGAGCGTCTGCAGTCCGCCGAGGACCGCGAGCGCTTCGACGACACGACGAAGTGCATCCTGTGCGCCGCGTGCACGTCCTCGTGCCCGGTGTTCTGGAACGACGGCCAGTACTTCGGCCCGGCCGCGATCGTGAACGCGCACCGCTTCATCTTCGACAGCCGTGACGAGGCGGGCGAGCAGCGCCTGGAGATCCTCAACGACAAGGACGGCGTGTGGCGTTGCCGCACGACGTTCAACTGCACGGACGCGTGCCCGCGTGGCATCGAGGTCACAAAGGCGATCCAGGAGGTCAAGCGCGCGCTGATCACGCGCCGCTTCTGATCCTCCCGCGTCCCCGTACGCGTACGCCGTCATGGGCCCCGCTCCTGCGAAGGAGCGGGGCCCGGTGCGTGACCGCGACCCTGTCGTCAACGACCGCCGTCGGTTCCCCGATGCGGGCCAGATGGGGGCCCTCGCGGCGGCGCGCTCGCGCGTCTGCGCTCCTGGCGCCGCCGCCGTCCTACGCTGACGGAATGTCAGACAACCAGTCGGTCGGCCTGTCCGTTGACCAGTTCACCGGCCCGGCCACAGGCCGCGGCGCCGACCCCGCCGCGGAGCTCCTCGGCTTCGACAACGTCCTGCTTCCCGTGGGCGACCTCGGCGAGGCCGTCGGCTTCTACGAGCGGGCCGGCTTCCCGGTCGCCCACCGTATCGACGAGATCGGGCTCGCCATCCTGAAGGTGGGCAAGGAGACCCCGGGCGTCCTGCTGCGCGTGGAGGACGGCATCGTGGCGCGTACGCCGCCGTGGCCCTCGCCGCGCGTGTGGCTGGAGGTCCCGGATGCCCGCGCCAAGGGCCGGGCCCTCGCCGACGCGGGGATCGTGCTGCTCGCCGAGCCGTTCTCCGTCGCCACCGGATGGACCGTGGAGATCGCCGACCCGTGGGGCAACGTCATCGGCTTCACGGACTACCTCAAGCGCCCTGAGCTGGCCCGCAGTTCCTGAGGCGCGGGCAAGCGGCAGCGGGCGGTCAGCGCCACCCCGCTCCCCCGTCCCGCTCCGCCACCAGCATGATCCGGCGCAGCATGTCGGACAGGAGCGCCCGCTCCCGCGCGGGGAGCGCGCCGAGCAGGCGCTCCTCCTCGTGACCGACGACGGCCATCGCGCCGCGCCACGTGGACCGGCCCGCCTCCGTCAGCTCCACGTCGACCCGGCGGCGGTCCTTGCGTGAGGGCGTACGGCGGACCAGCCCGCGGCGCTCCAAGCCGTCCAGGCGGCCGGTGACGGAGGCCGGGGCGAGGTCCAGGTCCGCGGCCAGCTCCGAGGGGCTCGCGGCGCCCCCGCGGCCCGCCAGCTTGTGCAGGGTGTCGAACTCCTGGCGGTCCAGTTCGAAGTCGGCGAGGGACTGTTCGCGTACGCGGCGCAGGTGGACGGTGAGCTTGCTCATGCGGGTGACCGCGCCCTCGATGTCCGGGTCGAGGGTGGGCAGCACCGGCAGCCACCGCTCGACGTGACCGTCGGTCCAGTCCCGGTCCTGCTCGTTGCGCTTCTCCGCCATGGACCGACCCTAACCGTCCTCACTCGGGGCCATGTCTTTCGTTACCGAATATTTCGTTGACGGATAGTTCGGGAGCGAAATACTGTCCCCGCATGCCGCTGCCGCTGCCCCGCCCGCCGTCCGCTCCCCTCCTGCGCGACCGCCCCTTCCGGCTGCTCTTCCTCGGCCGCACGCTCTCCCTCATCGGCGACGCCGTCATTCCCGCGGCCCTCACCCTCGCCGTGCTCCGCGCCACCGGATCCAGCTCCGCCCTCGCCCTCGTCCTCGGCTGCGCGATGGGGCCCCGGCTGCTCCTGCTGCCGCTCGGCGGAGTCGTCGCGGACCGCTTCGACGCCCGGACCGTCGCCCTCGTCACCGACCTGGTGCGCTGCGGCACCCAGCTCTTCGTGGGCGTCGAACTGCTGGGCGGCGATCCGCGGTTGTGGCACATCGCCGCCGCGGAGGCCGTCGGCGGCGCCGCCTCCGCCTTCGCCATGCCGACCCTGCCGCGGCTGATCACCGGCACGGTCACCGAGAAGGACCGGCACGGCGCCAACTCCCTGTTCGGTGTCGTCAGGAGCGCCACCGCGCTCGCGGGGCCCGCCCTCGCCGGACTGCTGATCGCCTCGGCGGGCCCCGGCTGGGCCTTCGTCCTGGACGCCGTCACCTTCGCCGTCAGCGCCTGCCTGCTCTCGGCCGTCCGCATCCGCCACGAGGCGCCCGCGGGACCACACCGCTCGCTGCGCAAGGACCTCATCGAGGGCTGGCAGGAGGTCCGCCGCCGGGACTGGTACTGGACGAGCCTGGTCGCCCACGCCGCCTGGAACGGCGCCGCCGCGGTGCTCATGACCCTCGGCAGGCCCTCGCCGTCGCGGAGCTGGGCGGCGAGGAGGTCTGGATCGGCATGCTCCAGGCGGGCGCGGTCGGGCTGCTGCTCGGCTCGCTGCTCGCCGGGCGGGCCCGGCCCAGGCGGCCCGTCCTGACGGCCAACCTGGGCCTGGCGACGTACGCCCTGCCGCTCGCGCTGCTCGCCGCCGAGGCCCCCGCGCCCGCCGTCATGGCCGCCTACGGCCTCGCGCAGGCCGGGCTCGGCTTCCTCAGCCCCGTCTGGGAGACGTCGGTACAGGCGGCGATACCGCCCGGGGTGCTGGCCCGCGTCACGTCGTACGACTGGCTGCTGTCGATGGCCGCGATGCCTCTCGGCTACGTCCTGGCGCCGCTCATGGCGAGCGCCTGGGGCACCGGCCCGCCGCTGTGGATCGCCGCCGCCCTGGTGGGCGTGGTCTGCGCGGGGACGGCGGCGGTGCCGGGTGTCCGCCGGTTCACCCTGCCCGTCCGCCCGGCCCGGCCCGCCGTTTCACGCGCCGCGTGACGCCAGTTCCACCACCGTGATGTCCGACGGCGCCCCGACCCGTACCGGCGGCCCCCACGCGCCCGCGCCCCGGCTCACGTACAACTGCGTGTCGCCGTAGCGCTCCAGGCCCGCGAGCGTGGGGTTCGCCAGGTCCGCGACGAGGTTGCCCGGCCACAGCTGACCGCCGTGGGTGTGGCCGGAGAGTTGCAGGTCGACGCCGTGCCGCACGGCGTCGTGGATGACGACCGGCTGGTGCGCGAGGAGCACCGAGGCCCGTGAGCGGTCCCGGTCGCCGAGGGCCCTGGCGAAGTCGGGGCCCTCACCCTCGTCCTCGCCCGCCACGTCGTCGACACCGGCGAGGTCGAAGCCCGGCAGTTCCGTACGTGCGTTCCGCAACGGGTGCAGCCCGAGTTCGCGTACGTGGTCGACCCACTGCTCGGCTCCGGAGAAGTACTCGTGGTTGCCCGTGACGAAGTACGCGCCGTGCCGCGACCGCAGCCCGGCGAGCGGGGCGGCGGCCGGGCCGAGGTCCTCGACGCTGCCGTCCACCAAGTCGCCCACCACGGCGATCAGATCGGGCTGCGTGGCGTTGACGGTGTCGACCACGCGCTGCGTGAAGCCGCGCCCGAGGATCGGCCCGAGGTGGACGTCGCTGACGACGGCTATCCGGAATCCGTGCGCCCCGCGCGGCAGTTTGGCCAGCGGCACGGTGACCCGCTTCACCTTGGGCCCGCTGAGCACGCCGTACGCCCCGTACCCGACGGTCCCCACAGCGGCGGCGGCGACGCCACCTCCGACGATCCGGGACACGAAGAGACGGCGGGAGGGGGAGGGAGCGGGAGTGGTTGTACGGGTCGGGGTGACCGTCGGGGCGGGGGTGGCCTCTACGGAGCCGGGGCCTTCGGAAGCAGCCTCTACGGAGGAGGCGCTCTCGCCCAAGTCACCCTCTACGGAGTGCGCCGCTTCCTCACCGGACCGCCTCCGTCCGAGCCACCATCCCAGCAGCGGCCGCACCAACTCCCCCACCAGCAACGCCAGCAGCAGGTAGAGCGAGAGGGCCAGCCACAGGTAGCCGGGCCAGGCGAGGATCCGCTGGAGCGGGAAGGGCACGCCGGCGCGTCCGCCCACGAGCGCGGCGAACGTCAGCAGCGGCCCGGCCACGAAGACGACCGTGCCGGCACGTCGCGCACGCCCCGGTCCGGCCGTCGTGTCGCGCACGAGGCGGCGCCACGCGTACCAGTGGAGGGCGGCGAAGACCGCGAGCACGGCCAGGCCCACGAGGACCCCGAGAACGGCCACGGCTATGACGTACGGCGCAGAGCGCGAATTCCACGGAACCCGATGGTCCCTACCACCGTCCCCAAGACAAAGGAGACAACGGCGAGCGTCAGGTGCACCCAGAAGTACCCGGTCGGGTCGCCCGCGTCATCGAAGGCGAGCCCGCTGCCGTCCTTCCACAGGTTCTTGACGAAAGTGATCCAGATGAACCAGCTCCACACCCCGAAGGCGAGCAGGAACCAGGAGACTGGGCGGCTGAGCTTCATGCGTTCAGTATCGCGAGGTCTTCCCGCGGGCCGCCGCCGGGGTGGGGCCGACGGGACGCGGCGCACCTCGGCGGCGGCCGCCACAGCCCCGCCCTGTACGTTCTCGTCCGTGTGTGCCACCAGAAGAGCCGCTGTGCTGCTCGCCTCCGCGACCGTGCTGACCCTTTCGGCCACCGCCCCCGCCTTGGCGGACGGCAAGCCGGGTGACGACCAGCCGAAGCCGCCCGCTTCGATGTCGACCGTCGGCGGCGCCCTGCTCGGCAAGCCCGGCACCCAGGCGAAGCTCAAGCCGGGCGTCCCGGTGCTGCCCAAGGACCTCACGGCGCGCTCCTGGATCGTCTCCGACGCGGAGACCGGTGAGGTCCTCGCCGCGCACAACGCGCACTGGCGGCTGCCCCCGGCGAGCACCCTCAAGATGCTGTTCGCGGACACGGTCCTGCCGAAGTTCCCCAAGACGCAGAAGCGCACGGTCAAGCTCTCCGACATGGAGGGCATCGGCGCGGGCAGCAGCATGGTCGGCATCAAGGAGAACGAGACGTACACCGTCCACGACCTGTGGCTCGGCGTCTTCCTGAAGTCCGGCAACGACGCGGTGCGCGTCCTGTCCGCGATGAACGACGGCGTCGAGAACACCGTCAAGGACATGCAGAAGCACGCCGAGGACCTTCAGGCCCTGGACACCCACGTGGTCTCGCCGGACGGGTACGACGCCAAGGGGCAGGTGTCCTCCGCGTACGACCTGACGCTGATCGCCCGCTCCGGACTGCAGAAGAAGGACTTCCGGGAGTACTGCGCGACGGCCGTCGCCCAGTTCCCCGGCGAGACCAAGAAGATCAAGAAGGGCAAGGACAAGGGCAAGACGAAGCGCGGGACCTTCGAGATCCAGAACACCAACAAGCTGCTCACCGGTGCGCCCGGCATCAGCCCCTACAAGGGCATCGCCGGCGTCAAGAACGGCTACACCTCGAACGCGGGGAACACGTTCACCGGTGTCGCCGAGCGCGACGGCAAGGTCCTCCTTGTCACCGTCATGAATCCCTCCTCCGGAGAGACGCACGCCGTCTACAAGGAGACCGAGCGGCTGTTCGACTGGGGCTTCAAGGCCGCGGGCAAGGTCGACCCGGTGGGTGAGCTGGTCGCGCCGAAGGGTGCCACGGGCGCCGGCAAGGGCGCGCCGGGTGGTGACGGCAAGAACGGCGCCGCCGCCGCGAACATGTCGCACTCCTCCGACGGGGGGTCGGGCGGCATGGGCACCGCGCTGGCCATCACGGGCGGCGTGGTCGTGGTGCTCGCCGCGGGGGTGTTCCTCGTCAGGCGCCGGCTGCCGCTGCCCGGTCAGTCCGGCCGGGGGCCGCGTCAGGGCTGACGTCGGGGCCGTCCGCTGCTCGTGACGTTCGTGACGCCTTCCGCGTCGCCGTCCAGGCGGCGCAGAACAGCAGCAGCTTTGCCGTGAAGTTGATCCACAGGAGCAGCGCGACGGGCACGCCGAAGGCGCCGTACATGCTCTTCGCGGCGACGCCCTTCATGTAGCCGCCGAGCAGCACCTTGAGCAGTTCGAAGCCGGCCGCGCCGATCAGTCCCGCGGTGATGAGGTCGCGGCGGTGCGGCTGGACGCCGGGCAGCAAGGTGAGGACGTACAGGAGCAGCAGGAAGTCCGCGAGGACGGCGATCGCGAAGGCGGCCGCCTGGAGCAGGACCGCGCCCCAGCCCGTCTCGTCGATGCCGAAAAGGTCGGCGGTCCAGCCGACGGCGGTCGAGGCGAGCGCGGAGGCGGCGAACGAGGCGAGGCCCGCGCCGCCGAGACCGATGAGCACCCCGGCGTCCTTGGCCTTGCGCAGGACGGGGTTCCCCTCCTCGTCCGGCAGCTCCCAGACGGCCCGCAGGCACTCCCTCATGGAGCCGACCCAGCCGATGCCGGTGAAGAGCAGCAGGGCGCCCGCGACGATGCCGACGGTGCCCGCGTTGGTGACGAGGGCGTCCAGGTTCAGCTGGTCGGAGATGCCCGGGACCTGCTCGGCGAGCTTGTCCTCCAGGGTGTTCTGCTGCTTCTTGGAGAGGGTCGCCGCGGCGACCGCGGCGGCGACGGTGATCAGCGGGAAGAGCGCCAGGAAGCTGATGAACGTCATCGCGGCCGCGAGGCGCGTCCAGTGGACCTGGTCGAGCCGTTCGTACGCGCGCCACGCGTGCGTCCCCATGCCCTTCTCGACGAGCGGCCCGATCCCGGGCAGTTTCTTCAGCCAGTCCATGTCGCCTCCGTCGCCTCCCTGCCTGCCGTCCTCTCCGAAGACGTGCCCGAAGTCCCGCCCGACACGCGGAATACCAGAGTCCGGGTTCCCCAGAACCGTAGGACGGTGGCGAGAACCATGCCGACCCCGGCGCCCGACACGGTGTCCGCGCGCTGCGAGGTGAGACCGAGCCCGTAGTGCGACACGGCGATGCACAGCAACTGCACGAGGGCGCCGGCGATGTTGACGACGAAGAACACCGCGTACTGGCGCAGCCGCGAGACACCCGCCGCCTTGCGCCGGTAGGTGCCGAGCGCGTTGCCCGCGTACGCCACGGAGCAGCCCGCCACGAAGGAGAGCGACTTGGCGGTCAGCGGGTCGAGTCCCACCGGTCCGCGCAGCCAGATGAAGAGGCCGAGGTCGGCGGCGTAGGCGCAGATCCCGGCGGCGGCGAAGCCGAGCAGTTCGGGCCCGAGCGACCGCAGACGCGCGCGTAGGGAATCGCGACTCACCAGTTCGCGACCGCGAGTCCGTACATGGCCAGCCACACCAGGCCGATCACGGCGAGCGCCCTGTCCCGCAGGACGACGTCCTCGGGCTCACCGGCGGTGCCACGGTCGGCGAAGACGGCGTAGCGCAGGATCGCGAGGATGAAGGCCGTCATGGAGAGCTGACGCCACGGCAGAAGGCTGCCGCCGGTCGTGCTGCCGCCCGCTTCCATGGCCCACAGGCAGTACGCGAGGACCGCGACCCCGGCGGCCAGCTGCCATACGAAGCGCAGGTAGCCGGTGGTGTATTCGGTGAGCAACGCGCGCGTGGCGCCCAACTTGCCGGAGCTCCCGGACATCTGGACGGCTTCGGAGTAGCGCTTGGCGGAGACCATGAAGAGGGCGCCGAAGCCGGTGGTGATCAGGAACCAGCGGGAGAGCGGGATGTCGAGCGCGATGCCGCCGATCATGGCGCGCATCAGGAAGCCGGTCGTGACGATCGTGAGGTCGACGACGAGGACGTGCTTGAGGGAGACGCAGTAGGCGAGTTGCATGCCGACGTAGGCGGCCAGGAGCGCGGCCGTGAGCGGGGTGCACAGGACCGCTGCGGCCGCGGGCGCGAGGACCGCGAGGAGGCCTCCCACGGCGTAGGCGACGGGCACCGGCACCTGCCCGGCCGCGACCGGTCTGCGGCACTTGGTGGGGTGGGCGCGGTCGGCGTCCGCGTCCCGCGCGTCGTTGATCAGATAGACGGCGGAGGCGGCGGCCGTGAACAGCCCGAAGACGATGGCGAGTTGCGCGGCGGCGTGGCGCGAGAACAGCTCACCCGCCGCCGCGGGGGCGGCGACGACCAGGACGTTCTTCACCCACTGGCGCGGGCGCGCGGTCTTCAGGAGGCCGAGCGGCAGGCCGAGGGCGCCCGGGCGTGACGACTGGGGCGGCTGGGGCCGCTCCAGGACGCTGGAGATACGTTCAGGCATCGGCGCGGCCGCCCTTCATCCAGGCGGCTCCCGCGCGCGCGGTGAGCGCGCCGAGGGCCGCGCCCGCGGCGACGTCCGAGGGGTAGTGGACGCCGACGACCATCCGGGAGACGCACATCGCGGCGGCCAGCGGCGGCACGAGACGGGCCCCTGCGGGGCGCAGCGCGCCGTACGCGACGGTGGCGGCGGCGGCCGACGTGGCGTGCGAGCTGGGGAAGGAGTGGCGTCCCACGGTCCGTACGAGCGGTTCGGCGCCGCAGGGGCGCGGGCGACGGACGATCCGCTTGACACCCATGCTGGCCAGATGGGCGGCGGCGGTCAGCGCGGTGCCGCGCAGCCAGGCGCCGCGCCGCTCCCGGTCGGCGGCGGCGCCCACGAGCCCCGCCGCGATCCACAGAGCGCCGTGTTCACCGCTCCAGGAGAGGGCGCGCGCGGTGGCCGCCACGCGGGGGTCGGTGCCGCAGTCGCGCAGGGCCGACAGCAACCTGTGGTCCATGTCGTGCATGTGGCCTCATTTTCGAAGACATTCGAAGACGTTCGACATTCGACGTTCGAGAGCTGGGCACCTCGACCCTTCTAGCCAACCTGTCAACCTGCCAATAATTCCGGCAATGTTGAATGACACTCCCTCAATCACCCATTTCGGTGAGAGTACGGATGATTTATGCCTAACCGCCCTTCTCGGAGCGTTACGGTCGTTGCCATGCCTGTCGACACCCCCGCCCCGCCCCCGGCCGAAGCCGTGTCCGTCTCCGGCTGGGGCCGCACCGCCCCGACCACCGCCTTGCTGGTGAGGCCCCGCACACCGGAGGAGGCCGCGGCGGCCGTGCGCGACTGCGGCGAGCGCGGCGGCATCGCCAGAGGCCTCGGCCGGGCGTACGGCGACGCGGCGCAGAACGCGGGCGGCGCCGTCATCGACATGACGGGCATGGACCGGGTGCGCACCATCGACGCCGAGGCGGGCGTGGTCGTCTGCGACGCGGGCGTCTCCCTGCACCGTCTGATGGAAGTCCTGCTTCCCCTCGGCTGGTTCGTGCCGGTGACTCCCGGGACCCGCTATGTCACGGTCGGCGGGGCCATCGGCGCCGACATCCACGGCAAGAACCACCACGTCTCGGGGTCCTTCTCCCGCCATGTGCTCGCGATGGACCTGCTGACCGCCGACGGCACGATCCACACCGTCGTCCCCGGTACCCCGCTGTTCGACGCCACGGCGGGCGGCATGGGGCTGACCGGCGTCATCCTGTCGGCGACGGTCCAACTGCAACCGGTCGAGACGTCCTTGATGAGCGTCGACACCGAACGCGCCACTGATCTCGACGACTTGATGGCCCGCCTGACCGCCACCGACCACCGCTATCGCTACTCGGTGGCCTGGATCGACCTTCTCGCCCGCGGCACCTCCATGGGCCGCTCGGTCCTGACCCGCGGCGACCACGCCCCCCTGGACGCGCTTCCGGCACGGGCACGCGCGCGTAGAGCCCCGCTCGCGTTCCGCCCCGGACAGCTCCCCGCGGCTCCCTCCTTCCTGCCGGAGGGCCTGCTCGGCAAGACCTCGGTGGGCCTCTTCAACGAGCTCTGGTACCGCAAGGCGCCCCGCTCGCGCACCGGTGAGCTCCAGAAGATCTCCACCTTCTTCCACCCCCTGGACGGCGTCCCGCACTGGAACCGCGTCTACGGCCGCAGCGGCTTCGTGCAGTACCAATTCGTCGTCGGGTACGGCAAGGAGGAAGCCCTGCGCCGCGTCGTGGGCCGCATCTCCGAGCGCGGCTGCCCGTCCTTCCTCGCCGTACTGAAGCGCTTCGGAGAGGGCGATCCGGGCTGGCTGTCGTTCCCGATGCCCGGCTGGACACTGGCCCTCGACATCCCGGCCAACCTGCCGGGGCTCAGCGCCTTCCTCGACGAACTCGACGAGGAGGTGGCCGCCGCCGACGGGCGCGTCTACCTCGCCAAGGACTCGCGGCTGCGGCCGGAGATGCTCGCCGCCATGTACCCGCGGCTGGGCGACTTCCGCGCGCTGCGAGCCGATCTCGACCCGCGCGGCGTGTTCCGCTCGGACCTCTCGCGCCGCCTCGCCCTCTAGGAGACCGGACCTCATGAAAGACGCCTTCGGCACCCCCCAGTCCCTGCTCGTCCTCGGCGGCACCTCCGAGATCGGACTCGCCACCGCACGCCGCCTCGTCGCCCGCCGCACCCGCACGGTGTGGCTGGCCGGACGGCTCTCCCCCACCCTGGAGAAGGCCGCCTCCGGACTGCGCGAGCTGGGTGCGGACGTGCGCACCGTGGCCTTCGACGCGCTCGACCCCGAGGCCCACGAGGAGAGCCTCGGCAAGGTCTTCGCCGAGGGCGACATCGACATGGTGCTGCTCGCCTTCGGCGTCCTCGGCGACCAGGCGCGCGACGAGGACGACCCCCTCGCCGCGGTCCGCGTCGCCCAGACCAACTACACCGGGGCGGTCTCCGCGGGCCTGATCTGCGCCCGTGCGCTCCAGTCCCAGGGGCACGGCTCCCTGGTGGTGCTCTCCTCGGTGGCCGGCGAGCGGGCACGCCGCTCGAACTTCATCTACGGCTCCAGCAAGGCCGGCCTGGACGCCTTCTCCCAGGGCCTCGGCGACGCGCTCTACGGCACCGGGGTGCACGTGATGGTCGTCCGCCCCGGCTTCGTGCGCTCGAAGATGACGGCGGGCCTGGAGGAGGCCCCCATGGCGACCACTCCGGAGGCGGTGGCGGAGGCCATCGAGACCGGCCTGCGGCGCCGCTCGGAGACGGTGTGGGTGCCCGGAGCACTGCGGGTGGTCATGTCGGCGCTGCGGCACGTGCCGCGGCAGGTGTTCCGGCGCCTGCCGCTCTGAGCGGCCCGCAGCCGGGGGCGTGAGCGGCTGCCGCGGCGCCCCCGGTCTCAGCGAGCGGGCAGCGTGCCCCGGGCGGCCGGGGAGGGCGTCTGAGGGGGCACCACCGGGCCGCCGCCGAAGACGAAGTCGCGCAGCTTGCGCCAGACGCCGTCGGAACCCTGCTCGTACAGGGCGAAGCCGGTGCAGGGCCACTCGGCCTCGTACTCCGAAAGCTCCTCGTACGCCCGGTCCATGGCCTCCTCGGCGATGCCGTGCGCCACGGTGACATGCGGGTGGTAGGGGAACTGCAGTTCGCGCGCCATCGGCCCCGACGCGTCCCGCACCTGCTCCTGCAACCAGGAGCAGGCCGCCGCGCCCGACACCACCTGTACGTAGACGACAGGTGACAGCGGGCGGAAGGTGCCCGTCCCCGAAAGACGCATCGGGAAGGGACGGCCGGCCGCCGCGACCGAGAGGAGGTGCGCCTCGACCGCGGGCAGCGCGGAGGCCTCCACTTCAGTGGGAGGCAGCAGGGTCACGTGCGTGGGGATGCCGTGCGCCGCGGGGTCCCCGAAGCCCGCGCGCCGCTCCTGGAGCAGGCTGCCGTGTGGCTCCGGGACCGCGATCGAGACGCCGATCATTACGGTCCCCACGTCGTACTCCTGTTCGTCGTGTCGATGGGCAGGGTGCGCGGCCTTCTGGGCAGCGCGGTGCGCTTGTCGTGCTCGGTCCGGTGAGGCTCAGTGCTTGGCGGGCAGGAAGCCCACCTTGTCGTACGCCTGCGCGAGGGTCTCGGCGGCGACGGCACGCGCCTTCTCCGCGCCCTTGGCCAGGATCGAGTCGAGCGTCTCCGGGTCGTCCAGATACGCCTGGGTGCGGTCCCGGAACGGGGTCACGAACTCGACCATGACCTCGGCGAGGTCGGTCTTCAGCGCACCGTAGCCCTTGCCGGTGTACTTCTGCTCCAGTTCCGCGATACCGGTGCCGGTGAGCGTGGAGTAGATGCTCAGGAGATTGCTGACGCCGGGCTTCTCGGCCACGTCGTAGCGGATGACCGTGTCCGTGTCGGTGACGGCGCTCTTGACCTTCTTGGCGGTCGCCTTGGGCTCGTCGAGGAGGTTGATGAGCCCCTTCGGCGTGGACGCCGACTTGCTCATCTTGATCGACGGGTCCTGGAGGTCGTAGATCTTCGCCGTCTCCTTGAGGATGTACGGCGCCGGCACCGTGAACGTCTCCCCGAACCGGCCGTTGAAACGCTCGGCGAGGTCACGGGTGAGCTCGATGTGCTGGCGCTGGTCCTCGCCGACCGGGACCTCGTGGGCCTGGTACAGCAGGATGTCCGCGACCTGGAGGACGGGGTACGTGAACAGGCCGACCGAGGCGCGGTCGGCACCCTGCTTGGCGGACTTGTCCTTGAACTGCGTCATGCGGGAGGCCTCGCCGAAGCCGGTGAGGCAGTTCATGACCCAGGCCAGCTGGGCGTGCTCGGGCACGTGGCTCTGGACGAAGAGCGTGCAGCGCTCCGGGTCGAGACCGGCGGCGAGCAGCTGGGCGGCGGCGAGGCGGGTGTTGGCGCGCAGCTCGGCGGGATCCTGGGGGACGGTGATCGCGTGCAGGTCGACCACCATGTAGAAGGCGTCGTGGGTCTCCTGCAAAGCCACCCACTGGCGGACGGCGCCGAGGTAGTTGCCGAGGTGGAACGATCCGGCGGTGGGCTGGATCCCGGAGAGCACACGTCGTTCAGAGGCCATGGGGCCCATTCTCTCAGGTGACTCTCATAGCTCGGAAACAGGCTGGGAACGGGTGGGAACCGATCACACCCGTCCGGTGTATCAAGAGTGTGAGGGCACAGGGGGAGGTCCTGGAGGGGGGCCGCGTCGTCGACGAGGGTGCGGTGATCGCCCGCGTGCGCGCCGGAGAAGCGGAGGCGTACGCGGAGTTGGTGCGCGCGTTCACCGGCATCGCACTCAGGGCGGCGGCGGCACTCGGCGCGGGACCGGACGCGGAAGACGTGGTGCAGCAGGCGTTCTTCAAGGCGTACTGCTCACTGGGGCGCTTTCGCGACGGCTCGGCGTTCAAGCCGTGGCTGCTCGCGATCGTGGCCAATGAGACGAGGAACACAGTGCGTTCGGCCGTCCGGCAGCGGTCGGTCGCCGGCCGCGAGGCCGCGCTGGCGGAGGCGGAGCCGCTGATACCGGAATCGGCCGACCCGGCGGTGGCGGCCCTGCGGGACGAGCGCAGGTCGGCGCTGCTCGCTGCCCTGGACCAGCTCGGCGACGATCACCGCATGGTCGTCACGTACCGCTATCTGCTGGAGATGGACGAGGCGGAGACGGCGCAGGCGCTCGGCTGGCCGCGGGGCACGGTGAAGTCCCGGCTGAACCGCGCCCTGCGCAAGCTGGGCCTGCTGCTGCCCGGGGAAGGAGGTGAGGGGCGACATGACTGAGCGGCACGGCGAGACCGAGGCGCGGGAGCGGGCACGGCTCCTCGCGGAGCTGCGGGCGCTCGGCCGCTCGATGGGCGGGGCGGACGCGGGCGGCGCGACGATGGCCGAGCGGGTCATCGCGCAGATCGTCGCGGAGCGCATACCGCCCCCGGCGCCCGAGCCGGCCGGTCCCACAGAGCGGCTGCGCCGACTGCGGCGCGCGCTGACCCGCGGGGTGCGGGCGCGGTGGCGGGCGGTGACAGCCACGCTGTGCGGGGTGCTCACGGTGCTCGCGCTCACGCCTCCGGTGCGGGCGGCGGTCTTCGAGTGGTTCGACTTCGGCGGCGTCGAGGTGCGGTACGACCCGTCGGCGTCCCCGTCGGCCGGGCGCGGCGTGCCCGGCTGCGGTGATCCGGTGACGCCGGCGCAGGCGCGGAGCCGGGCCGGGTTCACCCCGGTGGTGCCGGGGGTGCTCGGCGCGCCGGACGCGGTGTCGGTGGCCCGTCAGGGGGCGGCCGGGTCCTGGTCAGCCTCTGCTGGCACGAGGGCGGCGGGACGATACGGCTCGATGAGTTCAGGGCCGTCCTCGACCCGGGCTTCGGCAAGACGGTGCGGGAGCCGCCGGACTTCGTCGATGTCGGGCGGGATCACGGTTTGTGGTTCGGGCGGGCGCACCGGCTGACGTTCTGGATGCGGGACGAGGACGGCGGGCGGTGGACGCGTTCGGAGCGGACGGCGGGCCCGACGCTGCTGTGGACGCACGGCCATGAGCTGACGCTGCGGCTCGAAGGGGTGGCGTCCCGGGAGCGGGCGCTGGACATCGCGGAATCCGTTCCGACCGGTTCGCCCGGATCGGGAACCTGAACGGCTCGGGCGGTGTACCAGAAGTGAATCGGCGCGCAGGGGCCGCGCCGACGGGCGGCTGGGGGATCGGACATGCGGATGGTGAGGCGGCTGGCGGCGCTCGCGGCGGGTGCGGCCATGGTCCTGGTGTGCGCACCGCAGGCAGCGGCGGGCGGGGTGACGAGCGTGGTGGTGGCCTCGCCCGAGACCAGCCAGATCAAGGCGCTCCACGGCACCGACGAGGAGTACGGCAAGCTCCAGACCCTGCTCGGCCCACCCGGCCTCGGCCGGGACGACATGCCACCGGGCCTGGAGGTGGGGGACGGGGCCCGGCAGATCAGCGTCACCTGGCTGATTCACGACGTGCGGCCGGGCCGGGTGGACCGGGTGTATCCGAGGACGGAGCCGGCGAGGGGCGCCGGTGCCGATGCCGAGGACATATGGATCCACACGTCGACGGACGTGGCGACGATGGACGGCTCCTGGCACAAGGCCGATGACCCGGCCGCGCTGCGCGCACTGCTGAAGAAGATCGGTGTGCTCGGCAAGGCGTCGGCCGACGGCAGGGCCGGGGTACCGCCGCCGACGTGGTCCCGGCCCGATGCGCGGCCCGCTCCGACGCGCGCGGCCGACCGGGTGGAAGACGTGGCGGAGGGTTCGGCGGATGGCCCGGCGGGTGGCTCGGCGGCCGACGGCGGCATGGGCTGGCGGTGGGCGATACCGGGCGCGGCCGGCGGCGCGGTGGCGGGGGCCGCGGGGGTGCTGCTGCTCCGGCGCCGGGAGCCTGGGGCGGCGGCCCCGGGCTCCCGGCAGGAGGTCATAGACGTCCATGAGGTCGGGGACGTCCAGGAGGTCTCCTGGCGCCGGGAGTGAGGGGCGGGCGTCAGTCCGTCGGCAGACCCGGGGCCGGGTAGGCGGACATCAGGTCGGCGACCTCGGCCCTGATCTTCGCCAGGGCGATCTCGTCGCCGGCGCGCGCGGCGGCGACACCGCGGTCGATCCAGTCGGCGACGGTCGCCATGTGCTCGGTGCCCAGGCCGCGGGAGGTGAGGGACGGGGTGCCGATGCGGACGCCCGAGGGGTCGAACGGCTTCCTCGGGTCGAACGGCACGGTGTTGTAGTTGACGACGATCCCGGCCCGGTCGAGGGCCTTGGCGGCGACCTTGCCCGGGACGTCCTTGGGGGTGAGGTCCATCAGGATGAGGTGGTTGTCGGTGCCGCCCGAGACGAGGTCGAAGCCGCGGGCGAGAAGGGCCTCGGCGAGGGCCTTGGCGTTGTCGACGACCGCGTGGGCGTAGTCGCGGAAGGAGGGCCGGGACGCCTCGTGGAGGGCGACCGCGATGGCCGCGGTGGTCTGGTTGTGCGGGCCGCCCTGGAGGCCGGGGAAGACCGCCTTGTCGATGGCCTTGGCGTGTTCCTCGCGGGACATGAGCATGGCGCCGCGCGGGCCGCGCAGGGTCTTGTGGGTGGTCGTGGAGATCACGTCGGCGTGCGGCACCGGTGACGGGTGGGCGCCGCCCGCGATCAGGCCGGCGATGTGCGCGATGTCGGCGACCAGGACGGACCCGGCCTCGCGGGCGATCTCGGCGAAGCCGGCGAAGTCGATGGTGCGAGGAAGGGCGGTGCCACCGCAGAAGATCAGCCTGGGGCGTTCCTTCAGGGCGAGGTCGCGGACCTCGTCGAGGTCGATGAGCCCGGTGTCCTGGCGGACGCCGTACTGCACGCCGCGGAACCACTTGCCGGTGGCGGAGACGCCCCAGCCGTGGGTGAGGTGGCCGCCCATGGGCAGGGCCATGCCCATCACGGTGTCGCCGGGCTCGGCGAAGGCGAGGTAGACGGCGAGGTTGGCCGGGGAGCCGGAGTAGGGCTGGACGTTGGCGTGCTCGACACCGAAGACGGCCATGGCGCGGGCGACGGCCAGGCGTTCGACAGGGTCGATGTTCTGCTGGCCCTCGTAGTAGCGGCGGCCCGGGTAGCCCTCGCTGTACTTGTTCTGCAGGACGGTGCCGGAGGCTTCGAGGACCGCGGAGGAGACGTAGTTCTCGCTGGGGATGAGCCGCAGCGTGTCGGCCTGGAGCTGTTCCTCGGCGTCGACGAGTGCGGCGAGTTCCGGGTCCTCGGCGGCGAGGGCGGGGTGGTGCTGAGCGGAAGCAGAAGGGAGAGTCATGGCGTCCTCCGGGGCGAGCGGTGAGTGTCCGGTCGTGGTCCCGGGGTGCCCAGGCGGGCGGCACCTCGAAGGTTCTGCCTCGCACGGCTTCCTCGGGGTTCATTCCCCGTGCGCCAGTCGCCGTGCTGTTGGATCCACCATAGCTGGCACGCCGTTACGGCAGGTTTCTTCGTCCGCGATGCGAGCGACGATAGAAGTGGGAACGCGCACCACTTGTCAGAACTTGCACCATCCGGCAGACCATCGGTCACCCTACGGAACATCGGACCACCCGGCCGCGACCCTCGCGCCACGCCGCAGGACGAACGGAGAACCCGTGTCGACTATGCCAACCCCCTCTGCGTCATCCGCGTCAGCCGCTTCACCTGCGTCATCCGCGTCATCAACCTCAGCGGGGGCGGTCGGCGGTCCGGCGACCGAGAAGTTCATCGCGTCGGCCGAGGCGCACAGCGCGCACAACTACCATCCGCTGCCCATCGTGGTCGCCTCGGCCGAGGGTGCGTGGATGACCGATGTCGAAGGGCGTCGCTACCTCGACATGCTCGCCGGGTACTCCGCGCTCAACTTCGGGCACGGCAACCGCCGCCTGATCGAGGCCGCCAAGGCGCAGCTGGAGCGCGTGACGCTGACGTCGCGGGCGTTCCACCACGACCGTTTCGCCGAGTTCTGTACGCGCCTGGCCGAGCTGTGCGGCAAGGAGATGGTGCTGCCGATGAACACGGGCGCGGAGGCCGTCGAGACGGCCGTGAAGACCGCGCGGAAGTGGGGGTATCAGGTCAAGGGCGTGCCGGACGGGCGGGCGAAGATCGTCGTCGCCGCCGGCAACTTCCACGGCCGGACCACGACCATCGTCAGCTTCTCCACGGACGAGGAGGCCCGGGCGGACTTCGGTCCGTACACGCCCGGGTTCGAGATCGTGCCGTACGGCGACCTGTCGGCGCTGCGGGCCGCGGTCACCGACGAGACGGTGGCGGTGCTCCTTGAGCCGATCCAGGGCGAGGCCGGGGTGCTGGTGCCGCCTCCCGGGTACCTGGCGGGCGTCAGGGAGTTGACCCGTGAGCGCCGGGTGCTCTTCATGGCGGACGAGATCCAGTCGGGGCTCGGCCGGACGGGACGAACGTTCGCGTGTGAGCACGAAGGCGTGGTGCCGGACGTGTATCTGCTGGGCAAGGCGCTCGGGGGCGGCGTCGTGCCCGTGTCGGCGGTGGTCGCGGACGCCGATGTCCTCGGGGTGTTCAAGCCGGGTGAGCACGGGTCGACGTTCGGCGGCAACCCTCTTGCCTGTGCCGTGGGTCTTGCGGTGATCGACATGCTCTCGACGGGCGAGTTCCAGGAGCGGGCCACGGAGCTGGGCGATCATCTGCACGCCGAGCTGGGCCTGCTGAGCGGGACCGGCAAGGTGACGGAGGTACGCGGACGCGGGCTGTGGGCGGGCGTCGACATCGCCCCGTCGCACGGCACGGGCCGGGAGGTCTCCGAGAAGCTGATGGAGCGCGGGGTGCTGGTCAAAGACACGCACGGCGCGACGATCCGTATCGCTCCCCCGCTGGTGATCAGCAAGGAGGATCTGGACTGGGGGTTGGATCAGCTGCGGGCGGTGCTGAGCCTTGGCCAGGGGCCGGTTGCCGGGGTTTGCCGCTAGGCCGTGGCCGGGCCTGGTGCTCAGCTGTGGCCGGGCTTGGGCCTTTGTGACTGCGTGCCCGTTGCTCCGTACCGGGGGCCTCGCAGCCGGGCCCCCGGGGCGGGGACGCGTGGTGCGTGCTCCGCTGTCGCGTTACTTGCGGGCCACTCCGGCGAACATTGCCACCTCGTCCGGGGCATCGGACGTCTCCGGTCGCCAGCGGTTGCAGGACACCACGCCCGGCTCAAGGAGGTCCAGGCCGTGGAAGAACTGGGCGACTTCGGCCGGGGTGCGCTGGGTGAGTTTTGGGGTTCCGTGCTCGTTCCAGAAGGCCACGGCCGCGTCCACGTCGGGCATCGCCGGGCTGGTGACGGTGTGGCTGAGCACCAGGTGGCTGCCGGGCGGCAGGCCGTCGAGGAGGCGCCGCACGATGTCATACGCCTCGGCGTCGTCGTCGATGAAGATGACGACGCCGAGCAGCATCAGGGCGACGGGCTCGTTGAAGTCGAGGGTGTGGGCGGCGTGTTCGAGGATGGTGTCGACGTCACGCATGTCCGCGTCGAGGTAGTCGGTGCGGCCCTCAGGGGTGCTGGTGAGCAGGGCGCGGGCGTGGGCGAGCACCAGCGGGTCGTTGTCGACGTAGACGATGCGGGATTCGGGGGCGAGGACCTGGGCCACCTCGTGGGTGTTGTCCGCGGTGGGCAGGCCGGTGCCGATGTCGAGGAACTGCCGCATACCTTCGTTCGCCACGAGGTGACGGACCGCGCGGCCCAGGAAGAGGCGGTCGGCGCGGGCGTATTCGCCGATGCCGGGGTGCAGGTCGCGGATGCGGTCGCCTGCCTCCTGGTCGACCTCGTAGTTGTCCTTGCCGCCGAGCCAGTAGTTCCAGATGCGGGCCGTGTGGGGCCGGGAGGTGTCGACCCTGCTGATCGCCGACGTGGAGGTGGACGTGGACACAGAGGCGGAGGCGGGCTCAGGTACGGGCACGGTGGGCTCCTGGGGCGGGGGACGGTGGCACGGCACGCGAGGGCGCGGAGGGCAACAGGCAGCTTAGCCGGGGAAGTTGAGCCGAGCGCTCACTGAATCACATGGGGGATGAATCGCGCGTACTCGTCCGTGATCAGGCCGCTGGACTCCCGGATGCCGAGGCCCGCCGCCTCGTCCTCGACGACCCAGGCGCCGAGGACGACGCGGTTGCCGTCGAAGTCCGGCAGGGGGGACAGCTCCTGGTAGCAGCAGGGTTCTTCGCGCAGGGCCGGGGCGGTGCCCGGCTCGTGGACCGTGACGCCGGCGCCCTCGCGGCCGAGGAGGGGCTTGGCGACGTAGCCGCGTTCCCGGGTCAGTTCGCGGGGGCCGTCCAGGTAGGCGGGGAGCAGGTTCGGGTGGCCGGGGTAGAGCTCCCAGAGGATGGCGAGGAGCGCCTTGTTGGAGAGGAGCATCTTCCAGGCGGGTTCGATCCACAGCGTGGAGCCGGTGCCGCCGCCGTTGTCGAGGGTCTTTAGGACGTGCGGCGCGAAGCGGTCCGTGGTCAGCCACTCCCACGGGTAGAGCTTGAAGCAGGAGCGGATGAAGCGGAGCTTCTTGTCGACGAAGCGGCGTGAGAGGCGGTCCCAGCCGATGTCCTCCATGGCGATGGAGTCCGTGGCGAGGCCGGCCTGTTGAGCCGTCTCGCGCAGGTACGCGACGGTCATCAGGTCCTCGCCGAGTTCGTCGGCGGCGGAGTGCGCGAAGTAGAGGGGGCTGCCGGGCGGGAGCAGGGCGGCTTGTTTCTTCCAGGCGTCGACGAGGCGTTCGTGGAGGGAGTTCCACTGGTCGGCGCCGGGGAAGCGGTCCTCCATCCAGAACCACTGAGGGCTCGCGGCCTCGACGAGGGAGGTGGGGGTGTCGGCGTTGTACTCCAGCATCTTGGCCGGGCCCGTGCCGTCGTAGCGCAGGTCGAAGCGGCCGTAGAGGGAGGGGAGTTCGGCGCGGCGGTGCCAGGCCTCGGTGACGGCGTCCGCCACCCGTGGGTCCGTGACGCCGAGGTCGGCGAGGCGGTCGTGGTCGACGATGTGCGCGGCGGCGGCCAGGCACATCGCGTGGAGTTCCTCGACGACCTCCTCCAGCGCCTCGACTTCGGGGAGCGAGAAGACGTAGTAGGCGCTCTCGTCCCAGTAGGGGCGCAGGGTGTCGTCGGGGTAGCGGGTCAAAGGGTAGATGAGGCCCTGGTCCTCGACGGTCTGCTGCCAGCCCGGGCGGGGTTCGATGGTGCGGCGTTCCATGGTGTGCGTTTCGTGGTGCGCGTTTTGTGGTGGGCGTTTTGTGGTGTGGGGCCCTGTCTGTCAGCCGCCGCTGCTGCCGCCGCTGCCGCCCGAGCAGCCGAAGCCGTCGCGGTCCACGGCCTCGCTGCGGCTGAAGGTGCCGTCGTCGGCGTAGCGGCCGTCGACCTCGGCGTCGTAGTACCAGGCGGGGTCGGTGCGGCCCGAGGTTTTTCCGGTGCCGTAGGAGCCGGTGCCGTACGAGCCGGAGCCGTGGGAGCCGGTGCTCGGCTGGCGGCCCTTGCCCGTGGAGGAGCCGGCGGTCGTCTTGCAGTTCTTGTCGCTGACGATCTTGTAACCGAGGAAGCCGTCGTAGCTGTCGCGGTCCACGCAGCGCCGGTCCGGTTCCGAGCCGCAGGAGGTCAGGGCCGCCGCGAGGACGCCCATGCCGCCGAGTACGACCGTGCTGGACCGCAGGCGCCGCGGCTTCTGCTGCCGGTCGGCCTGCTTGGCCACCGTCTGTTGCTGGGTCATCCGCTCTGCCACTCCCCCGTGGACGTTCGTGCGTGTGATCGACGGTCAGCGTAGTGGTCGGCGCCTCTGTGGCCTCTTTGACCTCCCTTGACTCGCCTTCCTCTACAGTCACTTCGTGTCTCTTGGGATGATTTGCGCGCTCGGTTCAGCGGTCTGCTTCGGCACGGCCTCGGTCCTCCAGGCGGTCGCCGCGCGCGCCACCGCGCCGGGAACCGGCTCCGGGGTCGACCCGGCGCTGCTGCTCCGGGTCCTGCGTCAGTGGCGTTACCTGGCGGGGCTCGCGTTCGACGGGCTGGGCTTCTTGTTGCAGGTCGTGGCGTTGCGCTCCCTTCCCATCTACGCCGTGGGGGCGGCGCTCGCCGCGAGCCTCGCCGTCACCGCGGTGGTCGCCGCCCGGCTGCTGCGGGTGCGGCTCAGCGGCGTCGAGTGGGCTGCGGTGGCCGTGGTCTGCGCGGGCCTCGCGATGCTGGGGCTGGCGGCGGGCGACGAGGGGCACCACGGCGGGTCCACGGCCCTGCGGTTCGTGATGCTGGGCGTCGCGGTGGCCGTGCTGCTGCTCGGGGCGGTGGCGGGCCGGCTGCCGGACCGCACGCGGGCGCTGGCGCTGGGCCTCGGCGCGGGGTGCGGGTTCGGGGTGGTCGAGGTGACCGTACGGCTCGTCGACTCCGTCACGCCGGAGGCGCTGCTGACGAACCCGGCGACGTATGCCCTGCTCGTGGGTGGCGGGGCGGCGTTCCTGTTGCTGACCTCGGCGCTCCAGCGGGGGTCGGTGACGGCCGCCACCGCCGGGATGGTGATCGGGGAGACGATCGGGCCCGCACTGGTGGGCGTGGTGTGGCTGGGCGACCGGACACGGGAGGGGTTCGGGTGGCTGGCGGTGCTGGGCTTCGCGGTGGCGGTCGCGGGGGCGTTGGCGCTGGCGCGGTTCGGGGAGGCGCCGGTGGAGGTGGCGGAAGAGTCGTCGGCGGAGTTGACGGAGTTGGCGGAGGAGGCCGGGGAGGGGGAGCGGAGGGCGGCCACCGCCGAGGCGGTGCGAAACGCGACGCCCTAGGCCCGTGGCACCCCGCGGCACCCCGCGGTGCCCCGCGGTCGGGGCGTCCGTCCTCTGGTCCTCTGCGGACGCGTCGTGGCTGAGCGCGCAGTTCCCCGCGCCCCATAGGGGCGCTCGCCCCCGCCCGGCCAAAACCGCCCCGCCCCCCTACAGCCCGGGGTGCCCGACCCCCGTACAGGCACCTCGTGGCTGAGCGCGCAGTTCCCCGCGCCCCATAGGGGCGCTCGCCCCCGCCCGGCCAAAACCGCCCTGCCCCCCTACAGCCCAGGACGCCCGACCCCCGTACAGGCACCTCGTGGCTGAGCGCGCAGTTCCCCGCGCCCCCAAAGGGCTCCGTCCTCACTTCCCCAGCAGTTCGAACAGGCTGGAGAAGCCCTGGTCGCCGTGGCCGGTGGCTATGCGCTCGTCCATGAGTTTCTTGACCTCCCGCATCCGTACCGACTCCACGCCGACGGATTCCCGGTGGCTGATCAGGTCGTCCATCAGGGCGGCCTGGACGTCGAGCGAGCCGAGGTCCGGCCCGTACTCGCCGCTCTTGACCGCCTGGGCCATCGAGGTCAGCAGGGGCGGGTAGGCGGCGACCGAACCCGCGAGGCGGTCGGTGAACTCGGCGACGTCGACGCCCTCCGCCTGGACCAGCTTGAGCGTGTGCAGGAAGCCGATGAGCAGTTCGAAGCCCATCGCGACCTGGGCCATGAACTCCACGGCGGCCGCCCCGGCGTCCTCGCCGTGGTACGCGACGCCGCCCAGCACCTGGAGCGTCGGCTCGTAGGCCTCATAGGCGGCGCGGGAGCCGCTGAACGGGAACACGATGTGCGGCTTGCCCACGTCCGGCGGGTCTCCCATGACCTTGCCGTCGATGTACTCCGCGCCCCGCTCGGCCGCCCAGCGCGCGTACGTCCGTGCCTGGGCGGGAGAGCCGCTCGTGACGTTCACCAGGACCTTGCCCGCGACCGCCGTGTCGACGGAGGCCAGCACCGCGTCGACCGCCGTGCCGTCGAGCAGGCAGACCACGACGAGCGGGCTCGCCGCCACCGCCTCCGCCGCCGTCGCCGCGGCCGTGGCCCCGGCGTCGACCAGGGGCGCGGCCTTGGAGGCGGTCCGGTTCCAGACCGTGGTCCGGAAACCGCGCTCCACGAAGGTCCTGGCGATCGCCGAGCCCATGTCGCCGAGCCCGAGCACGGTGACCTTCCCCGCGGCCGCCGTCGCCGCTGCCGCTTCCGTCGCTGCTCCCGCTTCCGTCGCCGTCGACGCTGATGCTGACGTTGCCGTCATGGTGTCCCCCTTCTCCGTCGGCCGGGCCAGGAGCCCGATCCGCTTGTGGAGGACGCTAATCGGGAGACTTGAGGGGCCGTATCGGCCGTAAGGCCGAGGGGCCCTACGGCTTTGGACGCGGGGCGGACGGCCGAGGACGCCCCCGCCCACACGGCGTCACGGCAGCACCCGGCACAGCGCCTCCAGCGCCCCCGCCCACGCGTGCTCCGCGGGCGTCCCGTACCCCACGACCAGCGCGTCCCGCCGCCGCACCTCCGCGAACGGATGGCGGAAGCGGGAGAGCCCCTGGACCGCGAGGCACTCCCAGTTGGCGGCCTGGACGACGGACTGTTCGGTACCCGGCGGGAGTTCGAGGACCGCGTGGAGGCCCGCCGCGATGCCCGTGGCGCGCGTCTCGGGGGACCGTTCGGCGAGGGCGGCCACGAGCTGGTCGCGGCGGCGCCGGTAGCGCAGGCGGGCGCCGCGGACGTGACGGTCGTACGCGCCCGAGTTCAGGAACTCCGCGAGGGTCAGCTGGTCGAGGGCGCTGCCCGACCACCCGGCGGCGTCCTTCTCGCCGAGGACCTCGTCGCGCAGCCCCGAGGGCACCACCATCCAGCCCAGGCGCAGGCCGGGGGCGAGGGACTTGCTGGCCGTGCCGAGGTAGACCACGCGTTCGGGGTCGAGGCCCTGGAGCGCGCCGACCGGCTGGCGGTCGTAGCGGAACTCGCCGTCGTAGTCGTCCTCCAGGATCAGCCCGCCCTCGCGCCGCGCCCACTCCACGACCGCCGCGCGCCGGTCGGGGTGCAGCGGCGAGCCCATCGGGAACTGGTGCGCGGGGGTGAGCAGCACCACCTTCGCCCGGCCCCGCGCCAGCCCGGCGACGTCCGTGCCGAGTTCGTCGAGGGCGAGCGGCGCCGTGCGCAGGCCCGCGCGGTGCAGCAGGTTCCAGTGGATGTCCAGGCCGTACGACTCCACGGCCGCCTCCCGCAGCCCGCGCGCCCGCAGGACCCGGCCGAGGAGCGACAGGCCGTGCACGAACCCCGAGGTGATGACGGTCCGGTCGGGGTCCGCCGACACGCCCCGGGCCCGCGCGAGGTCAGCCGGCGAGGGCCTCGCGCAGTTCGATCCGACCGCGCGGATCGCCGTACCCGAGGGCGGCGTCGGGCGCCGCCGCGAGCGCGCGGCGGGCCGCCTTGAGCCACTCCGCGCGCGGGAAGGAGGAGAGGTCGGGCGTGCCGGGGTGCAGGTCGTACGTCGGCGCTCCGGCGGGCCTGCGGGCCGGCGCGGGCCGCACCGGCGGCGCGACAGAACGCTCGGCCACGCGCGTCCCCGAGCCCTGGCGTGCGGTGAGCCAGCCCTCGGCGACCAGGTCGGCGTAGGCGTCGGCGACGGTGTTGCGCGCGATGCCGAGGTCGACTGCGAGGGAGCGGGACGAGGGCAGCCGGGTGCCGGGGGCGAGGCGCCCGCCGCGCACCGCCTCGCGCAGGGCGTCGGTCAGGCCCTTGCGCACGCCGCTGCGTGCGGCTGTGTCGCCGCCCGTTTCCAGGTGCAGGTCGACGCCCAGAGTGGCCCACGATTCTTCCATGGAAATGGACCATACCGGTGGGCTACCCCGACCGTAGGGTCGTGGACATGACGACGAATGAGAACCCCGCCGCCACCACCGCCACCACGGACGCCAAGGAGTACGTCCACGAGCACACCCCCCGCCTGGCCTGGGCCCAGCACGCGCCCGAGGTCTTCAAGGCGATGATCAAACTCGACGCGGCGGCCCGTAAGGGGCTCGACCCGGTGATCTACGAACTCGTCAAGATCCGCGCGTCGCAGATCAACCGCTGCGCCCTCTGCCTGGACATGCACACCAAGGACGCCCTCGCGGCGGGCGAGAGCGTCGAGCGGATCGTCCAGCTCAGCGCGTGGGAGGAGTCGCGGCACTTCTACACGGCCAAGGAGGTCGCCGCGATCGAGCTGACCGAGGCGGTCACCGTCCTGACCGACGGCTTCGTGCCGGACGAGGTGTACGAGCGGGCCGCCCAGCACTTCGACGAGGCGGAGCTGACCCAGCTGATCGCCGCGATCACCGTCATCAACGCCTGGAACCGCTTCGGCGTCTCGACGCGCCAGGTGCCGGGCCACTACAAGGCCGGGGACATCAAGTGACCGCTCGTACCGCCGCCCACTTGGAGCCTCGTACCACCTATTTGGACAAGGGTGTCGCCTCCGCGATGTCCGCGCTGAGCGCCGCCGCCAAGCGGGGCCTCGGCGACCCGGACCTCGCCGAGCTGGTGATGGTGCGGGCCTCGCAGATCAACGCCTGCGCGTTCTGCCTCGACATGCATGTGGACATCGCCCTCAAGAACGGCGAGAGCCCGAAGCGTATAGCGCTGCTCAACGCCTGGGTGGAGGCCGGTGAGCTGTTCGACGAGCGGGAGCGCGCGGCCCTCGCCCTGACCGAGGCCGTCACCGTCCTCACCGAAGGCTTCGTACCGGACGCGGTGTACGAGCGGGCCGCCCAGCACTTCGACGAGGCCGAACTCGCCCATATGCTCGGCCTGATCGCCGTCATCAACAGCTGGAACCGGCTGATGGTCAGCCGCCGCATCGAACCTGGGGGGACCTTCTCATGAACGCTGCCGACACCGCTGCCGACAACGCCGTCGACATACTGCGCGCCCTGCACCACGACCGTGCGCCCGGCGACCCGCTGATCCTGCCCGGGCCGTGGGACGCCGCGAGCGCCCGGGTCTTCGAGGAGGCCGGCAGCCCCGCGCTCGCCACGCCGAGCGCGGGGATCGCACTCTCCCTCGGGTACGAGGACGGGCAGGTGCCGCCCGACGAGATGTTCGCGGCGGTCAGCCGCGTCGTGCGGTCCGTCTCCGTACCCGTGAGCGCGGACATCGAGGGCGGCTACGGCCTGCCCCCGAAGGAGCTGGTGGAGCGGCTCCTGGAGACCGGGGCGGTCGGCTGCAACCTGGAGGACTCCATCAAGGGGGAGGACGGGACGAGCACGCTCAAGGACCCCGCCGAGCACGCCGACTTCCTCGCGGAGGTCCGTGCCGCCGCGGGGGACCGGCTCTTCGTCAACGCGCGCGTGGACACGTTCCTCAGGGGTGTCCCCGAGCCGGAGGCCGCGATCGAGCGGGCCCGCCTGTACGTGACCGCCGGCGCGGACTGCGTGTACCCGATCCTGGCCCCCGCCGAGGCGATCCCCGCACTGCGGGCGGGCATCGAAGGCCCCCTCAACATGGTGGCGGAGCCGGTCGGCCCGTCCCCGCGGAAGCTGGGGGAGCTGGGCGCCACGCGGATCACGTTCGGGCCCGGCCTGCTGCACCGGAGCCTGACGGCACTGCGGGACATCGCTGACGAGCTGGCCTAGACGAGGCTGTGCCGGGCGCCTCGCTCAAGAAGCGCCCGGCACAACACAACCGGCACAACCGGCACAACCGGCATAACCGGCACAAAAAAGGGGGGGACGGGCCTACGTGGACGTCTATTCAGGAATCCACGCCCGCCACTTCGCCTCGTTCTTCTCGACCCACTTCTTCGCCGCCGCGTCCGGCGACATCTTCTGGTCCGCGATCATCAGGGAGACCTCGTTCTGGTCCTCCTCCGACCACTTGAAGTTCTTCAGGAACTTCGCGGCGTCGCCGCCCTTCTTGGCGAAGTCCGCGTTGAAGTACTTCTGGAGCGGCGTGTGCGGATACGCGCACTTGATCTTGGCGGGGTCGGCGTCGCAGCCCTCCTTGTACTCGGGCAGCTTCACCTCCGTCATCGGCACCTTCTCGAACAGCCACTGCGGCTTGTACCAGTACGTCAGGAACGGCTTCCGCTGCTTGGCGAACTGCTCGATCTGGGTGATCTGCGCCGCCTCGGAGCCCGCGAAGACGACCTCGTAGTCCAGGCCGAGGTTCTTGACGAGGGCCTTGTCGTTCGTCACGTACGACGGGGAGCCGTCCATGAGCTGGCCCTTGTCGCCGCTCTCGGAGGTGCGGAACCGGTCGGCGTACTTGTTGAGGTTCTTCCAGTCGGTGACGTCCGGGTGCTTCTTGGCGAAGTACGTGGGGACGTACCAGCCGATGTGGCCCGTCACGCCGATGTCGCCGCCGGGGACGATCGTCTTCTTGTCCTTGACGTAGCGCTGTTCCTGCTCGGGGTGGCCCCAGTCCTCCATGATCGCGTCGACGCGGCCCTGGCTGAGGGCGTCCCAGGCGGGCACCTCGTCGATCTGGACCTTGTCGACGCGGTAGCCCAGCTCGTTCTTGAGCAGGTACTCGGCGACGGCGACGTCCGCCTGCGCGCCGACCCAGGACTGGACCGAGAGGGTCACCGTCTTGGCCCCGGCGGCGTTCGCGTACGGCGACGCCTGCTTGGTCATGTCGGCGGCGCCGCAGCCGGAGAGCGCGAGCAGCGCCGCGCCCGCCGTGACGGCGCTCAGGACACGCGTACGCATCACATGTGTACGGACCCGCATGTCACGCTCCCTTCTTCACACGGCGCTCGGTGGGCTGCGTCACCCGGTCGAGCATCAGGCCGAGGCAGACGATCGCGGCACCGGCCACCAGGCCGGTCGCCAGGTCGCCCTGGGCGATGCCGAACACCACGTCGTAGCCGAGCGCGCCACCGCCGACCAGGCCGCCGATGACGACGACGGCCAGGACCAGGACGACGCCCTGGTTGAGGGCGAGCAGGAGTGCCGGGCGGGCCAGCGGCAGCTGGACCTTGCGCAGCTGCTGCCAGCTGGTGGCGCCCAGCGAGCGCGAGGACTCCATCGCGGCGCCGTCGACCTGGCTCAGGCCCTGCGTGGTGATGCGGACGACGGCGGGCAGCGCGTAGACGACGGCCGCGGCGACCGCGGGGGCGCGGCCGATGCCGAAGAGGGCGACGACCGGGATCAGGTAGACGAACTGCGGCATCGTCTGGAAGACGTCGAGCACCGGGCGGAGCATGCGTTCGAACCGCTGACTGCGGGAGGCGAGGACGCCGATCGCGAAGCCGAGGACCAGCGTCACGGCGACACCGGCGAGGACCTGCGAGAGCGTGTCGAGGGACTTGTTCCAGACGCCGAGCACGCCGATCGCGGCCATCGCGGCGACGGCGGTGAGCGCCGTCTGCCAGGTGCCGATCAACCAGGCGAGCGCGGCGACGATGAGCAGCACGGACCACCACGGCAGGCCTTGGAGCCCGTCGCGGACGGGGTTGAGAATCCAGGTGGTGAAGTGGGCCGCCCAGTCCGCGGTGCCGCCGACGACGGGCACGTCGGTGTACAGGTGGTCGACCATCCAGTCCTTGGCGGTGTTGACCGACGGGGCGATGTTGACGACCCAGCCGGTCGGCCAGTCCACGCGGTCCGCGAAGCGGGCGGCGAGCGCGGCGACGACCGTCACGGCGGCCACCAGCGACCAGCCGCGCCAGCCGCGCAGCGGCGACGCGTCGGCCTCGGCGGTCTGCGTGCCCATGCGCTCACCGGCGGCTCCGGTCACCCGGTCCAGGACCACGGCGAGCAGCACGATCGGGATGCCGGCGGCGAGCGCCTGGCCGACGTCGACGGTGGAGAGCGCCTGGTAGACGCGGTCACCGAGGCCGCCCGCACCGATCACGGAGGCGATGACGGCCATGGAGAGCGCCATCATGATCGTCTGGTTGACGCCGAGCAGGAGTTCCTTGAGGGCCAGCGGCAGACGCGCGGAGAACAGCCGCTGGCGCGCGGTCGCGCCGAGCGAGCTGACCGCCTCCATGACGCCGCTGTCGGCGCCCCGCAGGCCGAGCGCGGTGAGCCGGGCCATGGGCGGCGCCGCGTACACGACGGTCGCGAGGACGGCCGCCGGGACGCCCATGCCGAAGACGAGGGCGAACGGCAGCAGGTACGCGTACGCGGGCAGCACCTGCATGGTGTCGAGGACCGGCCGCAGGATGCGGAAGACGCGGTCGCTGAGTCCGCCCGCGAGGCCGAGGAGCAGGCCGACCACGACCGAGGCGAGGACCGCCACGATCATCAGGGCGAGGGTCTGCATGGTCGGCACCCACATGCCGAGCAGCCCGCACACGGCGAATGACACCGACGCCATGACGGCCAGTCTGACGCCCGCGACGCGCCAGGCGATGAGCCCGGCGGCGACGGTCACGCCGGCCCAGCCGGCGCCGAGCAGCAGCAGGTAGACACCGCGCACGGAGAGCACGATGGCGTTGCTGATGTACCCGAAGAAGTAGGTGAACAGCGGGTGGCTGTCGCGGTTGTCGATGATCCAGTCGGTGGTCCTGCCGAGCGGCTCGGTCAGGTCGACGGTCAGCGCGTCGGGCCAGGCGCCGGAGGCCCACCTGGCGTTGAGGACCGGCACGATCACGGCCGCGGCGACGGCGAGGAGCAGGACCTTGCCGACGGCACGGTGGCGGAGCAGGGCGCCGATGCCCGTGTCCCTGACGGGCCCGGAGGCGGTGGCGGTGGCCATCAGGCGACCACCTCGCCCTGGCCGGGGACGTTTGGCGCCGGGGCGGCGGTGGTACCCGCGACCACGGCGAGCAGACCGGCGTGGTCCACCACGCCGAGGCAGCGCGCGCCGTCCATGACGCGCACCGGGGCGCCGGTGCGGGCGACGGCCTCGATGGCCTCGGTGACCTTGGCGTCGGGGGCGAGGGCGGCGCCCGTGGTCTCCTCGGCGGCCTCGGCTGGGCGCATGGCGCTGCGTACGCTGATCACGTCGGCGCGCGCCACGTCGCGCACGAAGTCGCGGACGTAGTCGTCGGCCGGGGAGCCGACGATCTCCTCGGGCGTGCCGAGCTGGACGACGCGGCCGTCGCGCATCAGGGCGATGCGGTCGCCGAGCTTGAGGGCCTCGCTGAGGTCGTGGGTGATGAAGACCATCGTGCGGCCCTCTTCACGGTGCAGGCGGACGACCTCCTCCTGCATGTCGCGGCGGATCAGCGGGTCGAGGGCGCTGAACGGCTCGTCGAACAGGAGGACTTCGGGGTCGACGGCGAGGGCGCGGGCCAGGCCCACGCGCTGCTGCTGGCCGCCGGAGAGCTGGCCGGGCTTGCGCTGTTCGAGCCCTTCGAGGCCGACCTTCGCGACGACTTCGAGGGCCTTGGCGCGCCGCTCGGCCTTGCCGACGCCCTGGATCTCCAGGCCGTACGCGACGTTGTCGAGGACCGAGCGGTGCGGCAGCAGGCCGAAGTGCTGGAAGACCATGGCGGCGCGGTGGCGGCGCAGTTCGCGCAGGCGGGCCTTGTCCATGGCGAGGACGTCCTCGCCGTCGATGGACAGCTCGCCGGAGGTGGGCTCGATGAGCCGGGTCAGGCAGCGTACGAGGGTGGACTTGCCGGAGCCCGACAGGCCCATGACGACGAAGACCTCGCCCTTGTTGACCTCGAAGGACACATCGCGCACGGCGGCGGTGCAGCCGGTCCGCTCACGCAGCTCGGCGGGGCTCAGGCCGTGCAGCTCCGTGTCGCCGGGTATCCGCTCGGCCTTGGGGCCGAAGACCTTCCAGAGGTTCTTGACGGCGAAGACGGGACCCTCGGCGGGCGCCTTCTCCGTGTCCGCGATCACCGCGGTGGCCTCGCTCATCGGCCGTCACCACCCAGCATCTCGGCACATTTCTCCCCGACCATGAGCACTCCGATCATCGGGTTCACGGCGGGCATCGTCGGGAAGACGGATGCGTCCGCGATACGGATTCTTGCCAGGCCCCGGATCTTCAGCTCCGGGTCCACCACGGCGAGTTCATCACCGGAAGCACCCATTCGGCAGGTGCCGGCGGGGTGGTAGACGGTGTGCGCGGCCTTGCGCACCAGTTCGCTGATCTCGGCGTCGTCGGTGACGTCGGGGCCGGGGAAGACCTCGCGCTTGAGCCACTTCTTGAACGGCTCGGCCTGCGCGACCTTGCGCGCCAGCTTGATGCCGTCGACAAGGGTCTGCCCGTCGTAGTCGACCCCGTTCTCGTCGTACTCGAAGTACTTGAAGTCGAGGGCGGGCTTGACCTCGGGGTCCGCCGACGTCAGGTAGAGGCGGCCGCGGGCGCGGGACTTGGGGATGTTCGGCGTCATGGACACGCCGTGCTCCGGGCGCTCGTACCCGAGCCGCTCCGGGTTGTCCGTGAACGGGATCTGGTAGAAGTGGAACATCAGGTCCGGGCCCTTGTGGTCCGGGTCCCGCTTCACGAACAGACCGGCGTCGGAGTCCATCGCGGAGTTGCCGGGGATCGGCCCGTTGGTCTCCCAGACGATGACCGACTCCGGGTGGTCGATGAGGTTCTCGCCGACGCCCGGCAGGTCGTGCACGACCGGGATGCCGAGGGCTTCGAGGTCCTTCTTCGGGCCGATGCCGGAGTGCATGAGCAGGCGCGGGGTGTCGACGGCGCCGGCGCAGACCAGCACCTCGCGGCGGGCGGTGAGCAGCGCCTCCTCGCCGTCCTTCATCCGCACGTGGACGCCGCGCGCGGTCTTGCCGTCCAGCTCCAGCCTGGTCGCCCAGGTCTCCAGGAACAGGTGGAGGTTCGGGCGGTCACCGGCCTCCATGTGGGGGTGGAGGTAGGCGACCGAGGCGGAGGAGCGCTTGTTGTTCTCCGGGTGGTACGCGAGGTCGAAGAAGCCGACGCCCTCGTCGAAGGGCTTGTCGTTGAAGCCGACGACCTCGGGCACGCCGAGAGCGGTCTTGGTCGCCTCGACCCAGTCGGTGGCGATCTGGTTCTGGTCCTTCTTGGCGACGCGCACGATGTTGTTGCGCAGCTTGCCGAAGTAGGGGTCCATGGCCTTGGCGTTCCAGCCGGTGGCCCCGGCCTCCTCCCACTCGTCCCAGTCGGACGGCAGCGGCTTGAAGGAGATCAGGGTGTTGTGCGAGGAGCAGCCGCCCAGCACCTTGGCACGGCTGTGCAGGATGTGGGAGTTACCCCGTGGCTGTTCCGTGGTCGTGTAGCCGTAGTCGAGCTCGCCGCCGAGCAGGCCGAGCCAGCGGCGGAGCGTGAGGACGTCCTCACGGTCGAGGTCGCTCGGGCCGCCCTCGATGACGGCGACGGTGACGTCCGGGTTCTCGGTGAGGCGGGAGGCGATCACCGATCCTGCGGTGCCGCCGCCGACGATGACGTAGTCGAACTCGGTGGCGGGCTGGGGGGTTTCGGCCATGGGGTGGCTACTCCTCTTCCTGCGAGGTCGTGCAAGGTGCTTGCGCGTAATGGGGTGGGTGGCCTCAGCCCGCGAACCAGCGGACGGGGCGCGGCGCCAGGTTCTGGTAGATGTGCTTGGACTCGCGGTACTCGGCGAGTCCGGCGGGGCCGAGCTCGCGCCCGACGCCGCTCTTGCCGAAGCCGCCCCACTCCGCCTGCGGCAGGTAGGGGTGGAAGTCGTTGATCCAGATGGTGCCGTGGCGCATCCGGCGGGCCATGCGGCGGCCGCGGCCCGGGTCGGCGGTCCACACGGCGCCCGCGAGGCCGTACTCGGTGTCGTTGGCGAGCGCGACGGCCTCGTCCTCGGTACGGAATGTCTCAACAGTGAGAACCGGCCCGAAGACCTCTTCCCGTACGACCTTCATCTCGCGGTGGCACTGGTCGAGCACGGTCGGCTCGTAGAAGTAGCCGGTGGCGGGCCGGACATCGCTCGGCTCGGGGCGCTTGCCGCCGCAGCGGAGCACGGCGCCCTCCTCCAGCGCGGAGGCGACGTACATCTCGGTCTTCTCGCGCTGCTGCTGGGAGACGAGGGGGCCGCACTCGACGCCGTCCTCGGTGCCGCGCCCGAGCTTGATCTGCTGAGCCCTGCGGGCGAGTTCGGCGACGAAGCGCTCGCGGACGGACTCCTCGACGATGAGGCGGCCACCGGCGGAGCAGACCTGCCCGCTGTGGATGAAGGCGGCGTTGAGCGCCTGGTCGACGGCGGTGTCGAAGCCCTCTTCGGTGGCGCAGGCGTCGGCGAAGACGACGTTGGGGTTCTTCCCGCCGAGCTCCAGGGCGACCTTCTTCACGCCGAGCGCGGCGGCCTGGGCGACCTTGGTGCCGGAGGCGAGGCCGCCGGTGAAGGAGACCAGGTCGACGTCGGGGTGGTCGGCGAGGCGGGCGCCGACGGTGTGGCCGGGGCCGGTCACGAGGTTGGCGACACCGGCGGGCAGCCCGGCCTCGACGAGCAGCTCGACGAGCGCGACCGTCGTCAGCGGGGTGATCTCGCTGGGCTTGATGACGAAGGTGTTGCCGGCGGCGAGCGCCGGGGCGATCTTCCAGCTGGCCTGAAGGAGCGGGTAGTTCCAGGGCGTGATCATCGAGCAGACGCCGACGGGCTCGTGCACGACGACGCTGTGGATGTCGTCGCTGCCCGCGTCGACGACGCGCCCGGCGCCCTCTCCGATGACGAGGTCGGCGAAGTAGCGGAAGGCGTCGGCGACGCAGTCCACGTCGACGCGCCCCTCTTCGAGGGTCTTGCCCGCGTCGCGGCTCTCCAGGAGGCCGATCTCCTCCCGGTCGCGTACGAGGAGGTCGGCGACCTTGCGCAGGAGGGCGGCACGCTCGGCGACGGGCGTGGCGGGCCACGGCCCCTCGTCGAAGGCCTTGCGCGCGGCGGCTATGGCCGCGTCGGCGTCCTCGGTCCCGCCCTCGGCGATCAGCGCGAACGGCTTGGCATCCGCCGGGTCGAGGATCTCGCGAGTGGCGCCGGAGGCGGCGCTCAGCCACTCTCCGCCCACATGGATGGTCTGTTGTGCGGACACGTCCCGTTCGCCTTCCGTTCCTGTCATATGCCCCGCCTGTCACTCACGGCAGCCGGGGGCACCTGCCCGGGCGCGGGCAAAGCATGCGCTCCGGTGGCTGAAAGTGCGCTGTGTCACTGCGCGGGTGGGCACTCGGTACGAAACGTACGGTCGGCGCACGGTCGATGCACGGCCGGTACACGTTCTGTCACCGGAGGTGGGTACGCGATGAGTCGAATGTCCCGTAAGCGCGTCTGGAGCGGTGCGGTGTGCTGCGCGGTCGCCCTGCTGGCCGCACCCGCGTGTTCGTCGAACGGCGGCGACGGTGATGGCGGCGACGGCGACAAGGCCGGAGGCGGGAGCGGCAACGGCGTCGCGGACATGAGCGCCCGGAAGATCTCCGACAAGGCGAAGCAGGAGTTGCTGGACGCGAAGTCGGTGCACCTCTCGATGAAACGGACGGGCGGGGACAGCGCGGCGAAGGGCGCCGGCCGCGAGGCGGACTCGGACGACCCGACGTCCCTCGAACTGACCCTCGACCGCGACGGCAACTGCGCCGGCACCATGAAGGAGGCCGGCGGCGCCTCCCTGGAGCTGGTCAAGCGCGGCGACAAGGTGTGGATGAAGCCGGACGCGACCTTCTGGAGGACCCAGGTCCCCGGCGGCGACGGCAAGGCCGCCGCCGAGCTCTTCAAGGGCCGCTACATCCACGGCACGACCGGGGACGCGATGCTCAAGGACGTCGCCGAAGTCTGTGACCTCACGGAATTCCAGCGGGAGATCCAGGATGCCGACGCCGCCGAGGACGCCGACGACACGAAGTCGCTGAAGAAGGGCGATCCCACGACGGTCGACGGCATCGACGTCATCCCGTTGACCGAGACGGAGGACGGCAAGAAGAACACGATGTACATCGCCACCGAGGGCAAGCCGTACCTGGTCAAGTCGGTGGAGCGGGACGACGGCGACGAGCGGACGACGACGGGCTTCACCGACTACGGCGACCCGGTGCCCGCCGGGACACCGTCGCCGAAGGAGTCGGTGGACGTGGCGAAACTGAAGGAACGCCTGCGGAAGGCGTGACTCAGGCGGCTCCGGTGGGCCCCCAGGCCTCGACGACGGCGTCATCGTCGTCGTCGAGGTCCGGTTCGTCACGTGCCGTGAGGCCCGCCACCCAGAGCGGCATCAGCCAGTGCACGACGAAGACGCTGAAGAGGGCGGGGAAGACGAGGCCCTTGATCTGCGGACCGGCGACCGCGGCGCCGCCCGCGCCGATGGTCGCCGCGAGCAGCACCCACAGCATGGCGCGGTGAGCGAGGGCCGCCACCCGGATCCTCTCGGCGCGCTGACGCTCGTCCAGCGCACGCACCCGCAGTTCGAGCAGGCCGCGCGTCGAACTGTTGATGACGCCGGTCGCGAAGCACCACGGCAGCAGCAGACCGAGCATGGTCCACGTGGCCCAGCGCTGATCGCCGACGACGGCGCACAGCCAGGCCACGACACTCACGGCGGTCAGGACGATGTGCACGACGACCCAGGTGCGCCTGCGGGCAGCCGTGGCGTGGAACGGCGCCGCCTCCCGCCGGTTCATCAGCCGGTACATCCGCCGGTCGTAGTTCGTCAGAGGGCGGTGGTCGCTGGTCGTCATCACTGGTTCCTCCCGTAAACCTGATCCGTGAGCGGGCGAAACGGTTCGAGGGAGAACAGGGCCTCGACCGGCAGCTCGAAGAACTTCGCGATCTTCAGCGCGAGGTCGAGGCTCGGGTTGTACTGCCCCCGTTCGATATAGCCGATGGTCTGGTAGTGGGCTCCCACTGCCTCGGCCAGGCTCTGACGCGACACCTTCCGCTCGGCGCGCACCATCGCCAATCTGTTGTGCACTTGCTCGCTCATGTATAAGAAGTACTACATTCATGAGCAGGTCAGCAAGAGCGGTCGACGCCGGACACCTTCAGACGTCGGACGCCTTCAGGAGGGAAGCCAGTCCCGGGACGCGTCGCACTCCAACCAGCGATGCTTCTCGGCCAACTCCGCGCATACGGACAGGAGTTCTGCCAGCGGCTCCGGCTCCCGGTCCTTCGGCCAGACAAGTGACCAGGCGTAAAGGGGAGTCGGGTCCGTCAGCGGGACGACGCGGACGCCCGGCACGGCGGGCAGCGGCAGATCCGCCGGGAGCAGCGTGAAGTGGGTGGGTGTCGCGGCGAGGCGGGCCAGGAGCGGGGACAGGCCGAGGTTCGGGCCGCCGGCACGGTGCTCGACGCCGAAGCGGTCGGCGAAGCGCGTGAGGAAGTCCAGGCGGGCCGCGTCCGCCGGGTAGCGCAGGACGCTGTCCCGCAGGTCGGCCGGGCGCAGCGCGGGGGCGGCGGCGAGCGGGTGCGCGTCGCTCAGGAGCACGTCGACCGGTTCAAGGCGGACCGGGCGGTGGGCCAGATCCGGGGCATCTTCGCAGGCGGAGGCGGGGAGACGTCCGAAGCCCGCGTCCGCGTCCCCGCGCCGCAGCGCCTGAACCACGGAGGCGAGATCGCGGGCCGCGCCGGGCTCCACGACGAGGGCCCCGGCTCCCGTGGCGCTCGCCTCGATGACCGCCGCGAGGGTACGCATCGGCTCGTACAGATGCCCCCACGTATCGATCCGCAAGGGGCGGCGCGTGGCCGTCCTCGCCGCGTCGACCGCCGCGCGGCCCGCGGTCAGGGCCCGCCGGGCCGGTTCGAGGAAGCGGTGCCCCTCGGCGGTGAGGGTGACGCCGCGGCCGGTACGGGTGAAGAGGCGTACGCCCAGGGTGGTTTCGAGGCGGGCCACCCGCTTGGAGAGGGCCTGTTGGCTGAGGCCCAGCCGCCGCGCCGCCCGCCCGAAGTGCGGCCCACCGCTCTCGGCCGCCGCCTCGACGAAGGCGCGGACCTGGGCGAGGTCGAGGTCGAGGTCCTGGCCCTGGCCCTGGCCCTGGCCCTGGCCCTGGCCCTGGCCCTGGCCCTGGTCAGGATCTTCCGGCGCTGCTTCCATGGGCCGCAGCGTAGTGGGACAGAGCATGCCACCTGCGCTGACAACCAATAGATGTCGATCTGCCGGAACGGCTGTTGGACCTCCCTGGGCCGCCCGCGATGTGCTGTCCCGATGACCGACCCCCAGCAAGGCAACGCCCCCGCCGGCCACCTTCTCACCACCCCCGGCCTCCTCTGCGACTTCATCGCGCAGAACCGCTCCCGGGCCTTCGGGGCCGGGCTCGACCCCTTCGCGTACGAGCGGGTCACCGGCACCCTGCGCGATCTGCTGGAGTGGCCCGCCGCCTTCCGCGCCGAGGGACAGCGGCTGGTGGCCGCCGCCGAGGCGTACGCGGGAGACGGCGCCGGTGTCTCCGCGGGCGAGACCTTCCGGGCCGCCGCCCGCTGGTTCCACTACGCGGTGCTGCTCCCTCACCCCGACCGCGCCCTGGCCGCACGGGCCGCCGCCGAGGCCGACGCGGCGATGGGGCGCGCCTTGGCACTGCTCGACCCCGGGCACATACGGGTCGAGGAGGAGTCGTACGCCGGGTGGCTGCGCACAGCGGACGGCGGGGATGGCAGGGACGGTGGGGACGGCGGCCGCAGCCCGTCCTCGCTGGTGATCGTCGTCCCGGGGCTCGACTCGTCCAAAGAGGAGTTCCACGACGTGACCGAGGCGCTGCTGCGGCGCGGCACCGCCGTCTTCACGATGGACGGCCCCGGCCAGGGCGTGCGCGCCGCCACGACCGTCTTCGAGGCGGACTACCAGCGGGTTCTGTCACGCGTGGTCGACGCCTTGGAGGAGCGGCTCGGCCCCGTGCCGGTGGGCGTGCTCGGGCTCAGCCTCGGCGGGTACTTCGCGGCGACGGGCGCCGCGCACGAGCCCCGCGTCCGCGCGGCGGCCACGGTCAGCGGCCCCTACCGCCTCACGGGATGGGACGACACGGTGCCGTTCGTCCGCGCGACACTCGCCCAGCGGGCCGGATCGCCGGACGCGGCACGGGAGTTCGTACGCCGCGTCGACCTGCGCGGCACCGCGGCCCGCATCGCCTGCCCGCTGCTCGTGGTCGACGGCGGCGAGGACGTCATCCCGGGCGTCGTGAACGGCGCGCCGCTCGCCGCCGAGGCCCCGCGCGGCGCGTACCTCCTCGTCCCGCACGGCGACCACCTCCTCGGCAACGCCCGCGCCGACTGGCTCCCGCGCACGGCCGACTGGCTCACCGCCCGCCTCAGGTGAGCAGCTCCCGCGCGCATCCCCGCAGCCACGCGTGCGCCGGGTCCGCGTCGTGCCGGGGGTGCCAGGCCATGCCGAGCGGGAGCGGCGGCAGGTCGAGGGGGATCTCGAAGGTGACGAGGCCCAGCGTGTCCGTCAGGGGGCGGGCCCACGACGTGACCAGGCCGACCAGGTCCGTGCGCAGCAGCATGAAGGCGGACGCGGCGAACGTCCCCACGCTGCCCACCACCCTTCTGCTCAGGCCGTGTTCGGCGAGTGCGGCGTCCAGCGGCCCGGCCAGCCGCCCCCTGCGCGAGACGGTCACATGGTCGGCCCCGGCGAAGCGACGTACCGTCAACTCGCCCTCCAGCAACGGATGCCCAGGTCGTACGACACCCAGCATCCGGTCGTCACGGAAGTGCTCCACGCGCACCTCGGGCGCGGTCGCACCGATCACGCCCAGTTCCAGGTCGGCGGTGCCCTGCCGCAGCAGAGGCGCGTCCTCGTGGCTCTCGCCGAGGAAGCGGAGCCGGACGCCCGGTGCCTCCCGCGCGGCGCGGGCGAAGAGCGCGGGGCCGTAGGCGGCGGCGAGCGCGTCGTTGCTGAGGATCGTCAGGGTGCGGGAGACCGTGCGCAGGTCGACCGCGCCGGGCCCGGCGAAGAGCGCGCGGGCCCGCTCCACCACGGCGCCGACCTCGGCCTGGACGGCCAGCGCGTGCGGCGTCGGCACCATCCGCCGCCCGGCCCGTACGAGGACGGGGTCGCCGAGGGCCTTGCGGATGCGGCCGAGCGTGCGGCTCATCGCGGGCTCCGAGAGGTGCAGGCGGCGGGCCGCGCCGGACACGCTCTGCTCGTCGAGGAGGACGTCGAGGGCGAGGAGCAGATTGAGGTCGAGCCCCGCTCCGCCCGGACCGGGTCCGCCGATGGATTGCGTCACACGCATTCATTCCTTGCGAAAGTTGCACTGGAAAGCAGGTAGGTGCCGAGCCTACGGTGGCGGCACATCCCACGTCACGACGCTCCCAGGAGGAGCCTTGCCTTCGCCTGCCCGCACCACGCCCCGGCCGCCCGCACCCACACCCGAACCCACTCCAGCACCCACTCTGCGGCGCCCGGCCCTGCTCACCCTCTGCGCCTGCGTCCTCGTCGCGCAGGGCATGGTCGCCGCCGTCAACCTCCTCGTCCCCCAGCTGACTTCGTCCGCCCTGCACCCGTCGTCCACCGAACTGCTGTGGACGGTCGACGCGTACGTCATCGTCTTCGCCGGGCTCCTCATCCCGGCGGGCGCGCTCGGCGACCGGTACGGCCGCAAGGGCGCGCTGCTCTGCGGGCTCGGGCTGTTCGCGGCCGGGGCCACGCTCAGCGCGCTCGCCGCCACCCCGGCGGTGCTGATCGCCGGGCGCGGTGTGTCCGGCGCGGGGGCCGCGCTGGTCCTGCCCGCGACGCTGTCGATCCTGCTGCGCGTCACCCCGCCCGAGCACCGCCCGCGCGCCCTCGCCGCCTGGACGCTCGCCGCCGGACTCGGCGGCCTCGCCGGCAACGTCGGCGGCGGACTCGCCGGCCAGTATCTGTCCTGGCGCGCCCTGTTCTGGGCGGTGGTGCCGCTCGCCGCCCTGCTCGCCCTGGCGGCGGCCCGCACCACACCGCGCACGGACAAGGACGCCGCGGCACCCTCGCCGGACCCCGTGGGCACACTCCTGCTGACCGGCGGGCTCTTCGCCCTCCTCTTCGGCATCATCGAGAGCCCGCTGTACGGCTGGGCGTCCGCCCGCGTCCTGGCCGCCTTCACGGTGGGCGCCGCCCTCGTCGCCCTGTTCGCGGTCCATGCCGTGCGCTCGCGCGCCCCGCTCTTCGACCCCCGGGTCTTCCGCTCCCGTCAACTGCGCGCGGCGACGCTCGGCACGGCCGTGTGCTTCTTCGGGCTCTTCTCGCTCTTCTACGTCAACTCGCAGTACCTGCAGTACGTGAAGGGGTACGGCGCCGCCCGCGCGGGCCTCGCCATCGTTCCCCTCACGGTCGGCATGGCCCTGGTCCCGCGCCTCTCGGCCCGCTGGTCGGACCGGCCCCGGCCCGTGGTGGGCGGCGGGCTGCTCCTGATCGGCCTCGGTCTGCTCGGCACGTCCACCGCGGGGGCGTCGACCCCCTACGCGGTGTACGCCTGCTGGCTGCTGGTCATCTCGGCGGGCACCGGACTGTGCATGCCCGCGCTGACGCTCAGCGTCGTCAGCTCGCTCCCGGCGCGCCAGGCGGGGCTCGGCTCCGGTCTCAGCACCTCGGCCCGTGAGGTCGGCGCCGCGCTCGGCGTGGCCGTCACCGGAACGACGCTCGCCGCGCACACCTCGGGCGGCTTCGCGGACGGCATGGCGGCGGCGCTGCGCGTGGTGGCGCTGGTAGTGGTCGCCGCGGCGGCGGTGGTGACGGCGGGGTACGGCAAGCCCGGGTCAGGCGCGGGACAGAAGTCGCAGGGCGGGCAGAACCACTCCGGCGCGGTGGTCGATGGGTCCCCCGATCCCGCGAACCGGTGATCGCCCGACAACGCGACCGCCCCCGGCGGCCGGTGAACGGCTGCCGGGGGCGGAGCACCCCGCGGGGTGTCGTCAGATGAGGCCGAGACCGCGCACGGCCTCGCGCTCCTCGGTGAGCTCCTTGACGGACGCGTCGATGCGCGCACGCGAGAACTCGTTGATCTCCAGGCCCTGGACGATCGAGTACGCGCCGTCCTTGACCGTCACGGGGAAGGAGGAGATGAGCCCCTCCGGAACGCCGTACGAACCGTCGGACGGGATGCCCATGGAGGTCCAGTCGCCCTCGGCCGTGCCGTTGACCCAGGTGTGGACGTGGTCGATGGCGGCGTTGGCGGCGGAGGCGGCCGACGAGGCGCCACGGGCCTCGATGATGGCGGCGCCGCGCTTGGCGACGGTCGGGATGAACTCGTCGGCGAGCCAGGCCTGGTCGTTCACGACCTCCGCGGCGTTCTTGCCGGCGATCTCCGCGTGGAAGATGTCGGGGTACTGCGTGGCGGAGTGGTTGCCCCAGATGGTGAGCCGCTTGATGTCGGAGACCGACGAGCCGGTCTTCTTCGCGAGCTGCGACAGGGCGCGGTTGTGGTCGAGCCGGGTCATCGCGGTGAAGCGCTCGGCCGGTACGTCCGGGGCGGCGGCCTGCGCGATGAGCGCGTTGGTGTTGGCCGGGTTGCCGACGACGAGCACCTTGATGTCGTCGGCGGCGTGGTCGTTGATGGCCTTGCCCTGCGGCTTGAAGATGCCGCCGTTGGCCTCCAGGAGGTCACCGCGCTCCATGCCCTTGGTGCGGGGGCGGGCGCCGACGAGCAGCGCGACGTTGGCGCCGTCGAAGGCGACGTTCGGGTCGTCGCTGATCTCGATGCCCTTGAGCAGCGGGAAGGCGCAGTCGTCGAGCTCCATGGCGGTGCCCTCGGCGGCCTTCAGCGCCGGCGTGATCTCAAGAAGGCGCAGGTTGACCGGCACGTCAGCGCCGAGCAGGTGGCCGGAGGCGATGCGGAAGAGCAGCGCGTAGCCGATCTGGCCGGCCGCGCCGGTGACGGTGACATTCACGGGAGTGCGGGTCATGGCGATCTCCGTAAGACAGCTGGCGGTGGGGGTCCCTGATCCTCGTACAGATGTTTCGGATCCCCTATTTCCTGGATCCCCGCCGACGCCTCGTCGAGTCCTCGATCGCCTCTCGATGATCGATCTCTTGGCATCAAGAGAGATCCGCCGTCAGGCTATCGCGCCCCGTCCACCCCTGACCCCCGGGCCGGTGTGGCCCCGCCCACAGCGTCACCCCAAGGGGCGGCCGCCACCTCGGGGGAGGGAGCGTGGCGGCCGCCGTGGGGGTGTCGACCACTCCCGTGGGGGTACGGTGCGTCTGCCCCGGCACCTCGTTCCCATGCGCGAGCCCCCCAACTTTCTCCCCCACCGAACGAGCCGCCCACGCACAAAGGGGACGACCCGCCCACCCGCAGAGGCCCACGCACCCCGGAGGGAACACCCCACCCACCCGCACGCGCGTACGCACCGAAGGGGCCGCGGGGGTATGTGCGCGCGGAGCACAGTGGTGGTGCTCCTCGGGCCGATGAGCACCCGGGGTCCAGGGCCAAGATGGCGAGCACGTACATACCCCCGCGGCCCCGCCCCCGAAAGACGACCCACGGCGACGACGGCACCCAAGGCACCGCCCCGGCGTCGCCTACTCCGTGCAGCCGGTCTCCCCGGAGGCCAACACCGCGCAGGCCTTGGCCTTGCCCCCCGCCTTGACCGCCACCATCGGCGTATACGCGTCGAAGTCCTCGTCCACCGTGCCGTTCTGCTCGGCGGACGCACCCCGGCCCGACCCCGTGATCGTGACCTCGTCCCCGGGCGACGCCCGGGTGATCCGCGCCCACGCCGCCCCGCACGTCTTGCTGTACCGCACCTCGATCAGCGTGCGGCCCACCGTGGCCCGTGAGGCCGTCTTCGCCAACTCCCCGCCGCAGCCCATGTTCTCGGGGTCCTTGCCCGCGCAGTCCGCCCCCCGGCACTCCACCCCGTCCGGCAGCTTCGCCTCACCCGTACCGCTCGGCGTCACAGACGACTCGGCCGCGTCGCCACCGCTCTTGCCGTCGTCCCCGAACCCGGGGAGGAAGACGGCGACCGCGATGACGACGAGCGCACCGACCACGCCCGCGAGGAACATCGCCACCTTCCGCCGCCGCTGCCCGTCGGGCGAGCCCTCGGCCCGCACGGGCCCGGCGGCCGAACCCTCGAAGGGCGACGCGGAGGCATCACCGTACGAAGAGGACGAGACCTGCGGCGGCACGGTGGGCGACACTCCCGCCGGCCCGGCGACTCCGGTCAGCCCCCCGAAACCCGCGGAGCCGTTGCGCGCGGGCCGCCCGGCCTTCTTGCCACCCCCCGCGCCCGAACCGGAACCAGAACCAGGACGCGCACCCGCACCCGCACCAGAACTCGCACCCCCACCCCCACCCCCGGACGCATCACCGCCCAACTCCCCCAACGCCGCCCGCGCCTGGGAGATCCGTATCGCCTGCATGGTCATGTCGTGCCGCATCTCGGAACGGCTCCAGGCCCGCTCCGCGAGCTCCCACAGGGTGATGAGATGCACCGGCTGCGTGCCCGTGACCTCGGCCAGCGCGACGACCGCGCCCTTCGGCGCGAGCAGCCGCCCGTTCAGATAGCGCTCCCACGACGTCTTGCTGTAACCGGTCCGGTCCGAGACCGCCGCGACGCTCAGACCGCTGTGGTCGACGAGCGCGCGCAGCCGGTCGGCGAACTCCCGTACTTCTGGGTCGAGTTCATCCGGTAGCGCCTTCCATCGAGGCATTGCTCCCCCTCTTCCCCCGAGTGCGTACCTGTCCTCAGGGATGCGCAGAGCCAGGATGGCAGTTCCCGCCGCGCGGGCGCATGGGTTCGTTATGGGCCACTGGTTCGCACACACATCGGATCAAGGTCGTTGCACACCGAGAACACCGTTGCGGAATGGTCACCTCCGTGCCACAGGGACCAGGCATCCCTTGAACGAGATTGGCGCGTCCATGACTCTGGATCTCAAGCGGAACGCACCGCTTACATCGGGAGATTCCAGCAGGAAACACACCTCCCCGAACGGCGGCGCCCGTCCTCCCACGGGGGAGAGGACGGGCGCCGTCTCCCTTCGCGCCACCCCTGAGCCGCCGGTGTACCCGAAAGGACGTACTCCGGCCGAGTGGGTGGCACCGCACCCGAGAGCGTCGGCACAGTCGTGAGGCGGCACCCGCAGCAGCGGACCGCGCCTCCTCACGAAGGGAACCCGGACCCATGCACTACGGCAAACGCCTGGCCGGCGGCCTCATCACCGCGGCCGCCCTCCTCGGCACCGCCTTCGCCACCTCCCCCGCGGCCACGGCGGCCCCCACCGCGTCGGCCACGACCACGGCCGCGATCACTACCACGGCCACGGCCGCCCACGCGATCCGCGGGACGGCCCCGGCCTGCGTCAAGCGGGACGTCATCAAGCACCGCAAGTACGTGAAGGTGACCAACCTCTGCGGCCGGGCCATGCACCTGAAGGTCGTCATCGACTGGGGCCCCGACTCGCGGTGCCTCACCTACCAGCACAGGGAGCAGTGGGAGTGGCACTGGGGCCGCGGCTCCTACGGCAAGGTCGTCACCTGCTGATCAGCCGCCCGCCCCGCCCGTACGGGGCGTGACGAGCCCCGTCTCGTACGCCACCACGACCGCCTGCGCCCGGCTGTCCAGGTCGAGCTTGCTCATCGTGCGGTTGAGGTGCGTCTTGACGGTGGCCTCGCTGATGTAGAGCCGCTCGGCGATGTCCGCGTTGGTCAGGCCGCGCGCGATCAGCTTCAGGACCTCGACCTCCCGCAGGGTCAGGGCCGCGAGATCCGGCGGCGGCGGGCACTCGTCGCCGCCGGGCCCCGCGGTCTGCCGCGAGAACGCCTCGACGAGCCGCCGCGTCACGCTCGGCGCGAAGAGCGCGTCACCGCCGCCGACCGCGGCCACCGCGGCCAGCAGCCGTTCGGGGCCGGAGTCCTTGAGCAGGAACCCGGAGGCGCCCGCGCGCAGCGCCCCGTACACGTACTCGTCGAGGTCGAAGGTGGTCAGGACCAGGACGCGCGGCGCCGGTTCGGCCGCCTGGGCGAGGATCTTCGCGGTGGCCGTGATGCCGTTCATGCCGGGCATCCGGATGTCCATGAGGACGACGTCGGGCCGGGTCCGCCTGGCGAGTTCGACGGCCTCGTCGCCGTCGCCCGCCTCGCCGACGACCTCGATGCCGGGCGCGGCGCGCAGCAGGCCGACCAGCCCCGCGCGGATGAGGAACTGGTCGTCGACCACAAGTACCCTGATGGAGCCGGTCATCCGGTCATTCCGCCCCCGTTGCTCCCGGCGTCACCCTGAGCCGCGGCCTGCGCCGAGGTCGGCAGGGTGAGCCGTACGGCGAATCCCCCCTCGCTCAGCGGGCCGATGCTGATCGTCCCGCCGTAGAGCTTGGCCCGCTCCCGCATCCCAATCAAGCCGTGTCCGCTGCCGGTTCGCATTCTGTCCTGAATCACCCCCTTCCCGTCGTCGATGACCGAGACCTCTATGTGCCGTGCGCGGTAAGCGAGTTCGACGGTCGCGCCCGCTCCGCGCGCGTGCTTCATCACGTTGGTCAGCGCCTCCTGCACCACCCGGTACGCGCACAGTTCGACACCGGGGGCCACCGGCCGCGGGGTCCCGGTGACGCGCAGGGTGACGGGGACGCCGCCGGCGCGGACCCGCTCGACCATGTCGTCCAGGCGGGCGAGCCCCGGCATCGGCGCCTCGGGCGCCGCGTCGCCGCCGCCCGGCTCGCCGCCCTCGGCGCGCAGCACCCGCAGCATGCGGCGCAGCTCTTCGAGGGCCTCGCCGCTGGTCCCCGAGATGGTGCCGAGCGCGGCGCGCGCCGTGGCCGGGTCCGAGCCGAAGACGAACGTGGCGAGGCCCGCCTGCACGGATATCACCGACATGTGATGGGCGACCACGTCGTGCAGTTCGCGGGCGATGCGGCCCCGCTCCTCGGCGACCTCGCGGCGAGCCCGCTCGTCCTGCTCCAGCTTCAGCTGCCGGGCCAGTTCGGCGGTGCGGCGGGCCGCGTACCCGAAGCGCCAGATCACCAGCGGGAATCCGATGGCCTGGGCGGCGACGGCCCCCATGTTCGAGCCGGCGGTCACCACACCGGCGTAGATCCACACCGAGCCCATCAGCGCCGCGCAAGGCAGGGACACACGGGCAGGCCGCAGGGAGGCGACCGTGTAGACGGTGAGCATGGGCGCGAAGGTGTTGAGGACGGGCCAGTAGCCCGCCCTGACGTACACGATCCACACCACGAGGACGAAGAGGAGCACGGCGACCGGCGCCTTGCCGCGCAGCACCGCCGGAGCGTTGGCCAGTACCACCAACGCGTACCCGCTGGCATCGAGTTCGGGCCAGCCCTGCCGTACGGACTCCTGGCCGAGCAGCACGGCCACCGTGGTCAGGGCGACCGCGATGAGCGCGTCGACGACGAGGGGGCGGATCCGCATCGCCGCAGCGTAACCCCGGTGCGGGCGGTGGAACGTCAACCATGCGCGGTACCGCGGAAGTTGCAGGAACCGCGCGGCTACGGCGTGGGGTGCAGCCGAATGTCAACCGAGTGCGGGACGACGTCCACCCGGCGGCTCCGTAACTTCTTGTTCAGCACCAACGGCACCGGCCAACCGCCGGCGCCACCACTTCGGACCGCGGGCCGTCGGGGGACCCAACGGGGGACCCGGCCCGCGGACACGGGAAGGAAGTCATGATCGTTCGCAAGCGCATCGCTCTCGCCGTCGCGACCGCGGCCCTCGGCTCGGGGCTGGCCCTCGCACCGGCGGCCACCGCCGCGCCCGCCCCGCAGGAGGTCGGCGCCGCGTACTCCTGTGGGTACTACAACGGGACCGCGCTGACCAAGTCGGGGCAGACGGGCAGCGCCGCGGTGAAGCGGATCAAGGAAGTCCAGTGCCTGATCAACCGGAACACGAGCTACCCGACCATCCTCGGCGTGGACGGGAAGTTCGGCACCAAGACGTACAACGCGGTGAAGACAGTCCAGAAGAAGGCCAGGATCAGCGTCGACGGGCAGGTCGGCAAGAACACCTGGGCCAAGCTCCGCGCGGGCGTCTGGTGGTGACCCTCACCTGCGGCCGGTGAAACGACGGCGGCCCGTCCCTCGGGGGGAGGACGGGCCGCCGTCACGCCATGCGCGCCGCACGCGGGGCCGGTGTCGCCCTAGCTGTCGATCGTGAAGTGCAGGGTGTCGTCCAGGAACGGGATCTCCAGCCACGGCTCGGGCTGCGCCATCATCGCGAGCAGCACGATGGCGACGCCGAGCGCCCCGTACGTGACCATGTCCGTGAACCGGGAGCGCACCGCCAGCATGCCGACGTCCGGCACCGCCCACCGCAGCACGGCACCGGCGACGAGCGCGAGGCCGACCAGCATCGTGCCGACGCGGAACACGTCGAGCGCGGTGAGCAGCAGCCCGAGCCCCACCAGGGCACACACGCCGAGCAGCGGCCACTGGCGCGCGGGGGCGGGCGCGTCCCCGGAGGCCGCGCGACCGCCGCCCTCGGGCCGCGCGGTGTCCCGCGTGAACAACGGAAACCGCCGAGACACCTTCCGCGGCTGCCCATCGGGCCCGGGGGCACTGACGGCGCCTTTGGCTTCGACGGTTTCGGGGGTCTCCGGCGTTTCGGGGGCCCTGGTGGACCCGGTCGGCCCGGTGAACCCGGTCGCCCCGCTGGGGGTTTCCGGGGTTTCCCGGGATTCCGGGGCCTTGGTGGACCCGGCGACCCGGGTGGGCCCGGTGACCTCGGCGGCCCCGAGGGTCTCCGCTGTCTCCCGCGCTCCGGCGTTCTCGGCGGCCTCAGCCGTCCCAGCCGCCTCAGCCGTCCCAGCCGCCTCAGCCGTCCCAGCCGCCTCAGCCGCCTCAGCCGCCTCAGCCGCCACGGTAAGCCCCGGCGCCCCGGGGATCTCTCCCGCTTCCAGCGCCTCGGGCACTCCCCGGGCCTCTGATGCCTCGGGCATCCCCCGCTCCTCCGATACCTCGGGCACCTCCCGCTCCTCCGATGCCTCAGGGCTTCCCTGCGGCTCCAGGGCCTCCGGTGCCTGCGATGCCTCCGGTGCCGCAGAGACGCCCCGCGCCTCCGAGCCCGTCCGACCGCCAGGCGTCGACCGGCCCTCCGGAGTCGATGGGCCCCCAGGCGTCGACCGGCCCTCCGGAGTCGCCCGACCCCCCGGCTCGGGTTCTGCGTTCATGAGCTCGTCCCTCTTCCGGGTCAGCTCGCGGCAGCGATTCGCTCGGCGGCCTCGACGACGTTCACCAGGAGCTGGGCGCGGGTCATCGGGCCGACGCCGCCCGGGTTCGGGGAGATCCACCCGGCGACCTCGGCGACGCCCGGGTGGACGTCACCGACGATCTTGCCGCTCTCGTCGCGCGAGACGCCGACGTCCAGGACGGCCGCGCCCGGCTTCACGTCCTCGGGCTTGATGAGGTGCGGGACGCCCGCCGCGGCCACGATGATGTCGGCCCGCTTCAGGTGCGCGGCCAGGTCACGCGTACCGGTGTGGCACTGCGTGACCGTCGCGTTCTCCGACTTGCGGGTGAGGAGGAGCGGCATGGGCCGGCCGATGGTCACGCCGCGTCCCACGACCACGACCTCGGCGCCCTTGATCTCCACGTCATGCTGCCGCAGCAACCGGATGATGCCGTACGGGGTGCACGGCAGCGGCGCCGGCTCGTTCAGGACGAGGCGGCCGAGGTTCATCGGGTGCAGCCCGTCGGCGTCCTTGTCCGGGTCCATGAGCTCCAGGACGCGGTTCTCGTCGATGCCCTTGGGCAGCGGCAGCTGGACGATGTAACCGGTGCAGGCGGGGTCTTCGTTCAGCTCGCGGACGACCGCCTCGATCTCCTCCTGGGAGGCGGTGGCGGGCAGTTCGCGCTGGATGGAGGCGATGCCGACCTGCGCGCAGTCGCGGTGCTTGCCGGCGACGTACTTCTGGCTGCCCGGGTCGTCGCCGACCAGGACGGTCCCGAGTCCGGGCGTGACGCCCTTCTCCTTCAGAGCCGCCACGCGGGCGGTCAGTTCGGACTTGATCGCGGCTGCGGTGGCCTTGCCATCGAGAATCTGGGCGGTCATGACCCCATCTTCCCGGATGAGGCCCGCCCGGTACCAATCAGGGCGCTCCTCCGGCCTCACGGCGGCCCCCGGCTGATCAACGAGGTTGCACTTGCACAACACATACCGCATGCGGCTGGACAAATAAGCCGCGCCTAAAGAACGATAAGCGCACAGTGCCGCGGGCAGTGTCGGGGGGACGGACCGCATCTGTAAGACCTACCTCCGTGATGTGCCGCGTCGTCCCCGCATTGACCCACGGAGGATCTGCGCCATGAGCTTTGGCGACCCCAACAACCCGTACGGCCAGCAGCCGCCGCAGGGCCAGCCTGGTTACGGCCACCCCCAACAGACACCGCAGGGTGTCCCGCCGCAGGGTTACGGCTACCCGCAGCAGCCCGCCCAGCCCTATGGTGCCTACCCGGAGCAGGGCGCGCAGCCCTACGGCGCGTACCCGCAGCAGCCTTCCGGATACGGCTTCCCGGGCGGTGGCCCCACGGTGGCATCCATGGGCCGCCGCTTCGGCGCCCGTGTGATCGACGGTGTGGCCTTCACGGTCATCTACATCGTCCTCGGCCTCATAGGAGTGGCCGGTTCCTTCAGCGCGGCCAGCGACTGCGACCCGGGTTCCACCACCTACGACTCCTGCATGAACGACGCCACTTCCGACATGATGGGCTCCGTCGGCGCGGTGTTCGGCGTCCTCGCCGTCGTGGGCCTGCTCTACGAGTGGCTGATGACGGCCCTGGTCGGCGGCACGCTCGGCAAGCTCGCCGTCGGCATCCGCGTCATCGACGCCGAGACCGGCCAGAAGCCCGGCATCGGCGGGGCGTTCATCCGCTGGATCATCCCGATGGTGGGCGCCCTGGCCTGCGGCATCGGCCAGCTGCTCGTCTACCTGTCGCCGTTCTGGGACAAGTCGGGCCGCCAGCAGGGCTGGCACGACAAGGCCGGCAAGACCATGGTCATCCAGCGGTCCAACAACTGACCGCAACGGGCCATGCCTGACCGCGCCTGGTCGCCTCTGATCGCGCGCGAATGCCTGAACACCTGAACATGCGCATACCCCACGGGCCGTGCCCCTCCGGATGGAGGGGCACGGCCCGTGGGGTATGCGCATGTTCAGGTGGTCGGCTCAGTGGAAGAAGTGCCGCGTCCCCGTGAAGTACATCGTGACGCCCGCCTTCTTCGCCGCCTCCACCACCAGCTCGTCACGGACCGAACCGCCGGGCTGGACCACGGCCTTGACGCCCGCTGCGGTCAGGATCTCCAGGCCGTCCGGGAAGGGGAAGAACGCGTCGGACGCGGCGTACGAGCCGCGCGCCCGCTCCTCGCCCGCCCGCTCGACGGCGAGCTTCGCGGAGTCGACGCGGTTGACCTGGCCCATGCCGACGCCGACCGAGGCGCCGTCCTTGGCGAGCAGGATCGCGTTGGACTTGACCGCGCGGCACGCCTTCCAGGCGAACGCCAGCTCGGCCAGCTCGCCCGCGTTCAGGGCGTCGCCCGTGGCCAGCGTCCAGTTGGCGGGGTCGTCGCCGTCGGCCTGGAGACGGTCGGTGACCTGGAGCAGCGCGCCGCCGTCGATCTGCTTGACCTCGACCGGGTTCGCCGGTGCCCGGTGGGCGCGCAGCACGCGGATGTTCTTCTTCTTGGTGAGGGCTTCGAGCGCGCCGTCCTCGTACTCGGGCGCGACGATGACCTCGGTGAAGATGTCGGCGACCTGCTCCGCCATCTCCTTGCTCACCGGGCGGTTGACTGCGATGACGCCCCCGAACGCCGAGAGCGGGTCGCAGGCGTGCGCCTTGCGGTGCGCATCGGCGACGTTCGCGCCGATCGCGATGCCGCACGGGTTGGCGTGCTTGATGATGGCGACACAGGGCTCGTCGTGGTCGTACGCGGCACGGCGCGCGGCGTCCGTGTCCGTGTAGTTGTTGTACGACATCTCCTTGCCGTGCAGCTGCTCGGCCTCGGCGAGGCCGCCCGTGCCGTCGACGTAGAGGGCGGCGCCCTGGTGCGGGTTCTCGCCGTAACGCAGGACGTTCTTGCGCTCGTACGTCGAACCGAGGAACCCGGGGTGGCCCGAGTCGTCCGCGGCGGCGTACCCCTCGGCGAACCAGCCGGCGACCGCCACGTCGTACGCGGCCGTGTGCTGGAACGCTTCTCCCGCGAGCCGCTTGCGCGCGGCCAGGTCGAAGCCGCCGGTCTTGACCGCCGCGAGGACGTCGGCGTAGCGCTTCGGGTCGGTGACGACCGCGACGGAGGGGTGGTTCTTGGCGGCGGCGCGGACCATCGAGGGGCCGCCGATGTCGATCTGCTCCACGCACTCGTCGGGAGTGGCGCCCGAGGCGACGGTCTCCTTGAAGGGGTAGAGGTTCACGACGACGAGCTGGAAGGGCTCGACGCCCAGCTCGGCGAGCTGGTTGCGGTGGTCCTCCAGGCGCAGGTCGGCGAGGATGCCCGCGTGCACCTTGGGGTGCAGGGTCTTGACCCGGCCGTCCAGGCACTCGGGGAAGCCGGTGAGCTCCTCGACCTTGGTGACGGGCACCCCGGCGGCGGCGATCCTCGCGGCCGTCGAGCCGGTGGAGACGAGCTCGACGCCCGCCTCGTGCAGCCCGCGCGCGAGGTCTTCGAGGCCGGTCTTGTCGTAGACGCTGACGAGCGCGCGCTTGATGGGGCGCGGCGCGGCGTTCGCGTTCGTAGCTTCGGCGTTTGCGACTTCGGCGTTCGTAGCTTCGGCGTTCGTAGCTTCGGCGGTCACGGGATAAGAACCTTTCGTCCCTCAATGCGGTAGCCGTGCCGGGCCAGACGCCCCACGACATCGACGAGCAGCGTGCGCTCGACTTCCTTGATGCGCTCGTGCAGAGCGCTCTCGTCGTCCTCGTCCCGGACCTCGACCACGCCCTGGGCGATGATCGGGCCGGTGTCGACGCCGTCGTCGACGAAGTGGACGGTGCAGCCGGTGACCTTCACGCCGTACGCGAGTGCGTCGCGCGCGCCGTGGGCCCCCGGAAAACTGGGCAGCAGAGCGGGGTGTGTGTTCACGAACCGCCCGCCGAAGCGCGCGAGGAACTCCTTCCCCACGATCTTCATGAACCCGGCGGAGACCACCAGGTCCGGTCCGTGCGCGGCCGTCGCCTCGGCCAGGGCCAGGTCCCACTCGCCGCGGGTCCCGTGGTCCTTCACCCGGCAGACGAAGGTCGGGATCCCGGCGCGCTCGGCGCGCTCCAGGCCCGCGATGCCGTCGCGGTCCGCGCCGACGGCGACGACCTCGGCGCCGTAGGCCCGTGCGCCTTGGGTGCGGATGGTGTCGAGCAGGGCCTGGAGATTCGTCCCCGACCCGGAGACGAGCACGACGAGCCGCTTGGGGCGCGGGTCCACGACGCTCTCACCCACAGCGCTCTCGCCCACGGCGCTCTCGGCGGCGGCGCTCTCGGCGGCGCTTTCGGCCACAGCGGGGCCCTTTCTCGGAAGGTGCGTCTTTGTGCGGTCGTACGAAGGCTTCGAGCCCCGCGATACGGGGAACTCTACGAAGCGGCCGACCGTCAGCAACGATACCGGCACACGGAACCGCCCCTCACGGGACGTGGGCGCGCGCGGAAGGTAGCGTCTGCGGAAAAGGCGCCAATACCGACGATCGCCGGGTGGCCGAGCCGCACGCGGTGCCGCATGCGGGCTCCACGGCTCTCCACCACGGCTCTACCAAGGGGAAGACGCACACCTGATGCCGGACCGTAGCCGCCCTTCGTCTCCACCGCAGGACCCCGACTCCCAGGGGCCGGAGTCCCGGGGCTCGGGCTCCCAGGGCGCGGGCAAGGACGACGACAACCCCTTCGCGCCGCCACCGGAGGGGACGCCGGACCGCCCGTGGCAGCCGCGTCGCCCCTCCCACAGCCCTGACGGCGCCGACGGCCCTGCCGGCTCCCCGCCCGAGGGCTCCGGTGACGGCCACGGCTGGGGCAGCCAGTGGAGCGACCGCCAGCCCGGCCGTTCGCCGGGCGGCTTCGGCGAGCGCCCCGGTCAGCAGGGCGGCCCCGGCAAGGAAGGCCCCTCCGGTAACGGCGGCCTGCGCTGGGACCCGACGGACCCGGCCCAGCGCCGCGCGCGTTACGCCCTGCTCTCGGGCATGTGGGCCTTCTTCTTCGCACTGTTCGGCTGGCGGTACGTCGCACTGCTGCTCGGCGCCCTCGCGGCGATGTGGGCCGTCCAGTCGCTGCGGGCGAAGCCGCGTACGCCGGACCCGACGCGGCCCGCGGCCGCGACCGGTGCGGGCGCCCCGGGCGGCGCGGCACGCGGCGGAGCACAGGGTGGGCCGCAGTCGACGCGGCCGCAGACGACGGCCGCGATCAGTGGCCTGGTCACGGGCGCGCTGGCGCTGGTCATGGTGGCGGGGACGTTCACGGCGCAGCTGGTGTACCGCGACTACTACACGTGCGTGGACGACGCGCTCACCACGACGTCGAAGCAGTCCTGCGAGGACCTCCTGCCCGAGCAGCTGCGTCCGCTCCTGGGCGAGCAGGACGACTGACCCACCTGCCGGCTGCCCCTCCCGGCCTCCCGTCTCACGGCTCACGTCTCGGTGTCACGGCTCGGTCTCACGTCTCGGTCTCACGTCTTAGTCTCACGTCTCGCAAGGCCGCTCCTCGGCGGCCTCCTCGGCGGCCAGCACCCGCCGACGGGCCTCCAGAGCCGCCTCCTCGCGCCGGACGGCCGCGTCATAGGGAGTCTCCGGGGCCGAAGCGGGGCCGGGGGCCGAAGCGGGCCCCGGGACCGAGCCTGGCCCCGGAGCAGCGGTCGGCACTGAGGTCTGGACTGCGGCCGGGGCTGCGGCCGGGGCTGCGGCAGCAGCGGAGGGTGTCGCGTCGGCCGGGGGGCCGCCCCGCCACGGCAGCGTGACGCGAGTGAGTCCTCCGTGGGAGCGCCCGAGGCCGGGCCTTCCCCAGCGCGGCAGCCGAGGCCGCGGAAGCCGAGGCCGCGGCAGCCGCAGCCCTCGCGGAGACGGCAGCGTGAACCCCGGCCGCACGAGCCCCGGCAACGTGAACCGCGACAACGTGAACCGCGGCATCCACGCCCGGTGTCCGGCGCCGGAGCCCTCCGCGCCCTCGGCCGACACCGCCTCGCGCACACCCCCCGCCCCGCTTGTCGCTCTCCCGCTCCCGCTCCCGCTCCCGGCCACCTTCCCCGCCCCGTGCGCCACAGCCTCGCCCCCGCTCCCCGCCCCCACCGCATGCCCGGCGGCGCCCGAACGCCGCCGGAGGCGCCACGCGCGGAGGAGCAGTGCCGTCGGCAGCCCGATCAGCAGGGTCCAACCGAGCGCCGCCGCTCCCGTCCGCCACCACACCGGGCCGAACTCCGCGAGCACCGCCACGCCCAACGGCCCGCCCGCCAGAGCCGCGAGCACCGCCGTGGCCGCCCCGCACAGCACCGCCGCGCCCGTCGCCCCCAAGGCCGTGCGCCCCAGTGACCAGGCCTCGTCCCGCTCGCCGAAGGCAGGCGCCGCCGACTGGACCGTGCACCACGCCACCACGAGCCCCGCCACCACCGGCACCACCCCTACCCCCCACCCGAGCGGCGTCCCCGGCCCCGCCTCAGGCACCGCCTCCAGGAGCGGAAACCGCGGCAGCTCCGGACCCGCGTCCACGGCGGCGGGCGTCGCGAAGCTCCCCGCGCCGAGCGCGAAGCCGGGGCCGAGGCCGTACGCCGCCGCCCACACCGCCGCGTTCGGCACCAGCGCGAGGGCCAGCATCAGTACCGCGAACTGCCCCGACCTCACCTCCGTGATCTTCGCGAACGACTCCGTCACCGGTCCCGCGTGCAGCACGAGCGCCACCGCGACCAGCAGCGCGCCACCGCCGACGAGCGCCACCGCCCCCGCCGCCCCGGCCCGCGCCACGGCCAGCGTTCTGCCGCGTACGAAGAACCCGCGCAGGAGATGGGCCCGCAGCGCGCCGGGAAGCACGCCGAGCGCGGGCCGCAGGGGCGCCGGGAGCGGGCCGCGCGGGCAGCCGTGCGCCGCCCACACGCCGCACGCCGCCGCGCCCGCCGCGAGCACCGGCAGGTGCAGCACCGCGTCGAGAAGGTCGGGCCGCAGCTCGCCGCCCGCCGCGTACAGCATCGCGGCGACGCCGACCAGCAGATAGCCGCTGACCACCCCGTAGAACGCCGTGCCCGCCGGGTGCCCCCAATCCTCGGGATCCGTCGCGTCCCGCGCCGCCCGGTACACAAGCCAGCCCGGCAGGGCGGCGAGGAGCAGCGGTGTCACACCGACCGGCGCGGACGCCCCCGACAGCGTGTCCGCCCTGACCAGCTCCGTGCCGTGGGCGAGCAGCCACAGGCTCGCCGCGATGTGCAGCGCCCCGTCGGGGCCGCTGTCCGGGTACGGCGAGCTGATCCACAGGGCGATCACCAGCACGGCGAGCGAGCCGAGACCGAGGCCCGCCGCGACGGCCCCGCCCGCCAGACAGGTGGCCAGGCCGGAGGAACGGTCCCGGGACCGTTCGCTCAGCAGTTTCACGAGGGGCGGCGGGTCGCTGTGATCGGTCGTCTGAGTCACCCGGCCATGCTCCCAACGACACGCGCTTTCTCCTCGTAACAGGCGAATACCGGATGTGTCGCCCAATATATATTTATGTACTTTTTCGTTCGGCGGCTCGGCTGCGCCCGGCAGTCCGCCGCACGTCGGCCCACGGTGCGGAGAGTCCGACATGCCCCAGAGCCCTGCCACGTCTCTGCCGTCCCCCAAGGAACGCCGCAGGCTGCGCGAGGCGAAGTCGCTGAGCCAGGCCGCCCTCGCCGCGAAGCTGGGCGTCTCGCGCGAAACGGTCCGCTCCTGGGAAAGGGGCCGCACGAACCCCCGGGGCCGCATCCATGAGGCGTACGCGAGATTCCTGAACGCGGCCGCCGAGGAACAGAGCGAAAAGGTCTCCCCCTCCAAGGCCTCACCTCCTAAGACCTCACCCTCCGATACCGCACCCCCCAAGACCGCACCGTCCAAGACGGCACTGCCCTCGTCGCCCAAGGCCACACCCGCCTCTCCCGCCCGGCGCACGCCACGGACGCAGCCGGCCGAGAGCGCCAGGTCCACGACGCGGCCCGAGCCCCCGGCGAAGCGCGCGGCCAAGCCCCATACGCCGACCGCGGTGGCCGCCGCCCCGGCCGCGGTGACCGGCCACCCCCACCGCCTGCCCGCCCCCGCGCGCCGGGCGGACCACACCCCGGCCCACGCCTTCGACGCCCTCTGCCAGGACACCGCCCCCGCCCTGGTCCGCCAGACCTATCTGCTCACCGGGCGCCGCACCCTCGCCCAGGAAGCCGTCGAACGCGCCTTCCAGCAGGCCTGGCAGCGCTGGCCCGAGGTGGCCGTGGACCGCGACCCCGCCGGCTGGGTCCGCGCCGCCGCGCACGAGTACGCGATCTCGTCCTGGCACCGCTTCCGGCCGGGCCTGCACTTCCCGGACGCCCCGCCCGCCGAACTGGCCGACCGTGTCCTCTTCGGCGTACTCCTGAGCCTGTCGCCCGCCCAGCGCCGCGCCCTGCTGCTCTACGACGGCATCGGCCTCGACCTGCCCGACACGGCGGCCGAGACCGAGGCGAGCACGCCCGCCACCGCCAACCGTCTGCTGTACGCGCGCGAGGCGATCGCCGAGCGGCTGCCCGACCTGGCCGATCCCGCGACCCTGCACCGGCGCCTCGGCGAACTGGGTGCCGCGGAGAAGCTGGGGGTACCGAACCCGGAACGCGTGCGGGTCACCGGTGAGCGCCGCGCCCGCCTCTGGACCCGCGCGGCCATCGCGCTCACGACCTTGATCGTCGGGGCGACGGCCCTGACCCTGCGCACGGCCCCGACCCACTACGAGCCGCCGCAGTCACCGGGCAGGGCCGTCAGCGGCGTACCGGCCCGGATGGGCCCGGGCCCCCTCACGTACGAGGACACGGAACTGCGCGAAAAGCTTCGCGCGGAACTGACGACGGGACCGCACCGTCTGACCCCGCGGCCGCAGTAGCGCCCCTGCAACGGCCTCTGAAGGGGCGCGGGGAACTGCGCGACCGGCCCCCACCGACCCGCACGTGAAAAACAAGAAGCGGGCCCGCACCTCGACAGAGATGCGGGCCCGCGACACAGCGGCCGGGGGTCAGCCCGCCAGGATGGCTCGCGCCAGCTTCGCCGTCTCGGTCGGCGTCTTGCCGACCTTGACGCCCGCGGCCTCAAGGGCCTCCTTCTTGGCCTGCGCGGTGCCGGAGGAGCCGGAGACAATGGCGCCGGCGTGGCCCATGGTCTTGCCCTCGGGCGCCGTGAAGCCCGCGACGTAGCCGACGACCGGCTTGGTCACGTGGGCCTTGATGTAGTCCGCCGCACGCTCCTCGGCGTCGCCGCCGATCTCGCCGATCATGACGATCAGGTCGGTGTCGGGGTCGGCCTCGAACGCCTCCAGGGCGTCGATGTGCGTCGTACCGATGACCGGGTCGCCACCGATGCCGACGGCCGACGAGAAGCCGATGTCACGGAGCTCGTACATCATCTGGTACGTCAGCGTGCCGGACTTCGAGACCAGGCCGATGCGGCCCGGCTTCGTGATGTCGCCCGGGATGATGCCGGCGTTCGACTGGCCCGGGGTGATGAGACCGGGGCAGTTCGGGCCGATGATGCGGGTCTTGTTGCCCTTCGACTTCGCGTACGCCCAGAAGGCGGCGGAGTCGTGGACGGCGATGCCTTCGGTGATGACGACGGCGAGGGGGATCTCGGCGTCGATCGCCTCGACGACGGCGGCCTTGGAGAAGGCCGGCGGCACGAAGAGGACGGAGACGTTGGCGCCCGTCTTCTCCATGGCCTCCTTGACCGTGCCGAAGACCGGTACCTCGGTGCCGTCGAAGTCGACGGACGTGCCGGCCTTGCGCGGGTTCACGCCGCCGACGATGTTGGTGCCGTCACCCAGCATGAGCTTGGTGTGCTTCATGCCCGTGGCACCGGTCATGCCCTGGACGATGACCTTGCTGTCCTTGTTGAGGAAGATAGCCATGGTGGTGTCTTAACCTCTTCCCTTACTTCGCAGCCGCGAGCTCGGCGGCCTTGTCGGCCGCGCCGTCCATGGTGTCCACGCGCTGCACCAGCGGGTGGTTGGCGTCGCTCAGGATCTTGCGACCCAGCTCCGCGTTGTTGCCGTCGAGGCGCACGACCAGCGGCTTCTCGACCTTCTCGCCCTTGGAGGCGAGCAGCTCCAGGGCCTGCACGATGCCGTTGGCGACCTCGTCGCACGCGGTGATGCCACCGAAGACGTTGACGAAGACGGACTTGACGTCCGAGTCGCCGAGGATGATCTCCAGGCCGTTCGCCATGACCTCGGCGGAGGCGCCGCCACCGATGTCGAGGAAGTTGGCGGGCTTCACGCCGCCGTGCGCCTCACCGGCGTACGCGACGACGTCGAGGGTGCTCATGACGAGACCCGCGCCGTTGCCGATGATGCCGACCTCGCCGTCGAGCTTCACGTAGTTGAGGCCCTTGGCCTTGGCAGCAGCCTCGAGCGGGTTGGCTGCGTCCTTGTCCTCAAGAGCCTCGTGCTCGGGCTGGCGGAAGTCGGCGTTGGCGTCCAGGGACACCTTGCCGTCCAGGGCCAGGATGCGGCCGTCCTTGGTCTTCACCAGCGGGTTGACCTCGACGAGGAGCGCGTCCTCGGCGACGAAGGTCTCCCACAGGGTCACCATCGCCTCGGCGACGCCCTCGGCCACCTCGGCCGGGAACTTCGCCTGGGCCACGATCTCGCGGGCCTTCTCGATGGTCACGCCCTCGACGGCGTTGACCGGGACCTTCGCGAGGGCCTCGGGGGTCTTCTCCGCGACCTCCTCGATGTCCATGCCGCCCTGCACCGAGGCCATGGCCAGGAAGGTGCGGTTGGTGCGGTCGAGGAGGTACGAGACGTAGTACTCCGCCTCGATCTCCGGAGACAGCTCGGCGATCATCACCTTGTGGACCGTGTGGCCCTTGATGTCCATGCCGAGGATGTCCGTCGCGCGAGCGACGGCCTCGTCCGGGTTCGCCGCCAGCTTCACGCCGCCGGCCTTGCCGCGGCCACCGACCTTCACCTGCGCCTTGACGACCGACTTGCCGCCAAGCCGCTCGGTGGCCTCGCGCGCCGCCTCAGGCGTGTCGATGACTTCACCGGCCAGCACCGGTACACCGTGCTTGGCGAAGAGGTCCCTCGCCTGGTACTCGAACAGGTCCACGCGCGTCCGTCCCTAATCCGTGATCTCGCTGCGATCTCGCTGCTTTGGTGTCAGCTGTCTGCGTGGGCGTGCCGCGAAGGGCAACGTGACTGCGCTGTCACAAGGGAGGCGTAGGACGGAGTCCGATACGCGGCATGTCCGTCTCGCAGGTTATCGCCGTGGGCCGTGGGTCCCTAAATCGCAGGTCACATTTGGGCGGTGATGACGGTCACAGAGCCGCCCCCCTTGGGCGCGCCGGCCGCGACGGTCGCCACAGTGGCGACGGTCGCCACGGCAAACGTGCGGCCCCTGCCGCGTCAGGAGCCGCGTCAGGAGCCGCGTCAGGGGCCGCACGTTTGCTTCAGTTGCTCCCGCGATCAGGCGGTGTACGGGGCGTGGGGGGCCTGCGGAGTGTTCGGTGTGCGCGGGGCGTGCGGGGTGTACGACGCGATCGAGTCGTACGTCGGCAGATAGTCCGGCGTGACGTCGGCGCCCACGCCCTGGACGCCGGTGAGGGCATTGTCCGCGAGCGCCCGGGCGTCGGGGGCGACGGTGCCGGTCAGGTCCTGCGCGAAGGGCTGGACCTGCGAGGCGACGCCGCCGGCGAAGGGCCGCACGTCGCCCGTGACGCCCTGCGCCAGGTCGTCCGCGCTGCCGCCGACGCCCCGCACGACGGGGTTCACCTGGTCCACGACGGTCCGCACGAGCGGCGTGACCGAGCCGACGACGCCGCCCGCGAACGGCCGCACGTCCTCGTCCACGACCGCCTGCGCGAACGGCGGCACCTGCCCGACGACCCCGCCCGCGAACGGCTGCACATCCCGCACATCCCCGACCACACCCTGCGCCAGGTACGACACGTCCCCGACGGCCTGACCGGCGACGGGCAGGAGCCCCTCGACGGCGGTCGCGGCGATGGGCGGCAGCACGGCGGCCGCGATCTCGTCGACGATCGGCGAGGCGGCGGTCGCGGCGGCGGCTGCGGCGCCCTGGGCGTGGGCGACGGTGTCCGCGGCGTAGGCCGGGACGTGAGCGGCGGTGCCCTGCGCGTAGGCGACGGTGTCGTGGCCGTAGACGACCGTGGTGTCGCCGTAGGCGAGGGCGCCGTGGGCGTGAGCGTGGGCGTGGGCGTGGGCGTGAGCCTGAGTGACGGCCTCGGCGGAAGCCTGGGTGAGGTCCGGGGCGAAGGCGGCGAGGGGACCGAACAGGTAGTCGACCTCGGCCGCCACGTCGGCCTGCGGGAGCTCGGCCTGGTCCTGGAGGTGGTTCGGCAGCTGGACCTGGGCCGCGACCTTCTTGGCCTGCGGCGCGGTCTTCTGGGCCTGCGGCGCGGTCTTCTGGGCCTGGGTCACGGTCTTCTGGGGCTGGGTCACGGTCTTCTGGGCCTGAGCCAGGGTCTTCTGGGCCGGGGCCGCGGTGGAGCCGCCGGTGGCCTTGGAGACCTCGCCCTGGACGCCGGGCACCTTGGCCTCGGAGACCTTGTCCGTGACGTCGGAGACCGCGTCGGACGCCTGGTCCGGGAGCGCGACGGAGTGCTGGGGCAGCTCGTCGGCGCTGGCGACGGCGGAACCGAGCGCCCAGGCACCGGTGACACCGGCGGCTATGACGATGGAACGGCGGATGTTCTTGTTCATGCTTGCGTGATCCTTCGAATTCTTGCTCTGGCTGTGGATCCGGTCGGCGGGATTCCTTCGCAGGAGTCCAGCGACCGGCGGGCAGACCTGTCCCGCCCCCGCGCGGCAGGTCATCGCGGGGAAAGGGCTGCCCTAGCCAGGGAATTCGGGGACGTCGCGGTGCCGGTCGCGGAGCGGCGCGGAGTCCGCGGGGCACCCGGGCCCCGCGAGAAGCCGGACCGGCGCGCGGCTGTCGAGCGCGGCGGCGTGCGGATCGCCGTGGCGCGACGCGTTGCCGTCCACGGCCGTGGCGTTGCCGAGGCTGCCTCCGGGAGCGGCGGGCGCGGGCAAGGGCGCCTGGCCCGCGCCGTTCTCGGCCACGGCCTTGCCGGCGCCGCTGTGTGCGCCGACGCGGTGGCCCGGGAGCCCGCCCCCGGCGGCATGCGGCGACTCCGCCCGCGGCCCGGCCGACCGCTCGGCCAGGTGCTCGCGCCCGGAAACGGAACCGTCCTCGCCCCGTGCCCCGCCCTCGGCAGCGGTGCCGGGCACGGGCGTGGGCGTAGGCATAGGCGTGGGCATGGCTCCGGGGGCGGGTGCGGGGTCGGCGTCGCGGCCGGGCCCCTCCCCGTCGCCGGAGCCCGGCAGCCCCGGCTCCGGGATCCACCGCGCCGGAGGCGGCGTACGGCGCAGGGCGTCAGTGACGTCATCCACGGCGACGTCCACGGCGTCGTCCACGGCCTTGTCGACCGGGAGTTCGGCTCGCGGCACCTCGGGCTTCCCGACCGGCACGGCGCCTGCGCCCGGTCCCACCACCGGTTCGGCGATGTGCCGCGGGGCGGCGGCCTGGGGCACCGGGGTGGCGACGGGGTCGGCTGCGGCTCCAGGCCGGGATTCGGCCCGCTGAGCGACCGGGACGGGCTCGGCGGCCCGTGCCGACTGGACCCGCTCCAAGGGACGCGACGGAACGCCCTCCGCCGCCTGCGCGCGCTCCCCGAAGAGGAACCCGAGGACGAGCAGGACGAGCAACCCACCCAGCACCAGTGCCACACGCAGCCCACGTCGTCGTCCGGTCACCGTGCGCGCGAAGCGCACGGCGGCTCCGGACGGAGCGGCTGCGGAAGCGGGAGTCAAGGCGGGGAAAGTCCTCTGCTGAGGGGAGGGTCCGGCTCACGGCGCGGCGGAACGCATCGCTCCGCGGGTGAGGCGCGTCGATCCTCGCACGCGCCGCCCACCGTCGCGCAAGCCCCCTGCCACCGATGGGCAGTCATGTCCGGTTCCCTGCCCCGCTGTCCGGTATGGGAAGCGGGCGCCTCTCGATCGCCGCGGCCATCACCTCCGGGAAGAGGTCCGGCGTACACGCGAAGGCCGGCGCGTCCAGCGCGGCGAGCGCCGCCGCGTGCTCGCGGTCGTACGCGGGTGTCCCTTCGTCGGAGAGCGCGAGCAGCGTCACGAACTGCACACCGGAGGCCTTCATCGCCGTGACGCGCTTCAGCATCCCGTCGCGTATGCCTCCTTCGTAGAGGTCGCTGATGAGGACGACGACCGTGTCGGCGGGCCGGGTGATCTGCGACTGGCAGTACGCCAGGGCGCGGTTGATGTCCGTCCCGCCGCCCAGCTGTGTGCCGAACAGGACGTCCACCGGGTCGTCGAGCTGCTCGGTGAGGTCGACGACGCTGGTGTCGAAGACGACCAGCCGTGTCTTCAGCGAGCGCATGGAGCCGAGGACCGCGCCGAACACCGAGGCGTAGACGACGGAGGCCGCCATCGAGCCCGACTGGTCGATGCAGAGGATGACTTCCTTCTTCACGGACTGCGACGCCCGCCCGTACCCGATGAGCCGTTCGGGAACGACCGTCCGGTACTCCGGCAGGTAGTTCCTGAGGTTGGCCGCGATGGTGCGGTTCCAGTCGATGTCGTGATGGCGGGGCCTGCTGACCCGCGCGCTGCGGTCGAGCGCGCCGGTGAGCGTGGAACGGGTCCGCGTCGCGAGCCGCTTCTCCAGGTCCTCGACGACCTTGCGTACGACGGCCCGCGCGGTCTCCTTGGTCGTCTCCGGCATGGCTTTGCCGAGGGACAGCAGCGTGCCGACGAGGTGCACGTCCGCCTCGACGGCCTCCAGCATCTCGGGCTCCAGGAGCAGCGTGGAGAGCCCGAGCCGGTCGATGGCGTCGCGCTGCATGACCTGGACGACGGACGCGGGGAAGTACGTACGGATGTCGCCGAGCCAGCGCGCGACGGACGGCGCGGACCCGCCGAGCCCAGCCGAACGGTCCCGCCCCCGGCCCTCCTTCTCACCCCCCGCTCCGTACAGCGCGGCGAGCGCGCCGTCCATCGCCGCGTCCTGCCCGTCGAGCGCGCACCCCGTCCCGTCGGCGCTCTTCCCACCGAGCACGAGACGCCACCGCCGCAGCCGCTCATCCGTCATGGGCCGCTCGTCCGTCACAGCCCGCTCAACCTTCCTGCCGGTCATCCCGCCACCCCCACCAGGCCGCCGTTTCCCGCGTCCGTATCCGCGTCCGCTTCCGCCATGCCGAGCAGCAGCCGCACGGTCGGCACGACGGCGTTCGCGCGCGCGGCGTCGATCTCGTCGGCGAAGCCGGGCACGCCGCCCCCGCCGAGCGCGGGCCCGGCCCCCGGCGTCCCACGCCGCACCAGTTCCCCCAACGTCCGACGCACCCCCGGCTCGTACGCCGAGAACGTGCGCCGCAGCAACGGCAGTACGTCGATGAAGGCCTCGTCCGACACACCGCTCAGCCAGTCGTCGATCAGGCCGAGCAGCCGCGCGTCGTGCACGAGGAGCATCCCGCCCCCGGATCCGCCTCCGGACCCGCCCCCGACGAAGCCCTCGATCCAGGCGGCGCCTTCGGCCGGTTCGCTCCCCCGGGACAAGGCGAGCCCCATGAGTCGGGCGACCTCTTCGTCCGCCAATTCCCCGCCGTCCAGCAGCAACCGCACGCACCGCCCCCGCACGACCCCGGCGACCGCCTCCCGCCGCGCGAGCACGCGCAGGACGGAGAACCACCGCGCCCGTATCCCGCGCGCGCCGTCCCCGCCGGGGGCGGCCGGGGACTCCTCCGCAGGGCCCGCGCGGAACTCCCCGAGCAGCCCCACCGCCCGGTGGACGGCGTCCACATGCCCCCGCATCTCCAGCGCCGCGTCCGCATCGAGCCCTACGCAGGCACCCGGCAGCCCCACGAAGACCCGCTCCGCGAGCCCGAGAGCGACCTCGCCGAGAGCTCCGGTGTCCGTCCCCCGCACGTCCCCGTAGCGGAGCGAACGCACGAGGGCGGGCAGGGCCTGCGCGAGATGCCCGACGTCCGCGTCCAGCGCCGCCCGGTCGGCGAGGACCCGCATCACCACGGGCAGCGCGTCCGGCAGCTCCGCCAGCAGACACCGCTCGGCGAGCGCGGTGACATCGGCGAGACCCGCCGCCCCGGCCGCGTCGGCCGACGCCTTGCCCGTGGCCGCTCCGATGACGGTGGTGCCCCACACCCCGGCCTCCGCGACCCGTACGGACAGCTCCGGCTCCCACCGCAGCCGCCAGGTCTCCCGGAACGTCCCCGTGCTCCCCCGGGAGCGCGCCGGCCGGCCCCAGTCGACACCGAGGAGCCGCAGGCGGTGCAGGAGGGTGCTGCGCGCCGCGTCCGTCTCCTTGCGGAGGTCCAGCTCGACCTCCCGCTCCAGCGCCTCAGGTTTGAGCCGCAGCTTGCGCTGCGCGCGCGTGAGGTCGCGCTGGAGCGGCACGGCGGGCGCCGACTCGGGGACCTCTCCCAGCACGTCCCCGACGACGAGCTTGTCGTGGACGAGGGCGAGCGGTACGTCCGAGCCTTCGCACATCACCGCCCGCACGGCGTCGGTCGTCTCGCTGAGTCCGGCCAGCGGCCGCCCCCGCATCGCGGCCAGCGTGTCGGCGAGCCGGACCGCCTCGATGACGTGCGCGGACGAGACGAGCCGGTCCTCGTCGCGCAGCAGCCCCGCGACCTTCGTCATCCACCGCTCGACGGGCCGGTCGACGGCGGCGAACAGGTGGCCGTACCAGCCGGGGGAGGCGATCCCCGCGCCGTACCCACTGGCGCGGGAGAGCCGGCGGTGGGTCCAGGGGACCCACGTCATCTCGGCCTTCACCTTGGGGAGCCCCTTCAGCAGCGCCCGGTCGGCGGCCACGGTGACGTCGCGCCGCAACGCGGGCACGTGCCACGCGCCGCACACCACCGCCACGCGGTCAGGGCCGAACTCCTTCTGGACGGCCCGCAGCTGGAGCCGCATGTGGGCCTCGCGGACCAGGTCGCGGCTGTGCCCACCGTCTCCGTAGACCTCGCGCAGCGCCTCCATCGCGTCGCTCACCGCCTCGAACGGCGCGAACGCGTCGCCGCCCGCCCCCCGGTGCTCGACGACGTCCTCCCACCAGCGCTCGGGGTCGTCGTACCCGGCGGTCTCGGCGAGCACGGCGATGGGGTCGATCCGTACGGCGTCCTCCCTTGCGCCCCCTTCGTTGAGCTCGTCGTGCTCGTCAGGCTTGTCGGGCTCGTCGGGCGCCCCCTTCGCCCGCGCCAGCGAATGCGCCGCCGGGAGGTCGATGAAGCGGACCGGCACCTCCCGCTCCACGGCCCACCGGATGGCGACCCACTCCGGGGAGAACTCGGCGAGCGGCCAGAACGCCGAGCGGCCCGGCTCGTCCGCCACGTGCGCGAGCAGCGCGACTGGCGGCCGCATCCCCTCATCGGCGGCCAGCGGCACCAAGGGGTCGGCCTCCGGCGGCCCCTCGACGAGGACGACGTCGGGCCGTGCCTCGTCGAGCGCGGCCTGCACCGCGCGGGCCGACCCCGGCCCGTGGTGCCGCACCCCGAGCAGCAGCGTCCCGCCCGCCCCCGTCGCACCCCGCGTCTTCACTCCAACCCCCGTCATGCGCTCACCTCACGGCACGCGCGGTAGAAGTCCTTCCAGCCGTCCCGCTCCCGCACGACCGTCTCCAGGTACTCCTGCCAGATCACGCGGTCCGCCGCCGGGTCGCGCACCACGGCACCGAGGATGCCGGCCGCGACGTCACCGGGGCGCAGGACGCCGTCCCCGAAGTGGGCCGCCAGGGCGAGGCCGTTGGTGACGACGGAGATCGCCTCGGCCGTCGACAAGGTGCCGCTGGGCGACTTCACCTTCGTACGGCCGTCGACCGTGACGCCGGCACGCAACTCGCGGAAGACGGTGACGACACGGCGTATCTCGTCGATGCCCTCGGGGCCCGCGGGCAGGTCGAGCGAGCGGCCGATCTGGTCGACACGGCGCGAGACGATGTCGACCTCGGCGTCGGCGCTCTCCGGCAGGGGCAGGACGACGGTGTTGAACCGGCGGCGCAGGGCACTCGACAGGTCGTTGACCCCGCGGTCGCGGTCGTTGGCGGTGGCGATGAGGTTGAAGCCCCCTACGGCTTGCACCTCTTGGCCCAGCTCAGGGATGGGCAGGGTCTTCTCCGACAGGATCGTGATGAGCGTGTCCTGTACGTCGGCGGGGATGCGGGTCAGCTCCTCGACGCGTGCCGTCATCCCCTCGGCCATCGCCCGCATGACGGGGCTGGGCACGAGCGCGTCGCGGCTCGGGCCGTGCGCGAGGAGCTGGGCGTAGTTCCACCCGTACCGGATGGCCTCTTCCGGGGTGCCCGCCGTGCCCTGCACGAGCAGCGTCGAGTCGCCGCTGACCGCGGCCGCGAGATGCTCGGACACCCAGGTCTTGGCGGTGCCGGGCACGCCGAGCAGCAGCAGGGCGCGGTCGGTGGCGAGTGTGGTCACGGCGACCTCGACGATGCGGCGCGGCCCCACGTACTTCGGTGTGATCACGGTGCCGTCGGGCAGCGTGCCGCCGAGCAGGTATGTCGCCACGGCCCACGGGGAGAGCTGCCACCGCCGCGGCCTCGGCCGCTCGTCCTGCGCGGCGAGCGCGGCCAGCTCGGCGGCGAAGGCGTGCTCCGCGTGCGGCCTCAGAACCGTGTCCTGATTCGCGGGCGCGCACGTCGTCGAGTCGACGGAAACGGTCATGGAGCGATCCCCCTCCAGCTCGTCCGGACACGTCTGGCCCGGATGTGTCTCCACCGTGCACCACGCCACTGACAATCGACCCTCACGCGGCTCTGGCCTGGGAAAACAGCCGGGCCCGGGTCGATTGTCAGTGGCGGGACCTACCTTCGAGACATGACTCAGCAGGGGGTGCGCTGGACGGCGGATCAGGTGCTGGCGCTGGCGCCTGACGCCTCGTCACGCAAGGCGGGAAGCAGACTCGGCGTCGTCGGCCCATGGTCGGAGGCGGGCAGTTCGGGCGAGGGGGCGGTGTGGGGGCTGTGCGAGGGGAGCGGCAGCAAGCCGTATCGGACATGCGTCGACATCGCGGCCATGAGGGCCGTCACGGGCAGCGGCGACGCGGCGGGCCCTGCGTACACATGCAGTTGTCCGAGCCGCAAGTTCCCGTGCAAGCACGCGCTGGGACTGCTGTTGGTCTGGGCGGCCGCGGACGGCACCGTGCCGGACGGGGAGCCTCCGGCGTGGGCCGGGAAATGGCTGGCGTCCCGCCGCAAGAGAGCGGAGGACGAGCGGAGTTCGACCGCGACACCCGACGCTTCGCCCGGCGCGTCGGCCGACCCTGAGGCGGCGCGGAGAAGAGCGGAGAGGCGGGCCGAGCGCATCACCGCCGGGGCGACGGAGCTGGAGCAGCGCCTGTCCGACCTGCTGCGTTCCGGCACGGCCTCCACCGAGCAGGCGGGGTACGGCCTGTGGGAGGAGACAGCGGCCCGCATGGTCGACGCGCAGGCGCCCGGACTGGCGGCGCGCGTGCGGGAGTTGGCGGCCATACCCTCCTCGGGACCCGGCTGGCCGGTGCGCTTTTTGGAGGAGTGCGCCCTGCTGCACCTCCTCGACCAGGGCTGGCTCCACCGTGACGCGTTGCCGTCAGGGCTGGCCGCCACGGTCCGCTCCCGCGTCGGCCTGCCCGCCCAGCCGGAGGGGCCGCAGCTGCGGGACCGCTGGCTGGTCCTCGCGCAGTGCGACACCGCCGACAGCAAGCTCACCACGCGCCGCGTCTGGCTGTACGGCACGGACTCCGGCCGCACCGCCCTGCTCCTCTCCTACGGGGCGGCGGGCCGCGCCCCCGCGCTCGCCCTGCCGGTGGGCCTCGCGCTCGACGCGGAGCTGGCGGGATATCCGGGCGCGCGGCAGCTGCGGGCGGACCTGGGCGAACAGTTCGCGGCCCCGGCGCCCACGGCGGAGCGGCCACCGGGCGTCCGGACGGACGAGGCCGCCGCGCGGTACGGAGAGGCGCTGCGCGACGACCCCTGGCTGGAGTCGTGGCCGGTGACGCTCTCCGAGGTCATACCGGCCCAGGCCGACGGCAGGTGGCAACTGGCCGACGCGGGCGGCGACTCCGCGCTGCCCATGGCGCCGACCGCCGCGTCCGGTCCAGGTCTGTGGCGGCTGGTCGCCCTGTCCGGAGGAGCACCGCTGACGGTGTTCGGCGAGTGCGGCCACCGGGGCTTCACTCCCTTGGCGGCCTGGCCGCGGGACGCGGGAGAGACGGTGCCGCTGTGCTGACGAACGAACGCCAGGAGGAACAGATGGCCACCACGCCTACGGCGTCCACCAAAGCTACGGCGCCCGAGGCACCCTCGGCACCCGGGGCGCCCCCGGCACCCGAGGCCTCGCAGGCACCCCGCTCCGACTCCGCGCCCCCGCACGCGGCCTGGGAGGAGCTGGTCACGTCTGCGCTGCTCGGCACCGACCGCCGCGCCCTGCCGGCCCCTTTCCACACCCCCGGCAAGGAGGCACCGCTCGCCCTCCTCGACGAGGCGGCGGTGCAGACGGTCCGCCGCAGGGCCGGCCTGCGCCCGGCACCGGCCGCCACCCCGCCCGAGCCCGCGGCGCGGGACCCCAGGCCACCGGTGCCGCCCGCGGCCCGGCGCAGGCTCGCCACGCTGCTCGCCGACCAGCCGGGCCTCGGGAGCGGCGGCAGACGGGGCGCGACACCGGACCTGATGGAGCTGCTCCCCCAGTGGCTGGCCCTGGCCAACGCCCGGGGGTACGGCGCGCCGCCCGAGCTGCTGCCCGCCCTCCTGAACGCGGCGCGCGGCCGTACGGACCTGCGTCCCCAGGCGCTCGCCTTCGCCGGCCCCAGGGCGCTGTGGCTGGCCCGCCTCAACCCTGACTGGAAGTTCGCACTCCGGGCCACCCCGGGAGGCGGCGTGGCCCTGCCCTCCACGGACGACGCACCGAAGGTCCGGCAGTTGTGGGAAGAGGGCCTCTTCGCCGAACGGGTCGCCCTCCTGACCACGCTCCGCGCCCACGACACCCGAGCCGCGCGGGAGCTGCTCGCGACGACCTGGCAGACGGAGCGCGCGGAGGACCGCCTGATGTTCCTCGATTCGCTCCGCACGGGCCTGTCCGCCGCGGACGAGCCGTTCCTGGAGCAGGCCCTCACCGACCGCAGCCGCAATGTCCGCTCCACCGCGGCGGAGCTGCTCTCCGCGCTCCCCGACTCGGCGCTGGCCGGGAGGATGGCGGCCCGGGCGGCCTCCTGCGTGGCCGTGGACCATGTGTCGAGCACACCGACCCTCGCGGTCGAGGCCCCGCACGAGTGCGACGCGGGCATGGAGCGGGACGGCGTCGTCGCCAAACCCCCGGCCGGCCGGGGCGAGCGCTCCTGGTGGCTGGGTCAGCTGGTGGAGGCCGCCCCGCTCGCCACCTGGCGGACCCGGCTCGGCAACCGCACGCCGGCCGAGATAGTGGCGCTCCCGGTCGCCGACGACTGGCGCGGCGAGCTGCACGGCGCGTGGTGCCGCGCGGCCGTGCGGCAGCGGGACGCGACCTGGTCCAGGGCCCTGCTCGGTGCGCCCGCCTCCCCGGACGCCGCGGGCCCCGGAGCCGTGTCGCTCGCCGAGCGCGCCAAGCTCCTGGCCGCGCTGCCCGCGGCGGACCGGGCGGAGTGGGTCGCCGGTTTCATCGCCGCGCACGGCCTGTCCGAGGCGTTTCAGCTGCTCGGCGTGTGCGCGGTGCCCTGGGCCGAGCCGCTGGGGCGCGCGGTCGTGGACGCGTTGAACATCGCGCGGGACGCGGGCAGCTATCCCTGGAGCTTCAGCGGGGTCATGGGCCTCGCGGAGCGCTGCCTGGACCCCGCCGAAGCGGTCCGCCTGGAGGCGCTCACCGCGATCCCGGACGAACCGGAGGACGCGTCGCCGGGCGCGGGCAGCTACTGGTCGGAGGCGTTTCAACGCCTGGTCACCACACTGCGCCTGCGCGCGGCGATACGCGACGAACTCCCGCCACTGCCGCGGCCCCGCACGGAGCGCGGGCGGGCGTGAGGGGACCACCGCCGTTCAGCCCCCGGCGTACAGGCCCGGGCCTCGGGCCTTCGGGCTCCGAACTCCGGCCTCCAAGCTCCGGGCCTCGGGCCTTCGGGCTCCGGGCTCCAAGCTCCAGGCCTCGGGCCTTCGGGCTCCGGGCTCCGGGCTCCGAACTCCGGCCTCCGGGCTCGGTTCTCCGGCGTACAGGCTTCGGGGCCAGGCGTCGGCTCGGCGTACAGGCCTCGGGAATCAGGCCCCGGCAGGCTGCTGTACGTTGGCCCGCACCCACTCCACGATCGAGGTCGTGGTGGCCCCAGGGGTGAAGATCTCCGCGACGCCCTTCTCCTTCAGCGGCGCGATGTCCGCCTCCGGGATGATGCCGCCGCCGAAGACCAGGATGTCCTGCGCGTCCCGCTCCTTCAGAAGCTCCAGCACCCGTGCGAACAGCGTGTTGTGCGCCCCGGACAGGATGGAGAGGCCGATCGCGTCGGCGTCCTCCTGGATCGCGGTGTCCACCACCTGCTCGGGCGTCTGATGCAGCCCGGTGTAGATGACCTCCATACCGGCGTCACGCAACGCCCGCGCGATCACCTTGGCCCCGCGATCGTGCCCGTCGAGCCCCGGCTTGGCGACCACCACGCGGATCGGCCCGGCTGCCACACCCATCACTGCCTCCATGTACCGATATCCGTACCGACAACCATCTGTCCAAGCACAGATACCCCGCACCACACCGGCCGGGGAAGTGAACGAACGTTATCCACAGCATCCCGCAAGCGGCAGTTTCGCGGTGGAGAGGGAGGGGGAAATCACACGTTGGGACACGTTCGCTGCGCGCCGTCCTCCGACCAGGGGTTCACGCTCCGCATCCGGACCCGGCGCGAGGGGAGCCGCAACGAGAACGCCGCACCACCATGCCGTCAGCCGCACGGCGTGGTGGTCCGGTGCACCGGCGACGTCACGGGGGGCACCGAGCCGCCGCACCACCGGGCGGCAGTCACGCCCTTGCAGAGCCGACTCATCGCCCACGACTCCCCCTAGGGCACATGGGGGACGAAGACGCCCTCCCGTGCGCCGTCGGGAGGTCGACCATGCCGCTCACAGGGGCCCGCCCCTTTCGCCTTCGCAGCTTCGCGCTGCCCAAACCGACCGGGCGGCCGGCGAAACCGCCCGGCCTTCCGGCACCGCCCCCGCCGCCTCCCCTGGCCGCCCCGCGCTCCAAAGCGGCGGGCCGCATCTCCCTGGCCCTCCTGAAGGCGACCGCCCTGGAAGCGGCAATCCTCGCGGGCCACCTCGTCCTCTACCCCTCCGGCATCACCCAGGAGCGCCGGGCGGCCCCCGTCCAGCCGCCCCCCGACGCCCCACGCCTCCCGCCGGACGGCAGGCCTCCGGTTCTTCTCCTGCACGGCTTCATAGACAACCGCTCCGTCTTCGTCCTGCTCCGCCGTGCCCTGGCCCAGGACGGCGGACGCCGCGTGGAGTCCCTCAACTACTCCCCGCTGACCTGTGACATCCGTACCGCCGCCGAACTGCTCGGCCGCCACGTCGAGGAACTCTGCGAGCGCACGGGCCACCGCCGGGTGGACATCGTCGGGCACAGCCTCGGCGGCCTGATCGCCCGCTATTACGCGCAGCGCCTCGGCGGGGACATCCGCGTACGCACGCTGGTCACGCTCGGCACCCCGCACGCGGGCACGCGGGTCGCGCCGCTCGCGGACGCGCACCCCATCGTGCGGCAGATGCGCCCCGGTTCCGCCGTGATCGAGGAGCTGAAGGAACCGGCACCGGACTGCCGCACCCAGTTCGTGTGCTTCTGGAGTGATCTGGACCAGATCATGGATCCGCTGGAAACGGCGTGCGTCGACCACCCCGACCTGCTGGCGCAGAACATCCAGGTAACCGGAATCGGCCATCTCGCATTGCCGGTGCACCCGGCGGTCGCGAACGGCATACGCCAGGCGCTCGACCTGACGAATCCAGGAGCCGACGCGAGGGAAAAATCGGGCGGGCTCACGGTCGCCTGACCACGCCCGGGCATCGGCCACGGACCCGATTCGCACTCCCGAACCTCGAACGCAACTCGAACGCAGAGCCAAGGCTGTGCCCGCCGTCCCCCGAAAGACGGCCGAATGCCCGTTTCCTGAGAGGGTGAAACCTGCCGAAGATTGTCGCGCCCGTATACCGCCGGGTACAGTCGCCGCACTGCTCTGCCCCTGCTGCCGAGGCGAAAGAGAAGTTGGTGAACGACCGTCACCCGTCGGGGAGCTCGACTTCCCAGCCCTCGGCACCTGGCGCCGACTACGCGCACTACGCGACGTACGAACCGCCAAGCGTCCAGCCCGGCGGTTACGGCTACGACGCCTACTCCACCGGCAGTTTCGACACCGGCAGCCTCAGCACCGGCAGTTTCGACACCGGTACCTTCGCCGCCGATCCGCTCTTCGGTGACATGCCCGGTGCCGAGTACGAGACGGGTCAGTGGGCGACCGCCCCGGACGCCCAGCAGCAGCCGGCCGCCTATGACACGTACGCCGGGCAGCAGCACGCCGCCGCGTACGACACCGGCAGCTTCGACACCACCTCCGCCTGGCCGACCGGCGGTTACCAGCAGCTCGCCGACATCCCCGCCCAGGCAGGCCCGGACAACTCGGGCCAGTGGGACGCGACCGCCTGGAACCAGGGCCCGTCGACCGGCCAGTGGGAAGCGCAAGCCTTCGAGACGGCCACGTTCGACACCGGCGCATTCGACGCCACGGCGTGGAACTCCCCCGACGAAACACCCGGGGCGCACGAGGGACACGAGGCGAACGGAGCGCACGAGGCGAACGGGGCGCACGCGGACAGTGGGGCGCACGACTCGTCACACGAACCGCACGAACCGCACGACGCGCCCCACCCGTACGAGCCCGCGGAGTCCGAGGATCCGCAGCCGTACGAACTCACCGAGCAGTACGAGATCGCCGCCGACGCCCCGTACACCGCCACGGAGCCCGAAGTGACCCCGGAAGGCCCGGCCCCCGGCTCCCGCGCCGCCGCCCGCGGCAAGAACGGCGGATCCGGTGCGGGCCGCTCGCGGACCCGCCGCCGCACTCCCGCCAAGCGCTCCGCCCTGTTCACCGTCGCTGTGCCCTCGGCCTGCGTGATGGGCGTCGCCGGTGTGGCCGCCGCATCCGTGGGCAGCTTCGGCGGGGACGAGCGCAAGGACACGACGGCCTCGGCCCCGGACTCCGCGCCGGTGAAGCCCTCCACCGCCAACAGCAAGCTGGACACCCAGCTGGCGAACCTCTCCGCGGACGCAGGTGACTTCGCGGACCGCGCGAGCCGCACGCAGGAACGTATCGATCTGAAGGCCGAGAAGGTCGCCGCCCAGAAGAAGGCGGCCGCGGAAGCGGCGCGCAAGGAGCGGCTCCGCCCGAAATTCGCGCTGCCGGTGAAGCAGCACGGTCTGAGCGCGCAGTACGGCCAGGCCGGCGTCAACTGGATGTCGGCGCACTCCGGCATCGACTTCCCCGTGTCGTACGGCACGGAGGTCTTCGCGGCGACGGACGGCACTGTGACCACGAAGTGGAACAGCGCCTACGGCAACATGGCGATCGTGACCGCCAAGGACGGCACGGAGACGTGGTACTGCCACCTCTCCTCGCACAAGATCTCCAGCGGTCCCGTGAAGGCGGGCGAGACGATCGCCTTCTCCGGCAACTCCGGCAACTCCACGGGGCCGCACCTGCACTTCGAGGTGCGCCCCAGCGGCGGCTCGGCGATCGACCCGCTGCCGTGGCTGCGCAGCCACGACCTCGACCCGACGTAACTCCAGATTCCGGCCGCCGGGCTCCGGCCGCCGGGCTCCGGATCCCTGCCGCCGCCCCGGGCGTTACAGCTTCTCGACCGGTGCGTACCGCAGCAGGAGCCGCTTCGGCTTGGGCTCGCCGAAGTCCACCGTCGCCTCGGCGTTCGCACCCGTGCCCTTCACCCCGACCACGGTCCCGAGGCCGAACTGGTCATGCGTGACCCGGTCCCCGACCGCCAGCGCGACCACCGGCTTCTCCGAGGCGCGGCGCGTGGCGAAGCCCTGCGCGCCGCCCGTGCGCGACCGCGAGGAGGACAGCGACGAGGCGATGCCCGCGGCCGGACCCGACGACGCGAGAGCGCCGACGGAACCCTTCCGCTTCCAGTCCAGATGCGTATCCGGAATCTCTTCGAGGAAGCGCGACGGCGGGTTGTACGAGGGCTGGCCCCAAGCGCTGCGCATCGAGGACCGCGTCAGGTAGAGCCGCTCACGCGCGCGCGTGATGCCCACGTAGGCGAGGCGGCGCTCTTCCTCCAACTCCTTGACCTGCCCGAGGGAGCGCATGTGCGGGAAGACGCCGTCCTCCATGCCGGTCAGGAACACCACGGGGAATTCGAGGCCCTTGGCGGTGTGCAGCGTCATGAGGGTGATGACTCCGGAGCCGTCGTCCTCCTCATCCGGAATTTGGTCGGAGTCGGCGACGAGTGCGACGCGCTCCAGGAAGTCGGAGAGCGTGCCGGCCGGGGCGGCGGCCCCCTCGCCGTCTTCCGCCTGACCGTTCTCCTGGGCACCGGCCGCCTGGGCGTTTTCCTGCTCGAACTCCAGCGCGACGGCGGCGAGTTCCTGGAGGTTCTCGATACGGGTCTCGTCCTGCGGGTCGGTCGAGGCCTGCAACTCGGCGAGGTAGCCGGTCCGTTCGAGCACGGCCTCCAGGACGACGGCCGGGCCCGCGCCGGACTCGACGACGGTCCGCAGCTCCTCCATGAGCGTGTTGAACCGCTTGACGGCGTTGGTCGAACGGGCCGCCATTCCGTACGCCTCGTCGACGCGGCGCAGCGCCTGCGGGAAGGAGATCTTCTCGCGCTGCGCGAGCGCGTCGATCATCGCCTCGGCACGGTCGCCGATGCCCCTCTTCGGGACGTTCAGGATGCGGCGCAGCGGGACCGCGTCCTCGGGGTTGGCGAGCACGCGCAAGTAGGCCAGCACATCGCGGACCTCCTTGCGCTCGTAGAAGCGGACGCCGCCGACGACCTTGTAGGGCAGGCCGACGCGGATGAAGATCTCTTCGAAGACACGGGACTGGGCGTTCGTGCGGTAGAAGATCGCGACGTCGCCGGCCTTCGCATCGCCCGCGTCCGTGAGCCGGTCGATCTCGTCGGCGACGAACTGCGCCTCGTCGTGCTCGGTGTCGGCCACATAGCCGGTGATGCGGGCGCCCGCGCCCTGGTTGGTCCAGAGGTTCTTCGGGCGACGGCTTTCGTTCCGCTCGATGACCGCGTTCGCAGCGCTCAGGATCGTCTGCGTGGAGCGGTAGTTCTGCTCCAGGAGGATCGTGGTGGCGTCGGTGTAGTCCTCCTCGAACTGGAGGATGTTGCGAATGGTGGCGCCGCGGAAGGCGTAGATCGACTGGTCCGCGTCACCCACCACGCACAGCTCGGCCGGTTCGCCGGGTTCGCCGGAATCACGGCCCTCGCCTCCGGAGGGGCCGACCAGCTCGCGCACCAGGGCGTACTGCGCGTGGTTCGTGTCCTGGTACTCGTCGACCATGACGTGCCGAAAACGGCGGCGGTAGTGCTCGGCGACGTCCGGGAAGGCGCGCAGGAGGTGGACCGTCGTCATGATCAGGTCGTCGAAGTCCAGGGCGTTCGCCTCGCGCAGGCGCGACTGGTACATGGCGTAGGCCTGGGCGAGGGTCTTCTCGAAACCGTCCGCCGCCTGACCGGCGAAGTCCTCCTCGTCGATCAGCTCGTTCTTCAGGTTGGAGATCTTGGCGCTGAAGGACTTCGGCGGGAACTTCTTCGGGTCGAGGTCCAGGTCGCGGCAGACCAGGGCCATCAGACGCTTGGAGTCCGCGGCGTCGTAGATCGAGAAGGAGGACGTGAAGCCCAGCTTCTTGTACTCGCGGCGCAGGATGCGGACGCAGGCGCTGTGGAAGGTCGAGACCCACATCGCGTTGGCCCGGGGGCCGACGAGCTGCTCGACGCGCTCCTTCATCTCGCCCGCGGCCTTGTTCGTGAAGGTGATCGCGAGGATCTGGCCGGGGTGCACACCGCGCTCAGCGAGGAGGTACGCGATGCGGTGGGTCAGCACGCGGGTCTTGCCGGAACCGGCGCCGGCGACGATGAGCAGCGGGGAGCCGGCGTGCACGACCGCCGCACGCTGGTTCTCGTTCAGCCCCTCCAGGAGCGTCGCCGGGTCGATGACCGGGCGCGGGGCTCCGTCGCGGTAGTGCGTGTCCCGGGTCATGGGCACGTCGAACTTCCCGCTGAACAGGTCGTCCGGAATCGGTTCCGGAGCACTGTCCTCGGGCGGCGGCGGGGGCTCTTCGCCCGCGGCCCGGGAAGGCTGCAGGTCCGCCAGGAAGCTGTCATCAAAGAGGCTGCTCATCGCCTCCCGAGTCTAGGCGGCCCCACTGACAACCCGCCCCGGGTTCCGGCCACCTTCCTCCGGAACCCGCCCCGCCTACGCCCCGCCCGCGTCCGGTCACGCCCTGCCACGCGACCGCCCGCCCCGGCCAGGAGCCCCGCGACGTAACGAAAATGTATCGGGCATATCGAACATCAACCTTCACACGCGTCACACAAGTTGGCTAGCGTGCCCCGCGGGCCGCTCGTCCCCCCACCGGCGAATCCCGCCGGGAACGGGCTGCCTCCGCCGAGTCCGACATGTTCGGAGCCGGGGACCCACCGAAAACTTGGGGTGAATCGGTCCCGTACGAAGTACGGGACTGTAGGGCAGCCTTCCGGACCACTCGCCCGAACCCGACAGCTAACCCGGTAGGCGGTCTACGGAAGGAGTCGCCTCCCTTGGCGTCGCACCGCAAACCGCGGACCCGGACAACCGGAACAGCAGGAATAACCGGAATGGCCGGGATGGCCGGGATGCCTGGAGTACGCACTGCTCCCGCCGTCGGCATCACGACGGCCGCCCTCACCTCCGTGGCACTCCTGTCACAGAGCGCGCAGGCGGCGCCCTCCATACCGGCGAAGCCCAGTCTCGAAGAGGTGCGGCAGAAGGTCGACGACCTGTACCACCAAGCGGGCATGGCCACCCAGAAGTACAACGCGGCCAAGGAGAAGACCGGGAAGCAGCGCAAGAAGGCCGACCGGCTGCTCGACGACGTGGCCAGGCGCGCGGGCAGGCTGAACGAGGCACGCCAGGAGCTCGGCTCCTTCGCCGCCGCGCAGTACCGCACCGGGGCCGTCTCCCGCACCGCCACGCTGATGCTCGCCGAGGACCCGCAGGGTTACGTCGACCAGAACCACCTGATGGACCGGCTGACCAAGCGGCAGAAGAAGGCCGTCGACGACTACCGGACGCAGCAGGCGTCGGCGACGAAGCAGCGCACGAAGGCCGCACGGAACCTGGAGACGCTGAGCGACTCGCGGGACGACCTCAGGACGAGCAAGCAGACCGTCCAGAGGAAGTTGGGCGAGGCGCGCGAGCTGCTCTCGGAGCTGACCGCCGAGGAGAGGGCCCGGCTCACCGCGATCGAGCGGAAAAAGGAGCGGGAGGCCAAGCGCAAGGCCGAGGAACTGGCCCGCAAGGAGGCCGCCGAGGCGGAGCACAAGCGCAAGGCGGAGGAGGCGGTCCCAAAGTCTGACTCTGGCCGTGACTCCGACACGGACACCCGTTCGGGTTCGGACTCCGGTACCGGCTCCGGCTCCGGCTCCGGACGCACCGACGGCACTTACGCCACCAAGGCCGCGAAGGTCATCACGTTCGCCGAGGCGCAGATCGGCAAGCCGTACGTCTGGGGCGCGACCGGGCCCGACTCCTACGACTGCTCCGGGCTCACCCAGGACGCGTGGAAGGCCGCAGGGATCACTCTGCCGCGCACCACATGGGACCAGGCGAAGGCGGGCACGACCGTGAAAACCGCCGACGCCGAACCGGGTGACCTGGCCTTCTTCCACGACGACATCAGCCACGTGGGGATCTGCATCGGCGGCGGCAAGATGATCCACGCCCCGAAGCCGGGTGCGAAGATCCGCGTCGAGTCGATCTGCTCCATGCCGATCCACAGCGTGGTGCGCCCGGCGTAGCCGCGGAAAACGGCCCTCTACGCGCGCGTGGCCCGCGCTCCGTCGGGAGCGCGGGCCACGCGCGCGTAGAGGGCCGTTCGCACGTCCGCAGGATCAGGTCCACAGCGCGGCGATGAAGATGTTCGCCGTGGTCAGCAGCCCCACCGCGCCGAACACGCCCTTGTCGGTCTTCTCCTCGTCCCGCTTCACGTAGACCAGCGCGAGGATCACGATCAGCACGGCCATCTTGATGCCGATCTTGACGTTGTTGACCGGGTTGTCGTCAGCCTGGTTGAGGCCCACGAGAGCCACACCGGTGACAAGCATGACCAGCGCGCCGTGCAGCATCGCGGGACTGAAGCGGGCGGTGCCCTGGCCCATCTGCTTCATCTGAGTCAGGAAGCCGCCCAGGAGTGAAGCGATACCGATGATGTGCAGGCCGACGAAGAGATGGATGAGTACGTCCATGAGGCCGGAGCCTAGCCCGGACCCGTGCCGCCCCTCACAGGCGGGCCCATAGCACCTTCCGTCGGACCGACAGGGCACAAACTGCCACATTGGTCACGGCTGTCCGCGAAGGCGCCCCTGACCCGTCAGCGGCGCGAACAGGCGTGGTCACGATTCCGACATTCCCCGGCAGTTGCGCACAATCCGCCTCCAGACCGTGACGCCCCGGTTTAGCGTCCTCCCCCAGGTGACCGGCTCCCCACCGCCGCCCCGCTCAGGGCGGCAGTCGGCCACCACCGCCGAGAAACCCGGCGGTGGCCCGCTCCCCCTGTGCGGGCCGCCGCCGGCCAGCTAAGGAGCCCTTTCGTGGCAGCGCACCGTAAGCCCAGGCAGCGCTCGCTCAGCGGCCACACGGCCCGCACCGCCGCCACCCTCGCTCTCGCGGGAGCCGCCTCGATGGCCGCGTTCGACGGCTCCGGGCACGCGGACCCCCGGCTCAGCCCCGCCGAGGTGAAGTCCCGGGTCGACACGCTCTACCGTGAGGCGGAGATCGCCACCGAGAAGTACAACGGCGCGAAGGAGAAGGCCGAAAAGGTCGAGAAGTCGCTAGACGAGCTGCGCGACGAGGCGGCCCGCAAGGTGGAGAAACTCAACGCCGCCCGCAACGACCTGGGTGCGTACGCCACAGCGCAGTACCGCGCGGGCGGCATCGACCCCTCCGTGCAGCTCGCGCTCTCCTCCGACCCCGACCAGTTCCTGGACCGTGCCTCGCTCGCCGACCGGGCGGGCAGCCGCCAGGCAGCGGCCCTCAGCGGCGTACGCAAGAGGCTCCAGGAGCTGGACCAGCTGCGTACCGAGGCCGATGGCCGCCTGGCCACCCTCCGCGCGCGCCAGGCGGACCTGAGGAAACACAAGAAGACCGTCACCGGCAAGCTCGGTGAGGCCAGACGGCTGCTGGCCCGGCTCACCGAGGAGCAGCGCGTGGAGTACGGGAAGCCGGCGGGCGATGACCAAGGCGGCAACAGCGGCCGGGCCACCCGTACGCAGGCCCGTGACACCCCCCTGAGCGGCACCTCCAAGGCTCCCAACGCCCGCGCGGCAGCCGCTGTTTCCTACGCGTACAAAGCCATTGGCAGTCCCTACGTGTGGGGGGCGACGGGCCCGAGCGCCTTCGACTGCTCAGGGCTGGTCCAGGCCGCGTACCGCTCGGCGGGTGTCTCGCTGCCTCGCACCACCTACGCCCAGATCGCGGCGGGCGAGCGCATCCCGCGCTCCGCGCTGCGCCCCGGTGACCTGGTGTTCTTCTATTCGGGCATCAGTCACGTCGGCATGTACGTGGGCAACGGCCAGATGATCCACGCCCCCAACCCGAGCGCTTCGGTCCGGCTCGCCCCGATCGACGAGATGCCGTACGCCGGTGCCACCCGGGTGGTGTGAGAGGAGAAGGACGCCACAGGGTTCATTCTCGGCCCGGTCCTCGCGCTCCTCGCCCTCGCGGCGCCGGCTCCCGCTGCGGTCGGCGTCGTCCTCAGCATCCGCCGCGACCGGCGGCTACGAGAACTCACCGACGCATGGCTCTCTCTTGACCGCTCCCCCGGCCTCCGACGCCCGGCTCCGCTCCCCCGGCCTCAGCCTCCTCTGGCTCCTGTCCTCCCTCGCTGAGTGCACGCTCGGCCTGCGGGCGTCCTTCGCGTCGGCCGCCTACGCCGGACCGGGCCGCGAGACCTACGCCGACGGCGCCCTCGGCAGGGGCGCCGGCCTGATCCTGTGGCTGACGGAGCTGCTGGGCGCCGCCAAGGCCCTCACCCACTACCGCTGGGCCTTGCGGAGGCTCAGCAGGCCCAGACAGGTCCCGTAGGTCCCGTAGGCCCTCGGCAGGTCTCGTAGATCCGGCAGGCTCCGGTAGGCCCAGCGGGCTCCGGATCCTTAGACCAGCCTTCGCGCCGTCGCCCACCGCGTCAGCTCATGACGGTTGGACAACTGGAGCTTCCTCAGGACCGCCGAGACATGTGACTCGACCGTCTTCACGGAGATGTAGAGCTGCTTGGCGATCTCCTTGTACGCGTACCCGCGCGCGATGAGCCGCAGGACCTCCCGCTCGCGCTGCGTGAGCCGGTCCAGGTCCTCGTCGACCGGAGGCGCGTCGGTGGAGGCGAAGGCGTCCAGCACGAAACCGGCCAGCCGCGGCGAGAACACCGCGTCGCCGTCCTGCACACGGAAGATGGAGTCCACCAGGTCCGTGCCGGTGATGGTCTTGGTGACGTAGCCACGGGCACCGCCCCGGATGACACCGATGACGTCCTCGGCGGCGTCGGACACCGAGAGTGCAAGGAAGCGCACCGGATTCTCCGCGTCGGACATCAACGGCGAGCACCGGCGCAGCACTTCCACCCCACCGCCACCGGGAAGGTGCACGTCCAGCAGGACGACCTCGGGGCGCGCGGCCGTGATGACCGTGACCGCCTGGTCGACGTCGGCGGCCTCGCCGACCACCTCGACGCCCGTGATGTCGGTCCGGCCGATCTCCGCCTGCACGCCGGTGCGGAACATCCGGTGGTCGTCGACCAGGACGACCCGCACGCGACGCCCGCCCGCGCCGCCCTCGTCCGACCCGGTCGGCTCCGCGGGTTCGCCCGCCTCGGTCGCGTCGCTCATGTCGTCGCCGTCCTCTCCATCTCCAGCTCGACTTCCGTGCCGCCGCCCGGCACCGCGCGCAACCGCGCCGTGCCGCCGTTGCGCTGCATGCGGCCGATGATCGATTCTCGTACGCCCATGCGGTCGTCCGGTACCGAATCCAGGTCGAACCCGGGGCCGCGGTCTCGGACGGACACGAACACCGTCTCCGCCTCGACTTCGGCGAAGACCTGCACCGCGCCGCCCTCGCCACCGTACTTGGCGGCATTCACCATGGCTTCCCTCGCGGCCTGCATCTGCGCGGTGAGCCGCTCGTCGAGCGGGCAGTCACCGACCACGACGACCTCGATCGGGACGCCGTGCTTGTCCTCGACCTCCGCCGCGCTCTGGCGGACCGCCTCGGCGAGGGTGTCGGGCTCCTCGTCCTCGTCCTTGCCGTTGCCCTCGGGTTTGTAGAGCCAGGCCCGCAGGTCGCGCTCCTGGGCCCGGGCGAGGCGGCGCACCTCGCCCGGGCTCTCCGCGTTGCGCTGGATCAAGGTGAGGGTGTGCAGCACGGAGTCGTGCACATGGGCGGCGACCTCGGCTCTCTCCTGGGCGCGAATGCGCATCAGCCGCTCCTCGGAGAGGTCCTGTGCCATGCGGACGAGGTAGGGGCCGGCGAGGAGCGCGATGCCGACGAGCACGGCGAGGGCTGCCTGGAGCACGGCGCCCAGGTGGGCGGCGGAGCCCTGGAGGACGAAGATGCCGGTCACCCCGGCGCCGACCAGGAGGACACCGGCGGCCGACCGGGCGAGCGTGAGGGTGCGCCTTCGCCGGCCGACGGCCATCCAGCGGGCCCGGCGGGCGTTGTCGGCCTGCCGCCAGACCAGGGCGACGCCCGCGGCGACGAGCAGGGTCGGGACGACATACGCCTGGGTCGAACCGTCCAGGTCCACATTGCCGACGAAGACCATGGAGACGACGACCATCGCGAGGAGCGCGACGATCTGCCCCTTGTCCGGCTTGCGGGCCACGAGTCTGCGGCGGCCGTCCGGCGACGTCTCGGTCGTCACGGCCGCGGGTGGCCGCTCGGCGTCGACGCCGCCGACGCCGAGCGGGACGAAGAACCAGAACGCCGCGTACAGCAGAGCGCCGAGGCCGTCCGCCGTGAACAGGCCGACGAAGATGAGCCGGACCCAGATCACGGGCAGCCCGAGATGTCCCGCGAGGCCGCGTGCGACACCGCCGAGCCAACGCCCGTCACCGCTGCGGTAGAGCTTGCGCAGCGGTCGGGCGTCGTCAATGGGAGGTGCAGCGGCTTCCGGCATGCCTCGATATTCACACGCGGGCGCGGGCCCGGACATCAGGGTCAATCCCCGAGACTTCCCTGATCTCGACCCCCAGCCCGCCCCTGTCAGGGTCGAGGCCCGAGGAGTCTCAGGGGAGAGATCAGGGTCGGGCCAGGGTCTTCCCGACTGCCGCGGCGGGCCCACGGCGGTCACCATGGACACATGACAGATCAGCAGCCCGCCGAGACGGAGACCGAGGCCGCCATCCGCGACGCCCTGCGCGACGCGTACGGCGAGCCGGGCGGTCCCGCGGGCGGTCATGAGCCGGGCCTGCCCGAGGAGGAGCGGAAGTTCCACCGCGACCGTCGGCACAGAAAGCTCGGCGGTGTGTGCGCAGGGCTCGGGCGGCACTGCGACATGGACCCCGTGATCTTCCGCATCGGCGTCGCGGTCCTCGCCATCACGAGCGGCCTCGGCCTGGTCTTCTACGGCTTCGCCTGGCTCTTCGTGCCCTACGAGGACGAGGAGGAGAACGAGGCGCGCAGGCTCCTCTCCGGCCGGGTCGACGGCCAGGCGCTGACGGCCGTGCTCTTCGCGCTCGTCGGCTGCGGCGTCTTCCTCACCTTGTTGAACAACGGCGGGGCGCTCACCTTCGCCGCCGTCCTGACCCTCCTCCTCGCGGGCGCGGGGTATTGGTCGCGGCAGCGCGGGACCCCTGACTCGGACCAGGTCGCCGCGCAGGCCGCGGCGGACGCCCCGCCCGAGGCGAAGGCGCCGCCCGTCGCCGGGAGTCCCTCCTGGTGGCGTGACCCCATCGTCAAGGACGGCACGCACGACGGGATATCCGGCTACTTCTGGGGCCCCGAAGGCCTCGACATCGCCTATCAGCCGACGGGCCACCACGGTGTGCCCCGCGCCGAGGCCGCGGCCGCCCCGCCGCCCAAGCCGCGCGGGCCGCGGCGGATCGGCGGCTGGGTGTTCCTGCTCGCCTTGGTCGCGGGCGGCCTCGGCACCGGTCTGACCTGGGAGAGCCAACCGCTCGGCACCACGCTGCAGACCGGCCTGGCCTGCGCGCTCGCGGTGTTCGGTCTCGGTATCGCGATCAGTGCCTTCCTGGGGCGCACAGGAGCGGGTTCGATCGTGCTCGCCGTGCTGACCGCCGGACTCCTCGCGGCCGCGGCGGCCCTGCCGAAGGACATCACGACGCACTACGCCCGCACCGACTGGATACCGGCGACGGCAGCGGACGTCCGCTCCCAGTACGAGCTGGACCTGGGCACGGGAACGCTCGACCTGAGCAAGATCGACGTCGCCAAGGGCCGGACGCTTAAAACCAGTGCCGAGGCCGGCGTGGGTGACCTCAGAGTGATCGTGCCGAAGGACGTGACCGTGCGGCTGCACGCGGAAGTGGGCGTCGGCGACATCGTGTTGCCGGACGACAAGGGCAAGGACCTGGACATCGCTCCGGGCCGGGAGGAGAAGGTGACGCTGAAGCCGCCCGCCGGCGGCGCGGACGGCGGCACCATCGATCTGCGGCTCGAAGTGGGCGTCGGACAAGCGAAGGTGACCCGTGCTACGTCATGAACTTCATCCCGGCAAGCTGGTGGCGGGCCTCTTCCTGCTGGCGGTCGCCGTCGTGTACGCGGGCGACGCCGGCGGCGCGTGGGAAGCGCCGTGGTTCGTGGCGCTCCCGCTGGTGATGGTGGGGCTGCTGGTCGCGGGCGTGGCGGCGGCGATCCATGGGATACGCCCGCGCGGCGCGGCCCGTCGCAGCGGCCGCACCCGGTGCTCCGAAGAGCCGCGCGAGTAGGCCCGGGATATCGGCGGCGACGGGTCTGAAGCGTGGTGCGCGAGCGGGTACCACTGGTCTGACCCGACGACATAGGTTCCGGTTACTTCAGGAGCCGGAAGCCCGGTTGTCGGACCCAGGCTCTGAGGAATTCCGCCGAGCCGTACGCGGCAGGCCACGGATCGGTCATCGTGACGACAAGGCCGGGAAGGCGCGTGACGATCGGCACCTGGTCTTCCAGCAGTTCGATGTTGGCAACGCCGCCGATCAGGTCCATGACGGCGGCTGTCAGCAGGGCTGTGACGACGTGATCGACTGGACAGTGGCAGAAGGCGCTGACGTCGACGGCGTGGGTCGGGGTGAAGCCGATGAGGGGTTCCTGGTCGACTTCATCCGCGTGTTCGGCCTCGAAGACGGCCTCGTCGCCGATACCGGGCCCCATGAGAGAGACCAGCACGGGCCGAGGCCCGTCGACACCCCCGGTGTCCTCGATGCCGAGGCTCTCCGCGTGGATGTGCAGGTCGTATTCGCCGAGCCTTTTTCCTCGCAACGGGCCGAGGAACGCGCCAGAAACTCGTGCAGTCGCAGAATCGCGGCGCGAGGGACCGCCTCCGCCAGCTCAATCACCAACACCGGTCCGCTCATGGCCTCGGAGCCGAAGTCGCCCTCGCCGGGCGCTCGTTCGGCGGCTTCACCTCCAGCCTCCTGCTCGGCGCCCAGGTCACCGGGCCCGACGAGGCGGAAGCGGTGAGCCTTTTCGACCCCCTGATCAAGGCGGGCGTGCTGCTCGCCGCACCCGGCAGGGGCGACTCCTGAACGGGCCGATGGCTGACGCGCTGCCGGCCGTCCGGACCATCGGCTTGTCCACGATGACCACACCCGCGCTGGTCGTCGTCGGCGACAAGGATGACTCCCAGCACTTCACGGACATGGGACCCGACTGGCACGCCGACCCTACGCCCTCGCCCCGCGCCCGCCCTCGCCCCCGCGCCCGCGCCCGCGCCCAAGACCCTGCTCACTGTTCGACGCGGAGCACGGACTCGGCAGCGTCGCCGGATACGACGCCGCGGAGACCACCGACGAGAACCCCGAACGAGTCGCCGCCCTCGCCCGGCTCACCGCCGCCTACCTCCGCACCCCGCTTCGCCCCGGTGACCCCATGCGGCAGGCCGCGTGCGAGGCACTGGCGAGCGACCCCGATCCGATAGGGCGAGTCGAAACCGAGTAAGCCCGCCACACGACCACGGCCCTCAGGGCTTGGCGGTGCCCCATGAGTGCCCCCGACGGGCGGCGAGCAGGGCGTCCAGGGAGAGGACGGAGGCTCCGGCGAGCACCAGCGGCAGCGGCAGCCAAGCCATCAGATACGCCAGGTTACTTGCGTATCGCCATTGTAGGGTCACGATCCATGAAGCCTGTGCGGGTACTGATCGCCCTCAGGATCAGCAACGAGACCGATGCATCTACGTCGTTGGAGCGGCAGCTCCAGGACTGCACGGCCTACGTGAACGAGAGGCAGCACCTCGGCTGGCAGGTGGTAGGCGTGGCCAGAGACGCTCACATCTCCGCCACCAAGTCACACCCCTTCGAGAGACCGGAACTCGGAGAGTGGCTGAACAACCGAGCCCCAGAGTTCGACCTGTTGCTGTTCTGGAAGATGGACCGGTTCGTCCGCAAGGTCGTCGACATGCAGGACATGATCAAGTGGGCGACCGCACATGGTGGCAAAGCCTTGGTTTCGGTCAAGGAACCCGTGCTCGACATGGTCGGCCCTTTCCGGCACGTCATCATCGACCTGTTCGCGGCTATCGCCGAAACCGAAGCGCAGAACATCTCCATGCGCGTCAAGTCATTCCAGAGTTACGCCAAATCGAAGAACGTCTGGGCCAAGGGAAACCCGCCCTACGGCTACGAGTCGTTCCGTGACACCGACGGCGCAATGAGGCTTCGCGTCCGGGAGAATCAAAAGCAAGCCATTCGAGAGATGTACAAGCGAGTAGTCGAGGACGGAGAACCTTACTCGACTATCTGTGATGACTTCAATTCCAGAGGGGTCCCCTCTCCTGCGGGCGAGAGGATGTCGGAGCGCCGAAAGAAGAACGGCACATCCATGCCTGTGTGGCGGAGTCGCACCATCACCAACATCCTGAGGTCGGAAACCATCCTCGGTTGGAAGTGCGAAGAGGTGAAGGTCCCCGGAAAGAAGTACGGGGTATCGCAAGCCATCCTCACATCTGAAGGGAAGATTCGGATGGCAGACCCCATTCTTACAGACGAAGAATGGGCGAAGCTCCAGCAGGAGATGAACGGGCGCCCCGGTTCCGCCCGCCGCTCCACAAAGAACACAACCGCCTATCGCGGAGTTGTCCTCTGCGGCGGCTGCGGGAGGAACCTATACCTCTTCAACCCGGAAAGACAGCAAGGCAAGCCGGTGTACCGGTGCAACAAGTCAGCAAATCGGGAGTCCTGCGGCAAGGGGTACGCCTTCCGGGCCGAGAAGGTGGAGGAGCTTGTCGAGACGATGATCCTCGGAACCATCGGGGACTTCCGTATGCATGAGCGCCATTACGTCAAAGGGTCGAACAACTCTCAGAGGCTTCAGGAGATCGAAGAGTACGTAACGGAACTCCAGAGATCCATCCGCCCCGGCGGCAAGAACTCATCGGGATTCGCGAAGAAGGCCACGGAAGAAGAGATTGCAGCCCTCTACGAGGAACATGATTCCCTGGCGGCCGAGGGAGACAAGCCGGACCGGTACGAGTACCGGGACACCGGGGAGACCTTCCGCCACATGTGGGAGAGGAACAAGGGAAATGAAGCCGAGAGGACACGTCACCTGCTGAAGGCAGGGATCACCATCCGGCTACACCCACTCACCAAGGGAGTCTCCAATACCACCGACTTCGGTGGAGAGGTGGACCTAGGAAACCGAAGCGAGCCATTCACTATTCACTGACTCTGCGGGCATCCTCCTCGAAGGGGGTACCCACTAGCACCAGTGGTCCCTAGAGACTCTTTTCGTGGGGGGTATACACAACCCCCACATTAAATATGCACGTGTCCTTCACTGAAGTCCGGGACAGAACTCGCAAAAAGTGAGAGCGGGGTCACACAATGACCGACAGGGACCCGGGAGCTTCCTCAAGGAGCCTTTCAAGATCCTTTATTCCGCAACCGGAATAGTTCAGAGTCGGCATGGACGAGGGACAACGGCCTGCGTAGCGTCGATCAGCGAAGGTTCCAACAGGGGCCGTAGACAAGGGGACACCATGGCACGTGAGGATCTGATCCGTCTCACCGGCAAGTTCGACGGGCCCAACTGCGATGACGACGACTGCCCGAACCTCTACCGCACGGCCAACGGCTCCATCGTGGTCCAGGGAGACGTCTCCACAGTCTTCCAACCGCCGGAGGGCGAGGCCCTGGTGGAGATCCCCGAAGCAGTGCTCAGGGAGGCCGTACGTGCTCTTGGATGGTAATGAATGGCGCAGGACGTTCGACGCCTTCCAGCGCGAAGCCTGGCGGTTCGAGGCTCAGCCCACGTACACCATGCCCAAGGAGACCGAGAATGTTGCTCGGTTCCTTCGGGATGAGCCCAAGCCCGCCGACCACAACTCACGCTGGCATGAGCGCGTTCACGGCTACGTGACCTCGGGCCGGAGCATAGGGCGAGTGCGGGTCGTACGGCAGCCATTGACGGACTATCAGCGATACCAGTTCGCTTGGGGAATCCCTGGCAACATCCAAGCCGGGGAGGATATCCGCGTCCTGGATGTCACGCACGATGACTACGGTCTGCCGCTCTCGGGAACCGACTGGTGGTTGTTCGACGAGACACAAGTGGTCCACCTCAACTTCCGGCCAGACGGGACACAGATCAACCGTGAACTGTTCACTGGAGAGATCTCCCCATATCTGGAATGGAAGCGCATAGCCCTGGCTCACTCCGTACCGTTCTCCGAGTACGTGAAAGAATTCGAGTGACGAGTGACGTTCGAGCCTGAGCAGCTGGCGCAGTCAAGGACTGATCTGGCAGAAACGCTCCGCGAGTTGCGCAAGCGGGCCGGTCTCACAGGTGATCGTCTCGCACGGCGCTGCAACATGTCCCAGAGTCAGATCAGCAAGTTCGAGACCGGTAAGAAGACGCCGAAGCTGGTCGACGTCGAGCGCATTCTTCGCGCCCTGGACGCTCCCCCTGAGCTGGTCACGGAGATTACCGCCCTCGCTCGAATCGCCAACACCGAGTGGCAGGACAAGCGCTCTTCCTGGCGCAGGGGGATGGAGAAGCGCCAGGCAGAGTTGGCCTCACTGGAGTCCGAAGCAACAGAGCTGCGATACTTTCTGCCAGCGATGATCACCGGACTGTTGGCGACACCGGAATACATCCGTGCCAGCCTGAGCCACACACCGGGCGACCCTTCCAAGACCGTTGCCAAGAAGCTGGAGCGTCAAGCCATCCTCTACGACACGGCGAAAACGTTCACGTTTCTCCTCACGGAACAGGCAGTCAGGTGGGCGATCGCCCCACACTCCGCCCTGGCCGTTCAGATAGGCCGCCTCACGTCGATCTCTCACCTTCCCAATATCCGTATGGGAGTCATCCCATTGGGCACGGTGATACCGCGAGGGCCGATGAACACCTTCACGGTCTATGACCACAGATTGGCTACGGTGGAGAACTTCACCGGCCGCATGGCCTTTCGTGATCCCCGTGACGTCTCTGAGTACATCGCCGTCTTCACCTCGTTTGAGCGTTACGCTCTATTCGGAGGTGAAGCAAGGGAGTTGCTTGAACAGTGTGCAGGGCACTATCGATGATCTTTAGTCAGGAAGAGGAATAATGATCGGCGCCATTCGTCAACCGGTGGACCATGAATGGGTCACGAAACCCGGGAGGACTGATGGCGAGTGCACAGCAACCTCAGAGCTACGGGCTCACCGAACTGCCGCCAGAACCAAGAGCGGTATCAGGATGCACCACCTGTCTCGGCATCTGCGTACGGCGGAGGAATTCCCGGTCGAGAGGCGACTACAGCGCCGTCTCCGATGCGAACGTCGAGTTGCGCCAGCACCACACCGAGGCGCACAACTCATGAGCGCCGACAGGACAGTTGAACTCCTCGACGACCGCCCTTGATGACCCTGCGCGTCTCTCGTGACTCGGGGAAGACATGGGAGCAGGAGCAAGTCGTATCCACGGCGGACGACCTTCAGCCCCTTGCCACGCTCGCCTGGCCTCCCTGCCAGTGCACGAGGTGCGCGGAGCGCGGCAAGCACTGAAACCCGTACAGCGTCGCAGGAACCTGCCCCTGCGGTCCCTGCGGCGAACCCCACCCTCCATTACCCCCCGGTCCCGCCTCAAGGCTCACCGAAGAGCGTCTCAGAAACCTTGGTTTACGAGACGGCAGACAGAGGAGCGCGCAGGACCCGCCCAAGGCGTTCAAAACTCGTCTCGGAACCCTCACCGAGCCCTTGATATTTTGAGACGAGTTATGAGACGTTGACGGCGTGACGACACCCACCACCCACCTCATCGGCTATGCCCGGGTCTCAACTGACGACCAGGAGGCGCAGCTCCAGCGGGACGCCCTCACCGCAGCGGGATGTTCTCGGATCTTCGAGGACAAGGCATCCGGCAAGAACACCGACCGCCCCGAGCTGAGCGCAGCACTCGGCTACCTCAGAGAGGGGGATGTCCTGGTCGTCTGGAAGCTGGACAGGCTCGGAAGGTCCCTCATCGACCTTGTGGGCATCGTGGACGGCCTGAGGGAGCGCGGGATCGGCTTCAAGGTGCTCACGGGGGCCCTCAGCGCCGTAGACACCACCTCTGCGGACGGTCGGCTCTTCTTCCAAATCATCGCCGCCATGGCCGAGTTCGAGCGCTCTCTGATCAAGGACAGGACCAAGGCCGGACTAGAGGCAGCCAAGGCGCAAGGGCGCACCGGAGGACGCCCCACGGTCGTCAACGACGATCTACTGGCCGTTGCCAGGGCGAGGAAGGGCAAGGGCGAGAGCATCAGCGCCATCGCCCGGGCTCTAGGAGTGTCCAGGGCGACGCTGTACAGGCATCTGTCGGACTACCAGGCGGACTCTGACCGCTGATGTCGTCGGCCCCTGATCAGGGCGTCCAGTGACCAGTACGGCGCCCCGGCCAGCACCAGCGGCACCCAGCAAAACATGTACGGGAGATCGTTGCCGTAGTAGTAGGGCTCAGTCGACCAGCTGACGGTCAGCCACAGGCTGAGCGAGATCAGCGCACCGCCGAGAGCGGCGATCCGGGCGAACAGGCCGAGCAGGGTGCCGATGCCGACGACCAGTTCACCGAGGGCGATGGCGTAGCCGAAGCCGACGGGGTTCTTCAGGGAGAGGTCGACCAGAGCGGGGATCGCGGAGATGTCGCGGACGCCCTCCATCGTCGCGCCGATCGAGTCGGCTCCGTCGGCGCGCATGAAGGTGCTGTCCGTGAGTTTGTCCAGGCCGGCGTAGATGAAGGTGACGCCGAGGAAGATCCGGAGTGGGAGCAGGGCGTAGCGGGTGGCGGACTGCCGCCAGTCGTCCCGCCGGGAGGATCTGGTGTGGCTGTCCGTCCGCATGCCGTGAGCCATGGCTGTGCCGCCTCTCCCGTATTCCCCCTTCAGCCCCCGCCTTCTGACCATACGTACGAGGAGGGTCCGCTGCTCAACCCACCGTCCGGCGGGAATTTCACGACACCGGACACGAAGCCCCAGGGGAGCCTCTGCCGCCAGTCAACCCGCCGAGCCTGCCGGGGCCGTGTCAGCCCGCCGGGGCTGTCGGGTCGGCCGAGCCTGCCAAGGCCGCGTCAGCCCGCCGGAGCTCTCGGGTCGGCCGAGCCTGCCAAGGCCGCGTCAGCCCGCCGGGGCCGTCGGGTCTGTTGGGGCTGTCGGGTCTGCCGGGGGCTACCGAGGCTGTCGGCTCAGTCCGTGACGTCGATCGTGACGCGGTTCGTCTCCACGCCGGCGGCGGTGACGACCTGCACGTCGATACGGCCAGGCTCGACGTCGACCGGGACGGGCACGGTCAGCGTCGCGTCGGCCGGATTGCTGAAGCCGCCGGGCACCGGCACGAGCGGGACGTGGACGTGCACGGCGCCGATCCGGACGACCATGCGGGCAAGCCGGTCCGCGTCGCCCGCACCGGGTGGCACGAAGCCCGCGCCGCGGATCTCGATGTCGTCGCCCGTGCGGATCGGGGCGTCGAGGTCACCGGCCTCCCGCGCCCGGACCACGGAGAGGATCACGGGGCGGCCGCCTTCGGAGTACTTCCCCGCGAGGTATGTCGCGGCCGACACCAGGACCAGGACGGCGAGCCCCCACGGCAGATCGGGGAGCTGCTCGGGCCGCCGCGCGAGACGTACGGCGGCGAAGACCACGGCGACGGCGCTGACCAGGACATACTGCGCGTCGGTGAAGCTGCCGCGTCCCGCGTCGTCGGTGAGCGGGTCGGCGGCCCGGGGCCGGTCCGCGGGCACCTTCTGCAGCCGCTGGCCCAGCACGCGCAGGCCGACGACCCTGCGGACGAGGACGGCGACCCCGCACACCACGGCGAGGACGGTCACGACCCCCGCGGCGCGGCCGAGCTCCAGCCCGGCGATCAGCTCGTCGCGCTGCCGGTGCCCCGATGCCGCGGCCAACTGCCCCGCGAGGACCAGCACCGCGAAGACGACGAGGAGCACCCAGCAGGCGGCCACGGCACGCGAGGTGGAGAGCCGGTTGTCCTCACCGATGACCGGTGCGAGGACGCCGCCGTGCTGCCGGTGGACGTATGCCGCGCCGGTCAGCAACCCGCCCACGGCCAGACCGGCGAGAAGACCCGCCGTGCGCGCCGCCGACCAGCCGTTGCCGATCGCGGTGAGCGCCTGGACCAGGAGGAGGACACCGAAGGAGCCCCAGACGACGCCGAGCGTGCGTGTCCACAGGCGCCGCAGCCAGGCCTGGCCCTCTGCCCTGCCGCGCTCGGCGACGGTCCGCGCGGACTGCGTCAACTCGTCCGACACCCACTGGCGCGACGCTCCCGCCGAGTGCGCGACGGCCACGGGCAGCCCCTGCCCGGCCGCCAGTTCGTCGCGCTTGGTGAGGAACGCGGCCACGGCGCGCCGGTGCCCCTCGCGCGCGCCGTGCGGGCAGCCGCCACACGTGCAGCCGCCCCCGTGCACACCCTGTCTCGCCTCCTGCACCGCCACCGCGTACGCCGCCTTCCCCACCCTCGAAGCCTTTGAGGCTGCCGTGAACTACCTTGCACTGCCTTGGACTGCCGTGCACTGCCGTGCACTGCCGTGCACTGCCGTGAACTACCTTGCGAACTACCTTGCAGAGGAAGGGAATTGTGCCGCACCGAGGGGCGTACGACTCCCACGGGTCAGGTCAGCGGGGGTGAATGGGCCACACGCGCGTTGACATGGCGGTCACGGGAGGGGGCGGCCGGTGCCTCAGGCCAGCAGGTCCGGTTCGCTGCGGCTGATGTCCTGCCACAGGGACTGGTAGTTGATCCAGGCGACCAGGTCGCTGCCGAGTTGCTCGCGCGTCTGCACCGCCTGCTTGTGGCCGATCATCACCGGGCGACCCGCGGCGCGTGCGCTCAGCTGGACCTGGCAGGAGCGTTCCATGGAGAGGAACCACCAGGCCGCGGCGTCGACGGAGTCCCCCACGGTGAGCAGGCCGTGGTTGCGCAGGATCACCGCCTTGTGATCGCCGAGCGCGGTCGCGATCCTGCGCCCCTCCTCGGCGTCCACGACGACGCCGGTATAGCCGTCATACAGCGCGTGGCTCTCGTAGAACGCGCAGGCCTCCTGGGTGATGGGGTCGAGGAGTTCGCCGAGTGTGGACAGGGCGCGGCCGTGCAGCGAATGGCAGTGGGCGACGGCGACGACATCGGGCCTGGCCAGGTGCGCCTGGGCGTGCACGGTGAAGGCGGCCTGGTTGACGTGGTACCGCCCTTCGACCACCTGCCCGTCGGCGTTGGCGAGGACGAGGTCGCTGACGGTGATGTGCTTGAAGGGCATCCCGAAGGGGTTCACCCAGAAGCAGTCGGTGTACTCCGGGTCGCGGGCGGTGATGTGCCCGGAGACCCCGTCCTCGTACCCGAGCCGCCCGAAGATCCGCAGCGCCCCGGCGAGGCGCTCCTTCCGATACCGCCGTTCGTCCGCCGGCGAGGCGTGCACGGGTGGCATCGCGAACTGCAGCCGTTCGACGGGTATCGGTGTGGGAGCCTGCATCTGTCCTCCATCCCTGGCCGTACGAGGCGGAAGGTACCGGCGGTACGTGCAGGAGAACAGGGGCGCCGCTCCGCGGGAGGGACGGGAGCGGGGGAAGGCGGAGAGGCAGGAGAGTCGGGCGGCCAAAGACGACAGGAGATGTCTGCTATCGGCGACAGACTCCAAGCCATGTCGTACAACATGTCGGGCAAGACGTCGTACAACTGGGAAGCCTTCGCCGCGGCACAGCCCGGTCTCGCCGAGATCGTCGAGAAGCGCTTCGGCGCGTTCACCCACCATGTCCTCGCCACCCTGCGCAAGGACGGGTCGCCGCGTACCACCGGGCTCGAAGTCCGTTTCCTGTCCGGGGAGTTGTGGCTGGGCATGATGCCGAGCTCTCTCAAGGCGCTCGACCTGCGCCGGGACCCGCGCTTCGCGCTCCAGGCGAATCCCGGATCCGGTACCGGGATGGCGGGCGGCGACGTCCGTATCGCGGGCCGGGCGGTCGAGGTGCGGGACCCGCAGGTCGCCGCGCGCTATGTGGACGCGGTCAGTCTGCCGGACCCGGCGGCGTTCCATCTCTTCCGCGCCGAACTGACGGAGGTGGTCCGTACGTACATCGAGGACGGGACGTACCTGGCAGTGCAGCTGTGGAAGCCGGGCACACCGCTACGGACGACGCGTCGGACGTGACCCAGCGGCCCACCCTCCGGGCCAGCGCCCCACCCGCACCCACACCCACGCCCATACCCACGCCCACGCCCACGCCCGCACCCGCACCCGCACCCGCACCCGCACCCGCACCCGCACCCGCACCCGCACAGCGAACGGACGAACGGACGAACGGCGCCGCCCGCCTTGAAGGAGGCGACGCCCGCCTTGAAGGAGGCGGACGGCGCCGTTCAGGGGCGTGGGCGCCAGTCAGGGCGTGGGCGCCGGTCAGGGCGTGGGCGCCAGTCAGGGCGTGGGCGCCAGTCAGGGCGTGGGCGCCAGTCAGGGCGTGGGCGCCAGTCAGGGCGTGGGCGCCGGTCAGGGCGTGCGGGAGGTCACTCCCACTCGATGGTCCCCGGCGGCTTCGACGTGACGTCGAGGACCACGCGGTTCACATCGGCGACCTCGTTCGTGATGCGGGTCGAGATCTTGGCGAGGACGTCGTACGGCATGCGCGTCCAGTCGGCCGTCATGGCGTCCTCGGACGAGACGGGGCGCAGCACGATCGGGTGGCCGTAGGTGCGGCCGTCGCCCTGGACGCCGACGCTGCGGACGTCCGCGAGCAGCACGACCGGGCACTGCCAGATGTCCCGGTCGAGACCGGCCTTCGTCAGTTCCTCGCGGGCGATGGCGTCGGCCTCGCGCAGCAGGTCGAGGCGTTCCTTGGTGACCTCGCCGACGATGCGGATGCCGAGGCCGGGGCCCGGGAACGGCTGGCGCTGGACGATCTCGTCCGGCAGGCCGAGCTCGGCGCCGACCATCCTGACCTCGTCCTTGAACAGCTTGCGCAGCGGCTCGATGAGCTTGAACTCAAGGTCCTCGGGGAGGCCGCCCACGTTGTGGTGGGACTTGATGTTCGCCGTGCCGGTGCCGCCGCCGGACTCGACCACGTCGGGGTAGAGCGTGCCCTGGACCAGGAACTCGACCGGCTGGTTGCCGGGCGCCTCGGCGACGATCTCCGCCTGGGCCTGCTCGAAGACGCGGATGAACTCGCGGCCGATGATCTTCCGCTTCTCCTCGGGGTCGGAGACGCCGGCGAGCGCGGTCAGGAACCGCTCCTGGGCGTCGACGACCTTCAGCTGTACGCCGGTCGCGGCGACGAAATCCTTCTCGACCTGCTCGGTCTCGTCCTTGCGCATCAGGCCGTGGTCGACGTACACGCAGGTGAGCTGCGAGCCGATGGCCTTCTGGACGAGGGCGGCGGCGACGGCGGAGTCCACGCCGCCGGAGAGCCCGCAGATGGCGCGCTTGGTGCCGACCTGCTCGCGGATCGCGGCGACCTGCTCCTCGATGACGTTGCCGGTCGTCCAGTCCGGCTTGAGGCCGGCGCCGCGGTAGAGGAAGTGCTCCAGGACCTGCTGGCCGTGCGTGGAGTGCATCACCTCGGGGTGGTACTGCACGCCGTACAGCTTCTTCTCGTCGTCCTCGAAGGCGGCGACCGGCACGACGTCCGTGGACGCGGTGACCGTGAAGCCTTCGGGCGCCGCGCTGCACGCGTCGCCGTGCGACATCCAGACGGACTGCTCGGTGGGCGTTCCCTCGAAGAGGGTGGAGTCGGCCTTGGCGACGGCGAGGGGCGTACGGCCGTACTCACGCGCGCCGGTGTTGTCGACGGTGCCGCCGAGGGTCGCCGCCATCAGCTGGAAGCCGTAGCACATGCCGAAGACGGGGACGCCCGCCTCGAAGAGGGTGCGGTCGAGGGCGGGCGCGTGCTCCGCGTACACCGACGAGGGGCCGCCGGAGAGGATGATCGCCGCGGGCTGCTTGGCGAGCATCTCGGAGACGGGCATCGTGCTCGGCACGATCTCGCTGTAGACCCGCGCCTCACGGACGCGACGGGCGATGAGCTGGGCGTACTGCGCTCCGAAGTCGACGACCAGAACGGTGTCGGGAACGGCGGCAGCGTGGGGCGCTGATGGCACGGCGGCGGCCTTCCGGCGTTGAGCGTTGAGCGAGAGGCTCAGTGCGTGTGCAGGGGGTCTGTTCTGTCGATTCTACCGGGCGCGCCGGGGCCTTCTTCGTCTCATCCGACGGACCCCGCCGCAGGCGGACGCCGTCCGGACAGCCGTCTCAGCATCCGAGCCGCCCGCCGGACCGGATTGACCCGGCCCGCGCGTTTGGGGGCATACTGGCTCCGTGAACAAGCACCTCGCCTTCCTCTTTACCTATGGCAACCGGCCCGCCGGCTGCCATGGTCGAGCTGCTTGATCCACTGACAAGCGACTTCCCAGGCGCCCCGGGCCGACAAGGCCCGGGGCGTTCTGTCATTTCCGGGCCTTGTCGCTCCGGGGCACCTCCCGCACCAAACGGGAACCGCGGTCATCTCAGGACCGCGGCTCCCCACACACCACGAGGAGCCCCGCATGACCGCCACCGCCACCACCGCCACCGCCCCCGCCGCCACGGCCGTCACCTCCGCCGAGAAGACCGGTGCCCGTACCCCCGAAGCCGCCGGTGTGATCGAGAACGCCCGGGAGCGGATCGACGCGCTCGACGACCGCATCATCGGTCTCGTCCAGGAACGGATGGCCGTCTCGGCCGTGATCCAGGAGGCCCGGATCACCTCCGGCGGGCGCCGTGTGAACCTCTCCCGCGAGATGGAGATCCTCGCCCACTACAGGGACGCGCTCGGCAAGCCCGGCACGACGCTCGCGATGACGCTCCTGGAGCTGAGCCGGGGGCGCGTCTGAGCCCCGCCGCGGGGGGTCTGCGGACTGCGGACTGCGGTCCGCGGACCTGAGTTCGGATCATTCTCACCCGTACGGCGCGTGACCGGTTCCCGCCGGGCTTCGTTGGTCCCGATGTCCGTGCCAGCCAGGGGCGGGCCCGTAAGAACCACGCGTGGCTCCGCTGGGGCGATGAGGTGTACGGATCCGCATGGATCATGTCGTACGCCGTGGGACCTCGCTCCAGTGATGTGACCGGACGGCAGGGGACAGCAGCCCGGTCACCCAAGAGAACGGTCGGCTCCGGGGACGCCCGGGGCCGACCGGCCTCCGTCCAAACCAACCGGCCTCCGTCCAAACCAACCGGTTCCCCTTTCCGCGCCCCCCGCCGCCGCACATCCTGTCCCCCGTGCCGCCGCCCCCCCGTGCCGCCTTTTCCCCATAGATGCGGTCGAAACGGTTGCGTCCCCGACAACCCATCGAGCACGATGCCTCAGAGGGCGGGCCCTCAGACCCCCGTCCACCACCTCATTGCCATTGGTCGATACCACGTGGGCGCTCTCAGTGCGCCGGGTCGGCCACCGGCGCACGAACGGCGGCGCACACCCCCCTGGCGCCGCCCCCGAGGTACCGACGCCGCCCTGACGTCGGTGCCGACAGCGAAGGGCCCCGCGGATCCGTCCCGCGGGGCCCTTCGGTCGGCCTACAGCTTTTCGAGCTTGGCGATCTGCGCGTCCACGATCTCCTCCGACACGCCGAACTCCTTCGGCTTGAGCAGGTTGATCGAGTAGAAGGCCGCGAGCGTCGACCCGCTGCGCACCACCGTGAAGCTCATCGGCGTCTTCTGGCCCTCGATGAGACCCACGACCTTGTACGAGACCGCCTCGTCGCCCGTCTTCGGGGCGGACAGGGCGCCGACGTCGCGGTACTTGGAGCCGGCGTGCTCGTACGCCTTGCACTTCTGCGTGGCCGTACGGAGACCGTCCATGACCTTCTCCGCGTCGTCCCGCTCATGGGCGAGCAGCGCGAGCGTGGTGATCGTGGCGTCCAGTTCGTCGGGACCGGTCATGGTCCGGCCGACGCGGGCCTTCGACGCCGGGTCGGAGGCGAACATGAACATGTCCGCGAGCGGCTGGCAGGCGACCGGGTCGGAGGCCACGGTCTGCGCGGGCATGTCCGCCGCCGACAGCTTCTCGATCTTGTAACCCTTGAGGTCGCCCTTGGCGAGCACCGCCTTCTCCAGCTCGGCGGCGGACAGCACGGCCGGCTTCTTGGCGGACGGCTTCGAGTCCTGAGTGGACTTGGCCGGTTCCGACGGGTTCTTGCCGTCGTCGTCGCTGCCGCACGCTGCGGTCAGACCCAGCGCGACCGTGACGGACGCGGCCACGAGGGCCCGAGACACAGATGACTTCACGTTTCCTACCTTCATTCGCACGGCGCGGGTGACACACCCGCGCCGAGGCGAAATGAAAGCGGCAAACTCGCCGGCTTTGCCAGCGATTTGCATAACGATCAGAAACCGCCGAAAAGGTTGTACGGACCTCGCGGGAAACTCACGGGAAGCCGGCGGGAAGCCCGCGGGAGATCAGAGCTTGCCGAGCTGCGCGTCGACGATCGCAGCCGCCACCTTCGGGTCCTCGTCCGCCTTGGGTGTGCCGACGCCCTCCATGCCGTTCCGCTCGGCCTCCCTGTCCTGCTGGACGCCCTCGGGGTCGTACAGGTTCGAGGCGTCGAAGACCGCGAGGGTGCCACCGTTACGGACGACCGTGACCGCCCGCCGCGCCACGTACTCACCCTTGGGGTGGGCGAGCTTGTACGAGACCACCTCGTCGCCCGTGACCGGGTTGCGCGGCTTACTCGACTTGCCCGGCTTACTCGACTTGCCCGGCGCGGGCAGCGGCCTGACGCCGACGTAGCGGTGGTCGCCGACGTGGAAGGTGGCGCACTCCTTCGACGTCGACGCCGCGCGCAGGTCCGCCATGAGGCGCTCCGCGTCGGCCTCGGCGTAGGCGGACAGCCCGACGTGAGTCGTCGTGCGGTCCTTGTCGTCGGTGCCGGTCAGGATGCGGCTGACGTGGGCCTTCAGTTTCGGCGAGGTGGCGGGTTTGGAGCCGGGGCCGAAGCCGGGGCCGGGGCCGGAGCCGGCGCTGAGGAGGGAGGCGAGCGGGGCGCACGCTGCGGGGGCGGCCTTCCCGTTCCCAGCCGAGGGAGCTGATTCGCCGGAGGCGTCGCGCTTCTGCGGCTTCTCCACCTTGTAGCCCTCGACGTCACCCGTGGCGAGGGCCGCCTTCTCCAGCCGGCCGGCCGCGGCGCCGCCCTTCGCGGAGCCCGCGCCCGGCTTCGCCGACTTCTTGCCGTCGTCGCCGCTTCCGCCGCAGGCCGCGGTCGCACCGAGAGCGGCCACGATCGACACGGCCACCACGACACGCGACACAGCTGACTTCACGAACTTTCCCCCATGCGTTTCCCGACATGCGCTTCCCGACATGCGCTTCCCGACCTGGTCCAGTCGGTCACTCGCGCCTCTTCTACGACGGGAGAAGATCGCTTCCGGTTCCACGCCGGCACCGCCCCGGCCACCGCCCCGGGTGCCGGACCCCCCGATCAGTCGAAGGACCGCCGTTCACCAACCCCAGATCCAGAACCGGAACGGGCTGAGCAGCGCGATCGCCAGAGCCATGCCGCCGATCACGATCACCACGCTCAGCACCCGGCGGCGGCGCTCGGAGCGTGGGTCGCGGCGCGGCCCCGTGGGCGTCGCGCGCCAGTCGTCGGGCCGCCATCGCACGGGCTCGGCGTCACGCTTGGCGCGCCGACGGCGCAACCGCCCCATGCGATCGGCCTCTTGGCGCGCGGCCTCCTCGTCGAGGCGTCGCAGCCTTTCGGCCACCATGCGGGCCCGCGCGGACGGTTCCTTCGGTGCCGTCGAGCGGATGTCCCGCTCGCTGTCCTTCTCGAACTGCTCCCACACCTCGTCGGGTATGGCCAACGCTGTTCCCTCCCCATGTCTGCCTGCGGCTCCCGGTCCCCCCATCGCCCCCTGGGGCGGGGGCAGTTCTACGGCACCCCACCGCTACGACACAAGCCAGGACACAAGCCAGCGCACAAACCAGGCGCACAGGTCATGTGATGCACGCCACATGAGAATTCCCTGAAGCCGAGAACAACCATTTACAGGGATCGCGGGTCATGCATGCAGTAACAACAGCCACATCCGCGCTCCCGCCGCGGAGAAACGTTCCCTTCCGCGCTGCCGACCGGGCGGCGCGCCGGACTTTATGAGGTCTTCATGAAGCTTCGCCGTGCCATGGCAGCAGCGGCCGCCACGGCTGTCGTAGCGCCGCTGGCGCTCCTGTCCGCACCGGCCGCGTTCGCGACCGGGGGGTCCGCTTCCTCGGCGGCCGCGTTGTCAGACGCGTCGGCCGGGGAGGGTGAGACGCAGAGGGAGGCCCCCGCTCCCACGAAGACGACCACCGACGAGCCCAAGCAGACTCCGGCCCCGACGCAGGACCCCTCGCAGGACCCGTCGCGCGAGCCGACCAAGAAGCCTTCCCCGCAGAAGCCTTCCCCGCAGAAGCCGACATCGAAGCCGAAGCTTCCGGTCGAGAAGCCGACGAAGCCGACTGAGCGAACGAAGCCGGGGGAGCCGGGCGGGGCCGCGGAGGGCGAGAACGAGGACGAGGGCGCGACGAAGCCGGCCGAGTGCGAGGTCCACGGCAGCGGCGTGGAGGACCCCGACTCCGTGCTGGAGATCGAGCTCTCCGGCCTGCCCGACAAGATCGTCCCGGGCAGCGGCTGGCACCCGTTCGAGCTGTCCGCCACCAACCCCACCGACGAGCCGCTCGGCGAGGTCGAGTGGACCGTGTTGGTGAACAGCACCTCGAAGCCCGCCGGTGACGTGAAGTCCGCCGACAAGCGCCACTGGCTGCGCAAGTACGCCACCCTTCAGTACTTCGACGCCGAGGCCAAGGCCTGGAAGTCGATCAAGGGTGACGGCAAGGGCGGCCTCGCCTTCGACGTCATCGAGCTCGACGCCGAGGAGACGGCCGACATCAAGCTGCGGCTCGACGTCAACGCCAAGGCCCCGGCCGGCCAGGGCTACGCCATCGGCCTCGGCGACTACGTGGACTCCGAGCTGGACTGCACGCGCAACTCCTTCGCGAGACAGACGCTGACGATCCGCAGGCCCGGTGACCAGGCCGAGCACCCGGGCACGCCGAAGCCGAAGCCGACGCTGACGCCGACCGCGCAGCCCTCAGCGACGCCGACCGCCACCCCGCAGCCGCAGGGAACCGCCGACGGACCGGTGAACGGCAGCCTCGCCGACACCGGTTCCAGCTCGGCGCTGCCGACCCTCGGCCTCGTCGGCGGCGCCGCCGTGGTCGTCGGTGCGGGCGCGGTGTTCGTCGTACGTCGCCGCAAGAGCGACACCGCCGCGTAAGCACAGCGGCACCTGAGCACGCGGAAGGACCTGCGCTCGGAGGGGGGCGCAGGTCCTTACGTGTATTCCCTGGCCCCCTCAGCCCCCTGACAGGGATCCCCGGGTGCCCTTACGTGTATCCCCGGTGCTCGGCAGGCGCGTACGCCTACTGCTTCGGCGGCACCGCCGGCATGCCCAGGAACGGCAGCCTCAGCGCGCCGAAGGCGTCCGCCGGGACCGCCGGGGTCTTCGGTTCCACGGCCGCGACGCGCTCGTACGGCCGGCCCTGCGCCGGACGCGGGTCCTCGCCCCCCTTGTTGGGCCAGAACGACATCGCCCGCTCGGCCTGCGCGGTGATCGTCAGGGACGGGTTCACGCCGAGGTTCGCGGAGACCGCGGCGCCGTCGACCACCGAGATCCCCGGGTGGCCGTAGAGCCGGTGGTAGGGGTCGATGACGCCGCTGTCCGCCGAGTCGCCGATGGGGCAGCCGCCGAGGAAGTGGGCGGTCAGCGGAGTGCCCATCAGTTCGCCGATGTTCGACCCCGCGAAGCCGTTGATCTCCTGGGCCAGGAGCGTCGCCGCGCGCGTGGCCTCGGGGATCTGTTCGGGGTTCGGCGCGCCATGGCCCTGGCGGGCGGTGAGCAGGCCCTTCCCGAGGCCCTTCTCCTTGCGGTACGTCGTCAGGGAGTTGTCGAGCGACTGCATGACCAGACCGATGATGGTCCGCTCCGACCAGCGCCGGTTGGAGAGCGAACGCATCAGGAGCGAGGGGTGGCGCACCACGTTGCCGAGCCAGCCGGCGACCCGCGCCTTGCCGCCCTTCACGCTGTACGGGACCTGGAGCACCGTCAGGCTGCCCATCGCGTTGGACTTCTTGCCGTACCGGACGGGCTCGATGTGCGTGTTCGCGTTCGGGTGGATCGACGAGGTGATGGCGACGCCCTTGGTGAAGTCCACCCGCTTCGCGCCGTGCCGCTTGCTGTAGCGGCGGTCGGTGGTCTGGGCGCCCACCAGGGCCTCGGAGTTGGTGCGGGTCAGCGTGCCGAGGCGCGGGGAGACGCGCGGCAGCAGGCCGCTGTCCTTCATGCGGTGCAGGAGGGTCTGCGTGCCGTACGTACCGGCGGCGACGACGACCTTGCGGGCCTTGAACAGCCGTCCCTTGCCCTTGCGCTTGTCGTCGGTGGGCAGGGTCGCGACGGCGAAACCGCCCCGTGAGTCCTCGGTGACGGCGACGACCGACGTCATCGGGTGGATGACCGCGCCGGCCTTCTCGGCCAGGTAGAGGTAGTTCTCGTTGAGGGTGTTCTTCGCGCCGTGCCGGCAGCCGGTCATGCACTCGCCGCACTCGGTGCAGGCCCGCCGCGAGGGCCCCGCGCCACCGAAGTAGGGGTCGGGGACCTCCCCGCCGGGCCGCGTCGTCGACGTACCGTCCGCGTCCTCCTCGTCGCCGAAGAAGACACCGACGGGCGCCATGTGGAAGCTGTCCCCGACGCCCATCGCCTCGGCGGTCGCCTTCAGATGGACGTCGGAGGGCGTCGTCGTCGGGTTGAGCCGCACGCCCAGCATGCGCTTGGCCTGCTCGTAGTAGGGGCGCAGCTCGTCCTGCCAGTCCGTGATGTCCTTCCACTGCGGGTCGTGGAAGAACGGGGCGGGCGGTATGTAGAGCGTGTTGGCGTAGTTCAGTGAGCCGCCGCCGACTCCGGCGCCCGCGAGGACCATGACGTTGCCGAGCAGGTGGATGCGCTGGATGCCGAAGAGGCCGAGGGCCGGGGCCCAGAGGTAGTTCTTCAGGTCCCAGGAGTTCTTGGGCAGCGTCGCGCGCGTGAAGCGCCGCCCGGCTTCGAGCACGCCGACGCGGTACCCCTTCTCCGTCAGGCGCAGTGCGGACACCGCGCCGCCGAAGCCGCTGCCGACGACCACTACGTCGTAGTCGTACACGTCGTCGCCCACCTGGTTCCGGGCAGAGCTCTCCTGTGACATCGACTCTCCTCGTCAAATCGCCCGCGGGCCGTCTGTGCTTGCTCGCGCAGTTCCCCGCGCCCCTTGCGGGGCGCCGCTAACGCAGTCGGAACGCCTTCATGACCTTGAGGCTCGTGCTCATGAACGCCGCGTACTTCTCGTCGTCGAGGCCGAAGGACGGCGCCAGCGGCATGAGCCGCTGCTGGGCGACGGTCTGCGCCTCGGTGTACTTGAGGATGCCCTCGGAGCCGTGCCGGCGGCCGAGGCCCGAGTCCTTCATGCCGCCCATCGGGGACTGCACGCTGCCGTAGGCGGGCGCGTAGCCCTCGTTGACGTTGACGGTGCCGGTGCGCAGGCGGGCGGCGATCTCGCGGCCGCGGCGGCCGTTCTTCGTCCAGACCGAGGAATTGAGGCCGTACGCCGTGGCGTTGGCCAGCTCGACCGCTTCGTTCTCGTCCGTGAAACGGTAGATCGATACGACCGGGCCGAAGGTCTCCTCCGTGCAGACCGCCATGGGTGCCTCGACGCCGTCCAGGATGGTCGGCTCGTAGAAGTAGGGGCCGATGTCGGGGCGCGCTACGCCGCCCGCGACCAGCGTGGCGCCCTTGGCGACGGCCTCCTCGACGTGCCGCGTCACGGTCTCCAGCTGCCGCTCGCCGACGAGCGAGCCCATGTCGGCGCCGTACGCGAGGGACGTGCCGAGCCGCATCGCCCTCGTCCGCTCGGCGAAGCGCTCCACGAAGCGGTCGGCGATCGACTCGTGGACGTACAGCCGCTCGATGGAGATGCACAGCTGGCCCGCGGAGGAGAAGCAGGCGCGCACCGCGCCCGCGGCGGCCTTGTCGACGTCGGCGTCGTGCAGGACCAGCATGGCGTTCTTGCCGCCGAGTTCGAGCGAGACGCCGACCAGGCGGGCCGCGGCGCCCTGCGCGACCTCGCGGCCGGTACGCGTGGAGCCGGTGAAGGAGACGTAGTCGGCGTGCTTGACGACCTCGGGGCCGACGACCGGGCCCTCGCCGAGGACGACCTGGAAGACCTCGGACGGCAGGCCCGCCTCGATGATCAGGTCACGGGCCCACAGGGCGGTGAGGCAGGTCTCCGTGTCCGGCTTCATCACGAGCGCGTTGCCCGCGACCAGGGCGGGCAGCGCGTCGCCGATGGAGAGTTCGAGCGGGTAGTTCCAGGGGGCGATCTGCCCGACGACACCGCGCGGCTGGCGGTTCTCGGTGACCTTGGTGAGCGTCGGGACGACGCCGGTGTGCCGCTTGGGGCTCAAGTACGAGGGGGCCTTGCGGCCGTAGTGCCGGGCGGCGACCGCGACGGCCTGGATCTCCTCGTGGGCGTGGAGGCGGGCCTTGCCGGTCTCCAGCTGGATCAGGTCGAGCACCTCGGCCTGGCGCTGGAGCACCAGGTCGTGGAAGCGGAGCAGGACGGCCGCGCGCTGCCGCACGGGGTGCGGGCCCAGGCGATCTGGGCGGTGCGGGCGCGCTGGAAGGCGGTGGCCACGTCCTCGGGGGTGGACTCGGGCAGGTCGGCCAGCTTCTCGCCGGTGAGCGGCGTGTGGTTGGCCGTGCGCCCCGACCCGATGACGTCACGGGTGAGCTGGGCGATCAGCTCGGGCGTGACCACGTCGGCGGCGGTACGCGCGCCTGCGGGGGCCGGGGCGGTCGGGTTGGTTCCGAGGGGCGCTGCGGTGGCCTGCGAGTCCGTCATGCTCGTGAGAGTAGGCCCACGTCAGGGTTTTGGGTACCCATCGGTAACGGGCTTCACGGGCCACTCACACGACGCCAGTGTTTGCTGGCGACAAAGCCGCTGATCAGGGCGTTGTCGCACGCCGTGCCCCTCCTGGGGCCTGTCTCAGAGCTTGTCGAGCTCCAGCTTCGCGATCGCGGCCTTCGCCACCTCGCGGCCGCGCGCCGTGAAGTCGCCCTTGCCCGGGTAGTCGATCCACAGCCGGTACATGTCGCCCGACTTGGTCCGGTAGTAGAAGATCTTCGCCTCGTGCGGCAGCTCGGTCTGCGAGTCGGTGTACGTGACCGTGTTCTCGGCGGCGGGCCGGTCCTTGAACGTGGTCTCCTTCGTCTTCCCGTGCGGCGCGGGATCGCTGTCCATGTCGCTGAACAGCGACTCGCCGCTCTCCTTGAACTTCTCCATGTCGGCGTACGCCTGTGCCGCCGAGGTCCCGGCGATGTCCTGGGTCGTGTCCGTCTTCTCGGCGAGGTCGAGCGTGAGGAAGATGGCGCCGCTCGGATCGTCGTACCTGACCCAGTTGTTGTTCGTGTCGGTCGCTTCCGGCTTGCTCTCCACGTAGTGCTCCGGCGCGGAGACCGTGGCGGCGACCACCGCTGTCTTGTGCTTCTTCCAGCCCTCCGCCTCCGATGAACCCCCGAACGGGTTCACGGCCACCAGCACGCCCGCCGCCACCGCCGCGACGACCACCCCGGCTATGACGGCCAGCGCCTTGCGGCTCAGGAAGACGCCCTTGCCGTCACGTCCATCGCCACCGCCGCCGTCCGCGACGGTGACGACCTGCGTCGGCGCCGGCTGCGGCGGCTTGGCGGCTTCCTCCAGGAGGGCGCGGACCTGTGCGGCGTTCGGGCGCTGCGCGGGGTCCTTGGCCAGCAGGCCGTCGATGACCCGGGCGAGCGGCCCCGAGGCGGAGGCGGGCGCGGCGGGCGTCGCGTTGAGGACGGACTGGAGCGTCGCCGGGGTGTTGTTGCGACGGAACGGAGAGACGCCCTCCGTCGCGGCGTACAGCACGACGCCCAGCGACCAGAGGTCGGAGGCCGGGCCGGGGCGCTGGCCCAGCACCCGCTCCGGGGCGATGAATTCGGGGGAGCCGACGAAGCCGCCGGTGTCGGTCAGGTTGGTCTCGCCCTCGATCTGGGCGATGCCGAAGTCGGTGAGGATCACCCGGTCGTGCCTGCCGAGCATGACGTTGTCCGGCTTCACGTCACGGTGCAGGATGCCCGCCTGGTGCGCGGCGTCCAGGGCGTTCAGGACCTCCAGGCCGATGCGCGCGGCGTCCCGGGCGCCCAGCGTGCCCTCCTGGAGCGCGGCGCCGAGCGAGCGGCCCCGCACCAGCTCCATGACGATCCACGGCTGCCCGTCCTCGACCGCCACGTCATGGACGTTGACCACCGCGGGGTGGTCGAGGCGGGCGGCGGCGCGGGCCTCGCGGCGCATCCGCTCGAAGGCGTTGGCGCGCTCACGCTCGGGCAGGTGGTCGGGCAGGCGCGGCTCCTTCACGGCGACCTCGCGGTCCACCGTCTCGTCCTTGGCGCGCCACACCGTGCCCATGCCGCCGTGGCCGAGCTTGGCCAGCAACCGGTAGCGGCCCGCGATCAGCCGCCCGGCGCCCGGGTCCGGCGCGGGCACGGGCGCGGCGGCCTGCTGCGCGTACGGGTTGCCGGGGTGCGCGCCGCCGCTCTGCCCGGGTCGTCCGGGAACAGGCGTTCCCGGGGCACCGGACTGCCCCGGCACACCGGGCTGTTGCGGCGGCTGCAAGCTGAAGCTCGTGGGCTCGTACGGACCGTAGGAGGCTCCCCCGTCATGACTCATGCCCCCATGACTACCCTGCCGGGTACCTACGTTTCCAGCCAGGCCCCCCAGTTGTGACCTGGGCGATGCACGCCACGGGGCGGGGATTCATCGGCGTACGAACGTGTCGACCGCCGTGTCGAAGTACTTCCGCACCTGCTCCGCCTCCTCCACCGGTCCCGAGACCCACACGTCGTACATCCGGCCGCCCTCCTCCCAGCACAGGTCGTACGTGTGCCGCTCGCCGGCCGGCTTGTCGAAGCCGTCCCACGTGAACTCCAGGAGGGCGGCCGGGCGGCCGTTGCGCGTGGTCTCGGTGACCTCGCCGTCGCGGTAGCCGGGGTGGGTCCGTGGCCCCTCGGTGTCCGAGCGGCGCTGCGCGGCGAGCGGGCCGCCCGGCTCCCGGTCGGACTCCCTGATGCCGATGCGGTAGGTGCCGCTCGGCGAGAGGTAGAAGACGCGGGGCCCCTCGGTCCGGCGTGCGAAGCCCTTCGGCACGGCGATCGAGAAGCCCTCCGGGTCCTTCGCCAGGCGGTACCCGTCGGGCGGCTGGGGCGCGGGCGGCTTGGGCGTACGGGTGCTCCGGGTGACTGTGACGGTGGGCGTCGGGCCGCTGACGGAGGTGGCGGGCGAGGCGGTGTTCGCCGGCGTACCGCCGTCCCCGTCCCTGCCGAGCAGCAGCGCGGCGGCCGAGACCCCGGCCCCGGCCACGGCCGCCGCCAGCGCCCCGGCGATCAGCATGACCCGCCCCTGACGGCCGCGCGCCGCACCGGGCTCCGGCAGGCCGGTGCCCGCCCCGCCGTGGCCCGAGCGCGCGGGCATGTGCCCGGTGTCGACGTATGCCCGCAGCAGCCGTTCCGCCTCCGCCGCGTCGATGCGCCGCCGCGGGTCGCGCTCCAGGAGGCCGAGGACGGCCGGGAGGAGCGGCGCCGCGCTGTCCGGCGGTCGTATCTCCTCGTAGACGACGGCGTGCAGGACGCCGCCGATGGAGTCCCTGCGGAAGGGCGACTCGCCGGACAGCGCGGTGACGAGCAGCGCGCCGAGCGACCACAGGTCCGACTTCGGGCCGGTCCGCTCCCCCGCGATGCGCTCGGGCGCGGTGTACTCGGGCGAGCCCACGAACGACCCCACCTCCGTGAGCGTCGTCGCGCCGCTGACCTGCGCGATCCCGAAGTCGGTGAGGACGACACGGCCGGTGGCCCGCTCCACCAGTACGTTGGCGGGCTTGAGGTCGCGGTGCAGGACGCCCGCCTCGTGGGCCGTGCTCAGGGCGCCGAGGAGGTTGATGCCCATGCGCGCGACCGCCTGCGCGTCCAGCGGCCCGTGCCGTGCGATCCGACCTGCGAGGGAGCCGCCCTCGATCAGCTCCATCACGATGTAGGGCTGTTCGTCGTGCACGACGACGTCGTGGACGACGACGATGTGCGGATGCCGCAGCTGCGCCACGGCCCGGGCCTCGCGCAGGGTCCGCTCGCGCGCCTGCGTGGCCTCGGTGTCGGAGAGCGACTCGTCCCGCTCCAGCTCCTTGACGGCGACCTGGCGCGCGAGCACCAGATCGGTGGCCCGCCACACGACGCCCATGCCGCCCCTGCCGAGCCGCGCCTCCAGGCGGTAACGGCCCGCGATCACACGGGCGTTGCTCCCACCTGCGTGGTCTCCCAGGCTCCCCATGCGGCCATCATGCCCCACACGTGTACGAACGGAATGGGTCTCACCGAGCGGCTGGCGGGTTCCGGCCGCACGGGACGGGCGCACCGGGAGCGCCGGGAGCACCGGGGAGCGCCGAGGGGGCGCCGGGGGCGCACCACGCGCCCCCCGGCGCGGGCGCGGGCGCTCAGCCCTCCCGCCATCCCCGCAGCATCGCGTCGAACTGCTCGCGGGTGGTGTCCCAGTCGTCGGCGGGGGCCGACATGTAGAGGGCGTACTCCACGCCGTCACGGCTGAGATACGTCTGTTCGATCGCGCGGCGCGGACCCCTGGTGGTGTCGTTCGCCCCGGCCTTCCAGCTGAACTCCCACAGGGCGCCCGGCCGGTCGCGGAACGTGTTGGAGTTCAGGTGCAGCCGCCGGTACTCGGGGAGCCGCAGGGCCTTCTCCAGCGACAACAGGTGCAGGTACGAGGTCTCGTACTGCGGTTTCCTGTCGACGGCGATGCGCAGGAAGCGGCGGCCGCCGTCGGGCGTGTAGTCGACCTGGTTGCCGTCCACCTGGCGCTTCCAGCCCTTGGGCAGCATGAGGCTGAAGCCGTCCGGGTCCTTCACCCGCCGCCAGTCCGCCGGGATGCCGCCCACGGTCTCGCCCGTACTGCTGCCGGCCGCGGACCGCTCCTGGCCGCCGGCTCCCGTGAGCTGTAGATAGCCGAGGACACCGGCGCCGCCGAGCAGCGCCGCCGCGACGGCGAGTGCGGCGACGGCGAGCCGGCGGCGGCGCCTCCCGGCCGGACGGGCCGGGGCGGAGGTGTGGGCCCCGATCGCCACGGCGGGGCCGTCCGCGGCCTCCTCGGCCGCGGCGGCGGCGACGTCGCGCCGCGTGCCGGAGGCGGGGTGCGCGGCGGAGGCGGGGGGCGCGCCGGAGGCCGGGTGTCGGCTCGTGGCGTGCGCCTGCGTCGGCACGTATGCCTGCGCGGTGTGCGGGCGGCGGCCCTCTGCCGCCTCGGCGAGCATGTGCTCGGCCTCCTCGGCGGTGGGCCTGGCCGCCGGATCCTTGCGCAGGAGGGCGCTGATGACGGGCGCGAGGACCCCGGCGTGCGCGGGCGGCGCGGGCTCCTCGGTGACCACGGCCTGCATGGTGCCGATCGGTGACGTGCGCCGGAACGGGGAGGTGCCCTCGACCGCCGTGTACAGCGTCGCGCCGAGCGCCCACAGGTCGGAGGCGGGGCCGGGGTTGGCGCCGCTGACCCGCTCGGGTGCGAGATAGTCGACGGAACCGACGACTTCCCCGGTGCGCGTGATCGTCGAGTCGCCCTCGATCGCCGCGATCCCGAAGTCGGTGAGCAGGATCCGCCGGTCCCTCGCCAGGAGTACGTTGCCGGGCTTGACGTCGCGGTGCAGCACCCCGGCGGCGTGCGCGGCGCGCAGGGCCTTGAGCGTCCACAGGCCGATGCGGGCGGCCTCGATGGCGTCGACGCGGCTCTCCTCCTTGACCGCGTCGGCCAGCGAGCGGCCTTCGACCAGCTCCATCACGATCCAGGGCCGGTCGTCGTAGTCCAGGACGTCATGGACAGTGACCACGGCGGGATGGTTGATCCGGGCGGCGGCCCGCGCCTCGGCGTGCGTGCGCGCGAGGAGGATCGTGCGGTCGGCCTCCTGCGCGTACTGCGCGGCCGTCAGTTCCTTGACGGCGACGGCACGGTGCAGCACCTCGTCCCGGGCGCGCCACACCCGCCCCATGCCACCGCGGCCGATGGACTCCCCGAGTCGGTAGCGGCCCGCGAGGAGCAGGCCCTGGCTCTGATTCACGTTCCCCCGCAATGGTCTTGACAGGGTCAGGGTAGGGAGGGAGGGGCGCGCGCGGAACCACAGGGGGCCCATGGAGACCTCTATGTGACGCATGCCGTTGATGTACCGGGGCGGGTCAGTCGGCGGTCCGCGAGTCGCCGGGGGCTAATCGGTGACCTGGTACGTCTTCGACGCCTGCTCGAACAGCCGTGTCACCTCGTCCCGTTCGGCCTCGGGCCCCCGCACCTGCACCACGTGGTACTTCCCGCCGGCGACCATCGCGAGATTGCGTACGTAGACCTCACGGCCCTCCCCGTCCTGCCAGGTGAACTGCCCCTCCGCCATGGCCCGCCCGCCCACGTCGATGCGGCGCATGCCGCTGGAGGTGGCCCAGGAGGAGTCGCGGAACGGCTGGAGCTCGCGCTCGTGCTCACGCTGGTACTTCATGGGGTCGCTGCCGTAGCTGTCCGTGGTGTCGCGCCCCGGCACCACGAGCAGTTCGAAGTCGCCGTGGGTGTAACGCACCTGGCCCCGACCGTTCTTGGGCTGCCGGTCCCAGCCGCGCGCCACGGCGACGCGGAAACCTTCCGTGTCCTTGCGCAGCGTGAAGCCTTGCGGCACCTCGGGGCTGTGGGGCCCGTCGGTCTGCGCTTCCTGCGAACTGGGGCTGTTGCCGGCCTTGTCCTCGCCCTTGCCGTCGCCCTTGCCGTCGTTCTCGCCTTCGGCCCTGCCGTCGTCGTTGTTCTTGCCGTTCTTGCCGTTCTTGCCGGGCTTCTCCTCCTGGCTGGGGTCCGCGCTCGCCTCCCCCACGGTCCCGGCTCGGTCACCCGGCTCCTTCTCACCGGCCTTGGGCAGGAACAGCATGGCGTACGCGACCGCCGCGGCGAGCCCGACGAGGATGGCGATGAGCAGCAGCCGCCCCAGCGAACGGGGCCGCGCGGTGCCCAGGGCCTGCGGTACCCGCTGCGGCCCCGCCTCGCGGAACGGCTCAGCCCCACGAACCGGCCCGGCCTCGCGCGGCGCGGCCTCACGGGACCGCTGCGGCTCACGGGACCGCTGCGGCTCGCGTAGAACACGCGCGGCCTCGACGGCCCGCGCCTCCTTGCCCCTGCCCCGCTTGTGGCGGCCGTGGCCCCCGGCGGGCGCGGGCGCGGCGGAGCGGCGCCCGCGCACGACCTCGCGGCGCCTGCGCACGACCTCGCCGCGACGGCGTACGACGGGCAGCCGCCCGGCGTCGTACGGCGGCACCGGCACGACATGCGTCCCGGCCTCGGGCTCCGGGGCCGACCGCACCAGGGAGCGGAGCCAGCCGCTCAGCTCCTCGAAGTCGAGCCGCTCGGTGGGGTCCTGACGCAGCAGGGACTCGACCACGGGCCGCAGCGGGCCGCACTCCTCGGCGAAGGCGGGCGGCTCGGCGCACACCATCTGCACGAGTTCCGCGGTGCTGTCCTCGGGGTAGGGCGCGTGTCCCTGCACGGCGCGGAAGAGCAGCGCCCCGAGGGCCCACAGGTCGGTGGCGGGGCCGATCGGCGCGGCGAGCTGCCAGTTCTCGTGCACGGGACCGGCCTGCTCGGGCGCCCACCGCTCGGTGACGGCCCCGACGACCACCATGCGGGCGTGCCGGGCCCGCTCGGCGGCCAGCGCGGTGGCGGGTCCGCGGGGGGTTCCGGCCTCACCGCCGGTCATGTCCCACGCCCCACGCTCCTCGCGCGCGCCGCCGGGCGCGGGGGAGGTGCGACGCGCCGCGCCATGCGCCTGGGTCGCCTGGGCCTGAGCCGCCTGAGCCTGGACCGTCTGAGGCTGGATCGCCTGAGCCCGGGCCGGCGTGGTGACTGGGCCGCCGGGCTCACGCGGGGCCACCACTCGCCCCCCGCTCTCGCCCCGGACCGCCTGCCCGCCCCGCCGGGCTGCGTCGCCGTCCCTGCCGCCCTGCCCGGAGCGGTCTCCGTCCCGCGCCGCCAAGCCCTTCTGGCCGTCGCCGCGCGGAACCGCCCCATGCCAGGGCTTCGTCTCGCCGACTCCATACGGGTCCGAGATCCGCCCGGCCGCTGCGGGCTCCGCGGCGCCGCCCCGAGGCCCCGGCACGCCCGCGGCCCGAGGCCCGGTGCCGCCCGCGTCCGTCCCCGTCGGCGGCTCCTCCTCGACGCGTGCGGAGGCCTGTGCCGAGGCCCGTGCGGCGCCCGCGCGATACGCCGCGAGGGACCCGCCGCGCGCGGCCCGCGCCGCGCCCCGGCCGGAGTCCCCGGGCTCTCCGGGTCCCCCGCCGCGCTCGATCTCTTCGTGCTCTTCATACGCCTCCGGTGCGGGCTCAAGCGGCACGCCCCTGTACTCCACCCGCGAGGCACCTTCATACGCACCCTCTGAGGCACCTTCATAGGCGCCCCCAGGGGCACCCTCATACGCGGCCACGTTCCCGACCGATCCCGCCGAACCGGCGGCCTCCCCCGCCTCCACGGGCCGGGGGTCGTACCCGCACAGGGCCTCCTCGGCCGCGCCAGCGGCGAGTCCCGTCAGCATCACGCGACCGTCGTCGCAGATCAGCACCGTGCGCGCGGTGATGTTCCGGTGCACCCAGCCGTGCGCGTGCAGCACCCGCAGCGCGGCCAGGACGTCCGCGGCGACCTCGGCCGCCCGGTAGGGGCTCAGCGGCCGGTCCGCGAGGAGCGCCGCCAGCGGCCTCGCCGCCACCAGTTCGCTGACGATCCACAGCGAGCCGCCCTCGGCGAACACGTCGAAGACCTGGTCGAGCCGGGGGTGGTCCGGTATCTGCGCGGCCGTCTGCGCCGCCTCCATCGCGCGCCGCACGGCCGGATCGGTGGGCCTGCGTGTCGTGCGCGCGGAGGCCCGCCGCACCCCGGCGCCGCCCGGACGCGCTCCCGCCCGGGGCACGAACCCCTCGGGCAGGTCGTCCTCGTCGAGCACCTCGGCCTCGACCACCTCGGGCAACGGCACCTGCCTGACCAGGACTTCCTGGCCGCTGTAGGTGTCGAAGGCACGGGATTCGGCGAGCTCGTACTCGTCCGAGGGAGGCAGCGGCAGGCGGTAGCGGTCGGCGAGCACCCGTCCCGCATAGTCGTCCACGACGCCTCCCCCGTCCGCCCGGTGGTCAATTCCGATCGACTTACGGCTTGTTGCGGCTCGTTGCGGCTGCCTACGGCCCGCAAGCATTCACGATACGTGCCATGGGCGAACCGCAATGAGGGGATACGAGATCTCAGCTCACGACTTCGGCTGGAACGTCCTCGTGAAGGTCCGCCACGTGGCCCGCCGCTCCTCGCCCTTCCAGTCGTCGGCCTTGGCGGTGTACATCATTCCGTAGCCGAGCCCGCCGTTGACGACGAAGCCGCGGTCGACGGAACGGTACTTCGTGCCGCCCTCTACGTAGGTGAACTCCCAGTCAGCGGTGTTCCACCCGCGGAAGTCCACCTTCTCGATCCTGATCCGGTCGTACTGCGACCGGACCATGTAGTTCTCCTGGTTCTTCCAGTCGCTCACCGGGTTGCCCTTGGGTGTGGTAGTCCAACCGATGAGCAGCTTCTGGCTGTTGGGCCCGGTGAACCGCGCGCCCGCCGTGCCCGTGGACCGGTACTTCCACCCCTTCGGCAGCCCGATCTTGAAACCCTGGTCGTGCTCGTACGTGGACGCCGCGCCGTCACCCGGCTTCTTGCCGTCGTCCTTGCTGGGGTCGTGCCCCTCGCCCTCGTCCGAGTCGGCCTCGTCGCCCTTGCCCTGGTCCGTGCCCTGGCCCTGCCCCTGCCCCTGGCCCTTGTCGTCGGCGGAACCGGAACCCGAGCCGCCGTCCGTCTCCTTGCCCGCGTCCTTGCCGGTGTCCTTGCCGTCTCCGCCCGCGGTCGCCCCGCTGGACGCGGCCTTGTCGCCGCCCTTGCTGTCCCGGCCGGAACCGCCGTCCTCATCACTCGACAGCGCGAAGGCGAGCACCGTGCCGAGGACGGCGAGCACGGCCACCACGGACGCGATGACCAGCGTCCGGCGCGGCACCACATCGGTGAGCGACGCCTTGGGCGGCACCCGGGGCGCCCCCCGCGGCGGCGCGCTCGGCGCCGGCGGCACAGGCGCCCCGCGCCCGACCCCGGACGCACCGGAACCGACCGAACCAGGCCCGGAACCCGAGCCCGCACCTGTCCCCGAACCGGCCGCAGCACCCGCACCCGCACCCGTGGCGGCCTTGCGCACCGACCGCAGCGCACCCTTCAGCCGATCCGCGGCCTCCTCACCCTTGCGCCCCGCGACGGACCCGGAGGCGGCGGACGCACCGGCGGCACCGGCGGCCGCGCCCGCACCGGCCTTCTTCGTCAGCCTGGCCGGAGTGCCCGGCCGGGCCGTCTTGGACGGCTTCGAGGGCTTCGACGGTTTGGACAGTCGGCTGGTCCTGGCCGGCGGCGGCGGAACCGGAGGCAGCGGCACGACCTTGGTCGCCTCGACCGGTTCCGGCTCCGCCTCAGCCCCCGCCCCGTGGATGACGTCCATCAGGAGCGCCCGCGCCCCTGCGTCGTCCAGCCGCTGCTGGGGGTCCTTGGCGAGCAGGCCGTAGATGACCGGCGCCAACGGCCCCGCGTTCTGGGGCTTGTCGACGTCCTCGGTCATCACCGCGGTGAGGGTCGCGATGGCCGACCCCTTGTCGTACGGAGGTACGCCCTCCACCGCCGCGTACAGCAGGCCGCCCAGCGACCACAGGTCGGCCGCGGGGCCCGGCTTGTGCCCGCGCGCCCGCTCCGGGGAGATGTACGAGGGCGCGCCGACGAGCATGCCGGTCGACGTGATCGACGGGTCACCCTCGACCTGGGCGATGCCGAAGTCGGTGAGCACGACCCGGCCGTCCTCGGCGATCAGCACGTTCGACGGCTTCACGTCGCGGTGCAGGATCCCCTCGCGGTGCGCGGACCGCAGTACGTCGAGGATGGCGAGGCCGACCTCGGCCGCCCGCCGCGGCGTGAGCACGCCGTCCTCACGGATCGCCTCCGCGAGGGACTTGCCCTCGACCAACTCCATCACGATCCACGGCCGGTCGTCCTCGTCGACGACGTCATAGACCGTCACCGCGCTGTTGTTGCGGATCCGCGCGATCGCCTTGGCCTCGCGCAGCGTCCGCGTGATGAGCCGCCGCTTCTCGTCCTCGTCGATACTCGACGGGAACCGCAGCTCCTTCACCGCGACCGTACGGCCCAGGGTCTCGTCCTTGGCGCGCCACACAGTGCCCATGCCGCCGCGGCCGAGCACCTCTCCCAGCCGGTACCGGCCGGCAAGGAGACGTTCGCTCTTGTCCCGACGGGCGTCACCCGTCTGCTCCGCGTCCGACATGCGTCCCCTCTGCTGCTACCGCTGCTACCCGCGCAACCCGCCCTGACAGAGCCTTCATTGTCCCTTACTCAAGGACCGGCCGGCGCCCAGGGTCCACCGTCCCTCATGAGAGACCACGTACCGGGAGGAAGCGCCACGCCGACACCGCGCTCACTGGCGGCCGTCGCCCTGGCGGCGATCCTCATCAGCCTGACGGCAGGCCAGCCGCACCGCACGGCGTCGGCCCTGGATGCCACTCTTCCGCTGCTCACCGGTCCCGGCAAGGCCCCGGCCGCGGCCCTCCTGCCCCGCGAGCGGTCCGCACCACCCCCACGCCCCCTCCGCCCCCGCCGTCAGCCCTCCCTCACGGAGCCTCAACAACCCCGTGAGGCAAGGCCCGTACGCCCCGGCGCGCCGCTTCCCGAGGCCGGCACACGGAGTCGCCCGGCTAACCGAGCGGCACGATGTCCGGCGCGCCCAGCCGCGCCGCGTCCGCCGTCAGGTCGTCCGGCTGACGCTGCGACTCCCGCTCGGCCTCCACCCGCTTCTCGTAGTGCTGCACCTCCCGATCGATCTGGCCCTTGTCCCAGCCGAGGACCGGCGCCATCAGCTCGGCACACTCCCGGGCGCTGCGCGTGCCCCGATCGAACGTCTCGATGGAGATGCGCGTCCGCCGCGTCAGGACGTCGTCGAGGTGCCGGGCGCCCTCGTGCGACGCGGCGTAGACGACCTCGGCCCGGAGGTAGTCGTCGGCCCCCGGCAGGGGTTCGCCCAGCTTCGGGTCGGTGGTGACGAGTTCGAGCACCTCTTCGGCCAGCGCGCCGTACCGGTTCAACAGGTGCTCCACGCGCACGACATGAAGGCCCGTCCGGGCGGCGATCCGCGCGCGGGCGTTCCACAGCGCTTTGTACCCCTCGGCCCCGACCAGGGGGATGTCCTCGGTGACGCAGTCGGCGACCCGCTGGTCCAGACCGTGCACGGCCTCGTCGACGGCGTCCTTGGCCATCACCCGGTACGTCGTGTACTTGCCGCCAGCGATGACGACCAGGCCGGGCGCCGGGTGCGCGACCGTGTGCTCGCGCGACAGCTTGCTCGTGGCGTCCGACTCACCGGCGAGCAGCGGCCGGAGGCCGGCGTAGACCCCCTGGACGTCGTCGCGGGAGAGCGGCACCGCGAGCACCGAGTTCACGTGTTCGAGCAGGTAGTCGATGTCGGCGCTGGACGCGGCCGGGTGGGCCTTGTCGAGGTCCCAGTCCGTGTCGGTCGTGCCCACGATCCAGTGCCGGCCCCAGGGGATGACGAACAGGACGCTCTTCTCGGTCCGCAGGATCAGGCCGGTCGTGGAGCTGATCCGGTCCTTGGGGACGACCAGGTGGATGCCCTTGGAGGCCCTGACGTGGAACTGCCCGCGCTCCCCGACCATGGCCTGGGTGTCGTCCGTCCACACGCCGGTGGCGTTCACGATCTGCTTGGCGCGGACCTCGTACTCCCCGCCGCCCTCCACGTCCTGCACCCGGGCGCCGACCACGCGCTCGCCCTCACGCAGGAAGCCGGTGACGCGCGCGCGGTTGGCGACCTTCGCGCCGTACGCCGACGCGGTGCGCACGAGGGTGGCGACATAGCGGGCGTCGTCCATCTGGGCGTCGTAGTACTGCATCGCGCCGACGAGCGCGTCCTTCTTCAGGCAGGGGGCGACCCGCAGGGCGTGGCGGCGCGTCAGGTGGCGGTGCATGGGCAGGCCGCGGCCGTGTCCGCGCGACATCGACATGGCGTCGTACAGCGCGACGCCCGATCCGGCGTACCACCGCTCCCAGCCCTTGTGCTGCAAGGGGTAGAGGAACGGCACCGGCTTCACGAGGTGCGGGGCGAGCCGCTCCAGGAGCAGGCCGCGCTCCTTCAGCGCTTCCCGGACGAGCGCGAAGTCGAGCATCTCCAGATAGCGCAGCCCGCCGTGGATCAGCTTGCTCGACCGGCTCGACGTGCCCGAGGCCCAGTCGCGGGCCTCGACGAGGCCGGTGGACAGTCCGCGGGTCACCGCGTCGAGGGCGGTCCCGGCGCCGACCACCCCCGCGCCGACCACCAGGATGTCCAGCTCCCTGTCGGCCATTCCCGCAAGTGACTCGGCACGCTCCGCCGGCCCCAGTGTCGCTGTCCTCACCGCTGCCTCCCGCTGTGATCGGGTGTGGTCGGACTCACATCATGCCCAGATTTCCTTCGCCCTCGCCGATCTCGTCCGCAGCCTGTGGACAACACTCCGGACCGGCACAGCAGTGCAATGCCACAAAACGGTCATATTTACTCCTAGTCTGACATTGCGCTGGTCCCCCTTGTCCACAGGGCTTGCGCGCTCGTCCCGCTCCGGCTATTGGGAGGACGGCCCACCGCCATGCCCGCAGATCTCGCCGTCATCGGTCTCGGCCACCTCGGCCTGCCCCTCGCCCAGGCCGCCGTCGCGCGCGGCATCGCCACCATCGGCTACGACCCCGCCCGCGCCGCCGACCTGGCGGGCGGCCGCCTGCCCTGCGACGGCGCCGAGGGCACCCTCACCGCCGCCGACGTCCGCCGGATGCTCTCGGGGGGCTTCCGGCCGACCACCGACCCGGCCCCGCTCGGCCGGGTGCGTACCGCCGTCATCTGCGCGCCCACCCCGCCCGCCGCCGACCGCTCGCTCGACCTGAGCCAGGTCGCCGACGCCGCACGGGCCCTGGCCGCACGTCTGCGCCCGCACACCACCGTGATCCTCGAATCTCCCGCGTACCCGGGTACCACCGAGGAATTCGTCCGGCCGCTCCTCGAATCCGGTTCGGGTCTGCGCGCCGGCCGCGACTTCCACCTCGCCTACTCCCCGGGCCGCCTCGACCCCGGCAACCGCTCACACGGCTACGCGTGCACCCCCAAGGTCATCGGCGGCCTCACCCCGGCCTGCACCGAATCGGCGGCCGCCTTCTACGGCCGCCTGACCGACAAGGTCGTACGCGCCCGAGGGCCCCGCGAGGCCGAGACCGTGCACCTCCTGGAGACCAACTACCGGCACGTCAACATGGCCCTGGTCAACGAGATGGCGGTGCTCTGCCACGACCTGGGCATCGACCTGTGGGACGTCATCCGCTGCGCGGAGACCAAGCCCTTCGGCTTCCAGGCCTTCCGCCCCGGCCCCGGCGTCGGCGGCCACGGCGTCCCTCTGGACATCCCGAACCCGTCCCGCGGCGCCCGCCCCCTGCGCATGGTCGAACTGGCCCAGCAGGTCAACGACCGCATGCCCCAGTACGTCATCCAGCGCTCGGCGACGCTGCTCAACGAACACGGCAAGTCCGTCCGCGGCGCCCGCGTCCTGCTCCTCGGCGTCACCTACAAGCCCGACCTCGCCGACCAACAGGGCGCCCCCGCCCAGGAGGTGGCGACCCGTCTGATGGAGCTGGGCGCCGCCGTCAGCTACCACGACCCCTACGTCCCCAACTGGAGCGTCCTGGGCCGCCCCGTCCCGCGCGCGGACTCCCTCTACGAGGCGGCGGCCGAAGCCGACCTCACGATCCTGCTCCAGCACCACCGCACGTACGACCTCCAGGGACTGGCCGTGAAGGCGCAGCTGCTCCTCGACACGCGCGGCGCGACCCCGGCGGGCGCGGCGCACCGCCTCTAGGCACGCGCGCGTGCACGTACGCGTGAGGCCCGGACGCATAGGCGTCCGGGCCTCACCTCGGTCACACGCTCGGCGCGAGCGTCACCGCTTGTGCTGCGAGTCCCCGACCGTCACCTCGACGCGCTGGAACTCCTTGAGCTCGCTGTAGCCCGTCGTGGCCATCGCGCGGCGCAGCGCCCCGAAGAAGTTCATCGAACCGTCCGGAATGTGCGAGGGACCGGTGAGGATCTCCTCGGTCGTGCCGACCGTGCCGAGGTCGACCTTCTTGCCGCGCGGCACGTCCTCGTGGACGGCCTCCATGCCCCAGTGGTGGCCCTTGCCGGGCGCGTCCGTGGCCCGGGCCAGCGGGGAGCCCACCATCACGGCGTCGGCGCCGCACGCGATGGCCTTGGGCAGGTCGCCGGACCAGCCCACGCCACCGTCGGCGATGACGTGCACGTAACGGCCGCCGGACTCGTCCATGTAGTCGCGGCGGGCGGCCGCGACGTCGGCGACGGCGGTGGCCATCGGGACCTGGATGCCCAGGACGTTGCGCGTGGTGTGCGCGGCGCCGCCGCCGAAGCCGACGAGGACACCCGCGGCGCCCGTGCGCATCAGGTGCAGAGCGGCGGTGTAGGTGGCGCAGCCGCCCACGATGACCGGCACGTCGAGCTCGTAGATGAACTGCTTGAGGTTCAGCGGCTCGGCGGCGCCGGAGACGTGCTCGGCGGAGACGGTGGTGCCGCGGATCACGAAGAGGTCGACCCCGGCGTCCACGACCGCCTTGGAGAACTCGGCGGTGCGCTGCGGGGAGAGCGCGGCGGCGGTGACCACACCGGAGTCGCGCACCTCCTTGATGCGCTGCCCGATGAGGTCGGCCTTGATCGGCGCGGAGTAGATCTCCTGGAGGCGCCGGGTGGCGGTCTCCGAGTCCAGCTCGGCGATCTCGTCGAGCAGCGGCTGCGGGTCCTCGTACCGCGTCCAGAGGCCTTCGAGGTTCAGGACGCCGAGGCCGCCCAGCTCACCGATGCGGATGGCGGTCTGCGGGGAGACCACCGAGTCCATGGGAGCGGCCAGGAAGGGCAGCTCGAAGCGGTAGGCGTCGATCTGCCACGCGATCGAGACCTCCTTCGGGTCGCGGGTGCGCCGGCTCGGTACGACGGCGATGTCGTCGAAGGCGTACGCGCGGCGGCCGCGCTTGCCGCGCCCGATCTCGATCTCAGTCACGTTGTGGGGCCTTTCCCTCTTGGTCTGCCTGTCCAGTATCCCCGACACGCACGGAAGGGGCGGCCCCGGTGAGCGGGACCGCCCCTCCACGCGCGCGTGGAGCGCAGGAGACTACTTGCTACGGCTGTAGTTCGGCGCCTCGACCGTCATCTGGATGTCGTGCGGGTGGCTCTCCTTGAGCCCCGCGGACGTGATGCGGACGAAGCGGCCGTTGGCCTGGAGCTCGGGGACGGTGCGTCCGCCCACGTAGAACATCGACTGGCGCAGACCGCCGACCAGCTGGTGGACGACCGCGGAGAGCGGGCCGCGGTAGGGCACCTGGCCCTCGATGCCCTCGGGCACCAGCTTCTCGTCGGAGGCGACGCCCTCCTGGAAGTAGCGGTCCTTGGAGAAGGAGCGCTGGTCGCCGCGGGACTGCATGGCCCCGAGCGAGCCCATGCCGCGGTACGACTTGAACTGCTTGCCGTTGATGAACATCAGCTCACCGGGGGACTCCTCGCAGCCGGCGAGCAGCGAGCCCAGCATGACCGTGTCCGCGCCGGCGACGAGCGCCTTGGCGATGTCTCCGGAGTACTGCAGGCCGCCGTCGCCGATGACCGGGACACCGGCCTCCTTGGCGGCGAGCGAGGCTTCGTAGATGGCCGTCACCTGCGGGACGCCGATGCCGGCGACGACACGCGTCGTGCAGATGGAGCCGGGGCCCACACCGACCTTGATGCCGTCGACACCGGCGTCGATGAGCGCCTTGGCGCCCTCGCGCGTGGCGATGTTGCCGCCGATGACGTCGATGCCCGGGGCGTCGGACTTGATCTTGGCGACCATGTCGCCGACCAGACGGGAGTGGCCGTGCGCGGTGTCGACGACGATGAAGTCGACGCCCGCGGCAACCAGCGCCTGGGCGCGCTCGAAGGCATCACCCGCGACACCGACGGCGGCGCCGACCAGGAGGCGGCCCTCGCCGTCCTTGGCGGCGTTCGGGTACTTCTCGGCCTTCACGAAGTCCTTGACCGTGATGAGGCCCTTGAGGATGCCCGCGTCGTCGACCAGCGGCAGCTTCTCGATCTTGTGGCGGCGCAGCAGCTCCATGGCGTCCACGCCGGAGATGCCGACCTTGCCGGTGACCAGCGGCATCGGCGTCATGACCTCGCGGACCTGACGGCTGCGGTCGTTCTCGAAGGCCATGTCGCGGTTGGTGACGATGCCGAGCAGCTTGCCCGCCGCGTCGGTCACCGGGACGCCGCTGATGCGGAACTTCGCGCAGATCGCGTCGGCCTCACCGAGCGTCGCGTCCGGGTGCACGGTGATGGGGTCGGTGACCATGCCGGACTCGGAGCGCTTCACCAGGTCGACCTGGTTGGCCTGGTCGGCGATGGAGAGGTTGCGGTGCAGCACGCCGACGCCGCCCTGCCGCGCCATGGCGATCGCCATGCGGGACTCGGTGACCTTGTCCATCGCGGCCGACAGCAGCGGGACGTTGACGCGCACGTTCTTCGAGATGAACGAGGAAGTGTCGATCTGGTCGGGCGCCATGTCCGACGCGCCCGGCAGCAGCAGCACGTCGTCGTAGGTCAGCCCGAGTGTCGCGAATTTCTCGGGCACCCCAGTCGAAGAACCGCCGTTTGCAGTCATGACACCTTCCCCAAATGGCCTTGATCGGTGCGGATGTCCATGCTAACGGGAACCGAGGGTGTCTCATTCCACGATCAAGATCATCGAGCAGCTTTGTACGTTCGTACGTCAGTGCCCGCTGTGGTACGACCCTCAGTACTTACTGCTCGACTTACTGCTCGGCGAGCGCCCGCAGGCGGCTCAGTGCCCGGTGCTGGGCCACCCGCACCGCCCCGGGCGACATGCCCAGCATCTGTCCGGTCTCCTCGGCCGTGAGCCCGACCGCGATCCTGAGCAGCAACAGCTCGCGCTGGTTCTCCGGAAGGTTGGCGAGGAGCTTCTTGGCCCACTCCGCGTCACTACTGAGCAGGGCGCGCTCCTCCGGGCCGAGCGAGTCGTCGGGCCGCTCGGGCATCTCGTCGGAGGGCACGGCGGTGGATCCGGGACGGCGCATCGCCGCGCGCTGCAGATCGGCCACCTTGTGCGCGGCGATCGCGAAGACGAACGCCTCGAAGGGCCGTCCCGTGTCCTTGTAGCGCGGCAGGGCGAGGAGCACCGCGACGCAGACCTCCTGCGCCAGGTCCTCCACGAAGTGCCGCGCGTCACCCGGCAGCCGGGACAGCCGGGCGCGGCAGTACCGCAACGCCAGCGGGTGCACGTGCGCCAGCAGGTCGTGCGTGGCCTGTTCGTCGCCGTCGACGGCGCGAAGGACGAGGGCACCGATCACCGTCGTCTTGTCATCGCGCATCGGTCCATGGTGCCTTGGTGGCGACTGATCCGTGGCACCGCGTCCGTAGTTGTGCACTGAAGCGTTATGAGCAGGTGCGCCGGAACTCATCTCCTGCGCCCTCCCCTCCCGCTCGATCGACTCGTCCCCGAGGAACTCCACACCTCAAGGATGCGGCATCGGCGGCGAAGCGACGGCAACCGCTCCCGAAAAGGTCGAAAGCGGGCGTCCGTCGCCCCGCCCACCGAGCGGCGGGCGGGGAGCACCGCGCCCCCGCTGCGGCGCACTCAGCGGACCAGACCCCAGCGGAAACCGAGCGCCACCGCGTGTGCCCGGTCCGAGGCGCCGAGCTTCTTGAAGAGCCGCCTGGCGTGCGTCTTCACCGTGTCCTCGGAGAGGAAGAGCTCGCGTCCGATCTCCGCGTTCGACCGGCCGTGGCTCATGCCTTCGAGGACCTGGATCTCACGCGCGGTGAGCGTGGGCGCGGCGCCCATCTCGGCCGAGCGCAGTCTGCGCGGGGCGAGCCGCCACGTCGGGTCGGCGAGCGCCTGCGTGACCGTCGCCCGCAGTTCGGCGCGCGAGGCGTCCTTGTGCAGATAGCCGCGGGCACCGGCGGCCACCGCGAGCGCGACCCCGTCGAGGTCCTCGGCGACGGTGAGCATGATGATGCGCGCACCGGGGTCGGCGGACAGCAGCCGCCGGACGGTCTCCACGCCGCCCAGACCGGGCATGCGTACGTCCATCAGAATCAGGTCCGAGCGGTCGGCGCCCCAGCGGCGGAGGACTTCCTCGCCGTTGGCCGCCGTCGTCACACGCTCGACGCCGGGCACGGTCGCGACCGCCCGGCGGAGCGCCTCTCGGGCAAGCGGGGAGTCGTCGCAGACGAGGACGGATGTCATGACTGTCCTCCGCGGCTCTCACAGCTGCTGCGCGTCACCTTGAGCCTCCAGGCTGGTACTTATTCGTCACCTGTGCGGTTGACGCTCTCGGACACCTGCCCGAGCGCTTGTTCTTTCAACCGCCTCCGCCCTCTCAACGACGGTCACCCGAAAGAGTTACGGGGCTGCCAGTCATCTTCGGCACTCTACGTGAGGGCCCGAACACAGAGCAGAGCGTGCGGCAGACCCTCAACGTTTCATCACAAGCTATGCCCCATTTAGCGGCTTTTCTTCCCATTTACCGGTGTCTGTGGCTAGATTCGCAATGAGTCATATTTTCATCTCCTTAGATAGTAGATGTACGGTCGTGGGCACCGTACCCGCGTCAGAACGGCTTCAAGGGGACCAGCAATGGCAGATTTCTCCCGCCTTCCCGGACCGAACGCAGATCTGTGGGACTGGCAGCTCCTCGCGGCCTGCCGCGGGGTCGACAGCTCGCTCTTCTTCCATCCGGAGGGCGAGCGGGGCGCGGCGCGCAGCGCACGAGAGAACTCCGCCAAGGAGGTCTGCATGCGGTGCCCGGTGCGCGCGGAGTGCGCCGCTCACGCACTCGCGGTGCGCGAGCCGTACGGCGTGTGGGGCGGACTGACCGAGGACGAGCGCGAGGAACTCATGGGGCGGGCCCGCAACCGCCTGGTCACGGCGTCCGCGTCGGTGGACAGAACCGCGTCACACCCCTGAAGGAACGTTTCTCCAAGCAGGTCCGGCGCCCCCGCCCGGCGGTCAGCGGGTCGCGGCACGCGCGAGGTGGTCCAGCGTGGCGGCGACGGCCGGCACCTGCGCCAGATCCGGCAGGGTGAGCGCGACGATCTCCCGCCGCACGGCAGGCTCCACCGTCACCGTGCGGGCACCCCGGGGGCGCACCGACTCGATCGCGAGCTCGGGCAGTACGGCCACCCCGAGGCCCGCGCCGACCAGCCCGATCACCGCCGGATAGTCGTCGGTCGCGAAATCGATCCGGGGCACGAAGCCGGCCCCCTCGCAGACCTCCACCAACTGCCGCCGGCAGCGCGGGCAGCCCGCGATCCACGGCTCATCGGCGAACTCCCCGATGGTCACCGCGTCGGCCCCCGCGAGCCGGTGCCCCTCGGGCACGAGCCCGACGAGCCGGTCCGCGAGCAGGGGGCGTACGACGAGGTCGTCCCACTCCTCGCCGGCGGACGCACCGGCGCCCTTGCCCTGAGGCGCTTCGCGCCGCCCCTCGTACCGGAAGGCCAGCGCCACGTCGCAGTCGCCCTCGCGCAGCATCTCCACCGAGCGCGGCGGTTCGGCCTCCACGAGGGAGACGCGCGTGCCGGGGTGGGCCGCGCGCAGCGCGGCGAGGGCGCCGGGCACCAGTGTCGAACTGCCGCTCGGGAAGGAGACGAGGCGGACCCGGCCCGCACGCAGGCCCGCGATGGCGGCGATCTCCTCCTCCGCGGCGGTGAGGCCGGCGAGGATGCCCGTGGCATGCCTGACCAGGGCCTCGCCCGCCTGCGTCAGCCGCATCTCGCGGCCGGTGCGGATGAGCAGCGGCGTACCGGTCGAGGCTTCGAGGGCCTTCATCTGCTGGCTGACGGCGGGCTGGGTGCAGCCGAGCTCGCGGGCCGCCGCCGAGAAGGAGCCGGTGGCGGCCACGGCGCGCAGGACACGGAGATGACGGGCCTCGATCATGATTCCGATCATAAGCGATGCTTGGGCCTGAGGCGAAATATTCGGTCGCGCCTTTGGGTTGGGTGGACCTACGCTGCGGGATCATGAAGCTTCTCTCTGTGAATCTGGGCCGTCCCGAAGCCGCCTCGTACACGGATGCCCCCTCCGGCCGCACCGGCATCGCCAAGCGCCCGGCGTCAGGACCGGTCAAGGTGACCGCGCCGGGCCCCAAGGGCGTCGCAGGCAGCGGCCTGGCCGGCGACGCGGTCGCCGACCTGCGCCACCACGGCGGGAACGACCAGGCGGTGTACGCCTACGCGCGCGAGGACCTCGACGCCTGGGAGGACAAGCTCGGGCGCTCCCTGCCCGACGGCTCCTTCGGCGAGAACCTCACGACGTCCGGGCTCGACGTGAGCGGCGCGAGGATAGGCGAGCGCTGGCGGGTCGGCGCCGACCTGGTGCTCGAAGTGACGAGCGGCCGTATCCCCTGCCGTACGTTCCAGGGCCACCTCGGCGAGCGGGGGTGGGTGAAGCGGTTCACCCTGGAAGGCGTTCCCGGCGCCTATTTCCGGGTGATCGAGCCCGGTGAGATCAAGGCCGGCGACCCGGTCGAGATCCTGCACCGGCCGGCGCACGAGGTCACCGTCGCCCTCCAGTTCCGCGCCGTCACGACGGAGAACACGCTGCTGCCGCGGCTGCTCGCCGCGGGCGAGGCGCTGCATCCCGAGGTGGCGGAGCGGGCGCGCAAGTACGCGGCGCGCTCCGGCGCGGAGGTCTCGTGATCCGGAGGCATGGCGTCCGTGCGGCGCGGCCGTCGTCGGACCTCACTAGCCTTGGGCCATGACTACGGCTCTGATTACGGGATCAACCGCCGGCATCGGCGCCGCCTTCGCGCGACGCCTCGCCGGTGACGGCCACAACCTCGTCCTGGTGGCGCGCGACACCAAGCGGCTGCGGGAACAGGCGACCGAGCTGCACGACCGGCACGGCATCGAGGCGGAGGTGCTCACCGCCGACCTCGCCACGGACGAGGGCATCGAAGCCGTGGAGAAGCGGCTCTCGAACCGCAGGGACACGGTCGATCTGCTGATCAACAACGCCGGGTTCGGCAACAAGGGCCGGTACCTGGAAGTCCCGATGGCCGACGAGCTGACCATGCTCAAGGTGCACTGCGAGGCGGTGCTGCGCCTGACGTCGGCGGCCGTGGAATCGATGCGGGAGCGGGGCCGGGGCGGCGTGGTGAACGTCGCGTCGGTCGCGGCGTTCCTGCCGCGCGGTACGTACGGGGCCTCCAAGGCCTGGGTCGTGCAGTTCACGCAGGGCGCGGCAAAGGACCTGGCCGGTTCCGGGGTGCGGCTGATGGCGCTGTGCCCCGGCTTCGTGCGGACGGAGTTCCACGAGCGGGCGGGGATGGGCACGTCCAACATCCCCAACTGGATGTGGCTCGACGCGGACAAGCTGGTGGCGGCGGCGCTGGCCGACTTGGCGCGGGGCCGGACGGTCTCGATCCCGGACCCGCGGTACAAGGCGCTGATGGGCGTCGCCAAACTGACGCCCAGGTCTCTGCTGGGCGGGGTCACGTCGCGTAGAGGGCGGAAGTACGGCCCCCAGTAGCCCTGGCCCTGGGCGGGCCGCGAGCCCCTAAAGGGGCCGTGCCCCGTCAGGGGTGCGGGGAACTGCGCGACCGGCCAGGAACAACCCGCACCCGGCGACGCACAGCAACCCGGCAGCCGCACCCCGGAAAAGGCCGAGGCCCGGCTCCCCCGCGAGGGGAAGCCGGGCCTCGGTACACCGTTCAGGCGGAGCGGCAGCGATCAGTGCGAGTGACCGTGACCGTGGCCGTGTCCGGCCTCCGCCTCGTCCTCGGCCGGCTTCTCGACGACCAGCGTCTCGGTCGTAAGGAGCAGCGAGGCGATCGACGCGGCGTTCTCCAGCGCGGAGCGCGTGACCTTGACCGGGTCGATGACGCCGGCCTTGACCAGGTCGCCGTACTCGCCGGTCGCGGCGTTGAAGCCGAAGCCCTTGTCCAGCTCGGCGACCTTGGAGGTGATGACGTAACCCTCCAGGCCGGCGTTCTCGGCGATCCAGCGCAGCGGCTCGACGGCGGCGCGGCGGACGACGGCGACACCGGTGGCCTCGTCGCCGTCCTTGCCGAGGTTGCCCTCAAGGACCTTCACGGCGTGGACGAGCGCGGAGCCGCCACCGGAGACGATGCCCTCCTCGACCGCGGCGCGGGTCGCGGAGATGGCGTCCTCCAGACGGTGCTTCTTCTCCTTCAGCTCCACCTCGGTGGCGGCGCCGACCTTGATGACGCACACGCCGCCGGCCAGCTTCGCGAGGCGCTCCTGGAGCTTCTCGCGGTCCCAGTCGGAGTCCGTGGCCTCGATCTCGGCCTTGATCTGGGCGACGCGGCCCTCGACGTCGGCCTTGTTGCCGCCGCCGTCGACGATCGTGGTGTCGTCCTTGGTGATGGTGACGCGGCGGGCGGTGCCGAGCACGTCCAGGCCGACCTGGTCGAGCTTGAGGCCGACCTCCTCGGCGATGACGGTGGCACCGGTGAGGGTGGCCATGTCGCCGAGCATCGCCTTGCGGCGGTCACCGAAGCCGGGGGCCTTCACCGCGACGGCGTTGAAGGTGCCGCGGATCTTGTTCACGACCAGGGTCGACAGGGCCTCGCCCTCGACGTCCTCGGCGATGATCAGCAGCGGCTTCGAGGAGTTGGACTGGATGACCTTCTCAAGCAGCGGCAGCATGTCCTGGATGGAGGAGATCTTGCCCTGGTGGATCAGGATGTACGGGTCGTCGAGGACGGCCTCCATACGCTCCTGGTCGGAGACCATGTACGGCGAGAGGTAGCCCTTGTCGAAGGCCATGCCCTCGGTGAAGTCGAGCTCCAGGCCGAAGGTGTTGGACTCCTCGACGGTGATGACACCGTCCTTGCCGACCTTGTCCATCGCCTCGGCGATGAGCTCGCCGACCTGCGGGTCCTGGGCGGACAGACCGGCGACGGCCGCGATGTCGGCCTTGTCATCGATCGGCCGGGCGGTGGCGAGGAGCTCCTCGGAGACGGCCTTGACGGCGGCGTCGATGCCCTTCTTCAGGGCGGCCGGGGAGGCGCCGGCGGCGACGTTGCGCAGGCCTTCCTTGACCAGGGCCTGGGCCAGCACGGTGGCGGTGGTGGTGCCGTCACCCGCGATGTCGTTGGTCTTGGTCGCCACCTCCTTCACCAGCTGGGCGCCGAGGTTCTCGTACGGGTCCTCGACCTCGACCTCACGGGCGATGGTGACGCCGTCGTTGGTGATGGTGGGGGCGCCGAACTTCTTGTCGATGACGACGTTGCGGCCGCGGGGGCCGATCGTCACCTTGACCGTGTCGGCAAGCTTGTTGACGCCGCGCTCAAGGGCGCGACGGGCGTCCTCGTCGAACTTCAGGATCTTCGCCATGGGAGCGATTCAGCCCTCTCGAAAACTCGGGTGAACGAACTGCGCCCCTCGCCGCCCGGCAATCAGCGGGGTGACCAGGGGCGCAGCTCGAAAAGCAATGCTTCTGCTTCGGGTGAACTACTTCTCGACGATCGCGAGCACGTCGCGAGCCGAGAGGACGAGGTACTCCTCGCCGTTGTACTTCACCTCGGTGCCGCCGTACTTGCTGTACAGCACGATGTCGCCGGTCTTCACGTCGAGCGGCAGGCGCTCGCCGTTCTCGAAGCGGCCCGGGCCCACGGCCAGGACGACGCCCTCCTGGGGCTTCTCCTTGGCGGTGTCCGGAATGACCAGGCCGGAGGCCGTGGTCTGCTCGGCATCGAGCGGCTGGACCACAATGCGGTCCTCAAGCGGCTTGATGGCAACCTTGGAGCTGGTGGTCGTCACGATCCGGTCTCCCCCTTCGGAGATCTCACGGGGTCAAGTCTGAGGTGTGGCGACCAGGTGGATCCGTCGTCGCGGGTGCCGGACCTGCCCGTCGCTGTTGGCACTCTCCAACGGGGAGTGCCAGAAGCGAGACTAGGACGGCGATTAGCACTCGGTCAAGCGGAGTGCCAATCGGCGGCGTCGGGCTTTACGTGTTCCGGCTTCACGGGGAGGGGGTGCCCCGTGGCCGGGCGGGCGCGGGAGTGGCCTTGTCCGGACAACGGCTCCGCGGGGTCCGGGGTTCCTCCCCCGGCGTTTCCTTCGTGTCGTTCGCGTGGGGCGGCCGCGTCTTTAGGGCCTGCCCGCAGCGGGAGCCGTCAGGCTTGCGCGGCGGCAGTCTCTCCGCGGCTTTGCGGCCCAGGCGTTCGATCGGATCGACCGACTCGGCGCAGGCCGTCAGCAGCGCGGGCGCGAGTACTCCGCACAGCAGGGCCCCGGCGAGGAGGCGGCGGTGTGCCCGCGCCCGCCGGGTCACAGGTAGTCCTCCAGCCGGGCCACCGCGTAGCCCTTGTCCGTGACCGTCTTCATGACCCGGCGGACCATGTCGGGCATGGTGCCCTTCCAGTCCTCGCGGCCCCGGAAGTGGGTGAGGATGATGTCGCCGGGATGCAGGTCACGGTCCCACTCGCGGTAGGCCATGCGGTCGGCGAAGGCCTCCGCGTTCCACAGCGGCACCGCCTTGATGCCGCAGGACTTGGCGGCCCGCAGCGTGTCCCGGTTGTAGTTCCCGTACGGCGGCCGGAAGAGCTCGGGCCGCTTGCCGTAGCGCTTCTCGATGACGTTCTGCATGCCGCAGATCTCGCGGCGCTGGCGCTCGTACGACAGTTTGGGCAGGTACGGGTGGTGGAGGGTGTGGTTGTTCAGGACGACACCGCGGTCCTGCATCGTCTTGAAGTAGCCGTAGTCCTCCTTGACCAGGTAGTCGCTGAGGAAGGCGGTGTAGGGGATCTTCAGGTCGCTCATCATCCGCAGCAGCGCCCGGTCCTTCTCGGCACCGTCGTCGATGGTCAGGAAGACGACCTTCTTCTTGGTCGGGATCGTCGTGAAGACGGGCGGCAGCTTCGCCTGGCCCTTGACCTCGAAGCCCTTGCGGGTGGTCAGGCGCGGCTTCTTCGCGGGCGGCGGGGGCGCGGTCAGCGGCGTCTTGGCGAGGCCCCAGCGCTTGGCGGCGGCGACCCGCGCCGCCTGGGCGGCGCCGAGCTGGCGGGCGTAGGAGTCGAGGGCCCGGGCGGGCGGGGCCTGGAGCGGCTGCTGGCCATGAGCGGGCGCCACGCCGCCGGAGCCGACCTCGGAGACACAGCCCGAGGCGACCGCCGCGACGGCCAGGGCGGCCACCACGGCACGCGCCTGATTCTTCCGTCTTACGGCGGATTCTTCGTTTTGTCGTACGAGTTGCATGGCGCCGGATCCTCGCAGCTCACCGCCGCACCCGGCGGCCGACACCGCCGCCCGCCGCGCACCATCCACCGACTGGCCCACAATGGGGCAGGTGAACGCCCCGAACACACCGAGCAGCCCCGCCGCCGGCCACGCCTGCGGCGACGCCGGTCCCGGTGACCCCCTCGCCGCCTTCGCCGCCCTGCGCACCGGCACCGGCCGGGCCCTGCTCGACGAGGTGCGGGATGTCGAACCCGCCCAGGAACTCGCCGCCGCCACCCGGCTGCGCCGCGCCTACCCGGCGCCGCTGGTCTCCGCCGCCCTCGCCCAGGCGCGGCTGCGCCGGCGGGCCGCGGCGAAGTTCGGCGCCGAGGACGCGGCCCGGATGTTCTTCACACCGAACGGCGTCGAGCAGTCCACCCGCGCCTCCGTCGCCGCGCACCGGGCCGAGCGCTTCAAGGCCCTCGGGGTGCGTTCCCTCGCGGACCTGTGCTGCGGCATCGGCGGCGACGCGATCGCCCTGGCGCGGGCCGGGATCTCCGTACTCGCCGTCGACCGCGACCCGCTGACGTGCGCGGTCGCCCGGGCCAACGCGGAGGCGCTCGGCCTCGCCGGCCTGATCGAGGTGCGCGAGGCCGATGTCACCGACGTCGACACCTCGGCGTACGACGCGGTGTTCGTGGACCCGGCGCGGCGCTCCTCCAAGCGGGGCCGCATCTTCGACCCGGAGTCCTACTCCCCGCCGCTGTCCTGGGCGGTCGAGGCGGCCCGCGAGGCCCCCCGCGCCGCGCTGAAGATCGCCCCCGGCATCCCGCACGGGGCGGTCCCCGCCGAGGCCGAGGCCGAGTGGATCTCGGACGGCGGCGACGTGAAGGAGGCCGTGCTGTGGTTCGGCACGGACTCCCCCGCCTCGCACCGCGCGACGCTCCTGCCCCGCGACGTCTCCCTGCACAGCCCCCTCGCCACCATGCTGCCCGACCCTGGGGTGCGCCCCGTGGGACGGTACCTGTACGAGCCGGACGGCGCCGTCATCCGCGCGCACCTGGTCGCCGAGGTCGCGGCCCGGGTCGGCGGCGGACTGATCGACGAGACCATCGCGTACGTGACCTCCGACGAGCTGCGTACGACTCCGTATGCCGTCGCGTACGAGATCACCGATCAGCTTCCCTTCGGCGTGAAGAAGCTGAAGGCGCTGCTGCGCGAGCGGGAGGTGGGCATCCTCACCGTGAAGAAGCGCGGCTCGGCGGTCGAACCGGAGGAGCTGCGCCGGAAGGTGAAGCCGCAGGGCAAGAACGCGGCGACGGTGTTCCTGACGCGCGTGGCGGGGGCGCCGGCGATGCTGATCGGACACCCGGCCCCGTAAGGGGCGCGGGGAACTGCGCCACCAGCCACAGCCGACCCGCGGGCTCCGAGATGTCAGCCCCGCCGGCGCTTGAGGAGCGGGGCCCGGGGCGGAGCCTCGATGCGGGAGCTGTGGGCGCGGGCAACAGGGTCCGGGGCGGGGTCCTGGGGCGGTGGTGCGGGCGATGACGGGCGCCGGCCGTGCACCACCGCCGTCGCCAGCGCGGCCGCCACCAGGAGCCCTGCGGACACCGCGAAGGCCGCCGCCTGCCCCTCGGCGAGGGAGGCCCGGTCCGTGCCCGCTCCCGTGGCGTTCGCCGCGACCGTGACCAGGACCGCGAGGCCGAGCGAGCCGCCGAGCTGGCGCGAGCTGTTGAGCAGCCCGGAGGCCATGCCGGTCTCCTCGGGTGCCACACCGCTGGTCGCCGCCGTGCCCAGCGGGACGAAGCACATGCCGATGCCGACGCTCGCGACCAGCGAGGGCCCCAGGATGGAGCCCAGGAACGTGCCGCCCGCCTCGACCGTCAGCGCGAACCACCCGAACCCGGCGGCCCCCAGCAACCCGCCCGCCACGAGCAGTGCCCGCTCACCGGCCCGGCCGATCAGCCGGGTGGCGGCCATCGACCCGGCCACGACACCCGCGCAGAACGGCAGGAAGGCCGCACCGGCCGCCGTCGCCCCGTACCCCATCACCTCCTGGAGGTAGAGCGAGGTGAAGTAGAAGGCGGCGAACTGCCCCGACGACATCAGCAGCGCGAAGACGTTCGCCGAGAGCACGGGCCGGTGGGCGGTCCCCAGCAGACCGAGCCGCAGCAGCGGCTCCCGCTTGCGGGCCTCGACGGCGACGAAGGCCACGAGCAGCACGGTCGCGGCGCCGAGCGTGCCCAGCGTGGTGCCGGACCCCCAGGCGTACGTCTCCGTGCGCACGAGACCGAGTACGAGCACCGCCGTCCCGGCCGTGACGAGCAGGGCCCCGGTGACGTCCAGGCGGGGCGCGGGCCCGGTGCGGCGGTCGACGGGCACCCCGCGGCGCGAGGCCAGGAGGGCGGCGGCGACCACGGGGACGTTGACGAGCATCACGGAGCGCCAGCCCACCCAGTCGGTGAGCAGCCCGCCCGCCATGATCCCGACCGCGCCGCCGAGCGCGCCCGAGACGCCCCACAGCCCGAGCGCCCGGGAACGCGCGGGCCCCGCCGCGTAGTTGACGGTGATCAGGGCGAGCGCGACGGGGGCGAGCGCCGCCGCGCCCGCGCCCTGCACCGCGCGGGCCGCGACGAGCTGCCACGGCGTCAGGGCGAGCCCGCCCACGAGACTGGCCACGCCGAAGACGACGAAGCCCCACAGGAGGGTGCGCCGCCGCCCGGCGAGGTCGGCGAGGCGCCCGCCGAGCATGAGCAGGCCGCCGAAGGCGAGGGCGTAGGCGTTGACGACCCAGAGCAGCGAGTCGGGGGCGAAGCCGAGGTCGTCACCCATGTCGGGCAGGGCGATGTTGACGACGGACATGTCGAGGGAGACGAGGAACTGCACGGTGAGCAGCACCGGCAGTAACCGTCCTTGCGAGGCACGCGAGTTCACCTTGTTCACCATGCGCGGCACATTACTATACGCGTATAGAAACTCCGCAAGACCTGGCCGCGCGGGCAGGCATGACAATGGGCGGGTGGCAGCAGAGAAGGACCCAGGGACAGCCGGAGACGCAACCGGAGAGCCGAGGAAGCGCCGCGCGGGGCGCCCCCGACGCCTCGAACCGGAGACGATCGTCGCGACCGCCCGCCGCATCCTTCAGGAGGAGGGCGTGGCGGCCCTGAGCATGCGCCGGGTCGCCAAAGAGGTCGGCACGACACCGATGGCCCTGTACCACCACGTGCGCGACAAGGACGAGCTCCTGATGCTCACGCTCTCCGGTACCGCCGCCACGGCCCCCCGCCCCGACCTGCCGTCCGACCCCCGCGAGCGCCTCCTCGCCGTCACCCTGCACATGCACGGCACGCTGGCGCGGATGCCCTGGGTGGTGGAGGTGCTCAGTCTCGGCGACCTCACCGACAAGGGCGCCCTGTGGATGGTCGAGGAGATCGTCGGCGCGGGCATCGCGTGCGGCCTTACCCCGGCGGAGGCGGTCCGCGCGTACCGGACCCTGTGGCACTGCGTCCACGGCGACCTGGTCTTCCGCCGCGCGATGGAGCGCCGCGCCGAGGATCCGGGCCGCAAGCGGTACTTCCCCGACATGCTCACGGACGCGGACGCGGCCGAACTCCCCCACCTCGCGGCGCTCGCGGACCAGTGGGCCGAGCTGACCGAGGACTACGACGTGGGCCGCCAACTGGGCGCGGTGATCGACGGGTTGCTGGGCCGGGCGGGACGGGAGGAGCAAGCCGGGCGCCAGCGGGCGGACTGAGCCTCGTGCCAGGCTCGCCGCCATGCCCTTCGACCACAACGACCACTACCACCCGCTGCTCCTGAGGCTCCTGCCGCCGCACGGCCGCACCGCCCTCGACGTCGGCTGCGGCACCGGCCGCTTCGCCCGCCTGCTCGCGGCGCGCGGCTACGACGTCGACGCGCTCGACGCGTCGGCGGAGGTCGTCGCCGCGGCGGAGGCGGCCGGCGGCGGGCCCCACTACCGGCGGGCGGACGTCACCGCGGAGGACCTTCCCGAGGGCCGCTACGACGTGATCACCTGCCTGGCGAGCCTGCACCACATGCCGTTCGCCACCGTCACACGGCTGCGCGCGGCCCTCGCCCCCGGCGGCACCCTGCTCGTCCTCGGCTGCTACTCCGGGATCACGTGGTGGGACCTCGCGGCGTCGCCCGCCAACGCCGTGGCGCGACTGGCGGTCCACACGGGCGAACGCCTGCGCGGTACGTACACACCACCGCTCAAGGCCCCGGTACGCCGACCCGACATGACGCTCCCCGAGATCCGCGCCGAGGCGGCCCGCCTCCTGCCCGGCGGCAGCGTACGGCAACTGCTGTTCTGGCGGTACCTGCTGACGTACCGCCAGGCGTGAGCGTCAGTCCGCGTCGCCGACCGACTCGAACCGCCAGCGGTGCACCGCGCGCGTGACCAACTCCGGCGCGGGCTCCGGCAGTTCCGGCAGCTTCGCGTCGTACGCGGCCTCCCACCACGTGATGACGAGGACCCGGTCCCGCGGCGCGCGGAAGTACTCCCGGCGCAGTGGCGCGACGTCGAACCGCTGTTCCCGCGCCCACGCCAGCAGCTCCGCGCCCCGCCCCTCGGCGGCCCGGGCCTCCCACATCAGCGCGACGGTCACGAGTAGAGGTTCTCCTTGCTGACCTCGTGCACGTGGTCATGGTCGTGCGTATGCCCGTGCGTGTGGCCCGGCACGTGCGGCTCCGTCACCGGCAGCGACGAGTCCGCCGACAGGTCGAGGGACGAGGCCGAACGGTTGCGCGCCACCATCTCCGCGCCGAGGGCGGCGACCATCGCGCCGTTGTCCGTGCACAGCTTCGGGCGCGGCACGCGCAGCCGGATGCCGGCCTTCTCGCACCGCTCCTCGGCCAGCGCCCGCAGCCGCGAGTTGGCGGCCACGCCACCGCCGATCATCAGGTGGTCGACGCCCTCGTCCTTGCAGGCGCGTACGGCCTTGCGGGTCAGCACGTCGACGACGGCCTCCTGGAAGGACGCCGAAACGTCCCGCACCGGCACGTCCTCACCCGCGGCACGCTTCGCCTCGATCCAGCGGGCGACGGACGTCTTCAGTCCGGAGAAGGAGAAGTCGTACGCGGGGTCGCGCGGCCCGGTGAGACCGCGCGGGAAGGCGATCGCCTCCGGGTCGCCCTCGCGCGCGTACCGGTCGATGACGGGGCCGCCCGGGAAGCCGAGGTTCAGCACCCGCGCGATCTTGTCGAAGGCCTCGCCCGCCGCGTCGTCGATGGTCGAGCCGAGCGGCCGCACGTCGGAGGTGATGTCGGCGGAGAGCAGCAGGGAGGAGTGGCCGCCGGAGACCAGGAGCGCCATGGTCGGCTCGGGCAGCGGCCCGTGCTCCAGCTGGTCCACACAGATGTGCGAGGCGAGGTGGTTCACGCCGTACAGCGGCTTGTCGAGCGCGTACGCGTACGCCTTGGCCGCCGAGACGCCGACGAGCAGCGCGCCCGCGAGCCCGGGCCCGGCGGTCACCGCGATGCCGTCGAGGTCCTTCGCGCTCACCCCGGCTTCCTTCAGGGCGCGGTCGATGGTCGGCACCATCGCCTCCAGGTGCGCGCGGGAGGCGACCTCGGGGACGACACCGCCGAAGCGGGCGTGCTCGTCGACGCTGGAGGCGACGGCGTCGGCGAGCAGCGTGGTGCCGCGGACGATGCCGACGCCGGTTTCGTCGCAGGAGGTCTCGATGCCGAGGACGAGGGGTTCGTCGCGCGAGTCAGCCATGAATCTCGGTTCCTTGTACGCCGGATACGGGGGTGGAGGGATCGGTGCGACGCATGACCAGGGCGTCCACGTTGCCCGGTTGGTAGTAGCCGCGCCGGAAGCCGATGGGCTCGAAGCCGAAACGCTCGTACAGCTTCTGTGCGCGTGTGTTGTCGACCCGCACCTCCAGCATGACCTCGGCGCACTCGAAGGCGGTGGCGGCCTGGAGCAGGTCGGTCAGGAGCCGGGCGCCGAGCCCGGTGCCCCAGTGGTCGCGGGCGACGGCGATGGTCTGGACGTCGGCGAGGTCGCCGGAGGCGGCGAGGCCCGCGTACCCGACGAGGCGGTCGCCGTCCATGGCCACCACATAGCGGCGGGTGGCCAGCGCCCCGCGCGCGTGAGCGAGTTCGGACCAGAACATGCCGCGCGACCAGGCGTCGTCGGGGAAGAGCTCCTTCTCCAGGGCGAACACCGCGTCGATGTCCCACCAGCGCATCTCGCGCAGCACGACGGCCGCGTTCACTCCGGTCACTTGGGGGTGACCACCTTGTAGTTCTTCGGTACCTGGGCGTCGGGGCGGCGCAGGTACAGCGGCCTCGGCTCCAGGAGTTCCTCGCCCGCGGCGAGCCGCTCGGCGGCGAGGGAGGCGAGGGCCGCCGCCGAGACGTGCTCGGGGGCACGGGCGTCCGGGAAGACCTCGGGGTAGAGCAGCGCGCCCGCGCCGACCGCCGGCAGGCCCTCGACCTCGGCGGCGATGTCCGCGGGCCGGTCGACGGCGGCGTCGGTCACGCGGGTGCGCGCGTCGTCGTAGCGCGCCCAGTAGACCTCCTTGCGCCGGGCGTCGGTGGCGACCACGAAGGGGCCGGCCTCGATGCCGGAGGCGTACGCGAGCCCGTCCAGCGTGCACACGCCGTGCACGGGGACGCCGAGCGCGAGGCCGAACGTCTCGGCGGTCATCAGGCCGACACGCAGTCCGGTGTAGGGGCCGGGGCCCACCCCGGCGACGACAGCCGTGACGGCGTCGAGTCTCAGGCCGGCGTCGGCGAGGACGCGGTCGACGGCCGGTAGCAGCAGTTCCCCATGCCGGCGGGCGTCCACCTGGCTCGATTGGGCCACGACGGAGGAGCCGTCGTGGAGGGCGACGGTGACGGCGGGCGTTGCGGTATCAAGAGCGAGCAAGAGCACGCGAACAGCCTACGGCTCCGGCGCCCGCCGCACGGCCGCCCCGGGATGAGCGGCGACTCCTGCTACCGTCACTTCATAGTCGTCGCAGTACGAAAAGGTGGGTGGCGCAAGGTGTCAAGGAGCAGCTCGGGATTTGTGGCCGGGCTCACCGCCGCTGCGGTCGCCGCGATCGGCTTCCTCGCCTACCAGGCCTCGGCCAGCGTCCCGGAGGACCTGGGCAAGCGCCCCGAGAAGTCCCCCGGCGCCTCCGCCCCGCGCAGCCCCAAGGAGAAGGCCGACCCGACGGTGGTGCCCGCTCGGTCCGGTGCGGGCGAGCGGGTCGTGTACTCCCTGGCCGAGGACCGCGTCTGGCTAGTCGAGGCCTCGGGCAAGCCGCGGATCACCTACAAGGTGACGCCGGGCTCGGTCGACCCGGCGCCGGGCACGTACGCCGTCACCTCCCGCTCCGGCTCCGTCACCGGTACGGACGGTGTGCCGATCGAGCACGTCGTGCGGTTCACGAGCGTCGACGGCATCGCGGTCGGGTTTAGCGCCGCGGTCGACAACTCCACGCCGAAGCCCGACCCGTCGAAGAAGACCGGCGGCATCCGCGAGTCGCGCGCGCACGGCAACGCGATGTGGGAGTTCGCGACGATCAGCAAGAAGGTCGTCGTCGTTCCGTAGGCCGGTTCCCGGCGGGCGCCGGATGCCTGGGCGGCGTGGAGACGGCCGTGGCGGCGGCGCACGATGCCAGCAGGTCGCTCATCGACAGGTGCGCGGGGCCGGAGACGGCCAGAGGTCCCGGCAGCCCGTGCGGCTGCGGCTGTGCGTCACGTTCTGAAGCCGGCATGGATGCCTCCTGGGCTCCCGGGGACAGACGTGGTTAGGTAGACCTAACCAAGACCGGTCTCCATGTGACCACGGGCGACGCACGCGACGCAATATTTTGCCGACGACTTGTCGGAACCTTCGGGTGAACGTACCAAGCCCGTGCCGCGCCTAGGCCGCGAGCGACGCCAGGTCCGCGTCGGCCCACCGCTCGCCGAGCCCGGTCAGCGTCACCTCGCGCACCTCGTCCGTCGTGTCGCCGACGGCCCGGTGGATGACGACGTGCAGCCGGTCCTCGGTCAGCTCCTCGACCTTGCCCTCGCCCCACTCCACGACGACGACCGATTCGGGGAGCGAGACGTCGAGGTCGAGATCCTCCATCTCGTCGAGGCCGCCGCCCAGGCGGTACGCGTCGACGTGCACCAGCGCGGGGCCCGCGCCGAGCGGCGGGTGGACGCGGGCGATGACGAAGGTCGGCGAGGTGACGGCGCCGCGCACGCCGAGCCCTTCGCCGAGACCGCGGGTCAGCGTCGTCTTGCCGGCGCCGAGCTCACCGGTGAGCATGACGAGGTCGCCGGGGTGCAGGAGTTTGGCCAGGCGTCGGCCCAACTCGCCCATCTGTTCGGGGGAGTTGATGGTGATCTTGAGAACGTTGGCGGGGGCCTGGTGGTGCGGTGCTTCCATACCGACCACGTTAGCCGCTGGAGGACCCCGCGTCGGCTGCCGCCCGGCCACCGGCGCCCACCCTGGACAGCAGGTCGGCGAGGCGGTCCGTGACCACCTCGGGGTGTTCCAGCATGACCAGGTGCCCGGCGTCGGGGACCAGGACCAGCTCGGCGTCCGGCAGCAGCGCGGCGATCGCCTCGCTGTGCTCGCTCGGTGTGACCAGGTCCTTCTCCCCCGCGAGGACCAGCACCGGCAGCCCCGCGAAGTGCGCGAGGGCCGCCGCCTTGTCGTGCTCGGCGAAGGCCGGGTAGAACTCCGCGACGACGTCGATCGGCGTCGACTCGATCATCCGCTCGGCGAAGCGCGAGATCGCCGGGTCGACGTCCTTGCGTGAGAACGAGTACCGCTTGATGACGCCCGCGAAGAGATCGGCGGTGGCCCGCCGCCCGCGCTCCACCAGCTCGGCCTGCGAGCCCAGCGCCCGCAGCACGCCGGGCAGCACCCGCCGCACCGCGTTCATCCCCGCCACCGGCAGCCCGAAGTTCACCTGACCGAGCTGCCCCGAGGACGTACCGACGAGGGCGACGCCCACGACGCGCTCGCGGATCAGCTCCGGGAACTGGTCGGCCAGAGCCATCGTCGTCATGCCGCCCATGGAGTGCCCGACGAGGACGAGCGGCCCCTTTGGCGCCGCCGCGTCGATGACGGCCTTCAGGTCGCGCCCCAACTGGTCGATGGAGACCGGCACGTCGCGCTCCGCCTGGTCGACGCCCCGGCCCGAGCGGGCGTGGCTGCGCTGGTCCCAGTAGACCGCGCGGACCGTGCCGCGCAGGGCGGCCCGCTGGAAGTGCCAGGAGTCCTGGTTCAGGCAGTAGCCGTGGCTGAAGACGAGGGTGACGGCACCGGCCGGGGCGCCCTCGGCTTCCTCGACCTCGTAGGCCAGCTCCGTGCCGTCGTCCGCGTACGCCGTGCCGGGCATGCCGCGCAGCGAGCCGTAGGGTCCCGCGGCGTCCAGGGCGAGGCGGGCCTTCTTGCGCATGCCCCGGCCGACGGTGAGCCGCTCGATGGCGACCCCGGCGGCCGCGCCCGCGGCGATGACACCCAGCGCCGCGCCGGCCACCCCGGCCCGGCGCCAGCTCCCCGCCGCGGCGGCGGCCTCCGTCACCGCTTCCGCCGCGGCAGCCCCCGTGCTGCTCTCGCTCACGTGCCGCTCCTAGTCAGTGGTCGGACTGCTCGTTCACGTCTCTCCGGTGCCGGGCCGCTCATTCACGTATACGCGCGGCACACGCGATCCGATGCGGGTGACGATCTCGTACGCGATGGTGCCCGCCGCCTGCGCCCAGTCCTCGGCGGTCGGCTCCCCGCGGTCACCCGGCCCGAACAGCACGGCCTCGGCGCCCACTTCGGGCTCGTCCCCGCCGAGGTCGACCACGAACTGATCCATCGCCACGCGGCCCGCGGCCGTCCGCCACTTGCCGCCGACGAGCACCGGGGCCGTGCCGGAGGCGTGACGCGGGATGCCGTCGCCGTACCCGGCCGGGATGAGGCCGAGGGTCGTCTCCCCGGGGTGACGTAGTGATGCCCGTAACTCACGCCGTGGCCCGCCGGGGCGCGCTTCACGTGGGCCAGCGAGGCGGTGAGCGTCATGACGGGCCGCAGCCCGAAGTCCGCGGGGGTGCCCACCTCGGGGCTCGGCGAGACGCCGTACGTCGCGATGCCCGCCCGTACGAGATCGAAGTGCGCCTCCGGGAGCGTGAGCGTCGCCGGTGAGTTGGCGATGTGCCGCACCTCGGGGCGTATGCCCTGGTCCTCGGCGTACGCGACCATCTCCCTGAAGACGGTGAGCTGGGCGGCGATCGAGGGGTGCCCCGGCTCGTCGGCGCACGCGAAGTGCGACCAGAGACCGGTGACCTTGACGAGCCCCTCGGCCTCGGCGCGCAGGGACTCGGCGATCAGCTCGGGCCAGTCGGCCGGCATGCAGCCGTTGCGCCCGAGGCCGGTGTCGGCCTTGAGCTGGATACGTGCGATGCGCCCCGCCTCGCGGGCCGACGCCGTCACCTCGCGCAGCGCCCACAGCGCGCTCACCGACATGTCGAGGTCGGCCTCGACGCCCTCGCGCCAGGGGCCGCCGGGCGTCCACAGCCAGCACATGATCCGCCCCGGCAGGCCCGCCGCGCGCAGGGCCAGGGCCTCCTCCGGCGTCGCGGTGCCGATCCAGGCGGCGCCCGCCTGGACAGCGGCCCTGGCGCAGGGCACCGCTCCGTGGCCATACCCGTCGGCCTTCACCACGGCCATGAAGGCGGCGCCCGGCGCGTGGGCGCGCAGCGAGCGCACGTTGGCGCGCAGAGCGGCGAGGTCGATCTCGGCGCGGACGCGGAAAGAGGCTGTCTCGTTCATCGCGCACCAGTCTCTCAGAGCGCACCGACAGCCAGACCCGCGTGCCCGGCGGCACATCCCACCGACCACATCCCACCAAGTCGGCCCCGGCCAACCGCGCCCCGCCGCACATCCCGCCAAGCAACGGAGACCACCTCAGCCACATCCTGCGCGGCCACAGGCGCCCCATCAGCGGCGCGCCGGGCGGCGAGGCCGTGCAGATACGCGCCCACGGACCCACGCACACGCCCGGCAACCGCGTCAGCCACACCCCACCCGGCCGGACCACCCCCACGACCGCTGCCCCCCACAGCCCGTCAACCGCCCCGCCGCACATCCCGCCAAGCAACGGAGACCGCCTCAGCCACATCCTGCGCGGCCACAGGCGCCCCATCAGCGGCGCGCCGGGCGGCGAGGCCGTGCAGATACGCGCCCACGGACCCCGCGTCCCGCGCGCCGAGGCCCGCCGCGAGCAGGGACCCCGCGAGTCCGGACAGCACGTCGCCGCTGCCCGCGGTGGCGAGCCAGGGCGTGCCGGTGGCGTTGACGCGCACAGCACCCTCGGGCGAGCCGACCAGGGTGGTGGAGCCCTTCAGCAGGACGGTCGCACCGAACCGCCCCGCCAGCTCCCGCACGGCGGCGAGCCGGGCCGCTTCCACCTCCTCCCGGGCGACACCGAGAAGGGCGGCTGCCTCCCCCGCGTGCGGCGTGAGCAGCGTGGGCGCGCGGCGCTCCCGCACCGCCCGCTCCTGGGCAAGCCGCAGCCCGTCGGCGTCGATCAGCACCGGCACCTCGGCGCCGACCACGTCCCGCAGCCGCTCCTCGTCGTCACCGAGGCCGGGCCCCACGACCCAGGCCTGCACCCGCCCCGCCTTCGACGGCGGCCCGGCGGAGACCAGCGCCTCGGGGAACCGCGCGATGACGGCGTCCGCGGCGGGCCCCACGTACCGCACGGCGCCCGCGCCCCCGCGCAGCGCCCCGGCCACGCAGAGCACGGCGGCGCCGGGATACCGCGCGGAACCGGCGACGACACCGACGACCCCGCGCCGGTACTTGTCACTCTCGCCACCCGGCAGCGGCAGCAGCCCCGCGACATCGACGTACTGAAGGGCCTCCAACACCCGCTCCCGGTCCACCAGTTCCAGACCGATGTCGACGAGCCGCACGGCACCCGCGTACTCCCGCCCGGGATCGATCATCAGCCCCGGCTTGTACGCCCCGAACGTCACCGTCACATCGGCCCGCACCGCCTCGCCGTGCACCTCACCGGTGTCCGCGTCGACGCCGCTCGGCAGATCCACGGCGACGACCAACGCGTCCGGCGCGGCGGCGGCGACGAGCCGGGCCGCCCGCTCCCGGAGCCCGCCCCGCCCCCCGATCCCCACGATCCCGTCCACGACCAGCCGGGCCCGCGCGACCACGCCCTCAGCCCGGTCGGCACCGCCGTCCACGATCACACCCCCGGCGGCCCGCAACGCGGCGAGCCCTCCGGCATGGGTCCGCTCCGGAGCCAGCAACACCGCGCTGACCCCCGCCCCCCGCCGGGCGAGCCGGGCCCCGGCATACAGGGCGTCCCCACCGTTGTCCCCACTGCCCACCAACAGCGTGACCCGGGAGCCGTACACCTTGCCGAGCAACTGCGCGCACTCGGCGGCGAGCCCCGCCGCGGCACGCTGCATCAAGGCCCCTTCGGGCCCCCGCGCCATGAGCTCAAGCTCCGCCGCCCTGACACTCTCCACACCGTACGCATCACGCATGCCCGTGAGTGTCCCCCACCAGCGAGCCGCGAACCCGACGAAATGCCGCACCCGCGAGCGCACCGGAGGGGACGCGGGGGTATGTGCGCGCGGAGCACAGTGGTGGTCATCAGGGCACCGAAGCAGCAAAGGCCCGGCGCCAAGATGGCGAGCACGGACATACCCCCGCGCCCCCGCCCCCGAAAACGACCCCAGGCGCCCCCGCCCGAGCCGCACGCGCACCCGCACCCGCACCCGCACCCGCTACCCCTCAGCAATCACCACCGCAGAAGCAACCCCCGCGTCATGGCTGAGCGATACATGCCAAGCCCGCACCCCCAACTCCGCCGCCCGAGCCGCCACAGTCCCCCGCACCCGCACCCGCGGCTGCCCACTCCCCTCCACGAACACCTCGGCATCGGTCCACCGAAGCCCCCCCGGCGCCCCCAACGCCTTCGCCAAGGCCTCCTTCGCCGCGAACCGCGCCGCCAGCGAAGCCACCCCCCGCCGCTCCCCGCTCGGCAGCAGCAACTCGCTCTCCAGGAACAGCCGTTCGGCCATCCCCGGCGTCCGCGCCATCGCGGCCCCGAACCGCTCGATCTCGGCCACGTCGATGCCGACCCCGATAATCACAGGCCCACTCACCCCAGAAATCGCCCGAAAACCACCGGCTCAGCGTGACACACCCCACCACACGCCCCACCCCACCACCGTTCGAACAGCCGTAACAATGGACTGTGATCCCTTCGGTCTCCGCGCCAGACAAGGCGCAGCGGAGCGCCCACCGGCACAAGCCGGAGGCGACTCCCTACCTCGACCTCACCCGCGCCGAGTGGAGCGCTCTGCGGGAGAAGACGCCCCTGCCCCTGACGGCGGAGGAGGTGGAGAAGCTGCGCGGCCTCGGAGACGTCATCGACCTGGACGAGGTCCGCGACATCTACCTCCCGCTCTCCCGCCTCCTGAACCTCTACGTAGGAGCGACGGACGGCCTGCGCGGCGCTCTCAACACCTTCCTCGGCGAGAAGCGGTCCCAGTCCGGAACGCCCTTCGTCATAGGAGTCGCGGGCTCCGTCGCCGTCGGCAAATCCACCGTCGCCCGCCTCCTCCAGGCCCTGCTCTCCCGCTGGCCGGAACACCCCCGCGTGGAACTGGTGACGACCGACGGCTTCCTCCTGCCCACCAAGGAGCTCGAAGCGCGGGGCCTGATGTCCCGCAAGGGCTTCCCCGAGTCGTACGACCGCCGCGCCCTCACCCGCTTCGTGGCGGACATCAAGGCGGGGAAGAAGGAGGTCACGGCCCCGGTCTACTCCCACCTGATCTACGACATCATCCCGGGCAAGCGCCTCACCGTCCGCCGCCCCGACATCCTCATCGTCGAGGGCCTGAACGTCCTGCAGCCCGCCCTCCCCGGCAAGGACGGCCGCACCCGCGTGGGCCTCGCGGACTACTTCGACTTCAGCGTGTACGTCGACGCCCGCACCGAGGACATCGAGCGCTGGTACCTGAACCGCTTCAAGAAACTGCGCGACACGGCGTTCCAGAACCCGTCCTCGTACTTCCGCAGGTACACGCAGGTGTCGGAAGAGGAAGCCCTCGACTACGCCCGCACGACCTGGCGCACGATCAACAAGCCGAACCTGCTGGAGAACGTGGCGCCCACCCGGGGCCGCGCGGCCCTGGTGGTCCGCAAGGGCCCCGACCACAAGGTGCAACGCCTGAGCCTGCGCAAACTCTGATTTCCCCCGCCCGCCCCACCCATCTCGACCGCCCGACTACCCTGCGCACATGCTGCACCTGCGCCTGATCTCCCCTGCGGACAAGACCGACGACGTACTGCGCCTGATCGAGGGAACGACCGGCACCACGCACCTGGCCGTGGTGCCCGGCGCGGCCCGCCACCCCAAGGGCGACGTGATCATGTGCGACGTCGCACGCGAGGCGGGCGACGAGCTGATCGGCGGCCTGCGCGCACTGGACCTCGACAAGTGCGGCTCGATCGCGGTCGAGAATATCGACCTGTCCCTCTCCGACCGCGCCGACAAGGCGGAGCACGACGCTCCGGGCGAGGCGGCGGACGCGGTCCTGTGGGAGCAGCTGTCCGACGCGACCCACGAGGAGTCGACGCTCTCGATCACGTACATCGCGTTCATCACGCTCGCCACGATGATCGCGGCCTGCGGCGTCGTGCTCGACAACGCGATCCTGATCGTGGGCGCGATGGCCGTCGGACCGGAGTTCGGCCCCCTCGCCGGTTTCTGCACGGCCCTGGTGCGGCGCGCGCCCCGGCTGGCCCTGCGCTCACTGGTCGCGCTGCTGGTGGGCTTCCTGGTGGCGATGGTGGTGACGGTCGGGTTCAGCTACTTCATGGACGCCACGGACCTGTTCACCCACCAGGCCCTGAAGGCGGAGCGGCCGAACACGAACTTCATCTACCGCCCGGACTGGTTCTCGTTCGTCGTCGCGGTCCTCGCGGGCGCCGCGGGCACGCTCTCCCTCACGTCGGCGAAGTCGGGCGCCTTGGTGGGCGTGGCGATCTCCGTGACGACGGTCCCCGCGGCGGCGAACGCCGCGGTCGCCTTCAGCTACAGCGAGTACAAGCAGGCGTGGGGCTCCACCGAACAGCTCCTGCTGAACCTGCTCGGCATCGTGCTGGCGGGCACGCTCACGCTGCTGGCCCAGAAGGCCCTCTGGGCCACGCAGCGCGACCGTACCGCCAAGCCGCGGCGCGCTTAGCCCAGCGCGGACTTGACCGAGTCCGCGAGCCGCTCGGCCACGGACCGCGCCTGCTCGATGTCGGCGGCCTCGACCATGACCCGCACCAGCGGCTCCGTCCCGGAGGGCCGCAGCAGCACCCGGCCGGTGGAGCCCAGCTCGCGCTCGGCGTCGGCGACGGCGGTCGCCAGCTCGGCGGAGGTCTTCACGCGCGACTTGTCGACGTCCGGCACGTTGATGAGGACCTGCGGCAGCCGCTCCATGACACCGGCGAGGTCGGCCAGCGTACGTCCGGTCTCGGCGACGCGGGCGGCCAGCAGCAGCCCGGTCAGCGTGCCGTCACCGGTGGTGGCGTGGTCGAGGACGATGACGTGCCCGGACTGCTCGCCGCCGAGGGCGAAACCGTGCTCCTTCATCGACTCCAGGACGTACCGGTCGCCGACGGCGGTCTGCACCAGGGAGAGGCCCTGGGCCTCCATGGCGAGCTTGAAGCCGAGGTTCGACATGACGGTGGCGACAACGGTGTCGTGACGCAGTGTGCCGTGCTCGCGCATGGCGAGGGCCAGCACGGCGAGGATCTGGTCGCCGTCGACCTCCGCGCCGGTGTGGTCCACGGCCAGGCAGCGGTCCGCGTCCCCGTCGTGTGCGATGCCGAGGTCGGCTCCGTGCTCGACGACGGCGGCCTTGAGCAGGTCGAGGTGGGTGGAGCCGCAGCCGTCGTTGATGTTCAGGCCGTCGGGCTGCGCGCCGATGGTGATGATCTCGGCACCGGCGCGCGTGAACGCCTCGGGCGAGACACGGGCGGCGGCGCCGTGCGCCTCGTCGAGGACGATCTTCAGTCCGTCGAGGCGGTTGGGGAGGACCCCGAGCAGGTGCGCGATGTACTGGTCGAGCCCCTGGTCGTAGGCGTTCACGCGGCCGACGCCCGCGCCGGTGGGCCGCTGCCACGGGGCGGCGGTGCGGTGCGCGAACTGCTCGTCGTACTCGGCCTCGATGCGGTCCTCCAGCTCGTCGGCGAGCTTGTGGCCGCCGCGCGCGAAGAACTTGATGCCGTTGTCAGGCATGGCGTTGTGGCTGGCGGAGAGCATCACGCCGAGGTCGGCGCCCAGCGCACCGGTGAGATGGGCCACCGCGGGAGTGGGCAGCACACCGACGCGCAGGACGTCCACGCCCGCGCTCGCGAGGCCGGCGACCACCGCGGCCTCCAGGAACTCCCCGGACGCGCGCGGGTCCCGCCCGACCACCGCCACCGGGCGATGGCCTTCAAAGGTGCCCACCTCGGCCAGTACGTGCGCCGCCGCCACGGAGAGTCCGAGCGCGAGCTCGGCCGTCAGATCCGCGTTGGCGACACCGCGCACGCCGTCCGTGCCGAAGAGTCGTCCCACTGCTGTCCTCCGAACGTTCGTTCTTGATAGACGAACGCCCCGGCGAGCACAGGATGTGCCGCCGGGGCGAACGAAAAGTACAAGCTGGCCAAGCAGGCAGCGATTAGCGCTTGCTGTACTGCGGGGCCTTACGGGCCTTCTTGAGACCGGCCTTCTTGCGCTCGACCGCACGGTCGTCACGCTTGAGGTAACCGGCCTTCTTGAGGGCGCCGCGGTTGTTCTCGACGTCGGCCTCGTTCAGCGCACGGGCGACACCGAGACGGAGCGCACCGGCCTGACCGGAGACGCCGCCACCCGCGATGCGGGCGATGACGTCGTAGCGGCCGTCGAGCTCAAGCACCTTGAAGGGCTCGTTGACTTCCTGCTGGTGGACCTTGTTCGGGAAGTAGTCCTCAAGCGTGCGCCCGTTGACCTTCCACTTGCCGGTGCCCGGGACGATCCGGACGCGGGCGATGGCGTTCTTGCGACGGCCCAGGCCGGCGGCCGGCTGGGGGTCACCGAAGCGCGCGGCGTTCGACTCCGAGGTGTACTCGCCCTCAAGGGGAGCCTCGGACTCGGTGGTGTACTGCTCGACGTCAACAACCTCGGTCTCTTCGACCGGCTGCTCAACGGTGGTCTCGGCCACGATTCTCCTCAGATTTCTTTTCGTCTTAGGGGGTGGCCGGAACTACTGCGCGACCTGGGTGATCTCGAACGGGACCGGCTGCTGAGCACCGTGCGGGTGCTGGTCGCCGGCGTAGACCTTCAGCTTCGAGAGCATCTGACGGCCCAGGGTGTTCTTCGGGAGCATGCCCTTGACGGCCTTCTCCACGGCCTTCTCGGGGCTCTTCTCAAGCAGCTCGTCGTAGCGGACGGAACGCAGACCACCCGGGTAACCGGAGTGGCGGTACGCCATCTTCTGGGTCTTCTTGTTGCCGGAGAGGTGCACCTTCTCCGCGTTGATGATGATGACGAAGTCACCGGTGTCAACGTGGGGGGCGTAGATCGGCTTGTGCTTGCCACGCAGGAGGGTGGCGGCGGTGGTCGCCAGACGACCGAGGACGATGTCCCGGGCGTCGATGACGTGCCACTGGCGGGTCACATCGCCGGGCTTGGGGCTGTACGTACGCACTTAGTAGCCTTCGCTTCTTCAGTGGATGGGGTCCAGACACACGGCACCCAGGAAGCGATCATGCAGCTGGGGCTCACAATGCCGGGGACGCTGCCCGTATGCGAGCCACTGGTAACTGCTCCAGGGAACCTACGTAAGGGCCCTTTCGCGTGAGATCGAGGACACCAATACGTATCAATCCCCGAGAGTACCTGCGCCGCCCCGTACCGGTCAAAACGCGGCCCTGAAGACCGGCACCGGCGACTCACACATCACGGACAGGTCTGTACTCATCAGGGTAACCGCCCGCCCGCTCCACCCCGCACCGAGCGTGCAGCGCCCCCACCGCACACGCCCACCCGACCGTGACCGCGAGCAGACACAGCGTCGCCGCGTCCTTGAAGGCCCGCCGCGTCATCGGCTCCAGCCAGGGCCAGGTGAAGCCGGGTACCTGCGGGACCAGCGCCACCCAGAACCACGGACCGCGCCCCGGCGCCCCCGCCGTCAGCACCCCCGCGAGCAGCAGCGGCAGCACGACGAGGAGGTAGTGGTCGTACGAGGGCCGGGAGACGAGAAAGGCCGAAAGCATCAGCATCGTGGCGCACTCCACCACCCTGGACGGCCCCTCGTCGCCCCTCCCCCACCGCCGCCAGGCACACCACACCCCGGCGGCGGCGGCACACCCCGCGAGCAGCGTCGCCGCCGACTGCGGCACCCCGACCCGCGCCAGGACCGCCGAGGGCGACGCCTCGTAGAGCCGTACGAAGGCGTCGTCGCCGCGCAGCAGGAAGGGCAGCGTCCGCGTGAAGAACCCGGCGGGATCCGGCATCACGAGCGCGGCCCCCAGCGAGGCCACCGCGGGGACCGCGACCGCCGCCCCGAGCGCCCGCCACCGCCCCGCGAAGACGAAGAGGAGCGCGACGGGCACGAGCAGCGGCTTCACGGCGACGGCGGCGCCGATGACGAGCCCGGCCGCGGTCCACCGCCCGCGGCACACGAGCAGCAGGGCGAGCGGCAGCGCCGCCGCGGACGCCACCGTCCAGTTGCCGAGCTGGACGAGGTGCCCGAAGGGCGTGAAGCCGAGCGCGAGCCCCAGCAGGCCGTACGCGGCGAACCGGCTGCGCCACGGCACCTCGTACAGCCGCAGCGCGCACAGCCAGCCGGCGACGAGACCCGCGGTGACACCGGCGGGCACCAGGAAGCGCACGACCCCGGCGGGGAGCAGGGCCTGCGGCACCGCTGCGAGGACGGCCGCCGGCAGGTAGAGGAAGTGCCGGTCGGCGTAGGGCGAGCGCCCGTGGATCCACGCCTCGGCGGCCCGCACCACGATGGCGTTGTCCATGCCGCCGTCGGGCGACCGCAGCCCCACCCGGACGGCCCCGGCGAGCAGCACCAGACCGAGGACGGCCCGGACATGCCACCCGGAGGGCCGCAGCAACCATCCGCTTACCGCCGATTTGCCCGTATTCATACGGCTCAGGCTAGGCCGGGGACCCCCCGCGACCCCCGCTCAACATCCCGGGCCCCCGTCTAAGATGCGCCCCATGAGCTTTGGGCAAGGGGGACCTCAATGGGGTCCGGGGGGAACGGGCGGGCCCGGCGGCGGTCCCACGCCCGACTGGGCGGCGCTCGCCGAAGCCTCCGAGGCACGCACCCGGCGCCGCAAATGGCTGATGATCGGCGGCGGCGCGTTCGCCACGATCGGCATCGCGGCGGCCGTGGCGATCACCGTCGTCTCCGCGAACAGCGACGACGCCACCGCCTCGAACAAGCCGGCCAGTGAACTGCCGGCGACGGCGGACATCCCCGGGGAGAGCGACGACCCGGGCCCGACCTTCAAAGAGACCACGCCGCCGCCCCCGCCGAACCCCAAGGACTTCATCTCCAGCGCCAAGAAGGACAAGGCGCCCCTCACCCCGGAGGGCCTCTTCCCCGGCAAGACGTTCACCTCGGGCGAGACGGTCTACAAGAAGGGCGCGACGGACAGCACCAAGAGCTGCGCGTCCGTCACCCAGCCCGCCCTCGGCGCGATCCTCACCAAGCACGACTGCACGCGTCTGATCCGCGCCAGCTACCTCAAGGGCGGCCTCGCGGTCACCGTCGGTGTCGCCGTCTTCGACACCTCGGCCGACGCCGCGAAGGTCAAGGACGAGGTGAATAAAGGCCTGGTCACCGCGTTGCCCGGCAAGGGCGTGCCCGGCTTCTGCCAGACCGGGGTGTGCCGCGGCACGTACAACGCGTACGGCCGCTACGCCTACTTCACCACCACGGGCTACACCAACGGCAAGGACGTGACGACGGGCGACAGCAAGGCCTACGCCGTCGGCGACACCCTCGCCCGCTTCGCCTTCCAGCGGATCAACCAGCGGGGCGAGGCCCAGGCATCGGCCGCGGCCGCCGCCCCGCGGTAGCCCTCCAGCCGGCTCAGCAGCAGCCTGAGCCGGAGCCGGGCAGCGTCCGCTTGTTGCGCGCTTCCTTGTTGCGCGCGGCGAGCAACTCGTCGGCGGGGTAGCCGACTTCCTCCAGCGTGAGCCCGTGCGGCCGCACCACGTGCACCGCCGAGTCCCGCACGCGCGCCTGAAGCACCTTCCCGGGCCACTCCACGGGCCGGTGCCCGTCCCCCACGAACAGCATGGCGCCGACGAGGGAGCGCACCATGTTGTGGCAGAAGGCGTCGGCGCGGACGGTCGCCTCAAGGATCCCGTCGGGCCGCCGCTCCCACCGCAGCTCCTGGAGCGTACGAATGGTGGTGGCCCCCTCACGCCGCTTGCAGTAGGCGGCGAAGTCGTGCTCGCCGATCAGGTGCTCGGCGGCGGCGTTCATGGCGTCGAGGTCCAACTCCCAGTCGTGCCAGAGCACATGACCGCGCAGCAGCGGGTCGACGCCACCGGGGTGGTCGGTGACGCGATAGGCGTACCGCCGCCAGACGGCGGAAAACCGCGCGTTGAACCCGACGGGCGCCTCGGCCACCTTCCACACCCGCACGTCGTGGGACAGCCGCCCCGCGAGCCGCCGCAGCAGCTTCTCGCGGTGCTCCTCCCACACGCTCTCGGGCAGATCGACGTGGGCGACCTGCCCCCGCGCGTGCACCCCGCTGTCGGTCCGCCCCGCGACGGTCAGCTCGTACGTCTCCTGGGAGCGCGTCACGGTCCGCAGCGCGGCCTCGATCTCCCCCTGGACGGTCCGCTGCCCGTCCCGCTGCTTGGCCCACCCGGAGAAGCCCTTGCCGTCGTACGACAGGTCAAGCCGCACCCGCACGAACCCGGGCTCTACTTCGTCACTCACTCGTGGATCCTCTCAGGCAACACAAAAGCGGGCCCGCCCCCGCAAGGGACGGACCCGCGACGCCCTGAAGGGGCGCGGGGAACTGCGCGACCGGCCACGACGAGGCCGCAGCCGACGACGCGCAGTCCCCGTCAGGACACTTACGCGTCCTTCGACTCCTCGGCCGGAGCCTCGACAGCCTCGTCGGACTTGGCCTCGGCGGCGTCGTCCTTCTTGAGGGAGTCTTCCTTGACCGCACGCTTGGTCGCGGCCTCGGCCTCACCGGTGGCCTCCTGGGCCACGGTCAGGGCCTCCACCAGCTCGATGATCGCCATGGGCGCGTTGTCGCCACGACGGTTACCGATCTTGGTGATACGGGTGTAACCACCCGGGCGGTTCTCGTAGCGCGGGCCGATCTCCGTGAAGAGCGTGTGCACGATGCTCTTGTCGGTGATGACGGACAGCACCTGGCGGCGGTTGTGAAGGTCACCCTTCTTCGCCTTGGTGACCAGACGCTCCGCGTACGGACGCAGGCGACGGGCCTTCGCCTCGGTGGTGGTGATGCGGCCGTACTCGAAGAGCTGCTTGGCGAGGTTCGCCAGCAGAAGCTTCTCGTGCGCGGCGCTGCCGCCCAGACGGGCACCCTTGGCAGGCTTCGGCATGGTGTTTCTCCTTGATGTCTGCCCCGGCCGTATCAGGTACCGGGGTCAGTGGATCCCGCGCCCCTGAAAAGGGGCGCGGGGAACTGCGCGACCAGCCACAACGGTCCCGCAGCCAAAATCGAACCGTCAGTCCGAACTCTTAGTACTGCTCGGTCTCGACGAACCCGGCGTCCGCGTCGTCGTCGGCGCCAAAGGCGTCCGCGGCGGCGGTCGGGTCGAAGCCGGGAGGCGAGTCCTTCAGCGCGAGACCCATCCCGTTGAGCTTCATCTTGACCTCGTCGATCGACTTCGCACCGAAGTTGCGAATGTCGAGCAGGTCCGCCTCGGAGCGGGCCACGAGCTCGCCCACCGAGTGGATGCCCTCGCGCTTGAGGCAGTTGTACGACCGAACGGTGAGCTCCAGCTCCTCGATCGGCAGCGCCAGGTCGGCGGCCAGGGCGGCGTCCGTCGGGGACGGGCCCATGTCGATGCCCTCGGCGTCGATGTTGAGCTCGCGGGCCAGACCGAACAGCTCGACCAGGGTCTTGCCGGCCGACGCCATGGCGTCACGCGGACGCATGGCCTGCTTGGTCTCGACGTCGACGATCAGCTTGTCGAAGTCGGTGCGCTGCTCGACACGGGTCGCCTCGACCTTGTACGTGACCTTGAGCACCGGCGAGTAGATCGAGTCGACCGGGATGCGCCCGATCTCCTGACCGACCTGCTTGTTCTGGACGGCGGAGACGTAGCCGCGGCCGCGCTCGACGGTCAGCTCCATCTCCAGCTTGCCCTTGCCGTTGAGCGTGGCGAGGACGAGGTCGGGGTTGTGGACCTCGACACCGGCCGGCGGGGCGATGTCAGCGGCGGTGACCAGACCCGGACCCTGCTTGCGCAGGTACATGACGACGGGCTCGTCGTGCTCGCTGGAGACGACCAGCTGCTTGATGTTGAGGATCAGGTCGGTGACGTCCTCCTTGACGCCCGGCACGGTGGTGAACTCGTGCAGGACACCGTCGATGCGGATGGACGTGACAGCCGCACCCGGGATCGAGGAGAGGAGCGTACGACGCAGGGAGTTGCCGAGGGTGTACCCGAAGCCCGGCTCCAGCGGTTCGATCACGAACCGGGAGCGGAATTCGTCGACGACTTCTTCGGTCAACGAGGGACGCTGAGCAATCAGCATGTTGCGATCCTTCAGTCAGGGGCACCCACTATTTGATGCCCTGAATTCACTACAAGGGTACGGGCGGCACGCCTCCGAAGAGCCGTACCGCCCGGAACCTCAAGACAGACTGCCGTGCGTCAGACGCGGCGGCGCTTGGGCGGACGGCAGCCGTTGTGCGGCGTGGGCGTCACGTCCTGGATCGAGCCGACCTCAAGGCCGGTCGCCTGGAGCGAACGGATGGCGGTCTCGCGACCGGAACCCGGGCCCTTGACGAAGACGTCGACCTTGCGCATGCCGTGCTCCTGCGCGCGACGGGCAGCCGACTCGGCGGCCATCTGCGCGGCGAACGGCGTGGACTTGCGCGAGCCCTTGAAGCCGACGTGGCCGGCGGAGGCCCACGAGATCACGTTGCCGGTCGGGTCCGTGATGGACACGATCGTGTTGTTGAACGTGCTCTTGATGTGAGCGTACCCGTGGGCAACGTTCTTCTTTTCCTTGCGGCGCACCTTCTTGGCAGCGCCCTGACGACCCTTGGGGGGCATCTATAACTCCTACGGGAGGTGGTCGGTCCTGCAGCGTCAGCTGTCGATAGACCGCTGAGCGAGGACTACTTCTTGCCCGGCTTCTTCTTACCGGCAATGGCGCGACGCGGGCCCTTGCGGGTGCGGGCGTTCGTGCTGGTGCGCTGACCGTGGACGGGCAGGCCACGACGGTGACGCAGACCCTGGTAGCAGCCGATCTCGACCTTGCGGCGGATGTCGGCCTGAATCTCGCGACGGAGGTCACCCTCGGTCTTGATGTTGGCGTCCACGTACTCGCGGATCTTGACGAGGTCTTCCTCGGTCAGGTCGCGGACGCGGGTGTTGCGGTCCACCTCGGTGGCGTCCAGCGTCTGCTGGGCCAGCGTGCGGCCGATGCCGAACACGTAGGTGAGGGCAACCTCGATGCGCTTGTCGCGCGGGAGGTCAACGCCTTCAACGCGTGCCATTCATGGCTCCTGTTGATTCTTCGGAGGTCTTCAGCAGAACCACTCCCAGACGCCGTCCTCTTCCACTGGAGAAGATTTGGTACGTACTGGGTCCCCGGCCTCCGACCGGGGGTGTCGCCCTCCATTACCAAAGGAACTGAAGAGGGACGGGTCCTGCATATGTGTATTACGTGCGTCGCGCGAAACTCTGCGAACTGCAGTCGTGCGTCAGCCCTGGCGCTGCTTGTGGCGCGGGTTGTCGCAGATGATCATGACCCGGCCGTGACGGCGGATCACCCTGCACTTGTCGCAGATCTTCTTGACGCTCGGCTTGACCTTCATTGGGTGAGGTTCTCCGGGTCAGTGCCACCACCCCGCCGCGGCGGAGTGCGGGCAAGATCTACTTGTACCGGTAGACGATCCGGCCACGCGTCAGGTCGTACGGAGACAGCTCCACCACGACCCGGTCGTCAGGGAGGATGCGGATGTAGTGCATACGCATCTTGCCGCTGATGTGTGCCAGGACCTGGTGGCCGTTCTGGAGCTCCACCTTGAACATGGCGTTCGGAAGAGACTCGACGACAGTGCCTTCGATCTCGATGGCACCTTGCTTCTTGGCCACGCTTCGCCCTTCGAATCGACTACCTTGATCGGCCACGTACGGGCACATCTCCGAATGGAGACACACGTATGCACGAGAGCCGACGCGTCAGTCTACGTCAGCACACCCCGAAAGACGAATCGAGAAAGTCTGCCCCACGACGGAGATCCTTAAGCAAGGGGGTCACGCTCGGCCCAACGGATCCGGCGCCGCCGTCACCCCGTACTCCGCCAGCTTCGCCCGACCGCAGTCCGGAGCCGTCAGCACCAGCGGACCCTCCTCCGTCAACGCCACCGAGTGCTCCCAGTGCGAGGACCACGTGCCGTCCGTCGTGATGACCGTCCAGTCATCCTCCAGGACCTCCGTGCGGGGAGTGCCGAGGGAGACCATCGGCTCGATCGCGAGGCAGAAGCCGGGGACCAGCTTGGGGCCCTTGCCGCGGCGGCGCTCGACGTAGTTCAGGAGGTGGGGGTCCATGTGCATCTCGGTGCCGATGCCGTGGCCGCCGTAGTCCTCGATGATCCCGTACTTGCCGCCGCCCGGCTTCGGCTGGCGGCGGATGTACGTCTCGATGGCGCGGGAGATGTCCACGAGCCGGTTGCCCTGCTTCATGGCCGCGAGACCGGCCCACATCGACTCCTCGGTCACCCGGGAGAGCTCGATCAGCTCCGGGGCGTGACCGGTGCCGACGAACGCGGTGTACGCCGCGTCGCCGTGCCAGCCGTCGATGATCGCGCCGGCGTCGATGGAGATGATGTCGCCGTCCTTGAGGACGGTCTTGTCGTCGGGGATGCCGTGGACGACGACCTCGTTGACCGAGGTGCAGATCGTGGCGGGGAAGCCGCCGTACCCGAGGAAGTTCGACTTCGCGCCGTGCTCGGCGATCACCTTGCGGGCGACCTCGTCGAGATCCCTGGTGGTGGCGCCGGGCACCGCCGCCTCACGCGTGGCGGCGTGAATCGCGGCGACGACAAGGCCCGCCTCACGCATCTTCGCGATCTGCTCGGGGGTCTTGATCTGCACCATGGGGCTTCCGCTCTCCGTCATCCGTCGACAATCCGGCCGCGTACGCACAACACAACCGGCTACGTACACGCGACACGTACGTAGACAACAGTACGGCCGCGGTCCCCCGACGGGCACCGCGGCCGAAACAGCGTACTGACTACTTGTCGCCCTTCAGGGCTTCCATCGCACGCTCGGTGACCTCGTCCACCTTGCCGAGCGCCGAGATCGTGACGACCAGACCCTGGGTCCGGTAGTAGTCGATGATCGGCTCGGTCTGCGTGTGGTAGACCTCAAGGCGCTTGCGGACGGTGTCCTCGCTGTCGTCCGAGCGCTGGTACAGCTCACCGCCGCAGACGTCACAGACGCCCTCCTGCTTCGGCGGCGAGTACGTCACGTGGAAGACGTGGCTGGACTCCTTGCGGCAGACGCGACGGCCGGCGATCCGCTTGACGACCTCGTCCTCGGGGACCTCCAGGTCCAGGACGGCGTCGAGCTTCACGTCATCGGCCTTCAGCGCCACGTCCAGCGCCTCCGCCTGCGAGACGTTGCGCGGGAAGCCGTCGAGCAGGAATCCGTTCACGGCGTCCGGCTGCGCCATGCGCTCCTTCGCCATGCCGATCGTCACTTCGTCGGGCACGAGGTTGCCGGCGTGGATGTACTCCTTCGCCCGCTTGCCCAGCTCCGTGCCCTGGCTCATATGGGCACGGAAGAGGTCGCCCGTGGAGATGTGCGGGATCGACAGGTTCTTGGCGAGGTACGCGGCCTGCGTGCCCTTGCCCGCACCGGGCGGCCCGACGAGGACGATTCGCATCAGCGGAGGAACCCTTCGTAATTGCGCTGCTGGAGCTGGCTCTCGATCTGCTTCACGGTTTCCAGACCCACACCCACGATGATGAGGATGCTCGTCCCGCCGAACGGGAAGTTCTGGTTTGCCCCGAAGCCCACCAACGCCATCGTCGGCACAAGAGCGATCAGACCCAGATACAGCGAACCCGGCCAGGTGATCCGGTTGAGTACGTAGCTCAGGTACTCAGCGGTCGGACGGCCAGCCCGGATGCCCGGGATGAAGCCACCATACTTCTTCATGTTGTCGGCGACTTCCTCGGGGTTGAAGGAGATCGCGACGTAGAAGAAGGCGAAGAAGACGATCAGGATGAAGTACGTGGCGATGTAAATCGGATGGTCACCCTTGGTCAGGTTCGCCTCGATCCACGTCTTCCATCCCGCATTGCCGCCCGCGAACTGGGCGACCAGCGCCGGAATGTAGAGCAGCGAAGAGGCAAAGATCACAGGGATGATGCCCGCCTGGTTCACCTTCAGCGGGATGTACGTCGACGTCCCCCCGTAGGATCGGCGGCCGATCATGCGCTTCGCGTACTGGACGGGGATGCGCCGCTGCGCCTGCTCGACGAAGACCACCAGGCCGACCATGACAAGACCGACTGCGATGACGGTGCCGAACTCGATCCAGCCATCGGCCAGCGAGCCCTGCTCCTTGATGGCCCACAGGGCGGCCGGGAAGGTCGCGGCGATCGAGATGAACATCAGGATCGACATGCCGTTGCCGATGCCGCGGTCGGTGATGAGCTCACCGAGCCACATCACGCAGGCCGTACCGGCGGTCATCGTGATGACCATGGTGATGGTGACGAAGATCGACTGGTCGGGGACGATCTCGCTGGCGACGGGGCAGCCCTGGAAGAGGGTGCCGGTGCGGGCGGTGGCCACCAGGCCCGTGCCCTGAAGGATCGCGAGCGCGATCGTCAGATAGCGCGTGTACTGCGTGATCTTCGCCGTGCCGGCCTGACCCTCCTTCTTGAGGGCCTCAAGCCGGGGGATCACCACGGTCAGCAGCTGCAGAATGATGCTCGCCGTGATGTACGGCATGATGCCGAGCGCGAAAATCGTGATCTGGAGCAGCGCGCCACCACTGAACATGTTGACGAGACCGAACAAGCCCTGAGTCTGACTCTGATTGTCGATACAGGCCTGGACGTTCTTGTAGCTGACCCCGGGAATCGGCACATGCGTACCCACCCGGTAGATCACGATGATGCCGAGCGTGAAGAGCAGCTTCTTGCGCAGGTCGGGCGTCTTGAACGCCCGGGCGAACGCGGTGAGCACGGTGCCTCCTGCGACCCCCGCGCGCGTGCGCCAGAGGTGGTGGTCTTGAGGTTCGACGAATACGTATCAGTCAACAAAACCGTGCGGGCAGACCGCACGGAGCTTAGACAGTGCACGCCACCTTACCGGCGTCCGTGCCCCCCTTGGAACGACCAACCGGGGATGCCCCTTTTGTGGGGCATCCCCGGCTGGGAATCGCTCATGTCATCGACACGTCTGAGGAAGTCAGACGAGCTCGGTGACAGTACCGCCCGCGGCGGTGATCTTCTCCTTGGCGGAGCCGGAGACGGCGTCGACCGTCACCTGCAGCGCCACGGTGAGCTCACCCTGGCCGAGGACCTTGACGAGGCTGTTCTTGCGAACGGCGCCCTTGGCGACGAGACCCTCGACGGTGACCTCGCCACCCTCCGGGTACAGCGCGCTCAGCTTGTCGAGGTTCACGACCTGGAACTCGGTCTTGAACGGGTTCTTGAAGCCCTTGAGCTTCGGGAGACGCATGTGGAGGGGCATCTGGCCACCCTCGAAGCGCTCCGGAACCTGGTAACGGGCCTTGGTGCCCTTGGTACCACGACCAGCGGTCTTACCCTTGGACGCCTCACCACGACCCACACGGGTCTTGGCGGTCTTGGCGCCCGGGGCGGGCCGGAGGTTGTGGACCTTCAGCGGGTTCTGCTCCGCCATGTCAGTCGACCTCCTCAACCGTCACGAGGTGGCGGACGGTGTGCACCATGCCGCGGAACTCGGGACGGTCCTCCTTGACGACCTGCGTGTTGATGCCCTTGAGACCAAGGGAACGCAGGGTGTCGCGGTGGTTCTGCTTGCTGCCGATGTACGACTTCGTCTGCGTGATCTTGAGCTGTGCCATTACGCAGCACCAGCCCCGGCACGCGCCCGCAGCAGAGCCGCGGGAGCGACGTCCTCAAGCGGCAGACCACGGCGAGCCGCGATCTCCTCGGGACGCTGCAGACCCTTGAGGGCCGCCACGGTCGCGTGCACGATGTTGATCGCGTTCGACGAACCGAGCGACTTCGACAGGATGTCGTGAACGCCGGCGCACTCGAGCACGGCACGCACCGGGCCACCGGCGATAACACCGGTACCGGGGGAAGCAGGCTTGAGCAGGACGACGCCCGCGGCCTTCTCGCCCGTGATCGGGTGCGGGATGGTGCCCTGGATACGGGGGACCTTGAAGAAGTGCTTCTTGGCCTCCTCAACACCCTTGGCGATGGCGGCCGGCACCTCCTTGGCCTTGCCGTAACCGACACCCACGGTGCCGTCACCGTCGCCCACCACGACCAGCGCGGTGAAGCTGAAGCGACGACCACCCTTCACAACCTTGGCGACGCGGTTGATCGCGACAACGCGCTCAACGTACGCGGTCTTCTCGGCGGCGGCGTTGCCACCGTCGCGACCCTTCCGGTCCCGCCGCTCGCCGCCACCGGCACCGCCACCGCGGCGCTGGGGTCCAGCCATTGGAATTACCTCTCTCTGTTTCCGCTAGCTACGCAGTGACACAAGTCGCTGCGCGACGGACGACTCAGAACTTGAGTCCGGCTTCGCGGGCGGCGTCCGCCAGGGCGGCGATGCGCCCGGCGTACTGGTTACCACCACGGTCGAACACGACAGTCTCGACACCGGCGGCCTTGGCGCGCTCGGCGACCAGGGCGCCGACCGACTTGGCGGCCGCGGACTTGTCGCCCTCGGCGCCGCGGATCGTGCTGTCCAGGGTCGACGCCGACGCAAGGGTGTGACCCTTGATGTCGTCGATGACCTGGGCCACGATGTGGCGGTTGGAGCGCGTCACGACCAGGCGCGGACGCTCAGCCGTACCCGAGATGTGCTTACGGATGCGGATGTGACGACGCTTGATGGCAGCACGCTTGTAAGCGTCGCCCTTAGCAATCTTGACACCGTATGCCATGGCTTACTTACCCGCCTTTCCGACCTTGCGGCGGATGACTTCGCCTTCGTACTTGACGCCCTTGGCCTTGTACGGGTCAGGCTTGCGCAGCTTGCGGATGTTGGCCGCAACCTCGCCGACCTTCTGCTTGTCGATGCCCTCGACCGAGAACTTGGTCGCCGATTCGACCTTGAAGGAGATGCCCTCGGGCGCCTCGATCAGGATCGGGTGGCTGTAGCCGAGCGAGAACTCCAGGTTGGAGCCCTTCGCCAGGACGCGGTAACCGACACCGCTGATTTCGAGCTTCTTCACGTAACCCTGGGTCACGCCGGTGATCATGTTCGCCACCAGCGTGCGGGACAGGCCGTGCAGGGCCTTGTTCTGACGCTCGTCGTTCGGGCGGGTGACGTTCAGAACGCCGTCCTCACCCTTAGCGATCTCGATCGGCGCGACGACGGTGTGGCTCAGGGTGCCCTTGGGACCCTTGACCGCGACCGTCTGGCCGTCGATGGTGACGTCCACGCCGGCGGGAACCGTGATGGGGAGCTTGCCAATACGCGACATTAGCTATTCCTCCGTTCCCGACTACCAGACGTAGGCGAGGACTTCCCCACCTACGCCCTTCTTGCCTGCCTGCTGGCCGGTCAGAAGACCGTGCGACGTGGAGATGATCGCCACGCCGAGGCCGCCGAGGACCTTGGGCAGGTTGGTGGACTTCGCGTAAACCCGGAGACCGGGCTTGGAGATCCGCTTGATGCCCGCGATGGAGCGCTCACGGTTCGGGCCGAACTTCAGCTCGAGAACGAGGCTCTTGCCAACCTCGGCGTCCTCGACCTTCCAGCCCGTGATGAAGCCCTCCTGCTGGAGGATCTCCGCGATGTGAGACTTGATCTTGCTGTGCGGCATCGCCACGGTGTCGTGGTACGCCGAGTTCGCGTTACGCAGACGAGTCAGCATGTCCGCGATCGGATCAGTCATGGTCATGAATTGGCCTTCGGCCTCTCTCGCCGGGGTTTCCTATCTGCGCCATCCCTCTCCCCACTCAGAGGCGGGACGGGTGCGGCGCGGGGACCTACGGCGTAGTAAGTCGGTCAGGGCGGCAGACGCCCAACCCTCCTAGCCTAAGCCATGGAGAGCGGGGCCTCTGCCGACCCTTTACTTACCGAGAGATCCAGGAGTCCTAAAACCCTTGAAAAGGGAGGACTACCAGGAGCTCTTGGTCACGCCCGGCAGCTCGCCACGGTGAGCCATCTCACGAAGGCACACGCGGCAGAGGCCGAACTTGCGGTAGACGGAGTGCGGACGGCCGCAGCGCTGGCAGCGGGTGTACGCACGCACACCGAACTTGGGCTTACGAGCAGCCTTGGCAATCAGAGCCTTCTTCGCCATCTCGCTTACGCCTCCTTGAACGGGAAGCCGAGGTGACGAAGGAGCGCACGGCCCTCAGCGTCGTTGGTCGCCGTGGTGACCACGGTGATGTCCATACCCCGGACGCGGTCGATCTTGTCCTGGTCGATCTCGTGGAACATGACCTGCTCCGTGAGACCGAAGGTGTAGTTGCCACGGCCGTCGAACTGCTTGGGGGACAGACCGCGGAAGTCGCGGATGCGCGGCAGCGCGAGCGACAGGGTGCGGTCCAGGAACTCCCACATGCGGTCGCCACGGAGCGTGACGTGGCAGCCGATCGGCTGACCCTCGCGCAGCTTGAACTGCGCGATGGACTTCCGGGCCTTCGTCACGGCCGGCTTCTGGCCGGTGATCGTGGTGAGGTCGCGGATGGCACCGTCGATCAGCTTCGAGTCACGGGCGGCGTCGCCGACACCCATGTTGACCACGATCTTGACCAGGCCGGGGATCTGCATGACGTTCTCGTACGAGAACTCCTCACGCAGCTTGCCCGCGATCTCCTCGCGGTACTTCGTCTTGAGACGCGGAGTGGTGGTGGTCGTCATCAGATGTCCTCACCCGTCCGCTTGGCAACGCGGATCTTGTTGCCCTCGTCGTCGAAGCGGTAACCGACGCGCGTGACGACCTTGTTGCCGTCCTTCTCCACGACCAGCTGGACGTTGGAGACGTGGACGGGGGCCTCGGTCGTCACGATGCCACCGGCCTGCGAGCCGCTGGCGGTCGGGCCGGCCTTCGTGTGCTTCTTGACCCGGTTGACACCCTCGACCAGGACGCGCTCCTCGCGCGGGTAAGCGGCAATGACCTTGCCCTGCTTGCCCTTGTCCTTACCGGTGATGACCTGGACCAGGTCGCCCTTCTTGATCTTCATGCTTACAGCACCTCCGGCGCGAGCGAGATGATCTTCATGAACTTCTTCTCGCGCAGCTCACGGCCGACGGGGCCGAAGATACGGGTGCCGCGAGGGTCGCCGTCGTTCTTCAGAATGACGGCGGCGTTCTCGTCGAAGCGGATGTACGAGCCGTCCGGACGGCGGCGCTCCTTGACGGTGCGAACGATGACCGCCTTGACGACGTCACCCTTCTTCACGTTGCCACCGGGGATCGCGTCCTTGACGGTGGCGACGATGACGTCACCGATACCCGCGTAGCGGCGACCCGAGCCACCGAGAACACGAATGGTGAGAATTTCCTTCGCACCCGTGTTGTCGGCGACGCGAAGTCGCGACTCCTGCTGGATCACGTCTATCTCCTGATTGTCTGCCGGTTCCCGGCAGGGGCTGCTCTCTTACGAGATGGGCCCCTGCCGAGCCTGGCGGAACGAACTCCGAGGGGGGTGCCCCTCGGAGAATTACTTGGCCTTCTCGAGGATCTCGACGATGCGCCAGCGCTTGGTCGCCGACAGCGGACGCGTCTCCATCAGGAGGACGCGGTCGCCGACGCCGGCAGCGTTCTGCTCGTCGTGCGCCTTGAGCTTGTTCGTACGGCGGATGACCTTGCCGTACAGCGCGTGCTTGACGCGGTCCTCGACGGCGACGACGACGGTCTTGTCCATCTTGTCGCTGACGACCAGACCCTCACGGGTCTTGCGGAAGCCGCGGGTCTCGGTGTTCTCAGTCACGTTGCTCTCGCTCATCAGGCGCTCTCCACCGTCTCGATGCCCAGCTCGCGCTCACGCATCAGGGTGTAGATCCGCGCGATGTCCTTACGGACGGCCTTGAGCCGACCGTGGTTCTCGAGCTGGCCCGTCGCCGCCTGGAAGCGGAGGTTGAACAGCTCTTCCTTGGCTTCGCGGAGCTTGTTGACAAGCTCCTCGTCGCCCAGCTCGCGCAGCTCGGAAGCCTTGGTACCGGCCGACATCACGACTCACCTGCCTCGCGCCGGACGATGCGGCACTTCATCGGAAGCTTGTGAGCAGCGCGGGTGAGCGCCTCACGAGCAATCTTCTCGTTCGGGTAGGACAGCTCGAACATCACCCGACCGGGCTTGACGTTCGCGATCCACCACTCGGGAGAACCCTTACCGGAACCCATGCGGGTCTCGGCGGGCTTCTTGGTGAGCGGACGGTCCGGGTAGATGTTGATCCAGACCTTGCCGCCACGCTTGATGTGGCGGGTCATCGCGATACGGGCCGCCTCGATCTGGCGGTTGGTCACGTACGCCGGAGTGAGGGCCTGAATGCCGTACTCGCCGAACGCAACCTGCGTACCACCCTTGGACATACCGCTGCGCTTCGGGTGGTGCTGCTTGCGGTGCTTGACCCTACGGGGGATCAGCATTTCGGTCAGGCCTCCGTTCCGGTGCTCTCAGCAGCCGGAGCAGCGGCGGGCGCCTCGGCCTTGGGGGCCTCGGCGGCCGGAGCCGACTGCTGCGGCTTGCGACCGCGACCGCCACGCTCGCCACCGCGGCCACCACGGGCCGGGCGGTCGTTGCCACCACGGGCCGGGCGGTTGCCGGCGCGGGCAGCGGCGTTCTCGGCGCGGACCTCGGCGATGTTCTTGACGTCGCCCTTGTAGATCCAGACCTTCACGCCGATGCGGCCGAAGGTCGTCTTGGCCTCGAAGAAGCCGTAGTCGACGTTGGCGCGGAGCGTGTGCAGGGGCACGCGGCCCTCGCGGTAGAACTCCGAGCGGGACATCTCGGCACCGCCGAGACGACCACCACACTGGATCTTGATGCCCTTGGCGCCCGCCTTCATCGCCGACTGCATGCTCTTACGCATGGCACGACGGAAGGAGACGCGGGAGGACAGCTGCTCCGCCACGGCCTGGGCCACGAGCTGAGCGTCGACCTCGGGGTTCTTGACCTCGAGGATGTTCAGCTGGACCTGCTTGCCCGTGAGCTTCTCGAGGTCACCGCGGATGCGGTCGGCCTCGGCGCCACGGCGGCCGATGACGATGCCGGGACGAGCGGTGTGGATGTCCACACGCACGCGGTCACGGGTGCGCTCGATCTCCACCTTCGAGATGCCGGCGCGCTCCATGCCGGACGTCATCATCCGACGGATGGCGACGTCTTCCTTGACGTAGTCCTTGTACAGCTTGTCGGCGTACCAACGCGACTTGAAGTCGGTGGTGACACCGAGCCGGAACCCGTGCGGGTTTACCTTCTGGCCCATTACCGGGTTCCTTCCTTGCTGCTGACGACCACGGTGATGTGGCTGGTCCGCTTACGGATCCGGTAGGCACGGCCCTGAGCACGCGGACGGAACCGCTTCAGGGTCGGGCCCTCATCCACGTACGCCTCGCTGATGACCAGCGAAGAGGCGTCGGTGTGGTCGTAGTTGTGCGCGGCGTTGGCAATGGCGCTGTCCAGCACCTTGCCGACCGGCACGCTCGCGGCCTGCGGGGCGAAACGCAGGACCGCCTGAGCCTCCGTGGCATCCATGCCACGGATGAGGTCCACCACGCGGCGGGCCTTCATGGGCGTGACGCGGATGTACCGCGCCTGGGCCCTGGCTTCCATGGTTGTCCCTTCGGTGTTAGTCATAGTCGATTCCACCCCGCCTTAGCGGCGCTTCGACTTCCGGTCGTCCTTGACGTGACCCCGGAAGGTGCGCGTCGGCGAGAACTCGCCGAGCTTGTGGCCGACCATCGACTCGGTGACGAACACCGGGATGTGGGTCTTGCCGTTGTGCACCGCGATCGTGTGGCCCAGCATGCTGGGGATGATCATCGAGCGACGGGACCAGGTCTTGATGACGTTCTTGGTGCCGGCTTCGTTCTGGGCGTCCACCTTCTTTACGAGGTGGTCGTCGACGAAGGGCCCCTTCTTGAGACTGCGCGGCATCTAAACCCGCTCCTAGCGCTTCTTGTTCGACTTGCGGCGGCGGACGATGTACTTGTTGCTCGCCTTGTTGCGATCACGAGTACGACCCTCCTTCTTGCCCCACGGCGAGACCGGGTGACGACCACCGGAGGTCTTGCCTTCACCACCACCGTGCGGGTGGTCGACCGGGTTCATCACGACACCACGCACGGTCGGGCGGACGCCCTTCCAGCGCATGCGGCCGGCCTTGCCCCAGTTGATGTTCGACTGCTCGGCGTTGCCGACCTCGCCGATGGTGGCGCGGCAGCGGACGTCGACCAGGCGGATTTCACCGGACGGCATACGAAGGTGCGCCATGGCGCCTTCCTTCGCGAGCAGCTGCACGGAGGCACCCGCGGAGCGGGCGAACTTCGCGCCGCCGCCGGGCCGCAGCTCGATGGCGTGGATGGTCGTACCGACCGGGATGTTGCGCAGCGCCAGGTTGTTGCCGGGCTTGATGTCGGCGCCGGGGCCACTCTCGATCCGGTCACCCTGCTGCGTGCCGCGCGGGGCGAGGATGTAGCGCTTCTCGCCGTCCGCGTAGTGCAGCAGCGCGATGCGCGCGGTGCGGTTGGGGTCGTACTCGATGTGCGCGACCTTGGCCGGCACGCCGTCCTTGTCGTGACGACGGAAGTCGATCACGCGGTAGGCGCGCTTGTGTCCGCCACCCTGGTGACGAACGGTGATCCGACCGGCGTTGTTACGGCCGCCCTTGCTGTGCAGCGGGCGAACCAGCGACTTCTCCGGCGTGGACCGCGTTACCTCGACGAAGTCGGCGACGCTGGAGCCACGACGGCCCGGCGTAGTCGGCTTGTACTTGCGGATTCCCATTTCTCAGTCCTCGTCCGATATTCGGACCAGGGCACTCCGTTAGGAGGCCTGGCCGAAGATGTCGATACGGTCGCCCTCAGCAAGGGTCACAATCGCGCGCTTGGTGTCGGCACGCTTGCCGAAACCAGACTTGGTGCGCTTGCGCTTGCCCTGACGGTTGATCGTGTTGACTCCGGTGACCTTGACCGAGAAGACCGCCTCGACGGCCTGCTTGATCTGGGTCTTGTTGGAGCCGGGGGCCACGATGAACGTGTACTTGCCCTCGTCGAGCAGCGCGTACGACTTCTCGGAGACGACCGGCTTGACGAGGACGTCGCGCGGGTCCGAGAAGGACTTGCTCAGCGGAGTGGGCTCAACAGCGATCTTGCCCTCGGTCGCGATGCGCTTCGCCTTGGCGACACGCGCGGCCTTGGCGGCCTTCGCAGCCTTGGACGCGATGCTCTGGTGACGAATAGCCATCAGGCTTCGCTCCCTTCGGTCTCATTGGCCTTGGGGCCAGACACGAAGGACTCGAAGGCGGCCTTGGTGAAGACCACGTCGTCCGAGACGAGCACGTCGTACGTGTTCAGCTGGCCCGGCTCCAGGATGTGCACCTGGGGCAGGTTGCGGGCGGAGAGCAGCGACAGCTCGTCCGAGCGCTCGATGACCAGCAGCACGTTCTTGCGCTCGCTGACCTTGCTGAGCAGGCTCTTCGCGGCCTTCGTCGAGATCTCGCCCTCGACCACGCCGGAAACGACGTGGATGCGGGAGTTGCGCGCCCGGTCGGTGAGGGCGTGACGCAGAGCGGCAGCCTTCATCTTCTTGGGGGTGCGCTGGGAGTAGTCACGCGGCACGGGGCCGTGGACGACGCCACCGCCGGCGAACTGCGGCGCACGGGTCGAACCCTGGCGCGCGCGGCCGGTGCCCTTCTGGCGGTAAGGCTTCTTGCCACCACCACGGACTTCACCGCGGGTCTTGGTCTTGTGCGTGCCCTGACGGGCCGCGGCCAGCTGCGCGACGACGACCTGGTGGATCAGCGGGATGCTGATCTTCTCGACGTCGAAGATCTCCGCGGGGAGCTCGACCGTCCCGGTCTTGTCGCCTGCCGGCGAAAGGATGTCAATGGTGCTCATGGGTTACCTCAGGCCCCCTTGGCCGCGGTACGGACCAGGACGAGGCCGCCGTTCGGACCAGGAACCGCGCCCTTGATGAGCAGCAGACCCTTCTCCGCGTCAACGGCGTGGACGGTCAGGTTCTGGGTGGTGACCCGCTCGTTGCCCATGCGGCCCGCCATGCGCATGCCCTTGAAGACACGGCCGGGGGTGGCACAGCCACCGATGGAACCGGGCTTGCGGTGCACGCGGTGGGCACCGTGGGAGGCCTTGCCGCCGTGGAAGTTGTGACGCTTCATCACACCGGCGAAGCCCTTGCCCTTGCTCTTGCCGGTGACGTCGACCTTGATACCGGCCTCGAACGTCTCGGCGGTCAGCTCCTGGCCGAGGGTGTACTCGCTGGCACCAGCGGTACGGATCTCGACGAGGTGGCGACGGGGGGTCACGTCGGCCTTGGCGAAGTGGCCCTTGAGGGGCTTGTTCACCTTGCGCGGGTCGATCTCGCCGAAGGCGATCTGGACCGACTCGTAGCCGTCGCTGTCATTCGTACGGACCTGGGTAACGACGCAGGGCCCGGCCTTGACCACGGTCACCGGGACGACACGGTTGTTCTCGTCCCAGACCTGGGTCATGCCGAGCTTCTCGCCCAGGATGCCCTTGATCTGCTTGGTCATCTTCTTCGCGCCCTTCAGAGCTTGATCTCGATGTCAACGCCGGCCGGAAGGTCCAGGCGCATCAGCGAGTCAACGGTCTTGGGCGTCGGGTCGAGGATGTCGATCAGGCGCTTGTGCGTGCGCATCTCGAAGTGCTCGCGCGAGTCCTTGTACTTGTGCGGCGACTTGATGACGCAGTACACGTTCTTCTCAGTGGGCAGCGGCACCGGGCCCGCGACCGACGCACCAGTGCGAGTCACCGTCTCGACGATCTTCTTCGCCGAAGAGTCGATGACCTCGTGGTCGTAGGCCTTGAGCCGGATGCGGATCTTCTGTCCCGCCATGGCTACTTAGTAGTCCTGTCTCTCGTAACGCTCTGGAACCTGTGGGCCCTGTTTCACACTTCCTCCGACCCACGCGGTCGGGCGTGTCGCAGTCCCGCTGACAGAGATATCCGTACGGATTTCCCTGCTAAGGGGCTGCGGCCCAAAGCCGCATGGTCTGGGGGAAGAAACCCACCAGGCGCCTGGTCGAGCCCCCCGCTGACACTTCCCGAAAGATTCCCGTACGTCCGCCCCAGCGCTGCCGCAAGCGACAGATAAGGCGACGAGTACTGTGGGACTCGCTTCCGGTCCTCCCGGCGGGAGGCGCGCAGCATCGGCACTCAACCGAGCAACCCCGACAGTCTGCCACATGGGGCACGCCCGGGGCCAATCGAGCCGAGAAGACTACCCCGTGAGTGACGAAGGTCAAACCCGGCGTGGCGGCCCGCCCCGTCCGACGGTCCTGCACGTCGTTACGCCATTTCGTCACCGTAGGTAATCACCCATGGGTCGTGACAGGCGCCTGCGCCCCGCCCTGAGGACATCCTCGGGGTAAAAGTCTGGCCGGATCATGCCATACCGCAGTTCAAGGCCTCGGAGCTGCTTGGGGTTGTTCACAGGCCGCCCTGCGGCCACTCCCGGTGAACGCCCCACCGCCGATCCGTCCCGGAACTTCAGCATCCGGAACCCGTCCCCACGTACTCCGGTGTGGCGGGCGCCTTCCCTCAAGAAACGTGGGTGAGAAAGAACCCCACCAAGCCCCACCCCGCCCCGCGTCCAGCCTCACGCCCCGCTCACTCACGCGGGTGAACATCCCGGGTTCAGCTGGATCTGCGGCCCCCCAACTCCCTTACTCTCGGCGCCAGCAGGCAAAACAACCGCAGACATGCGACGGCCCCCGCCGGGACGGCAATCCCATTGGCGAGGGCCTGACCACCGAGGAAGAGAGAGCTTCCCGATGGACACCCAAAACCCTAGCGTGCCCCCGCGCGCCCGGTCCGCCGTGGGCGGCAGTCAATCCCACGCACGAGCGACCCAGCGGCCGCCAGCCCGGCCCGACGCTCATCGGCGGCGCACCGCCGCCCGCCCTTCCGGCATCGCTCACGACAACACCTGCCACACCACCCGCTTCACGGTGATCGGCAACCACCTCACCCAGCACCCGGAGCTCTCCCTCCTGGCGATCGGCCTCGCCTGCCACATCCAGTCGCTGCCCGCCGGGGCCCGCGCCGACATCAAGACGCTCGCCGCCCGCTTCCCGGAGGGCACGACCCGTATCGCCGCCGCCCTGCGCGAGCTGGAGGCCCACGGCTACCTGCGCCGCGAGCGCGAACGCACCCCCGCCGGCCGCATCGTCACCCGCACGATCTCCTGCAACCAGCCGGGCGCGGCCCGACAGCACCCGCTCGCCGCCGCTCCGCCGCGGACCCGACCGCCCGAGGCCAACGACCACCCGGCGCCGAACCCCCCGCCACGCAAGCAGCCACGCCCCCTCCCGGCCGTACCGCACCCCGCGTACCCGGCCCCCGCGCTCCTCCAGCAGGCCACCGCCCTCCTCGCGGACCTGCGCCACCACGACCCCCGTCTGCTCCTCTCCGCCCACGACACCGCCCACCTGGCCCCCGGCGTCGCCGCCTGGCTGGAACGCGACGTCGAGCCCGTCGCCGTACGCCACGCCCTCACCCGCGACCTGCCACCCGAGGGCCCACGCCGACCGGCCGCCCTGCTCGCCCACCGCCTCGCGGCCCTGCTGCCGCCACCCCCACCGTTCAGGGCCCCGGCCGCGGCCCCGCCACCCGCACGCCATCCCCTGCACAACTGCGACTCCTGCGACCGCGCCTTCCGCGCACCGGCCCCAGGCCGCTGCCGCGAGTGCCGGGCGACTCCATCCGCAGCCACTGAGCAGGGAGAACACCCCGCATGTCCACGTCCTCACACCCCATGCGCCTCGGCCGACTAACCTGGCCAGGGCACTACCGGGAGGACTCCATGAGCACACAGGCCGATCACGGACACGAGCTGGTCCCCCGCCCCGAGCAGACGCCGGACGCCCTCCGCGCCGCCCTCGCCATCGTCGCCCCCGCACGCCTGCCGGAGATGCAGCGGACCAAGGACGAGGCCTTCGCAAAGGCTGTCGAGTGGAAGTCCCTCAGCCCGGTGCAGAGCTGGGTCCTGGCCTGGGCCAGGGACATCGAGATCGCCCGCCGCCCCGACCTGGCGGCACGGCATGCCCATGCCATACGCCATCTGGAGCATGCGGACGCGGCCCTCGCCCATGCGGCACTGAGCGAGCTGAGCGCCGTCCTGGACGAGGCCATGAAGGCAGTACGGATGTGACCTGGAGCTGGGAGTACGCCTTCGCGGCGGAGGAATCCGCACGCACCGCGCCTCCGGACTTTCTCGCCGAGGTGGAACGCAAGGCGGAAGAACTGGTCAGGGCGGCCGAAGCACTGCACGTACATGGCCGCAGTCACCAAGGCGTCGACCCCAAGGGGGGCGACATCACCGTCCGAGGCGGAATGTTCCGGTACCAAATCGTCGTACGCAGCGAACGCGTCTACATCATCCAGCTCACCTACCTGGCCTTCTGAGGCCCTGGGCCAGGCACCGCACCCTGGCCCAGGCACCGCACACGAGAAAGGGCCCGTACGACCGAAGTCGTACGGGCCCTTCCGCTACTGCGTGTACTGCTGGTACTGCGATGCGCTCAGTTCAGAGCGACCGGGTCTCCCCGATCTTCAAGCAAGCGGGAAGCTTACTTGTTGATCTTGGTGACCTGGCCGGCGCCCACGGTCCGGCCACCCTCACGGATGGCGAACTTCAGGCCCTCTTCCATGGCGACGGGCTGGATGAGCTCGACGGTCATCTCGGTGTTGTCGCCCGGCATGACCATCTCGGTGCCCTCGGGGAGGGTCACGACGCCGGTCACGTCCGTGGTGCGGAAGTAGAACTGCGGACGGTAGTTGTTGAAGAAGGGGGTGTGACGGCCACCCTCGTCCTTCGACAGGATGTAGGCCTGGGCCTCGAACTCGGTGTGCGGCGTGACCGAACCGGGCTTGATGATGACCTGGCCGCGCTCGACGTCCTCGCGCTTGATGCCACGGAGGAGCAGACCGACGTTCTCACCGGCCTGGCCCTCGTCGAGCAGCTTGCGGAACATCTCGATGCCGGTGACCGTGGTGGTGGTCTTCTCGGTCTTGATGCCGATGATGTCGACGGTCTCGTTGACCTTGAGGACACCACGCTCGATACGACCGGTGACGACGGTGCCACGACCGGTGATCGTGAAGACGTCCTCGATCGGCATCAGGAACGGCTTGTCGACGTCACGCTCGGGCTCCGGGATGGACTCGTCGACAGCCTTCATCAGGTTGAGGACGGACTCACCCCACTCCTTGTCGCCCTCGAGCGCCTTGAGCGCCGAGACGCGCACGACCGGAAGGTCGTCGCCCGGGAACTCGTACTCGGAGAGGAGCTCACGGACCTCGAGCTCGACGAGCTCCATGATCTCCTCGTCGTCCACCATGTCGGCCTTGTTCAGGGCGACGACGATGTACGGAACGCCGACCTGGCGGGCCAGGAGCACGTGCTCCTTGGTCTGCGGCATCGGGCCGTCGGTGGCGGCGACCACGAGGATGGCGCCGTCCATCTGCGCGGCACCCGTGATCATGTTCTTGATGTAGTCCGCGTGACCGGGGCAGTCGACGTGGGCGTAGTGACGGGTCTCCGTCTGGTACTCGACGTGCGCGATCGAGATCGTGATACCGCGCTGGCGCTCCTCGGGAGCCTTGTCGATCTGGTCGAAGGCCGAGGCCTCGTTCAGGTCGGGGTACGCGTCGTGCAGCACCTTGGTAATGGCGGCCGTGAGGGTCGTCTTACCGTGGTCAATGTGACCGATGGTGCCGATGTTGACGTGCGGCTTAGTCCGCTCGAACTTCGCCTTCGCCACTGGGTCCTCCTGGGAGTGGTTCTGTACGCCTTGCTTCATCGGCGCCAGGTGATCTTTGCTGGGAAGCCAGCCGCCGGGGTTCTTGCCTTACGGGGTCGAACCCCGGCGGATGGTGTCAAGCCTAAAGCGTTAACTGGGGTGAGTTACTCGCCCTTGGCCTTCGCGATGATCTCCTCGGCGACGTTCCGCGGAACCTCGGCGTAGGAGTCGAACTGCATTGAGTAGCTTGCGCGACCCGACGTCTTGCTGCGGAGGTCTCCGACGTAGCCGAACATCTCCGAGAGGGGCACGAGGCCCTTCACGACGCGAGCGCCGCTGCGCTCCTCCATGGCCTGGATCTGGCCACGGCGGGAGTTGATGTCACCGATGACATCGCCCATGTAGTCCTCGGGCGTGGTGACCTCGACGGCCATCATCGGCTCGAGCAGCACGGGGCTGGCCTTGCGCGCGGCCTCCTTGAAGGCCTGCGAACCGGCGATCTTGAAGGCGAGCTCGGAGGAGTCGACCTCGTGGTAGGCGCCGTCGATGAGCGTGACGCGGACGCCCGTCATCTCGTAGCCCGCCAGGATGCCGAACTGCATGGCCTCCTGAGCACCCGCGTCCACCGAGGGGATGTACTCCTTGGGGATGCGGCCACCCGTGACCTTGTTCACGAACTCGTACGACGCGTCGCCGCCCTCGATGGGCTCGATCGCGATCTGCACCTTCGCGAACTGACCGGTACCACCGGTCTGCTTCTTGTGGGTGAAGTCCACACGCTCGACGGCCTTGCGGATCGTCTCGCGGTAGGCCACCTGCGGCTTGCCGACGTTCGCCTCGACGCGGAACTCGCGCTTCATGCGGTCGACGAGCACCTCAAGGTGAAGCTCGCCCATACCACCGATGATGGTCTGGCCGGTCTCCTCGTCCGAGTGAACGCGGAAGGAGGGGTCCTCCTCCGAGAGACGCTGGATGGCGACACCCAGCTTCTCCTGGTCGCCCTTGGACTTCGGCTCGATGGCGACCTCGATGACCGGCGCCGGGAAGTCCATGGACTCCAGGATCACCGGGTTCTTGTCGTCGGAGAGCGTCTCACCCGTGGTGGTCTGCTTCAGGCCCATGACGGCGACGATGTCACCGGCGCCCACCGAGGCGATCTCCTCACGCTTGTTCGCGTGCATGCGGTAGATCTTGCCGATGCGCTCCTTCTTGCCCTTGACGGAGTTCAGCACCGCGGTGCCGGCGTCCAGGCGACCGGAGTAGATCCGGACGAAGGTGAGCTTGCCGAGGTGCGGGTCGCTCGCGATCTTGAAGGCGAGGGCCGACAGCGGCTCGTCGTCGGACGGCTTGCGCTTGATGACCTGCTCCGGGTCCTTGACGTCGTGGCCCTCGATGGCCTCGACGTCCAGGGGGGACGGCAGGTAGCGCACGACCGCGTCGAGCAGGGGCTGGACGCCCTTGTTCTTGAACGCGGTACCGCAGAAGACGGGGGTGACGGTGGTGTCGCCGCCCTTGCCGGAGGCGATGGTGATGCGACGGATCGCCGCGTACAGCTGGTCCTCGGTGGGCTCCTGGCCCTCGAGGTACAGCTCCATCATCTCTTCGTCGTTCTCCGCGACGGCCTCGAGCAGCTTGCCGCGGTACTCCTCGGCAGCCTCGGTGTGCGTGTCGGGGATGTCGACGATGTCGTAGGCCTCGCCCATCTTGGTCTCGGCGGACCAGACGAAGGCCTTCATGGTGACGAGGTCGACGACGCCCTTGAAGTCAGCCTCTGCGCCGATGGGCAGCTGCATGACCAGGGGGGTCGCACCGAGGCGGTCGACGATCATGTCGACGCAGCGGTGGAACTCGGCACCCGTGCGGTCGAGCTTGTTGACGAAGCAGATGCGCGGGACGCCGTAGCGGTCCGCCTGACGCCACACGGTCTCGGACTGGGGCTCAACGCCGGCGACGCCGTCGAACACCGTCACGGCACCGTCGAGCACGCGGAGCGAACGCTCCACCTCGACGGTGAAGTCGACGTGGCCCGGGGTGTCGATGATGTTGATGGTGTGGTCGACGTCGTTCAGCGGCCAGTGACAGGTGGTAGCAGCAGAGGTGATCGTGATGCCACGCTCCTGCTCCTGCTCCATCCAGTCCATCGTCGCGGCGCCGTCGTGGACCTCACCGATCTTGTACGAGACACCGGTGTAGAACAGAATCCGCTCGGTGGTCGTCGTCTTGCCCGCGTCGATGTGGGCCATGATGCCGATGTTGCGCACCTTGGCCAGGTCAAGTGAAGTGGTAGCCATGTCGGCTCAGTCTTCTCTCGGTCTCGATGTGGGGAGCGACTACCAGCGGTAGTGCGCGAAGGCCTTGTTGGACTCGGCCATCTTGTGGGTGTCCTCGCGCTTCTTCACAGCGGCACCCAGGCCGTTGGAGGCGTCGAGGAGTTCGTTGAGCAGACGCTCGGTCATGGTCTTCTCGCGACGGGCGCGGGAGTAACCGACCAGCCAGCGCAGGGCGAGCGTGTTCGCACGGCCCGGCTTGACCTCGATCGGGACCTGGTAGGTCGCGCCACCGACACGGCGGGACTTGACCTCAAGGGTCGGCTTGATGTTCTCGAGCGCGCGCTTCAGCGTGATGACCGGGTCGTTACCGGTCTTCTCGCGCAGGCCCTCCATGGCGCCGTACACGATGCGCTCGGCGGTGGAGCGCTTGCCGTTCAGCAGCACCTTGTTGATGAGGGAGGTCACCAGAGGAGAACCGTAGACCGGGTCGATGATGACCGGGCGCTTCGGGGCGGGGCCCTTACGAGGCATTCTTACTTCTCCTTCTTGGCGCCGTAGCGGCTGCGGGCCTGCTTGCGGTTCTTGACACCCTGGGTGTCGAGGGAACCGCGGATGATCTTGTAGCGAACACCAGGCAGGTCCTTCACACGGCCACCACGCACGAGCACGATGGAGTGCTCCTGCAGGTTGTGTCCCTCACCCGGAATGTAGGCCGTAACCTCGATCCCGGAGGTCAGACGCACACGCGCGACCTTACGGAGGGCCGAGTTCGGCTTCTTCGGGGTGGTCGTGAACACACGCGTGCAGACGCCACGGCGCTGGGGCGAACCCTCGAGTGCGGGCGTCTTGTTCTTCTCGACCTTGTCCTGCCGGCCCTTACGGACCAGCTGCTGGATCGTAGGCACTACTTCTCCGGTTTCTGTGTGCCGAATAGTAAAGCTAACCTGGAACGTTCCCGACCCACGCGGTCGGGTGTGTCGAATGCTGCAAACTCCCGCCGCGAGGCGGAAAGGGGCGCAGATCGCGGTGGCCTTGTTGACGGACTCGCGATGCGGTTGAAGACACGCGCACGAGCCCAGGCACACCCCAGGCACAAGGTCTGAGCGTACCTACCTCATCGAGTCTGGTCAAAACAAATGCGGTGGGGGCCGACACGCCGGACTTGTCCCCTCTTCGCCACGCCCGTCACCTGGGCTCCTCGCACGATCCAGCCGTTCGCTGTTCAACGGGAGTCGGTTTCAGCCGTTGTCTCTCGCTCCATGGCCGCCTTCATTACGTTCGGGTCGGCCTGAAGAGCGGGGGAACACATGGAGACAGCCCACACGACGGGCGACGGGGGGCTCGACGACCGGGTGCCCTTTCTCGCCCGGCTCGAGCAGAGCGACCGCGGCGCGTTGCTCGCCATCGGCCGGTCCCTGGCCTATCCGTCCCGCGACGTCATCATGCGCCAGGACGAGCCGTCCTCCCACGTCCTGCTCATCCTCCGCGGCTGGACCAAGGTCACCGCCACGGCCGCCAACGGTTACGAGGCCCTGCTCGCCCTCCGCGGTCCCGGCGACATAGTCGGCGAGGGGGCTGCACTCAGCGGACGCCATCGATCGGCGACGGTGACGGCTCTGGAGCAGGTCGAAGCCGTAGGCATCGAGCAGAGCCGTTTCACCGCGTTCCTCAGCCGCAACCCCCAGGTGGCGCTGAAACTGCTCGGGCTCGCCACCGACCGGCAGCGCTCGACCGACCGCCGTCGGCTGGAGTGGGCCGCCCTCACCGTGCGCGAACGGCTCGCCGTCCTGCTGCTGGACCTCGTACGGACCCATGGCACCCGCACCGACGAGGGCATAGCGCTGACCATTCCGCTCAGCCAGCACGAATTCGCCGGCTCGGTCGGTGCCTCCCGGGAAGCGGTTGCCCGGCTTCTGAAGGAGCTGCGGGACAGACGGATCGTCGTCACGAGCCGCCGCAAGATCGTCGTCGTCCGGCCTGACGTGCTGCGCCGCATCGTCGGAAGCGGATCCATGTAGCCGTGGCCGTCTGTGCACGCGGTCACAGTTCGTACGCGTCATCGGCCCTCTGAGGATCACCCCCGGCCCGCCATCGTGCTGGTCGACGGAGTTTTCCGACCGACGAGAGGCAGACATGTCCGAGCCCGTGAACCGCACCATCCTGCTCTTCGACATCGAAAAGTTCGGCACCCGGGACGACGTGGAGCAGGCCTTCCTCCGGCGGCTTCTGTACGACGTCGCGGACGGTTCGCTGAACGCCGCGGGTGTCAGCGAGACGGCGCGGCTGCGCACCGACCGGGGCGACGCCGTCGTCGAACTCATCGACGCCAACGTTCCGGTGTCGACACTGGTCAAGGCGTTGCTCACCGAAACCCCGATGCTGTTGCACGCGAAGAACCGGCTGATCGCCCGCAGCACCCGGATGCGGTTGCGCATCGTGCTCGCCGCCGGGTACGTGGCCCTCGACGAGAAGGGGTGGGTGGGGTCGGACCTCAACCACGCCTTCCGCCTCCTCGACGCGGACCCGTTGCGGGAAGCGTTGAAGTGCGCCGACGGCAGCAGTGTTCTCTGCGTCTCCGACAGCGTGTACCAGGGTGTGGTGCGACACGGGCACCACGGACTGCGGCCCGAGGAGTTCCACCAGGTCACTGTGCAGGCCAAGGAAGGCCCCACGAGCGCCTGGCTGCACCAGGTCCCCTCGGCCGGGCGGAACGCCGGAGGAACGCCCCGGCCCGGGTCGCCCGCCTCCGGCAGTTCCTTCACCGGTGTCTCCGGAAACCCACAGATCATGGGCTCGCAGTACGGGGTGGCGGGCGGTGACGTCAACGGCAACCTCTCGTTCGACTTCCGCGGCCACGGCCAGGGCGGAAACCAGTGAGTCAGGAGGGGCAGCCCCCGGCGGGAAGGCCGTCGAGGGGTGACCGTCCGGACAAGGTGGAGAAGCCCGGCAAAGGTGCCGCCCCGGGGGACGGGGGTTCTGGCGACGATGGACAGGAACAGGATGAGTCGTCGCAGGGCTCCGGGGAGCGGCAACCGGCCTGGGCCGCCCGCCGCGACCTCATCGACCACACCCCGGAAACCCTCATCACCCGCGACCAGTTCGGGGTGGTGGGTGGCCATGTCGCCGGCGACGTCATCTTCCAGCTCGGCTCACCGGGCTCCGGCACGTCCCTCCGCACGGCGTCCGGCCACGTCCCTCAGGGCCGCCTGGAGGAACTGCTCCCCGTCTATCGAAGTTGCCCGAGCTTCGAGGAGGCCTTGGTACGGCTCCGGGACGAGCGCATCGTCATCCTCCGGGGCAGCCGTGCCACCGGGCGCCGGTCCGCCGCGCTGATGCTGCTGCACCGGCTGGGCGCCCACCCGGTCCGGCTGCTCGAACCGAGCACCGCCCCGGCGGCACTGCCGGACGCCCTGGACGGTGCCACGGGCTTCCTCCTGCGTGATCTGACCACCAGCCGCAGCAAACCGCTGCTGGAACCCCACGTGCTGGCCATGCGTGAGCAGCTGGCGCGGCACGGGGGCCTGTGCGTGGTCACGGTGGAGACATCGTCCATATTGCTCGACGTCTCTTGTGTCACTTGGGAGCCGCCACCGGTCGAACAGATCCTCGCCGCTCATGTGGTTCACCTGGTCGGCGCTGAGGCCTGGCAGCATCTGCGTCGGGCGCAGCCGGTCGAGGAGTTCATCGCACGCACCCACCAGCCCGGAGAGACACGGGAGTTCGCCGAACAGCTCGCCGCCCACCACCGGGGTGAACTCGACGAGGAGAAGCTGATCGACTTCGCCCGGTCGGCACTGGCGGACCGCGTCACCCGGTGGCTGACCGCGCCGGAGAAACCGAACGGTGACGAGCTGCGCGACAAGGCGTTCCTCATCTCCCTCGCCGTCTTCGACCGTGCTCCGTACGCCACCGCCGCCGAGCTCGGCGACAACCTCTTCGTCCAGCTCCAGGAGACAGCCAATCCGCACGAAGCACCCCGTATCCCGATCTTCGGAAGTTCCATTTCCTCGCGGCTGGAGCTGGCCCACGCCCTCGGTTCCACTCGAGACGACGTCACGGAGTGGGGCCCTGTCCCCCAGTACTCCATCGAGTTTCAGGACTCCGATACCGCTCGCGTGCTGCTGCGGGAGGTGTGGACCGTCCACCCCTCGACCCGGCCCGCCCTGGTCCGTTGGCTCCGGCAACTCGCGGCAGATGGCCGCCCACTGGTCCGCACCCGTGCCGCTGCCGCCACCGCGCTCCTCGCCAAGGCCGACCTTTCGTCCGCCATGGCACATCTGATCGAGCCCTGGGCCGGCGGCAAGTCGTACAACGGCTGGCTCACCGCGGCCAACGCACTCAGTCTGGCAGGGCTGATCGACGTGGAGGGCGTCCACCGAATCCTGCACACCTGGTGCACCGGCGAGCACGCCAGTCGCCGCTGGACCGCCATCCGTGTCTACGGCCTCCTTGGCCCGAGGCACCCTGAGGAGGCGCTCGGAGCCCTGCTCGACGCCGTACGCCTGGAGAACGACGAAGAGGAGGAAGCGGGCCAGCTCGCCGAAGCGACCCAGCTGTTGCTCCTTGCGGCGCGCGGACCGGTGCTCAGGCAACTCGTGCCGCTGCTCCACGACGACCCCACGGTGCACGACCATGTGCTGCGAGCCTTCGGCCTTGCCTGCCGGGAGACGGAGGAAGGCACGAAGCGTCCTCTTGTCCTGCAGTGGTACTCCAGTGCCCACACCGACCCGGGCAGTGACGAGGACGGACTTCTCGCCGCCCTCTGGCGTGCGGCTCTGGCCGATCGCGCGCATACCGACAGCGCTCTGGACACCCTCCAGCGGTGGATTCGCGTGGCGGAGTACGACCGGCAGGTCGAGGAGGCGCTGGCGTTGTTGTTGCCCGCACTCGTCGTCCCCGCCACCAATCAGCACCGGATCAGCTACCTCCTGCGCACCGCACGAGAGGCGGACGGCAGTCCTTTGCGCGTCACAGGCCGCCTCCAAGCAGCCGCCCCAGCACTTCCATGAGCCCCCGAGGAGCCCGCCGTGGCGAACAGTCATGAACCGTCGGATAGACAAGAGTTCGAGCTTCCCCTCCCCCCTTCCCTCACTCCTTCCCTCACCGAACAGCCTGCCGGGCCCGGGAAGCTGGAGCGGGTCGCACCGCTCGAACGGCGGGATCGTCCCCACGTGTGCGATCGCCCCACCGGCCTCACCGACCCCGTCCTGGCCGTGCGCCACCTATCACGCTATGAGCTGACGGGCCGACGCTTCCTGGGCCGCGCGGACTGCGCCCTCGTCCTGGCCGGGGCCGGTGACACGTACGAGACCTTCCTGCCTCCCCGGCGCCCCGCCGGCCTCCGCGGCCATACCGCTGTGTACGAGGTTGACATGGGGGTTCAGCCGTTATGCCTTCGCATCCGGCTCCCCAGCGAGATCGACAGCTTCGAGTTCGACACCACCTTCGACCTCACGTGGCAGGTCGTCGACCCCGAATTGTTCGTCATCAGTCACGAACGTGATGTACCAGCCTTGCTGAACCGGGTGCTCCAACGGCTGGCGCGTCCGGTGACACGGAACTTCCCCATCTCCTCCAGTGCCGATGCTGAAGCCTCCGTACAACGGCTGCTCGACACATCTACCGACATCGCGGCCAGGCAAGGCCTCCGTATGGAAGGCACGGCGCGGCTGGAGCGGGACCCGAAGCTGCGCCATCTCGAACAGGAGCAGGAGCTCAGAACTCGGAAGCTCGGCTTCTACCGGCACCATCTGGCCCGCGGCGGGCTCGACGCCCTGCTTCTCCATCTGTCCGAACACCCACAGGACACTCGCCTCGTCGTGGACAACCTGCGCGCCGACGAACTCAAGAAGGTCGAGAACCAGCTCCAGCTCATCGACCGCGTCCTCCCGGACGGACCTCTGGAGAAGTACCAGCTCGAAGAACCGCAGCGCCTGGTCCTCGCGCTCTTCAGGTCCGCTCTGCGACAGGCGAAGTCAGGACCGCTCCCTGAAGAAGACCCGCCACCCGCATCGGTCATCCCCTTGCCCGCACGGCCGAGCGCCCCTCGCCCCTAGCCCCTAGCTCCTAGCTCCTAGCCCAGGGAGGGAACACCATGTCCCAACCGTACGAACCGGAGTATCCCGAGCCCATACCCTCGGCGACGGACCACCGCCACGAACCGTCCTTCGGTCCCCCGCCGCCCCGTAACACCGCCTCCGGCCCGGGCCGCATACACATCGCGGCCCCTCGCCGGAGCGCCGATGCCATGGCCATCAGCTCCCTCGCCTTGCATCTGCCGCACACAGTCGCCGGGCTCGCGGTCATGACCTGTCTCGGCTACCTGGTGGAGAGCTGGACCCGTTTTCCCGTCTGGGCCACGGCTGGGGGCTGGCTGCTCAGTGGCATGCTGATCTTTCACCACCCCGCCGAGTCCTTTCTGGCGCGCCACATGCTGGGCTACCGGCCGCCGTCACTCGCCGAGCAGGACCGGATCTCTGCGTCCTGGGACGACGTCACGGCTCGTTTCGGAGTGGAAAGCACCGCTTACCGGCTCTGGATCCACGAGAGCGGGAACCTCAACGCAGAGGCCCCCGCCGGACGCATCGTCGCCGTGACATCGGCGGCACTGCGGCTGCCCCCCGGCCAGCTTGGCGCTGTCCTCGCCCATGAACTCGGCCACCACGTCACCGGGCACTCCTGGACCGCGCTCCTGGCCTTCTGGTACGCCCTGCCCGCCCGGCTCATCTGGCAGCTCGTTCGTACACTGCACCGGCTGACCAAGCCCTTGCGTCCCAGCACGCCCACCAGGAGGGCCCTGAAAGCCAGGAACCAACTCCTCCTGGTCACGACCCTCCTCACGCTGGTGGTGGTGTATCTGTTCCCCTGGCTGGCTCTGCTGCCCCTGGTCCCCGTGCTCCTCGCCGCAGTCAAGCGGCGCACGGAACTGCGCGCCGACCGCTCCGCCGCCGCCTGCGGATTCGGCCCCCAGCTGGCCTACGTGCTCGAACAGTTCATCACCGAAGAGGGTGGGTCGAAGCTCTCCGCCCCACCCGACACCGAACGGTTCCGCCCGGTGGCCTCGCTGCTCTCCTCACACCCGGACCACCACACCCGTCTGCAGAGCCTTCAGCGCTACCTCGAAAGTCCCCGAAGCTGAGAACGCCGAAGGGCGGCCACCCCGCAAAGCGAGGCGACCGCCCTTCAACAAACCCAGGCCTTACAGGCCCTACCGGCCCTACTGGTTGTACGGCCCGTAGTCGTAGTCCTCCAGCGGAACAGCCTGACCGGAGCCCGTGCCGAACGGCGAGTAGTCGATGTCGTCGTAACCGACGGCCGAGTACATCGCTGCCTTGGCCTCCTCGGTCGGCTCCACCCGGATGTTGCGGTAGCGGGACAGGCCCGTACCGGCCGGGATGAGCTTACCGATGATGACGTTCTCCTTGAGGCCGATCAGGGAGTCGGACTTGGCGTTGATCGCCGCGTCCGTCAGGACCCTGGTCGTCTCCTGGAAGGAGGCCGCGGACAGCCACGACTCCGTCGCCAGCGAGGCCTTGGTGATACCCATCAGCTGCGGACGGCCGGAGGCCGGGTGGCCGCCTTCCGTCACGACGCGACGGTTCTCGGTCTCGAACTTCGAGCGCTCGACGAGCTCGCCCGGCAGCAGCTCCGCGTCGCCGGACTCGATGATCGTCACGCGGCGCAGCATCTGCCGGATGATGATCTCGATGTGCTTGTCGTGGATCGACACACCCTGCGAGTTGTAGACCTTCTGGACTTCGCCGACCAGGTGGACCTGGACCGCGCGCTGACCGAGGATCCGCAGCACGTCGTGCGGGTTGGTGGCACCGAAGGTGAGCGGCTGGCCCACCTCGACGTGGTCACCCTCGCGCACCAGGACCTTGGCACGCTTGGAGATCGGGAACGCCGTCTCGTCGCTGCCGTCGTCCGGGGTGACGACGATCTTCTTGGTCTTCTCGGTCTCCTCGATACGGACGCGGCCTGCCGCCTCCGAGATCGGGGCGACACCCTTGGGCGTACGAGCCTCGAAGAGCTCGACGACACGGGGCAGACCCTGGGTGATGTCGTCACCGGCCACACCACCGGTGTGGAAGGTACGCATCGTCAGCTGGGTACCGGGCTCACCGATGGACTGGGCGGCGATGATGCCGACCGCCTCACCGATGTCGACCAGCTTGCCGGTGGCGAGCGAGCGGCCGTAGCAGAAGGCACAGGTGCCGACCGCCGACTCACAGGTCAGGACCGAGCGGGTCTTGACCTCCTCGACGCCGTTGGCGACCAGGGCGTCGATGAGCACGTCACCGAGGTCGACGTTGGCCGGCGCGATGACCTTGCCGTCGATGACGACGTCCTCGGCCAGCATGCGGGCGTAGACCGAGGTCTCGACGTTCTCCGTCTTGCGGAGCACGCCGTCCTCACCCTTGACCGCGATCTTGAGCTTCAGACCGCGCTCGGTGCCACAGTCCTCCTCGCGAATGATGACGTCCTGGGAGACGTCGACCAGACGACGGGTGAGGTAACCGGAGTCGGCGGTACGCAGAGCCGTGTCCGCCAGACCCTTACGGGCACCGTGGGTGGAGATGAAGTACTCAAGGACCGAGAGGCCCTCACGGAAGGACGCCTTGATCGGACGCGGGATCGTTTCGTTCTTCGCGTTCGACACCAGACCACGCATACCGGCGATCTGCCTCATCTGCATCATGTTTCCTCGGGCACCCGAGTCAACCATCATGAAGATGGGGTTGGTCTTGGGGAAGTTCGCGTTCATCGCCTCGGCGACCTCGTTGGTCGCCTTGGTCCAGATCGCGATGAGCTCCTGCGTGCGCTCGTCCTTGGTGATCAGACCGCGCTCGTACTGCTTCTGGACCTTCTCGTCCTGCTCCTCGTAGCCCTTGACGATGGCCTTCTTGGCCTCGGGCACGACGACGTCGGAGATGGCCACGGTGACACCGGAACGGGTCGCCCAGTAGAAGCCCGCCGCCTTCAGGTTGTCGAGCGTCGCCGCCACGATGACCTTGGGGTAGCGCTCGGCGAGGTCGTTGACGATCTCGGAGAGCTGCTTCTTGCCGACGGAGTAGTCGACGAAGGGGTAGTCCTCGGGCAGCAGCTCGTTGAAGAGCGCGCGGCCCAGCGTCGTACGCAGCCGGAAGCTGTCGCCCTGCTGGTAGGCACGCTCGTCACCGAAGTCGTCGCCCTCGGCGCTGACCGGCGGGGTCCAGCCGCGCGGCGGGATGGTGCCCACCGGGAAGCGGATGTCGACCTTCGCCTGGAGCGAGAGCTCACGGGCGTCGAACGCCATGATCGCCTCGGCCGTGGAGCCGAAGGACCGGCCCTCGCCGATGACCTTGCGCTCTTCCTCATCGGTGGTGAGGAAGAACAGGCCCAGCACCATGTCCTGGGTCGGCATGGTGACGGGACGGCCGTCGGCCGGCTTCAGGATGTTGTTCGAGGACAGCATCAGGATGCGGGCCTCGGCCTGCGCCTCCGCGGAGAGCGGCAGGTGCACGGCCATCTGGTCACCGTCGAAGTCCGCGTTGAACGCGGTGCAGACGAGCGGGTGGATCTGGATGGCCTTGCCCTCGACCAGCTGCGGCTCGAAGGCCTGGATGCCGAGGCGGTGCAGCGTGGGCGCACGGTTCAGCAGAACCGGGTGCTCGGCGATGACCTCTTCGAGGACGTCGTACACGACCGTGCGGCCGCGCTCGACCATCCGCTTGGCGCTCTTGATGTTCTGCGCGTGGTTGAGGTCGACCAGGCGCTTCATCACGAACGGCTTGAAGAGCTCCAGCGCCATGGCCTTCGGCAGACCGCACTGGTGCAGCTTCAGCTGCGGACCGACGACGATCACGGAACGCGCGGAGTAGTCCACACGCTTGCCGAGGAGGTTCTGACGGAAGCGGCCCTGCTTGCCCTTGAGCATGTCGGACAGCGACTTCAGCGGACGGTTGCCGGGGCCCGTGACCGGGCGACCACGACGGCCGTTGTCGAAGAGCGCGTCGACGGCCTCCTGGAGCATGCGCTTCTCGTTGTTCACGATGATCTCGGGCGCGCCGAGGTCGAGAAGCCGCTTCAGGCGGTTGTTGCGGTTGATGACGCGGCGGTACAGGTCGTTCAGGTCGGAGGTCGCGAAGCGGCCACCGTCCAGCTGCACCATCGGACGCAGGTCCGGCGGGATGACCGGCACGCAGTCGAGCACCATGCCCTTGGGGCTGTTGCTGGTCTGCAGGAACGCGGAGACGACCTTGAGGCGCTTGAGCGCACGGGTCTTCTTCTGGCCCTTGCCGGTACGGATGATCTCGCGGAGGCGCTCGGCCTCCTCGTCGAGGTCGAAGGACTCCAGGCGCTTCTGCAGGGCAGCGGCACCCATGGAGCCGTCGAAGTACGTGCCGAAGCGGTCACGCAGCTCGCGGTAGAGCAGCTCGTCGCCCTCCAGGTCCTGGACCTTGAGGTTCTTGAAGCGGTTCCACACCTCGTCGAGACGGTCGATCTCGCGCTGGGCGCGGTCGCGCAGCTGCTTCATCTCGCGCTCGGCGCCTTCGCGTACCTTGCGGCGTACGTCGGCCTTGGCGCCCTCGGCCTCAAGCTCGGCCAGGTCGGTCTCGAGCTTCTTGGCGCGGGCCTCCAGGTCGGAGTCGCGACGGTTCTCGATCTGCTGACGCTCTACGGAGACGTGCGCCTCCAGGGACGGCAGGTCGCGGGTACGACGCTCCTCGTCCACGAACGTGATCATGTACGCCGCGAAGTAGATGACCTTTTCGAGGTCCTTCGGGGCGAGGTCCAGCAGGTAGCCGAGGCGCGACGGAACGCCCTTGAAGTACCAGATGTGGGTGACGGGAGCGGCCAGTTCGATGTGGCCCATCCGCTCGCGGCGCACCTTGGCGCGCGTGACCTCTACGCCACAGCGCTCACAGATGATGCCCTTGAAGCGGACACGCTTGTACTTGCCGCAGTAGCACTCCCAGTCTCGGGTCGGACCGAAGATCTTCTCGCAGAAGAGTCCGTCCTTTTCGGGCTTCAGGGTGCGGTAGTTGATGGTCTCCGGCTTCTTGACCTCGCCGTGGGACCACTGTCGGATGTCGTCCGCGGTGGCAAGGCCGATCCGCAGCTCGTCGAAGAAGTTGACGTCGAGCACTTTGTCGTCAATCCCTCTTTCGGGGTCGAGTCTCAATCATGGTCTGTACGGGTCCGGGGCAGGGCCGGGGCCTCACGAGGAGGCCCCGACCAGACCCGTCAGACCTCTTCGACGCTGCTCGGCTCGCGCCGGGACAGGTCGATGCCGAGCTCCTCCGCCGCGCGGAAGACGTCCTCGTCGGTGTCGCGCATCTCGATGGACATGCCGTCCGAGGACAGCACCTCCACGTTGAGGCAGAGCGACTGCATTTCCTTGATGAGCACCTTGAAGGACTCAGGGATGCCGGGCTCGGGGATGTTCTCGCCCTTGACGATGGCCTCGTAGACCTTCACGCGGCCGGTCACGTCGTCGGACTTGATCGTCAGGAGCTCCTGAAGGGCGTACGCGGCGCCATAAGCCTCAAGCGCCCACACCTCCATCTCACCGAAGCGCTGACCACCGAACTGTGCCTTACCACCCAGCGGCTGCTGGGTGATCATCGAGTACGGGCCGGTCGAACGGGCGTGCAGCTTGTCGTCGACCAGGTGGTGCAGCTTGAGGATGTACATGTAGCCGACCGAGATCGGCTCCGGGAAGGGCTCACCCGAGCGGCCGTCGAACAGCGGCGCCTTACCGGTCGGGAGCACCATGCGCTCGCCGTCGCGGTTCGGGATCGTGTGCTCAAGCAGACCGGCCAGCTCGTCCTCGCGCGCACCGTCGAAGACGGGGGTCGCGACGTTCGTGCCGGGCTCGACCTTGTCGGCACCGATGACCTGAAGGCGCTGCGCCCACTCGTCCGCGAGGCCGGAGACGTCCCAGCCACGGCTGGCGAGCCAGCCGAGGTGGATCTCCAGGACCTGTCCCGGGTTCATTCGGGACGGGACACCCAGCGGGTTGAGGATGATGTCGACCGGGGTGCCGTCCTCCAGGAACGGCATGTCCTCGATCGGCAGGATCTTCGAGATGACGCCCTTGTTGCCGTGACGGCCGGCGAGCTTGTCACCGTCGGTGATCTTGCGCTTCTGCGCCACGTAGACACGAACCAGCTGGTTCACGCCCGGCGGCAGCTCATCGCCCTCTTCGCGGTCGAAGACGCGGACGCCGATGACCTTGCCGATCTCGCCGTGCGGCACCTTCAGCGAGGTGTCGCGCACCTCGCGCGCCTTCTCACCGAAGATCGCGCGGAGCAGGCGCTCCTCGGGCGTCAGCTCGGTCTCACCCTTGGGCGTGACCTTGCCGACGAGGATGTCGCCGGCGACGACCTCGGCACCGATACGGATGATGCCGCGCTCGTCGAGGTCGGCGAGGACCTCCTCGGAGACGTTCGGGATGTCCCGGGTGATCTCCTCCGGGCCGAGCTTGGTGTCACGGGCGTCGACCTCGTGCTCCTCGATGTGGATCGAGGAGAGGACGTCGTCCTGCACGAGGCGCTGCGACAGGATGATCGCGTCCTCGTAGTTGTGACCCTCCCACGGCATGAACGCCACGAGCAGGTTCTTGCCGAGGGCCATCTCGCCCTCTTCGGTCGCGGGACCGTCGGCCAGGACCTGGCCCTCGATCACGCGGGCGCCCTCGTCGACGACAACCTTCTGGTTGACGGAGGTGCCCTGGTTCGACCGGGAGAACTTGGCAATGCGGTACGTGGTGTACGTGCCGTCGTCGTTGGTGACGGTGACGTAGTCCGCGGAGACCTCCTGGACCACACCCGCCTTCTCGGCCTTGATCACGTCACCGGCGTCGACCGCGCAGCGGTACTCCATGCCGGTGCCGACGAGGGGGGCCTCGGCGGTGATCAGCGGCACGGCCTGACGCATCATGTTCGCGCCCATGAGCGCGCGGTTGGCGTCGTCGTGCTCAAGGAAGGGGATCATGGCGGTCGCGACCGACACCATCTGGCGCGGCGAGACATCCATGTAGTCGACGTCCGTGCCGGGCACGTAGTCGATCTCTCCGCCACGGCGGCGGATCAGGACGCGGGCCTCGGCGAAGTGGAGGTCGTCCGTCAGCGGCGCGTTGGCCTGCGCGATGACGAAGCGGTCTTCCTCGTCGGCCGTCAGGTAGTCGACGTCGTCGGTGACCTGGCCCTCGACGACCTTGCGGTACGGCGTCTCGACGAAGCCGAACGCGTTGACGCGGCCGTACGAGGCGAGCGAACCGATCAGACCGATGTTCGGGCCTTCGGGCGTCTCAATGGGGCACATGCGGCCGTAGTGAGACGGGTGCACGTCACGGACCTCGAAGCCGGCCCGCTCACGGGAGAGACCACCCGGGCCAAGCGCCGACAGGCGGCGCTTGTGGGTGAGACCCGACAGCGGGTTGTTCTGGTCCATGAACTGCGACAGCTGGCTGGTGCCGAAGAACTCCTTGATGGAGGCGACGACCGGCCGGATGTTGATCAGGGTCTGCGGCGTGATCGCCTCGACGTCCTGGGTCGTCATGCGCTCGCGGACGACGCGCTCCATACGAGCCAGACCCGTGCGGACCTGGTTCTGGATGAGCTCGCCCACGTTGCGCAGACGGCGGTTGCCGAAGTGGTCGATGTCGTCGGTCTCGACGACGATCGACGTGCCGCTGTCGCCAACGGTCTCGGTCTCACCGGCGTGCAGCTTCACCAGGTACTTGATCGTGGCGATGATGTCCTCGACCGTGAGGATGCCCGCGTCGAGCGGAGCGTCCGCACCCAGCTTCTTGTTGACCTTGTAGCGGCCGACCTTCGCGAGGTCGTAGCGCTTGGGGTTGAAGTAGAGGTTCTCAAGCAGCGTCTGAGCGGCCTCACGGGTCGGCGGCTCGCCCGGACGGAGCTTGCGGTAGATGTCGAGCAGCGCGTCGTCCTGGCCCTGGGTGTGGTCCTTCTCCAGGGTGGCGCGCATGGACTCGTACTCGCCGAACTCCTCCAGGATCTGCTCGGTCGTCCAACCGAGAGCCTTGAGCAGAACGGTGACCGACTGCTTGCGCTTGCGGTCGATGCGGACACCGACCATGTCGCGCTTGTCGATCTCCATCTCCAGCCAGGCACCCCGGGACGGGATGATCTTGGCGGAGAAGATGTCCTTGTCGGACGTCTTGTCGATCGAGGAATCGAAGTAGACGCCCGGCGAACGGACCAGCTGCGACACGACGACACGCTCGGTGCCGTTGATGACGAAGGTGCCCTTGTTGGTCATGAGCGGGAAGTCGCCCATGAAGACCGTCTGGGACTTGATCTCGCCGGTCTCGTTGTTGGTGAACTCGGCGGTGACGAAGAGCGGGGCGGCGAACGTGAAGTCGCGCTCCTTGCACTCGTCGATCGAGTTCTTCGGAGGCTCGAAACGGTGGTCGCGGAACGTCAGGGACATCGACCCGGAGAAGTCCTCGATCGGGGAGATCTCCTCGAAGATCTCCTCCAGACCGGACTTGGTGGGGACGTCCTGTCCGCTTTCGAGAGCCGCCTCGACACGAGCCTTCCACGCGTCGTTGCCGAGCAGCCAGTCAAAGCTCTCGGTCTGCAGCGCAAGAAGGTTCGGAACCTCGAGGGGCTCCTTGATCTTTGCAAAGGAAATGCGCAGCGGGGCGGTGCTGGCGCCGTTGTTCGTATTCGCGGTCGAGGCAGTGCGCGAGGCGGCCAAGAGGGGGTCCTTCCGAGGGCTCGGACTCACTACGCGCGTACCGGTCCCAAGCCGGCACAGAGACAGAGATCCCAGGTCAGGGAAGCTCCGGTCCACAGTGCTCAAGCGAGGGTATGCCCCTGGTGACGGGCAGGAGGCAGCTAACAGGCAGCGCAAAGGGTCAGTGTAGCCAGTTGGCCCACTGATGTCCAGTGCGGGTTCTGGGAGACCCTCGTTTTTCTCAACCCCTGCTGCAAGCCGCGCCCTCGATGCACATCGATACTGCCCTCTTCGCCGCCGATCCATGCCTCGGATGCGGATCGTTGTGGCGACGCGTCCTGAGAATTGCGCGCTGCGTGCGGTTCGTCAAGGCCCCCCTGCCCCTGACTCTGCCCTGAGTACGTCACCGTCACGGGCCGTCCCGGGGCACAACGAAGATCACCATACTCGCCGCGACCGACAGTGCAAGGCACCCCTGGCGGGAGTGCCCGCGAACGCCGAAAGGCGACCACCCAGATGGGTGATCGCCTTTGGCGTCCCGTGCGTTACAGCGTTTCCGCCATACGAACGGTCAAAAGAGTCGGACGACTCGTGAGGTCACTTGACCTCGACGGAGGCGCCGGCGCCCTTGAGGGCCTCGGCGGCCTTCTCCGCGGCGTCCTTGGCGACCTTCTCGAGGACCGGCTTCGGGGTGCCGTCGACGAGGTCCTTGGCCTCCTTCAGGCCCAGCGAGGTCAGCTCACGCACGACCTTGATGACCTGGATCTTCTTCTCGCCGGCGCCGGTGAGGATGACGTCGAACTCGTCCTGCTCGGCCTCGGCCTCGGCCGGGGCGGCGGCAGCGCCACCGGCGGCAACGGCGACCGGGGCAGCGGCGGTGACGTCGAACTTCTCCTCGAAGGCCTTCACGAACTCGGAGAGCTCGATGAGGGTCATCTCTTCGAACTGCGCGAGCAGGTCGTCCTGGGACAGCTTCGCCATGGTGGCGTCCTTCCACTAATTCGGCGGGTGCCGGGTGTATATGGAGGCGGGCGTACGTTGGGCCCGCGGTGACCGTCGCCTCAGGCGGCGGTCAATGTGCGAGCCGAATTACTCGGCACCGCCCTGCTCGGCCTTCTTGGCACGAAGCGCCTCCGCGGTGCGGACGAACTTCGAGGGAAGCGCCTGGAAGAGCGCGGCAGCCTGGGACTGCTTGCCCTTCATGGCGCCCGCCAGCTTGGCGAGCAGAACCTCGCGGGACTCAAGGTCCGCAAGCTTCTTGATCTCGTCGGCGGACAGCGCCTTGCCGTCAAGGACACCGCCCTTGATGACGAGGTTCGGGTTCTCCTTGGCGAAGTCACGAAGACCCTTCGCCGACTCCACCGGGTCACCGGTGACGAAGGCGACCGCCGTCGGACCCGTGAACAGGTCGTCGAGCGTGTTGATCCCGGCCTCGTTGGCCGCGATCTTGGTCAGCGTGTTCTTCACCACGGCGTACTCGGAGTTCGCACCGAGGGAACGGCGCAGCTGCTTGAGCTGGGCCACGGTGAGACCCCGGTACTCGGTCAGCACGGCGGCGTTCGAGCTGCGGAACTTGTCCGTGAGCTCGGCTACCGCGGCAGCCTTGTCGGGCGTCGGCATAGAGCGTCGGCCTCCTTCCGGGTGATGAGGACCGCTCAGAAGGGGCTGGGAAAAACGAGACGCCCCGGCGCAGGCGCACGGGGCGTGAGCTCGACCGAACAGAATCCCGTCCGGGAGCACTTCCACATGTCACCTGCGCGGGTCGTCCGCAGTTTCAGCGGATCCTTCGGCCACTGCACCCTCTGAGTTGAGAACACAGCAACGACCAGCGGTCTTTGGCTTCTGGGGAAGAGTACGCGAACGGGTCCTCGTCAAGCAAATCGGTCAGATGTCGCCGTCGGAGCCGATGCCGCTGTCCGAGTCGATGCCGCTGTCGGAGCCCGCTCCCGAGCCGCCCTTGCCGAGCTCCTTGAACATCTCCATCAAGTCCAGGGTCTGCCCGGCCGGCGGCGGGGTGACCTTGGCGGCCGCGCCGTAGTCGGAGAAGGTCTGCGAGGTCTTGACCGTGCCGTCGGGCGTCTTGATGTCGATGTCCATACGGACCGGGTAGTCGTCCTCGTTGACCCAGACCTCGGTGTCGTAGCCCTTGATGCCGGACTTCTCGATGTTCTTGAAGAGCTGCTCGCGCTCGCTCTTGCCGAGGACCTCCTTGAGGCCCTTGTTGGACTCCATCATTTCCTTGACGGTGAGCCGGCCCTTGTAGCGCTGGGTCTGCACGCCGTCGACCTCGGCGGCGCCCAGGTGCTTCAGGTTCGGCGAGTCCAGGAGCATCGCGAGCTGCTGCGCGGGGTCCTGGCTCATGCTGTCCAGGCCGCCGGTCATCTGCTTGGCCAGCTTCTCGTCGCCGGCCTGCTCCGCGATGGAGTTCAGGTCCACCTTCATCCAGCGCTTGCCGTCCATGTCCTTGGACGCGGCGGCGCCCATGTCCATGTACATCACGTTGTCGCGCCAGAGCATCCGTACCTGCTCGGGGGCGTCGGGGTCGCCCTCCGTGAGCGCGGAGCCCGACATCGTCACGTCCATGACGGTCGGGTCCCAGCCCATGACGCCGGACATCTTCATCTCGCCGGCGCCGCCCATCGCCTTGGCGGTCTGGCCCGGCGGCGTGGACATCGTCATCTCGACCTTGGCCGACTTGGCGGCCGAGGTCTTCTTGTACGCGGCCGTGATGACCTCGGTCACCTGCGAGCGGGACTGGTGCCCGCCCGCGTTCCCCGCCCTCTTGTCGGACTCGGCGGAGTTGTCGTCCGAGCCGGTACAGGCGACCGCCCCGGTGCACAGCAGCGCGGTGGCGAGCACGGCACCCGCCGCCCGCCGCCCGCGCGCCTTGCTTCCACGTACGGCACCAACAGTCATGACCCCACCCCTAGGAACACATGATCGATCCATTTCCGAGTGCCGAGCGTACCCGAGCGCCAGGACCGTGGGCCTCCGGGTTTATGCGCCGGGCTGCTTGTTCATGAGCTCCTTGAAGCCCACGGTGTCCGAGGCCGGGGGCTTCTCGACGGAGAGCGGCGTGCCGTAGTCGCTGTAGTAGGCGGTCTGCTCGAAGGCGCCGTTCTTCGTGTCGGCCTTCTCGATCTTCTTGACGAGCAGGTCGTCGTCATTGACCCAGATGTCGATCGTCTCGGTGCTCATGCCGGCCTGCTCGAACTGCTTCTTCAGCTCGCTGAGCTGCTCCTCGTCCAGATCGGTGCTCTTGGCGGTGAAGTCGGCGACGTCGACCTTGCCCGAGTAGTGGGTCGCCTTCGTCCCGCGGACCTCCTCCTCGCCGACGCGCTTCACGTCGCCCGAGGCCAGCAGCATCTTCACCGACTGGTTCGGCGTGCTGTTCTGCATCTGGTCCTGGAACGCCTCGCCCGCGGCACCGCTCATCTCGGCCAGCGTCTCGTAGTCGTACTCCAGCCAGTGCCTGCCGCCACCCGCCTGGGACGCGAACTTGTCCCCCATGTTCGCGTAGAAGCCGTTCTTCAGATAGCGGTAGTCGATCTTCGTCTGGCCGAGCTGCTCCATCTGCTGAGCCTGGGTGCCGCCCGTGAAGGTCACGGTCACGTTGCCCGTGATGCCATCGGACCAGCCCATGACGCCCTTCATGTCCATGGACACCTGCGAGCCCATGGAGGTCGTGCCGTCGATCCGGGCGGTGTCCGCCTGGTCGGTCGACTTCTGGACCGTACGCAGGGCGGCTATTGGGCTGACATTGATCCCGCCCTTGTCCTTCCCGCCCCCGGCTCTGTCGGCAGAGCTCCCGGAGTCACCCGAACCGCAGGCCGCCAGGCCTGTCAGCGCGGCCGCCACCGCGATCGAGAGACCTGTACGCCGCATGGTCGTGCTGTTCATCTCGTCCCACCCCTTGGCTTCGTGGAGGCACCGCGTCCTTGCCGCGCGCCTCTGACAGTCGTATCCGAAAGGCTCGTACACAAACAGGACGGGCCCCGCACCTCGAAAGGTTGCGGGGCCCGTCCACAGAACGCGTGCGCGACGCGGCTGCCGTCAGTTTCAGACGGCGGCCGGGTCCTCCTCGGTGAGGAGGTTGCGGGTGCGGTTCGAGTCCAGCGGGATGCCGGGGCCCATCGTGGTGGTGATGGCGGCCTTCTTGATGTAGCGACCCTTGGCGGCCGACGGCTTCAGACGGAGGATCTCCTCCAGGGCCGCGGCGTAGTTCTCCACCAGCTTGGTGTCGTCGAAGGACACCTTGCCGATGATGAAGTGCAGGTTCGAGTGCTTGTCGACACGGAACTCGATCTTGCCGCCCTTGATGTCGTTGACAGCCTTGACGACATCGGGGGTCACGGTGCCGGTCTTCGGGTTCGGCATCAGACCACGCGGACCGAGCACGCGGCCGAGGCGGCCGACCTTGCCCATGAGGTCCGGGGTGGCGACGACGGCGTCGAAGTCCAGGCGGCCCTTCGCGACCTCGTCGATCAGCTCGTCGGCGCCGACGATGTCGGCCCCAGCGGCTTCCGCGGCCGCAGCACGGTCACCGGTCGCGAAGACCAGGACCCGGGCGGTCTTGCCGGTGCCGTGCGGGAGGTTCACGGTGCCACGGACCATCTGGTCGGCCTTGCGCGGGTCGACGCCCAGACGCATGGCGACCTCGACGGTGCCGTCGAACTTGGTCGCGGAGGTCTCCTTGGCGAGACGGACGGCCTCGAGCGGGGCGTACAGCTTCTCCCGGTCGATCTTGGCGTCCGCAGCGCGGAGAGTCTTGCTGCGCTTCACTGCTGCTCCTGGTGTGTTCAGGTATGGAGTCGTGGTGCGGGCCAGCGCTTGGCCCTACCACTGGAGAAAGGTCAGACGGGGGAGGAGGCTCAGCCCTCGACCGTGATGCCCATGGAACGGGCGGTGCCGGCGATGATCTTCGACGCGGCGTCCAGGTCGTTGGCGTTGAGGTCTTCCATCTTGGTCTGCGCGATCTCGCGGATCTGCGCCTCGGTGACCTTGGCGACCTTGGTCTTGTGGGGCTCGCCGGAGCCCTTCTCGACACCAGCGGCCTTGAGGATCATCTTGGCGGCCGGCGGCGTCTTGGTGATGAAGGTGAAGGAACGGTCTTCGTAGACCGTGATCTCCACCGGGATCACCCAGCCACGCTGCGACTCGGTCGCGGCGTTGTAGGCCTTGCAGAACTCCATGATGTTGACGCCGTGCTGGCCCAGGGCGGGGCCGACCGGCGGGGCCGGGTTGGCGGCACCAGCCTGGATCTGGAGCTTGATCAGCCCCGTGACCTTCTTCTTCTTGGGAGGCATTGCTCTCTCCGGGTCCTAGTGAGAGTTTTCAGCCGGCCATCCGGTCATCCGGATGGAGGCATACCGCACAACGATAACGGGTATAGTCGCGCGGCTAAAAACCGAGCAGGTCAGACAGGCTTTGGCAGCCCGTCTGACCTGTTCGGAGGCGTGTGTTCCAGAGGAAGCCGAGGCAGCCGCGGGGGCCGCGGGCTAGTTCTTCTGGATCTGGTCGAAGCTGAGCTCGACCGGGGTCTCGCGGCCGAAGATCTCGACGAGGCCCTTGACCTTCTTCGAGTCGGCGTTGATCTCGTTGATCGTCGCCTGCAGCGTCGCGAACGGGCCGTCGGTGACGGTGACCGAGTCGCCGACCTCGAAGTCCAGGACCTGGACCTCGACCTTGCGGGCGGAGCCGGCTTGCCCTCGGCCTCGGCGGCCTCGCGGGCGGCCTTCTCCTCGGCCTCGGGGGCGAGCATCTTGACGATCTCGTCCAGGGTCAGCGGGTACGGGTCGTAGGCGTTGCCCACGAAGCCGGTGACGCCGGGGGTGTTGCGGACGACACCCCAGGACTCGTTCGTCAGGTCCATGCGCACCAGCACGTAGCCGGGGAGCTTGTTCTGGCGGATGGTCTTGCGCTCGCCGTTCTTGATCTGGGCGACCTCTTCCTGCGGCACCTCGGCCTGGAAGATGAAGTCCTCGACGTTCAGCGAGACGGCGCGCTGCTCGAGGTTGGTCTTCACGCGGTTCTCGTAACCGGCGTAGGTGTGGATGACGTACCACTCGCCGGGAAGGGTGCGGAGCTCCTCGCGCAGGGCGACGATCGGGTCGACCGGCTCGGACTCCTTCTCGACGAGCTCCTCGTCCTCGGCGCCGTCTTCGTCGGCGGCCTCGGCGTCGGCAACGGCCTCGTCCTCTTCGGACTCGACGTCGGCCTCGGCGTCGCCCTCCAGGTGGACGGCGGCCTCTTCGGCGGGCTCGCCCGCGGCGGCGTCGGCTGCCTCGGCCTGATCCGGCTCCTCGGCGTCCGCCGCCTCGACGATGTCGAGCTGGTCCTCCACGGACTCCGCGTCCTCTCCGCGAGGCTCAACGGCGTCGTTCAGGTTCGGGTCAGACACGGTGGCTGCTTCTTCCTGGATACAAGGGGTGGAACACGCGAATAGGGGCGCCGAGTACGGCGCCCTTCGCTCTCGGCTCAGCCGAAGATGTACTTGACAGCGTGGCTGAAGCCATAGTCAATCACGGTCACAAGGCCGATCATGATGACGACGAAGACAATCACCACTGTGGTGTAGGTCGTGAGCTGGCTGCGAGTCGGCCAGACGACCTTGCGGAGCTCCGCGATGATCTGACGGTAGAAGAGCGCGAGACGGCCGAAGGGGCCCTTCTTGCCGCGCTTGCCGCCCTTGCGGGCCTTCTTGGACTCCGGCGCCTCGTCCTGGGCATCAGGCATGTCGATGGAGCCCACGGCGTCCGTCACTCGTCCTCACCTGATTCCGGGTCGTGGCCGTGCCGCGCCCGGTTGAGCCGCACGGCGGTGCAATGCAGTACGTACATGCGCACACATCCTGGCGAAGGAGTGTGTAGCAGGGCCGGAGGGACTTGAACCCCCAACCGCTGGTTTTGGAGACCAGTGCTCTACCAATTGAGCTACGACCCTTTGATTTCCCCCAACCTACCGCATCCGCCCAGGTGCACGGAGTGCGTCGAGAGGGTGCGGCCGATGAGGGCCAACGAGCAGTGAGTGTACGTGGTCTGCGGCCCCCCGTCGAACAGATTGGGTTCCGGCGCTGTGGGAAACCCCCGCACCGGGGGCCTTCCAGGTCTGGAACGATGGGGTCATGAGCGCTGCAACTTCTCCGACCGAGCGCCGGGTGTCCGCGCGCATCGGCGCGATCTCCGAGTCCGCGACCCTCGCTGTCGACGCCAAGGCCAAGGCCCTGAAGGCCGCCGGGCGTCCGGTGATCGGCTTCGGCGCGGGTGAGCCCGACTTCCCCACTCCGGACTACATCGTCGAGGCGGCCGTCGAGGCCTGCAAGAACCCGAAGTTCCACCGCTACACGCCGGCGGGCGGCCTCCCCGAGCTCAAGGCCGCGATCGCCACGAAGACGCTGCGCGACTCCGGGTACGAGGTGGACGCCTCGCAGATCCTGGTGACGAACGGCGGCAAGCAGGCCATCTACGAAGCGTTCGCCGCGATCCTCGACCCGGGCGACGAGGTCATCGTCCCGGCCCCCTACTGGACGACGTACCCGGAGTCGATCCGTCTGGCCGGCGGTGTCCCGGTCGAGGTCGTCGCCGACGAGACGACCGGTTACCGCGTCTCCGTCGAGCAGCTGGAGGCCGCCCGCACGGAACGCACCAAGGTCGTGCTCTTCGTCTCGCCGTCGAACCCCACGGGCGCCGTCTACAGCGAGGCCGACGCCGAGGCGATCGGCCGCTGGGCCGTCGAGCACGGCCTGTGGGTGATGACCGACGAGATCTACGAACACCTCGTCTACGGAGACGCGAAGTTCACCTCGCTCCCCGCGATCCTCCCCGAGCTGCGCGACAAGTGCATCGTGGTCAACGGCGTCGCCAAGACGTACGCGATGACCGGCTGGCGTGTCGGCTGGATCATCGGCCCGCGGGACGTCGTGAAGGCCGCGACGAACCTCCAGTCGCACGCCACGTCCAACGTCTCCAATGTCGCGCAGGCCGCCGCGCTCGCGGCCGTCTCCGGCGATCTGGTCGCCGTCGACAAGATGCGCGAGGCCTTCGACCGGCGCCGCAAGACCATCGTGCGGATGCTCAACGACATCGAGGGCGTCTTCTGCCCCGAGCCCGAGGGCGCCTTCTACGCCTACCCCTCGGTCAAGGGCCTCATCGGCAAGGAGATCCGTGGCAAGCGCCCGCAGGACTCCGTCGAGCTGGCCGCGCTGATCCTGGAGGAGGCCGAGGTCGCGGTGGTCCCGGGTGAGGCCTTCGGGACGCCGGGTTACCTGCGCCTTTCGTACGCGCTCGGTGACGAGGACCTCGTCGAGGGCATCTCGCGCCTCCAGAAGCTGCTGGCGGACGCCCGCGACTGACATCCGTCCCCCTCCGCGAGGGGAAACAGCGCTCCACGCGCGCGTGCGGGCCGCCTTTCCACTGGAGAGGCGGCCCGTTTCTTCGTTCGGGGAAGGCCCCGAAGGGGGAAAGGCGCTACCGGGACGCCAGGTGCGTACGGCAAGATCCTGGAATGGAGCGTGGACGAGACATAAGAGAGCTGCCCAAGGCCCATCTGCACCTGCACTTCACCGGGTCGATGCGGCCCTCCACCCTGCTTGAGCTGGCCGACAAATACGGGGTGCGGCTGCCGGACGCGCTGACCGGTGCCGAACCGCCGAAACTGCGCGCCACCGACGAGCGCGGGTGGTTCCGCTTCCAGCGGCTCTACGACGCGGCGCGTTCCTGTCTGCGCGAGCCCGAGGACATCCAGCGGCTGGTGCGGGAGGCCGCGGAGGAGGATCTGCGGGACGGCTCGGGGTGGCTTGAGATCCAGGTCGACCCGACCTCGTACGCGCCGCGGCTCGGCGGTCTGATCCCGGCCCTTGAGGTCATCCTGGACGCGGTCGACACCGCCTCGCGGGAGACCGGCCTGGGGATGCGCGTGCTGGTCGCCGCCAACCGCATGAAGCACCCGCTGGACGCCCGCACGCTGGCGCGCCTCGCGGTGCGCTACGCGGACCGGGGCATCGTCGGCTTCGGGCTCTCCAACGACGAGCGGCGGGGCATGGCGCGGGACTTCGACCGGGCCTTCTCGATCGCGCGCGACGGCGGGCTCCTCGCGGCGCCGCACGGCGGTGAGCTGACCGGCCCCGCCTCGGTGCGGGACTGCCTGGACGACCTGGGCGCGGCACGGATCGGGCACGGGGTGCGGGCGGCCGAGGACCCGCGGCTCCTGAAGCGGCTCGCGGACCGCGGCGTGACGTGCGAGGTGTGCCCGGCCTCCAACGTCGCCCTGGGCGTCTACGAGAAGCCCGAGGACGTGCCGCTGCGGACTCTCTTCGAAGCCGGGGTGCCGATGGCCCTCGGCGCCGACGACCCGCTGCTCTTCGGCTCGCGTCTGGCCGCCCAGTACGAGATCGCGCGCGAGCACCACGCCTTCGACGACGCCGAACTGGCCGAGCTGGCGCGGCAGTCGGTCCGCGGCTCGGCCGCCCCCGTGGGCGTACGGGAGAAGCTGCTGGCCGGGATCGACGCGTGGCTCAGCGGCTGATCCCCGCCAGGAGCGTGCGGGCGAGGGCCGCCGCGAACTCCTCGACGGGCTGTGAGGGCCGCTTGCCGACCACGGCGTCGTAGGCGAAGGCGCGCTGCGCGCAGGCGCCCAGGAGCAGCGAGGCGGCCGCGAAGGTGTCGGCGTCGGGGAGCGATCCGTCCGGCGCCGCGCTCGGCGCGGAGGTAGGCGTCCAGGGCCTCGATGGGCACGTGGTGGCCTACGCCCATCGCCTGGAGCGCGTCCTCGTGGCGGCGCTTGAGCTTGGTCTCGGCGTACAGGGACGCGGCGATGCGGGCAGCCTCTCCTGGAGGACGGCCACGAACAGCTCCTCCTTGCTCGCGAAGTGCTGGTAGAGCGCGGCTTGGGAGCAGCCCGCCGCCCTGACGATCTCCTTGGTGGTGGCGCGGGCGAGGCCGATGGTGAGCATGAGGTCGTGCGCCGCGTCGACGATGCGGGCCCGGGTGGGCTTCTGGCCTTCGACGGAGAGGGCCTGAAGGTCTTCCAGGGCGACCTGAGGGACCCCGAGGCGTTGTGGGCGGCGGTGACCGGCCGGGATGCGGTGCTCTCGGGGCTGGGGGCCCGCAAGATGTCGGACGCGCGATCGCGGCGGAACTCACCCGGCCCGTGGTGGGCGCGATGGAGGCCGAGGGGGTGCGCCGGCTGCTGGTGGTGAGCGCCTCCCCGGTCGGCCCGCCCGCCGAGCGGCAGTCCTTGGCCGACAAGGTCCTGGGGTTCGTGGTCAGCGCGGTCCTGGAGAGCGTGTACGTGGACCTGCGGGCCATGGAGGCGGAGCTGGCGCGCAGCGCCACGGACTGGACATCCGTACGCCCGCCGGGGCTCCAGGACAAGCCCGTGACGGGCGTCTACAGGAAGGCTGTCGGCGGCACGCCGCGCAGCGGGCGCTTCATAGGGCGTGCCGATGTGGCGCACGCGATGCCGGCGATGATCGACGACCCGTCGACGGTGAAGCAGGGCGTGGGCGTGGCCTACTAGGGGCTGCCGTCGGCGCCAGTGGGCTACAGACTGACGCCGACCATCACCGGTTCGTTGACCAGCGTGATCCCGAAGGCGTCCCGCACCCCGGCGACGACCTCGCGGGCGAGGGCCAGCAGGTCCTCGGTGGTCGCGCCGCCTCGGTTGGTGAGGGCGAGGGTGTGTTTGGTGGAGATGCGGGCCCGGCCCTCTCCGTAGCCCTTCGTGAAGCCCGCTTTGTCGATGAGCCAGGCGGCGGACGTCTTCACGCGGCCGTCGCCCGCGGGGAAGCCGGGCGGGTCGATGTCGGGGCCGAGCCGGTCCGCCACGCGCGCGTGGAAGGCCGCGAACTCGTCCTCGGTGAGGATCGGGTTGGTGAAGAAGGACCCGGCCGACCAGCTGTCGTGGTCCTCGGGGTCGAGCACCATGCCTTTGCCCGAGCGGAGCTTCAGGACGGTCTCTCGCGCGACCGCGGCCGGGACCCGCTCGCCCGCCTCGACACCGAGAGTGCGTGCCGTCTCGGGGTACTTGAGCGGGGCGCTCATCCCCTGCGCGTCCTCCAGCGCGAAGCGGACCCGCAGGACCACGAAACGCTCGGGCTCGGCCTTGAAGCGGCTGTGGCGGTACGAGAAGTCGCACTCGGCGTTCGGGATCACGACCGTCTCGCGGGTCCGCCGGTCGTACGCGACCACCTCGGTGATCGTCGAGGAGACCTCTTGGCCGTACGCCCCCACGTTCTGGATCGGCGTCGCACCCGCGGAGCCGGGGATTCCGGCGAGGCACTCGATGCCCGCGAGGCCTGCCTCGACGGTGCGGGCGACCGCGTCCGTCCAGATCTCGCCGGCCGCCAGCTCCAGCTCCGTACCGTCGAGGGCGAAGCCCTGGGTGGCGATGCGCAGGGCGGTCCCGTCGAAACCCTTGTCGCCGATGACCAGGTTCGATCCGCCGCCGATGAGCAGCAGCGGGGTCCCGGAGTCGTCGGCCTCGCGGACGGCCGCGATCACCTCGTCGTCGGTCGTCGCGGTGATCAGGCGGGTCGCGGGGCCACCGAGACGGAAGGTGGTCAGCGGGGCGAGGGGGGCGTCGATGAGTTCCTGCACGTGGCCAAGAGTACGAGAACGGCTCCGCCGCGCCCGCACTCGCTGTGGCGCGGGTGGCTACAGACGTAAGGGGCACACTCCCAGGGAGTGCGCCCCTTACTACGTCTACGGAGACCGAGACCGCTATGGCCGTCAGGCCAGCCGCACGACCGCACGCGACATGCCGAGCACCTTCTGGTCCGCGCTCTTGGCGACCAGGTCGACCCGGACACGGTTGTCGTCCATCTTGGCCGCGACCTTGGCGCTGACGTCGATGGTGGCGCCCTTGTCGTCATTGGGGACCACGACAGGCTTCGTGAAGCGGACGCCGTACTCGACGACCGCTCCCGGGTCGCTCACCCAGTCGGTCACGACCCGGATCGCCTCAGCCATGGTGAACATGCCATGCGCGATGACGTCGGGAAGGCCGACCTCCACCGCGAACTTCTCGTTCCAGTGGATCGGGTTGAAGTCCCCCGAAGCTCCCGCGTACTGCACGAGTGTGGCGCGTGTCACCGGAAAGGTCTGGGCCGGCAACTCGGTGCCGACCTCGACGTCGTCGTAAGAGATCTTCGCCGTCATCGCCTCAGACTCCCTCTCCCGCGGGCTGCGCCGCACGCGCGACGAGCTTCGTCCAGGCGGTCACGACGTGCTCCCCGGCCTCGTCGTGGACCTCACCGCGGATGTCGATGATGTCGTTGCCGGCCAGCGACTTGATGGCCTCGATGGTCGAGGTGACCGTGAGCCGGTCGCCCGCGCGCACCGGGCGGGTGTAGGCGAACTTCTGGTCGCCGTGCACCACACGGCTGTAGTCGAGCCCGAGCTGCGGGTCCTGGATCACCTGTCCCGCGGCCTTGAAAGTGATCGCAAACACAAAAGTGGGCGGGGCGATCACATCAGGGTGACCGAGTGCCTTGGCGGCTTCCGCGTCGGAGTACGCGGGATTGGCGTCCCCTACCGCCTCGGCGAACTCGCGGATCTTCTCCCGGCCGACCTCATAAGGATCGGTGGGCGGATAGGACCGCCCCACGAAGGACTGGTCGAGCGCCATGGACTCGGTACCTCCTGTGGTTGGTGGTTACGTAAAGATTTGTGTGCAAACGACGCGAGGCCGCCCCCCACAAAAGGGGACGGCCTCGGGTACGAGCCTGCGTGTCAGCGCGTTTCGCGGTGCGCAGTGTGCGCGTTGCAGCGCGGACAGTGCTTCTTCATCTCAAGACGGTCCGGGTCGTTACGCCGGTTCTTCTTGGTGATGTAGTTCCGCTCCTTGCACTCCACGCAGGCCAGCGTGATCTTCGGGCGGACGTCGGTGGCAGCCACGTGAGTGCTCCTTGGACGGACGGATGGACGGATGAACGCATAAAAGAGTAGCCGATCGAAGGACCGACCCCACAATCGGCTACCAGGAGTAGCGGTGACCGGACTTGAACCGGTGACACAGCGATTATGAGCCGCTTGCTCTACCGACTGAGCTACACCGCTGCGATGCCGGATCCCCCCACCCGAAGGCGAGGATCACTCGACATCAGAGCCCCAATGCGGAATCGAACCGCAGACCTTCTCCTTACCATGGAGACGCTCTACCGACTGAGCTATTGGGGCGAGCGATGAAGACATTACACGGTTGGTCGCCGATCGCCCAAATCCGTTTCGCCAGGGCCGTCCGGGGGCATCGGGATGAGCGCCTCAGGCGTCTCCGAACACCTCATCCGCACCCCTCGTCAGGGCCGTCGCACCACACCGGTACGACTATTTCGCTCCTCCTCGAAGCGGGCCTGTCGCCGTCCTAGGCTCGGCATACGCTGCGTGATCTTGACGCCTCGAATCGACAGCAGCCGCCCCCGAACCCCAGGAGCGCGATGCCCGACAGCCAGCCGCAGCCGCCCCACTCCTCCGGCTCCTCCGGCCCCGACCCCACGGCCGAGTCCGGCGCCCTGCTCCTCTGCGGTGCCAGGCTCACCGACGGCAGGACGGTGGACGTCCGGCTCGGCGGTGGGCGCATCGAGGCGGTCGGCACGACGGGCAGCCTGCCGGCGCACGCCGCGCGCGTGGACCTGGCGGGCTACCTGCTGTTGCCGGCGGCCGCCGAACCGCACGCGCACGGTGACACGGCCCTGTCGGCGGATGCGGCGGGCCCTGTGTCGTACGACATCCCCGACGTTCAACGCAGAGTCACGGAGGCGGCCCTGCTCCAGCTCGGGCACGGCGCGACGGCCCTGCGGTCACATGTGCGGATCGGCGATGTCCAGGGGCTCGACCCGATGGAGGCCGTGCTTCAGGCGCGGCGTTCACTGCGGGGCCTGGTCGACCTGACGACGGTCGCCGTGCCGCGGCTCCTGACCGGCGTCGCGGGCGCCGACGGCCTGGTGATGCTGCGGGACGCGGTGAAAATGGGCGCCTCCGTAGTGGGCGGTTGTCCGGATCTCGACCCCGATCCGACGGGGTACGCGGAGGCGGTCCTGGAACTCGCCGCCGAGCATGGCTGCCCCGTCGACCTGCACACGGACGGTGACGATCCGGCCCGCCTCGGGCGGCTCGCGGCGATGGCGGCGGGGCTGCGCGCGGGGGTGACCATCGGCCCGTGCGGCGGGCTCGGCCTGCTGCCGAGGGACGTGGCCGCGCGCACGGCCGAGCAACTGGCGGCGGCCGGGGTGACCGTGGTCTGCCTGCCGCAGGGCGGGTGCGGGAGCGCGGAGCGGCGCGGAGTGGCGCCGGTGCGGCTGCTGCGGGCGGCGGGGGTCCGGGTGGCCGCCGGCAGCGGGGCGATGCGGGACGTGTCGAACCCTGTGGGGCGCGGGGATCCGCTGGAGGCCGCGTACCTGCTGGCCTCGCGGTGCGGGCTGCGGCCCGAGGACGCGTACGCGGCGGTGAGCGGGGCGGCGCGGGACGCCATGGGCCTGCCCGAGGTGCGGGTGGAGGCGGGCTTCCCCGCCGAGCTGCTCGCGGTGCGCGGCGACCGGCTCGCGGGGGCGCTGTCGCTCGCGTACAGCCGCATCGTGGTGCACCGGGGGCGCGTGGTGGCGCGGACCAGCGCGGTGCGCGAGTACTGCGACTCGGCCGCGGCCGTGGCCTTGGACCTGCCGCGTCAGGGCCGCGCGCAGGGGGATGAGCCTGGGTGGTCGAGGGGCGGGGAGGGGGCTTCCTGAGGGATCGGGGGCTCCGGAGGCGGCTCCTGAAGGGCGGCGGAGCGCCGAAGGATCTGTGGGCCGACGGGTTGGAAGCTGGAGGACCGGGGGGCAGACGCTGATGGGCGCCCGCCTCTGCCTGCGGAGAGGCGCGTCCCCGCAGGCAAGGACGGGCGCCCACGCCGAGAAGCACCGGGTCGCCTGGAGAGCGCTGGTGAGCGGCTCGCCGGTCAATCGGTGCCGGCGTGGAGCCCTCGCGCGGTTACCCGCCCGCAAGGGCTCACGTGCCCGCATACGCGTGATCCAGGTGTTCCGCTCGCTGCGCGTGCGGCGAACGCGTCCGCGCTGCCGTACGGTCGACAGCATGCGCATTGTCATCGCTGGAGGTCATGGTCAGATCGCGCTGCGGCTGGAGCGCCTGCTCGCCGCGCGTGGTGACGAGGTCGCAGGGCTGATCCGCAACGCCGGCCAAGAGGCCGACCTGCGTGCGGTCGGTGCCGAACCGGTGCTGTGCGACCTGGAGTCGGCCTCGGTCGACGAGGTCGCCGAGAAGCTGCGCGGAGCCGACGCGGCCGTCTTCGCGGCGGGCGCGGGGCCCGGCAGTGGCGTCGACCGCAAGAACACCGTGGACCGCGACGCGGCCGTGCTTTTCGCCGACGCGGCGGAGCGGGCCGGGGTGCGACGGTACATCGTCGTGTCGTCGATGGGCGCTGACCCGGCCCACCAGGGCGACGAGGTCTTCGACGCCTACCTGAAGGCCAAGGGCGAGGCGGACGCGGACGTACGCGCGCGTGCCGCCCTGGACTGGACGATCCTGCGTCCCGGCATGCTGACGGACGACGCGGGCACCGGGCTCGTACGCCTGGAGGCGTCGACCGGGCGCGGGCCGATCCCGCGGGACGACGTCGCCGCGGTGCTCGCGGAGCTCTTGGAGACGTCCGCGACGGCCGGGCTGACGCTGGAGTTGGTCAGCGGTTCGGTGCCGGTTTCGGTGGCCGTCAAGTCCGTTGCGGGGAACTGAGTTCCGGACGCTGTCGGCGTCCTGAGGGGCCGAGCGGTTCCCCCGCGCAGACATCCTCGCGGAACTGTCTCCCTCCCGCTCAGAACAGCGGGAGCTGGCCCGGTAGGTCCGGGACCGTGTAGCCGTCCAGAGCGGGCTGTACGGCCCCCAGCTGGGCCTGGCGGCGGGATCCTGGGCAGGAGACCAGGTCGCCGGTGGCACGTGGGCCCGGCGGGTCGTGGCGGGCGAACCGTCCGCCGACGACAGCGATCTCTCGGCGGCACTCCGGGCAGTTTCTGCGGCGGGACGACATGGGCCCATTCTGGGCCCCGCGCTCCTCATGACGGCGGGCCCGACGCCCCAGCCACTCTCTGGACTTCTCTGGAGCTCTCCGGGCGCACGAAAAGACCCTCTCCGAGTTGCGTTTCCGCAATTCGGAGAGGGTCTCCTTCGTGTGGCGGCGCCAGGATTCGAACCTGGGAAGGCTGAGCCGGCAGATTTACAGTCTGCTCCCTTTGGCCGCTCGGGCACACCGCCTGGTTTGCTGCCTCGCCCCGCTTTCGCGGTGCTCCGTGGCAACGACGTAAACGATACCTGATGCACAGGGGTGCTTCGCCACCCGATTGATCGGCACCCCGCGCGGGGGCGGTGGCTAGGCTTTGCGGATGCGGCCAGCGTCAGGCGGCCGTGTATCCGCTGAGTACGCACACCCCGATACAAGGAGCCACAGGACATGGCCGACTCCAGTTTCGACATCGTCTCGAAGGTCGAGCGGCAAGAGGTCGACAACGCCCTCAACCAGACGGCCAAGGAGATCTCGCAGCGCTACGACTTCCGGGGCACGGACGCCTCGATCTCGTGGTCCGGCGAGAAGATCCTGATGGAGGCGAGCGGCGAGGAGCGAGTCAAGGCGATCCTCGATGTCTTCCAGTCCAAGCTGGTCAAGCGCGGCATCTCGCTGAAGGCGCTGGACGCGGGCGAGCCGCAGCTGTCCGGCAAGGAGTACAAGATCTTCGCCTCGATCGAGGAGGGCATCTCCCAGGAGAACGCGAAGAAGGTCGCCAAGATCATCCGCGATGAGGGCCCGAAGGGCGTCAAGGCGCAGGTCCAGGGCGACGAGCTGCGGGTCAGCTCGAAGAGCCGGGACGACCTCCAGGCCGTGCAGGCACTGCTCAAGGGCCAGGACTTCGACTTCGCCCTGCAGTTCGTGAACTACCGGTAAGCACATACGCGATGACCGGTACGCGCGTGCGTCACCGGTGAGCAGTCGCAATGCCCGGCGGCCCGTCCCTCTGGACGGGCCGCCGGTCTATGATCACGGCAAGGCGGGGTCGTAGCACAGAGGTAGTGCGCCTACACAGCATGGAGGAGGACGCCGGTTCGAATCCGGCCGCCCCGCCCCTCTGAAGTGACGGCGCCCGGACAGTTCCTGGGAACGGCGTCTCAGCGGCGCGAGTGACCGAAGAGGATGCGGTAGGCGACGAGAAGGACGAGCGAGCCGCCGATGGCCGCGGCCCAGGTGGCACCGTCGTAGAAGTCATTGACAATCGGGCGGTCGAGGTAGCGGGCGGATATCCAGCCGCCGATGAAGGCGCCCGCGATGCCGATGACGGTCGTACCGATGAAGCCGCCCGGGTCGCGGCCGGGCAGCAGCAGTTTGGCGACGGCCCCCGCGAGCAGCCCCAGAATGATCCAGCTGACGATGCCCATGCAGTGACCCGGCCCTTCTCGCGCGGTGAGCTTTTTGTGCGGTGTTGTCCTGAAGGACGCCTCTACGATGTGGTGCGGTTGCGGTGATCCGTGAGGTGCGGCATGTGACACGGCTGCGGGCGGCGGGCCGGCGGGCTGCGAGTCGGGCGCTCAGGGGCTCTGCGTCCGGCGGGTGCCAGGCTTCAGGCGGGCGTCACGCGCGTGTGGTCGTCTCGCCATGCCGGCAGTTCCAGGTCGTCGTTGTCCTCCTCGTACCAGCCCGTGCCGTCGAGCCAGGCGGTGAGCCAGGTCGTGAGGTTCGGGGAGTCGACGAACCAGGCGTGCTTCGGGTCGCCGCCGTTGGGCTCGAAGAGCAGGACTTGGGCCGTGTCCGTACGGCAGTTCACGCACGCGTACATCGCGCATCCCCAGTGGGATATCGGCAGCACGCCTTCGGGCCAGCCCCAGTCGTCGGAGTCGCGCATCTCCAGGTAGTGCTCGACGACGGTCGGCTCGCCTCCGGAGGACTTGCCTTCGAGCAGGGGCAACAGGCCGTACTCCGGGCCGAATCCGCCGTCGCCTACGCGGGTGTAGAGGGCGGCGAGCAGCGGCGGCAGGCGAAAGCCCAGGGCGGCCTCCGCGCGGGCCAGGGTCCGCGCGTCCAGGGGCGCGGGCAGGACGTCCCAGCCCCAGGGGCGGGTGGCGCGCGCCTCTGCGGCGACACGGGCCAGCAACTGCTCGGTGTCGGTCATGAGTTCATGGTGGACCACGGCACTGACAATCAGGCCGTCGCGGCGTGACGCCCAGGCACACCCGCAGCACGCGCGTCGTGCACGGGTGTGGGTGCGGGTGCGGGTGCGGGTGGTTCTAGTAGCGCGCGGTGAACGGCTGGTCCGTGCGGACGATCTCGCGTCCGAGCGGCAGCAGCGAGACCGGGATCAACTTGAAGTTGGCGACACCGAGGGGGATACCGATGATCGTGACGCACAGGAGGAGGCCCGTGACGATGTGGCCGAGCGCGAGCCACCAGCCGGCGAGGACCAGCCACAGGACGTTGCCCACGCACGAGGGCGCGCCCGCTTCGCGGCGCTCGACCGTGGTGTAGCCGAAGGGCCACAGGGCATAGCGGCCGATGCGGAAGCTGGCCAGGCCGAACGGGATGCCGATGACCGTGACGCAGAGCAGCACGCCCGCCACCAGGTAACCGAGGAACATCCAGAAGCCGCACAGGACGAGCCATATGACGTTGAGGATTGTCTTCACTGCTGACGACCTGCCATCTGCTCGAGTCGGGCGATGCGCTCCGCCATCGGCGGATGCGTGGAGAACATCTTGGACATGCCCTGCCCCGGACGGAACGGGTTCGCGATCATCATGTGGCTGGCCGTCTCAAGACGGGGCTCGGGCGGCAGCGGCAACTGCTTTGTCCCGACTTCGAGTTTACGCAGGGCGCTCGCGAGAGCGAGTGGGTCGCCGGTGAGCTGCGCTCCGGACGCGTCGGCCTCGTACTCCCTGGAGCGGCTGATGGCCAGCTGGATGATCGAGGCCGCCAGGGGGCCGAGCAGCATGATCAGGAGCATCCCGAAGATGCCGGGGCCTTCATTGTCGTTCGACCGGCCGACGGGGATCAGCCAGGCGAAGTTGACCAGGAACATGATCACGGAGGCGAGGGCGCCCGCGACCGAGGAGATCAGGATGTCGCGGTTGTAGACGTGGCTCAGCTCGTGGCCGATGACGCCGCGCAGTTCGCGTTCGTCGAGGAGGCGCAGGATGCCGTCGGTGCAGCACACCGCGGCGTTGCGCGGGTTGCGGCCGGTCGCGAAGGCGTTGGGGGCCTCCGTGGGCGAGATGTACAGCCGGGGCATGGGCTGGCGGGCCTGGGTAGAGAGCTCGCGGACCATGCGGTACAGCGTGGGGGCCTCGAATTCGCTCACCGGGCGGGCACGCATGGCGCGCAGGGCCAGCTTGTCGCTGTTCCAGTACGCGTACGCATTGGTGCCGAGCGCCACCAAGAGCGCGACGAACAGGCCCGTGCGCCCGAAGAAACTGCCGATGACGAGGATGAGAGCGGACAGTCCCCCGAGGAGTACGGCGGTCTTCAACCCGTTGTGCCGGCGGTGCACGGTACGCCCTCCTGGTGGTGCGTGGGGGAACCCTCTGCTGACTGGAGCTTCCACTGTTCAGTGGACCCTCCCGTACTGGTCAACGCCAGGCGGGGAGCACTAGTTCCCTTGTGCGCGCTCAGGAGCGGTGTAGGCCGCGCGGGTGACGGGCCCGCCCGCGTCAGAAGAGGCCGGTGTCGGAGAACCTCAGGACGAGCTGGGGCGCTCCGGAGAGGGCGATTCCGAGGGCCACCGTCAGCGCGATGGCCGCCGTGAGGGGGGCCGGGGCACGGTGCGCGACCGGCTCGCCCTCCGGGGCGCGGAAGAGGAGCGCGGTCCACTGGAGGTAGTAGTAGAGCGCGATCACGACGTTCACGGCCATCACCACGGCGAGCCAGCCGAGGCCCGCGTCGACCGCCGCCGAGAAGACGGTGACCTTGGCGAAGAGGCCGATGATGCCGGGGGGCAGGCCCGCGAGGCAGAGCAGGAAGAAGGCCAGTACGAGGGCGGCCAAGGGGTTGCGCGCGTACAGACCCCGGTAGTCGTTGACCCTGTTCAGGCGTTGGACGCGCCCGACGAGCGCGGCGACGGCGAAGGCCCCGAGGTTCACGGCCGCGTACATCAGCGCGTACGCGACGGTGGAGCCGACGGCCTTCTCCGCGGCGGCTTCGTTGTCGGCGTATCCGGCGGCGGCGATCGGCACCAGGAGGTAGCCGGCCTGGCCGACCGAGGACCAGGCGAGGAGGCGGACCGCGCTGTACGCCCGCGTGGACCGCTGCCGCAGGGCGGCGACGTTGCCCGCCGTCATGGTGAGCGCGGCGAGGACGGCGAGCACAGGGCCCCAGACGTCCGCGTACGAGGGGAAGGCGACGACCGTGACGAGGATGAGGCCGGTGAAGCCGACGGCCTTCCCGACGACCGACAGGTATGCGGCGACGGGCAGCGGCGCGCCTACGTAGGTGTCCGGTACCCAGAAGTGGAAGGGCACGGCCGCCACCTTGAAGGCGAAGCCGACGAGGGTGAGGGCGACGCCGGTCTGGGCGAGCGTGTGCAGCTGCCCGTCGGCGATCTGGGGGCCTTGAAGCTTGGTGGCGATCTCGGTGAGGTGCAGGGTGCCGGTGGCCGCGTACACGAAGCTGACGCCCATGAGGCTCACGGCGGTCGCGGTGACCGAGGAGAGGAAGAACTTCAAGGCCGCTTCGGAGGAGCGCTTGTCGCCGTGCCGGAGGCCGACGAGGGCGAAGGCGGGCAGGGAGGCGACCTCCAGGGCGACGATGAGCGTCGCGAGGTCGCGCGAGGCGGGCAGCAGGGCGGCGCCCGCCGCGGAGGACAGCAGGAGGAACCAGTACTCCCCCGCGGGGAGGTCTCGTCGGGAGTCCTTGAGGGTGCTCATGGAGAGCAGGGCCGTCAGCAGGGCGCCGCCGAGGACGAGGAGCTGGATGACCAGGGTGAAGCGGTCGGCGGTGTAGCTGCACGCGTGCGTGCCGCCGCCGGTCAGGCAGAAGGTCGAGCGGTCGTCGTCCAGGAGGGGCAGCAGAGCGAGCCCGGCCGCCGCCAGGCCGGCCACGGAGATCCAGCCGAGGACGGCCTTCTTGCCGTCACCCACGAAGAGGTCGGCGACAAGGACGACGAGGCCGACCACCGCGACGATGGTCGGTGGCGCGATCGCGAGCCAGTCGACGGACTGGACCATGCTGGAGGCGCTTTCGGCGGCCACGGTCACGACTTGCCTCCAGTGAGGAGCTTCTGCACGGCCGGGTCGGTCAGGCCGAGGAGAGCCGCGGGCCAGAGTCCGGCGAGGACGGTGAGGGCGACGAGCGGGGTCCAGGCGGCGAATTCGTAGCCGTGGACGTCGGCGAGGACCTGGGGCGCGGGCTCGTCGGTGCTCTGTGGCGTCGGCCCCATGCAGACACGACGTACGACGATGAGCATGTACGCGGCGGTGAGCAGCGTGCCGAAGGCGGCGATCGCCATGAAGGTGAGGAAGGCGGGGCGGCTCAGGTCGTCGGCGGGCTTGAAGGCGCCGAACAGCGCGAGCATCTCGCCCCAGAACCCGGCCAGACCCGGCAGGCCGAGCGAGGCGACCGCGCCGAACGCGAGCAGGCCGCCGAGGCGGGGGGCCTTGCCGTAGAGCGCGGCGCCGGACTCCTGTGCGAGCGAGTCGAGGTCGGTGGTGCCGGTGCGGTCCTTGAGCGCGCCGACGAGGAAGAAGAGCAGGCCGGTGATGAGGCCGTGGGCGATGTTGGCGAACAGCGCGCCGTTCACGCCGGTTGGGCTCATCGTCGCGATGCCGAGCAGTACGAAGCCCATGTGGCCGACGGACGAGTACGCGATGAGCCGCTTGAGATCGCCCTTCGCGCCCCGCTTGGCGAGGGCGAGGCAGGCGAGGGAGCCGTAGATGATCCCGACGACCGCGAAGGCCGCGAGGTAGGGCGCGAACTCCCGCATGCCGTCGGGGGCGATGGGCAGGAGGATCCGGACGAACCCGTACGTACCCATCTTCAGCAGCACGCCGGCCAGCAGGACCGAGCCGACGGTGGGCGCGGCGGTGTGGGCGTCCGGCAGCCAGCTGTGCAGCGGCCACATCGGCGTCTTGACCGCGAGCCCGATGCCGATCGCCAGAACGGCGATGACCTGCACGGATGTACTCAGGCCACGGCCGTTGTCAGTGGCGAGTGCCACCATGTCGAATGTGCCGGACCTGAGCCCGATGAGGAGCAGGCCCAGCAGCATCACGACGGACCCGAGCAGGGTGTAGAGGATGAACTTCCAGGCGGCCTGGGTTCGTTGCTCGCCGCCCCAGCGGGCGATGAGGAAGTACATCGGGATGAGCACCATCTCGAACGCCAGGAAGAACAGCAGCAGATCGAGGACGGCGAACGTCGCGAGGGTGCCGGACTCGAGGACGAGGATCAGTGCGACGAATGCCTTGGGGGACGGGCCCTTCGGCATCTTGAAGTAGCTGTAGAGCGCGCAGAGGAAGGTCAGCAGCGCGGTCAGGACCAGGAGGGGGACAGAGATGCCGTCGATGCCGAGGTGGATGCGCACGTCTAGTGCGGGGATCCAGCTGATGTCGGTCGTGGCCTGCATCTTTGACGGCTGGTCATCGTTGAAGCCGAGCGCGAGGACGATCGCGGCGAGCAGGATGACGCCGGTCACCAGCACGCCGTGCCTGAGCACGGCCTGGTCGGGCGACTTTCCCTTCAGCCCGGGCGGGGCCGGCAGGAGGGCGGCCACGGCGCCGATGAGCGGGCCGACGACGATCAACGCCAGAAGAAACTGCATCACGGACTCACTGATACCGATCACGGCTGCTCACGCTCCGGCGGTGGCGACGAGGACGGCGGCGACGGCCAGGACGACCGTGCCTGCGAGCAGCGCGCTCAGATAGGTCTGTACGTTGCCGGTCTGCGCGCGCCGGACGGCCGCGCCGAGCCAGCGGGGTGCGGTGCCCGCGCCGCGCACGTACGTCTCGACGACCTCGCGGTCGAGGAAGCGGACGAGACGCGCGGCGGCCTGGACCGGGCGGACGAACAGGGCGGTGTAGACGGCGTCGAGGCGGAAGCCTCCGGCGGCGTGGCGGTGCAGCGGGCCCAGCAGCAGGCGGCCCGGGTCGGCCGGGTCGTGGGCCGAGGCGATGTCCCCGTAGACGGGGGCGTGCGAGGCGATGGCCTCCGCCTCGACCTGTCCTCCGTCGCCCTCCGGGTTCACCGCGACCGCGCCCATCGGGACGCGGGCGGCGAGCGCGGTGGTGTGCCGCCACGCGCCGTACGTGACGACGCCGCCGACGAGGGCGAGGCCCGTGCCGAGCACGGAGGTCGTCAGCGTCGGGGTGAGCGAGTGGCCGTCGAACCAGTCCGGCAGGACACCGACCGTGAGACCGAAAACGAGGGAAGGGACCGCGAGCACCCAGAGCACGGCTGTCATGGCCACGGGCTGCTTCCCGTGGTCCGGGGCCTCGGTGCCCTTTCCGTGGAAGGCGAGCAGCCATAGACGCGTCGCGTAGGCGGCGGTGAGGAGGGCGGTGAGCAGTCCGGCGACGAGGACGATCCAGCCGGCCGAGGCGGGCGCGGACGCGGCGTGGCCCGTGGCGGTGTGCTCGGCGGCGCCGAGCACGGCCTCCTTGGAGAAGAAGCCGCTGAACGGCGGGATCGCGGCGAGCGCGAGGAGCGCCACGGTCATCGTCCAGTAGGCGTCCGGGATGCGGTCGCGCAGGCCCCCCATGCGGGACATGGCGGCCAGGGAGTTGGTGCCGGCGGCGTGGATGATCACGCCCGCGGCGAGGAACAGCAGCGCCTTGAAGGCGCCGTGGGACAGGAGGTGGAAGACGGCGGCACCGCGGTCGCCGGCGGCGAGGGCGCCGGTCATGTAGCCGAGCTGGCCGATCGTCGAGTACGCGAGGACGCGCTTGATGTCGTCCTGGGCGAGCGCGGCGAGGGCCGAGCCGGCCATCGTGACGGCGGCCATGACGGCGAGGACGACCAGGGCCGCCGCGGAGGCGGCGAAGACGGGAAGGAGGCGCGCCACGAAGTACACGCCGGCGGCGACCATCGTCGCGGCGTGGATCAGCGCGGAGACGGGCGTGGGGCCCGCCATCGCGTCGGGCAGCCAGGTGTGCAGTGGGAACTGCGCGGACTTGCCCGCCACGCCCGCGAGGAGCAGCAGGGCGATCAGCGTCGGGTGGTCGAGGCCGCCGTCGTCGACCGCCGCGAGGATCGTCGTGATGCGGAAGGAGCCCGCGTCGACGGCGAGGGCGAACAGGCCGATGAGGAAGGGGACGTCGCCGAGCTTGGTGACCAGGAAGGCCTTCAGGGAGGCGGCGCGCGCCTCGGGCGTCTCCCAGTAGTGGCCGACGAGGAAGTACGAGCAGATGCCCATGATCTCCCAGCCGACCAGGAGCACCATCAGGTCGCCTGAGTAGACGACGAGCAGCATCGCGGAGGTGAAGAGGGAGACGAGAGCGGCGTACGAGGGGTAGCGCGGGTCCTCGCGGAGGTAGCCCGTCGAGTAGATCTGCACGCAGGAGGCGACAACGCCGACCAGGACGGCGACGAGGGCGGCGAAGCCGTCGATGTGCAGGGCGAGCTCGATGGGGACCGAGCCGGTCGGGGTCAGCTCGGTGGCGGCGTCGACGGCCCGGTCGCCGCCTTGGCGGACGGCGACGAGGGCGGCCAGTACGAGTGCCGTCAGCGTGGGCAGCACCGCGAGGGGGCGTACGAGTCCGGGGCTCCGGCGCCCGAGCAGCAGGCCGGCGGCCGCGCCCAGGAACGGGAGGAGGGGGACGAGGATGGCGAGGGTGGTCGTGGTCACGCGGTGGCCTCGGTCTTCTGCGACTGCGGTGACGTCAGTGACTGCGGCGGCTCCTGTGACTCGTCCGGCCCGGTGGGCTCGGCGGTATCACGGAGGTCGTCGACGGCGGAGGTGCCGCGGTTGCGGTAGACGGCCAGGACGATCGCGAGGCCGATGCCGATCTCGGCGGCGGCGATGGCGATGGTGAAGAGCGTCAGGGCCTGGCCGGCGTGGAGGGCGTCGCGGAGCCAGACGTCGAAGGCGACGAGGTTGAGGTTGACGGCGTTGAGCATCAGCTCGACCGACATCAGGACCAGGATCGCGTTGCGGCGGGCGAGGACGCCGTAGAGGCCGACGCAGAAGAGGAGGACGGCGAGGACGGCGGGATAGGCGAGATGGAGGTGCATCAGCGGTTCCCCTCCCGGTCCGTGGCCGGGGCATCAGTGGCCGAGGCATCCGTGGACCGGGCAACCGTGGATCGGGCAACCGTGGACCGGGCATCCGCCGCGGTGTTCTTGCGGGACAGGGCGATCGCGCCGACGAGGGCGGCGAGGAGAAGGACGGAGAGCGCTTCGAAGGGAAGCACCCAGTGCCGGAAGAGGACCGAGCCGGTCACGCGGGTGGAGCCCTGGGCGGCGCCGTCCAGGTCGATCACCGTGGTGCGGAACGCGTCCACGACGACCCAGACCAGGGCGGCGGCAGCGGCGAGGGCCACCGCGAGCGCGATCGGGCGGTTGCCCGAATCGGCGTCCGGGGAGCGGCCGATGGGCGCCCGGGTGAGCATCAGGCCGAAGAGGAGGAGGACCACGACGGAACCGACGTAGATGAGGACCTGCACCCAGGCGATGAACTCCGCGGTCAGCAGGAGGTACTCGACGGCGAGGCCGCCGAGCGCCACGACCAGCCACAGGGCGGCGTGGACCAGCTGCCGGGTCGTGACGGTGATGACCGCCGCGCCGAGGGTGACGAGGCCGACGAGGAGGAAGGCGATCTCGACGCCGGTCGGTGAGAGGAAACCGTGGTTCTCGGCGGCCGCGGCCGCCGTTGCCGCGGTGGCTGCTGCGGAGGTCACGACTCACCTTCCCGCGGCTCGGGCTTGGACTTGGGCTCGGAGCCGGGCTTGGGCTCGGGCTTGGAGGCGGGGTCGGGCTTGGGCTCGGGGTGCCCGGTGGCGGGTGCGGGCGCCTGCGGGTCGGGCTTGGGCTCGGGGTGCCCGGTGGCGGGTGCGGGGTCGGGCTCGGGGTGCCCGGTGGCGGGTGCGGGCGCCTGCGGGTCGGGCTTGGGCTCGGGGTGCCCGGTGGCGGGTGCGGGGTCGGGCTCGGGGTGCCCGGTGGCGGGTGCGGGCGCCTGCGGGTCGGGCTTGGGCTCGGGGTGCCCGGTGGCGGGTGCGGGGTCGGGCTTGGGCTCGGGGTGCCCGGTGGCGGGTGCGGGCGCCTGCGGGTCGGGCTTGGGTTCTTGGGCGGCGGCCAGCTTCTCCGCTGCCTTGCGGGCGGCGGCGAGTTCCTTCGGCTCCTCGGCGCCGGGGTCCAGGGCGGGCGGGGCCGGGACCGTCCACATCCACTCGCGGAGCTTGTCGCGCTCGTGGGTGAGTTCGTGGATGTCGGTCTCGGCGTACTCGAACTCCGGGGACCAGAAGAGGGCGTCGAAGGGGCACACCTCGATGCAGATGCCGCAGTACATGCAGAGGGAGAAGTCGATGGCGAAGCGGTCGAGCACGTTGCGGCTGCGCTCACGGCCGCCGGGGGCGGCGGGCGGCACCGTCTCCTTGTGGGAGTCGATGTAGATGCACCAGTCCGGGCACTCGCGGGCGCACAGCATGCAGACCGTGCAGTTCTCCTCGAACAGGCCGATGACGCCACGGGTGCGGGGCGGCAGTTCGGGCTGGGCGTCGGGGTATTGCTCGGTGACGGTCTTCTTCGTCATCGTGCGGAGGGTGACGGCGAGGCCCTTGGCGAGGCCGGACCCTGGGATCGGAGGCATCAGTTGATCGCCACCTTCACGATTCCGGTGAGCGCGATCTGCGCGAGGGCGAGGGGGACGAGGGTGGTCCAGGCCAGCTTCTGGAGCTGGTCCTCACGGAGGCGGGGGTAGGACACGCGGAGCCAGATCACGACGAACGCGAGGACGGCCGTCTTGAGCAGGGTCCAGACCCAGCCCAGGCCGTCAGCGCCCCATGGGCCGTGCCAGCCTCCCAGGAAGAGGACGGTGGTCAGGCCGCACAGGACGACGATTCCGGCGTACTCAGCGAGGAGGAAGAGGGCGAAGCGCAGGCCCGTGTACTCGGTGTAGGCACCGAAGATGATCTCGGAGTCGGCGACCGGCATGTCGAAGGGCGGGCGCTGGAGTTCGGCGAGGCCGGCGACGAAGAACACGAGGGCGCCGACGATCTGCCAGGGCAGCCACCACCATTCGAACGCGTCGACGATGCCGGGCAGGGAGACCGTGCCCGCGGCCATCGCGACGGAGGCGGCGGCGAGCAGCATCGGCAGTTCGTAGGCGAGGAGCTGGGCGGCGGTGCGCAGGCCGCCGAGGAGGGAGAACTTGTTGGCGCTGGCCCAGCCCGCCATGAGCGAGCCGAGCACACTGATGCCCATGATCGCGAGGACGAAGAAGACGCCCGCGTCGACGACCTCGCCGACCGCGCCCTCGCCGGGGCCGATCGGGATGGCGACGAGTACGAGGAGGTAGGGCAGCAGGGCGATGGCCGGGGCGAGCTGGAAGACGCGGCGGTCGGCCTCGGCCGGGACGATGTCTTCCTTCTGGGCGAACTTGACGCCGTCGGCGACGAGTTGGGCCCAGCCGTGGAAGCCGCCGGCGTACATGGGGCCGAGGCGGCCCTGCATGTGGGCCATCACCTTGTGTTCGGTCTGACCGATGACGAGGGGCAGGACCAGGAACACCGCGAAGACGATGACGAGGCGCAGGGCGACGTCGAGGGCGTCGTTCACTCGGTGCCTCCGGTGCGGTCGTCGTTATCGGGGTGCGGGGTGGTGGGGGGAGTGGGGCGCGGGGTGGGGCCGGGCTTCGGCTCGGGCTGCGGCTCGGGCTGCGCGGGCGCCGCTTCCGGCTGGTTGGTCTTCGGCTCAGGACGTGTGACCTCAGCGTCGGGCCGCGTGAACTCGGCTCCGGGCTGGACAGCCTCCGGGTCAGGACGCGCGGACTCCTCTCCCGACTGCAAGGACCCCACTCCCGGCCGGTCAGCCTCCGGCTCAACACGCGCGGACTCCACTCCCGGCTGCACGGGCTCCACTCCCGGCCGGTCAGCCTCCGGCTCGGGGCTCACCGGCTTCCCTTCCGGCTGGGCAGCCTTCGGCTCGGGGCTCACCGGCTTCCCTTCCGGCTGGGCAGCCTTCGGCTCGGGGCTCACCGGCTCCCCTTCCGGCTGGGCAGCCTTCGGCTCGGGGGGGTCGGTTCGTGGTGTCGGCTGGGGCGGGGTGTCGAATGTCGGGCGGGCGTGGTGCCAGGGGGCGTCGGAGTTGCGTGGCGGTGAGGGGCGCTTGGCCTCGGGGCTCGCCGTGGCCGCAGCGTCGTTCTCGGGATCGGTCTTGCGGGCCGCCTCCGGCTTGGCCTCAGGCTCCGCGGCGGCCGCCGCATTCGGCTTCGGCTTCGGGGTCGCCTCAGCTGACGTCGGCTCCGGATCCGTAGCCGTCGCCCGCTGGGAAGCCGAGCCCTGGCTGACGCTGCGGGAGCGGCGCGGGGGGCCGCTGGGGGCTTCCGGGGGCTGGGGGGCGGCCTGGCTCGCCGAGCCCTCGCTCGCCGAGCGGGTTCGCCGCGCGGGACGCTCACCGGCTGCCGCTCGACCGGCGGCGCCCGCCGCGCCCGCCGCGCGGCCCGCGCCTCGGGCTGGGCGGGCCGGGGCCGCCGGGAGCTGCCCCTTCAGGGGGCCCCACTCGTTGGGGTCGGGTACGCCGGGCGGCAGCATCTGGCGGCGCTTGGGGCCGCCGTGCTCGGACTCCCCCGGCTCCTTGGCGCCCGGCCAGGCCTTCGCGACACGCGCCGCGAGCACGAAGTCCTTGCGCAGCGGGTGGCCCTCAAAGGTTTCGGGCAGCAGCAGCGGGGTCAGTCCGGGGTGGCCCTCGAACGTCACGCCGAACATCTCGTGTGTCTCGCGCTCATGCCAGGCGGCGCCCGCGTAGACGTCGACCGCGGAGGCGAGCACTGGGGCGTCGTGCGGAACCGTCGTACGCAGGAGGAGGCGGCGTACGGGCGCGAGTGCGACCACGTGGGCGCAGATCCTGAAGCCCGTGCCGGGTTCGTCGACCGCGCTCAGCCAGTCGAAGTAGGTGCAGGAGAGCGTGGTGCGGGCCGTCTCCAGGGCGGTCGTCCACTGAGCCGGGGGGACGTCGACGGTCAGTACGTCGTACGACTCCTCGGCCGTCGCCTCCGCGCCGAAGAGCTCCTCGACGGGGCTCGGCAGCCAGCCGGTCACCGGTCACCTTCCCGAGCTTCGGGCGTGGCCGCGGGTCCCTGGACGAGGCCGCTGCGCAGCGCCGCTACGGAAGGTCGCGTACCGCTGCCGTACCGCTCGCCGAGCGACTCGCGGGCGATCTTCTCCTGGAGCTTGAGAATGCCCTGGAGCAGCGCCTCGGGCCGGGGCGGGCAGCCGGGGACGTACACGTCGACCGGGATGATCTGATCGACGCCCTTGGTGACGGAGTACGAGTCCCAGTAGGGGCCGCCGCAGTTGGAGCAGGCGCCGAAGGAGATGACGTACTTCGGTTCGGGCATCTGTTCGTACAGACGCTTCACGGCGGGCGCCATCTTGTCGGTGACCGTGCCGGACACGACCATCAGGTCGGCCTGGCGCGGCCCCGGTGCGAAGGGGATGACGCCGAGCCGGATGAAGTCATGGCGCGCCATGGAGGCGGCGATGAACTCGATCGCGCAGCAGGCGAGGCCGAAGTTGAAGACCCACAGGGAGTAGCGGCGGCCCCAGTTGAGGACCACCTTCATCGGCTCGGGGGCCAGACGGGAGAGCACGCCCAGCCGCTTCGGCTCCGGAAGGTCCACGGGAGCGGGATCCATGGGAGCGGGGTCCACGGAAGCGGGGTCCACGGAAGCGGAGTTCACGGAAGCGTGGGGCACGGGGGTCATGGGGCTCACGTCCATGTGAGGACGCCCTTCTTGTATGCGTACAGCAGGCCCACGGCGAGGAAGCCGAGGAAGATGAACATCTCCACGAGCGTCGTCGCGCCGTAGCCGTGCGCGGCGAAGACCGTCGCCCAGGGGAAGAGGAAGATCGAGTCGACGGCGAAGATCACGTAGAGGAAGGCGTAGACGTAGTAACGGACCTGGGTGTGGGCCCAGCCCTCGCCGACGGGGTCGACGCCGCACTCGTACGTCAGGAGTTTCTCAGGGGTGGGCACCACCGGGCGCAGCAGCCGTCCCGCGCCGAAGGCGACGGCGACGAACAGCACGCCGACGACCGCGAGCAGCCCCACGACGGAGTACGACTGGTAGTAGCTCGCCGCGACGTTCGTCACGTGCACGTCAGCCCCTCACTCCCCGACCGCCCTGATCCTGTTCTTGATCCTGTTCGACGATCTGTACGCACGGGAGTCTAGGGCCTGCTAAAGGATAGGTAAGCAGAGCGTCACACTTCGGTCAGGGTGAGCGTCGCCCGCCGGTCAGGGTGAGCGTGTCCGCCGGTCACGGCGAGGTGGGGTTATCCCCCGGCCGGCCTGGCGGGGGCCCTCATGGCGTTACGGCGGCGCGCCCGGCACTCTGTCGCGTATGACCGCACCCGGCACCACACTCCCGCACGATGACGAACCGCTGCCGCCCGCGCGCTTCGCGTACGAAACGCGCACCTGGCAGGAGGTCGCCCACCTCCTGGTGAACCTGCCGATGGGCATCGCCGGCTTCGTCTACGCGGTGTTCACGCTGTCGCTGGGGGCCGGGCTGACGGTGACGGTCGTCGGCCTGCCGCTGCTGGCGGTGGGGCTGCTCGGTGCGCGGCGGCTGGGCCAGGCCGAGCGGGCGCGGGCGAGGAAGCTGCTCGGCGTGCGGGTGGAGGAGCCGAGCCCGATGCGGGTGCTCGACGGAGGCGGCTTCTTCGGCCGGCTCTGGTTGACCCTGAAGGACCCGGTGGGGTGGCGCACGATGCTGTACGCGTTCATCCGGTTGCCGTGGGGCGTGGTCACCTTCACCGTGACGCTCGTCGGGCTCTTCGTGCTCTGGCCGGTGCTGCCCTTCATCGCCCGTGGCCTGACCAATGCCGACCGGGCGATGGTGCGCGGGCTGCTCTGCCCCTCCGACGAGCTGGAGCGGCGCATCGCCGAACTGGAGTCCGACCGGGGCGTGGTCGTGGACACCGCCGCCGCCGACCTGCGCCGCATCGAGCGCGATCTGCACGACGGCGCGCAGGCCCGCCTGGTCGCCCTCGCGATGGGGCTCGGCCTGGCCAAGGAGAAGCTGCTGGAGGACCCCGACGCCGCGGCCCTGATGGTGGACGAGGCGCACGGCGAGGTGAAGCTGGCCCTTCAGGAGCTGCGTGACCTGGCCCGCGGCATCCACCCGGCAGTCCTCACCGACCGCGGTCTGAACGCCGCGCTGTCCTCCGTTGCGTCGCGCTGCACGGTGCCGGTGAAGGTGACCGCCGACCTGCCGACGCGTCCGGCGGCGGCCATCGAGGGCATCGCGTACTTCACGGTCTCCGAGCTGCTGCAGAACGTCAGCAAGCACAGCGGGGCGCGGAGCGCGAGCGTCGAGGTGTGGCGCGCGGAGGACCGGCTGCTCATCCAGGTGTGGGACGACGGGCGGGGCGGGGCCCGGCTGGACGGCGGCACCGGCATGGCGGGCCTTGCGGACCGGCTCGGCGCGGTCGACGGCCTCTTCGTGATCGACTCGCCGCAGGGCGGGCCGACCACGATCACGGCGGAGCTGCCGTGGCGTGACCGCACGGCGGACCACGCTTCCGGGGCGCGCCGACCGTGAGACCCCGCCCGGGGGTAGGGAAAACCCCCGCCCTAAGACGCCGACGCGCTCCATGGCCCGGCGGCGGCCGGACGGCGAGGCTGGAGGCACGGGAAACAGGCAGCTGAGCTCGGAAAGACCTTGAGCGAACTTGGCAGACCTTAAGCGAACTTGGCAGACCTTGAGCAGCCTAGGCAACCTTGAGCAGAAACGGATGGCGGCGATGGCCACGGAGTACGGACAGGGGTACGCGCGCATGGACCGGCCGGACTTCCGGGCAGCCGACGTCGCGGAGCGGCGCCACCGCCTCCCCGCGGGGCTGCGCGCCCCGATCGAGGCCCGCACCTGGCAGGAGCTCGGCTACACCCTGCTGAGTCTGCCCATCGGCATCGTGTCCTTCGTCTTCGCGGTCACGATGTTCTCGCTCGGCGTGGGGCTGCTGGTCACCTTCATCGGCGTCCCGGTCCTCGCCGGCGCCCTGGCCGGCTGCCGCGGCATCGGCGCCCTGGAGCGGACGCGGGCCCGCAGCCTGCTCGGCCTGGACGTCGCTCCCCCGGAGCCGCTGCGCCCCAAGGGCGGCGGCGCGATGGCGCTCATCGGGTCCGTCCTCAAGAGCGGCGCGTCCTGGCGGCACCTGCTCTACTCCCTGCTGCTGATGCCGTGGTCGATGTTCTCGTTCATCGTGGCGGCGGCCTTCTGGTCGTACGGCTGGATGATGCTCACGTACCCGCTGTGGTTCTGGCTCTTCCCGCTGTACGGCGGCCAGGACGGCATCCAGCTCTACGGCGGCGACGGCCACGGCGTCTACCTCGACAACCCCTTCGAGATCGGCGTCACGGCGGCGACCGGGCTGCTGATCACGCTGGCCACGCCGTGGATCCTGCGGGCCCTGACGACCGTGGACCGGCTGATGGTGCACGGGCTGCTCGGCCCCTCGCGGCTCGCGACGCGCGTCGAGGAGCTGGAGTCGGACCGGGGCGTGGTCGTGGACACCGCCGCCGCCGACCTGCGCCGCATCGAGCGCGATCTGCACGACGGCGCGCAGGCCCGCCTGGTCGCCCTCGCCATGGACCTCGGCCTCGCCAAGGAGAAGCTGGCCGAGGACCCGGAGGCCGCGGCCCGCATGGTGGACGAGGCGCACGGCGAGGTGAAGGTCGCCCTCCAGGAGCTGCGCGATCTGGCCCGCGGCATCCACCCGGCGATCCTCACCGACCGCGGCCTGAACGCCGCGCTCTCCGCCCTGGCCGCGCGCTGCACGGTGCCGGTCCAGGTGGAGGTGGACCTGGCGAGCCGTCCGGCCGCTGCCATCGAGGGCATCGCGTACTTCACGGTCTCCGAGCTCTTGCAGAACATCAGCAAGCACAGCCGGGCGAGTCGGGCCTCGGTGGACGTGTGGCGGTCCGAGGCCCGGCTGATGCTCCAGGTCACGGACGACGGCTCGGGCGGCGCCGACGTGACGGCGGGCTCCGGCCTCGCGGGCCTCGCGGAGCGGCTGGACGCGGTCGACGGAATCCTGCTGGTCGACTCGCCGCAGGGCGGTCCGACGACGGTCACGGCGGAACTGCCCTGGCGGTACGCGTGAGGTGACGGCAACTCAGACGTCAGTCACTCAGACACTCAGACACTCAGACACTCAGTCACTCAGTCACCCGCGCCGCCCCTGGTCCGTACTCCGGACCGGGGGCGGCGCGATGGGGTGACGGCGACGGGTGCCGGGTGCCGGGTGCCGGGTGCCGGGTGCCGGGTGCCGGGTGCCGGGTGCCGGGTGCCGGGTGCCGGGTGCCGGGTGCCGGGTGCCGGGTGCCGGGTGCCGGGTGAACGAGTCTGGCGACAGCACCGGTGGACGGACCCGGATCGCGCGATACTGAGGTGCCGGACGCTCGGCCGACGTCACCGATGTCGGATCGACGCCGGTGACGTCGGCCGAGCGCGCCGGGGGGCCAAGAACAGTGGAGGACACAGTGCGGGTGGTCATCGCCGAGGATTCAGTGCTGCTCAGGGAGGGCCTGACCCGGTTGCTGACCGACCGCGGGCACGACGTGGTCGCCGGTGTGGGCGATGCCGAGGCGCTGATCAAGACCATCACCGACCTCGCGGCGCAGGACGCCCTGCCGGACGTGGTCGTCGCCGATGTGCGGATGCCGCCGACGCACACCGACGAGGGGGTGCGGGCCGCGGTGCAGCTGCGTCAGCGGCACCCGGGACTCGGGGTGCTTGTGCTTTCGCAGTACGTCGAGGAGCAGTACGCCACCGAGCTGCTCGCCGGGTCGAGCCGGGGCGTGGGGTACCTGCTGAAGGACCGGGTCGCGGAGGTGCGCGAGTTCGTGGACGCGGTGGTGCGGGTGGCCGAGGGGGGCACGGCGCTCGACCCGGAGGTCGTGGCGCAGCTGCTCGGCCGCAGCCGCAAGCAGGACGTCCTGACGGGGCTCACACCGCGTGAGCGCGAGGTACTGGGCCTGATGGCGGAGGGGCGGACGAACTCGGCGATCGCCCGGCAGCTCGTGGTGAGCGACGGCGCCGTCGAGAAGCACGTGAGCAACATCTTCCTGAAGCTCGGCCTGTCTCCCAGTGACGGAGATCACCGCAGGGTGCTCGCCGTCCTCACCTACCTCAATTCATGACCGAGTACCTCAATTCATGACCGGGCCGGGACGCGCCGTACGAGTCGGAGCCGTACGAGTCGGAGCCGTACGAGTCGGAGCCGTACGAGTCGGAAACGAGTGGGGCGCGTCAGGGCCGGGTCAGGGTCCGGTCAGGGACAAGCCGTAAGAGTCGAGTCCTAGAACCAAAGGATGTCCTGAACCAAAGGATGAACGGGGAGCGTCATCTACCAGGGGCCGGGGGAATAGGCGAATCATGGCGAACCAGGACAACAGGGCGTCTCAAAACAGCGTCCAAAATACGAGCTACCCCAGGAAGGCGACCCTTACAGACGTAGGGTGGGCCTTGGGAGCGCCGGGCGTCCCGGCGATTGCCCTCAGCCGCCTTGAGGGAGGTCCAGTTCAGTGACCAGCCAGGTCAGTAGCGAAGCCGAGCAGGCCGACGGGGCACTCGTCGGAGAGCAACGCAAGCGCGCGGGTGAGAAGGACGTACGGCGCCTGGACCGGGTGATCATCCGTTTCGCGGGTGACTCCGGTGACGGTATGCAGCTCACGGGTGACCGCTTCACTTCGGAGACCGCGTCCTTCGGCAACGACCTGTCGACGCTGCCGAACTTCCCGGCCGAGATCAGGGCTCCCGCCGGGACCCTGCCGGGCGTCTCCTCCTTCCAGCTGCACTTCGCCGACCACGACATCCTGACCCCCGGGGACGCCCCGAACGTCCTGGTGGCGATGAACCCGGCGGCCCTGAAGGCGAACATCGGCGACGTGCCGCGCGGCGCGGAGATCATCGTCAACACGGACGAGTTCTCCAAGCGGGCGATGCAGAAGGTCGGTTACGACGTCTCGCCGCTGGAGGACGGCTCCCTGGACGGCTACAGCGTGCACCCGGTGCCGCTGACCACGCTGACGGTGGAGGCGCTCAAGGAGTTCGACCTCTCGCGCAAGGACGCGGGCCGGTCCAAGAACATGTTCGCGCTGGGCCTGCTGTCGTGGATGTACCACCGGCCGACCGAGGGCACCGAGAAGTTCCTGCGGACCAAGTTCGCCAAGAAGCCCGAGATCGCCGAGGCGAACATCGCCGCCTTCCACGCTGGCTGGAACTTCGGCGAGACGACCGAGGACTTCGCGGTCTCCTACGAAGTCGCCCCGGCCGCCACGGCCTTCCCCACCGGCACGTACCGCAACATCTCGGGGAACCTGGCCCTCTCGTACGGCCTGATCGCGGCGGGCCGGCAGGCGGATCTGCCGCTGTACCTCGGCTCGTACCCCATCACGCCGGCCTCGGACATCCTCCACGAGCTGTCCAAGCACAAGAACTTCGGCGTACGCACCTTCCAGGCGGAGGACGAGATCGCGGGCATCGGCGCGGCGCTCGGCGCGGCGTTCGGCGGCTCGCTGGCGGTGACGACGACTTCTGGGCCCGGCGTGGCGCTGAAGTCGGAGACCATCGGGCTCGCCGTCTCGCTCGAACTGCCGCTGCTGATCGTGGACATCCAGCGCGGCGGGCCCTCCACCGGCCTGCCGACCAAGACCGAGCAGGCCGACCTGCTCCAGGCGATGTACGGCCGCAACGGCGAGGCACCCGTGCCGATCGTGGCGCCCAGGACCCCGGCGGACTGCTTCGACGCCGCCCTGGAGGCGGCCCGGATCGCGGTCACCTACCGCACGCCGGTCTTCCTGCTGAGCGACGGCTACCTCGCCAACGGCAGCGAGCCGTGGCGCATCCCGGACGTGGACGAACTGCCGGACCTGCGCGTGCAGTTCGCCTCAGGGACCAATCACACCGAGGACGACGGCACCGAGGTGTTCTGGCCCTACAAGCGCGACCCGCAGACCCTGGCCCGCCCCTGGGCGATCCCCGGCACGCCCGGCCTCGAACACCGGATCGGCGGCATCGAGAAGCAGGACGGCACGGGCAACATCTCCTACGACCCGGCCAACCACGACTTCATGGTCCGCACCCGCCAGGCCAAGGTCGACGGCATCGACGTACCGGACCTGGACGTCGACGACCCGAGCGGCGAGGCCGACACGCTGGTGCTCGGCTGGGGCTCGACATACGGGCCGATCACCGCGGCCGTCCGCCGGCTGCGCGCGGCCGGTGTCCCCATCGCGCAGGCCCATCTGCGCCACCTGAACCCGTTCCCGCGGAACCTGGGCGAGGTGCTCGGGCGTTACGACAAGGTGGTGATCCCCGAGATGAACCTCGGTCAGCTCGCCACCCTCGTCAGGGCGAAGTACCTGGTGGACGCGGTCTCGTACAACCAGGTCAATGGAATGCCGTTCAAGGCCGAGCAGCTCGCCACGGCTCTCAAGGAGGCCATCGATGACTGACGTCGGCAGCGGACCGCTGAAGCTGGTGCCCAAGGCCGAGGCCAAGCAGTCCATGAAGGACTTCAAGTCCGACCAGGAGGTGCGCTGGTGCCCGGGCTGCGGCGACTACGCCGTGCTGGCCGCCGTGCAGGGCTTCATGCCGGAGCTGGGCCTGGCGAAGGAGAACATCGTCTTCGTCTCCGGCATCGGCTGCTCCTCCCGCTTCCCGTACTACATGAACACGTACGGGATGCACTCCATCCACGGCCGTGCCCCCGCCATCGCCACCGGTCTCGCCTCCTCGCGGCGCGACCTGAGCGTGTGGGTGGTCACCGGTGACGGCGACGCGCTGTCCATCGGCGGCAACCACCTCATCCACGCCCTGCGCCGCAACGTGAACCTGAAGATCCTGCTCTTCAACAACCGGATCTACGGCCTGACCAAGGGGCAGTACAGCCCCACCTCGGAAGTCGGCAAGGTCACCAAGTCGACGCCGATGGGCTCGCTCGACGCGCCCTTCAACCCGGTCTCGCTGGCGATCGGCGCGGAGGCGTCCTTCGTGGCGCGGACGGTGGACTCCGACCGCAAGCACCTCACGTCGGTGCTGCGCGAAGCCGCCGAGCACCCCGGCACGGCGCTGGTGGAGATCTACCAGAACTGCAATATCTTCAACGACGGCGCCTTCGAGGTCCTCAAGGACAAGCAGCAGGCCGAGGAGGCGGTGATCCGCCTGGAGCACGGGCAGCCGATCCGCTTCGGCGCCGACCAGTCGAAGGGCGTCGTCCGCGACGCGGTGACCGGTGACCTGAAGGTCGTCGCCGTCACCCCGGAGAACGAGCGCGACATCCTCGTCCACGACGCGCACTCCGCCTCCGCGACGACCGCGTTCGCCCTCTCCCGGCTCGCCGACCCGGACACCCTGCACCACACGCCGATCGGCGTCTTCCGCGACGTCGAGCGACCGGTCTACGACACGCTCATGGCCGACCAGCTCGACACCGCCATCGAGAGAGACGGCAAGGGCGACCTCGCCGCCCTGCTCGCGGGCGGCGACACGTGGACGGTCGTCGGCTAGCCCGGCCGCCGTCTTCCTTCCTCCGGGGCCCGGTCCTGAACCTCTCAGGACCGGGCCCCGTCGCCTTGGCCCGGATCAGGGCGCGGCGGACGGAGGGCGCTGTCATGAGTGTTCCCGGCATACGGGCATGACAGGTGAGGGCTCTCGGCGCTACCTTCGGTCTGGCAGCGTCGGACTGCCGCGCACGAAGGAGGGGCCGTGGACAGCGGAGCAGCCGGGCAGTCGAGGAGCGAGCAGCGCATCGGGCTGCTGAACGGCTTCGCGGCCTACGGGATGTGGGGGCTCGTCCCCCTGTTCTGGCCGCTCCTCAAGCCGTCCGGGGCAGCCGAGATCCTCGCGCACCGCATGGCGTGGTCCCTGGTCTTCGTGGGCGTCGCGCTGCTCTTCGTACGACGCTGGGGTTGGGCGCGCGAGCTGATCCGCCAGCCGCGCAGGCTGGGTCTGGTGGCGATAGCGGCGGCCGTCATCACCGTCAACTGGGGCGTCTACATCTGGTCCGTGAACACCGGCCACGTCGTCGAAGCCTCCCTCGGGTACTTCATCAACCCCCTGGTCACCATCGCGATGGGCGTCCTGCTGCTCGGCGAACGGCTGCGGCCCGTCCAGTGGGCGGCGGTCGCCGTCGGGCTCTCGGCGGTCCTCGTCCTGGCCTTCGGCTACGGGCGGCCGCCGTGGATCTCGCTCTGTCTCGCCTTCTCCTTCGCCACGTACGGCCTGGTGAAGAAGAAGGTGAACCTGAGCGGCCTGGAATCGCTCACCGCCGAGACCGCCGTGCAGTTCCTGCCCGCCGTCGGCTATCTGGTGTGGCTCGGCGCGCAGGGCGAGGCCACGTTCGGCACGGAGGGCCTCGGTCACTCGGCGCTGCTGGCCGCCACCGGTGTGGTGACCGCCGCTCCGCTGGTCTGCTTCGGGGCGGCGGCGATCCGGGTGCCGCTCTCCACGCTGGGGCTGCTTCAGTACCTCGCGCCCGTCTTCCAGTTCCTCCTCGGCATCCTGTACTTCCACGAGGCGATGCCGCCCGAGCGGTGGGCCGGCTTCGGGCTCGTGTGGCTGGCGCTCTCGTTGCTGACGTGGGACGCGCTGCGGACGGCCCGCCGCAACGCCGTCCGGCTGGCCGCCGCCCGCCGGGCCGCGACGGCCACCCGGCCCGCCGTCCAGGGCGAACGGGAGCCCGCGGCCTGACGACCGTGCCAGTCCCTCCCTCTTCCCCGTGCTCTCCCCGGACCTGTCCCGAGGCTTTTCCAAAGGGCTTGTCCCAAGGGCCTGTCCGAAGGCTTATCCCCAGGCGCCCGACTCCGCGGCCCTCTTCGCGTACTCGGTGAAGTCGCGGGCCTCCCCGCCGAGGACCTTGCGGACGCCGGACACCGGCGCGGAGTTGTGGCCCCCGGCGAGGAAAGCGAGCACGGCCGCCAGCGAGCGGGCGGCCTCCTCGGGCACGCCCTCGCCGACCAGCTCGGCGACATACGCCTCCTCCGTGACGTCCTCGAACCGCATCGGCCGCCCCGACGCCTTCGCGATCTCCGCCACCGCCTCGGCGAACGTCAGCGAGCGGGGCCCGACAGTTCGTACGTACGACCCGAGTGGCCGTCCTCGGTGAGCAGGACGGCGGCCACCTCCGCGATGTCCTCGACGTCGATGAACGGCTCCGGCACGTCGCCGACGGGCAGTGTCAGGCGCCCTTCGAGCAGGGGCCCGCGGAAGACGTCCTCGTCGAAGTTCTGCGAGAAGTTGTTCGGACGGATCACCGTCCAGTCCACGCCCGCCTCACGGACCACGCGCTCGGCCTCCGCCATGGACGGTCCGAAGGAGTCGCCGTAGATTTCGATGCCCCTGCCGGACAGGACCACGAAGCGGCGCACGCCCGCCGCCCGCGCCTGCGCGACGAAGTCGGCGATCGGCTCGGGGTCGGGCGGCCCGACCAGATAGAGCGCGCCCACACCCTCCAGGGCGGGGCCCCAGGTGACGCGGTCGGTCCAGTCGAACGGTGTCTCCGCCGTCCGGGAGGCGGCCCGCACGGTGCGCCGGCCGCGCGGAGCCGGGTGACGACGCGGCTGCCGGTCTTGCCGGTGGCACCGAGGACGAGGATGGGGGCGCCACCGCCCCCGCCCCCGCCCCCGTCGGACGTCTGGTTCCACGCGGTGGAGAGCCGCGAGGCCTGGTGGGCCCGGCGGATCTGCTCGGTCTGCTGGTTCTTCCGCTGGTTGTTGGTCATGTGTTCGGCCAACTTCCTTGGCGCGTCAGGGGGCATGGGTATCCGTCTCGAAGGGATGGACGTCCGTCTACCGTGGGGGCATGGACGCTCTGGGGGATCTGCTGCGAGGGGTGCGTGCGGACGGCGCGCTGTTCAACCGGACGGTGCTGACGCGCCCGTGGGAGACGAACTGCACCGAGAGGGCGGCGCTCGAACTGATCACGGTGGTACGCGGTTCGGCCCGCGTCTGTGTGGCGTCGGGCGAGCCACGGACCCTCCGTGAGGGCGGCGCCGCGATCGTGTGCACGAAGGCGCCGTTCACCCTGGCCGCCGTCGGCGCCGAATGCGAACTGGTCAGCGGCTCCTACCAGTTGGACAGCGCCGTCGGTCGGCGTCTGACCAGCACGCTCCCACCCCTGCTCGCCGTCCCCTCCGGCGAGGAGTGCATGCCCATCGTGGAACTCATCGCCGCCGAGATCGCCGTCGACCGTCCCGGACGCCAGTACGTGATGGACCGGATGCTCGACTGGATGCTGGCCTGCACCCTGCGCGAGTGGTTCGACCTGCCCGAAGCCTGCCCTCCCGCCTGGTACCGCGCACTCGGCGACGACATCGTCGGCCCCGCCCTGCACGCCATGCACGACGAACCCACGCGCCCCTGGACGGTGGCGGCGCTCGCCGCGCGCGCCCAGGTCTCGCGCGCGGTGTTCGCCAGGAACTTCACCGACCTGGTCGGCAGGCCCCCGATGGCGTACCTCACCGAGTGGCGCATGACGCTCGCCGCCGAGCTGCTCGCCGAGCCCGGCGCGACGGTCGCCTCCGTGGCCGGGCAGGTGGGCTACGCCGACGGGTTCGGCTTCAGCGACGCCTTCAAGCGGATCCGGGGCATCGCGCCGAGCGCCTACCGCGCCTCGCTGACCACGGGCAGCACGGCCTCCGGCGCGGGGCTTCGCGCGGTGGGCTGAGCGGCGCGCTGAACCTTGGCCCGGGCGGCGGGCTGAGCAGCGCGCTGAACCTTGGCCTGGGCGGCGGGCTGAGCGGCGCGCTGAACTGCGGGCTGTGCCGCGAGGAACGTGGAGACCACCCAGAGCAGCCCCAGATCGATGCCCAGCTCGATGACCGCGGCGAACTGGTCCATCGTGAACTTGGACATCTGGCCGACCAGGGATGTCCACGAGCAGCGCCGCCTGGAAGAGCCACGTCCTCTACGACCCCTCCAGCGTGACGCCCCGGGCGCCTCCCCGCGATCCGGGAACACCCCGATCCGACCCTCAACCTCCCCCTAGGTGAACCGAGTTCGCGTGAGAGCGCGGAAAACGGCACCTCCACGCCTCGTAACCGATATAACTGGTTACATGACCACTCTGCACTGGAAGCTCGTCATCGACGCCACGGACCCGCATGCGCAAGCCACGTTCTGGGGCGAGACGCTGGGATACGAGGTCGAGGACAACAGCGCGCTGATCGACCGCCTCCTCGGACTCGGCGCGGCACCGGAGGAGGCGACCGTCGAGTTCCGCGGCCGCCGCGCCTGGCGCGACCTCATCGCCGTGCGGCACCCCGACGACCCGTACGAGCAGGAGACCGGCGTGGGGCTGGGCCGCCGGATCCTCTTCCAGCGCGTCCCCGAGGCCAAGACCGGCAAGAACCGGCTGCATCTCGATGTGCACTCCGCGGCCGGGCGCCGCGACGAGGAGGTCACCCGTCTGGAGGCGCTGGGCGCGTCCGTGACCCGGCACGTCAAGGAACCGGGTGGCGAGTGGGTGATCATGAGCGACCCGGAGGGGAACGAGTTCTGTGTCCACTAGGGGCGGCGGCCCGGCGGTGGCAAGCTGGCCGTGACGTCCCCCTGGCCCCTCGGGCCACAGGGGACGGCACTGCCGAGCCAGCCCCACCTGCCAGCGTCGAGGAGGCCGTCCCTCATGGCCCTTTCCGGTCTGACCCTGTCCGGTACGGCCCCGTCCAGCAGGACCCCGGCCAGGCTCCCCCGCCTCACCGCGCGCGCGGCCTGCCCTGCCTGCCGCCGGTGCGCCCGGCCCCCGGGCTCCGCATGCGCGAGACCAAGGCATACGGAGTCCGGGGACCTGCCGGCGGAAGGGCTGATCGCGGCGGCGAAGACACGGTGAGCGAGCGAGGGGTCGCACGCCGCCGAGCCGCCACGAACGCCGACAGCCCGGCGCCACCCGCAAGCTCCGCGCCCGGCAAAGCCTCCGCGGATCCGCCCGCCACAGCCCCGGTAGACCACCAGCCCGCAGATCCACCCGACACAGCTCCGGTAAACCACCAGCCCGCGGAACTGCCCGCCACAGCCTCGCCAGACCCCCGGCCCGCGGAACTGCCCGCCACAACCCCGGCAGACCCCCAGCCCGCAGAACTACCCGCCACAACCCCGGCAGACCCCCAGCCCGCAGAACTACCCGCCACAACCCCGGCAGACCCCCAGCCCGCAGAACTACCCGCCACAACCCCGGCAGACCCCCAGCCGGACGACGCCTCCGGGTCCTTGCCCGGCGCAGCCTCCGCCCGCGCAGGCACAGAGCCCCGCCCCGAGCGCCTCGCCCACCGCCTCCTCCTCGCCGTCTGCTGCGCCTTCGCCCTGCTGTCGTGCGTCCTCGTTCCGCTCACACTGCCCCTCGGCTGGGACGAGCTCGTCTACGCCAGCCGGTACTCGCCCTACGCTCCCGCCACGCCGTACAGCGCCCCCCGCACGCGCGGCGTGCCGTTCCTCATCGCGCCCGTGGCCACGTGGAGCGGTTCCACCGTGCTCCTCAGGGTGTGGCTGACGCTGCTGGCGACCGCCGCCCTCTATCTGGGGTTCCGCCCCTGGCTGCGCGCGGCCCACCGGCCCTGGGCCGCGCCCGTCGCCGCCGCGCTGTACGGCAGTCTGTGGATCGCGCTCTTCTACGCGAACGAGGCCATGCCCAACCACTACACGGCCATGGGCGCCGTCGGCGCGGTCGGACTCTTCCTGTGGCCACGGCAGTCCCTCCTGACCTGCACCGGCGTCGCGACCGGTATCGCCCTCGCCACCCTGATGCGGCCCAACGACGGCTTCGCCATAGGGCTGCCCCTCCTCGTCGCCGCCCTGCTGATTCCTGCCTGGCGCGGACGTAGCCGCGTCCTCGCGGTGCTCGCCGGGCTCGGGGCGGGCGCGCTGCCCTGGGCCGTGGAGGCGTACATCCGTTTCGGTGGGGTCCGTGAACGGCTGACGGAGGCGAGCGAGGTGCAGGGCGACCTGCGTCCGCTGCTCTCGTTCGTCCACCACCTCACGGTCATCGACGGGCCGCTGCTCTGCCGCCCCTGTGACCACGACAGCGTCCGGCCCGTGGCGGCGGAGTGGTGGGTGCTGCTGACACTCCTGGTGGCGGCCGGCCTGTGGACCCTGCGCCGCGCGGGCTCCCGGCCCACCCCACGACAGGCGGGGCCCGCCACGCCGACCCCGTCCGCCACAGCCCCGGCGGACCCCTTTCGCGACGCCCTCCTCGCCCTCGTCACGGGCCTGGCTATCGCCCTCCCGTACTTCGTGCTCGTCCCCTACGCGACCCCGCGTTTCCTGCTCCCGACCCACGCCCTGTTCGCCCCCACCGCGGCCATCGGACTCCTCACCCTGCTCCGCCTCGCGCGCGCGGTCCGGCCCCGGTGGATCGGCGTCGCCGTGCCCGCCCTCGTACTCGGCGGCCATCTCGCCGTCCAGGCGGCCCTCGCCCATGGCAACGCCAAGATCCAGGGGGACGCCCGCCGCGACTGGGCGCGGGTCGCGGAGACCCTGGAGCGGCATGGCGTCGGCAACGGCACGAGCCCCGGCACCGGCGCCCCCTGCCTCCTGAACGGCAACACCTCCGTCATCCCCCTCGCCCACACCGCGGGATGCGCGCCCGGCGACGGACTCGACGATCCGCGCCGCCCCACCGCTCTGGTGATGCGCGGGGCCGCGCCCCCGGAGTGGGCCCGCGACTGGCCCCGCCATACGGTCCCCGGCACGTATATGCGCGGGTGGGTCATCCACGTACACCCCTGAGGCAGGCGGCTGGTCCGGGCCCGGGTCGGGGTCCGGGTTCGGGTCGGGGTCCGGGTTCGGGTCCGGGTCGGGGTCCGGGTCCGGGTCCGGGCAGCCAGGACGACCCCTGAACCCGACGGAACCCTGGACGAAGTTGCTTGCGCATGCATATAGTGCACGCGCAAGCAATCGCCGCAGCGATCGGCCCGGCACGCCCGACGCACTCACGCACACCGGGCCACCTCCAGGGGGAGACTCTTATGACCCGCAAGTTCCTCTTCGTCGTCGGCAGCGCCCGCCCCGAGGGCAACACCGAGCTCCTGGCCCGCAAGGCCGCCGAGCAGTTGCCTCCGGACGTCGAGCAGCGCTGGATCCACCTCGCCGACCATCCGCTGCCCGACTTCCAGGACCTGCGTCACGACGACACCCGGCCCCGCGCCCGCCCGCGCCCCGAGGGCGACGACGAGGCGCTGCTGCTGGACGCCACCCTCGACGCCACGGACATCGTCATCGTGTCGCCGCTGTACTGGTACTCGGTGTCGGCCACCGTCAAGCGGTACCTCGACTACTGGGACGCGTGGCTGGAGGTGCCGGAGATCGCCTTCAAGGACAGCCTCAAGGGCCGCACGCTCTGGGGCGTGACGGCGCTCGCGCACCGCGAGGAGGAGGTGGCGGAGCCGCTGATAGGTACGTTGAACCACACCGCCGCCTTCTTCCCGATGCGCTTCGGCGGTGTCCTGCTCGGCAACGGCACCCGGCCCGGCCACGTCCTTCAGGACTCCGAGGCCCTGGCCCGCGCCAAGACGTTCTTCGCGCAGGAGCCGCCGCTCGCCCGCTACCCGTACGACAAGGCCTGAGGACACCAAGTCCTGAGTACGACAAGGCCTGAGTACGACAAGGCCTGAGTACGACAACACCTGGGGCTACGCCATGACGTCCTTCGCCCCGAACCGCGCCCACGCCGCCGAGCCGAAGACAGCGGCGTAGAGCCCCTGCATCTGGAAGTTCTTGACGAGGTCGTCCCAGTGGACGGGCTCGCGCATCAGGTCGGCGAAGGACAGCCAGTAGTGGGAGAAGAAGTACGGATGGAGGGCGTCCAGTTGCGGGATCTGGTCGAGGATCTGCACGGTGATCAACAGGCCGACGGTCGTCGCCATCGCCGCGATGCCGCTGCTGGTGAGCGTCGAGACGAACAGTCCGAGCGCCGCGACGCCGATCAGTGACGCGGCCACGACGAGCGCGATGAGCAGGGCCCGCAGCAGCCCCTCGCCGAAGCCGATGCGGGTGCCGGAGATCGTGGTGACCTCGCCGAGCGGAAAGAGCAGCGCGCCCGTCGCGAGCGCGGACGCGGCGACGACCAGGGTCGCGACCAGGCAGAACGTCAGCGTGGTCGCGTACTTCACGAGGAGCAGGCGGGTGCGTCCGGCGGGCGCCACCAGCAGATAGCGCAGCGTGCCCGCGCTCGCCTCGCCCGCGATGGCGTCACCGGCGACGACGCCGACCGCCATCGGCAGGAAGAACGGCAGCGTCGCGGCGAGCGCGGTGAAGACCAGGAACAGGCCGTTGTTGGTGATCTGCGCGATGAACGCCGGGCCGCCGCCCCCGCCACCCCCGCCGATCGCCGAGCCGTCGCTCGTCTCGATCCTGACGGCGATGCCGACGAGGACCGGCACGGCGGCGAGCACGCCGAGCAGCGCGAGGGTCCGCCAACGGCGGAAGGTGATCGCGAGCTCGCTACGGAAGAGCCCGAGGGCCCAGCTGGGCCTCGGCTCCCTCGGCTCTCTCTGCTCCGTCGGCTCTCTCGGCACGCCGGCCACGCCCGCCTTGGATACGTCCATCGGCTCAGCCCGCGACATCGAAGCCCTCCCCCGTCAGCGCCACGAACGCGTCCTCCAGTGAGGCCCGTTCGAGGCCGAAGCCACGGACGCGTACGCCCGCTTCGACCAGCGCGGCGTTCACATCGGCGAGTTCCGTGTCCTGGCCGGACGCGTCCTTGCCCGGCGGCTCGCCCGTCACGCGGTCCTCCGTCACCACGAGATCCGCCACGCCCCGCTCCTTCAGGACGCGGGCCGCCTCGCCCGGGTCCGGTGTCGTCACCACCAGCCTGCCGCGTGCGCCCGCCGCCAGCTCGGCGACCGGGCCCTGGGTGATCAGGCGGCCCCGGCTCATCACGGCCGCGTGGGTGCAGACCTGCTCGATCTCGTCGAGGAGGTGCGAGGAGAGGAAGACGGTCGTCCCCTCCGCCGCCAGGTCCCGCACCAGGATGCGGATCTCCCGCATGCCCTGCGGGTCGAGGCCGTTCGTCGGCTCGTCCAGGACCAGGAGCCTGCGCGGCTGGAGCAGCGCGGCCGCGAGGCCGAGCCGCTGTTTCATGCCGAGCGAGTACGCCTTCGCCTTCTTGCCCGCGGCGGCGGTCAGGCCCACCCGGTCCAGGGCGGCCTCGGCACGGCTGCGCCGGGTACGGGGATCGGCGGTCGGGTCGGCGGAGTCGTACCGCAGGAGGTTGTCGCGGCCCGACAGGAAGCCGTAGAGGGCGGGGCCCTCGATCAGCGCGCCCACGTGCGGCAGGACGGTGCGCGCGGCGCGCGGCATGGGGCTGCCGAGGACGCGCGCGGTGCCCGAGGTCGGCTCGATGAGGCCCATCAGCATGCGGATGGTGGTCGTCTTGCCCGAGCCGTTCGGCCCGAGGAACCCGAAGACGCTGCCTTCGGGGACGGTCAGGTCCAGCTGGTTGACGGCGAGATGCCGGCCGTAGCGCTTGGTGAGCCCGCGCGTCTCGATCACGTACGGGAACGGTGCGTCACCGTCCGACCGCACACGCCCGCGCACCTGCCCTTCCCCGATCCCGCCCGACCGCACACGCCCGCCCGCCTTCCCCTCCTCGCTCCTGCCCGACCGCCCCCTCCCGCTCGGCTCCCCGCTGTCCCCCGGCGCCTGTCGTGGCGTCGGCGGTGGTCCCCCGATCGTGCCCGGCACCGTCTCCTCCTGTCGCCCGGCCGGCTTCGGCACGCGCACGGTTCGGCGGTGCCGGAACGGCCCCTCGCCGCGGGCCACGGTGCCGCCACCGTGGCCCACCGCTCGGGCCCCACGCCTAGTGCGCCGCGTTCGCCGCCTTCACCAGGGCGTCCTTCGTGACCGCGCCCGCGTAGACCTTGCCGTCATCGGTGACGAGGGCGTTGATCAGGCGGGTCGAGAAGACCGTGCCCGAGCCGAACTTCCCGCTGACCTGGTCGCCCAGCGAGTCGAGCAGCTTCTGCGCGTCCGGCGGGACGTCGCCCGAACCGGCCGTCGGCAGGCCCTGGCCGCCCGGCAGCCGCAGCTCGGCGATGGAGGTCCAGCCCTCGCCGATGACCTTCAGGCCGTTCATATCCTCTTCCCTGAACTCCTTGCCGTCCTTCGCCTTGTCCTTGAAGTCACGGTCCTTGAAGTCACGGTCCTTGAAGTCACGGCCCTTCGGCGCGTGTTCGTCGGCCTCGGTGACCTTCGCGCCCTTGGGCGGCGCGAAGTCGAACGTGCTCGCGGACGGCTTGCCGAAGTCGACCTTCGTGAAGCCCGTGTCGATCACCGCCGCGCCGCCGGAGGCCGGGGTCAGCGTGAACTTGAGCGGCGTACCCGTCTCCGCGTCCACGGCGACCGTGATCCGGCCGACCGTCGAACCGGACTGCTTCGGCTCGACGACCAGGCGGTACGCGTCGCGTCCCGCGACCTGCGCGGTCCCGTCGACCTTCACGGACGTCGTGTCGTCGACGGCCTTCAGCGCCTGCTCGGCGAACTCCTTGGGTGTCGCGGGCCCGCCCTTGGGCGGCTCCGCCTCACCCTTGTCCCCCGAGACCTGGAAGCCCTTCGCGTGGTACGCCTCGTTCGACGCGCTGTCGTACGCCCACACCTCGTCGCCATTGTGGATCAGGCTGTACTCGGCGGCATCCTCCAGGATGGACACCTTCTGCTTGTCGGGACCGTCGGCCGCGACGCGCAGCGTGTGCGTGCCGGACGCCAGCTCCATCAGCTTGCTCTGGGGGTCGGCGGCCGAGCCTCCGCCGCCTTCACCGCGGTCGGCGCCATCGCCACCGCCGCCTCCGCCTCCGCCTCCACCGCCGGCGAAGCCGCCCGCCATGCCGCCCATCGACGGCAGGCCCAGATCCGTGCTGATCTTCACGTTGCCGGAGAGCTGCTGCGTGTCCGACGCGGCGATCTTCTCGATGAGTTCCTGAGCGGTGACCTTCGGCAGATCCGGGTCGCCCGAGCTGGCGAGCGCCGGGACGAGCCCGATGGTCGCCGCCGCCACCCCCGCCACCGCGACCGGGACGACGTAACGGGCCGCCTTGCGGCGCCCGACGCGCAGTTCCCCGGCTTCGCTGGTGTCCTGTTCCGGTTCGTACGGTGCCATTGTGTGCCCTACCTCCGTGGTCGGCGGCGGCTCTCCTGTACGTGCCTGTACGTGCCTGTACGTGCCTACGTCCACTCCGCGCCGCCATTCTCACCCGAATTGGTCAGGAGTGGTGGTGTCCTTACTGAGGTCCATCCGACCAAATCCGCCGCGCAGAAGCGTCAGACCCCGGGCGCAACTCGACGTACTGCCACGGGATGACAAAAAGCGGCGGCGCCTCCCCCGACCCGTAGGGGGTGACGCCGCCGATGATGAGTACCGCGTACCGGAGTACCGCGTACCGGCCCTCAGCCCGCCCGGTGCACCACCAGATCGCAGAGCTCGACCAGCGAGGTCTTCGCGTCGCACTCCGGCAGCGGCGCCAGCGCGGCCCGCGCCTCCTCGGCGTAGCGCACCGTGTCGCGGCGGGCCTGCTCCAGCGCGGGGTGGGCGCGCAGCCCGGCGAGCGCCTCGGCGTGCCGGGCGTCGTCGGTGAGGTCGGAGTCGAGCAGATCGCTCAGGGCGATGTCCTCGGGCAGGCCGAGCCGCTCGACGCGTTCGCGCAGGCGCAGGACCGGCAGCGTCGGAATGCCCTCGCGCAGGTCGGTGCCCGGGGTCTTGCCGGACTCATGGGAGTCGGAGGCGATGTCGAGCACGTCGTCGGCGAGCTGGAAGGCGACGCCGAGCCGCTCGCCGTACTGCGTGAGGACGTCGACGACGGTCTCGTCGGCGCCCGACATCATCGCGCCGAACCGGCATGCCACGGCGACCAGCGATCCGGTCTTGCCGCCGAGCACGTCGAGGTAGTGGTCGACCGGGTCACGGCCCTCGCTGGGCCCCGCGGTCTCCAGGATCTGGCCGGTGACCAGGCGTTCGAAGGCCTCCGCCTGGATGCGGACGGCCTCCGGGCCGAGGTCGGCGAGGATGTACGAGGCGCGGGCGAAGAGGAAGTCACCGGTCAGCACGGCCACGGAGTTGCCCCAGCGCTGGTTGGCGCTGGCGACGCCGCGGCGCACGTCCGCCTCGTCCATCACGTCGTCGTGGTAGAGCGTCGCGAGGTGCGTGAGCTCGACGACCACGGCGGAAGGCACGACACCCGGCGCGTAGGGGTCGCCGAACTGGGAGGCGAGCATCACGAGCAGCGGGCGGAAACGCTTCCCTCCGGCCCGGACGAGGTGCTGGGCTGCCTCGGTGATGAACGGGACCTCGCTCTTGGTGGCCTCAAGCAGGCCCTCCTCGACAGCCGCCAACCCTGCCTGGACATCGGCTTCGAGAGCCTGGTCCCGCACGCTCAGCCCAAAAGGCCCGACGACGGTCACGAGAGGTTCTCCTGTCTGCTGACGATCACATGGCGAACTCGGTCGATCATTGGATCTCGGTCGATGACACGGTTTGTCGATGTGTCGCTGCCATCACTCAAGTCAGCGTATCCGGTCGCGTTTCGATCACAGCGAGCACCTGCCCGTGCAGAGGCGGCCGGGCAGCCCGCGATCACCACCGGTATGTTCTTGATCAGGCCATACGACTGATAGGACCGACCCGCACCAGAAAGTGCATAAAGACCGGGAGCAACCACTTTGTCCCGTACTACCGCCGAGTACGAGCCGCCTACGGAACCGCCCCCGGGTCCGCCCCCGGGTCCGCCGCCAGGTCCGCCGCCAGGTCCGCCGCCGGGTCCGCCGCCGGATCGGTACCGCGCGGTGCTGTGGGGCGGCGTCCTCATCGCCTGCGGCCACTACGCGATGGCCGTGCCGACGGCGGCGATGACGTGGGTGGGCCTCGGCCTGGTCAGCGCGGGCACCGGCCTGCTCAAGCCCGACCTCGCCCCGCAGGCCTTCGCCAGTCAGACCATGGGCGGGCTCGCCGTGCTCGCCGGCATCGCCGTGATCGCGCTCGCGCCGTGGCTGCGGCGCACCATGCACCCCGTCCACTGAAGCCGCCCAGCGCACTCCGTGCGCAGAACCCGCACCCCACACCCCGTCCACCGAGGTCCCTCCCATGACGACGCACCCGAAGATCCGGACCGACTTCCCGTACGAGACGACCCACGAGGACATCCGCGTACCCCTCGCCGACGGCACCAAGCTCTACGCACGCGTATGGCGTCCGGTCACCGACGAGCCCGTGCCCGTGCTCCTCGAATACCTCCCCTACCGCCTCAGCGACTGCACGGCACCCCGCGACCGGCAGCGCCACCCCTGGTACGCGGGCCACGGCTACGCCTCCGTACGCGTCGACATCCGCGGCCACGGCAACAGCGAGGGCCTGCCCACGGACGAGTACTCCGCGCAGGAGCTGGCCGACGGCGTCGAGGTGGTCAACTGGCTGGCCGCGCAGGACTGGTCGACCGGCAAGGTCGGCATGTTCGGCATCTCCTGGGGCGGCTTCAACTCCCTCCAGATCGCGGCCCTCGCGCCCGAGCCGCTCAAGGCGGTCGTCACGGTCTGCTCGGCGGACGACCGTTATGACAACGACGTGCACTACATGGGTGGTTCCGTCCTCGCGGTGGACATGCACGCGTGGGCGGCGACGATGCTCGCCTTCGTCTCGCGCCCGCCGGACCCGTACTTCGTGGGCGACGCGTGGCGCGAGATGTGGCTGACGCGCCTGGGATCCGTCGAGCCCCTCATCCACACCTGGCTGGACCACCAGACCCGCGACGACTACTGGCGGCACGGCAGCGTCTGCGCCGACCACTCGGCGATCGGCGCCGCGGTGCTCGCGGTGGGCGGCTGGCACGACCCGTACCGCGACACGGTCCTGCGCCTGGTCGAACACCTTCCCGACGAACAGGTGCGGGGCCTGATCGGCCCGTGGTCGCACCAGTACCCCGACCGGGGCCTGCCGCCGGGCCCGGCGATCGGCTTCCTCCAGGAGACGCTGCGCTGGTGGGACCACCATCTCAAGGGCGTCGACACCGGTGTCATGGCCGAGCCGAAGCTCCGCTCCTGGATCAGCGACTCGCACCCGCCGGCCACGGTCTACCCCGAGCTGCGCGGCGGCTGGGTCGGCGACCCCGCCTGGCCGTCCCCGAACGTCACCCCGACCACCTACGCCCTCCAGGGCACCCCGCTGCTCGTCAACTCCCCGCAGCACACCGGCCTGGACGCGGGCCGCTACTTCCCGCTCGGCAACGACGCCGACCTGCCGCCCGACCAGCGGGACGAGGACGCGAAGTCGGCGTGCTTCGAGTTCGAGGTGCCTTCGGAGGTACGGATCCTCGGGCGCCCCAAGGTGACGCTGCGGCTGCGGATGGACGTGCCGTACGGCCAGGCCATCGCGCGCCTGTGCGACATCGCGCCCGACGGCTCGTCCACGCTGGTCACGCGCGGCGTGCTGAACCTCTCCGCCCGGCACGGCAGGGACCGCGCGGACGCCTGGCCGCTCGGCGCCACCGAGGACGTGACGTTCCCGCTCAACGGCATCGGGCACACCTTCCCGCCGGGCCACCGCATCCGCCTCGCGATCTCCTCCGCGTACTGGCCGTGGATCTGGCCGCAGGCCGACACGGCGGGCTTCACCCTGGAGCCGCTCGGCAGCTCGCTGGAACTTCCGGTGCGGGCGGGCGACTTGGACCCGGCGATCACCTTCGAGCCCCCGGAGCAGTCCGAGCCACTCGGCGCGGCATCCCCGGCGACCCTCGACGAGGAGCGCCCCGAACGTCTGGTCGTACGCGATGTCGCCAAGGGCGAGTGGCGCCTGGAGGTCGACCCGCGCTACGGCGGCACGCGCGTATACCCCGACGGCCTGGAGTTCACCGAGGACGCCCTGGAGACGTACACGATCCACGAGCACGACCCCCTGAGCGCCCGCACCCGCTCCGACTGGACGATCCGCCTGCACCGCCCCGAACTCGGCTGGGACGTCTCGGTCGAGACCCACTCGGAGATCACCTGCGACGCGGCGGACTTCCTCACCTCCGACGAGGTGATCTGCCGCCATGGCGACGAGGTCGTCTTCCACCGGACGTGGGAGCGGCGGATCAGGAGGACGGCGGGGTGACCGGTCAGGCCCTGGCCATCATCCGTTCCAGGACGACAGCGATCCCGTCATCCTCGTTCGAGAGAGTCAACTCGTCGGCCACCGCTTTGAGTTCCCCATGGGCATTGGCCATGGCCACGCCGTGCGCCGCCCACAGGAACATCGGGATGTCGTTGGGCATGTCCCCGAAGGCCACCGTGTCCGCGGCCGTCAGGCCGAGGCGCTCGGCGGCGAGCGCGAGACCGGTCGCCTTGGTCACCCCGCACGGCTGGAGCTCCACGGTGCCCGGCCCGGACATCGTGACCGTCGCGAGCGACCCCACGACGCCGCGCGCCACCGCGGCCAACTCGTCGTCCGCCAGCGTCGGATGCCGCAGCAGCACCTTGCTGATGGGGGCCTCCCACAGCACGTCACGCCCGGGCACGCGCACCGCGGGCAACGTGGGGTGCGGCATCTCGTACCCCGGCTCGATGAGCGTGAGGCCGTCCACGCCGTCCTGGTCGACGGCGGCGAAGACCTGCCCGACCTCCGCCTCGACCTTCCCGAGAGCGGCCTCGGCGAGCTCACGCTCCAGGGTCACGGACCACACCATGCGGTGCGCCCCGGCGTCATAAAGCTGCGCACCCTGCCCGCAGACGGCGAGCCCGGTGTACCCGAGGTCGCCGAAGAGGGGCCGCACTCTGGGCGCGGGCCGCCCTGTCACCACCAAGTGCCGCCCACCCGCCTCACCCACGGCGGCCAACGCCCTCCGTGACCGGTCGGACACCGTGTCGTCGCCGCGCAGCAGCGTCCCGTCCAGGTCAGTGGCGATGAGGGCATATGCGAGGGGAGCGGCCATGATCCAGAGAATACGGATCCTGAGCGATGCGGGAAGCGGCTTGGCAAGGCCGATGCGGACGGGGGGCGGCGGAGCCGCATGCAGTTCATCAGAAAGTGGAAGTTGACGTTCCAACACAACGACGCGGAAGACCCGTGCCACGCGCCAGCGTCCCGTCCGGAACCCGCGCCCCCGCCCCTCTCCCTCCCATCCCCCCGGGCCAACCAGCACAACGATCGTGACCGCGCTGGTAGGCACCCCGACCGCCGCGCACGGCACCCCGCTCGATCGAGTCCGGGCCTTCTGTCTCGGCATGGCCGCGGACGGCACGGGCCATGTCGGCATGGACCAACAAGGCTTATCCGGACATGGCGACCTCTTCAGGCACTGCCGTAACGGGGGCCTTCACACGTAACGTGTGGCACACCCTGTAGCTCACCCCATGGAAAGCGAGGCAGGTACGCATGTCCGAGCAGACCCCGCTCGACCCGGCCGCCGGTGACTCCTCCGGCCCCGAGCGCGATTCCTTCGGCCGGTCCGGGGGCGACCCCCTCGGCGCGTCCGAGGGCGATCCCTTCGGCCTGCCCGAGGGCGACCCCTTCGGACCGCACAACCTCCCCTACGGCGTCTTCTCCCTGCCCGGCGAGCGGGACGACCAGCGCAGGGTCGGCGTACGGCTCGGCTCGTACGTCCTGGACGCGGGCGCCGCGGCCGCCGCGCTCGGCTCCCCCTACGTCTCGCTGCTCGCCCGGCCCACGCTGAACCCGCTGCTCTCCGCGGGCCGCACCGCCTGGTCCGACGTGCGGCGCGCCCTGACCGCGTGGCTGACGATCCCCTCGCACCGCGACTCCGTACGCCCCCTGCTCCACCCCCTCTCCGACGTCACCCTGCACCTGCCGTTCGAGGTCGCGGACTACGTCGACTTCTACACGTCCGAGCACCACGCGACCCACCTGGGCCAGATCTTCCGCCCCGACTCGCCGACGCCGCTGACCCCCAACTGGAAGCACCTGCCCATCGGTTACCACGGCCGAGCCGGCACCGTCGTGGTCTCCGGGACGGACGTGGCGCGCCCCTGCGGCCAGCGCAAGGCGCCCGCCGACGCGGCCCCTGTCTTCGGCCCCTCGATCCGCCTGGACATCGAGGCGGAGGTCGGCTTCGTGGTCGGCACGCCCTCGGCACACGGAACTCCCGTGCCCCTCGCCGACTTCCGCGAGCACGTCTTCGGCCTCACCCTCCTCAACGACTGGTCGGCGCGCGACATCCAGGCCTGGGAGTACGTCCCGCTCGGCCCCTTCCTCGGCAAGTCCTTCGCCACGTCGGTGTCGGCGTGGATCACCCCCCTTGAAGCGCTGGACGCGGCCCGGGTCGCACCCCCGGAGCGCACGCACCAGCTCCTGCCCTACCTGGACGACTCCGCCGAGTCCGCGGCGGACGAACCGGGCGGCTACGACCTGCGCATGACCGTCACGCTCAACGGCGAGGTCATCTCCGAGCCGCCGTACTCCACCGTGTACTGGACGGCCGCGCAGCTGCTCGCGCACATGACGGTCAACGGCGCCTCCCTGCGCACCGGCGACCTGTACGGGTCCGGCACGGTCAGCGGCCCCTCAGCCGGCCAGTACGGCTCCCTGATCGAGATCACCTGGAACGGTCGCGACCCCCTTGAACTCCCCGACGGCAAGCGGGCGTTCCTGGAGGACGGCGACGAGGTCACGCTCTCCGCGTGGGCCCCGGGCCCCGACGGTACCCGGGTGGGCCTCGGCGAGGTGACAGGACGGATCGTGGCGCCGCGCTGACCTCCGCCGCACCGCCGATTTCCGCCCGGCCTCGGTACCGCTCCCTGCTCCCACGGGCCCGGCCTCAGCCGAGCCCGTGGGACTGAGACGCGCCCAGCTTGCGAGGCCGGGGTGTGCCGAGCCCGCGGGCGGGGACAACCCGGTCCCGCGGGACCGGGACAGGCCCAACACGCGGGACCGGGACGGGCCCAGCCCGCGAGGCCGGTACAAGCCAACCCACGGGACCGGGACGGGCCCATCATGCGAGGCCGGTACAGGCCCAACCCGCAGCCAGCACACGCCCAACCCGCGACGCCCGGGACGAGCCCAACCGCGGGACCGAAACAGGCCCAACCCGCAAGGCCAGCACACGCCCAACCCGCGACGCCCGGGACGAGCCCAACCCACGGGACCGAAACAGGCCCAGCCCGCAGGACCGAGACAAGCCCAGCCCGCGAGGCCGGTACAAGCCCAACCCGCGAGGCCCGGGACGATCCCAACCCGCGGGGCCGGGACGGGCCCATCATGCGAGGCCGGTACTGGCCCAACCCGCAGGACCGAGAAGGACCGAACCCGCAAGGCCGGGACAGGCCGAGCGCCGCTACGACGCCCAGTCCGGCTCCTCCTCGAACCCCCAGTCCGGCTCCGCGTCCTCGACCGGCGGCGACTCCCTCCCGATCCCGCCGGCCGAGGCGCCCCCGGCAACCGCACCCCCGCCAGGCGACACGCCTCCCTCAGCCGCACCCCCGGCGGGCAACGCACCGCTCCCACCGGCCGCCGTCCCGCCCGAGAACTCCGCGACGACCCCGATCACGCCCTCGCCGTACGTCGCCCGCTTCTTCTCGCCCACCCCACTGACGCCCGCGAGGTCCGCCACGGACGTCGGCCGCAGCGTGGCGATCTCGCGCAGCGTGGCGTCGTGGAAGATGACGTACGCCGGGACGCCCTGCTCCTTGGCCTGGGCGCCGCGCCAGGCGCGCAGTGCCTCGAAGACCTGCACGGCCTCCTGGGGCAGGTCGGCGACGGCCGCCGCCGACTTCGCCTTGCGCTCGCCCTTGGCGGCCCGCGCCGCCGAGACCCGCTTCGGCTCCTTGCGCAGCCGCACCTCGCGCTCCCGGCCCAGCACGGAACCGCTCGTCTCGGTGAGCACCAGCGTGCCGTACTCCCCCTCGACCGCGAGCAGGCCCTGCGCCAGCAACTGCCGTATCACACCCCGCCATTCGGCCTCCGCCAGCTCCTCGCCGATGCCGAAGACGGAGAGCTGGTCGTGGTCGAACTGGATGACCTTCGCGGTCTTCTTGCCGAGCAGGATGTCGATGATCTGGCCCGCGCCGAACTTCTGGCCGCGCTCCCGCTGGAGGCGCACCACCGTGGAGAGCACCTTCTGCGCGGCGACCGTGCCGTCCCAGGTCTCGGGCGGGGTCAGGCAGGTGTCGCAGTTCCCGCACGACTGCGCCGTCGCTTCCTGGCCGAAGTAGGTGAGGAGCTGGGCGCGGCGGCACTGCGCGGTCTCGCAGAGCGCCAGCATCGAGTCCAGGTGGGAGGCCGCGCGGCGCCGGAACGCCTCGTCACCCTCGCCGGCCTGGATCATCTTCCGCTGCTGGACGACGTCCTGGAGGCCGTACGCCATCCAGGCCGTCGAGGGCAGGCCGTCACGGCCCGCGCGGCCCGTCTCCTGGTAGTACCCCTCGACCGACTTGGGCAGGTCGAGGTGGGCGACGAAGCGGACGTCCGGCTTGTCGATGCCCATGCCGAACGCGGTCGTGGCGCAGACGACGAGCCCCTCCTCGCGCAGGAAGCGGGACTGGTGTGCCGCGCGCGTGCCGCCGTCGAGACCCGCGTGGTACGGGACGGCCTCGATGCCGTTTCGGCAGAGGAACTCGGCGGTCTTCTCGACCGAGTTCCGCGAGAGGCAGTAGACGATGCCGGCGTCGCCCGCGTGCTCCTCCTTCACGAAGGCGAGCAGCTGCTTCTTCGGTTCGGCCTTGGGCACGATGCGGTATTGGATGTTAAGCCGGTCGAAGCTCGCCACGAAGTGCTTGGCGTCCGGCATGCCGAGCCGCTCGGTGATCTCCCGGTGCGTGGCGTGCGTGGCCGTCGCCGTCAGGGCGATGCGGGGCACGTCCGGCCAGCGCTGCCCGAGCACGGAGAGCGTGAGGTAGTCGGGCCGGAAGTCGTGGCCCCACTGCGCCACACAGTGCGCCTCGTCGATGGCGAAGACGGAGATCTTGCCCCGCGACAGGAGGTCGAGGGTGGCGTCCAGACGCAGCCGCTCCGGGGCGAGATAGAGCACGTCGAGCTCCCCCGCGAGGAACTCCGCCTCCATCACGCGCCGCTCGTCGAAGTCCTGCGTGGAGTTGATGAAGCCCGCGCGCACGCCGAGCGCCCGCAAGGCGTCCACCTGGTCCTGCATGAGCGCGATCAGCGGCGAGACCACGATGCCCGTGCCCGGTCTGACCAGGGCGGGGATCTGATAGCAGAGGGACTTTCCGCCGCCGGTCGGCATGAGGACGACGGCGTCCCCGCCGGCGACCACATGCTCGATGATCGCCTCCTGCTCGCCCCGAAAGGCGTCGTACCCGAAGACGCGATGGAGCGTCCGCAGCGCGTCGCTCTCCGTCACCTCGCTCATACCGCTGTTCCCGTCCATCGCTCTGTCCCCCGCCGTACGTCCTGCCTCGGTCACCGCTCCGGTCACTGCCCCGACCACTGCCTCCACGATAGGGCCCCGCACCGACAGCCCGAGAAGTTATCCACAGGCCGCCGCCCGGCATCCCAGATCAGGATGCCGGGCGGCGACATACGTTCGAGGCCGAGGAGAGCGGCCGGGAGGACGGCCTACCGGACGAAGACCCCCGCCTGCCCCGCCAGGTCCAGGAAGTACTGCGGGGCCACACCGAGCACCAGCGTCACCGCGACGCCCACACCGATCGCCGTCATCGTCAGCGGCGAGGGCACGGCGACCGTGGGGCCGTCCGCCTTCGGCTCGCTGAAGAACATCAGCACGATCACGCGGATGTAGAAGAACGCGGCGATCGCCGACGACAGCACGCCGACGACGACCAGCGCACCCGCGCCACCCTCCGCCGCCGCCTTGAACACCGCGAACTTGCCCGTGAACCCGGAGGTCAGCGGAATGCCCGCGAAGGCCAGCAGGAAGACCGCGAAGACCGCCGCGACCAGCGGGGACCTGCGCCCGAGCCCCGCCCACTTCGACAGATGCGTGGCCTCACCCCCCGCGTCCCGTACCAGCGTGACCACGGCGAAGGCGCCGATCGTCACGAAGGAGTAGGCGGCGAGGTAGAAGAGGACCGAGGAGACACCGTCCGGAGTGGTGGCGATCACACCGGCGAGGATGAAGCCCGCGTGCGCGATGGACGAGTACGCCAGGAGCCGCTTGATGTCGGTCTGGGTGATCGCGACGATCGCGCCACCCAGCATCGTGATGATCGCGATGCCCCACATGACCGGCCGCCAGTCCCAGCGCAGGCCCGGCAGGACCACGTAGAGCAGCCGCAGGAGGGCACCGAACGCGGCCACCTTCGTCGCCGCCGCCATGAAGCCGGTGACCGGCGTCGGAGCGCCCTGGTACACGTCCGGGGTCCACATGTGGAACGGCACCGCGCCCACCTTGAAGAGCAGCCCCATCACGACCATCGCGACGCCGATCAGGAGCAGCGCGTCATTGCCCATGGTGTCGGCGAGCGCCGGGTCCACGGTCGTGACGTTGCCCTCGACGACGTTCGCGATGGTCGCGTACGACACGGAGCCCGCGTACCCGTACAGGAGGGCGATGCCGAAGAGCGTGAACGCCGAGGCGAAGGCGCCGAGCAGGAAGTACTTGACGGCGGCTTCCTGCGACATGAGGCGCTTGCGGCGGGCGAGCGCGCACAGCAGGTACAGCGGCAGGGAGAAGACTTCCAGCGCGATGAAGAGCGTCAGGAGGTCGTTGGCCGCGGGGAAGACGAGCATGCCGCCGATGGCGAAGAGCGCCAGCGGGAACACCTCGGTGGTGGCGAACCCCGCCTTCGTCGCGGCCTTTTCGCCCTCGCCGCCCGGCACGGCCCCGGCCTGGGCGACGAACGAGTCGACGCGGTTGCCGTGCGCCACCGGGTCGAGCCGCCGCTCGGCGAAGGTGAAAATGGCGACGAGCCCGGCGAGCAGGATGGTGCCCTGGAGGAAGAGCGCGGGTCCGTCGACCGCGATCGCGCCCATCGCCGCGATCTGCGCCTTCGTCGTGCCGAAGCCGCGGGCCGCGAGCCCGACCACCGCGGCGAAGGCGGCGGCGAGCGCGACTACGGAGACGAACAGTTGGACGTAGTAACGGGACTTGCGCGGGACGAAGGCTTCGATGAGCACTCCGACGACGGCGGCGCCGATGACGATCAACGTCGGCGACAGCTGCCCATACTCGATCTTGGGGGCGCCGATCTTGTCGACCGGATCCGCCGCCATTGTCCACAGGCTGTGGACGGCTGATGCGCTCACTTGGCCGCCTCCACCTCGGGCTCGGGGTCCTTCTTCTGGACGTCGGACATGGTGTGCTCGACCGCCGGGTTCACCAGCTCGGCGAGCGGCTTCGGGTAGACCCCGAGGCCGATCAGGAGGGCGATCAGCGGGGCGACGACGACCAGTTCCCGCACCCGGAGGTCAGGCATGGCCGACACCTCCGGCTTCACGGGGCCCGTCATCGTCCGCTGGTAGAGGACGAGGGTGTAGAGCGCCGCGAGCACGATGCCGACCGTCGCGATGACCCCGACCACCGGATAGCGCGCGAACGCGCCGACCAGCACCAGGAATTCACTCACGAAGGGCGCGAGGCCGGGCAGTGAGAGCGTGGCCAGACCGCCGATCAGGAAGGTGCCCGCGAGGACCGGGGCGACCTTCTGCACCCCTCCGTAGTCGGCGATCAGCCGCGAGCCGCGCCGCGAGATCAGGAAGCCGGCCACCAGCATCAGCGCGGCCGTCGAGATGCCGTGGTTGACCATGTAGAGCGTCGCGCCGGACTGGCCCTGTGAGGTCATCACGAAAATGCCGAGGACGATGAACCCGAAGTGCGAGATCGACGCGTACGCCACCAGGCGCTTGATGTCGCGCTGGCCGACCGCCAGCAGCGCGCCGTAGATGATGCTGATCAGGGCGAGTACGAGGATGACCGGCGTCGCCCACTTGCTCGCCTCGGGGAAGAGCCCGAGGCAGAACCGCAGCATCGCGAATGTGCCGACCTTGTCGACCACCGCCGTGATCAGCACCGCGACCGGGGCCGTGGCCTCCCCCATCGCGTTCGGCAGCCAGGTGTGCAGCGGCCACAGCGGCGCCTTCACCGCGAAGGCGAAGAAGAAGCCGAGGAAGAGCCACCGCTCGGTGTTGGTCGCCATGTCCAGCGAGCCGTTGGCCCGGGCCTCGGCGATCTCCTGGAGCGAGAAGTTCCCCGCGACCACATAGAGTCCGATGACCGCGGCCAGCATGATGAGGCCGCCGACGAGGTTGTAGAGCAGGAACTTCACGGCCGCGTAGCTGCGCTGCGCCGACGCGTTCTCGTCGCTGCCCGCGTGGGCGCGGTCCCCGAAGCCGCCGATGAGGAAGTACATCGGGATGAGCATGGCTTCGAAGAAGATGTAGAAGAGGAAGACGTCGGTGGCCTCGAAGGAGATGATCACCATCGCTTCGACGGCCAGGATCAGGGCGAAGAAGCCCTGGGTGGGCCGCCATTTGTAGGGGGCTTTCGTCTCACTGGGGCCTCCCCTGCTCGAACGAAGTTGAGAGCTTGGGGAAGGGTCGGCGTCGTGCCAGCCGGCCAGGATGATGAACGGGATCAGCAGCGCGGTCAGCCCGATGAGGGCGACACCGATGCCGTCGACCCCCAGTTCGTACCGCACCCCGAAGTCCGCGATCCACGCGCGGGACTCGGTCAGTTGATAGCGGTCGCCGTCCGGGTCGAACCGCACGAGCACGGTCACGGCCAGCGCGAGCGTGGCGAGCGAGACGAGCAGCGCGAGCCACTTGGCGGCGGTCCGCCGGGCGGCCGGGACGGCCGCCGTGACGATCGCGCCGACCGCGGGCAGGGCCGCCGTCGCTGTCAGGAGAGGAAAGGACATCGGTATCAGACCGCCCTCATCAGCAGGGTCGCGGCGATGAGCACCGCAGCGCCGCCGAACATCGAGACCGCGTAGGAGCGGGCGTAGCCGTTCTGCAGTTTGCGCAGCCGTCCGGAGAGGCCGCCCATGGAGGCCGCCGTGCCGTTGACGACACCGTCGACCAGGGAGTGGTCGACGTAGACCAGGGAGCGCGTGAGGTGCTCGCCGCCGCGCACCAGGACGACGTGGTTGAAGTCGTCCTGGAGGAGGTCGCGGCGGGCGGCCCGGGTGAGCAGCGAGCCGCGCGGGACGGTGACCGGCACCGGCCTGCGCCCGTACTGGACGTAGGCCAGGGCGACGCCGATGACGAGGACCACCATGGTGGCGCCCGTGACCGTCGCGGCGCTCAGCGGGGAGTTCCCGTGGTCGTGGCGGGTGACCGGCTCCAGCCAGTGCACGAAGCGGTCACCGATGCTGAAGAATCCGCCCGCGAAGACCGACCCGAAGGCGAGCACGATCATCGGGATCGTCATGGACTTCGGGGACTCGTGGGGGTGCGGTTCATCGTGCGCCCCGTGCGCTCCCTGCGTCTCGGCTGCGGGCTCGACGTCCGGCTGGGCCGGGGAGGCGGTCGGGCGGTTGCGCCACCGCTCCGCTCCGAAGAACGTCATCAGCATGACGCGCGTCATGTAGTACGCGGTGATGGCCGCGCCCAGGAGCGCCACCGAGCCGAGGATCCAGCCCTCCGTGCCGCCCTTGGCGAAGGCCGCCTCGATGATCTTGTCCTTGGAGAAGAAGCCGGACAGGCCGGGGAAGCCGATGATGGCCAGATATCCGAGGCCGAACGTCACGAAGGTGACCGGCATGTACTTCCTGAGGCCGCCGTACTTCCTCATGTCGACCTCGTCGTTCATGCCGTGCATGACCGAACCGGCCCCGAGGAAGAGCCCGGCCTTGAAGAAGCCGTGCGTCACCAGGTGCATGATCGCGAAGACGTAACCGATGGGGCCGAGGCCCGCGGCCAGGATCATGTAGCCGATCTGGGACATCGTCGACCCGGCGAGGGCCTTCTTGATGTCATCCTTCGCGCAACCGACGATCGCACCGAACAGGAGCGTGACCGCTCCGACGATCGTGACGACGAGCTGGGCGTCCGGCGCGCCGTTGAAGATCGCTCCGGAGCGAACGATCAAGTAGACACCGGCGGTCACCATCGTTGCGGCGTGGATCAGGGCCGAGACCGGGGTCGGGCCCTCCATCGCGTCGCCGAGCCAGGACTGGAGCGGCACCTGCGCGGACTTGCCGCACGCGGCGAGCAGCAGCATCAGGCCGATGGCGGTGAGCTTGCCCTCGCTGGTCTCACCGGTGGCCTCCAGGACGGGCCCGAAGGCGAACGTCCCGAAGGTGGTGAACATCAGCATGATCGCGATCGACAGGCCCACGTCGCCGACCCGGTTGACCAGGAAGGCCTTCTTCGCGGCGGTCGCCGCGCTGGGCTTGTGCTGCCAGAAGCCGATCAGGAGGTACGAGGCGAGGCCGACGCCCTCCCAGCCGACGTACAGCAGGAGGTAGTTGTCGGCGAGGACCAGCAGGAGCATCGCCGCGAGGAAGAGGTTCAGGTAGCCGAAGAAGCGGCGGCGCCGCTCGTCGTGCTCCATGTACCCGATGGAGTAGACGTGGATCAGGGTGCCGACACCGGAGATCAGCAGGACGAACGTCATCGACAGCTGGTCGAGCTGGAAGGCGACGTCCGCCTGGAAGCCCTCGACGGGGATCCAGCTGAACAGGTGCTGCGACAGGGTGCGCTCCTCGGCGCCCTTGCCCAGCATGTCGGTGAAGAGCACCGCGGCGACGACGAAGGAGGCGGCCGCGAGCAGCGTGCCGAGCCAGTGGCCCACGCGGTCCAACGCCCGCCCGCCGCACAGCAGTACGGCCGCTCCGAGCAGAGGCGCCGCGACGAGCAGCGCGATCAGGTTCTCCACTTTCAGCCCCTCACAGCTTCATCAGGCTGGCGTCGTCGACCGAGGCCGAGTGGCGGGAACGGAACAGCGACACGATGATCGCCAGCCCGACCACGACCTCCGCGGCGGCGACGACCATCGTGAAGAAGGCGATGATCTGGCCGTCGAGGTTGCCGTGCATCCGGGAGAAGGTCACCAACGCGAGGTTGCAGGCGTTGAGCATGAGCTCGATGCACATGAACACCACGATCGCGTTCCGCCTGATGAGCACGCCGGTCGCGCCGATCGCGAACAACAGGGCGGCGAGATAGAGGTAGTTGACCGGGTTCACTTCGACGCCTCCTCGGTCCGCCCGGTGTCAGTGCCACGCAGGTCCGGCCGCTCCAGACGGTCGGCGGAACGCTGCTCCAGCGCCCGCAGGTCGTCCAGGGCCTCGGCCGACACGTCGCGGATCTGGCCGCGCTCACGCAGCGTCTTGTTGACCGTGAGCTCCGACGGGGTGCCGTCGGGGAGCAGGCCCGCGATGTCCACGGCGTTGTGCCGGGCGTACACCCCCGGGGCGGGCAGGGGCGGCAGGTGCTTGCCCTCGCGCACGCGCTCCTCGGACCGCTCGCGCTGGGTCTTGGCGTGCTCCGTGCGCTCCCGGTGGGTGAGCACCATCGCGCCGACCGTGGCGGTGATGAGCAGGGCGCCGGTGATCTCGAAGGCGAAGACGTACTTGGTGAAGATGAGGGTCGCGAGGCCCTCCACATTGCCGCCGGCGTTCGCCTTGCCGAGGCCGTTGAACTCCTGCACCGAGGCGTTCCCGATGCCCGCGAAGAGCAGCACCGCGAAGCCGAGTCCGCACAGCAGGGCCAGCCAGCGCTGCCCCTTGATGGTCTCCTTCAAGGAGTCGGCGGCGGTGACACCGACGAGCATGACCACGAAGAGGAAGAGCATCATGATCGCGCCGGTGTAGACGACGATCTGGACGACACCCAGGAAGTACGCGCCGTTGGCGAGGTAGAACACCGCGAGGATGATCATGGTCCCGGCGAGGCAGAGCGCGCTGTGCACGGCCTTCTTCATGAGGATCGTGCACAGAGCGCCGATCACGGCGACCGTGCCGAGCACCCAGAACTGGACGGCCTCGCCGGTGGAGGTGGCGTAGGCGGCGAGCTGCGTCATCGGCCGGCCGCCTTTCCGGAAGCCGGGTCGGCGGCCGCTTTTCCGGAGGCCGGATCGACGGACGCCGCCCCGGAGGACGATTCGCCGGCCGCCGTCCCGGTGGCCGGTCCGGCGACCACCTTCTCGGACGCCGGTTCGCCGGGCCCGAAGTCGGAGGCCGCTTCCTGAGGCGCCTCGTCCTTGGAGCGGGACGCCTGGGGGATCGTCCCCGGGGCGGCCTCGGTCACCAGGCCCTGGTAGTAGTCCTGCTCGTCCATGCCGGGGAAGATCGAGTGCGGGGTGTCGACCATGCCCTCTTCGAGGCCCGCGAGCAGCTGCTCCTTGGTGTAGATGAGGCTCTCGCGGCTGCTGTCGGCCAGCTCGAACTCGTTCGTCATCGTCAACGCGCGCGTGGGGCACGCCTCGATGCACAGGCCGCACAGGATGCAGCGGGCGTAGTTGATCTGGTAGACGCGGCCGTACCGCTCACCTGGGGAGTAGCGCTCCTCTTCGGTGTTGTCCGCGCCCTCCACGTAGATCGCGTCGGCGGGACAGGCCCAGGCGCAGAGCTCGCAGCCGACGCACTTCTCCAGGCCGTCCGGATGGCGATTCAGCTGGTGCCTGCCGTGGAAGCGGGGAGCGGTGATCTTCTGCTGCTCCGGATACTGCTCGGTCAGCCGCTTCTTGAACATGGCCTTGAAGGTCACGCCGAAGCCCGCGACGGGGTTCTGGAACCCCTGCTTCGATTGGTTCGACTCGTGGGGTGACTCAGGTGATCGCGGTGCTTCCGGCGATGTGTGGTTCGACTCAGCCATCGGACGCCTCCTTTCCGTCACTTCGGGTTCCGCCACTTCCAGTTCCGTCACTTTGAGTATCCGGCCCACCACTGACAATCAGCTCCCGCTCCTGGCGCGAGCGCCGGCGCGGGACGGGCGGCAGGCTCTGCCCGGGCAGCGGTGGCACGGGGAATCCGCCCGCCATCGGGTCGAAGGCGACCGGCTTCTCCTCGGCGGCGGCCTCCTTCTCCCGTTTGTCGCGGAAGATGTCGACGACCACGGAGAGCAACAGCAGCGCGATGACCCCGCCGCCCACGTAGAGCGCGATCGAGGTGAAGTCGTAGTTCTCGTTCCGCATCACCCTGACCGTGGCGACGAGCATCAGCCAGACGACCGAGACCGGGATGAGGACCTTCCAGCCGAGCTTCATCAGCTGGTCGTAGCGCACCCGTGGCAGCGTGCCGCGCAGCCAGATGAAGAAGAACAGCAGCAGCTGGACCTTGATCACGAACCAGAGCAACGGCCACCAGCCGTGGTTCGCGCCCTCCCAGAAGGTGCTGACCGGATACGGGGCCCGCCAGCCGCCCAGGAAGAGCGTGACCGAGACCGCCGAGACGGTGACCATGTTGACGTACTCGGCGAGCATGAACAGCGCGAACTTGATGGAGGAGTACTCGGTGTTGAAGCCGCCGACGAGGTCACCCTCGGACTCCGGCATGTCGAACGGCGCCCGGTTGGTCTCACCGATCATCGTCACGATGTAGATCAGGAACGAGACCGGCAGCAGGAGGACGTACCAGCGGTCGGCCTGTGCCTCCACGATCGCCGAGGTCGACATCGACCCGGAGTAGAGGAAGACGGAGGCGAACGCGGCGCCCATCGCGATCTCGTACGAGATCATCTGCGCGCAGGAGCGCAGGCCACCGAGGAGCGGATAGGTGGATCCAGAACTCCAACCCGCCAGCACGATGCCGTAGATGCCGACGGAGGCGACCGCGAGGATGTAGAGCATCGCGATCGGCAGGTCGGTCAGCTGCATCGTGGTGCGCTGGCCGAAGATGGAGATCTCGTTGCCCGCGGGCCCGAAGGGGATCACCGCGATCGCCATGAAGGCCGGGATCGCCGCGACGATCGGGGCAAGGATGTAGACCACCTTGTCCGCGCGCTTGACGATCACGTCTTCTTTGAGCATCAGCTTGATGCCGTCGGCAAGCGACTGGAGCATGCCCCAGGGGCCGTGCCGGTTGGGGCCGATGCGCAGCTGCATCCAGGCGACGACCTTGCGCTCCCACACGATGGAGAACAGGACCGTCACCATCAGGAACGCGAAGCAGAAGACCGCCTTGAGGGCGATCAGCCACCAGGGGTCTCGGCCGAACATGGACAGGTCTTCCGCCGCAAGCGGCACCACGGTGTGCGTCACGACGTCACCTCCGGGGCCTCAGTGGACTCCGGCAGGACCGCCGGGCCGATGCGGACGAGGTCGCCGGGGCGCGCGCCGGTGTCCGAAGTGACGCCTCCCCCGGCCGAGTTCAACGGCAGCCAGACCACGCGGTCCGGCATCGGCGTGACCTGGAGCGGCAGCGCGGTCGACCCGGCGGGCCCGGTGACCGCGAGGAGGTCGCCGTCCTTCACGCCCACCTCGGCGGCCGTGGCGGGTGACACGCGTGCGTGGGCGGCGTGCCGCGTGCCGGCCAGCGCTTCGTCGCCGTCCTGGAGGCGGCCCTGGTCGAGCAGCAGCCGGTGCCCGGCGAGCACGGCTTCTCCGGAGGCGGGCCGCGGCGGCTGCGCCGCCGTCTCGCGGGGCTCGTCCGCGTACGGCCCGTCCCAGCCACCGAGCCGGTCCAGCTCCCGGCGGAGCGTCACCAGGTCGGGCAGGCCGAGGTGGACGTCCCCGGCGTCGGCCAGCATGTGCAGCACGCGCGCGTCGGTGGGTGCCAGCCTGCGCGTCATCTGGTCGGGCTTCAGCGCGGCATCGAACATCCGCGCCCGGCCCTCCCAGTTGAGGAAGGTGCCCGGCTTCTCCGCGACCGCGGCCACCGGAAGCACGACGTCCGCCCGCTCCGTCACCTCGCTGGGCCGCAGCTCCAGCGAGACGAGGAAGCCGACCGCTTCGAGCGCCTCACGCGCGCGTGCCGGGTCGGGCAGGTCGGCGACCTCGACGCCGGCGACGAGCAGCGCGCCGAGCTCGCCGGTCGCGGCGGCCTCGATGATCTGGCCGGCGTCGCGGCCGTAGCGGTGCGGGAGTTCGGCGACGCCCCAGGCGGCCGCGACCTCGTCCCGCGCGCGCGGGTCGGTGGCCGGGCGTCCGCCGGGCAGCAGCGACGGCAGCGCGCCCACCTCGACGGCGGCCCGCTCCCCCGCCCTGCGCGGAATCCACACCAGGTGGGCGCCGGTCGCGGTGGCGGCGCGGGCGGCGGCGGTGAGCCCGCCGGGCACGGCCGCGAGCCGCTCACCCACGACGATGACCGCGCCGGGCGTACGCAGCGCCTCGGCGGCCCTGGCCCCGTCATCCGCGAGGCCCGCACCGGCGGCGAGCGCGTCCAGCCACTCCGTCTCGGTGCCGGGAGCCGCGGGCAGCAGCGTGCCGCCCGCCTTCTCCAGGCCCCTGGTCATGTGCGTGGCGAGGGAGAAGGTGCGCTGGCCGTGCTTGCGCCAGGCCTTGCGCAGCCGCAGGAAGACGCCGGGCGCCTCCTCCTCTGACTCGAACCCGGCGAGCAGGACGGCGGGCGCCTTCTCCAGAGCGGTGTACGTGACTCCGCTCCCGTCGAGGTCCCGGCCCCGCCCGGCCACGCGTGCCGCGAGGAAGTCGGCCTCCTCGCTGCTGTGCACGCGCGCGCGGAAGTCGATGTCGTTCGTGTCGAGCGCCACGCGCGCGTACTTGCTGTACGCGTAGGCGTCCTCCACGGTGAGCCGGCCGCCGGTCAGCACGCCCGCCCGGCCGCGCGCGGCGGCCAGACCACGGGCCGCGACCGCCAGGGCCTCGGGCCAGCTGGCGGGCTCCAGCTCACCCGCGGCGTTGCGCACCAGGGGGTTCGTGAGCCGGTCGGGCCGCTGTGCGTAGCGGAAGGCGAAGCGTCCCTTGTCGCACATCCACTCTTCGTTGACCTCGGGGTCCTCCTGCGCGAGGCGCCGCATGACCTTGCCCCGGCGGTGGTCGGTACGGCTCGCGCAGCCGCCCGAGCAGTGTTCGCACACCGACGGCGACGACACCAGGTCGAAGGGCCGGGAGCGGAATCGGTACGCCGCCGAGGTCAGCGCGCCGACCGGGCAGATCTGGATGGTGTTCCCGGAGAAATACGACTCGAAGGGGTCGCCCTCGCCGGTGCCGACCTGCTGGAGGGCGCCGCGCTCGATGAGCTCGATCATCGGGTCGCCGGCGATCTGGTTGCTGAAGCGGGTGCAGCGCGCGCACAGCACACACCGCTCGCGGTCGAGCAGCACCTGCGTGGAGATCGGCACCGGCTTCTCGAACGTCCGCTTCTTGCCGTCGAAGCGGGAGTCCGGGTCGCCGACCTGCATCGCCTGGTTCTGGAGCGGACACTCGCCGCCCTTGTCGCACACCGGGCAATCCAGCGGGTGGTTGATGAGCAGCAGCTCCATCACGCCGCGCTGCGCCTTCTCGGCGACCGGCGAGGTCAGCTGCGACTTCACGACCATGCCGTCGGTGCAGGTGATGGTGCAGGACGCCATCGGCTTGCGCTGGCCCTCCACCTCCACGATGCACTGGCGGCAGGCGCCCGCCGGGTCGAGCAGCGGGTGGTCGCAGAACCGCGGGATCTCGATGCCGAGGAGTTCGGCGGCGCGGATCACCAACGTGCCCTTGGGGACGCTGATCTCGATGCCGTCGATCGTCAGCGAGACGAGGTCCTCCGGCGGGACGGCTGCCTCCCCGCCCCCGGAGGGGGCGCTGTTCGTGGTCACTGTCATGCGTTCACCTGCGCGTTTCCAGCGGGCCGGTCGGCCCAGAGAGTCGACTTGGCCGGGTCGAAGGGGCAGCCCCTGCCGGTGATGTGCTGCTCGTACTCCTCCCGGAAGTACTTCAGCGAGGAGAAGATCGGTGAGGCCGCGCCGTCGCCGAGGGCGCAGAAGGACTTGCCGTTGATGTTGTCGGCGATGTCGTTCAGCTTGTCGAGGTCGGCCATGACGCCCTCGCCGGCCTCGATGTCGCGGAGCAACTGAACGAGCCAGTACGTTCCTTCACGGCAGGGCGTGCACTTTCCGCAGGACTCGTGGGCGTAGAACTCGGTCCAGCGCGTCACGGCCCGCACGACGCACGTCGTCTCGTCGAAGCACTGGAGCGCCTTCGTGCCGAGCATCGATCCGGCGGCGCCCACGCCCTCGTAGTCGAGGGGTACGTCGAGGTGTTCGTCGGTGAACATCGGCGTCGAAGAGCCGCCGGGCGTCCAGAACTTGAGCCGGTGTCCGGCCCGCATGCCGCCGCTCATGTCGAGCAGCTGGCGCAGCGTGATGCCGAGCGGGGCCTCGTACTGGCCGGGGTTGGTGACGTGGCCGCTGAGCGAGTAGAGCGTGAAGCCCGGGGACTTCTCGCTGCCCATCGACTTGAACCAGTCTTTTCCGCGATGGAGGATCGCGGGAACCGACGCGATGGACTCGACGTTGTTCACCACAGTGGGGCATGCGTAAAGGCCCGCGACGGCCGGGAAGGGGGGACGCAGTCGCGGTTGGCCCCGGCGGCCTTCGAGCGAGTCGAGCAGCGCGGTCTCCTCACCGCAGATGTACGCGCCCGCGCCCGCGTGCACGGTGAGTTCCAGATCGAGTCCGCTGCCCAGGATGTCCTTGCCGAGGTAGCCCGCCGCATAGGCCTCGCGGACGGCTTCGTGCAGCCTGCGCAGCACGGGGACGACCTCGCCCCGCAGATAGATGAAGGCATGCGACGAGCGGATCGCGTAGCACGCGATCACGATCCCCTCGATGAGGGAATGCGGGTTCGCGAAGAGGAGCGGGATGTCCTTGCAGGTCCCCGGCTCCGATTCGTCGGCGTTGACAACTAGATAGTGTGGTTTGCCGTCTCCCTGCGGGATGAACTGCCACTTCATCCCGGTGGGGAATCCGGCGCCGCCCCGGCCCCGCAGGCCCGAGTCCTTCACGTACGCGATGAGGTCGTCCGGCGCCATGGCGAGCGCCTTGCGCAGGCCTTCGTACCCGTCGTGGCGCCGGTAGGTCTCCAGCGTCCAGGACTTCTCCTCGTCCCAGAAGGCGGAGAGAACCGGCGCGAGCAGCTTCTCCGGGCTCGTCTCGTGGTCGATCTCGGCTGCCAAGGTCATCACTCCCCCTCCTCGGCGGTCGGTCCGGCCGGGTGGGCCGGGTCGGATGCCGAGGTCTGCTGCGGTGCGTCGTGCGAGCTGAGGTGCTCGGCGGCGTCCTGCGGGCCCGCGTGGGAGCCCTCGTCCTGCGGGCCTCCCGCGCGTGGGTGGACGACGCGCCGCTGCGGTGCCTCGCCCTTGGCCAGGCGCAGTCCGATCAGGGAGGCGGGGCCCGCGCCGCCGCTCGCCTCCACGGCACCGGGCCGTTCGTCGGGGAAGCCCGCGAGGATCCGGGCGGTCTCCTTGTACGTGCACAGGGGCGCGCCGCGCGTGGGCTCGACCGGCACGCCCGCGCGCAGGTCGTCGACGAGCTGCTTGGCGGACTCGGGCGTCTGGTTGTCGAAGAACTCCCAGTTGACCATCACCACGGGGGCGAAGTCGCAGGCCGCGTTGCACTCGATGTGTTCGAGCGTGATCGTGCCGTCCTCGGTCGTCTCGTCGTTGCCGACGCCGAGGTGCCGCTTGAGCTCGTCGAAGATCGCGTCGCCGCCCATCACCGCGCAGAGCGTGTTGGTGCAGACGCCGACCTGGTAGTCGCCGGAGGGCTTGCGCCGGTACATGGTGTAGAAGGTCGCGACGGCGGTGACCTCGGCCGTGGTCAGGCCAAGGATGTCGGCGCAGAACTGCAGGCCGGTGCGGGTGACGTGGCCTTCCTCGGACTGCACCAGGTGCAGCAGCGGCAGGAGCGCGGACCGCGATCCGGGGTAGCGGGCGATGATCTCCTTGGCGTCCGCCTCAAGACGGGCCCGGACGTCGGCCGGGTAGTCGGGGGCAGGGAGTTGGGGCATGCCCAGGCTGACGCCCGCGGCCTTCTCTGACGGAGTGGTGGTCACCGGTCGACGCCTCCCATCACGGGGTCGATGGACGCGACGGCGACGATGACGTCGGCGACCTGGCCGCCCTCGCACATCGCCGCCATGGCCTGGAGATTGGTGAAGGACGGGTCGCGGAAGTGGACCCGGTAGGGGCGGGTGCCGCCGTCGGAGACGACGTGCACGCCCAGTTCGCCCTTGGGCGACTCGACCGCGGTGTAGGCCTGTCCGGCCGGGACCCGGAAGCCCTCGGTCACCAGCTTGAAGTGGTGGATCAGGGCCTCCATGGAGGTGCCCATGATCTTCTTGATGTGGTCGAGGGAGTTGCCGAGTCCGTCCGGACCGAGCGCCAGCTGTGCGGGCCAGGCGATCTTCTTGTCGGCGACCATCACCGCTCCCGGCCGCAACCGGTCCAGGCACTGCTCGACGATGCGCAGCGACTGGCGCATCTCTTCGAGGCGGATCAGGAAGCGGCCGTAGGAGTCGCAGGTGTCCGCGGTGGGGACCTCGAAGTCGTAGTTCTCGTAGCCGCAGTAGGGCTGGGACTTGCGCAGGTCGTGCGGGAGGCCCGCCGAGCGCAGGACCGGGCCGGTGGCGCCGAGCGCCATGCAGCCGGCGAGGTCGAGATAGCCGACGTCCTGCATACGGGCCTTGAAGATGGGATTCCCGGTGGCGAGCTTGTCGTACTCGGGAAGGTTCTTCTTCATCTTCTTCACGAACTCGCGGATCTGGTCCACCGCGCCCGGCGGCAGGTCCTGGGCGAGTCCGCCGGGCCGGATGTACGCGTGGTTCATCCGCAGGCCGGTAATCAATTCGTAGATGTCGAGAATGAGTTCACGATCTCGGAAGCCGTAGATCATGATCGTGGTCGCGCCCAGCTCCATGCCGCCGGTGGCGATGCACACCAGGTGCGAGGAGAGGCGGTTGAGCTCCATGAGGAGCACGCGGATGACCGAGGCGCGGTCGGGGATCTGGTCCTCGATGCCGAGGAGCTTCTCGACCCCGAGGCAGTACGCCGTCTCGTTGAAGAACGGCGTCAGATAGTCCATCCGCGTGACGAACGTCGTGCCCTGCGTCCACGTGCGGTATTCGAGGTTCTTCTCGATGCCCGTGTGCAGATAGCCGATGCCGCAGCGGGCCTCGGAGACGGTCTCGCCCTCGATCTCCAGGATGAGGCGGAGCACTCCGTGCGTGGAGGGGTGCTGGGGCCCCATGTTGACGATGATGCGCTCGTCGTCGGCCTTGGCGGCGGACTGGACGACTTCGTCCCAGTCGCCGCCGGTGACCGTATATACGGTCCCCTCGGTCGTCTCCCGAGCGGAAGCATGAGAAGCGGAAGCGTGCGAAGAAGCAGACATCAGCTGTACGACCTCCGCTGGTCCGGAGCCGGGATCTGGGCGCCCTTGTACTCGACGGGGATGCCGCCGAGGGGGTAGTCCTTGCGCTGCGGGAAGCCCTGCCAGTCGTCCGGCATCATGATCCGCGTCAGGGCCGGGTGTCCGTCGAAGATCAGCCCGAAGAAGTCGTACGTCTCGCGCTCGTGCCAGTCGTTCGTCGGGTAGACGGAGACCAGCGAGGGGACGTGCGGATCGGCGTCGGGGGCGCTGACTTCGAGCCGGATCAGCCGGTTGTGGGTGATCGAGCGCAGGTGGTAGACGGCGTGCAGCTCGCGGCCCTTGTCCTCCAGGAAGTGCACACCGGAGACGCCCGTGCAGAGCTCGAAGCGCAGGGCCGGGTCGTCGCGGAGCGTCTGGGCGACGCGGAGAAGGTGCTCGCGCGCGATGTGGAAGGTCAGCTCGCCACGGTCGACGACCGTCTTCTCGATCGCGTTCTCCGGGAGCAGGCCCTGTTCCTCCAGGGCCCCTTCCAGTTCGTCCGCGACCTCGTCGAACCAGCCGCCGTAGGGGCGCGCGGAGGCGCCGGGCAGCGTGATGGTCCGCACCAGGCCGCCGTAGCCGGTGGTGTCGCCGCCGTTCTCGGCGCCGAACATGCCCTTGCGTACGCGGATGACGTCGCCGGCCGCGTCGCGCGGGGCGGGCAGGCCGTTGCCGTTCAGTTGTTCGCCGCTGCCATTCCCACTGCCGTTGCCGTTGCCGTTGCCGTTCGGGTTCTTGTCATCGCCCTTGTCACTCGGGCGCTTGTCGTGCGCGTCGCTCACCGCAGCAGCCCCTTCATCTCGATGGTGGGGAGCGCCTTGAGGGCCGCCTCCTCCGCCTCGCGGGCCGCTTCTTCCGCGTTCACGCCGAGCTTGGAGCCCTGGATCTTCTGGTGGAGCTTGAGAATCGCGTCCATCAGCATCTCGGGCCGCGGCGGACACCCAGGCAAATAGATGTCAACGGGGACAACATGGTCCACACCCTGCACAATCGCGTAATTGTTGAACATCCCACCCGACGAGGCGCAAACTCCCATGGAGATCACCCACTTGGGGTTGGGCATCTGGTCGTAGACCTGTCGCAGCACCGGCGCCATCTTCTGGCTCACCCGGCCGGCCACGATCATCAGATCCGCCTGGCGCGGTGAGCCGCGGAAAACCTCCATGCCGAAGCGCGCCAGGTCGTACCGCCCCGCACCCGTCGTCATCATCTCGATGGCGCAGCACGCGAGGCCGAACGTGGCGGGGAAGACGGATGACTTGCGCACCCAGCCCGCGGCTTGTTCGACGGTGGTCAGCAGAAAACCGCTCGGCAGTTTCTCTTCGAGTCCCATGCTCTTTGGCCCCTCAGACCTTTAGTCCCATTCCAGGCCGCCGCGCCGCCATACGTACGCGTACGCGACGAAGACGGTGAGCACGAAGAGCAGCATCTCCACGAGCCCGAAAATCCCCAGCGCGTCGAAGGTGACGGCCCAGGGGTAGAGGAAGACGATCTCGATGTCGAAGACGATGAAGAGCATCGCCGTCAGGTAGTACTTGATGGGGAATCGCCCCCCACCGGCCGGCGTCGGCGTCGGCTCGATACCGCACTCGTAGGCCTCTAGCTTCGCGCGGTTGTACCGCTTTGGACCGATAAGCGTGGCCATGACCACGGAGAAGATCGCAAAGCCTGCCCCGAGGGCTCCCAGCACGAGGATGGGCGCATAGGCGTTCACGCTCCTCGCTCCTCTCAGTCGGCACTGACTGTTGGCGGTTACGTCGGACCGAGCCCCGGCTCCCCTTGAAGATCGCTTACATGTGAAGCAGGTCACAAGCCCAACTGCACCGCATCTTATGCCCGGCGGTCTGTGATCTGCGACACGGGGTGCAACAACGGCTTTGTGATCTCCACCACCTGACGAAGGATCATGAAGTCGGATGAGCGGTGATCTTCGTACGCGAAGCGCCTGAGTGATCACCAGAGGTGACATCTCAGCGCGTCACCGCTGGTCGAAGGGGTGGCGCTCTATCAAGACGTGACCGCCGCACGCAAATTGGCGCTGGACGGGATCACTTGATAAAGGCACCGCGTTCACACTTTGGCGGCAGAGGTGGGGACAGATGTGGACGTGTGCACCGATTCACGAGCACGGCCGGTGCAGCCACGGGCGCGGACGGTGTGGTCACGGGCGCCGTCGGTCCGTCAGGAGCGCGCCCGGCCGCCGGTTCGGGAGCGCGACCGCCGGTTCGGGAGCGCGGCCGCCGGTTCGGGAGTCCCGTCATCGGCCCGCGGGCCGAGCCCGGCCGCCGGCGCGCACGCGAGGCGTCCCCGTCGGACCCGGAGATGGTTCGGGACTCACCTGACGGGCAGCCGAAAAGTACGGGAGATCTCAGGGAGGTCTCAGCGAGATCTCAGGGAGATCCCCGAGCGGCTCCCCTGTGACCTGCGCCACATCACCCCCACCCCCCAATGAACCGGGCTTGGCCAACTGCCTCAACCGGTGGTAGTCCGCGGGCAATTCGGGCGTATCTCAGAAAACCCATGATCACAGGCGTGATCGGCGGTGTCCGCATTGCCCGTTACGGCGTCAATAAGAAGCGACACGCCCGGGATTCGGGGCGCGAAACGGCAACTGTGGCGCACCACACGTTTCTTGAAGGGAACCGTGAGTCCCTGATAGCGGTTGTTCTCATGTCCCACACCGCTCACATACCCAGCCACCGGAAGCCCCGTCGCAGCGCCTCCAAGATCGCCCTGCGGGCCGGAGTTGCCGGTGGCGTCCTCAGCACCCTGGCAGTGGCCGCGGCGGCCGGTACGGCGAACGCGGCCGAGCCGGTGTCCGAGACCATCGAAATGCCCACCCTGACCGCCGATCTGTCCGCCCAGATCGCGCAGTCGGCGGACGCCACCCAGCAGGCCGCCGACACCTACGAGTCGCGCGCCGAGCAGGACGCCGCCGCCGCCAAGGCCGCCAAGCAGGCCAAGGAAGACCAGGCGCAGGCCGAGAAGAAGGCCGAGGCCAAGCGCAAGGCCGAGGCCGCCGCGGAGAAGAAGGCCGAGGAGGAGCGTGCCTCCCGCGCCACCGAGCGCACCACGCTCTCCACCCAGTCGACCTCCGGCTCCTCCACCTCCGCCTCCACCTCCGCCTCGGACTCGGTCGCCCCGGCCAGCGGCAGCGTCGGCACGGTCATCAGCTTCCTCAAGGCGCAGCTCGGCGACGCGTACGTGATGGGTGCCTCGGGCCCGAACGCCTGGGACTGCTCCAGCCTCGTGCAGGCCGCGTTCAAGCAGGCGGGCGTGGACCTTCCGCGCGTCTCGCAGGACCAGTCGGTCGCCGGTACGCCGGTCTCGCTCTCCAACATCCAGGTGGGCGACATCCTTTACTGGGGTGGCGCCGGTTCCGCGTACCACGTCGGTGTGTACATCGGCAACGGCCAGTACCTGGACGCCGCCAACCCCAGCAAGGGCGTTGTCATCCAGGACCTGTCGGGTTACCCGGCCTCGGGCGCCGTGCGCGTCCTCTGACGGCCCCTTAGAGCGACGTACCAAGGGCCGGAACCCCCGGGTGGGGTTCCGGCCCTTGGCGTGCCCTCAGGCGGCCGTACAGCCGTTCGTCGGGCGGGTGGACTCAGCTGCTCTTCGGCGACAGCTCCGCCATCCGCGACCAGTCGTCGCCCTCGATCTCCGTGTTGATGATCTGCGGGACCTCCGCGATCGCCTCGGACATCGTCTCCATGCCGGCCTTGAAGTGGTTGGAGTTCACGTGCGCGGCGCCGGCCTCCGGCGAGGCGAAGGCCTCCAGGAGCACGAACTGGTTGGGGTCGTCGACGCTGCGCGACCACTCGTAGAAGAGGTTGCCGGGCTCGGCGCGCGTGGCCCGGGTGAACTCGGCGGTCCGCTCCAGCCAGGTGTCGGCGTGCTCGGGGCGGACGGTGAACTTGACGGCGATGAAAATCATGACTTCAGCGTGCCTCGCGTCCGGCGGGTGGGCAAATCGGACGGCGAGGGCTCTGACCTGGGGAGGAATGCCGTTGCGGGGTGGACGGGCGACCCGCGGGCCGCGGGCCGCGGCCCTAGACTCGGATCAGGAGGTCCTCATGACCGTCGGTGATGTAACGCCCCCGATCGAAGGCATGCCCTCGTGGTTGGTCCCGCCTCGCCTCAGCGGCTGGGAGGTCGACGACCTGGATCAGCTGCCCGAGGACGTGCGCAGGCATGTGGAGCTATTGGACGGAGCCTTGATCGTGATGCTGGCCCAGCGGTCCTGGCACGACCGTGTCATCCGTCGGCTCGCCGACACGCTGGAGCAGCTTGTTCCGGACGCCGCCTGGACGGTGGAGACCCAGATGACAGTGGCACTCGACAGTAAGAGCGCCCCCGAGCCCGACGTCGTCGTCGCGTCCGTCCCCTACGACCCGGAGCGCACGCGGTTCGCCCCGTCGGACGTCGTCCTCGCGGTGGAAGTCGTGTCGGAGGAGTCGCACCAGCGCGACCGCGAGTACAAGCCCTTCAAGTACGCCCGCGCCCGCATCCCGTACTTCTGGCGGGTGGAGGACGAGCGGGGACAGCCTGTCGTGCACACCTACGAGCTCGACGAGACCACTCTCCAGTACGTCGCCACCGGCATCCACCGCGGGACGCTCAACGTGGCGGCCCCCGTGATGACCTCTCTCGACCTGTCCACCCTGGCTCGGTGACAGCCCGGGGGCGCCGCGACTCCCGCACGGCGCCCTCCCGGCTCACGCCTTCGGCGCCACCTTGCTCAGGCCGTTGATGATGCGGTCCATCGCGTCGCCGCCCGTCGGGTCGGTGAGGTTCGCCAGCATCTTCAGCGTGAACTTCATCAGGATGGGGTGCGTCAGACCGCGCTGCGTGGCGATCTTCATGACCTTCGGGTTGCCGATGAGCTTCACGAAGGCGCGACCCAGCGTGTAGTAGCCGCCGTAGGTCTCCTTGAGCGTCTGCGGGTAGTTCTGGAGCGCCAGTTCGCGCTGGGCCGGGGTGGCACGCGCGTGTGCCTGCACGATGACGTCGGCCGCGATCTGGCCGGACTCCATGGCGTACGCGATGCCCTCGCCGTTGAACGGGTTGACCAGGCCGCCCGCGTCACCCACCAGGAGCAGGCCCTTGGTGTAGTGCGGCTGGCGGTTGAAGGCCATCGGCAGGGCGGCGCCGCGGATCGGCATCGTCATGTTCTCGGGGGTGTATCCCCAGTCCTCCGGCATCGAGGCGCACCACGCCTTGAGGACCTCGCGCCAGTCCAGCTCGCGGAAGGCCTTGGAGGAGTTGAGGATGCCGAGGCCGACGTTGGACGTGCCGTCGCCCATGCCGAAGATCCAGCCGTAGCCGGGCAGCAGCCGGTCCTCGGACCCGCGGCGGTCCCACAGCTCCAGCCAGGACTCCAGGTAATCGTCGTCGTGGCGGGGCGAGGTGAAGTACGTCCGCACGGCGACGCCCATCGGCCGGTCCTCGCGGCGGTGCAGGCCCATGGCGAGCGAGATGCGCGAGGAGTTGCCGTCGGCCGCGACGACCAGCGGGGCGTGGAAGGTGACCGGGGTCTTCTCCTCGCCGAGCTTGGCGTGCACGCCGGTGATGCGGCCGGTGCGGTCGTCGATGACCGGCTCCCCGACGTTGCACCGCTCGTACAGCCGCGCGCCCGCCTTCTGCGCCTGCCGGGCGAGCTGCTCGTCGAAGTCGTCGCGCTTGCGCACGAGGCCGTAGTCGGGGTACGAGGCCAGCTCGGGCCAGTCCAGCTGGAGGCGTACGCCGCCGCCGATGATGCGCAGGCCCTTGTTGCGCAGCCAGCCCGCCTCTTCGGAGATGTCGATGCCCATGGACACCAGCTGCTTGGTGGCGCGCGGGGTGAGCCCGTCGCCGCACACCTTCTCGCGCGGGAACGCGGTCTTCTCCAGGAGGAGGACGTCGAGCCCGGCCTTCGCCAGGTAGTACGCCGTCGTCGAACCGGCGGGCCCGGCGCCGACGACGATGACGTCCGCTGTGTGTTCGGAGAGGGGCTCGGTCACGGCGGGTTCTCCCCAAGGCTCGAAATCTGTGTGCCGACCGGCACGGGATACGGGCAGTCTATGAGGCGGTACCGACCAGCCAGCCGAAGGGCCACACGTGACCGAGCAGACCGAGACCCTGCCCGCCCCGCACCTCCCCGAGGTGCGGCTGCGCGTCCCCACCCACGAGGACGCCTTCGCCTGGCACCGGCTCTTCCGCGACCGCGAGGTCATGGAGTTCCACGGGGGCGTGCCCGCGGAGCTCTCCATGTACGAGGAGCTGACCGCCCGGCAGCGCAGACACGATGCCGAACTGGGGTTCTGCCTCTGGACCTTGCTGGACGGGGCCGGTGAACCGGTCGGCTTCACGGGCGCCCAGCCCTGGACCCGACCGTGGGGCCCGACCGGGGAGATCGAGATCGGCTGGCGGCTGGCCCGCGCGGCCTGGGGCAAGGGGTACGCGACCGCCGCCGCCCACGCCACGCTGGAGCGGCTGCGGGCGGCGGGTGTGCCGAGCGTGGTGGCGATGGTCGACGCCGGCAACGAACGCTCCATCGCGGTGACGCGGCGGCTCGGCATGGAACTGGGCGAGACGTTCACGACGCCGGGGGCGGGCGACGTGGGGCGGCGCGTGGCCTACTGCTTCCGGCTCGCGCTGTAGCGCGGGGAGCCCCCTCCGGCCTGGAGTGGACGGGGACCCGCCGGGCGACGGTTCCGGGCGGCGGGTCCCCACTCCTCGGCCTCAGTCCGTGAGCCGCCAGGTCTTCAGCGCGGTCCGGTGCGTCTTCGCGCCCTCGCCCGCGGGCCAGAAGTCCTCGCGCCAGGAGAGCTGGATGGCGTACTCGGTGCCGTTCTCTGCGACGTAACTCTGGTTGATGGCGTGGATGGTGCGGTCCGCCTCGTCCGTGTACGTGTACTCCCAGATCGCGCCGTCCTGCCCCTGGAAGGTGTTCTCCTCCAGCCGGATGCGCCGGTAGTCCGACTTGTCCGAGGCGGTCTTGGTGTGCTTCTCGATGTCCGTCAAGTTCTCGTACGAGGTGTAGGGCGCGTCCGGCACGACGCCGACGAGGAACTCCTCACGCCCGGTCGAACCCGCGTACGTGATCTGCCCGGGCCGCTCCGGGTCCACGGACTGCCGCGTCCATCCCTCGGGGACCGCGAAGGAGAACCCCTCGGAGTCGCTCACCCGTTCTGAGCCCTTGGGGGCCTCGGCCTCGTCGGCGGGGTCCGCGCTGTCGCTCGGCTCCTGGTCCGGCGTGGTCGGCGAGGTGGACGGGCCCGGCTCCTGGCTCGGCCCTTGGCTCGGCTCCTCGGACCGGCTGACGGAGGGCTTGTCGTCCTTGCCGGCGTTGTCCGACTTACCGTCGTCGTTGTCCTGCCAGACCAGGATGCCGGCCGTCGCGCCACCGCCGATGAGGAAGGCCCCGGCGAGCGTGGCCACCCACACCCCGGCCCGGCCGCGCGGCTTGGCGGTGGCGGGGGGCTGCGGGGCGAGCTGGATGGCGTGGGGTCCGTACGTGTGGACGGGCGTGCCGGGGGCGGGAGGTGTGGCGGGGCCCGCGGGCGCCGACTGGGTGACGAACGCGGCGGCTTCGGAGGCGGGCGCCCCGGCCGGGTCCTTCGGGACCGGTGGCACCGCCGGTGAGTACGCGGGCGAGTACGCGGGTGCGGCAGGGCCACCGCTCCGCCCCGCCATCCGCAGCAGGTACGGCCCGAGCAGCGCGGCGGGGAAGATCCACAGCAGCCCGAACAGCAGGACCTCCGGGACGCTGAGCCCGACCTCCACACCGCCGTTGCCGCCGACCCCGCCCAGTCCCGACCCGCCGGTGACCGCGCCGGACGCCTCGACGCCGAGGCCGCCGACCGCGGCGAGCAGCAGGACGAGCCCGAAGAAGACGGCCGCGCTCAGGAGTTGTTCGCCGCGGCCCGCGCAGCGCCGCGCGGCGAGGACGCCGAGCGTCAGCGCGCAGACGAGGCCGAGCGCCAACGCGCCCACGATCGCCCAGTCGTTGGTGACGTCGCCCAGTTCGGAGAGGCCGAAGGACGTGCTCTCGTATCCGCCGTCGTACAGCGAGCTGCTGCCCCGCACGGAGGCCTCGGCCCCCGCGCCCCAGCTGATGCCGAGCGCCGCGACCGCGAGGTTCGGCAGGATGAGCAGCGCGACCAGGAGCGGCGAGATGCCGTCGTCGTCGAGGTCGGAGAGCTCGCCGAGGTCGTCGATCCGGGCCAGGCTGACGAAGGCGACGAGCGAGCAGAGCACGAGGACGACGACCAGGGCCCGCAGCGCGGTGCCCACGGCCCGGAAGGCGGCCTGGACGCCGGGGCGTGCGGTGACCTGGAGCGGGTCGACGCGGTACAGCACTCCGTAGGAGACGACGAGCGCGATGCCCAGTGCGCCGAGCGCCGCGAGCACCGGGGACGACGACAGTTCGACGCCCTCGATCTCGGGCTGCGCGAAGAGGGACAGCGCCAGGACGCCCGCGGCCGCCAACAGCGACACCCGAACGGCCGCTTCGAGCCCGGCCGTGCCGCCGCCCTGGTGTCCGTACCCGCGTGCGACGAGGCGGTTGCGCAGGACGCGTACGCCGATGAAGAGCGCCACGATCCACAGCGCGGTCACGGTGAGCGGGACGAAGTGCAGGGAGGCCGTGGCTTCGAGCGCGGCGTCCGAGGAGTCCGAGCCCATACCGCCCGAACCCAGCCCGTCCGAGCCCGGTCCGTCCGAGCCGAGCCCGCCCGAACCCAAGCCGCCCGAGCCCAAGCCGTCCGAACCCGTGTCGAGGCCGTTCGAGCCGCCGAAGGACGGGCGCTGCTCATGGCCCGTCAGGTCGAAGCCGCCGCCCACCGATTGGAGGAGCAGCGCGAGGGCGATCCGCAACCGGTCGGTGAAGCCGATGACCGTCTCGTCGCCCTGGCCGTACGACGGCATGGCGAGGGAGAGGCCACCGATCAGGAGCAGCGCGAAGGGCCAGAGAGCGGCCTGCGCGGATCCGGCCCAGTCGCCGCGGAACGTACGGCCGAAGAAGGCGCCGACGGGCGAGGGGGCGGTGGGGGCCGGAGCGGTGGCCGGGGCGGTGGCCGGGGCAGGGGTGTAGACGGGCGGGGGTGGTGAGGCGGGAGGCCGTGGTTCCGCGGGCGCCTCTGCCGGAGCGGGCGGAGTGGGCTGAGCGGGCGGTGTGTCCGGAACCGGCGGGTCCGGGAGGCGTTCCTTCCCGCACTTCATGCAGAAGCGGGCCTCATTGGGGGCTGGTGCCCCGCAGTGCGGGCAGTACGACGCCATCTAACGCTCCGTCACAGTCCGGAAGAACATCACCCACGAGGGGGAGAGACCGACCCTATAAGAACCGCATAAGTTCTGCCGGGGGTCGTATCAACGGACACAGTTTGACGGTGGCTGGTTCCCGGCCGGGCCGGTGGTTCCCGGCCTGGCCCGGCTCAGCCCTGCTTGAAGCCGCGGTGCAGCGCCACGATGCCGCCCGTGAGGTTCCGCCAGGCCACCTTCGACCAGCCCGCGCCCCGCAGTCGCGCGGCGAGCGCGGGCTGGTCGGGCCAGGAGCGGATCGACTCGGCGAGGTAGACGTACGCGTCGGGGTTGGAGGACACGGCGCGGGCGACCGGCGGCAGGGCCCGCATCAGGTACTCGGTGTAAACGGTCCGGAACGGCGTCCACGTGGGGCTGGAGAACTCGCAGATCACGACCCGGCCGCCGGGCTTCGTCACGCGGTACAGCTCGCGCAGGGCGGCGTCCGTGTCCTGGATGTTGCGCAGCCCGAAGGAGATGGTGACGGCGTCGAAGGTGTCGTCCTTGAACGGCAGCTTCGTCCCGTCGCCCGCCGTGAACGGCATCCAGGGGTGGCGCTCCTTGCCGACCCTGAGCATGCCGAGCGAGAAGTCGCAGGGCACGACGTACGCGCCGGCCTGGGCGAAGGGCTGGGAGGAGGTGGCGGTGCCGGCGGCCAGGTCCAGGACCTTCTGCGCGGGGCGCGCGTCGACTGCCTTGGCGACCTCCTTGCGCCAGAGGCGGGCCTGGCCGAGGGAGAGCACGTCGTTGGTGAGGTCGTATCGTTCCGCGACGTCGTCGAACATCGTGGCGACTTCGTGGGGCTGCTTGTCCAAGGATGCGCGGGTCACCCGGCCTATTGTGTCAGGCCGGTCTTCTTTCTTGGCGGGGGCCTTGGTCGCCGGCGGGCGGGTGTTTCGCCTGCGGCGGGCCATGCGCGGGAGCGTTTGCCCGGGCTGGGGAGGGGTGGCGGGTGCGGGCGTGTGGTGGTTGCTCGCGCAGTTCCCCGCGCCCCTGACGGGGCACACCTCCCGTGGCCCGTGCGAGTGCGTCGTGGTTGCTCGCGCAGTTCCCCGCGCCCCTGACAGGGCACACCTCCCGTGGCCCGTGCGAGTGCGTCGTGGTTGCTCGCGCAGTTCCCCGCGCCCCTGACAGGGCACACCTCCCGTGGCCCGTGCGAGTGCGTCGTGGTTGCTCGCGCAGTTCCCCGCGCCCCTGACGGGGGTTGGTTCAGCGGGAGCGGTAGAGCAAGCGGCCTGCGATGACCGTTGCCACGCAGGTCTGTGCCCCTTGGTGGGCCAGTTCGGCCCGCTCGGGGACGGCGAAGATCGCGAAGCGGGCCGGGGAGCCGGGGGTCAAGGGCGGGAGCAGGATCAGGGGGGTCGGGGAGAGGGTCGCGGGGCCCGGGAGGCGGGGCGGGCGTTGGCCCACCGCGAGGCCCGCTCTGCGTACCGCGTCGATGACGGGGCGGGCCCGGAGTTCGCCCGCGATGGCCACCGTGCCGTGGGCCAGCAGCCGCTGCACTCCGCGCCGCGCGCCGGCGCCGACGCGGGACGGGTCCGCGCGGAAGATCGCCCGGGCGCGCTCCCCGCCGATGGGCTCTGTGCCCAGGCGGTCGGCCTCGCGCGGGTCGGGGTGGTAGGTGGCCTCAAGGAGTTCAGGGCCGTACGGGTTGAGCAGGCCGGGGGTCAGGATGCCGGGCCAGCGGCGGACGCGGGCGGCGGGGTGTGCCGCCGCCAGCTCCTCGTACGGGCCGACCGCCGCGACGACCGCCCCGTCGACCAGGACCGCCGCCTCCGGTGAGTGTTCGGCGACGTGAAGGGTGAGCAACAGGGCCTCAGTTCGTGGCGAGGAGCTTCAGCTCGGGGTGCGCCGTGCCGCCCTCGATCGCGGTGGACGAGATGTGCGAGGCGACGCGGTCGTCGACCGGGTCGTTCGCCGGGTCGTCGTGCACGACGAGGTGCTCGTACGTCGTGGCGCGCTGCGCCGGCACACGGTCCGCCGTACGGATCATCTCGATCATCTCGCGGAGGTTCGAGCGGTGCTTGGCGCCCGCCGAGGAGACGACGTTCTCCTCCAGCATCACCGAGCCCAGATCGTCCGCTCCGTAGTGGAGGGTGAGCTGGCCGGCCTCCTTGCCCGTCGTCAGCCAGGAGCCCTGGATGTGCGCGATGTTGTCGAGGAAGATCCGCGCGATCGCGATCATGCGGATGTACTCGAAGATCGTCGCCTGCGTACGGCCCTTGAGGTGGTTGTTCTCGGGCTGGTACGTGTACGGGATGAAGGCGCGGAAGCCTCCGGTCCGGTCCTGTACGTCGCGGATCATCCGCAGGTGCTCGATGCGCTCGGCGTTCGTCTCGCCCGTGCCCATGAGCATCGTGGAGGTGGACTCCACGCCCAGGTTGTGGGCGATCTCCATGATCTCCAGCCAGCGCTCGCCGGACTCCTTGAGCGGCGCGATGGCCTTGCGGGGTCGGGCCGGGAGCAGCTCGGCGCCGGCGCCCGCGAAGGAGTCGAGGCCCGCGGCGTTGATCCGCTGGATCGCCTCCTCCACCGGCACCTTCGAGATGCGGGCCATGTGCTCGACCTCGGACGCGCCGAGGGAGTGGATGACCAGCTGCGGGAATTCCTTCTTGATCGCGGCGAAGTGCTTCTCGTAGTACTCGACGCCGTAGTCCGGGTGGTGGCCGCCCTGGAACATGACCTGCGTACCGCCCAGCTCGACGGTCTCCGCGCAGCGGCGCAGGATGTCGTCGAGGTCGCGGCTCCAGCCCTTCTTCGTGTCCTTGGGGGCGGCGTAGAAGGCGCAGAACTTGCACGCCGTCACGCAGACGTTCGTGTAGTTGATGTTCCGCTCGATGATGTACGTCGCGATGTGCTCCGTACCGGCGTAGCGCCGGCGGCGGATGGCGTCGGCGGCGGAGCCGAGCGCGTGCAGCGGGGCGTCCCGGTAGAGGACGAGCGCTTCCTCGGGGGTGATCCGCCCACCTGCGGCGGCACGGTCGAGGACGGCTGTGACATCAAACGACGTGAGGTCGGCCTTCTCGGTCACCGGGACGTCCCTTTCGTAAGGGTTGTGGACAGACCAAGCCAGCGTACGCCAGCCTTTCCGGGGCCCTGACGTCAGGCGGTGTACGCCCCGATCAGCACTCCCACGAAGGCGCCGCCCAGCAGGAAGGGCCCGAAGGGGATCGCCGTCTTGCGCCCGGCGCGGCGGGCGGCGACGAGCCCGATGCCGTACAGCGAGGCGAGCAGGAACCCGGCGAAGGTGCCGAGCAGCAGCACGCCCCAGCCGTACCAGCCGAGCACCGCCCCCAGCGCGAGGGCGAGCTTGACGTCACCGAACCCCATGCCGTTGGGGTTGACGAGGAACAGCACGAAGTACGCCCCGGCCAGCGCGAGCGCCCCGTACAGCGCCCCGGTCCACGAGCCGCCGTGCTCGGGCATCAGCGCGGCGCCCCCGAGCAGCGCGAGCGCGGCCCCGGCGAGCGGCAGCGTGAGGACGTCCGGCAGCCGGTGCACCCCGAAGTCGACGACGGTCAGGAGGACGCCGACGGGGGCGAGCAGCAGCCATGCGGCGAGTTCGGGGCGGGGCCCGGTGGCGGCGGCGAGGGCGGCGCAGACGAGGGCGGTGGTGGCGGTGACCAGGGCGGTGCGGGGTCCGTAGTGGTCGCCGTGCCCGCACCGCGCGAACCCGACCCAGCCGCCGAGGGGGTGTCCCTCGGGGCACTCCGCTCGCCAGGTGCCGTCCGGCGGTACGCAGAGCCGGTAGGCGGCGCGGGGAACGAGGGCGCCGACGAGGGCGCCCCAGAGCGCGCCGCCGAAGGCGAGGAGCACGAGCACGAGGTTCACCCCGCCGCCGAGACCCCACCGCGCCACGCGGGCAGCAACTCGTCCAGGAGGGCCTCCGTGCGGGGCGGCAGCCCTCGCGCCCCGCTCCGGGCGAGCAGATCCGCGGCCACCCGCTGGAGCCGGGCGGGATCCTCCGTGGCGGCGGTGGCCCGCAGCAGCTCGTTCCAGAGCCGCTCGTCGCCCGGCGCCGAGCCGAGCGCGGCGTTCAACGCCTCGATCGCCTTCTCCGCCCGCCCCTTCTCCAGGTGGAACTCGGACAGGGCGAGCCCGATGTCGGCGACGAGCAACGGCAGCTGCGCGTCGATGATCTCGTGCGTGAGCCAGGCGTAGCGGCCCTGCGGCCGGTCGGCGAGGAGTGGTCCGCGTACGAGCACCAGGGCGTCGGTGAGCATCCGCCCGCGCACGGCGCGGTTGCCGGCGCCGCGTCCCTGCGTGGCCTCGTGGTAGAGCGAGCGCAGCACGTCCAGGTCCGAGACGACGGACTTGGCGAGCGTGAGCCGCCCGTTCCGGTCGGCCCGCAGCCGGGGCGAGCCGTCGGGGTCGGTGCCGAGCCACTCGCGCAGCCGCTCGACGAGCGCGTCGCGTACGTCGTCGGTGACGCCGCGCGGCCAGAGCGCGGAGGCGAGCACGCGGGGGTGCACCCCTTCGCGGTGCATGAGCAGCAGGGCCAGAGCCTCGTGCATCAGCGCGCTGCGCTCGCCGTCCGGCGTGTCGAGGCCGATGATCTCGTACGTGCCGACGAGGCGGGCGTAGACCGCGGGCCGCCCCTGCTCGGTGACGTCGACGAGGAACGGCGGCGCGGCGCCCGTGGGCTCGTCGTCGGGGCCCGTGGGGCCGGAGCCGCTCTCCGGGTCCGCCTCGGTGAACAGCCGCACGACGGCGCGCTGTTGGGCCTCGGGCAGCGTCTGGGCCTGAAGTTCGAGGCCGAGCAGGGGCGCGAGGAGCTTGCCCGCGCGGGTGATCTCCATCTCCCAGGCGGCGCCGGGCAGGTCCCCGGACTCCGTACCGACGAGGTAGCCGATGCCAAGACGGCCGGCGTCGGCGGCGAGTTCGGCGAGCTTGACGGCGTCCTCACCGGTCGGCTCGGCGGCGAGCAGGACGAGGTGCGGGGCCCAGCGGGTGTGCCGGGCGGGCCCGGTGCGGCCGGTGAGCACGGAGTCGTGCCCGGCGGCGCCGAGCGCGCCGCGCCGCTGCCGCGTCTCGGCCTCCATGGTCTCCAGGAGGGCCTCGACGTCTTCGAGGTGCCGCAGCCGGTTGGGCGCGAGCGGGGTGAGGTCCTGGCCGAAGCCGACGACGGTGATGGTCATGCGGTCCGACCAGCCGTTGGTGGCGAGTTCGGCGGCGACCGAGGCGAAGACGGCGGCGCGGTCGCTCTCGCTGCCGCTCAGCGAGACGATGCCGGGCACGGACTCCAGGTTGAGGAGCAGCCGCGAGTCATCAAGGGTGCCGAGGCTGACGAGCCCCGGGTAGGGCGCGGCGGTGTCCACTTCCTCGTACCGCTCGGCGTCGGTGCGCGCCAGCACCCAGAACGTCTGGTCCTGCCCCAACTGCCAGGGCGCGGGCGGCCGTCCGGCGGGCTGGGCGAGCTGGAGGTGCAGGTCGCCGTTGGTCAGCCAGGCCGCGTACACGGTCGGCAGCTCGCGGTTCTCCTCGGCGAGGGAGGCGGCGAGGCCGCGCAGCGACAGGTCGAGCAGGCGTACGCCCTCGGGGTCGGCGCCCACGAGCAGCGCGTCCTGCGCGTCGGCGGCGTCCCCGGTCGGGGTCCGCGGCTGCATCCCGCGGTGCCCGCCGACCGCGCCCATGGCCGACTGCCACAGGGCGTGGCGGCGACGGCGGCCGAGGGCGCCGAGCAGGCCGGCGGCGAGGAGGGGCGCGCCGAGGAGGGCTTCCGGCAGGCCGAAGCCGGAGCCTTCGGACGTGCTGCCGCCGGTGGCTTCGGGAGCCTCGGGAGCTTCGGCGGCGGGTGTCTCGGGGGTGGCCGGGGCCTGCGGCATGGCGGGCTTCTCCGGTGCGGAGGGCCGCTGCTCGGGGAGGACGATGTGCGCGGTGTCGCGGTCGACGGAGCTGCCTCCGCCCTGCTCCTGGCCGCCGCCCTGCTCCTGGCCGCCGCCCTGTTCCTGGCCGCCGCCCTGTCGCTGGTCGCCGGTCTTGGAGTAGTCGGAGATCTGCTCCTTGACGTCCTTGGAGATCTTGGGGGCCTCGTCGGGCATCTCGACGAGCTCGCCGCCGTGCGCGTCCGCGGGCATCTCCATGATCCAGCCGGGCCGGATGAGGCTGGCCTCGGAGAGCTTCGAACCGTCGGGCTGCTCGCGGTCCTTGTTGAGCTGGTAGATCTCCTTGTACCGGCGGCCGTCGCCCAGGTGCCGCTCGGCTATCTCCCACAGGGAGTCGTGATGGCGGCCCTCGGGCGGCTGGATCCGGTAGTACTTCGTGTCCCCGTCCTTGCCGCTGCCGCCGACCTCGGCGTGCGCGGCGGCCTGCTCGGCCTGCGCGGCGAGGGCGTCGGCGGCGGACGCGGCGGCGTGCTGCCCCTGGCCGAAGAGGCCGGGGGTCTGCTGGGCGCTCGCGGCGGACGCGGGCTTCTGGTTCCCCTCCAGCGACTGCCCGAACTGCGAGAGGCCGGGCGCGAAGCTCGCGGCGGTGGCGCCGACGAGCAGCAGGGCGGCGACGAGCTGCCGCGCGAGCATCTGACTGCCACCGGCACCCGGCACCCGGCTCGGGATCCCGACCCCGGACAGCGCGGCCTTTATCTCCACGAGCACGCAGGCGGTGAACTGCGCCCAGGCGAACCAGACGACGACGGTCAGTACGTTGATGAACGTACTGACGGTGATCTCCTGCTGGAGCCAGCTCAGCGAGGGCGCCCCGCCCGGCAGCGGCCACCCCACGAACACCACCAGGGCCGCGGGCACGCCGACGAGGAGCACGGCCAACGCGACAAAGGCGAGGAAGGCCTTGACGAAGTCCCCGACGGTACGCCCGCGCCTCGGCAGGGGCTGCGGCGTCCGGTTCCGCGGCGACCGCGGGTCAGGCGGGCTCGTCGAGCGTGAGGTGGTGCGCGCCATGGCGGGTGTCCTGGTGTCCTGTGGGGGAGGAGTGGATGGGCAAGGGGTCCGGTGCGGTACTGATCCGGTGGGGTTACTGATCCGGTGGGACCACTGAGGTGATGGTACGGAAGGTGCGTCGCCCGGAGCGAGGTCACCCGTCACAGTTCCGGTACGGATCCGGGAGGCTGTCGGAGCCACGCGATAGCGTCGTCATGTCGCTTCCCGCGTACGGGAGGTGGTGGCTCGGCGAAGGGGGACACGACCATGGGTGGCAAGGGCAAGAGCGACCTCTCGATCCCGCTCACGGATCTGGAGGACTACGGCAGCAGGCTGCGCTCCATCAAGACCCGTATGAACCGCACCAAGAAGATCTTCGAGTCCTACCGCGACGACATAGGCGACGGCGGTGTCTACGACTCCCTCGACGACTTCGAGTCCAACTGGGAGGACGGCCGCGAGGACATCGGCCAGCAACTGGACCAGCTCGCGGACCTGTCCGACGCGGTCGTACGCGAGTTCAAGAAGCTGGACGACGACCTGGCGAAGGCCGTCAACGACGCGGTGAAAGTCAACGAGGGCAAAGGCGGCAAAGGCGGCGGGAAGGACACCAAAGGTGACGGAAAGGGCGGGGGCGGCGCCAAGTAGCCGCGCACTGCGCTCCGGAGGGGGCCGCGGTCTCAGCCCACCTCGTTCTCCGCGACCGCCCTGCCCTTCACCGTCACGTCCCCGCCGTAGAACATGCCCGTGAAGACGGGGCTGTAGGTCATCTGGACCTCGACCTCGACCTGCTGCGGGTTCGCCGTCACACACTGCGTGTTGGCCACGTCCGCGCCCCTGAGACCCGCCTCCTCCACGAAGGCCCTGACTCTGGCCGCGCAGTTCTCGTAGTTGATGGGCGCGCCCTTCACGCCCTCGTAGATGTCCTCCAGCTGAAGGTCCTGGGCGGCATAGCGGGCGGCCTGTTCCGCGATGTCCGCGGCGCGCTCCCGCTTGGAGATGGAGAGGCCGCCGTCGATGACGAACGCCGACAGTGTGAGGAAGACGATCGCGAAGACGATGACCGCGCCGGCGCCCGAGCCCCGGTCGTCGAGGTGGGCGCGGCGGGACGCGATCCAGTCGCGTACGACACGAGGGTGTGTCACGCCGACCTCCGGTACGGGTCGAGCGGCGAGCTGAAGGTGGCCTCCAGCGTCGTCGGGATGTCCAGGCCCAGCATGGCCAGGCCCTTGACCTCACAGCTGACCTCGACGGTGAAGAACGGGTCGACGTCCTCGTCGAAGCCGGTGCTCTTCTGGACGACCGAGACGGGGCCCGAGCACACGTCGGCGAGGTCGGCCGCCGCGGCCTTGCGCGCCTCGGCCATCGCCGTCCCGTGATCCTTCTGGATCGATCCCGCGCGGGCGGCGTCGCGCGCCGCCCCGTCGATGGCCCCCCGGCCCTCGACGAGCTGACCGAAGGCCACGAGGACCAGGATGAAGAGGATCATCACCGGGGCGAGGATCACCACTTCGACGGTCGAAAGGCCCCGGTCGTCCCGACGGCGGCGGCGCTCCCCCACCGCCGCCCGCGTCCCGGCCCACGCGCCCCGTGCGCTCCGCATCAGTCGGTCTCCTCCACGAACCGCTCCACCGGCCCCGCGGACCGCGCGTGCACCGTCAGGTCGAGACCCGGGAAGACCGTGGGGATGCGGGCCGTGATCTCCACGCCGACCGTGTTCTGCTCGGGCTGGATGGTCTTCACGTCCGGGCCGAGCACCAGCTCCGGGCCGAGCTGGCGGATGTACGCGTCGGCCACGCCATGGGCCTCGCCGCGCCAGCCGCCGGGGTTCTCGTCGGCCGTGGCGCGGGCCTTGCGCGCGCCCGCCTGCGCCGCCGCCTGGGCGACGTGGTCGGCGAAGAAGTACAGCGCGAACTGCACCGTAGCGAAGATCATGAAGAACAGCACCGGGGTGAGCAGCACGAACTCGATCGCGGTCATGCCGGATTCGCCGCGGGTGGAGGCGGCCTCCACCCTGCGGCGTACGAATCCCCGCATTCCGCGCGTTTCCCGCACCCCGTCGCCTTTCACGATGCCGTCAGCAGCCTGTCGTCAGTTCGTCAGTCGGTCCTCAGCCGTGCCGAGGTCAGCAGGTGCTGCCGGCGTCCGCGCCCTTGATGCAGTCGCTGACCTTGTCGGCGCCGCCCTTCAGCGCGGCGTTGATGACCGCGGCCACCACGCCCACGATGGCCACGACGACCGCCGAGATGATGACCCACTCGACCGCGGACGCGCCGCGGTCCAGCTCGCCGGAGCGGGCGCGCTGGACGCGGCCCCGCAGGAAGGTCACGAGGAAGTCGACAGCCGGGTGGCGGAAGTTCCGTCCGTTCATGATGTGTTGTCCTCTCAGGAGTGGTGGGGGGAAGGGCTGACGCCGAGCCACGACGTCATAGGGCCGCTAGACCTGGAACACGCGCATCGCCGCCGGGAAGATGAGGAAAACCAGGAACCCGGCGCACAGCAGCAGCTGCGCCACCAGCATCGACTGGGATTTCTCGCCCGCGCTGCCCTCGATCTCGGCCAGCTCGCGGTGCCGCATCGTCTCCGCGCGGGAGGCGAGGGACTCGCGCACCTTCGCGCCGTCGTCCGCCACCAGCGCCAGGGACGCCGACAGGTCCTTCAGTTCCTCGACGCCCAGTTCCTCGCCGAGCGCGCCGAGGGCCTGCCACTGGCTGACGCCGGTGATGCGGGCGTCGGCCAGTGCGCTGCGGATGCGTTGCGTCGCCCAGCCGTCGGAGACCTCCGCCGCCGCCATGAGCGCCTCGGGGAGGCCGCGACCGCCCGCGAGGCTCATCGACACCAGATCGAGATAGGCGCCGATGACGCGGCGCAGGTCGCGCCGCTTGTCCGCCGCGTCCCTGCGTACTTCCAGGTCGGGCAGGAAGAAGAAGAGCGCGCCGAACATCAGCGCGAGCCAGACCGGGATGATCGGGCTGCGGCCGACGCCGAGCGTGTAGATGACGGCGAAGAGGAACGGGCCGAAGAAGACACCGGCCGCGGCCAGCAGCACCTTCGTCGCGAGGAACTTCTCCCAGCTGCGGTCGAGGACCGCGAGGTCGGCCCGCAGCGACCGCTGCTCCCACCCCTGCTGAAGGTAGAAGTCGGCGACGCGCATGCCGACGCGCGCCCGCATCGACCCGATACGGCCCGGCTTCTCGGTGTCCGAGGTCGCCCGGTGCGACTCGTACGCCGCGCCGCGCGCCCGCATCGCGTCGATGCGGGCCACCGTGGCGACCGCGCTGCGCTTGGACGGCATCAGGGCGCGTACGAGGGTGAAGATGCCGAGGCCGAGGATCGCGCCGATCACTATCGGCGTCGTCACGCTCATCGACGTACCCCCTCGGGAGAGTTGGCATAGCCCGGCAGGCCCTGCTGGGACGGCTGCTGCGACGGCTGCGGGGGCTGGTCGGCCGTGGCGGCCGGGCCCCTCGGGCGGACGAACTGCACGCCCGGCTCGTCCCTGACCAGGAAGCGGTCCGGCGTCTCCACCGTCGACAGCTTCCGCAGCCACCAGAAGCCGAGCGCGAACAGCGCGCACACCATGGCGAGCACGAGCTGGCCGATGGGCGTGCCGTAGGGCTCTACGAACTCGCGGTTGAAGATGGACAGGCCGAGCACGAAGGCGATGGACACCGCCACCACGATCTGCACGGAGCGGCGGGTCGACGCGCGCTGCGCCATGACGCGCTGGCGCATGTCGACCTCCTCGCGCGCGGACTTGGCGAGCGCGCCGAGGACCTGACGCAGGCCGGGGCCGCGCAGCTTGGCGTTGAGGATGAGTGCCGCGACGATGATGTCGGCCGAGGCGTCGTCGATCTCGTCGGCGAGGATCTGGAGGGCCTCGGGGAGCGGGGTGCGGGCCCGCAGCCGGTCGACCAGGGCGTCCAGGTGGGGGCGGAGCACCGGCGCCGCCGCACGGGCGGAAGCGGGAATGGCCTGCTCCAGGCCGACCGCGCCCGCGATGGTGTCGCGCAGCGACTCCGTCCAGGCGGCGAGGGCCTCGACGCGCTTCATCTGCGCCCGCTCCTCCGCGGCGCCGCCGAAGAGCTTGTCCCAGAAGAAGACGAGGATGCCGGCGGCGATGCCCGCCACCGCCCACTGGGTCAGCAGGAGGACGACGAGGCCGACACCGGCGGCCAGGGATCCGCGCCGGCCCGCGAAGCGCAGCAGTTCGCTCGCGCGCTCGCTCGCCTTGTGCTTCTCGTGGGCGGGCTTGGCGGGCAGGCCGCGGAGCGCGATCGCGAGGAGCGCGAGGCCGCCGCCCGCGGCGACACCGCAGCCCAGCGCGTACAGGACGGGCAGCGAGAAGAGGCCGCCCATGGAGCCCAGCGTGTTCATGTCGTGCTCACCCCCATTGCCCGGCGGGGCGGTAGCCGAACGCCGCCAGGTCGTCCATGCAGGCTATCGGCGCGTGCGCGACGACCCGTCCGTCGGGGGCCTCCGCGAAGACCTCGCTGGACAGGACGCGGCCGTCGACGCCGTTGACCTCGCGGATCGAGGTCACCATGCGCTGGAGCTTGCCGCCGGACTGGTAGTTGTTGCGCCGCTGGATGAAGACGACGAAGTTGACCGCTCCCGCGACGAGCATCTGGCTCGCCTCGATGGGCAGCCGCTCGGACGCCTGGAGCGCGTAGGTGGAAATACGGTTGAAGACCTCGCTGGAGCTGTTGGCGTGGATCGTGGAGAGCGAGCCGTCGTTGCCCTGCGACATCGCGTTGAGCATCGTCACGATCTCGTCGCCGAGGACCTCACCGACGATGACGCGCGAGGGGTTCATGCGGAGCGAACGGCGCACCAGCTCCGCCATCGAGATCTCGCCCTGCCCCTCGGAGTTGGGCAGCCGTTCCTCGAACGCGACGACGTTCGGGTGCAGGTCGGCGAACTGGTCGAGGCCGAGTTCCAGGGCGCGTTCGACGGTCACCAGGCGCTCGTGCGGCGGGATCTCGTTGGCGAGGGCGCGCAGGAGCGTCGTCTTACCGGCGTTCGTCGCGCCCGCGATCATGATGTTCTTGCGGGCGCGGACCGCGCAGGCGAGGAAGTGGCCGATCTCCGGGGTCAGCGTGCCGTTGCCGACCAGGTCCGACATGAAGACCTTGCCCATGCGGGCGCGGCGGATGGAGAGGGCGGGGCGGCGCGTGACGTCCATGACCGCCGACAGACGCGAGCCGTCGGGCAGCCGCAGGTCGAGCTGCGGGTTGGCGGAGTCGAAGGGGCGCGAGGACAGGCCCGAGTACGCGCCGAGGACCTGGATGAGCTCGACGAGTTCCTCGTCTGTCTCGGCGACCGGGTCGGCCTTGGTCTCGCGGCCGTCGGCGTACCCGACGAAGACCTGGTCGCAGCCGTTGATGTCGATGTTCTCGACCTCGGGATCGTCGAGCAGCGGCTGGAGCCGGCCGACACCGAAGAGCGCGGCGTGCACGGCGGCCGCGTACTGCTCCTCGGTCTCCGCGTCGAGCGGGGTGCGCCCGGCGTTGATCTCCGCGCGGGCGTACTCCTCCAGGATCTGGGCGATGACGGCGCGGGCGTAGTGCCGCTCGTCCTCGCCCGACATCGGGGTGACGCCGGATATCTGGTCGAGGCGGCGCTGCTCGGCTATGCGGTCACCGGCGTCCTGCCGGAACCGCTTCACCAGCTGGTGGTCGACGGGCGTGCTCATCGGCCCGCTCCGGGCTGCGGCCGCTGGGCCACGCGGCCGGGCTGCTGCGCGACGGGGTTGGTCCAGGCGGCGCCGTACTGCTGGTACAGGTCGGCGGTGACCTTGCGCGCGGAGCGGATGAGCAGCGACTTGTCGAGCCGTCCGCGCTTGCGCCCGGCCAGCTGGTCGGCGCCCGACGGGTCGTCGGCGAGGGTGCCGACGACGCGGGCACCGGTCTGCGCGGCCATCAGCATGTCGTTGACCTGATGGACGAGCTTGGCCGAGGCCGACGGGTCCGTGATCAGCAGGACGCCGATGAGCGGGGTCGCGAGCGAGGCGGCGCCGCGCGAGCCGCCGTGCAGCTTGGCGGCGAGGGCCGCGGCACGGTCGCGTACGCGGGCGAGCGACTCGGGCTCGGTGCGCGAGACGAGGAGGACGAGGGCGGCCTGCGGGAAGAGTTCGACGGCCGGGGTGTCGCCGCTGACGCGCCCGCAGTCCGCGATGACGTCGGCGGGAGCGTGCGGTGAGTCGGCGAGCTGGGAGAAGGCGCGGCCGAGGGTCGGCCAGAGCCCGGCGAGGCCGGCCGCCTGCTCGGCGACGCCGAGCCCGACGAGCACTTCGAGACCGCCGCTCAGCGGCTGGACGTGGTCCCACAGTTGGTCGGGGACGAGGCCGCGGCGCGCCGTCGCCGCGATGGACAGCATGCCGGTGTTGGGATTGAGCGGTCCGCCGTGCGCGGCGGCGCTGCGGTAGACGAGGTCACCGCCCGCCGGGTCGGTCTCCGCGACCAGTACGCGGCGCGGCCAGACCGCGGCGAGCGCGACGGCGGCGGTGGTGACGCCGGGCGACCCTTTGTCGGCGGCGAGTGCGATGAGCGCCATGTCTCTTCTGCTCGCCTCTAGTTGCTGTTGCCGGTGACGCGTACGACGACGACCTTGCCCTCGGACGCGGCGCTCGCCAGAGCCGCGACCTCCTCCTGCGGGACGAGGAGGGTGATGTTCTGGTTGCCGGTGCTCACGGTGGCGTCGCTCTTGCTGCTGACCTTGCTCACCTTGGCGGCGGCGACCAGCGGGCTGCCGCCGGAGGAGCTGGAACCACTGCTTCCGGTGGAGCCCTTGCCGGTGGAGGTGCCGGAGAGAACGGGGTAGGCGGCGACGGTGTCACCGGACTTCAGGTCCGCCGGGTACTGGCCCTCCTTGAGGGCGAGACCGACGGACGCCTTGCCGGCGGGCAGGCTCTCCTTGGCACCGAACATCTCACCGACGGCGACGGCGCCACGGGGGATGGTGCTCTTGGCCTTCAGCTTGGAGAGGGCCCCGCGCTTCTCCCACGGCACGTAGTTGATCGATGTGTCCTCGGCGACCATCACGCCGGTGATGTTCACGTCCTCGGAGGGCGACTCGCCCGCCGGGATCTCCTTCGTCACCTTCACGACCTCGATCCGATCACCGGCGCGCAGCACCAGCACGGTGGCGCCGAGCGCGCCGACGAGGATGAGGAGGACGGCCAGTGCGGCGAGTGCCGGTTTGCGCTCGCGAGGCGGCGCGGGAAGGCGCTCACCGACCGCCGGCTGAACCGGTGCGGAGGAACGGCTGTTGCCCGCCCCCATACGCTCCTGGATCTTCACGCAACTGCTCCCCGCACGCCCAAGAAGATTCGGTCAATTTCCGTCATTCGTGACACTCGCGTCTCTCTCGCCCCACCTCGGGCGGGCTATTCAGCCCCAGGCTCAGTGTCAAGTCATCGCACCGTATCAGCAGCACATAAGCCCCTCAAGGCGCGTTAAAGATCGCGAAGCCCACACCCCCCATCGTTACCCACGCGCAATCGGGGCGGGTTGGTTCCGATGCCGTTCCTGGTATGCGAGGCGTGGTGGACATGTGCGTACGCGAAGACGTGAACTTTGCGCAACTGGCTGTCCGGGCCCGGCCGATGGCGACTTCCACACGGTTCCCACACGCCCCGCACCGGACCCGGCACAGCCGTGCCATGATCCGTCGGCCCCAAGGACGACGCCGGTGGGTGCCGTACCGGTTCCCGCCCGCGGCAACACGTGCGTCACCACGCCATGCCGCGCGCCTCACCACACCACGCCACGCCGCGCGAGCCACGTCACGCGCGCACCACGCACGACGGGAAAGGAACCGACTGTGAGCACCCCGGCCGAACGCACCCCACTCCTCCCCCTGCCCCACGCAACTCTCGCCTCCGACCCACGACTTCTCGCGGCCGTGCACGAGATCGGTGTCCGCCGCGGCTTCGACTACACGGACGACGCGGCGACGGCGGCGCTGCTGGAGGAGCGCCGGAAGGCGGTTCACCGGGCGGGCAACAGCGCTCCGGGCTGGATCGGCGCCCTGCTGATCGTCGCGGGCGTCCTCTGGCCGCTCCTCTCCCCCACGATCCCCGCCATGGCCGACAAACCCCCGGCCTTGCGGTTCGGTCCGGCCGCGCCCCTCCTGACGCTTGGGGCCTGGCTGTGGGTGCTCGTGCGGCGACGCTGGAAGCGGCAGTTGCTGCATCCGCTCCTGTCCGGTTACCGCGAGGTGATCGGTTGTGCGCGAGCACACGGGGTTTCGGTGACCCACATACCGGACTGGTTGGTGGGACGCACACAGAACGGCGGCGGGAAGGGGGCGGCGCCGATTCCTTCGTACGGAGAGGTTCCTTCGTACGGAGAGGTTCCTTCGTACCGGGAGGCTGAAGCGCCGCCGTGGCCGTCCTCCGCCGTGGCGGCCCCGGTCAAACCCATGGCCGTCAGCCGGTACGAGGCGACGGCGGACGAAGGGGGATGGCACGACGAGGCGGGCTGCCTCCTGCTGGTGGCCGGGGTGGCCGGCGTGGCCTGGGGCGCGACCCAGGACGTCCCGGCGGGCTACCTGGCAGGCGCGCTGGTCCCGTCGGCGGTCGTGACGTGGCTGGCGGGCGCTCGCCGGAGCAGGGAGAGGCAGCGGCTGCGCGAGGAGGCGGCGACGTACGTGCGGGCGCTCGCGGCGGCGCAGGCGGCGGGAGCACAAGTGCCGGAATTGTCCCCTGTGTTGCGGAAATCGCTCGCCGAGGAAACCGGCCGGTCGACGGGATGAACCTGTCCCGCGATATCGCCCTCTCTCTTTCGGGCGCGAGGGTCCGTGGGGAATTGTTGCAGTATTGAACAATCACCGCCCAGGCCAACGCCGTTGGCGCATTTCTGGTCCGGACCTTTCGCGCGCGCAGAGCGGTGCAGCAGGCGCACCGCATTCCGCAATTCCTGCCGTACGAAAGAGAAGCAACCCCCCATGCGTTTCAAGAGAACCCCCACGCGCAAGACATCCATGGCCGCCGGTCTCGCCGCGACCGGCGCCGCCCTGGCGATGGTCGCCACGTCCGCCCCCGCCGCGCACGCGATCATCGGCGGCACCGAAGTGCCGAACGACGCCTACCCGTTCATGACGGCCGTCCTGGACAAGGGCCCGGGCAGCGCGCTCGACCGCCAGTTCTGCGGCGCGAGCCTGGTCACGCCGGACACGGTCGTCACGGCGGCGCACTGCCTGGTCGACGACGCGGGCAAGCCGGTGAAGCCGAAGACGCTCCAGGTGGCGGTGGGCCGCACGGTCCTGTCCTCCCGGCAGGGCCAGATACGCGACATCGCCAAGGACGGCGTCGTCGTGCACCCGCGCTACCTCAAGGGCCAGGAGGCCTACGACGTCGCGTTCCTCCAGCTGAAGAAGCCGGTGCGGGGCATCTCCCCCGTCGCGCTGCCGACGCAGGGCACCGACGCCCTGATCCGCCCGGGCCAGAAGGCGACGGTCGCGGGCTGGGGCAACACGGACACGGAGCTGCCCCACACGCCCGACCGCCTGCGCCAGGTGCGGGTCCCGATCCTCTCCCACGCGGAGTGCGGGACGAGCTACGAGGAGTACGACGCCAAGGTCAACTTCTGCGCCGGCGTCGAGACCAAGGACTCCTGCCAGGGCGACAGCGGCGGCCCGATCTTCCGCAAGGTCCCCGGCCGCGAGGCGCCCATCCTGATCGGCGTCGTCTCCTACGGCGACGGCTGCGGCGCGCAGGGCGCCCCCGGCGTCTATACGTCGCTCAGCTCGTCGAAGCTGTGGAAGACGCTGGACGAGTCGCCCTCGGGCAAGAAGATCAAGCGGGCGATGAACCGCCGCTGATCGCGAGGTGATGCGGGTGGGCGGCCCGGGACGGACGACCGAGTCCCGGGCCGCCCTTCCCGAAAGACCCGCTTCAAAGACCCACTTCAAAGACCCGCTTCAGCGAGCACCCTCGGCAGGTTTCTCCAGTGCCTCGTCGACGGGATACAGATACGCGCCCGCTTCCTCACTGAGCACGTCGAAGACCTCGTCGTCCCATTCCCGCTGATCAGGGGCGGCCTTCGGTCAGAGGCGGCCTTCGGATCAGAGGCGGCCTTCCCGCTGCCGCCGCTACTCCGCGAAGCGGAACGTGGAGGTCACCGCGTCGAAGATGTCGAAGAACGAGTCCGCCAGGTCGAGGATCTGGCTGCTGCCCGAGACGAGGGCGACCTTGCCCTCCTGGCCGGGGACCGGGATGAAGGTCTGCATCAGGACGACGCGGATCGTACGGTCGTCGCCGTCCACGGAGATGTCCTCGATGCCGTACGTCCGGGCCGCGAGACCGACGCCCGGGATGTCGACCGTCGTGACCTTGCGCCACGCGTCGCCCTCCCGCTTGGCCTCGCGCACGCCGAGCTGGGCGACGATGCGCTCCGGATCGGTGGGGAGCAGGTCGCCGTCGGGTGTGCGGGCGCCGACCAGGGAGACGGTGACCGAGCCGGTGACCGGCGTAGCGCCGCCGAAACTCTCCGCCATGCAGCCGCAGTACAGCGCGCCGGACTGCCAGGCGTCCTTCGACGCCTTGCGCAGGAACGCCTCGAAGGTCTCCCGGTACGGAGCCAGCTCGGGGCGCGCACGCACCCGGTCGTTGATCATCTGGCGGATCGCGGCGTCGCGCGACTCGGGGCGTACGTCGAACTCCCACCACGTCTCCGGCACCTTGATGCTGAATCCGCCGCGCGCGATGGTCTGCGGTGCTGTGTAGCGGGCCATGGCTGTCCTCGTCCCCTTCGTCGGCGTGCGCCGGTCCGGCTGCTCACCGGTCCCGGCCAGCCTACGAGGCGCCGTTCGCCGCGGGAGCGCCACCCGCTACTCCCCCGTGACGCCGTCGATCCGTTCCCTCAGCAGGTCGGCGTGGCCGTTGTGGCGTGCGTACTCCTCGATCATGTGGGTGAGGACGTAGCGGAGCGAGTACGTGTCGCCGCGGAAGTCGGCGGTGGCATCCAGGGAGCCCAGGGCGTCCACGACGGCGCGGGAGCGGGCGCACTCCGCGTGCCAGACCTCGAAGGCTTCGTCCGGGTCGGCGTCCGCCACATCGAAATCGGCGTGCTCGCCGGGCACCCGTCCCGACCAATTGGCCCGCAGCGCCTCACCGTTCAGTACGTTCCTGAACCAGCTGCGCTCGACCTCGGCGAGGTGCCGGACCAGACCCAGCAGCGACATGTCCGAGGGCGGCACGGCCCGCTCCCTGAGCTGGTCGGCGGTCAGCCCCGCGCACTTCATCGCGAGGGTCTCGCGCTGGTACTGAAGGAAGGCGGTGAGGGACGCGCGTTCGCCGGCGGCGGCGTGCGGGGGTTCGGTGCGGCGGGGGACGCGGGGCACGTGCGCGGGGTTCTCGTCGGACATCGGTCCATCATGCCGAGACGGGGGCGGGGCTCGCTCGGAATTACGGACCGGGCGCCACAGCGGTCAACCGCGCTGACGACCGCAACCGAACAGCCCGCCACCACGGGCCCGGCAGCGACAATGCAGTCGCGGTCACCCGCCACCGCGGGTTCTGCGTCACGACACGGTGACCGTCCAGTCGAATCAGGTGACTTGCCCCGCAATCGAACCTGGCGGAACCAACAACCCCGTGGATAACGTCGGCCCGTTGGAGACACCCCTCGCCCCACCGGGAGCCGACCGTGAACCGCCGCACCCTGCCCGTCACCGCCGCGCTCTCCGCTGCCGCAGCCCTGCTCCTGACGGGCTGCGGCAGCGGAGGCGACGACAGTTCCAAGGACAAGGACGACGACAAGATCGCGGGCGCCGACCAGGGCACAGCGAAGCCGAAGAAGCCGACGGACCCGTCGGCCGCCCCCGCGGAGGACAAGCCGGACGGCGTGGACCTGTCCCTGCCCAAGGACATGAAGCTGGTCTTCGACTGGAACAAGCCGAACATCAAGGACGAGGCGGCGGCGATGGACGACGCCGCGAACTTCATGCGGGCGATCTATCGAGGCGTGGACAAGCGCACCACTAAGGACGCGGCCGTGACCGCGTACTCCACCGGTGATGGGCTGCATTACGCGAAAGTCCAGATCGACAGCAGGGTCGATGGCGGCTGGACGGCCACCGGCACCCGGCGTCACTACCAGGGCAGCACGCGGTCCGCCCCGAACGGCAAGTCGGTGGAAGTCGCGTTCTGCGTGGACTCAAGCAAGTTCTACGGCAAAGAGATCAAGTCTGGGAAGGTCCTGAAGAGCAAACCCAGCACCGAAGACTTCGACCACTTCAGAATCGTGATGGTCAAACTCCCGACGAGCGAGGGCTTGTGGCAGGCCTCCAAGGTGTTTGTCGAGACGAAGGCGAAGAAGTGCCAGTGACCAGATCGCGACGTACGGCCCTCGTCACCGGTCTCGCCCTTACCTTCGGTACCGTCGTCGTTCTCTCGGGCCACGCACACGCGGCGGAACTGGAGAGCAACGGCAAAATGAGGGATGTTCTGGGCCGCTGTCGAGAACCCCGACGAGCCGGACATCCTCAAACGCTCCTCATGCAGCGACATCCCCTTCTGGGTCGACGAGGGCGAGCAGCCGCCACCCCAGTACGAAGAGGCGATCAGGCCCGAGCTGCTCGCGGACCTCGCCTACCAGCGCATGCAACTGCCCGAGACCAAAGTCTCCCTCGCGTCCGAGGGCACCACGAAGGTGAATCTGCCCAGGTGGGCCTGGCTGAACAAGGCGGTCTTCGACGACGTCCAGGCCACGGCGACCGTCGATGTCCCCGGTTTCCACATCGAGGCGACGACGACCGCCAAGCCGAAGTCCCTGACGCTTAATGCGGGCACCGACGACGCCACCACCATCCCCACCAGCGGCGAATGCCCGATCGGGGACGGCAAGATCGGTGAACCGTACGCGAAGGGCAAGTCCGAGGAGACCCCGCCCTGCGGCATCGTCTACAATCGCTCGTCCTAGGGCGCCACCTTCCCGCTCAGGGCCGCTCTGACGTGGGAGATCAGCTGGACCGGCACGGGTCAGGACGCCGCGGTGGGCATGCCCGACGGCAAGATCGGGGCGGTCCGGGACGTTACCGTCGAGGAAGTGCAGTCGATCAACCGTTGAGGGTGCGCGCACATGGGAAAGGCCGCTCCCGACGAAAGAGAATCTCGCGGTGACGTCCAGGGGCAACCAGCACATGATCACCGAACGCCACGGCATCCGGGCTGAAGCGGCGGGATGGTGCACGATCGACAAGATCCCCGATCCTCCGGCCGAGGTGCTCCGGACAGCCGGTGAGCCTCGGCTGTGGCCGGCGACCATGCCTCCGTTGGGCATGCTCGGCACGGCGCTGGCCGTACCTCTCCTGCCGTTCGTCACGCTGCTGTCCCTGCTGGACCGCCTCCGCGAGTGGTTGTTCGAGAACAACGGAGACGAGAATCGGCGAGAGCGCGAGGACGAGGCGCGGCTCAAGATACTCGTCGACAAGCAGGGGCTCGACCGTGTCTTCGACGGCGACTGGAGCGGTGAGGCAGGTCAGTTCCTGCTGCGCTGGTACAGCCATTCCTCTCACCATCAGCGTTTCGTCGTCGCGACTCAGGACGAGGTCGTCCTGGCGGCCCCGCCGCGCCGCGTCTCTGTGGGGCGGGAGAAGAACATGGAGATCGTCGCCCGCCTGCCCGCCGGGACCGCCGAGCTCGTCGACCCGTTCCACGGTGAGTTCCGGTCACAGTTGCTGCTGCTGAAGTTCCGTGACTCGTCGTGGATCCGTCTCACGACGGAAGAGTTCCGCAGTGAACTCCATATGCACGCGATTGGACGGGCCCGGGCCGGCAACTGGCGCCAATGAGTGGACTTGCCCCGTTAATCACTCTGGTGGAGCCACCAACACCACGGATACCGTCGGCCCGTTGGAGACACACTCGCCCCACCGGGAGCCGACCGTGAAACGCCGCACCATGCCCGTCACCACCGCGCTCGCCGCGACCGCAGCCTTGCTTCTGACGGCCTGCGGCAGCGGGGATGACGACAAGCCCAAGGACGAAGACAAGATCGCAGGGGCCGACCAGCATCCCAAGAAGAACACGTCGGAGTCGCCCACGCCTGATTCGGGCGGTAAGACCGGTCGGCCCGACATGACACTCCCGCAGGATGTGACAGAGACGTTCGTCGGGTGGAAAACGGGCGACTCGCTGAAGGACGCAGTGCTGGCCGACGCCGGCCGAGCCCAGACCGCCGTCACATACGCAGTCACTCAAGGTGACGCCAATGAACCCGCGCTGGGCTTCTACCAAGACGGTGAGGCTCTTGTCGGCAGCGCTCGATGGGTCAAGTCGATCGTCGACTCGGGATCAACCTTCTCCGGAAAGGTGCGCTATTTCGCACCCAAGGTCTCGGTACTCGACAAGAGCTCGGCCGCTGTCGTCTATTGCTCCGATGAAACCAAAGCGTTCAACAAGAATCGAAAGACGAAGAAAGTCACCAAAACGCCTGTGTCTGACCAGTCCTACGTAACCTACAGCACCCGCTTGGCCAAAAATGAACTGGGCGTCTGGCAGACCACGAGGCTGGAATCAAAACGGGGAGACGCAACGTGCACGCCGTAACTGCACGCAGAAAGTGGTTCGTTGTCGGGGCTCTGACCGGGGCTTGTGCGCTCACGCCAAGCGCAGCGATGGCGGAGTGGGGAAAGCCAGGCGGATCCAATGGCGAGGTGCGGCAGGAAAACAAGCAGGAGAATCAGTCTCTCTCCTCTCGCATCACTTTCAAAGGTGCCATAGCCGGGCCTTCCGGCAGGTCGGGAAGTTTGGCACCCGTGGGTGATTGGACACCTCCCGCCTGCTGGTACGAGCCCTACTCGGCCGACCAGTTCGCGAAGGACACCGAGCGCGGCTATCGCATGGTCGCCGACGACCCCAAACAGCCCCCGTACGCCAGGAAGTCGGTGCACGAATTCCGGAACACCTACAAGGACGGAAAGTACAAGAACTATAACAGGGACAAAGCCGACGAGGGTAGTTGGTGGGTCGCGCAGCGTGACCCTGACCGCTGGCTGGAGGACGCCGCCCAGAAGTGCGACAGAGAGCCCTTCTGGGTCGAGAACGGTGAGTCGGTCGACGACCCGAACGCCGTGGACCCGGAAATCCTCGCCGGGCTCGCGTACAACAAGATCAAGCTGCCCGACACCCACGTCACTCTGGCCCCCAAGGGCAAGACCAAGGTCAATCTCCCCACCTGGGCCTGGCTCGACAAGGCCACGTTCAAGAAGGTCTCAGTGACCGCCGCACTGAATGCCCAGGGCATCAACATCGAAGCCACGACCACGGCCAGGCCCATCGCCCTGAAACTGGAGCCAGGGACAGCGGACGCCGAAACCTTCCCCGCATCCGGCGAATGTGGGTTCAACGAGGACGGATCGATCGGCGAAGCATGGGCTCGCGGCAAGAGCAACCAGACGCCGCCCTGCGGCATCAAGTACCTGCGCTCCTCCGGAAACGGGTCGTACGACCTCAAGGCGACCATCACGTGGGAGGTCACCTGGGAGGGGACGGGAGTTCCCGGCGGCAGGCTCCCCGACGGCAGCTTCGGCACCACCCAGAACGTCACGGTCGAGGAAGTGCAGTCCATCAACCGCTGACGTAAGCCCTGGGGGCTGGCCCCACCCCCAGTCCGGTGCTCCGGGCGCGCCGGCCGGCCCTCCTCCTCTATTCCCAGTGCAGCGTTCCGGCCACCGTGTCGAAGAGTTCCACCATCTTTGGGGCCAGGCCTTCCATCGGGGTGGAGAAGGTGAGGGTCAGCCACTGCTTACTCGCGGGGACGGGCACGTGGTACGCCACGGTGGTCGTCGCGAGGGTGTTGCCCATCTGGCTCTCGGGGTCGGGAGCCTCGGTCTTCTCGGTCCGTACGGCGTCACCCCCGGCCTCCAGCTTCCGCACCTCCGCGGGGCGGCCGGTGTCCGACAGCCGACGGGCCAGGTCGTACGCCGTGGTGCAGCCGGGCCAGCCGTCCGGAAGCAGACTCACCAGCAACGAGGACGCCAGCGGCAGGCCCCCGACGGTCAGCAGCGAGATGTACAGCTCGAGGCCGCCTTGGCGGTGCGCCGCCTTGGCCTGCTTCTGCAGGTCGCGCATCAGTCGCTCTTTGAGCACAGGGGCGTTGTCGATGCCCGCGAACTGGCGGTCCGCCAGTGCCGCGATACCGCGGTCGCGCTCGTCGGGGTCGAGATGCAGTTGGAACCAGCCGGCGGGGACGAGGATCGTGTAATCGCTGGGAGGAGTGTCCCATTCCGTCTGTAGGGGCATGTCAGGTCTCGCTGGGTGAGTCGGAAGCGCTGTCTGGGGCGGGTTCTGTGGGTTCAGCGGGTTCTGTGGATTCCGCGAGGACCGGCAGCAGGCGCATGGTGGGCATGAGGCGGTCGACGAGTTCGGTGAGCTCTTCCGTCCGTTCGAAGTTCAGCCATCTCGCCTCGACCACCAGGATTTCTTCCAGCCCGTCCGGCCAGACGCCGTACTGGACGGACTCGCTGAGCTTCTTGCCCCACCCGAAGCGTCGCTTTTCGATCAGCATCGCCTGGACGCGGACAGCCGCGCCGATCGGCAGTCTCACGTCGGAGACCTGCGGCTCACCCTTCACCTCGGCATAGGGCCACTTCAACAACCGGGGCAGATACTCCTGTGGTGAAGGCCGCTGGACGCCGTCCTCCCCGTAGGCGAAAACCGCCAAGTCCGCCAGCAACGCGCCGCCCTCCGTGTACGCGGCTGCCGCCAACACCGGGCCGGACTCGAATGCTGAAAGGGCGCGTTCCTCCAGATCTTTCTGGAGCGCGGCCCTGCCTCCGACCAGATTCAGCGGGTTGAACTGTCCCACGAGATATGCGGCCAGTTCTCGGGCCTCCGCTCGCGTGCCCTCCTGAAGTGTCAGGCCGAGCCAGTCACCGCCGAAGTCGAAGTCGACGACGTAATCATCCTCGGGGCCGGGAAAACTCCCGGCCGACTGCTGATGCTGCTGCTCCACTACGACACCTCGTCAAAAAGTAGACCGCCGGCCGTGACTCCACTACCGGCCACGCTCAGCTGTGTCGCTCTGCGCGACATCTTGTTGACTGCATACCCCTCGCCCAAAGTCTTGCCCAAGTGTTTCGCTTCATTGAGCGTTGCCGCCGCGGAAGGGTCTGCCAAAGTCATCGACTTGCCCATTCCCTTGATGTAGCTGCCGTTCCCGCGGTCCTTCGCCACACGTACCGACTCACGGAATCCACCCTTGAACGCATCCGTCCAAGTGGACCCCTTGAAGATCTCGGTGACAGGCTCCCGGATCGACTTCGAGATGTCACCCTTCTCCAGCCCCTTGACATGTCGCGCCTCACGGTTGAATTTATGCCGATTACGTTTGGTCTGTCGCGGAGTGGCCTTGCCTCCCTTGGCCACCTTCATGCGGTCCAGCAGGTTCTTGGCGTAGCGGCTACTGACTTTGGTCATCGCCTTGCCCGCCCCCATCAGCAGCAACCCCACAGCCGCCTCGGCGAGCGCTGTCCACGACTCGTCCCCCATGGCGACCTGCACCGCCGTACAAGCAATGTTGATCAACGTCGCCGCCATGGAGATGGCCCCCAAGAGCCCGGCCATCCCCTGGCCGATGACGGGGATCCAGCCAACGGCCAGCGCCGCGAGCCCCGCGTACTTCGAGATGTATTCCGTCCAGCCCGCCGCCCACTCCACAAAATCTGCGAAGTCGTCCCAGAAGCCGTCCTTGAGGGCGTCGTCGGAGATGACCTCGTCGATCGCCTCGCGCGCCACGCGCGCCGCCGCGTCGCGGATGCTCTGTGCCTTGCGCAGCTTCTCCCGGGCCGCCTCCAGTGACTTCCCGGCGGCTTCCGCCCGGTCCTCCAATTTCTCCTTGCGGTCCTTGCGGTCCTTGCCGTCGTCCCCCTTGGACCCGTCGCCCCCTGCCGAATTCCCGGACAGGGCGTCCAGTCCCTTCTTGGCGGCGCTCTTGTCGGCTTCGGCCTCCTGCGCTTCCTTACGGGCGATCTCGGCGATCCGCTGGGCCCTCTGGAGTTCGGTGGCGTAATTGCCGGGCCGTGCAGCGACGTTCGACTCGTAGTCGGTACCGTGGTCCACGATCCGGTCGCCGACCGCGTCGGCCACCGTCTCGTAGCGCTTGTGCGCGGCCTCCAGGCGCCCACGGCACTTCTTCGCCTTCTCGCGGAACTCCTTGCCCGCGTCGCTGTCCCAGGATTCCACCTCGGACGCCGCTTTGAGGTGCCGCACCTGTCGTTCGAGTTCGTCGGCCGTTTTACGGAGCTTGCGACCCAGCTGCTCCAGGCGCTCGGGGTCGCCGGGGATCGGGTCCTGATCGGCCAGCGGCTGCCAGTCCCGGGGGCGGGCGCTCGCCATCAGGACCTCTTCTCTTTCTTGTCGGCCTCGCGGAGGGCCTTGGCCAGTTCGCTGTCGATCGTTTCGTACGTCTTCGCGGCGGCCTTCGCCAGCTCACCGAGCCGCTTGACCTCTTCGCCGAGCTCCTCGCGGTGACTCTCCCAGTTCTCGACGAAGTCCCCGAACTGCCAGGACAGGTCGTGTTCCCCGAAGTCGTCCTCGTACTGGCCCTTCAACTTCCCGAGCCCGTCGAACGCGTCCTTGATCCTCCCGAGGCCGATGCCCATCTCCCGAATGACATTCAGGTCGTCGATCTTCGCGTACTCGCCCATCGGCATCCCCCAGTCACGTCGTGGTATCCCAGACCCTCGAGATGCAACGAGAACGGGGTGACGGCGATACCCCCGTCACCCCGGTCCAGATGCACGCAAGCCGAGCCGGCCGGCTACTTCCGCGCGGCCTTGCCCAGCTCGTCATCGATCTGCTCGTACTTGTCCGCGGCGTTGGTCAGGTAGTCGCCCATGCCGTCCAGGCCTTCAAGGGTCTTCTTCGCGCCCTCGACGAAGTCGTCGAAGTTCTCGTCGAACGCCTTCGAGGCGCTCTTGGTGACGAAGCCCGTCTCGACGAGGTTCTTGATGTACTTCTTCAGGCCGTCCAGCTTCTCGTTGAGCTTGTCCTTCTCCTTGACCACGTGCTTGGCCGCGTCACGCATGTCCTGATATGTGACATCAAGGTCCTTGGCCATGAGGCTCTCTCCCAATCAACTCGCCGCAGGGCCAACCCCCGTGGCTCCCGTAAGACGGACGCGAGAACGGATGATGTGATCGTCCGCTCTCGCGCCAGCAGCTTACGGGTGAGGCGGACGGGAACGCAGCCCGGTTGAGTCACAGGTCTGCTATGACGGCGTGCCCGGTTCCGGTATGAGCCGGTGCACAGGGCGTTGCCTGTGGGAAGGGTGGAGCGGCTATCGTCACAGCCATTGTCCAGCTCCGGGGAGGACCGTCGTGCGCCTGACTCTGACCGTCGTCGATCCGTTCGGCGGGGGCTCCGCCGACGTGGTCCTCGACGCCGATCCCGAGTCCTCCGTGCGGGACATCGCGGTGGAACTGGCCCGGCAGGTCGGCCACAGCGGTGCGCAGGTCATCCCCATCGGGCACGGTCAGCAGACGCCCGCCGGCGGCGCTCCGGTGATCTACGTGGACGGGTACGCCGTCGATCCCACGGCCACCGTCGTCACCTCGCCGCTGCGCGAGGGCGCCGTCGTCAGTCTCGACGACCCGGCGGGCTGCCTGCCGGGTGAGCCCTCCGGCTTGGTCGAGCTGCGCGTCGCCGGTGGGCCCCGCGCCGGGTCCGTGCACCGGCTCGGCATCGGGCGGTACGACATCGGGAGCGGGCCCGCCTCGTACGTTCGGATCGACGATCCCGAGATGGCTCCGCGCGCTCTGACGTTGTCAGTTGCAACCGATGGCACCTGCCACGTCACCCTGCACGGACAGGAGAAGGACAAGCAGGGCGTCACCCTCGACGGCGATCCTTTCGGCGTGGAGAAGGAAGAGCCCGAGCCGGCCGGGGCGACCCCGCCCGAGGGGGAGTCCAAGAAGGACCGGAAGGCCCGGGAGAAGCGGGAGAAGCAGGAGCGCAAGGAGTGGAAGGAGCGGAGGGAGGCGCGGGCCAAGGCCCGGGCGAAGGGGCGGCTCGATACGGTCCCCTGGCCCCTCGGCGCCCAGATAGCCCTCGGCAACACCCTCCTGGAACTCGTCCGGTACACGCCTCCGAACGCCGCCCTCAAGTGGTCCGAGGACGGCGCCGGGCTCGACTACAACCGGCCCCCTCGGCTGCGCCCGCCCGAGCGGCAGACCAACTTCCGGCTGCCGTCGCCGCCCCGCGAGTTCGAGGCGCGGCCGCTGCCGTGGCTGATGGCGCTGTTCCCGCTGGTCGGTGCCGTCGTCGCTGCGATGATCTTCGATCGCTGGTACTACCTGATCATGGCGGGGCTCAGCCCGATCATGCTCTTCGGCAACTACTTCATGGACAAGAAGCACGGGCGCAAGTCCCATGCGAAGCAGGTCAAGGAGTACAGGGAGACCAAGGCGCGGATCGAGAAGGACGCCCGGGACGCGCTGGTCGCCGAGCGGCTCGACCGGCGCAACGCCGTACCCGATCCGGCCACCGTCCTCGCGCTGAGCACCGGGCCCCGGACCCGGCTGTGGGAGCGGCGGCGGACCGACGCGGATCATCTGCTGCTGCGTTTCGGGACCGGGCAGCTGCCCTCCGAGGTCGTGCTCGACGACCCCGAGAAGGACGACCACCGGCGGCAGGTGACCTGGAAGATCGAGGACGCGCCGGTCACGCTTCCGCTGAAGGGGCTCGGCGTCATCGGCATCGCGGGGCCCGACGACTCCGCCGCCGCGCTCGGCCGCTGGGCCGTCGCGCAGACCGCGACGCTGCACAGCCCGATGGACGTGCAGTTCTATGTGCTGACCGAGAACACATCCAGGGACAGCTGGGACTGGGTGCGCTGGCTGCCGCACGCCCGGCCGTCGGGCGGGCAGGACATCAACGTACTCATCGGCACGGACGCCGAGACCGTCGGCGCCCGCGTCGGTGAGCTGACCCAGATCCTCGACGCACGCGTCAAGGCCATGGAGGAGAACAGGGGCCAGGGCGCCGGCTTCTCCGATCCGGACATCGTCGTGGTGTGGGACGGGTCGCGGCGGCTGCGGTCCCTGCCGGGTGTGGTGCGGCTGCTGCGCGAGGGGCCCGCCGTGCACATGTACGCGCTCTGCCTCGACACCGAAGAACGGTTTCTGCCCGGCGAGTGCCAGGCCTTCGTCGTCGCCGAGCCGAAGCCGGACCCCCACGCGTACGCGAGCGCAGGGGCCCCGCAGAGCGCGCCGAACCAGCCACCCCAGCCGCAGCACACCCCCGGCGGCTTCCCCTCCTTCCAGGCCTGGCACACCACCGCGGCCGACCCGCAGCGGGCCGACGCCACGAGGGAGTTGAGGCTGCGCGTGGAGATGACGGGCGCCGAGCGGCTGCGCGACGTACGGCCCGACTTCGTGTCCCCCTCCTGGTGTCTGCGCCTCGCGCGCTCCATCTCGCCGCTGCGCGACATCAGCGGGGAGACCGAGGACTCCGCGCTGCCGGGTGCCAGCCGGCTGCTCGACGTGCTCCAGTTGGAGCCGCCGACCTCGGGGGCGATCACGGCCCGCTGGCAGGCGGGCGGGCAGTCGACGATGGCGGTCATCGGTGAGTCGTACGACGGTCCGTTCGGCATCGACATGCGCAAGGACGGCCCGCACGGTCTGATCGCCGGTACGACCGGCTCCGGTAAGTCGGAGCTGCTGCAGACGATCGTGGCCGCGCTCGCCGTGGCGAACACCCCCGAGAACATGACCTTCGTCCTCGTCGACTACAAGGGCGGGTCCGCGTTCAAGGACTGCGTGAAGCTGCCGCACACCGTCGGCATGGTCACCGACCTCGACGCGCACCTCGTCGAGCGCGCCCTCGAATCGCTGGGCGCCGAGCTGAAGCGGCGCGAGCACATCCTCGCCGACGCCGACGCGAAGGACATCGAGGACTACCAGGACCTCGTGCGGCGCGATCCGTCGCACGCGCCCGTCCCCCGACTCCTCATCGTCATCGACGAGTTCGCGTCGATGGTCCGCGACCTGCCGGACTTCGTGACGGGGCTCGTCAACATCGCCCAGCGAGGCCGTTCGCTCGGCATTCACCTGCTCCTCGCCACGCAGCGGCCCTCCGGTGTCGTCTCCCCCGAGATCCGCGCCAACACCAACCTCCGCATCGCGCTGCGCGTCACCGACGGCGGCGAGTCCAGCGACGTCATCGACTCCCCCGAGGCCGGGCACATCAGCAAGAACACGCCCGGTCGGGCCTACGTCCGGCTCGGGCACGCCTCTCTCGTGCCCTTCCAGTCGGGACGCGTCGGTGGCCGCCGGCCCGGCGCCGCCGACCCGACGGCGCTCGCGCCCTGGGTCGACTCCCTGGACTGGTCGGCGCTCGGCCGCGCCTCGCTCGTGAAGCCGAAGGCCGAGGCCCGCGAGGAGGAGGAGATCACCGACCTGAAGGTCCTGGTCGACGAGATCATCGAGGCCAACCGGACCATGGGGATCCCCGCCCAGCACAGCCCGTGGCTGCCCGCGCTCGGCGAGACCGTCCTGCTCGACGAGATCCCCTCGCCCGCGCCGCGGACGGCGCCCGGGGCGCTCACCCCGGCCCCGTACGGCGTCGAGGACCTGCCCGCCGACCAGGCGCGCCGCCCGGTCGTCGTGGACTTCGCGACCTTCGGCCACCTGATGATCGGCGGCGCCCCGCGCTCGGGCCGCTCGCAGGTGCTGCGTACGATCGCGGGCTCCCTGGCGCGTACGCACTCCAGCGCCGACGTCCACCTGTACGGCATCGACTGCGGCAACGGCGCGCTGAACGCCCTGACCCGGCTGCCGCACTGCGGTGCCGTCGTCGGCCGCAACCAGACCGAGCGGGTCGTCCGCCTCATCAACCGCCTCAAGGGCGAGCTCAGCCGCCGCCAGGACCTTCTCGCCGACAAGGGGTACGCGGACATCGGCGAGCAGCGGGCCGACGCCGCCGAGGACGAGCGTCTGCCGCACCTCGTCGTGCTCCTCGACCGCTGGGAGGGCTGGCTGCCCACGCTCGGCGAGATCGACCACGGCTCGCTCACCGACGAGATCACCACGATCATGCGGGAGGGCGCGAGCGTCGGCATCCACATGGTGATGACGGGTGACCGGCAGATCCTGGTGGGCCGCATCTCCTCCCTCACCGAGGACAAGTACGGCCTGCGTCTCGCGGACCGCTCGGACTTCTCGATGCTCGGCATTCCGACCCGCAAGGTGCCCGAGGAGATCGCGCCGGGCCGCGCCTTCCGGAACGAGAGCGGCACGGAGACGCAGTTCGCGCTGCTCTCCGAGGACTCCACGGGTCAGGGCCAGGCCGCCGCCCTCGCCGCGATCGGTGAGCGGGCCGCGGCCCGGGACGCGGATGTGCCGCGCCACCGCCGCCCGTTCCGCGTCGACACGCTGCCGAGCCGCATCACGTTCGACGAGGCGTGGGAGCTGCGCGACCCGGACGCCTCCCGCTCCAAGCTGTGGGCGCTGGTGGGCATCGGGGGCGACGAGGTCATGGGATGGGGCCCCGACCTGTCCCAAGGCGTGCCCTCGTTCGTCATCGCGGGCCCGGCCAAGTCGGGCCGCTCCACGGTGCTGATGAACATGGCGCGGTCGTTCCGCGCGAAGGGCGTACGTCTCGTCGTCGCCGCCCCGCGCCAGTCGCCGCTGCGTGAACTGGAGGGCACGGAGGGCGTGCTGAAGGTCTTCACGGGCGACGACATCGACGAGGACGAGTTCGAGGAGCTCATCGACGGGGCGGAGGCGTCCCGCGAGGACCCGGTCGCCGTCCTCATCGACGACGCCGAGATGCTGGAGGACGCCGACGCGGCGAGCCAGTTCAAGCGGATCATCCAGCGCGGCGCCGACCAGGGCCTCGCGCTGGTGCTCGCCGGTGACGAGGAGGATGTCTGTAGCGGCTTCTCGGGCTGGCAGGTCGACGCGAAGAAGGGCCGCCGCGGCATCCTGCTCTCCCCGCAGGACAGCTCCAGCGGCGACCTCATCGGCCTTCGGATCTCGCGCAGCGTGGTCGGCGGTCCGGTGGCACCGGGCAAGGGCATGCTGCACCTGGGCAACGGCGAACTCGCCACGGTGACCACACCGTTGTAGACGGACAACTGTGTGAGCGGGCCTTGCTGGGAAACGGCGGGGCGGAGAAACGGCAGGGCGGCAGGGCCGAGAGACGCGGGGGCTTCTGGGCGCACCCGCCTACTCGACCCGGGACAGCCGTGCCCGCGGATCCCCCGCGTCCGGGTCCTCCGACGTGTACGTGAGGTTCTTGCCGTCGGGGCGGAGGTGGACCGTGTGGGTGGTCTGGGCGCACTGGGTGCCGTTCGACGCGGCGCCCTTGCCCGTCGCCACGAGTTCCTCGGGGGAGGCCGACGTGAGGGTGAGTACGTCCTTGCAGGTATTGCCGATCAGGTCGTGCTGCACGACCGTGCCGACCCGTTCCCCCGGCTTCGCCTGGCGCAGGGTGACCTCGAAGGTGCCGAGGGGGATCGTGCCGCCGCTCGCCGCCGCCTTGCCGCTCCACTTGCCGAGGTAGGCCTCGGGGACCTTCCCCGCGGCCGTCTCGGTGGGGCGGGGCGCGCCCGTCGCCGCCGGGGGCTGATCGTTCCTGTCCCGGCTGCCGTTCAGCGGCTCGTCCTTCGACAGCATCCCGAGGACGAACATCGTGCCCACCGTGACGGCGGCCAGCGCCCCGGCCACGGCGAGCGCCACCGTGCAACTCACCTTGCGGCCGCGCCCGTTCGGCCCTTCGGGCGCCGAGGTCGCGGCCACCGAGACGGAGAGCTTGCCGGGTGGACGGGGCGGGGGCGGGGCCGACAGGGCGGGGGCTTCTTCGGCGTCCGCAGGGGAAGGGGCATCCGCGGGCAAGGAGGCATATGAAGGGTCCGGTGGCCCGAACGCGCCTCCGACGGCGGCCTTGTCGAACGCCACGGGCCCTGAGGGGGCGTCCCCCGCCCCGGTGTCCAGGTCCAGCAGCCGCACCGCGCTCCGGCTCACCCGCTCCACCACCGGCCCCGGCAGCCACCCCGCCGCCACGAGCCGGGCAGCGCCTTCGGGGGCGAGGCGGCGGGCCAGTTCCTCGGGGGCGGGGCGTGCGGCCGGGTCCTTGGCGAGGCAGGCGGCGGCGAGCACGCGCACGTCACCCCGCAGCGCGCCCAGCTCCGGCTCCTCGTGGACGACCTTGTAGAGCAGCGCGGCCGACGAGTCACCGGGGAAGGGCGGCTGCCCCGTCGCCCCGTAGACCAGGACGGCCCCCAGGGAGAAGACGTCCGCGGCGCCCGTGACGCCCTTGCCGAGGATCTGCTCGGGTGCCATGTAGCCGGGCGAGCCGACGGAGACGCCGGTGGCGGTGAGCGAGGCCGTGCCGTCGGTGGCGCGGGCGATGCCGAAGTCGATGAGGCGCGGCCCGTCGAGGGTGAGCAGGACGTTCGACGGCTTCACGTCGCGGTGCACGAGCCCGAGGCCGTGGACGTGCGCCAGCGCCTCGGCGAGGCCCGCGCCGAGGACGCGTACGGAGTGCGCGGGCAGCGGAGCGCCCTCGCGGACCGCCTCGGTGAGCGAAGGCCCTGCCGCGTACCCGGTGGCGACCCACGGCACGGCGGCCTCCGGGTCGGCGTCCAGGACGGGCGCCGTCCAGTCGCCGCCCACCAGCCGGGCCGCCTCGACCTCGTTGCGGAAGCGGGCGCGGAACTCCTCGTCGAGAGCGAAGTGCGGGTGCACGATCTTGACGGCGACGGTACGGCCGCCCTCGCTGCGGCCCAGATAGACCCGGCCCATGCCGCCCGAACCGAGCCGGCCGAGCAGCCGGTAGGGACCGATCACGGTGGGTTCGCCGGCTTCGAGCGGACGCATGGCGTTGGCCTCCCCCCTTACCACTGCCGATCAGCGTAGTGCGCGACCGGCGCGGGAAGCGGCCCTCCGCACGCATTCCGGCCGACAATTGCCGCCCGGCGTTCAGTGGAGTGTTATCGGTGCGCAATCCGGACGCCGAGAACTATCCGGACGTCAGGAAACATCAACACCTATTACGAAGCCGACCATGGCGTCGGCCATACATCGGCTATGCGCCGGTCGTACGTAGGCCATGCGTCGGCGATATCCCCGGGAACGGAAACCAGCCGAAGTCCGCCCCCCCGGGCGACCACCCCGCTCAGGCCTCCAGCAGCCGTACCTCGACGTCCGCCGGGAACCCCGTCGTCGGGCCGACCCGGCGGGCGAACTCCGTGACGCCCTCCAGCTGCGCGGCCCCGAAGCGGAAGTCCAGCGTCGTGAAGTACCGCTCCAGGATCTCGGCGTCGAAGGACTCCCAGCGGGCGGCCTGCTCAGCGACCTTGGTGACCTCCTCCAGGGAGAGGTCACGGGAGGAGAGGAAGGCCTGGTGCACCTGGCGCACCACCTCCGGCTCACGCGCCGCATAGTCGCGCCGGGCGGCCCAGACGGCGAAGACGAACGGCAGGCCCGTCCACTCCTTCCACAGCTGGCCCAGGTCGTGCACGTCGAGCCCGAGCCGGGGCGCGTCGATCAGGTTCGCGCGCAGCGCGGCGTCGCCGATGAGGACGGCGGCGTCCGCCTCCCGCATCATCAGGCCCAGGTCGGGCGGGCAGGAGTAGTAGTCGGGCTGTACGCCGTACCGCTCGGCGAGCAGCAGCTGGGCGAGCCGCACGGACGTGCGCGAGGTCGAGCCGAGCGCGACGCGCGCCCCGTCCAGCTGGTCCAGCGGCACCTGCGAGACGATCACGCAGGACATGACGGGGCCGTCGCAGCCGACCGCGAGGTCGGGGAAGGCGACGAGGTCGTCCGCGTTCCTGAGGAACTCGACGAGGGTGACGGGGGCGATGTCGAGCTCGCCCCGCACGAGCTGCTCGCTGAGCTTCTCGGGGGTGTCCTTGGTCAGCTCGAAGTCGAGGAGGGTCCCGGTCCGCGCGAGCCCCCAGTACAAGGGCATGCAGTTCAGGAACTGGATGTGGCCGACGCGCGGCCGAGGAGTGCGACGGGAGTCGGGCAGCTGTTCGGCGCCTGCCCCCGCGAAGGCGCTCAGGGGAGAATTGTCCACATCGGGGAGGCTAGCCCCCATGCGGTACGGTGCAGGCGCCGGGTCCCTTCCGCGCCCTGTCAACCCCCTCGGAAGCCCGCACTGTCAACCCCCTCCGGAGCCTCTTCAAACCTCCGGGTGACGTGATCTTTGCCCCCTATTGCATTCCCCTGCCTGCGTGCTAAGCTCGCCGCAAGTTGCAGTTTGGTTTCCCTTGCAGTACAGAGCCTGCGGAGCATGTGACCCCGTAGGCTCTCGTCTTTTTCAGACTTATGCAGTTGTTTTAACAATCGCTGGTTCTGGAGCAGGGCAACCCTTTGGCCCAAGGAGGGCTTATGGCTACCGGAACCGTGAAGTGGTTCAACGCTGAAAAGGGCTTTGGCTTCATCGCCCAGGAAGGCGGCGGCCCGGACGTCTTCGTCCACTACTCCGCGATCAACGCGAACGGCTTCCGCTCCCTTGAGGAGAACCAGGCCGTCAGCTTCGACGTCACGCAGGGCCCGAAGGGCCCGCAGGCGGAGAACGTCACCCCGCAGTAATCGGACGCCTCACGTGAGTGAGGCGTGTGATGCTCCGGTGACTTGATCCGGACATGGATGCAGTACCCAAGGAGCCCTGCTCCTTCGCGCGAGCGGAGGAAGCGGGGCTCCTGCCTTTTCCCTTCGGCTCCTGCCTTTTCGCTTCCGGGCGCCCGGGACGGCGCTCCCGCATCACACGTGCTGCATGATCAGCACGAACGTCGTGCCGGGCTCCAGCGCCCGGTAGAGGTGCGGCACATCCCCCCGGTACGACATGTAGTCCCCGGCGGCCAGCTCCACCGTCTCGTCGCAGGGGCCCGCGACGAGGCGGCCCGTGCTGAGGACGAGGTGTTCCACCGAGCCCGGGATGTGCGGTTCGGACTCGCGCGCCGCCCCCGGCTCCATCGCCCCGTGGTAGACGTCGCGCCGCACGCCGGCCGGACCCGCCGAGAGCAGTGTGCCCACGTACGGCGCGTCCTCGGCCCGCATGGACGGGCCCTCGCCCGCGCGGATCACGGTCACCGCAGGGGCGGGCGACTCCACGAGCACGCTGAACGGCACGCCGAGCGCCACGGCCAGCGCCCAGAGCGTCTCGATGCCGGGGTTGCCGGTGGCCGCCTCCAGCTGGGAGAGCGTGGACTTCGCGATACCGGCGCGCTTGGCCAGTTCGGAGAGGGAGATCCCGGCCTTCGCGCGCTCGCGGCGCAGGGCCGCGGCTACCCACTCGCGCGGCAGGCGGGACCCTTCGGTCGTCACGTCGTCGGCTCCTGTCCCAGGGGTTCGTCATAGCGGTCCGCCCCATCTGCGGGCGGTGTTCGTTTTAGCGGACGATACGTTCGTCTTGACGAACGCTGTCCCTCCCGTTCATCCTACGACGCATGCGTTCGCCACACCGAACAGATCAACCGCCGAACCGAACGGAAAGCGACTCCGAGGCCGTCGGCACCGGTCTCGTCCGCCTCTCCGACCTCCCGCCCGGCGTCCTGCGCGACATAGCCCTCGTCTGGCTCGCCGACGCCGTCGTCGGCGTCTCCTTCGGCGCGATCGCCGTCGGCGGCGGCCTCCCGCTGTGGGTGCCGGTCCTCATGTCGCTGCTCGTGTACGCGGGCTCCGCCCAGTTCAGCGCGGTCGGTCTGCTCACCGCGGGCGGTGGGCCCGTGGCCGCGGCGGCGACCGGGCTGCTGCTCAACTCCCGTACGGCGGCGTTCAGTCTGGCCCTCGCCGAGGACCTCGGCCGCTCCTGGGCGGCGCGGCTGATCGGCGCGCACCTCATCACCGACGAGACGGCCGCCTTCGTCCTCGCCCAGCGGGGCCGCCGGCAGCGCAAGGCCGCCTTCTGGATATCCGGCATCGGCCTCTTCGCGGCGTGGAACGTCAGCGTCCTCGCGGGCGCCCTCGCCGGGTCCGCGCTCGGCGACACGGACCGCTTCGGGCTCGACGCCGCCTTCCCCGCGGTGCTGCTCGCCCTGGTGCTGCCCGCGCTGCGCGGCGACAGCGCGGCCCGCCGCGCCTCGGCCGCCGGCGCGGTGATCGCCGTGGCGGCGGCCCCGCTGCTGCCCGCCGGGGTACCGGTGCTGCTCGCCCTGCTGGGTCTGCTCGCGGCGCGCCGCGGGCCCCGCCGGCCCCGCACGGCCACCCCCACGACCACCCACGGGAGCACCTCGTGAACGCCACGCTCGCCTGTGTCCTCGTCCTCGCCGCCGGGACGTACGCCTTCCGCCTGGCCGGGCCGGTGCTGCACGGCCGGGTCGAACTGCCCGCGCGGGTTCAGGAGTTGCTGACCATCGGCGCCACGGTGCTGCTCGTCGCGCTGCTCGCCACGGGAGCGCTCACGCAGGGCCAGGAGTTCGCGGGCTGGGCGCGGCCCGCCGGTGTCGTGGTCGGTGGCGTCCTCGCCTGGCGCCGGTCCCCCTTCGTGGTGGTCGTGGTGGGCGCGGCGGCGGCGACGGGTCTGCTGCGGCTGGCGGGAGTGGCCTAGCCCGGAGCCGGCGTGCCGGTGTCGGTGTTGGCACCGCCGTACAACCCCTCCACCACCTCCGCGTACCGCTCCGTGACCGCCCGCCTGCGCACCTTGAGGCTCGGCGTGAGCAGGCCGCCCTCCACCGTGAAGTCCTCGTCGAGCACGGCGAACGCGCGCAGCCGCGCCGGGCGCGAGACCGTGGCGTTGGCGGCGTCCACGGCCTCCTGGACGAGCGCGCGCACTCGGGGGTCGCGGGAGAGCGGCTCGGTCAGGGTCACGCCCTCGCGCGCGGCCCAGCCGGTGACCTCCTCCGCGTCCAGGGTGATCAGTGCCACGGGATGCGGGCGGCGGTCGCCGACCATCACGGCGCGGGAGACGAACCGCGAGTTCTGCACGGCGAGTTCGCTCAGCGACGGCGTGAGGTTCTTGCCCGCCGAGGTGATGATGAGGTCCTTCTTGCGGCCGGTGATCGTGAGGTAGCCGTCCTCGTCCAGCTCCCCCAGGTCGCCGGTGTGCAGCCAGCCGTCGCCGTCCAGGGCGGTGCGCGTGGCCTCCAGGTCGCCGTGGTAGCCGGGGAAGACCATGGGACCGCGGGCGAGGACCTCGCCGTCCGCGGCGATCCGGATCTCGGCGCCCTCCACGGGCCGGCCGACGGTGCCGTACCGCACGGCTCCCGGCACGTTGAGGGTGAGGACCCCGGCCGACTCGGTCATGCCGTACCCCTCGAAGACGGGGACGCCGCAGGCCCGCAGGAAGTCGATGGTGTCCGGCGCGATGGGCGCGCCGCCGGTCAGCGCCCACCTGACCCGGCCGCCGAGCGCCTGCCGGACCAGACCGTAGAGGGCCTTGTCGGCCTCCTCGTACGCGTCCCGCAGCTCGGACGGCAGCCTGCCCTCGGCGGCCAGCACGCCGACGCGGATGGCCTCCTCGAACCGTTCGCGTCCGCCCTGGCGCGCCTCGGCGAGGGACAGCACGACCGAGCGCACCTTCTCGAAGAGGCGGGGCACGGACGGCAGATGGGTGGGCCGCGCCTCGGCGAGTTCGGCCACGACGTCCTCGACGCGCCCGCCGAAGAAGGTCAGCTCACCGCCCTGGAGGAGCGTCGTGAACTCGATGAGCTGGGCGAGGAGATGGGCGAGCGGCAGATAGAGGTACGTGGAGTCGCCGGGGCCGCCGTCGACGACCGGCACGGTGGCGCGCTGCACGGCCAGCAGGTTCCCGTGCGTGAGCAGGCAGCCCTTGGGGAGCCCGGTGGTGCCGGAGGTGTAGATGATGGTGGCCGGGTCGGCGGCCGTCCGCCCCCGGGCGCTCTCCAGAAGGGCTGAATCCGCGGCAAGTACGCCGCTCGGCTCCGTCAGCGGCACCACCTGCCGCACGCCGGGCAGCCGCCCCCGCCCCCGCAGCCGTTCGACCTTCGCCGTCTGCGCCGCGTCCTCGCAGAGCACCACCGCCGCGCCCGAGTCGTCCAGGACCCACGCGACCTCGTCGTCGCCCGCCGTCGGGTAGACCGGCACGACGACCGCGCCCGCCGCGAACGCGCCGAAGTGGGCACACGTCCACTCCGGGCGGGTCTGCGCGAGGATCGCCACGCGGTCGCCGGGACGGACGCCGAGCGCGATCAGGCCGCGGCCCACGCGCCGCGCGGAGTCCCGCAGGCCGGTGTAGGACAGCGTGGTCCACTCCCCCTCGCGCCGGTACCGCAGGGCGGGCAGCGTGCCGTACCGCTCGGCCGCCCACTCGGCCAGCATGCTCAAGGTTTCCGGCAGTTCGGACGGCTTCACGGCGTTGCGCAGGTGGTTCCGAGTCCGCTCCATGCGTACGACGCTAGGGAGCGCAGCCCGCGCACGGGATGACCCGAAACGTCAGCGGCGCCGGCCTGGGCGCTCAGCGCGGCGGGCGCTAACGTCGTGTACATGGCCAGGCGGACGATCACCGTGCACCATGTGCGGGCCGTGCTGCGCGGCGCGCAGCGGCATGGCCTGGACACCGTGCCGCTGCTGCGGGACGCCCAGATCCCGCCGCTGCTCCTCGGCGACGACCGGGCGCGCGTCACGGCCCCGCAGTTCGCGCGGCTCTTCCGGGAGCTGTACCGCGCCACGCAGGACGAGTTCCTCGGCCTCGGCTCCACCGTCAGCAGGCCGGGCACCTTCGCCATGATGTGCCACGCCGCGCTGGGCTGCCCCGACCTCGGGGCGGCGGTGCGGCGCGGCGTCACCTTCTACGGGCTGTTCCCCGGCGGCCCCGACCTCGCCCTGGAACGCCGCGACGCGGAAGCGGAAGCCGTGTTCGGCGTCCGCAGCGACCTCGAACAGGACTACTTCCTCGCCGAGTGCCTGGTCATCATCTGGCACCGCCTGTGCAGCTGGCTCGTCGGCCGCCGCATCCCGCTGTGCTGGGCCGAGTTCCGGCACCCGCCGCCCCCGCACAAGGACGAGTACGAGGTGCTGTTCGGCTGCCCCGTGCGGTTCGGCGCGGAGCGCACCGGCGCCGGGTTCCCCGCGCACTGGCTGGACGCGCCGCTGGTCAGGGACGAGGCGGCGCTCGACGAGATGCTGCGCCGCGCGCCCTTCGAGCTGCTCAGCCGCCACGAGTACCGCACGACGGTCGCCGAACAGGTGGGCCGCGCCCTCACGCGGTCCCTGCGCTCCTCGCCCCGCCTGCCCTCGCTCGGCGAGATCGCGGCGCGGCTCGCGGTGAGCCCGGCGACGCTGCGCCGCCGCCTCGCCGAGGAGTCCACGTCGTACCAGCGGCTGAAGGACGCGGTGCGGCGGGACGCGGCGATCGCGGGTCTCGCGGAGGGCGGCGAGCCGATCGCCGACCTCGCGGCGCGGCTCGGCTTCTCCGAGGACACGGCCTTCCACCGGGCGTTCCGCCGCTGGACGGGGACGACACCGGGCGCGTACCGCGGCACGACACCGGGTGCGTACCGCGGCACGACGCCGGGTGCGTACCGCGGCACGGTGCCTGCGAGCCGGGGTCAACGAAGCTGAGCGTCTCGGTCAGCCCTCTCCTTACTCGCCGGTCACTACCGTCATACGTCCAAGTTCCCAGCCTCTGCGTACCGTTGGGAGAGCCGCATGCACATACGCACCAGCTGCCGGGCGTGGGCCGTGGTGGCCGCCCTCGGCCTGTCGGCCGTCGTCCCGCTCGGCGCCGCCCACGCCGAGGAGCGCGGCCCGGCCGCCCCCGGCGACGTCGTGCGCTCCGAGCCGAGCGCCTTCCATCCCCTGCCGGGCCAGCCGACGAACACCAAGGCATGGAAGGTGCACTACCGCTCGACCACGGCCAAGGGCGACCCCACCACCGTGTCCGGCACGGTCATCGTGCCGCAGGACGGCAGGAAGGCCCCGCGCCCCCTGATCACATACGCCGTGGGGACGGTCGGTGTCGGCGACCACTGCGCGCCCAGCGCCAACCTCCCGAGGGGGACCGCCCTCGAAGCCAACCTCATCCAGCAGCTCACCCTGCGCGGCTGGGCGGTGGCCGTCACGGATTACGAGGGCCTCGGCACCCCCGGCGACCACACCTACACGGTGGGCCGCTCCGCCGGTCAGGCGATGCTCGACGCGGCCCGCGCCGCGATCCGCCTCCCCGAGGCGGGCCTCGGCGAGGACACCCCGGTCGGCATCATGGGCTACTCGCAGGGCGGCCAGGCCTCCTCGTGGGCGGCCGAACTGCACGGTTCGTACGCACCCGAACTCGACGTCAAGGGCACGGCGACCGGTGGCGTGCCCGGCGACCTGATGAAGGTGGCGGACTTCAACGACGGTTCGTACGGCTCCGGCCTGATCTTCATGGCGGCGCTCGGCCAGAACGCGGCGTTCCCCGAACTGAGGCTGGATGCCTACCTGAACCCGGTCGGCAAGGCGCTCGTCGGCGCCATGAAGAACTCCTGCGTGGCGGACGGCGCGGTGCTCGGCTCCTTCAAGACGATCGACTCGATGACCACGAAGAACCCGCTCGACGAGCCCGACTGGCAGCAGCGGCTGCGGGAGTCACAGGTCGGCACGGTGAAACCGGACGCGCCCGTGTACCTCTACCACGCGCTCGCCGACGAACTGATCCCCTACGGCGTGGGCAAGCAGGTCCGCCGGGACTGGTGCGCACGGGGCGCGGACGTGGAGTGGCACACCATTCCGCTCGGTGAGCACGTCAGCGGCGTCATCACGCAGTCACCGCTGGCGGCACAGTGGCTGGCGGACCGTTTCGCGGGCAAGGCGCCACGCGGCAACTGCTAGACATACCAAGGGCGTTGCGGCGGCTTCCGTCTCCCGGGAGCCGCCGACACGCACGCCGGAAAAGGAGTGGGCAGCTCCGCCCCGCCCCCCATAGGATCTTGAGGTTCGTCCGCAGGACTTCGAGAACCCGGGGGGAATTCTCACCGTGCTCCTGGCACCCACCGCACTGACCCTGGCCATGCTGGCCCTGTTCGTCCTGGCGATGAAGTCGTCCGACGCGGCGCCGCTGGGGCAGCCGGCGGACCCGGCGGCCACACCGGACGGCGCCCGCCCGCCGGAGCCGGCCGCCCGATGACCACGCCGCTGACGCCCCCGCCCGAGGACCCCTCGCACGCCGACCCCGCGCCCGGCCCCGACTTCGTCACGCCGGTCGGCAACCTCTTCGTACGCACGCACCTGGGCATCCCGGAGATCGACGCCGACGCCTGGACGCTGACCGTCGAGGGCCTGGTCGAGCGGCCCCTGCGCCTGGACCTGCCCGCGCTCCTGGCCCTGCCCGCCCGGCAGCTCACGGCGGTCCACGAGTGCTTCGGCAGCCCGTCGCGCCCCGACGTGCCGACGCGCGCGGTGGCGAACATCGAGTGGACGGGCTTCCCCCTCGCCGCCCTCCTGGACCGCGCGGCCCCCCTGCCCGCCGCCCGGCACGCCGTCTTCGAGGGCGCGGACACCGGCTCCTTCGACGGCGTGGACGGCCTGTCGTACGTCAAGGACCTCCCCCTGGAGACCGCGCGCCGCCAGGTGTTCCTGGCCCACCGCATGAACGGCGAACCCCTGCGCTCCCGGCACGGCTTCCCGCTGCGCGCCGTGGTCCCCCGCATGTTCGGCACGAACTCCGTGAAGTGGCTGACACGGATCGTCCTGACGGACGAGCGCCCGGAACACATGTTCACGACCACCTTCTACACGCGTACGTCGCCGGGCACCGACACCCCGCAGCCGGTGCGCGAGGTGGACGTCAACAGCAAGCTGCTGACACCGGCGCCGGACGCCCGACTTCCCCACCCGTCAGTGGGTTTCCGGGGCCGCGCCTGGAGCACCACGGTGGTCGTCCGCGTCGACCTCTCCGTGGACGGCGGCCCCTGGGAACCCGCCACCCTCGACGCCCTGGGCGCCGACCCGACCTGGCAGGGCTTCTCCCTGCGCCGCACCCTCGCCCCGGGCCCCCACACGGTCCGCGCCAGGGCCACGGACGCCGCGGGGCGCGTGCAGCCGCCGCCGGGGGCGCGGAACTCCGTCCATGAGGTGTCGTTCACGGTCAAGGGCGCGGCGGTTCCTCCCTCCTGGCAGAGGGGCTGATCATGAAAAAACTCGCGGTTCGCGCGGCCGCCGCCGTCTCCCTGCTGACCCTTGCGTGCGGCTGTTCCCCGGGTACCTCCGGGGACGAGGGGAAACGTGTCGGCCCTCTGAAGTCCTACGCCCCCGCCGACCGGAAGCAGGCCCCGGCATGGTCGGGCGAGACGGTGGACGGCAAGAAGATCGACCTCGCCTCGTACCGGGACAAGGTCGTCGTGGTCAACGCGTGGGCGTCCTGGTGCGGTCCCTGCCGCGTAGAGGCCCCCGGCCTCTCCCAGGTGAACAAGGACCTGAAGAGCAAGGGCGTCGCCGTGGTGGGCATGAATGTGGACGCCTCCGTGGCCAACGCCCGCTCCTTCGAGCAGGACAAGAAACTGTCCTACCCGAGCCTGTACGACCCTTCGGGCCGCAAACTGCTCCAGATGCCCGAGGGCCTCGCCAACCCTTCGACTTATCCCTTCACTCTCTTCTTCGACCGCGAGGGCCGCGTAGCCGCGTCATACATCGGCCCCATCAGCGAGTCGAAGGTGAGGTCCATCGTGACGCCGCTGACGAAGGAGTGAGCCGTCCGGGTCATGACGCGGGCACGGCCTCGATGACGGAGAACGGCGCGGCCTCCGTCAGCGGTGTGACGGCGGTGACGCGCAGGCCCGCGCGGTGGCAGACGTCCTCGAAGTCCTGGCGGGTGCGCTCGCGGCCACCGACGTTCACGAGCATGTTGAGGTCGCTCAGGTAGGTCAGCGCGGCCTCGGTCAGGCCCGGTTCCGGCCCGGGGTCGACGACTTCGGGGAGCACGGGCTCCAGGATCAGGACGCGGCCGCCGGGCGGCAGCACCTCGCGGCAGTGGCCGAGGATCGTGACCGCCTGGTCATCGGTCCAGTCGTGCAGGATGCTCTTCACCAGGTAGGCGTCCGCGCCCTTCGGCACCGAGTGGAAGAAGTCCCCGGCGACCACGGAGCAGCGGTCGGTGAGCCCGTGCCGCCGGAGCGTCTCCGGGGCCTGGGCGAGCCCCTCGGCCGTGTCGTAGAGGACACCGCTCAGCGCCGGGTACGCGGCGAGCACCCCCGCCAGCAGCGTGCCGTCACCGCCGCCCACGTCGGCGACCGCCGTGAACCGGCCGAAGTCGTACGCGCGGGGCAGCGCGGCGGCGGCCTCCCCCGCGGCCTGGCTCATCGCCGCGTTGAACTCCGCCGACAGCTCCGGGTGCCGGGCCAGGTGGCTGAAGAAGTCCGTGCCGAACACGCCGTCGAAAGCGATGTTCCCGGTACGGACACTGCCTTCCAGGTGCTCCCAGGCACGCGTCAGCGCCGGATCGGTGAACATCCGCGCGAACGAGGTGAGCGAGTCGGCCCGGCGGGAGTCCAGGAGCGTCCCGGCGGGCGTCACGGAGAAGGTGCCGGGCGTGTGCTCCCGCACCAGGCCCAGGCCGGCCAGGGCCCGCAGCAGCCGCGTCATGGGCTGCGGCTCGGCCCCCGCCTCGGCGGCGACGTCGGCGGCCGTGCGGCGCCCGTCCCCGATCAGCTCGACGACCCTCAAACGGACCGCCGCGCGCAACGTCTGCGCGGCCATGCTTCCGAACGCGATCCGGACGATGAGGTCGCGGTCGGCCATGTCTGCGGTGTCACTCACGGGTGGCATCCTCCCCTGCTTCTACGGTTGTTCGGCGGGCCGCACCACCGTCACCGACTCCGGCGGGCTCCGTCTTGGACGAAAGTTCCACGGTCAGACCTTCAGCTCGGCCCAAACAGCCTTGCCGACCTGGCGCTCGGTGACACCCCACGCGGTGGCCAGCGCCTCGGCCGGGCACAGCCCGCGCCCCGACTCGACGTCTCCCTCACCGGGTTGGCGGCGGGGCAGCCGGTCGCCCCGCGCGTCGGCGACCTCGACACGGAGTGTGTTCGGCTCCCGCCGGGCGAGGCGCAGCTCGAAGTCCCGTCCGTCGACATGGCCGTGCGTGATGGCGTTCGCCGCGAGCTCGGCGACGATGTGCGCGACCGCGTCGGACACGTCGCTGCCGTGCGGGAACCCCCAGACGTCCAGCTGGTGCACGGCCAGCCGCCGGGCGAGGGGGCGCCTCTGGGGTGGCGCTCAGCAGCTGCCGGAACGCGCTGAACTCTCCCGTGGGGGTGGAGATTTGTGGATTCATGTCACTGAGCGTGGCGGGTCGGTTCTACGCTGCCCAGGAGCGACACCACGACGCCGGGTACGTGTATGAGCGCGACAGCTTGGCTGTATGAGGCGTCGACCGTGACCACGCGAAGGCGGTACGGGGCATGGCGATGAGGGACCACGAGGAACGCCCGGAGCGGCCTTCCCAGGCAGACGGCACGGCGCACCTTTTCAGCGCCCTGGGCAAGCAGATCAAGGTGCTGCGCGAGCACGCGGGGATGAGCCGGCGGGAGCTGGGCAAGGCGGCGCACTGCGGGGAGGCGCTGCCCTCGGCGATCGAGCGGGGAGTGCGGACGCCGCAGCCGGATCTCCTGATCCGGGTGGACGCGGTGCTGGGCGCGCGGCGTCCGCTCCTCAGCGAGGAGATCATCGAGAAGAGGGCGATGGACCGCCTGGCTCGTCAGCAGATCTTCGAGCGCTGGCCCTCCCCGGCTTTCACCCACGTACTGGAGGAGGGCGTACTACAGCGCCCGATCGGCGGCCAGGCTGTGCACCGGCGTCAGTTGGAGCACCTGGTGCGTGTCGGCAGCAAGCGCAACGCGGACCTCTACGTCCTGCCGACCAACAGCGAAGAGCACCCGAACCTGGACAGCGCATTCAACCTCGTGACCCCCAAAGGCCGTCAGCAGGTGGCGTATACGGAGGCGCAAGGACACCCTCGACTGGTCACCGACCCTGAGGAGGTCCGGTTGATCGCCGACCGCTATGGGAGCATGCGAGGGCTGGCTCTCAACCCACGGAAGTCGGTAGCCCTGATCGAGAAAATGCTGGGAGAGCGATGAGCGCCTCGGAACTAGCCTGGTCCCACTTCCTCGCCTACGCCGCCACGGCCTGACATGCAAAGCAACCACGACCACACCCCCGACGCCTCGCTGATCCACGCCCTCCTCAAGGACCAGCACCCCGACCTCGCGGACCTTGACATCCGCCCGCCGGTCAGAGGCTGGGACAACGAACTCTGGCGGCTCGGCGGCGAGTTGGCGCTGCGGCTGCCCCGTACGGACCGCGCCCCCACCTTGATCCGCAAAGAGCACCGGTGGCTGCCGGGGCTGGCCGTGCGGCTGCCGCTGCCCGTGCCGACGCCCCTGCGCCTCGGTGAACCCTCGGACCTCTTCCCCCAGCCGTGGACCATCGTGAAGTGGCTCAAGGGCGTACCCGCGGACCGTACGCCGCTCACCCCCGCGCAGGGCGCCCGCGCGGCCGACACCCTCGCGGACTTCCTGCGTGAGCTGCACGAGCCGGCGCCCGGGGACGCCCCGTCGAATCCGGGCCGGACCGCGCCGCTGGACACGCTCACCGAGGTGTTCGAGCGGCAGGTGCGGGAGGTCGCCGACGACGTACCGCCCGGTGTACGGGCCGTGTGGGAGGACGCGGTGGCGGCGCCGGGCCCGCAGGGGCCGCCCGTGTGGCTCCACTGCGACCTGCACCCGGCCAACGTCGTCATCACGGACGGCGCCCTCTCCGGGGTGCTGGACTTCGGCGAGCTGTGCGCGGGCGACCCGGCCATCGACCTCGCGGCGGCGTGGATGCTGCTGCCGGACGGCGCGGCGGCACGGTTCTTCGCGGCGTACGCGCACGCCGACGACGCGGCGGTCCGCCGCGCCCGGGGGCGGGCGATCCTGCACAGCCTCGCCCTGATCGGCATCGGCCGCGCCGGTGAACGCGGCCTGCCCGGCGGCAAGACCACGTGGGGTCATGCGGGCCGGGCCGCGCTGGGCCGGGTGGTGGCGGACGGCTGACGGTGGCCGGGTCAGTCCCTGGGCAGCAGCCACGCGGCGAGAGCGGTGGTGGCGCACAGGGTGAGCCCCGCCACCAGGAGCCCGACGCGCATGCCCGGCAGGGAGAACGCGTCACCGGAACCCGCGAGGAGGGCGCCGAAGAGGGCGACGGACAGCGCGCCGCCCGTCTGGCGCAGCGAGTTGAGGAGCCCGGAGGCCGTGCCCGCGCGTTCGCCGGGAACGCTGTCGATGAGTTGCGCGGTGAGCGCGGGGACGGCGAGCGCGCCGCCGATGCCGGTCGGGATGAGCAGCACCAGGACGAGCCACAGCGGGGTGTGCGGTGCCAGCGGCAGCAGGGCGAACATGGCGAGGGCCAGGACCGCCTGCCCGATGACGACGACCCGGCGGCGGCCGACGCGCTCGGCGAGACGGGGCGAGACCAGGTTCGTACCGGTGACGAAGGCGGCCATCGGCACGAACATCAGACCCGCCGTGACACCCGACATGCCGCGCAGCTGCTGGTAGTAGAGGCCGAGGAGGAAGGTCACGCCGTAGAACCCGGCGTTGACCGCGAAACCGACCGCGAGGGCCACCGACACCTGCCGCTGCCGCAGCATCCCCAGCGGGACCATGGGCGCGCGGTGCCGCTTCTCGGCGCCATAGAAGGCGTACGCGGAGCCGACGGCCACGGCGGCCGCGGCGAGGACGGACGGGTGCGTCCACCCCAGGTGCCCGCCCTCGATGACGGCGAACGCGAGCCCGGCGAGGGCCAGTACGGCACTCACCTGCCCCGCGAGGTCGAGCGGCGCCGGGCGGCGGGGCGAGCGGGCGGTGCGGGCCAGGAGCGCCAGGATCACCGCACCCACCGGCAGGTTGAGGAGGAAGACCGCGCGCCACCCGGCGGTCTCCGTCAGGATGCCGCCGAGCACCGGCCCGACCGCGACGGCCGCCGAGCCGCCCACCGTCCACAGCGCGATGGCGCGGGCCCGGCGGCGCGGATCGTCGTACGCCTGGCGGATCAGGGCGAGCGAGGCGGGCATCACGATGGCGGCGGCCCCGCCCTGCGCGACGCGGGCCGCGATCAGCGAGCCGATGCCGGGCGCGAGAGCGCAGGCCAGCGAGGCGGCGGTGAAGAGCCCCACGCCCCAGGCGTACGCCCGCCGCGCCCCCGCCCGGTCGGCGAGCGCCCCCGCGGAGAGCATCAGCGCGGCGAACATGAGTGTGTACGCGTCGACGACCCACTGGAGGCCCGCCATGCCGCCGTGCAGGGAGGCGCGGATGTCGGGCAGCGCGATGTTCACGGCGGTGACGTCGATGGTGATGACGGTGAAGCCGAGCAGGGACGCGAGCAGGGCGGCGGGTGACCCCGCGGGGGAAGAAGCCGCGGAGGGCCCGGCCTCCGTACGTATGGGGCCCGGGGCGGGCTTGAGCGTGACGGACATCGTGCTCCTACGGTGGGGGCCCTCTGCGGGGCGTACGGGGACGTGACGTGAGCGCGGGCGGCCGACGGTCGCCGGGGCCGCGGCCCGGCGGCGACGCGCCCCCTGGGCCCCGGTGGCCGTGCCGCCCGCGACGCCACTCACTCTGCGCCCCGCGCGGCCGGCGCGGCAGACCGCCGCGTTCCTGGCCCTGACACGGCCCCCCACGGCCGCGGCGCACCGAGGACAATGGACGGATGACGGACAGCACACCGCGAGGCGCCACAGCCACACCGGCCACCGGCACCGGCACCGGCACCGAACTGGGCAGATACCTCCGCGCCCGCCGCGCCCGCGTGACCCCCGCCGAAGCGGGCCTCCCGGCGGGCACCGGACTGCGCCGCACGCCCGGCCTGCGCCGCGAGGAGCTGGCGACCCTCGCCGGGGTGAGCGTCGACTACTACACGCGCATGGAGCGCGGCCGGGAGACGAACCCCTCCCCCGCCGTCATCGACGCGCTGGCCCGCGCCCTGCGGCTGACGGGCGACGCCCACGAGCGCCTGCACGAACTGGCCGAGCTGGCCTCGGGCCGCCTGACGGAACCGCACCCCACGGCCGACGACGCGGTCCGCGAGTCCACCCTGCGCATGCTGGACGCGCTCGCCCCGCTGCCCGCGTACATCACCGACAGGCACAGCTACATGCTGGCCGCCAACGCCCCCGCCAAGGCGCTGCTGCCCGGCCTGTGGGACTGGCCCGCCGAGCAGCGCAACGTCACCCGCTACCTCTTCCTGCACCCGGTGGGCCGCACGCTCTACCAGCCGTGGGAGGAGACGGTCGCCACATCCGTCGCCCACCTGCGCGCGGTCGGCGGTACGGACCCGGACTCGCCCCGCCTGACGAACCTGGTCGGCGAACTCCTCCTCAAATCACCGGAGTTCGCCCGCATCTGGGAGCGCTACGACGTACGCGAGCGCGGCGGCGGCACCAAGTCCTTCGCCCACCCGCAGGTCGGCGCGATGACTCTCACGTACGAGGTGATGAAGCCGGCGAGGACCGGCGGCCAGCGCATGGTGGTCTACCAGGCCAAGCCGGGCACCCCGGACGAGAAGGCCATGCTGGCGCTCACACCGGCTGAAGGAACAGCCAAGGCCTGATCACTCCTGGGCCCGCGGATCGACCGGACACGAAGTCCCGCTCTTGGGCGTCTCCCCGTACAACAGAAAACCGTTCACCTTGTCGTGCACACACGTGGAGCCCAGGTAACCGGTGTGCCCGTCCCCCTTGTTGTCCAGGACGACGGCCTGGGAGCCGAGCCGCCGCGCGGTCTCCTCCGTCCAGCGGTAGGGCGTCGCGGGGTCGCCGCGCGTGCCGACGAGCAGCAGCTTCGGCGTCTTCACGTCCCGTACGCGCTCACGGATGAAGTCGGTCCCGGCGGGACGTCCGAAGCACAGCAGCACCGGCATCAGCATCGACTTGCCGAAGACGGGCGACGCCTCATCGAACTCCTCGCGGAGCTTGCCCACTTCCTTCTCTATGCGCGCGGCGTCGGGCCGGTCGGGGTCGTCGGCGCAGTTCACGGCCATCAGGGCAGCGGACATGTTGTCCATGGGCACGTCTTCACGGGGACCGCCCACACCTCCCGCGAGGCCACCGCTCATCCGTATCAGCGCCCGGGGGTCCCCGTCCGCGAGCAGCGCGCCGAGCGCCTGTGACAGCGCGGGCCAGGCCTGCCTGCTGTAGAGGGCCTGACTGAGGACGCCGACGACGTCCTGCCCGGTGAACTCCTCGCCCTCCATGGACCGCAACGGCATCTCGTCCATGTCCTGGATGAGCTTCACCATGCCGTCCCGCGCGGCCCGCGCGTCGGTGCCGAAGACACAACCGGGGTTGCCCGTGCACCACTCCAGGAAGTTGTCGAGGGCCGTCTGCCGTCCTTCGGCGGTCGCGAGGGACTGCTCGGCGACGGGCTCGGTGAGCGTGTCCACGCCGTCGAGGACCATCCGCCCGACCTTGTTCGGGAACTGGGCGGCATAGACGGCACCGAGGCGCGTCCCGTACGAGAATCCCAAATAGTTGAGCTTCTTGTCCCCGAGGGCCTTCCGCATGACATCCAAGTCACGCGACACGTTCACGGTCCCCATGTGGGGCAGAACGGGCCCGGACTTGTCCTCACACACCTTGGCGGCCTTGCGCAGCTCGGCGAGGACGGCACCGGGGGACTGGCCGCCGAGACCACTGTCCAGCGGGTCGGTTCCCAGGTCACCGCAGCTGACGGGGTCGGACTGGCCGACCCCGCGCGGGTCGAAGGAGACGATGTCGTAGTCCTTGCTGAGGAAGCCGAACTCCTTCTGCGACCCGGCGAGCGCGGAGACGCCGGGCCCACCGGGCCCGCCGAAGTTCAACAACAACGACCCACGCGGCTCACCGCTCGCGCTGGACTTCATCCGGATCATGGCGACCTCGACGTCCCCGCCACGGGGGTCGGCGTAGTCGATCGGTACGCGCACCTTCCCGCACCGCACGTCCTTGGCGTTCCCGGTGGCTTCCGCCATGGCCTCGGTCTCGCCCTCGCAGGCGTCCCATTTGATCTTCTGCGTGTAGTAGCGCGACAGGTCGGGCGACCCTCGCCGGTCGGCGGCGGCACCCGACATCAGGCCCGGCACGCCCGCTCCCACGACGGCCAGCACGGCTATACCGGCGACTGCGCACGTTCCCCGCACGACAACCAACCTCCCAGGGGTCTCCCCCTCGGCCCACCCTAAGGTCCCTCACGCCCCTCCGCCTCTCGCACGCCACACCCTGGTGGAGACACGCGCCCACACCCCGCAGCCACGAGCACACCCAAGGAACACCCCCCACACCCCCACAGCCGCAAGCCCACCCCGGGGGACACCCCACCCACCCACACCCACAGCCGCAAGCGCACCCCCGGGAGACACCCCCCACACACCCGCAGCCGCAAGCACACCCGAGGGGCCCCCACCCACCCGCAGCCGCAAGCACACCCGAGGGGCCCCCACCCACCCGCAGCCGCGAGCGCACCGGAGGGGACCCGGGGGTATGTGCGCGCGGAGCACAGTGGTGGTGTGTCCCCAGCCGATGAGCACCCGGGGTCCGGCGCCAAGATGGCGAGCACGGACATACCCCCGGGGCCCCGCCCCACGGGAGCCCCGGGGCGCCCGTACGAGACGGGCACGGCGAAGGCGGCCTAAGCCGAATCCCAGGTCCGCCCCTCCAACAGCCCCCCGAGCCCGGCCCAGGCAAAGTTCATGAGGGTCGTCGCCGCCTCCTTGGCGGAGACCGACGCGTCCGCGTCGGCCCAGTCCGCCAGCGACTCCGCCGCCCCCACCAGCGCCGCCGCCAGCCCCGCGACCTCCCGCTCCGGCAGCGCCGGATCCCCATGGGCCTCCCGCGCCGCCGCCACGATCAGCGACGTCACGAACGCCAGCACCTCCGCCCGCATCGCCGCGACCTCCGCCGCGAACGGCTCCCCCTGCGTCCGTGCCTGCCCGTGCAGCACCGCCCACCCGTCCGGCCGCTCAGCCGTGTGCGCGAAGAACGCCCGCAGCCCGTCCCACAGCTGCCGCTCGGCAGACTCCCCCGCGGCGCCGCTCACCCCGCCCCGCACCCCGCCCCGCACCGCGCCGACGAGCGCGGCGGCCTCCCGCCGGATGCACGCGCCGAACAGCTCCTCCTTGGAGTTCAGATACAGGTACACCAGCGGCTTCGAGACCCCCGCGAGCTCCGCGATCTCGTCCATGGACGCGGCCCGGTACCCCCGCTGCCCGAAGATCCGCACCGCCGCGTCCAGCATCTGCTGCTCACGCACGGCCCGCGGCATCCGCTTCTGCCGCCGCTTCTCGCCCACCCCGACCGACCCCCGCCTTCTCCCGCTCGCCGCCGCCCGTTCACGGCTCAGCGTACGGTCACCGGAGAAACCCCCACGATTACCGGACCACTCCGCCTCCCCCGAACACCAAAGATCCCTGCCCCGGATCAACTCCGGGGCAGGGATCTCTCGTTGAAGGCGCCGAAGGCGCCGAAGGCGCGTGGCCGCGCCGCTCAGGCAGTCGCGGGCACCGAAGACCGCGACCCCGGCACCGCGTCCTCCACCGCGTCGAAGTCATCGAGCGGCGACGCCGAAGCACTCTCGTACGCCTCCCGGTCGAGGATGTTCTCGCGGGCGGCGACGATCACCGGCACCAGCGCCTGCCCGGCCACGTTCGTGGCGGTGCGCATCATGTCCAGCACGGGGTCGATGGCGAGGAGCAGACCCACGCCCTCCATCGGCAGCCCGAGCGTCGACAGCGTCAGCGTCAGCATGACGGTGGCGCCGGTCAGGCCGGCCGTCGCCGCCGAACCCACCACCGACACGAAGGCGATGAGCAGGTACTCCTTGATGCCGAGGTTCACGTCGAAGATCTGCGCGACGAAGATCGCGGCGATCGACGGGTAGATGGCGGCGCAGCCGTCCATCTTCGTCGTGGCGCCGAACGGCACCGCGAAGGACGTGTACTCCTTCGGGACGCCGAGCCGCTCGGTGACCTTCTGGGTGACCGGCATGGTGCCGACGGAGGAGCGGGAGACGAAGGCCAGCTGGATCGCGGGCCAGGCGCCCTTGAAGAACTGGACGGGGTTGACCTTGGCGACGAAGGCGAGCAGCAGCGGGTAGACGCCGAACAGCACCAGGGCGCAGCCGACGTAGATGTCCGCGGTGAACGTCGCGTACTTGCTGATGAGGTTCCAGCCGTAGTCCGCGATAGCGAAGCCGATGAGGCCGACGGTGCCGATCGGGGAGAGCTTGATGACCCACCACAGGGCCTTCTGGAGGAGCGCGAGGACGGACTCGCTCAGCTCCAGGATCGGCTGGGCCTTGTCGCCGATCTTCAGTACGGCGACACCGGCGACGGCGGCCATGAAGACGATCTGGAGGACGTTGAGCTGGGTGAACGGCGTGATGACGTCCGTCGGGATGATCCCGGTCAGGAAGTCGATCCAGGAACCGGCGTCTTCGGGGGCCTTGCCGTCCTTCGGGGTGAGGCCGGTGCCGGAGCCGGGGTTGGTCAGCAGGCCGATGGTGAGGCCGATGGCCACCGCGATCAGCGAGGTGATCATGAACCACAGCAGGGTGCGGCTGGCCAGGCGCGCGGCGTTGTTGACCTTCCGCAGGTTGGTGATGGACACCAGGATCGCGAAGAAGACGAGCGGGGCGACGGCCAGCTTCAGCAGTCCGATGAAGGTGCTGCCGACCTTGTCCAGGGTGGTGACGAGCCAGGAAACGTCCTGGCTGCGGGCGATCCAGCCGAGCAGGACACCGAGGGCCAGACCGAGGAGGATCTGCGCCCAGAAGGGGATCTTGAGGAACTCGGATATCCGGAAGCTCGGCTCGGGCTGTCGGCTCTGGCCCGCCTGGTCGGCGGACGGCGCGGAATTCGCGGACACGGACACACTCCGGTGAGGGAAATCAGGGGGAGATCAGGGAGGGGGACGTACGGGAGCGGCGACCGCGAAGGGTCAGCGGCGCCGCTGCATCGGGGGTCACGGTTCAGACGTGACAGGCCGCGGACATGCAGCGGCAGAGATCGACATGCAGGCGCGCCACGAGCGGGACGCTCATGGCGTGGCGGTGCGCTGCTGCTGTCTCCATGTCGAACACGTTAACACTCGCACTTTGAGAACATCAAAGGCCTTGTTTGAGGTAATGCCCGGACCGAAGCGGCGCCCGAGCCCCGCCCGAGCCCCGCCCGAGCCTGCGGAACGCACGAAACCCCGGCCCGGAGCGTGATGGCTCCGGACCGGGGTCCGAGGAGAGTGTGACGGAGGTTACGACCGCTGGGCGCGCGCCAGGTCGTCCGCGGTGTCCTCCTGGGTGCGGTTCGCGTCCAGGCCGGCCTTGGCGCGGTCCACGCGCGCGACGACGTCGGCCGAGGCGCGGTCGCGCTCCTTGCGCAGCACCACGAAGCTGATGGGGGCCGAGACGACCAGCGCGAGCAGCAGGACCCACAGCAGGTTGGAGTCGCCGAGGCCGCGCGGCAGCATCCCGGAGTAGACGAGGCCCCAGACGGCCAGGAAGCAACCCACGAAGACCCCGAGGCGCATCAGCGTGTAGCGGAGCATGTCAATCCACTCTTCCGTTCCGAAATGGGCCCGAGCTGGACGAGCCTCTCCAGTGAAGCATGGAGGGACCCGCGCCCGGCAAGGGGGTCAGACCCGCATCGCCTGCGGCGTCTCCCGCAGCATCGGGTCGGGACCGTCGTACTCGCGGATCGCCTCGTAGCGCGTGTTCCGCTCGACCGGGCGGAAGCCTGCCTCGCGGATCAGGTCGAGCAGGTCCTCGCGGGTCAGCTTGTTCGGCGTACCGAAGTTGTCCGCGTCGTGCGTGATCTTGTACTCGACGACCGAGCCGTCCATGTCGTCGGCGCCGTGCTGGAGCGCGAGCTGCGTGGTGTGCAGGCCGTGCATGACCCAGAAGACCTTGACGTGCGGGACGTTGTCGAACAGCAGCCGCGAGACCGCGAAGGTCTTCAGGGCCTCGGCACCGGACGCCATCGTGGTCCGCGCCTGGAGGCGGTTCCTGACCTTGCCGTCCTTCATGTCCACGAAGTCGTGCTGGTAGCGCAGCGGGATGAAGACCTGGAAGCCGCCGGTCTCGTCCTGGAGCTCCCGCAGGCGCAGCACGTGGTCCACGCGGTGGCGCGGCTCCTCGATGTGGCCGTACAGCATCGTGCACGGGGTCTTCAGACCCTTCTCGTGCGCGAGGCGGTGGATGCGCGACCAGTCCTCCCAGTGGGTGCGGTGGTCGACGATGTGCTGCCGCACCTCCCAGTCGAAGATCTCCGCGCCGCCGCCGGTCAGCGACTCCAGACCGGCCTCGATCAGCTCGTCGAGGATCTCCGAGGCCGAGAGGCCCGAGATCGTCTCGAAGTGGTGGATCTCCGTGGCCGTGAAGGCCTTCAGAGAGACGTTCGGCAGCGCCTTCTTCAGCTCGCTCAGCGAACGCGGGTAGTAGCGCCACGGCAGGTTCGGGTGCAGGCCGTTGACGATGTGCAGCTCGGTGAGGTTCTCGCCCTCCATCGCCTTGGCGAGGCGGACGGCCTCCTCGATGCGCATCGTGTACGCGTCCTTCTCGCCCGGCTTGCGCTGGAAGGAGCAGTACGCGCACGACGCGGTGCAGACGTTCGTCATGTTGAGGTGGCGGTTGACGTTGAAGTGGACCACGTCGCCGTTCTTGCGGGTGCGCACCTCGTGGGCGAGGCCGCCGAGCCAGGCGAGGTCGTCCGACTCGTAGAGCGCGATGCCGTCCTCGCGGGACAGTCGCTCACCGTCCCGGACCTTCTGCTCCAGCTCGCGCTTGAGACCTGCGTCCATGCCCTCGCCCTTACCTCTCCAGCGACCTACGACCTACTGCTACGACCTACTGCGGCCTACCGCAAACTCCCGCCAACCGTACGCCCCCGCCCCCGCTCACTCCTCCTCGGGCAGCTCCCCGACCCTGTTCTCCCACTTGGTGGAGAGCACGATCGTCGTACGCGTCCGGGAGACCCCCCGCGTGCCGCTGAGCCTGCGGATCGTCTTCTCCAGGCCGTCCACGTCGCTCGCCCTGATCTTGAGCATGTACGAGTCGTCGCCCGCGATGAACCAGCAGTCCTCGATCTCGTGCAGGTCCTTCAGGCGCCGCGCCACATCCTCGTGGTCGGCGGCGTCGGAGAGCGAGATGCCGATGAGGGCGGTGACGCCGAGGCCGAGCGAGGCGGAGTCGACGGTCGCGCGGTAGCCGGTGATGACACCGGCCGCTTCGAGGCGGTTGATCCGGTCCGTGACGCTGGGCCCGGAGAGACCGACGAGCCGCCCCAGTTCGGCGTACGAGGCGCGGCCGTTCTCCCGCAGGGCCTGGATGAGCTGCCTGTCCACGGCGTCCATAGGTGCGATGCCTTTCATTATTCAGCGATACCGCGAGTCTATGTGTAGAATCTAAGGCGCAACAGGGCTTACACCCCGCAAATCTTTCTCAATCTCAGCGGTTCAACGACGATCCTTCGACTTCAGGAGTGAGACACCCCGTGTACTCGATCGAGATGGCCTACGCCCGTATGCGCGAGCTTCAGGACCTGGCCAACCGCTCGCGTGCGAATGTTCCGGCGCCGCGCAGGGCCGCCAAGAAGGCTCGGGGCGCCAAGAAGCGGTAGTCCCGCCGCGGGGGTGGGGATCGGCGCCGACCGCGGCTTCGTCGTGGTCGCTCGCGCAGTTCCCCGCGCCCCTTCGGGGCGCTCACCCGCCACCGGAAGCGCCCCCCAGCTCCCCTTTCCACCGGCGGTACAGCTCGTGCGGCACACCCGCCGCGTCCAGCACCCGCCCGGCGACGAAGTCCACCAGATCCTGGATGTGCGTCGCCCCCGCGTAGAACGCCGGAGAGGCGGGCAGCACGATCGCGCCCGCCTCGTCCAGGCTCACCAGGTGCTTCAGCGTCTGCCCGTTCAGCGGTGTCTCGCGTACGCAGACCACGAGCCGCCGGCCTTCCTTGAGCGTCACGCTCGCCGTCCGCTGGAGCAGGTCCTTCGAGAGGCCGAGCGCCACTCCGGCCACGCACGCGGTCGACGCCGGCGCGATCAGCATCCCCTTCGTCGCGTACGACCCCGAGGACGGGCCCGCCGCCAGATCACCGGCCGCCCAGTACCGCACGTCGGCCAGGGCGTCCGGCGGCACGTCGAAGGCGTCCGGCTTCCCGTCCGCGCCGCGCGCGAGCCACTGCCGCAGGTCCTCCCGCCAGTGCGCGTCCCGGAAAGAGATGCCCGTCTCGTCGAGCAGCGTGAGCCGCGAGGCCCGCGACACGACGAGGTCCACGCTCTGTCCGGCCGCGAGCAGCGCGCGCAGCACGGCGGCGGCGTACGGGGTCCCGGAGGCGCCCGACACCCCCACGATCCAAGGCTTACGCTCCGTATCTCCTGGGTTCACGCCGCGAAGCCTACCCATGGAGGTTTCAGACGGTGAGCCCGCGTACGAGCAGATCGAGCAGCGCGCACGCGAACAGGGCGATTCCGATGAAGCCGTTCACCTGGAAGAAGGCGCGGTTCAGGCGGGACAGGTCATGCGGCTTCACGATCGAGTGCTCGTACACGAAAGCGCCCGCCACGACCGCGAGGCCGAGCCAGAAGAAGACGTCCGCGCCGGTGGCGGCGGCGTACCAGACCAGGAGCGCCGTGGTCACCAGGTGGCAGCCGCGCGCGCCCCGGATGGCGGCCGGGATGCCGAACCGCGCGGGCACCGACTTCACGCCGACCTCGCGGTCCGTCTCCACGTCCTGGCAGGCGTAGATCAGGTCGAAGCCGCCGATCCAGACGCCGACCGCGAGCCCGAGGACGACCGCCTGCCACGACCACTCGCCGGTGACCGCGATCCACGCGCCGACCGGACCCATCGCCTGGGCGAGGCCGAGGATCGCCTGCGGGAAGTTCGTGAACCGCTTGCCGTAGGGATAGACCACCATCGGGATCACCGCGACGGGCGCGAGCGCCAGGCAGAGCGGGTTCAGCAGGGCGGCGGCGCCGAGGAAGACGACGAGCGCGATCAGCGCGCCCGTCCACGCGGACTTCACCGACACGGCGCCGGTGACCAGCTCGCGGTGGGCGGTGCGCGGGTTGCGGGCGTCGATCTCGCGGTCGATGATCCGGTTCGCCGCCATGGCGAACGTCCGCAGGCCCACCATGCAGACGGTGACGAGGAGCAGCCGCACCCAGTGGATGTTCTCGTCCACCTGGAACATCGCGGTCAGCGCGGCGATGTAGGCGAAGGGCAGCGCGAACACGGAGTGCTCGATCATGACGAGCCGCAGGAACGCCTTGGTCCTGCCCGGCTGCCGCGGCAGCGCGGCGGAGGCCGAGGTCACAGTCCGTACTCCTTCCAGCGACGGTCCACCTTCGAGGCGGTCTCCGGGTCGGACACGACCATCTCCGGCCAGCCGCCGTCCCGCGTGTACCCCTCCTCGGGCAGCTTGCGCGTGGCGTCGATGCCCGCCTTGCCGCCCCAGAACTGCTGGTAGGACGCGTGGTCGAGGTGGTCGACCGGGCCTTCGACGACGGTGAGGTCGCGGGCGTAGTCGGTGTTGCCGAGCGCCCGCCAGGACACCTCGTGCAGATCGTGGACGTCGCAGTCCTTGTCCACGACCACGATCAGCTTCGTCAGCGACATCATGTGCGCGCCCCAGATGGCGTGCATGACCTTCTGCGCGTGCTTCGGGTACTTCTTGTCGATCGAGACGATCGCGCAGTTGTGGAAGCCGCCCGACTCCGGCAGGTGGTAGTCGACGATGTCCGGCACGATCACCTTGAGCAGCGGCAGGAAGAACCGCTCGGTGGCGCGGCCGAGCGGGCCGTCCTCCGTCGGCGGGCGGCCGACCACGATCGACTGGAGCAGCGGGCGCTTGCGCATCGTCACGCAGTCGATCGTCAGCGCGGGGAACGGTTCCTGCGGCGTGTAGAAGCCGGTGTGGTCGCCGAAGGGGCCCTCGGGCAGCATCTCGCCCGGCTCCAGCCAGCCCTCGATGACGACCTCGGCGTGCGCGGGCACCCGGAGCGGGACCGTCTTGCAGTCGACCATCTCCACCCGCTTGCCCTGGATGAACCCGGCCAGCATGTACTCGTCCATGTCACCGGGCAGCGGCGCCGTGGAGGCGTACGTGACCGCCGGCGGGCAGCCGAAGGCGATCGCGACGGGCAGCTTCTCGCCGCGGCGGGCGGCCACCTGGTAGTGGTTGCGGCTGTCCTTGTGGATCTGCCAGTGCATGCCGATGGTGCGCTTGTCGTGGCGCTGGAGGCGGTACAGGCCGAGGTTGCGCACCCCGGTGTCCGGGTCCTTGGTGTGGGTCAGGCCCAGGTTGAAGAAGGAGCCGCCGTCCTCGGGCCAGGTGAAGAGCGCGGGCAGCCGCTCCAGGTCCACGTCGTCGCCGGTGAGGACCACTTCCTGGACGGGCGCGTTCTCCGCCTTCACCTTCTTCGGCGGTACGTGCGTCATCGCGCCGAGCTTGCCGAACGCCTCGCGCACCCCGACGAAGCCGTGCGGCAGCTCCGGCTTGAGCAGGCCGCCGATCTTCTCGCTGATCTCGCCGTACGACTTCAGGCCGAGCGCCTTCAGTAGGCGGCGGTCCGTCCCGTACACGTTCATCGCCAGGGGCATCGCCGAGCCCTTGACGTTCTCGAAGAGGAGCGCGGGACCGCCGGACTTCTGCACCCGGTCGACGATCTCACCGACCTCCAGGTACGGGTCGACCTCGGCCTTGATGCGCTTGAGATCGCCCTCGCGCTCCAGTGCGCGGAGCAGGGAGCGAAGATCGTCGTAAGCCATGCGTTCCAGTATCCGGCACCGGTTACCCTGGCCCCGTCACCGGGGGGCTCGCACGCCTCCCGCCGTCGCCACTTGGGGGATCGCGCCACCATGCTCAGGTATCTGCCGTTCCTGCTGGTCCTGGCGGTGTGGATCTACGCCTTCATCGATGTCCTGAACACTCCGGAGAAGGACGTCAAGCATCTGCCCAAGGTGGTGTGGGTCATCATCGTGCTCCTCTTCGGCGAGGTGCTGCTCGGCCCGATCGCCTGGTTCGCCACCGGCAAGGTGCGGCACGCCTCCGGGGCGTCCGGCGGCGCGGGGCGCTCTCGCGGCCGCGCTCAGTGGGTGGCGCCCGACGACAACCCGGAGTTCCTGAAGTCCCTCAAGGACGAGGACCCCGACGACGACGGGAAGAAGCGGGACAAGGGGACCGAGGACTGACGGGCCGTGGAACTGCGGCTCCTCGTGACCTTCGAGAAGGTCGCCACCGTCCGCAGTTTCACCCGCGCCGCCACCGACCTGGCGTACGCGCAGTCCAGCGTCACCAGCCAGATCCGGGCCCTGGAGTCCTCCCTCGGCACGGAACTCTTCGACCGGCTCGGCAGCCGCATCCGGCCGACCGAGGCCGGGGAGCGGCTGCTGCCCTACGCCCGGCGGATCATCGGACTCACCGACGAGGCGCGCGCCGCGGTCGTCGGCGCCGAGGAACCGGCCGGGACCATCGCGGTCGGCACGATGGAGTCGCTGACCTCCTCCCGGCTGCCGCCGCTGCTCGAACTCCTCCACCACCGCTACCCGAAGGTGCGGCTCTCGCTGCGTCCGACGCTGGGCGACGAGACGCGGCAGGCGCTGCGGCAGGGGACGTACGCCGTGGGGTTCCTCATGGAGCCGGACACCGAGCACCAGGGCCTGGAGAGCACGATCCTCGCCCGGGAGCCGCTCGTCCTGGTCTGCGCCCCCGGCCATCCGCTGGCGGCAGGCGACGCGGACCGCCCCAGGGCCACCTTGAGACTGGCCTGGACGAGCCCGATGCAGCTTCGCGTACGCCGCGTACATCAGGACGTACATCAGCCCGGTGTGGATGACGCCGGGGCCGACGAGCCAGGCCCAGCGGCCGCCGATGCCGCTCATCGCGCCGAAGTCGGCGAAGGGCAGCAACAGCGGGTTGGCGACGAGGGCCTGGACCAGTGTGACCAGGTGGGGGCGTACGCCCGTGACGCGCTTGGTGACGAGCGTGGACAGGGCGTAGAGGACGGCCGCGAGGAGCACGAGGCCGATGCCGGCGGGCGAGCCGGTGCCGCCGGGGCGCACCCCGGAGACCAGCACGAGGCCCGTGAACGCGGCGGCGAGCTCTGCGTGGCATTCCCTGAGGTCATGCCAGGAACGTACGAGCGGGCGTACGCGCTGGTCCACGCGCTGCCGCGGTGTCCGCCCGATGGCTCCATCGGCACCGTCGACGAGGCCTGACCACAGCCTCGGGTGGGCACGATGGCAGGCATGAGCGACAGCGCGTCCCGCATCCCGACGGTCGATCTGCGGCCATGGCTGTCCGGCGACCCCGAGGCCCGCGCGCACGCGGCACGCACCGTGGACGCGGCCCTGCGCACCGCGGGGTTCCTGCTGGTGACCGGGCACGGCGTCGATCCGGCCCTGCGCGCGGCGATCAGGGAGTCGGCCCGCGGCTTCTTCCACCTGCCCGCGGAGGCGAAGCGCGCGTACGCGGTGAAGGTCGGCGGACGCGGCTGGCTGGGGCCCGGCGCCGAGGCCAACAGCTACGCGGAGGGGACCGCCGCGCCCCCGGACCTGAAGGAGTCCCTGTCCTTCGCGGCGGACGATCCGACGGGGGACGAGGCGGTGGACGCCGAGTGGTTCACGCCGAACACGTGGCCGCGGGAGACGCCCGGGCTGCGGGATCTCGTGGAGACGTACCTGCGGCGGATGCGGTCGCTCTCCGACCGCCTCCTCGAACTGCTCGGCGCCGCGCTCGGCGAGGAGGAGGACTTCTTCACCCGGCACACCGGCCACCCCACCTGGGGGTTCAACATCAACTGGTATCCGGGCAGGGAGCGCGTCGGCGAGCCGGCGCCGGGCCAGTTCCGCATCGGCCCGCACACCGACTTCGGCACGGTCACCGTCCTGGACCGGCAGGCGGGCCGGGGCGGGCTCCAGGTGTTCACGGAGGAGGGCGGCTGGGAGGACGCGCCGTTCGATCCGGCGGCGTTCACGGTCAACATCGGGGACCTGATGGAGCGTTGGACCGGCGGTCGCTGGCAGTCGGGCCGTCACCGCGTGCTGCCGCCGCCCGCCGACGCGCCCGCCGAGGAGCTGATGTCGCTCGTGTACTTCTACGAGTGCGATCCGGGCACGGACGTCAGGGGCCTGGACTCGCACACGTATCTGCGCGGCCAACTCGACGCGATCACGGTGGAGGCCGGGAATGAGTGACGCCCGCGACCGTACGTGGCTCGCGGCCGCCGTCGAGGAGGCCCGACTGGGCCTCGCCGAGGGCGGCGTCCCCATCGGCGCCGCGCATCTGGGACGCGGGCACAACAGGCGCGGGCAGGACGGCGACCCGGGCACGGACGTCAGGGGGCTGGACGCTCATACGTATCGGCGCCGCCGACTCGACACGATCACCGTGGAGGCCGGGAATGAGTGACGCCCGCGACCGTACGTGGCTCGCGGCCGCCGTCGAGGAGGCCCGACTGGGCCTCGCCGAGGGCGGCGTCCCCATCGGCGCCGTCCTCTACGCCGCCGACGGCACGCTGCTGGGGCGCGGGCGCAACCGCCGGGTGCAGGACGGCGATCCGTCGGCGCACGCGGAGACGGCGGCGTTCCGCGCGGCGGGGCGGCAGCGCGGTTACCGCGGGACGACGATGGTCACGACGCTCTCGCCCTGCTGGTACTGCAGCGGCCTGGTGCGGCAGTTCGGCATCTCGCGGGTCGTCGTGGGCGAGGCGCGGACCTTCCACGGCGGCCACGACTGGCTCGCGGAACACGGCGTGGAGGTCGTGGTGCTGGATGACGCGGGGTGCGTGGCGATGATGCGAGGGTTCATCGCGGAGCGCCCGGAGTTGTGGGCGGAGGACATCGGGGGCCTCGGGGCGTGAGGTTCCCCCGGTCCGCCGGGGTCAGTCCCCGCGCAGCACCAGGGCGAGCAGCCCCGGGAAGCGGGCCTCGAACTCCGCGCGGCGCAGGCGGTTGACGCGCCGGGCGCCCTCGTCGCGCTGCTCGACGAGGCCCGCCGCCCGCAGCGTCGCGAAGTGGTGGCTCAGGGCGGCCTTGCCGACGGAGACGTCGAAGCTGCCGCAGGCCCGGGTCCAGTCACCGGACGCGGCCAACTCCCGTACCAGGTAAAGCCGTACGGGGTCGGCGAGCGCCGCCAGCGCGGTCTGCACGGGGACGTCGTCGGGGTGCGTGTGCGCCGGTGCCGCGCGGTGACTCGCCATGCCTGCCCGTGCCCTTCCCGCCCTGCCGTCTTACCGCCTTGCCGAGTGTTCGATGAAAACCATACACTCCCAGGTGTTCGCTTTTGATTGAACACCCGATTCTCATCGAGCACCCGGCGGAGAGGTGGCACAACCATGCGCGCAGTCCAGTTCAAGGAGTACGGCGGGCCCGAGGTCCTGGAGGTGGTGGACGCCGCCGTCCCCGAACCGGGCCCCGGCCAGGTGACCGTCGACGTCGCCTACACCGGCGTGAACTTCGCCGACCTCAAGGCCCGCTCCGACGGCTACCGCGTGCCCGCCCTGCCCCACGTCCCCGGCATCGAGGTCTCCGGCCGTGTCCGCGCGGTCGGCGCGGACGTCACCGGGCTCCGGCCCGGCCAGGAGGTGGCCGCGCTCACCGCGGGCGGCGCCTACGCCGAGGTCGCCCTCGCCGACGCCGCCACCGTCTTCGCGATCCCCGAGGGCGTGGACCCGCGCACCGCGGCGACCCTGCCGACCGTGCTGCCGACCGCGCACGCCCTGGTCCACGAGGTGGGGCGCCTCACGGCCGGGGAGAGCGTGCTCGTGCAGGGAGCCGCAGGCGGCGTGGGCACGGTCGTCGGCCAGGTGGCGAAGGCGGTGGGCGCCACGGTGTACGGCGTGGTCTCCGGCCCGGCCAAGGCCGAGTACGCCCTGAAGCACGGCTACGACGAGGTGTTCGTCGGCGACGCCTTCGCGGCCGACGCACGCCGGGCGACCGGGGGCCGCGGCGTCGACCTCGCGCTCGACCCGGTCGGCGGCGACACCTTCCGGCAGTCGCTGGCCACCCTCGCGACCTTCGGGCGGCTGGTCTCCTTCGGCAACGCGAGCGGGGCCGAGCCGTGGCGGGTGGGCCAGCCCGAGCTGTTCCCCGGGGCGCACACGGTCTCGGCGTTCTCGATCCTCACCCTGGCCCAGAGCGGCCCCGAGGCGCTGCGCGAGCTGGCCGGGCGCGCGTTCCGCCTGGTCGCCGACGGCACGGTGACGCTGCCGGTGACCGCCGAGTTCCCGCTGGCCGAGGCGGCCGAGGCGCACCGCCTGATGGGCGGGCGGACCACGACGGGGAAGCTGCTGCTGCGGGTCAGTCCGTAGCGGCGTAGGTCTCACGCAGTTGCCGCCAGCGGTCGAGGTGCCACGTCGACCAGTCCTTGGGGCGGCCGGCGAGCGCGTCCACCAGGAACTCGAAGTGCTGGTGCCACCCCGCGAGGCAGTCGAGCCGCAGCGCCTCGTCGCCGTCGAACTCGTTGGTGAAGCGCAGCGTGGTACCGGAGTGTCCGGCCCCCGGTTCGAGGTGGAAGCGGCAGCGGCCGTGCAGGTCGATGGTGTACTCGGCGACGACGTCCGGGTCCCAGGCGGTGATGTGCCCGGAGTGCACGGCGTCGGCCTCGCCGTTGAGCCAGCGCAGCGCGACGGCGCCGCCGAGCCGGGGCTCGAACACGTCGGCGGCGGCCAGCCACCCCGGGAGCCCCTCGGGGGTGGCCACCGCCGCCCAGACGTTTTCCACAGGGTGGGGAAGGTTCAGCTCGTAGTGCAGGTGCTGGGTGGTGCCTTCGGTGCGGCTGGTGCCCTGCCCGATCGTCTCGGTCATGACACCAGCCTGGCCCGCGACGGGCCTTTCCGCACCCTTGGCGCGTACGGCGGGGTCAGACCCCGGCGTACGAGTGCTTGCCGGTGACGAAGATGTTGACGCCGTAGTAGTTGAACAGCCAGCAGCCGAAGGCGATCAGCGCGAGGTAGGCGGCCTTGCGGCCCTTCCAGCCGGCCGTCGCGCGGGCGTGCAGGTAGCAGGCGTAGGCGACCCAGGTGATGAAGGACCAGACCTCCTTGGGGTCCCAGCCCCAGTAGCGGCCCCAGGCGTCGCCCGCCCAGATGGCGCCCGCGATGATCGTGAACGTCCACAGCGGGAAGATCGCGGCGTTCAGGCGGTACGAGAACTTGTCGAGGGAGGCCGCGGCGGGCAGCCGCTCCATCACGGACGTGGCGAACTTGCCGGGCTGTCCGCCGTTCTGGAGCTTCGTCTCGTAGCTGTCGCGGAAGAGGTAGAGCATCGTCGCGACGAAGCCGACGTAGAAGACCGCGCCGCAGAAGATCGCCGTGGAGACGTGGATCCACAGCCAGTACGAGTGCAGGGCCGGGACCAGCTGGTCGCTGGAGGTGTACAGCACGGTGACGGCGAGCCCGAGGTCGAGCAGGACCGTCGTGACCAGGGGCAGGCCGAGCCAGGCGATGTTCTTCTTCAGCGCCATCAGCACCAGGTACACGCCGACGGCGACGGTGGAGAAGGTGATGGAGAACTCGTACATGTTGCCCCACGGCGCCCGCTGCACCGACAGGGCGCGGGTGAGGACACCGCCGAACTCCAGCAGGAACGCCAGCACGGTCAGGGAGACCGCGATGCGCCCGTACAGGTCGCCCTTCTCGTCGCCCGCCGCGGCGCCGGGACCGTCCGGCACGTCACGCGCGCCGGTGACGGAGCGCGTGACGACCTTCGGGCGCTCCAGGGTGGCGGTGCCGCCCTTGGCCTGAACGGTCACCGCGGGCGTCACGGCCGCGGTCTTGCTCGGGGTGAGCGCGGCGGCGGTGCGGGCGACCTTGCTGCGGCTGCCGAAGAGCCACTCCGCCATGTGCGCGAAGAAGGCCAGGAGGTAGACGGCCATCGCGGAGTAGATCAGCACATTGCTGATGTGCGCGAGGTCCTCGTTGGGTTCGGCGGCCAGGGTGGTGGCGAGATTCACTTCTCAGCCCCTTCGGCAGGTACGGCGTCGGGCTCGGAGTCGGAGGCGGCGCGGGCGCGGGCGCCCGGTTCGGGGTCGGGCGCGCTCGGCGCCTTCTCGTACAGGTGGGCGGCGAGGGCGGCCAGTTCCTCGGGGAGCTTCGCGGACTCGCTGCGGCCCAGGCCCGCCATCTCCACGACCGTGACGCCGTCGGCGCCCCTGACCGCCCGCACCCACACGCGGCGGCGCTGGATGAACAGCGAGCCGGCGAGGCCCGCGATCGCGGCGACCGCGCCCACCAGCGCCCACACGGAGCCGGGCTCCTGCGAGATCTGGAAGGTCGCCCACTCCTTGAGGTCCTTCTCGAAGGTGATCGAACCCGCGCCGTTCGGCAGCTTCATGGTCTCACCGGGCAGCAGCCGCTTCTTGAACAGCTCACCCTGGGAGTCCTTGAACTTCTGCATCTTCCGGGTGTCCAGCTGGTACACGTTCTGCGGGACACCGGAGTCGACGCCCAGGCTGCCGTGGTACGCGGACAGCGCGAGCACCGGGAAGTCGGGGGCGGGGAACTGCGAGAACATCTGGCCCTTGCCCTCGCCCGCGAAGGTCGGCACGAAGAAGGCGTTGAAGCCCAGCTGCTCCTTCACGCCGCTCTTGTTCTTGTAGCCGTCCAGGACCTTGATGGCGCCGGTCGCGGTGCCGTTCTGGTCGATGGGCAGCAGCGGCACGGCGGCCTCGTAGATCACCTTGCCCTTGGGGTCGCGGACGGTGACCTTGGGGGCGTAGCCGTGGCCGATGAGGTAGACCTTCGAGCCGTCGATCTCCAGCGGCTTGTTGACCTCGATGGACTTCTTCTTCTCGGGGCCGTCGGCGCCCTCGCTGTAGGTGACGTTCGCCCGGTAGGTGCGGGGCGTGCCGCGGTTGGGGCCCGACTTCTCGTACGTGCCCTTGAAGTCGTCGAGGATGAAGTGGAACGGCGCCAGGTCGTTGGTGTCGAAGAGGCTGCCGGACTTGAAGTCGTCGTACTGGGAGAGCGTGTTGGAGAAGCCGTCGCCCTCCATGACCAGCTTGCCGCCCTCGGACTTCAGGAGCTGTCCGGCGGCGAAGGCGATCAGCATCACGATCAACGCGATGTGGAAGATCAGATTCCCGGCCTCGCGCAGGTAGCCCTTCTCGGCGGCGACCGAACCGGCGGCGGTGTGCGCGCGGAAGCGGCGCTCCTTGAGCAGCGCGAGCGCGGCCTCGTGGACCTGCTCGGGCTCGGCGGCGGTGCGCCACGTCGTGTAGGCGGGCAGCCGCGTCAGCTTCTTGGGGGCGCCCGGCGGGCGGCCGCGGAGCTGGCCGACGAACTGCCAGGTGCGGGGCACGATGCAGCCGATGAGGGAGACGAACAGCAGGATGTAGATCGCGGAGAACCACACCGAGCTGTAGACGTCGAAGAGCTGGAGCTTGTCGTAGAGCGGCCCGAGCGTGGTGTGCCGGTCCATGAAGTCCTGGACCTTCAGCTCGTCGACGTTGCGCTGCGGGATCAGCGAGCCCGGGATCGCGCCGAGCGAGAGCAGCAGGAGCAGGATCAGCGCGACCCGCATCGAGGTGAGCTGCCGCCAGAACCAGCGCAGCCACCCGATGACGCCGAGGGAGGGGAGGTTCGGCGCGTCCTCCTTGGGGGCCGTCGAAAGCTGCTCGCCCGCGGCGCCGAGGTCGTCTCGCTGCTCGGGGGCTTCGGTCTTGCTCATGGATCAGATCCCCACGGAGTAACTGCTTGTCCAGACCTGCATCTGCTGCACCATGCTGTCCCACACACCGGTGACGAGCAGCAGGCCGGTCGCGATCATCATGATGCCGCCGACGCGCATCACCCACGCATAGTGCCGCTTGATCCACCCGAAGGCGCCGAGCGCCTTGCGGAAGGCGACGGCCGCGAGGATGAACGGGATACCGAGACCCAGGCTGTACGCGACTCCGAGGAGCGCGCCGCGCTGCGCGTTGCCGCTGTCGGCCGAGAGCGCGATGACCGAGGCGAGGGTCGGACCGACGCACGGCGTCCAGCCAACGGCGAAGAGAGCGCCGACGACCGGGGCACCGGCGAGTCCGATGGCCGGGCGCTTGTGGAAGCGGAACTCGCGCTGGGTGAGCCACGGCATGAGCCCCATGAAGAAGAGCCCGAGCACGATCATCACCACGCCGAGCACCGTGTTGATGGTGCTCTGGTGTTCCTTGAGCGTATGTCCCACTGCCCCGAAGAAGACGGTGGCGGAGACAAAGACCACGGTGAAGCCGGCCACGAACAGCGCGGCACCGGCCGCCATCCGGCCGCGCCGCGCGTCACCGAGATCCTGGCCGCTGACCCCGGTGACGTAGGACAGATACCCGGGTACGAGCGGCAGGACGCACGGGGAGAAGAAGGAGACGAGCCCGCCGAGCACGGCGACCGGGATCGCGAGGAGCAGCGCCCCGCTCATGACGGTCTGGTTCGGGCCGCTGATCGCCGCGAGCGTGAGCATCACTTCTCCGCCAGCACAGGGTCGATCATCTTCCGCAGCTTCGCTTCGTTGAGGGGCTGCTGCGTACGGGCCGCGATCTTCCCGTCCCGGTCGACGACGAGCGTGGAGGGGATGGCGTTCGGGTTGAGCGAGCCCTGGGGGAAGCGCAGCATCAGCTTGCCGGTCGGGTCGTACACGCTCGGATAGGGCACCTCGTGCGCCTTCTCGAACGCGATCGCTGGACCGCGCTCGGGGTCACGGGTGTTGATGCCGACGAACTCGACGCCCTTGGCCTTCTTCTCCTTGGCGACCTTCACGAAGTTCGGCGCCTCGGCCCGGCACGGCGCGCACCAGGAGCCCCAGACGTTGATGACGAGGACCTTGCCCTTGTACGCCTTGGTGAGGTTCAGCTGCTTGCCGTCGAGGGTCTCGCCGTCGAGCTCGGGGAGCGGCTTGCGGTCCGCCTTCGCGGCGGTGGCGATGCCGTCCTTCCCGGCCACGAAGTTGGTGTTGCCGCCTCCGCCCGAGGTGCCGCCGGAGCCGCAGGCCGCGAGCGTCAGCGCTCCGACCGCGGCCCCCGCGGCCAGCAGGGCGGCACGGCCGCGACCGCCTCGGCGGCGGCTACGGCTGCGGTTCGTGCTGTGGGGGGCGCGGCAGGCGGCACTCATGTGAAAAGTTTCGCATGTCTGTTTCGGGGATCTTCCGCACCCCCCGCGGTTGCGGAAAGTCCCATTTCAGGCGGCCTTTCCGAGCCCCTTCCAGCCACCTGCGGGCGCCTGGCCGACCTCAAGGCCCTGGAGCTGCTTCAGGACCTTCGGGTCCTGCACGTCGAGCCAGTCGACGAACTGCCGGAACGAGACGAGGCGTACGCCCTTCTTGCCGGCGATGTGCTTCAGGGCCTCCTCGACGGCGTCCATGTAGATGCCGCCGTTCCACTCCTCGAAGTGGTTGCCTATGAAGAACGGCGCGCGGTTGGACTCGTAGGCCCGCTTGAACCCGGCTATGTAGGCCTCGGTGGCCTGCTTGCGCCAGCCCGGGTAGTTGTGGGGCGGCGCCTTCGTGGAGTTCTGCGACTGGTTGGCGAGGATGTTGTAGTCCATCGACAGGACCTCGAAGGAGTGCCCGGGGAAGGGCACCGCCTGGAGCGGCAGGTCCCAGATGCCCAGCTTCTTCTCGGGCCAGCGCTGGCGGCCGCCCGGCGAGGACGCGTCGTAGCGCCAGCCGAGCTTCTTCGCGGTCGGCAGCAGGTTGTCCTGCCCGAGCAGACAGGGCGTGCGGCCGCCGACGAGTTCCTTGTCGTAGTCGAAGGGCAGCGGCGGCAGATCGCTCCAGCCGGTGTTCGTACGCCACTTCTTCACAAAGGACTTGGCCTGGTCGATCTCGTCCTGCCATTGCGCGGGCGTCCAGTTGGCGACCGACCCTGTGCCCGCGCAGAAGTGCCCGTTGAAGTGCGTGCCGATTTCATGACCCTCCAGCCATGCCTGGCGCACGTACTTCAGCGTGTCCTTGATGTGACCGTCGGTGAGATAACCGATGTCGGAGGCGCCGACCGCGTTGTTCGGCGGACGGTACAGGCGCTTCTTCGATTCCGGCAGGAGATAAAGCCCGGAGAGAAAGAACGTCATGTGCGCGCCGTGGTCCTCGGCGAGCTTCAAAAAGCGCGGGAACAGACCGTTGCCGACCTCGCCCGCGCCGTCCCAGGAGAAGATGACGAACTGCGGCGGCGTCTCGCCCGGCTCCAGCGGTACGGGCTTGCCGGGCTGGTGGGGCTGGGTGCCGGTGTAGGCGGTCGACCCGTCACCGATCGGCTTGGCCGGCACCTTGCCGCCGGCCTGCCCCTCCTTGGCCTTTCCCGCGGGCCCCGAGGAATCCCCGTCGGCCCCGGAGCCGCATGCCGCGAGTCCGAAAGCGGCCGCGGCACCTGCTCCCAGTCCGAGCATTCCCCTGCGGCTGATGTCGCGCATTACTTCCCCATTCGTCGCGCCCTTGGGTCCGCCTCCTGCCCGTATCCGGCTTGCAAGAGGGACGACCTGTTAGAGGGCGCGACGAACAGTGGGGTTCCTGCGCATCGCGGTTATTTGCCGCGCTTTACCCAAAAGGGACGTACAGTCGCGACGTGATCACATGACGTAAATAAAACGGAGCCCGCAGGCGGTAATCGGCGTCAGGCGCCGAAAGCCTTGCCCTTGCCCTTCACCGGCTTGGCGCCCGCGAGGAGATGCGCGGGGACGAGATCCCGGGCGGGCTCCGAATAACCCACCGAGACGATGCGGTCACCGCGGTAGGTGAACGTCGTCAGCGACGCGAGGGTGCACTGCCGCTTGCGCGGGTCGTGCCACAGCCGCCGCTTCTCCACGAAGCTGCGCACGATCCAGATCGGCAGCTGGTGGCTGACGCAGACCGCCTCGTGCCCGCGGGCCACGTCCTTCGCCGCGTCCAGGGCGCCCATCATCCGCACGACCTGCTCGATGTACGGCTCACCCCAGGACGGCTTGAAGGGGTTGACCAGATGCCGCCAGTTCTCGGGGTTCTTCAGCGCGCCGTCGCCGACCCCGAAGGTCTTGCCCTCGAAGACGTTCTCCGCCTCGATGAGCCGGGCGTCCGTCGCGAGCTCCAGGCCGTGCACCTTGGCGATCGGCGCGGCGGTCTCCTGGGCGCGCTCCAGCGGCGAGGCGACGACGTGGGTGACGTCGCGCTGGGCGAGGTGCTCGGCGACGCGGTCGGCCATCTGCCGGCCGAGCTCCGAGAGGTGGTAGTCGGGCAGCCGCCCGTACAGGATGCCGTCCGGGTTGTGCACCTCGCCGTGGCGCATCAGATGGACGACGGTCAGCTCGTCGCCCGCTGCGGTGCCGCTCATGCGGTGGCCTCCGTGGCTTCCGCGGCCGCGCGCGCGGCGCCCGGCAGGGCGGCGGCGATCCGCTCGACGGCCCGCTCGTCGTGGGCGGTGGACACGAACCAGGACTCGAAGGCGGAGGGCGGAAGGTAGACACCCTGCGACAGCATCGAGTGGAAGAAGGCGGTGAAGCGAAAGGACTCCTGCGCCTTGGCGTCGTCGTAGTTCTTCACTTCGTTCGCGGTGAAGAAGACGGAGAACATGTTGGAGGCGTTCTGCACGGTGTGCGCGACGCCCTCCTTGCTCAGCGCCTCACTCACCAGCCCCCGCAACCGCTCCGAGACCGCGTCGATCTTCTCGTACGCGGCGTCGTCCAGGAGCCGCAGCTGCGCGAGGCCCGCGGCCGTGGCGACCGGGTTCCCCGACAGCGTGCCCGCCTGGTAGACGGGCCGGCCGGGGCGAGGTGCGCCATGACGTCGGCGCGCCCGCCGAAGGCCGCGGCGGGGAAGCCGCCGCCCATGACCTTGCCGAAGGTCATCAGGTCGGGCCGCACGCCGTCGACGCCGAACCAGCCGGCCTTCGACGTACGGAAGCCGGTCATGACCTCGTCGGAGATGTACAGCGCGCCGTTCTCGCGGCACAGGTCCCCGAGCCCCTGGTTGAAGCCCTCACCGGGCGGTACGACGCCCATGTTGCCGGGCGAGGCCTCGGTGATGACGCAGGCGATCTGGCCCGCGTGCGCGGCGAAGGCGGCACGCACGGCGTCCAGGTCGTTGTAGGGGACGACGATGGTGTCGCCCGCCTGCGCGCCGGTGACGCCCGGGGTGTCGGGAAGCCCGAGGGTCGCCACGCCCGAACCGGCGGCGGCGAGCAGGGCGTCGACGTGGCCGTGGTAGCAGCCGGCGAACTTGAGGACCTTCGCGCGGCCGGTGAAGCCGCGGGCGAGCCGGATGGCGGACATGGTGGCCTCGGTGCCGCTGGAGACCAGCCGCACCTGCTCGACGGGCGCGATGCGGGCCACGATCTCCTCGGCGAGGGCGACCTCGCCCTCGCCGGGCGTACCGAAGGAGGTGCCGCGGGCGACGGCCTCCTGCACGGCGGCGGTCACCTCGGGGTGGGAATGCCCGAGGATCATCGGACCCCACGAACACACGAGGTCGACGTACTCGCGGCCGTCGGCGTCAGTCAGGTACGGACCGGTACCGGACACCATGAAACGGGGCGTACCACCCACAGCGCGGAACGCGCGCACGGGAGAGTTCACACCGCCGGGCGTCACGGCCGCCGCACGGTCGAAAAGAGTCTGCGAAACTGGGGCGCTATACGGGAAGCTCACACGAGCCATGGTCTCAGAGGGTCCGGACTTCCTGCGGACAGGTGTTTCGCTCCACGTTTTAGCGGGTGAACGTGGGGGAGGTCACTGACACGATGATCGGGTTGCGTGGCGGGGGCCGCGAGGCCTAGAAAAGACAGGGCCGTGCCGCCCTGGAAAAGCAGTCGGGTGGAGATATGCATCGCGGTGGCGGACTGGGCGAGGGGACCGACGGCCTGGACCCCCGGCGTGCCCGGCGGGGCAAGCACCGACGCGAGGCGGGGGCACAGCCCGCGCAGGCGCCCGACCAGGCGCGGGCCGAGGCCGTCGAATCCCGGCAGGACCGGGTGAGCAGCAGGAGTGGCGGGGTGGGGGTGACCTACAAGTACTTCGGGGCTCCGAACGGCGCGACCGCGGCCCGGGTACCCATCTCCATGCGGCCCGAGGAGCTCGGCGGCGACGAGCTCGGCATGGGCGGCATGTTCACGAAGATCAAGCCGGAGACGATGGCCGCGATGGTCCTGACCGGCATCGAGGGCATACCCCTGCACCAGGTCCCCCCGCTCGAACTGGTCGTCCTGCACCCCGACTACGCCGTGGTGAAGCTCCCCATGACCGTGGTCGACCCGCTGCGCGGCATCGGCGAGGAGTCGGTGGGCGCCGCGGCCTTCATCTGGTCCACGGTGCCGGACCGCGGCGGCCCGCGCGACGCGTTCAACGTCTACCAACTCCTGCACGAGTGGCAGGACTTCAGCCATCGGCTGCACGATGCGGGCCATCAGGCGTACTGCCTGGTGTGGCCCTGACGGCCCGTCACTGGGCGCGCTCGGGGGGCCGGGCTATCGGCGCGGTGGTGGAGATCTCGGCACCGCTGCCCCGCCTCGGCGCGCAGGTGTCAGACCTCGCCCTCACCGTGTCCGCATGGAGCGATCAGAGCAGCCGGACATCCGCTGGCACCCGTGGCCGGACGAGGGAGGCCCGGCACTCCTCACGCGTCTCAACACGCCCGGGATGACGGAGCACTTGGGCGGACCCGAGACCCCCGAGAAGCTCGCGGACCGGCACCGTCGCCATCTGCGGCTCGGCCGGGCCGAGGGCAAGGGGCGGATGTTCCGGATCACCCTGGACGGTGAGACGGCGGGCATCGGGTTCCGGTAGACGACCTGGCAGGGCGAGACGGTCTGGGAGACCGGATGGGGGGGTACTGCCCGAGTTCCAGGGCCGAGGCGACGCGGCGGGCGCGGCTGACCATCGCCGAGGCGAGGGCGGTACGCCTTGCCCGGGGCGTAGCCCCCGGCGGTATCCCCTGCCCCGCCGCTCCGCGGCGGATATCTCCCACCCACCGCCCGTTTACTCGGCGTCGAGATGTCGGGAGTAGGGGCGGGTGGGGGCGCTCGTCGCTCGGCGTCGAGAGGTCGGGGCAGGGGCGGGCGGAGGCGCCCGTTAACCAACGCCGAAACGTCGAGGCAGGAGCGGGCAGAGGTACCCGCTACCCGCCGTCCAGACGGCCCGGTAGGAGCAGAGGGACGGCGACGACGGTCCGCGGGCGCCAGGCGGCCCGAGGGGACGTGGGGGTATGTGCGCGCGGAGCACAGTGGTGGTCATGCCCAGCCGATGAGCAACCGCGGGCCGGCGCCAAGATAGCGAGCACGGACATACCCCCACGTCCCCGCCCCACAGACGAACCAAGGCGACCAGAGCCGCCAGAGCCGCCAGAGCCAACAGCGGCAAAACGCACCCCCATGCCACCCTGTCGTCCATGCTCATCGCCCGCTCCGCCGCCCTCTTCCTCCTCGCCGCCCTCTTCGAGATCGGCGGCGCCTGGCTCGTCTGGCAGGGCGTACGCGAGCACCGCGGCTGGGCCTGGATCGGCGCGGGCGTCATCGCCCTCGGCATCTACGGATTCGTGGCCACGCTCCAGCCCGACGCCGAGTTCGGCCGCATCCTCGCCGCGTACGGCGGGATCTTCGTCGCGGGCTCGATCGCCTGGGGCATGGTCGCGGACGGGTACCGCCCCGACCGCTGGGACGTCATCGGCGCCCTGATCTGCCTCGCGGGAATGGCCGTGATCATGTACGCGCCCCGTGGCCGCTGAACGGCCCACATATCCTGACCCGCAGACGACCGACCACCCTCACCCACCCAGCCCCCGAGGAGCGCCCCATGACCGCTGCTGCCGCCGCCGCCAAGCGCATCGCCATCGTCACCGGCGCGGGCAGCGGCATCGGTGCCGCCACCGCGCGCGGCCTGGCCACCGCCGGCTACCGCGTCGTCCTCACCGCGCGCCGCAAGGACCGCATCGAGGCGCTCGCCGCCGAGCTCACCGAGGCGGGGCACGATGCCATGGCGTACGCGCTCGACGTCACCGACCGCGCGGCGGTCGACACCTTCGCGACGGCGTTCAAGAAGATCGCGGTCCTGGTGAACAACGCGGGCGGCGCGCTCGGCGCGGACCCCGTCGCCACCAGCGACCCGGCCGACTGGCGCCAGATGTACGAGACGAACGTCCTCGGCACGCTGAACGTCACGCAGGCCCTGCTCCCCGCGCTCACCGCGAGCGGCGACGGCACGGTGGTCGTCCTCTCCTCGACCGCCGGGCACGGCACGTACGAGGGAGGCGGCGGCTACGTCGCCGCCAAGCACGCCGAGCACGTCCTCGCCGAGACCCTGCGCCTGGAGATCGTCGGCACCCCGGTCCGCGTCATCGAGATCGCGCCCGGCATGGTCAAGACGGACGAGTTCGCGCTGACCCGCTTCGGCGGCGACTCCGACAAGGCCGCGAAGGTCTACGCGGGCGTGGCCGAGCCGCTGACGGCCGAGGACGTGGCGGACACGATCACCTGGGCGGTGACCCGCCCGCCCCACGTCAACGTCGACCTCCTGGTGGTCCGCCCGCGCGCCCAGGCCTCCAACACCAAGGTCCACCGGGAGTCATGAGCATGCCCCTCCCCGGCGACGACCCCGGCACCCCCGCCTTCTCCGCCGACTCCCCGGACCCACTCGAACGCCTCACCCACGAGCACGAGACCCGCCGCCTCGCCGAGGAGAAGAAGAACGAGCGGATGGTGTGGTGGTACCTCGCGTACTTCCTCTTCGGCATCCACCTGGTCGCCTTCGTCATGATCTTCGCCATCAAGCACGCGAAGTAGAACGAAGTAAAACGAGGTCTGCGCCTCAGCCTTTCAGCCCTTCAGCCCTTCAGCCCTTCAGCCCTTCACACAGATGACCTGCTTCAGCTTCGCCACCACCTGGACGAGGTCCCGCTGCTGGTCCATGACCTGCTCGATCGGCTTGTACGCCGCCGGAATCTCGTCCACGACACCCGCGTCCTTGCGGCACTCGACGCCCCGCGTCTGCTCCGCCAGGTCCTGCGTCGAGAAGCGCCGCTTCGCCGCGTTCCGGCTCATGCGCCGGCCGGCGCCGTGCGAGGCGGAGTTGAAGGACGCCTCGTTGCCGAGGCCCTTCACGATGTACGAGCCCGTGCCCATCGAGCCCGGGATGATCCCGAAGTCACCGCTGCCCGCGCGGATCGCGCCCTTCCGGGTGACCAGCAGGTCCATCCCGTCGTACCGCTCCTCGCTGACGTAGTTGTGGTGGCAGGAGATCTCCTGCGCGAACGTCGGCTTCGCCTTCTTGAACTCCTTGCGGATCACGTCCTTGAAGAGGGCCATCATGAGCGCGCGGTTGTACTTCGCGTACTCCTGCGCCCAGTAGAGATCGTTCCTGTACGCCGCCATCTGCGGGGTGTCCGCGATGAACACCGCCAGGTCGCGGTCGACGAGCCCCTGGTTGTGCGGAAGGCCCTGGGCCACGCCGATGTGGTGGTCGGCCAGTTCCTTGCCGATGTTCCGGGAGCCAGAGTGCAGCATCAGCCACACCGAACCCGCCTCGTCGAGACAGAACTCGACGAAGTGGTTGCCCGAGCCAAGCGTCCCCATCTGCTTGACGGCCCGCCCCTCACGGAACTTCACCGCCTCCGCGACCCCGTCGAACCGCCCCCAGAAGTCGTCCCACCCCGCCGTCGCCATCCCATGGAAGCGCCCGGGCTCGACGGGGTCGTCATGCATGCCCCGCCCCACCGGAATCACCGCCTCGATCCGCGACCGCAGGTGGGACAGATCGCCCGGCAGGTCGTTCGCCGTCAGGGAGGTCTTCACCGCCGACATGCCGCAGCCGATGTCGACGCCGACCGCCGCCGGGCAGACCGCGCCCTGCATGGCGATCACGGAGCCGACTGTCGCGCCCTTGCCGAAGTGGACGTCCGGCATGACCGCCAGACCCTTGATCCACGGCAGCGTCGCCACGTTCTCCAGCTGCCGCATCGCGACGTCCTCGACCGACGCGGGGTCGGCCCACATCCGTATCGGCACCTTCGCACCGGGAACCTCTACATACGACATATCGTCCTCATTCCCCCGTAACCCACTACAAGTCTAGAAGCGCAAATACCGGAGCCAAGGTCGACGAAAGGGGCGACGGACCGGCGTCCACGGCAGCGCGTGCGATAGACATTGTGTCCACCGGTCGCCTGCCAGCGGCAACCGAATATCCCCACGAGAGGAGCCATCACGGTGCAGCGGAAGGTCTACGCACCCGGTGTCGCCGCGCTCCTCGCGGCACTGCTCGCCGGCTGCACCGGAGGCTCCGGCGACGGCGCCGGGTCCGAGGACTCCAAGCCTGGGGACGCCGGCAGCGCGGCCGCCCCCGCCGAGCCGGGCAAGTACCGCACGCTCCCCGAACCCTGCGGCGAGATCGAGCCCGGCACCCTCGACGCGATGCTCCCCGGCCTCAAGGAGATGGGGGAGGACGAGCAGCGCGAGAAGGCGTACGAGGGGACGCCCACGGTCACGTACGACACCGACCGGCGTGTGGGCTGCCGCTGGAAGGTCGAGTCGTCCGGCGCCTCCCACCACCTCCTCGTCGACTTCGAACGGGTCGTCTCCTACGACGGCACTGTCAGCGACGACGACCGCGCCGCCGAGGTCTACGCGACGAAACTGCGGGAGGCCGGCCTCCCGGCGCCCGCCGCCTCCGACAGCCAATCCCCGGACGCGGACGAGCACACGGACAAGAACAACGCGGACGACGACGCGGACGAGAAGGGCGACAAGGCCCAGGGCGGCAAGAAGGACCGCGGCGAGCCCGGCGACAACGACGCCGGCTCCACGACCGCGCCCGCCACCCCGCCCGCCGCCTGGAGCCCCGCTCCCTCGACGACCTCGGCGACGAGGCGTTCTTGAACGACGCCCTCACCACCGCCGCCTCGGCGACCCGACACCGCACCGTGACTGTGGTGTTCCGCACGTCGAACGTCATCGTCACCATCGAGTACGACGAGCAGCCCGGCCGCCGCACTGACGTCCCCGACAGCAAGGAAATGCAGGACAAGGCGGTGGAACTGGCCGACGGGCTCGCCGGGGAGTTCGACGAGTAGCCGTCGGACGGAGCGGGCGCGGGCAGGGGCCCCGCGTCGCCGAGGCGGAGCCACCCGCCGCCCCATACGCGTACCGTGGCCCCTCGGACCCGACGACGTCACGAGACGAACTGGACGTCACGAGACGAACTGAGTGAAGGAACCATGCACCGACCTGCACAGCGACAGCGCCAGCGTCTGAGCCGCATCCTCATCAGCGCGGCCGCCGTACCGGTGATCCTCGTCGCCTCCGGCTGCTCATCCGACTCCGACTCCGGCTCCGACGGGGCCAAGAAGGACACGGGCGGCGCCAAGGCGTCGGCCCCGAAGAAGGCCGGGGAGGAGACCCCGGCCGTCGAGAAGGCCGCGTACGGCAAGCTCCCCGAGCCCTGCGAGGTCCTGTCGAAGAAGACGCTCCAGGACCTGGTGCCGGAGGCCAAGGACAAGGGCAAGGCCGGTACGTCCACGGACACGGCGCTGCGCGGCAGCTGCTCCTGGGACAGCCTCGACAACAACGGCGTGGACGGTTCCCAGTTCCGCTGGCTGCGCGTCTCGCTGATGCGCTTCGACTCGGACGCCTCGCTCGGCAGTGGCGCGAAGCGCGCGCAGGACAACTTCGCCAAGCAGGTCGCGGACGCCCAGGCGACCAAGGACGCGAAGGGTGTCAAGGCGGAGCCGGTGCAGGGCGTCGGCGAGCAGGCGACGCTCGTGCGGTACGACCTGAAGAAGGACAAGGACACCTTCAAGCAGCAGACGTTCGTGACGCGCGTGGAGAACGCGGTCATCACGGTCGACTACAACGGCGCGGGCCTCGCGGGCGACAAGTCCCCCGACGCCGGTGAGCTGTCGAAGGACGCGCAGAAGGCGGCGAAGGAGGCCGCGGCCGCGGTCGTCTCCGCCAACGAGGGCGGCGGCAAGGCGTCATCCGGTTCCGGGGACAAGCCGAAGACGGACGACAAGCCCAAGACGGACGACAAGCCGAAGGCTGACGACGACGCGAAGAAGGACGGCGCCGCGAAGAAGAGCGACGCCACGTCGGACACCGACAACAGCGAGTCGGACACCAGCGAGTCGGACACCGGCAAGTCGAAGTCCAAGACCAAGTCCTGACCTTCTGACGGCTGTTCACGGAGCCCGGTCCCGCTGGGGCCGGGCTCCAGGCGTACCGGCGCGCACCCCCTCCGTACACATGTGCCAGGCTAGCGATCGCAACAAGCCGATCCAGGCTGAACAGGGAGGGGTTCGCGGGTGGCCGCGATGCAGCTGACACGCACGCACCGGATACTCATCGGGGTGGTCGTCGCCGGTGCGGTCGTCATCGCCGGAATCGGCTTCGCGGGGTCGTACGCGGCCGTGCGCGAACTCGCCGAGCAGAAGGGCTTCGGCGGCTTCTCGGCGGTCTTCCCGATCGGCATCGACGCGGGTATCTGCGTCCTGCTGGCCCTCGACCTCCTGTTGACCTGGATCCGCATCCCCTTCCCGCTGCTGCGGCAGACGGCATGGCTGCTGACGGCCGCGACGATCGCCTTCAACGGCGCGGCGGCCTGGCCCGACCCGCTCGGCACCGGCATGCACGCGGTGATCCCGGTGCTGTTCGTGGTCGCGGTCGAGGCGGCCCGGCACGCGATCGGGCGGATCGCGGACATCACCGCCGACAAGCACATGGAGGGCGTACGGCTCACCCGGTGGCTGCTCTCGCCGGTGCCGACGTTCCTGCTGTGGCGCCGGATGAAGCTGTGGGAGCTGCGCTCCTACGACCAGGTGATCAAGCTGGAGCAGGAACGCCTCGTCTACCAGGCCCGGCTGCGCTCCCGCTTCGGCCGTGCCTGGCGCCGCAAGGCCCCCGTCGAGTCCCTGATGCCGCTGCGCCTCGCCCGTTACGGCGTGCCGCTGGCGGAGACCGCCCCCGCGGGCCTGGCCGCCGCCGGCATCGAACCGGCCCTGCTCCCCCCGGCCCCGGCCGCCGCGCGGACCACGGTCTCCCAGCAGCCGCAGCTGCCGGCCCCGCGCCGCGAGACGCCCGCGGAGCCACCGTACGACTCCCAGCCGGAACCGGAGTCTGAAGCGGGGGCGGAGGCGGAGGCCGAAACGGAATCGGCGTCGGCGTCGGCGTCGGCGCCAGACCCTCAGCCGGAGGTCCTGCCGCACGAGAGCCCGTGGTTCGCGAAACACCCCGCCTCGTACGCCCCCGAGGAGCCGTACGACCAGTGGTACGAGGAGCAGGCGCCGTACGACAACGGGCAGTACGGCGGCGATGAGGCCCAGGAGACCGAGCCGGAGGCGAAGCCCCAGCCCGAGCCCGAGCCCGAGGCAGACATCCCCGGACTCCCCGGTCTCCCCGACGACGTCTCCCGCATGGACGCCTACTTCACGGCGTTCCGCAAGTACGTCAGCGAGATCGGCGACTACCCGAACGCCCGGCAGTTCAGCCTGTATCTGATGGACCTGTACGGCGTGACGGGCCAGGCGGGCGGGCCGCTCACGGAGAGCACGCTCCGCCCGTACCTGCGCGACTTCCGCTCCCGCTACCAGCAGGATCTGGACGCGGGCGCGGAACACATCGCGTGACCCGTCGGCGGCCCGGAGGCCTTCGGCGCGTCAGGAGACCTTCGGGGAACGAGCGTGACCTCGCGGCCGAGCTTCGCCGTCGTGTCGGCGTAGAGGCTGACCTCACCGTCGCTCCAGCGCACGATCAGGTCGTCGGGCAGGCCGCCCGCCGTATAGGCGCCCGCCGTCATCACCTTGGCGTGCTGCCACAGGGCGCCGGGCGCTCCCATGCGGGTCTTCGTGCCGGAGCCTGCGGTGCTCACGTCCTTGTGGACGGTGCGTTCGCCGTCGCTCCAGCGGACGAGGAGGTCCCACAGGCCGGTGCCGGCGAAGTCGCCGCCGGTGAGCAGGGCGGTGCGCTTCCACGTGGCGTTGGGCTTATGGAGCCTCGTCTTCTTCTTGAAGCCGCGGCCGTCCACGTCGCTGTACAGGATGACCTCGCCGTCGGTCCGGCGCACGACGACGTCATCGGTCTTGCCGCCGCCGCCGAAGCGGCCCGCCGTGAGCTGGGCGGCCTTCTTCCAGGTGGACCCCGCGGCGGCGAGCCTCGTCTCCTTGCCGAAGCCCGACGCGGACACGTCCTCGTAGAGGGTGACCTCGCCGTCGGACCAGCGCACCATCAGGTCGGAGAGGTCCGTGCCGGTGAAGTCGCCGCCCGTGACGGCGGTGGCGTGCTGCCACGTGGCGTTGGGCTTCTGGAGGCGCCGCTCGGCGGTGAACCCGCCCTTGCCGTTGCCGGGGTGGAGGGTGATCTCGCCGTCGGCCCACACCACGAGCAGATCGGCCTTGCCGTCACCGGTGTAGTCGCCGGTGGCCATCCGCTTGGCGTGCTGCCAGGTCTCGCCGGTGCCGAGGGTGGCGGGCAGCGGGGGCCGCTCGATCACGCCGGCGTTCCGCACGGCGTCGTCGTAGAGCTTGAACACCTCGTCGTCGTAGAAGGGCGCGTAGGAGACGGAGTCGGTGGCTCCGCCGCCGCCCGCGCCACCGAGGTTGCCGACGACCCTGCCCCGCTTGGTCCGCTCGTCGAAGTCCATCAGCCACGGACTGCCGGAGGTGCCGCCGTAGAACCCGCCGCACGCCATGCGCAGTTGCTTGTAGCCGGAGAGCCGGGTCGTCTTCACCCGGCACTTGATCGCCTGGTCCTTGGGGGCGTTCCTCGCCGAGGGGTAGCCGATGACGGTGACCGGCACCTGGTAACCGGGCGTGCGCGTCAGCGTGTTGGCGCCGGTGACCTTCTCGACCTGGCGGCCGAGCTTGTCGGGCTTGACGGTCGCGAAGGCGAAGTCGAGGTCCGAGCCGGGGCCGTAGTCGGTGCGCCGCGGGTCCTTGAAGACGCGGTCGACCGCCCAGATGCCGTTGGGCTGCTGCGCCGGGGTCTTGCCGGTGCGGTACTGGGGTACGAAGGCGTACTTGTCGCCGTTGCCGCAGTGTCCGGCGGTGAGGATGAGGTTGCCCTTGGGGCTGTGGACCACGCTGGCCGTGCAGTTGTGCGTGGCCATGCCCTTGTCGACGAAGTACAGCACGCCGATGGTCTTGGAGCCCTCGTAATCCGTCTGGGCCCTCGCCGCCGCCGCGTACGCCACCGGCCCGCGCCCGGCGGCCATGCCCGCCGGGGCCTGAGCCTCCCCGTGAGCCTTCCCCTGGCCCTTCCCCTGAGCCGTCAACGGCGTCGCCGATTCCATGCGATCGGCGGTCCAGAACCGCTCCGCCGCCACGACCCCCCACGCCGCGTCGCTCTTCTTCGGAACCGTCCTGCTGTCATCGGTGTCGGCGGGTGTCGCGGCGCCGGCGGTCGTGGTGACCGAAACGGCGAGGAATCCACCGCCCACCCCCATGGCCACGGCACGGGCCCAACGTGAAATGCGCACAACTGCCCTTCCGCTGGGTGCCCGAGGTCGAGCGGGCGCCCAGGCTCCCCCTGGATAAGATCCGGATAAGATCACCTTATGCCACACAAAACCGCCGCGACGGCCGGAGCGCTCGTCCTCGCCTTTTCCCTGGCAGGCATGACTAGCGCCGCCGCGCAGGCGGGTCGAGAGGGTGAACTCAGTGTCGCGCCCGGCTCGGTGAGGCCCGGTGAACGCGTCACGCTGTCCGTGCTGAATCCGGAACTGATGGACCAGATGGACGACGACCACCGCGTCACCGTCCGTTCCGACGCGTTCTCGGGGCCGGTGAAACTGGCCCCTTCCGGAAAGGTCTCCTGGCAGGGCCGGGCCACGGTCCGCTGCGACGCGAAACCGGGCGAGCACGCCCTCCGTTTCGACGAGCCGGTCCCGCCCGAGGAGGCCCGGACCAACGGCAAGGTGCGGGTCGAGGCGGGCGGCGCGGCCCCCGGCGCCGAGTGCGCCGCCAAGGCCGGGCCGGAGTCGGAGCCCGACGGCTGGACGCCGGTGACCCTCACCATCGCCGCCGCTTCGCTCGCCGCCCTGGCCGCACTGTTCTTCTTCGCGGTACGCCGCCAACGCCACCTGTAGCGCTCACGCGTCCGTAACGCCCACGCACCCATAGCTCTTCACGCCCGCCTCTTGCCCAGCTCCCCGTAGACGGCGAGCACGGCACCGGCGGCGAAGAGCGCCGCGTACAGGGGCGTGGGCACGTCCCACCACTGGTGCAGCAGCCCCCAGGGCCCGTCCCCGAAGAGACGGCCGGCGGCACCGAGGGCACCCTGGATTCCCGCGACCCATCCGACGATGGCGATGATTTCCTTCATGCGTCCACGGTCATCGAGGAAACAGGCCGTCGCCTCCTGCCTCAGGCGGATCCCCTGGTAGCCCAAAGGATGCAGACGCACGGCCGGGCGGGCGGGAGACGACAGTCCCCGCCCGCCCGGCCGGTCGCCGAACGCTACGCCCCCAACAGCTTCCGCACCCGGCCCGCCCCCACGGCCAGCAGCAGCGTGGGCAGGCGCGGCCCGGTCTCCCGGGTCACGAGCAGCCGGTACAGCAGCGCGAAGAACGTCCGCTGCGCCACCTTGATCTCCGGCGGCAGCTCCTTGGCCGTCGCGTCCGCCGAGAACCCGGCCCGCACCTTCGGCACGCCGTACACGAGGTGGGTGAGACCGTCCAGGGACCAGTGCGAGTCGAGGCCCTCCAGGAGCAGCCGCAGCGACTCGCGGCTCTCGTCGTCCAGCGAGGACAGCAGCTCGGTGTCGGGCTCGGCACGCACGACCGTGCGGGCCTCGGCCGGGACCTGGGTGGTGATCCAGTTCTCGGCGCGGTCGAGCCGCGGCCGGACCTCGTCGAGCGAGGCCAGCGGCGCCGACGGGTCGAGGTCGCTCAGGATGCGCAGCGTCTGGTCCTCGGCACCGGCGGTGATGTCCGCGACGGACGCCAGCGTCCGGTACGGCATCGGCCGCGGGGTGCGCGGCAGCTCACCAGCGGCGGTGCGCACGGCACGGGAGTGCGCGGACGCGTCGGCGGGCAGCGCGGCACCGTCGGCGACCTTGGCCTCCAGCTTGTCCCACTCGTCGTAGAGCCGCTGGATCTCCTGGTCGAAGGCGATCTTGAAGGACTGGTTGGGCTTGCGGCGCGCGTACAGCCAGCGCAGCAGCGGCGCCTCCATGATCTTCAGGGCGTCGGCCGGGGTCGGCACGCCGCCCTTCGAGGACGACATCTTCGCCATGCCCGAGATCCCCACGAAGGCGTACATGGGCCCGATGGGCTGCACGCCGTCGAAGATCTGCCGCACGATCTGCCCGCCGACGACGAACGACGAGCCGGGGGACGAGTGGTCCACACCGCTCGGCTCGAAGATGACGCCCTCGTAGGCCCAGCGCATGGGCCAGTCGACCTTCCAGACCAGCTTGCCGCGGTTGAACTCGCTCAGCTTCACGGTCTCGCCGAAGCCGCACGCCGTGCAGGTGTAGACCAGCTCGGTGGACTCGTCGTCGTACGAGACGACGGTCGTCAGGTCCTTCTCGCACTGCCCGCAGTAGGGCTTGTACGGGTAGTACCCGCCGCTGCCGCCGCTGCCGTCGTCCTCGGAGGCGGCGCCGGAGCCCTCGGCGGCCTCCAGCTCGGCCTCGTCGACCGGCTTCTGCTGCTTGGCACCGCCCTTGCCCGCCTGCCCGGCCTTGGCGGGGTCCTTCTTCGTGCGGTACTGGTCGAGGATCGCGTCGATGTCGCCGCGGTGCCTCATCGCGTGCAGGATCTGCTCGCGGTAGGCACCCGAGGTGTACTGCTCGGTCTGGCTGATGCCGTCGTACTCGACACCGAGCTCGGTGAGCGCCTCGGCCATGGCGGCCTTGAAGTGCTCGGCCCAGTTCGGGTACGCGGATCCGGCCGGGGCGGGCACCGAGGTGAGCGGCTTGCCGATGTGCTCGGCCCAGGACTCGTCGACTCCGGGGACGCCGGCCGGGACCTTGCGGTAGCGGTCGTAGTCGTCCCAGGAGATCAGGTGCCGGACCTCGTATCCGCGGCGGCGGATCTCGTCGGCGACGAGGTGCGGGGTCATGACCTCGCGGAGGTTGCCGAGGTGGATCGGCCCGGACGGGGAGAGACCCGAGGCGACGACGACCACCGGCGCGGCGGCGCCATCGTCTTTCGCGCCCGGGGCACGACGCTCCGACTCGGCGATGACCTCGTCCGCGTAGCGGGAGACCCAGTCGGTGGTATCAGTGCTCTGAGCCACGATCGGCACGCCTTTCTGCTTCATACGTTCATAGGTGAGTACCGCTGTACCGCTTGACGCAGCCATTCTCCCAGGTCGCCCCGTAACCGCGAAAACCGCTTTTCACCGCGTGGGATACTCGGTTTTCACAACTACGGCACGTCCAGGCTCCCGAGCAGAACGGCACCCCTTCATGGCCCCGGTCACGTCCCTCACCGCCTCCGTCCACCAGCGCCTCGCGGACGCCCTCTCGGCAGCCCTGCCGGAAGCGGGCGCCGCGGACCCGCTGCTGCGACGTAGCGACCGGGCCGACTTCCAGGCCAACGGCATCCTGGCGCTCGCCAAGAAGCTCAAGGGCAACCCGCGGGAGCTGGCCACGCAGGTCGTCGCCGGCATCACCGCCCCCGAGCTGTTCAAGGACATCGAGGTCTCCGGGCCCGGCTTTTTGAACATCACGGTCACCGACGAGGCGATCACGGAGAACCTCGCGGCGCGGGCGGCGGACGGCGAGCGGCTCGGTGTGCCGTACGCCGAGAACCGGGGCACGACGGTGATCGACTACGCCCAGCCGAACGTGGCCAAGGAGATGCACGTCGGCCACCTGCGCTCCGCCGTCATCGGCGACGCCCTGCGCCACATGCTGGACTTCACCGGCGAGAAGACGATCGGCCGCCACCACATCGGCGACTGGGGCACCCAGTTCGGGATGCTCATCCAGTACCTGATCGAGAACCCCGGCCAACTGGCCCCGGCCGACGAGGTCGACGGCGAGCAGGCGATGAGCAACCTCAACCGCGTCTACAAGGCCTCGCGCGCGGTCTTCGACGCCGACGAGGCGTTCAAGGAGCGGGCCCGCAAGCGGGTCGTCGCCCTCCAGTCCGGGGACAAGGAGACGCGCGAGCTCTGGCAGCGGTTCGTGGACGAGTCGAAGGTCTACTTCTACTCGGTCTTCGAGAAGCTGGACATGGAGGTCCGCGACGAGGAGATCGTCGGCGAGTCCGCGTACAACGACATGATGGCCGAGACGGCGCGGCTCCTGGAGGAGTCGGGTGTCGCGGTGCGCTCCGAGGGCGCGCTCGTCGTGTTCTTCGACGACATCAAGGGCAAGGACGACAAGCCGGTCCCGCTGATCGTCCAGAAGGCGGACGGCGGCTTCGGTTACGCGGCCTCCGACCTCTCGGCGATCCGCAACAGGGTCGTCGACCTGCACGCCACGACCCTGCTGTACGTGGTGGACGTCCGCCAGTCGCTGCACTTCAAGATGGTCTTCGAGGCGGCCCGCCGGATGGGCTGGCTGAACGACGAGGTCACCGCCCACAACATGGGCTACGGCACGGTGCTCGGCGCGGACGGCAAGCCGTTCAAGACGCGTGAGGGCGAGACGGTGCGCCTGGAGGACCTCCTCGACGAGGCGGTGCAGCGCGCCGCGGAGGTCGTCCGCGAGAAGGCGCGGGACCTCACCGAGGAGGAGATCCAGGAGCGGGCCTTCCAGGTCGGCATCGGCGCCGTGAAGTACGCGGACCTGTCGACGTCGGCCAACCGCGACTACAAGTTCGACCTCGACCAGATGGTCTCCCTGAACGGCGACACGTCGGTCTACCTCCAGTACGCGTACGCCCGTATCCAGTCGATCCTGCGCAAGGCGGGCGAGGTGCGGCCCGCGGCCCACCCGGAGCTGGCGCTCGACGCGGCGGAGCGGGCGCTGGGCCTGCACCTGGACGCGTTCGGCGCGACGGTCACGGAGGCCGCCGCGGAGTACGCGCCGCACAAGCTGGCCGCGTACCTCTACCAGCTGGCGTCGCTGTACACCTCGTTCTACGACAAGTGCCCGGTCCTGAAGGCGGACACCCCGGCGCACGTCGAGAACCGCCTGTTCCTGTGCGACATCACGGCCCGCACGCTGCACCAGGGCATGGCGCTGCTGGGCATCAGGACCCCCGAGCGCCTCTGACCGGCCCCGTCACGCCACCAGCGCGCCCCTGAGCCTCCGCAGTCCCTCGGCGATCTCGCCGGGGGACTGCGTCACGAAGCACAACCGCAGGGTGGATACGTCCGGCGCCCCCGCGAAGAACGGCGCCCCCGGCACGTACGCCACGTCGTGCGCGACGACACTCCGCAGCAGCTCCCCCGTGTCGTACCCCTCCGGCAGCTTCGCCCACACGAACATCCCGCCCTCGGGCCGAATCCAGCTCGCCCCCTCCGGCAACGCCTCCCCGAGACCGACCAGCATCGCGTCCCGCCGCTCCCGGTACACCCCCGCCACGCGGGCGACATGGGCGTCCAGGTCCGAGTCGGCGAGGTACCGCGCCGCCGCGAGCTGGTTGACGGTCGGCGTGTGCAGGTCCGCCGCCTGCTTGGCGACGACGCAGGCCCGCACCAGCGCCCCGGGCCCCCGCAGCCAGCCGAGCCGCAGGCCCGGCGCCATGACCTTGGAGAAGCTGCCGAGCAGGACCGTGCGGTCCTCGGCCCCCGGGTACGTGGCGATCCACGGCGCCCGCTCGCCCTCGAAGCGCAGCTCCCCGTACGGGTCGTCCTCCACGATCCACAGCCCGCGCCGCCCCGCGATCTCGGCGATCCGGGCGCGCCGCTCCGCCGGGAGAGTGCGGCCGGTCGGGTTCTGGAAGGTGGGGACGGTGTAGAGCAGCTTCGGCCGGTGCAGGGCCACGAGTTGGTCGAGGGCGGCGGGGTCGATGCCTGCCTCGTCGCACGGCACGGGCACCACGCGCGCGCCCGCGAAGGCGAAGGCCTGGAGCGCCGCGAGGTAGCAGGGGTTCTCGACGAGGACGGTGTCGCCCGGCTCGATCAGCGCGGTCGCGAGGAGCGAGAGCGCCTGCTGCGACCCGGTGGTGATCAGCACGTCGTCGGCGTCGGTCGCGAGGCCGCGCGCCGTGGTGCGCGCGGCGACGGCGGTACGCAGCGCGGGCTCGCCCTCGGTCGTCGAGTACTGGAGCGCCCGCTCCGGCGTCTCTTCGAGCACCGCGCGGAACGCGGCCGCGATGCCCTCCCTGTCGAAGAGGCCGGGGGCGGGCAGGCCGCCCGCGAAGTTGATGACCTCGGGCCGCGCGGTGACCGCGAGGATGTCCCGTACCGGCGAGCCCCCGACCGCGGCGGCGCGCGCGGCGAGCGGCGGCAGGGGGGCGGCGGTGCGGGCTGGCTCGGTGACGGTCACGGCGGTGACTCCTTCGGCTCGGACGACTGTGCCCGCACCCTAAACATGTACGTGCCGCTTACACCCGCCATTCCGGGATGCGGACGCGGTGCTCGCGCACATGCTCAACTGCCGAGCGGGACCCCCCACTTGGCGCCGCCGAGCGGCCAGGCGTACGTGGGGCGCCCTTCGTTGCCGCTGGTGCGGAACGGCTTGCCCTGGTCATCGATGCGGAGCACGTTGTGCCGTTTGCCGCTCGACCACTCCAGCTCCAGGTACCAGCGGACGTCGTGCGCCTCGGTGCTCGCCTTGACGTAGAACACCTCGGGATCGCTCTCGCTCACCTTGTACGGGAAGTTCCGCTGCCCCGCCTCGGGCGCGAGAGTCGGTGTCCCGTCGTCGAGGTCGACGGCGAACGACTTGGTGGAGACGTTGCCGCCGCAGCCGACGCCCATCTGGAAGTCGTTCCAGGCCAGCGGCGAACTGGTGCTCTGGACGCGGACGTGCATGCCCTGGAGTACGACGGTGTCCTTGCCCAGGCCCTGCACGGTGACCTCGACGAGCTGTTCGCCGGCCGAGACCGCGCCGAGGTCGGCGGCCCAGCCGGGGGCGTCCTGCTCGACGGCCGGCGGCTCGGGCACCTGGTTCGGCTTCCGGTTGACCAAGAAGCGCTGGCTGCACGGGCTTTCATATACGTACGGCCTGGTCCGGGCGGTGATCGGCGCCCCGAGGTCGTCGCTCCGGCCCTCGCCCGCCGCCGCGGCGCCCTTGCCGACGCCCTGGGAGGCGCGGGGCCGCTCGGGGCCGCCCTTGCCCTTGCCCTTGCCGGAGGGCGCGGAGGAGGGCTTGCCTTTCTTCTTCTCTCGGTCGTCGGCGGTGTCCTCGCGTCCGCCCTTGCCGGACGGGTCCCCCGGGGAGGCGCTCGGGCTGACCGGCGTAGAGGCGCCCGCGGTGCGCTTGTGCCCGCCGCCGTCGTCGTCGCCGTTCAGCGCGAGGGCGACGGAACCGGCACCGACGACGAGGGCGACGGCGGCACCGATGGCGACGACCCGGCGCCGCTTGCCTCGCTCGGCCTCCGGCGCCGGTTCCGGCTCTCGCGCTGGCGCCGGCTCCGGTTCTGGCTCCGGCTCCGGCCGCTCAAGTCCTGACGGCACGGCCCCGGGGGCTGCCGCCAACCCCTCCGGGCCCGCCTTACGCCCGCGCGCGGCGTCCGCCAGGATCCACCGCCGATGGACCTCGACCAGCTCCTCGGGCGAGGCCTTGCAGAGGCGCGCGAACCGCTCCACGGGCGCGAAGTCCACCGGCACCGCGTCGCCGTTGCAGTACCGGTGCAGCGTCGACGTACTCATGTGCAACCGCTTGGCCAACACCCCGTAGCTGAGCCCCGACCGCCCCTTGAGCTCCCGCAGCAGCTCCGCGAGCGAACCCATGTGCCGTCCTCCCCATTCCAGTACCGCGTTCCAGGGCGAGGTCATCCCCCCAGGTCAAAGCCGGTGCGGGTGTTCCAGCGTCCCCCGTTCCCCGCCGCCTCTGGCGACCGGGACACCCCGCCGCACAAGCTGAGGCCATCCAAGCACGCCGCTCCCGCCGACCGCCTAGGCGGACACGCCCCCGTCCGCACGACGCCAAGGACCCAGCCATGTCCCCCAGCACCGAGCCCCGTTCGGACCTCACCGTCCGCCTCATCGCCGCCACCGCGATCGTGCTCGCGACCCTGTCCGTGACGGCGTGCGCGAGCAGCGACGGCATCGGCCTCCGCGACGAGGGCACGGCGACCCCCGCCGGAGTCCGACCGGTTTCCGATTCTCGGGACGTCGGTGACGCTCCGTGGCCGTCATGGGGCTGTGCGCGCACCCGTGCACCGGATTCGTACGGGTCCGCACGAGTGCAATCCTGGACGCCAGAGGGGTGTTGACCGCCGCGCCGGAGAACACGCCGGAGTTCGGCCTGGTCCCGAGGTGGGCCGAGGAGTACATGGACCCGGAGCGTGAGGCCATCGCTCTGTCCTGGTACGACAACCAGGTGCTGCCTGGACTGGACCGCTGACCAGCTCACACACCAAAAGGTAAGTACCGCACCAATTAGGGAACCCCGGCCCAGGCAAGGGAGTTGGCGGAGCGGGCCGCCGCCCACGGCATCACGTACCTCGACGGCGGCATCATGGCCGTCCCGCAGATGATCGCGACACCCGCCGCGTACATCCTCCACAGCGGCACCGACGAGGAGGCGTACGAGACGCACCGCCCCACGTTGGCCGCCCTCGCGGACACCAAGTGGGTCGGCAAGGACCCGGGCGCCGCCGCGCTGTACGACCTCTCCCTGCTCACCGGCATGTACGGCCTGGTGATGGGCGTCGCCCAGGCGTACGCCCTGATCGGCAGCGGAGGCGTCCCCGCACGCGAGTTCGCGCCGCTGCTCAAGGACTGGGTCGGCGCCATGACGGAAGGGCTGGTGCCCGGCATGGCCGAGGCGGTCGACTCCGGGCAGCACCTGACGGACGTGTCGTCCCTGGCCATCAACCAGGCCGCGCTCCCCAACTTCCTGTCGGCCTTCGACCAACAGGGCCTGCGCGGTGACCTGTTCAAGCCGCTCCAGGACCTCCTGGACCGCTCGGTCGAGGAGGGGTACGCCACCGACGGCCTCTCCCGCCTCGTCACGCTGATCAGGAAGGACTGAGGAGGGGGACCGGTCCGACTGGATTTCTATTAACCCCAACGGGTGGCGCGAATTCAGATTGTCGGCCGCGGTCCACAACAATGGCGAACCTCACGGCCGTTGGAGGTCTCGTGTCCCGCCCCGTCTCACCCCCCTCGAACATGACCACGCTGGGGTGCGCGCTCTTCGCGACCCGCTGGCTCCAAGCGCCCCTGTATTTCGGCCTGGTGGCCGCGCAGGGCGTGTACGTCTACAAGTTCTTCAACGAGTTGTGGCACCTCATCCACCACGTCATCAGCGGACACGCGGACGAGACGCACGTCATGCTCGCCGTCCTCAAGCTCGTCGACGTGGTGATGATCGCCAATCTGCTGATCATGGTGATCGTCGGCGGGTACGAGACGTTCGTCTCGCGCATCGGTCTGCAAGGCCACCGCGACCAGCCCGAGTGGCTGTCGCACGTCAATTCCAACGTGCTGAAGGTCAAGCTGGCCACCGCCATCGTGGGCATCTCGTCGGTGCACCTGCTCCAGATGTTCGTCGACGTGCACCACACGCCCCGGCACGACCTGCTGTGGGGAACGGTCATCCACATGGCGTTCATCGCCTCCGCGGCGATCCTCGCCTACATGTCCGGCCCCATGGCGGCGCACGAGGCCAGGGCGCGCACCGTGAAGGAGGATCCCCCGGCCGTGGTCATCCCCGCCCAGCGGAGCCGCGGGGCGGCCGACGACGACGGGGAGGCGGCGGGGCCGAGGAGCGGCGCCGAGCAGCGCATCGCGGCCGCCGGGTTCCCGTCCCGGAAGCTCCTGGAGATGTTCGACGAGGGGCATCTGAGGGCGCCCGAACCCCAGGTGATCACCCGACTGGGGAAGGTCGACTTCGTCACCCGCAAAGCGAACGTGGTGCTCCTCGGCGGCCCCGGCACCGGCAAGACGCACCTGGCGGTCGCCCTCGGCGTACGGGCCTGCCAGGCCGGTCACCAGGTGCTGTTCGCGACCGCCGCCGAGTGGGGCACCCGGCTCGCGGCGGCCAAGGCCGCGGGGCGGCTGCGCGAGGAGCTGACCCGCCTCGACGCGTACCCGGTGCTCGTCGTGGACGAGGTCGGTTACGTGCCGTTCGAACCCGAGGCCGCCCGTCTCCTCTTCCAGCTCGTCTCGCACCGCTACGAACGCGCCTCGCTGATCGTCACCGGCAGCCTTCCGCTGGCCCGCTGGGACGAGGTCTTCGGCGACAGCGCGACGGCGTCCGCCACGGTGGACCGGCTGGCCCACCACGCGGACGTCATCACCCTCGACGCCGACAGCTACCGCACACGCCGCCTCGAAGGCGCCGCACCGCCCGCCTTCTGACACGGCCTAGGGGATGAGGACCACCTTGCCCGTGGTCTCCCGCCGCTCCATCGCCGCATGCGCCGCCGCCGCCCGCGCCAGCGGGAACGCCTGCCAGGAGGGCACCAACTCCCCCTTGGCGGCGGCTTCCAGAGCCTCCCGCTCCCGCGCGGGCCCCTCCTCGGGGCGCCCGATCAGCTCCATCAGGGCATTGACGTACGAGATGCCGCGCCCGGCGAGGACCTCCGGTGCCGGCTCGAACGCCTCCTGCGAGGCCCAGCCGATGACGATGTACCGCCCGCCCTCGCCGATCAACTCGAAGGCGGCGGCCGCTTTCTCGCCCCCGACGCCGTCCAGCACGGCGGTGACCGCGCGCCCGCCGAGCTGTGCACGGACCGAGTCGGCCCACCCCGGCACGTTGTAGTCCACGGCGACCGCCGCGCCGAGCGCCCGCACCGCATCGACCTTGCCGGGGCCGCCCGCCGCCCCGACGACCGTGGCGCCCAGGGCGTGCGCGTACTGCACGACGAGCCGCCCCACACCCCCGGCGGCCGACGTCACCAACACCACGTCGTCCGGCCGGAGTCGCGCGATGCCGAGCAGGCCCATGGTCGTGGCGCCCGTCATCACCATGGTCACGGCGCCCTCGAAGCCGAGCCCGTCCGGCACGGCGTGCAGCTCGCCGACGGGGGCGACCGCCAGCTCGGCGTACCCGCCGGGCGAACCGTGCGAGGTCACCACGGGCAGGCCGAGCCAGGACGCGTCGACGTCGGGGCCGACCGCGTCGACGACGCCCGCGACCTCGCCGCCGAAGACCGCGGGAAGCTCGGGCAGCGGCGGCGCCTTGTCGGAGGCCTCCCCCGCCCGCATCACGGTCTCGACGAAGTGCGCCCCGGCCGCGGCCACGGCGATCCGCACCTGGCCGGGGCCCGCGACGGGGTCCGGCCAGGTCTCGTACCGCAGATTCCCGGCGGGCCCGAACGCGTGCAGAACAACGGCGTGCATCTCGTCCTCCTCGGACGGGGCCCTCCCCGGGCCCCTCTGCACACCACCCTGCGACCTCAACTCCGGTTGAGGTCAAGGCGCTACAGCTGCCGCGCCACCTCGGTCGCCCAGTACGTGAGGATCATGTTCGCGCCCGCGCGCTTGATCCCCGTCAGCGACTCCATGATCGCCCGGTCGCGGTCGATCCAGCCCCGCTCGGCGGCGGCCTCGATCATCGCGTACTCGCCGCTGATCTGGTACGCCGCCACCGGCACGTCCACCGACTCGGCGACCTTCACGAGGATGTCGAGGTAGGGACCGGCCGGCTTGACCATCACCATGTCGGCGCCCTCCTCCAGGTCGAGCGCCAGCTCCCGCAGCGACTCACGGCTGTTGGCCGGGTCCTGCTGGTACGTCTTGCGGTCGCCCTTCAGGGACGACCCGACGGCCTCGCGGAACGGGCCGTAGAACGCCGAGGAGTACTTCGCGGTGTACGCGAGGATCGACACGTCCTCGTGGCCGACCTGGTCCAACGCGTCCCGGACGACGCCGACCTGACCGTCCATCATGCCGCTCGGGCCCACCACATGGGCGCCCGCGTCGGCCTGGACCTGCGCCATCTCCGCGTACCGCTCAAGCGTCGCGTCGTTGTCGACGCGGCCCTCGGCGTCCAGGACACCGCAGTGCCCGTGGTCGGTGGTCTCGTCCAGGCACAGGTCCGACATGACGATCAGCTCGTCGCCCACCTCGGCCCGCACGTCGCGGATCGCGACCTGGAGAATCCCGTCCGGGTCCGTGCCCGGCGTGCCCGCGGCGTCCTTCTTGGACTCCTCCGGCACACCGAAGAGCATGATCCCCGAGACCCCGGCCTCCAGCGCCTCGACGGCCGCCTTCTTCAGGGTGTCGCGCGTGTGCTGGACGACGCCGGGCATCGACCCGATCTCGACCGGGGCGCTGACCCCCTCGCGCACGAACGCGGGCAGGATCAGGTCGGCCGGATGCAGCCGCGTCTCGGCGACCATGCGCCGCATGGCCGGCGTCGTCCGCAGCCGCCGCGGCCGCGTCCCGGGGAAAGATCCGTACTTCGTCACTGACGTCACCTGGATTCGTGCGCTGCTGATGTCGTTGTGGGCGGACCCGGAGGCCCGCCCACAAGAACCTACGGCGCGGTGCGGCGCCGACGCGAACCGGGCCGCCGCTCACTCGGGCGTGTCACCGGGTCCCCGGCGTCCAGCGCCGCGGCCCGCCGCCGCGCACCGAAGTCCGCCAGCGCCTGCGCCAGCTGATGGACCGACGGCTCGGGAGCCATCACGTCCACCCGCAGCCCGTGCTCCTCCGCGGTCTTCGCCGTGGCGGGACCGATGCACGCGATCACCGTCACGTTGTGCGGCTTGCCCGCGATGCCGACGAGGTTGCGCACGGTGGAGGACGACGTGAACAGCACGGCGTCGAAGCCGCCGCCCTTGATCGCCTCCCGCGTCTCGGCCGGCGGCGGCGAGGCGCGCACGGTCCGGTAGGCGGTGACGTCGTCCACCTCCCAGCCCAGGTCGATCAGGCCCGCGACCAGCGTCTCGGTGGCGATGTCGGCCCGCGGCAGGAAGACGCGGTCGATCGGGTCGAAGACCGGGTCGTACGGCGGCCAGTCCTCCAGGAGCCCCGCGGCCGACTGCTCACCGCTCGGCACCAGGTCCGGCTTCACACCGAAGGCGATCAGCGCGGCGGCGGTCTGCTCACCGACGGCCGCGACCTTGATACCGGCGAAGGCGCGCGCGTCGAGCCCGTACTCCTCGAACTTCTCCCGCACCGCCTTGACGGCGTTGACGGACGTGAAGGCGATCCACTCGTACCGCCCGGTGACCAGGCCCTTGACCGCGCGCTCCATCTGCTGGGGCGTGCGCGGCGGCTCGACGGCGATGGTCGGCACCTCGTGCGGCACCGCGCCGTAGGAGCGCAGCTGGTCGGAGAGCGAGGCCGCCTGCTCCTTCGTCCGCGGTACGAGCACCCGCCAGCCGAAGAGGGGCTTCGACTCGAACCACGACAGCTGGTCGCGCTGGGCGGCGGCGGAACGCTCGCCGACCACGGCTATGACGGGCCGGCCCCCGTCGGGCGAGGGCAGCACCTTCGCCTGCTTGAGGACCTGCGCGATGGTGCCGAGCGTCGCGTTCCAGGTGCGCTGGCGCGTCGTCGTACCGGCGACGGTCACGGTCATCGGGGTGTCCGGCTTGCGGCCGGCGGCCACCAGCTCGCCCGCGGCCGCCGCGACGGAGTCCAGCGACGTGGAGACCACCGCGGTGCCGTCGGACGCGCCGACCTCGCTCCAGCAGCGGTCCGACGCCGAGCGGGCGTCGATGAAACGGACGTCCGCGCCCTGCGCGTCACGCAGCGGCACACCGGCGTACGCGGGCACACCGACCGCCGCCGCGACGCCCGGCACGACCTCGAAGGAGATCCCCTCGGCGGCGCAGGCGAGCATCTCCTCCGCCGCGTGCGTGTCGAGGCCGGGGTCGCCGCTGACCGCGCGCACGACCCGCCTGCCACCCCTCGCGGCCTCCATGACAAGATTGGTGGCGACTCGGAAAGTCGCCGTGTCCGCGGTCGTTGACGCCTCGTCAGCGCCCGTCGGCCCAGGTGTGTCCACACCTCCCCTGGCATGCACACGGACGACGTCGAGTACATCCGGCTCGGCGATCAGCACATCCGCTCGGGCCAGCGCCTCGACGGCGCGCAGGGTCAGCAGTCCCGGATCTCCGGGTCCGGCACCGAGGAAGGTGACGTGCCCGTGTGCGGGAGTGCCGGGAAGGTTCGAGGTGGGGCTCAAAGTGCTCGCTCCCCCATCAGACCGGCCGCGCCCTTGGCGAGCATCTCGACCGCGAGTTCGCGGCCCAGCGCCATGGCTTGGGTCTCCGTCTCGGGCACGGGACCGGTGGTGGACAGCTGCACCAGCGTCGAGCCGTCGGGCGTACCGACGACACCGCGCAGGCGCATCTCCTTGACAATCTGCCCGTCGGCCAGCAAGTCGGCCAGCGCGCCCACGGGCGCGCTGCAACCGGCTTCCAGGGCGGCGAGCAGGGACCGCTCGGCGGTGACGGCGACCCGGGTGAACGGGTCGTCGAGCTCGGCGAGCGCGGCGGCGAGTGACGCGTTGTGCGCGGCACACTCGATCGCCAGTGCCCCCTGGCCGGGGGCGGGCAGAACGGTGTCGACCGACAGGAAGTCGGTCACCTCGCCGGTCCGGCCGATGCGGCTCAGTCCGGCGGCGGCGAGCACGACGGCGTCGAGCTCCCCCTTGTGCACGTATCCGATGCGGGTGTCGATGTTCCCCCGGATCGGCACGGTCTGGATGGCCATGCCGTGGCTGCGCGCGTAGGCGTTCAGCTGCGCCATGCGGCGCGGCGAACCGGTGCCGACGCGGGCGCCCTCGGGGAGCCCGGCGAAGGTCAGTCCGTCGCGTGCGATCAGCACGTCGCGGGGATCCTCGCGCTTGGGCACCGCGGCGAGCACCAGCTCGGCGGGGTGCGCCGTGGGCAGGTCCTTGAGCGAGTGCACGGCGAAGTCCACCTCGTCACGGACCAGCGCCTCGCGCAGGGCGGCGACGAAGACGCCGGTGCCGCCGATCTGCGCCAGGTGCTCGCGCGAGGTGTCGCCGTACGTCGTGATCTCCACGAGCTCGACGGGGCGGCCGGTCAACTGCCGTACCGCTTCAGCGACTTGGCCCGACTGGGCCATGGCCAGCTTGCTGCGCCTGGTCCCGAGCCTCAGAGCCCTCTCGGTCATGCCCGGCCTCTATTCGGTTCGTGGTTCTCGTGGTTCGTGTCGTTCGCGTTGTTCTTGCTGTTCGCGTTGTTCGCGTTGTTCAAGTGGTCGGCACGGCTGACCGACGCGACCGTCTGCGGGTCGAGGTCGAAGAGCGTGCGCAGCGCGTCCGCGTACCCGGCGCCGCCCGGCTCGCCGGCCAGCTGCTTGACCCGCACCGTCGGCGCGTGCAGCAGCTTGTCCACGACGCGGCGCACGGTCTGCGTGATCTCCGCGCGTTGCTTGTCCTCAAGCCCCGGCAGCCGTCCGTCGAGCCGCGCGATCTCGCTCGCCACCACGTCGGCGGCCATGGTGCGCAGGGCGACCACGGTCGGCGTGATGTGCGCGGCCCGCTGCGCGGCGCCGAAGGCGGCGACCTCGTCGGAGACTATGCCGCGCACCTGCTCGACGTCCGCGGCCATGGGCGCGTCGGCGGAGGCCTCGGCCAGCGACTCGATGTCGACCAGCCGTACGCCGGGGACGCGGTGCACGGCGGCGTCGATGTCACGGGGCATGGCCAGGTCGAGCAGCGCGAGCACGGCCGGGCGGGCCGCACCCGCCGAGGACACGGGCTTGCGCCGCTCCGGCAGGCGTCCGGTGACGCGCGCGGCGGCCACCAGCGCGGCGATGGCGTCCGCCTCGGCCCGCGGATCGACCGGCTTGTGGTGGACTTCGCGCCGCTCGGCCGGGGCGTTGTCCACCCACGCGGCGTGCTGCTCCAGGGACGCGGCGTCCATGCCGGCGACGGCGGCCTCGCCCGCGACGGAGAAGCCACGCGGGGCGGTGAGGTCGACGGGGCAGCCGTCGTCGGCCGCGGCGGGCTGCGCGGCCTGCACGGCGGAACCGCTCCTGGTCTGCGCCGGTACGTCACCGGGGCGGCCGTCCGCGGGGACGCGCCCCTCGACGGCCGCCACGACGGAGTCCGCCGTCAGCACGAGACCGGTCGCGCCGGTGCAGGACACCGCCACATCGGCACGTGTCAGTTCGTGGGCCACCTGATCCATCGGTACGGCCCGCGCGCTCACGCCCGTGCCGCCCTGCTCGCCCAGGATCTCCGCCAGCCGCTCGGCACGCTCCAGCGTGCGGTTGGCGACCACGATCTCCTCGACCCCGGCCCGCGCGAGCGTCGCCGCGGCGAGCGAGGACATGGAGCCCGCGCCGATCACCAGGGCGCGCTTGCCCTTGGCCCAGGTCTCGACGGACATACGTACGGCGAGCTGTTCGAGGCCGAAGGTGACGAGCGACTGCCCCGCCCGGTCGATGCCGGTCTCGGAGTGCGCGCGCTTGCCGACCCTCAGGGCCTGCTGGAACAAGTCGTTGAGGAGACGGCCCGCGGTGTGCAGCTCTTGGGCGCGCGCGAGGGCGTCCTTGATCTGCCCGAGGATCTGCCCCTCGCCGACCACCATCGAGTCGAGCCCGCACGCCACCGAGAAGAGGTGGTGGACGGCGCGGTCCTCGTAGTGCACGTACAGATAAGGGGTGAGCTCTTCCAGGCCCACGCCGCTGTGCTGCGCGAGCAGCGTCGACAGCTCGGCGACACCGGCGTGGAACTTGTCGACGTCGGCGTACAGCTCGATGCGGTTGCACGTGGCGAGCACGGCCGCCTCGGCGGCGGGCTCGGCGGCGACGCTGTCGTGCAGCAGCTTGGCCTGCGCGTCCGCGGGCAGCGCGGCCCGCTCCAGGACGCTCACCGGAGCGCTGCGATGGCTCAGCCCTACGACCAGGAGGCTCATGCCGGCATCACGGCGGGAACGTCCCCGTCGGGTCCCTTGCGGTGCGGCTTGGCGGCGGCGGGCGGCACGACGTCGTCGGCGGCGGCCTCCTCACCGGCCTTGCGCTGCTCGTGGAAGGCGAGGATCTGCAACTCGATGGAGAGATCGACCTTGCGCACGTCGACGCCGTCCGGCACGGAGAGCACGGTCGGCGCGAAGTTCAGGATCGAGGTCACACCGGCGGCGACGAGCCGCTCGCAGACCTGCTGGGCGGCGCCGGCCGGGGTGGCGATGACGCCGATGGAGACGCCGTTGTCCTCGATGATCCGCTCAAGGTCGTCGGTGTGCTGCACGGGCATCCCGGCGACAGGCTTTCCGGCCATTGCCGGATCGGCGTCGATGAGCGCCGCGACCCGGAAACCACGCGAGGCGAACCCGCCGTAGTTGGCCAGCGCGGCCCCGAGGTTACCGATGCCGACGATGACAACCGGCCAGTCCTGGGTCAGACCCAGTTCACGGGAGATCTGGTAGACGAGATACTCGACGTCATAGCCGACGCCTCGCGTCCCGTACGAACCGAGGTACGAGAAGTCCTTGCGCAGCTTCGCGGAGTTGACTCCCGCGGCGGCCGCGAGCTCCTCGGAGGAGACCGTGGGCACCGAGCGCTCCGACAGTGCGGTGAGGGCTCGGAGGTACAGCGGAAGCCTGGCGACGGTGGCCTCGGGAATCCCTCGGCTGCGGGTCGCCGGTCGGTGAGTTCGGCCAGTTGCCACGGTGCTCCTGCGGGTAGAGCGGGGCTGTAGGCGGTCACTCGTCCCCAGACCGCCCCGTCGAATGCAGGCTATGTCTTTGTGAACGCGTGCACAAAGATTGTGTCCGATTTGCCCGGCCAACGTGACCGGGGTCACGCGCCCCCGGCGCACGATCGTGGAACCGATACGCGGGCGGCGCCGTTGCTCACTGGATGGGGGCAAAACCGCACACTCTCCTCACGATCATCGCCCCCGAGACCAAAACCGCCCCAAAGCGTAAACGACTTCGCGTCCACTTTGGACTACCTGGTCAGTAGCTTCGGCCGCGTCAGCGGATCCCGGGGTGCCCGGTCAGCCGGTCAGCTCACGCCGCAGCCGCTCCTCGTCCACGCGCCAGAAGGTGTGCTGCTCCCCGTCCACCAGGACCACCGGGATCTGCTCCCAGTAGGTCCGGTGCAACTCCTCGTCCTGCGTGATGTCCTTCTTCTCCCATGCGGCACCCACCTCCGCGCAGACCTTCTCGATCACCAGCTGTGCGTCATCACACAGATGACAGCCCGGCTTCCCGATCAGGGTGACCGTGCGATCCGCGGGGTTCTTCTTCTCCGTACGACGAAAAATCGGGCTCATGCCCCTATTCTCGCCCCGCCGACGCGCCCGGCGGAGACCCCAGGCCGACGCCGTTCGAGGGGTCGGCGGCGAAGAGTTCACCAGGCCTCACCTCCCCGACATCCCGCCGACTCCGGAACCACCGAACGAACTAGCTATGCTCACGGCATGGCCGCTCTCGGATGGCTCACACCCCGTAGGCGCTCCGCCACGGCGCGGAGCGTGTTGGCAGGCGAGGCCTCGGCCGAGGCCGCCCGCAAGTCCTCCCAGGAGCTGGCGGCGCTCGCCGGACCGGCCACGCCCGAGGAAGGTCCGGGCGAGCCGGAGTTCCCCGTCGTCGGCGATGTGGAGGCCGCCGCCTTCTTCGACCTCGACAACACCGTGATGCAGGGCGCCGCGATCTTCCACTTCGGCCGCGGCCTCTACAAGCGGAAGTTCTTCGAGCGCCAGGAACTGGTCCGCTTCGCCTGGCAGCAGGCGTGGTTCCGGCTCGCCGGGGTCGAGGACCCCGAGCACATGCAGGACGCCCGCGACAGCGCCCTGTCCATCGTCAAGGGCCACCGCGTCACCGAGCTGATGACCATCGGCGAGGAGATCTACGACGAGTACATGGCCGAGCGCATCTGGCCGGGCACCCGCGCCCTGGCCCAGGCCCACCTCGACGCGGGCCAGAAGGTCTGGCTGGTCACCGCCGCCCCGGTGGAGATCGCCACGGTCATCGCCCGCCGCCTCGGCCTGACCGGCGCCCTCGGCACCGTCGCCGAGTCCGTCGACGGCGTCTACACCGGCAAGCTCGTCGGGGAGCCCCTGCACGGCCCCGCGAAGGCCGAGGCCGTGCGCGCCCTCGCCGCCGCCGAGGGCCTGGACCTGGCCCGCTGCGCCGCGTACAGCGACTCGCACAACGACATCCCGATGCTCTCGCTCGTCGGGCATCCCTACGCGATCAACCCCGACGCCAAGCTGCGCAAGCACGCCCGCGAGCGGGACTGGCGGCTGCGCGACTACCGCACGGGCCGCAAGGCCGCGAAGGTCGGCATCCCCGCCGCAGCCGGCGTCGGCGCGCTCGCGGGCGGCACGGCCGCGGCCATCGCCCTGCACCGCCGCCGCCACTGACCCACCGCCGCCGCCACCGACCCGGCCGCCGCGGGCCAAGGCCGCCGGTCAGCGCACATTCCCCCGGTCCTACCCCGCCCGGCCCACGGCCAGTCCCGGTGGTTGAACTCGGCCACAACACGCCCCGCGCGGCGACGGAATGTGAACCGTTCCGATCAACAACCACTCACTCTCTGGTACTTGATCCGACTCCGTTCAGTAACAGAAACGACGTAATCGGTGATTTGAGCAACTGGGTGTAGCGCTGCCTGTACGAAGCGTTATTCTCCTCAGACGCATATCGGACCCCACACGTCGCTACGACGAGTGAAAGGTTCCGTACTGCACGTGATGGAAGCTCTGCCTCTGGGAGTCCCGTGTACCCACACGTCGGGGTTGACGCCTCGGGCCTGGCTACGCTGCGCGCAACGGTCATCGACCGCTTGCGCGGCTTCGTCCCCACCGCGTACGCCGTCCCAGCCGTCCCCGCCTTCGCCGTCCCGGCACCCGCCGGGCCGTGCTATGCCCTGGCGGACGGCGGTGCGGCAGTCAGCAGACGGGCCCGCTCCGGCGCCGCCGCCGCCACCTCCACGCCCACCCACCGCCGTCCCGCCGCGGACAGCGACAGCGCCCGCATGATGGACCTCGTCGAACGCGCCCAGGCCGGCGAGTCCGACGCCTTCGGCCGCCTCTACGACCAGTACAGCGACACGGTCTACCGCTACATCTACTACCGCGTCGGCGGCAAGGCGACCGCCGAGGACCTCACCAGTGAGACCTTTCTGCGCGCCCTGCGCCGTATCGGTACCTTCACCTGGCAGGGCCGCGACTTCGGCGCCTGGCTGGTCACGATCGCCCGCAATCTGGTCGCCGACCACTTCAAATCGAGCCGATTCCGCCTCGAAGTGACCACCGGTGAAATGCTCGACGCCAACGAAGTCGAGCGCAGCCCCGAGGACTCCGTCCTGGAGTCCCTCTCGAACGCGGCACTGCTCGAAGCCGTCCGCCGCCTCAACCCCCAGCAGCAGGAGTGCGTGACCCTGCGCTTCCTCCAGGGCCTCTCCGTCGCCGAGACCGCGCGCGTCATGGGCAAGAACGAAGGCGCGATCAAGACCCTCCAGTACCGCGCGGTGCGCACCCTCGCCCGCCTCCTCCCGGACGACGCGCGCTGACCCACCGGCGCGACAGCGCTGCGTAGCGCCCAACTCACCGTCCGTGGCGGCCAGATGGCCGCCACGGCCCTTCGTCGATTCTTCGCGGTCCGATCATCCGCCGTCCGTAACCCAAGTGCCGCGACGCTCGTTGTGCGGGATGCAGGCTCCCTGTGGTCGCACCTGACGCTCCTCCGACTCGCCCTGAGCGGGGGACACCTCACTCGCTCACCCGATCGTGTGGACGTGGTCAGGACACGCAACCCTCAGGACCCCCTGGGGAGTCGACCGTCTTGACGAGAGGAGGTGCCGCCAGTGATCGCGAACGTATCGGCCCACCGGCGGGCGAACGCCTTCGCCCAGGCCCTGGAGGAGCATTCCGACCAGGACCCGGCGGCCGAGCAGTCCGAGGACTCCGCGTCCACCGCGCCCGCGGCCGCGTCCGTGGAGTCCCCCGAAACCACCGCGGCCCGCGCCGAGCCGACCGAGCAGAGCCGCTTGCTGGCCCTGGCGGACGGTCTCGACGCGCTGCCCAAACCAGCCCTCGACCCCGAGGTCAAGGTCGTCCAGCGCGCCCAGCTCGTGGCCGCGATGGAAGCCATGTTCCTTGAGAGCGGCGGCAGTGCCCCGGTGCCCGAACAGCGCTCCCGCAAGGGCGCCCACCGCGCGGGTCCGCTGCACAAGCTGCGGCCCCGCTCCCGGCTGTCCAAAGGCATCGCCGCCGGCGGTCTCACCGTCGGCGTCGCCGCGGGTGCCTTCGGCGGTGTCGCCGCCGCCAGCTCCGACGCCCTGCCGGGCGATTCGCTGTACGGCCTCAAGCGCGGCATGGAGGACCTCAAGCTCGGCATGGCCGACGGCGACGTCGACCGGGGCCAGATCTACCTCGACCAGGCCTCCACCCGGCTCAACGAAGCACGCAGGCTCATGGAGCGCGACCGCGCCGGCTCCCTGGACCACGAGTCCGTCGGCGAGATCAGGCGCGCCCTCTCCGGCATGCGGCACGACGCGACCGAGGGCCACCGCCTGCTCCTGGAGGCGTACGAACGCGACGGGGCGCTCGGCCCCATCCAGGCGCTGTCCGCGTTCTCCCGCTCGCACCGCCAGAGCTGGAGCGACCTCCAGGGCCGCCTGCCGGTCCAACTGGGTGACGTGGGCAAACAGGTCGACTCCGTCTTCGACGCCATAGACGAAGAGGTCGAGCCGCTGCGCTCCCTGCTGCCCCGCACCCCCGAGCAGGGCGGCAAGCCCGGCCGGGCCCCCGAGGGCCCCACGGGCTCCCAGGGCACGGACGGGCGCTCCGCCACCCCCTCGGGCAGCGGCAGCGGCGGCGGGCACGGCGGCGACCCCCGCCGCGGCGACAGCAAACCAAGGCCCTCCTCGCCGCACAGCCCGGGCGACGACGTTCTCGGTGGCAGCGTGGGCGGTCTCCTCGACCCGCCGGACGACAAGAAGGCGACGCCGCCCCCGTCGGACGGCAGGAGCAGGCCCGGCAAGGACGGCCCCTCGGCCAAGCCGGACGTCACCCTGCCCCCGCTCCTGCCCGGCCTGCTCCCGGAGCTCGGCATCGACGAGGAGGACGCGAAGTAATCCTCACCAGTACGTCATCGGGGCGCCCTCCACACAGGAGGGCGCCCCGATGACGTACGTACGCGAACGAACCGGCGCTCAGCAACGACCGGCGCTCAGAAGAACACCGACCGCCGCTGCACCAGCAGCTTGTACAGCGAATGCTGGATCTGCTCGCGCACCTGGTCCGTCAGGTTGAACATCAGCATCGGGTCCTCCGCCGCCTCCGGCGGGTGACCGTCCGTCGGGATCGGCTCGCCGAACTGGATCGTCCACTTCGTCGGCAGCGGCACCGCGCCCAGCGGGCCGAGCCACGGGAACGTCGGCGTGATCGGGAAGTACGGGAAGCCGAGCACCCGCGCCACCGTCTTGGCGTTGCCGATCATCGGGTAGATCTCCTCCGCCCCGACGATCGAGCACGGCACGATCGGGGTCCCCGTGCGCAGCGCCGTCGAGACGAAGCCGCCGCGGCCGAACCGCTGGAGCTTGTACCGCTCGCTGAACGGCTTCCCGATGCCCTTGAAGCCCTCCGGCATCACCCCGACCAGCTCGCCCCGCTCCAGGAGCCGCTCCGCGTCCTCCGCGCACGCGAGCGTGTGCCCGGCCTTGCGGGCCAGTTCGTTGATGACCGGCAGCATGAAGACGAGGTCGGCGGCGAGCAGCCGCAGGTGGCGGCCCTGCGGGTGGTGGTCGTGCACCGCGACCTGCATCATCAGGCCGTCCAGCGGCAGCGTGCCGGAGTGGTTGGCGACGATCAGCGCCCCGCCCTGTGCGGGGATGTTCTCGACGCCCTTCACCTCCACCCGGAAGTACTTCTCGTAGAACGGGCGGAGCAGCGACATCAGGACCTGGTCGGTGAGCTCCTCGTCGTAGCCGAAGTCGTCGACCTCGTACTCGCCGGTCAGCCGTCGCCGCAGGAAGGCGAGGCCGCCCGCGATACGCCGGTCCCAGGCGCCGCCGCGCGCCTCCTGAGCCCGATCCCCGGATTCCGGGCGCGGGACCGGGGGCGGTGGCTCCTCGGCGGTCTGCTGGCCCGGGAGCGCCATGACCTCGCTCACGGCCCCGGGCTCGCCCGTGCGCCGCGGCGCGGGCCTGCGGCGCGGCGTGCGCTGCGCACCCGCCCGCGCGCGGTCGTCGTCGAACGGAATGACCTTGGCGTCCGCCATCGTTGACGCTCTCCTCAGTTGGCGCATCGGGGGCCGCCCGCGAAGGGCAGCGCGGCGATCCGGTCGACTGCCCCGGCGAGGGCAGCGGGCGGCAGCAGTCCGGGACCACGGCTGCGTACGAAGTCCGCGAAGGTCTCCGCGGTCGTGTACTTCGGCCTGAACCCCAGAGTCTCGCGCATCTGCCGGGTGGCCACGACCCTGCCGTGCGTGAGCAGGCGGATCTGCTCCGGCGAGAAGTCCGTCACGCCGAGCGTGCGCAGCGCCGAGCCGACCCAGGTGACGGCCGGCAGGAGCACCGGCACGGTCGGCCGGCCGAGCCGCCGCGAGCACTGCGAGAGCAGCAGCTGGCCATCGCCCGCGATGTTGAACGTGCCGCTGTTGAGCGTGCCGCGCCGCGGTTCGTGCGAGCCCAGGCGCAGCACCTCGACCGCGTCGTCCTCGTGGACGAACTGCAGGCGCGGGTCATAGCCGAAGACGGTCGGCAGGACCGGCAGCGAGAAGTACTCGGCGAGCGGCGACTCCGCGGCGGGCCCCAGGATGTTCGCGAAGCGCAGCACGCACACCGCGACGTCGGGGCGGCGCCGCGCGAAGCCCCGCACGTATCCCTCGACCTCGACGATGTCCTTGGCGAAGCCGCCGCTGGGCAGGGATTTGGGCGGCGTCGTCTCGGTGAAGACCGCCGGGTCCTTGGGCGCGGAGCCGTACACGCTCGTACTGGACTTCACCACGAGCCGCTTGACCGTCGGCGACTTCTGGCAGGCGCCGAGCAGCTGCATGGTGCCGATGACGTTGGTCTCCTTGACCGAGCCGCGGCCGCCCCGGCCGAGCGCGGTCGCCGTGACGTCCATGTGGACGACCGTGTCCACGTCGTACTCGGCGAGCACCTTGGCGATCGCGGGCTGCCGGATGTCGGCCTGGACGAAGTCGGCGCCGCCCAGATGGTGCTCGGGCGGGACCGCGTCGACGGCGATCACCCTCTCGACCTCGGGGTCGCGCTGGATCCGCCGGACGAACCGTCCGCCCAGCTGCCGGGCCACTCCGGTCACGAGCACGACCTTGCCCAAGATCAGCGCCTGCCTTTCCCCAACCTCGCCGCACACGTCGACTGTGTCCTGGCCCACGCTAGCGGGTCGGTATGGCGCTGTGACGACCGCGCGCTGCGGGAAGTGACGACGGACACAGGGGTACGTACGGACCAAGCCCGCGGTTCTCAAGTACCGCGATGAGCGCCCACGAGTACCGGGACGGGGGGCCCACAAACCCGTCCCGCCGGGCCCCGGAAATGCCGAAGCCCTCCCACCGATGGCGGGAGGGCTTCGAGACGCGCTGTGCAGCGATCGCCTACTTCTTGTTGCGACGCTGAACGCGAGTGCGCTTCAGCAGCTTGCGGTGCTTCTTCTTGGCCATCCGCTTACGCCGCTTCTTGATAACAGAGCCCACGACTACCCTCGCTCACTTCTCTTCACTCGGTGCGGGGCAGCAGACTGGGCCCACACGACCTACGTCGGCCTAGCCTACCCGTACCTGCGTGAGGGACGTAATCGAGGGCCAAGCATCCCGCGCGGCCCCTGCTACGAGGGGCCCGCGAGCCCTTCGCTCAGCCTGCCTCGACCCCCACATACGACTCGCGGAGGTACTCGTGAACCGCCTGCTCGGGGACCCGGAAGGACCTTCCGACCCGAATGGCGGGCAGATGACCGCTGTGCACCAAGCGGTACACGGTCATCTTGGACACTCGCATCACCGAGGCGACTTCCGCCACGGTCAGGAACTGAACCTCGTTCAGCGGCCTCTGGTTATCAGCCATGACACCCCACCTGAACCTTCCGCACATGACGGGCACCGGCTTCCCCTTCCGGTGACTCTTCGTCGCTGCGCGCTCACTCCCCAGACTAGGGGCGGATGATGCGAGTGGGGAAGAGGAGCAGCCATCGGCCGCCTACTGTGACAGACACGCTCGATTGAGTACATAGCGAGTAAGCGGCCGGTAGTAATCAGACCGCACAGCGTCATCAAGCGGAACGACGACGGACACCTGCCCCTCGGCCTCTCCGACGAACAGCGCGGGATCGTCCGTATCGGCCAGACCGATGGCCTCGAACCCCAGCTGACCTGCCCCGCAGACCCAACCGTGGTCTCCGACGACAAGCTCGGGAAGGGGCCCGCCGGCCTGTGCCGCGGCCCCCAGAACAGCCCGAACAGGGAGCGGTGAGTGGGTGTGTGCGCCGGTCTCACTCCCGGGGGCACGCACGCCGGGTTCGCGCACCAGCGCGACTCCTTGTACGTAGTCAAGGTTGTACGTGCGTAGGCCGAACCGGGTCGTTATGTCGACACTGTGACCCTGCGCGGGGGTGAGGACGGTGCATCCGGCCGCCGACAAGGCGTCCGCCAACGCGGCGTAGAACCCCAGCAGTCGGTGCGGGTGACCGGTCCCGAAGAGTACGGGAAGCCGCCTCCGCGCCGCCTCCCCGAGCCGTTCCGCGAACGTGTCGAGCGCCCTCAGCGTCCGTTCCGGATCGATGACGTCGGTCCCCGTGGTGTGCCGGGGGTCGGCGGACACCCCGCACTTGTCGGCCATCAGCCGCAGGAGATCCGCGGGCCCCCAGCTCCACTCCGGGTCGAGCCCCAGCAGCATCCGGGGGTCCCGGGCCGCGAAGAGCCGGTAACTGCGCAGACTCCTCTCCCTGGTCGTGGCCACGGACCCGGCCAGCCGAGCCGCCAACAGATGCGCACGTAGGGCGCCGGTGGTCAACACGGTGCGATGCTGGCGCATACCGCCCCCGGCCTCCCCGAAAACCCGGAAAACACCGCACAGTTGGCGTAACAGCCGTATTCTCCCTGCGGGGGGGCTGGGGTCCGGGGCAGGTGGTCTGGGCGGGTGAGGCCAGGTGACTGCGGTCAGGGCCGGTGGAGTCTGGGCAGCCGAGGCCAAGGCGGCCGAGGGCAGGCCGGCCGAAGCCACGGCAGCGAGATCAAGGCAGCCGAACCAAGGCGGCTGAGGTCAAAGCGACCGAAGGCAAGGCGACCGAGGCCAGGGCAACCGAGGTCAAGGCGCCGAGGTCAAGGCAGCTGCGACCAAGGCAGCCAAGCCAGGGCCGCCGAAGCCAGGGCCGCCGAAGCCAGGGCCGCCGAAGTCAGGGCAGCAAGCCCCGCAGCGGGTACGCCGCCCGTCGGGCCGCGAGCACCGCCTGGTCGAGCCGGTCGGCCGGGTCGTACCCCGCCTCCCACTCCTGCCACTCCACCGGCCACCGCCCGTCCGTCATCCGCCCCGGCGCCAACTGCCGCGTACGGGCGAACACTTCCTGCCGCCAGGCCTCCGGGACCGCCGCCGTCGGCTCCACGGGCCGCCCCGCGGCGATGCCCACCAGATGCGTCCAGGACCGCGGCACCACGTCCACCACGGCGTATCCCCCGCCTCCCAGAGCGACCCACCGCCCCTCGGCGTATTCGTGGGCCAGCTCATGGCAGGCCATCTGCACCGCCCGCTGCGCGTCCAGCGAGACGGCGAGATGCGCGAGGGGATCCTCGAAGTGCGTGTCGGCCCCGTGCTGCGTCACGAGCACCTGCGGCCGGAACTGTGCGAGCAGTTCGGGCACCACGGCGTGGAAGGCTCGCATCCACCCCGCGTCACCGGTCCCGGCCGGCAGCGCCACGTTCACGGCGGAACCTTCGGCCGCCCCCGCCGCCCCGGTCTCCTCCGGCCACCCGGTCTGCGGGAAGAGCGTCCGAGGGTGCTCGTGCAGCGAGATCGTCAGGACCCGCGGGTCCTCCCAGAAAGCGGCCTGCACCCCGTCCCCGTGATGCACGTCGACATCCACATACGCGACCCGCTCGGCGCCCAGCTCCAGGAGCCGCGCGATCGCCAGCGCCGCGTCGTTGTAGATGCAGAACCCCGAGGCTCCCCCGGGCATGGCATGGTGCAACCCGCCCGAGAAGTTCACCGCGTGCAGGGCCTCACCGCGCCACACGGCCTCGGCGGCCCCGACGGACTGCCCGGCGATCAGCGCCGACACCTCGTGCATCCCCGCGAACGCCGGGTCGTCCTCGGTACCGAGGCCGTACTCCCCCGCGCGGACGCAGGATCGACGGAGGCCGCCCTGACCGCCGCCACATAGTCCTCGCGGTGCACGAGCCGCAGCGTCGAGTCCCCGGCACGCTTGGCCGCCACCACGTCCAGCTCCTTGTCGAGCCCGAAGGCAGCGACAAGACTTCGGGTCAGCCCGAGCCTGACCGGGTCCATGGGGTGACCCGGGCCGAAGTCATAGCCCGTTACTGCCTCGTCCCACATCAGCTGTGCGCGGCCGCTCATGCCCGTCACCGTATCGGTCCGCTCCCGGGGCGAAGGAACGGGCGTACCACAAGGTCACGAGCACCAACACCGGAGGAACGAGCATCGCCCCGCGGTAGTTCCAGACACTCCCGAGTCCACCCACCAACGCCGAACCGATCAAAAACCCCACATAGTTGAAGACATTCAGTCGCGCGACGGCCGCATCCGAAGCCCCCGGACCATGCGCCTCGAAGGCCCGCCTCCCCGCCGCGGCAAAGGTCTGCGGGACGATCACGGACAACCCCGGACCCAGCACCGTGAACCCCGCGATCCCGGCCCACGCCCCCGGCACCACCGCCACGACCGCGAACCCGAACGCCGCCACCACCGCTCCGGTCCGCACCACGGCCACCTCCCCCAGCCGCCGCACGCCCAGATCCCTCCTGCACGTACTTGGCACTCCAGTTGGAGACCGTCGAGTCCCCGATGTACGCGAACGTCATCACCAGACACAGCGGCAGCAGCAGCCCGAAGGAGACGGCACCGCCCTTCCCGGCCGCCCCACCACCCTCGCCGCGCCCGCATCGACGTACCCCCGGCTCCCCACCAGCACCGCCGGCAACAGCACGCCCACCACCGGCAGATACGACACGAACTACGACAGGTCCCAGTACGCCCCCGCCAACGCGAGGGAGGCCCCCACGATCCCGCCCTGGACCAGGAAGGCGAACGCCAGCGAGGCCCTGCCGCGCCGCAGCTCATGACTCATGGCCGCAGAGCGTAGGGCCCCGCACTACCCGTGGGCAGATCAATCACTCAGGTCGTGCCCCGCTCCTGGAGCTCGGCTCCGACCATCTTCTCCATGGGCCCGATGACCACCGCCCCGCTGACGACGACGGTCAGCGTGAAAGTGACCGACACGATCACGGTGCCCGCCCACACCATGGTGTCCACAGGCAGCGTGTACGCCCCCACGACTCTCAGCACCGCCTCCGCGAACAGCGCCACGCCCCACATCACCGAGAACGTCCGCTCCAGCCGCGCGAACCGCCCGCGCCCCGCGCTCAGCCGCTCCCAGGCCGCGAGCCGCCCCGCGTTCCCCTTGGCCACCCAGGGCTGGAGCGCGACGGTCATGAGCGGCCGGCCCACGCACACCGACACCAGGACGGCGATCCCCACGGTCGCGGTGATGCCGCTGTCCTTGGCCAGCATGAGCCGAGCGTCCCCGCTGACCAGCCCGAGCAGCAACCCGACGACGTTGGCGGTCAGAATCAGCGCGGCGAGCCCGTTCACCCGCCGCTCCTTGACCAACCCCCAGGCCGTACGTCCCGCCGGCACGACACTGCTCCAGGCCAGAGCACCCAGCGCCCCTATCCCGAAGCCCTTGCTGAGCAGGTAATACAGGGCGGTCGGCAGCAGCGCGTCCAGCACGAGCGGCTTCAACGACTCGACGCGGGCCTTGCGCACGTCACCATCGGCGGCGGATGCCGAGGGGCCCGTGGCAGTGGTCTCGGTGGCGAGCTGGCTCATGGTCGGGTTCCTCCGTCGTCACTGCGTGCGTCCGTGCTTTTCGCGACACCCATAGCTTCGCCGCCGCCCCCGGTGCGCCGACAGAAACGATCGTCCGGACCTGACCATGACACATGTCAGCTACGCGCCCCACCACGGGTCACGCCAGCATCCGCACCAACTCGCGCATGTCCCCGAAGAGTTCGGTGGCCCCCGAAAGCCGTTCGGCGGGCGTCATCGCGGTGAACCCATAGACGTCCATGCCCGCGGCCACGGCGGCCTCCACTCCCAAGGGACTGTCCTCCACGACGACACACTTCTCGGGTGCCACACCCATCCGCTCGGCCGCGTACAGAAAAAGGTCGGGCGCCGGCTTCCCCCGCCCCACGTCCTGCGAACTGAAGACCCGCTTCTCGTCGAACCACGTGTCGAGCCCCGCCGCACGATGCCCGACCCGAATCCGCTCATGGCTCCCGGAAGAGGCGAGACAGTAGGCAACCCCACCCCCGTCCAGCATCTCCAACACTTCGACAGCTCCGTCCACAGGCTTCAACTCACGCTCGAAGGCAGAAAAGACCCGCCCATGAAAGACATCATCGAAGTCCAGGGGGAGCCGCTGCCCACTCCGCTCAAGAACCAGATCGTGTACGCGATGGACGGCGCCGCCCATGTAATCCCGCAGGGAATCCTCGTACGAGGTGGGGTGCCCGAGCTCGGTCAGGTACGCGGCGAGGATCTCATTGGAGATCGGCTCACTGTCCACGAGGACGCCGTCGTTGTCGAAGATGACCAGGTCGTATCGCATATCCCGACCCTAAACGTTCCACCATCTCCCCTGAAGACAAAGAACCCTGGAACGCAGAAAACCCCCGCACCATAAGGTGCGGGGGTTTCCCGTTCAAAATTAGTTCGGCGGCGTCCTACTCTCCCACAGGGTCCCCCCTGCAGTACCATCGGCGCTGTGAGGCTTAGCTTCCGGGTTCGGAATGTAACCGGGCGTTTCCCTCACGCTATGACCACCGAAACACTATGAAACTGACAACCGCACCATGCGTGACCACACATGGGGTTGTTCGTGGTTTCAGAACCAACACAGTGGACGCGAGCAACTGAGGACAAGCCCTCGGCCTATTAGTACCAGTCACCTCCACCCGTTACCGGGCTTCCAGATCTGGCCTATCAACCCAGTCGTCTACTGGGAGCCTTAACCCCTCAAAGGGGGTGGGAATACTCATCTCGAAGCAGGCTTCCCGCTTAGATGCTTTCAGCGGTTATCCTTTCCGAACGTAGCCAACCAGCCATGCCCTTGGCAGGACAACTGGCACACCAGAGGTTCGTCCGTCCCGGTCCTCTCGTACTAGGGACAGCCCTTCTCAATATTCCTACGCGCACAGAGGATAGGGACCGAACTGTCTCACGACGTTCTAAACCCAGCTCGCGTACCGCTTTAATGGGCGAACAGCCCAACCCTTGGGACCGACTCCAGCCCCAGGATGCGACGAGCCGACATCGAGGTGCCAAACCATCCCGTCGATATGGACTCTTGGGGAAGATCAGCCTGTTATCCCCGGGGTACCTTTTATCCGTTGAGCGACGGCGCTTCCACAAGCCACCGCCGGATCACTAGTCCCGACTTTCGTCCCTGCTCGACCCGTCGGTCTCACAGTCAAGCTCCCTTGTGCACTTACACTCAACACCTGATTACCAACCAGGCTGAGGGAACCTTTGGGCGCCTCCGTTACTCTTTGGGAGGCAACCGCCCCAGTTAAACTACCCATCAGACACTGTCCCTGATCCGGATCACGGACCGAGGTTAGACATCCAGCACGACCAGAGTGGTATTTCAACGGCGACTCCACACACACTGGCGTGCATGCTTCACAGTCTCCCACCTATCCTACACAAGCCGAACCGAACACCAATATCAAACTGTAGTAAAGGTCCCGGGGTCTTTCCGTCCTTCTGCGCGAAACGAGCATCTTTACTCGTAGTGCAATTTCACCGGGCCTATGGTTGAGACAGTCGAGAAGTCGTTACGCCATTCGTGCAGGTCGGAACTTACCCGACAAGGAATTTCGCTACCTTAGGATGGTTATAGTTACCACCGCCGTTTACTGGCGCTTAAGTTCTCAGCTTCGCACACCCGAAAGTGCACTAACCGGTCCCCTTAACGTTCCAGCACCGGGCAGGCGTCAGTCCGTATACATCGCCTTACGGCTTCGCACGGACCTGTGTTTTTAGTAAACAGTCGCTTCTCGCTGGTCTCTGCGGCCACCCCCAGCTCAGAGTGCAAGACTCATCACCGGTGATGGCCCCCCTTCTCCCGAAGTTACGGGGGCATTTTGCCGAGTTCCTTAACCATAGTTCACCCGAACGCCTCGGTATTCTCTACCTGACCACCTGAGTCGGTTTAGGGTACGGGCCGCCATGAAACTCGCTAGAGGCTTTTCTCGACAGCATAGGATCATCCACTTCACCACAATCGGCTCGGCATCAGGTCTCAGCCTTATGTGCGACGGATTTACCTACCGCACGGCCTACACCCTTACCCGGGACAACCACCGCCCGGGCTGGACTACCTTCCTGCGTCACCCCATCACTCACCTACTACAAGTCTGGTCCGTCGGCTCCACCACTTTCCATTCCCCGAAGGGTCCGGAACGGCTTCACGGACTTAGCATCGCCTGATTCAATGTTTGACGCTTCACAGCGGGTACCGGAATATCAACCGGTTATCCATCGACTACGCCTGTCGGCCTCGCCTTAGGTCCCGACTTACCCTGGGCAGATCAGCTTGACCCAGGAACCCTTAGTCAATCGGCGCACACGTTTCTCACGTATGTATCGCTACTCATGCCTGCATTCTCACTCGTGAACCGTCCACCACTGCCTTCCGGCGCAGCTTCACCCGGCACACGACGCTCCCCTACCCATCCCAGCGGGCGTTGGCCCTCATGCTGAAATGACACGACTTCGGCGGTACGCTTGAGCCCCGCTACATTGTCGGCGCGGAATCACTAGACCAGTGAGCTATTACGCACTCTTTCAAGGGTGGCTGCTTCTAAGCCAACCTCCTGGTTGTCTGTGCGACTCCACATCCTTTCCCACTTAGCGTACGCTTAGGGGCCTTAGTCGATGCTCTGGGCTGTTTCCCTCTCGACCATGGAGCTTATCCCCCACAGTCTCACTGCCGCGCTCTCACTTACCGGCATTCGGAGTTTGGCTAAGGTCAGTAACCCGGTAGGGCCCATCGCCTATCCAGTGCTCTACCTCCGGCAAGAAACACACGACGCTGCACCTAAATGCATTTCGGGGAGAACCAGCTATCACGGAGTTTGATTGGCCTTTCACCCCTAACCACAGGTCATCCCCCAGGTTTTCAACCCTGGTGGGTTCGGTCCTCCACGACCTCTTACAGCCGCTTCAACCTGCCCATGGCTAGATCACTCCGCTTCGGGTCTTGAGCGCGCTACTGAATCGCCCTATTCGGACTCGCTTTCGCTACGGCTTCCCCACACGGGTTAACCTCGCAACACACCGCAAACTCGCAGGCTCATTCTTCAAAAGGCACGCAGTCACGAGGATGGAGCAAGCTCCATCCCGACGCTCCCACGGCTTGTAGGCACACGGTTTCAGGTACTATTTCACTCCGCTCCCGCGGTACTTTTCACCATTCCCTCACGGTACTATCCGCTATCGGTCACCAGGGAATATTTAGGCTTAACGGGTGGTCCCGCCAGATTCACACGGGATTTCTCGGGCCCCGTGCTACTTGGGTGTCTCTCAAACGAGCCGCTGATGTTTCGACTACGGGGGTCTTACCCTCTACGCCGGACCTTTCGCATGTCCTTCGCCTACATCAACGGTTTCTGACTCGTCTCACAGCCGGCAGACTGTGAAAGAGAGATCCCACAACCCCCACGACGCAACCCCTGCCGGGTCTCACACGTCGTAGGTTTGGCCTCATCCGGTTTCGCTCGCCACTACTCCCGGAATCACGGTTGTTTTCTCTTCCTGCGGGTACTGAGATGTTTCACTTCCCCGCGTTCCCTCCACACTGCCTATGTGTTCAGCAGCGGGTGACAGCCCATGACGACTGCCGGGTTTCCCCATTCGGAAACCCCCGGATCAAAGCCTGGTTGACGACTCCCCGGGGACTATCGTGGCCTCCCACGTCCTTCATCGGTTCCTGGTGCCAAGGCATCCACCGTGCGCCCTTAAAAACTTGGCCACAGATGCTCGCGTCCACTGTGCAGTTCTCAAACAACGACCAACCACCCATCACAGCCCGCAAAAGCGAACCTACACTGGGGTCGGCATTGAGGTCGGGAACAAGCCCGTACCCTCAGATACCCAACAGCGTGCCCGACCAGTCCCCGTCCGAAGATCATGCTTTCCACGCCCTTACGAGCAGTACTTGCAGCCTCCGACCCGAGAAACAGGCCGAGTAGTCAACGTTCCACCCATGAGCAACCAGCATCAGACATTCGCCGATGTACTGGCCTCTGACCTCACCCCGAAGGGATCGGTAAGAAGTGCTCCTTAGAAAGGAGGTGATCCAGC
>NZ_JBMUZT010000006.1:3672500-4457500 GCF_049542075.1 Streptomyces sp. G5(2025) | reverse complement strand
TCAGCGTCGTCGATCTGCACGCGCTGACGGTGGAGCACGATCCCGGCCGGGTACGCAGGCTCAGTAGGCAGGCGGCGACGCTGATGCTCGCATCGGGGATCGATCCCGAGCTGGCCACCGTCTTCGTACAGAGTCATGTGGACGAGCACGCCCGGCTCTCGTATCTGCTGGAGTGCGTCGCCACGGACGGCGAGATGCGCCGCATGATCCAGTACAAGGAGAAGTCCGTCCGTGAGCGGGCGAGCGGCGGAAGCGTGCGGCTGTCGCTGCTCACCTATCCCGCGCTCATGGCGGCGGACATCCTGGCGTACGGGGCGGATGAGGTGCCGGTCGGTGACGACCAGACGCAGCACGTCGAGCTCACGCGGGACCTGGCGGTGCGGTTCAACCAGCGGTACGGACACACGTTCGTCGTGCCGCGCGCCACTCCGCCCAAGGTGGCGGCGCGGGTCATGGACCTTCAGGACCCGACGTCGAAGATGGGCAAGTCCCATGAGGCGGGGGCCGGGATCATCTATCTGCTGGACGAACCCGAGGTCGTACGGAAGAAGGTCCTGCGGGCCGTCACCGACAGCGGCAGCGAGGTCGTGTACGACCGGGGGGCCCGGCCGGGGGTCTCGAATCTGCTGGAGATCCTCGCCGCTTGCCAAGGTGGGAACCCAGAAGCCTTGAGCGGTGTATACGAGTCGTACGGCGCACTGAAAACCGACACCGCCGATGCCGTGGTCGAGCTGCTCAGGCCCGTGCAGGAGCGGCACAAGGAACTGATGGCGGATCCCGCGTATGTAGAGGGGGTGTTGCGGCGGGGAGCTGAGCAGGCCAGGGCGATGGCCAAGCCGACGGTGGACGGTGCCTATCGGGCGATCGGGCTGCTGCCGCCGGTGAACGACGTGCGGTAGGCGCGGAGGAATCGGGGCGGACTGTCAGGGCAGGGCTTGGAGGGGGACGTGGGTCACATGGACCGTGTGCGAGCAAGGGCAAGCTGCGACGGGCCGCAGTCGCGAGCGCGGCCGAGGGGACGTGGGGGTATGTGCGCGCGGAGCACAGTGGAACACCGTGCCGGAGCCGATGAGCACCGAGGCGCCCGCGCCAAGATGGCGAGCACGGACATACCCCCACGGCCCCGCCCACACGACGCACCGAAGGCGACACCACCCACCGCGGCCGGACGAGAGGCGGCCTCGACTCACGACGGCCGGTCCCGAGGCAGCAGCCAACCCACGACGGAGGCCCGCGGCGGCCAACCCGCGGACGGTCGGCTCACGGACGGTCGGCTCACGAGCGGTCGGCTCACGGGCGGCCGGGCCCTGCGGCTGATTCGGGGGACGGAGAAAGCAGAGGCGGAGTTAGTTGTTGTTGCCGGAGGCCAGCTCGCGGCTGCGGTCGCGTGCGGCCTCCAGGGCGGCGATGAGCGCCGCGCGTACTCCGTGGTTCTCCAGTTCACGGATGGCGTTGATCGTCGTACCGGCAGGGGAGGTGACGTTCTCGCGGAGCTTCACCGGGTGTTCGCCGCTGTCGCGGAGCATGACGGACGCGCCGACCGCCGCCTGGACGATCAGGTCGTGCGCCTTGTCGCGGGGAAGGCCGAGCAGGATGCCCGCGTCGGTCATGGCCTCGACGAGGAAGTAGAAGTAGGCCGGCCCCGAGCCGGACAGCGCCGTGCAGGCGTCCTGCTGTGCCTCCGGCACCCGCAGCGTCTTGCCGACCGCACCGAAGATCGCCTCGGCGTGGGCGAGCGCGTCCGCGGTGGCGTGGCCGCCGGCGGAGATGACGGACATGCCCTCGTCGACGAGGACAGGCGTGTTCGGCATGACGCGGACGACCGGGGTGTTGTCGGCCAGGCGCTCTTCGATGAAGGCGGTGGTGATGCCCGCGGCGGCGCTGATGACGAGGCGGTCGGCGGTGACGTGCGGGGCGAGTTCGTCGAGCAGCTTCGCCATGTCCTGGGGCTTGCAGGCGAGGATGAGGGTGTCGGCCTGCTTGGCGGCGTCGGCGTTGCTGACGGGGGTGACGCCGTAGCGGGTGCGGAGTTCGTCGGCGCGTTCCTGGCGGCGGGTGGTGACGAGGAGGTCGGCGGGGGCCCAGCCGCCGCGGATCATGCCGCTGAGCAGGGCTTCACCGATCTTTCCGGTGCCGAGGACTGCGACTTTCTGGCTCGTGTTGCTGCTCATGAACGGGGGCCTCCGGGTTGCGTCGTCCGGGTGCCATCCTCCCACTGGGGTGCCGGGGGCGGCGGGGTTGTCCGGTGGGCGGACCCCCGTTCACGCCGTGCGGCGGCGCAGAGTGGCCGCGCCCAGGCACAGGACCAGCAGGGCACAGACGGCGACGATGAGGGCGTCGCGTACGAAGTCGCCGGTGATGTCGGGGTGGCGGAGGACTTCCCGCGACCAGCAGGTCAGGGCTCTCGGGGCTCTCAGGGCTCTCAGGGCTCCGAGACTTCAAGCCTTCCGCTTTTTGCGCGAAGGGTTTCCCGTCCGCCGGGACGCGCGCTTCGCGTACTGCTCGCGGGCCCTCTCGTACTCCTCGCGGTGGAGCTGTTCGCCCGGGGCCTCTGTCAGGGAGCGGAAGAAGTGGGCGAGGAGGACGCCGATGAAGCCGATGGTCAGCAGGCCGCGCATCGAGGCCTGGGACGCCGGGTCATGGCGCTTGGCGAAGCCCTCCCAGGTACGGCGGAAGGCGATCACGCTACAGATCGCGAACATCACGACGACGAGGAGGTTGACGAACGTACCGACGTCCGCGATGGACAGGCCTTCGTAGGCGAAGCGCAGTACGAAGCAGCCCGCGGCCGCCGCCAGGAGCGAGCCCACGGCGACAGCGGCGCGGCGGACGCCGTAGCCGCCGTCGTGGGCGAGCCACGTCGTCCCGAAGAAGCGGATGGGCTCGGGCTGCGGGCCGGGGGTGGTGGGTTCGTCGCTCACCGTTTGATTATCGCCCGCCGGGCGCCGTGCCCGACCGAACGACCGCCCGAGACGGCACGGGATGGACGGGACGGCACGGGACTGCGCGGGGACGGCGCGGGGACGGCGCGGGGACGGCGCGGGACGGCGCGGGGCGGCGCGCCCTATTCGTCCCCCTCCTTGTCCTCTCCTGCCATCCGGCAGCTAGTTTGGGCGGCGTAAGACGTAACGGGGGATCACGGGGAGGTCGGGACAGTGTCGCTCCGTGGAGGAGATCCGGAGGAGATCGGCGGCTATCCGCTGGAGGCGCGGCTCGGCTCGGGCGGCATGGGTACGGTCTTCCTGGCGCGTACGGCTTCGGGGCGCCCCGTGGCGATCAAACTGATCCACCAGCAGTTCGCGGACGACGACGAGTTCCGCATCCGCTTCCGGCAGGAGATCGCCGCCGCCCGCCGGGTCAGCGGCGCCTTCACCGCGGCCGTCATCGACGCCGATCCGGAAGCCTCGCATCCGTGGATGGCGACCACGTACATCGAGGGCCACACCCTCGCGCAGCGCATCGCCAAGCAGGGCCCGATCGGCGGCGCCGAGTTGCGCACCCTGTCCATCGGCCTCACCGAGGCGCTGCGTGACATCCACCGCGCGGGGGTCGTGCACCGGGACCTCAAGCCGTCCAACGTGGTCCTCTCCCCCGAGGGGCCGCGGGTCATCGACTTCGGCATCTCACGCGCGGCGGACCAGCAGACGCTGACGATGACGGGGCGGGTGATCGGCACGCCGCCGTTCATGTCGCCGGAACAGTTGCAGGCGCCGCGCGGCGTCGGGCCGCGCTCGGACGTGTTCTCGCTGGGCACGCTGCTGGTCTACGCGGCAACAGGGCAGGGCCCCTTCGACGCGGACAGCCCCTACATGACGGCGTATCAAGTCGTGCACGAGCCGCCGTCGCTGGGCTCGGTCCCGGCCGCGCTGCGGGCGGTGGTCGAGCCGTGCCTGGCGAAGGATCCGAAGGACCGGCCCTCGGCGGACGAGCTGCTCGTACGACTGCGGGACCTGCCCACGGATCTCGGTGGCGCGGCGGCCGGGAGCGGTGCGCGCTGCACGCGCGAGACGGCCACACAGCACCATCTGGCCGGGCAGGACACCCCACCGCCGAGCACCTCCGCGCCGCCGGATGCGTCCCCCGCGCCCCCTGAGTCACCCAAGTCCCCCGCGGCCCCCACCTCCCCTGAGTCCCCTGAGTCCCCCGCGGCCCTCACCTCCCCCACCTCCCCCACTGACATCTCGGCCCGCACCGACCTCTCGTCCCCCACCGACCTCTCGGCTCATGGCAAGCGCGAGGTCACCGACGACCACAACCGCCCTCGGCCCCGCCGCCGCCTCCGCAAGGTGCTCGCCGCCGCCGTCGCCGTCGCCGCGATCGGTGGCGGTGTCGCGCTGATGAACACCGATGTCTCCGGTGAGCCGGGCGGTACGGGTGGCTCCGGCAAGGGAGGTGACGGCGGCCGCACCGTCGCCGCCACCGGAGCACCCCTCCCGGACGGCTTCAAGCCGTGGCGCAAGACCGTGCCCGGCGGCCGCGCGGACATCCCGGACGAGTTGCGCTGCGAGGCGCGCGGCGACGCCCTGTTCTGTGGGGGCGGGGGCGTCGTCGCGACCCGCATCAGGGCCTCCGACGGTTCCCGGGTCTGGACGGAGAAAAGCCCTGGAGTTCCCGTCCAGGGCATGCACCTCGTGGGCGTCACTGACGACACGGTGCTCGGTTACCGCTTCGCGGCCGAGGACGCGCCGGGCGATCCGCAGACCGAAGTGGTGGCCATCGACGCGGACAAGGGCACGGAGCTGTGGTCCGTGCCGTCCGGCGCCCAGTCGACGGCCGTCACGGGACGTACGCAGGACGCCGTGGTGCTGAACTCCACCGTGGTGACGGTCGATGCGTCCAACTCGCGGTTCGAGGCCCGGCAGGCGCACACCGGGAAGGTCCTCTGGCGCCGGCCGTTCCCCGTGGGCGAGCAGTGCGCCCCCGTCCCGGCGGGGACGCGGCTGTACGCGATGTGCGCGCCGGACGCCGAGCTCGCCTCCGGCGCGGTACGCCACCCCGTCCTGCACGTCACCGACCTGGCCTCGGGCAGCCTGGGCCAGGCGATCCCTCTCAAGGGCCCCGCCCAGCCGGTCGGCACCGCCGGCGACAGCCTCGTACTCCTCCACCAGCGTCAGGAGGGCCCGGCGACGGTCGGCTACGACGAGGTCGTGCGGGTGGACCGGGCCTCGCACAACACCACGTACGCACGGCTGCCGAAGGTGTACGAGGGGACGCCCGGCATGGCCGACGGCACCGTCTTCCTCAGCGGGCGGACAGGCCTCGTCACGGCGTTCGACCCGGCGACCGGCAGGAAGAAGTGGGCCCGGCAGACGGACGTCGAGGGCGCCTCGGGGCCCGTCCTGGGCGATGACGGGGCGTTGTACTTCAGCTCGGCCAGCGGCCGGGTCGCCGTGCTCTCCTCGCACAAGGGCAAGCCTCTGTTGTCCACGGGGCCGCGGGCCGACGGCGTGGCGGGCGAGACGAACGCCGAGCCGCGCGTGGTCGTCGCGGGCCGCCTGGTGGTCGTGACGGCGGCCAAGAACACCGTGTTCGCGTTCGACGTGACGAAGCCGCCGAAGTCCGGCTGACGTGACGAAAGCCGCCGAAGTCCGGCTGAGAGGCCGGGCCCCGGCGGCGGGCTGAGCACCGGCCGCAGCATGGCCGGCGGTCGGGTGTGCTCAGCAGCGCGGCGCCACGTAGCCGTCGCTGCCCGTGCGGACGTACGTGTCCGAGACGTAGCGGCCGCTGCCGATCCGGTCCCACAGCTTCGAGGTGCCGGTCGGGCCGGTGACCGTCTCGCCCGGCTTCTGGCAGTGGATGGTGACGCGGGTACCGGCGCTCAGCCGGCCGACCTTGGCGTACGACGTGCCGGGCCCCGAGCGGACGTTGACGTCCGCGGCGATCGCGTACGTCCCGGCGGCCGCCGCCTCGACCCCCGTGGCCTCGGCGCTCTCTGGTGTGATGACGTTCTCGCTCATCGTGCTCCCCCGTAACCGGCGGCGCGGGCCGCCCTTGGCGTGTTCCTCACACCAAGGACGCGCCCGCGCCGCAAACGGTTTCTGGGGATTCTCCCGGGGTTCTCGCCGGTTCAGCCGAGCTTCGACACGTCCCGCACCGCGCCCTTGTCGGCGCTGGTCGCCATCGCCGCGTACGCGCGCAGCGCCGCCGAGACCTTGCGCTCGCGCGCCTTGGGTTCGTACACGCCGCCGAGGGCCTCGCGGCGGCGGTCCAGCTCCGCGTCATCGACGAGGAGTTCGATCGAGCGGCCCGGGATGTCGATGCGGATGCGGTCGCCGTCCTCGACCAGCGCGATCGTGCCGCCGGACGCCGCCTCGGGCGAGGCGTGCCCGATCGACAGGCCCGACGTGCCGCCGGAGAAGCGGCCGTCGGTGACCAGGGCGCAGACCTTGCCGAGGCCGCGGCCCTTCAGGAAGGACGTCGGGTAGAGCATCTCCTGCATGCCCGGGCCGCCCTTGGGGCCTTCGTAGCGGATGACGACCACGTCGCCTTCCTTGACGGCCTTGTTGAGGATCTTCTCGACGGCCTCTTCCTGCGAGTCGCAGACGACCGCGGGACCCTCGAAGGTCCAGATCGACTCGTCGACGCCCGCCGTCTTCACGACGCAGCCGTCCACGGCGATGTTGCCCTTGAGGACGCCGAGTCCGCCGTCCTTGGAGTAGGCGTGGGCGACGTCGCGGATGCAGCCGTTCGCGGCGTCCGTGTCGAGGGTGTCCCAGCGCTCGGACTGCGAGAAGGCCTCGGCGGAGCGCTTGCAGCCGGGCGCCGCGTGCCACAGCTCCACGGCCTCCTCGGAGGCGGCGCCGGAGCGGACGTCCCAGGTGTCCAGCCACTCCTTGATGGAGGGCGAGTGGACGGTGTGCACGTCCTCGTTGAGCAGGCCGCCGCGGTACAGCTCGCCGAGGAGGGCGGGGATGCCGCCGGCGCGGTGCACGTCCTCCATGTAGTACGTCGTGGTGGGCGCGGCGTTCGGGGCGACCTTGGCCAGGCAGGGGACGCGGCGCGAGACGGCGTCGATGTCGGTCAGGTCGTACTCCACCTCGGCCTCGCGGGCTGCGGCGAGCAGGTGCAGGATCGTGTTGGTCGAGCCGCCCATCGCGATGTCGAGCGCCATGGCGTTCTCGAACGCGGCGTGGGTGGCGATGCTGCGCGGCAGCACGGAGGCGTCGTCACCGTCGTAGTACCGCTTGGTGATGTCGACGACGGTCCGGCCCGCGCGCTCGTACAGCTCCTTACGGGCGGTGTGGGTGGCGAGGACCGAGCCGTTGCCCGGCAGGGAGAGGCCGATGGCCTCGGTCAGGCAGTTCATCGAGTTGGCGGTGAACATGCCGGAACAGGAGCCGCAGGTCGGACAGGCGTTCTCCTCGATACGGAGGATGTCCTCGTCCGAGATGCTTTCGTCGACGGCGTCGCTGATCGCGTTGACCAGGTCGAGCTTGCGGACCGTGCCGTCGACGAGGGTGGCCTGACCGGCCTCCATCGGGCCGCCGGAGACGAAGACCGTCGGGATGTTGAGGCGCAGGGCCGCCATCAGCATGCCGGGGGTGATCTTGTCGCAGTTGGAGATGCAGATCAGGGCGTCGGCGCAGTGGGCCTCGACCATGTACTCGACCGAGTCGGCGATCAGGTCGCGCGAGGGCAGGGAGTACAGCATGCCGCCGTGGCCCATCGCGATGCCGTCGTCCACGGCGATGGTGTTGAACTCGCGGGGGATGCCGCCCGCCTCGCGGATCGCGTCGGAGACGATGCGGCCGACCGGCTGGAGGTGGGTGTGGCCCGGCACGAACTCCGTGAAGGAGTTGGCCACGGCGATGATCGGCTTCCGCCCGATGTCGGCCCCGGGTACACCGGAGGCGCGCATAAGGGCGCGGGCGCCCGCCATGTTGCGGCCGTGGGTGACTGTGCGGGACCTGAGCTCGGGCATCGTCGCTCGCTCCTTCGTAAGAGATGGGGCTGCTGTCGAGCGTACGCCGCGGCTCCAGGATCTGGACAGTGTGTCCGGATGGCGGGACGGGTGTCTCGGCGGGCGAGCGGGGTCCGGTTGTACGTTCCCGGGCTCACGCCCTGACCGCGCGCCCGGGGCGCGTGGCCTGGCAGCTCACGCCCCCGTCGGCTGCCCCTGCACCACCGGCGCCACCCGCTGGGCGACGATGAGGCGGCGGAAGACCGCGGCGGCCGTGGCGTTGTTCATCGCGGAGCGCACGACGGCGAGCAGCGGGGCGCGCGTGGCGGGGTCTCCCACACGCCGAAGACGAAGCGGGTCAGGCGCTCGCCGACCCCGTCGAGCGGCCCCTCCTCGACGGCGGCGGGCGCTTCCAGCGCGGGCGCCAAGGCGAGGGTGACGGCTGCCTCGAAGACCTGCTCCTTCGTACCGAAGTAGTGGTGCACGAGCGCCGGGCCCACCCCGGCGGCCTTGGCGATGCCGCGCACGGACGTCTTCTCGTATCCGCGTTCGGAGAATGCGTCTCGCATCCCCGTTCGGAGAATGCGTCGCGGGCCGCCTGGAGGATGCGGTCGCGCGTGGCGGGCCCGGTCTCGGACTGCGTACGAGAGGGACGTCCCCGGCGGCGCGGGGCGGCGGGCCCCGACGGCGCGCCGGCGGAGGTCATGAGCGGGGCACCTTGACCGCCGACGCCAGATGCAGCCGCGTGAAGGCGAGCGCCTCGGCAAGGTCGGCCTCGCGTTCGGCACTGGACATCGCACGCCGCGTGTTGACCTCGATGACGACGTGCCCGTCGAAGCCGGTGGTCGCCAGGCGCTCCAGGAGCTCGGCGCACGGCTGGGTGCCGCGGCCGGGGACGAGGTGTTCGTCCTTGGCGGAGCCCTTGCCGTCGGCGAGGTGGACGTGACCGAGGCGGTCGCCCATGCGGCCGATCATGTCCATGGCGTCCGTGCGGGCCGTCGCGGTGTGCGAGAGGTCGACGGTGAAGTGGCGGTAGTCGTCCTTGGTGACGTCCCAGTCGGGGGCGTAGGCGAGCATCTCGCGGTCGCGGTAGCGCCAGGGGTACATGTTCTCGACGGCGAAGCGCACGTCGGTCTCGTCGGCCATGCGCCAGATCCCGTCGACGAAGTCGCGCGCGTAGTTCCGCTGCCAACGGAAGGGCGGGTGCACCACGACCGTGGACGCGTCGAGCTTCTCGGCGGCGGCCCTGGCGCGCTGGAGCTTGACCCACGGGTCGGTGGACCAGACGCGCTGCGTGATCAGCAGGCACGGGGCGTGAACGGCGAGGATCGGGATCTGGTGGTAGTCGCTCAGCCTGCGCAGGGCCTCGATGTCCTGGCTGACGGGGTCGGTCCAGACCATGACCTCGACGCCGTCGTAGCCGAGGCGCGCGGCGATCTCGAAGGCCGTCGCCGTCGACTCCGGATAGACCGAGGCCGTCGACAGGGCGACCTTCGCATCCGGGATGCGCACCACTGGTTCTGCCACGAAGGACAGCGTACGGGCCGCGCCCGCACGCCGGGCAGGTGGCCTCATCTCACCAGGCCCCGGGGCCCGCTCACGGAGTCGGCGGCAGGTGGTCGAGCCGCCGCAGGATCACGCCCTCACGCAGCGCCCACGGGCAGATCTCCACGGTCTCGACCCCGAAGAGGTCCATCGCGCCCTCCGCGACGAGCGCCCCGGCGAGCAGCTGCCCGGCCCGCCCGTCGGAGACACCGGGCAGCTCCGCGCGCTCCTGCGTGGTCATCGCGGCGAGCTGCGGCACCCAGTCCTCCAGGGACTTCCGCTTCAGTTCGCGCTGTACGTAGAGACCGTCGGCCGAGCGCGCGGCACCCGCGAGGCGGGCGAGCTGCTTGAACGTCTTCGACGTGGCCACGATGTGGTCGGGGGCGCCGAAGCGGGCAAACTCCCCGACGGTCCGGGCGATCTGGGCGCGCACGTGCCGCCGCAGCGCCTTCACGTCGGAGGGATCCGGCGGATCCGTCGGCAGCCAGGCCGCGGTGAGCCTGCCGGCGCCGAGCGGCAGGCTGACCGCGCAGTCCGGCTCCTCGTTCATGCCGTACGCGATCTCCAGCGAGCCGCCGCCGATGTCCAGGAGGAACAGCTTGCCCGCGGACCAGCCGAACCAGCGCCGGGCGGCAAGGAACGTGAGCTTGGCCTCCTCCTCGCCGGAGAGCACCTGGAGGTCGACGCCGGTCTCCTCTCTGACCCGGGCCAGGACGTCGTCGGCGTTGGTCGCCTCGCGCACCGCGGAGGTGGCGAAGGGCAGCACTTCCTCCACGCCCTTGTCCTCGGCGGCCTCCATGGCCGCGCGTACGGTGGCGACCAGGCGGTCGACGCCGTCGGGGCCGATCGCCCCTACGGGGTCGAGGAGTTGGGCCAGGCGCAGGTCGGCCTTGTGCGAGTGCGCGGGCAGGGGGCGCGCGCCGGGATGGGCGTCGACCACGAGCAGATGCACCGTGTTCGACCCCACGTCGAGGACACCGAGTCTCATGTACGGAACGCTACGCCGCGTGGGCCTCCCGGCTGGCCCCGGGCGGCTCACCGCACGCATACCCTGGAGTTGTGCCAAAGACGAAAAAGACGAAGGCCGACAAATCGAAGTCGGGGAAGTCGTCGCCCAAGCCGCCCGGGCCCCAGGAGCCGACGAAGCAAGGGGAGCTGGAGAAGGTGGGAAGTCAGGGCAAGGAGAAAACGACGGACAAGTCGGGTAAGCCGAACAAGTCAGGCAAGGCCGACAAGTCAGGGCGAGCCGTGAAGCCCGAGAACACCGTGAAGGCCGGGCGGCCCGAGAAGGCCGAGGAGATCGGGAAGTCCGGCAAGCCGGCGAGGACCGGCCGGGGCGAACCGGACGAGAAGGGCCTGGACTTCGCCCGGGCCTGGGTGGAGTTCCCCGACCCCGCGGACGACGAGCAGATCTTCCGCTGCGACCTGACCTGGCTGACCTCCCGCTGGAACTGCATCTTCGGCAGCGGCTGCCAGGGCATCCAGGCGGGCCGCGCCGACGACGGCTGCTGCACGCTGGGCGCGCACTTCTCGGACGAGGACGACGAGAAGCGCGTGGCCGCGTACGTGGAGCGGCTCACGCCCGACATCTGGCAGCACCACGACGTGGGCCGGGAGACCGGCTGGGTCGCCACGGACGAGGACGGCGACCGCCAGACCCGTCCGTACAACGGCTCGTGCATCTTCCAGAACCGCCCCGGCTTCGCGGGCGGCGCGGGCTGCTCGCTGCACATCCTGGCGCTCCGGGAGGGCCGCGAGCCCCTGGAGACGAAGCCGGACGTCTGCTGGCAGCTGCCGGTGCGCAGGACGTACGAGTGGATCGACCGGCCCGATGACACACGTGTCCTACAGGTGTCGATCGGTGAGTACGACCGGCGCGGCTGGGGCCCCGGCGGCCACGACCTGCACTGGTGGTGCACGTCGGCGACCTCGGCGCACGGCGCGGGTGACCCGGTGTACGTCTCCTACCGCCCCGAGCTGATCGAAATGATGGGCAAGGAGGGCTACGACCGCCTGGTGGAGCTGTGCGAGGAGCGCCTCGCCTCGCAACTCCCGCTTCTGGCACCGCACCCGGCGGATCCGGCCCGGACCCGGTAGGCGCCGTGAGGGGCGCGGAGGGGCTCACCGCTGGCCGGCCTCACCCCTGGCTGGGCGTGCCCCCGCCCTCACCCGGCGGTGGCGACGAGTCCCCCGGCCCCGGGTCCGACGGCGTGGGCTCCGGGTCCGTGGGCGTCGGCGTGGGATCGGGGTCGGTGGGCCCGGGGTCCGAGGGGCCCGGATCCGACGGGCCCGGGTCCGAGGGGCCGGGATCCGAGGGGCCCGGGTCGGAAGGCCGGGGGTCGGTGGGCCGCGGCCCCGGTCCCGGCGGCGTCGGCGGCCGCCCGCCCCCGTACCCGTCGATCGAGATGACCGCGCCCGAGGGGGCGATGGCCACCCGTGCGCGCCAGGGGCCGGACGGCTCGCGGTTGCGGTCGACGTAGACCTGGATGGTGACGGACTCCCCCGGCGCGAGCGTGCCCGACGAGCGGCTGAGGTAGAGCCAGGACGCCTGCTCGCTCGCCGACCAGCGGACCGGTGAGCCGCCGGACGCCGTGAGCGTGATGAGCGTCGTGTCGCCGCTCGGCTGCGCGTCGACGGTCAGGCGCCCGGGGCCCGTGCTCGCACCGGACGAGGACCCGCCGCTGACGACCTCCACGGAGACGTCGTGCGAACGGCCGCCCGCGCCGAAGCCGGGCCCGTCCTTCTTGCGGGCGTTTCCCGCGTTCTCGTAGTCCCGTACGTCGTCGCTGCCGAGGCCGCCCGGGCCCTCGCCGTCGCTCGCGGTGACCGCGCCGCCGTCGTGGCCCTCTCCGGTGAGCGGCGCTCCCCGGTAAGCGGCCCAGAGGGCGAGCACCGGGGCGGCCACCACGGTGGCGACGACGGTCGTCGTGACGGCACGCGCGCGCAGGCGGTCGCGGCGCGCGGCGTTGTCCTTGGGGTCGATCGGGAAACCGCGCCGGTTGTAGCGGGGGTGGGCGCCCCGCGCGCGCGGGAGGCGCGCCATGGCCTGGGCCAGAGCGTCCCGCGGGGCCTCGATGACGGGGAGGGTGGCCGGGCTGATGGCCGTGCCGGGCCAGGCGCCCGCCCCGGCGCGCTCGGCGGTGCGGCGGCAGCGCGGGCAGTCGTCGACGTGCCGGACGAGCTCGCGGCGCAGGGCCGTGCCGAGCAGCACCTGATTGTCGCCGGTGAGACGGGCGACGATGGGGCAGCTGCCGGTCTCCACGACGGTGAGCGCGGCGCGGGTGCGCTCCACCTCGCAGGCGGCGGAGGCGAGCAGGCCGCGGGCCTTGGCGAGGTCCATGCCGAGGACGGCGGCGATCTCGGCGGGCGTGAGCTGGTGGCGCACGGCCAGTTCCAGGGCCTCCCGCTGCTCGGGGGTCGTCCCGGCGGCTTCCGGCCAGGCCAGCTGCGCCAGTTCACGGTGGCGCCGCTGCTCGGTCTCCTCCGTGGCGTGCGGGGCGGGTCTCGCGGCGCCCGCGGTCGTCTCCGCGGCGTGCGGGGCGGGTCTCGCGGGGCGCGGGGCGGACTTCTCGGCGTCCGGGGCGGACTTCGCGGCGCGGGTGGTGCCCGTGCCGCGGGCGGCGTGCGCGCCCTGGCGGTCGCGCTTGGCCTCGGCCAGACGGCGCAAGCAGACCCAGCGCGCGAGGGCGTAGAGCCAGGCCCGCAGCTCACGCTCGGCTTCGGGGCCGCGCGAGCCCCGCCGCTCGGCGAGGTGGAGCACGTCTCCCAGCGCCGCGGTCGCCGCGTCGTGATCGCACAGGACGGACAGGCAGTACGTGAACAGCCCGTTCAGGCACGGTTCGTAGCGCGCGGGCGGGGTCGTCCGGGGCGCCGGGCGGGGCGCCGCACGCTTGCGCGCGTCACGGTGCGCCCGGTGTGCGCCGGTTGCGTTCGCGGGAGTTTCCGGCCTGCTGCTCATCACCCGTGCGAAGTTAGGCGGATGATGCAGGCCGCTTCCTCCCCCTCGCACACATTTAATCCTTACGGGTGAACAGATCCCTCGAAAGGGGACAGGAACCCACCATTCCGCAGTCTTGACTTGCGCGCGGAACCCGCTGCCGTGGAACCCGCTGTTGTGGCGCCCGTTGTCGGGGAACCCGCTGTCGCGGAACCCGTTGTCAGTGGCCTCGGCTACGGTTCCGAGCATGGCTGCCCGTACGAAGACCTCCAAGGACAGGCCGTCCTACCGCTGCACCGAGTGCGGCTGGCAGACGGCCAAGTGGCTCGGCCGCTGCCCAGAGTGCCAGGCCTGGGGCACGGTCGAGGAGTACGGCGCGCCCGCGGTCCGCACCACCGCCCCCGGCCGCGTCACCTCCTCCGCCGTCCCGATCGGCGAGGTCGACGGCCGTCAGGCCACCGCGCGCTCCACCGGCGTGCCCGAGCTGGACCGGGTCCTCGGCGGCGGCCTGGTCCCCGGCGCCGTGGTGCTGCTCGCGGGCGAGCCGGGCGTCGGCAAGTCCACGCTGCTCCTGGACGTCTCGGCGAAGGCGGCCAGCGAGGAGCACCGCACCCTCTATGTGACCGGTGAGGAGTCCGCGAGCCAGGTCCGGCTGCGCGCCGACCGCATCGGCGCCATCGACGACCATCTCTACCTGGCCGCGGAGACCGATCTCTCCGCCGTCCTCGGCCACTTGGACGCGGTCAAGCCCTCGCTCCTGGTCCTGGACTCGGTGCAGACGGTCGCCTCGCCCGAGATCGACGGCGCGCCCGGCGGCATGGCGCAGGTCCGCGAGGTCGCGGGCGCCCTGATCCGCGCCTCCAAGGAGCGCGGCATGTCCACCCTCCTGGTGGGCCACGTCACCAAGGACGGCGCGATCGCGGGCCCCCGCCTCCTGGAGCACCTGGTAGACGTGGTCCTCCAGTTCGAGGGCGACCGGCACGCGCGCCTGCGCCTGGTCCGCGGCGTCAAGAACCGGTACGGCACCACGGACGAGGTCGGCTGCTTCGAGCTGCACGACGAGGGCATCACCGGCCTCGCCGACCCCAGCGGCCTCTTCCTGACCCGCCGTGCCGAGCCCGTCCCCGGCACCTGCCTGACCGTCACCCTGGAGGGCCGCCGCCCCCTGGTCGCCGAGGTCCAGGCGCTCACGGTCGACTCGCAGATCCCGAGCCCCCGGCGCACCACCTCCGGCCTGGAGACCTCCCGCGTCTCGATGATGCTGGCCGTCCTGGAGCAGCGCGGCCGGATCACGGCCCTCGGCAAGCGGGACATCTACAGCGCGACGGTCGGCGGCGTGAAGCTCTCCGAGCCCGCCGCGGACCTCGCCGTCGCGCTCGCCCTCGCCAGCGCGGCGAGCGACACCCCGCTGCCGAAGAATCTCGTCGCGATCGGGGAAGTGGGCCTGGCCGGCGAGGTCAGACGGGTCACTGGCGTCCAGCGCAGGCTGGCCGAGGCCCACCGGCTCGGCTTCACGCACGCCCTCGTACCGACCGATCCCGGCCGGATCCCCGCCGGTATGAAGGTCATCGAAGTCGCCGACATGGGGGACGCCCTGCGTGTCCTTCCACGATCCCGTCGCCGAGAGGCCCCACGGGAGGAGGAAGCGCGCCGGTAGACTTTGCCCTGGTCTCGCCCATCCGTACGAAGTCAGACGTACGCAAGAGGCTTGGACAACCTGCGACCGAGGGAGTGCAGTGGCAGCCAACGACCGGGCAGCGAACCCCGGCAAGTCCGGCGGAAGCTCGGCCGCCGATGTGCTGATGCGCGCCTCCCTGAGCGCCGTCGCGCCCGGCACGGCCCTGCGCGACGGGCTCGAACGCATCCTGCGCGGCAACACCGGCGGCCTCATCGTCCTCGGCTGGGACAAGACCGTCGAGTCGATGTGCACGGGCGGCTTCATCCTGGACGTCGAGTTCACGGCGACGCGCCTGCGCGAGCTGTGCAAGCTCGACGGCGGCATCGTCCTCGACAAGGACATCACCAAGATCCTGCGCGCCGGCGTGCAGCTGGTGCCGGACCCGAAGATCCCCACGGAGGAGACGGGCACCCGTCACCGCACGGCGGACCGCGTCTCCAAGCAGGTCGGTTTCCCGGTGGTCTCCGTCTCCCAGTCCATGCGCCTGATCGCGCTGTACGTGGACGGGCAGCGCCGCGTCCTGGAGGACTCGGCGGCGATCCTCTCCCGCGCCAACCAGGCCCTCGCGACCCTGGAGCGGTACAAGCTCCGCCTCGACGAGGTCGCGGGCACGCTCTCCGCCCTGGAGATCGAGGACCTGGTGACGGTGCGGGACGTCACGGCGGTCGCCCAGCGCCTGGAGATGGTGCGCCGCATCGCCACGGAGATCGCCGAGTACGTGGTGGAGCTGGGCACGGACGGCCGGCTTCTCGCCCTCCAGCTGGACGAGTTGATCGCGGGCGTCGAGCCCGAGCGGGAGCTGGTCGTCAGGGACTACGTGCCCGAGCCGACGGCCAAGCGCTCCCGCACGGTCGACGAGGCGCTGTCCGAGCTGGACGCCCTCACCCACGCGGAGCTGCTCGAACTCTCCACCGTGGCGAGGGCCTTGGGCTACACCGGCTCTCCGGAGGCCCTGGACTCCGCCGTGTCGCCGCGCGGCTTCCGCCTCCTGGCCAAGGTGCCCCGGCTCCCCGGCGCCATCATCGACCGCCTCGTCGAGCACTTCGGTGGCCTGCAGAAGCTGCTCGCCGCCAGCGTGGACGACCTCCAGACGGTGGACGGCGTGGGCGAGGCCCGCGCCCGCAGCGTCCGCGAGGGCCTCTCACGCCTCGCGGAGTCGTCGATCCTGGAGCGGTACGTCTAGTAGACCGACCCTGGAGCGGTGCCCCGCGGCAGCGCGGGGACCGTCAGTCCTTCTCCAGGACGAACGACGCCCGGGCGGTCCCGAGGCCAGGGGCCTTCGCCTCGACGAGGTAGGTGTCCGCGGGCGCCGAACGCGGCGCGGGCGTCGCGCACCGCGGGGCGCTGGCGTGCCGGTCCCACTGCACGGTGTGCGTGATGCGCCCCTCGGCCGGCACGCGCAGCAGCAGGCTGCCGCTTCCGGCGGGGCAGTCGTCGGAGGACCAGAACGCGTCGTCACCGTCGGCCTGAGTGATCGTCACGACCGTTGCCCTGCCGCCCAGATCGACCTTGCAGGCCTTGCCGCCGCTGTTCTCGGCGATCAGCTCGAACTTCGGCTTCTCGTCGATCCCGTACTCGTTCTGGACGCTGCGGACCTTCAACTTCACCGTGCTGCCGGTGCAGTTGGGCAGTTTCGTCCCGGCCGGGAGCCGGTCGGCCGAGCCGCCCCCGCCCTTGGCGTCGTCCGAACCGCCGGAGCCCCCGGAGCCCGAACCTCCGGAGCCACCCGAGCCAGAACCGGAACCAGAACCTGACCCGGACCCGGAACCAGAACCGGATCCGGAACCGGAGTCCGAGCCTTCACTCGACTCGTCCCGCCCGCCCGGGTGTTGGCTGACCGCGGGCCCCGAGCTGGAGGGCCCCGGAGTGATCGACGTGGCGGGGCCGTTGCCGCTCGGCCCGTCGGCGCCGTTGCGTTCGCCGTCGCCCCCGGAGGTGGCGACCCAGACGGCGAGCAGCACCAGCAGGCCCAACACGGACAGCAGGACGGCCCTCCGACGCCAGTAGATGGTGGAGGGAAGCGGCCCGACAGGATTGCGCAGAGATCCCACGCCCAAACCTTACGAGAGATCTGACGCGTGTCCTGCCCCACCCGCCGTCCTGGGCAACAAAGTTTGTAGATCATCATCCCGGAACGCCCTCCCGGCCCTGTCGATCGTCAGGGGCCCCCACGGGTCGGTCGCCAGATGTGACGATTCGGACTCACTCCGTACCGTCCGTAATCATGGACACCATGGACGACGACCTCTACCGCGACATCACCGACTTCGCCCACGACACCCCCTCGTGGTTCCAGCACCTCGCCGAGGTGTGGACGGAGCTCGGCCTGCTTCTCTTCGGCGTGCTTTTCATCGTCGCCTGGTGGCGGGCCCGGCGCGGTGACCCCCGCGCCCTGGCCATCGCGGTGCTCGCCCCGCTCGCCACCGCGGTGGCGTATGTGTGCAGCGAGCTGCTCAAGTCGGTGATCGACGAGGAGCGCCCCTGCCGGGCGGTGTCCGGCGCGCTGAAGCCGCTCGTCGAGTGCCCCGCCTACGGCGACTGGTCCTTCCCGAGCAACCACTCGACGATCGCGGGCGCCGCCGCCATCGGTCTCGCCCTCGCCTGGCCCCGCATCGCGGCCCTCACGGTCCCGATGGCCGTGCTCATGGCGTTCTCGCGGGTCTTCGTCGGCGTGCACTACCCGCACGACGTGGCGGTCGGTCTCGTCCTCGGCGCGGTGCTCGCGTTCGTGGTGGTACGGATCACCACGCGTCCCGTGGCGCGGATCGGGCAGGCGATGCGTGGCTCCTCGAACGGCCTCGTGAAGTGGTTCGCGGGTCCGGGCCCCGCCCTCGCGCCGTCCCCCGCGACGGACCCGGCGGCGTACGACTCCCCGACGATGACGTTCCGCCGCCACGACTCGCACCCGCACGACGCGCACCACCACGACTCGCACGGCCACGGAACGCACCGCCGCGACTCGCACGGCCACGGAACGCACCGCCGCTGACACGGGCGGCCGGCGTGCCCGCGGGGCTCAGTCCGTTTCCGGGACGAGCCCCGCTTCGTACGCGACGATCGCCGCCTGGACGCGGTTCCTGACGTCGAGCCGCTCAAGGACCGCGCTCACATACGCCTTGACCGTGCCCTCCACGAGGTGCAGCCGGGCAGCGATCGCCGGATTGGACAGCCCCGCGCCGACCAGGCCGAGGACCTCGCGTTCGCGTGGGGTGAGGGCCCCGACGCGGGCGCGGGCCTCGGCGCCGCGGCCCATGCGCCGGGCGCCGAAGCCGTCGATGACATGCCGGGCCACCTTCGGCGAGAGGAAGGCGGCGCCGCCCGCCACCGCCCGTACGCCCGCGATGAGTTCATGCGGGTCGCCGGACTTCAGCAGGAAACCGGTGGCGCCGCCGCCCAGCGCCCGTGCCACGTACGCGTCTTCGGAGAACGTCGTCAGCATGGCGACCGCCGTCCCCGGCACGGTACGGACGATCTCCTCGCCCGCGGCGAGTCCGTCCAGGCGCGGCATGCGGATGTCCAGCAGCGCGACGTCGGGCCGGTGGGCCTGCGCGAGGGAGACGGCCTCGCGCCCGTCGGCGGCCTCGGCGACGACCTCGATGTCCCCGCCCGCGGCGAGGATGGCGCGTACACCCGCGCGGATCATGGCCTCGTCGTCGGCCAGCAGGACCCGGATGGTCATCGCCTGATTCACCGCACACGCTCCTTGTTCATCTCACCTGCCGTGGGGATCACGGCCTTGTCCACGAGGCGGGCCCTGTTCTCGCCGTTGTCGCCGCCGAAGCAGACCCTGAAGTAGGGGACGGCGGTGAAGAGTTCACCGCTCGCGCGGTAGTACGCGCAATCGGCGCCCTCCGGCGGCGGGGCCGGCGCGCGCTCCACGGGCGGGTCGGTGGCGGCCTGGTCCGGCAGCAGGTGCGCCACCTCGGCGCGGGGTGCGCCGACGCGCAGCCGTGCGTAGTCGGCGGGGTCGAGGACCGAGTGGGTGCGTGAGTACGCGTACCAGGCGAAGGCCCCGCCGACGAGCAGCGCGCCCGTGGCGACGACAGCGCCGAAGGCCAGGACGGTGCGGCGGCGCGCGTACGCGAGGTGGGCGCCGAAGCGGGGCGGGGGCGCGGGGGCGGCCCCCTCGGCGGGGACGCGCGCGGTGACCCGGAAGCCGTCGCCGTGCGGCCCCGCGTCGAAGGCGCCGCCCAGATCGGTGACGCGGGCCCGCAGACCGCGCAGCCCGCTGCCACCCTCGGACGGCGGACCCGGCTCCTGGGGACGGCCGTTGGTGACGGTGACCGTCGTCGCGTGGCGGTCGCGCGCCACGGTAACGGTGACGTGGGCCCCGGGCGCGTGCCTGGCGGCGTTGGTCAGGGCTTCCTGGACCACGCGATGGACGGTGCGCTCGGCGAACACGGCCTCTGCTTTGCCGGCTGACGGGGCGTGGGCCACCGATACGGCCTGGGCGGCGACCTCAGCCTGGGGGCCCGCCCCGGCTGCACGCACCGACACGGCCTGGGCCGCCGCCTCGGCTTCGGCCGCAGACGCACGTTGAGGACTCGCCTGGGCTTCGGGCACCGCCTCGGCTACGAACGCCGATGCCGCTTGGGGTGCCGCCTCAACTACGGGGCCCGGCCCGGCTTCGCGTACCTGGGCCGCCGCCTCAGCTCCGACTGCCGACACACGATGAGGGTTCGATCCCACTTCGGGCACCGCCTCGGCTTCGGCCGCAGACGCACGTTGAGGACCCGCCTGGGCTTCGGGCACCGCCTCGGCTACGAACGCCGATGCCGCTTGGGGTGCCGCCTCAACTACGGGGCCCGGCCCGGCTTCGCGTACCTGGGCCGCCGCCTCAGCTCCGACTGCCGACACACGATGAGGGTTCGGCCCCGCTTCGGGCACCGCCTCGGCTACGAACGCAGACGCACGTTGAGGACCCGCCTGGGCTTCGGGCACCGCCTCGGCTACGAACGCCGATGCCGCTTGGGGTGCCGCCTCAACTACGGGGCCCGGCCCGGCTTCGCGTACCTGGGCCGCCGCCTCAGCTCCGACTGCCGACACACGATGAGGGTTCGATCCCGCTTCGGGCACCGCCTCGGCTTCGGCTGTCGGCACGCGTTGAGGCCGCGGCCCCGCTTCAGGCACCGCCTCGCCTGCGGGGTCCGTCCCGGTGTCACGCCCCGCCGGCCGCAACCCGCATGCGTGGTCGTCGGTGTACGTGATGCGCAAGCCCGACTCCGCCGCGCGTGCGACGAGGTCCGCGACGCTCTCCCCGGTTGGTGCCAGCGGTGCTCGCTCGTCGTCGTCCTCGCGGAGCAGGCCGATGATCGCGTGCAGGCGGTCCGTGGCTTGCGAGGCCGCCGCGCGGAGGTCGGCGGCGGCCTCGCGGTGCGGGGCCGGCAGGTCGGGGGCGACCTGGAGGGCGCCGGCGCGGACGGCGATCAGGCTCAGTTCGTGGCCCAGGGAGTCGTGCATGTCCTGGGCGATACGGGCCCGTTCCCGCAGCCGGGCGCGGTCGGCGACGATGCGCTGCTCGCGCTCCAGCTGGTCGGCGCGCACCCATCCCGCGGCGGCCAGTTCGCGGGCCTGGCGCCAGTAGCGGCCGGTGAGCCACGGGAAGACCGTGCCGAACACGAGCGTGCCCATGAGGACCAGCCACTCCACCACGGGGTCGACATCACGCACGGCGATCTTGACCGTGCCGACGAGCGCGACGGCACCGAAGGCGAGCAGGGCCGGGCGGGCGCGGCCCGCGCGGCGGCCGAGGAGCAGGGCGAAGGCGGCGAGGGCGGGCCCGTAGGAGAGCGTGAAGAGGGAGGAGCCGGTGACGAGGCCGAGGGCTGCCGCCGCGAGGAACGCGGGCAGCGGCCGGGTGCGGTGGATCGCGACAGCGGCGGCGAGGACGGCGAGCGAGGTGATCTGCTGCCAGGCCGGGCGGGGTTCGTTCATGCCGAGCCGGTCCACCGACACCACGGGGACGGCGAGCGCCCCCCACAGCAGCGCGCTCCTCGTACGTCTCTCCACGCACCCGACGCTACGTGTCCGGTGACACCCGCCACCCCTGCCGATCGTCAGGTGCGGCGGGGCCATACAGAACCCGGTCACACAGAACCCGGTCACTCAGAAACCGGTCACTCAGAACCCGGCCACACCGGACACACCTCGCCCGGGGGAACCCGTGGAACCGACGCGGCCATGGCAGGATCGATGGTGCCATGACTGCTCCCACGAAGCCCATGCCGAACAGCCCGGCCCCGGGGGACTCCCCCGAGCCCACCGGGGACGCCCTCCACACCCCCGTCATCGCCTGGTTCGACGCGCACGCCCGTGATCTGCCGTGGCGGCGCGAGGACGCCGGGCCGTGGGGCGTGATGGTCAGTGAGTTCATGCTCCAGCAGACGCCCGTCAGCCGGGTCCTGCCCGTGTACGAGCAGTGGCTGGCCCGCTGGCCCCGCCCCGCCGACCTCGCCAAGGAGGCCCCCGGTGAGGCCGTCCGCGCCTGGGGACGGCTCGGCTACCCGCGCCGCGCCCTGCGGCTGCACGGCGCGGCCGTCGCCATAACGGAGCGGCACGGCGGCGACGTACCCACGCAGCACGGCCAGCTGCTCGCACTGCCCGGCATCGGGGAGTACACCGCTGCGGCCGTGGCGTCCTTCGCGTACGGGCAGCGGCACGCCGTCCTGGACACGAACGTGCGCCGGGTCTTCGCACGGGCCGTGACCGGGGTGCAGTACCCGCCGAACGCGACCACGGCCGCCGAGCGCAGGCTCGCCCGCGCCCTGCTGCCCGAGGACGAGCGCACCGCCTCGCGCTGGGCCGCCGCCTCGATGGAGCTCGGCGCGCTGGTGTGCACCGCGAAGAACGAGAACTGCGCGCGGTGCCCGATCGCCGACCGGTGCGCCTGGCGCACGGCGGGCAAGCCGGCCCACGACGGCCCGGCCCGCCGCGGCCAGACGTACGCGGGTACGGACCGCCAGGTGCGGGGCAAGCTGCTCGCGGTGCTCCGTGAGGCCCTGACGCCCGTACCGCAGGCGGTGCTCGACCAGGTGTGGGACGAGCCGGTGCAGCGGGCCCGCGCGCTGGACGGCCTGGTCGCGGACGGTCTCGTCGAGCCGCTGCCCGACGGCCTCTACCGGCTGCCCCTGACCTGACGCCGGGGGCGCCCGGCGCCCTTGGCGGACCCGGTGAGCGCAGGCGTTTACGCGGGTCCTACTTCTGTTACACAACCTACGCACAGCCGTGCGTCCGCCGCTGGCTGCTCCGCACAACCCCGTGACACGGCCTCCGTAGCTTCTTACCTGTACCGCACAGGCAAGGACCGCGGTCGACATGGGGACGGAACGGAGGCGGTTTCATATGGCGCACGGCGAGGTGCTCGAGTTCGAAGAGTACGTCCGCACTCGGCAGGATGCCCTGCTGCGCAGTGCCCGGCGCCTGGTCCCGGACCCCGTCGACGCCCAGGACCTGCTGCAGACCGCGCTCGTACGGACGTACGGCCGCTGGGACGGCATAGCCGACAAGCGGCTCGCCGACGCCTACCTGCGCCGCGTCATGATCAACACGCGTACCGAGTGGTGGCGGGCGCGCAAGCTCGAAGAGGTGCCCACCGAGCAGCTGCCCGACGCGAGCGTGGAAGACTCCACCGAACAGCACGCGGACCGCGCTCTGCTCATGGACATCATGAAGGTGCTCGCACCCAAGCAGCGCAGCGTCGTCGTGCTGCGACACTGGGAGCAGATGTCCACAGAGGAGACGGCCGCCGCACTCGGCATGTCGGCCGGAACGGTCAAGAGCACGCTGCACCGGGCGCTCGCCCGGCTCCGCCAGGAGCTGGAGAGCCGCGACCGCGAGGAACTGGTCGCCGGCGCGCTCGGACGTGAGGAGCGGGAGCGTTGCGCGGCCTAGGCCCTGAGGCCAAGTCAAGCGTGCAGGCGGTGAGCACGGCGGTGGCCGTGCTCGCCGCCGTCGGCCTTTCCCTCTCCGCCTGCTCGACCGGTGGTTCCGGCGCACGCGACGAGGGCCCGGCCCGCAGCGAGCCCGTGCTGTCCGCCTCGCCGTCCACGTCGCCGTCGGTCTCCGTGCCGTCGGAGAAGATCGACGCGGTGCGGCTCGTCAGGGACGACCCGAAGGTCAGCCCGGCGGTCAAGAGGGACCTGAAGCCGTGCGCGGGCAAGACGTACCCGATCGACGTGTCGTACGGCGACCTGACCGGAGGCTCCGCCGCCGACGTCGTGGTGAACGTCCTGACCTGCGCGGACGCCGTCGGCATCGGCAGCTACGTGTATCGCGCAGAGAACGGCGGGTACAAGAACGTGTTCACGGCCGAGGAGCCCGCGTCCGTCTACGCCGAGATCGACCGGGGCGACCTGGTCGTGACGAAGCAGCTGTACGAGAAGGGCGACTCGGTGGCGTATCCCTCCGGCGAGGAAGTGATCACGTACCGCTGGTCGGCGCACCGCTTCACCGAGGCGGACCGTACGCGCAGCGACTTCAGCAACGCGGTGGGTGGCGAGGAGCCCGCGCCGGCGGCGGAGTGACGACCGTCCCTCCCCGCGGAGAACCCGCAGAACCCCCACCACCCGCAGGCCCGCAGAACCCGCACCACCCGCAGACCCGCAGACCCGCAGACCCGCAGACCCGCAGACCCGCAGACCCGCAGAGAACGTACAGAGCACCGAGAAGGACTGAGAGCATCCGATGGCAGAGCAGACCCATGTCCTGTTCGTCGAGGACGACGACGTCATCCGTGAGGCCACCCAGCTCGCCCTGGAGCGCGACGGCTTCGCGGTGACGGCCATGCCCGACGGGCTGGCGGGCCTTGAGGCGTTCCGCGCGAACCAGCCGGACATCGCGCTGCTCGACGTCATGGTGCCGGGCCTGGACGGCGTCTCGCTGTGCCGCCGCATCCGCGACGAGTCGACCGTCCCCGTGATCATGCTGTCGGCGCGCGCGGACTCCATCGACGTCGTGCTGGGCCTGGAGGCGGGCGCCGACGACTACGTGACGAAGCCGTTCGACGGGGCCGTCCTGGTCGCCCGTATCCGCGCCGTCCTGCGCCGCTTCGGGCACGCCAGCGGTAGCGGCTCGGCGACGGCCGCCTCGGGTGAGGAAACCTCGGCGGCGGGCGGTGTACTGCACTTCGGCGACCTGGAGATCGACACGGAGGGCATGGAGGTCCGCAGGGGCGGCACCCCGGTCGGGCTGACGCCGACCGAGATGCGGCTGCTCCTGGAGTTCTCGTCCGCGCCCGGCACGGTCCTCTCCCGCGACAAGCTCCTGGAGCGCGTGTGGGACTACGGCTGGGGCGGCGACACCCGCGTCGTCGACGTCCATGTGCAGCGGCTGCGTACGAAGGTGGGCCAGGACCGCATCGAGACGGTGCGCGGCTTCGGCTACAAGCTCAAGGCGTGAGCTCACGGCGTGAGCGGACGCGTGACGAACGGCGCACGGCGGCGGCCCCGGGGCCGCGGACTCAGGGGACGTACATGAACGGGGGCCACAGGGCGGTCGAGCGCGTCCGTGAGGTGCTCCGGAACGGCGTGGGCACACGCCTGCGCACCGGCCTGCGCACCGGTCTGCGGACCACCGGTTCACGCACCACCGATCTGCGCACCGGTCTGCGGACCACCGGTTCACGCACCACCGATCTGCGCACCGGTCTGCGCACCACCGGCCTGCGCACCGGCGTGCGCTGGAAGATCAGCGCGGCGATCGCGCTGGTCGGCGCGCTGGTCGCCGTGGCGCTGAGCCTCGTCGTGCACAACGCCGCGCGTGTCTCGATGCTGGACAACGCGCGCGACGTGCAGGACGAGCGCATCCAGTTCGCCCTGCGGCTGTACTCCGCGTCGCAGCGCCAGACCCTCCAGTTCGGCACGAAGGTCGACGACCCGGAGCTGCCCGAGGAGCTGCGGCAGAAGGTCCTCACGGGCCGCCGCGCCACCTTCGTCGAGGACAAGCCGGACGGCGTGCCGGACATCTGGGCCGCCGTGCCGCTCGCCGACGGGCACGTCCTGTCGCTGCACTCCCGTTTCACCGACCGCAGCGCCACCGTCATGAAGGACCTCGACCAGGCCCTGGTCATCGGCTCGATCGCGGTCGTCTTCGGTGGCTGCGCCCTCGGCGTGCTGGTCGGCGGGCAGCTGTCGCGGCGCCTGCGGAAGGCGGCGACGGCGGCGAGCGAGGTCGCCCAGGGGCAGACGGACGTCAGCGTCCGCGACGCGATCGGCGGTGTCGTCAAGGACGAGACCGACGATCTGGCCAGCGCCGTGGACGCGATGGCCGACGCCCTCAAGCAGCGCCTGGAGGCCGAGCGCCGGGTGACCGCGGACATCGCGCACGAGCTGCGCACCCCGGTGACCGGGCTGCTCACGGCGGCCGAGCTGCTGCCGCCGGGCCGCCCCAGCGAGCTGGTCAAGGACCGCGCCCAGGCGATGCGCACCCTCGTCGAGGACGTCCTGGAGGTGGCCCGCCTGGACTCCGCGGCCGAGCGCGCCGAGCTCCAGGACATCACCCTCGGCGAGTTCGTGACGCGGCGGATGGCGTCCCTGACCGCGGACGTGACGGTGACGGTGGTGCACGAGTCGGAGGTCACCACCGACCCGCGCCGTCTTGAGCGCATCCTCGGCAACCTCGTCGCCAACGCCGCCAAGCACGGCAAGCCGCCCATCGAGGTCAGCGTCGAGGGCCGCGTGGTCCGGGTGCGCGATCACGGCCCCGGCTTCCCCGAGGCCCTCCTGCACGAGGGGCCGAGCCGCTTCCGCACGGGCAGCACCGACCGGGCGGGGCACGGCCACGGCCTCGGTCTGACGATCGCGGCGGGCCAGGCGCGGGTGCTCGGGGCGCGGCTGACCTTCCGCAACGTACGCCCCGCGGGTGCGGCGCCCGAGGAGCCCTCCGAGGGCGCGGTCGCGGTGCTGTGGCTGCCGGAGCACGCGCCCACGAACACCGGGAGCTACCCGATGCTTCAGCTGCCGGACAACCTCTGACGGACAGCCGTCAGGGGGTCAGCACGACCAGTCCTTGTCGAGGTCGAGGCCGCCCTCGCGGCGCTGCGTGAACGAGAACCAGTTCCCGGAGTCGTCGCGGAAGAGCGCCTCGATTCCGTACGGGCGCTCCTGCGGCTCCTGGAGGAACTCGACGCCACGCGCCTTCAGCTTCTCGTAGTCCCCGTGTACGTCGTCGGTGACGAGGACGCCCGCGCCGAGGACGCCCTTGGCGACCAGCTTCTTCATGGCCTCGGCCGACTCGGGGTCCATGGCGGGCGGGCCCGGCACCATCAGCGTCAGCTCCACGTCGGGCTGGTCCTTGGCGCCGACCGTGAGCCAGCGCATGCCGCCGTCGCCCATCGTCATGTCCGTACGGACTTCCAGGCCCAGCTTCTCGGTGTAGAACTCCTTGGCCCGGTCCTGGTCGAGGACCCAGACGGTGGAGATGGCGAGTCCCTTGATCATGGCGTGCTCCAAGCGGGAGGGGGGGTGGGGCGGGGCTCCGCCCCACCAGAACACCGTAGGCAGTGCGGCTCTCGGTCCGCTTCTTCACATGTGCGACTCTCCTTCCGCCCGGGGAAGCCGTCGGCCCAGAGCATCGCGTAACACCCGGGGATGAGGGCGGCGCCGCGGCCCACGTGCTGGGTGCGGTGCTCGCTGGGGGTCAGGCCGGTGCGGCGCTTGAAGGTGGACGAGAACGTGCCGACGCTGCTGAAGCCGACGAGCAGGCAGATCTCCGTGACGGTCAGGTCGGCCGTGCGCAGCATGTCCTCGGCGCGCTCGATCCGGCGGCGGGAGAGGTACTGCCCCGGCGGCTCGCCGTACACCTCCTTGAAGGCGCGGATGAAGTGGTGGCGGGAGTAACCGGCGTGGGCCGCCACCGCGTCCAGGTCGAGGTGCGGGTCGGCCCAGTCGCGGTCCATGGCGTCCTTGGCCAGACGCATCAGCCGCAGTTTCTCCACACCCCGATGCTGGCACGCGGCACTGACAACGGCCCCCGGCGCGAGGGCGCCGGGGGCCGGGGAGGGCGACCGGGTCAGGCCGGGCCCGAGCCGCGCAGCGGGGTCTCCTTCACAAAGAGCGAGGCGAGCAGCGCGGCGACGCCGATGGCGGCACCGAGCAGGAACGCCGCGTGCGTACCGGAGGCGACCGCGACCTTGTACGCGTCACTCACCTGCTCCGGCAGCTTCGCCAGGCTCGCCGCGTCGAGCTGCGCCGACTTCTCGGTGACCTTGCCGCCCAGCTCCCCGGCGCGCTCGGCCATCACGTGCTGGACCCGGTCGTTGAAGAGCGCGCCCATGATCGCGACGCCGAAGGAGGAGCCGAGCGTACGGAAGAGCGTGGCCGAGGACGAGGCGACGCCCATGTCCTTCATCTCGACGCTGTTCTGGGCGACCAGCATGGTGACCTGCATCAGGAAGCCCATGCCCGCGCCGAGCACCGCCATGTAGAGGCCCGAGGTGAGCCGCGAGGTCTCCGTGTCCATCTGCGCCAGCAGGAAGAAGCCGACGATCATCAGTACGGTGCCGACGACCGGGAAGGCCCTGTACTTGCCGGTGGCCGTGGTGAACCGGCCGGCGAACATCGAGACGACCATCATCGAGAGCAGCATCGGGAGCAGCAGCAGCCCGGAATTGGTCGCCGAGGCACCCTGCACGGATTGCTGGTAGAGCGGCAGGAAGAGCATCGCGCCGAACATCACGAAGCCGGTGATGAAGCCGATCACGGCCATCAGCGAGAAGTTGCGGCTGCGGAAGATGTGCAGCGGCATGATCGGCTCGGCGGCCTTCTTCTGTACGAGGAGGAAGCCGATGAGCGCGACGACGCCGATGGCGATGAGCTCCATGATCACGGCGGAGCCCCAGGTGTACTCCGTGCCGCCCCAGGTGGTGACGAGCACCAGCGCGCTGATGCCGACGGTGAGCAGGGCCGCGCCGAGATAGTCGATGCGCCCCTCGGCCTTCTTCTTCGGCAGGTGCAGGACCGTGGTCACCATGGCGAGCGCCACGGCGCCGAGCGGCAGGTTGATGTAGAAGGCCCAGCGCCAGCCGAGGTGGTCGGTGATGGCGCCGCCGACGAGCGGGCCGCCGATCATCGCGACCGCCATGACGCCGGTCATCATGCCCATGTACTTGCCGCGCTCACGCGGCGGCACGAGGTCCCCGATGATCGCCATGACGCCGACCATCAGCCCGCCCGCGCCGAGGCCCTGGATGGCCCGGAAGCCGATCAGCTGCCCCATGTCCTGGGCCATGCCGCTCAACGCGGAGCCGGCCAGGAAGATCACTATCGCGGTGAGGAAGGCGCCCTTGCGCCCGTACATGTCGCCGACCTTGCCCCAGATGGGGGTCGAGGCGGCGGTCGCGAGGGTGTACCCGGTCACGACCCACGAGAGGTGCTCCAGGCCGCCGAGGTCGCCGACGATCGTCGGCATCGCGGGGCTCACGATCATGTTGTCGAGCATCGCGAGCAGCATCGCGATCATCAGGGCCATCAGCACGACGCGCACGCTGCGCGGCCGCGGCTCGGCCTTTCCCCCCGGCTCGGCCCCCTGCTCCGGTCCGGCTTGCGCCGTGCTGGTGTTCGCCATGTTCCCCACTCCCGCGCCTTCCAGGACGCCTTCGGCGCCCACGGACCCACCCGGCGCCTTACTTGCCGCCCGGCTAGTTGACTACACTGAGGGAAGGTAGACCCCCGACTAGCCGGGCGTCAAGTAAGTTTGAGTGGAGCCGAGGAGCACCCGATGGGCACGGGCACAGGCAAGCAGCAGCGTCGCGGGAACACCCGCCAGCGCATCCAGGACGTGGCCCTCGCACTCTTCGCCGAACAGGGGTACGAGAAGACGTCGCTGCGCGAGATCGCGGAGCGGCTGGAGGTCACGAAGGCGGCGCTGTACTACCACTTCAAGACCAAGGAAGCCATTTTGACCAGCATCTTCGACGACCTCACCCGGCCGATCGACGAGCTGATCGAGTGGGGCCACCAGCAGCCGCAGCCGCCCACCCTCGCCATCAGGGAGCAGGTCCTGCGCCGCTACAGCGAGATCCTGGTCGACGCGGCACCGCTCTTCCGCTTCATGCAGGAGAACCAGGCCACGATGCGCGACCTGAAGACCGGCGAGAGCTTCCGGGACCGCATGATCGGGCTCTACGAGATCCTCAAGGACCCGGGGGCGCCGATGGCCGACCAGGTGCGGTGCTTCAGCGCCCTGTTCACCATGCACGGCGGGATGTTCGTGCTCAAGGACATCGAAGGCGACCCCGAGGAGAAGCGGAAGGCCATCCTCGAAGTCGCCATCGATCTGGTCACGCAGGCGCACGCGGGCGACTGAGCCCACGTGCGCCGGGGTCGGAGACCCGCTCGGGTCAGACCTTCACGCCCACCGAGCGCAGGAAGGCGACCGGGTCCACGGCCGTGCCGTAGTTGGGGGTCGTACGGATCTCGAAGTGCAGGTGCGGGCCGCTGGAGTTGCCGGTGTTGCCGGAGAGGGCGACACGCTGGCCGGTGGTGACGTTCTGCCCCACGCGGACGTCGACCTGCGAGAGGTGCGCGTACTGGGAGTACGTGCCGTTGCTGTGCTTGATCACGACGGCGTTGCCGTACGCGGGACCGTCGCCGGCGCCGTTGGGGCCGGCCTTGACGACGGTGCCGCCGTGCACGGCCGCGACCGGGGTGCCCACCGGGACGGCGAAGTCCTGGCCGGAGTGCTTGTGCGACCACATGCTGCCGCCGAGACCGAAGCTCGCGGAGAGCGTGTAGCGCTGGACCGGGTGGACCCAGGCGGCAGCCGTCGGCGCCTTCGGGGCGGCCTTCGGGGCCGCCTTCTTGACCGCCGCGGCCTTGGCCTTCTGGGCGGCCTTGGCCTGGGCGGCGGCCTGCGCGTGGACGGAGTTCACGGTGACGCGGGGCAGCGCGCCGCCGCTCTGGGCGCTGTCCGCAGCGACCGAGACCCCGGCCCCGAGAACCGCCGACATCCCGAGGCCCGCGGCGACGACGGCCGCCCGCGTACGGGAGAGGGACGGGCGGGGATGGTGGGACTTGGTGCGCTTCGACATGGGGACGTCCTTCGGAGCTGGGTGACGGAGGCGTGAGAGAACCCGGCGGACGGGAGCGGGTGGGATCCCGCTGAGCACGCTTCGCCGGGTCGGCCATCCCTTGGTAACCCGCCCTCAGTCCACGCCCAAACCACCCATCTACTACCGAAAGCCGTAGTCAGCCGTCAGGATTTCGCCCTCTTGACACCATCAAATCCGGACAATTCACCTGATCATCGATCACGGGATTTCCCGCCGCCGGGAAGGTTTAAGCGCACGTAAGGGCGCCCGTCGGCCCGTGTCCACACCCGGCCCCCACCACACCCCCACCTGGATGCGCCCGACGCGGCAAAGGTCCCGGAGGTTGTGGGCCGAAGGTCCCGCGTCCCGATCCCCCCGGGTCCACTATTCCGCCTAGTACCGGGCGAAATCCCTGTGCGGCATGTCACCGGTCGGCAAGATCGACCCCGCCGCCGATGTGACGCCGACTACGCTCACGCCCATGGATCCCGCGGTCATGGGCACCCGCCTGGCATCGAGCGTCATCGGCCCGCTGATCAAGCGACTGTTCGTCCGGGAGGGACCGGGGGCAGGCCTCGTGGAGCGGCCCGTGCGGCTCTCCGGGCTCGTCTCCTTCCGGGGCGAGAAGCGCACGCTGACCGAGCCCGACGTGCGCCGCCTCGCGCAGCGGCTCGTGAACCGGTCCCTGGCCTGCCCCGGCGAGGCCCCCTTCCCGCCGGACGAGGCAACCGCGGTCACCGACGCCCTGGCCCGCGTACTCCTCGCCCTCGGCGGCCTCGACATGGACGACGTCCAGGCAGTCCGCCTCGGCCACCGGAAGCTGGCCCGCGAGCTCATCCGCGGCGCGTCGGCCACCGGCATCCCGGTCCCCGCGGGGCTGTCCGCGGACGCCGCCCGCTATCTCGACTCCGTCACCGAGTGGGCCTGCCTGCACATCCTCCAGTTCTTCACGCAGCGCTCCACGTTCGTGGCGGCGACGCTGGTCGCGCAGAGCCACGGCCAGGACGAGCTGATCGCCAAGGTCGACGAACTGATCGCCCGCGACCCCCGCCCGGGAGCCCTGGACGCCGCCTTCGAACGCCGCTACCTCGCGTACGTGGCGAAGAAGCACGGCAAGCTGACGATCTTCGGGATCCACCTGACGGACACCCCGGGCAAGTGGCCCCTGGACGCGGCCTACATGTCCCTGGAGGCGACGGCACCCGGGCGCGTGACGACGGCGCGGCTCCTGGCCGGCGCGGAGTACCACGTGGAAGAGGTGGAGGTCGTCGAGCACAGCTCCCCGCTCCCCGCCGACCAGGCCCTCGCCGCCCACGACCGCGTCCTGCTGCGCGGCGAGGCCGGCTCCGGCAAGACGACCCTCGTCCAGTGGCTCGCGGTCAGCGCCGCCCGCCAGGACCTGGCCGAGGGCCCCATGACGTACCTCTACGACCGTGTCCCCTACGTCCTGCCGCTGCGCGCCCTCACCCGCCACGGCGAGCGGCTGCCCGCCCCCGCGGACTTCCTCGCGTCGGTCGGCTGCCCGCTCGCCGGCACGCAGCCCGCAGGCTGGGAGGCGCGCGTCCTGTCGGCGGGCCGCGCCCTGGTCCTGGTCGACGGCATCGACGAGATCCCGGACGCGGAACGCGCCCGCACGCGCGCGTGGCTCACGGATCTCATCGACGCCTACCCCGGCAACCACTGGCTGGTCACCTCGCGCCCCTCGGCGATCCGCACCGACTGGCTCGCCGAGGAGGGCTTCACGGAGCTGACGCTCTCCGCGATGAGGCAGCCGGATGTGGCCGCGTTCATCGAGCGCTGGCACACTGCGGCGGTCACCGGCAAAGCCGACGACGACGCGGTCCTCAAGGCGTACGAGAACCAGCTCCTGGCCGCGGTGAAGTCGCAGCCGGACCTCGGCCTCCTGGCCACCAACCCCCTGATGTGCGGCCTGATCTGCGCCCTGCACCGCGACCGCAGGGGTTTCCTGCCGCTGGGCCGCAAGGACCTCTACACCGCCGCCCTCTCCATGCTCCTGGTCCGCAGGGACCGCGAACGCCACATGGCCGTCCCCGAACTGCGCGAGGAGCCGCAACTCCAGCTCCTGCAACGCCTCGCGTACTGGCTGATCCGCAACGGCCGCACGATGATGGACCGTTCCCGCGCGGAGTCGATCATCGCGGACGCCCTGCCGGCCGTCCCGGAACTCGCCGCGCTCGGCGACGCGGAGGCCGTCTACGCCCACTTCCTGCACCGCAGCGGCCTGTTGCGCGAGCCGGGCCCCGATACCGTCGAATTCGTGCACCGCACCTTCCAGGACTTCCTGGGCGCCCGCGCGGCCGTCGACGAGGGCGACTTCGGCGTCCTCGCCCGGCACGCGGCGGACGACCAGTGGGAGGACGTCATCCGCATGGCGGTGGCCCAGGCGCGGCCCCGTGAACGCACCGAACTTCTACGCGAGGTGATGGCCTACGGAGACGGCCACCCCGACAAACGCTCCCGGAATCGCGTCCATCTCCTCGCCGCGGCCTGCCTCGAACACGCGGCGGAACTCGCCCCGGCGGTACGGGAGGAGGTGGAGCGGCGCACGGCCCGGCTCATCCCGCCGCAGAGCCGCCGCGAGGCGCGCGAGCTGGGCGCGGTCGGCCCGATGGTGCTCGACCTGCTGCCGGGCCCTGACGGCCTTGACGACGAGGACGCCAGAGACGTGGCGATCACCCTGACACACGTCCGCTCGGACAGCGCCATCCCCCACCTCGCGCGCTTCGCCCGCCATCCGGCCATAGCCGTACGCAGCCAGCTCATGTGGGGGTGGAGCCGCTTCGAACGCCGGGCCTACGCGGAGCAGGTCATCGCGCGCCTGGACGACGGCACGACGCACTTCTCGATCCGCGACGACGAGCAGGTGGCGGAGCTGGAGCGCCTGGGACTGCGCCCGCGGCACCTGGACATCCGCGAGACGGTCTCGCCCGGGGCCGCCTCCCGCCTGCTGGCCGCCACGGCTCCCGGCTACCTCTCGCTCGGCCTCTCCCCCGCCCGCCTCACCGAGGAGGCTCTCGCGGCCGTACGCGGCGTGACGGAGCTGCGGCTGTGGAACATCCGCGAGCCCTACACGCTCGCCCCGCTGCCCCCGCAGGCCCCGCTGCGCACCCTCGGGATCTTCGACGCCGACCGGCACCTGGGCGACCTGCACCGCGTGGACCGGTGGCCGCACCTGGCGGGCCTGATGATCGGCCACGAGAGCACCGCGCACGACGGCCTGCCGTGGGATGCCCTCACGCGCCTGCCCCGTCTCACGATGATGTCGCTCCCCTCCGGCTGCCTGGCCGACGCACCGCCCGGTGCGAGCCTGCCCGGCGTCACCGAGCTCACCCTCCACGTCGAGAGCGGCTGGGAGGCCGCACAGGCCCGGCTCGGCGGGCTCTTCCCCGGCGTGCGACGCCTGCGGCTGACCGTGCTCCCCGACCGGGAACCGATCGGCATCGCCCCGCTGCCCACGCTCCTGCCGGACCTCGCCCTGGTGAGTGTCCCCGCCATGCAGGCTTACGGCTACGAGACGTTCCCCGCGCACGTCAAGGTCGACGCGTACGCCCTGCACACCGACTGAGCCGCCCCCGCCCCGCCCATGCGAAAAGGGGCTGCCCCGGAACCGTACGAAACGGTCCGGGGCAGCCCCTTCGAGCGTGCCCTGAGGCTATGCGTCCTTGCTCAGGTTCGGGCCCGCGCCGCCACCGGCGGCCGACTCGATCGGCGGCACGTCGGGCAGCGCCGCCTTCTCCTCGCCGCGGAAGGTGAAGGTCTTGTTCTCGCCCTCGCCCTCCGTGTCGACGACCACGATGTGGCCGGGGCGCAGCTCGCCGAAGAGGATCTTCTCGGAGAGGGTGTCCTCGACCTCGCGCTGGATCGTGCGCCGCAGCGGACGCGCGCCGAGCACCGGGTCGTAACCCTTCTTCGCGAGCAGGTCCTTCGCGGACTGGGAGAGCTCCAGGCCCATGTCCCGGTCCTTGAGGCGCTCGTCCACCTTGGTGATCATCAGGTCGACGATCTGGAGGATGTCGTCCTGGCTGAGCTGCGGGAAGACGACGACGTCGTCCACGCGGTTCAGGAACTCCGGGCGGAAGTGCTGCTTCAGCTCGTCGCTGACCTTGTTCTTCATCCGCTCGTAGTTGGACTTCGTGTCGCCCTGGGCCGCGAAGCCCAGGTTGAAGCCCTTGGAGATGTCACGCGTTCCAAGGTTGGTCGTCATGATGATGACCGTGTTCTTGAAGTCCACGACGCGGCCCTGGGAGTCGGTCAGGCGACCGTCCTCCAGAATCTGCAGGAGCGAGTTGAAGATGTCCGGGTGGGCCTTCTCGACCTCGTCGAAAAGGACGACGGAGAACGGCTTGCGGCGGACCTTCTCGGTCAGCTGACCGCCCTCTTCGTAACCCACGTAACCGGGAGGCGAACCGAAGAGACGCGAGACCGTGTGCTTCTCGCTGAACTCCGACATGTCGAGCGAGATCAGCGCGTCCTCGTCACCGAAGAGGAATTCGGCGAGCGCCTTGGACAGCTCGGTCTTACCGACACCGGACGGACCGGCGAAGATGAACGAACCACCCGGACGCTTCGGGTCCTTCAGCCCCGCACGCGTACGCCGGATCGCCTTCGAGAGCGCCTTGACGGCGTCCTTCTGGCCGATGACGCGCTTGTGGAGCTCGTCCTCCATGCGCAGCAGGCGGGAGGACTCCTCCTCCGTGAGCTTGAAGACCGGGATGCCGGTGGCCGTGGCCAGGACCTCGGCGATCAGCTCGCCGTCGACCTCGGCGACGACGTCCATGTCGCCGGCCTTCCACTCCTTCTCGCGCTTGGCCTTCGCGGCCAGGAGCTGCTTCTCCTTGTCGCGCAGGGAGGCGGCCTTCTCGAAGTCCTGCGAGTCGATCGCGGACTCCTTGTCCCGGCGCACGCCCGCGATCTTCTCGTCGAACTCGCGGAGGTCCGGCGGCGCGGTCATCCGGCGGATGCGCATCCGGGAACCGGCCTCGTCGATCAGGTCGATCGCCTTGTCCGGCAGGAAGCGGTCCGAGATGTACCGGTCGGCCAGGGTCGCGGCCTGGACCAGCGCCTCGTCGGTGATCGAGACGCGGTGGTGCGCCTCGTACCGGTCGCGCAGGCCCTTGAGGATCTCGATGGTGTGCGGCAGCGACGGCTCCGCGACCTGGATGGGCTGGAAGCGGCGCTCCAGCGCGGCGTCCTTCTCCAGGTGCTTGCGGTACTCGTCGAGCGTGGTGGCGCCGATGGTCTGGAGCTCACCGCGGGCCAGCATCGGCTTCAGGATCGAAGCGGCGTCGATGGCGCCCTCGGCGGCACCCGCACCGACCAGCGTGTGCAGCTCGTCGATGAACAGGATGATGTCGCCGCGGGTGCGGATCTCCTTGAGCACCTTCTTCAGGCGCTCCTCGAAGTCACCGCGGTAGCGGGAACCGGCGACGAGCGCGCCGAGGTCGAGGGTGTAGAGGTGCTTGTCCTTGAGGGTCTCGGGCACCTCGCCCTTGACGATGGCCTGCGCGAGGCCCTCGACGACGGCGGTCTTGCCGACGCCGGGCTCACCGATCAGGACCGGGTTGTTCTTCGTACGGCGGGACAGGACCTGCATGACCCGCTCGATCTCCTTCTCGCGCCCGATGACCGGGTCGAGCTTGGACTCACGAGCGGCCTGGGTCAGGTTCCGGCCGAACTGGTCGAGCACCAGGGACGTGGAGGGCGTGCCCTCGGCAGGACCGCCGGCGGTGGCGGTCTCCTTGCCCTGGTAACCGGAGAGCAGCTGGATGACCTGCTGCCGCACCCGGTTGAGATCGGCGCCCAGCTTGACCAGGACCTGGGCGGCGACGCCCTCGCCCTCACGGATCAGGCCGAGCAGGATGTGCTCCGTGCCGATGTAGTTGTGGCCCAGCTGAAGGGCCTCGCGGAGCGACAGCTCCAGGACCTTCTTGGCACGGGGGGTGAAGGGAATGTGCCCGGACGGAGCCTGCTGGCCCTGCCCGATGATCTCCTCCACCTGCTGGCGGACCGCCTCGAGCGAAATCCCGAGGCTCTCCAGGGCCTTAGCGGCGACACCCTCGCCCTCGTGGATCAAGCCCAGGAGGATGTGCTCGGTGCCGATGTAGTTGTGGTTGAGCATCCGGGCTTCTTCCTGAGCCAGGACGACAACCCGCCGCGCGCGGTCGGTGAACCTCTCGAACATCGTTAATCGCTCCTCAGAGCGGTCAGGCAGTAAGGGGTCGGTCCCCTCCCTGTCCTTCCGCAGCTTAGTCCCGCAAGCGGGGACCGCTCATTCCAACTGCCGACACCCGGCCCTCCTCATCGAGGAACTCCAGACCCCGAACGCCGACAACTGCCTCAACCCGATGGTGCGAGACGATGTTCCCGCAGGCCAGGCAGTTACCCCCACCAGCACTACGCCGATGGCGAACGTGAGACGCCCGGAACCGCGTGTCGCCCCTCCCCACTAGGGATGTCTTACCCGTAACGACGGACAGTCCATGCGGCGCGCCCCGGTTCCCTCCGCTACGGGCGAACACTCTTGCACCGCCGAACACGCCTGTACGCCCCCTTTCCGGACACGTTACGCATTCAGTCGGCGACCCTGCGTAACTCGCGCCGCCTTCGGGCTGTTGCTGTGACATGGCCCCCACAGTTCCTCAGCCCCGGACCCCGGTCGAGCAGAGCGACCCGGTGCGGCAGTGGTACGAGAACGGACTCGGCTGGGCGACCGTGCCCGGCCCCGGCCCGGTGCGCCTCGTGACGGGGCTGCGCTTCGACGTCCTGGAGCTGCCCGCGGAGGCGGGCTTCGCGGCGCTGCGCCACCTCGGGCCGAGGGCTCCGGTGGCGCTGCGCGGGGAAACGATGCGCCTCCTGGTGGGCACGGGAAGCGCGGACGAGCTGCCGGGGCTGCTCGACTGGCTGGAGTGGGGGAACATCCCCCTCGACCTCACCGCCGTCGGGGCAGGCGGGCACATCGACGCGCCCACGCCTCCGGGGTGGTCCGGCTCGCGGGGGGCCGCCGTGTGGCTGCGACCCCCGGAGCCCGGGTGCGAGGTGGAGCCGACGCTGCCGGCGCTGGCGTCCCTGCCCACGATGGGGGGCGGCGGGACCGCGCACCACAGCGACCCCGCCGTGGGCTCCGATCTCGTACGGCTGGTGGACACGGCGGCAACGCAGTGCCACCGGGTCCGGCTGCGACGGCGCAACCGTCAGCCGTTGGCCTTCTCGTAGGCCTCACGAATCGACGCGGGAACACGGCCGCGGTCATTGACCTCGAAACCGTTCTCCTTCGCCCAGGCGCGGATTGCGGCGGTGTCCTGGCTACCGCTCGTCGACGCCGCACGCGCCTTGCCGCGGCCGCTCGAACCCCGGCCGCCAGTACGCCGACCGGCCTTGACGAAGTCCTCCAGGGCGCCACGGAGCTTGTCCGCGTTGGCCGTGGTGAGGTCGATCTCGTAGGACTTGCCGTCCAACGCAAACGTCACGGTCTCGTCTGCCTCGCCGCCGTCGAGGTCATCGACAAGAAGGACCTGAACCTTCTGTGCCACCGGATTTCCTTTCATCGATAACTTCGAGGCCGGCCCGCACGGCGTACGCCGCCCGATTCACCGGCCCCTGTTATATGCAGTACTGCAGTACGTCGGAAAGCAAACCGCTTTTGCCGGAAAAACACAAACCCCTGGGAGAGACCAGGGGCCCCTAGAAGCCTGGAAACATGCGCGTTTCGGACATAGGCGACCGCGGCAGGTGGTCGGATCGGAATACCGCAGCGGCGATCAGATGCAGAAGCATCCGGTCGATCACATCCGGGCGATCACAGGTGCAGAAGCATCCGACTGTTACCCAAGGTGTTCGGTTTCACTCGTTCGAGGCCGAGGAACTCGGCGACGCCCTCGTCATAGGAACGCAGGAGCTCGCTGTAGACATCTCCGTCGACCGGAGTCTCGCCGATCTCCACGAAGCCGTGCTTCGCGAAGAAGTCGACTTCGAAGGTGAGACAGAAAACCTTCCGGACGCCGAGCCACCGGGCGGTCTGGAGCAACTTCCCGAGCAGCTGATGCCCTACGCCGGCCCCCTTGACCTCGGGATTCACCGCGAGAGTACGTACTTCCGCGAGGTCTTCCCACATCACGTGCAGGGCGCCACAGCCGAGCAACTCGGCGTTGTCGTCCCGTTCCGCCACCCAGAACTCCTGGATGTCCTCGTAAAGCGTCACCGTCGCTTTGTCCAGGAGGATGCGCTCCCGTACGTACGAGTCGAGGAGCCGGCGCACGGCCGGCACATCGGCGGTTCGCGCCCTGCGGACCGAGACCGCTTTTGCGCTGAGTTCGCTGAGTTCGGGGCCCTCTGCTGCCATGAGCGGACGCTATCGCCCGGTGTCCGGCTCCGCCGAGTCGGGGTTCTCTGGGCCGGGCTTCTCCGGGCCGGGGTTCTCCGGGCTGGGGTTCTCCGGGCCTTGGACGATACGCATGGCGTCGCTCAGCGCTTCGCGCTGTTCCGCCGACATCATCCCGAAGAAGGCGACGAGAGCGGCGGCGGGGTTGTCGCTCCGCGACCAGGCTTCGTTCATCAGTGCGGCTGCGTAGGCAGCCCGAGTGGAGACCGCCTCATATCGATAGGCGCGGCCTTCCGCTTCGCGGCGCACCCAGCCCTTCTGATGGAGATTGTCCAAAACGGTCATCACGGTGGTGTAGGCGATGGACCGTTCCTGCTGAAGGTCTTCCAGGACTTCTCGAACGGTCACGGGGCGGTTCCACTTCCACACCCGTGTCATGACGGCGTCTTCGAGTTCTCCCAATGGACGAGGCACAGCAGAACAATAGTGGGAGACGTCACTATTGGCGTGATGGGTGAGGGACGTGGCGTAGACGGCGTAGGACTCGTAGGCCTAATTACGCAACAAAAAGGGCGTACGACTCGAAAGGGGGTGAGTCGTACGCCGTGGTGTGCGCGGGGGGGTGCACGGAGTCGCACGCCGGGTGGTACAGCCGAGTGGTACAGGTGTGACCTGCGGCTTCGGTGCCGGGCGGGTCAGGCGCCGCCGGCCTTGGAGGCCTGGTGGAGGGCCTCGGCCCGGCTGATCGCGGCGTCTGCTGCCGCGTCCTCCTTGGCCTTGTTGGCACCGCCCTGGGTCTTCACGATCGTCACGATGAGACCGCCGAAGAACACGGCCATCACTACGGGGGGCACGAGCGCGGAAACGTAGTCCATGCCCCCCAGCGTAGCTAGCCCGCGACGAGTTGGTGCGGCGGGTCCGCGGGGGCGGGGGTCTGGGTGGGTGCCGCCGGGGGCGTGGGAGGTGTGGGGGGCGTGGAGGGCGTGGAGGGCGTGGGCGGTTCTGCGGGTGGCGCGGGGCGGCGTCTCGGCGGGAAGACCTCGGCCGGGGTGGGGACCGGGCGGGCCGGGTCCTGCGGCCGGTCCTGCTTGGCGGTGGCGAGGCCGCCGGGCAGGGAGCGCAGGGGGGTGCGGGAGGCGGGGACGGTGGGGCGTTCCTGGACGCGGAGAGAACGCCCTGCCAGGCGGGCGCGGACGGACCGCTCGGCGAGCGTCCGGCAGCGGTCGAGCAGCGTGGCGGCGAAGGTGTTGCCGCGCAGGGCGCGCAGGGCGGCGAGGTCGTCGGGGCCGGGTTGGTAGCCGGCGCCGAGTACGTCGTCCAGGAGGGCGAGGTAGCCGGCCGCGGTGCCGGGCAGGGCGGCCCGGTAGCGGGACAGGTCGGCCACGAGGAAGGCGCGGAGCCTCGCGCTCTCCCGCATGGCCTCGTCCACCGATTCGGCGAGGCGGAGACAGTCCTGGACGTCCTCGTCGGGGACAGGGCTGGGGTTCAGGGCGAGAGCCAGAGCGCGACGGAGCACACGCAGCTCCTCCGCGCTGAAGGCCATGCCGCCGCGGGATCCGTATGGCGTGGGCATGAGCTGACGATACGCGCCAAACGGACAAAATCGGCTTAACGCCAGTGTGTGGCGCGGCGGGGGCGCCTCTGGTGCGTCGTGGGGCGGGGCCGCGGGGGTACGTCCGTGCTCGCCATCTTGGCGCGGGGCCTTTGCTGCTTCGGAGCCCTGATGACCACCACTGTGCTCCGCGCGCACATACCCCCGCGTCCCCTCGGGAGCGCTCGCGACCGCGGGCCGTCGTCGCTTCACGGTGCCCCTCGGAAGCGCTCGCAGCTGCGGGCCGTCGTCCGGTTTCCGTCGGGCCCGTGCGGAGGCTGCGGGCCGTCGTCCGGTTTCCGTCGGGCCCGTGCGGAGGCTGCGGGCCGTCACCGGTTCACGATTCCCCCGGGCACGCTCACGACTGCGGGCCCTCGTCATTTCACGATTCCCCCCGGGCACGCTCACGACTACGGGCCCTCGTCACCTCACGATTCCCCCCGGGCCCATGCGCAGGCTGCGGGCCCTCGTCACTTCACGATTCCCCCCGGGCACGCTCACGACTACGGGCCCTCGTCACCTCACGATTCCCCCCCCGGGCCCATGCGCAGGCTGCGGGCCGTCGTCGCTTCACGGTGCCCCTCGGAAGCGCTCGCAGCTGCGGGCCCTCGTCCGGTTTCCGTCGGACCCGTGCGGAGGCTGCGGGCCGTCGTCCGTTCACGTTCCCCGGGCCCGTTCGCAGGCTGCGGGCAGCACCCCGTCCCCGACCGTACCCACCTTGACGTCCCGACACCGAGCAACTGACACCAGCCTCTGCCCCCACACCTCGACGTCGGGTAACGGGCACCCCGCCCGCCCCTACCTCGACATCTCGACGCCAGTAACGGGCGGGTGGGTGGGAGAGATCCGGCGCGGAGCGGCGGGGTGGGGGTGCCGCCGGGCGCCGTCGTGCTCCGTACCGCCGGGGGCACGTGCACCCCTCAGCTGCGGGAGACGTTGCGTTCGTAGACCAGGCGGAGGCCGATCAGCGTCAGCCACGGCTCGTGTTCGTCGATGACCGACGCCTCGCCCAGCACCATCGGCGCAAGCCCCCCCGTCGCGATCACCGTCACGTCGTCGGGGTCGCCGCCCGCGCCCACCAGCTCGCGCGCCATGCGGTTCACGACACCGTCGACCTGGCCCGCGAAGCCGTACAGGATGCCCGCCTGCATGGCCTCCACGGTGTTCTTGCCGATGACGCTCCGCGGGCGGGCCAGCTCGATCTTGCGGAGCTGTGCGCCTCGTACGCCCAGCGCCTCCACGGAGATCTCGATGCCGGGGGCGATGACGCCACCCGCGTACTCCCCGCGCGCGGACACCGCGTCGAACGTCGTGGCCGTGCCGAAGTCGACGACGATCGCCGGGCCGCCGTAGAGCTCGACCGCCGCGACCGCGTTGATGATGCGGTCGGCGCCGACCTCCTTGGGGTTGTCCATGAGGATCGGGACGCCCGTCTTGATGCCGGGCTCCACGAGGACGGCGGGCACGTCTCCGTAGTAGCGGCGCGTGACCTCGCGCAGCTCGTGCAGGACCGAGGGGACCGTCGAGCAGATCGCGATGCCGTCGATGCCGTCGCCCAGCTCCTCGCCGAGGAGGGGGTGCATGCCCATCAGGCCGTTGAGCAGGACGGCGAGTTCGTCGGCCGTGCGGCGGGCGTCGGTGGAGATGCGCCAGTGCTCGACGATGTCCTCGCCGTCGAACAGGCCGAGGACGGTGTGGGTGTTTCCTACGTCGATGGTCAGCAGCATCAGTCGCGCACCGCTTCCCGCAGGTCGAGGCCGATGTCGAGGATCGGCGAGGAGTGGGTCAGGGCGCCGACCGCGAGGTAGTCGACGCCTGTGGCGGCGTACGCGCGGGCGTTTTCCAGAGTGAGGCGGCCCGAGGACTCCAGGAACGCGCGGCCGCCCACGAGGGCGACGGCCTCCTCCGTCTCGCCCGGCGTGAAGTTGTCCAGGAGGATCAGGTCGGCGCCCGCGTCGACGACCTCGCGGAGCTGGTGCAGCGTGTCGACCTCCACCTCGATCGGTACGTCCGGGAACTGCTCGCGTACGGCCTTGAAGGCCTGCGCGACGCCGCCCGCGGCGACCACGTGGTTGTCCTTGACCAGGGCCGCGTCGGAGAGCGACATGCGGTGGTTGACGCCACCGCCCATGCGTACGGCGTACTTCTCCAGGGCGCGGTAGCCGGGCGTGGTCTTGCGGGTGTCGCGGACCTTGGCCTTGGTGCCGTCCAGCACGTCCGCCCACGCGCGCGTGGCCGTCGCGATGCCGGAGAGGCGGCACAGGATGTTCAGGGCGCTGCGCTCGGCGGTGAGCAGGTCGCGGGTGCGGGTGGTGACGCTGAGCAGCACGTCGCCGGCCTCGACGCGGTCGCCGTCCTCGACGTGCCGCTCGACCTCGAACTCCTCCTCGCACACCACGGAGACGACCGCTTCGGCCACGCGCAGGCCCGCGGCCGTGCCCGCCTCGCGCGCGACGAAGTCGGCGGTGGCGACGGCGTCCTCGGGGATGGTGGCGACCGTGGTGACGTCCACGCCGCCCGCCAGGTCCTCCTCGATGGCCATGTGCGCGATGTCCTCGATCTGGAGGGGATCCAGGCCCGCCTCGGCCAGGAGGCGCGCGAGAGCGGGGTCGAGGCCGCACTCCAGGGGGTCGAAGGCGTCGTCCCCGCCGCAGCCGCAGGCGTCGCCGCAGCCGCCGCCGGTCGGGGCGAGGGGGAGGTCGTCGGGGGTGCTCACGGTCACTGCTCCTGGGGACTGGGGCGGGTCGGGGGGAAGTCGGGGGTCGCTGTGGTGTGTGCCGCCAGCGTTCTGTCCGGGTTGAGGCGTACGACGATGTGGCGCCGCCACGCCTCGTCGTCGCGGTCGGGGTGGTCCTCGCGCCAGTGGCAGCCGCGGGTTTCCTCGCGGCGCTGAGCCGCGGCCACCAGGACGCGGGCGACGCACAGGAGGTTGGTGGTCTCCCAGGTGTCGACGCCTGGCTCCGCGGTCTTGCCGTGCTCGGCGAGGGCTCCTGCTGCTTCGGCGTGGATGCGGGCGAGGCGGGCCGCCGCTTCCTTGAGGGACTCGGCGGAGCGGAGCACTCCGGCGCCCTCGGTCATCACGCGCTGGATGGCGAAGCGCGCCTCGGGCGGCAGCAGGGGGTGCGAGGGGGTCTCCGGCCGCGCGACGGGATGCGGCACGCACGCGTGGAGGGTGTTCCGCGCGTGCTGGGTGGTGATGTCGGCGGCGATGCGCTCGGCGTAGACCAGGCCCTCCAGGAGGGAGTTGGAGGCGAGGCGGTTGGCGCCGTGCACGCCGGTGCAGGCGACCTCCCCGCAGGCGTACAGGCCGGGGACGGTGGTGCGGCCGTGCGGGTCGGTGCGGACACCTCCGGAGGCGTAGTGCGCGGCCGGGGCGACGGGGATGGGCTCGGTGACCGGGTCGATGCCGTGGGCGCGGCAGGCGGCCAGGATCGTCGGGAAGCGGGTGGCCCACATGTCGGCGCCGAAGTGCCGGGCGTCGAGGTACATGTGCTCGGCACCCCGCTCCTGCATGCGGCGCGTGATGCCCTTGGTGACGATGTCGCGGGGCGCCAGCTCGGCCAGTTCGTGCTGGCCCACCATGAAGCGCACGCCGTCGGCGTCCACCAGATGCGCGCCCTCGCCCCGCACCGCTTCGGAGATCAGCGGCTGCTGGCCCTCGGCGTCGGCGCCGAGGAAGAGCACGGTGGGGTGGAACTGCACGAATTCGAGGTCGGAGACCTCGGCGCCCGCGCGCAGGGCGAGGGCGACGCCGTCGCCCGTGGACACGGACGGGTTGGTGGTCGCCGAGAAGACCTGGCCCATACCGCCGGTCGCGAGGACCACCGCGGGGGCCTGGACGGCCCCCACGCCGTCGTGCTGGCCCTCTCCCATGACGTGCAGGGAGACACCGGCGGTGCGACCGTCGGCGTCGGTCAGCAGGTCCAGGACCAGAGCGTTCTCGACGGTCGGTATGCCACGCGCGCGTACCGCCTCGACGAGGGCGCGGGAGACCTCCGCGCCGGTCGCGTCGCCGCCCGCGTGGACGATGCGGCGTCGGTGGTGGCCGCCCTCGCGGGTCAGCTCGATGGCGCCCTCGGGCCCGGTGTCGAAGTGCGCGCCGGTCTCGATGAGGCGGCGTACGGCGTCGGGGCCCTCGGTGACGAGGGTGCGCACCGCCTCCTCGTCGCAGAGGCCCACGCCCGCCACGAGCGTGTCGTCCAGGTGCTGTTCGGGTGTGTCGCCCTCGCCGAACGCCGCGGCGATGCCGCCCTGGGCCCAGCGTGTGGAGCCGTCGTCCAGGCGGGCCTTGGTCACCACGACCGTCCGCAGGCCGGCGGCCGAGCAGCGCAGGGCGGCGGTCAGTCCGGCCACTCCGGAGCCGACGACCACGACGTCGGCGTCCAGGGACCAGCCGGGCGCGGGGGCGTGCAGCCGTATTCCGGTGGCACTCATAGGGCGGCTCCGAAGGTGAGCGGGATGTTGTCGATCAGCCGTGTCGAGCCGACCTTGGCGGCCACGGCGAGGACGGCTTCGCCGGTGTGGCCGGGGCGTACGTCGGTGAAGTCGGCGGGGTCCACCAGCGCCACGTAGTCCAGCTCCAGCGGGGGCCGCAGGCGCGCGGCCTCGTCGAGGACCTGCCGGGCCGCCGCGACGACGGCGGCTGGCCCGCCGGGCGTCGAGGGCGCCGAGGACTGCGCCACGGCGTGGGCGTCGGCCGCCGCGCGGGACTCGCCGATCGCGCTGAGGGCCTCGGCACGCGCGCGCGTGGCGGGCGCGCTGGCGGCACGGGCGCGCAGCGCCTCCTGTGCGGCATGCCGGTCGCGGCCCGCGAAGAGGGCCTGGGAGAGGGCGAGGGCGGTGCGCCGCTCGTCCGGCGCGAGGTAGCGGTTGCGGCTGGAGAGGGCCAGGCCGTCGTCCTCGCGGACGGTGGGGACGCCGACGATCTCCACGGGGAAGTCGAGGTCGCGGACCATGCGGCGGATCAGCGCGAGCTGCTGGGCGTCCTTCTGCCCGAACAGCGCCACGTCCGGGCCGGTGAGGTGCAGCAGCTTGGCGACGACGGTGAGCATGCCGTCGAAGTGCCCGGGGCGGGTCGCGCCTTCGAGGACCGTGCCCATGGGGCCCGCGCTGACGCGGACCTGGGGCTCGCCGCCCGGGTAGACCTCGTCGACGGCGGGGGCGAACACGGCGTCCGCGCCCGCCTGCTCGGCGATCTTGACGTCGGCGTCGAGGGTGCGGGGGTAGCGGTCGAGGTCCTCGCCCGCCCCGAACTGCAGGGGGTTCACGAAGACCGTGACGACGACCTCACCGTCGGGGCCGGCGATACGGCGGGCGGCGCGGATCAGCGAGGCGTGCCCGTCGTGCAGGGCGCCCATGGTCATGACGACGGCTCGGCGGCCTTCACGCGTGCGGGTGCGCAGGGCCTCGGCGGTGTGCAGGAGGGTGGTGGTCATCGGCTGCCCCCCTCGGTCCCGCTGACGCCGCCCGCGCCGTTGGCCAGGACGCCGAGGAGGTCCTCGGCGAGCTCCGGCTTGAGCAGGCCGTGGGCGAGGGCGCGGTCGGCGGTGGCTCGGGCCATCGCGAGGTAGCCGGCGACGGTCTGCGGGGCGTGCTTGCGCAGCTCGGCGACGTGCGCGGCGACCGTGCCCGCGTCGCCGCGCGCCACGGGGCCGGTGAGCGCCGCGTCGCCCGAACGCAGAGCGTTGTCCAGGGCGGCGCCGAGCAGCGGGCCGAGCATCCGGTCGGGGGCCTCGACGCCCGCGTTACGCAGCAGGTCCATGGACTCGGCGACCAGGGTGACCAGGTGGTTCGCGCCGAGGGCGAGCGCCGCGTGGTAGAGCGGGCGGTTCTCCTCGGCGATCCACTCGGGCTCGCCGCCCATCTCGATGACCAGGGCCTCGGCGGCGAGCCGCAGCTCCTCGGGCGCGGTCACGCCGAAGGAGCATCCGGCCAGGCGCTGCACGTCGACAGGGGTACCGGTGAACGTCATGGCGGGGTGCAAGGCCAGCGGCAGGGCGCCCGCGCGCAGGGCGGGCTCCAGGACCTTGGTGCCGTACCGCCCGGAGGTGTGCACGAGGAGCTGTCCCGGGCGCACCGCGCCGGTCTCCGCGAGGCCTTCGACCAGGCCCGGCAGGGCGTCGTCTGGCACGGTCAGGAGCACCAGGTCGGCGCGTTCGAGGACCTCGGCCACCGGGACGAGGGGGACGTCGGGCAGCATGACGGCGGCCCGGCGCACGGAGGTGTCGGATACTCCCGACGCGGCCACCGGGCGGTGCCCGGCGAGCTGGAGCGACGCGGCGAGCGCGGGGCCGACGCGGCCCGCTCCCACGACTCCCACCGTGAGCCTCGCGGGGCGCTCCCGCGGGTCCGGCTGATGCGATGCGTTCACGCGATGACGCCTTCCGTTCCAGTCCGCTCGGGGTACCGGACGATTTCTCGTCATGCTAACGCGATTGCCCCGCGCCGCGTCTTCCGCTGTCCACAGCCTGTGGCAATTCATATGACCGGTGGCGGTGGGCCGGGTCATCCTCGGGGAATGACTGCGAACGACGCGGAACGGACACACCCCGACGACCGGCCGGCGGACGACGAGCCCGCCGGCCGGGCCCGGCGCGTGGCGGCGGCCCGCGGTGCCGCCCGCACCCTGCACCGCTCCCCTCTCCACCTCCCCCTCACCGAACGTTTCTCGGCGCTGGCGGCGGCCGCTCCCGAGGTCGTCGGCACGGGCGACGCCACGGACGTCTACGGCGACGGCGTCGTCGCCGCGCTGGAAGAGGAGGTCGCACGGCTGCTCGACAAGGAGGCGGCCGTCTTCTTCCCGACCGGCACGATGGCCCAGCAGGTCGCCCTGCGTTGCTGGGCGGGCCGCACCGGGAACGCGACCGTGGCGCTGCACCCCAAGGCGCACCCCGAGGTCCACGAAGGAGGCGCCCTCTCCACCGTCAGCGGGCTGCGCACGGTGCATCCGACGGACGAGCCGCGCCTGCCCACGGCCGACGAAGTGCGGGAGTTTCCCGAGCCCTTCGGGACGCTGATGCTCGAACTGCCGCTCCGGGACGCCGGTTTCGTCCTGCCGACATGGGAGGAGCTCGAAGCGGTCGTGGAGGCGGCGCGGGAACGGGACGCGGTCGTGCACGTCGACGGCGCCCGGCTGTGGGAGTGCACGCCGCACTTCGGCCGTCCCCTCCCGGAGATCGCGGGCCTGGCGGACACCGTGTACGTGTCGTTCTACAAGTCCCTCGAAGGGCTGAGCGGTGCCGCGCTGGCCGGCCCGCGCACGCTGGTCGAGGAGGCGAGGGTGTGGCGCCACCGGTACGGAGGGCAGCTGTTCCAGCAGTTCCCGGCCGCCGTCTCCGCCTTGCTGGGCCTCAAGCACGTCCTGCCGCGGCTGCCCGATTACGTCGCCCACGCGCGCGTGGTCGCCGAGGCACTGCGCGAGGGGTTCACGGCCGCCGGGGTCCCCTGGTCCCGCGTACACCCGGAGCGGCCGCACACGCACCAGTTCCAGGTGTGGCTGCCGTACGCGCCGGACGTGCTGGACGAGGCCTCTCTCGGGCAGGCCGAGGAGACGAGGACCCTGCTGTTCGGCCGCTGGTTCGCGGACGGGCCGCCCGGCCTCTCGGTCACGGAGGTCACCGTGACCGAAGAGGGCCTTGGCTGGACGTCCGGCGACGTCAGGGAAGCGGTCGCGGAGTTCGTGCGACGGATCCCCCGCTGAGGCGTCCGCCGCGTGCGAAGCGTGCCAGGGCTGCGCGGAGCCGGCCGTGGGCGGGGCGTTCTTCCACGACGGCTCGGAAGCGGCCGTACTCGCGCACTTCGCGGGCGGCCTGCCAGTCGTTGCGACCGGGCGCGGGCGGCGTCGGCTGGCTGTGCTGGGCGGCGCGGTAGGCGTCGAGAAGGTACTGCTGGGTGACGCTCATGACATCTCACCTCTCGGGATAAAGGGTACTTATCGGGCAGCACGTGGTCGTGGGTGCCCCGGTGTCGTGCGGACAGGTGAAGGGAGGGAGCCCGAAGACCTCGGCGGCTCCGGTGATGACTACAGACTGCTCCCGTCGGGCCGTCCCCGTCGCGTCGATTGACGGCGCTCGTCAATCGACGGCCGCGCTGTCAGTGGCGCGGTGCACCATGGGGGCATGAGCGTGAGCATCGACATCAGCGGCCTGTCGCGGGAGCGGATCCACGTCGTGCCCTCGCCCTTGGCCGAGCTCGGCATGGCGCTGCACGCGCTGTCGGAGCCGGGCCACCACCCGGGGCTCCAGGGCTGGGCGACGGCGGTCTCGGCGCGGCTGGACCCGTGCCTGGCGGACCGCATGTGCGAGGCCGACTTCCTATGGCGTACGACGTTCTCGGACGTGTTCGCGCCGTTCGCCGGCCTCCCGGGGCCGAGCGCGCTCCCGGGGGCCACGCTCACCGAGGAACTCGACCAGCTGGACAAGCTGACGGACGAACAGTTCGTCGACGCCGCCCTTGAGTTCACCTGCCAGTCGACGTACTCGGACCCCGACCGCAATCTCCTGACCGACCCCGCCGTGCAGCAGCGCGCGCTGGACCTGGCCGCCGCGCGCGGCCCTCACCAGGTGCGGTTCACCAAGCGCCTGCTGGACGACCCGCCGGCCGTCCGCGCCTGGCTCCGAGGGCTCCTGGAGGACTGCGACGAGGCGTTCTTCGCCGACACCTGGGCCCGCGTGAGCCACCAACTGGCCGCGGACGCCCGGCACAAGACGGAGCTCCTGCGCCGCAAGGGCCTCGCGGAGGCCCTGAAGGCGATCTCCGGGGCGGTCTCCCTGAACGAGGACGACCGGCTCATCACCGTCGACAAGATCAGCGAAGGGCGGACGACCACGGGCTCGGGCGGTCTGGTGCTCGTGCCGACGAGTCTGGGCTGGCCGCACCTCATGGTGCTGCACCGCAAGGGCTGGCAGGCCTCGATCACCTACCCGATCAGCGCCCCCGGGCTCACCGCCCCGCCGACCGTGGAGCAGCTGACCCGCCGCATGTCGGCGCTCGCCCACCCGGTGCGGATGCGGCTCTGCCGGCACCTGGCGCGTGGGTCGTACACCACCGGTGAGCTGGCGGACGCGCACGGCATGACCGCCCCGGAGATATCCCGGCACCTGACCGTCCTGAAGAAGGCCGGCCTGGTCACCACGCGCCGCCGCGGGCGCTATGTGCAGCATCAGCTGGACATCAGCGTGGTGTCCCGCCTCGGCAGTGACTTCATCGAAGGCGTGCTGCGTTAGTCACCGCGGGGGCTGGGCCTCATAGGCCCGCGGGAGCTAGGAAGCGCCCCCGGCCCGCACGAGACCCGTCTCGTACGCGAGGACCACGACCTGCACCCGGTCCCGCAGGCCCAGCTTGGTCAGGATGCGGCCGACGTGGGTCTTCACGGTGGCCTCCGAGAGCACGAGCCGGGCCGCGATCTCGCCGTTCGACAGGCCCTGCGCGACGAGCACCATCACCTCGCGCTCGCGGCTCGTGAGGCGTTCCAGCTCCTGGTGCTGCGGCTGCCCGCCCGCGTTCGGCAGCATCGGCGCGAACCGGTCGAGCAGGCGCCGCGTGGTGGACGGCGCGACCACCGCGTCACCGCTGTGCACGGCACGGATCGCGGCGAGCAGCTCTCCCGGGGGCACGTCCTTGAGCATGAACCCGGAGGCGCCCGCCTTCAGCCCCGAGAAGGCGTACTCGTCGAGGTCGAAGGTGGTCAGGATCAGCACCTTCGGCGGGTTCGCGTCCTGGCAGACGCGCCGGGTCGTCTCGACGCCGTCCAGTTTCGGCATGCGTACGTCCATCAGCACGACGTCGACCTTGGTCGAGCGCAGCACCTCAAGGGCCTCGACGCCGTCCCCCGCCTCCGCGACGACCTCCATGTCCGGCTGCGCGGCGAGGACCATCCGGAAACCGGTGCGCAGCAGCGCCTGGTCGTCGACGAGCATCACGCGGATCGCCATCATGGTGTCCCTTCGGGGGTCAATGCGGGAGTCAATGCGGGGGCCAGTGCAGGGGTGCGGCACCGGTGACAGGTGTCATCGACGGACATGATCGAGTTCAGTGTGCCGGTTTGAGGGGCAGCAGCGCGCTGATCCGGAAACCGCCGCCGGGGCGCGGCCCCGCGTCCAGGGTGCCGCCGACCATGCCGACGCGCTCGCGCATGCCGATCAGACCGTGCCCCCTGCCGTCGGCGCCGCCGTCCTCGTACAGCTCGTGCGGGGCGCCCTTGCCGTCGTCCTCGACGAGCAGCCCGAGGCCGTCGTCGAAGTAGACCAGGCGCACGCTCGCCCCGGCGTTCTCACCGCCGTGCTTGCGCGTGTTCGTCAGCGCCTCCTGGACGATGCGGTAGGCGGTGAGCTCCACGCCGCTGGGCAGCGGGCGGGGGTGCCCTCCACCTTGTAGTCGACGGGCAGACCGGCCGTGCGCACCTGCTCGATGAGCTCGTCGAGCTGCTCGACGTCGGGCTGCGGGACGTACTCGGACCCTTCCTCGGGCTCCCCGGTGCGCAGCACGCCGAGCAGGCGGCGCATCTCGGCGAGCGCCTGGCGGCCGGTCCCCGAAATGGTCTCCAGGGCCTTCTTCGCCTGGTCGGGCGCGGTGTCCAGGACGTACGCGGCGCCGTCGGCCTGGACCACCATCACCGAGACGTTGTGCGCGACGACGTCGTGCAGCTCGCGCGCGATGCGGGCCCGCTCGGCCGCCACCGCGACCTTCGACTGCGCCTCGCGCTCCTTCTCAAGACGGTCGGCGCGCTCCTCCAGCTGCGCCAGGTAGGCGCGGCGGGTGCGGATGGAGTCGCCGAGGACCCAGGCGAGCGCGAACGGGACGATCTGGAAGATCGTGAAGAGAATGCTGCCGATGACGGAGGAGTTCTCCGAGGGCCAGCGCATCATCGAAAGCGGCGCCGCGCACAAGCCGCCCACCAGCGCGAACCGCGAGGCCCACGGCGCCCCGTCGGCCGCCGCGGTGTAGATGATCACGAGCATGGCGAAGTTCGCGGGCATCGTCTCCACGTCGAAGACGAGCTGGCAGAGGCCGATGACGGCGACGAGGACCAGCATCTGCTCGGTCGCCCGCCGGCGCAGCGCGACCGCCAGGCAGAGGCCGAGGACCGCCGGGACCGCCAGGAAGGTCGGCTCGTGTCCGTTCGCGTCGGACATCGACACGAGACCGAGCCCGGAGATCCCGAACAGGACGAAGGCCCAGAAACCGTCGACCCATGTCGGGTGTCTGCGGAGAAAGGCATAGAGGCGCTGCACGTAACCCAGCGTAGGCAGCCCCACGGCACCCGTGGGTCAACCGGAGGTGCGATCCGAATCGATCGCTTGTACTCCCCAAGGTGGAGGCCCGCTTAGCCTGCGGTCTGTGACGAACGACGACAACAGAGGCGGGGCGGGTGGCGCGCGTGGCTGGCGCGAGGCGACGGAGGCCGCTCTGTACGGCCCTGACGGCTTCTACCGCCGTCCTGAGGGACCCGCCGGACACTTCCGCACTTCCGTCCACGCCTCGCCCCTCTACGCCGCCGCCGTGGCCCGCCTCCTGTGCCGGGTCGACGAGGCGCTCGGCCACCCGGAAGAGGTCGCCTTCGTGGACATGGGCGCGGGCCGCGGCGAATTGACGACGGCCGTCCTGAGCGCGCTGCCCGCCGACGTCGCGGCACGCGCGCGTGCGTACGCGGTCGAGCGGGCGGAGCGTCCCGCCGACCTCGACCCCCGCGTCGCCTGGCTGCCCGCGCCGCCGGCCGGCGTGACGGGCCTGCTCTTCGCCAACGAGTGGCTGGACAACGTCCCCCTGGACGTCGCCGAGGTGGACGCCGACGGAACGGCGCGCTACGTCCTCGTACGCGATGACGGTGCCGAAGTGCTGGGCGGCCCCGTAGAGGGCCCGGACGCAGCATGGCTGGCGCGCTGGTGGCCGCTGGGCGCCGAGCCCGGGCTGCGCGCCGAGATCGGCCGTCCCGGGACGCGGCGTGGGCGGCGGCCGTGGCATCCCTGGAGCACGGCCTGGCGGTCGCCGTCGACTACGCCCACGACCGGGGGGCCCGCCCGCCCTTCGGGACGCTCACGGGCTTCAGGGCGGGCCGGGAGACGGCGCCCGTGCCGGACGGCAGCTGTGACATCACCGCCCATGTGGCGCTGGACGCCTGCGCGGGTGCGGGCGCCGCGCTGCTCACCCAGCGGGCGGCGCTCGGCGCGCTCGGGGTGAGCGGCGGCCGCCCCCCGCTGGCCCTGGCCTCCGAGGACCCGACCGCGTACGTACGCGCCCTCACGCGCGCGGGAGAGGCCGCGGAGCTGGCCGCGCCCGGCGGGCTCGGGGACTTCCGGTGGCTGCTCCAGCCCGTCGGCGCCCCCGAAAGCACCGCGCTACGTGCCGATGCCCTACTTGCCGACGTCCTACCTGTTGATGTCCTACTTGTCGATGTCGCCGACCACGAAGAAGAGTGACCCGAGGATCGCCACCATGTCCGCGACCAGCTGCCCCGGGAGCAGCTCGGTCAGGGCCTGGATGTTGTTGTACGAGGCCGAGCGCAGCTTGAGGCGGTAGGGGGTCTTCTCGCCCTTGGAGACCAGGTAGTAGCCGTTGATCCCGAGAGGGTTCTCGGTCCACGCGTACGTGTGGCCCTCGGGGGCCTTGAGGACCTTCGGGAGACGCTGGTTGATCGGCCCCTGCGGGAGGTCCACGATCCGGTCCAGGCAGGCGTCGGCGAGGTCCAGGGCGTTGTGGGTCTGCTCCAGGAGGCACTCGAAGCGGGCCAGGCAGTCGCCCTCCTGGCGCGTGACGACCTTCAGGGTGTCCTGGAGGTCGGCGTACGCGAGGTAGGGCTCGTCGCGGCGCAGGTCGAAGTCGACCCCGGAGGCGCGGGCGATGGGACCGCTCACTCCGTAGGCGTGCGCCGCCTCGGGGCTCAGGACGCCGACGCCGCGCGTGCGCCCCCGGAAGATCTCGTTGCCGAGCACCAGGCGGTCGTACACGTCCATGCGCGAGCGCACCGAAGCGACGGCCTCCCGCGCGCGGGAGGTCCATCCGGCGGGCAGGTCCTCCTTGAGGCCGCCCACGCGGTTGAACATGTAGTGCATGCGGCCGCCGGAGATCTCCTCCATCACGTTCTGGAGCTCCTCGCGCTCGCGGAACGCGTGGAACACCGGGGTGATTCCGCCCAGTTCGAGGGGGTACGACCCGAGGAACATCAGGTGGTTGAGGACGCGGTTCAGCTCGGCAAGCAGCGTGCGCGTCCACACCGCCCGCTCGGGGACCTCCATGCCGAGCATCCGCTCGACGGCCAGCACCACGCCGAGTTCGTTCGAGAACGCCGACAGCCAGTCGTGGCGGTTGGCCAGCATCACGATCTGCCGGTAGTCCCGCGCCTCGAAGAGCTTCTCCGCGCCGCGGTGCATGTAGCCGATGACCGGCTCGGCGTGCTGGATGCGCTCGCCGTCCAGGACGAGGCGCAGGCGGAGCACACCGTGCGTGGACGGGTGCTGGGGGCCGATGTTGAGCACCATGTCGGTGCTCTCGGCCGCGCCGCCGATGCCGAGCGTGGTCTGCGTGGTGGTCTCCGTCGTGGGACTCATGGGCACAGTCTCTCGCACGCCCTCCCCGCGCGTAGCCGACCGTCGGGCCTACGCGACCGTAGGGCCTACGCGGTTGTCGGAGGGCGTACGTACGCTGGGGGCATGGAAACGGGGACGGCAGGAACCGCTGGACCGGCGGGGGCACGGGTCGAACCGGTGTGGACGGGCCTGCCACGGGGTCTGCTGAGGATGCGGCGGCTGCTGCTGGTGCTCTGGCTGCTGCCGCTCGCGGCGGCCACCGGCGTGCTGCTCGGCCTCTTCGCGGGCCCGGCGTGGGCGGCCTTCGCACTGCTGCCGCTGGCCGTCGCGGCGTGGGGCTGGCCGATGCTGGGGCGCAACTGGCGCTCGTGGCGGTACGCCGAGCGCGACGACGACCTGCTCATCAGCCGGGGCGTGCTGTGGCGCGAGGAGACCGTGGTGCCGTACGGCCGGATGCAGCTCGTCGAGGTGACGTCGGGGCCCGTGGAGCGGCACTTCGGCCTGGCGAGCGTGCAGCTGCACACGGCTGCCGCCGCCACCGACGCGCGCATCCCGGGGCTGCTCCCCGAAGAGGCCGAGCGGCTGCGCGACCGCCTGACGGAGCTCGGCGAGGCCAGATCGGCGGGGCTGTGAGCGGGGCGGTGAGCGGGAACGGGCCGACCGAGGACGGCGGGGCCGTGAGCGGGGAAGCGCCGGCCGAGGACGGCGGGGCCGTGAGCGGGGAAGCGCCGGCCGAGGACGGCGGGGCCGTGAGCGGGGAAGCGCCGGCCGAGGACGGCGGAGCTGTGAGCGGGGACGGGCCGACCGAGGACGGCGGGGCCGTGACCGAGCGGCGGCTGCATCCTGTGACGCCGCTGCGCCGCGCCTGGGCGCCGTTCGCGATCCTGGTGGGCTGGGCCGTCCACGACCCGAACGGCACGCGGCAGCGCCTGTCCGAACTGACGGCCACCACTCTGCTCCTCGGCTGCGTGGCCGTGCTCCTCGGAGGTGCCGCGTACGGCTTCCTGAGCTGGTGGTTCACCCACTTCGCGGTCACCGACACCGAACTGCGCATCCGCACCGGCCTGTTCTTCCGGCGCACCGCCCACATCCGGCTCGACCGGCTCCAGGCCGTCGACGTGACGCGGCCGCTGCTCGCCCGCATCGCGGGGGTGGCCAAGCTGAAGCTGGACGTCGTCGGCGCGGACAAGAAGGACGAGCTGGCCTACCTCGGCGAGCGCGACGCCGCCGAGCTGCGGGCCGAACTCCTCGCCCGGGCGGCCGGTTTCGCCCCCGAGGAGGCACGTGAGGTCGGCGAGGCGCCGGTGCGCGGCCTGTTGCACGTACAGCCGCGCATGCTCGCCCTCTCCCTGATGCTGACGGGCGCGCCCTGGGCGATGCTCGTCGCCTCGGTCGTCGTGCCCACGTTCCTGTGGTTCGCCACGCACAATCTGTGGACGGTCCTCGCCACCGGACTGCCCATGCTGGGCGGCGCGTTCGCGAGCAGCGGCGGCCGGTTCATCAAGGAGTACGACTGGACGGTGGGCGAGTCCCCGGACGGCCTGCGCATCGACCACGGCCTGCTCGACAAGGCGCACGAGACGGTGCCGCCGGGGCGGGTGCAGACCGTGCACGTCGTGCAGCCGTTGCTGTGGCGGCGGCGCGGCTGGGTGCGGGTCGAGCTGGACGTGGCGGGCTCGGCCAACAGTGTGCTGGTGCCGGTCGCCCCGCGGGAGTTCGCCGAGGCGGTCATCGGGCGGGTGCTGCCGGGCACGCGCGTGCCGGACACGGCCGAGCTGTCCAGGCCTCCCGCGCGCGCGGCGTGGTGCGTGCCGCTCTGGTGGAAGGGCTACGGCCTCGCGGTCACGGACGCGGTCTTCGCGGCGCGGCACGGCCTGTTCAAGCGGCGCCTGTCGCTGGTGCCGCACGCCAAGGTGCAGAGCGTACGGCTGTCACAGGGGCCCTGGGAGCGGTACAAGGGCGTGGCCGACATACGGGTGGACACGGGCGCCAACAAAACGGTGACGGCCCGCCTGCGGCCGGCCGCAGAGGCGGCAACCCTCCTCCAGTCCCAGGCGACCCGCTCCCGCACAGGCCGCAAGGAGGCCCGCCCGGACCGCTGGATGACCCCGTAACCCCAATCGCCGAGACTGTGCCCGTAAGGGGCGCGAGGAACTGCGCGCCCAGCCACAACCGACCCGCACACACCACCCGGCCCCGTAAGGGGCGCGGGGAACTGCGCACCCAGCCACAAACACACCCGCAGCCGACACACCCACCCGCCGGCCCAGCCACAGCCGCCTCCCAGCGAACACACCCCGCCCAACCCGCGGAGCGCTACGCCCGGAGGGCCGTCCGCAGCACCCCCACGTCGATCTGCTCCGTCTCGTCGTGCGCTGTCAGGTCGATGACCTGGCCCGCGTCCGCCGCGTCCCCGGCAGGCGCGTCCTTGAACTCCGCCTCGGTCTCCGCCTTGTGGACCGCGAGGGCCTCCTCGCCCACCACGTCGGCGAGGTCCTCGTTCTGCACGGACTCCAGCGCGGCGGGAGCCGCACCCTTCGTGCCGAAGAAGTCGAAGCCGCCCTGGGGCGCCTGGCGCCGGGTCTGCGCGGGCGGCGCGACGGCGACCGCGCGCTCGTGCCCGCCGAATCCGCCGGCCGCCCCGGACTTCCCCCGCGACTCGTCCTCCGCGTCCGGCCCGGCCTTCGGGGCCGCTTCCCGGGCCACCTCCGGCCGCGCCTCGGGCACCGCCGGGGACGCCATGCGCTCCAGCGCCGCGTTGGCCAGCACGAAGAGCGACGGCGTCGGAACCACGACCGGCCGGACGGCCGGCGCGGAGGCGGCCGCGGGGGCGGAACCCGAAGCCCCCGCACCCGGAGCGCGACCCACGGCAGAACTCCCCGCCCGCACCGGCGCTCCCGCCCGCACAGCCGGCACCAGATCCGCGGCGCCACTACCGCCACCGGAACCAGCACCCTCACCCGCGTCCGCCCCGGAAGCCGGCAGCGCCGGCACCGGCGCCGGCGCCGGCGCCGGCGCCGAGGATGATGCCTCTATGGCGAGCAGCCGCCGCCCCTCAAGGGCGCTGGCCCGCTCCGTCTCGGCGGTCGCGTACCGCCGCAGGAGCGCGGCGTGCTCGTTGCGCAGCGCGGCCAGCTCAGCCCGCTTGGCGCGCAGTTTGGTCTCCAGCTTGACCCGCAGCTCGCGGGACTCCTCCAAGTCGGACTCGGCCTCGGCCATCCGTTCCTCGTAGCGCCACTCGTCGCTCGCTCGCGCGCGCGTGAGTTCGGCGACGCGCTTGCCCGCCGCCTGGTCCCAGCGGCGCATGACGACCGAACCGACGACGGCAGCGGCGGCCGCGGCCGCGACAAGTCCGCGGAGCACGACCGGTTCCGCGAACATCCAGGCGCCGCCGGCGCAGAGAACGGAGACGCCTGCGACCGTCGAAGGGGGAAGCAGCCTGTGCAGGGGTGGGGAATGGCGGTGACGTCCACGTGGCATGGCCAGAAACTTACCGCGCGTAGGCGAAGTCTGGTGCCCCGCCCGCCAAAAAGCAGGTGCTACATCAGAAACTCGCTTCAACTCCCCACCCCTCCACCGGAGCCACTCAGTCGATTTCTTGATCAACTTCCGATGAGGCTCTTCGACTTCAGATAGTCGTGCGCGACATCCGCTTCCTTCTGCCGATCCTCGTCGACCTTCCGGTTGAGTTCGATGAGGTCTTCCGTCGTGAGCACCTTGGTCAGCTTCGCGAGCGCGTCGGCTATCTCCTTGCCGCCTGCCTCCTCGGCGTTGACCACGGGCAGGATGTTGTCCGCGTTCTGGAGCTTCTTGTCGTCCTCAAGGATCACGAGGTCGTAGTTCTTCAGCGTCGCGTCGGTCGTCGTGGTCAGCACCAGCTGGTCCGTGCCGTTCTTCACGGCCTGCTTGGACTGCGTGGTGCCGACGCCCTTGGGATCGATTCCGGCGACATCGATCCCGTACTTCGTCTTCAGTCCGGGTGCGCAGAAGGGCCGGGACTCGCATTCGTCGCCCGCCGCGATCGTGACCTTCTCGCCCGACCTGCCGAGATCCGAGAGGGTCTTGAGCTTGTGCTTCTCGGCGTATTCCTTGGAGACCGCGAACGCGTTCTGGTCGACCGCCTCGCCCGCCGGCAGCACCTTCAGGCCCTGTGGCTCCGCGAGCTTCTCCAGGGCCCTCACCGTCGCATCGAGATCACTGGAGGCGACGGCCTTGGCCTTCGGGCCGTTCTTCTCCAGGTTGAGGAATTCGGCGAGGGTCGCGGCGTATTCGGGCGCGACGTCGATCGAGCCCTTCTTCAGTTCGGGCTTGTAGATCTCGCGGTTCTGCACGGTCTTGACCTGCGTGTCATATCCGGCTTCCTCAAGAACCCCCGCGTAGAGCTCGGCGAGGACCTTCTGCTCGGTGAAGCGCGCCGAACCCACCACGAGCGACCCCTTCTTGCCGCCGCCCTTGTCCGAGCCGTTGCCCTTGTTCTCCAGACTGTCCCCGCCGCACGCGGCGAGTCCCGCGGTCAGTGCCACGACGGCCGCGGCCGCACCTGCCATCCGTCGCACGCGACGCGTTGTGCTGTACATCGGTGAACCACCATTTCGAAAGGGAAGGAAGACAGAACTCACCGGACCGCCCCGCCCGACCGCCGCATCGGATCGAAAACGCGCCCCACCACCACCAGGACCCCCTCCACCAGCAGGGCGAGCAGCGCCACCAGGAAGGCGCCCGCGACGACTTGAGGGGTGTTCTGCAGGTTGAACCCGGCGGTGATGATCCGGCCGAGACCGCCCTCGCCCGCCATCGCGGCGAGCGTGGCCGTCGCGACGACCTGCACCCCGGCGGACCGGACGCCGGTCATGATCAGCGGATACGCGAGCGGCAGCTCGACCCGCGCGAACACCTGACCGCCGCTCATGCCCATCCCGCGCGCGGCCTCCACCACCGCCCGGTCCACCTCACGCATCCCGAGGTAGGCGTTGGTCAGCAGCGGCGGCACGGCGAAGAGGACCAGCGCGATCAGCGTCGGGGCGTCGCCGTGCTCACCGAGCGGGGTGAGCGTGAGCAGGATCAGCAGGGCCAGCGTGGGCACCGCCCGGCCGACGTTGGAGATGTTGACCGCGAGCGCGCCGCCCTTGCCGATGTGGCCGAGCCAGAGTGCGAGAGGCAGCGCGATGAGGCAGGCGACGGCGAGGCAGACCCCGCTGAAGTACAGGTGCTCGGCCAGGCGGTGCCACACCCCCTTCTCGCCCTGCCAGTTGGCGCCGGTGGTCAGCCAGTCGTACGCACCTGTGATCGCGTTCATGCGGGTTCAGCCACCTTGGCCACGGTCGCCTTGCGCGTGTCGCGGCTCGTCCGTATTCGGTGGACCCGCGTCCAGGGCGTCAGCCATCGCTGGAGGGCGAGCAGCAGCAGGTCGGCGACGACGGCGAGCAGGACGCACAGGGCGGAGGCCGTGAGGACCTGGGCCTTGAAGGTCGTGTCGAGGCCGTCGAGGATCAGGGTGCCGAGCCCTCCGTAGTCCACGATGGCGCCGACGGTCGTCAGGGCGACCGTGGAGACCGTGGTGATGCGGACGCCGGCCAGCAACGCGGGCAGCGCGAGCGGCAGTTCCACCTCCCACAGGAGTCGCAACGGGCCGTACCCCATCCCCTTGGCGGCGTCTCTCGCCTCTTCGGGGACGGCCTGGAGCCCGGCCAGGATGTTCCGCACGAGGACCGTGAGGGAGTACAGCACCAGGCCGGTGACGACCAGTGAGGCGGAGAGCCCGAAGAAGGGCAGGAGCAGGGAGAACATCGCGAGCGAGGGGATCGAGTACAGCACGGTCGTCACGCCGAGGATCGGTCCCGACAGGAAGCGCCACCGCCGCGCGAGGAGCGCGAGCGGCAGGGAGACGGCGAGGCCGATCGCCACGGAGGTCAGCGTGATCCCGATGTGCTGAAGGGTCGCGTCGGTCAGCTCCTGGCTGCGGGTGCTCACGTACTCCCCGCAGATCCAGTCGTTCGTCACCAGACAGGTCCGCTCGGTCACGCGCCCACACCTCCCCCGAAATCACAGACGTATGCCGCACACACGTCCCCCCGTGTCTGGCGACCCTAACGCGAGGCACTGACAATCGCCGAGGGCCGTCGTACGGCCGCGACACGACCACCACGCGCGGCCCGCCACCGCCCGCCATCGCCCATCGCTGTCCACTGCGGTCCACCGCCGTCCGCCGCCGTCCGTCACAATGGGGAAGCATGATCCGGTTCGAGCACGTCACCAAGCGCTACGCGGACGGCACCACGGCCGTCGACGACCTGTCCTTCGAGGTCGCCGAGGGTGAACTGGTCACCCTCGTCGGCCCGTCGGGCTGCGGCAAGACGACCACGATGAAGATGGTGAACCGGCTCATCGAGCCGAGCGAGGGCCGGATCTTTGTGGACGGCCACGACATAGCGGCGACCGACCCGGTCCAACTGCGGCGCCGCATCGGCTATGTCATCCAGCAGGTCGGCCTCTTCCCGCACAAGACCGTCCTGGAGAACACCGCGACCGTCCCGCACCTCCTCGGCGTCAAGCGCGGCAAGGCCCGCGAGCGCGCCGCCGAACTCCTCGACCTGGTCGGCCTCGATCCGGCCGTCTTCGGCGACCGCTACCCCGAGCAGCTCTCGGGCGGCCAGCGTCAGCGGGTCGGCGTGGCCCGCGCCCTGGCGGCCGATCCGCCGGTGCTCCTCATGGACGAGCCGTTCGGCGCGGTCGACCCCGTGGTGCGCGAGCATCTCCAGAACGAGTTCCTGCGCCTCCAGCAGGCCGTGCGCAAGACCGTGTTGTTCGTCACGCACGACATCGAGGAGGCGGTCCGCCTCGGCGACCGCATCGCTGTCTACGGCCAGGGCCGCATCGAGCAGTTCGACACCCCCTCGACGGTCCTCGGCGCCCCCGCGAACCCGTACGTGGCCGACTTCGTCGGCGCGGACCGCGGCCTGAAGCGGCTCTCCGTGACCCCGATCGAGGAGGGCGACCTCGAACAGCCGCCCGTGGTGCACCTCGATGACACGCTGCCCAAAAAGCTCGACGCCCGCTGGGCCGTCGTCCTGGACGGCGAGAACAACCTGCACGGCTGGATCTCCGCCGAGCACGCGCGCGTGGGTGACGGCACGGTCCGCGCGCACGCCCGCCGCATGGAGGCCTGGCTCCCGGTCGGGGCGAGCCTGAAGCAGGCGTTCGCGACGATGCTCCAGCACGACGCGGGCTGGATCGCGGTCATCGACAAGGACAGCGAGGGCCGCTTCCTGGGAGTGCTGACACCGGCCCGGCTGCACGAGGCGCTGCGCCGGTCGACGGCGGCGGACGCGCGGGACATCGCGCGGGCGGAGGTCGAGCTGGAGACGATCGCGGCCATCGGCACGGACTGACCGCCGGCCGAATCCGCCGAAAAAAGAGCGGCTCAGTTGTCGTCGAGCCGCCCGCTCATCCACTGGAGGGTGGCGGGGATCTCCCTGCGCCAGGTGTTGAAGTTGTGCCCGCCGCTTTCGAGCGTGATCGACGACACGCGCGTGGGCTCCTTCACCTTGTCGATGAACTTCAGGGTGTCCTGGTAGTTGTCCTCGCCCTTCTTGCTGGTGGTGACCAGGAGGGACGTCTTGGGCGCCGGCTTGTGGTCGAGGTACCACATCAGGTCCGCGTCCCGCTCCAGCTGCTCGTCACCGTGGAAGAGGTCACCGGTGGTGACGTCGATGGGCGCCTTGTAGTACGCCGACAGGCCCGCCGCGGCGCCGTACTGACCCGGGTGGTGCAGGGCGAACTTCAGGGCGCAGTAGCCGCCCGTGGAGTCGCCGATGACGCCCCAGTTCCGGGCCTTGGTGCCCACCCTGTAGTGCTGCGAGATGGCGCCGGGCAGGTCCTTGGCGAAGAACGTCTCCGCCTGCGGGCCGTCGGGGATGTCCACGCACTCGGTGTCGCGCGGCGGCGCCACGGTCGGCCGCAGCATGATCAGGATCATCGGCTGCATCTTGCCCTCGGCGGAGAGCCGGTGGGCGGTCTGCGGGTAGTGCAGCCCTTTGATGAGCGCCTCGGCGGTGCCCGGGTAGCCGGTGAGGACCACGGCCGCGGGGAAGGTGCGGTTGCGGTAGAACGACTGGAAGTACTCGGGGGGCAGGTAGACGTAGGCGGGGGAGCCTATCCGGGACTCCTTCCCGCCGATCTCGATCTTCTGGATCTGGCCGCCGGTGGCGGGACGGCCGCCGCCTGGCACGTTCACGGACTTGGTGTCGAGGACCTTGACAGGCCCTGCTCCTTTGGCCGGATCGTGATCCACCACGATGCCGGGCGTCGTCTCCTGGCCGAAGAGGTCGGCCCAGGTGGCGTAGAAGCCGAAGGCCTGGTTGGCCGCGAGCCCCACTGATGCGAAGATCGTCACCTGAGTGGCGAGAAGCAGGCCGACGCGGCCCGTGATCGCCTTCCAGGAGCGGCGGGCGAGCCGCGGCCAGAGCCAGATGGTGCCGAAGAAGAGCAGTACGGCCAGCAAGACCGCAAGGGCGAGGACCTTGTTGCTCGTGAGACCCATGGGGTTTTCCTGCCTGCGCTTTCTACTACCGTTGCCTCGGGCTTGCCGCGGCGGGACCGGATCGGGGCTCTGGCCTTGCCGGCTCCTTGCCGAAAGCCTTGCCTGCGCTTTTCCAGCGGTTTCCGACCGGGAATGAACCCGTTTCCCCGAAGAACCGTCCTAGAGGGCGCAATGGTGCCGGATGCCGTTTTGGCACCGGATTCAAGCTCTCTCGCAGAACTACGGGATGCGATGTCTGTCAGGATAGATGGGGAAATGTCGGGTGGGGTTCCGGGGAGTGAGGATCGCCACCGCGACAGCCGCCTCCGCCGGATACTGCGCGGTCCGCGCCCCGAGACCGTACCGACCCTCGTCGCCAGAGCCTGCACCCTCGTAGGTCTGCTGAACGTCGCGGCGGGTGTCTTCCCCCGCTTCCGGTACAGCCGCATGCACGCCATCGCCGAGGTGCTGCCCGGCGCGCTCGGCCCCTTCGCGGCCGCACTCGCGCTCAGCTCCGGCATCCTCCTGCTCCTGCTCGCGCACGGTCTGCGGCGCCACAAGCGGCGTGCCTGGCGGGCCGCCGTGGTGCTGCTGCCCGCGGGCGCCATGGCGCAGTTCGCGTACCGCCACTCGGTGATCGGTGTCCTGATCTCGCTCGCGCTCCTCGCGCTGCTGCTGCGTCATCGTAGTGAGTTCACGGCCCTGCCCGATCCGCGCAGCCGCTGGCGGGCGCTGGCCAACTTCGTGCTCCTCGGCGCCGGATCGATTCTGCTGGGCCTGGTCATCGTCAGCGTCCACCCGGGCAGGGTCATCGGGGACCCCAGCATCACGGAGCGCCTGGAGCACGTGCTCTACGGCCTGTTCGGCTTCGAGGGCCCCGTCGCGTACTACGGGGACACGTCCTGGACCGTCGGCTTCTCCCTCGGCGCCCTCGGCATGCTCACCGCCCTCACCACCGTCTACCTCGCCTTCCGGCCCGAGCACCCGGCCGCGCGCCTCACCGAGGACGACGAGACCAAGCTGCGCGCGCTGCTCGACAAGCACGGCGGCCGCGACTCGCTCGGCCACTTCGCGCTCCGCCGCGACAAGGGCGTCGTCTTCTCCCCCAGCGGCAAGGCCGCCGTCACCTACCGCGTCGTCTCCGGAGTGATGCTCGCCAGCGGCGACCCCATCGGCGACGTCGAGGCCTGGCCCGGCGCCATCGAGCGCTTCATGGACGAGGCGAAGGCCCACTCCTGGACGCCCGCCGTCATGGGCTGCTCCGAGACCGGCGGCGAGGTGTGGACCCGCGAGACCGGCCTCGACGCCCTCGAACTGGGTGACGAGGCGGTGGTGGACGTCGCGGATTTCTCCCTGTCCGGGCGTGCGATGCGCAACGTACGCCAGATGGTCAAGCGGATCGAGCGCAATGGCTACGAGACGCGCGTGCGGCGCATCCGTGACCTCGGTGAGCAGGAGCTCACCCGGATCCAGCGGGCCACCGACGACTGGCGCGGCACCGACACCGAGCGCGGCTTCTCCATGGCGCTCGGCCGCATCGGCGACCCGAACGACGGCGACTGTCTGATCGCCACCGCCCACAAGGCGGACGAGGAGCCGGGCCCCTACGGCGACCTGAAGGCAGTCCTCCACTTCGTGCCGTGGGGCAAGGACGGCGTCTCCCTGGACCTCATGCGCCGCGACCGCGCCGCCGACCCCGGCATGAACGAACTGCTCATCGTCGCCGCCCTCCAGGCCGCCCCGAAGCTCGGCGTCACGCGCATGTCCCTCAACTTCGCGATGTTCCGCGCGGCCCTCGCACGCGGCGAGAAGCTCGGCGCGGGCCCGGTCCTGCGCGCCTGGCGGGGCCTGCTGGTCTTCCTCTCCCGCTGGTTCCAGATCGAGTCGCTGTACAAGTTCAACGCGAAGTTCCGCCCCCGCTGGGAGCCCCGCTTCGTCGTCTACCGCTCCAGCAAGGACCTGCCCCGCATCGGTTTCGCCGCCATGCAGGCCGAGGGCTTCGTGACCCTGGCGCTGCCCCGCTTCCTGCGCAGGGGCACCCCGCAGCGCCGCCCCTGCCCGCACCAGACCGCGGAACGCGAGATGCAGGCGGCGTAACCCGCCCCCGTCCGGGCCTACGCTGGAGACATGAGTACGTTGAGCGGGCGGGGATCGGTCCAGGGGCTGCCGGAGTGGGACCGCTGCGCGGTCATGGGCGTCGTGAACGTCACGCCCGACTCCTTCTCCGACGGCGGCCGCTGGTTCGACACCACGGCCGCCGTGAAGCACGGCGTCGACCTGGTCGCCCAGGGCGCGGACCTGGTGGACGTCGGCGGCGAGTCGACCCGTCCCGGCGCCACGCGCGTGGACGAGGACGAGGAGCTCAAGCGCGTCGTCCCCGTGGTGCGGGGCCTGGCCGCCGAGGGCGTCACCGTCTCCGTGGACACCATGCGCGCCACCGTCGCCGAGCAGGCCCTCGCCGCGGGCGCCGTCCTGGTCAACGACGTCAGCGGCGGCCTCGCCGACCCCCGCATGGTCCCCGCCGTCGCCGCCGCCGGCGCCCCCTTCGTGGTCATGCACTGGCGGGGCTTCCTCACCGACATCCACGCCAAGCCCGTCTACGAGGACGTGGTCTGCGAAGTCGTCGACGAGCTCCACGCGCGCGTGCAGGCCGCCATTGAGGGCGGCATCGCCCCCGAGCACATCGTCGTCGACCCCGGCCTCGGCTTCTCCAAGGAGGCCGAGCACGACCTGGCGCTCCTGGCCCACCTGGACCGGTTGCGCGAACTGGGCCACCCCGTGCTGGTCGCCGCCTCCCGCAAGCGGTTCCTCGGCCGGGTCCTCGCGGGCCCCGAGGGCGCCCCGCCGCCGGCCCGCGAGCGCGACGCCGCCACCGCCGCGGTCTCCGCCATCGCCGCCCACCAGGGCGCCTGGGCGGTCCGGGTGCACGAGGTGCGGGCCACGGCCGACGCCGTGCGCGTCGCCCAGGCCGTGACGGACGCCGCGGGCGGCCACCGGTGACCGGGGCGGCCCGTACAGACGTCGAGCAGGTGGAACTCGCCAACACGGCCTTCTACGAAGCGCTGGAGCGCGGCGACTTCGACAAGGTCTCCGACCTGTGGCTGGACGCCGAAGCCGACGGCGTCACCGGCGATGACGACGACCGCACGGACGAGAGCGTGGACGGGACCGCCGACGGGGACGCGATCTCCTGCGTCCACCCCGGCTGGCCCGTCCTCACCGGCCGCGGCGAGGTCCTCAGGTCGTACGCGCTGATCATGGCGAACACCGAGTACATCCAGTTCTTCCTGACCGACGTGAAGGTCGGCGTGGCCGGTGACACGGCCCTGGTGACCTGCACCGAGAACATCCTCAGCGGCGGCCCGCCCCCGGAGGGCGGCGGAGAGCTCGGCCCGCTCGTGGGTCAGCTCGTGGTCGCCACGAATGTGTTCCGCCGCACACCCGACGGCTGGAAACTGTGGTCCCACCACGCCTCGCCCGTGCTGGCCGAAACCGACGACGACGAGGGTGACGAACCCCCCTCCTGAGTGGGTAGAGAGCGGAAAAAGAAGCGGGATCACGCCGGATCACGGGGCCGCCGCGCCCCGTCGGAAGGCCCCGCGGGCGAGCACTGTCAGTGCTCGCAGGTAGATTCGATCGAGGCTGGTGTGCCGACCGCACTCGGTGCAGGCCTGCCGATACCGACGATTGCAGGAGTGATTCGCGTGGATCGTGTCGCGCTGCGCGGCCTCAAGGCCCGCGGGCACCACGGTGTCTATCCGCGGGAACGCGAAGAGGGCCAGACCTTCATCGTGGACCTGGTTCTCGGCCTGGACACGCGAGCGGCCGCGGCCGACGACGACCTGGCGAAGACCGTGCACTACGGCGTCGTGGCCGAAGAGGTCGTGGCCGCCGTCGAGGGCGAACCGGTCGATCTGATCGAGACCCTTGCCGAGCGCATCGCCCAGACGTGTCTGAAGCACGAAGGAGTCCTGGAGGTCGAGGTGTGCGTGCACAAGCCGGACGCCCCGATCACCGTCCCCTTCGACGACGTGACCGTCACCATCATCCGGAGCCGAGTATGACTGCGCCCTTCAAACCGGGTCAGAGCGACCCGACCGTCCAGCCGGTGCCCACCTCCGTGGTCGAGCAGGTGGACGCCGCGGACAGCACCCTGTCCAACCCGAAGCGGGCGGTGATCTCCCTCGGCAGCAACCTCGGCAACCGTCTGGAGACCCTCCAGGGCGCCATCGACGCCCTGGAGGACACGCCGGGCCTGCGGGTCAAGTCGGTCTCTCCGGTGTACGAGACGGAGCCGTGGGGCGTCGACCCCGGCACCCAGCCCTCGTACTTCAACGCCGTCGTCGTGGTGAAGACCACCCTGCCGCCCTCCTCGCTCCTGGAGCGCGCGCAGGCCGTCGAGGAGGCCTTCCACCGCGTCCGCGACGAGCGCTGGGGCCCGCGCACCATCGACGTGGACATCGTGGCGTACGCCGACGTGGTCTCCGACGACCCGGCGCTCACGCTGCCCCACCCGCGCGCGCACGAACGCGCCTTCGTCCTCGCCCCCTGGCACGACATCGACCCCGAGGCCCAGCTGACCGGCCGCGGCGCGGTGGCCGAGCTGCTCGCCTCCGTCACCCGCGAGGGCGTCGCGCCGCGCGCCGATCTGGAACTCCGGCTGCCCGAATAGTCGTTAGGGTCTACAAGATCCGTACCAAGATCCGTACGACGATGACGGCGATGAAGGCGATGAAGGGTCACTCGTGAAGCAATTGCGCATCAGGACACTGGCCGGCCTCTTCGTCGTGGCCGGAGTGCTGTCCTGGTCGGGCGCCCGCCTGTGGGACTCCGTCGGCACCCTGCCCAGGGTCCCGCTGGCCGCGCCCATCGTGCTCGCGGTGATCGCCGTCGTGCTCCTGTCCACGGCGCTCTCGCTGCGCTCACGCCTGCGTGCCCAGCGTGAGCGCCGCCCCGGCGCGAAGGGCGTGGAGCCGATGATGGCCGCCCGCGCCGTCGTCTTCGGCCAGGCCAGCGCCCTGGTCGTGGCACTCGTCGCGGGGATGTACGGCGGCGTGGGCGCGTTCCTGCTGGAGTTCCTCGACATCCCGCCCCGCCGCGACCAGGCGATCTACGCCGGGCTCTCGGTCCTGATGGGCATCGCGGTGATAGCGGCGGCGCTCTTCCTGGAGCGGGTCTGCAAGCTCCCCGAGGACGACGACGAGGAAGGCGGCGGCCAGGCGGCCCCGGCGTAGACGGTCACCACTGCTGCCGGGCCAGGTGACCGCTGTCCAGGTAGCTGGGGCGGGGGTCGAGCTGGAATCCGTAGAGGGTGTAAGGCTTGTCCCCTGCCGTACGCCGACGCACTTCGCGGACTTGGGTCCACACCGACTCCCGTAGCTGTGCCGGGTGCTGCTCCGGCCTGAACGTCCCGCACGCAGGCCGGTTATCAGGTCCGCGAGGTATGACGAGACCACGCGGACCCGAAAGCCGGGAACTTCACGCCGTAAGTAGCCAGAGGGCCGCGACACCGGCTCCAGTCGGCCTCGCAGGCGTGTGGCGGCAGCCAGGCAGCGTAGACACCGCTCAGCGAACCCTTCATCGTTGACGACCAACGACACGTAGTCCGTACCGACAGTGCCATCCGAACAGATGGCGCCGATCATGTACCCGAACTCATAGCCCGGTCTGATCGTCAGACGTGACCGGCACAACGTGCGAGCCGGAGTCCAGGCGAGCACCGTGCCTGCGGCAGTCAGCCCTTCGATCAGCGGTCGATCTCACTGATGCAGGGCCGTAGAGGGAAGCACTGACAATCGGGCTAGCGGGCGATGATCAGACTCATCGCCTCATTGCGCGTCGCGGGGTCGCGCAGCTGACCGCGGACCGCGGAGGTGATCGTCTTGGCGCCGGGCTTGCGGACCCCGCGCATCGTCATGCACATGTGCTCGCACTCGACGACCACGATCACACCGCGCGGCTCCAGTATCTCCATCAGGGAGTCCGCGATCTGCGTGGTCAGCCGCTCCTGCACCTGAGGTCGGCGCGCGTACACGTCCACGAGCCTGGCCAGCTTCGACAGACCGGTGATCTTGCCGTCGGTGGACGGGATGTACCCGACGTGGGCGACGCCGACGAACGGGACCAGATGGTGCTCGCAGGAACTCATGACCTCGATGTCCTTCACCAGGACCATCTCGTCGTGCCCGAGGTCGAACGTCGTCGTCAGCACGTCCTCCGGCTTCTGCCACAGCCCGGAGAATATCTCCCGGTACGCCCGCGCCACGCGTGCCGGAGTCTCCAGGAGGCCCTCCCGGTCGGGGTCCTCTCCCACGGCGATCAGCAGTTCGCGCACGGCGTTCTCGGCCCGCTTCTCGTCGAACTCGCCGATCGAGCCCTCGCCGTCCAGGGTCACCGGGTCGGTCATGTTGTGCCTCGTTCCTGTGCGTCTCACGCGGGCGTACGAAAGTGCCGCGCCCCCCAGGCTAAAACCTGGGGGGCGCGGCGATCATTCCGGGCCCGCTGAGGCGCGCGGCGCGGTCAGCTCTCGGGGCGGTCCTCCGGGGCGACCTCGATGTGCTGCTCCGTGCCACCGGCGGTCACCGCGGGGGTGGTGGCGCCGTTCGCGCCGTTCGTCAGGGACAGCTCCTTGGGGGAGAGCACCGGCGGACGGGTCGAGGGGGTGCGCCGCGAGGAGCCGGTCCACGCCGGGCGGGCCGGGCGCTTCACGATCCCGGCGAAGATCTCGGCGATCTGCTCCTTGCCGAGGGTCTCCTTCTCCAGGAGCTGGAGAACCAGGTTGTCGAGGATGTCGCGGTTCTCGACGAGGATCTCCCACGCTTCGTTGTGCGCGGTCTCGATGAGCTTCTTGACCTCTTCGTCGACCAGCGCGGCGACCTCTTCCGAGTAGTCCCGCTGGTGCGCCATCTCGCGCCCGAGGAACGGCTCGGTGTTGTCCCCGCCGAACTTGATCGCGCCGAGACGCTCGGTCATGCCGTACTGCGTGACCATCGCGCGAGCGGTGGCCGTGGCCTTCTCGATGTCGTTCGCCGCGCCCGTCGTCGGGTCGTGGAAGACGAGCTCCTCGGCCGCGCGCCCGCCCAGCATGTACGCGAGCTGGTCGAGCATCTCGTTGCGTGTCGTGGAGTACTTGTCCTCTTCGGGCAGGACCATGGTGTAACCCAGGGCCCGGCCGCGGGACAGGATCGTGATCTTGTGGACCGGGTCCGAGTTCGGCGAGGCCGCCGCGACCAGGGCGTGTCCGCCCTCGTGGTACGCGGTGATCTTCTTCTCCTTGTCGGACATGATCCGGGTCCGCTTCTGCGGGCCCGCCACGACACGGTCGATCGCCTCGTCCAGCGAGTGGTTGTCGATCAGCTTCTTGTCGCCGCGCGCCGTCAGGAGCGCCGCTTCGTTCAGCACGTTCGACAGGTCGGCGCCGGTGAAGCCGGGGGTCCGGCGGGCCACCGCGCCCAGGTCGACGTCCGGGGCGACCGGCTTGCCCTTCTGGTGAACCTTGAGGATCTCAAGACGGCCCTGCATGTCCGGGCGGTCGACGGCGATCTGCCGGTCGAAGCGGCCGGGGCGCAGGAGCGCCGGGTCGAGGATGTCGGGCCGGTTCGTGGCGGCGATCAGGATGACGCCGCCCTTCACGTCGAAGCCGTCCATCTCGACGAGCAGCTGGTTCAGCGTCTGCTCGCGCTCGTCGTGGCCACCGCCGAGGCCGGCGCCGCGGTGGCGGCCGACCGCGTCGATCTCGTCGACGAAGACGATCGCCGGGGCGTTCGCCTTGGCCTGCTCGAAGAGGTCACGCACTCGGGAGGCACCGACACCGACGAACATCTCGACGAAGTCGGAACCGGAGATCGAGTAGAACGGCACCCCGGCCTCACCGGCGACGGCGCGCGCGAGGAGCGTCTTGCCGGTACCGGGCGGGCCGTAGAGGAGGACGCCCTTGGGGATCTTGGCGCCGACGGCCTGGAACTTCGCCGGCTCCTGGAGGAACTCCTTGATCTCGTGGAGCTCCTCGACGGCTTCGTCCGAACCCGCCACATCGGAGAAGGTCGTCTTCGGGGTGTCCTTGGTGATGAGCTTGGCCTTGGACTTCCCGAAGTTCATGACCCGGGAGCCGCCGCCCTGCATCTGATTCATCAGGAACAGGAAGACGACGACGATGAGGACGAAGGGGAGGAGGGAGAGCAGGATGCCGACGAAGGGGTTCTGCTTCGACGGGGAGACGGTGTAACCGTCCGGGATGTCCTTGCTCTCGTACTTGGTCTGCAGCGAATTGGCGAGGGCGACGCCCTGGTCGCCGATGTAACTCGCCTGGATCTTGCTGCTGCCCTTGACCTTCTGGCCGTCCTTGAGCTCGACCTTGATGATCTGCTCGTCACCGGTGGTGAGCTTGGCGGACTCGACCTTGTCGTCGTTGATCGCCTGAACGACCTGACCGGTGTCAACCGTCTTGTAGCCACCGGACGAGCCGACGACCTGCATCAACACGACCACGGCAAGGACGGCCAGCACGATCCACATGACTGGCCCACGGAAGTATCGCTTCACGTCCATCCATACGGAGCGATGACGCCCCGTCCCTCCTGCCATAGTGAGTTTGATAAAGACTGTTCTTCGGACGGTACCCCAGCATTGTGACCCGAAGCCGCACGGGACGGCTGGCAAACCCGTCTTCGCATGGTTCAACGGCGGGAAACGGGTGAGGGTTCCCCGCCGCCGTACGCAGTCCCGCGGATGTCAGGCCATACGGGCTTAGACGCTTACGGGCTTACGCGCTCACGGGCGTCAGCCGCCGTAGACGTGCGGGGCCAGCGTGCCGACGAAGGGGAGGTTGCGGTACTTCTCCGCGAAGTCCAGGCCGTAGCCCACGACGAACTCGTTGGGGATGTCGAAACCGATCCACTTCACGTCGATCGCGACCTTCGCCGCCTCCGGCTTGCGCAGCAGCGTGCACACCTCCAGGGAGGCGGGCTCGCGCGAACCGAGGTTCGACAGGAGCCAGGACAGCGTCAGCCCGGAGTCGATAATGTCCTCGACGATCAGGACGTGCTTGCCCTTGATGTCGGTGTCCAGGTCCTTGAGGATCCGCACGACGCCGGAGGACTGCGTACCCGCGCCGTACGACGACACCGCCATCCAGTCCATCGTGACGGGGGTGGACAGCGCGCGCGCCAGGTCCGCCATGACCATCACGGCGCCCTTGAGGACACCGACGATCAACAGGTCCTTGCCCGCGTACTCCGCGTCGACCTTCGCTGCCAGCTCGGCCAGCTTCGCGTCGATCTCTTCCTTGGTGATGAGCACCGACTTGAGGTCGGTGCCCATGTCTTTCGCGTCCACCCGCATCACTTTCGGTCGTCCCACCGGCCGACCGGCCCGCGATGAGCACGGGCCTCACGTCAGCCTTGCCGGATCACCAGTCTGCCACCCTGGCGCCGGGCCACGACTTTGCCCGGGAGATTGATGGCTCCCTGGCCGCGCCAGCCGGTGATCAGACGGTCCACCTCTTCGATGTGCCGGGCGAAGAGCGAACCGGCGGGCGCCCCGGCCTCGGTGACGGCCCTGCGCACGATGCGGCGGCGTACGGCGGGCGGCAGGGCGTAGAGCTTGGCGCACTCCAGGAGGCCCGCGGCGTCCCGGACGGTCGGCTCGGCCTGGTCGGCCCACATGTCGAGGGCGTCGGCGTCGTCACGGGAGAGCTGCGCCGTCCGGGCGAGGGCTTCGACGACGCCCTTGCCGAGGGCCTTCTCCAGGGCGGGCAGACCCTCGTGGCGCAGCCGGGAGCGGGTGTAGGCGGGGTCGGCGTTGTGCGGGTCGTCCCAGACGGGCAGCGACTGGACCATGCACGCCTTGCGGGCGGTCTGGCGGTCGATGTGCAGGAAGGGGCGGCGGTAACGGCCGGCGACCCCCGAGGCCGCGGCCATTCCGGACAGGGAGCGGGTGCCGGAGCCGCGGGCGAGACCGAGCAGGACGGTCTCCGCCTGGTCGTCGCGGGTGTGGCCGAGCAGGACGGCGGCCGCCGAGTGCCGTTCGGCGGCGGCGTCCAGGGCTGCGTAGCGGGCGTCGCGGGCGGCGGCCTCCGGGCCGCCGGACCGGCCGACCTCGACGGCCACGGACTCCACCGGGCCGAGGCCGAGGGCGGTCAGCCGGACGACGACCTCGGCGGCGCGGAGGTCGGAGCCGGGTTGCAGTCCATGGTCGACGGTGACACCGCCGGCGCGGATGCCGAGCTTGGGCGCTTCGAAGGCGAGGGCGGAGGCGAGCGCCATGGAGTCGGCGCCACCGGAGCAGGCGACCAGCACGAGCGGCTGCTGGGTCGGCTCGTGTGGGGAGGGTGGGGAGTGCGAGGGGTGGGTGGGGGCGCTGTCGGAGCTGCGCTGTACGTCGGTCAGTACGTCGTGGAGTACGCGGCGGACCGCCAGGCGTATCGCCGCGACCGCAGGATGGGGACCCATGTCCGGTTCCCTTCATGAAGTTCGGGGGTGAGCCTCGGACCAATCACTCAGGACCCACTGGGGAGGCCGGGCCTGGTCGCGCGGACCAGACCTCGGCACCCCCGAGCGTCAGTCACTCAGAGTGTGTCGATGGTGACAGAACCGAGCCGTTCCCCGAGCATCGCACGCCTATCCATCGCCCACGGTCCCTCGGACGGGTGATTGCTGGGGCGTTCTCCTGCCATCGGCCGCATTCGGTCCCTCAGTCTCCCTTACGGTGCACCCTCGCGACCCAGTCCGCCGGTTTGGCGATCTCCGCCTTCGTGGGCAGGGTGTTCGGCGAAGTCCACACGCGGTTGAAGCCGTCCATCCCGACCTCCTGCACGACCGCGCGCACGAAGCGCTCGCCGTCCCGATATTGGCGCAATTTCGCGTCGAGCCCGAGCAGCTTGCGCAGCGCCTGGTCAAGGCGGCTCGCGCCACGGGCCCTGCGCTCCCTGAACTTCTCGCGGATCTCCTCGACGGAGGGCACCACGTCGGGGCCGACGCCGTCCATCACGAAGTCCGCGTGGCCCTCCAGGAGGGACATCACGGCGGTGAGGCGGGCGAGGATCTCACGCTGGGCGGGGGTCTGCACCAGCTCGACGATGGAGCGGCCACCGTCGGCGGCGGTCCCGCCTTCTTCGCCACCCTCGTCTTCGGATCGGCCGCCCGCGAACGTCTGGGCGGCCTCCCTGATGCGCTCCAGGACCGTCATCGGGTCGACCTCGGTCTCGCCGAGGAACGACTGGATCTCGCCTTCGAGATGATCGCGCAGCCAGGGCACGGCGGTGAACTGGGTGCGGTGTGTCTCTTCATGGAGGCAGACCCAGAGGCGGAAGTCGTGGGGGTCGACGTCCAGCTCGCGCTCGACGTGCACGATGTTGGGGGCGACGAGGAGGAGCCTGCCGCCGCCGTTCGCCCCCGCGGGGAGGGCGCGGGTGGCCGGGGCGAAGGTCTCGTACTGGCCGAGGACGCGGGAGGCCAGGAACGACAGGAGCATGCCCAGCTCTACGCCGGTGACCTTGCCGCCGACCGCGCCGAGGACCGCGCCGCCGGGTCCGCTGCCGCGCTTGTCCTGCATCTTCTCCAGGAGGGGCTTGAGGATCTCCCGGAAACCGGCCACGTTCGCCCGGATCCAGCCTGCTCTGTCGACGACGAGGACGGGGGTGTCGTGGGTGTCCTCCGTGCCCATCCCCGTGAAGGAACGGACGTGTTCCTCCGAGGACTTGGCGTGCCGGCGCAGTTCCGCGACGACGGCGCGTGCCTCGTCCTTGCTCACTTCTGGGCCCGGCCGCACGAGGCGGGTCGCGGTCGCCACCGCGAGATTCCAGTCGACCATCTCCGCACCACCGATGCTCGTCATGCGTCAACGGTACGTGCTTGGCCCCTCTGGTGGAGGGGGTTGACCCCCCAGGTTGCCCTGGGGTGGCCCTTAGGGGGCCGGGGCGTCGGGGGTCGTGGCGGGTTGGCTGTGGCTGAGCGCGCAGTTCCCCGCGCCCCTACGGGGCGCTTCAGCGGCAGCCGCAGTTGGCCAAGGTGGAGGCCATGTGGTCCAGGGACGACTGGGCCGCTTGGGGGTCTGTGGTGCCTGTGGTCATGAAGGCGAAGAGGAGGAGGCGGCCGTCGGCGTCGACCACCGTGCCCGCGAGGGTGTTCACGCCCGTGAGCGTGCCGGTCTTGGCGCGGACGACGCCGGTGCCCGGGGAGTCCTTCGGGTAGCGGTCGACGAGTGTGCCGGTGAAGCCCGCGACGGGCAGGCCCGTCACCACGGGGCGCAGCTCGGGGCGGCCCGGGTCGGCGGCGCGGCCCAGGAGCGCGGCGAGGAGCTCGGCGGAGATCCGGTCGGCACGGTCGAGGCCGCTGCCGTCGGCGATCTCGGCGTCCGAGACCGGCAGCTTCAGCTCGGCCAGCTCAGCGCGGACCGCGTCGCCCGCGCCGTCGAAGCTGGCGGGTTCCTTCGCCGCGAGAGCCGTCTGGCGGGCCAGCGCCTCGGCGATGTCGTTGTCGCTGTGGGTCAGCATCCGCTCGACCAGGGCGGACAGGGGCGGTGACTCGACCTCGGCGAGGGACGCGGCACGCTCGGAGGCCTTGGTCGGGCCGGGGTCTGCCTGCGTCGCGATGCCGTGGTCCTTGAGGAAGCCCGCGAACTTCTTCGCCGCGTCGCCCGCCGGGTCCGCCGAGCGCGGCGCCGGTCCGCTGGTGGAGTCGTCGAGGCGGCCCTCATCGGCCATCAGGGCGCTGACCGGGGTGATGTTCTCGTTCGGGCCGATGGGGTGCTGCGGCGGCCCGGAGTACAGCGAGGTGTCGTAGGAGAGCCGCACCTCGTCGATGTCGCGGTCCTTCAGCGCGCGGGCGGTGTCCTCGGCCAGTCGGCGCAGGCTCGCGGCCGTGTCGGTGTAGCGGCCGTCCTCACGGGCGGTCATCGTGGGGTCGCCGCCGCCGATCAGGACGAGGTCCCGCGAGTCCGGCTCCACGACCGTCCTGGTCGCGATGCGGTGGTCGGGGCCCACCGCGGACAGCGCCGCGACCGCCGTCGCGATCTTTATGGTCGACGCGGGCGTCAGCTCCTCCCCCGCGCCCTTGTCGTAGACCCGCTTCCCGGAGGCCGCGTCGAGCACGACCGCCGAGCGCTTCGGGCCGAGCGCGGGGGCCTTCAGGAGCGGGTCGAGTACGTCCGCGAGGGCGCGGTCCGTGGGCCTCGGCGCCGTCCCCGCGGGCGCGCCGAGCCCGGCGAGCACCGCGGGGGCGCTCGGAGCGGCCTCGGGCCCCTGTCCCGACGTACGACCGCCGTGATCTGCGCCACCCCCGGCCTCCTGGGCGGCGGCCCACTCCCGCTCCGCCGTACGCTGACCTGAGGAGTCCCACGGGCCGGCCGCGGCCACCGCCCCGGCCGAGATCACCAGGCCGAAGGCGGCGGCACCCGCCGTGAGCTGCCAGGTCGTGAGCTTCCCCGAGAACCGGGGACGCTTGAAGGCGGAGGGTTTCGCCAGCTGTCGCATCAGCTGTCGAGGCCGCTGCCAAGGTCTGAGCTCCGGCACGACGACCAGCCCCTTTCGCGATCACACATCTGCGTGAGGGACACTTAATCACCCGAAGTATGTGCTGATCATGGAGGAGCCACCCGTGGAGTTCGACGTCACCATCGAGATTCCGAAGGGTTCGCGGAACAAGTACGAGGTGGACCACGAGACCGGCCGGATCCGTCTGGACCGTCGCCTCTTCACGTCGACCAGTTACCCCGCGGACTACGGCTTCGTCGAGAACACCCTCGGCGAGGACGGTGACCCGCTGGACGCTCTGGTCATCCTGGACGAGCCGACCTTCCCCGGCTGCCTCATCAAGTGCCGCGCCATCGGCATGTTCCGCATGACCGACGAGGCGGGCGGCGACGACAAGCTGCTCTGCGTCCCGGCCTCGGACCCGCGTGTGGAGCACCTGCGTGACATCCACCACGTCTCCGAGTTCGACCGCCTGGAGATCCAGCACTTCTTCGAGGTCTACAAGGACCTGGAGCCCGGCAAGTCCGTCGAGGGCGCCGACTGGGTCGGCCGTGCGGACGCCGAGGCCGAGATCGAGAAGTCGTACAAGCGATTCGAGGCGCAGGGCGGCCACTGAGCCTCCCGCCCCCGTTCGGGCCGCGCGATCCGGGACCCCCGGGCCGCGCGGCCCGTTCGTGTATTTGTGCCCATACTGGCCATATGGAGGGTGCGTACGAGTCGTATGAGAAGTGAGGGCATCAGTGGCCGAGCATGAGGCCGAGGACCGAAAGCCTCAGTCGGACGAGGCCCGCAGCGCGTTCGCGCAGCCCAGCGGGGTGGCGCCGCAGCCACCGGCTCCCGAGGACGAGTCGCAGACCACCTCCGAGTTCGCCATCCCCGACGGTCTCGCCGCTCCCTCCCCGACGACGTCGCAGGAGCCCGAGAAGTCGGCGTTCTCGACGCCGCACACCTACAGCGCCCGCAGCGCCCCGCAGGCCTTCACCCCCGCGCACGGCGTCCCCCTGGTGAAGCTCACCAAGGAGGCGCCCTGGCAGGACCAGATGCGCACGATGCTGCGCATGCCGGTCACCGAGCGGCCCGCCACGGAGCCCGCGCAGAAGCACGAGGACGAGGCCGGGCCCGCCGTGCCGCGCGTGCTGGACCTGACGCTGCGTATCGGGGAGCTGCTGCTCGCGGGCGGTGAGGGCGCCGAGGACGTCGAGGCGGCGATGTTCGCCGTCTGCCGCTCCTACGGCCTCGACCGGTGCGAGCCGAACGTGACGTTCACGCTCCTGTCGATCTCCCACCAGCCGTCCCTGGTGGACGACCCCGTCACGGCCTCCCGGACGGTACGCCGCCGGGGCACCGACTACACCCGGCTCGCGGCGGTCTTCCACCTGGTGGACGACATCAGCGACCCGGAGATCGAGGTCTCCCTGGAGGAGGCCTACCGCCGTCTCGCGGGGATCCGGCGTAACCGTCACCCCTACCCGGGCTGGGCCCTCACGGCGGCCGGCGGGCTGCTCGCGGGCTCCGCGTCCGTCCTGGTCGGCGGTGGCGCGCTGGTCTTCGTGGTGGCCGCCGTCGGCGCGATGCTCGGCGACCGGCTCGCGTGGCTGTGCGCGGGGCGCGGGCTGCCGGAGTTCTACCAGTTCGTGGGGGCCGCGATGCCGCCCGCCGCGATGGGTGTCGCGCTGAGCTTCGCGCACACCGAGGCGACCATGGCGTCCGCGGTCATCACCGGCGGGCTCTTCGCGCTGATCCCGGGGCGGGCCCTGGTGGCGGGCGTGCAGGACGGTCTGACCGGCTACTACATCACCGCGGCCGCGCGCCTGCTCGAAGTGATGTATCTGATCGTGGGCATCGTCTGCGGCGTGCTGCTGGTGCTCTCGCTCGGCGTGATGCTGGACGCGACGAACCTGACGCCGGAGACGGAGTTCGGGGTGTCGTCGACGCGGCCGGTCATCCAGATACTGGCGTCGATGGCGCTGAGTCTCGCCTTCGCGATACTCCTCCAGCAGGAACGCCACACGGTCCTGATCGTGACGCTCAACGGCGGCATCGCCTGGGTGATGTTCGGCGCCCTGGCGCACACGCCGCTGGAGCTGTCGCCCGTCGCCGCGACGGCCGTGGCGGCCGGTCTGGTGGGGCTGTTCGGGCAGCTCTTCTCGCGCTACCGGTTCGCGTCCTCACTGCCGTACGTGACGGCGGCGATCGGGCCGCTGCTGCCCGGCAGCGCGACGTACTTCGGGCTGCTCGCCCTGGCGCAGAACGACCTCAACACCGGCATCAACTCGCTCACCAAGGCCGTCGCCACGGCGCTGGCCATCGCGATCGGCGTGAACCTGGGGAGCGAGGTCTCCCGGCTGATCATGAAGGTGCCCGGCGCGGCCTCGGCGGCGAACCGCCGGGCGGCGAAGCGGACCAGGGGCTTCTGACCGCCCCGGGGCCCGTGGGGGCTACCGCTTGGCGTGGCGGCCGCGCTGCGCCGCGGGGGCGCCCTCGGCCAGCGCCGCCTTCTTGGACTTGCCGCGCGCCCGCAGGAACTCGATGGCGATCGGCACCACCGAGATGAGGACGATCAGGATGAGGATCGCCTCGATGTTCTTGTGGACGAAGTCGATGTTGCCGAGCCAGGCGCCGAGCAGCGTGACGCCCGCGCCCCACAGGATGCCGCCGATGATGTTGAACGTGATGAACGAGCGGTACCGCATGCCGGAGACACCGGCGATGATCGGCGTGAACGTACGCACGATCGGCACGAAGCGGGCCAGGACCAGCGACTTGGGGCCGTACTTCTCGAAGAACTCGTGGGCCTTGACCACGTTCTCCTGCTTGAACAGCTTGGAGTCCGGGCGGTTGAACAGCGCGGGGCCGACCTTCTTGCCGAAGAGATAGCCCGCCTGGTCGCCGAGGATCGCGGCGAGACAGATCAGTACGCAGGCCAGCCACAGCGGGGTGTCCAGCTTGTGCGTGGTGATCAGCAGGCCCGTGGTGAACAGCAGCGAGTCGCCGGGCAGGAAGAAGCCGATCAGCAGGCCCGACTCGGCGAAGACGATCACCAGCAGACCCCAGAGGCCGAACTGGTTGAGCAGGTAATCCGGATCCAGCCAGCTTGGTCCGAGCGCAAGCGTCGTCACGGTTCCGGGCTCCTGAAGGTGAGGGGGCGGTGCGGCGGCAGGTGCAGCCGCCCAAAGTTATCAACGTGGGGCGGCACGGCCAGGTTCCACGGTCCAACTAGGCAGCATAGTAAGGGGCGCCCTCCGTTGAGGACGCTGAGAACGCCCCTTACCAGCCCCTCACCAGCCTTGTACCGGTCAGCCGTCGTGCCCCGCGTTCGCGCGGATCGCGTCCCGCATGAACACCGCGACCCCCGGCCGGACGGCCTCGTGGAAGGCCGTGAACCGCTCGTCGGCGACGTACATCTCGCCGAGGCAGGTGTGCGTCTCGTACGCGCACTCGTAGTGGTGCCGGGAGATGAAGAGGCGGTGCTCCTCGGCGCCGTCCATCGCCTCCGGGGAGTCGGCCGCGAACCCCTGGGCGAGCAGGTCGCCCATGTGGTTGTGGACCGCGTCGAGCTCGTCGTTGATCCGCTTCCAGTCGTCCTTGGTGTACGACGGCGGCGGCCATCTCCTGGAACTTGTGGATACGCGCGGTCAGCAGCTCGTGCCGGCGGCGCAGGTGCTCCCGCGGGTCGGCGTCGCTGTAGCGCCGGTGACCCGCGTGGCTGCGCTCGCCGGGCACGAGCAGGCCGATCTCGTCGTAGTGGTGCAGCGTGCGCACCGTCACACCGGCGAAACCGGTGGCCTGTCCCACGGAGTAGTCCATGGCCTCCGCTCTCCTTCTCGGTACACGGATCAGCCTGCGTCCTCACGTCGCGTGAGGTGCAAGCCCGTACCGCGCGGGCCGCTCAGCCGGAGTGGCCGTCCGTGTCCGGCGGGCCCGCCGCGTAGGGGTTCTCCTCGCCGTCCGCCAGTACGCCGACGAACGGCTCGCCCTCGCCCGCGAAGGTGTAGGCGCCGCCCTCGATCCGCTCGATGAGGCCCCGCGCCCACTCCATGCCGCCGTCGGCGGTGTGCACCCAGTAGTTCATGATCTCGCCGATGTGACCGAGCTGCCCGGGGCCTTCCTCGGGCGTGTAGTACTCGGTGACGGACGTGCGCCACCCCTCCATCGCCCGCACCCGCTCCTTGAGCAGCGCGACCGCCTCCTCGCGCGGCAGGTCCACGATGAAGCCCAGGGCGGACGTGAGCATGTCCGGCCGCTGGTCGTACGTGGCGAGGGCCTCGCGGAGCAGCGTGAAGAACTCCCCGGTGCCCTTGTCCGTGATCTCGTACTCGGTGCGCGGGGGGCCGCCCACGGTGGACGGCGCCGTCTCATGGGCGAGCAGGTGGCCCTGCTTGGCCAGCTGTTTCAGCGCGTGGTAGATCGAACCGGGCTTGGCGTTGGACCACTCGTGGGCGCCCCAGTACTCCAGGTCGTTGCGGATCTGGTAGCCGTGGGCGCGGCCGTGCTGACGCACGGCCCCGAGAACCAGTAGCCGGATCGCTGACATGTACCGCGCCCTTCCGCTAACCCCCCAGTCATCAATTTTGACTAGGGTATCCCTCTCCAGAGCCGTCGGCTCGAAAGCCGTCTTTCCGTCCAGGGACTCCCGGATGGTGTCGGCGTGGCCCGCGTGCCGCCCGATCTCCTCCACGCGGTGCAGCGTCAGCCAGCGCATCGAGACGGCCCCGTCCTTGGGGGACCAGGGCAGGGCGGAAGGCGTCAGAACGGGAAGCGGGAGCGGCCGTGCTGCACCGAGATCCACTTCTGGGTGGTGAAGACGTCCACCGTCGCCTCGCCGTTCAGACGGCCCACGCCGGAGCTCTTCTCGCCGCCGAACGGCACGATCGCCTCGTCGTGGACGGTGCCGTCGTTCACGTGGATCATGCCGGTCCGTACGCGCTTGGCGATCCGCACACCGCGCTCGATGTCGGCCGTGTGCACCGCGCCGCTCAGGCCGTACGGGGTGTCGTTGGCGATCCGTACCGCCTCGTCCTCGCCGTCGAAGGGCAGGAGCAGGGCCACGGGTCCGAAGATCTCCTGGCTGAGGACCGGGGAGTCGGCGGCCAGGCCCGTCAGGACGGAGGGCGTGACCACGTTGCCCTCGGCGCGGCCGTGCAGGAGGGCGCTCGCGCCCGCGGCGACGGCCTGCTCGACGACGGCCGAGACGGCGTCCGCCTGCGAGGAGTTGATGAGCGGGCCGATGTGGGTGCCGGGCTCGGCCGGGTCGCCGACCTTGAGCGAGGCGGCCTTGGCGACGAACTTCTCGGTGAACTCCGCCTCGACGGACCGGTCCACGAGGATGCGGTTGGCGGCCATGCAGACCTGGCCCTGGTGCACGAAGCGGCTGAAGACCGCCGCGTCCACGGCGTAGTCGATGTCGGCGTCGTCCAGGACGATCAGCGCGCTGTTGCCGCCCAGTTCCAGGACCGAGCGCTTGAAGTGCGAGGCGCAGACCGTGGCGACATGCCGGCCCACGCGGTCCGAACCGGTGAACGAGATGAGGCTCGGCACCGGGTGCTCGATCAGGGCGTCGCCTATCTCGGCTATGTCGGTGATGACGACGTTGAGCAGGCCGGCCGGCAGTCCGGCGTCCTCGAACACCTTGGCCACGAGGCTGCCGCCGAGCACCGGCGCGTTCTGGTGGGGCTTGAGGACGACCGCGTTGCCGAGGGCGAGGGCCGGGGCGACGGACTTGATCGACAGCAGGAACGGGAAGTTGAAGGGGCTGATGACACCGACCACGCCCACCGGGACGCGGTACACGCGGTTCTCCTTGCCGTCCTCCGGGGAGGGCAGGATGCGGCCCTCGGCCCGCAGGGCGAGGTGCACGGACTCGCGCAGGAACTCCTTGGTGAGGTGGAGCTCGAAGGCCGCCTTGAGCCGGGTGCCGCCCAGCTCGGCGATGATCGCCTCGGTGATCTCCTGCTCGCGGTCCTCGATGATCCGCAGGGCCCGCTCGAAGACGCCGCGCCGGGCGTAGGGGTTGGTCTCGGCCCACTCCCGCTGCGCGCGCTCGGCGGCGCGGTAGGCCTGGTCGACCTCGTCGGCGGTGGCGACGGTGATGGACGCCAGCTTCTCGCCGTTGTACGGGTTGAAGTCGATGATGTCCCAGGAGCCTGATCCGGTCTTCCACTCCCCGTCGATGTACTGGTGAGCCAGATCAGTGAAGAAGGACATGAGACGGACCCCTTGCCGTGGCAGCGGACGGAAGCAGGCATCCGAACCGGTGGCAGACACCTGAGGTCACGTCATAGTACTTATGTTTCAGGTGAGTTGGCGGTGACGGTTCAAGTAAGTTGGAGGAGTCCGCGCAGAAGGTCACGGCTGTCCGCCGCGTCCGGGCTGTCCTTGTGCAGCTGCGCCGCCACCCGCTCGTACTGGGCGACCTCTTCCGCCTTGTCGAGATAGAGCGCGCCGGTCAGCTGCTCCACGTACACGACGTCGGAGAGGTCGGACTCCGGGAAGCTCAGCATCGTGAAGGCGCCGCTCTCGCCCGCGTGGCCGCCGAAGCTGAACGGCATCACCTGGAGCGTGACGTTCGGCCGCTCGGAGATGTCGATCAGGTGCTGGAGCTGACCGCGCATCACCTCCCGGTCGCCGTACGGGCGTCGGAGCGCCGCCTCGTCCAGGACGCAGTGGAAGCGGGGCGCGTGTTCGGAGGCGAGGAGCTTCTGCCGCTCCAGGCGCAGCGCGACGCGCCGGTCGATCTCCGCCTTGCTCGCGCCCTGCATGCCGCGCGCGACGACCGCGTGGGCGTACGCCTCGGTCTGCAACAGGCCGTTGACGAACTGGACTTCGTAGACGCGGATCAGTGAGGCCGCGCCCTCCAGGCCGATGTACGTCTGGAACCAGCCCGGCAGGACGTCGGAGTAACTGTGCCACCAGCCCGTGAGGTTGGCCTCCTTCGCCAGCGAGAGGAGTGCGCCGCGCTCGGCCTCGTCCGTGACGCCGTACAGCGTGAGTAGGTCCTCTATATCCCTGGACTTGAAGCTCACCCGTCCCAACTCCATGCGGCTGATCTTCGACTCGGAGGCGCGGATCGAGTAACCGGCCGCTTCGCGGGTGATGCCCCGGGATTCCCTCAGGCGCCTCAGCTGCGAGCCCAGCAGGATGCGCCGTACCACCGAGCCACTCGACTCCCCTGCGGTCACTTCGCTCAATCCTCCCCATCGACTGGAAGCCAGCAGTCTGCCATTAAACGCTTCGGGCCGTACACGTTCGGTTACAGAAAGGGAAAGCCTCCGAAAGCTGACCAGAAGAAGTCGGGGGGAGAAATGGGCAACAAGTGGCATGGGAACCATCAAGTCCGGCGCGTGCACGTGCATCTGCCCTTGCATCTGCTCTGCGCATTCGGAACCATGGTCCGCGCGCCACTGCTGTACCGACCGTGTACCACCCGCACCATCGGCGACCGACCGCGCCACCGCTCCATCGCTATGTACCGCGAAACCGGGGAGTGCCTCGCATGGGGACGAATGGATCGACCATGCTCGTCGAGCCGCTGAGGCAGGGGCTTCCTCCACTCGACCCCTCGGCGGTCGACAGCGCGGCGTCCGTCGCCCTCCCCGCCCGTTACGAAGCGGTGGGCAGCGCACGGCAGTTCACCCGCACGACACTCGGGCAGTGGGAACTGGAAGAGCGTTTCGACGACATAGCGCTGGTCGTCTCCGAACTCGTCACCAACGCGCTGCGGCACGCCCTGCCCGCCGACACTCCGCGCGAGCAGCCGGAGCCGCCCGTGCGGCTCCATCTGATGCGCTGGGCGTCGCGTCTGGTGTGCGCGGTGCGCGACCCCAGCGACGAGAGTCCCGTCGCGCGCGACACCGACGACGACTTCTCCGCGGAGTCGGGCCGGGGCCTGTTCCTGGTGGAGTCCTTCAGCGACGGCTGGGGCTGGCACCCGCTCGCCGGCGCGGTGCGCGGCAAGGTGGTCTGGGCGTTGTTTCAGCTGCGCTGAGCGGTACGGGCGGGGGGCTACAAGGGGCCTACAGGAGGGCGGGCTAACCGCCTATCAGGTGGTCGAACTCCCCGTCCTTCATCCCCAGCAGCATCGCCTCTATCTCGGCGCGCGTATAGACGAGTGCCGGGCCGTCCGGGAAGCGCGAATTGCGTACGGCGACATCGCCGCCGGGCAGCTTCGCGAACTCGACGCACGAGCCCTGCGAGTTACTGTGCCTGCTCTTCTGCCAGACCACCCCGTGAAGCTCCGTGGCCGCCATGCCGTTAAACGCGTGGTGCACAGATCGCTCCCCGGTGGTGGTGCAGTGCCTGTAGTGGCTCTAGATGCAGTGGTCAACTGTCCCGGATCATAGCTGTGTTCACATGCCGATGCATGGGCAGATGCACGTGCACGCGCGGTGGTGCGTTGATTACAGCCCTGAGCGCAGCCCTGAGTCAGCCCCTGAGCACAGCCCCGAGTGCGGTCTTGTTCGCCGCCCGATCGCGGCTCTTCGGAAGCGGCTCTTCAGAAGCGGCTCTTCAGAAACAGACGCACACCGCGCCGGATGTGTTCCGTCCGGAGACGGAAAACAGCGGCGCGGTGTGCGGGGGGGAGCGGGGCAGGAAGGGAAATCGGCGGTGTGGGCGGCCTCGGGTCAGCGCGGGGTGCCGTACGGCAGGAGGGCCATCTCGCGGGCGTTCTTGATCGCGGCGGCGATCTGCCGCTGCTGCTGCGCCGTCACACGCGTCACACGGCGGCTGCGAATCTTGCCCCGGTCGGAGATGAACTTCCGGAGCAGGTCCGTGTCCTTGTAGTCGATGTACGTGATGCCGGCCTGGTCCAGGGGGTTGGGGCGCGGCTTCTGCGGGCGGGCGGGGGACTTGCGGGGGGACAAGGTCAGACCTCCAGGAGGGTGTCGAAGGCGGGCGGCAGGTTCTTCCAGGCGTCACGCCCGGCGGCGTACTCCTCGTCGGTGAGCAGGCAGGACTCCAGGACCTCTGCGAGCCCCGCGCGGTCCAGGCCCGGCGAGGTGAACACCAGGTGGTTGCAGCAGTCGCCGTGCTCCGGATGCCAGTCGAGGGCGGCGGCCGCGCGGCGCACCGGCGGCACCATCTCCCACGCGGCGTCGGGCAGCGAGGCCAGCCAGGGCCCGGCGGACTCCACGCAGAGCGCGCCGCCCGCCGCGTCCCAGCCGAGCAGGGTGTCCGGATGGTCGGCGAGCCAGAACCGGCCCCGGCTGCGGGCCGCCGCGCACGTCAGGTCCTCCAGCGCGTCGTAAAGCCGCCCGGGGTGGAACGGCCGCTCCCGGTGCCATACGAAAGTGGAGACGCCCGACGCGTCGGCCTCGACCGGCAGCAGCGCGCAGGACGGGTGCTGCGCCGCGGCGGCCGCCTCGACGTCGAACCCGGCGAGGACGGCGCCCGCCAGATCGCCGTGGCCGATCGGGACCTGGCGGGCTGTCGGATGGAGCTGGGCGAGCAGCGCACGGTCCTCGTCGTCGGCCTCGGCGGAGTCCATGACGGCGAGCACGGGGGCGTACTCCAGCTGGCGCGCCCAGGTGTCGGCGACGGTGCGCTGGTCGGTGGGGGCCGCGGCGAGTCCGGCCTCCATGAGGTCGTCGCCGTTGCCGAGGCAGGGCAGGAGCAGGGCGGGGTCCACCGCCGTGACCACACCGCTGAGCCTGAGGCCCTCGCCGCCGTGCGCGGTGATGACCTCGGCCATGGCCTTGGGCTCGACCGAGTCCCACAGCTCGACGACCGCGAGCCGGGTCAGGCCCGCGTCCGCGAGGCGCTCCAGCTCGGGCACGAGGTCCTCGCGGAGCGCGCAGCACGCGCAGTCGTTGACGAGGGGGGCGTCGCCCGTGGAGAGCACGCCGGTGGCGTCGCGCACGGTGCGCACGACCGTGCCCCGCACCGCGGTCGACAGGTCGTGGTGGAGGGCGACGCTGTCGGGGACGGTGGCGAGGAGGTGCTCGACGGCCGCCCTGCGGGCGTCCGCGTGGAGTCCGCCGACGATCACGGTGTCCATCGGGCGGGCGCCGTGATCGTCGCGCTCGCCGTACTGACCGGGCTTGTAGTGCCGGTGGTCCATCAGCGCTTACCGAAGCGGCGTTCGAAGCGCTCGACGCGGCCCGCGGTGTCCAGGACGCGGGCCGTCCCCGTGTAGAAGGGGTGGCTCGCGGACGAGACCTCGACGTCGATGACCGGGTACGTGTGCCCGTCCTCCCACTCGACCGTCTTCTCGCCGGTGGCGGTGGAGCGGGTGAGGAAGGCGAAGCCCGCGGCCTTGTCGCGGAAGACGACGGGGGCGTACGGCGGGTGGATGTCCTTGCGCATGGCGGTCAGCGCTCCTCTCGGAAGTCGACGTGGCGGCCGGCCACCGGGTCGTACTTGCGCAGCGTGAGGCGGTCGGGGTCGTTACGGCGGTTCTTGCGGGTGACGTAGGTGTAGCCGGTTCCCGCCGTGGACCGGAGCTTGATGACGGGGCGGAGTTCGTTGCGGGCCATGTGGGTAGTATATGAAAACGACTCCCGTTTTCAACAGCGGGTGCCTTCGACCGACAGAGAGGTGCGTCACCTTGTCCGCCCACTGCCAGCTGACCGGCGCGAAGCCCGGTTTCGGCAACCACATCTCCCACTCCCACCGGCGGACCTCCCGCCGCTTCGACCCCAACGTCCAGCGCAAGCGGTACTGGCTGCCGAGCGAGGGCCGGTACGTGCGGCTGCGGCTCAGCACGAAGGGGATCAGGACCGTCGACTCCATCGGCATCGAGGCGGCCGTCGCCCGGATCCGCACCCAGGGCGGGAAGGTCTGACCGATGGCGAAGAAGAGCAAGATCGCGAAGAACGAGAAGCGCCGCGAGATCGTCGCGCGGTACGCCGCGCGGCGGGCCGAGCTGAAGGAGATCATCCGCAGGCCCGGCACCGGCGACTCCGAACGGCTCGCCGCCCAGCGGGAGTTGGCGCGGCAGCCGCGTGACGCGAGCGCCACGCGCGTGCGCAACCGGGACAGTGTCGACGGGCGTCCGCGCGGCTATGTGGGGGCGTTCGGCCTGTCGAGGGTGAAGTTGCGTGAACAGGCGCACGCCGGATTCCTCCCCGGTGTGCGCAAGTCCTCCTGGTAGCTTGGCGCGCGACTTCGCCGGCGCCGCCGGCGTGCGATGCCGGGCTCTCCAGGGGGACTTCACGTGCGTACGTACGTCCGTAAAACTCGTCGTGCCGGTCATGTCCGGATCCGGGCCGGGGCCGTCGCGGTCGGTCTGGTCGCGGCGCTCGCCGTGGCCGGGTGCGGCGGTGGCGGCGACGGCGACGGCGACGGCGGCAGTGACGGCGGCGGCAAGGACCGCGGTTCGTCCGCCGGGTCCGCCGGGTCCGGCGGCTCGGACGGCGGCGGCTCCGATGGCTCCGGCCGCGGCAGCCTGGAGGGATCGTGGGTCTCCACGACCGGCGGGAAGCCGCTGGCTCTCGTGATCCACGAGAAGTCGGCGTCGCTGGTGGGCGAGGACGTGATGTGCAGCGGCAGCGCGGGCGGCGGGAGGATCAGCCTCAAGTGCCCGCAGGGGAACGCCGATCGCACGACCGGACGGATCGAGTCCGTGGACGCCAAGACGCTGAAGGTCGCCTGGGAGGGTGCTGGCGAGGACGAGTTCCTGAAGACGGACGGCGGCAAGCCGCCCAAGGGGCTGCCCACGGACATGCCCACCGATCTGCCGGACCTGCCCACGGACATGCCCACCGATCTGCCGGACCTGCCCACGGACATGCCCACCGATCTGCCGGAGGATCTGCCCACGGGCATGCCGCAGACCTGACGGCGTACCGCTTTCGCGGCGGTCAGCGGGTCGGGGGGCCTTTCTGGTCACCCGGCCCGTTCGACGTCCCGGAGGCCTCGGAGCCGTCCACGAGCATCGGGGGCGGGGGCGTATCGGACGGCGGCAAGCTGCCCGAGGGCCCCACGGGCATGCCGCAGACCTGACGGCGTACCGCTTTCGCGGCGGTCAGCGGGTCGGGGGGCCTTTCTGGTCACCCGGCCCGTTCGACGTCCCGGAGGCCTCGGAGCCGTCCACGAGCATCGGGGGCGGGGGCGTGTCGAGGGCGTCGGTGAGTTCTTCGAGGGTGTCGAGGAGCAGACCGGCCCCTCTGCGGACGACGCGGTCGGGGACGCCCTCGCCGTCCCACTCCTCCAAGGCCGTGCGGACCGCGTCCCACCGCGGGGGGCGGCGTTCGCGTACCGCCTTCGCGCCCTGTTCCGTCGACTTGCGCAGCGCCTCGGCCAGGCGGGCCGCCGCGGGGACGGGGGTGGCGTCGCGCTCCGGCAGGTGTGCCTCCATCAGCATGGCCACGCGGCCCAGTTGGGCGAGGGCCCGCTCCGCGTCGGCGGCCGCGGCGCGGGACAGGCCGCGGTGGCGCACCGGCTCGTTCTTGGCGCGGTCCGTCGCCTCCTGCCAGGCGACGCGGGCGTCACGCGCGGCGAGCAGGGCCTGGCGGACGTCGGGGCAGGCCTGGCCCGCCGGGTACGCGTAGCGGTCGACGACGGCGGCGGCGTAACGGCCATCGGTGACCAGCCAGTCCGCGAGGCGGGTGCGCAGGCGCGGGGTCTCCCAGGCCGGGTACAGCGCGTACGCGATCATCGCGAGGACGCCGCCGAGGAGGGTGAGGACGACGCGTTCGGGGACGGTCTGCGTCCACTGCTGGCCGCTCATGCCGAGCAGGAACACGACGTACGCCGCCACGCAGGCCTGCGCGGCGACCTGGCCGGTGCGCATGAGCAGGTACATCATCCCGGCGCAGAGCACGGCGAGTGCGGCGGACAGGCCGATGCCGGGGTGGGCGAGCTGGACCAGGGCCGTGGCGAGCGCGACGCCGACGAGGGTGCCGCCGAAGCGGGCCACGGCGCGGGAGTACGTCTGGGAGAAGTCCGGCCGCATGATCATGACCGCCGCCATGGGTGCCCAGTAGCCATGCCCGAACGGCAGCCAGGTCCCGAGCAGATACCCGGCGGCGGCCACCGCCGTGACCCGGATCGCGTGCCGGGCGATGGGGGACTCGTGGCTCAGGGCGGCCCGCATGGCGCGCAGGGCGGAGGGGACGAGCGCGGGCAGGGAGGGCCGCAGCAGGGCGCTCTGCGGCGCCTGTGATGCCTGCGGGGTCTGTGGTGTCTGTGGTGCTTGCGGGGACTGTGGTGCTTGCGGGGTCGGCTTGTCGTGGGCCGGGGTCGGCTTGTCGTGGGGCGGGGTCTGTGGGGTGCCCGCGGTCTCCAGTACGTCGCGCAGGAGCGCGCCCAGGCGGGTCGCCGCGCGGTGGGCCGGGCCTGTCAGGATCGCGCCCGTGTCGGGGGTCTTGAGGGTGGCCAGGGCCGCCGGGGGGACGCGCACCGGCTCGCCGTGGCGGATCGCGCGGGCGGCCGCGTCCAGGACCGTCCCGGCCGCCGCGAGGATCTCGCGCACCCGGTCGCGTTCCCTGCCCTCGGGCGGGACGCCGACCGCCGGGTCGGCGAGGGAGGCGAGGACCGGGCGGATGCGTTCGGCGATGCCTCGTGCGCCGTGCAGTTCGCGGGGGCGGCGGCGGGCCTGGCGCGGGGTGATCGTCGCCGCGTCGCGGGCCGCCATCAGGGGCTCGGGGTCGAAGGGGGCCACGGGGTCGTGACGGAGCCTGCGGGCGTAGTCCGCCTCGGCGGCCAGGGCGTCGGCGAGGGCGTCGCGGTGGGCGCCCCATCTGCGCACCGGGAAGAGGATGACCAGGGCCGCCTGGACGCAGCCGCCTGCCACCATCACCGCCGCGTGGACGGCCGCGGCGGCGACCGAGGTCGGGATGGTGACCGTCACCAGCATGATCGCGACGTTGGAGGAGGCGATGATGCCGACGGTCGGGCCCGCGGCCCAGCTCAAGCCCGACAGGAACGTCCACAGGGAGAGCAGGGCCAGGAAGAGGAGCAGGTGGGAGCCGGTGAGGTAGCCGAGGAAGGTGGAGAGGGCGAGGCTCGTGCCGGAGGCGAGCGCCAGCTCCGGGCGGGGCCGCCAGCTGCGCTGGAAGGTGGCGATGGCCGCCTGGAAGGCGCCGAAGGCGGAGCTGGCGGCCACCGCCGGGCCGAAGAGGGTGAGGCTGACGCCGATGACGATGGCGAGGCCGGCGGCGCCGCGGGCGGCCACGAGGGGTTCGAGGCGTTTGCGCTCGACGGTCAGGCCTGAGCGGGCTGTCACTTTCAGCGCTCGGAGCCAGGTCACTCTGTGATGATACGGGGGATACGCGGCATATCGGCAGAGGGCTACGGGGCGCTCAGCGCGACCGTGGGTGCAGGCGGCAGGCCCGCACCGCCGGGTAGAGACCCGCGGTCACGCCGATCAGCAGCGTCGCGCCGAAGCCCGCCGTCAGGGACCACGGCGGCACCACCGGCGTCCAGCCCTGCGCGAGGGAGAAGCCGTACGTCGCCGCCGTGCCGAGCACCGCGCCCGCCGCGCCGCCGAGCGCCGAGCGCCGAGCGCCGAGCGCCGACAGGAGCGTCCTCACGGGCCTCGCTGACGAACTTCACGCTCGCCGTCGCCCGCGTGTCCTCGTCCGCTGCCACCGACCGGCCGCCGTCCAGGGTGACTTCGACCGTGACGGCGTCGCCGGGGCCGCTGTCCTCCGGCTTCCCGGCGGCGTCCGGCGCCGCCGTGCCGGTGACCCGGCCCGGCTCCGTCCTGCCGCTGGGCAGGGTGACCTCGGCCTTCGTGCCCTTCGCGGTGAGCGACACGTCGCTCTGGTCGAGTTCGGCGCGGACGACGGGTTTCGTGGAGGCGACGGTGAGGACCCGGTCGCCCGGACCCATCTGGTCGGCGAGCGCCGCGTCCGCCGAGGCGACCTTGACCTGGTCGGGCTGGAAGACGACGTCTCCCTTGCCGACCCGGCCCGTCGGCGTGCGGTTGACGGACTTCTGCCACCGCTTGACAGCGGCCTCGGTCGCCCGGTCGAAGCGCGGGTCGACATACAGGCCGGAGCCGTATCCGAGGGCGACGAGGTTGCGTTCCAGCTGGAGGACGTCGCTGCCCCGATTCCCGGCCCGCAGCTCGCGGAAGGCGGGGACGGGCCCGTACAGCAGCGTCACCGGCTTGTCGTCCAGTTCGTAGAGCCCTTGGCCGCGCGTCACCGTGACGCCCTCGCACGCGGCGACCGTGACCGTGCCCTCGACCGCCGACTTCACCGGGCGGCGCCCCGCGAAGTCGACCTTGCCGTCGACCGTCTTGGACCGCACGAGGTCGGTGCGTACGACGGTGGCGGTGGCGGGCGGCAGTCCGTCCGCCACGCGTCCGGCGCCTTCGCCGCCGCCGCGGAGGGCGTACGCTCCGGCGCCGAGCGCCGCCGCCCGCCCGAAGTACTGCCCCACGTCTTCGACCGCTTCTACAAGGAGGACAGTGCCCGGACCCGCTCGGAGGGCAGCGGCCTGGGCACGGCCATCGCCCTGGAGAACGCGCGGCTGCACGGCGGGACCATCGAGGTGGCGAACAGGGACGGGGGCGGGGGCGGGGGCGGGGCGGTGTTCACGTTGCGGATGCCGTGGCGGCGATCCGCGGAGGTGGGCGGGGCGTGAGGAGGCTGGTCGGAGTCATGCTGATGGCGCTCGTCCTGGTCGGGGTCGTGCTGATGGCGCTCGTCCTCGCCGGGTGCGGGGTGCGGCCCACCGGGGTGGTGGACGCGGGGGCTCCGGCGAGCGGGCTCACCAAGGGGCTGCGGCTGTACTTCGTCTCCGAGCCGGGCCGGCTGGAGGGCGTGCCCCGGCCGGGGCAGGAGATCCGGAAGCCGGCCGACGTCGTCAAGCTGCTGATGGGCCCCTCCGAGTCCGAGAAGCGTTCCGGGCTCACCACGCTGGTCGCGGGCGGGCCGTACGACGTCACCGGCGAGAGCGACCGGCTCTCGGTGCGGGTCCCCGACTGGGAGCTCGACCCCACCTCCGTCCAGGACCGCAACCTCGCCGGGCAGCTGGTGTGCAGCCGGGCGCGGGCGCGGTCCGTCCTCGACAAGAGCGGGCGGACACGGCCGGACGACGTACGGGTGACGGTGGTGTTCGTGGCGGGCGGCGGGGAGTCGGGGCCGCATGTGTGCTCGGACTTCTTGACGTAGCGCGCGTTTTTGCGGGACCGCTCCGGGCTCAGCGAAGGGCGGGGCCCCGGCCCGGCGGCGTGACGTGGGCGCGATCGGCCGCCGCCGTGCCGTGGGCCCAGCCCTCGCCGTCCGTCGCGCCGCGCACCCGCGTCGTGGTCGTCTCCGGGAACATCCGCTCCGCGCGGTCGGTCACCGCCACCTCGCGCGCCGCGAGCACGGGCAGCAGCGAGGCGGCACCGCCCCCGGACGCCTCGGCCGCCGTGGCCGCCTCGGCCGCTTCCTTGACCGCGTGCTCGCCCGCCCGCGCCAGCCGTGCGCCGATGCGGTGCGCGTACGCCAGCAGGAACGTCTGCCGGAACGTCTTCGTACGCTTGCGGCCCGCCGCACGCTGTCCCGCCTCCGCCTTCGTCATCGCCGCCGTGCCCTGCACCAACAGGGAGGTGTAGAGCAACTCCACGGCCTCCAGGTCGGGCTCGAAGCCGACGACGGTCGAGAAGCCGAACGCCTCGTTCCACACCGCCCGGCAGCGGTTCGCGGTGGCCACGGAGTCGAGCAGGATCGCCTTCGCCGTCTCGTACGGGGCGTCCACACCGACGCGGCACGCCCCCGGAACGTCCTTCGCGTGCGTACGGGCGGCGAGCAGCGCCTCGTCGAGGGAGTGGCGCGCCATCAGCTCCTGCGCCTTCGCGGTGAGCGCCTCCGCCTCCTCCAGGTAGCCCGTCGCCTCGGCCTTGGCGAGCAGCGCGCGGATGCGGGTGAGCGTGCGGGGCTCGCCCTCGACGGGGCCCGGCACGGACTCGCCGGGCGGCGGGCCGACCGGCTCGATCGGAGGAAGGCGCAGCAGCAGGCGGTAGAGCTGGAGGTGGGTGGTGGCGTACGAGAAGCGGTCGCGGGGCGGGGCGGTCCCGGTCCCGGGGCCGAGGTCGCGTTCGAGGTCGGCGAGCTGGTCCGTCCAGCGGGGCGGCAGGTGCGCGTAGCTCCGCGTCTCGGAGTGGATGAGGTCTGCGGCCAGGCGTACGTGTGGCTCCTCCAGGTCACGCCGGACCAGGCGTACGACGTCGGCGGGCTGCCAGCCGCCCCGCCACGCGCGGCGCAGGTATTCCTCGCCCCGGCGGCGCAGCTCGGCGTCCGCCCCGGGGGCCGCCGCGAGGAGGGAGGCTCCGGTGTCCAGGCCCTCGTCGGCGTCGCCGTACAGCGCCGCCGCGAACGCGTCGTCGATCACCGAATCCGTGGGGCCCATGGGGCAAGGGTATGAGGTGCGGGCACCCCCGAGCGGCGGGTGGGGGTAGGGCTGGCCCTACCCCCGGGACGCCCCCCAGTGGTCGTGTGCGCGGGCGCGCCCGGCGGTTGGCTTGAGGACATGAACGAGACCCTCTCAACTGCCGTACACCCCGCCGCCGTACGCCTCACCGCCGTACACCGCCTGCACGGTGACGTGGCCGCCCTCGACGGCGTCGACCTGGAGGTGCCCGCCGGGACCTTCGTCGCGGTCATGGGGCCATCCGGCTCCGGCAAGTCCACGCTCCTGCAGTGCGCCGCCGGGCTCGACCGGCCGACGTCCGGGACGGTCGAGGTGGGCGGGACCCCGCTGACGGGGCTGAGCGAGCGGCGGCTCACGCTGCTGCGCAGGGAACGGATCGGTTTCGTCTTCCAGGCCTTCAACCTCCTGCCCTCCCTGAGCGCCGCCCAGAACGTCGCCCTCCCGCTGCGTCTCGCGGGCCGCCGCCCCTCCCGAACGGAGATCCGCGACGCCCTCGGCCGGGTGGGTCTCGCCGACCGGGCCGGGCACCGGCCCGGGGAGCTGTCCGGCGGCCAGCAGCAGCGGGTCGCCCTCGCGCGGGCGCTGGTCAGCCGCCCCGCCGTGCTCTTCGGCGACGAGCCGACCGGCGCGCTGGACACGGGCACCAATCGGCAGGTGCTGGGGCTGTTGCGGGGGCTTGTGGACCGGGAGGGGCAGACGACGGTGATGGTCACGCATGACCCGGTGGCCGCGGCGCACGCGGACCGCGTGGTGTTCCTCGTGGACGGGCGGGTTGCGGGTGAGCTGCGGGCGCCGAGTGCGGGTGGTGTGGCGGAGCGGATGGCTTCGCTGGAGGGCGGGGCGGGGGCGGCCGGGGGCGGTGCGGGGGCGGCTGTTGGTGTTTCCAGGGCTGCCGGCGGTGGCGCCGGGGCCGTCGGCGGTGTTTCCAGGGCTGCCGGGTGTGCGGGCCGTGGTTGTGTGGATGAGAGGGCCGGGCTGTGAGCATGTTCCTTGCTTCTCTCCGTACCCGGTGGAGCAGTCTCCTCGGGGCCTTCGTCGCCGTCGCCCTCGGCGTCGGGCTCACCGCCGCCATGGGGCTCGGGCTCGACGCGAGCCTCGCGGGGCCGGACCGGCCGATCGTGCGGTTCGCCGGGTCGCCCGTCGTCGTCCTGGGGCAGGACCGGCTGACGGTGCCGGTCGAGCGGGGCCCGGACACCACCCACGTATCGAAGCCGCTCTCTCATCCACACCCTGTGGACGCCGGACTGCTGCGCGACCTCCGGCGGCTCGGGCCCGTACAGCTGGACGGCGGCAAGCGGGACGCGGTCGGCGTCGACGCCCCCGTCCGGGCGGTACGCGATGTCGTCGACGGGCGGGCCCGCGTCCTCACCGGCGACGACCGCCGCCAGGCCGATCCCGGCACCGCGCGCGACGCCGAGGCGATGGTGGCCGTCAACTCCTTCCTCGGCACGGCGGGCGGCGTCGCCGCCTTCGTGTCGGTGTTCGTCACGGCGTCGACGTTCGCCTTCGTCGTCGCGCTGCGGCGGCGCGAGTTCGGGCTGCTGCGGATGACGGGCGCCACGCCCGGGCAGGTACGCCGGCAACTCCTCGGCGAGGCGTTCGCGGTGGGTGTCACGGCGTCCCTCGCGGGGTGCGCGCTCGGGGCGTGGGGCGGGCCGCGGCTCGGGGCGGCGATGGTGGACGCCGGCATCGCGCCGCGATCGTTCACCATCCCCGGGGCGTCCTTCCTGGCCTCCGCGCCGCTCTCCTGGCCCTTCCAGCTCGCCTTCTGGACCGGCCTCTTCGTCGCCCTCACCGGCGCCTGGGTCGCCTCCCGGCGGGCCGGCCGCATCACCCCGACCGAGGCGTTGCGCGACGCGTCCGTGGACAGCGGCGTCATGCCGTGGAGCCGGCGGGTCATCGGCGCCGCCCTGCTGGCCTGCGGGCTCGGGCTGCTCGTCTGGACGCTGGTCACGGACCCGGCCTCGCTCATGAAGCGCAAGACGTACACCGTCCAGCCGATGATCCTCATCACCGCGGCCGCCGCGCTCGCACCGCTGCTCGTACGGCCCGTCGTCCGCGCCTTCCGGCTGCCCGGCGCCGTCGGACTCCTCGTCCGCGAGAACTCCGCCGCGTCCGTGCGCCGCACCGCCGCCGTCGCCGCGCCCGTCCTGGTCACCGTCGCCCTCGCGGGCAGTCTGCTGGGTTCCGCGCAGACCGTGAGCGAGGCGAAGGGGGCGGAGGCGCGGCAGCGGACGGCCGCTGACCTTGTCGTCACCGGGCGGGACCTGGAGGCCGTGGCCCGCCGGGAGGTACCCGGTGCCGCCGCCGTCTCCGCGTCCGCCTCCACCGCCGTCTACGTCCGCGAGGAGGGCAGCGCGCTCGTCCGGTCCGACGCGCGCGCCGTGCGCGACCCCGCCGCGCTGGCGGCGACGTCCCGGCTGCCGGTGGTCGCCGGTGACGTACGCGACCTGGACGACCGGTCGATCGTCGTCAACGAGGAGTGGGCGAAGCGGGGGGTCGGTGAACACGTCGACGTCTGGCTGGGCGACGGGCGACCCGCGCGGCTGCGGATCGTGGCGGTGCTTGCCCGGGGCAGCGGCGACAACGGTGCGTATGTGACCTCGGCCAACGCCTCGCTGGGGCGGCGGGACGGGGACGGGGGCGCGGGTTCGGTTGCGGTTGCGGTTCCCGTGGACCGGGTCGACGTGCGGCTGACAGCGGGGGCGGATCGTGACCGGGCCGCGGGGGTGCTGGCGGAGCGGAGCGGGGGTGAGGTGCGGTCGGCGGAGGCGTGGCTGGCCGCCACGTATCCCCGTACCAAGGCGCAGACACGGCTCGGGCTGCTGATGCTGCTCGGCATCTCCCTCGTCTACACGGGGGTCTCCCTGGCGAGCACGCTGCTGATGGCGGCGTCGGTGCGGGGGGCTGAGCTGCGGGCCCTGCGGCTGGCGGGGGCGACGCGGTGGCAGGTTCGGGGGGTGGTAGCCGGGGAGGCGGTGGTGGCGGTGACGGCGGGCGCGGTGCTCGGCCTCGCCGTGACGGCGGTCAGCCTCGGGGGGCTGGCTGTGGGGCTGGCGCGGTTGTCGGTGCCGGTGGGGGTGGTGGTGCCGTGGGATGTCGTGGCGGGCGTGGTGGGGGTTTGCGGTGTGGTGGCGGTGGGGGTTGCCGGAGTGCGGGGGCGGGCGTGAGGGGGGCGTGAGGGGAGGCCGGGGCTGTGCCTCGCCTCGGGGCGTCTTCGGGGGCGGGGCCGCGGGGGCATGTCCGTGCTCGCCATCTTGGCCCTCGACCCCGGATGCTCATCGACCCGGGGAGCACCACCACTGTGCTCCGCGCGCACATACCCCCACGTCCCCTCCGGCGCGCTCGCGGTTACGGGCCGTCCTTGGGCGACGACGGGCGGGCGTTCGTCCCACCTCCCGGGGCGCTGGCGGCTGCGGGTGTAGTCCCCGGGTGCGCCTCGGGGCGTCTTCGGGGGCGGGGCCGCGGGGGCATGTCCGTGCTCGCCATCTTGGCCCTGGACCCCGGGTGCTCATCGACCCGCGGAGCACCACCACTGTGCTCCGCGCGCACATACCCCCACGCCCCCTCCGGCGCGCTCGCGGCTACGGGCCATCCTTGGGCGACGACGGGCGTGCGTTCGTCCCACCTCCCCGGGCGCTGGCGGCTGCGGGTGTGGTCCCCGGGTGCGCCTCGGGGGCGGGGGCAGCCCGCTCACGCGGGTGGGCTTCCTGGGGCGGGGCGGCGGGCGTGCCGCATGCTCCCCGGCTTGCTCACGTGCGGGTGGTGTCGGTGGTGGTGGTTCACGCACGCGGGAGCAGGATCAGCTTGCCTCCCGCGTGGCCCGACTCGCTGAGTTCCTGGGCCTTGGCCGCGTCCGCGAGGGGGAAGGTCTCGGCGACCGGGAGCCGCAGGCGGCCCTCCGCGGCGAGGCGGGCGTGGTCGGCCAGGGCCGGGAGCGGGTCGCTGACGGCGGACGCCGAGAAGGGGACGCCGTGGGTCGCCGCGTCCGGGTCCGCGATGGTGACGACGCGGTCCGTCGTGCCGCCGCGCAGCTCGATGGAGAGCGGCAGGGCACCCCGCCCCGCGGCGTCGAAGACCGCGTCGACGCGGGCGCCGTCCGGGCGCTGACTCGTCAGCTCGGCGACGCGCTCCGCCAGCCCGTCCCCGTACGCCACCGGCAGCACGCCCAGCTCCCGCAGCCGCCCGTGGTGGGCGGGCGACGCCGTCCCGATGACCGTCGCGCCGCGCGCCACCGCCAGTTGTGCCGCGACCGTGCCGACGGCGCCGCCCGCGCCATGCAGCAGCAGCGTCTCGCCCTCGGCCACGCCGAGCAGGTCCAGCACGCGCTGCGCGGTCTCCGTGGCGACGGGCAGCGCGGCCGCCGACTCCCACGAGAGAGCGGCGGGCTTGCGGACGTACTGACGTGCCAGGGCGTACTCGGCGTACGTACCGGAACCCCTGTCCGCCCAGCCGAAGACCTCGTCGCCGACCGCCACCCCGGTGACGCCCTCGCCCAGCGCGGCGACGACGCCCGCGAACTCCCGCCCGGGCACGGCCGGCAGCGTGGTCGGGAAGAACTCCTCCATCCAGCCGCGGCGGGTCTTGTAGTCGACCGGGTTGACCCCGGCGGCCCTGACCTTGACGCGGATCTGGCCCGCGCCGGGCTGCGGCCTGTCGATCTCTCGCAGGCCGAGGACCTCGGGCCCGCCGAACTCCTCGAAGACGACGGCTTCCATGGTCTCCGCTGTGGTCCCGGTGACTGCCATGACGGCTCCTTTTCCCTGATCCGATGGGGTGACGGGCTCCACTTTCCTGCCACCGGCGGGTGGGGGCGGCCAGCCTTTCGGCCGGTTCCACCTGGCTGAAAGGCCAGCCCCTTCCGGGCGTCCCCGCCGTAGGCTGATGGTCATGGACTCGACCTGGGACTCGGACTCCGTCTCCGTTCTCGACGCCGCCGGCGACATCCTGCGCGCCCCGCTCGACGAGGTCCTGCCACGGCTCTCCGGTGTCCTGGCGGGCCTGATCCCGCACCGCGCCGCCGCCGAACTGGCCACGGAGTGCGCGCACTCCCCCTTCAAGACGGCCGGGGAGGCCGCGCTCGCGGAGCGGATCACCGCCGCCGAGCTCGACCGGCTCGGCCCCGTCGTGGGCGTCGGGCGGACCTGGCAGGGCACGGCCGGGATCGGCGGTGCGGAGCACCCCGTACTCGCCCTGCACAGCGACAGGACCACGCGCGGCGCGCTGCTCGTCCTGGTGCGTGAGCAGGCCGGGCCGCTCGACACGGCCGCGATCGACACCGCGCGGGTCCTGTGGGACCTGGTCACCAGCCACCTCGACCGGCTCGCCGCCGAGGCCCTGCCCGGCGCGCTGGCCCAGTCGCGGGCGGCCGCCGGGGCGCGGGCGAGGGCCATCGCGGAGGCGGGCGAGGCGCACACCGCCGTGCTGACGGGACTGCTCGGCGTACTGCGCAGCCGCGGCCTAGACGACGGGGCCGCGCGGGCCGCGGCGACGGAACTCGCCGTCTCCGCGCTGCTCGACCTGCGTGCCGAGGCGGAACGGGATCAGTCGGTGGCGGAGGAACCGGCCGACCAGGCGTTCACCCGCCTCGAAGAGTCCCTGCGGCCGCTCCTGCGGCACAGCGAGGTGCGGCTCGCGCTCGCCCCTCCGGGCACCGCGCGGCGCCTGCCCGCCGACGTGGCGCACGCCGGGCGGGCGATCGGTCGGGGGCTGCTCCTCGCCGTCCTGGAGCAGGACGGGGTGGACCGCGTCCATGTCGGCTGGCGGCTCGACGACACCACCTTGCACGTGACCGTACGAGATGACGGTCCCGGCGCCCTCTCGTACTGCTCACTCGGACGCCGCCGGGTCACCGAGCGGGTCGAGGCCCTGGGCGGGCGGCTCGACGTCGACGCGGTGGAGGGCTGGGGGACGACGGTGACGGTGTCGCTGCCCCTCGGTACGAAGGAGTCCGCCGGGACGGCCGATCCTCTTGCCGCGCTGGGGGCGCGCGAGCTGGAGGTCCTCGGGGAACTGGCCCGGGGGCGGCGGAACCGGGACATCGCGGAGCGGCTGCACATCAGTGAGTCCACAGTGAAGTTCCACGTGGCGAACATCTTGTCGAAGCTGGGGGTGGGCTCGCGGGGTGAGGCCGCCGCGCGGTTCCACGCGGCGGCCTGAGCGGCGCCTTCCGCCCCGGGGACCTCACTGGTCGGCGAACGGGTCCCCGAGGACTCCGGCGACCCTGATGAGGCCCCGTCGGCCGTCGTCCAGGGCCGTGACGTGAACCGTGTACGTACATCCATGCTCCGCCGCGTGCTCCTTGGCCCACGCCAGGACTTCCTCGACATCGGCCGCACCGGAGACCTCGTACTCGTCGGCGCTCTGGTCCGAGCGGTCCCAGAAGTAGACCCGGTAGGTGGCGTGGTCCTGTTCCCAGGACGTGTCCCGGGGATCGATGCCGCGTATCTGCATGGGGCAACCGTAGTCAGACACTCACCGGCCGGGGCCCCCACCCGCACCCGCGAGCGCGCCGGAGGGGACGCGGGGGTATGTGCGCGCGGAGCACAGCGGTGGTCATGACGGCGCCGAAGCAGCAAAAGCCCCGCGCCAAGATAGCGAGCACGGACATACCCCCGCGTCCCCGCCCCGAGACACCCCCAGGCGCACCCCGGGCCGCACCCGCACCCGCGAGCGCACCCGAGGGGACGCGGGGGTATGTGCGCGCGGAGCACAGCGGTGGTCATGACGGCGCCGAAGCAGCAAAAGCCCCGCGCCAAGATAGCGAGCACGGACATACCCCCGCGTCCCCGCCCCACAGACGAACCCCAGGCGCACGCACCCCGGGCGCCGAAACGCCCCTAGGCGACGACGTCTCCCTCGCGCCGGAGGCGACTGTCAGTGCCGGGTGCGACACTCGCGCCATGAGTGATCGGTGGGCCGTCGCCGCGGCCGAGGGCGCCGGCGCGGAGCTCGTGCCCCTCGACGTCACCGGCCTGCCCGCGGGGCCCGTCGAACGGGAGCCCGACCTCGTGGAGGCCGTGCGGAAGCGGCCCGGCGTGGGCCGGTGGGTGTGGCGGTCGACCCCCGCTGTTTATCCCCGGCTGCTCACCGCGGGTGTCCGCGTCGAGCGGTGCTACGACGTGGAGGCCGCCGAGCTCCTCCTCCTCGGCCACGAGGGCCGCCTCGGCGAGCCCCGCTCCGCGGCCGCCGCCCTCGCCCGCCTCCGCAACGCCCCCGTACCCCCCGATCCCCCGCCCCGCGCCGCCGAACCCGGCTCGCAGGACTCCCTCTTCGAGCCCCGCCCCGGCGGCACCCCCGTCACGCTCGCCGAACTCGTCGAGGTCTACGCCGCGCAGCAGCGAAGACACGACGCCGCCGCCCACCCCGGCCGCATGCGCCTGCTCACCGCCTCCGAGTCGGCGGGCATGCTGGTGGCCACCGAGATGAACGCAGCGGGGCTGCCCTGGCGAGCCGACGTCCACCGCGCGCTCCTGACCGAACTGCTCGGCGAGCGGTACGCGGGCGGCGGCGAGCCCCGCCGCCTCGCCGAGCTGGCCGACGAGGTGTCCGCCGCGTTCGGCCGCCGCGTGCGCCCGGACCTCGCCGCCGACGTGGTGAAGGCCTTCGCACAGGCCGGCATCAGGGTGAAGTCGACGCGGCGCTGGGAGCTGGAGGGGATCGACCACCCGGCGGTGCGGCCCCTCATCGAGTACAAGAAGCTGTACCGGATCTGGACGGCCCACGGCTGGAGCTGGCTCCAGGACTGGGTCCGCGACGGCCGCTTCCGCCCCGAGTACACGCCCGGCGGTTCGGTCAGCGGACGCTGGACGACCAACGGCGGCGGCGCGCTCCAGATCCCGAAGGTGATCCGGCGGGCGGTGATCGCCGACCCCGGCTGGCGGCTCGTCGTCGCCGACGCCGACCAGATGGAGCCGAGGGTGCTCGCCGCGATCTCCCGGGACCGGGGTCTGATGGAGGTGGCCGGGGGCGAGGAGGACCTCTACACCCGGCTGTCGGACCGCGCGTTCTCCGGCGACCGCGACCACGCGAAGATCGCGCTGCTCGGCGCGGTGTACGGCCAGACGTCGGGCGACGGCCTGAAGAACCTGGCCGCGCTGCGCCGCCGCTTCCCGCTGGCCGTAGCGTACGTCGACGACGCGGCGCGGGCCGGTGAGGAGGGGCGGCTCGTGCGGACCTGGCTGGGGCGGACGAGCCCGCCGGCGGCCGGGGCCGGGGAGGACGACGAGGCGGGCATCCCCAAGAGGACCCCGGGGACCCCACCGCGCCGGGCGCATCCGCTTCCCCGGGCGGTGAGTTCACTCCCGGGTACGCCTCGACGAACGCCCGCGCGCGCGGCCGGTTCACGCGTAACTTCGTGGTGCAGGGCAGCGCCGCCGACTGGGCCCTGTTGATGCTGGCCGCGCTGCGGCGGACGATCGCCGAGGCCGGGATGCGGGCCGAACTGGTCTTCTTCCAGCACGACGAGGTCATCGTGCACTGCCCCGCCGAGGAGGCGGAGGCCGTCGCGCGCGCCGTGCGGGAGGCGGGTGACCTCGCCGGCCGGATCGCCTTCGGCGAGACGCCGGTCCGCTTCCCGTTCACGACCGCCGTCGTGGAGTGTTACGCCGACGCGAAGTGATCCGGCGGGCGCCTCGTCCTAGGGGCCGGTCCCCGGCTCCGGCTCCGGCTCCGGCCTCGGTTCCGGTTCCGGCTCCGGCTCCGGCTCCGGCTCCGGCTCCCCGAGCAGGGCCCGCAGCTCGTCGACCACCTTGCTGTCCGTGCCGTCCAGCGCTCGCAGCGCCGCCCGCCACTGCTCGTACGCCTCCTCGAAGCGCCCCTCCGTCCGCAGGAGCAGCCCGCGTTGGTGGCGGGCCAGACCCGTCATGTGGGCGTCACCGCGGTGCTCGGCGCGGTCGAGGAGGGCGGTGCACTCGCGCGTCGCGTCCCCGGTGCGGGCCAGGTCCCGCAGCGCGCGGACCAGGCCGAGGCGGGACTGGGACTCGCCGTGCCAGTCCTCGTACTCGCCGTGGATGCGCAGGCTCTCCTCGAAGTGCGTGAGGGCGGCGGCCGGTTCGCCGAGGGTGAGGAGGGCGTAGCCGATGTTGCAGTGGCCGGACTGACGGACGACGGCGTTCCCGATGGCCTCGCCGATGGCGAGGCTGCGTTCGTGGTGGTCGATGGCGGCGCGGGCGTCCGTGTGCTCGTAGAGGTTGCCGAGGTGGCTGAGGGTGATCGCCTCGCTGAGCGGGTCGGCGAGTTCCTTGGCGAGCGCGAGGCTCTGCCGCAGGGACTCGGCGGACTCGTCGTGGCGGCCGAGGCCTTCGAGGAGGAGGCCGCGGTTGTTGAGGCCCCGGCGTACGCAGGACACGATGCCGAGAACGCGCCAGAGCGCGAGGGCCTGGTCGTTGAGCGCGAGCGCCTCACCGCTGCGGCCCGACATGAAGTGCACCCCGGCGAGGTCGGTGAGGGCCTGCGCCTCGGCGGCGCTGTCGCCCTCGCGGCGGGCGGCGTCCAGGGCGATCGCGCCGAGCGTGGCCAACTCCAGGAGGCGGCCCCGGCGTTGCAGGTACGGAAAGAGGCAGCGCACCAGTACGGGCAGCAGATCGCAGGCCTCGCTGTGCCGCTCCGCGAGGGCGACGATGTTCGCCAGTTCGGTGTCGCCCCAGGCGAAGGCCTCTTCCAAGGAGAGGGGAGGGGGAGCGGGGTCGGAGCCGGAGCCTGAATCGCCCGGTGGCGGTCCGGAGGGGCCCGGCCGGGGCGCCTGCCGCTCGCACTGCTTCCTGCGGCGGGCGAGCCGGGGCTCCACGCCGCGCAGGCGGTCCTTCTTGTCGAGGCCGTCCGGCATGATCGCGCGCAAGGTGCGGCGGGCCGACTCGGCGTACCAGAGCAGCGCCTGGTCGACGACGTCCTCCGCGCCGGGGCCGACGGCTGCCGTCTCCCTCGCGAAATCGCGGACGAGGTCGTGCGGGGCGTAACGGCCGTACGCCGTCTCGTCGAGGAGAGCGACGTCGACCAGGCGGTCGAGGGCGGCGCCCGCTCGCAGCTCGTCGACACCCAACAGGCGGGCCAGCAGCGGCACGCCGTACGTGGGCAGGTCGAGCGCGCCGATCCGGGCGAGGGCGAGGGCGGCGTCGCGGTCGGCCTGGCGTTCCGACGTGCGCAGGGCGTCGAGGGCCACGGAGAGGGAGCGGCGCACGCTCAGGTCGTCGTACTCCAGATGGTGCAGGCGGCCCCCGCTGACGGTGAGGAGTTCGACGAGGGCGTCCGGTGTGAGGGCGCGGCGCGCGGCGAGGCGGGCGGCGATGATGCGCAGGGCCAGCGGGAGGCGGCCCGCCAGTTCGACCAGGGGGTGCCCCGCGTCGAGTCCTTCGCGCCCCGACACCGCCCGCAGGAGCGCGGCGCTGTCCCCGTCCGAGAGGGGCCCCAGCGGGAAGCGTGCCGCGCCGTCGAGCGTCGTCAGCGGCGACCGGCTGGTGACGATGACCGCGCAGCCGGGGCCCGCCGGCAGCAGCGGACGTACCTGCGCGGCGGTCGCGGCGTCGTCCAGGACCATGAGCGTGCGCGTCGGCGCGAGCAGGGAACGCAGTGACGCCGACGTCGCTCCCGGGTCCACGCAGCCCTCCGCGGTGCGGCGCGGCTCGGCGCCGAGGTCGCGCAGGAGCGAGGTGAGGGCCTGGCCGGGGGTGAGGGGGGTCATGCCCGGCGTCGCGCCGTGCAGGTTGACGTAGAGCTGCCCGTCGGGGAACTCCTCCCGCAACCCGTGCGCCACGTGCACGGCGAGGGCGCTCTTGCCGACGCCGGCCATCCCGGAGACGACGGCGACGCGGGGCTCCGCGGCGAGCGCGTCGCGCAGGGCCCGGGCGGTGGCTTCCCGCCCGGTGAAGTGGGCGGGGCTCGGCGGGAGTTGGGCGGGCGGTGCGGCTCTCTTGGCGGACTGATCCCCCGCAACCGGCCCCGTACAGGCCTCCGCTGCCGACCTCATACCGGCCTTCGCTTCCGACCCCGTACCGGCCTTCGCTTCCGGCTCCGTACCGGCCTTCGCCTTCGCCTCCGGCTCCGTACAGGCCTCCGCCACCGACCCCGTACAGGTCTCCGCTGCCGACCCCGTCCGGGTCTCCGCTGCCAACCCCGTACAAGCATGTGCCGCCGGCTCCGTACCGGCCTGTTCTTCCAGCACCCCCATGGCTGCGGACACGCCTGCGCCGCCACACCCTTCCGCCCCTCCGGCAGTCCCGGTGGCAATCCCTCCGGCAGTCCCGGTGACAATCCCTCCGGCGGTCCCTCCGGCAGTCACGGCGCCGCGTCGTCCTCGCAGCACCTCCTGATGCGCGTCCCCCACCGCCGCTCCGGGCTCCACGCCCAGCTCCTCCACCAGCCTGCGGCGCAGTTCGCGGTGGACGGCGAGGGCCTCCGCCTGGCGGCCCGTGCGGTGCAGTACGAGCATCAGCTGGCGGTGGAAGGCCTCGCGGAGCGGATGCTCGGCGACCAGTTCGGTCAGTTCGGGCGCGAGGGCCGCGAGTGCGGCGAGGCCGGTGCCGCGCGCCAGTTCGGCCTCGTACCGCCATTCGAGGGTGAGCAGACGCGCCTCTTCCAGGCGCGGTACGAGGGAGTGGTCCGCCAGCGGCTCCGGCAGGCCGCTCAACGGCCTCCCGCGCCACAGCGCCAGCGCGCCCGAGGCGTACGTGACGACCCGCGCCCAGTCCCGCTCGGCGCGCGCGGCCCGCGCCCGCGCCACCCGGCGTTCGAAGACGCGGACGTCCAGCTCGCCGTCGTCGACGCGCAGCCGGTAGCCGGGCACCACCGCGAGCAGCCGCTCCGGGTCGTCGAGGAGGCGGCGCAGCCGCGTCACGTGGTTCTGGAGGGAGGCCTGCGCCGAGGCGGGCGGGGCGCCGCCCCACAGCGCGTCCTTGAGGGCGCCGAGCGAGACGACCCTGTCCGGTTCCAGGAGGAGCGCGGCCAGCAGGGCGCGCCCCTTGGCGCTGCGCACAGGGCGCGGCTCGCCCGTGGCGTCGTACACGGCGGGCGCGCCGAGCAGCCCGAACCGCAGGCCGGACCGCGGCTCCTCCCGTTCACTCACGCTGTCTCCCCGGGCCGCCCGTCGCTTATCAGCCGACCGTTGGCCACATGTTAGCGATCTGTTGGCGGGGCCTGATGTGATCACTACATCGGACCTGGCCCGCCGGTACTCGCGCACAGCGCGTAGCTCGGGGGAGTGTCGCCGCCGCGCCGGGTCCGGGGGCAGAGAGAGAGCCCCGGTCGGCAGAGGTGATCGACCGGGGCTCTTGTCCTGCCCGCGGCCCTTGGGGCACCTCAGGCTCCCGGCAGCCGCACCGTGAACAGCGATCCCTTCCCCACCACGCTCTCCGCCGTGACCGTGCCCTCGTGCGCCTCCGCCAGCTTGCGCACGATGGACAGGCCGAGGCCGCTGCCGCCCGTGGCCCTCGTACGCGACTTGTCCGCGCGCCAGAAGCGGTCGAAGACGTAGGGCAGTTGGGCGGCCGTGATGCCCGTACCGGTGTCGGCGACCTCGATCAGCACCGCGTCGGCCGTGCTGCGGCAGGTGATCCGTACGCTGCCGCCCTCCGGGGTGTGGCGGATCGCGTTGGAGACGAGGTTGCCGATCGCCTGGCGCAGCCGCAGCGGGTCGGCCGTCACCCAGGGGTCGCCGAGCGCCGTCGCCCTGAGCTTGACCCCGGCGGCGTCCGCCCGCGCCTGGTGCGCCGCCGCCACCTGCTCGGCGATCTCGGCGGCGCGTACCGGTTCGCGGTGCAGGCGCAGCGTGCCGGCGTCGGCGGCCGCGAGGTCCTGGAGGTCGTCGACGATGTGCTGGAGCAGCAGGGCCTCTTCGAGGAGGGAGGTGACCAGCGCAGGGTCGGTTTCGACGACGCCGTCCTCGGCCGCCTCCAGCCAGCCGCGGATGTTGGAGAGCGGGGTGCGCAGCTCGTGCGCGACATCGCTCACCATGGCCTTGCGCTGTTCCTCCAGGGCCTTGCGGTGGGCGGCCATGTCGTTGAAGGCGGCGGCCAGTTGCCTGATCTCGCCGGCCGAGCGCGTGACCTTCGCGGGCACCGGTTCGCTCGCCTCGCCCGTCTTCATGCGCCGGGTCGCGGCGGTCAGCGCCCGCAACGGCCGGGTCAGCCTGGTCGCGGCGAGCGCGGTGACGGCGACCGTGACGGCGAGGACGGCCGCGGCGAGCCCCGCGAGGCGGGCGGTGTTGGCCCCGGAGAGGCTGAAGCCGGGCGTGCTGCGTGAGCCGTCGGGGCTGGTGATGAAGAGCAGGGCGGGCGAGGAGACGTAGGGGGCGAGCTGTTCGCGGCGGGCGCTGTCGACGCAGGAGGCGGCGGCGGCCTCCAGGACGGCGGCGCCGGGCTCCGCGGGCTGCCCGGGGACTGCGGCGGCACCGCCCCTCTCGCCGCCGCCCCTCTCGTCACCACGGGTCTCGTCGCCCCTGCTCTCGTCGCCACCACTCTCGTCGCCCCCGCTCTCGTCGCCACCACTCTCGTCGCCACGGGTCTCAGGAGGGTCGTAGGGAATGGCGGCCGGAACCGCGCCGATCGACTTCGGGCCGGAGCGTCCGGTCAGGTCGATGCTGACCCGGACCGGGACGAGGCCGCGCCGCTTCATGCACGCGTCGGCGAGGGAGTTGAGCTTCTTGAGGGCCTTGACCTCGGTCTCGGTCGGTACGTCGAGCACGGGCGTCCGGCAGTGGATTCCGTAGATGTCGCCGGGGTCGCTCCCGATACGGAGGGAGGGCCGTCCGCCGGGTCCGACGACGGTCTCGGCGGTGATGCCCCACTTCGCCAGGCAGGCCGCGCCGCTGTCGGCGGCCGCCCGCAGCCGCTTGCGTTCGCGCCGGTCGAGGCGGTACGGGCCGACCACGCGCGGGTCGATGCGGTCGGCTCTGGCGTCCTCGTCGCCCCGGCCCGCGGACAGCGTCGTGTCCACGGCGAGCGGGTCGAGGACGGCGGAGGCGGTCGGGGGCAGCGGGGTGTGCGTGGAGGGGGCCGCGGAGTCCGTGATGACCTTGCGGTCCTGCGTGGTGAGGGCGATACGGCGGCCGGTGCTCCGGGACAGTTCACGGACGGCCTCGTCGGCGCCCCGCCAGGCGGGGGCGGTGGCGCCGACGCCGAGAAGCCGGTCGTAGACACGGGCGTCGTCGGCGAGCACCTGCCCCTGCTCCTGCCGCAGCGCGCCGGACGTGGTCTGCGCGGCGAGCCAGGCGGTCGCGGCGATCGAGCCCATGGAGACGAGGACGGATACGACGAGGAGGCGGGCCAGCAGGCTCTTGCGGAGCGGAACGTCACGCGCCACGGGGCGCCGCCGTGCCGGCCGCGGCCCCGGCCGAAGCCCCGGCCGAAGCCGGAGCCTCCGCACCGGCCGAGAGTTTGTACCCCACCCCGAAGACCGTCACCAGACGCCCCGGCCGCCGCGGATCCGTCTCGATCTTCTTGCGCAGGTTGAGCACGTGCACGTCGACCGTCCGCACCGATATGTAGCCGGACGAGCCATGGATACGGTCCAGGAGCTGCGGCCGGGTGAAGACCCGGTCCGGCTCCTCGGCGAACACCGTGAGCAGGTCGAACTCGCCCGGCGTGCAGTCGACCTGCCGCCCGTCGACCGTCACCTCGTGCCGTACCGGATCGACGACGAGCCCGCCCACGCGCAGCACCCGCCGCCCGGCGTCCGGCAGCGGCGCGTGGACGCCGGCTGCGCGCCGCAGCAGCGTCCGTACGCGGGCCATGAGTTCGCGGGGGCTGTACGGCTTGGTGAGGTAGTCGTCGGCGCCCAGGTCGAGACCCGCGAGGAGGTCGTCCTCGGTGGAGCGCGCCGTCAGCATCAGGATCGGCAGCCGGACGAGCTCCGGCGGCCCGTCCCCGTCCCGCAGCAGACGCGTGACCTCCAGGCCGTCGGCCCCCGGCATCATCACGTCGAGGATCAGCAGATCCGGGGGCCTGCGCCGCACCTCGCGGAGGGCGGCGGACCCGTCGTGGACGACGGCGACCGCGTGGCCCTCGCGCTCCAGATAGCGGCGGACCAGCTCGGCCTGTTTCTCGTCGTCCTCCGCGACCAGGACAGATGCGCACATGGCGTTGAGGATAGGCACGCTCCGGCGTGTTCAGGCGAGGAAACCGGATCCGGCTGGCGGTCGGACAAGATCCTTACAGGATCCTGATAAGTGACCCACGCCCACGCCTTCCCTTTCACCGGCCCCACCGGCTCCACCGGCCGCACCGGCCCCACCGGCCTCGCCTGCACCGCCCTCGCGCTCGGCGCCTAACCGGCCTCCCCCACCGCGATGTCCACGAGCGTGTCCAGCGCCCACGCAAGGACCTCCGTCGGCGGAGAGGCAAGCCCGATCCGTACCGCCTGACCCGCGCGCTGCCCGTCGGCGGCGAAGGCCGGCCCCGGCGTCACGGCGATACCGCGCGCGGCCGCCGCCGCGACGAACGTCTCGGCACGCCACGGCGGCGGCAGCTCCCACCAGCAGTAATACGAGCGCGGGTCGATACGGAACCTCCCCTTCACCCCTGCCCCTGCCCCTGGCCCCGCACCCGCACCCGCACCCGGCCCCGGCCCCGGCCCCGGCCCGATCAACCGCTCCCGCACGATCCCGTGCCGCACCTCCACGTCGGCACGCTTGGCGGCGACCAGCGTCTCCACGGTTCCGTCGCCGACCCACCGCACGGCGGCCTCCAGGGCGAAGGCCCCCGCGGCCCAGCCACCGGACCGCAGGCTGCGCGCGAGGGCGTCCAGGTGGTCGGCCGGGGCGGCGAGCATGCCGAGGGTGAGGCCGGGGGCGACCCGCTTGGACAGGCTGTCGACGAAGATCACGCGCTCGGGCAGCAGCGCGGCGAGCGGCGCGGGCGCGTCCTCCGCCAGGAAGCCCCACGTACCGTCCTCGACGACGCGGCACCCCAGATCCCGTATGACAGCGGCCAGTCGCGCGCGCCGCTCCGCTCCCGCCGTGACCGACAGCGGATTCTGCAACGTCGGTTGTACGTAGACGGCGGCGAGGGAGGCGGTGCGGTGGGCGGCGGCGAGCGCGTCCGGCAGCATGCCCTGCTCGTCGACGGCGATGGGCACGAGCCGCACGCCGAGCTGCTCGGCGATGGCTCTCACCAGGGGATACGTGACTTCCTCGACGCCCACGCGGCCCCCGGGGCGGACGAGCGAGGAGAGGGCGGCGGCGATGGCCTGCCGGCCGTTCCCGGCGAAGAGCAGCCGCCCCGCGTCCGGGCGCCACCCGCTGCGCGCGAGCACCGTGGCGGCGGCCTCGCGCGCGGCGGCGGTGCCGTCCGGCGCGGCGGGCCGGGTGGCCTCCAGGAGCACATCGGCCCGGGCCAGGGGTCCCAGGGCGCGGGCCATGAGCGCCGACTGACCTTCCACCAGGGGGTAGTTGAGTTCGAGGTTGACCATGGCCGGGCCCGGCCCGGAACCCGGTGACCGCACGTCCGGTGACGGCAAGCCGGGTGACCGCACGTCCGACCGCACGTCCGGCGACCGCACGTCCGGTGACGGCAAGCCGGGTGACCGCACGTCCGACCGCACGTCCGGCGACCGCAAGCCCGGTGACCGCACGTCCGGCGACCGCACGTCCGGCGACCGCAAGCCCGGCGGCTGCGAGCCCGGCGGCCGTGGCGGCCCCTCCGTCAACGCCGCCCCGCCGGGATGCGGCGCCGCGGCCCTGACGAAGGTGCCGCGCCCCACCTCGCCGACGACCAGGCCCCGCCGCGCCAGCTCCCCGTACACCCGGATCGCCGTGGAGACGGCGATCCCCCGCCGCCGCGCGAAGGCCCGCTGCGTCGGCAGCCGCTCACCGCCCCGCAGCGCTCCCGCCTCGATCTCCCGGGCCACCTCATCGGCCAGCTCGCGGAAGTCTCTCCGCCTCCGCACGTCCCACCACCCGCTTCCGCTCCGACCGGCTGCCTCCCGCCGGCCGGGCCGACATTGCACCGAGAGCAAAGATCTTATTGCACCGCGCAGTTGCCGCGGCCTAGCCTCCCCTCATGGCAACCGCACAGCTCAACGGCGTCACCATCGGTTACGACGACACAGGCGACGGCGGGGTCAGCCCCTCGGCCCCGCCCCGCCCCGCCCTCGTCCTCCTCCACGGTCACCCCTTCGACCGCTCCATGTGGGCGCCGCAGCGCGAGGCGTTCGCCGGGACGCACCGCGTCGTCACCCCGGACCTGCGCGGCTACGGCGACTCGACCGTCGTCCCCGGCACCACGGACTTCGCCACCTTCGCCGAGGACGTCACCGCGCTCCTGGACCACCTGGGCGTACGGGAGTTCGCGCTCGGCGGCCTCTCGATGGGCGGACAGCTCGTCATGGAGTGCCACCGCCTGTTCCCGGAACGCCTCACGGGCCTCCTCCTCGCCGACACCTTCCCCGCGGCCGAGACCCCGGAGGGCAAGGCCACCCGCAACGCCCAGGCGGACCGGCTCCTCGCCGAGGGCATGAAGGGGTACGCGGACGAGGTGCGGGACAAGATGGTGGCCCCGTACAACACGGAGGCGTCCGCGTACGTCCACCGCATGATGCTGGCCGCCCCGCCCGAGGGAGCCGCCGCCGCGCTGCGCGGCCGTGCCGAACGCCCCGACTACCGACAGATGTTGACGCGCGTCGCCGTGCCGTGCCTCGTCGTCGTGGGCCGCGACGACACGTACACGCCGGTCTCCGACGCCGAGGCCCTGCACGCCGCGCTCCCCGACTCCGCGCTGTGTGTCGTCGAGGGGGCCGCGCACCTGCCGAACCTGGAACGCCCCGCCGAGTTCAACGCCGCGGTCCGCACCTGGCTGGACCGCCTCCCGTCACCCGCGCCCACGTCGGCGTCCGCGCCCCCGGAATAGGGGAGTTTTCTCCACCGACTCCCGGCCCGTCGCCGCCCCATAATGAACCTGCGGACCACAACAAACCCGCAGTTCAGAGACCTAGGGGGCAATCGTGACCACCACGACCACAGGGCGGCGGACCGCTCGAAGCAGTCCGCACGGCAACCGCGACGCCTTCACCCGCTCCCTGCTCCTGTGGGCCCTGTCCCTGCGGGCGTTCGGGCTCTCCCTCTGGATGGCCCACGCCCACGTCTTCGTCGCGGGCGGCCCCAACGGCAGGCTGCTGCCGGGACCCATGAGGAGCGTACGGAAGCTGGCCGAACGGCAGCGCCGCCTGGCCGAGGAGTGGACGGGCCGGGAGTTCCCCGCCCCGTACCGCGAACTGCCCGTGGCGGGCCGAGGCCTGGCCCTGCGCGCCCAGTTGGCGGGCAAGGAGGGGCAGGTCTGGCGGGACTGGCGCTGGGCGGGGCTCGATCCGTACGTCGGCGGGATGATCGCCTTCGCGCCCCTGGCCCTGCTTCTCAGCGGCGTATGGGGCCTGGTCACGGCGGTGTTCGGGGTGCGGCTCTCCGAGGAGTGGGGCAGCGTCTGGTACCTGTTCGTACCGGTCCAGGACGGGCTGACGGCCGCCCTCGCCGGGCTTCTCGGCGCCCTCCAGTTCCCGCTCGCGTACTTCTGGGCCGCGCCGAACGCCGTCCGGCTCCACGAGCGCTACCTGCGGGCGATGCTCGCCCCGAGCGAGAGCGAACTGCGCGCGGAGATGGCCGAGATGGCCGACCGCATCGATCACCTCACCACGACCCGATCCGCCGCCGTCGACACGCAGACGGCGGAGATCCGGCGCATCGAACGCGACCTGCACGACGGCGCGCAGGTCCGGCTGGTGGCGATGGGCATGACGCTCGACGCCGCCGAACACCTTCTGGAGTCGAACCCCGACGCCGTCCGCGCCCTGCTCGCCGAGGCCCGCGAGAACTCCGCGAAGGCCCTCCAGGAACTGCGCGACCTGGTCCGCGGCATCCATCCGCCGATCCTCGCCGACCGCGGACTCGCCGACGCCGTACGGTCGTTGGCGCTGATCAGCCCGCTCAGGACCGAGATCACCACCGATCTGCCCGCGCGGCCCGAGCCGCCGGTGGAGTCCGCCGCGTACTTCGCGGTCTCGGAGGCCATGGCGAACGCCGTCAAGCACGCGGAGGCCGAGCGGGCCTGGATCGACATCCGGTACGAGAACGGCGCCCCCGGAAGCGGCGACGGTACGCTGCGCGTCACCGTCACGGACGACGGCCGCGGCGGCGCCGACCCGGCACGCGGCTCAGGGCTGCGCGGCATCGAGCAGCGCCTGGCGACCTTCGACGGCGTCCTCGCCGTGAGCAGCCCGCCCGGCGGCCCGACGATGGTGACGATGGAGGTGCCGTGCGCGTTGTCCTCGCCGAAGACCACTTCCTCCTGAGGGACGGTCTCGCCCGCCTCCTGACCGCCTTCGGACACGAGGTCGCGGCGGCCGTCGACAACGGCCCCGAACTGCTCACCGCCCTCACGGACCTGCGGCCGGACATCGCGATCGTCGACGTCCGGCTCCCGCCCGGCTTCAGCGACGAGGGTTTGCGCGCCGCCGTCGAGGCCCGCGGCCGGCAGCCCGGCCTGCCGGTCCTGCTGCTCTCCCAGTACGTGGAGCCGCTCTACGCCCACGAGCTGCTGGCCACCGGCTCGGAGGGGGTCGGCTACGCGCTGAAGGACCGGGTCTCCAACGGGGCCCAGTTCATCGCGACGATCGAACGGGTCGCCGCGGGCGGCACGGCCATGGACCCCGAGGTGGTCTCCCAGCTCCTGGTCCGCAAGGCCCGGGACACCGCCATGGCGACGCTCACGGCGCGCGAGCGGGAGGTCCTGGAGTGCCTGGCGCAGGGCCGCTCCAACGCGGGCATCGCGGAGGCGCTGTTCATCTCGGAGAAGGCCGTCGCCAAGCACATCGGCAACATCTTCCCGAAGCTCGGGCTGCCGCCTTCGGACACGGACAACCGCCGGGTGCTGGCGGTCCTGGCGTACCTGGACCGCTGACGTCCCGGGCAGTGGCGGGGGGGCCAGGGCCGTTGGGGGAAGCAGGGCCGTTGCGGGGGGGGAGGGCCGTTGCGGGGTCTGGCTACCAGGTGGGGTGCGCGCCGACCCCGCCGTCCACCACCAGATCCGTACCCGTGATCCAGGACGCTGCGTCCGAGGCGAGGAACACGCAGGCGTTGCCGATGTCCTCGGGCCGCCCGAGCCGCCCGAGCGGAGCCGCCCGGCCCCACCGCTCCACGCCCTGCGGCCACTCCTCGGCGAGACCCGGCCGGTCGATGAGGCCGGGCGAGACGCTGTTGACGCGGATGCCGCGCGGCCCGTACTCCAGGGCCGCCGAGCGGGCGAACATGATCAGGGCAGCCTTGGACGCGCTGTAGTGCGCGTGGCCGGGGGCGGGCTGCGAGCCCTCGATGGACGCGATGTGTGTGATCGTGCCGCCGCCGTCCTGCCGGGCCATCAGGTCCGCGGCGGCCTGGGTGCAGCAGAAGGCGCTGGTCACGTTGGCCTCGGAGAGCCGGCGCCACTCCGCGGCCGTCATGTCCGCGAGGTCCCGCAAGGGCTGGATCCCGGCGTTGTTGACCAGCGCGTCCAGCCGGCCCCGCCAGGCGTACGCGGCCTCGACGAGGCGGTGGCACTCCTCCTCCCGGGTCAGGTCCGCCGACAGGGCGACCGCGTCGCCGCCCGCTGCCTCGATCCGCTCGACCAGTTCCCGGGCCCGCGCCTCGCCCCGACGGAAGTGCACCACGACCGCGGCCCCGGCCTGCGCGAACCGCCGGGCAATCCCGGCGCCGACACCGCCGCTGGCCCCAGTGACAAGAGCGACCCGCCCATCCAGCCCCAGCAGACTCCGATCCCACCCCACGTCACCAGACATCACGCCGCCCCGCACCTCGTCGCCACCCCCCGCGTCGTCCCGCACCACCTCGCCCCGCACCGCCTCCCCATCCCCCACGTCGTCACGCCCCGCCCCACGACGCACTGCGTCGTCCCGATCCGCCCCACCACGAACCGCCCCGCCAGGAACCACGTCGCCCCGCCTCGCCCCACCACGCACCACATCACCACGCACCACATCACCACGCACCACGTCGCCACGCCCCGTCTCGTCGCGCCCCGTCTCGTCGCGCCCCGTCTCACCACGCCCCGCCTCGCCAAGCCCCATCCCGTCACGCCCCGCCTCGCCACGCCCCGCCTCGCCAAGCCCCATCCCGGCACGCCCCGCCTCGTCACGCCCCGCCTCGCCACGCCCCATCCCGTCACGCCCCGCCTCGCCACGCCCCATCTCGTCACGCATCGAAGGCTCCCTCCGCCCCTTCCTGCCCCATCCGCACCGGCTCCCCCGGCCGGCACAGCTGCCGGATGAGCCGCGCCCGCCCCGGATACCGCGCGGCCAGCTCGTCCGGGTCCCCGCCTTCGTAATCCTGGGGCAGGAATCCCGGCGCCATCGTCGTCCCGAACAGCGACCACCCGCACCGCCGCCGGCCGTCGCCCGGGTCGGGCGCCACCCGCGCCCCCATCCAGGTCCCCGCAGGGACGACGAGCTGTACGCACCCGGCCCGCCCGAGCGCGGCGAGGCGGTCCGTGCCATCGGGTGTCAGGAGCAGCAGTTCCAGGGGGTCGCCCTCGTAGAAGTGCCAGACCTCGTCGGTGGGCAGGCGGTGCAGGGCGGAGAAGTCCCCGGGGGCGGCGGTCAGGAGCACGAGGATCGATGTGCCGGCGGGGCGGCCCCCGGCGTCGGGCGGCCCCGCCCAGATCTGGCGGAACAGTCCGCCCTCGACCGGCAGGGGCCGCAGCCCATGCCGCGCGGCGACGGCGTCAGCGGTTTCGATCCGCTCGGCCTGCTCATCCTTTTCGATCTTTTCGACCATGGCTGAAGAGGTCCCCGACCGAGACGCGTCTCATGCAAACCAACCGAACCAACCGCACCGCTCACGCCTCCCGCGTCCGGCTCAAGGCGTGAGCGACCGCCAGATCCGCTCCGGCAGGACACGCGCGGCCCGAGCGAGGTCGACGTCGTCCACACCGGAGAGCCAGCGGCGCGCGGTCGCGACGATCGGCCCCATGACGAGCGCCTCGACCATGGGTACGTCCAGTGGGGCGATCTCCCCCGACTCCACGTGCCAGGCGCACCCAGTCGGACAGCGGCGACAGCCTGGCCTCCTGGGCGTCGCGGAGCTGCTTGGCGTGGGCCATGCCCACCCGGTCGGCATAGGAGGAGTGCAGAAGCAGGGAGGCGTCCGGATGCTCCTGGACGAACGCCAGGTAGGTCCGTACGAGCGCCCGGACACCGCCCAGCGCCGTGCGGGAACGCGCGACGCCTGCGGCCAGTTCGCCGAGGAGACGTTCGAGCCAGCGCAGCAGCAGGGCGTTCATCAGACCGTCGACGCTGCCGAAGTGGTGGTAGAGACTGCCGAGACTGACCCCGCTGGCCTTGGTGAGAGCGCTGACGGTGACGCCCTGCTCCCCGTGGTCGGCGTACACCTGAAGGGCGGCGTCCAGCAGGCGTTCGGCGGTTTCCGCGCCACGTTGTTGCTTGGGGCTCATGGTGCCCATCAGCGTAGACCCCGGGCCCGTGAGGGCGGACCGAGTGCCTCCGCTCGACCGGAAGTGGAACACTTTTCTAGAAAGATCTTCCAACCAGGAGGATCGATGGTCCACACTGGTCACCGGTCGGCCCGGGCCGGTGTCCGTCCGTGCGGACGGGGGTGCGCACGGTAGCGGCACGGGTCCGGCCGACGGCCGGTGAACGGGGAGACGGTGGACGCGGCAGGCGGGCAGGGCGGTTTCGACCTCACGGGCAGCGGCGCGGAGCCGTTGCGCGAGCGGGATCCACGGCGGATCGGTTCGATTCCGCTCGTGGGGCGGCTCGGGGTCGGCGGCATGGGACGGGTGTACCTCGGCGTCGTCGACGGGCGGTATGCCGCCGTCAAGCAGATGCTGGCGTCGGTCGTCGCCGAGGACGAGGGGTTCCTGCGCCGCTTCGGACAGGAGATGGACAACCTCGCACGGCTGCCGGCCGAGGCCACCGCCCCGCTCCTCGCGAGCGACCGCACCGCCGAACCGCCGTGGTTCGCCACCGCGTACGTACCCGGGATCACCCTGGCGGAGGCCGTCGAACCGCACGGGGGGCCGTTACCGGCCGACGCCCTGTGGCGGCTCCTGCGGGAGGTGGCCGCGGGCCTGCGGCCGGTCCACGCCCTCGACATGGTGCACCGGGACCTCAAGCCGTCGAACGTCATGCTGACCCTCGACGGCGTCACCCTCATCGACTTCGGCATCGCCCGCGCCGCCGAGCAGAGCCAGCTGACCCAGACCGGCCTGATCGTCGGCACGCCGGCGTACATGTCGCCCGAACAGGCTTCGGGAAAGCGGCGGTTGACCAGCGCCTCCGACATCTTCACGCTGGGCCTGCTGATCGCGTACGCGGCGTGCGGCCGCTGGCCGTTCAAGGACGGCGCGGAGGGCAGCCCGCTGTACCGCATCGTGCACGACGCCCCTGACCTGGGCCCGCTGCGCGAGCTGGACCCGCGCCTGGCCGGGATCGTCGACACCTGCCTGGACAAGGACCCCGAGGGCCGCCCGACGGCAGCGGAACTGCTCGACCTGGCCGCACAGATCGGCCCCACCGTCCCGCCCTGCTGGCCGGCCCGGTCACCGACCGCTTGGCGGGCCGCGCGGCCTTCGCGGCGAAAACCCCACCGGAGCCGACGGAGCGGCCCCCCGAAGAAACCACCCCGGACACCTCCGCCGCCCCGGCCCGCCCCGAGCGACGCCGCCGCCGCAACCGCATCCTGATGGCCGTGGTCCCCGTAGTAATCGCCACCGGCACGACCCTGGCCATCCAGAACCTCCCGTACGTCAGCTCCCCGGACCGCGCAGCGGGCTCGACACCCTCCACGACGGCAACGGCTCCGCCGAACGACGAGAAGGCCTCGAAGAGCCCCACGGAAAAACAGAAAAAGAACGGAGAACGGAAAGACAGGAAAGACAAGTCCAGCCCGTCGAACGACAAGGCGGGAGGCGACGACGCACCGGCCGACGACTCGACCCGGGACACAAAGAGCCCGCCCGAGAACGACGACAAGGGAAACCCCCCGGACTCGAACCCTGACACCGACACCGACACCGACTCCCCCAACACCGACACCGGCGGCAGCGACAACGACGGTGACAACGGCGACACGCCGACCACCCCCACCTCAGGCCCCTTCCGCCTGAAGAACGCCGACAACGACGCCTGCCTGACCCAGGTCTACGGCGCCGCGGACGACGGCGCCTGCGGCGACCCCAGCGCCACGTGGAAGACGGTGAGCGCGGAGAACAACAGCTTCAAGGTGGTCAACAAACAGTCGGGCTCCTGCCTGGTCGCCAACATGCTCGGCCAGGCGGTCTTCGTCGGCGACTGCACCCAGGGCTCAGCCCGCCTCTGGCGCTGGGGCGCGAACGGCACCCTGAAAAGCACCTCGAACGGCGGCTGCCTGGACCTGTCCTACGGCGGCGGAGTATCCGCCACCACCTGCCAGTCGGGCAAGGCCTCCCAGCAGTGGTCCAGGTGACGCTCACGGCGAGCGGAAGGCACAGGCGGCTACGGTCCCGGATCCGCGGATCAGAGGCACGCGAGGTCGACCTCAACCGCGAAGGGCGCCGACACCTTGATGACACCGGTGAAAACTTCCCCGTCCCGGTAGACCCCGGTAGCAGGGTCGAGGAGGTAGGTGTACACGAGAGGGACGCCGGTCGCGGCCTGCTCGACGCTCCAATAGAAGGCGATACCGGACTTCGCGTACTGGTCCGTTTTCACGATCCCGTCGGTGGTCTCCGACCCCGGTGAAACAACCTCCACGACCAGCAGCACGTGCTCAGGACGGGTGGGCGTGATGTCGATCGTGTCCGCGCGGTAGACAACGACATCCGGACGCCGGTTCGTGAGCGGGACATCCTGGAGACGGACGTCAAAGTCGGTATCGGCGTTCCAGTCAGGCCCCGCAGCCGCCTCCAAGGCGTTCGCCAGGATCCGAGCGAGCCTGTTGTGGCGCTTGGACGCACTGGGACGCACAACGACCATCCCGTCCACGATCTCGATCCCCGCGCACTGCTCCTCGGACCAGGAGTCGTACTGCTCCGCCGTGATCTGCTCGTGCATCCACGCGGGGGCTGCCATCTCGGCCGTCGGACGTCGGACGTCGCACGTCGGAACACGGAACAGCCGACGTGTGTGCTTCGGCCGTCCGGCAGGCGACGACAGAGGCTGGTCGTCTCTCCGCCTGGGAGAGACAGGAGGCGGCGGCTGATCCCCTCCAATCCCGGCCGCGACCGTGGCGGCGGTCCCGGCCCCGCCCCCCGCCCCGATCCCGGCCCAGCGTCCGACCTCTGCCGCGGCTCAGGCAGGTGGCGCCCCCGCCTGGCTCGCGGGTCACATTCCACCGCCTCACAACGCTTCTGTGGGAACCAACGGGAGTTCCGGCCCCACCACGGCCAGCGGGTTTACTCGCCGGCGTCCGGCGGACCTTCTCTCCGCGATCTTCACCCTGGCCGGGTCAGCTGCTCCAGGCGCACTGACTGCGCTCAGCGTGCTGCCGAGCGGCTACACGGCCGTTGCCCAGGTGGGAACTTTGCTGGCATCTGGCGTGGCCCTCCAGGCCACTCGGCGCTCCCACCCCGGGCCCCAGGCATCCAAGGCCCGCTTGCGGGCGCTCCAGCAGCAGGCGGAATCCTTGGCGGCCCCGGTGGCGGAAGGGCAGAAGATACGCCAGGAGATCGAGGCCCTGGACCTGGCCGGCGCAAGCCGAGACATACAGATCAACCAGCAGATCAAGGACCTCCAAACCGAGCTGAGTAACGCTCAATCTCGGATCACCATCGCCCTCAACAAGGAAAGCGCGAGGCTGAGGGCCGCACTGAGCGGACTGGCCGCCAAGGAGCAGAAGCGACTGGATGCGGCGCTGACCTCAGCGATCACCACACACGTCCAGAACAAGCTCCGCCGCGCTTCCATCCAGGAGGCCAAGAAGCTCTCGAACATCAGCAGCGGGACGGTCACGGCCCTGATCGCCGCCGGCATCCATACGGCCGCCGACTTCACGAGGGTCCGGTATGTACAGACCGGGCGGTACAGCAACCGCGACGCGTACCTCATCCGGCCCAACGGCCAGCAGGTCAAGGTTCCGGGCGTCGGCGAGGTACGGGCGCGCGCACTCGAAAGAGGGTGCCGCCCGTAAGGAGCGCGAGCAGCTCCAGCAACGCATCGCCACGCGCCAGCAGCAACTGAACAAGGAGAAGCAACAGCATCAGAAGGCCACGCAACGCCGGCGCGCAGTGCTGCTCCAACGCCAGGCCCAGCTCACCGACGCCGCCACAACCCACGACCTGGTGGTCACGCAGCTCACCACCGCCAGCACGGAGCACCGTCGCGCCTTCGGCCTGCGCCGCTACCTTCGCTTCGTCGCAACGGGCCACTGACCGGCCGTCGGCTGCCCGCCGCAGACCTGGCCCGGCGTCAGATAAAAAAGCCAGGTCAGACAGACGATGGCTGACCTGGCTTTTCCTGAGCCGCCTTCGGGATTCGAACCCGAGACCTACGCATTACGAGGGCCTGCAAGATCGTGACGGGCGATGATCCGTAATCGTGCTCGATCCTGTATCGCCTGGTCAGGGACTTGTCGGCCTCGTCGGCGTGATGCTCAATCCAACAGATGCTGTCCCGTCCGCTCAGGCATCGCTCACGCAACAAGCCGCTGCTCCGGCAGCTTCGCGAAGGAGCCCACGTCAGCCCTGGATTCGCTCTCGCCCGATCAGCCGAGGTCTTGACGGAGGCGGCGGAGATAGGTGTCGATCTGGGCCAGTCCAGGCCAGTCGCTTCCCCGTAGGCGGGAGGTTTCCAACCGGAGCCGCTCTCCGATGTCCAGTGCCTGGTGGAGGTTTTCCGTCGCGGCGTACAGGCTCATCAGCCGGGCGAGAGCATCGAGGTAGCGGTTGACTGCGTCCTCGTCGCCCTCGTCGGGCGTGATCTCGCTGATGCGGCCAAAAGCTTGGATAGCGGCGGTCGCTTCGCCGAGTTCCATCCGGCACTGCCCGGCGTAGTACCAGCACAGCTGGGCTTGTTCGTCGTGGTCGCCGTATCGGTCGGTGTAGTGGTGGGCGAGCGGCGCGAAGAGCGCGAGGGCCTCACGGTGGCTTCCGGCCAGGAACTTCACCTGTGCGAGGCTGAACTGCATGCCTTCTCGGAGCTCCGGGCCATCAGCCCTTGCGATCGCCTCGGCCAGTGCGTCAGCTGCCTGGGTGAACTGACCCTGCTGAGCCAGCCCCGCAGCCCGGTCGGAAACTGCGTCCGCCTCTTCCTCGGTCAGGGCAGCGGCACCTGTCGCTGACTCCTGCGACGCGGCTGCTGCCGGTGAGGGTGCGAGCGGCGAGGGAACGACGAGCGTGGGGGTGTACGAGGAGGCGACACTGGGGCTGGGCGCCCGGCCGCCGAAGGGACGCAGGAACGGCAGACGGGGGTCGAGGATGCCCTCGTCGGTCGTGGCGGCGGTGCCGGTGGAGACATGAACGAAGGGCAGGAGGGTTTCGTAGACCGCCATCGCGTCCATGCGCTGCTCGGCTTCCTTGGTGAGCATTGCCAGCAGGAGCTTCTCGATCTCGGTCGGCACGTCCGGGCGCAGGGTGCGAATGGGCGGGGGCGGGGTGTGGACGTGGTGCCACATGTGGGAGCGACTGTCGTCGGGGGTGAACGGCGGCTTGCCGGTGAGCAGTTCATGGAGCACGCAGGCGAGGGCGTAGACGTCCGCGGCGGGACCGACGGCGTTGGCCAGGCTCTGTTCGGGGGACATGTAGGGCGGGGTGCCTACGGTCATGCCGACCTGGGTGAGGCGGGGCAGGGTGCCGACTCCACGCAGGGCGGCGACGCCGAAGTCGAGGACCTTGATCACGCCTCCGGGGGCGAGTATCAGGTTGGACGGCTTGACGTCGCGGTGAACGACGTCGTGACGGTGGACGGTGTCAAGGACTGAGGCGATCTGCGCGCCGACGGCCGCGGCCCAGGAGACGGGGACCGTCGCGCTTTCGTAGTCGGTCTCGTCGATGAACGTCTGCAGTTCGCGTCCCTGCAGGAGCTGCATGACGACGAACAGTCGCCCGCTGGCCTCGTCGGTGCCTGTGTCGTAGACAGCCGGCACACCCAAGTGCTCGATACCAGCGGTGATCTGGACCTCGCGCAGGAATCGGGCCCGGCGGGTCTGCAGAGTCTCCTCGAAGGCCGCGCCCTGGAATCCGGGCGCGACCGGGCTCTCGGCCAGCATCATCTTGACCGCAACCCGGCGGTCCAGGCGCTCGTCATACGCCTGCCAGACCTCGCCCATGCCGCCCGCGCCGATCGGCGTGTGCAGCCGGTACCGGCCCGCGATCACGCGGGCCGGTACGCCGACGTCGAAGCTCGGCGTGCCGCCCTGCACCATACGAGGTCCCTCTCTGTGTGGTCGGAGCGTGACCACCCCGTTCGGCCTCTTGCCTGACGTGCTGCAGAGCACACGCTATGCGGTCGGCGGTTCCGCCGGACGGTTTCCGGACGACTTGAGTTCGGCGGCGCGCTGCTCGGTGGCGCGGCGCTCGGCCTCGCGTCGAACCGGGCGCCGGATGAGCTGGTACGCCTGCTGGGTCGCGACCTGCTTGAACAGGCGGTTGACGTCGGTGTCGTCGAAGTAGCGGACCATCAGGGCGTCGTTGGATGCCGCCTGATCGATGACGATCCGGTCGAGGTCCTTCTGCAGTTCCCCGCCGAAAACCTCCTGATCCTGGTGCAGGGCGATGGCCCGGAGCTCGGGGTCCTCACTGACGGCGACCACGAGCTGGCCGAGCAGGATCTGGTCGGTGGTGGAGAGTCCGGTCCCGTACTCGTCGTTGACGGACTTGATCACTTCGGCCAGCGACATCTCCTCCGCCTCGGCCACGGTCCCAGCCGCCTCGGGTACCAGGCCCGGCAGTACCTGCGCGCCCGCCGCCTCCAGACGCAGCTCCGGGGTGCCCGTCTGGGCGATGCGCATGTGACTCGGGGCGACCGTCCCTATGTCGGCGCCAGCGCTGCGGGCGGGCGCGGGCAGGCGGCGCAGCAGGAAGCGTCCGTACTGGTAGAGCCGTTCCAGTTCAAGGTTCTCGAATCCGATGACGTGGGAGAGCCAGCCGTACGCCTTGGTGTAGGAGTCCAGGGCGCGGCGGAATTCAGCGGCGGTGTCGGGTTCGGTGGCGTTGAGGGCGTTGAAGCGGTCCAGGGCGGGCTGCAGGTAGCCGTAGAGGCGGGCGTGGGCCTTCATGATGGCGGTGTCGGTGGCCGAGCCGCCCTGGAAGGCTGCGAAGTACGCGGCGACAAAGGCGTCCATCTCGGCTTCCACCAGGAGCTGGTAGGCCATCACCTCGCGCTCGCGGTCGAACAGGAGGTTGGGGTCGGTGGGCTCGCTGACCGACGCCTCATAGTACTGCTGGAATGCCTGCTCGATGTCCTCGGGCCGGTTGGCGAAGTCGAGGATGAACAGGTCCTCGGTGGTCTTGAGCCGGTGGGTGCGGTTGAGCCGGGAAAGGGTCTGCACCGCGGCCAGCTTCACCAGGATCTTGTCCACGTACATGGTGGTCAGCAGCGGCTGGTCGAAACCGGTCTGGTACTTCTCGGCGACGACGAGGATGCGGTGCTCGGGCTTGGGGACGGAAGGCGGGTTCGGGTCGTCCGCGCGGGTGTAGCCGAAACGTGCCGGCAGTTCGCGTTCGGGGAAGCCATTGAGCTTGGCCTCGGTGTACTCGATCCCGTCGAGGGTCAGTGCCCCGGAGAACGCGACCAAGGTACCGCAGTCGGTGAAGCTCCGCTGGTCGATGTAGGCCCGCATGGCCTGGTAGAGCCGTACGGCGTGGTCACGGCCGGAGGTGACCACCATCGCCTTGGCCCGGCCACCGAGGCGCGGACTGGAGTGCGCGCGGAAGTGGTCGACGATGATCTTCGCCCGAGAGGCCATCGACGCCTCTGACATCAGCGCAGCCCGCACCAGCCGAGAGCGCGCCTTACGCGGGTCCACCTGCTGCTCCGCCTCCTCGGCGGCAGCTTCCTGGAGCTTGAAGTACGTGGCGTAGGTGATGTAGTTGCCGAGCACGTCCAGGATGAAGCCCTCTTCGATAGCCTGCCGCATCGAGTAGACGTGGAACGGTCTCTTCTCCTGCTCCCCCGAGCCGGGATTGGCGTAAGGGGTGCCGAAGAGGTCGATCGTCTTCGCCTTGGGGGTGGCCGTGAACGCGAAGAAGGACAGGTTCGGCTGCTTGCCGCGCGCCAGGGCCGCGGCCGTCAGCGGATCGCCGTCCTCGTCCACGGCGTCCGAGCCGAGACGTCCCAGCGCCTTCTTCAGTGCCGCCGCGCTCTCGCCGCCCTGGGAGGAGTGCGCCTCGTCGATGATCACGGCGTAGCGCTGACTTCCCAGCCCGGCGACCTTGTCCAGGACGAAGGGGAACTTCTGCACCGTGGTGATCACGATCCGGGCCGTCGGCCCGGTCAGCGCGTCCGCGAGCTGCTGGGAGTTCTCGTCGATCCGTACGACCACGCCGGCCTTGTGGTCGAACTGGTAGATGGTGTCCTGGAGCTGCTTGTCCAGTACCCGCCGGTCGGTGATGACGATGACCTTGTCGAAGACCAGCTTGTTCGCCCCTAGACCGGAGGCGAGCGCAGCGGGTGCGATCTGCCCAGGGTCGTGGGAAGTGTGCAGGCTGGACAGGTGGTGCGCGAGCCAGGCGATGGTGTTGGACTTGCCCGAGCCGGCGGAGTGCTGGATCAGGTAGTTCTCCCCCGCCCCGTGGCGGGCCGCGTGCGCGATGAGTTTGCGCACCGCGTCCCACTGGTGGAACCGCGGGAAGATCAACGGCTGCGTGTGCGCACTACCCGGCTTGTGCGACGCCGCCCGGCCGGCCTTCGCGGCGGCGTCCTCGACGTGCAGGAACCGCTGCAGCAGCTCCAGCCAGTTGTCCCGGGCCCACACCTCGTCGAAGAGGTAGGAGGTGGGGTACTTCCCATCGGTCGAGGCCGGGACATTGCCCGCGCCACCGATCCGGCCAGGGCCACCGGAGCCGGTGTTGAAGGGGAGGAAGCGGGTGGCGTCGCCAGCCAGGCGGGTCGTCAGAAAGGCCAGCGTCGGATCGACCGCAAAGTGGACCAGGCTTCGCTTCGCGAAGAACAGTTCCTTCGGGTCGCGGTCGCGGCGGTACTGCCGCTTGGCGTCTTCGACGGTCTTGCCGGTCAGCCCATTCTTCAACTCCACCGAGGCGACCGGCAGTCCGTTGAGGAAGAATGCCATGTCGAGGCTGTCGGCCGGGCGGGCGGCGGAGTAGTGGAACTGGCGCACGAAGGTGAGTCGATTGGCGTCGTACTCGGCCAAGGCGTCGGCGGCGAGAGTGTGCGCGGGACGAAAGTACGCAAGTTGAATCTTCACGTTGCGGTCATTCACGCCCCGCCGCAACACGTCCAACAGGCCGCGGGAGTCGATCTCCCGCGCCACCCGCTTAGCGAACCGGCCGATGGCCTGCTCTTCGTCCTCGCCGTAGGCGGCCTGGAGCGCCAACCACGCGTCGTTCTGCGACGCGCCCAGGAACGCGACCAGCTCGGAGGTGTCGATGCCGAGCGTGGGGTCGTAGGTGTTCGACAGCCCGCGCTGCCAGCCGCTGCGCAGCAGCGCCGCTTCCACGGCGTTCTCGAATGCCTTCTCGGTGTAGACGCGGGCGTCGTTCATCTGAAATCCCCCTCAGAGATCGCGGTCGTGCACGGGGCGGGCTGTGGTGACGTCGAGCTGTCCGGTGACGGCAGCAGTGATCAAGGCTCGGCGACGCTCGGCGAGTAGAGCGGAAGACGCTTCGACAGCAGCTCTCGCGTCCCCAATATTCCGTTCGTCAACTGCAAGATCGGCGGCAATCTGCGCTTGTTGTTCGACCGGCACAGAAGGGACACGAATCCCCTTGATGTCCTCGGACCTGAGCTTGATCGTCTGGCCCGACTGTCCCCGCATCAACAGAGACATGAATCCCCGCACCGGACTACTGCGCAACATCAGGGAGATAAAATCGGGATTCCATCCGCGATCCGTGCGAACACGATATAGGAGGTCGCTGAGGAGCAGATTGCACCCCTCGGTACGGGCCACCGTCGACACTCCAACAAGTTCCGCAGATCCGCTTCCCCGCGTCAGCAACAGGTCGCCATCCTGGATTTGATAGCGCACATCAGGCTGCACATCATCGGGGAGCCTTTTGTGCTCCAGGTGACGGAAGCTACCCGAACTCACCGCACTCGTCTTGAGTACTGCCCACTCGCCCGGCCCAGCGATGGCATCCTCGCACTGCGGGCTCCACCCTTGCTCCACAGAGCGAATAACCCTTCGGAGAGCAATGAGCCCGTGAGACGAGATCATAGTCTCGACCGCGGCGGCCAGCCGCGACGTCCATAGCTCTTCAAGCATGCCGAGCTGCCGGTCACGAGCCAAAAGGAGGGCATCGATTCGGGCGATCTCGGCATCGAGAAATTCGGCGATGCGACGCTGTTCATCCCGCGGAGGGATGGGGATCGGGACGTTGTTCAGCTCTTCTTTCGTAACGTGGACCATACCGATCATGCCACTGGTGAGCTCTCGTTCGATCCAGTACGTTGCAGCCTGCAGCGACCAGTACAACCACGTCTTTTCGCAGCCCTGAACGGAGACCTTGAAGATGTGCTGGTTCAGAAAATGAAGCCCCGGCTTCTCCCATCTGAAGGGGCCGAAGGACGTACCCGGATTCCCGGACCAAGAGAAGAGCAAATCCCCGGCGCTGACGTGATGCTTTTCACTCAACGTCAGATCGGAATGGTTAAAATTCTCCGAGCCGTTCAGGTTTTCAATTCGAATGATGGGGGTGCCGGACTCCACCCAACCATCGGATTTGAAAACGTACCCATTGTGCAACGTCGCGAGATATTTGAGCGGAACCACTCTCCATGAGTCCGGCGGCGTCGCACCGTACGGAACATGGCGGGAGGCAAACGTCACGCGGTCACCTCGCCGATCAGGGCCTGAATCTCGGCCTCCAACGACTTCAGTTCCGCGTCGATCGCCGTAAGTGGCCTCGGCGGCGTGTAGACGTAGAAGTGGCGGGTGAAGGGGATCTCATACCCCAGCTTGAATCGCTCCATCTCCTTGGTCTTCGGATTGCGGGTCTCGGCGATCCAAGCGTCCGGGACGTGGGGAAGCACCTCACGAGCGAAATACTCGTCGATGTCTTCGCTCAGCGGGACGTTCTCGTTGTCGCGCAGGTCGGAGTCAGACTCGGGCTTGCCCTTGACGAGCTGAACCTCACCCTCCGGATCGGCCACTCCCACGGCATCACGCAGGGCCTTCTGGAAGGGCGTGGCGGAGGGCCACAGCACGCCGCCGGCCACCATCGCCGTGCGCATGGCGTCCCACGCCTCAGCCTTGGTCGACCACTGCGACCCGAGCAGCGGCTTGAGCGCGGCCAGCAACAACTGGACCGCTGCCTCGCCCCCGACCGCCTTCTTCACGGCGGCAGACGCACCGAGCTGAGCGAGGCCGTCATCGGTCAGCGCGAAGCGGAGCTTGAGCGGCCGGTCCACGGTGATGCGCTGATAGCCGAAGTCCCGGTTAGCGAAAACCTTCACCCGCCCGTGATCCGGATGTGCTTCGTCGCTGGCGATGCTCAGCGCATCGCGGTAGATCGCGCAGATCTTTCCGATCTGCGCCCGTGTGATCTCCTTGCGCTTCTCACCGAGGGACTTGCGCATCTTGGTCCACTGATCGCGAGCGTCGAGCAGGATCACGCGGCCCTTGCGGTCGGCAGGCTTGCGGTTGGTGACGATCCAGAAGTACGTGGAGATGCCCGTGTTGTAGAAGAGCTGGTCCGGGAGGGCGACGATCGCCTCCAGGTAGTCGTGCTCGATGATCCACCGGCGGATCTCCGACTCGCCCGACCCTGCCCCACCAGTGAAGAGCGGGGAGCCGTTGAAGACGATGGCCAGGCGGGTGCCGCCGACCTCGTCGCCCGCATCGTCCTTCTTGAGCGGCTGCATCTTGCTCATCATGTGCTGCAGGAACAGCAGCGAGCCGTCGTTGATCCGAGGCAGGCCAGCTCCGAAGCGGCCGTCAAATCCCCGGTCCTCGTGCTCACGGCGTACGACCTTCTCGACCTTCTTCCACTCCACACCGAAGGGTGGGTTGGCGAGCATGTAGGTGAAGGTCTCGCCGTCGTGGCCGTCCTGACTGAAGGAGTTGCCGAAACGGATGTTCTTAGCCGTATGGCCCTTCAGCAGCATGTCGGAGCGGCAGATCGCGTACGACTCGGCGTTCAGCTCCTGTCCGAACAGGTTGACGCGCACGCCCGGGTTCAGCTTACGGATGTGTTCCTCGGCCGCAGAGAGCATGCCGCCAGTACCGCAGGCCGGGTCGAGGATCTTCACGACCTGACCCTTCTTGGTCAGCCGGTCGTCGTCCGGGGCGAGCAGCAGCTCGACCATCAGCTCGATGACCTCGCGCGGGGTGAAGTGCTCGCCGGCGGTCTCGTTGGAGGCATCGGCGAACTTGCGGATCAGCTCCTCGAAGACGTAGCCCATGTCGTGGTTGTCCACGGCCTCGAAGCTCAGGTCCAGGCCGGCGAACTTCCGCACCACCTGGTAGAGCAGGTCAGCGTTGTCCAGGCGGTCGATCTGGAGGTGGAACTCGTAGCGGTTGATGATCTCCGTGGCCTCCGAGGAGAATCCCCGGATGTAGTCCTTGAGGTTCTTCGCCACGTTGGCCGCGTCGCTGCTGATCGTGTCGAAGGTCTGCTCGGAGAGGTTGTAGAACTTCAGCTTGGAGGCTGCCATGAGCAGTCCGTCCTTGTTCTCCCCGGTGTAGGAGGCCGCCCGGTCCCACACCGCCTGGCGGGTCGGGGCCATGACGCAGTCCAGCCTGCGCAGCACCGTCAGCGGCAAGATGACCCTTCCGTACTCCGAGCGCTTGTAGTCACCGCGCAGCAGATCGGCCACCGACCAGATGAAGTCGGCCAGTTCCTGGTTCTTGCTCAACGTGCCCTGTCCTCTCGCCTCACTGCGGCGTCTCTGTCGGTCGTCGTGCTTTGCTGTTCAGCGTCGTCGCCGTCACAGGTCGGCGGCGGATCGAGGGCGCCGCCGGTGAGGCCGTCGCGGGCGAGCCGTGCAGCCCGGTCACCCATCCTGGCGAGTTCGGTGAGTTCGCGCTCGAACGCGCCCAACGAGCGAAAGGCGTCGCCGTAGCGGTGCTGTCGCTCAACGTCCATGCGGGGTAGACGCGCCGCCTGCAGGTCCGCTCGGAACGTACCCGAGGAGGACGTGCTACGACGGGCGTTCGCCGCGCTACTGGCGAATCCACGTACATAGTCGGGATCCAGCTGGTCGCTGGCGGAGATGAGCTCATCACCGTCCAGGCTGACCAGGCCGGCGGCCAGCAGGTCACTCACTGCGACCGGGACGCCGTCGTCCAGGGCGTCGGACCGGCCGCGTGGGGGAAGCTCGGGAAGCAGCGCCCGCAGGCGGTTCAGGCGCGTGTCGAAATCCTCGCGCAGCTTGGCGTACTCCACCGCGTAGTCGGGTTCCGGCTCGCGTACGTAGCGGCTGGGCGTGAGGTCCACCTCGTTGTCCAGGAGATCGATCAGCGGCACCTCCGCCTGCTGGTGCGGCTGAGGCTCCCACGGTCCGTCCGGGCTGTTGGCGCTGAGATCCACCATGCGTACCGTCCTCGTCGCCCGCCCAGGGACGGAGGGACGAATCAGCAGCCACAGGTGTAGCGGGAGTGCGTGACTGGCGGCGAGGCCCGGTGGCAGGGCCACCACCGCGGCGACGCAACCACGACGCACCAACTCCGCCCGGATCCTGCGACCGGAGCGGCGATGGGCGACTGATGCCGGCAGGACCACCACAGCCTGCCCGCCGGGTGCCGTGTGGTGGTAGCAGTGCTGAAGCCAGGCGAGTTCACTCTCTCCTCGCGAGGGGACACCAGCCTCCCAGCGCGGATCGATGAGAAGCTGCTCGCGGCCCCAGTCGGCCACGGCGGTCGGCGGCTCGCACACGACCAGGTCCGCGCGGAGATCGGGAAACGCGTCAGCTCGCAACGAGTCGCCCACAACGACCTGAACCGGCGCCGCCGCCCCGGTGGCGACCAAGGCCGCGCGCACGTGGGCCACGCGCGTCGCGTCCGCGTGTGTGTCCTGCCCCAGTCTGCTCCCGACCGCGCCGCCGCCCACCGCGACGAGAAGCGAGCCGATGCCGCACGCCGGGTCGAAGACGGTGCCAGTGGTTTCACCAGCGAATTCTCGGACAGCGCGAGCCAGTCGCAGTGTCGAGGCCCCGTCCAACGTGGCCCGCGCGGTGGACTCCAGCAGCCGGGCAACCAGAGCGTCCATCACCTCGGTGGGCATCCGGTCGGCGACCAGTCCGTCCACCGCCTCGCGGGCGGTCTGGTCGGTCAGCTCTTCCGCATCGCCCCGGAGATGTTCCCCGACAGCAGCCAGCGCCCTGACCATTTCCTCGCCGTAGGTGCCACGCAGCGCCTGCCAGAGTCGGACCTCCCCACTGACCTCTCGCCCTTCGCGCTGCCCTTCCAGCCACTGCCGTACCTCGGCGAGCGAGAACAGGGGACTCGCCGAGGTGCCCCCTACCGGGGCGGGGAAGTCCGAACGCCGCCTGCGCCAGTTGGACACCGCGGCGCGCGTCACGCCCGCCAATCGCGCGATCTCCGCAGCGGTCACCGCGGTACCAGGCACCTCGTCTTCTGCGGCCATGGGGCGACCGTACACCAGCATCACCACGAGCCCAGGTTACATCGCGTTGACACCGCCAACAGAATACAGTTGACTTCGATGTCAGGCGCTGGCGATGCGGACGCCCACGCCACATCCCCCGACGCTTCGCGGGGGTCGAGCGAGGGGAATCGATCATGGCTGCTGATCGCGAGCACGACGAAGAGGACGACCGCGAGAGCGTCGACACCCTCTATCGCAACTGGGAGCAGCTGGTCTTTCGGCTGCGCAGAACCGGCGACGAGGTCCGTGCTCTCCACGCACGCATGACACCGTGGCACGGATCGGAACCGCGGCGCGCGGCGGACTGGAACTGGATCATGAAAGCATTCGCGCGAGTAGCCTCAACCGCCAGCAAGAGCGACTTCGAGAGCTTGATCTTCCGGACCACAGAACTGCACCACCGTGGTATCGAGATCCTAAATCCGGATCGCGGACCCCAGCCCATTCCGTCACCCTTCGTACGGCAAATGCCCGCGGATCAGGCCGAAATCGAAGCCAAGCGCTACCAACGCCAGGTTCGGCATGTGCTCACCTATCAAGAACACATCCGCCACTCCCTCGACCACTTTGTCATCGCTTGGACGGCGCTCGTCGACGGCTGCTCGATCTGCGACTGGGAGATGATCGACGACGAGTTCCCCAAGCTCGCCGTGTTGGCCACGGAAGCCCAGAGAGCCTTCGACATCTGGCTATCGCTCGACTGATGTCGTCTCGGTTCAGAAGGGGAGGCCCAAGCGCTCTCTCGACATGCATCCGGCGAGGGATGACGACGCACTTCGGCGCGTCCTTGAAGATGCTTCGATGGGCTGCTGGGGGAGCCCTCGCGACCTGCTGGCCGCCACGGAGGCGGGCTGGGACCGGCGAACCTTCCGCCGCCAGGTCCTCGCCGAGGCCGGGGCGCGGCCCAGGTTCGCCGACACCTGGGCCAAGGCCGAACCGCGCTCACCACACACCCTCACCCGGCTGGCCAATGTGCAGGCCCTGCGGGCGATGATCGCTGGCCCTGAGGGCGGCCGGGTGCTGATGGAGGAGGTGTGGGCGACCTGCCGCACCGCGCTGGCGGTGTGCCGCAGGATGTCGCCCCTCTGGTTGTCATGCCTCGCGCTACTGCGCATCCATGCCCCGAACCGGAAGACACTGATTCGGGTGCGGGAGGAGATCAAGCAGCGTGACCGTGGAACCCGCGAGGCGCACCACGCTCGTACCCCTGCTCCGCCCCAGCCCCCAGCGCCCGATTTCCGGTCTCCAGCTCAACGGCGGGGGGAAGTTCCAGCCGCTTCTCTCGGCTCATCGCCTTCGCCCGGCCGACGGATTCGCTCCCACGCATACGCGCTCCAACCATGATTGAGCCCTCGGCGAACGTGACGACCACGCCCGGTTCCAGGCCACCAAATGCAGCATGACGAAGCCTGTGTCCTCACGACACAACGTGATATCGATCGCAAGCCACCTCGCGGCACCCCGGCCGTGTGACGCGTCACGCCCCGAGCAACAGAAAACCCCAGGTCACGGGCTATGTGACCTGGGGTTTCTCGGAGCCGCCTTCGGGATTCGAACCCGAGACCTACGCATTACGAGTGCGTTGCTCTGGCCATCTGAGCTAAGGCGGCGCGCCGTCCGCACCATCGTGCGATCAGCAACGCGGCCAAGTCTACACAGTCTCTGGGGGTGCTCCGCACACCCCTCCCGGACGGGGCCCGCAGCCCCTCGGAACCGCTACGAGCAGCGCTTTCCGTCCGCCGGTGCTGTGCCCTCCAGGAGGTACCTGTTGATCGTCGAGTCGACGCACGCGCTGCCCCTGCCGTACGCCGTGTGGCCGTCGCCCTCGTACGTGAGGAGGTGGCCGGAGGCGAGCTGTGAGGCCAGGGCCTGTGCCCAGTGGTAGGGGGTCGCCGGGTCGCGGGTCGTGCCGACGACCACGATGGGGGCCGCTCCCTCCGCCGTGATGCGGTGCGGCTCACCCGTGGCCTTCAACGGCCAGTACGCGCAGTTCAGCGAGGACCACGCGAGGCCCTCGCCGAAGACCGGGGAGGCCTTCTCGAAGTCGGGCACGGCCTCCTTGGCCTCGGCCGGCGTGGTGAAGGCGGGCGGCAGGTCCAGGCAGTTCACGGCGGCGTTGGCGAACATCAGGTTCGCGTACGTGCCGTCGCTGTCCCGCTCGTAGTAGCTGTCGGAGAGGGCCAGCAGGGCCGAGCCGTCCTTGTTCCGCATCGCCGAGGTGAGCGCGTCCCGCAGCTGCGGCCAGGCGCCCTCGTCGTACATCGCGGCGATCACGCCCGTCGTGGCGAGTGCCTCGCCGAGCTTGCGGCCCGAGGAGTCGCCGGCCGGCAGAGGCGCGCGGTCCAGTTGGTCGAAGAAGCCCTTCAGCCGCTTGCCCGCCTCGCCGGGGCTCCGGGAGCCGAGCGGGCACTCGCGGCCGAGCGCCACGCAGTCCTTCGCGAACGCCCGGAACGCCGTCTCGAAACCGGCGGTCTGGTCGCGGTTCATGCGCCGTGCGGACAGGGACGGGTCCATCGCGCCGTCCAGCACGAGGCGGCCCACGCGCTTCGGGAAGAGCCCGGCGTACGTCGCGCCGAGGAAGGTCCCGTACGAAGCGCCGACGTACGACAGCTTCTCGTCGCCCAGCGCCGCCCTCAGGACGTCCATGTCCCGCGCCGCCTCGACCGTGGAGACATGCGGCAGGATCGCCCCCGACCGCTTCTCGCAGCCCGCCGCGAAGTCCTCGAAGGAGGCCCGGAGGCCGTCGGTCTCGCGCTGGTCGTCAGGGGTGACGTCGGTCTGCGTGTACGCGTCCATCTCCTTGCCGTCGAGGCAGGTGACGGGCTCGCTGCGGGCCACGCCGCGCGGGTCGACGGCGACCATGTCGTAGTGGGCGCGGACCTCTTCGGGGTAGCCGAGCGCCGCGTACGACTGGAGGTAGCCGATCGCGGAGCCGCCGGGTCCGCCCGGGTTGACGAGGAGTGAACCGAGCCGTGTCTTCCGCTGGGTGGCCTGCTTGCGGGCCACCGCCAGCTTGATGTCGCCCGCCGCGGGTTTGTCGTAGTCGCGCGGGGCCTTCATCGAGGCGCACTCGAAGCCGGCGACACCGCACTCGCGCCAGCTGAGCTTCTGGTCGTAGTACGGGGCCAGCTCCGCGGGGGTGGAGCGGGGCAGCGCGGCCATGGAGACGTCCGCCGTCGGGCCCCCCGACGAGCAGCCCGAGACGAGCAGCCCGGCGGCCACGAGCAGCGTGCCGCACGTACGGACGGAGAGGCGGCGGTGGCGGCGGTGGCGACGGCGGCTGTCGCGACTGGTGTCCATCACGCGAGACTAACTCTCCGCGCATGGCACATCACAGGCGGTACATCACCGCTACTCGTATGGGTGATGCCGTCAACCAGGCGCTCACACACCGCCGTTCACTGCCAGACGTCCGCCCACCGCCGTTCACCGCCGGACACCGGCACGCCGCCGTTCGCCGCCGTACGGCGTCATCCCGCCCGCAGCGCCACCGTCATCGCCTCCACCGCGAGGAGCGGCGCCACATTGCGGTCGAGGGCCGTGCGGCAGGCGCCGATCGCCTCGATGCGGCGCAGTGTGGACTCCGGCGAGGTGCCGAGGGCCATGCGCTCCAGCATGTCCTGCACCTCGGTGTTGGCGATGGCCACGCGGGAACCGAGCTGGAGGGCGAGGACGTCGCGGTAGAGGCCGGTCAGGTCGATGAGCGCGAGGTCCAGGCTGTCGCGCTGCGTACGGGTCCTGCGGCGCTTCTGCCGGTCCTCCAGCTCCTTCATCACGCCCGCGGTGCCGCGCGGCATCCGGCCGCCCTGTCCTCCGCCGAGCGCCGCCTTCAGGTCCTCGGTCTCCTTGGTGTCGACGTCCTCGGCGACCTGCTTCGCGTCGTCGGTCGCCGTGTCGATCAGCTCCTGCGCGGCCTTGAGGCAACCGCCGATCTCCTGCACGCGCAGGGGCAGCTTCAGGACGGCGGCCCTGCGCTCACGCGCGCGCGGGTCGGTGGCGAGCCGCCGGGCGCGGCCGATGTGCCCCTGCGTGGCGCGCGCCGCGGCGGCCGCGACGTCCGGCTCGATGCCGTCTCTGCGTACGAGCACGTCGGCCACGGCGTCCACCGGAGGCGTACGCAAGGTCAGGTGCCGGCAGCGGGAGCGGATGGTCGGCAGCACGTCCTCCAGGGAGGGCGCGCAGAGCAGCCACACGGTGCGGGGGGCGGGCTCCTCCACGGCCTTCAGCAGGACGTTCCCCGCGCCCTCCGTGAGGCGGTCGGCGTCCTCCAGGACGATGACCTGCCAGCGGCCGACCGCGGGCGAGAGCTGGGCACGCCGGACGAGCTCGCGGGTCTCCTTGACGCCGATGGACAACAGGTCCGTACGCACCACTTCCACGTCGGCGTGGGTACCGATGAGGCTGGTGTGGCAGCCGTCGCAGAAGCCGCAGCCGGGCACGCCGCCGAGCGCGCGGTCCGGGCTCGTGCACTGCAGGGCGCCGGCGAAGGCGCGCGCCGCCGTGGACCGTCCGGAGCCGGGCGGGCCCGTGAACAGCCAGGCGTGCGTCATCTTCGACGAGTCCGGCACGGGCATGTCGGCGGCGACCGCCGTCACCAGCGCGTCGGCGTCCCGGGCGGCGGCACTCAGCTGCTCGCTCACCCGCTCCTGACCCACCAGGTCGTCCCACACGCTCATGGGGTCACCGCCTTACTCTGCACGCTGCTCTGCACTGCACTGAACTGCTCTCGCCGGACTGCCCATTGTGGGACACGGCACTGACAATCCGGCACGGACCGGCTCCGGTGTTCACGTTCCGACGGCGGTGTGTCAACGCCGACGGCCTCCCCGGCGCCCTCGCCTGGCGTCGCCGCCGCCACCGTCGCCGTGGTCCAAGTCGGCGTCCACATCGGCGTCGTCCTCGTGCGAACCCAGCAGTTCGTCCGCCAGAGTCGGCATGCCGTCCTGCGGCGTCTCCTCGGCCCAGTCGGGCCGGGACCGCACCGGTACGCCTTGCTCGTCGATCTGGGGCAGCTCCCGGGTGCGCTCATTGGCGCTCTCGGGGGTCGCCGGGCGCTCGTCCCGGAAGTAGCCCGGCGGCACCTTGCCGTCGAGGTCCGCGCGGTCCTCGCGGACGGCCGGCAGGACGGCGGTGTCATCCGTGGCCCCCGGAACGGGCGGCTGCGGCAGCACCGCGGTGTCCTCCGACCCCGGACCGTCGGGCCGCACCTGCGGCAACACAGCGGTCTCGTCGGCCGCTCCGGAGGGCGGTGGCGCCACGACCGGCGTGGGCACGGTGGTCTCGTTGTCCGGCACGGACGGTACGGGCGGCACGGGTGGCCTGGGCGCCGCGGACGACTCGGCCCCCGCGGACTCGAACCCTGCGGACGCAGACCCCGCCGACTTCCCCGAAGCCTTCGACAACCCGACGCCCTTCGAAGCCCCAGAGCCCGCAGCCGACGCAGAGTCCGCCGTTGCCCCGGCAGCCCCGGCTGCCCCAGGCGCCCCGGCAGCCACAGCCGCCCCCGCCGACTTGCCCGGCGCAGGTGCAACAGGCGTAACCGGCGTAACTGACGGAACAGGCGCCACCGGCGTAACAGGCGCCACCGGCGCCGCAGCCGCCTCCGCAGCCGCCGCGGCCATCCTCCGCGCCTCCTCCGCCCGCAGCAACGCCTCCTCGGCCTTCCGCTGCTTCTCCAGGCGGCGCTTCTCCGCCTCGGCCCGCCGCCGCGCCTCTTCCTCGGCCTCCCGGCGGCGCCGCTCCTCCTCGGCAGCCCTGACCTTCTCCTCGGCGAGCAGCCTGGCCTTCTCCTCCTCGGCCTTGCGGCGGGCCTCCTCGGCACGCTTCCTGGCCTCCTCGGCCTGCCGCTCGGCCTCGCGGCGCTGGGCCTCCTCCAGCTCGCGCCGCTTGCGCTCCTCCTCCTCGGCGCGGAGCTTGGCGAGCTGCGCCTGGCGCTCACGCTCCAGGCGCTCCTCCTCGGCCTTGCGCGCGGCCTCTTCCTCGGCCTTGCGCCGCGCCTCCTCCTCGGCGGCCTTGCGGGCCTCTTCCTGGGCCTTCACCTCGGCCTCGGAGAGCGGCAGCACCAGGTCGAGCCGGTGCCGGATCACGGTCGTGACCGCCTCCGGCTCCTGCGAGGCGTCGACGACGAGGTAGCGGCCCGGGTCGGCGGCGGCGAGCGTGAGGAAACCGGACCGCACGCGCGCGTGGAACTCGGCGGGCTCCGACTCCAGCCGGTCGGGCGCCTCGGTGAACCGTTCGCGGGCGGCCTCGGGCGACACGTCGAGCAGGCAGGTCAGATGCGGTACGAGGCCACCGGTCGCCCAGCGGTTGATGCGGGCGACCTCGGTCGGCGACAGATCGCGGCCCGCGCCCTGGTAGGCGACGGACGAGTCGATGTAGCGGTCGGAGATGACGACGGCACCGCGCTCCAGGGCGGGCCGTACGACCGTGTCGACGTGCTCGGCGCGGTCGGCTGCGTACAGGAGCGCCTCGGCGCGGTGCGAGAGCCCGGCCGACGAGACGTCGAGGAGGATCGACCGCAGCCGCTTGCCGACGGGCGTCGCCCCCGGCTCGCGCGTGACGACGACCTCGTGGCCCTTGGCGCGGATCCACTCGGCGAGCGCCTCGGCCTGGGTGGACTTCCCCGCGCCGTCACCGCCCTCCAGGACGATGAAGAAGCCGCTGGCGGAGGGCGCCTGCACCGGGTCGTCGCCGCGCAGCGCGTCCCGCAGGTCGTGCCGCAGGGGCACGCCCTGCCGGTCGTCGGCCTTGGCGAGGACCAGCGCGGCCACCGGCAGCAGCAGCGCGCCGACCAGCATCAGCGTGAAGGCGGCGCCTCCGTGGTCGAAGACGAACTTGCCGTTGACCATGCGGTGCGGCCCGATCAGGGCGGCGACCACCGGGGCCACCAGCACGCTCAGCGCGACGACGAGGCGTACGACGGCCTGGAGGTGCTCCGTGGTGCGGGCCCTGCGGTAGTCCTCGACCTCCTGGTCGAGGAGGGAGTGCCCGATGTTCGCGGCGACGCCCGCGGCGACACCGGCGAGGGCCAGGAGCAGCAGGACGGTCGTCACGTCGGGCACGAGGCCCGCGGCGAGCAGCGCGACGCCGGTGAGGGCGATCGCGAGCGCGAGCAGCCGACGGCGGGAGAGCGAGGTCAGCAGGGACGGCGCAGTACGGATGCCGACGACGGTGCCGCCGGTCAGGGCGAGGACGATCAGGCCGTACGTGACGGGCCCGCCGCCGAGGTCCTTGGCGTGCAGCACGGCGACGGCGACGGCCGCGGCGATGGCGGCGGCGACGGCGGCGCAGGCCGTGACGAACAGCGGGATGGCTCCGGTGCGGCCCTTGTCGGTGCCGGTGCCGTTGCGGGGCCTGCGCAGGCCTTCGAGCGGGCTACGCGCGCGTGGCGTCGGCGTACCGGGAAACCGCAGGAAGTACACGATGGAGAGCGACCCGGCGTACAGCCCGGCGGCGACGAACGAGGCGAGTCCCGCCTGGTGCTCCGCGAACCAGTCGAGCCCGGCGCCCAGGAGGTTGCCGACGAGCGTGATCGCGACGAGCACGGCGGCCGCGAGGGGCAGCGCCACAAAACCCGTACGCAGGGACAGGCGCCGCAGCGCGTCCATGTGGTCCGGCAGGGGCCGCACCGTCGCGCCCTCCAGGGGCGGCGCGGGCAGCAGGGCGGGCGCGGCGCTCTCCCGTGAGACCGTCCAGAACCGCTCGGCGACACCGACCACGAAGGAGGTCACCAGGAGCACCGCGAGGGCGTTGTCCGGGGTCCAGTCGATCCACAGCGGGGCGACGACCAGCAGGGCGGCGCGCACGCCGTCGGCGCCGACCATGGTCCAGCGCCGGTCGAGGGGGCCGCCCGGTGATGTGAGGGAGGTCAGCGGGCCCAGCAGTACCGCTCCGAAGAGGAGCGTGGCGAGGACGCGCGCTCCGAAGACGGCGGTGACGGCGAAGGCCACGCCGCGGTAGCCGCCTCCGAAGGCGCCTTCCGCGATGGCGGACTGGAGGGCGAGAATCACCAGGACGAGCAGGGCGAGCGCGTCGCCGACACCGCCGACGAGCTGTGCGCTCCACAACCGCTTCAGCTGCGGTACGCGCAGCAAGGCGCGGACGGCACGCTCTCGGGAATCTGCGACCAGGGCTTCGTCGGGGGCCGGGTTTCCGGCCGTTGGCTGCTCGGCACGCGTCATCCGTCCAGCCTATCCGGACGCGCCACCTCCCACTCCTCCCCACCCGAACAAACGACCGCACCGGGTGCCGGTCAATCAGGCACCCGGTGCGCGCTGCATCAAACGCCCGGCACGGGAGGCGTCAGTCCTCCGAAGCAGAGGCCGTACTGGAAGCGGCCGCCTTAGCAGTCGTCTTCTTAGCCGTCGTCTTCTTAGCCGTCGTCTTCTTAGCCGTCGTCTTCGTGGCAGTCGTCTTCTTGGCGGTGGTCTTAGCGGCCGTCTTCTTGGCGGCTGTTTTCGTAGCAACCGTCTTCTTGGCGGCAGCCTTCTTTGCGGGCGCCTTCTTCGCGGCCTTCTTGGCGGTCTTCTTCGCCGGCGCCTTGGCCCGCTTCTCCGCGAGCAGTTCGTAGCCCCGCTCCGGAGTGATGTCCTCGACCGAGTCCGCCGCCCGCAGCGTCGCGTTCGTCTCGCCGTCCGTGACATACGCCCCGAAGCGGCCGTCCTTGACGACGACCGGCTTCCCGCTGACCGGGTCCTCGCCCAGCTCCTTCAGCGGCGGCTTCGCCGCGGCGCGACCGCGCTGCTTCGGCTTGGAGTAGATCTCCAGGGCCTCTTCCAGCGTGATCGTGAAGAGCTGCTCCTCGCTCTCGATGGAGCGCGAGTCGGTGCCCTTCTTCAGATACGGGCCGTACCGGCCGTTCTGCGCGGTGATCTCGACGCCCTCGGCGTCGGTGCCGACGACGCGCGGCAGCGACATCAGCTTCAGCGCGTCCTCAAGGGTGACCGTGTCGAGCGACATGGACTTGAAGAGCGAGGCCGTGCGCGGCTTGACCGCGTTCTTGCCGGTCTTCGGGGTGCCCTCGGGGAGGATCTCGGTGACGTACGGGCCGTAGCGGCCGTCCTTGGCGACGATCTGGTTGCCGGAGACCGGGTCGGCGCCCAGCTCGAAGTCGCCGCTCGGCTTGGCGAGCAGTTCCTCCGCGTACGCGACGGTCAGCTCGTCCGGCGCCAGGTCCTCGGGGACGTCGGCCCGCTGGTGCTCCTCGGAGTCGCGCTCGCCGCGCTCGATGTAGGGGCCGTAGCGGCCGACGCGCAGCATGATGCCGTCGCCGACCGGGAAGGAGGAGACCTCACGGGCGTCGATGGCACCGAGGTCGGTGACGAGTTCCTTGAGGCCGCCCAGGTGGTCGCCGTCGCCGTTGCCCGCGTCGGCGGCGCCTCCGGAGGGCTCGCCCTCACCGAAGTAGAAGCGCCGCAGCCACGGCACGGCCTGTGCCTCGCCGCGCGCGATGCGGTCGAGGTCGTCCTCCATCCTGGCGGTGAAGTCGTAGTCGACGAGCCGCCCGAAGTGCTTCTCCAGGAGGTTGACGACGGCGAACGACAGGAAGGAGGGAACGAGTGCCGTCCCCTTCTTGAAGACGTAACCGCGGTCGAGGATCGTCCCGAGGATCGACGCGTACGTCGACGGGCGGCCGATCTCGCGCTCTTCGAGCTCCTTGACCAGCGAGGCCTCGGTGTAGCGGGCCGGCGGCTTGGTGGCGTGGCCGTCCACCGACATCCCGTCGGCGGAGAGCGCGTCGCCCTCGTTGACCTGCGGGAGCCTGCGCTCGCGGTCGTCCAGTTCGGCGTTCGGGTCGTCGGCGCCCTCGACGTAGGCCTTGAGGAAGCCGTGGAAGGTGATGGTCTTGCCGGACGCGCTGAACTCGGCGTCCCGGCCGTCGCTCGCCCGGCCGCCGATCTTGACGGTGACGGAGTTCCCGGTCGCGTCCTTCATCTGGGAGGCGACGGTCCGCTTCCAGATCAGTTCGTAGAGCCGGAACTGGTCACCGGTCAGGCCGGTCTCGGCGGGCGTACGGAAACGGTCGCCCGAGGGGCGGATCGCCTCGTGCGCCTCCTGCGCGTTCTTGACCTTGCCGGCGTACGTGCGCGGCTTGTCCGGGAGGTAGTCGCTGCCGTAAAGCTGCGTGACCTGCGCGCGGGCCGCCGTGACGGCCGTGTCGGAGAGGGTCGTGGAGTCCGTACGCATGTAGGTGATGAAGCCGTTCTCGTACAGCTTCTGGGCCACCTGCATGGTCGCCTTCGCGCCGAAGCCGAGCTTGCGGCTCGCCTCCTGCTGCATCGTCGTCGTACGGAAGGGGGCGTACGGCGAGCGGCGGTACGGCTTGGACTCGACGGACCGTACGGAGAAGTTCGTGTCCTGGAGCGCGGCGGCCAGCGTGCGGGCGTTCGCCTCGTCCAGGTGCAGGGTGCCCGCGCTGCCCGCCTTGAGCTGCCCGACGGAGTCGAAGTCGCGGCCCTGTGCGATGCGCTTGCCGTCGACCGTGGTGAGGCGGGCGACCAGCTGCGAGGGGTCGGAGGCGTCACCGGCACGGCCGGTGCCGAAGGTGCCGGTCAGGTCCCAGTACTCGGCGGAGCGGAAGGCGATGCGCTCGCGCTCCCGTTCGACGACAAGGCGGGTGGCCACGGACTGGACGCGGCCGGCCGACAGGCGCGGCATGACCTTCTTCCACAGGACCGGCGAGACCTCGTAGCCATAGAGGCGGTCGAGGATACGGCGGGTCTCCTGGGCGTCGACCATGCGCTTGTTGAGCTCGCGCGGGTTGGCGACGGCGCTGCGGATCGCGTCCTTGGTGATCTCGTGGAAGACCATCCGGTGGACGGGGACCTTGGGCTTCAGGACCTCAAGGAGGTGCCACGCGATGGCTTCGCCCTCGCGGTCCTCATCGGTGGCGAGGAAGAGTTCGTCGGAGTCCTTCAGCAGGTCCTTGAGCTTCTTGACCTGCGCCTTCTTGTCGGCGTTGACGACATAGACGGGCGCGAAGTCGTGCTCGACGTCCACGCCGAGGCGGCGCACCTCGCCGGTGTACTTCTCGGGCACCTCCGCGGCGCCGTTGGGGAGGTCGCGGATGTGCCCGACGCTGGCCTCGACTACGTAGCCGGGGCCGAGGTAGCTCTTGATCGTCTTCGCCTTGGCAGGCGACTCGACGATGACGAGTCGGCGGCCGCCCTGTGCGGTCTCGCTGGTCGGGGACAACTTCGCTCTTCTCTCCGGTCGAACGTCGGTGGCAGTGCGCGGTGGCACCACTTGGTCGCAGTGCTCGTGACAGTGCGGTGGCGTGCTCGCATGGCCTGCGTTGCGCTGTCGCTGCGGAGTGTGACGGTACATCCCGCCCCCGTGTCAAACGGGAAAAGCCCGCAACGGCCACTCGAACGGTAACCCGACTACCGCCATTCCTGCCGCCCGGAGTGGCGACCTGCCGTTTCGGCGCCCGGCGGGAGGCGCGGCCGCGCCGGACCGGGGCGATCACCGCGACGGGCTCCCGGGCCGCGCCGGAGTGGGTTCCTCGATCACCGCGGAACAAACCCCTCCGCCGCGCCGGAGCACGGCAGGGCCGCTACCTCTGTACGACCTCCCGGGCCACCCGAGTACGGCCCGGTGGCCCACTGCGGCACGGCCGCCCCTTGACCGGAGCGCGACGCTCCGCCCCCTGACGAACCACCGCCGAGCCGCCGTCGAACCACCGCCGGACCCCTGCCGAACACCCGCCGAACCCCGGCCGACCCCCCCGCCGAAAAGCGACGCCCCGCCTCACCGGAAGGAGAGGGTCCGCAGGCCGCGGCGCGTCGGCTTCACAGCCGCGTGAAACACCACACGCCGAGCAGCAGCGCCCCGGAACCCGCGAGCGCGGCGAGCGTCGCCGATGCGACGGGGCTCACACCCTGGGCGACAGGCTCGTGGCGGGCGGCCCGCACCCCGGTCCACAGCAGCAGTGCGGCGCCGAACAGCGCGAACACCGTTCCGGCGAAAATCGCTGGTGCGCTCTCCATGGCCCTTGCCTCCCCGTACGGCGCTCCGCTCGGCGCTCCCCGCGCGGCCCTGGTCCGCAGGCTGGCACGCGCGGGAATCGGGAGCGCGAAATCGGGGTGAACGTCCGGCGGCCCGCTCACCCGGCCGCCCATACCCGAATTACCGGATCAGTACGAGATGTTGGCCGGTTTCACCACCCCGCCGGGGGCGGCGGGCCAAGCCTTAGGCCTGGACGGGCAGCAGGAAGCCCTGCTCCACGAGGAGCCTGAGCTGCGCGGGCGTCCGGTCCCGCAGCAACACGGGGTCCTCACCCACCAGTTGGGCGATGGCGTCCAGGATCCGCCCGGCGCTCAGCGACCCGTCGCACACACCCGCGAACCCGGCGCCCACCGTGTCCACCTTGGTGGCCCGCCGCATCCCCCGGTGCTGGCGCAGCACCACGTGCTCCGGGTCCTCGGCGCCCGGCAGCCCGACCTGCTCCTGCACGACCTCGTCCGCGAGCTTGAAGTGCGCGGCGAGCAGCGCCGCGTCGTCGTGCGTACGCAGGTAGTCCTGCCGGTCGAAGAACTCCCGCACCGTCTCGCCGAGGGGCTGCTCGACGGGGTGCGGCCACTCCTCGACGGTGATGGACGGCTCGGCGGCGCCGGTCTTCCTGAGCGTGATCCAGCCGAAGCCGACGGCCCGCGTCCCGCGCGCCTCGAACTCGTCCAGCCACGCCTCGTACCGCGCCGCGTACCGCGTGGGGTCCTCGCGGTGGTCCCCCGCGTCGCGCAGCCACAGCTCGGCGTACTGCGTGATGTCCTGCACCTCGCGCTGCACGATCCAGGCGTCGCAGCCGCGCGGCACCCAGGAGCGCAGCCGGTCCTGCCACTCCTCTCCGTCCACGTGCTGCCAGTTGGCCAGGAAGTGCGCGTACCCCCCTTCGTTCAGCCGTGCCCCCGTCTCCTGAACGAGCGTGCGGCACAGATCGTCCCCGCCCATCCCGCCGTCCCGGTAGGTGAGCCGGGCCCCCGGGGAGATCACGAAGGGCGGGTTCGACACGATCAGGTCGTACGTCTCCTCGCCCACCGGCTCGAAGAGCGAGCCCTCGCGCAGGTCCGCCTCCGGGGCCCCGGACAGGGCCAGCGTCAGCCGGGTGAACTCCAGAGCGCGCGGATTGAGGTCGGTCGCCGTCACGCGCGTGGCGTGCTGGGCCGCGTGCAGGGCCTGGATGCCGGAGCCGGTGCCGAGATCGAGCGCGCTGTCGGCGGGCGTGCGCACGGTGAGCCCGGCGAGCGTCGTGGAGGCGCCGCCGACCCCGAGGACGACGCCCTCGTCATGGCTGCCGATGCCGCCGGCGCCGCCCACCGCGCAGCCCAGGTCGGAGACGATGAACCAGTCCTCGCCGTTCGGCCCTCCGTAGGGCCGCACGTCCACGGTGGCCCGCAGCTCCCCGCCCCCCTCGACCAGCCAACCGCTCTCCAGGAGGGCGTCGAGAGGCAGAACATCCGCCACGCGCGCGTGCGGCACGGTTTCCTGGAGCAGGAACAGGCGTACGAGCGCCGCGAGGACACCGTCCGCGCGGGTGGCCCGCAGCGCGGGCACGGTCTCGCTGCGGGCGAGCGCGGCGTACGCGGAGGCGCCGAGCAGTTCGAGGAGTCCGTCGGCGGTGAAGTCGGCGTCGAGCAGGGCCCGGCGCAGGGAGGCCGCCACATCGGCGCGGTCGGATGAGGGCAGGGGGAGGCTGGCGTTACTCACGCCCCCCATTGTGGCCCGCGGCTCATGCCGACGCCCCCGGTGCCGCCATGGGCGCCGGGGGCGACTGGGTCCGCGAGGGAGGAACGTACGGCCATGAGGTGGCAGGCCGTCAGCTCTTGTCAGCTCTTGGTGGACGGCGTGGCGGACGCGCTCTTGCAGCTGTCCTGCTTGGCCATCGCCTTGCCGACGTCCCCCTCCTGTAGCTTCTCCAGCGCTTCGTTGCCGCTCTTGCTCAGCTTGTCCAGCTCGCCCGCGACGTCCTTGAGGCCGTCCGCGAAGTCCGCCTGGTTCTTGGTGTCCAGGCCGTCGACCTGCTTCTTCAGGTCCTCGTACGACTTGGAGATGGCGTTGAGTTCCTTGACGGCGTCGTCGGTCTTCTTCTGTCCGTCGTCCACCGGCGGCGCGCCAGCGCGCTTCACGGAGGCACCCATCGCCTTGTAGGCGTCGGACATGTCCTGGAACGCCTTGGAGTCGGTCTTCTGGACGTCGGCCGGCGAGCTGTTGTCGGAGGTCTCCTTCTGGATCGCGGCGTTGGCGTCCGCGATCTTCTTCGACTGCGGCTGGACGGAGTCACAGACCTTCTTGGCCCAGTCGTCCAGCTTCTTGTCACCGTCGTCGTCGCTGCTGCACCCGGACAGAGCGAGTACCAGTACCGCACCGCCGGACAGTGCGGCTGCAAGCTTCTTGTTCACCGGATTGGTCCCTTCCATGGCTCTCGGCCCCGGAACTTACACGCCAAACGAGCGACAAACGCATGCCGGGGGTCCGTTACAACCGCTATTGCAGCCATTTGCACCAAGGGAGGGTCGGCACAGAGCGCGAGAGAAGGCTCACGGCTTCCCGCGTACGCCGAACGGTCGTCGGGGCGCCCGCACGACAGCGGGCGGACGGCGCATCAAAGTGCGCCGTCCGCCCGCGTGTTGGACGGTGATCCGAACCGGCGTTACGAAACGACCGCCGGGTCGACCGACTTGGCCGTCCGCTCGGCGTTGCCCTCGTCCCCGACGGCGATGCCCCGCCGCTTGGAGACGTAGACCGCGCCGATGATGACCGCGATGGAGAGCCCCGCGATCAGTACCCGCATGCCGACGCTGGCGTTGTCCCCGTAGCTGAAGTTGATGACGGCCGGCGCGATGAGCAGCGCCACCAGGTTCATCACCTTCAGCAGGGGGTTGATCGCCGGGCCGGCGGTGTCCTTGAACGGGTCGCCGACGGTGTCGCCGATCACGACCGCGGCGTGGGCCTCGCTGCCCTTGCCGCCGTGGTGGCCGTCTTCGACGAGCTTCTTCGCGTTGTCCCAGGCGCCGCCGGAATTGGCGAGGAAGACCGCCATCAGCGTGCCCGTGCCGATCGCTCCCGCCAGGAACGAGCCGAGGGCACCGACGCCGAGCGAGAAGCCGACCGCGATCGGCGTGAGCACGGCGAGCAGACCCGGTGTGGCCAGCTCGCGCAGCGCGTCCTTGGTGCAGATGTCGACGACGCGCCCGTACTCCGGCTTCTCGGTGTAGTCCATGATCCCGGGGTGCTCGCGGAACTGCCGCCGCACTTCGTAGACCACGGCCCCGGCCGACCGTGACACCGCGTTGATCGCCAGCCCCGAGAAGAGGAAGACGACCGCGGCGCCGAGGATCAGGCCGACCAGGTTGTTGGGCTGCGAGATGTCCATGACCAGGTTCATCGGAGCGCCGTCGCCGAGTTTCTCGCCGACGTCCTTGGCCGCGGTGGCGATGGCGTCGCGGTACGAGCCGAAGAGCGCCGCCGCCGCGAGGACGGCGGTCGCGATGGCGATGCCCTTGGTGATGGCCTTGGTGGTGTTGCCGACGGCGTCGAGGTCGGTGAGCACCTGCGCGCCCGCTCCCTCGACGTCACCGGACATCTCCGCGATGCCCTGCGCGTTGTCGGAGACGGGGCCGAAGGTGTCCATGGCGACGATGACGCCGACCGTGGTCAGCAGGCCCGTGCCCGCCAGGGCGACCGCGAAGAGGGCGAGCATGATCGACGTACCGCCGAGCAGGAACGCCCCGTACACGCCGAGCCCGATCAGCAGCGCGGTGTAGACAGCCGATTCGAGGCCGATGGAAATGCCGGCCAGGACGACGGTCGCCGGACCCGTCAGCGAGGTCTTGCCGATGTCCTTGACGGGACGCCGGGTGGTCTCGGTGAAGTAGCCGGTCAGTTGCTGGATCAGGGCGGCCATGACGATGCCGATGGCCACGGCGACGAGCGCGAGAACCCGCGGATCGCCGCCGTGGGCCGCGATCGCCCCGTCCGTGACGCCGTCCAGCTGCGCGTACGAGGACGGCAGGTAGACGTAGACGGCGGCGGCCACGAGCACCAGCGAGATGACCGCGGAGATGAAGAAGCCGCGGTTGATGGCGCTCATGCCGCTGCGGTCGGCGCGGCGCGGCGCCACCGCGAAGATGCCGATCATGGCCGTCACGACGCCGATGGCCGGAACGATCAGCGGGAAGGCGAGCCCGGAGTCGCCGAACGCCACCTTGCCGAGGATCAGCGCGGCGACGAGCGTGACGGCGTACGACTCGAAGAGGTCGGCGGCCATACCGGCGCAGTCGCCGACGTTGTCGCCCACGTTGTCGGCGATGGTCGCGGCATTGCGCGGATCGTCCTCCGGAATGCCCTGTTCGACCTTGCCGACCAGGTCGGCGCCGACGTCGGCGGCCTTGGTGAAGATGCCGCCGCCGACGCGCATGAACATCGCGATCAGGGCGGCGCCGAGTCCGAATCCTTCGAGCACCTTCGGCGCGTCGGCCGCGTAGACGAGCACCACACAGGAGGCGCCCAGAAGGCCGAGCCCCACCGTGAACATGCCGACGACGCCGCCCGTGCGGAAAGCGATCTTCATGGCTTTGTGCGAGACGGCGGTGAGATCCTTTTCCGGCTCGCCCGGTGCCGGGGTGGCTTCTCGGGCGGCGGCGGCAACGCGCACATTGCTGCGTACGGCGAGCCACATGCCGATATAGCCGGTGGTCGCCGAGAACGCCGCGCCGATCAAGAAGAAGATCGATCGTCCGGCGCGCTGATTCCAGTCGTCCGCGGGCAGGAGCATGAGCAGGAAGAACACCGCGACGGCGAATACGCCGAGTGTGCGCAGCTGCCGGCCGAGGTAGGCGTTCGCGCCTTCCTGCACCGCCGCCGCGATCTTCTTCATGCTGTCGGTGCCCTCGCCTGCCGCGAGTACCTGGCGTACCAGGACCCCGGCGACGACGAGGGCCGCGAGCGCGACGGCCGCGACGACCATCACGATGAGGCGATTGTCATCTGTCAGGACTGCGGCTGCGAAGGTTGAGGGATGGTCGATCTGATGAGGGGTAGAAAGCCCCGCCATTCGTCCTCCTTGACGCTTGGGCTGAGCTCAAGATGTGGACGGATTGTAGGGAGCAGAACCTGATCAAAACAGAGCGCCGCTAACGCGATTGACCTGAGATTGCCCCTCAGCAAATGATCGCGGGCCATGGACTGGCACCGAAAGCGGTAATGCCTCAAACCCGTTGACGAGAGATCGTCGATCTACATGACTGATCTACGTAATAAATGATCGCAATGAAAAAGGCCCTGTTCACCGTGGCGGTGAACAGGGCCTGCGTGTGCGCGGTCAAGGCAGAAACAGCACGGGGGATCAGGGCACAAACTGCGCGGGGGATCAGGGCACAAGCGGCGCGGGCGTCGTCGGCCAGGTCATCCGGATCAGGCCGCCGGACTCGCCCGCGGTGACCTCGACATCGTCCACGAGACCGCTGATGACGGCGAGACCCATCTCGTCCTCGCCCTCGGCCTCCGGCTCGTCGCCTTCGCCGCCCTGCCCGTCGGACACCCGGCCGCCGGGCGTCGCGCGGGGGGCCTCGTCGCCGACCTCGATGGAGAACTGCTTCTCGTCCTCGGTCAGCGCGACCCGCACGGGCGCCGAGACGCCGCTGCTCTGATGCAGTCCCACGGCACGCGTGCAGGCCTCGCCGACAGCGAGCCTGACCTCGTCGAGAACGGCCTCGTCCACTCCGGCCCTGCGCGCGACCGCGGCCGCCACGAGACGGGCGGTCCTGACGTGCTCGGGCAGCGCGCTGAAGCGGAGTTCAACGGTGGCCATACATCCCCCTCGAACGTACGCACGTGCTGTCAGAGGGCCGGGCCGCGGGCCCGGCCCCCTGCTGTACTGCCGTCACGGACCTCAGTCCGTGGCCGCCACTGCTTCCTCGACCGAGGTGTGAATGGGGAACACCTTGGTCAGGCCGGTGATGCGGAAGATCTTCAAAATGCGCTCCTGGTTGCAGACCAGGCGCAGCGAGCCCTCATGGGCACGCACGCGCTTCAGGCCGCCGACCAGCACGCCGAGTCCGGTGGAGTCGAGGAAGTCCACGCCCTCCATGTCGACGACCAGATGGAAACTGCCGTCGTTCACCAACTCGACCAACTGCTCGCGCAGCTTGGGCGCGGTATATACATCGATTTCGCCACCGACCACGACGACCGTGCGATCGCCGACGGTACGGGTCGACAGGGACAGGTCCACGGATCCTCCAGCACCTTGCTATCGAGCGGTCATCCCTCGGGACACCTCGGCAGAGCCCCCAGGACGGATCGCCAGCCGCGATGGCATTCAATCACTTACCGGCGGGCGTGCACGACGCCTTTGGACCATTGTCCATCCCGCCAGTGACACACTCGATGCCGATGGCCAAAATTTCTCCTCCCGGAAGACCCTCTGCGGGCGCCCCGGCACAGCCGTCCCCGCAGGTGGTCCTCGACCGGCTCACCGCGGGGCCGAGCCGTGCATCGCGCGTCACTCATACGGAGCACTTGCCCCCACGTGCGGCCCGGTATGCAGTCTGGCCGGACCGCATCCGCCCCGAGGTCATATCCGCCGTCCGGGCGGCGGGCATCGAGCGCCCATGGGCCCACCAGGCGCAGGCGGCCGAGCACGCGCTGGACGGCGAGTCCGTGGTCGTCGCGACCGGCACGGCCTCCGGGAAATCCCTGGCCTACCTCACACCCGTCCTCTCGGCCCTCCTCGACGGCTCCGAGGCACCCAACGGGCGTGGCGCCACCGCCCTGTACCTGGCTCCCACGAAGGCCCTGGCGGCCGACCAGCGGCGCGCTGTCCGCGAACTCGCGGCCCCGCTCGGCAACGCCGTACGCGCCGCCGTGTACGACGGCGACACCCCGGTGGAGGAACGCGAATGGGTGCGTCAGTACGCCAATTACGTGCTGACCAACCCCGACATGCTGCACCGCGGGATCCTCCCCTCCCACCCGCGCTGGTCCGCCTTCCTGCGCGCCCTGCGCTACGTGGTCATCGACGAGTGCCACACCTACCGCGGCGTCTTCGGCTCCCACGTCGCCCAGGTCCTGCGCCGTCTGCGCCGCCTGTGCGCCCGGTACGGCTCCAATCCCGTCTTCCTGCTGGCTTCGGCCACCTCCGCCGAGCCCGCGCTCTCCGCGGAGCGCCTGACGGGTCTGCCCGTGCGGGAGGTGGCCGACGACGCCTCGCCCCGCGGCGACCTTGTCTTCGCCCTCTGGGAGCCCCCGCTCACCGAGCTCCACGGCGAGAAGGGCGCCCCGGTGCGCCGCACCGCGACCGCCGAGACGGCGGACCTGCTCACCGACCTGACCATCCAGGGCGTCCGCTCGGTCGCCTTCGTACGTTCTCGGCGTGGCGCCGAGCTGATCTCGGTGATCGCCCAGGAACGCCTCACCGAGGTCGACCGCTCCCTCGCCCGCCGTGTCGCCGCCTACCGCGGCGGCTACCTCTCCGAGGAGCGCCGCGCACTGGAGCGCGCCCTGCACTCCGGGGAACTCCTCGGCCTCGCCGCGACCACCGCCCTCGAACTCGGCGTGGACGTCTCGGGGCTGGACGCCGTCATCATCGCGGGCTACCCCGGTACGCGGGCCTCGCTCTGGCAGCAGGCGGGCCGCGCGGGGCGTTCGGGGCAGGGCGCCTTGGCGGTGCTGGTCGCCCGTGACGATCCGCTGGACACCTACCTCGTCCATCACCCCGAGGCGCTGTTCCGGCAGCCGGTGGAGTCCACCGTCCTCGACCCCGACAATCCGTACGTGCTCGCGCCCCATCTGTGCGCGGCCGCCGCGGAGCTGCCGCTGGTCGAGGAGGACCTCGCCCTCTTCGGCCCGGCCGCCGAGGAGCTGCTGCCGCAGCTGGAGGCCGCCAAACTACTGCGGCGGCGCACGAGGGCCTGGCACTGGACCCGCCGGGAGCGGGCCGCCGACCTCACGGACATCCGCGGCGAGGGCGGCACCCCTGTACAGATCGTCGAGGAGAGCACGGGCCGGCTCCTCGGCACCGTCGATGCGTCCGCCGCGCACACGACCGTGCACGAGGGCGCGGTCCACCTCCACCAGGGCCGTACGTATCTCGTGCGCCACCTCGACCTGGAGGACTCGGTGGCGCTCGTCGAGGAGGCCGTGCCGCCGTACTCCACGACCGCGCGCGACACCACGGCGATCTCCATCCTGGAGACGGACGTGGAAGTCCCCTGGGGGGCGGGCCGCCTCTGCTACGGCTCCGTCGAGGTGACCAACCAGGTCGTCTCCTTCCTGCGCCGGAAGCTGATCACGGGCGAGGTCCTCGGCGAGACGAAACTGGAGCTGCCTCCTCGGACGCTGCGTACGCGCGCCGTCTGGTGGACGGTCACCGAGGACCAGCTGGACGCCGCGCGCGTCCATCCCGAGATCCTCGGCGGCGCCCTGCACGCCGCCGAGCACGCCTCCATCGGCATGCTGCCGCTGTTCGCCACGTGCGACCGCTGGGACATCGGCGGTGTCTCCGTGCCGCTGCATCCGGACACGCTCCTTCCCACGGTCTTCGTGTACGACGGTCATCCGGGCGGGGCGGGCTTCGCCGAGCGGGCCTTCCACACGGCGCGGGAGTGGCTGACGGCCACACGCCAGGCGATCGCCTCCTGCGAGTGCGAGGCGGGCTGCCCTTCGTGCATCCAGTCCCCGAAGTGCGGCAACGGCAACGAGCCTTTGCACAAGCGGGGGGCTGTGCGGCTGCTTTCTGTGTTGTTGAGGGACGCGGAGCCGTCCACCTAGGTCGGCCCTCAGCGGCGGCCGGTGGGCGGCGGCGTCACTCCGCCGGGGGCCGCGTGTCGGCGTCGGCGTCCAGCAGGGCCAGGAAGGCGGAGGCCGCGGGCGACGGAGTGAAGCGGCTCCACACGAGGCGTTCCACCCGCACCGGCCCGTTGGTGACCGGCACGGCCCGCAGACCGGGCAGTTCCGCGGCGAACGTCGCGGGCAGCATCGCGATGCCCAGCCCGTGGCGGACCATCCGGGCCATGAGTTCGACACCGGACACCTCGAACGCGACCTCGCGTCGCAGCCCTGCCGCCGCGAACGCCTCGTCCGACTGGGCGCGGGCCGCGCTGCCCTCGGCGAAGTCCACGAACGCCTCTTCGGCCAAAAGGCAGAGGTCCACCTCCTTCTCCATGGCCAGCGGGTGGCCCAGGGCGACCACGGCTACGTGCTGCCCGTGGGCGAGTTCCCGGTCCCGCACGCCCTGCGGCCGGTATCCGGGCTGTACGCCGAGGAACGCCGCGTCCAGCGCGCCATCCCGCACCTGCTCCACGAGCCGCTCACTGGAGCCGGTCCGCAGGCTGATCCGCACCTGGGGGTAGCGCAGGTGGTAGTCCCGCAGCACCGCCGGGAGGTCGACGGCCGCCACGGTCGGGATCGACCCGACGGCCAACTTGCCCCGTATCTCGCCGGTGGCCGCCGCCACCTCCGCCCTGGCCCGCTCGGCCGCTTCCAGCGCCTGACGGGCAGCGGGCAGGAACGCCTCCCCGGCAGCGGTCAACCGCACCCTACGACTGGTCCGCTCGAACAGCCTTGCCCCCAATTCCCTCTCCAGCCGCCCCACTTGATGGCTCAGCGCCGACTGGACGACGTGGCACCGCTCGGCGGCACGGGTGAAGTTCTCCGTCTCCGCCACCGCGAGGACGTAACGCATCTGCTGGAGGTCCATTCGACGCATCGTGAAACACGATCGATCGAATGACAAACATGCGTTGGACCGATGAATCAGAACTCGACGATGCTGAAGTCAACGGCGAGCCGGGCCAGTCGACGCCTGGCCCACCAGCTACGGGGGCGCCCCCCACCACCACAACAACCGGCGCGGTCATGCCTGCGCCCCCGACTCCACGGAGATGCCCATGCGCGTGATCGCCTTCGACCACCTCGTCCTGAACGTCACCGACATCGAGCGCTCCCTCGCCTTCTACACCGGCCCGCTGGGGTTGCAGCCGGTGCGGGTGGAGGAGTGGCGGGGAGGCAAGGCGCCCTTCCCGTCCGTGCGGGTGAGCCCGACCACCATCATCGACCTCGTCAAGGCCTCCGACGGGCAACCCGAGGGCTCCAACGTCGACCACATCTGCCTCGTGGTGGAGCCGCTCGACTGGCAGCAGGTCATCGGCTCCGGCGTCTTCACGGTGCTGGACGGCCCCGGTGAGCGCTTCGGCGCCCGAGGCACCGCCCTCTCGCTCTACGTGCAGGACCCGGACGGCAACACCGTGGAACTGCGCTGGTACCCGCAGGACGCCTGAGCCCCGGGCCTCCATGCCCTGACGCCTGGCGGCCGCATCACTACGGCTCCGAGGCATGGCCACACTCCGCGCACGGCACGTGGCTCGGTATAGGCGGCGAATCCGCCGGTCCAGCGCGGGACAGGGCCCGGGCTGCCCCCATGCCCTCCCACAGGGCGGCCGCACCACTACGGCTCCGCGGCAACAGCACACTCCGCGCACGGCACGTGGCTCGGTATCGGCGGCGCATACGCCGGTCCGGCGCGGGAGTTGACCTGCACCGAGAAGGGCCCCGCCGAGGCCGAGGCCGTGACCTCGGAGATCTCGCCCCGGACCGCGCAGCGCACAAGCCTCGCCCCCTGCGCCGCCGCCACCCTCTCCGCCCCCGCGCACGCCTTCGACGTCCCCGCCGCCCAACGATCCGCCGCCGCCAGCGTCGCCAAGTCCGCCGCGCCGCCCGCCCGATGCCGGGCCACGACGGCCTGCCCCATCGCGAGCACTGCCCCGCAGACCACGCAGAGCACCACCATCACCACCGCCGACCAGACGGTGGCGGACCCTCGGTCCCGCCCCGAGCCACGCCACGGCACCCCGTCCCTCATAGGCCAACCCCCGCCGTGCCCTTCGCCGACGCCCAACTTTTCGCCGCCGCGGTTCCCTCTGCCGGGGCCGCAGCCTCATTCACTGAGGCCGCCGTCTGCTCCCCCGGCACCACCGTCTCCTCCGCCAAAGCCACCGCCTCGGACCGCAGCCGCAGACCGAGGCCCAGCGCTCGCGGGCCCGGCGCGTCCACGACGACCTCGACCCGCACCAGGTCGCCGTCTCGCCGCACGGACACCCGCGCTCCACGCGGCGCCGCCTGTCTCGCCGCCGCCACGGCCACCGCCTCCGGATCCTGCCTCGCCGCCGCGCGGGCTCCTGCCCTGGCCGCGTCCACGCACTGGATCTGCGCGCACGCGACCAGCAGCGTCCAGACCAGCGCCATGGCGAACAGGACCAGCGTCGGCAGCACCACGGCCGCCTCCGCCGTCACGAACCCCCCGTCCCGGCCCCGCGCCCGCGGCCCACGCTCAGAACGACGCATGGAGTGCCTTCTCCACCACGGCTTGCAGAGCGGCCCTGACCTGCCCGCTCGTCACCACCTTGTAAAGCAGCCCGGCGAACCCCACCGCCGCGATCAACCCCATCGCGTACTCGGACGTGACCATCCCCGCGTCCTTGCCCGCGTCCTTGCCCGCCGCGCGAGCCCGCCGAACCAACGTCCGCGCACCGTTGTGCACACGCATCTCAACCCCCATGAATGTTCTGTGTGTTGCCTCGGCCCTGATGGCGAAGGCAGCCGCAGTCATCGCAGCCATCGCCTCTGTGTTCATCCCGTTGTGTTCATTCGTTGTGTTCATTCGTTGCGTTCATGTGCTGTGTTCCTGTGCTGAGTTCATTCCGCCCGCAGCAGTCCTTCCGCGAGCCCGATCACTACCGGCACCACTCCGACCGCGATGAACGCCGGCAGAAAGCACAGGCCCACAGGCGCCGTCATCAGAACCCCGGCCCTGCGTGCCCTGGCTGTGGCCGCCCGGTCCCGCGCGGCCCGGGCGTCCGCGGCGAGGCGGGCCACGGGCTCCGCGGCCGGCGCTCCCGACTCACCCGCCCGCTCCAGGAGGCGGGCCAGCGGCGCGGCGCCCGGTATAGCAGCCAACTCCCGCCAGGCGTGGGATGGTTCACCGCCCAGCCGTACTTCCGCGGCCCCACGCGCGAGCCGCTCGCCGACCGGGCCCCGCAGCGACTCCCCGACGGCTCGCGCAGCCGCGACTGGACTCGCCCCGGCGGCTACACAAGCCGCCAAGAGATCGGCCGCAAGGGGCAGCTGCCGCTCCGCCTCCACCGAGTGGCCGCCAGCCCCGGCCGACCCGTGAGGCGAGGCCCTGGCGCGCTGTCGGCGCCAGGCGCAGTCAGCCGGCAGCCACTCCCGCCGCGAGCCCACAAGCCCCACCCACCAAGGCACAGGCCAGGCTCGCGACCCCGGCCACCACGAACCAGGCGCGTGCCCTGCCACGCAGCCCCGACCACCGGTCCCGACACCGGCGCCGGACAGCTGGTCTTTCCACGCCCAGAGCCTCCGCGGCCCGCCGCCCCAACGCCCTCTCCCGCCGGGCGGTCCACACCGCCAGCACCAGCCAGAGCACGGCCGTGACACTCCACACCGCCACCCCCAGCCTGTGGACAGAGCTCAACCAACTCACAGAACTCATCGCCCCTCCGCTCCTCGAACGATCCGCAGCGCCCACCACACCCCGGCGCCCTCCAGCACCCCGCCCGTCACCAGGCAGCCGAGTCCCGCTCCCGTGTGCAGCAGCACCCGCAGCGGATCCGCTCCCAGCGCGCTGCCCATCAGCAGCCCCAGCACCGGCAGCCCCGCGAGCATCACGGCGGTCGACCGCGCACCGGACAACTGGGCTCTCAGGTCAGCCCGTTGGTCCCGCTCCACACGCAGCGCACCTTCCAGCCGCTCCAGCCCCGCCGCGAGCCCCGCTCCCCGGTCCACGGCCACGCGCCAACAGGCCGCGAGCCCCGACAACCCCTCCGCCCCCGGCTCCCGAGCCGCCTCCACCAACGCCCCCGGCACGTCCCCACCGAACCGCGCCGCCGCCAGCACGGCACTCGGCCCCGCACCGCCCGGCTCGCCCGCCACCCCAGAGACGGTCCCCCGAGCCACCGCCCCCGAAGGCCCCACCTCCAAAGCCCCGGCCCCGGCAGCGCCCCCACCGGAACCACCACCCCCCTCCCCAAGAACCACCCGCAACGCCTCCCCCGGCTGCCGCCCCGCCCGCACCTCACCCGCGAGCGCCCCGCACAGCGCGATCACCGCGTCACCACACCGCTCCCGCCCCCGGCTTGCGTCCCGGGCCCGCCGCACCCGCCCCGCCACCGGCACCCCCGCCGCTCCCGCGACCAGCGGCAGCAGAGACTCCCCGAGGAGCGCCACCACAGCCCCGGCCACCAGGCACCACCACGCAGGCCGCATCCGGCCGCGCCCGGCGGCGACGGCCAGCCGCCAGGACCACCCGCCCGCCTTCTCCGGCGCCCCGGCCACGAGCACCGCCCGGACCCGCCGAGCCGTGCGGTCCCGGCCGTCCATCAGCCACGCCGCGCTCCCCACGCACACCGCCGCCGCCCACATCGACGTACTCACGCCGGACCACCCCGCTCCCCGCCCAGGAGGAGCGAGTCCAGCCGCCCCCACCCGGGCCCCTCGACGAAGGCCTCCTCGCCCCATCGCAGCGCGGGCACGGTCTTCACCAGCCCCGATGTGGCACGCTCCAGGACATGCACCTCGGCGATGCGGCGGCGGCCCACCCGGTCACGTACGAGATGGACGACCACCGAGAGCGCTGCCGCCAGCTGGCTGTGCAGGGCGGCACGGTCGAGCCCCGCGGCCGTCCCCAGGGCCTCCAGGCGGGCCGGGACGTCCCCGGCGGCGTTGGCATGCACCGTGCCTTCTCCGAACTTAGAAGTCGCGCATGCTCCGAGCTCTCCGAGGATGGAAAGAGTGCTGGTCACAGGGCCTCCTCTCATGAAAGCGGCTCCGCCAGCGTGCTGGCGGAGCCGGGGGTCAGGCTCGTGCGGCGATCTCGCCGAACGAGGGCATTCCTAGGTAGATCGACTGTCTGGTTCTTGCCGTTTGCGCGTCCATCTGGGCGAGTTTGTCCTTGGCTCCCTCAAGGGTGGTCCCATGGCCCTTGACGTCACCGAGCCAGCCTTCTCGTTCGGCCTCGGCAATGCGGTCGACGAGGTTGTCCCTGTACTCGACGAGGCGCCGCCGCTCGCGCGGGTCCGGTCGGAGCATCGGACATCGGATGCAGGCGTGCTCGTGGATGCAGCCGGTTCCATAGGCGCGTCCGCAGGTGCCGATGGAGACCTTGCGGAGCTCGAAGTGCCCCAGGAACTCGTCCCATTCGGCGTCGGTCGGCCTGCGGTATTCCTCGCTCGGGCGTGTCGACCGGCGTCGCGCGATGAACGCGCGGTGGGCCTCGATGGCCTCCATGGGGTAGATCGCCTTGTAGCGCATGGTGGTCGAAATGTCGTCGTGACCGGCGATGACCTGCGCAATGTGTGGTGGCAGGCCGTTCATGATGGCGTCGGTGATGAAGATCCTTCGGAAGTCGTGAGGCTGGTAGTCGAGCTGCTGGCCGGTGTTGTCGGTCAGGCCGGCGAAGTCCAGGGTCTCGTCGAGAGCCCGGCGGATCGTGGTCTCGGAGATCGGCCGGTTCTGTCCGCCCGTGCGCCACTGGAACAGCAGCGGCATGGGCGCATTCCAGACCTTCTCGCCGCCGTCATAGGCGCGGACGAGCGGAACGGTCCCGGAGGCGTCGCGGATTCTGGTGATGATCGCGCCGAGGACGTCGGCGAGTTCGGGACTGACCAGCAGGAGCCGTTCCTTGTCGGTCTTCGACGGGGCGATCTGCAGCAGCGGGACGACCTCGCCCGTGGTGGGCAGGGTGTACTGAGTGATGCTGTGGTGGCTGACCTCCAGCATCTCCTCGATGCGGACGCCGGTGTGACGGAGGAACTCCACCGTCGCCCAGGCCCAGAAGGCCCGGTTCTCGGCATAGCCGAACGTGCAGCGACGTCCTTCCTCGTTGTAGACGGTGTTGGCGGTCACGCCGTCGGCCCAGCGGGGATGCTGGATGCGGGTGTAGGTCTTGCCGAGGACCTGGAACGTGGCTCCGGGGGCAACCTCAAGGGCCGCCTCGTGCCGTGTCCGGGCCTCCTTGAGCTGCCGGTCCGCGGCCTCGACGAGGGCTGGTAAGACGGGCAGCCGTTCCCTGGTGCGCTGGTCCGACTTCGCCTTCTGCCGACGGGCGTGCTTCTTGAAGGACAGCTCGGACTCCTTGACGGGGCTGGGCGCCACCCAGGCCGCCCAGCGTTCCGGCTCCTCGAAGGCCCACTGGGAGATGTCGAGGTAGAACGCGCGGATAGTGTTCAGCACCGAGATGGCGCTGTGCCGAACGGTGGTGATCTCGACGTAGCTGCCGTCCGGCTGGTTCTTGCGGCGGGTCTTGGTTCGGATGCGCTCCTTCCATGCGGTCGCGACGTTCTTCGGGAGTCGCAGTGAGTCGATCCCGGGCTGGTGACGTTCGAGGTCGGCCCAGAAGAGCTGGGCGAGGTTTCGCGACAACCCCTCCAACGACGTGTAGTCCAGGGAGGGTTGGCGCTCGGTGAGGTAGTCCACGATCAGGTCGCGGACCGGTCGGCACTTCAGCTGGTAGCGGTCCACGAGCTCTTCGACGCTGACCTGGCCGGCCCGCCGCTTGAAATCGCGGAGGGTCGCGGGCGAGTCCGGCGGAAAGACCTCCAGATTCTTGAGCCAGAGGTAGAACAGCGACCGGCCGCCTCCGGTGGCCATGACCTGGGCTTCGACGCCTCGCAGTTCGAGGCAGTCGCCGACGGTGATGTCGGCGACCTTGCCGCCCTTGGCCAGGATGATCGTGGCGATCTGGTTGCGGGCCTGCAGGCCGAGCTTGGCGTCCCAGATGCCCGGGTCGGACCGCGCTTCCAGGGCGGCGAAGCCGTCCGGGTCGCGATACTCGGCCACGATCTCGCGCATGTGCCGTGACCTGCGAGTCAGCAGCCAGGCGGGGTCGGGTCGGATCACATCCGCGATGGCAAGGGCCAAGATCCCGGCTCGGAGAACTCCGTCGGGAACACGGCCCACTTGCTCCTCGACCCAGGCTTCGAGCTCAGGCAGGCCGGCGGCGAAGTTCTTGTCCAGCGGGCTGTTGCACCAGCGCTGCTGCCAGGTCTCGCCGTCGAATTGCCTGAGCCACCAGAGGACGTTGCGAGCCCCGCGTCGCCGCGTGTAGCTCGTGTTCTTCCCGGCGTCCTTGAACAGCTCCTGCAGCCGATCGAGGATCGTGTCGAAATCGGCTGCAGTCTCCGGCCACGCCTCCGGAACGGACCTGGGAGGGTATGCCTTCAGCAGGGCCTTGTAGTGCGATCCGTGGAACGTGAGAACAGGGCCCTGAGCTGGCACTTTAGCCAGCAGCATCGTGGTGGTCATGATCGTCCGAACAGGACGTCCAGGCTTGCCGCGTTGTAGCCGGAAGCCGGCGGCCGCGGCGCGGGGAGCTTCCCTGCGGCCTGGCGGGCGTGGTGGGCGAGCAACTGCTCGACGATCTCGTCCTGGCTGGCCGCCAGGTAGATCTCCGTGGTGGACAGATGCGCGTGATTGAGGACCCACTGGACGTCGGTGAGTGACAGTTCGGGGTCGCGGGCCATGCGGTAAGCGGCGGTGTGCCGCAGGTCGTGAAGGGTCCAGTTCGACCCGAGGAGGTCGTTGGCCCGGTTGAACATGGCCCTGGCCGCGTCGTAGTTCAACGGGCGCCAGGGCCGTCTCAGCGTCCACCACAGCGTCTGGTTGCGGCCTCGGGGAACCCCGCCTCGCCAGGCCTCTTCCTGGGCCAGGCGGAGCCAAACGAACGCGTCGGTGGAGGCGGGAACCTGCTGATACTCGCGGGTGCCCTTGCGGGTCACGCCGAGCAGCTGCTGGCCCGGATGTGCGTCCTTGGTCTTGCTGCCGAGGAGTTCCTCGGCCCTGACCCCGGTGGAGACCCAGAAGGCCAGCAGGGCCCGGTCCCGGTTGTGGTTCAGCGCGGCGAACAGGGCGTTGAACAGCTCGTCGGGGATCCGCTTCGGGATCCGCTTGGGCACGGTCGGGCGGTAGCGGCCCGTCCGTTCGTCCTGGAAGACCTCCATGGGGTTGTGGTGGGCGTTCGGTCGCGCCGCCGCCTGGGCTCGGCGGGAACGGCGGGAGCGGTCAAGCGGGAACGGGTTGAGCAGCGGCCCGGCGCCGCCCTCTTCGCAGTGGAAGTCGTAGAACAGCCGGATGGCCGTCTCGTTGTGGGCCCTGGTCGTCGGCGCGTAGTTCTCGCCCGGCCCGGACTTGCCCGTCAGCGGGTTCGGGGTGCCGCGATCCGGTCGGATCTGCTTCGGGAGCCCGCCGGGCGGCAGCCCGTACTTCTCGTAGCGCCAGTGCAACCGAACAGGCTTGGGAGCGAGCTGGAGCCAGCGGGTGAAGTCCCGGGCGTCGGCTCGGCTCGCCTTGTTCCACTTGATTCCCAGGACCCACAGGAACCTGTACCAGCGCAGCAAGTCCATGCCGTACGACCGGATCGTGGCCGGCGGCTTGGAGCATGCCTGTAGTTCGGCGAACCACTCCGCCGCCTCTTCGACGACGACATCTTCAGGGTCGATGAGCCTGTACGGCTCCTCCGCCTTCCCCGTCTCCTCCAGCCGACCGATCTGCGGTACGGCCAAGTTCGTCAGGTCTCTGCGAAGCACTTCAGGTGAGTTCACGAGTGGGCTAACGCAGCAACCCTCATCTGGTCACTGACCTGCGGCAACGACCTACTTAGTTCGGTCAACAGGCAGCAGCCGCCCTCATGGCCGGTGTTGAGCGCGGCCAGCAGATGCACAACTTCCGCGCCCCGCACCTCGCCGACGACCAGCCGGTCGGGCCGCATCCGCAGCGCCTGGCGCACCAGGTCGTCCAGGCCCACGAGACCGGCCCCCTCTTGATTCGCCGGGCGGGATTCCAGGCGCACCACATGTGGATGCTCGGGCTTCAGCTCCGCGGAGTCCTCGGCCAGCACGATCCGCTCCTTGGCCCCGACCAGGCCGAGCAGCGCGCTCAGCAAGGTCGTCTTGCCGCTGCCCGTGCCACCGCTGATCAGGAAGGACAGGCGCGCGTCGAGCAGCGCCCGGAGCACGCGGTCACCGCCGGGTGGCACCGTCCCCGCCGCGACCAGCTCCGTGAGCGTGAAGGCCTTGGGCCGCACAACCCGCAGGGAGAGGCAGGTAGAACCCACGGCGACCGGTGGCAGCACGGCGTGCAGCCGGGTGCCGTCGGGGAGGCGCGCGTCCACCCACGGCCTCGCGTCGTCCAGGCGCCGTCCCGCCACGGCGGCGAGGCGTTGGGCGAGGCGGCGCACCGCCGCCGCGTCCCGGAACCTGACCGCGGTGAGCTCAAGGCCGCCGCCCCGGTCCACCCACACCCGGTTGGGCGCGGAGACCAGTACGTCGGTCACCGAGGAGTCCGCGAGCAGCGGCTCCAGAGGTCCCGCGCCGACCAGCTCCGACCGCAGCTGTTCGGCGGCGCCGAGTACTTCGGTGTCCCCAAGGACCCGGCCCTGGGCCCGCAGCGCCTCGGCGACGCGCGCGGGGGTGGGCTCCGTGCCGTTCTCCGCGAGCCACTGGCGCACTCCGTCCAGCATCCGCGCCCCGACGACGGCACTCATACGCCCCCTCCCGGAGCGTCGACCGGCACCCGGTCCCAGAAGGCTGCGCAGAACCGCGCCAGCGGGCCACGCACGGCTCCTCCGGGGGGCACGCCCGCCGTCTGGGCCGCCACCAGCTCCGCTTCCCAGGGCACCTCACCGGCCAGCGGCAGGCCGAGCAGCCCCGCCACCTCCTCCGCTTCGAGCCCGCCGAGGCCTTGGCGGTGCGCGCCCGTGGGGACCACCACCCGCAGGTCCCTCAGCACCAGTCCCGCCGCCGACGCCACCCGCCTGGCCCCCGCCACCGCGCGCAGCTCCGGCGGCACCACCAGGAGGCACAGGTCCAGCTGCTCCAACGCCTCCGCCACCGTCTCGTCCACCCGGCGCGGCAGGTCCACGACGACCACACCGCCGCGCCTGCGCGCCGCGGAGACGACCGCCCGCACCGCCTCCGGGGCGACCGCCACCGCTTCGCCCCGATCCCAGCTCAGGACCCGCAGCGCGTGCAGTTCCGGCAGCGACTCCTCCAACGCCTCTCCGCCGACCCTGCCCCGCGACGCGGCGAAGGCCGGCCAGCGCAGCCCTTCGGCCGTCTCCCCCCGAGGAGGATGTCCACGCCGCCGCCCAGCGGATCCGCATCGACGAGCATCGTGCGCCGCCCGGCGCGGGCGGCCGTGACCGCGAGGGCACAGGCGAGGGTGGAGGCCCCGGCCCCGCCGCGCCCTCCGATGACGCCGACGGTGAGCGCGGGCCGCCCCACGCCCTCGGCCACGTCGGCGATGCGGTCCACCAGCCACTGCTCGCCGTCGGGCAGGACCAGGACCTGCTCGGCGCCGATCTCCACCGCCCGCCGCCACACCCCGGAATCGTCCTGATCCCTCCCAACCAGCACGACCCCACGCCGTCGTTTCGCCCCGCGCACCCGGTGCGCCGCGTCGTCCCCGACGAGCACGAGCGGGGCCGTGTCCCAGCCCTCTCCGCGCTCCGGCCCGCCGTGGTGCACCTCGGGCCGCGCTCCCGCCGCGGCGCACAGCCGCAGCAGGTCATCGAGGAGTTCCACATCCTCCGTGACGATCAACGGCCCGCCCCGCCGCGCCGGCGCCGACGCCGGCCCGTCCGGCGATCCGTCCCGTGAACCGCCCCGTGAAATGACCCCACCCATGATCTCCATCCCCCTCTCACGCACGCTCCTGTGAATGCCGCGCTCCACATGGGCGAAGAACCGGCACAGCAATCCGGCCATGAACTTCGCGAGCAGAACGAGCGGAATCAGCGTGCAGCGGTCCTGGAAATCGTGTGGATCTTGGTCAATAACTGTGGACAAGGCGGTGGCTGTGAATATCTCCATCACCCGAACCGGTGACACGGCGACGACTTCGCGCCTGCTTCCCGCCCACTTCCCGGCCACTTCCCACCGGCTTCCCACCGGCTTCCCACCGGCTTCCCCGACGACTTCCGGCGGCTTCCACAGCGCACCCAAACAGCTACACACAGTAACGACTCTTGGGCAGAGCTCAAAACCGCCGCGAGGACCCAAGGAAGATCCGGAAGGCCGGGAGATGATCAACGGAGGGTTCAAAAACCCATCCGGACATGCGACGACCCCCGCCGGGGGAGAGCGGGGGTCGTCCCCACGGTCCGACTCGGGGGGGGAGGAGCCAGACCGGGTTAGCACGGTCGCGAACGATCCGTGACTTCCATGGTGTACCCGAGAGCCTTCTCAGGCAAACCCACGCGCCTCAGCTTACGCCGAATGGTGGGCGCCTATGCTCGGGCTCGTGGAAAACCACTCCTTGCCCCGCACCGCCGCCTTCTTTGACCTGGACAAGACGGTCATTGCGAAGTCGAGCACGCTCACGTTCAGCAAGTCGTTCTACCAAGGCGGCCTGATCAACCGCAGGGCCGTGCTGCGCACCGCGTACGCGCAGTTCGTCTTCCTGGCGGGTGGCGCCGATCACGACCAGATGGAGCGCATGCGCGAGTACCTCTCCGCCCTCTGCCGGGGCTGGAACGTGCGCCAGGTCCAGGAGATCGTCGCCGAGACCCTGCACGACCTGATCGACCCGATCATCTACGACGAAGCCGCGTCCCTCATCGAGGAGCACCACATCGCGGGCCGCGACGTCGTCATCGTCTCCACGTCCGGCGCCGAGGTCGTCGAGCCGATCGGGGAGCTTCTCGGCGCGGACAGGGTCGTGGCCACGCGCATGGTGGTCGGCGACGACGGCTGCTTCACCGGGGAGGTGGAGTACTACGCATACGGCCCCACCAAAGCGGAGGCGATCAAGGAATTGGCCCGCTCGGAGGGATACGACCTCGACCGCTGCTACGCCTACAGCGACTCTGCGACCGACCTGCCGATGCTCCAGACCGTCGGGCACCCCTTCGCGGTCAACCCCGACCGGACGCTGCGCCGCGAGGCCCTCGCGCGCGATTGGCCGATCCTCGACTTCCATCGCCCGGTGCCACTCAAGCAGCGCCTGCCCGCCCCGCCCCGGCCGGCACTCGTCGCGGCGGCCGCCGTGGGGGCGGCGGCGGCCACCGCGGGCCTCGTCTGGCTCGCCGGCCGCCGTCGCGCGACGACAGGCTGAGGGCGGGCTGACGGCGGGCTCGGCTGCCGCACTGCCGACTCCAGGCTCGCCCGATTCGCCCGTATTTGAACGCAAAAGTAAAGAAGTGCGGCCAGCACTACCGCTCGCCCCAGTACTGGAGTACAAAGGAGTCAACGGCCCGCGAGACCAAGGACATCCGAGAGGATTACCTTCTAACGCAACCACGGCCCCACGGACCGAAGCATGAACACCGGGCACCCACGCGACGTCGACCCGTCGATTACGGGCCAGCCGCACCAGGTGACGGGCGAAGTTCCCGACCTGATGGGCAACCTTCGAGGACGCTTGGTAACCCGGTGGACATGCCAGCGGCGGTACGGATATCCGTACCGCCGCAACCCTTTTCGGGACCCGTTGGGCCCCGCGCAGCCCTATGCCGCTCCGCGCTGGAGCGCCTCGCAGACCGCCGTGGACTCCCTGACGCCGAGTTCAACGGCCCTTCCGCAGTGGGCAATCCAGGCCGCCATGCCGTCCGGCGTACCGGAGGCGTAGCCGTCCAGCGCCGCCACATAGGCCGCTCGGCCCAACTCGGCGTGGCCCGCCTCGGCGGGGCAGATCGACTTCGGGTCGAGGCCGCTGCCGACCAGGACGATGCGCTCGGCCGCGCGCGCGACCAGGCCGTTGTGGGAGCCGAAGGGGCGCAGGGTGAGCAGTTCGCCGTGGACGATGGCGGCCATCACCAGGGCCGGCGCCGAGCTCCCCGCGATGATCAGCTGCGACAGCCCCTCCAGGCGCCCCGCCACCTCGTCGGCCTCCGGCAGGGGGAGCTCGATCAGCGGCTCCTCGACGGGCTCCCCCGCGAGGCGCGGGCGTCCCGCGGCCTCGGCGGAGTCCGCGGCGGCGACCAGGTGCAGCCGCGCGAGGACCCGCAGCGGCGACTGCCGCCAGATCGAAAGGAGTTGGCCCGCCTCGGCCGTCAGCCGCAGGGCCCCTCCTACGGTGCGCGCCTCGCCGTCGCCACTGAAGTCGCTGCGCCGGCGCACTTCCTCAAGGGCCCATTCGGCTCCGGAGAGCGCGGCGGAGCCGCGGGCGCCGCGCAGTGCCGCCTCAGAGGTGATCTCGTTGCTGCGGCGCCGCATGATCCGGTGTCCGTAGACCCGGTCCACGGCCCTGCGCACGGAGTCCACCGAGTCGGCCACGCCGGGCAGGGCCCCCAGGGCCGCGATCGGATCGGGTGTCGTACTCATGAGTACGACACTACGTACTCCAGCCCCCGACCCCACGAAGGAGTGGTCTTCTTCACGCACGCCCGGCACGCACCGTCCGCGAACCACTACTCTTTGTGGTTATGAAAATCGCTTTCGTGGGCAAGGGCGGCAGCGGCAAGACGACGTTGTCCTCGCTCTTCATCCGCCACCTCGCCGCCACCGGCGCCCCCGTCATCGCGGTGGACGCCGACATTAACCAGCACCTGGGCCCGGCGCTCGGCCTCGACGAGGCGGACGCCACGCGGCTGCCCGCTCTGGGGGCGCACCTGCCCCTGATCAAGGACTATCTGCGCGGCTCGAACCCGCGGATCACCTCCGCCGACACGATGATCAAGACGACGCCGCCGGGCGAGGGCTCGCGGCTGCTGCGGGTGCGCGAGGACAACCCCGTGTACGACGCATGCGCCCGGCCCCTGGAACTCGACGGCGCCACCGCGCGTTTGATGGTCACCGGGCCGTTCACCGAAGCCGACCTCGGTGTCGCCTGCTACCACTCCAAGACCGGAGCGGTGGAGCTGTGCTTGAACCACTTGGTCGACGGCCGCGACGAGTACGCGGTCGTGGACATGACCGCCGGCTCGGACTCCTTCGCCTCCGGCATGTTCACCCGCTTCGACATGACGTTCCTGGTCGCCGAGCCGACGAGAAAGGGGGTCTCCGTCTATCGCCAGTACAAGGAGTACGCACGCGACTTCGGCGTCGACCTCAAGGTCGTGGGCAACAAGGTGCAGGGCCAGGACGACATCGACTTCCTGCGCGAGCAGGTCGGCGACGACCTCCTGGTGACCGTCGGACACTCGGACTGGGTGCGCGCCATGGAGAAGGGCCGCCCGCCCCACTTCGCGCAGCTGGAGGAGGCCAACCGCCGTTCCCTGCACACACTTCAGGACACCGTCGACGCCTCGTACGAACGACGGGACTGGGAGCGCTACACCCGCCAGATGGTCCACTTCCACCTGAAGAACGCGCAGAGCTGGGGCAACGACCGCACGGGGGTCGACCTGGCGGCCCAGGTCGACCCCGACTTCGTTCTGCGCGAGCAGATGGTCACCCCTGCCTGAACGGGGCTCCTGGCGCTACGGCTTGCCCGCCGGAGCGCCCGGGACGCCCTTCGGGGCCGGTGCGGGCTGGGCGGAGAGGAACGCCGCCCAGCCTTCCTTGGGGGCCTTGCCGACCCGCAGCTTGGTCAGCTTGGCGAGCACCTTCGGGTCCTGCGCGTCGAGCCAGTCCGTGAGTTGCCGGAAGGAGACGCAGCGCACCTGGGGTTTGGTGCAGACCGCCTCGATGGTCTCCTCGATGGCGCGCATGTACGTGCCGCCGTTCCACGACTGGAAGTGATTGCCGATGATCAGCGGTGCGCGGTTGCCCTTGTACGCGCGCTCGAAGCCCTGAAGCAGCCCGTCACGCATCTGGTCGCCCCAGTACTCGTGCTTCGACGGGTCGCCATGCGAGGTCGACCCGGACTGGTTGACCATGAAGTTGTAGTCCATGGTGAGCGTCTCGAAGTTGCGGCCGGGGACCGGTACGAGCTGCATCGACAGGTCCCAGAGGCCTTCCTTCTTCTTGGGCCAGACCTGGTCGTTCACGCCGCTGGTGTCGTAGCGGAAGCCCAGCTGCCGCGCCGCCCGCATGAAGTTCTTCTGCCCCTCCAGGCACGGGGTCCGGGCCCCGATCAGCTCCTTTTCGTAGTCGAAGGGCAAGGGCTGCGCCTTGCGCAGGCCCGTGTTGGTCTTCCAGCCCTTCACAAAGGACTTGGCCTGCTTGATCTCGCTCTTCCAGTCCGCGACGGACCACTCGCCGACCCCCCGCCCCTTGCCGCAGAAGTGGCCGTTGAAGTGGGTGCCGATCTCGTTGCCCTCCAGCCATGCGGCACGGAGCTGCTCGACGGTGTTCTTGATTCCCTTGCGGTCGTTGAAGCCGATGTCCGAGCTGCCGGCCAGATGCTGCGGCGGCCTGTAGAGCCTGCGCTTCTCCTCGGGGAGCATGTACACGCCGCTGAGGAAGTACGTCATCGTGGCGTTGTTCCGCTTGGCCACCTTGCGGAAGTGGGAGAACAGCTTCTGGCCGTCCTCGCCCGCGCCGTCCCAGGAGAAGACGACGAACTGCGGGGGTTTCTGGCCGGGCTTCAGGCGGGCCGGTCTCGGCAGGTTGGGCTGCTTGCCGGTGAAGGCCGTGGAGCCGTCCCCGATCAGGCGGACCGGGCTCTTGGGCGCCTGGGCCCCGGCCGCTTTCTTCGCGCCAGGGGCGCCTTCCTTGGTGCCGGCGCCGGTGCCGGCGTCGCCTCCCGCGCAACCGGCCAGTGCTGCCGCGCAGGCCACGAGGGCGGTGAGGCTCGCGGTGGTCCTCCAGGTGGCGGCCATCTTCCGCCCACCTCTTTCCGTGCAAGTCGGGACAGAACGGTCAGCAACTTCGCACGGAGGCCGGAGTGAATTAGTACGACAAGCCGATAAAGATTTTTATTCACTCATCAGAGTGGTTGATTGCCCCATTTGCACCGATAGTCCACCCAGAACCTTTACTCTGCATTACTCTTCGTTTACCGAGAGTTGAGATATCCCGCCGCTGCAACGCCGTGACCCACGGCCGCGACCCGCCCTCCGGAGGCGTCCGGAGGACCCCCTGTTCCGCGACCGCGCTGCCCCGGAGGAGACGGGAAAATGTCTGCCTGCGTACCCACTCGCACCACCGACTCGGCCCCCACCCCTGGCGGCCAGGAGCCCCACACCCCACCGCACAAGAAGTTCCGCATCGCCGGTGCCGACGTCTCCGCGTCGATCGCCGTCTTCCTGATCGCCCTGCCGCTGTCCCTCGGCATCGCCCTCGCCACCGGAGCACCCCTCCAGGCGGGCCTCGTCGCCGCCGCCGTCGGCGGCATCGTCGCCGGGCGGATCGGCGGTTCCCCGCTCCAGGTCAGCGGCCCCGCCGCAGGGCTCACGGTCGTCACCGCCGACCTCATCCAGCGGTACGGCTGGCGGACCACCTGCGCCATCACCGTCCTCGCGGGCCTCGCACAGCTGGGCCTCGGCTGTCTGCGCGTCGCCCGCAGCGCGCTCGCCGTCAGCCCCGCCGTGGTGCACGGCATGCTGGCCGGCATCGGCGTCACCATCGCCGTCGCCCAGCTGCACATCGTGCTCGGCGGCACCCCGCAGAGCGAAGTGCTCGCCAACCTCCAAGCGCTGCCGGCCCAGCTGGCCGACCTGCATCCGGCGGCACTGTCGATCAGCCTGCTCACCCTCGCCGTCCTGCTGCTCTGGCCCCGGATCCCCGGCCGTGCCGGGCGCGTCGCCCGCGCCGTGCCCGCCGCCCTCGTGTCGGTGGCCCTCGCGACCTGCGTGGCCTCGGCCGCCGGACTGCGGCTCGACCGGGTCGAACTGCCCTCCTGGCGCAGTCACGCGCTGGCAGGGCTCCCCGAAGGACCCGCGCTCGGGCTCGTCGCCGCCGTGCTCACCATCACGCTGGTGTGCAGCGTGCAGTCGCTGCTCGGCGCCGTGGCCGTCGACAAGCTCGTCTCCAAGCAGCCCGAGCTGCACGCGGGCGTGCGCCGCTCCGACCTCAACCGCGAACTGCTCGGCCAAGGCAGCGCGAACATCGTCTCCGGCGCGCTCGGCGGCCTGCCCGTCGCCGGGGTCGCCGTGCGCACCGTGGCCAATGTGCGCGCGGGTGCCGTCAGCCGGAACTCCACGATGCTGCACGGCGTTTGGGTAGTAGTGGCCGCGCTGCTCCTGGTCCCCGCCCTGGAGCTGATCCCGCTCGCGGCCCTCGCCGCACTCGTCATGGCCGTCGGCCTCCAGATGGTCAGCCTGAACCACATCCGCACGATCACCCGCCACCGCGAGATCCTCGTCTACGCCGTGACCACCCTCGGCGTCGTCTTCCTCAACGTCCTTCAGGGCGTCGCCATCGGCATCGCCGTCGCCGTGGCCGTCTCCCTGCACCGCCTCGCCCGCACCCGCATCACCCACGAGGTGCGGGACGGCGCCCACCACGTCCGTGCCCGGGGCCAGTTGACGTTCCTCGCGGTGCCGCGCCTCAGCCGGACGCTGCACCTCGTACCCCACGGCGAGGACGTGGTCGTAGAGTTGGACGGCTCCTTCATGGACCACGCCGCGTACGAAACGCTCCAGTGCTGGCAGGACGAGCACACCGCCCACGGCGCCCGCGTCGAGATCACCGGCCGCGCCGGGACCCGCATCGCCGAGCCCGCCAGCGCCTCGCACTCGTGCTGCCGGCCGTGGACGCCCTGGCGCAACCACCACTGCGACCGGCCGCAGGAGGAACAGGATGCGGGCCGCCCCAGCAACCACCAACTGGCCAGCGGCATCAGCGCGTTCCAGCGGAACACGGCGCCCCATGTGCGGGAGGAGCTGGCCAGGCTGGCACGTGAGGGCCAGCAGCCCGCACAGCTGTTCCTGACGTGCGCGGACTCCCGGGTCGTCACATCGATGATCACCTCCAGTGGTCCCGGTGACCTGTTCGTCGTACGCAATGTGGGCAATCTGGTGCCGCTGCCGGGCGCGGAGAGCGGGGACGACTCGGTGGGCGCCGCGATCGAGTACGCGGTCGAGGTCCTCAAGGTGCGGTCCATCACCGTCTGCGGGCACTCCGGGTGCGGCGCCATGCAGGCGCTGCTCAACACCCCGCCCGGCGGCGCCCAGACGCCGCTGCGGCGGTGGCTGCGGCACGGCCTGCCGAGCCTGGAGCGGATGGGCGCACAGGACAGGGCGTGGGCGCGGCTGTCGGGGCGGGCACCCGCCGACGCGGTCGAGCAGCTCTGCCTCACCAATGTCGTCCAGCAGTTGGAGCACCTGAAGGCGCACGAGTCGGTGGCGCGCCGCCTTGCGGAGGGTGACCTCGAACTGCACGGCATGTACTTCCACGTCGGAGAGGCGCAGTCGTATCTGCTGACGGAGGGCAGCGATACCGAGCACCTGCCCGACGAGGTGTTCGACCAGGTGGTACCCACCGCGCTGGTCGAGGGCCGGGAGTCCGAAACCCCGCGGGAGACCGACGTGAGGGATAAGGTCTAAACCAATTTTCGGCAGGCCCTTGTCACCACGGGATGTCTCTGATGAGCTGTGGCTTCGGACACAACGGTCGCCCCCGGCAAAGCAGCGCAAGGGAGATGTCGTGAGCAATGAAAGCCTGGCCAACCTCTTGAAGGAGGAGCGTCGCTTCGCGCCGCCGGCGGAGCTGGCGGCCGCCGCCAACGTCACCGCGGCGGCGTACGAACAGGCCAAGGCTGACCGGCTCGGCTTCTGGGCCGAGCAGGCCCGCCGGCTGACCTGGGCCACGGAACCGACCGAGACGCTCGACTGGTCGAACCCGCCGTTCGCCAAGTGGTTCGCCGACGGGAAGCTCAACGTCGCGTACAACTGCGTCGACCGCCACGTCGAGGCGGGCCACGGCGACCGTGTCGCGATCCACTTCGAGGGTGAGCCCGGCGACAGCCGGGCCATCACCTACGCCGAGCTCAAGGACGAGGTCAGCCGCGCGGCCAACGCCCTGACCGAGCTCGGGGTCCAGAAGGGCGACCGCGTGGCCGTCTATCTGCCGATGATTCCCGAGGCGGTCGTCGCGATGCTGGCCTGCGCCCGCATCGGCGCCACGCACTCGGTGGTCTTCGGCGGTTTCTCCGCGGACGCCATCGCCGCCCGCATCGAGGACGCCGACGCCAAGGTCGTCATCACGGCCGACGGCGGCTACCGCAGGGGCAAGCCCTCCGCGCTCAAGCCCGCCGTGGACGAGGCCGTGAGCCGCGTGGAGGGGGTCCGGAAGGTCCTGGTCGTCCAGCGCACCAAGCAGGACGTGGCCTGGACCGAGGGCCGCGACGTGTGGTGGCACGAGATCACGCGGAAGCAGTCCGCCGAGCACACCCCCGAGGCCTTCGACGCCGAGCACCCGCTCTTCATCCTCTACACCTCGGGCACCACGGGTAAGCCGAAGGGCATCCTGCACACCTCCGGCGGCTACCTCACCCAGACGGCCTACACCCACCACGCTGTCTTCGACCTCAAGCCTTCGAGCGACGTCTACTGGTGCACGGCCGACGTCGGCTGGGTCACCGGCCACTCGTACATCACGTACGGCCCGCTGGCGAACGGCGCGACGCAGGTGATGTACGAGGGCACCCCCGACACCCCACACCAGGGCCGCTTCTGGGAGATCGTCCAGAAGTACGGGGTCACGATCCTCTACACCGCGCCCACGGCGATCCGTACGTTCATGAAGTGGGGCGACGACATCCCCGCGAAGTTCGACCTCGCCAGCCTGCGGGTCCTCGGTTCGGTCGGCGAGCCGATCAACCCCGAGGCCTGGATGTGGTACCGGAAGCACATCGGCGGCGACAAGTGCCCCATCGTGGACACCTGGTGGCAGACCGAGACCGGCGCGATGATGATCTCGCCGCTGCCGGGTGTGACCGAGACGAAGCCGGGAAGCGCCCAACGCGCGCTGCCGGGCATCAGCGCCACCGTCGTCGACGACGAGGCGAACGAAGTGCCGGACGGCGGCGGTGGCTACCTCGTCCTGACCGAGCCGTGGCCGTCGATGCTGCGCACCATCTGGGGCGATGACCAGCGGTTCCTGGACACGTACTGGTCGCGCTTCGAGGGCCGGTACTTCGCCGGTGACGGCGCGAAGAAGGACGAGGACGGCGACATCTGGCTGCTGGGCCGCGTGGACGACGTGATGCTCGTGTCCGGGCACAACATCTCCACCACCGAGGTCGAGTCCGCGCTCGTCTCGCACCCCTCGGTCGCCGAGGCGGCGGTCGTGGGCGCGGCGGACGAGACGACCGGCCAGGCCATCGTCGCCTTCGTGATCCTGCGCGGCACGGCGAACGCCGAGGACGAGGGCCTGGTGGCGAACCTGCGCAACCACGTGGGCGCCACGCTCGGCCCGATCGCCAAGCCGAAGCGGGTCCTGCCGGTGGCGGAGCTACCGAAGACCCGTTCGGGCAAGATCATGCGGCGCCTGCTGCGGGACGTCGCGGAGAACCGCGAGCTGGGTGACGTCACCACGCTCACGGACTCCTCCGTCATGGAGCTGATCCAGTCCAGGCTCCCGTCCGCGCCGAGCGAGGACTGAGGCGACAGGCGACTGACGGCAGGCGACAAGCGGCAGGCGACTGACCGGCACACGAACGCGAGTGCGAGGAGGGCATCCGGCGAACGCGCCGGGTGCCCTCCTCGCACTTAGAGTGAAGATCACCGGATGCGTCCGCGCGTAGGTTAGGTAGGCTAAGAACCGCGTCAACGTCGCGACAAGAATTCACCCTCGACGCCGCGACGGGAAGTACCTAGGTGCGCCGGGAAGTCTGGTCGGCATGTGCTCACCCCTGCCCACCGACCGGAGGTCGACTCACGTGACCGCGCCCGCCCCCCGCCCCAGCCGCAAGGTCCTCACCCGGCTCTCGCTGCCCGAACGTAATTTCGTCGCCGAGGCCCTGCGTGCCGAGACGGTCGGCGGCGTGCTGCTGCTCGTCGCCGCCGTCACCGCGCTGATCTGGGCGAACACGGCCGGAGGCTCGTACGAGTCGGTGCGCGGCTTCCACCTCGGGCCCGCGTCGCTCGGGCTCGACCTCTCCCTCCAGCACTGGGCGGCCGACGGGCTGCTCGCGGTCTTCTTCTTCGTGGCGGGCATCGAACTCAAGCGCGAGTTGGTCGCCGGTGATCTGCGCGATCCCCGGGCCGCCGCGCTGCCCGTCGTCGCGGCGCTCTGCGGCATGGCGGCGCCCGCACTCGTCTACGTCCTGACCAACACCCTCGGCGGCGGGTCGATGGACGGCTGGGCCGTGCCGACCGCCACCGACATCGCCTTCGCGCTCGCGGTCCTCGCCGTCATAGGCACGTCGTTGCCGTCCGCGCTCCGGGCCTTCCTGCTCACGCTCGCGGTCGTCGACGACCTCTTCGCGATCCTGATCATCGCCGTCTTCTTCACCAACGACCTCAACTTCCCCGCGCTCGGCGGCGCCGTCGTCGGCCTCGTCGTCTTCTGGCTGCTGCTCAGGAAGCGGGTACGCGGCTGGTACATCTACGTGCCCCTGGCGCTCGCCATCTGGGGCCTGATGTACAACAGCGGCATCCACGCCACCATCGCGGGCGTCGCCATGGGCCTGATGCTGCGCTGCCACCGGGAGGACGACAGTGAGCAGCACTCCCCCGGCGAGCACATCGAACATCTCGTACGACCTCTCTCCGCGGGCCTGGCCGTGCCGCTGTTCGCCCTGTTCAGCGCGGGTGTCTCCGTCTCGGGCGGCGCGCTCGGCGACGTGTTCACCCAGCCGGAGACGCTCGGTGTGGTCCTCGGCCTCGTGGTCGGCAAGGCGGTCGGCATCTTCGGCGGCACCTGGCTCGCGGCCCGCTTCACCAAGGCGGAGCTCAACGACGACCTGGCCTGGCCCGACGTGTTCGCGGTCGCCTCGCTGGCCGGCATCGGCTTCACGGTGTCGCTGCTGATCGGCGAACTCGCGTTCGCCGAGGACCCCCTGCTCACCGACGAGATCAAGGCCGCCGTACTGATCGGCTCGCTCATAGCGGCCGTACTCTCCGGAACCCTGCTGAAGCTGCGGAACGCCAAGTACCGCAAGCTGTGGGAGGAAGAGGAGCGCGACGAGGACCTCAGCGGCGTACCGGACATCTACGAGCTGGAGGACCCGGAGTACCACCGCCGAATGGCCGCCATCTACGAGAAGAAGGCCGCGGAACACCGCAGGCTTGCCGAAGTGGCGGGTGGGGAACGCAAGGATGGCAACGGTCCGGCATGATCTGAGCAGACATATCTCAGAACTCTGAGCAGATATGCCGCAGAAGAGATCAGAAGAGTAAAACCAGCCAGAGAACAAGGGGAGAACGCGATGAGCTCACCCGACGGTCACGTCGGCGCCGAGCGCAGCCTCGGCCAGCTGGTCGCCACGGCGACCGGCGAGATGTCCGCGCTGGTGCACGACGAGATCGCGCTGGCCAAGGCCCAGCTGCGACAGGACGTCAAGCGCGGCGCGATCGGCGGTGGCGCGTTCGCCGCGGCCGGCACGGTCCTCATCTTCTCGCTGCCGATGCTGAGCTTCGCCCTCGCGTACGGCATCCGTACCTGGAGCGGCTGGAATCTCGCGGTCTGCTTCCTGCTCTCCTTCGCCGCGAACGTGCTGGTGGCCGGAGCGCTCGCGCTGATCGGCGTCGTCTTCGCGAAGAAGGCCAAGAAGGGCAAGGGCCCGCAGAAGGTCGCGGCTTCGGCCAAAGAGACGGCAGCCGTACTGGGGAACGTCAAGCCGCATCCCCGTGCGGTGAGTCCGGCCGCCGTCGTGGACGTCCGAGTCGGTGAGACGGGGGCCACTGTGGCACGCTCGTCCTCATGACGGACCCCGCCCATCACGACCCTGCCCCTCAGGACCCCACCCCGCAGAGCCACGCCCCTCAGGACCACGCCCGCACCGGCGCCACGCAGTACGGCCCCACGCTCGGCGCCACCGCTCATGCGGCACAACCGGCCTCGGCCGTACGCGTCGAGGGGCCCTGGACCCACCGGGACGTGGCCGCCAACGGCGCGCGGTTCCACATCGCCGAAATGGGTGACGGGCCGCTGGTCCTGCTCCTGCACGGCTTCCCCCAGTTCTGGTGGACGTGGCGGCACCAGCTGGTGGCGCTCGCCGACGCGGGCTTCCGTGCCGTCGCGATGGACCTGCGGGGTGTGGGCGGCAGCGACCGCACCCCGCGCGGGTACGACCCGGCGAACCTCGCGCTCGACATCACCGGCGTCGTGCGCTCACTCGGTGAGCCGGACGCCGCGCTCGTCGGGCACGACCTCGGCGGGTACCTGGCGTGGACGGCGGCCGTGATGCGCCCCAAGCTGGTGCGCCGCCTCGCGGTCTCCTCGATGCCGCATCCGCGCCGCTGGCGCTCGGCGATGCTCTCCGACAGGAAGCAGACCGCCGCGGGGTCCTACGTGTGGGGCTTCCAGCGGCCGTGGCTGCCGGAGCGTCAACTCGTCGCCGACGACGGCGCCCTGGTGGGGCGTCTGGTCCGGGACTGGTCGGGTCCCCGGCTGCCGGAGGACGAGGCGGTGGAGACGTATCGGCGCGCCATGTGCATCCCGTCGACGGCGCACTGCTCGATCGAGCCGTACCGCTGGATGGTGCGGTCGATGGCACGGCCCGACGGCATCCAGTTCAACCGTCGCATGAAGCGGCCGGTGCGCGTGCCGACGCTGCATCTGCACGGTTCGCTCGATCCGGTGATGCGTACGAGGAGCGCGGCGGGGTCCGGCGAGTACGTCGAAGCGCCGTACCGCTGGCGGCTGTTCGACGGGCTCGGACACTTTCCGCACGAGGAGGACCCGGTGGCGTTCTCCACGGAGCTGGTGAACTGGCTGAAGGATCCCGAGCCCGACCGCTGACCGGAGCCTCCCGAACCGCTTCCGGCACGAACATCTGTCCTACGAACGCCAATTGCCCGCCGCATAGGCCAATTGGGTTCCCCGCGCACGGTTACCGACCATGCGGCCCGGGCAGACGTCGGGGTATGGGCTGGACGCACGACTACAGTGACGCAGCACGCAATCGCCGCTCGGCCACAGCGCTGAACAGCCGCGAGAGGGGCGGGCCGCAGGACCCGGGCCGTCACGGCCCTCCTCAGGGCATGGGAATTCCCCGCATCCTCCGCCGCAGGGCCCGCTGGGTCTCCGCGCGGCTCCGGCATACGCGCGACTGACCCCGGCCCGCTCCCCGCGGCTCCCGGGCGCGGCCTAAAGCGCGCAGCCCTGGCTGTCGACCTCTTGGTTGGCGGTGCGGCCGCGCTCGATGTCCTCGCGCACCTCGTCCGCCGTCAGGGCGTAACCCGTGTCCGGGTCGTCGAGGGACTTGGCGAAGACCACGCCGTAGACCTTGCCGTCGGGCGTGAGCAGCGGGCCGCCGGAGTTGCCCTGGCGGACCGTCGCGTAGAGCGAGTAGACGTCGCGACGCACGGTGCCCCGGTGGTAGATGTCCGGTCCCTTGGCCGAGATGCGGCCGCGCACGCGCGCGGGGCGGACGTCGTAGGGCCCGTCCTCGGGGAAGCCCGCGACGATGGCGCTGTGCCCGCTGGCCGCGTCCGCGGACGTGAACTGGAGCGGCGGCGCCTTCAGCGTGGGCACGTCCAGTACGGCGATGTCCCGCTCCCAGTCGTAGAGGACGACCTTCGCGTCGTACACCTGGCTCTGATCGCCTATCTGGACGGTCGGCTCGTCCACGCCGCCGACCACGTGCGCGTTCGTCATCACGCGGCGGTCGGCGAAGACGAAGCCGGTGCCTTCGAGGACCTTGCCGCAGCTGCGGGCCTCACCGCGCACCTTCACGATGGAGCGCTTCGCGGTCGTGGCCACCTTGCTCTTGGCGAGCTTGGGGTCGGGCGGCTGGACCTCCGTGATGGGCTCGTCGGAGAACGGGCTGAAGACCTGCGGGAAGCCGTTCTGCGCGAGGACGGAGGAGAAGTCGTCGAACCACGTGTCGGCCTCGGCCGGCAGGGCGCGCGAGACACCGAGGAGCACCTTGGAGTTACGCACCTCCTTGCCGACCGTGGGCAGCGTCGTCCCGGCGAGGAGGGAGCCGATCATCCAGGCGACCAGGAGCATCGCCACCACGTTCACCAGCGCGCCGCCCGTCGCGTCCAGGGCGCGGGCGGGCTGCCAGGTGATGTATCTGCGCAGCTTGTTGCCGAGGTGGGTGGTGAAGGCCTGGCCGATCGAGGCGCAGACGATCACGATGACGACGGCGACCACCGCCGCGGTCGTACTCACCTGTGCCGCGTCGTCGTCCGTCAGGGCGTCCCAGATGACCGGCAGCAGATAGACGGCGACCAGGCCGCCGCCGAGGAACCCGATCACCGAGAGGATGCCGACCACGAAGCCCTGACGATAGCCCACGACCGCGAACCACACGGCGGCGAGCAGCAGCAGGACGTCCAGCACGTTCACCGATTCAATCCTCGCCTCGCATCGCGGTCGCCACTTCGCTGCAACCTTGTCATGCGCGCCAGTCGAGCGGGACCTGCTTACTGCGGTCCCAGGGGCGCTCCCAGCCCGCGAAGTGCAGAATTCTATCGATCACTCCGGCGGTGAAACCCCAGACCAGGGCCGACTCGACGAGGAACGCGGGGCCGCGGTGGCCGCTCGGGTGGATCGCCGTCACGCGGTTCGCCGGGTCCGTGAGATCGGCCACGGGCACCGTGAAGACGCGGGCTGTCTCGTTCGGATCGACGACGCCGACCGGGCTCGGTGCGCGCCACCAGCCGAGCACGGGCGTGACGACGAAATCGCTCACGGGGATGAACAGGCGCGGCAGTACGGCGAAGAGCTGGACGCCCCGGGGGTCGAGGCCCGTCTCCTCCTCGGCCTCGCGCAGGGCGGCGCGCAGAGGGCCGTCGGTGCGCGGGTCGCCGTCCTCGGGGTCGAGGGAGCCGCCGGGGAAGGAGGGCTGCCCCGCGTGGGAGCGGAGGGAGCCGGCGCGCTCCATCAGGAGCAGCTCGGGGCCGCGCTCGCCCTCTCCGAAGAGGACGAGGACGGCGGACTGACGGCCGGCGCCGCTCTCCGGGGGCAGGAAGCGGCTCAGCTGGAGCGGCTGGACGGTCCGGGCGGCGCGGGCGACGGGGGTCAGCCAGGAGGGCAGGGAGTCGGTGCTGAGGAGATCGTGGTCGGGGCTGTGGCCTAGGCCGGGGCTGGGCCTGTGGCCGGAGCTGGTGCCATCGCCCTTGTGGTTGCCGTTGCTGTTGCCATTGCCGTTGCCCGCAGCCTTGAGCCCGTTGTCGCTGTCCGTGGCGTTCGTCATATCGCTCGCGTGCGTCATCGGCACCCCCGTCCGTCTCTCCACAACGCTCTTCGCCCCTGGGTTCGTTCCGCCCTGCCGTGCTTTCACCCCGCGGCCAAGGGTGGCGCGGGCTTTCCGGGGTAGCCCGCCGGGGGCTTGAGCCGCTGGCCCGGGAAGCCGCCCATCTCGTACTTCAGGAGCTTCTTCGCCTTCTCCGGGTCCGTCTCGCCCTCTCCGTACGACGGGCAGAGCGGGGCGATCGGGCAGGCGCCGCAGGCGGGCTTGCGGGAGTGGCAGATGCGGCGGCCGTGGAAGATGACGCGGTGCGAGAGCATCGTCCACTCGCTCTTCGGGAAGAGCGCGGCGACGGCGGTCTCGACCTTCTCCGGGTCCGTCTCCTCGGTCCACTTCCAACGGCGTACGAGCCGGCCGAAGTGGGTGTCCACAGTGAGCCCAGGGACGCCGAACGCATTGCCCAAGACCACGAACGCGGTCTTGCGGCCCACGCCGGGCAGCTTGACCAGGTCGTTGAGGCGCCCCGGCACCTCGCCCCCGAAGTCGTCCCGCAGGGCCTTCGCCAGACCCATGATCGACTTCGTCTTGGCGCGGAAGAACCCGGTGGGCCTGATCAGCTCCTCGACCTCCTCGGGGACGGCGGCGGCCAGATCCTCCGGGGTCGGGTACTTGGCGAACAGCCGCGGCGTCGTCTGGTTCACGCGCAGGTCGGTGGTCTGCGCCGAGAGCACCGTGGCGACCAGCAGCTCGAAGGGGTTCTCGAAGTCCAGCTCGGGGTGGGCGTACGCGTACACGTCGGCGAGCTCGCGGTTGATCCGCCGGGCACGGCGGACGAGGGCGGTGCGGGACTCGGGCGCGGCCTTCTTGGCGGGAGCCTTGGCGGCTTTCTTGGCGGGCGCGGCCTTCTTCGCGGGCGCGGTCTCCTTGGCGGAGGCGGTCTTCTTGGCGGAGGCTGCCGCTGTCGGCGTCTTCTTCGTCACTGGAGGTGCCTTCTTCGGGGAGGTCGATCGCCGCGCGGGGGCCGTTCGCTTCTCGGGGGACGGTGGGGACGGTTCTCTCGTCTCTCTCGTCGCCCCTACCCCCATCGGCGCCGGCCTTGCGCCCTTCGCCGACGGCGGTGTGTCCTTCGAACGCACTACACGCGCCCGAATTGTCGGATTGTCCGACCCTCCGGACGCCTGTTCGCCCACAGCGGAATCGCGGGGTGCGGCCACCATCTCAGCCCCCTCGGCCTGTGCTCTCACCGGCTTTTTGGACACCCGGCCAGCCTAGAGCCCCCCACTGACATCCGTCCCTGACCCCAAAGATCGGCCCCCAATTGGCCCCCTCCCCCACAGCACGCCACGCCAGTGCGGCAGACTTGTGACTGATCACACTGTTTGGACCGTCCGGCAAAATGGGGAACACGGTCCCCTGATGCAGGTCGACAAGGAGAGAACTCGTGGACGACGTTCTGCGGCGCGCCCCGCTCTTCGCGGCGCTCGATGACGAGCAGGCCGCGGAGCTCCGCGCCTCCATGAGTGAGGTGACGCTCGCGCGCGGGGATGCGCTTTTCCATGAGGGCGACCCCGGAGACCGCCTGTATGTGGTCACCGAGGGCAAGGTGAAGCTCCACCGCACCTCGCCCGACGGCCGGGAGAACATGCTCGCGGTGCTCGGCCCCGGTGAGCTGATCGGTGAGCTGTCGCTCTTCGACCCGGGCCCGCGGACGGCCACGGCCTCCGCCCTCACCGAGGTGAAGCTGCTCGGCCTCGGCCACGGCGACCTCCAGCCCTGGCTGAACGCACGGCCCGAGGTGGCCGCCGCGCTCCTGCGCGCCGTCGCCCGGCGCCTTCGCAAGACCAACGACCAGATGTCCGACCTGGTCTTCTCCGACGTGCCGGGCCGTGTGGCCCGCGCGCTGCTCGACCTCTCGCGCCGCTTCGGCGTGCAGTCCGAGGAGGGCATCCACGTCGTGCACGACCTCACGCAGGAAGAGCTCGCCCAGCTGGTCGGCGCCTCCCGCGAGACGGTCAACAAGGCCCTGGCGGACTTCGCGGGCCGCGGCTGGCTGCGCCTGGAGGCGCGCGCGGTGATCCTGCTGGACGTCGAGCGCCTCGCCAAGCGGTCGCGCTGACGCTGACGCCGAGTCTGTACATCGATGGGCCCCGCCTCTTCGGAGGCGGGGCCCATCGCGTTGCTCGTCCGGCCGCAGGACGGGGCACTGGCGCCCGCGCCCCGGTCAGATCAGACCGTGCTCCCGCAGGTAGTCCAGCTGGGCCCTGACGGACAGTTCCGCGGCCGGCCACAGGGAGCGGTCCACGTCCGCGTACACATGCGCGACGACGTCCGCGGCCTCCGTGTGGCCGTTCTCCACGGCCGTCTCGACCTGGGCAAGACGGCTGGCCCGGTGGGCCAGGTAGAACTCGACGGCACCCTGGGCGTCCTCCAGGACCGGGCCATGACCCGGCAGGACCGTGTGTACGCCGTCGTCGACCGCCAGGGAGCGCAGGCGGCGCAGGGAGTCGAGATAGTCGCCCAGGCGGCCGTCAGGGTGCGCCACGACCGTCGTACCGCGGCCGAGGATCGTGTCGCCCGTCAGGACCGCCCGGTCGGCAGGGAGATGGAAGCAGAGCGAGTCCGCGGTGTGGCCCGGGGTGGCCACCACGCGCATCTCCAGACCGCCCGTGGTGATCACGTCACCGGCCGCGAGGCCCTCCTCGCCCAGCCGCAGGGCGGGATCGAGGGCGCGTACGTGAGTCCGGGTCAGCTCGGCGAAGCGGGCGGCGCCCTCCGCGTGGTCGGGGTGGCCATGGGTCAAGAGGGTCAGGGCCACGCGCTTGCCCATCTTCTCGGCCGTCTCGACGACGCGGCTCAGATGGGCGTCGTCGAGCGGGCCCGGGTCGACGACCACCGCGAGGGGCGAGTCCGGCTCCGAGACGATCCAGGTGTTGGTGCCGTCCAGCGTCATGGCGGAGGGGTTGGGCGCGAGGACGTTGACCGCACGGGCGGTGGCGGGACCGCTGAGAACTCCGCCACGGGGCTGTCCCGGGAGGGCGGCGGCTTCTGTCATGCGGGGGTGACTCCCGTCGGGGTCGGGGTGTGCGGGGGACGCAAGGGGAAGGGCGCTCGGGCGTGGCGCGGGGTCACCGCGCGCCGTCCGGGGCGATCCGCTTGGTGAACTCGCCGTGGCCCGGCCAGGACAGCACCAGGGCGCCGTCCTCCAGCCGCGCCTGAGCGAGCACCGGAGTCATGTCCTGGGCCCCGGCCGCGCCGAGCGCCTCGGAGGGTGCCCCGTACGCGCTCAGCGCCCGCAGCGTCGTGATGGTCGGCGGCATCATCAGCAGCTCGCCCCTGTCGTAGCGGGCGGCCGCCTCCGCCGGGCGGATCCACACGGTCCGGTCCGCCTCCGTAGAGGCGTTGCGCGTGCGCTGCCCCGCCGGAAGGGCCGCCACGAAGAAGAACGTGTCGTAGCGCTTGGGTTCGAACTCCGGGGTGATCCAGCGCGCCCAGGCCGCGAGCAGGTCGCTGCGCAGGAACAGTCCCCTGCGGTCCAGGAAGTCCGCGAAGGGGAGGTCACGGGCCACCAGGGCCTCGCGGTCCGCCTCCCAGTCCTCGCCCGTGGTGTCGCCGACGACGCTCTCCGGAGTGGGCCCGGCGAGCAGCACGCCGGCTTCCTCGTACGTCTCTCGGACCGCCGCGCAGACGATCGCCTGGGCGGCGGCCTCGTCGTCGACGCCCAGCCGGGTGGCCCACCACGCGCGCGTGGGCCCCGCCCAGCGCACCAGGTGGTCGTCGTCGCGCGGGTCGACGCCGCCGCCCGGATACGCGTACGCGCCTCCGGCGAAGGCCATGGAGGCGCGTCTGCGCAGCATGTGAACCTGCGGGCCGCTGCCACCGTCCCTGAGCAGCATGACGGTGGCGGCGCGGCGCGGGGTCGCCGGAGTCAGCTCGCCGCTCGCGAGGGCGCGGATGCGGTCGGGCCACTCCGGGGGATACCACTGCCCATTTGCCATGGGCGGAGGCTATCCCTTGGTGAGCTGATGTTCGAGAGGCGGCAATCGAGCGCCCATGGGGGCCCGGCCGGCCTCACGCCTCGGTCAGCTCCACCTGGAACTCGACCTCGACCGGCGCGTCCAGCGGCAGCACGGCGACACCCACCGCGCTGCGGGCGTGCACGCCCTTGTCGCCGAGCACCTCGCCGAGCAGTTCGCTCGCGCCGTTGATCACGCCGGGCTGGCCCGTGAAGTCCTGGGCGGAGGCCACGAAGCCGACGACCTTCACGACACGCGCGATGCGGTCGAGGTCACCGGCGACGGACTTCACCGCGGCCAGGCCGTTCAGCGCGCAGGTGCGGGCCAGGTCCTTGGCCTCCTCCGGGGTGACCTCGGCACCGACCTTCCCGGTCACGGCGAGCTTGCCGTCCACCATCGGGAGCTGCCCCGCGGTGTAGACGTACACGCCGGACTGGACGGCCGGCTGGTACGAGGCGAGCGGCGGCACGACGGCGGGCAGCGTCAGGCCGAGCTCGGCGAGGCGCGCCTCGACTTGCCCGCTCATGCCTGCTTCTCGCGCTTCAGGTAGGCCACCAGCTGCTCGGGGTTGTTCGGCCCGGGCACGACCTGGACCAGCTCCCAGCCGTCCTCGCCCCAGGTGTCCAGAATCTGCTTCGTGGCGTGGACGAGCAGAGGCACGGTTGCGTATTCCCACTTGGTCATATGGCCGACTGTAGTCGCTGTCAGGGGATGCTCAGGTTGGGCATCACGGAACGCTCGGCGTGGGCGCCAGGGGACCTCGACCTGGGCGTCAGGGAACCTAGGCCTGGGCATCAGGGAATGCTCAGGGTCGGCTTCAGGGAACAGTCAGGGTGGGCTCCTGCGTAGGCCCGGCGGTGACTGGTTAGGCTCACAAGTGTGAGCAGGCTCCAGGTCGTCAGTGGCAAGGGCGGTACCGGCAAGACCACGGTGGCCGCCGCCCTCGCGCTCGCCCTCGCGACGGAGGGGAAACGCACCCTCCTCGTCGAGGTCGAGGGCAGGCAGGGCATCGCGCAGCTCTTCGAGACGGAGGCGCTGCCTTATGAGGAGCGGAAGATCGCCGTCGCTCCCGGGGGCGGGGAGGTGTACGCCCTCGCCATCGACCCCGAGCTGGCGCTGCTCGACTACCTCCAGATGTTCTACAAACTGGGGGGCGCCGGCCGGGCGCTGAAGAAGCTCGGCGCCATCGACTTCGCGACCACCATCGCACCCGGTCTGCGGGATGTCCTGCTGACCGGCAAGGCCTGCGAGGCGGTACGCAGAAAAGACAAAAGCGGGCGGTACGCGTACGACTGCGTCGTCATGGACGCCCCGCCGACGGGACGGATCACCCGCTTCCTGAACGTCAACGACGAAGTCGCCGGGCTCGCGAAGATCGGGCCCATACACAACCAGGCGCAGGCCGTGATGCGGGTCCTCAAGTCGCCCGAGACCGCCGTGCACTTGGTCACGCTGCTGGAGGAGATGCCCGTCCAGGAGACCGCGGACGGCATCGCCGAGCTGCGAGCCGCGCGGCTGCCGGTGGGGCGGGTCATCGTGAACATGGTGCGTCCCGCCCTGCTCGACGAGGCCGAGCTGGAGCTGGGCCTGGAGCGGATGCCTCGTACGGCCATCGCCAGGTCGCTGTCGGCCGCGGGGCTCGGCGGGGCCCGGCGGGGCGGGAACGCCGAGCGGCTGGTCGACCCGCTCCTGGAGCAGGCCGCGGAGTACGCCGAGCGGTACGCCCTGGAGCGCGACCAGCGGGACGTGCTGTCGGAGTTCGGCCAGCCGCTGCACGAACTCCCGCTGCTGGCGGGCGGAATGGACCTCGCGGGCCTGTACGAGCTCGCCACGGCACTGCGGAAGCAAGGGATCGCATGACCCCGGAACCGGCACGGACCTCGGACTCGACAGGCGCCTCGGACTCGCTGCGCGCCTCGGACTCGGCAGGCGTCCTGGACCCGGCGGCCGCCTCTGACTCTGCCCGGCCCCTCGACGCCAGCCGCGCGCTGGACGTCGACGCTCTGATCGACGACCCGAAGACCCGCATCGTGGTGTGCTGCGGCTCCGGAGGCGTCGGCAAGACGACCACGGCGGCCGCCATAGGCCTGCGCGCGGCCGAGCGGGGCCGCAAGGTGGTCGTCCTCACCATCGACCCGGCGCGCAGGCTCGCCCAGTCCATGGGCATCGACCAGCTCGACAACGTGCCGCGACGGGTCAAGGGCATTGAAGGCGATGGCGATGGCGCTTGCGACGGTGACGGCGGTGGCAATGGCGCTTGCGACGGAGCTGGCGCTGGCGCTGGTGCTGGCGCTGGTGCTGGCGAACTGCACGCCATGATGCTCGACATGAAGCGGACCTTCGACGAGATCGTCGAGGCGCACGCGGACAAGGAGCGGGCGGCCGCGATCCTCGCCAACCCCTTCTATCAGTCGCTCTCGGCGGGCTTCGCGGGCACGCAGGAGTACATGGCGATGGAGAAGCTGGGGCAGCTGCGCTCGCGGGACGAGTGGGACCTGATCGTCGTCGACACGCCGCCCTCGCGCTCGGCGCTGGACTTCCTGGACGCGCCCAAGCGGCTCGGGTCCTTCCTGGACGGCAAGCTGATCCGGCTGCTCATGGCGCCGGCGAAGGTGGGCGGCCGGGCCGGAATGAAGTTCCTGAACGTCGGCATGTCGATGATGACGGGGGCCCTGGGCAAGCTGCTCGGCGGGCCGCTGCTGCGTGACGTACAGACGTTCGTGGCGGCGATGGACACCATGTTCGGCGGCTTCCGCACGCGGGCGGACGCCACGTACCGGCTGTTGCAGGCACCGGGCACGGCGTTCCTCGTGGTGGCCTCGCCGGAGCGGGACGCGCTGCGGGAGGCCGCGTACTTCGTGGAGCGTCTGGCGGCCGACGACATGCCGCTGGCCGGTCTGGTGCTGAACCGCGTGCACGGCAGCGGCGCCGCTCAGTTGTCGGCCGAGCGGGCGCTTGCCGCCGCGGAAAATCTTGAAGAGAGCGGCATTGTGGATCAGGGGGGCGGGAAGGTTGGAGTTCGTAACTCCCTTGAGACTCCCGCGACTTCGGAGACATCGGCGCCCTCCGAGGCTCCTCACGAGACCACACCGTCCGAGCCGGCCGGCACATCCGGAACGTCCGAACCGACCGGTACATCCGAGCCATCCGGCACGTCTGAGCCACCCGGCACGTCCGAGCCACCCGGCACGTCCGACCTGGCCAGTACATCCGAGCTGGCCGGTACATCCGAACCGTCTGTCGAGCAATTGACCGCGGGGTTGCTGCGGCTGCACGCCGAACGCATGCGGCTGCTGGCGCGTGAACAGCACACGCGTGACCGCTTCACCGCGCTCCACCCCGAGGTGGCGGTGGCGGAAGTGGCCGCGCTGCCGGGAGATGTGCACGACCTCGCCGGGCTCCGGGCCATTGGGGACCGGTTGGCGGGCTGACCGCCGTGCCGTGCGAGCCACCTGGGCGCCACGCGGGCTAGCTGCCGAACCACGCGGGCATACCGGGGCGCTACGCGGGCGCACCGGGGCTCTGCCCGAGCGGGCCGGGGCGCTACGCGACTACGCGAGCGGGTCGGCGCGTTAACCCACCGCGGCGTAGCTCTCGTACGTCTCCTCGTCCTCCAAGTCCACGGGCAGCAGGCCCGCACCGCGCTCGTACTCGGAGCGCGCTGTCTCCAGGAGCCTGCGCCATGAGGTGACGGTGGGGCGCCTGCGCAGCAGTGCGCGGCGCTCACGCTCCGTCATGCCACCCCACACGCCGAACTCGACGCGGTTGTCGAGCGCGTCGGCCAGGCACTCGGTCCGCACCGGGCATCCGGTGCACACCGCCTTGGCCCTGTTCTGCGCTGCTCCTTGAACGAACAGTTCATCTGGATCGGTAGTGCGGCAGGCCGCCTGCGCACTCCAGTCGGTTACCCAGCCCATACCGGCGCCGTCCTCTCCCGAATCGAGGCTCCCCCACGGCGGCAGCGGCATATTCACCGCCGCCAGTTGAGGACGTTACGGAAGGTAGGCACAGCGCAACACCCCCTTCGGGCCCAATCTTGAATGGCCCGAACGGACTATGCGTAAGCGGCAGATCACCCGACGGAGTGAGCTGGCGACATATGTGAGGTACCCGACAAAGGCGGGCAGTTCAGTTGAGTCACAACGGACACTCGACGCCACATAAGGCGAAGTCGGACATCAGGTCGGCATAAATCCGTCGGGTCCGGAAGTGCCGGAGGGCTTGTCGCCGCACCCCACTGCTGTGACAGTTGGCACCAGCTTAGGCCAAGGCATTGCGGCCTGTCCGGCGATTCGGGACGCCGGCCCCCGACGCCGACGCGGTACGGCGCGGCGGCGGTCACGGTCACGGTGGCGGTCACGGCGCAGTGGCGGTCACGGTCACGGCGGCAGTCGCAGTCGCAGTCGCAGTCGCAGACACAGTCGCAGTCGCAGTCGCAGACACAGTCGCAGCCGCGGATGTCACGATCCGGCACTCGAACATTCCGATGATCACTCGGTCCCTCGGAACGCCCTTGACGACGGATTAGGGTGCCCCCATGGGAAAGAAGCGCTCGGGCGGTGGTCTGTCACCTATTCAGCAGGCCGCGAAATTCCTCGGTGTCAGCGTGCTGGCGGGTGCGGTGCTGGCCGGGATCGCCCTGCCCGCGGCCGGCGCGCTGGGCCTAGCGGCCAAGGGTTCGGTCGAGGGGTTCGACGAGATCCCCGCCAACCTCAAGCAGCCGCCGCTCAGCCAGCGCACCAGCATCCTGGACAACAAGGGTGGCCACATCGCCACGGTCTACTCGCGTGACCGCACGGTGGTGCCCCTGAAGGACATCTCGCCGTACATGCAGAAGGCGATCGTCGCGATCGAGGACGCCCGCTTCTACGAGCACGGCGCGGTCGACCTCAAGGGCATCCTGCGCGCCCTCAACCAGAACGCGCAGAGCGGCGGCGTCTCCCAGGGCGCGTCGACGCTCACTCAGCAGTACGTGAAGAACGTCTTCGTCGAGGAGGCGGGCGACGACCCGACGAAGGTCGCCGAGGCCACGCAGCAGACGCTGGGCCGCAAGATCCGCGAGCTGAAGTACGCGATCCAGGTCGAGGACAAGCTCGGCAAGAAGCGCATCCTCAAGAACTACCTGAACATCACCTACTTCGGTCAGCAGGCGTACGGCGTCGAGGCCGCGTCCCAGCGCTACTTCTCCAAGCCCGCCAAGGACCTGAAGCTCGAGGAGGCCGCGCTCCTCGCCGGCATCGTGCAGTCGCCCAGCCGGTACGACCCGGTCAACGACGCGACGGAGGCCACCCAGCGGCGCAACGTCGTGCTCCAGCGCATGGCCGACACGCACGACATCTCGCAGCAGGAGGCCGACGAGGCCAAGAAGTCGGACCTCGGCCTGAAGGTGAGCCGCCCCAAGAACGGCTGCATCACCGCGGTCAGCGGCGCCGGCTTCTTCTGTGACTACGTACGCGAGGTCTTCCTCAGCGATCCGGTCTTCGGCAAGACGAAGGAAGAGCGGGCCAAGATCTGGAACCGCGGGGGCCTGAAGATCCGTACGACGCTCGACCCGCAGACGCAGGATTCGGTGCAGGCGTCGATCAAGGACCACGTGAACAAGGGCGACGAGGTGGCGACCGCCGCCACCATCGTCGAGCCGGGGACGGGCAAGATCCTCGGCATGGGGCAGTCGCGGCCCTACGGTTTCCAGAAGGACGAGACCACGATCAACCTCTCCGTGGACGACGACATGGGCGGCGGGGCGGGCTACCAGCCGGGCTCGACGTTCAAGCCGATCGTCGCGGCGGCGGCGCTGGAGGGCGGCAAGTCGCCGGGGCAGAGTTACTCGTCCCCGTACGAGATGCCGTATCCGCAGCGGGTCTCGACCTGTAGTGGCAAGGACTGGGTGAACGTCAACAACGAGACGCTCACCAACGAGAACGAGTCCGAGGTCGGCCCGTACGGCATGAAGGAAGCGACCGCCAAATCGGTCAACACCTACTACGTGCAGCTGATCGGCGACGTCGGCATCTGCCCGGTGACGAAGCTGGCCGCCAAGATGGGCGTCGAGCGCGCCGATGGCGGGGAGCTGGCCCAGGCGCCGTCGATCGCGCTGGGCACGCAGGAGATGTCGCCGCTGACGATGGCGTCGGCGTACGCCACTTTCGCCTCGCGCGGCACGTACTGCTCGCCGATCGCCATCGAGTCGATCACGACGCTCGGCGGCAAGTCGTTGCAGGTGCCGAAGTCGGCGTGCTCGCGGGCGATGTCGGAGAAGACCGCGGACACGATGAACACCTTGCTGCGGGGCGTGGTCGAGGACGGCACGGGCAAGCAGGCCGGTCTCGGCTCCCGGCCGAGCGCGGGCAAGACGGGTACGACCGACTACCGCTACGCCGCCTGGTTCGTGGGCTACACCCCGAACATGTCAGGCGCGGTCTGGGTCGGCGACCCGCAGCACAAGCGGCGGATGGTCGACATCACCATCGGTGGCGTCCCGTACGGCAAGGTCTACGGTGGCGAGGTGCCGGGCCCGATCTGGCGCGACGCGATGAGCGGCGCCCTGGCGGGCAAGCCGGCGCCCGGCTTCACCTCGGTGCAGCTTCCCGGGCGGGACAAGGGCAGGGGCGGCGACCATGACGCGGACGGCGGCGACGGCGGCGACGGCGACGGCGGCAACCACGACAACAAGCCGGGTGGTGGCGGTGGGGGCGGTGGTGGCGGTCACGGTGGGGGCGGCGGTGGTGGCAACCCGTGGCCGGAGATCACTATCCCGCCGGACATGCTGGGCGGTGGCCATGGCAATGGCAATGGCGGTGGCGGTGGGTTCGGCGGCGGGATCGGCGGGGGTTGGCCCCGTAGGTGAGCAGGTAGCTGCGTAGGCCGGACGTTCGTGGAGCGAAGGCTTCCGTGGAGCAAGGCTTCCGCGGAGATACGAGAATGAGGGCGCCCCCTGTGGTGGGGGCGCCCTCGTCGTCGTAGGGCCGCAGGTGCGTCGGGGGTGGTGGGCGGCGGAAGGTAGGGGCGGGGCGTGGCCTGGAGCGGGGCTCGCGGCCGGGGCTCGGTCCGGTGGTCGCGGTCAGGGGCCGGCCCGGTGGTACCGGCCAAGACTCGGCCCGCAGCGGTGATCGCGGCCAGGGGGCGGCCCGTTGCCCGCGGCCAGGGCTCGGCCCACAGCGATGCCCGCGGCCAGGGCTGAGCCCGCAGCGATGCCCGCGGCCAGGGCTGAGCCCGCAGCGGTGATCGCGGCCACGGGGCGGCCCGTTGCCCGCGGCCGGGGCTCGGCCCACAGCGACCCGCGGCGAGGGGCCAGCCCATTACCCACGGTCAGGGATCAGCCCGCTGCCCGTTCTCAGCCCGCGAGGTGCTTCTTGACCGTGGCGGCGACGCGGCCGCCCTCGGCCAGGCCCGCGACCTTCGGGTTCACGATCTTCATGACCTGGCCCATGGCGCGCGGGCCCTCGGCGCCGGCAGCCTTGGCCTCCTCGACCGCCTGGGCGACGATCGCCTGGAGCTCGTCGTCGGAGAGCTGCTTCGGCAGATACTCGGCGAGGATCTCGCCCTCCGCCTTCTCCCGGTCCGCCTGCTCGGTACGCCCGGCCTGCCCGAAGGCCTCGGCGGCCTCGCGGCGCTTCTTCGCCTCGCGGGCGATCACCTTCTGCACGTCGTCGTCGGAGAGCTCGCGCGCCTGCGTGCCCGCGACCTCCTCCTTCGTGATGGCGGTGAGGGTCAGCCGGAGCGTCGAGGAGCGCAGCTCGTCACGCCCCCGGATCGCGGCCGTGAGGTCTTCCTGAAGCTTCGACTTGAGCGTGGTCATGGGTTGATTGTGGCAGGTGCGGACGGTTTCCCGCCCGCCGATTTCCCCCGGCTGCGGGCCGGTTGCCCGCGGCTGCCCTCCCGTTTCGGACCGGGCGGCGTCTGACACGATGGGAGGATGCGCGCGCACTACGCAGTACCCCTGGGCATCACGGCGACGGTCGCGGCCGGTCTCGCCTACTCGGTGGGCTTCGAGGCCCGTTCGTTCCGGCTGAGGCGGGTCACGGTGCCCGTACTGCCGCCGGGGATGCGCCCCTTGCGGGTCCTCCAGGTCTCCGACATCCACATGGTTTCCGGTCAACGCAAGAAGCAGCGGTGGCTGCGGTCGCTCGCGGGCCTGCGCCCCGACTTCGTGATCAACACGGGTGACAACCTCTCCGACCCCGAGGGCGTACCGGAGACGCTGGACGCGCTCGGCCCGCTGATGGAGTTCCCCGGGGCGTACGTCTTCGGCTCGAACGACTACTACGGCCCGAAGCCGCGCAACCCCGCCCGCTACCTGGTCGAGAAGGTCCAGGGCAAGCACGGCCTGAACGGCAACGCCCCCGCGGTCGGCGTCATCCACAACCCCTGGGAGGACCTGCGCGACGGGTTCGACGCCGCGGGCTGGGTGAACCTCACGAACACGCGGGGCTCGCTGAAGATCGACGGTTACGAGATCGGGCTCACCGGCGTGGACGACCCGCACATCAAACGCGACCGGTACGCGCGCGTGGCGGGCGGTCCGGACTCCGGCGCCGACTTCTCGATGGGCATCGTGCACGCGCCGTACCTGCGCTCCCTGGACGCGTTCACGGCGGACGGCTACCCGCTGATCCTGGCCGGCCACACCCACGGCGGGCAGCTCTGCATCCCCTTCTACGGCGCGCTGGTCACCAACTGCGACCTGGACACGGACCGCGTGAAGGGCCTCTCGACCCACCAGGCGGAGGGGAAAACGTCGTACATGCACGTCTCGGCGGGCTGCGGCGCGAACCGCTACACCCCGATGCGGTTCGCGTGCCCGCCGGAGGCGACGCTGCTGACGTTGGCGCCGCGGCGAGGGTGAGGCGAGAGCCGTAGATCGGGCGGTACGGGCTTGACGAGGCCGGGAGCCGTAGATCGGAGGTCCTGGCTCAACGAGGCCGGGAGCCGTAGATCGGGCGGTCCGGGCTGCACAGGGCCGGGGGCCACGCCCTGGAGGCAACGCTGCTGACGGCCGTGCCCCTACCGTGGGGAACATGATCGATCCGACTACCTCGGGCATATCCAGCGCCTCGGGTGTCCCGGCGGAGGCGGTCGTACCCCCCGTACGCCGCCCCGCCGCGGCCGCCCTGCGCGCACTGATCGCCCTCGCCGCGCTGACCGGAATCACGATCGCCCTGGTCACCGGCAGCAACCCGCTACGCGTCCTCAGCTACTTCACCATCCAGAGCAACCTGCTGGTGGCGGTGGTCCTCGGCCTCTCCGCACGGCGGGCCTGGCGGGGCCACCGCCCGCTGCCGCCCTGGGTGACCGGCGGCACGCTCCTCTTCATCGCGACGACGGGCCTCGTCTACCACCTGGTCCTGGCGAACGGCCCCGGCGGCTTCTCCATGACGGGGGACGCGGGGTCCATGGCCGGCTGGCACTCGTACTCCAACCAGCTCCTGCACACCGTGACGCCGGTCGGCGTGACCCTCGACTGGCTGCTCCTGACCAGGCCGGGCGGCCTACGCCCCCGCCACGCGGCCCTCTGGCTGCTCTACCCCGTCGCCTACCTGGCCTTCGCCCTCACCCGCGGCGCCCTGATGCCCCCGGCCTTCCCGGCCCGCTACCCCTACCCGTTCCTGGACGTCGACGCCCACGGCTACCCCGGCGTCCTTGGCAACGCGCTCACCTTTGGCGCGGCCTTCTACGCCCTGGCCCTCCTGACCACCACCCTGGACCGCGTCCGCCCCGAACCACGGGGCCCCGAAAACCGGATTTCGTCTCAGGCCGCCGGTCCGCTAAAGTAATCGATGTCGCCACGGGCCTGCAGCAATGCGGGGCGGTGGAGCAACGACATCGGGGTGTAGCGCAGCTTGGCAGCGCGCTTCGTTCGGGACGAAGAGGTCGTGGGTTCAAATCCCGCCACCCCGACAGTGAAGTACCAGGTCAGGGGCTTGATCCGCATCGCGGGTCGGGCCCCTGAGTCGTTGTGGGGGCCGGTTTGGGAGCCATTTGGGAGCCGAGTTCGGATCTGGCTCCTGGTACCGCTCCGCAGGATCAGGCTCTGATGGGCACGCGCTGCCCGGCAGAACGGCTTATCGCCTTCGTCGGGCTCAGCGAGCTGTGGCACGGCGCAGTGGCGACCGCCGCCAGCGCCCATGACCCGCCACAGTTCCGTAAGGAGGAGAGGAGCCACTCCGCGGCTCACGGCAGGATCGTGTGCGAAAGGGCGGCAATGAGGATGGACGAGGGCCGGCTGTCGCGCTCCTCCGCGAACATGATCACGCAGTGTCATATGAGGACCTACACAGCACGCTGAAGCGGACTGCGGACTGGCCTAGTGGACGTCCGCGACGTTGACGTGCCGCTTCTCCAGGATCTGACGGGACAATTGCGAGCCGCCGGAACCAGTCCGCGTAGCCGATCGGGTTACTGCGCTGCCACTTCCGGCGCGTACGACCGACGACGCACGGTGGCGGGTCGTGGGTGACATGAACGACATCCGCTAGGGGGTGGTGCCACGTCGAACCAGCCCCCTCGACTGCCCGGAACAGCCAGCGAGGCTCCCGAGCTATCTCACCTCTGCACGAGCGGTTGGCCAGGATCAGCCCCTCCAGTGAGGCAGATCCTGGCTTTCCCTTATTAACTCAGTAAGCTACTGAGTTATGGACTTCACAATTATCAAGCACGCGGTCGAGGTTGACCACGGCATCAAGCGCTTGTCCATGCACTTCATCAAGAAACATGCTGCGCCGGAACGAGCCCGGCTCAGCTCTGAGTTGTGCACACAGATCAGCGAAGAGTTCGAGAGGATCGGGCTCTCCACCCTGCCGCGGACGCTGCCGACATCCGAGAACGAGTTCGTGTGGGTCATTCAACGCGACAGCATCCTCGGCGAAGTTGCCGACGCCGCCGCCGCCCTGGCACACCTGGACAAGCTCGGGATGAGTCCTCTCCCCCAAGTGTTCGACAACTACCCGCGAGCCAAGAGCAACTTGAGCTGAAGTTGCGTAGAAGCGACACGCCTGATTCCTGCATGTCGCGTACATCAATGAGCGCATCTACCGCATCTAGCGTGGGCTTCGAGCTAAAAACGACTGCGCGCACCTGCGGCCCGTCCGTACGGTGGTTCCAACGGGGCCCGCCAAGCGCGCTGGTGACGCCACGTCACATGCCCGCAGGGCACCGGCACCGGCACCGTCAGGAGTTGTAGATGAGTGACGCTGAAGAGATACGCGCCCCGCGCGAGGAACCCGTCTTCATCGTCGGCACCTCCGGACGGCTGCCGCTTCGGACCATATGCGTGCTTGAACTGACAGGAGCAGAGATTCCCAGGTACCGACATAGATGGAACGCTCTTCTCGGTGACCGTCTCCGCATTCATGCAGCAGGGCGGTTACCACATCCGAGCAGACTCGTCAAGAGGGAATGGCGTCTCCGCATGAGGGCCACCAGCGCCAAAGCTGCGCAGGCACTGGGTCGCCAGTACGCCAGACAATTCACCGAGGTACTGGCCGAGTTCCCCAAGCCGCTCATCGCCCACATGCCAAAGCGACACTCCAGGCAGGCCGATCAGGAGGTGCTCGACTGGTTGTGCACTCGACTCGCCGGACGACCCTCGGGGCTGGCCCTCATCCACACCAGCCGAGGGATTGCCTGGTTCCGCCTTACGGCGGACGGCCCGGATCTTGAACCCCTGCCTCCAGAATCACCCGCCTTGAGGGCTCTTCCCTGTCGTGCGGCCGAGGTCGAGCTGTTCCTGACACCCGCAAAGCTCGGGGCCTACGCCGCTTATCAACACCGGTGCTACCCGCACATGAGCTGCAGGCCGACCTGGCTCCCACCAGAGTTGCCCTGGGCAGATGACGATGTATCGGGAGCACTCCCGGCATAACGACCTGAGCGGCGAGTTCAGTGCGGCTCGCCGCCCTTCGTGATGACCGCCAGGCCACTTCGGACCACACATTGGAGATCTGCGCCCATGACCACCGACAAGCCTGCTGCCCTATCCATCGACGTCCCCTGGGGAACGGACACGATCCGGGTAACCAACGTCTCGCCCCACCTCCCTGCCGACTCAGCGGACAGCCATGTCGCGGCGGTGACCGCAGCGGGCCGGGCCAATCCGAGCACCTGGCTGCCGGACACTGCATGGGGAGCCATAGCTCGTGCGACAACTTGGCCCGAAGCATTGGCAGTTCAGCTTCGCCCGACGCAGGATGAGCCCACGGGCCTCCTAATGGTCGAGAACGTCGAAGGGGCGACGCTGCTGTCGGTTGTCACCCGTGTCCTGCTCAGCGAGTTGTTTCCTGGTCCCCAGCCTCGTACCGGCATGGAGGTCTCGGAGGTACCCGACCCGCAGGTGCACGGGATCACCCATGAGGGCCGTCCCGGTGCGATCGTGCAGTACCGCTACGAGAACCCCGCCCACCTGCGGAACCACGTGTGGCAGACCATCCACGCGACGCTGTCGCTCAACAGCTACGCCACTTCCATCCTCACGCGCTCCGTCACCCGCAACCTGATCACCCACCCCGTCGAGATCGCCTTCGAGGACGGCGCGGAGCCGATCCACGTTCTCGTCGTCCGTGACGGCATCACCCGACTCGCCAGCGCCTGGGCGGTACTAGCCGGGCACGGTGCCGACCCCGCCGAGGTGGCCACCCTGGCGACCGACGCACTGCTCGGCAGCGCTTCCGCGGCGGGGACGGCCGCAGGGCCCGGTCTCGGGGAGCGGCTAGCCGCCAGCCGAACTCGGTGGCGGCAGGAACTTCGGCAAGAATTCCACGATGAGATGAAGGGGACGACACCCGGGCTTCGGGCCGCTCAGATCGCCCAGTCCTACGTCGTTCCGGCGCAGATCGCCGTCGGGGTTGAGGGACATGAGGGCCGAGTGCTGTCTCCCGAGGACATCTTTGATGACGCCATTCGTTCAGTACTGGCCTCGGTACACGTCGAGTTCAAGCAGTGGGACGCGGCGGCCCAGAACGTCGAGGTCATCACCCGGGCCCTGAAGCGGATCATCCAGCAGGGCGACCCGCGTTGGAACACGGCCGATCTCCAGGCGGTGTACGGCCTTGCCGTCGGCCGCATTCCCGTGGCCGAGCTTCCGCAGGTCTTCGGGGGCGATCCGGCACCACCCGGGACCGCCTTGTGGCGTGCCGTCTACCTGGTCAGCGCCCTGACACAACCAGATCTCCTGGAGCTTCTCAAGGACCAAGCCAAGGCCATCAAGGGCGGCCAGCGTATGAGTATGAAGGGGTTCGGGGAACTGCTCGGTCCGATCATCGACCTGCCCTGGCGTGCGAAGAAGAAGCTCGTCACCAAGCAAGCGCGAAACGCGTGGAACAACGGTGGTGTGCTGTCGAACGACGTCACCCAGGGCTGGACTCCACAGCCCATCGACGACTTCACCGCGCTGATCGCACCGGCGATGAACGGCGACGACGACGCCCGCCGAACCCTGGCTGTGGCCGGCGGTGTCGCCTTGATCGCCGACAAGCTGCTAACCAGGAACGTCGGCTCATCGCTGGGGGCCAAGAAGGAGAAGGGCGGTGTCCCTTTCCGGTCGGACGTGAACAAGGTCATCGAGGGACTCTCACGGCCGACGAACGAACTCGGCCTGTGGACTCTCGCGCTGGCCGCTAACACGTTCCGCAGTGACGACCTCCCACAGAACTCCGTGCCCAGGCAGAGCCTGACCGGCAGGGAGTCGGCCATGTCCGCCGAGCCGCCGTACGTGTACTTCAAAGTCGACCTCAATGCCCCAGACCGCATCGCTCGCGACGCCAATGGCGTGCCGATGCCACTGTACGAGTGGGACGTCGTCGCGGCCTCGGCCCCGGAGCGCGCGGCACAGGCCGTACCCTCGTCGACGGTCACCGGTCCGGCGCCGGTGCAGGTTCCGGCGGCGCCCTCGGCGAACGGTGAAACGGTGCTGGTAGACGGCGGCGTCTCCACCAGTGCCTCTTCCGGCGAGGTGCCCATCACCACGGACCCGGTGACGGCGCTATTCCAGGACGGCGCTGCTCAGGGGGCCGAGGAAGCTCTGCCCACCGTCCCCGTCCCGGCTCCCCGCGCCGAAGACGCTCCGCCACCTCCCAGCCAGCGCGCCGCCGCGCACCGCAAGGCCCTCCACCTCGGGGTGCAGGGCGCCCGGGACGCCCTCGACCATCTGCACGCCCTGGAGCCGGAAGTCGGGGACCACACCCCGATCGTCCCGGTGGACCAGCTGGACGACCTACACAAACTGCTGGTCGGCATCCTGACTGACGTGGAGAACCTGCGGCGCAGGACCGTGGAGAACCATGTGCCAGAGGGCGACGACCCGGAATCCGACGAATCCCAGGAGACAGTCCTGGACTGACCGGTAAGAGGTCGTTGTTCAAATCCTCCTCCCTGACAGTGAAACACCAAGTTGGGACCGGTGCTGATAGATCACACCGGTCCCAACTTGCTGTATGCCCCGTTTAGGAGCCACCCGGGGTGCAGACTCCGAGATCCGGCTCCCGGCTGGCTGCCAGCGAGTGGCTTTCCTCCTTGTTGAGACTCCTCAGGCAAATGGGACGTACTGTGTGCGTCGCAGAAGATCACTGAGTACGCGCACCGGTGACGTGGGGCTCATCGCCAGACGGGCGCCGAGGGCCATCTCCCACTGCTCGGTCAGTCCGAGCATGAGTCGCTTGCGCATACCTGGGGTGACGTGTGCGTAGCGTGCCGAGACGGAGCCATCGATGTGTCCCATGCGTTCGTCCATGAGGACCTTCTCAGTGCCGAGATCCTCCATCACGGTCCGGTGGGTGTGGCGGAGACCGTGGGGTGTGAGGCCCTTGGCGATCGGGAGCCAGCAGGCGTCGGCCCGGTCGCTGGCTCCGCGTCCTCGGGCCGGGACGCCGGGCCAGGGCTCGCCGAGCAGCGGTACTGGACGGGCTTCCTGCGGTGCCTTCTTCGGGTACCAGCCGGAGACAGCCGGGGTGAACAGCCACGTCGCGAAGCCGTTTCGGCGCCAGTGGGCTGCTTGCTGCGACACCGCGCCGCCCCGCACGAACCCAAGGTCCGCGACGGCCCGCTCCACCCTCATCCGCTTGGCTTCGGTGACGCGGTCGGGGTGGTTGAGGACGTTGGACACCGTGCCCGTGGAGACTTCGGCACGGCGTGCGACGTCGACGAGCTTCGCACCCTGGTGGCCGCCGGTGCGGGCCGCGCCCTGGCCACGGAAGACGTAGGTCTTTCCGTGGCACGGGCAGGGCTTCGGCTTCGTGCGGGCGATGTGGTTGGCGACCAGGGCCGACAGCCAGCCCATCGCGTCGATGGTGCGGTAGCTGTCGTCCTTGGGTGGGCAGCGCACCAGCTCGCCGGTGTCGAGTTCGTACAGCTGCCACTCGACGCGGACGGAGCCGGGGCGGGCGAACTCCGTCTCCAAGCCGACGATTTCGCCCCAGCGCATGCCGGTGTACCCCTTGAGGACCACGGCGACGAACTCGTCGTCGCGGCCGGAGAGCAGAGCTGCGCGCTCGGCGGTCAGCAGGATGCCGAGCGGGTCGGTGACGACCTTCTCCGGACCACGGTCACGGGAACGGCCGGCGCGCTTGCCGCGTCCGCGCCGTCTGGCGGCCGGGTTCGAGGTGATCAGGCCCTCGTCGATTGCATCCTCGAAGATCAGGTGGAGCGTCGAGCGCCAAGTCTTAACGCTGGAGGCCGCGTAGACGGCCTTCTCCTTCTTCTCCCACAGGTCGACATCGGTGCGCAGGATGCCGGCAAGCGCCTTGTCCTCGAAGTCGGCGAGCAGGTGCTCCTCGATGTGGCGCTTGTAGTTCTGCATCGTCGAGGCGGCCAGGTCCTGGGCGGCGTACCAACGACTCGCGTACTCGCCGAAGGTCTCCTGGCCGAGTGCCGGGTCGCGCCAGTCTCCGCGCCGGTACTTGTTCTCCGCCTCACTCGCGGCACGCTGGGCCTCGCCCTTGGTGGCGAACTTGATCGCCTTGCCGTTGTCGTCGGCGACCGTGAGGTGCTTGCCGGGCGCGATCTTGTATCGGCCGCGCCAGTAGTTTCCGCGCTTCTCCGCGAAACCCACGGATTCCTCCCCTTCCCGTGTCGTCGGCTAGGCGGCTGGCCCGAACTGGCTCTGACGGGCTCGGCGTGGTGGCCGGGCGCGCAGGCGAGCCGCGGACGCGGCAGACGACGGAGAAGGCTGAGGTGAGGGGGACTTGGGCGCAGGAGGAGCTTCGGCTCGCTGCCGCGGAATTGCGGGGCGGGTCTCGTGCATGCGGATGATCTCCGCTAGGTGCTCGTCGGTGAAGCGGTAGGCACGGCCGACCCTCGTGAAGGGGATGAGCCGTCGGCGGGCGCGGTCCTTGACCCACCAGGCCGAGCAGCCGAGTACGTCGGCGATCTCCTCGGGGACGTAGAGGCGCGGCAGCGAGGAGCCGCCGTCGGGTCGGAGCGGAGCAGGCGTGGGCGCGGCGGGTATTGCGGCTTGGGGCAAGAGGGAGGGGTCCTTACGCAGGCGGTGCTGTGGGGCATGAGTTGGAATGCCCGCGATCACAGCGCGGTGTCGCCCTCCAGGAGGGCGAAGGGCGGGACGTGGAGGGCCTGGGCCAGGGCAGCGAGGTCGTCGATGTCGCAGCGACGCTGGGCGCGTTCGATACGGGAGAGCGCCGTGTTCGACATCGGGTGGCCAAGGGCGGTCACACGGGCGGCGAGCTGGCGTTGGGAAAGTCCGCGCTCGGTACGGAGAATTTCGATGGTTCGGGCGGTCCGGATTCCTACTGGACCGATTTGAAGGGGTCGGGCTGCCATGGGTTTTTTGTAGCTCGCCTTCTCCGGTTTCGCTAAGCGGGGATCGTCTGCTATAAAGCACCGCCGCGATTCCCAAACCGGCAACTCGGGCATTCAGGGGTCGGGGGTGGAATGCCCAGCCTCGCTCTGACGTGCGGTGTTGTGTTGTAGCTTCCCCGGCAGCGGGCGTCAACGGTTCGGCAATGTGATCCTTCTGGCTCGGTTAATTGTGCCGTCGATTTCGGCGACCGGGGATCGCGCCTTACTGTTTTGGCGGGGCGCCGCCCGCCTCATTTCCAACGGCATTTCTGCCGTGAGAGATGGGGGTGGACTTATGCGATGGGGTGTGGCTGTGTTGACGACACCCCCGCATACGCGGATGCCTGCGGCGCACGCCACGCCGTAGGTCACGAACCGCCCCTCTCCCCCACCCCCGACCAACGACGGTGAGCCCTGCCCAACCGCCCGGCCACCGAGTGAGGACACCCACCTGCCTTGGCACGGATACGCACCATCAAGCCGGAAGCCTTCACCTCTGAGTCGCTGGCCGAGGTCTCGATCTCCGCGGAACGGACCTTCTTCGGGCTCCTCACCCAGGCCGACGACCACGGCCGCTTCCGCGACCAAGCCGCCGTCATCGCCGGTGCCCTGTGGTCACTGCGCCCCGAACACGGCCCGCTGGCGGTCGAGGACGACCTCACCCAGCTCGCCGGGGCCGGCCTGATCTGCCGCTACGAAGGCCACGACGGCAAGAACTACCTGCACATCGTCACCTGGGCCAAGCACCAGAAGATCAATCGGCCCAGCGGCAGCCGCTGCCCCGCCTGCCCGCGCCAGAGGGCGGACGGCACACGCAGCCCTCCGAGAGCCATCACGCAGGACTCACGGAGCCTTCGTTGAGCTCTCCCGGAGTCCTCGCTGAGGAGTCGCCTCTGCGGGACCCTTCGATGAAGAGCGGCGAAACCGCAGCTCAGGAGGGTTTCAGTGAGGGATCACGGAACATTCCGGGAGGGCTCACTGAGGACTCAGTGAGCCCTCATGGTCCGGATCTAGGACCTAGGATCCTGGATCTAGGATCACCTCCGGTGGGGGGCGCGAGCGCCCCCGCACCCGAGTCCGTCTCGGCCAAGGCGCTCATCGCCGAGTACGCCGTCGCATGCGCCAACCGGCCGCCCACAGGCTTCCTGGGGCATCTCGGCAAGGAGACCGCCCGTCTGCTCGCCGAAGGCATCGACGCGGCGTACGTGCGCGCCGGTCTCGAGCGACTGCGTGCCAAGGGCCTACATCCCAGCGTGTTGCCGAGCCTGGTCAACGAGGCCATGAATCCGCCCGCGCCGAGCGACACGTCCCCAGGGCACCGGCCGTGGGCCAACCCGGTCGACGCGCAGGCCGCGTACGGGGGTGAGCTGTGACCACGGCGACCTCTGCGATCTCTGCCCGCGAGCCACGCCAACTGGGTGGCGCCATGGCCAAGCTGGAGGCGATCCTGGCCGCCCGCGACATTGACCCCGCCACTGCGGTCGACGCGGCGCCGTCGCCGGAGCCGGTGACCGCGCTGGAGCTGGCCGCCGCCCGCATCCCGCGCCGCTACCGCGACGCACTGGCCGACCATGACCACGTGTCGGCCTGGGTCGAAGAGATCGCGGCCGCGGGACGGCCGGGGCCAGGCGGCGCACCGGGCATCGCCTACGGCCCCTCGCTGCTGATCGCAGGCCCGACCGGAACCGGCAAGACCTACCAGGCGTACGGCGCCATCCGCTCGCTGCTCGGCGCCGGGGTCCGGCTGCGCTGGGAGGCCATCACCACCGCTGAGCTGCACGCCACCCTGCGCCCGCGCCCGGGCCATGACGGCGAACGCCGCTTCCAGGAACTGGCTCGCAGCCCGCTGCTGCTCCTCGACGACCTCGGCGCCGCCAAGGCATCGGAGTGGACCGAGGAGCTGACCTACCGACTCATCGACCATCAGTACGTCCACGAGCTGCCCACCCTCATCACCACCAACCTCCCCATCGCCGACCTGCGCACCGCCGTCGGCGACCGCGTCGCCTCCCGCCTCGCCGAGATGACCCGCCGCGTCATCCTCGAAGGCCCCGACCGCAGGCGCGGCACGGTCACCGGCCCGCGCGGGTATTAACAAGCCCTTGCGCCCCGGCGTCGCCTCACCCGCCTCGTCGACAGCAACCTGGCCACCAAGGCCGACGGCGTTGCCGGAGGGGGCGAGCAGACCCGTTCCTACGCCACCGTCCGATGCCTCACCGCCGTCGGCTGGATCCCTACCGGTGCGCGCGGAGCGATCACGCGAGCGTCCACGCCGTACATGCGCCCAGGCGTACACGCGCGGAGCCCTCTTCAGAACGGCCCGCGTGCACGCCCCTCACTCCCGCCCCACAGGCCCCACCTCTCCAGCCTGGAGCCCACTGCCTTGCACTTCCCTGCCCCGAGCGCACCGACAGCCATACGCGGCAACCACAGCACCTATGCAGGCAGTGACCCTGCTACCGCCCGCTCCGGCCGCCGACGACAAGGCCCTCGCCAACATGACGATCCTGGCGATGCTCGCCGGGCGCCCGCCCCCACTGGGGAGCGTCGCGTGAACCGCAACGGACGCATCACCCTGGTCGTCGGCCTGGTGGCAGTCGTCCTCATGGCCTTCCGCGTCTCGTGGAACGCGCTGTCCGACGTGGCCCGCGCCATCGGCGCCGACTCCACCGCCGCCCTGCTCTATCCGATCGTGGTCGACGGGCTGATGGCGCTCGCACTGGTCGCCACGCTCGTGCTGCCCGGGGCCGACCGGAAGTTCGCGCTGCGGGTCCTGGCGACCTACACGATCGCCAGCCTCCTTATGAACTACGTGCACGGCCTCGCTCCGGCCCTGCACACCTCGTCGATCCGGTGGGGCCAACTGGCCGACTGGGACCCGGCGAACTGGGCCCTGGTGCTGCTGGCGACCTCGCTCCCGGTCGGGTCGATCTACTTCGGGTCGGACCTCGTGGCGAAGGTGCTGCACCACACCCCCGAGTCGGCTGACCCAGCCGAAACGGCCCCTGGCCGGTCGGCCAGCCAGCAAGCTGACGAGTCGGCTAGTGAGCAGACCGCACAGCCGACGTCTGACCAGGGTGAATCGGCCCCCGGCCAGCCGACCGAGTCGACCCCCGTGAAGGTCGCCGAAGCGCCCGCGACAGGGCCGACCGCAGCCGACGAGTCGGCCCCCGCCCCTGCTGCCCGGCCGCCCCGGTCGGCCGCCGTGGCGGAGTCGACCGGAGCCGCCTCGCGTCGAACGACCGGTCGGATCCCCGCCGCCAAGTCGACCGCCGACCGCACCCGGACCGACGCCGAAATCCTCGACGCGGCCCGACTCCTGACCTCCAACTGGAGCGACGACAGGCTGACCGCCGAGCGCCTGCGCGACGAACTACGGATCGGCCAGAAACGCGCCCGCGTCGTCCGCGACCAGCTGAAGGCCGAACGCACCGGCCAGGCCAAGTCCGCCGCGTACGACGACTTCGAACGCGAGCCTCTCGACGAACTCGACAAGGCCGCCGCCCAGCAGCAGGGCGAACCCAACGCGCCTGCCGACGCCGCCTGATTCCCCACGTTCACCTCACCCTCACGGCCCACCCCCGAGCTCCTCGGGAGGCAGCGCGGGGCCCTCGACACCAGCACCCCACGGAGATCCACCTCATGCACGACCCGCACCACGAACCCGTCGCAGCTCAGCAGCAGACGATCACCACATCCGTTACACGCGCAGCAAGTTGTCGGGTAAGGAGTCCTTACCCGGCCTCCGCCCCACAGGGGGCGGAGGCTTCCGGCGCCGAGGGGGCACCGGAGTCGGCCGGCCCGGGGGAGCCGACCGAGGGAGGGACAAGCGAGCCGTCGTCGAACGCGCCGCAGCAGCCTGCACCGCGTCGCCGCCTGCGTGACAAGCAGCTGCGCGAGCACCGCGTCCACCCCCGCTATAGCGATGACGAGTTCGACCTCGTGAAGAACGCCGCCGCTCTGAGCCGCATGCAACCCGGCGGCTATGTGGCTGAGTGCTCGCTGGCCGCCGCCCGCTCCAATGACCCCACCGCTGCGGTCGCCGACTATCGCGCCATGGTCAAGGCGCTGATGGCCGCCAACGGGCAACTGGGCAAGATCGGCAACAACCTCAATCAGCTCACCTGGCACCTCAACAAGGACGGCGCCTGGCCCCAGCCCGACACCGTCCAGCGGCTCCTGGACCGCGTCGAGGCGTCGATCGCCGACGTGGACGCAGCCGTCGCCCAGGTCACAGAGGGCCGGTGAGCCGGTGATACCCAAGATCATCCTTGGCAGGGGTCCGGAGGCTACCCGCCGCACGATCGGATATCTCTTCGGTAAGGGCCGGGCCAATGAGCACACCGACCCGCATCTGGTGGCGTCTTGGAACGGCTTCGCCCCTGACCCCGGCCGCAGCCCCCACCGCGACCCGAAGGAGGTGGAAAAGCAGCTTGTCGCCCAGCTCGACCAGCCCGTGCAGATGCTCGGCGACAAGGCGCCCAAGGACACCGTGTGGCACTGCCCGGTCCGCGCCGCACCCGAGGACCCCATCCTCACCGACGCCCAGTGGGCAGACATCGCCCGCCGCATCGTGGCCGCCGCCGGCATCGCCCCCGACGGGGACGAGGAAGCCTGCCGCTGGGTCGCCGTGCGCCACGCCGACGACCACATCCACATCGCCGCCACCCTCGTCCGCCAGGACGGCCGACGCCCCCAGCGCGGCTACGACCAACGCGCCGTCCAGCGTGAGGCTCGCCGGATCGAAATCGACTACGGGTTGCGGCGGTTGAAGCCGGGCGATGGCACCGCCGCCAAGCGCCCGACCAGCAAAGAGCACTTCAAGGCCAAGCGCCTGGGCCAGGACGCCACATCCCGCGAGATCCTGCGCCTGCGGGTACGCCGCGCGGTGGCCGCCGCCTCCAGCGAAGCTGAGTTCTTCGCCTTCCTGGGGGCGACCGGCGTGAAAGTACGCCCGAAGACCGAGCCGTCCGGCGACGTGATCGGCTACAGCGTCGCTCTGCCCGGCGACGTCAATAAGCAGGACGAACCCATCTGGTACGCGGGCTCCACCCTCGCCGGCGACCTCTCTCTGCCCAAGATCCGCCAGCGCCTCACGCACGCCAGCCACGAGCCCGTCCCCATCCCGCTGGGCGATCCGTGGCACCAGGCCACGGCCGCCACCGAACGCATCCCCCACCACCTCATCCATGGTGACGATCCTGCCGCCCAGGGCCAGCTCGTCGCACTCGGTGCCGCCTTGGACTTGCTGCCGCTCACTGCACCGGCCGGGGTGAGGGGCGAACTGGAACGGGCCGCCTCGGCGTTCGAGCGCGCCACCCGCTCCCGCATCGCCGCCGACGACGCCAGTGCCCGCGTTCTGCGCCGCAGCGTCCAGGCGATCTGGCGCAACCCCGCAGCCGTGGGCGACGGGTCCGGCCTGGCGATGCTGATCGACGCCGCGCTCACTGCGGTCGCCTTCGCCCGGCACTGGCACCGCACCCGCCAGCACGCCCAGCAGGAGGCGGCAGCCGAACAGGCCCTCCTCCACCTGCAGATCGCGTACGCGCAGATCGCCACACCGGTGCTGGACAGCCTCGCCCGCCACGCGCCCAGCCTGCAGACCAAGCATCGCCTCGCCCAGTACGTCCAGAAGGCGGTGCCCGCCTACGCCGAGCGCATCCTTGACGACGCCGCCTGGGATGCCTTGGCCGCAGTGCTCGCCGAGGCCGAGAAGGCAGGGCACAACGCGGACACCGTCCTCGACCAGGCTGTCAGCCAACGCACCCTGGACGACGCCCGCAACCCCGCCCGCGCCCTGACCTGGCGCATCCAGCGCCTCGGCCAGCGCCACGCCCCCGGCCCTCGCGCCCAGGCCACCGTGCAGCACCCCGTCCCCGGCACCAGCGCACCCGGCGTCAGGCCAGCTACCGGTGCCGCTCGTCGGTGTTGACCGGGCACAGAGGGCCAGGAGCCGCTGGCCCAGCGCGGCGGCCGCGTCTACGGCCGAACTTGGATCAAGGCATGAGTACCGCTCGTACGCCAAGCCGCACCTGACTGCTCCAGAGCGTCCAGCGCTTTCTGCTCCAGCCCCACGATGACGTCGGACTTGAGCGTGCGAAACGCCGCGACGGCCCCGGGGAAGCACGCCGTGCAGTCGGCGAACGGCGTCGTCGCGTCCCACAGGCGGTCGCCCACCAGCCGCCGGTAGTTGAGGTCGCCCTTCAGGATGGTCAGCGTGACGGCCGCGAACTCCTCTCGCAGGTCCTCCGGCATGTCCTCATACGGCAGCGGCGCGCAGAAGAACGGGTGGGCGCGGATCTCCAAGCGCCCGATCGCCATAGCATCCCAGAGGCGCCCGCTGATCCCACCCGCCTCACCGGGCGCCTCAGCGAGGCGGCGCAGGCAGTCGACGACGTCGGCCGTCATCGCGTCGGAGACGTAGTACGGGTAGGGCTTTACGTGGAGCACGATCCGCTCGGCATGCCGGTGCAGCAGGAGGTGGTCGATGAGGATCAGGTCCGGGGTCAGCTCCCGCCCCGCGTTGTCCGCCACCACGGCGACCGTAGCGCCGCCTCCGGCGGGTAGGAGCTGCCAGAGCACAGCGCTGTCATCGGCGACCAGCCCATCGTTAGCACCTCCGGCCGCTGCGTCCCCCTCCGTAACGCGGAAGCCGAGGTCCGCGCGGTTACCCCAGAGCGAGGCGTGGACCAGAGCTGTGGCTCGCTCGTCGGCCGGTGCGTCGGCGAGCGCGTCCAGGGCCCGAAGCTCCTCGTCCACTGCCGTGCCGCGTAGCTCGGCCCTCTTGAAGGGGGCGAAGGGGTCGACCCCTTGCCACGGGCTCGTACCGAAGTATTCGGTGGCGCCGAGGAGCCTGCGGTAGAAGTAGCTCTCCGCCCACAGGAACGGGGCGTCGAACCACGATCGCCCGAAGTGCTTTCGTCCCCAGGCCGACCACTGTCCGTGGTCGGGCTCCGAGGGAGCGAGTGGTTTGATCACGCCGTTGGTGATCTCGTCCAGCAAGGCATCGAGAGCCTCGTGCTGGCGGGGACCGTACGGAAAGGCGTCTCGTACCTGCTGGATCAGTGCCGGATGCCGCTTGGCCAGGACACCCCAGGCGAACGAGCCGGGCTCGTTGCTCAAGATGACCGGTGCGTGCGGTTCGGCGGCCAGACGGGCGGAGCCGCTGCCCACGCCGTCGTCCGAGCTGCGGGACGTCTTCTCTGCCATGGTGTCCAAGCCTTTCGCTTGTCGCTCACGAATCCTTGATCCTCAGGGCCACTACCCCCGCCGCACTGCCGACCAGCACCTCTCCCGTTACGGGTTCGAAGGCCGCGCAGTGCAGGGAAGCGTCCACCCTGACCTGAGCGATCTGGCTTTGCTCACTGAGCGACCACAGACGCACTGTCCCGTCCGCCGCGGCTGACACCAGGCGGTCTCGTCGCCGGTGAAGCCGAGCATAAGGATGCGGCCGGTGTGCCCGGCGAGGTGGGAGGTGAACCTGTCCGCGCCGAGTTGCCGCACCGCGATGTCACCGGTTCCCGCACCGACCGCGACACGATGCCCCCCTGGTCCGACGACTGTGGCGGCGCGGGCCCACCCGCTAGGGCTGGAGAACCAGCTCACAAACTCCCCGGTGAGGGCGTGCCACCCGCGTACGGAGCCGTCGCCTCCACAGGCAGCGACGAGATCACCGCTGTTGTCGAAAGCGAGCGGGCGCAGCCGGCCCGCGTGAACGTCCTGGCTCCACAGCAGCGCCCCTGTAGAGAAGTCCCAAACCCGGATGTTTCCGTCACCCGTACTCGCGGCGATGCGGGATGTCGAGCGAGCCATCGCAAACGGCCGAAGGCGGCGGAGACACCAGGCCGGCGTACGGGCAGCCCTCGGTCAGCGCCACTCCCCAGGCTGTGAGCCGAGTCGGTAGGTCCCAGTGCGTTGAGCCACTCAGCAACAGAGGGTGACCTCAGCGCTCGCTGTTGCCCGGTTCGGGCACGGTCGAGTGGGCAGGTCTTGTCCGGTCAGGGGAAGGCGTGGCCGCGCTGTCGTGGTCGCTGACGAGCCACGCACCCAAAAGGAGGCCCACGACGAGCAGGACCAGGTGACGGTTCTTCTTCCACCACGACGGCGGGCTGGGCTTGGTTATGACGTACTCCACGCCTGGGGGCTTCGGCACGGAGGTCCTCCCTCTCTTGGAGAGCATCCCGGAGTAGGCGTGATGCTGCCTTGGTCCGGGAGCGTGTGGACGTGCGGACGTAGACGTTTACGCGAGTGGAGTTGCCGGTGAGGGCCCAATCCGTGGTGGCGGCTGGGCGTGCAATGGACGGGCAGTTCCCGCTGCCGAGCGGGTCGCCTCGTATCGGCTTGGAGCCAAGTGTGAAATATGAAGCGGTCGAGCAGCTACTCGATTAGCGGTGCCGCCGGCACGATGAGCCCTGCGAACCAGAGGTTCTCAGCCAAGCGGCTGCAGGCGTTTCGCGGTTTGAGCGAAAGGTGCTGTGCAGACAGCTGGAGATACCGCCACTCGCGCCAAGGCTGCCGAACGCAGACTCCGCGTGGCCCGCCCCACATCAGCACGGACCACGTCAAAGCCGTCCGGAGGGGGCCTACCAGCGAGCCGTCTGCATCCCTGGCCCTAATCGCGATCGCGGCTGGCGTTACGCGGGTGGTGCGGGTTGAGGAACCATTTGCGGGCCGAGGCAAGCCACCAGGCACCGCAGAAGGCGACGACGACCCCGACCGCGATCGGCGCGTAGTTGAAGGTGTCCGCGGTGACCGGGGAGCTCTGCGGCAGCATGAACAGCACCGTGATCACCACGACCCACACGACGGCGATCGTGCCGACCGTGGTGGACCAGGAGCCCAGGTGCCAGGGGCCACGCTCGAACCGGCTCCCCAGGCGCAGCCGCAGGAACGTGGGGATCACGTACGCGATGTAGAGGCCGATGGTCGCGATAGAGGTGACGGCCGCGTACGCGGTGCTGTTCCACAGGTAGGGCAGGCCGAGGACGAAGGCACCGCCGGTGGCGAGCCAGACGGCGTTGGTGGGGGTGCGTGTGCCGGGGTGGAGCTTGTGCCACGTCCGGGAGAAGGGCAGCGCGCCGTCGCGGGAGAAGGCGTAGATCATGCGGGAGTTGGCGGTCACTGAGGCCATCCCGCAGAAGAGCTGGGCGACGATGATGACGAGCAGCAGCCATTTGCCGGCCGCCGCGCCGAGGGCGTCCATGAGGATCTGGGCCGGGGGCACGCCGGTGCTCGATTCGAGGGCGCCGGTGTAGGAGTCGATGGCGTAGGTGAAGCCGAAGAGGAGGACGAATCCGGCCGCGAGGGAGACGAGGATCGAGCGGACGATCCCCTTGGGGCCGGCGGTGGCCGCGTCGATCGTTTCCTCGGTCATGTGGGCCGAGGCGTCGTAGCCGGTGAAGGTGTACTGCGCCATCAGCAGCCCGATGAGCACCACGTAGAGGCTGGACGAGAAGCCGGTGTTGTTGACGAACTCGCCGAAGACGAAGTGGGCCGACTGGTGGTGGTCGGGGATGAGGACCAGGGCGCCGCAGATCACGACGACGCCGAGGATGTGCCACCAGATGGACACCTCGTTGAGGGCTGCGACGATGCGCACGCCGAAGGTGTTCAGGACGCCGTGCAGGACCAGGATGATCCCGAACAGCATGATGGTGTGCCCTGGCGTGGCGACGTATCCGAACTGAAGATCAAGCAGAGCGTTGAGGAAGTTGGCGGCGCCGAAGTCGATGCCCGCTGTGACGGCTATCTGGCCGAGGGTGTTGAACCATCCGGTGAACCACGCCCAGGCCGCCGCCGAGCGTCTCGGGGCCATGCGGTGCGCCCAGAAATACAGGCCGGCGCTGGTGGGGTATGAGGAGCAGACCTCGGCCATCGACAGCCCGACAAAGAGTGTCATGAGGCCGACGAACAGCCAGCCCCACATGATCACCGCCGGGCCGCCGGTGTTCATGCCGTAGCCGTACATGGTCATGCAGCCGGACAGGATCGAGATGATCGTGAAGCTGACGCCGAAGTTGGCGCGGCCGGACATCGAGCGGGACAGCGTCTGCTGGTAGCCGAGCTGCTTGAGGCGTTCCTCGTCGGAGACGCGGGAGACATCGAGAGGCACAGGGGTTCCGTCCTTCGTACATGAAAGGGGGATGGTTCGGGTGCTCAGCGGTGTCGGCGTCGCGGAGGGCTGTAGGCCCAGCCGCGGTGCCGCAGGAACAGTTCGCGGGGCTGGCCGCAGTACGACCACGGCACTTGCGTGGCGTACGGGCCGATCGCGTCGAAGACCTCTAGGGCCTCGTGGTGGCGGTTCGCGAGCGACAGGGCGTGGGCGAGGTAGTTGGCGTCGTCGGCAAAGCAGGCGTGAGGCTGCGGTGCTCGGTAGCGCCACCAGCGCTCCAGCACCGGATCGATCTGCGGGCAGTCGACCCAGGGGTGGATCGTCAGGCCGTATGACGTCTGGTCCTGCTCCTGGCGGGACCGGTGTGCCTCCGCCAGGGCGACCAGGGGCAAGGCCGCTATGGGCAAGCCTTGGGGAGCGATGGATGCCTGCTCCTCGGCCCACCAGGCCGCCTCACCTGGCTTTCCGTGATGGCGGGGAAGCAGGTACGTGATGACCTCGTGGTGCGCCTCGCGATTCCAAGGGTCACGCTGCTTGATCTCCTCCCATACGTGGCAGAGCGTGTCCCGATCGGGAGCGTGGGTGCGAAGTAACGCGAGCATGACAATCAAAGGGGCGACATCCTGCGGCCACACATGCAGAGCGGCACGGGAGGTGGCCCACGCTTCCTCCATGAGCGTCCGGCCCGCGTCCCGTCCGACGATCATGGCGCGCAGAGCCTGGACGTTCGCGAGAAGGGCGAGGGCGTGTGGTGAGCGCGGTTCGGCCTTCGCCCAGGTGTCCGCGAACCGGAGCCGTGCCCCCGCTTCGGCGAGGACCTGGAGGCGGAAGATCCGGCGATCCCAATCCTGGCCGGTAGAGGTTAGGAGATCGCGCGGGCCCTCCCAGCGGCCCATAGAGGCATCTTCGAGAACCCGCCGCAGCGCCTCGTCGTCCCTCGCCGGGTGCGTGTCGAGGAGTGGCCTGGGTTTCATTCCCTCCCGCCCCCGACCGCGCTCCGCAGCCTGCATGGCCCCGGCGCCCGCCCCCGCGCGACGCGACTCGATATCTCCATCAGGAGGGCCGCACTTCCCGTCCAAGGACTGCGTTGACAGCTCGCTGGTGGACGAGGCCCGTGCGTACGAGCTTGGCCTCCGGGGTGAAGCAGTCCACGATCGTCATGTGGTTGGCCGCAGGGCAGACCCCTCCGTCGACGACGACGGACACCGTGAGGCCCGAGGCCGCGAGGAAGGTGTGAACCTCGTCGAGGGTGACGGCGGGGCCGCGGTCATCCGGCCCTGCGTCGCCAGAGATGTTGGCCGTCGTCGCGGCTACAGGGACCTTGGCCCGCGCAGCCAGTTCGCCGAGGAACCCGGGCGCCATGGTGGTGAGCGCCGGCGAGCCGACAGCGGCATGGCGTGCGGCGTCGTCGGGGTCCCGCCACGGCAGGAGGAGTGCGAGGTCGCCGGGCCAGAACTGTTGGGCGAGTCTCCGCGCCTCGGCTCCGAGTTGGAAGTGCTGTTCACAGACAGTCAGCGAGGGGGTGACGTAGGCGAGAGACTTGCCGCTGGGACGCCGTTTCCCCTCGAAGATGCTGCCGGCGGCGTCCGCGTTGCTGGCGTCGGCGCAGATCATGTACCAGCGGTTGGTGGGGACGATGACGAGCCCTCCGGCCTCGATGGCGCGGGCAGCGGTATCGAGTTCGCCGGGGTAGACAATGCGCATGGTGCTACTCCTGGGAAGTAGGCGCGGGGATATCCGCGAGGGGCGGGTAGTCGAGCCAGGGGTCACGGAGAGCTTGGAGGCGGTGGCCTGCGTGATGCGGGTGGGAGACGCGGAAGTACGCCATCACCCTGGGGAACGGCATGAAGTTCTGGGCCACCGTGTGGGGAACGAGGTGGTGCATCAACAGGACGTCCCCGGGGAGGCCGAGAAACGGGGTGCCTCGCTCGCGGCCGATCTCTGGCGGAACCTGCTCTGTCATTCCGAGGGACCACTCCTCGGCGAACCAGCGGGCCATGGCGAGGTGCCCGCCGGGCAGGTAGTGCAGCGCTCCGCACCGCGGGTCGCTGACGTCGGAGAGGATCACGCCGACCAGCAGGGAGAACGTACGCAGCTCGCGCGGGTCCAGGTGAGGGCAGGAGACCCCGTCGACGTGCATGGCCTTTACCGGTTGCATGCCTGGAAACTCGCTTTCGGGCACGCGTATCTGGATCTGCGCGGTCGTGACCGGTGCGGCGGCGCCGAGCAGGTCGCCGACGAGCTCGGCCGCGTCTGTCTCCGTGTACAAGGCGAGCAGTTCTGCGCTGTCCCCCAGTTCCGGGGCGAAGGTGCGCCGGGAGTACGCGGATATGTCGTCCGGAGTCATTTCCTTGCGGTACGACACGTCGATCAGGGATACGGCTCGCTTCACCTGGTCGGGGTCGGCCAAGCCGCGTCGTATGAGGACGCCGTCCCGTTTGAAGGTCGCCTTCTCCTCAGCTGTGAGACGCATGGGGCCCCCGTACGCCGGTCGGTTCGTGGGATGTGGGTGGGACGAGCCGGTCCAGCATGTCCACACACGCCTCCAGGGCGGCGGTGACGAGGGCCTGGCCGTGATCGGCGGTGGCCCGCCGCGGGTCGCCACCGATGACTCCGTGCGCGGAAATCGCGGGGTCGTCCGACGACCAGGGCCATGTGGTGCCCCGGCCGAATACGAGGCGCTGGATCTCCTCCCGTCGGGCGGGATCGTGAATGGGCTCACTCGGGAGGAGGTCCATCCGTACGTGGTCGGGTGCGAGGGCGAGCATCAGGGAGGTCTCCCGGACGCCGGCGTGCACCTCGGGGAACTCGCCGTCGTCCTGGAGCCGGCCGGCGGCGAGAGAGCCGGGATTGACCACGCAGGTTGCCGCATCGTGCGTGCGCTGGAGTTGGTGTACGAGGGCCTCAAGGACGCCCTTATTGCCTCCGTGGCCGTTGACGATGAGGACCGTACGCGCGGGGGTGGCCCTGATGTACTCCCCCACCAGCGTCTCGATCAGGGCGGTGTAGAGCGAGACGTTCAGGGTGATGGTGCCGGGTGACCAGGCGTGCTCCGGAGAGAGCCCATAGGGGACGGGGGGCACGACCCAGAGGTTGTGACGGTCCACGACGTGCGTGGCCAGTCGCGAGGCGAAGCGCTCGGCGATGAGGCTGTCCGTGTTCAGCGGCAGGTGCGGGCCGTGCTGCTCAAGAGACCCGACCGGCAGGCAGAGGACCGACCGCTCACTCAGCTCGGACGTGAGACGCGGGGCTGTCAGCCTGCCGTAGGACCGCGCCTCGCCAGCAAGTGTCATTTCTTGCCCCGCCGTCCGAGGCGGATGAGGAATTCGTTCTCCTCGGGGAAGGTGTCGTTGTCGCTGAAGTCGGCCAGCCGGTGCTTCAGCGCGCCCTCGAACTCCTTCAGCCGGTCACCGAAGAGGTGAGGAGCGGCGAAGGACGTGGAGTAGAGGTAACCGAGGATGCTCTCCGCGGCCCAGGTGCGCTGAACGGGTACGCGGACTTCCTCGACCTCGTTGAAGGGCGACTCCTCCATGATCTCGCTGTAGGGGCGGTTGTGGTGCTGGAAAGTGCCGGATCCCGCCCGCCGCTCCTCTCCGAGGAAGCTCTTCACCACATCCCGGACGGCTTCCTTCCAGGGGCTCCCAGCTGCCCAGAAGCTGTTGTCCCCGAAAATGGCGACCACGCCGTCCGGAGCGACCTGCTCGTCCAGGAGAGTCAGGACGGCGGCTTGGTCGAGCCAGTGGAACGCGCGGCAGATGGTGACGAGTTCGGCCTGCCAGCCAGCGGGTGGCGTGAAGTCTTCGGCCGTGCTCTGGACGATGGACAGGCTGGAGCCCTCGGGGAGCTTCGGCCGCAGCGCCGACTCGGCCGCGGCAAGCATGTCGGCGTCGTCGTCGACGGCGATGATGTCGCCGAAGCGGTCGAGGAGAGCCTCGGCCACGAGCCCGGTTCCCGTACCGACATCCAGGAGTCGGCGGTGGCCATCGGGGCGTGCCGGTGCAGCGCGGTCGAGCACCGATGCCACATCGTCGGGGATGCCCGGGCGGAATTGGCGGTAGTACGTGGTGGTTCCGGCGAAGAGGCTCATGTGACGCTCCCTGCTGCGAGATATTCGATGTGCGTGGCGGCCGCCGTCAGGTCGGAGACGACGCGTACGCCGTGGTCAACGACCAAGTCTTCATCGGGGACTTGGCGCCCGCGGGATATCCAGACGGCTCTGAGGCCGGATTCGACGGCCCCCACGATGTCGCAGGCCCAGTCGTCGCCGACGTGGATCACGCGATCGGGGATGACATCGAGCTGGTCGATGACGGTGTGGAAGGCGCGGGAGTCCGGTTTGGTGTGTCCGATGCGGCACGAGGGGAAGTAGTCGCTCACCCAGGGGAAGAGCAGGCCACGCAGTCCCTCGGTGTCGGCGTCGACGCACGTGACGTTGGACAGCGTGACCACAGTCGCAACGCCACTGATCCGGCGCAGAGCCTCCGTCGTGCCAGGGAAGAGACGGAATGGGGCCGGGGGAAAATCACGGGGGAATGACTCCGGTGGTACCCCCAATGCCTCGCAGACCCCGGCTGCCACGGCGTCGGTGATCTCCGGCTGGGTGTGGAGGCTGGCCCGCATGACCGCCCGGGCCTGAGCGGCGGGCAGCGGGGAGGCTTCCGTCAGCAGCATCGTCAGGCCCGGACCGTCGGCGGTACCGAGGGTTCCGCCGACGTCGACCATGACCAGGAGTGAGGGATCGGTGGTCATTGGGGCCTCTCGGTGATCGCCGGCAGGGCGGAGACGATGGCCTCGACGCGCGCCTGTCTGATGGCGGTGGTCGTGGACTCGGACAGATAGGTCAGGACGTAGCGCAGCTCCGCCTCGTCCAGCGCCTCCAAAGCGCGCCCTTCCTTCGCGGCTGCCTGCTCAAGGTCCGGCGGCACGGTGCGGGGTCGTAGCCCATGCGGAAGGTGGAGCGTTCCGTCCCATTCCGTGCCCACGGCAGGGACGGCGGAGTGCTCCGCCGGGCGTAACACGGTGACGTCGTCCAGGGTGAGGATGCGTACGAAGATCTTTTCCCCTCCCGTCTCCAGGCTCCCCTTGAGGAAGGTGTCGTGGCCGTCGAGCCGCTCGGAGAGCACCAGGAACGGCCCATCAGGTCCCTGGACGACCGTGCCGTGGACAGCGACGTTCATCGATGTGCTGGGCATGCCGTGCTCCTCGGGGCCGTGCCGAGACCTGGGGTGGCCGGCAGACGGATGCGTCCGTGTTCCACATGAAGTGGGGTGTCGTAGAGGAGTTGCCGTCTCGGCTCCCACTGGAGGCGGTACTCCACGGCCGGTGCGGCGTCGGGATGGGCGGCCGCGAGGTGGAGGCCGGGGACGAGCGAGCGCCCGTGCGGGTAGACGGGGACGGCCTGGGCGCGGGCCACGTCGAGGATCTGGAGTGCACGGGTGAGACCGCCGCAACCGACGACGTCGAGGATCAGAGCGCTGGGGTTGACGTACTGGATCAGCCCGGCCGGGTCCTCGTCGACGTGCGCGCGCTCGCCAACGGCCAGCGGCAAGTGCGTGGCCGCGAGGAGTGCGTAGGTGTCCAGGTCGTGACGCGGCAGCGGGTCCTCCAGCCAGCGGAGGCTGCCGCCATCCACACTCTGGGCGAAGGCCATGGCCACAGCTGGAGTCCAGGTACCCACCGCGTCGACGGCAAGCGGGGCACCGACGGCCTGGGCACTGCGCTCCACGGCTCTCGCCATGCGCACGGCGGCGAGATCGGGTGCGTCGGCCGACGCTCGACGCAGTCCCCACTTAGTGAAGGACCAGCCGCCCGACGCGACCCTGCCAAGTACGTCCAAGTCCTCGACGGCGGCCAGGTCCTGGGAAAGCCAGGAGGCGTAGGCCGATACGTCTGACCGTGGCGCATCGGTGCCCAGGAGGGCGGCGACGGGGCAGGAGGCGAGCCGGCCGTGCAGATCCCAGACGGCACAGTCGATCGCACCGACCGCCCACGACGCGGTCTCCGACGGGACTCGACGCGACGCCGTACGCAGCCGCTCCAGGAGCCGGACGTGATCCAGGGCATCGGCGCCAGGCACGACGGATGCCAACACATCCCTCACATAGCTGCCGATCCGCTGACTGACCGGACCGTAGGTGCCGACAGTGCCAGCGCCGCAGATCATGACGAAGATCGCGTCGTCGCCCGGTGCCGTGTTCTCCCGCACTTCGGTGATCTCCAGGCGCTCGATGGTGGCCGGGGTCATCGGACCGCCTCGCGGGAGGCCAGCAGAAGGTCGGCGGATCGCTCCACGCCCGACCGATCCATGCGGAGGGCGTGGGCGAGGGAGCGCTGGGACATGGGGCCGGGCGGCTCCTGCCAGCCGATGACGTCAACGGGGCGACGGAGCCGCCCGGCCAACAGCCCCCAGATAGCTGCGGAGTGGCCAAGCGTGAGGACGAGCACGGGAGCGCGGGCGCCGAGGTAGTGGTCGACCTCCCCGCCGTCGAGGCCGCGAGGCCACCGTGACGAGTCGCCGAGGACGGTCAGATCGAGAAGGTTCACCACCCGAACGCGGCACCCATGCCGATCGCGGATGGCGTCCACGGCCTCCGTGGCGACGGCGGCCGGGATGTCTCCAGCCGTCACGATCGTGAGGTCGGGCTCACCGTCGTCGCTCAGGTGCGGCCAGATCGCCAAGCCATGCTCACGCTCCTCGTCGAGAGTGGCGACCGGGTGCTCGGTGCAGGCGTGTTTCCCGGCGATCACGAGGTTGATGCCATCGACGGAGTCGAAGACCTCGTCCAAGACGGCCGCGGTGCGCACCGGGTCCGCCGGTGTCAGCACACGCACCCGAGGATCGGCCAGGGCGAGGAGTGCACTGGCCAGAGACGGATCACCGTGGGTGTAGACGTTGTGCCACCCATAGGACGTGAGCAGAAGGTTGAGGCTGGGCAGGCCCAGCGCGCCCGCCAAGCGCCGCTGCTTGATGTGACTCACCAAGCCGCTGGTGAGCAGCGGTGCGAACGCCTCGTACGAGACCATCACCCCTCGGCGCCCACTGGCGGTCCAGCCGGCGAGCCACTCCAGCAACACTTCCTCCGCGAGGAGTTCGTGTGCCCAGCGCTCGCTGACCAGGTCCGGGAGTCGGTTGGACGACAGCTCGTCCGGGCTGAGGACGCGGAAATCTCCACGTGTGGCGTGCCGCTTGATGACACCGGTGACCGCTGCACCGAACGTGTCCACCTGTCGGAGCACCGAGGCCCGCCCTGCCGCCCCCGGGCGCTCGGCTGGAGCGAAGGAGCACCAGCTAGCCGTGGCTACCGCCTCGGCTAGTTCCTCGCGAGGACGTCCGTCCGGGTCGAAGAGATCTGCGGTCCGGTAGGAGGCGAGCCAGTGGGCCAGCTCGGTGAGTTGCTCTTGATCGGTGTGCGGGCTGGCCAGCGGTGTCTTGTGCAGGGCGGAGGTGCCCAGCAGGGGGCGGCCTCCGAGCGATGTGGGGCCGCCCCAGCCCTTCATACAGCGCAGGATCAGTACCGTGTGCCGCCCCATAAGCGTCTCCTCCAGTGCCTTCCGTAACGTCGCGTGGAAGGCACGGTGCTCCTGCGGAGATCCCGTCACTACATGGACCACCGAGCCCGTCCAGCCCAGGCCGCCGAAGTATGCGCGGAGCTCGTCGTCGTTCATCGCACCGAGCAGCGACTGCTGTCCCATGCGGAAGCCGTTGACGTGCACGATGGGCAGTACCGAGGTGCTCGGAAGGGCTCGCTGCCCCAACCAGCTCGCTGCGGTCGTGGGGGTCTCACACTCGCCGTCCCCGATGATGGGCACGACAACCCTGTCCGGTGCGTCGAGGGCGACTCCCTGCGCGAACGGAAGACAGCCGCCGAGCCGCCCACCGAGGAAGCCGCCGGCGGAGAGAGAGGGCGAGACCTCGGACCCGAGGCCCTCCACGTCCGGGAACGCCTGCGCCAGCCGCCGCAGGCCATCCGCATCCGGACCGAACCGCGACCGCACCTTGGCGAGCTCACCCGTCACCCAGGACACGGCGAGCTGGACGACACCGGCGTGCCCCGCGCCAAGGAGCGGCACCACATCCACGCGCTGGTCCAAGTGCCCGGCGGCGAGCACCACGTGGGACAACGCCCACGCGGTGCCGGGCACGGTGCCCCAGTGCCCGGAGGGACGTGCCTTCACATGCTCGGCGACCAGCGGCTCCTTGAGCAGGACGTTGTCCCGCAAGTGCAGCTGGCAGACCGAGGCGTAGACGGTCGCCCGCCACAGAGCATCGGCCAGAAGGGCGGTCTCGGTCACCGCGCACCGACCAGGAGCTCTTCAGCGAAGGTGAAGTACCACAGGGGCCGGTAGCACTCCCATGCGGCGGGCCGCAGCCCAGTGGGACCCATGATGTCCTCGATCACCACGCGGGCCTGCAAGTAGTGCTCCAGGTCCTGGGCTCCGGGGGTACGCAGGCCGGCCATGACTGAGTTGTGGGCCTGGTAGACCTGGAAGTTGGGGAACTCGGAGACGTATGGAGCCAGCGCACCGACGCCCGCGTGCAGAGCCTCAAGTCCGTCCAACCCCACGATGTAGGTGAACGAGGTGCCGTGACCGGCTTCCAACGCGCGCCGGAGCACTCCCGGCATCTGCGATGCGACGAGTACGGCCTTGCTGGCCTTCAGCAGCAGATCCCGGCGAGTGAAGCACTCAGCGGTGAGCCGCAGAACGAAGGGTGTCACGTCCTGGGCGAGTTGATCAAAGGCGTACCTGGATCCCAGCACTGAGGTCAGGAAGCCGATTCGTGCTTTGACACCATGTTCGTCGAGCACAGACCGCAGAGTGCGAAGGTGATACACCGCCGCCGCCTCCCGTTCGAAGCAACCCGTTGAAACGGTCACCTCACGCAGTTCCGTCAGGTCTCGGCGCGGGTGCTGCTCCCGCAGAGCGGAGAGGAGCTCCCGCAGGTCCCGCTCCTCCGAGAGCCGAGGGTCAGCGGCGGCTTCAAGGGTGTTCGGGCAGAAGGCACACCCCACACAACGGCTGCGAGCATTCGGGTTGAGGGTGAGAGCCACGCCGCCATCGCGGAAGTACCCGCCGACCGCCTCGTCCGCATCGATGCGCTCAACGGTTCCGACTGGCGCGCCGCCCAGCGTGAGGCGCTCGCCCCTGAGCCGGAACGGAGAGTCCGTGACGTTCAAGGGGACTATGAGCTGCCAGGGCACCGATGGCGCGCTCAACAGTCGGACCTGGACGCGGGCCCGGTGGCGCGGCAGATCGGAGTCGATGCCGTGCAGATTGACCGCGATGAGCAGCGCGTCCTCGACGGGCACGCGGTACTTGGCTGCGAGCCGTTCCACCGCTCTGAGCGTGGAGGTCGTGCTGGTCTGTCCGCTGAGTAGTGCCGTCATGCGCGTGCTCCGTCCAGTCAGCCGGAGGGGGTGATGCGCCGGCGGCCCGTGGAGAGGTCAGCTGCCGACGACACGCAGAGACTGTCGTGGAACACGAGGACGCCGAACGCCGTCCTGGGACCTCTCGGGGACGTCCTGGGACGTTTTCAGTCGCTGCCCTCGGCCAGCGAGCGCAGATGACTCACCAGAGCGGCGACACCCCGCAGATCAGAGAGAACCACCGCTGCCCCGGCGGCCCTCAGCTCTTCGACGCTGTGGATGCCAGACGCCACGGCGACGACATGAGCCTCGGAGTCGAGGGCGGCCTGGACGTCGCGAGGGGTGTCACCGATCAGCACGACGGGCGTGTCTTGCGGAAGGCCATGGGTCTGCTGAATGTGCTCTCGAGCCACCTTCACGAGGGCGGCACGGTCCTCCGAGTGTTCTCCGTACGCACCGCACTCCATGTCCAGGAGCACATCGAGCCCAAAGGCGCGCAGCTTCACACGGGCGTTGGCGGCAATGTTCCCTGTGAGCACCGAGGAGATCATGTCCGGTTCCGCGGCCACCGCCGCGAGCGCCTCCCGCACACCGGGAAGAGCGGAGCCACGCGCCGAGAGCTCCGCTCCGCGCCTCGCGCCCGCGGCCTCCAGGGCGAGCGCGATCCGCTCCCAGGCCGGTGGTTCCAACCCGTGGTCCCGGAACATGTCGGCGAGGATCAAGCGGTCCGTCCGCCCTTCCGTACGGGCGGGACGGTCAGGCGCGCGGCCGGCGACCGTCGCGAAAGCCGCCGCGTAGATTTCCTTGCTGACGCCCGAGTTTTCGATGAGCGTGTGGTCGATGTCCCAAAGCACGATGAGTGGCACACCACCAGCGTAGGCAGACGCGCAGCCCCCGCCGTTCCACGGTGATGTCGGAAGATGCTCTTGCCGCGGGCAGTGCGGTCCGGTTGGCTTACCTGAGTGAATGAGCGACTTCGTTCCGCACTCGTGCAACGCAGCCTTACCGTGGATGAGGTGGCCGAAGCCTGCTCCGTCGACCCCAAGACCGCAAGTCGCTGGGTCAGCGGCCGGGTCCCTCACCGTCGACACCGCTGGGCCGTCGCCAACCTGTTACGGGTGGACGAGACGTACCTGTGGCCCGAGGCAGGCGAGAAGACGTCTCGCTTCGGTGCCGCGCAGTCCGAGATCGCGGACACGTACCCAAACCGCGCGAGCGTCCCCCGCGATGTCTGGATCTCCCTGCTGCTAGGGGCCATGAAGCAGATCGACGTCCTGGTCTTCTCCGGCACCTTCTTCGCACAGAGCAACCCTCACATCGCTCGCATGCTCCAGGAACGTGCCCAGGCCGGCGTGCGTGTGCGGCTTTGCTTCGGCGATCCGGCAGGAGAAGCAGTACGCGTCCGCGGTAACGAGGAAGGTATCGGCGACACCCTGGCCGCCAAGGGCAGGGCTTCACTCACCTACTACCGCACTCTCGTCGGCCACCCGGGATGCGAGGTACGCCTGCACGACACGACGCTCTACAACTCCCTTTTCCGCTATGACGACCACCTTCTGGTCAACACCCACATCTGGGGTCAGCCGGCCAGCGCGAACCCGCTCTTCCAGCTCCGCCGCACCGCCAACGCAGAATGGTTCGACCGGTACGACGAGAGCTTCGAAGCGGTCTGGAAGACAGCGCGCCCTTGGGCGCCCGACAGGCAGGAGCACCACCGCAGTGGGCAGGACTGAGTACTACTACGACCCCAAGGCTCCCAAGGCCAACACTCTGATCCCCGCCAGCAACCTGCTCGTCGTGAACGACGACGGGGAGATCCTCCTGCAGCGACGCCGCGACACCGGCCAGTGGGCCCTGCCCGGAGGCGCCCAGGACATCGGCGAGAGCCCCGCCCAGTGCGCGGTACGCGAATGCGAGGAGGAGACCGGCATCGTCGCGGAGGTCACCGGATTCCTCGGCGTCTACTCGAACCCGTCGCACATCGTCGCGTACAGCGACGGAGAGACCCGCCAGCAGTTCGAGGTCGCGTACATAGGACGCCCCACCGGTGGCACCCCCACGGTCAACGACGAGGCGGACGGAGTGCGTTGGGTACACCCAGATGACCTCGGCGCCCTCGACATCCACCCGAGCATGCACGAACAGATCGGCCACTACCTGGCCGGCACCTACCCCTACCTCGGATAGCCGTTCAGAGCACGAGGCCCACTTCATCCGCTGCGGCCCGGACCCTCCCGACACTGGCGTGGATCTCAGGCGCGGCCCGGCGGATGAACCGTCCCACGATGCTGTCCGCGCCGTAGCGGCCCAGGATCTCGCCCACCCGCTCCTCGGACGTCGTACGTCCGCCGTCCGGCGTCGTGGTCATGTCGCAGTACACCAACGCGTCCACCAGCAGGGGCTCGTCGAGCAACGGGAACTCGTCGGCTAGATCTTCCCTCAGCCCGCGCTCCTCAGCCTCTAGGAGCGCGAAGGAGTGGTTCGCCACCAGACGTACGACTCGATCGCCGACCGCGTCGAGCGCCCGTAGATGGCGTGCACCATCGAGTGGGTGGAAGCCGGTGTCGACAAGGGACGGCGCGTACCCGATGTCATGCAACACGGCCGCCGCCTCCAGGACCCCGGCTCCTTCGTCCAGCAGGGGCGCGAGCTCCCTGGCGCAGGCAGCCACACCCTGCGTGTGTGCCCACCTTCTCGGCAGGCTCTCACGCAGCAGCGCTCCCGCCAGCTCGTACGTGTACCCGACTGTCGTCACGCGGGGAGGATACGGCTGAAGCAGCGCGCGGCGATACAGCAAGTCGACACGGCTCCGGCGTCGGCAGGTAGAAGGGCGTGGGGGCTCAGTGGCCGAGGTGGCGCAGGCCCTCTTCGAGGGTGGGGTGATAGCGGTCGACCGGGCCGGAGTTGCGGTTGTACCAGGCCGCGTCCAGGCTCGATTCCTTGGTCTCGTGGCCGGCCCGGCAGCGCAGCCATACCGAGTCGTCGCGCATGCAGAAGACGATCCAGTCCCGGTACGCGCCACACTGCGGGCATGTACGGACCTCCTCGTCGATGACGAGCGGCTGGTCCCAGCGCATCATGAACCCGTCGACGTCCTGACGAGAGGGTGCTCGCAGCTCGACTGGGAGGTAGTCCGATACGACCGCCTCGGAGTCCAGTCCGTCTGGCGCAGGCGCCTCGGCCTGGACGGTCTCGAACGGCGACGGCTCCTGAGCAAGCTGCTGCAGCAGCGCGAATCCCTCACGCTGGGCCTCCCGGAACTCGCGGTCGGCGCGAGCACGGCGTCGGAAGAACATGCAGACTCCATTTCTCTCATCAGGCGGGCGTCGAGAACGGACACCCCGGGGAAAGCCAGCCACGAGCAGCACAACGGCGGCCCCTCGTGGTGTGTCAGCTGCGGTGGACGACAGTGAGCTGGCCCTCTGCGCTCTTGGGCAGAGTGCGGCGGGGCACCGGGACCAATGAGGCAAGCGAGGAGGCGAACGCCGCGACCAGGTCGTGGGGGACGCTGGCGCTGAAGCTGGCGCACCACAGATACGGGGCGCCGAGCACGGGTTCCGCCCACGCCTGCCAACCCACCAGGTCAGGGTGTGGATCGGCGTCCTGAACGAGTGACGGCAGCAACTCCAGGGAGAAGCTGGCGGAGAAAGTGGGGCCCATGGCGGTGGTGCGAGGCCGGTCCGCGTCACGGAGCCAGCCCCGGGCACCGAGCGCGGTCAGGACCCTCTCGGGTTCCTCGAAGCCGGCGTCGGGTGCCTCACGGGCGCCGATCGCGACGAGGAGATCGGCGAGCGCCTCGTGCGGGACACCGGCGGTGAAGTACGCGTTCCACTCGGTCATGGCAGAGGCGGCATGCTGGCGGGCGCTGAGCTGCCAGGCGACAGGCAGACCGCCCAGCTCGAACGAGTAGGCCGCGAGGATCCACTCGGCACCGCGCAGCTCGTCCGGGCTCGATACAGCACGGTGTTGCGGGAAGTCGGCCACATGCGCCAGCCGAGGCCGGCCAGGACATCACCCATCCGCTCGGCTAGATCGCCGTCGTCACCGGCCAGGTGGCGCGGGGTGACCCAATACACCGGGTCCTGCGCGTCGGGACAGGAGGGCTCGATGGGATGGTACGGGTACAGGGGCGCCTCCGTGGGTTCGGGGCTGGTTCTCCAGCAGGGCGTTGTACATTCACATGCGTTGCGGCCGCGCACCAGCCCCTTCCGGGATCTTTCCTGTCTGCCCCCGGCGAACTGGCGTCTGCCGTACGGGGGAACACACGCCGAGCACCGCCCTCAATCGCACGGCCTCTGGCCAACCAGTCGCGACAATCGCGCTCATGACATCGATGACGGAGACCTTCCGCCAGGCCCTGCAAAATGCGCTGGCCGGTCGGAACACAGTCAGCATCCGCAGCATCCTGATCGAGGTGTTGGAGCGGGACCCCTCCAAGGGAGAAATCTCGGCAGCCAACAAAGCGGCCCGAAGGATCGCCGAGGACGGAGACGCGGTACTCATCTCGTTGCTTCCTGACCAGGCCGGCACTGACGCCTACGTGCCCACGGCCCGTGGGACCGTGAGGCGGGCGTCGAACTATCTGACCGTGGACGAGGAGATCATCAAGGACTTGCCCTGCCGCGTCGAGCTCGCCACGAAGAAGTGGGACGCGCTCATCGACGAAGGCATGCGGCTTACCCAGCAAAAGATCGAAAGCGACCCGATGCTGTCGGCGCTCCTGCCGGGCTGGAAGGCCGAACCGCGTGCTGAGAAGCGGGCTCGCGTCACGGCAGAGGCAGCAGCCAGCTGACTCAGCTTTCAACACAGCCAGCGCACAAGGCTGGGAGCGTGGCGGCCCCGACGGTTCTTGGACATGCTCGCCGGGAACGTTGCGACACACGTATATTTCGTTGTTCGATTGCATCTGACGTTGCGACCGAGCAAAATCATTCTGCGCTGGAGTGCCCACCCGGGGCTCTGGCGCTGGCTCAGTAGGGTGGGGGGGCATGGGCACGGATAGCCGGACTTTTGGATCTTGGCGCTTGCGAGGCGGACGTTACGAGCGAGCGGGCCTGCCCGTTGAAGTCCTGGCGGAGTTCGCTAGGTACGAGCGCTTGGTTGTGGACGTGGCCCGAGGTCTCTATAAGCAGCGCCATGCGGCGCGCCAACGCGTCCCCAGGGGGTTCGCCTCGTCCTTTTCGCTTCGCCTATCCGACATTCAGCGTGGCAGCGTCATTCCCGTTCTAGAGCGGACCGTTGTCGACGCGGATGCCCTCTTTGACGATCGCGATGCGGGCATCTTCGAAGAAGCCAGGGTGGTAATTCAGGATGCACTCCGTTCGATCCAGGAAGGGTTCGGCATTCCTCGAACCTTCCCCCCGCACGCGCTGCGCGAGTTTTCCAGTTTCGGGAGAACTCTACAAGGCGACGAGTTCATCGAGTTCGATAGCGGAACCCCTAATTCCGTAATCTACTCACAGTCCGTTCGCCGCAAGATCCAGGAACAAGCGCGCCTCGAAAGATTCGAAATTGAGACGCTCGTCTTGGGGCAAATCACCGGCGTTAGCGCGGATAGAGGCACCTTTGAATTCCGTTTGACTCGGGGCGATAAGGCAATCCTTGGTCGTTTTTCTTCAGATGACATCGTCGCGGATCTGAGGCAGTATCTTGATCGCTCGACAATGGCGCCTACCGTGGCTATCAGCGCTGTGGCTATTCAGTCCATGGACGAAGAGATCATCGAGATCCAGGATGTTCTTTCTATTGAACCCGTGCTACCCGCCGATTGGTCCGATCGCCTTAGTGAGCTGCACGACCTTGAGGCAGGATGGCTAGACGGAGTCGGGCGACAGGTAAGTCGGAAAGTTCTTCGTGAGGTTGAGTCGCTCCTGCTCGAATTTCTCGATGCGCAGGTGCAGCGCCCTTACATCTACCCGACGGAAGATGGTGGCGTACAGCTTGAGTGGCCCTACTCCGCAGGCGAAGTAACGCTGACCGTCACGGCGGATGAAAAAATCGAAGCTTACGCATTCTCGAAGTCGAATGACCAAGAAGATGATAAGACGTATCACTGGCGGCAGCTGAGCGAGATTACAGAGTTCGTGATCGGGGGGATCGCAAGGTATGCCGACTGATGGCTCGAACCTTCGACCTAGTGAATTCGAGATAACGGATCAGGAAGAGAGGCTTTGGCGCCAAGTTCACCCGATCTGGATTCATGAAGGTCGCGTCACCAGTCAACTCTTCAGCCCCACACCGAAGGACTCAGGTGAGGTATCTGTAACCAGAGCTTCGCTCGTTAGTCCCGAAGACGCCCACCAGTATCACACCGAGACGCTAGAACTGAAGTCGATTGGCGTTTATTGCGTCGCCGTCACAGAGGTTCAAGAGGTAGACCTCAGAGCCGTTGACGATTCCCAAGTTGAGGACGGCGAAGAGCGGCCACCGGCACATGCCTTCGTTGACTTCAAGGCCGTTGCGAGTCCCAAGCAGCGGAAGAAGCGCGCGAGTCTCTTGCGCGACAAGGCTGAGAAGCACGGATGGCAGTACGGGCCGACAGCCTGAGGACAGTTCCTCGGCGACCTGCCGACGGTCCCGAGTCATGCCCGCGCCTTAGCCTCCTGGCACGGCCGCGGGGGGGCCATCGGTCGCGCAGCGTCTCTGTCTGCTCTCACTCTTCGCTTCTCGACACCATCTTGGTTAACCGCCGCGGGGCCTGGAGGACTGGGCCAGCCGTAGCTTGTGGTCTCACTTCTGGTCTCATTCGTCTCCGTCCAGCCCCGTCCGTGCGGAGGCACCCCGAACACTTCGCCACAGGTCAGGACCCTTACAGCCCACCCGGCCGCCGACTCTCGTCGTGGCCAGTCACCTCGTGTACGTCTTCTGCCTGCTGCACCACCAGGACAAGCAGACTCTCGATCCCCTGGACCTCGACCAGTGGACCTTCTACGTCCTGCCCACCCGCGTCCTGGACGAACACTGCCCGAGCCGGCGAACCATCAGCCTCGCCAGCCTCCGCTGCCTCGACCCACTGGAGACCGGCTTCTCCGGCCTGCGGAAGGCAGTCGCCTCATGCGCCGAAGGAACCGCATAGCCCTCAAGGGATATGCGGTTCCTTCGAGATGGCGATCAAGACGAGGCCGTTCGCCCCGTGCGACCATCGCTGCGACACCCCGACACGGGGCACCGAGAGCAGGGCCCGTCGGGTTTCTCGGCCGGCCAGGACGGGCGTGGGCGTGTGATCTCACGGGCTGCCGGAGTCGGAGATGTTCTCGACGTCGCCCAGGACATTGACGATTTCTGGCTGAACTCGGTCGGTGCGATCAGTACGCCGAAGACCAGCACGATCGACACGGTCAGCCACTGGTTGGCCTTGCTCTGGAACTGGCCTTTGCGGCCTATTCGGAAGTAGATGAGCACGGCCAGCAGGACCGCCACGCTGAGCGTCAGGGTCACTGGACCAACTTCCCCTCCTGATCAGGACAGTGCCGTCGGTCGACGCGGCGGCGGTAGGCGGTTGAGCAGGTCCCACAGCGGCCGTGATCCAGCAGCCCATTCGCCCAGGGCGCGGCGGTCGACGAGGTGGATTCGGTGTTCCCTGCCCCAGGGGATCGCCTTCGAGGAAACGACCGTTGGTGAGCACGACCGCGATGTCCGCGCCGTGGACCTGCCGGGCGGCGCCGTTGACCTGCTGCAGCACGCCCACGCCGATGGCCGAGCCGCGGCCGCCATCGCGACGGTGCTTGCACTGGATCGCCCAGACGCGGCCCGCTGGGTCGGTGGCCCGTACGTCGCAGGCGTTGTCGCCAGCGCCGCCGATCCGCTCTGCCGTGCAGCCGTCGCGGCGCATCAAGTCCCGTATGGAGAACTCGAATGCGCGGTGGTCCGGTGCGTCAATTTCTGCGATGCGCAGCCTCAGGGCCTGAGTCCGGACGCGTTTCCACTCGGCTCGCTGCCGGGCCTGCTGGAGCCAGAAGCCACCCGCGACCGAGGCGACCACGGCCGCGAGGACGAGGAGCCACCAGTGAGCGAGCAGCCACTGCACGGCGGCGATCACCAGGCCAGCCGCTACCACGGCACCGACCAGCAGAGCGATCTGCTCGTCGTGCTTCTGGCATCGGCCGCGTAACCAGGCGCACCGGCTCTTCATCCACCCGCCACAACCCGAACTCCAGCGGCACCGTGTACGCCCCAACCGATCCGACACACTCAGAAGGGCAAGCAGACCTTGCGGACAGCGAGGTCTTCAAGTCAGCCTCCGTGCCCCGCCCATGAGCGCGTCGTCGGTGGTTCACACCGTGCGGAGGCCAATGGAGTCGCACCCTGCCCGCCGCCCTCCGCCGAGGGTGCCAGTGGCACAGTGAGCGCATGCGACCGCCTGCCTGGGCGGGGAACGTGGATACCCCGCTATCCGCACCCGACGCCTTCGACGTCCCCGTGTTCCTCCGCCGTAGCTCACCACTGGCCCCCGCGCCGCGGCCCACTCCCGTGATGGTGGCTTTGGCCCACCAACCATTGCCCCAGGGCGCTGGCATACCTGCAGACGGCGCGTATCTGGTCGGCACGACGTGGCGTGCGCTCCTGGATGCCACGATCGCGGTGGGACGGGACATCAGCTCCTGGATCACCGCTACGCCCCGTCTCGCACGCCACGAGATCAAGGCACGCCGGTACCCCCTCTCCGCCTACCTGGTACGGGCCGGGCGCGAGGTCGTACCCAGCGTCGTCTACACCCACGGAACGGAGAGCTCGACCCGTACCGCCTTCGGCTATCACGTGGGCATGACGATGGCCCAGTGGGCCTGTCAGACGATGGGGCTCGGCCCCACCACACACGCTGAGAGCGCGATTCCACAAGGCGCGGCGCCCGGCTGGGACAAGACGCGCAGTCTGCCGGACCTGTTCGGCACGCACCCGGCCACGTCCGAGCTGTGGCTGATCGAGGCAAAGGGGAGCCGTCGGCTCGGCATGGGGCCCAGGATCAAGGGGGCGCAGCAATTGGACGTCGGCGCTCTCGTCCCCGTTGCGCATCAGAAGGTGCTGTGCGGGACCAGTTTGGAGCGGCGCCTGTTCATGATGATCGACGTCGAGGGTGACCCGCCGGCCGGGGACCCCAGCAACACCTCCGACGAGGAAACGCTGCAGCAGGACGACGAGGCTCTCCTGGAGCTCGCTCGATCGCGCATGCTGACGTATCTGGCACTTTCGTCGTTGCCGCGGGACGGGTTGCGCGTCACGGCGATCGGCAGGCCCGAGGAGGAGGCAGCAACGCGAAGGGTCCCGATCCGACTGTTGGAGAGCGACGGGCCCACAGCCGAGCTGCGTCGCCAAGTCGCACCAGATTCCAGGGACGCGGACATCAGGCAACAGCACGGCCTGGACATGCTGACGGGACGGATTCCGGGCACGGATCTGATGCTGGGGATGTCCCGACGTCTGTACGGCGCGTGCCGCGAGCTGGCCTATGCAGAGCGTCGCGTCATCGCGCGGGTCCGGGAAGAACGACCCATGTACATGGACGAGCTGCCCCGTGCGGTTCAGCGCCCGGAGAACGCGGTAGCGCGGCGGCCCGAAGGGCAGATGAGCGATCGCGCGCGCGAGGAAAGAGCCGCTGCTGCTCAGGAGTACGCGCGCAGAGTTCGAGCGGAACAGCGAGACGATCAGCTCCGCTCCGTACGTGAAGGTTTCACGATGGGAGACAGCGGCTCCTGGATGCACCTCATCGATCTGGCTCCGCGTCTCGCGCTCCCCAGCGAGGAGGGTTTCCTGGAGGCAGCAACCTCGGACACCTACCTCGCGGTCGAAGAGGAGGCACTCGACCTGGATACCGACGTCGAGTAGCGATGGTCGACCAGAGCTGATGGGTCGGCCTCCAGCAGTGGTCCGGCGCGGACTGGCCATCGACTCGAACGACTCCCTCAGCGCGAAGCTTGGATGCCCCGATCAGCCGCGTTTCCTTGGTTGCAGTTCTGGTTGCATTCACCGGCGTACAGCACCGTTCAAAAGCCCCGCTCGACTTGGCTGCACCGCAGGTCAGGACGCCCACGTACGCACCAGAACCCCCAGACGAAGACTTGGAAAGCGTGTTATTCGAATCTCGTATCCTCCACACCCGCCCATCAGGACAAACGAAGGACCCAACCGCACTGCGGCCGGGTCCTTCGTCCTTCCGTGGTTGTAGTTACGACTATTACCCGTAGTCCCGCATCAGCTGGCCGTAGCCGTCGCACAGCCCGAGCCCCCACGGCGGGCATCCCAGTGCGGCGAAGGCAGCGCGCTCTACAGCGGTCATTCGCGTCGGGTCGAAGGAACGCCGGACTGGCCCGTGGGGCAAGGTGAAGCCGCCGGGCAGCTGGCCGAGATCAGAGGGACCGGACACCGCTGCCGCCCAGCCCTCTTCTCCCGCCCGGCAGGAGCGGTCGACCTGCTGTTCAGAGAGGGCGATCACGTTCGTCCTCGTCGTCGGCCGGAGCTACAGGGCGACGGGCCGTTCTCCACCGCGTTGACCGAGCTCCGGTGCGGCGCCGCCGGCGCTGAGGTGGTGGTACTGGAATCTCCCAGCCAATGGTGATGCCACCGTGCCCGGTGGCGTCGATGTCCGAGACGCTGCGGCGCTGCGTTCCCGAGCAAAGTGTCAGTGCCACCTGGAAGGATGTCTACGTGACACGCGACAACAAGGAAGCCCAGCGGGCTGAGCTGCACCGGACCATCTGGCGGATTGCTAACGACCTGCGCGGCAGCGTCGACGGCTGGGACTTCAAGGCCTACGTCCTGGGGATCCTGTTCTACCGATACGTCTCCGAGAACCTGACGGCCTACATCAACGAGCAGGAACGCCAGGCCACCGGAGATCCGGACTTCGACTATGCCGACCTGCACGACTCCGAGGCCGAGTTCGGCCGTGACGGGACGGTCGAGGAGAAGGGCTTCTACATCCTGCCCTCGGACCTGTTCGCCAACGTGCGTGCGCGTGCCGCCAAGGACGAGAACCTCAACAAAACCCTGTTCGAGGTCTTCAAGAACATCGAGGGTTCGGCCCAGGGCACCGCCAGCGAGGACGACCTCAAGGGCTTGTTCGCCGACCTAGACGTTAACAGCCCCAAGCTTGGCCCGACCGTGGCCAAGCGCAACGAGCAACTCCGCAAGCTCCTGAACGCCATTGGCAGCCTGAACCTCGGCTCGTTCGCCGACAACACCATCGACGCGTTCGGCGATGCATACGAGTACCTCATGATGATGTACGCCTCCAACGCGGGTAAGTCCGGCGGTGAGTTCTTCACCCCGCAGGAGGTCTCCGAGTTGTTGGCACGCATCACTGTGGTCGGCAAGAGAGAGGTCAACAAGGTCTACGACCCTGCCTGCGGATCCGGGTCACTCCTGCTTAAGTTTGCCAAGGTGCTCGGCAAGGACAACGTCCGCCAGGGATTCTACGGCCAGGAAATCAACCTGGCGACCTACAACTTGTGCCGGATCAACATGTTCCTGCACGACATCAACTACGAGAAATTCGACATCGCCCACGGCGACACTCTCATCGACCCCGCCCATATGGACGACGAGCCCTTCGAAGCTATCGTCTCCAACCCGCCTTACTCCACCAAGTGGGAGGGCGATTCCAACCCGCTGCTAATCAATGATGAGCGGTACAAACCAGCTGGCGTGCTGGCCCCCAAGTCGAAGGCCGACCTGGCCTTCACCATGCATATCCTGTCGTGGCTAGCCGAGAACGGCACCGCAGCGATCGTCGAGTACCCCGGAGTTCTCTACCGCGGCGGCGCAGAGAAGAAGATCCGCAAGTACCTCATCGACAACAACTTCGTCGACACGATCATCCAGCTGCCACCAGACCTCTTCTTTGGCACCACCATCAGCACCTGCATCATCGTGCTCAAAAAGGCCAAGACCGACAACAAGACGCTGTTCATCGACGCCTCCGCCGAGTTCGTGCGCCAGGGCAGCAAGAACAAGCTGTCCGAGGCCAACGGCATCAAGATCCTGCAGGCTTACGTCACGCGTCAGAACGTCGAGCACTTCGCCCGACTGGTCGACAATTCCAAGATCGCCGACCAGCATGACTACAACATCTCAGTGTCCTCATACGTCGAGGAGAAAGACACCCGCGAGGCTGTCGACGCCACAGCACTGAACGCCGAGATCCAGCAGATCGCGACCCGCCAGTCCGCCTTGCGCTCGCAGATCGACACCATCGTCGCCGACCTCGAGGGAACAGCCAAGTGAGCCGCATCGAAGAGCTGTTCAAGCAGCACTGCCCTGACGGAGTTGAGTACAGTCCGCTAGGTGAGGTCGGAGATTTCATTCGTGGACGCCGGTTCACCAAGAACGACTACGTCGAGTCGGGACTGGGGTGTATTCACTATGGGCAAATCTACACCGACTACGACACTGCAGCGAACTCGACGGTAACTTTCCTCAATCCAGACCTTCGAAATTCGCTCCGACTTGCCTGCAAGAACGACCTTGTCATTGCGGCAACTGGCGAGAATATTGAAGACGTCTGCAAGGCTGTGGCATGGCTCGGCGAGGAAGAGGTCGCAGTTCACGACGACTGCTACATCTACCGTCATTCTTTCGACCCGATGTTTGCCTCCTTCCTGTTCCAGTCTTCCACCTTCCAGGAACAGAAGGCCCGGTATGTAAGCGAGTCCAAGGTGGTCCGAGTATCTGGCACCAACTTGTCGAAGATCAGGGTCCCAGTTCCACCCCTGGAAGTTCAGCGCGAAATCGTTAAGGTTCTCACGCTGATGGCGTCGCTGAAGTCCGAGCTGGAGGCTGAACTGAGGGCAGAGCTGGAAGCTAGACAGCGTCAGTATGTGCATTATCGCGACGTCTTGCTTACCTTCCCCGAGACGGAGAAGTCCAAGCAGTTGACCTAGGCGAACTTGGTATAAAGCGCCGAAGTTTTTCCAGCCGATATCACCGCACGTCATCAGCACTTCCTTCCGTGACCACCTCCTGACCTAAGAGGGGAAGACCACAGCATGGCCACCCGACCTGGCACCGCTTGCAATATCGACCCGATCTCGGTAAGCGATGAATCGACCGTCGTCGCCGAGTATGAGCCTGATCCTGCAACCTCAGAGCGGTACCAGAGCGAGGCTGAGCTCGAGACGGAATTAATCACGCAGCTACGCGGGCAAGGGTATGAGCTTCTGACCATCACCAGCGAGGCCGACCTGGTGGCCAACCTGCGTGCCCAGCTGGAGGCGCTGAACGGGATCACGTTCACCGACGCGGAGTGGAAGAGATTCTTCTCCGAGCGGATTACCAGCGCCAACGACAGCATCGTGGCGAAGACAGCGCGCATCCAGGAGAATCACGTCCAGATCCTTAGCCGGGAGGACGGGTCCTTCGAGAACGTTGCGCTGATCGACAAATCCAATGTCCACAACAACCGGCTGCAGGTCATCAACCAGTACGAGTCCGAAGGCACCCGGGCTAACCGGTACGACGTGACGATCCTGGTCAACGGCCTGCCCGTGGTCCACGTCGAGCTCAAGCGGCGCGGTGTGGACATCCGCGAGGCGTTCAACCAGATCAACCGATACCAGCGAGATTCATTCTGGGCCGGCTCGGGCTTGTTCGAGTACGTGCAGTTGTTCGTCGTCAGCAACGGCACCTTGACGAAGTACTACTCGAACACCACTCGCGACCGGCACGTCGGCGAGGCGGCAGGTAGGCGCCGCCGCAAGCAGACATCGAACTCGTTCGAGTTCACCAGCTGGTGGGCCGACGCCAACAACAATCGGATCGCAGACCTACGCGGGTTCACCCGAACGTTCCTGTCCAAGCGCACCCTGCTGAACGTCCTGACCCGGTACTGCGTGCTCGACGTCGACCGCAACCTGCTGGTCATGCGGCCCTACCAGATTGTGGCCACCGAGCGGATTCTGCAGCGGATCGAAACGTCCACGAACTACCGGCGCACCGGCACCATCGACGCCGGCGGGTACGTGTGGCACACCACCGGGTCGGGCAAGACCCTGACCAGCTTCAAGACCGCGCAGCTGGCGACCCGCATGGACGGTGTCGACAAGGTCCTGTTCGTCGTGGACCGCAAGGACCTCGACTACCAGACCATGCGCGAGTACGAGCGCTTCCAGAAAGGCGCGGCCAACTCCAACGCATCCACCGCCGTGCTCAAGAAGCAGCTGGAGGACCCCGACTCCCGGATCATCATCACCACGATCCAGAAGCTGTCCAGCTTCGTGAAGCGCAATAGACAGCACCCGGTCTTTGGCAAGCACGTGGTGATCGTGTTCGACGAGTGCCACCGCTCTCAGTTCGGCGACATGCACACCATGATCACCAAAGCGTTCAAGCGCTACCACTTGTTCGGGTTCACCGGAACGCCGATCTTCGCCGACAACGCTGGCACCAGCGGCAACCCGAAGCGTCGCACCACCAGTCAGACCTTCGGGGACAAGCTGCACACGTACACGATCGTGGACGCCATCGGCGACAAGAACGTCCTGCCGTTCCGCATCGACTACGTCAACACCATCAAGGTCGCCCCTCAGGCCCCCGACAAACAGGTGACCGCGATCGACACCGAGTCCGCACTGCTACACCCCGATCGGGTGCGCATGGTGGCCGGGTACATCATGGAACATTTTGACCAGAAAACCCGACGTGGCGAGGGGTATGTCCTCAAGGACAAGCGCGTGCGCGGGTTCAATTCGATGTTCGCCACGGCTTCCATCGATGCCGCCAAGCGGTACTACAACGTCATCGAGAAGCTGCAGTGTGAGCGGGAGCAAGCAGCTCAGGCCGCGAGCAAGCGGTACGAGCGCCTCAAGGTCGCGCTGATCTACTCCTTCGCCCCCAACGAGGACGCGCCCGACGGTCTGCTGGGCGAGGAAGACTTCGAGCCCGACGGCCTGGATACGGCCTCGCGCGACTTCCTCGAGGACGCGATCCAGGATTACAACGACATGTTCGGCACCTCGTACGACACCTCGTCGGTGAAGTTCGAGAACTACTACAAGGACCTGTCCGGTCGGCTCAGGAACCGTGAGGTCGACCTGGTCATCGTGGTCAACATGTTCCTGACGGGCTTCGATGCCACCACCCTCAACACCCTGTGGGTGGACAAGAATCTCAAGCACCACGGCCTGATCCAGGCGTTCTCCCGCACCAACCGCATCCTCAACTCGGTCAAGAGCTACGGCAACATCGTCTGCTTCCGCGACCTTGAGGATGAGGTCGACGACGCCTTGGCGCTGTTCGGGAACAAGGACGCGGCGAGCATCGTCAAGATCGCTCCCTACGGGGAGCATTACGCTAAGTACCAGCAGAAGACCGCCGACCTACTCGACCGATTTCCTCTGGACAAGGAGATCGCTGGGGAACAGGCCCAGAAGGACTTCATCACCCTGTTCGGCGCGATCTTGAGCCTGCGTAACATCCTGGTCGTATTCGACGAGTTCGCTGGCCATGAGCTCCTCTCTCCGCGGCAGATGCAGGACTACCAGTCGGTCTACCTGGACCTGTACGAGGACTTCCGCCGAACCGCTGACGGGGACAAAGAGTCCATAGGTGAGGACGTCGTCTTCGAGATCGAGCTGGTCAAGCAAGTCGAGGTTGGCGTTGATTACATCCTGATGCTGGTGCGCGAGTACCAGAGTCAGAAGGGCAACGGCGTCAACAAGGAGCTCGAGGCCCGCGAGAACATTGCCCGCGCCCTGGACGCCAGCGCGTCACTGCGCAACAAGAAGGATCTGGTCATGGAGTTCGTCGACTCCATCTCCGCCGGCACCGACACCGACGACGCCTGGCAGGCCTACATCGCCCAGAAGAAGCACGACGAACTCGAGCGGATCATCGCCGAAGAGAACCTGAAGCCTGAGCCCGCCCGTTCCTTCATCGAAGGCGCCTTCCGCAACGGCGAGATCCCCACCAGCGGCACCGCGATCACCAAGATCCTGCCCCCGGTCTCCCGGTTCGCCCATGCCAACAACCACGGCACCAAGAAGGCGGTCGTGTTGGAGAAGCTCAAGGCCTTCTTCGACCGTTTCTCCAGCCTGTCGTGATCCTGCGCGTCCGACCTCCCGTGACGAGGGCCGCCGAAGACCATGCCTTCGGCGGTCGGAGAATCTTCAGGACTGTCCCCACGGAACCAGTCCCTCAGAGATGTAGGTGGCAGACGCCTGGAAGCAGGCTCAGAGTGGCGCGCACACGGCAGCGGCGCGGCGGCTTGGTCGAGGCCGCCGCGCCGCTGAGGCACGCTGGCTTCTCGGCTGACGTCGTGGTCCGCCACGGCCCCAGCCCCTGAGCTGGCCCTGGGGCCCTGGACCGGTTTCAGTTCCGGTCTTTCGTACCCCTCCAGGGCCATCCGGCGAAGCCTCCTTAGGTTCCTCCCCAGGTCAAGACAGGTACGACCCCAGCCGGACGGGCATACGAGGATTGGGAAAGCGCGTTGGGACAATCTCTGCGGAGATCCCGCCGCACGCCCTGTTGGCCATCGCTTCGATGGCCAACAGGGCGACAGAAGGCCGTCTCGTCAACTGACGGTCGAGGCTGTAGCCATGTCTCGCAGAGTTTCCCTCGGATGCTGTCCAAGCGACGGTGTCATGGGAGCAGCAAACTCGTTGCACGGAAAGGCGCTCAGGGTGTGCTCCGCAAGCGGAGCGCACCCTCGCCCATGCGCGTCTTCAAGACGCTATGCTTCGGTCAGGCGACCACGCTCGCCGTTACGTCGGACCTGGGTTCCTCCCGCAACTACCCAGGGGTGAGGGCGCAAAGTGCCGTCGGGCGCGCGTGATTGAAGACTGGCGTTTCTCCTATGGGGCGCAGTGGGCGGGAGCACTGAGGCACGCCCACCGGGAGCCGGACATGACGCTCGACAGGGATATCGCCACACTCGCACGCCGTATCCGACGCGAGTCCGGGGACATCATCCCCTTCCAACAGGCACGGTTGACCGCCGCGCGCGAGTTGGGCGGGTTGCCCGTCCACACCATGGCACCCGAGGAGCGCATCTCGCTCCGCGTCCAGTACACCGGGGAGAGCGAAGCCGCCGCCCGATCCGCGATCAGCAGCGACACCCGCGGACTGGGCCTGGACCACTGCTCGGACGACCAGCGCGCCTTCCGGGCCCTATTAGCACTCGCGCTTTTCAACGGCAGCGTGTACACCGGTCCGACGGCGAGGTGGAACTACTCGGTTGTCGCCTCGTATGACCCGGTGATGTCGCCCCGCAGGGAACAGTTGGTGATGGTGGCGGAGCGCGCCCCGGAGAACGTAGCCACCCGGCTGCTGGCTACCGAGGGGGTCGACTCACGCGGTGTCCCCGGACTACGACACGAGGTCAGCTACACATGCCATGGTCAGAGCTCCGTCTGTCTGCGCCATCTGCCCACCGGTGCGCTGCTGACCATCACCGGTGACCCGGCCGGATGCAAGCGCGGCAACAGGCGCAAGCACGTGCCCCGGCGCCCCTATCTCACGCTGGACACCGACCTCACCGCGCACGAGCGCCGCGCACTGGCAGCGGTGCCCCCGATCTCAAGGGAAGCAACCACTCTGCTGGCAGGTCTCGTTTCCCGCTACAACATGGTTGACCGGCGTGGCCACTGGGCGACCAGCCTGTCCTGGGACCCTCTGGAGCGCCCCGGGGTCGAACGCCGGAAGGAACCGGAAGTGATCCGGCACGGTGCTGTACATCGGCTCTGGGGCGTCGGCGACTCATGGGAGTTCCGCTGGACCGGCTATCCCGAACCCCGCGACCTGGCTCTGGCACTGACCCACCGGGAGGCCGGGGTCAAAGGCTCGGAATTTACCCGCCAGGGTGACACCTATCGGGTGCTGCTAGGCACCGCGTCGCTCGACCTGTGCGATAGGAAGGGCTGATCCATGCCGTTCCTCACCGACCATCCGGGGTCCATACCCGTGCTGGTGGCTGCCGTTGTCCTCGGAGCCCTCCGCTTCACGTTGCCGAAGGATTCTCGCCATCGCCTGGAACTGTGGAAGGCCGTCCTCGAACACCGACGTCAGCGTTGGCAGGTGACGGAGCACCGCCGCACGATTGCAAGGTCCGGCGAGACCGGCCAACCGGACCTCCCTGCTGAACCGGAGCAAGGCGGCGGTCACCGAACAGCTCGGCGGGGGCGAGTGCGGGACTGAGGTCCGGGAATGAGGCTGACGCCGCGGCCCTATTGCACGAGCTGAGCTTAGTGCCGGTCTGTAAGCAGCACGAGAGGCCCCTCAGCAACCAGCCTGGCACCTCTGCCACCCCATCGTCCGGTCAGCTGAGGTTCACGGCCAAGGGAGGGCTGTCTTCGGCGCATCACGTGGGAGCCATCTGGGAGCCGACCCGCTCCCCAAACCTTCCCGAAACCATGCGAGGCCCACCGAGCCCAACGCCCTGACCTGCGGAAAAGCCAAACAGACCGGTAACGGTCTTCACCGAACCTCATTCGGGACGAAGAGGTCGTGGGTTCAAATCCCGCCACCCCGACAGCTGAAGCATCAGGTGAGGCACCTAGGAACGTTCCTAGGTGCCTCACCTGTTTCGTGTGCGTGTCTATCTGCGTGACTACGGCTGCGGAGGCGGGGGCGCGGGCGGGGGCGGGGGCGTGCCGAAGATGCCGTCCATGGCGACGGCGACTGGCCAAGTAGCGTCGAAAGCCCATCGGCCAGAGCGGCGATCAGCGATTGCACTCCTCCTCGTCGTGGGGGGGTGCGCTCTGGATGCAGCAACCTACTGCGGCACCCCCGAACTCAGGAGTGGTTTCGCGGAGCGTGGATACGCTGGCGTGCTGAGTTGATCGAAGTGGTGGCTCCGAGGGTGCGATCTCGAAGAAAGCGCCCCCGCGCAACCGGGCACCGTTGCGCCTCCACCTCTTCGGCTGTTCGGGCGCCGATCTGGCAAGTAGCCTGCGGGCGGAAGAAGGTGGTGAAGCGGTTGCCAAGCACCCATGGGCATGCTAGGAAGCTCGCCGGGAGCCGGGAGCCGGGAGCCGGGAGCCGGGAGCCGGGAGCCGGGAGCCGGGAGCCGGGAGCCGGGAGCCGTAAGGCCGTCTGACCTGGTTGTGTGCGATCCTGCCCTCGGGCGGAGGTACGCGATGGAGTCCGACGAGCGCATTCTCGTCCCCGTGGGCCCCGACGCCGCACGCTGGCGGACCTTCGGTGGCGAGCGGACGGTCGTGGTCGCGGCGCGGACGGTGACGTCGCTGGTGCGTGCGCTGGACGTGGTGCCCGAGGTCCTTCACGACGATCCCCGGGTCACCGTGGTGTTCGCGTACGACCCGACATCCGCGTTCAACGACGGTGTGCTCGACCTGCTCCGCTCCCTGGGCTGCCGTACGCTGCCGTGGCCGCAGCTCGCGGAGATCGCGCCCGACCTGTTGATCTCCGCTTCCGAGAACATCAAGGTGCCGCCCGGCGACTATCCGGTGCTGGTGCTGCCGCACGGGGTCGGGTTCCACAAGCGGGTTCCCGATTCCGCCGGGCCCGGCACGCGGCTCTCCGGGCTGGTCCACGACGATCTGCTGGCCGCCCGGCGGGCCTGGCTCGCCGTGTCCCATCCCGACCAGGAGACCCAGCTGGCAGCCGCCCATCCCAGCACGGCCGGGAGGACGGTGCTGGTCGGCGACCCGTGCCTCGACCGGCTCCGGGCGAGCGTCCGGTGGCGGGAGCGCTACCGTTCCGCCCTCGGTCTGGTTCCGGGGCAGCAATTGGTGCTGGTGAGTTCGACCTGGGGCGAGGAATCGCTGGCGGGAGCGTTGCCGGGGCTTCCGGCGGATCTGCTGGCCCAGCTGCCGGCCGACGAGTTCCGGGTGGCGCTGGTGCTGCACCCGAATGTCTGGTCGGGGCATGGCGCATGGCAGGTCCGGGTCATGCAGCAGAGCGCCCTGGAGGCCGGCCTCATCGCCGTCGACCCCACGGACGGCTGGCAGCAGGCCCTGGTGGCTTCGGACCTGGTGATCGGTGATCACGGGTCCGTGACGTTGTACGGGGCGGCGCTCGAACGTCCCGTACTGCTCGGCGCGTTCGGGTCGGAGGCTGTTCCGGGGACGGCCGGGTACGCGCTGCGTACGGCCGCGGGGCGGCTGGAGGCGGGCCGGCCGCTGCGGGCGCAACTGGAGGCGGCGGTGGCCGGTCACCGGCCGGACCGGTACGCCGCGGTCAGCGCGGCGGCCTTCGCCGAGCCCGGCCAGGCCCTGCCCAGGCTGCGGGAGTTGGTCTACGGCCTCCTCGGCATTCCGCAGCCGAAGCAGCCGGGTCGTGGTCCGCGTGCCTTCCCGATTCCGGCTCCGCACACGAGGCGGGCGCGGTCGCTGATGGTGCGCACCTCCGTCGTACGGGATGCCGAGGGTGGACTCCGGGTCGAGGTCCGCCGTTTTCCTGCCGCACTGGCCGGGGAGACGGCTGAGAGCGAGACCGTGTTCTGGCACCTGGCCTGCGATGTCGACGAGCCGGACACCCGTCTCACCGAGAGCGCCGCTGTCGTCTGCTCGGCGTCGGACGTCCTTCCGGCCGAGGCGGGGCGGCAGCGCCTGGGCGCCCTCCTTGAGGACTTCCCCGGGGCCCGGATCGCCGCGCTGTCCGGGGAGGACGGGTGCATCATCAGGGTGCGCGACGGGCGGCCTGTGCGCGACGGGCGGCTTGTGCACGTCTGCACCGCGGAGCCGCCGAGTGCGGAGGAGGCGGTTGCGGTTGCGGAAGAGGTGGGTGTTGATCCCGGTGCGGCCGCGGCAGCGGTCTACGCGTGCCTGCGGCTCGGCGTTCCGTTGGACGCCACCGCCACTCCGTTGGTCCTGGTCCTCGGCGCGCGGCGGCACAGGCTGTCGCTCCGTACGGTGCCGCCGGGCGGAGATCAGGCGGCGGTGAGCCGGGCCAGGACCGCCGTCGCCCGGGGGCTGCCGCCCTCTTCGTAGACCGCGAGGGCACGGCGCAAGCAGCTCCTGATCTCTTCGGGGTCGTCCAGCAGGTCCGCCAGGTCTTCCAGGGCGCGGGCTTCGTAGTGCGAGGCGTCGCCCTTCTTCAGGTCGTCGGCGGCCCGGGAGAGGGCGGCTGCCGCCTCCGCGCGCGCACCGGTACGGGCCAGTACCCGGCCGGTGTCGGCCAGCGTCCGCGCCGCCATCCGGTCATCGCCCAGGGATACGAGCGTCTCCCGGGCCCGGGCGAGGGCGGCCAGGGCCGTCGCGTGGTCGCCGGCCGCGCTCTGCGCGCAGCCCAGGAAGTAGCGGGCCAGGGCCTCGCCCCGCCTCTCCCCGGCCTCGGTGTTGAGCGCGAGCGACGTGCGGTACGCGTCCACCGCACGGGCCGCGTCGTGCCCGTCCCAGTAGCGGCCGAGGAACTCCTGGACCGAGGCTTGCAGTACGAGATGTCCCGACTCCACGGCGAGTTGCTCGGCCCTGTCCAGTTCCGCCTTCGCCTGTTCGTCCTGCCCGAGGTCGAGCAGCGGTCGGGACAGGAGGCTGCGCAGCCGGGCCTCGGCGGCCGGATTGCCGTCGCGCCGGGCCGCTTCGGCACCCAGTTCAAGAGATTCGCGCCAGTCCGCGAGGTGGCGATGGTGGAGGAAGAGGACGGTGAACGCCTCGGCCGTCTGCCAGACAGGGCGGTCGAGGCCGAAGCCGGACGCCGCCCGGAGCACGGCGAGGATGTTGGCTCGTTCGGCCTCCAGCCAGCTGATCGCGTCACGGCCGGGGTCGGCCGCGCCGGCGAACGGCCCGGCGGCGGAGTCGGCATGGGCATTGGCATGGGCATGGACATGGGCATGGCTGTCGGCGAACGGCTCGGTGGCAGCACTCGGGCCGGATGTGCCGCCACCCGGGCCGCATGCGCCGGCGCCCTGGCCGCACGTGCTGGTCGGCCGGGCGATCCGGAGTCGGTCGACCCGCACCGCGCGGTCTGCCGCCGCGGTCAACGTGAGGTAGTGGGCGGACACTCTGCGGACCGTTTCCCGCTCCGCGTCGGGCGGATCGGCGGCACGGGCGGTCTCCCGGGCGTGCAGCCGGACCAGACTGTGCAGGGCGTATCTGCCGTCGTCCGCCACCGTGAGCAGACTGGCGGCCTCCAGTACGTCCAGCGCCTCCTGCGCCTGGCTTGTCGTGCGCAGCCCGGCCGCCACCGCGGCGACGGCGGTGTCGAAGCTCAGGCCGGGGACATGGCCGAGGGCCCGGTACATGCGGGCGGCGGGTTCCGGTAGGTCCCGGTAGGCCAGTTCGAGGGCTGCGGACACGGTGCGCTCCTCGTGGGCTGACGACACGGCGATACGGCTGAGGCGGCTCTGTTCGTCGGACAGTTCGGTGACCAGCGCGCCGATCGTGAGGCGCCGGTGGGTGAGCAACCGCGCGCCGCAGATGCGCAGGGCGACCGGCAGGCCGCCGCACAGTTCAACCAGTCGGGCCGCGGACTCGGCTTCGTCGGCGATCCGCTGCGGGCCGCAGAGAACCGACAACAGCTCCAGGGCGCTGTGGGCGTCGAGGACGTCGAGCTGGAGCAGGGACGCGCCGTCCAGGGCGAGTTCGCCCAGGCGCCATGTGCTGGTCGCCAGGACGGCGCTTCCCCGCCCTTGCGGCAGGAGGGCGGTGACCTGGGCCGGGCGCGTCACGTCGTCCAGCACCACCAGCATCCGGTGCTTGGCGGACAGATCCCGATAGAGGGCCGTACGGTCGGCGAGTCCTGCGGGAAGGTATTGGTCGCGTACGCCGAGGGCACGCAGGCAGATGGCGAGAGCTTCGGAGACGTCCCCACCGGCGCCGGCACGCAGCGCGGCGAAGTCGACGAAGATCTGTCCGCCGGGGAAGCGCGGCTGGTTGCTGTGGGCCCATTGGCAGGCGGCGGCCGTCTTGCCGATTCCGGGGAGGCCGCTGAAGACGCCGATCGGGCAGCCCGCGGGGTCGCCGAGCGCGAGTAAGTCGTCCAGGGCGGCGAGCAGTTGGCGGCGGTTGACGAAGCCGCGCGGTGGCCGCGGGACCTGGTCGGGGCGCCGGTCCGGCGGCGCCTCCTGCCCTGCGTGGTGATGGACGGTGCTGTGGTAGTTGAAGGTGATGCCGCCGTGGACGACACCGGCCTGAGCCAGCTGCCCGTCGACGTGGCCGGGGAGGCTGTTGGTGATCCCCGCCGACTCCGGGCGTTCCGAACCGTCCTGCGCCCTCATGAACCACCGCCTTCCGGGATCTCCGATCCGTGGTCACCGTACTGGACCCGGGGCGAGGAAGGGGGCGTTCCGAGCCCCGCTGCGATCAGGTGCATGACGCGCGAGGCTGCCTCCCGCATCCCTGAGCCAGCCGCCTCCCGCGTCCCTGAGCCAGCCGCCTCCTGCACCCCTGAGCCACCCTTCCGATCCACGTCCCATCAGACACCCGCCGACACCCGCCACCGGTGGTATCGACAAGTTGCCGGACAGCGGACAGACAGCGGACAGCAGACAGCCGACAGCGGGCCGTGCTCGTCGCCTCGTACGTTCGGCGGGGCCCTGTACTACATGACGATGCGTGCGCCACGGCAGCCGACCTAAGGTGGGATGGCCCGCCGTCACCGACCGAGGGAGTCCCGGCATGGATCCGATCACCGCAGCGGCCCTCGCCGCGCTGGCCGGCAGTATCGGCGGCGAAGCCGGCCGCCAGGCGTGGCAAGGACTCACGGCGCTGGTGCGGCGCCCGTTCGGGCGAGCTACGGCAGAGGGAACGGAAGACGGCGGGGCGCGCCCGGTCAGCTCCGGCGAACTGGAAGTGGCCGCGCTGGCGGGAGATCCCGCCGACCCGGTGCGCGCGCAGGCACTGGCCACCGCCCTCGGCGTACGAGCGGCCCTGGACGGAGAGTTCCGCGCATCGCTGGACGAGTGGTGGCAGCGGGTACAGGCCGGTTCCGCGGGCGGCGACGTGCACAACAGCATCAGCGGCGGCACTCAGAATGGCCCGGTGCTCCAAGGCCGGGACTTCTCGGCCCTCACCTTCAACATGACACGCACCCCGTCCGTCTCCGAAACGGACTGAATCGGCAGCTCGGCAGCTCGGTAGATCGGCAGCTCGGCAACTCGGAGCAGGCCCGCCAAAATGCGGGGGAGCTTCAATGTCTGTGCTCGCCGCGTGAGAGTTTAGGGAACCACGCGAGAAGGGTTTTTTCGCGCGCCGAGTGGGGCGGAATTATTGGACCGGCACCGGCCACCATGACGTGCTACTGTCGTCTTAGTTGCAGTTGTGGTTCCCGAAACTTCAAGTGCTCCTGGTCGCATACTGCGGCCGGAGCGCTTTTGTATTACCGGTCATTTCCGGCGGGGTAATCATCGCGGCGACACGGTTTCCGCACAGTGTGGATACCGATGTACTGCCCCAAAGGAGATAGACATGGCTACTGGTACCGTGAAGTGGTTCAACGCGGAAAAGGGTTTCGGCTTCATCGAGCAGGACGGTGGCGGCGCTGACGTGTTCGCCCACTACTCGAACATCGCCGCCCAGGGCTTCCGCGAGCTGCTCGAAGGCCAGAAGGTGAACTTCGACATCGCGCAGGGCCAGAAGGGCCCGACGGCCGAGAACATCGTTCCCGCCTGACGCGTACGCACACTTGCAGCTGGGGCCCGCATCCTTCGGGGTGCGGGCCCCAGCTGCATGCTTTTCCCGCAGTGATCTCGCCTGCGGGGTGACGTGACCCGGACGTTCTCCGTGGTCACACCTGCCGACGCTCGGGGTTCTACACCCTTGCCGCGTCCCATCGTCTCAGCGCCGTCTGCGCCCGCCTGTTCCGCTTGGATTATTCGCCGGGCAGCCAGATTCGCTTCTCGCTTTTACTATCGGTCCATTCTTGTAATTCTCTGCGCGGCTCATCGCTGCGGGAATTCCTTGATATGCGCCGCATCGAGGAAGGTTCCCGCATGAACCGCACACGTACGAATGACCGTTTCTCCCGCACCCGCAACGGCGGTCCCGACGCCGGAAAGGGCGGCAACCGGTTCGGCTCGTCGGCCCCGCGCCGCTCGGGAAGTTCCGGCGGCTCCGGCGGTTACGGCCGTCGGCCCGCCGCGCGACAGGGTGAGTTCGCTCTCCCCAAGACCGTCACCCCGGCTCTTCCCGCCGTGGAGGCCTTCGCCGACCTCGGCATGCCGGCACCGCTGCTCGCCGAGCTCGGCAGGCAGGGCGTCGCCGTCCCCTTCCCGATCCAGGGAGCGACGCTGCCGAACTCCCTCGCGGGCCGTGACGTCCTCGGCCGCGGGCGTACCGGCTCCGGCAAGACGCTCGCCTTCGGCCTCGCCCTGCTCGCCCGGACGGCCGGGCAGCGCGCCGAGCCCCGCCAGCCGCTGGGGCTCATCCTCGTACCCACCCGGGAGCTCGCGCAGCAGGTGACCGACGCGCTCACCCCGTACGCCCGTTCCGTACGCCTTCGCCTGACCACGGTCGTGGGCGGGATGTCGATCGGCAGGCAGGCCAACGCGCTGCGCGGCGGGGCCGAGGTCGTCGTCGCGACCCCCGGCCGCCTCAAGGACCTCATCGACCGCGGTGACTGCCGCCTCGACCAGGTGGGCATCACCGTGCTGGACGAGGCCGACCAGATGGCGGACATGGGGTTCATGCCGCAGGTCACCGCGCTCCTGGACCAGGTACGCCCCGAGGGGCAGCGGATGCTCTTCTCCGCCACCCTGGACCGCAACGTCGACCTGCTGGTGCGCCGTTACCTGACGGACCCCGTCGTCCACTCCGTCGACCCCTCGGCCGGTGCGGTCACGACGATGGAGCACCACGTCCTCCACGTCCAGGGCGCAGACAAGCACACGGCCACCACGGAGATCGCCGCCCGTGACGGCCGCGTGATCATGTTCCTGGACACCAAGCACGCCGTCGACCGGTTGACGCAGGACCTGCTCAACAGCGGAGTACGGGCCGCCGCGCTGCACGGCGGCAAGTCACAGCCGCAGCGCAACCGCACCCTGACGCAGTTCAAGTCCGGGCACGTCACCGTGCTCGTCGCCACGAACGTCGCCGCCCGCGGCATTCACGTGGACAACCTCGACCTCGTCGTCAACGTCGATCCGCCGACCGACCACAAGGACTACCTCCACCGCGGCGGTCGTACCGCACGCGCCGGTGAGTCCGGGAGCGTCGTCACGCTGGTCACCCCCAACCAGCGCCGCGGCATGGTCCGCCTGATGTCGGACGCCGGGATCAGCCCGCAGGTCACGCAGGTCCGTTCCGGCGAGGAGGCGCTCAGCCGGATCACCGGCTCCCAGGCGCCCTCCGGCATCCCGGTCGTCATCACCGCGCCGGTGGCCGAACGCCCCAAGCGCGGCGGCACCTCACGCGGCCGTCGCCGTCCCGCCTCCGCGGCGCGGCGTGCGTCTGTACCGCGCCAGGCCGCTGTGGACACGGCGGCCTGAAGCCCGGCCCGAGGCTCCGGCTCCGGCCCGAGGCCCCGGTTCAGGTTTCGGCTCCGGTTCCGGCTCCGGCCCTAGCCATTCAGAAGCTGCCCCATCGTTGCAGGCCCGCAGGAGGCTCCCTTTGACGCACGCTCAGACCCAGGTCCGCTCGACGGGCGTCGGCCCCGCGCCCATGGCGGTGGACGGCTCCACGGAGGAGACCGAGCCGCGCGTATGGGCCGACATGACCGTTGAGGTCGCCCTGTCCGTCATGGCCGGCGCTCGCGTCAGTCACCTGCTCGTCTGCGACGAGGACGGCAGGCGCATCGGTCGGGTCTCCCGGCCCGGACTCACCGCCGTCCGCGACGGCTCCGGATACACGGACCGGGTCCGCCTGCGCGACATCAGTGGCGTCAATGGCGTCAATGGCGTCAATGGCGTCAATGGCGTCAGTGGCGTCAGTGGCGTCAGTTCCATCGGTGACAGCAGCGCTGTCACCGACATCAGCGGCGGCACATCGCCCTGTGCCACGGGTGGCGAGCACGGCGGTTCCCCGGCCGCCCTCGCCCTCGCCGGCTCCCGCTGAATCAACTCACCGCAGTCGCTCATCCTGGTCGTTCCTCTTCTCCCCGCGAGGTCTCATGCGCTGTGTCATCGCTCGCTTCCCGTTCGACCTCACCAAGAGCGGCGTGCTCGAAACGATGAAGGGCGTCAAACCCGAACCCGTCACCGGGCAGTCCGTGATCATCGGACGGCGCCACTACCCCGTCAAGCAGGTCGGCCGGGTCATCACCCGCCAGGACCCCCGTGACTTCAGTGCGGGCGAGGTCCTCAGGTCCATGGCCCAGCTCGGCTTCACCTGCCGTACGGGGCCGGCTCCCGCCCCCGTGGCCGCGCGCCCGGCCGTCCTCAGCCCGGTCCAGCGGGCCTCCGCCATGCTGGGCGCTCCCCTGGCCGCCTGATCGTGGGGGCAGGCGCGAGCCGCCAACAGCGGAACAACACGGGGCCGCCGTAGAAGGCCGTGAGCGCGCGGTGACGTGTCGCCATGTCCGGGAACCCGCGCAGCCAGACGAAGCGGTCCGGATCGTCGAGGTCCCGGAACTGGCCGAGTACGTCCATCCCCACCTCCTCCTGCGGCTCGATGAACTCCCGGTCGAACAACTCGATGAGTTCGTCGCGGCGGCCGGGACGCAGCGTGTACTGGCGAAGCTCGATCACGGCGGGCGGGGCGAGAGGACCGGTGGGTCGCATGGCAGGACTCCTGTTCGACGCGGAGACCGACGGTAGGGGCCGAGCACGGCCCCCGGGCGAACGACACCATGCTCGACTCCGACGACGTACTCCTCCTGCGCCCCGAGCCGACCGCGTGCCGCTTCGCCGCCTCCCCTCCCGGGCGGCCCCCGGTCGGCGCTCCGGCACCGGACCGCTTCGTGGCCGCCACCATGTGGTCCTTCCCGCCGGGGTACGAGGGCGTCGCGCCGATCCGGGACGGCCTCCTGCCCGTGCTCCGGGAGACGGGGCCGGCGCCCTTCGCCCTCCTCGTGACCGAGCACGCGCACAACACGTTCCCCCGGCTGCCGGTCCGCACCGGCGAGAACGTCGTCGCGATCTTCACCTCGTACGCCGATGAAGACGCGCACCGAGGACACCTCGCCGAAGTCCACGCCCATCCCCTGGTCCGCGACGAGATCCTGCCGGGCATCGAGCGAGTGCAGGCGGCCGCCCCTCAGCGTCTCCGGCTGGCGCCGACCGGCCGCTCGCGCTCTTAGGCCGACCGGTCGCGCCACGGGGGCGGGGCGGGGGAGAGTGCGGTTACAGCAGCGGGCGGTCCAGGCGAGCCTGCGTTCCGGGCGTCCCTGCGGCAGAAGTTTCCCCGCAACCCACACAGGAAATCTCATCCAGCGGAGGTAGACATTCCTCGCTACCGGGGTTAGTGTTCTCTCGATCTCAACGAGTCACAGAAGGCGCGGCAGAGACGAACTGCCGCGCGGAGAAGACGGAACGGCAGCGGAGTGGCGGGGCCGGAAATGGTGGGCCCCGCCACTGGTTGCCGGGCCGGGCCTGCCCAGGGGCCGCATGCGGTACCCGCGGAATCAGCAGTACACGCAGCACCTGTAGTACACGCAGTACGCAGCACCCGAAGTACAAGCAGTACGCAGTACACGCAGTAACCGGTCACGCAACCGCGATCCCGCGGCTTCACGCTCGCTCCCAGGTGGGCTCGCGGAACATGAAGACCGGCGCCTTCAGCCGGTAGACGGCGCTGAAGGCCAGGGCCCGGATGCCAGTACGGCATCCGGGCCTCTCGACGTGCTCGCGAAAGCGGCCTCAGCAACCGCAACAGCCGTCCCCCCGCCACGCGTCCCGCCCCTCCTTGACCGCGAGCGCCGCGATGACCAGGGCCACCGCCGGGTCCGCCCAGGTGAGCCCGAACAGGCTGTTGGCCAGGAGGCCCACCAGAAGTACCCCCGAGAGATACGTGCACAGCAGGGTCTGCTTGGAGTCGGCGACGGCGGAGGCGGAGCCCAGTGCGCGCCCGGCCCCGCGCTGGGCAGCGGACAGAAACGGCATGACCACCAGTGAGAGCGCGGCGAGCACGATCCCGGTCGGCGAGTGCTCGGCCTCGCCGGAGCCGGCCAGCGCACGGACGGCGTCGACGGTGACGTACGCGGCGAGCGCGAAGAACGAGCACGCGATGATCCGCAACGCCCTCCTCTCCCGCGCCTCGCGCACGGCGTGCTCGGTGGCGGAGAACTGCCAGGCCACCGCGGCGGCGGAGGACACCTCGATCACGGAGTCGAGGCCGAAGCCGACGAGCGCGGTGGAGGAGGCGAGGGTACCGGCGGTGATCGCGACGACCGCCTCGACGAGGTTGTACGCGATCGTGGCGGCCACCAGCAGCCGTATGCGACGCGCGAGCACGTCCCGCCGAGCGGGGTCAGGGCCGGAGCCAGGGCCGGGGGCGGAAGTGGCGCCGGGGACAAGGGACTTATCATCACGCGACGTCGGCGTGGACGTCATCAGCAGCAGCCCTTCTCTTCCGCGTCCGGGCAGGTGCGGTCCGTCTCCACGGCCACCACCGCGGCCCGCAGGTCGTCCAGGGCGTGCCCGAGCCGCTGATCGGCGAGTTCGTAGCGCGTACGCCGCCCGACCGGCACCGCCACGACGAGCCCGCAGTCACGCAGGCAGGCCAGGTGGTTGGAGAGCCGGGTCCGCGAGACGCCGAGCCGGTCGGCGAGGTCCGCGGGATGCGCGGGCGCCGCACGGAGTTCCAGGAGGACCCGGCAGCGGATGGGGTCGGCGAGAGCACGGCCGAAGCGGGCGAGCACCTCGACGTCGGGGACGTCGGGGACGGCAGCAACGGCATCGGCAGGGGCGGCATCAGCAGTCAGCATGAAGCTGACAGTACAGACGTCTCTGAATTCAGGGAAGGCTGAACCAAAAACGGGCGGATCCGTCGAGGCTCTGGATCATGAACACCAGCCCAAACAGTCCCCCTCCCCCTCATGACGAACGCCGAAGCCCCCACAAGCCCCGATTCCCCCATACGAGAGACAGGGCCGACAGCAAGTGAGTGAAAAGCGCCCCCGGCGGCTGACCGGGTCGTTCCGTGAGGCATTTGTACGTCGTTGAGTCCGGCATGGCAGTTTCTGACGACGATCTCCCCGGCACGACGCGCTGGCCGGTCGACCCCGACGGGGGCCTCGACTACTGCCAGTGGTGCGCGCAGTTGCAGCAGGCGGACGGCCTCGCCGAACTGTCCGCACGCGTGGAAGCGGCGAGGAGAAACGATTCCGTCCCCCTGCGGCGCGCGTGGGGTGGCCTGTGGCGCGGGCGCGGCGCCCCCCGGGGACGCCCCCGGCTACGCCTCGTCCCCGGACGCAGAGGGAAGCACCCCTGGGGCACTTCCCTCTGACTCCGACCTGACCTGGCCCGACCCGCGGTCTTCAGTGGCCCGGGCCCTGCTTCCGGTCGCGCCACGACTCGCCCTTCATGCCACCCCTCATGCCGCCGCGCTCGCCCCTGATGCCCTTGGCGTCGTCGTCGAACTCGATCTGCTCCTTGCGGACGGTGTCGGAGACCTCGCGGGTCTCGGTGACCTTCTCCGTCTCCAGGTGCACGCGTTCGACGGGCACGGTCTCCTTGCTCACCACGGCCTTCTCGGCGTGGAGGGTCACCTCGGTCTCGCCCTCGCCGATGGTGCCGCGTACCCGGTCGCCCTCGGCGATCGGCTCCCGTACGACCCGGACCTCCTCGTGGGAGAGAGGGACGGACGTCGTGACGTCCTCGGTCACGACCGTCTTCCGCAGCCGGGCGTGCCCGACCTCTTCCTCCTCCGTGCCGATCCGCAGCCGCTCCTCGGAGCGCACGAGTTCTTCCCGCGCCTTCTCGTCCTTGCCCATCCCGGCGCGGGTGGCGAACTCCCGCTTGCCCGCACCGGCACCCACGCCGGTGCCGGCGGATCCGGTGAGCGGGTGCTCCTGGGTGCCCGCGGTGCCGGTGCCGGTCGGCGGCGCCATGCCGGGGGCGGTGCCGGGCCGGGCCAGCCCGTAGTGGGCGTAGAGCTCGTGCTCCTGGCCAGGGTCGAGGTGCTGGTCGGCATCCACCCGCGGGGCCTCCTTCACGGCCTCCTTGGTGGCCGTGACGTGCAGGTCGTCTCCCCTCAGCCGCGCCCCCGCCAGCGGCACGAAGCTTTCCTTCATGCCGAACAGGCCGGTCTTGACGGTCACCCACTCGGGGCGGCCGGTGCGGTCGTCGAGGTAGACGCGTTCGATGCTGCCGATCTTTTCGCCGGTCCGGTCGTAGGCTGTCAGGCCCTTGAGCGCGTCGGGGTTGGTGAAGGCCTCGCCCTGCGTCATGGGTGATCACTCCCTTGGAGCATGCGACGGGCAGAAACCAATCCGCCACGGGACGACGCACGCCTCATGTCCATCGCGCGCCGCCGAGGCCCGCCCCGCAAGGCGAAGAATCACGCAGCGTACGGGGGACGCTCGTCAGGAGTACGTCATGCCGGGGCCGACGGCGGTCCGGCCGCCCCCATCCGCCACGGCACCGATAGGGCCATTCGGGTGAACGCGTGGCCGCTGCACCGACCCGGCCCGGCTCAGGCCGGAGGCCGCCTGCCTTGGAGGGCGCGCGCCAGGCGCGGCCCGAGGCTCTGCTTGAGCCGGCGCAGGGAGGGCAGACGGCCGACGGTCTGGTCCAGGTGGTAGTAGAGCTGCGGCGGCACATAGGGCAGCAGCGGGGAGTGGCGCTGGCCGAGCAGCGCGAACATCCGGCGGGGCTCCAGGCCGATGTACCGGGGCAGGTTCTCGTACCACTGGGCGCTGTGCCGGGCCGCGCTCTGCACCGAGAGCAGGGCCTGCTTGCGTTCCCGCTCGTAGCGCGCGAGGGCGGCGGGGAGCCCGGCCGCGTCCGTATTGGCCAACTGCCGGGCCAGGCATACGGCGTCCCGCAGGGCGAGGCTCGTGCCGGCGCCGATCGAGTAGTGCGTGGTGTGCGCGGCGTCGCCGATCAGGGTGAGGTTGCCGTGGGACCAGGTCTCGTTGGTGACGGTCGGGAAGGCCTGCCAGCGGGCGTGGCTGTCGATGCCGGTGCGGCCGAGGAGCGGATGGCCGTCGAGCATCGTGGCGAAGAGCTTCTCCAGCAGGCGCAGGGCGTCGCCGTGGCCGAGCCGGTCGAGGCCGAGGCCGGTCCAGGTGGCCTCGGAGCACTCCACCACGCAGGTGCTGTGCTCGCCGCTGTAGCCATAGGCGTAGCACCAGATCCAGCCGTGCGCGCTCTCCACGAAGGAGAAGGTGAACGCGGTGAAGACGCGGGTCGTGCCGAGCCAGACGAAGCGGTTGGCGCCGGTCGTCACGCGCGTCCCGAAGTGGGCGGCGCTCTGCGTGCGGAGCCTGCTGTGCGCGCCGTCGCCCGCCACGACGAGGTCCGCGTCCGGCAGGTCCGCACGGCCGCCGATCTCGACGCCGTACTCCAGGCGGACACCCAGCTCCCGGGCGCGGTCCGCGAGGATGGTCCGCAGGCGGTGGCGTCCGATGGCGTGGCCGACGTCGCCGTCGTGGGCGGTGGTCCTGTCGCCCACGTACGCGAAGCCGCCGCGCCAGCTCACCGACTGCTCGGCGATGGCGCGCGCGGACTCGGGGTCGTGGCCGCGGAGTTCCTCCAGGAGGTCGGGCCAGTACGTGACGCCCCAGCCGTGGCTGGCGCCGGCCGCGTGCCGCTCGTGGACGGTGACCTGGTGGGCCGGATCTCGGAGCTTGGCGAGGATGGCCAGGTACAGGGAGGCGGGGCCGCCACCGACGCAATCGATCTTCACGCCGACCAACGTAGGCGCCGCCCGCCGCGTTACAGCCGAACAGCGGCGCTGTGTCGCCCCGGCCGCCGCGCCTCTCCCCCACTCAGGCGAGCGGCGACCACCGTCGGCCACCACTGCCCCCTACTCCGACAGTCGTCACCCTCCGCGACGGAATAGCGATCATGGGTGACATCTGGGCAGGATCGTCAGGTCTCGGGATACGACGATCACGAGGAGAACGGACGTGTCGGTTCACCTCAGACTGTTTCTGTCGCTGGCCCTGGCGCTCGTCCCACTGCTGGCGTTCAGCCCCGCCGCCGCCGCGCCCACGGGCCCGGCCGGCCCTCCCGACTCCCTCGTCCACCAGGTCGAGTGCGACTGGAAGTACGGCAGATCCTGCGTCGTGGGCGGCGGCATGTCGTTCATGTGACAGCCGGGGCGAGGCGTGCGGAATGCGTTGTCGATTCCACCGCCTGGCGTAGTCGGGGCGGCCACGGGATGCGTGTCGTGCCCACCCCTAGTGAGGTGGCGGGCATGGACCACGACATAGCAAAGGCGCCCGAGGCGCCTCCCACGCGGCGTGACGCCCTGCGGGTCGCCGCCGGACTCCTGGCCGTCGGAGCGGTCCCGCTGACCGCGTCCCGGGCCGCCGCGCACGCAGATGACGCCGACGTCTGCGCGGGCGGGTACGACGCCGAGTTCGAGGCCGCCCTCGCCGAGGCGGAGGCCCTGTTCGAGGCCGACGGGAACCGGGCCGTCGCCCCCGAACGGCCGCCCGGCCGGTACACCCTCCCGCTGCGCCGCGGCTTCCGGGTCTCCGCGCGCTACGGCGTCCGCGGCGACTGGCTCGCCGGGCACCACACGGGCATCGACCTGGCGGTGCCGACCGGGACGCCCGTGTACGCCGTGGGCTCCGGCGTCGTCGTACTGGCGCGCCGGTCGGGGGCGTACGGCAAGGCGGTGACGGTGCGGATGCGGGACGGCCACTACGCCGTCTACGCCCACTTGTCCCGCATCAAGGTCCGACAGGGCGCCGCCCTCCGTGCCGGGGCGCGCGTCGGGAGCAGCGGGGCCACGGGGCGGGCCACCGGGCCCCATCTCCACTTGGAGATACGGTCCCGCCGCCGCTACGGCTCGGACATCGACCCGGTCCGCTATCTGGCCAGAAGAGGGGCGCGGCTTCTTTGACAGCCCTCAGCTGGTCCAGAAGTCCCACCAGCGCGTCAGGACGAGCATGGCGATGGCGCCCAGATGCAGGGTGGGAAGAGCCCACGTGAACTCGTTCAGGAAAGCGCGCGGGCCGCGCGGGGCGGGGAGGAAACCGCGTCGCACATTGTGTGACGTCACGTACCAGAACAGGAGAGTGGTGGCGACCCAGGCGAGGCAGCACCACAGGCAGAGCGAATTGATGCGGTACAGGGACTGGAATTGCAGCCACGTGCAGAACGCGACGCCGAAGAGTGTGCCCGCGTTGAACGTCAGCCAGTACCAGCGCGGAAAGCGGGCGCCCGCCAGCACGCTCACCCCTGCGCCGATGACGACGGCGTAGGCGGCCAGGCCCAGCAGGGGGTTGGGGAAACCGAAGGCCGACGCCTGGGCGCTCTTCATGATGTTGCCGCACGCCACCACCGGGTTGATGCTGCACCCCGGCGTGTAGTGCGGGTCCTGGAGGAGCTTGAACTTGTCGAGCGTGATGACCCAGGACGCCAGTAGTCCCGCCGCGCCGGTGCCGACCAGGAGCAGGCCGAACCACCGGCCCCCCTCGGGCCGGTGGGTGCCTTCCGGTGGCGTCGCGCCGTCCGCGCGGGGCGCCCCGGCCGCCTGGCGCGGTACGCGGCGCGGCAGGTCCGTGGTGCTCATCAGCGCGGATCCGTTCCGGGGGCGGTCGCTGGGGAGGGTCGCTGTTCACCGGCTGCTGAGGTCATGGAGGGAACCGTATAGACGCCCGAGGGCCGGTCCCGCTCCGTTGTCACCCATGTGGTCGATCACGGAACCGTCATCACACGATGGGGTCACCCGCAGCGGTCCGCGGACGCCCACCGGTCGAACTGGCCTTCCCCAGAGAGTGGCGGCGTACGGATGTGGACACGCGCGAGGGCCGGCCCGTGGAAGAGGTGGCCGGCCCTCGCGGGGAGCGGGAGTGACCCGCGCGTCACCGGGCGGCGGGCAGCCCGCCGATGAGCTTCGTGGGGCCGCCGGTGGTGTTCACGCTGCTCGCGGTGTCCGAGACGGTGTTGACGACGGACGCGCCCTTCTGGGTGTCGATCAGGTTCGCGTCCCCCGGCTTGGGGTCCAGCAGGGGCTGGGTGGCGAGGGACTCGACCTCGGTGGTCAGGCGGGTGGGCGTCAGGTCGCCGGCGAAGGCGGGCGCGGCGGAACCGGCGACGGCGATCGAACCGGCAAGGACAGCAGCAGCCTTCAGGGCCTTCATCATGTTCCTTTCTTCGGCAACGCGTGTCGCCTATGGGGCTCCGTTCAGGCATCGATTGCCTGGCGTCTCACTTCACCGGGCCCAACGAGCACGGGCGGGTACGGAAACCCCCGGGTCCACAAACTTCCCCGGAGCCCACTCGAATGAAGAACGGTCCCATTCTCATATCAACTGGCCGCCGACCGACCCTTGTTGCCGCTTCGTCAGGGCGCGGGGACCTCCGGCACGGCCGGGGTCTGCGGCAGGGTCCCGGTGGGCATGCCCTGGGGCGCGGGCGCCTTCGGCAGCGGCGGCAGGCCCGGCAGGCTGGGGGCGGGCATGCCGCCGCCGAGCAGGGTGGCGGCGGTCACGTTGACCATGCCGGTGACGACGGCGGGGGCCTCGGCCCGCACGGCCGCGGCGTCGCCCGACCCGGCCGCCTTGAGCAGCTTGGCGTCCGCCTTCTGGAGCGCGGTCAGGGCGCTCGCCCTGGGGTCGGCCGGTGCCTTGGGCGCGGTGACCTCGGCCGCGTGGGCGCCGGTGGCCTCGATGGCCCGCTTCATGGCCTCGCTGTGCTTCTTGACGTCGGCCGGGGAGAGCTTGTGGCCGGGTGCCGTGAGCACCGCGGTGAGCAGCTCCGAGGCAGGGGTGATGACTCCGGCCGCGTCGTGGAGCTGTTTGGCCTGGGCCAGCATCGTCTCCGGGGTGGGGGCGGGCGCGCGGTGCGCGTTCCGGGTCTCGTCGCGGTCGCGGGGTGTGTCGTCGTCGGCGAGGGCGAAGGCGGTGCCGGCCGTGCCGAGCATCAGCGTCGCGCACAGAGCGGAGGTCGCGATACGCCGTACGGGCAGAGCGCGCATAGGTGAGTCCCTTTCGGTGATGCGTCGGATCTTGTGATCACCGTGGAAGCGGTGAACGCCGACCGCAACCCAACGGCCCCTGTTCGGGGCACGGACACCGACACGCGTGTCGCCCCTCCGACACGCCGAACGGCCGCCCCCGCCGAGGCGGGGACGGCCGTTCGGACGGACGACCTGTCAGGTGTTGGCGCAGGTGTTGCCGAACGCCGGGTTCAGCAGAGCGATGACGTTCACGGTGTTGCCGCAGACGTTCACGGGCACGTGGACCGGCACCTGGGCGACGTTGCCCGAGACCACGCCCGGGGAGTGGGCGGCGGCGCCGTGCGCGCCGGCGTCGGCGGTGGCGACGCCCGCGCCCGCGGCCACCGCGGCGGCGGCGACAGCGGACAGGGCAAAGGCCTTGGTGGTACGCGACATGGAGTACTGCTCCTTGTGAGGGTGTGCCGTACGGGCCGTGTGCCCGTACGTGGGATCAACTGCCGATCAGCACGGTGAGTTGTGCGCCCGGTCGAGTGATGTGCGACCGCGCTGATTGCCGTGACGGCAGCGCCGGTTGACGCGCCGGCCGGGGACCGCGCCGGCTCACCGGAGGCCGTGTGTCGCGCCCACGGCCCCCCGCTCGCCCCGCCCTTCACGAATCCGACACACGTACACGGGTTGACGGGGCGGCCCCGCGCAGCCGTTACAGTTGCCATCCTCTATACGGATATTTCAGTCATACGCAGTGAAAGCGCGTATTCAATACGAACCTCTCATCTCCGCTGTGGTCAGAGCTCTTCACACTTCGGAAGGCCAAACGCCGTCATGCGCCACTCCCCGGGCCCGCGTCGCGTGTTCGTCCCGCTCCCCGTCCGCCGCCGCGTGGCCCTCGACGCCGTCGACGCCAAGCGCTAGCGCGCACTGCTCCGCACCGACTCCAGGGAGTTGCGCATGCCTCTGCCGTCAGCACCCCTCTCGCCACGGATCCTGCACATCAGCCAGCCCGTGGACGGCGGTGTGGCACGAGTCGTCGCCGAACTGGCCCGCGCCCAGGCGGCGGCGGGCCTGGACGTCCACGTGGCCTGCCCGGACGAGGGCCTCCTGCCGCGGGCGCTGAGCGGCGCCGGAAGCGGGGTGCGCGGCCACCCCTGGCCGGCGTCGCGCTCCCCCGGTTCCCGTCTGCGCGCCGAGGTCCGGGAGCTGCGCCGCGTCATCGACGCCGTACGGCCGACGCTCGTCCACGCCCACAGTGCCAAGGCCGGACTCGCCGCCCGGCTCGCCCTGCGCGGCCGTGTCCCGACCGTCTTCCAGCCGCACGCCTGGTCCTTCGAGGCGGTCGGCGGGGCCACCGCGCTGCTGGCCCGGCGCTGGGAGCGCCACGCGGCCCGCTGGGCGACACGCATCGTCTGCGTCAGCGAGGCCGAACGGGCCACCGGCCGCCGGGCGGGCGTCGACGGCGCCTTCTCGGTGGTCCCCAACGGCGTGGACGTCGACCACTTCGGGCCCGGCGCGCCGCACGAGGCCCGCGAGCGGCTGCTGCCCGCCCCCATCGCGGGCGCCCCCCTCGTGGTGTGCGTCGGCAGGCTGTGCCGGCAGAAGGGGCAGGACGTCCTGCTGCGCGCCTGGCCGGCGGTGACCGAACGGGTGCCCGGTGCCCGCCTGGTCCTCGTGGGGACGGGCCGGACGCCGCCCGGCTGCGCGCGGCGGCGGACCCGTCCGTGGTGTTCGCCGGGGCGGCGCGGGACGCCGCCGACTGGTACCGGGCGGCCGACGTGGTGGTGCTGCCCTCCCGGTGGGAGGGCATGGCCCTGGCCCCGCTGGAGGCCATGGCCTGCGCACGGCCGGTCGTCGTCACCGACGTGGACGGGGCCCGGGAGAGCCTGCCGCGGGACGGCCGCGCGCACGCGCTCGTACCGCCACAGGACCCGGCCGCGCTGGCCCGGGCCCTCGTCGCCCTGCTGCGGGACGCGGCCCTGCGCGACGCGCTCGGCAGGCGAGGCCGCCGGCATGTCCTGGACCACCACGACGCTCGGCGCACCGCGGACGCGATCGGCGCGGTGTACCGCGAGCTTCTGGACGCGGCGCCCACCAAGGCCGCCGAAGCCGACAGAGCCGCCAAGGCCACCAAGTGCAGGGAGTGCACCACCACGTGAGTGCGGAACGAACCGTCGCCTCCTCGTCAGGTCAGTCCCGGCAGGACACCCAGGCCCCGCCCGGCCCCTTCGTCGTCGCCCCGCGCGGAGCGGTGGGCGCGCGCGCCGACGCCCGCCCGCGGCCCCCGTCCCGCCGTCGGCGCTCGGTGGCCGCCCTGGTCGGTGCCGACTGCGCCGCCGCGCTGCTCGCCCCGCTGCTCCTCGACGATCCGCGGGCGTACGCGTCGCTGGCGCCGCTGCTGCTCGCCGTCGTCCTGGTCCTGAACGCGCAGGGGCGGCTGTACGCGTACACCGCGCTGCCCGCCACCCTCGACGAGGTGCCCTCGCTCGCCGGGCGGATCGCGCTCGGCTGGGCCCTCACCGCCGTTCTCGCCCCGGCCCTGCCCGCCCCGGTGCCACCGCTCCCGCTGTCCACGCTGGCCACGCTCGGCGCGGCCCAGTGCCTGCTCGCCGTCGCGGGGCGGGCCCTGGTGCACCGGCAGCGGCGGGCGAGCGCCGCGCGAAGACCCCGGCCGGTGCTGGTGCTCGGGCCATGCGGTGAGGCGCGGGCCGTGGCGGCCGCGCTGCTGCGGCGTCCCCGCTGCGGGATGCGGCCGGTGGGCGTGGTCAGCGAGGCCGAGCGGCGGCCCGACCCGGAGGCCGCGGAGACGGAGGCGGCGGGTGACGCCGCCGAGCCGTCCGCCGGGCCCGCCCCCGAACTGCCCGTGCTCGGCACCGAGGACGAACTCCACCGGGCCGTCATCCAGAACGACGTACGCACCGTGCTGCTGCTCAGCGGCCGCGGCCCCGCGCTCGCGGGCATGGTGCCGGTGCTCGGCGGTCTCGGCTGCGACCTGTGGGAGATCGACCCGCACCCCGCCGAGGCCCCGCCACGCCAGGACGCCCGGCAGCGCGTCGCCGGGTTCGCCTGCCGCCCGCTGGCGTTCGCCGGGCACCGCGGGACGAGCTTCGGCAAGCGGCTGCTGGACGTCACGGTGGCGGTGGTGCTGCTGCTCGCGGCCGCCCCGGTGCTGCTGGCCTGCGCCCTGGTGCTGCGGGCCGTGGAGGGGCCCGGCGTCATCTTCCGGCAGGAACGCGTCGGCAAGGACGGGCGGTTGTTCACGCTGCTGAAGTTCCGCACCCACCGGCCCGCCGACTCCCAGGAGGCGGCCACCCGGTGGAGCGTCGCCGACGAGCACCGCATGAACGCCTTCTGCCGCTTCCTGCGCAGCACCTCGCTGGACGAGCTGCCGCAGCTGTGGAACGTGCTGCGCGGCGACATGAGCCTGGTCGGGCCACGCCCCGAACGCCCCTTCTTCGTGGCGCAGTTCAGCCAGACCTATCCGGACTACGCGCGGCGGCACCGGATGCCGACCGGCATCACCGGGCTGGCCCAGATCCACGGGCTGCGCGGGGACACCTCCATCGAGGACCGGTGCCGCTTCGACAACGCCTACATCGACAGCTGGTCCTTCTGGCAGGACATGTGCATCCTGCTGCGCACCCTCGGCTGTCTCGTCCGCCGCACGGGGAGCTGAGCGCGGTGACCCCACGCGACGTCGTCCTGCGTGAGCTCGGGCGCAGCGCCCCGGTCCTGCCGGTGGTCCTGGTGATCGCCCTGCTCGCGCTGCCCGTGCCGGAAGCCGGTGGCGAGGCGTCGGGCGGCGGGACCGGAACGGTGGCCGACGCCGCCTCGGCGCTCCTCGTCGGCCTCTGCGCCGTCCATCTCGTACGCACCCGGCGGCGCCCGCTGAGCCGGACCGCCGCCGTGCTCCTCGGACTTCCGGTCGTCGGGGTCACCGTGGCCGCCTGCGGGGCCGCCGACGCCGCGACCGGTGTCGCCGGGGCCGCGCGGTACCTCCAGATCTTCGTGCTGGTGCCCGCGGCCGTGCTCATCCTGGTCCGCGACGCGCGCCACTTCCGGGTCATCGCCTGGGCGTTCGTGGCGCTGGCGCTGTGGCAGGGCGCCCTCGGCGTGCACCAGAACCTGACCGGCACCGGGGCCTCGTACATGGGTGAGGACATCCGCGCCGTCGGGACGTTCGGCTCCACGGACGTCATGGGGATGGCCACGGTCGTCTCCTACGGGATCGTCAGCGCCCTCGCGCTGGCGTTCCGCCCGCACGCCCCGCGCCAGCGGTGGACGGCGGCGGTGTGCGCGGCCCTGCTGACCGTGCCGCTCGCCCTGTCCTTCAGCCGCGGGGCGTGGATCGCGACGGCGGCGGCCTGCCTCGGCGTGCTGCTGCTCGCGGGGGCGCGCCGCGCGGGCCGGGTGCTGCTGGCCGGGGGCGCGGCGGCCGTGGTCCTGGTCGCGGGGCTCGGCGTGGGCTCGGCGATGCTCCAGCAACGGCTGAGCAGCATCAGCCAGGTCACGGGGGCGCCCGACCAGTCGGTCACCGACCGGTACACGATGTGGGCGGCGTCGGCGGACATGTGGCGCGAGCGCCCGGTGACCGGCGTCGGCCTGAAGGGCTTCCCCGACCACCGCGACAGCCACGCCTCGCTGGCCCTGTCGTCCGGCAGCGACACCGCGGGGGCGGGCAGCGGCTTCGTACGCCAGCCGCTCCTGTCGCCGCACAACATGTACCTGCTCGTGCTCGGCGAGCAGGGGCTGCTCGGCCTCGTCACGCTGGCCGGCGGCTGGACGGCGCTGCTCGTGTGCGGGCTGCGACGGTGGAAGCGCCGGTGCGCCCGGCCGGACGGGCCCGGCGGTCCGGAACTGGACTGCGCGCTGCTGGCCTGCGGCCTGCTGATCTGGCAGCTCGTCGACTTCGTGTACGCCGACATCGGCGGGCCGACCACCGTGCTGACGGCGGTCGCGTTCGGCGTCGCGGCGTGGTGGGCGGTCGGCTCGCGCGGGCTGCCGGAGGAGGCGGGCGCGCGATGACGACCGTGCCGCCCGCGGTGGCCGCGGAGCAGGCTCCGCGCCCGCCCGGGGCGGGGAAACCGGCCGCGAAGAGCGGCGGGTCGTTCCTCGCCAAGGCCTGGCTGGTCACCGCCGCGCTGTCGGTGGCAGGTTCCCTCCTCGGGCTCGTACGCGACCAGGCGCTGGCCCACTTCTTCGGCGCCGGGACCGACACCGACGCCTTCCTCGTGGCGTGGACCATCCCGGAGCTGGCGGCGACGCTGCTCATCGAGGACGGCCTTGCCTTCTTCCTCGTACCGGCGTTCAGCCTGGCACTCGCCCGGCGCGCGGACGACGCCGCCGGGGACCCGGTGCGGGCGCTCGTACGGGCGTCGCTGCCGCGGATGTCGCTGTGGTTCACCGCCGCGTCACTGGTGCTCATGGCGGCGGCGCCGTACGTGGTGGCGCTGCTGGCGCCGGGGCTGCCCGACCGGCAGGCGGCCGTGGACTGCACGCGGCTGACCGCCACCTGCGCCTTCACCTTCGGGCTCACCGGCTATTGCAGCGCGGCGCTGCGGGCGCACCACCGGTTCGTGGCGCCCGCGACCGTGTACGTCGCCTACAACGCGGCCATCATCACCGCCCTGTTCGTCCTCGCGGCGCCCTGGGGTGTGCGGGCCGCGGCGGCGGGGGTCGCGGTGGGCGGCGCGCTGATGGTGGTCGTACAAGCGCCTGCTCTGTGGCGGGAGTTGCGGCGCGGGCCCACCGCCACCCCGGCCGCCGCCGAAGGGCCGGTGGCGGCCGCGACGCTCCAGACGGCGATCATCTGGACGGTCCTGCTGTTCGCGCTCTGCCGACAGTCGCAGGTCCTCATCGAACGCTTCCTCGCCTCGTCGCTGCCCGCCGGGGCCATCTCGCACCTGAACTACGCGCAGAAGGTCGCGCAGATGCCGATGGTCCTCTCCCTGATGCTGTGCACCGTCACCTTCCCCGTGGTCGCCCGCGCCCTCGCGGCCGGGGAGACCGAGCGGGCCCGGGACCGCGTCGAGCGCGACGTCGTCCTCGCGGGCTGCGTGGTGCTGCTCGGCACGGCCGCCGTCATCGCCTCCGCTCCCGCGCTCATCGAACTGCTCTTCCAGCGCGGCGCGTTCACCGCGCGGGACACCGCCACCACCGCGTCCGTCATGCGCGTCTACGCCCTCGGGCTGCTCGGCCACACGCTGGTGGGCGCGCTCGCCCGCGCCCACTTCTCCCTCGCCAGGACCACCTGGATCCCCTGCTACGCGATGTTCACCGGCATCGTCACCACCGCGGGCATCGGCTTCCTCACCGTCGGCACCTGGGGCGTCCACGGCATCGCCGCGGCCAACGCCACCGGCATCTGCGTCAGCGCGCTGCTCCTGCTGCGCGGCATGGGCCCGGACACCGTGCCCATCAGGACGCGGACGCTCGCCGGGCAGCTGGGCCGCCTCGTGGCCGCCGCCGGGGGCGCCACCGCGCTGGGCGCCCTGTGCGTGGAACGGGTGGGGCAGCCCGCCCTCGCCGTCCTGGCGTCCGGCGCGGTGGTCACCGTCTCCTTCGTGCTGCTCGGCCTGCTCCTGCGCGCCCAGCCCTGGCCGTCCGCCCTCCGTCACGTCACAGGAAAGCTGCGTCATGCCCGTTGAACTCACCCCGTCCGCCTCCCCCACCGCCGGCGAGCCCTTCCTGCGGGCCACCCCGCCCCGGTCGTCCGCGTGGATCGCGATGTACCACTCCGTCGCGTCCGTCGCGGACCCCGCCGACGACCCGTACCGCATCACCGTCTCCCCCGACCGCCTCGCCGAACAGCTGCGGTGGCTGCGCCACCAGGGCCTGCGCGGTGTGTCGATGCGCCACCTCCTGGACGCGTGCGCGCGGGGCGAGGAACGCGGCCTGGTGGGCCTCACCTTCGACGACGGCTACCGCGACTTCGTCGACCACGCCCTGCCGCTGCTGCGCCATTACGACTGCACGGCCACCTTGTTCGTGCTGCCGGGCCGCCTCGACGGCGACAACGCCTGGGACCCGCTCGGCCCCCGCAAGCCGCTCCTGGGCGCCGACGGCATCCGGCAGGCCGCCGCGAGCGGCGTCGAGGTCGCCTCGCACGGGCTGACCCACGTCGACCTGACCACCGCCGACGAGGAGACCCTGCACCGCGAGGTCAGCGGCAGCCGGGCGGCGCTGACCGGCCTGACCGGCACCGAGGTGCGGGGCTTCTGCTATCCGTACGGCCGGGTCGACGAGCGGGTGATCACCGCCGTGCGCTGCGCCGGATATCAGTACGCCTGCGCCATCGCGCCCGGCCCCCTCGCCGGACCGTATGCGCTGCCCCGCGTCCACATCGGCCAGAGCGACTCGGCCGCGCGCCTGCGCCTGAAGGTGTGGACGAACCGGCTCCGGCACCGCGTCCTGGACCGCTCGGCGGTCACCGGATGAAGGTCCTGCACGTCATCACCGGCCTCGGCGTCGGCGGCGCCGAACAGCAACTGCGGCTGCTGCTGCGCCACGTGCCGGTGGAGTGCGACGTCGTGACGCTGACCAACGCGGGCGCCGTGGCACGCGGGATCGTCGCCGACGGCACACGCGTGACCGACCTCGGCATGGCCGGCAACCAGGACGTGACGGCGCTGCCCCGGCTGGCCCGCCTCATCAGGGCGGGCCGGTACGACGCGGTCCACACTCACCTCTACCGCGCCTGCCTGTACGGGCGCGTCGCGGCCCGCCTGGCCGGGGTGCGCGCGGTGGTGGCCACCGAACACTCCCTGGGCGACTCGCAGATGGAGGGGCGGCCCCTGACGGCGGGCGTCCGCGCGCTGTACCTCGCCGGGGAGCGGCTCGGGCGGATGACGGTCGCCGTCTCCCCCGCCGTCGGACGGCGGCTGCACCGCTGGGGCGTGCCGCGCCGGCGCATCCGGGTGGTGCCCAACGGCATCGACGTGGACCGCTTCCGGTTCGCCCCCGAGGCCCGCGCCCGCGCCCGGCGGCGCCTCGACCTGCCCGACACCGCGTACGTCGTCGGGGGCGTCGGCCGGCTGACCGGCGGCAAGCGGTTCGACGTACTCCTGCACGCGGCGGCCCAGCTGCCCGAGGACGTCGCCGTCCTGCTGGTCGGCGCGGGGCCCCAGGAGCAGGAGCTGCGGCAGCTGGCCCACCGGCTCGGCCTCGCCGACCGGGTGCGGTTCGCCGGGGAGGCCGCCCACGAGGAGAGCGAGGGCGAGGACGGCGCCCCGGCCCTGCCCTCGCTCCTGTCCGCCATGGACGCGCTGGCCTCCCCCTCCCCCGAGGAGGCCTTCGGGCTCGCGCTCGTGGAGGGCCTGGCCTGCGGGCTTCCCGTGCTCTACGCCTCGTGCCCCGCCCTCGACGACCTGCCCGCCGACGCGCGGACCAACGCCTCGTACCGCCCGAGCGACCCGGACTCCTTCGCGCAGGCCCTCTACGGCCTGCGCGGCGCCCGCCCCTCGGGCCGCTCCGCGCCCGCCTCGGTGGAGCACTACAGCATCACCCGAAGCGCCGACCAGCTGATGCGCGTCTACGCGTCCGTTGTGCCCGGCCCGACCCTGGAGGTGAACCCTCGATGAGCGACTGTGAGAACGAGCGGTCGCGCGCCGACGCCCTGCGCGCCCGCCTGGCCCGGCTGCCCCGCTGGTGGCCCCTGCCCGCCTGCGCGGCGGCCGGCGTCCTGGTGGGCGGCGGGTACGGCGTGTTCCAGACGCCGCAGTACACCGCCACCAGTTACGTCGTCGCCGTACCGCAGGCCAAGGCGGACCCGGCGACGGCGCTCGGGTTCGCCCAGGCGTACGGCCGCGTGGCCGCCCAGGTGGCCGTGCTGGGCGACGCGCAGGTGGAGGCGGGCATGACGCCCGCGCAGCTGCGGGACAGCGTGCAGGTGGCCACGTCCCCCGACGCGCCGATGATCTCGATCTCCGCGCGGTCGGACCGGCCCTCGGCGGCCGCCCTGACCGCCAACGCGGTCGCCAGGTCGCTCGCCACGAACGCCAACCACGCCAAGGACAGCACCCAGGTCAAACTGCTGACGTTCTCGCGTGCGCTTGAGCCGACCGAGCCGTCCTCGCTCTCCACCGGGGTGACGACCCTGGTCGGCGGCTGCGCGGGCGGCCTGCTCGGCGGCCTCGCCCTCCTGGTACGTCCACGGGGCCGTACGGAGGCGCCCGCCGCCGCCTCGGTCCCGGGCCCGGCGTCCGCCCTGGCCCGGAGCGCGACGTGAGCACGGCGGCGAACACGGCCGCGGGCACGGGTCTCCTCGTCACCCGGGTCTGCGCCGACGAGGACGAGTTCGAGGCGCTGGCCGGCCAGTGGGCGCGGCTGCACCGGTCCTGCGAGGCGGCCACGCCGTTCCAGAGCCACGCGTGGCTCACCTCCTGGTGGCGGTCCTACGGGCGGCGCGGGCGGCTGCGGGTGCTCCTGGTCCACGAGGGCGAGCGGCTCGTCGCCGCCGCCCCGATGATGCGGGTGAGCCGTCCGCTGCCGGCGCTGAAGCCGCTCGGCGGCGCGATCTCCGACTTCTCGGACGTCCTGGTGGACGGCGCCCTGCGCGAGGCCGGGACGGAGGCGCTGGTGGCGGGGCTGCGCGCGCCGGCCTCGACCGCGCTGATCGACTTCGGGGAGGTCCGCCCCGGTGCCTGTGTCGAGGCGGTCCACGAGCGGTGGCCCGGGCCGAAGCGGGCGCTGGCCGACTCGCCCTGCCTGGAGCTGCCCCCGCTGCCCATGGAGGAGCTGCTCCAGCGGCTGCCGACGCCGCGGGCCCAGCGCACCCGGGCCAAGATGCGCAAGCTGACGGCGCTGGGCGTGCAGGCGCGCACCGTGCCCCTGGAGGAGGTGGAGGCGTCGGTGCGGACCCTGCTGCGTCTGCACGAATTGCAGTGGCAGGGCCGCAAGGTGACCTCCGAGCACCTCCAGCCGCGGTTCCGCGAGCACCTGCTGCGCTCGATGCGGCCCATGGTCGCGGCCGGCGAGGCCGTGGTGACCGAGTTCCGCCTGGACGGCGAGGTGTTGGCCGCCGACCTGACCCTGCTCTCCGGCACGCTGGCCGGCGGCTACCTGTACGGCGCGCATCCGCGCCTGCGGGAGCGCAAGGTGGACGTGGCGACGATGCTCCTGAACGCGTGCACCCGCCACACCGGCGGCGAACAGCGGCGCGCGCTGAGCCTGTTGCGCGGCGACGAGCCCTACAAGCACCACTGGCGGCCCGAACCGGTCACCAACCAGCGCTTCCTGCTGGCCCGCAGGCGGACGGCGCCCCTGCTGGCCGCGGCTCTCGGGGACGCGTCGGCCCGACGGTGGGCGAAGGAACGGATGCGCGCGCGGGAGGAGCGGTCGCGGGACGGGCATTCCAGGGAGGGGCGGTCGCGGGGGCGGGAGGCGAAGGGCGCGCGGGAGGCGGACCGTGGCGGCGGGGGCCCCTCGTGAGGGCCCGCACCGCCTGTCCCCGCCTCAGCCGCGCCGCGCCCCCTGCCACCAGTCGAGCCGCACGCACAGCTTCCCGCCGAGCCAGTACTCGACCCAGTCGCCGAGGTCCAGCGGTGAACACTCGGGCGGCCTCACCGGATCGGTCGGCTCGGTCGGCTCGGTGGGTACGGTCGGCACCGTCGGTGTGCTGTCGCGCCCGGAGAGCAGATCGCGGTAGACCGCCGAGGCCCCGGGGTTCTCCTTGCACTGCCATACGCCATGCGGGCAGTAGTCGGTGACGGTGTTGTACAAGGGCTTCTTCTCGTCCATCCATTGCAGCATGCGGCGCATGTATTCTTCGTTGTCGCCGTTGCGGAACAGCCCCCATTCGGGATAAGAGATGGGTTTCTTGTGCGCCGCCGCGAAATCGACGTGGTCCTGGAGTCCGTAAGGCTCCGCCACCTGTTCGTCGAATGACATGCCGCGCGGCTGGTCGTACGAGTCCATGCCGATGATGTCGACCACGTCGTCACCGGGATAGCACCGCGTCCAAGGAACGGCGTCACGCCCTCTGCTGGGCGTGAAGTCGAACCGAAACTCCTGTCCGGCCACCGAGCGCATCGTGGTGACGATCCTGTTCCAGTACTTCTTCCAGGACTCCGGGTCCGGGCCACAGCGATGGGTGTAGGTCGTGCCGTTCATCTCCCAGCCCGGCACGATCACCGTGTCGGGCACGCCGAGGTCGACCAGGCGTTCGGCGAGCACCCGGAAGTGGCGGTCGAAGCGGCCCGCGGCGCCCTGCCGCAGCAGCCCGGCGACCTCCCGGTCGCTCACGCCTTCTTCGTTGCGTTCGAGCATCGGGACGTTGAGGACGAAGAGCCTGTCGTCCTTCTCCTTGCGCCAGGCGGCCCAGGCCTCCAGGAAGCGCGGGGCGCCCTCGATGTTGCTCCAGCGGTCGCCGGGGAGATAGGTGTGGCCGACCCGCAGCTCGGCCCCGCCGAGCCACTCGCTCAGCTCGCCCATGCGCTCGACACCGCGCGGGCCGTAGTCGAGATACGCGCCGAAGGCAGGGGCCTTGCCGGTGGGAGGCCCGGGAGCCGGGGGCGCCGCGGGGATCACCGGGCCCACGGAGGACACCGGGGGCGGCGGCAGGGCGTCCGTCGTACGGGCCGGTGACGCGGCGGTGAGGGTCACCGCCGACATGGCCCCGGCCACGAGAAAGGAAAGCCGCGCACCGCGCCGCCGAAGCCCTGGACCCATAACCGCTCCTCTTTCTCGGCCCCACCCGCTGACACTCCGTCATACATATTCCTATTACGCCAATCGAGTTTCTAATCCCGCGTTCCGCCACATCGCCCATATGGACGATCGAGCAGCGAGGTCGAATGTGACTCCCCTCGATACACGAATCCCCGCGGTCCTCCTCAGGATCGACCGCAATCCCTTCCACCACGGGACGCTGGGCGCCGTACGCTCCCTGGGGCGCGCGGGAGTGCGGGTGCACCTGGTGGCCGACGACCACGAGAGCCCCGTACGCCACTCCCGGCATCTGCACCGGCTGCACCCGGCGCCCGCCCCGGGCGCCCCGCTCGCCGAGGTGGCCGCCACGCTGCGCCGGGTCACACGCCACTTCACCGCGCCCGCCGTACTGATCCCCCTGGACGACGCCAGCGCCCTCGCGATCAGCGCCCTGCACGCCGATCTGAGCGACCGCTACCTGCTGCCCCGCCCGACGGGCGACACGGCCGAGCGCGTCGCCGACAAGGAGAGTCTGGCGCGGGTGTGCGCGCGGGCCGGTGTCGCGCATCCGACGACGCTGGCGCCGGAGTCGGCCGCCGACGCCGTGGGCGCCGTCGCCCGGCTCGGCATCCCCACCGTGGCGAAGTGGAGCCGCCCCTGGCTGCTCCCCCAGGGCGCGGGCCTGCGCAGCACCACCCTGATCGGCTCCCCGCACGAGGCGGCGGCCCTGTTCGAACGCGGGGCCGAGGCCGGCAGCCGCCTGTTGCTCCAGGCCTTCGTGCCCGGTGCCCGGGACGCGGACTGGTTCGTCCACGGGTACGCCGGCCGGGACGGCGTCGTACGCGGTGGCGGCACCGGCCGCAAGCACCGCTCCTGGCCGCGCTCCGCAGGCCTGACGGTCAGCGGGGAGTGGACCCACCAACCGGCACTGTGGGCGTCCGCACGGCAGTTGGTCACGGCTCTGGGCTACCGGGGCGTGTTCGACCTGGACTTCCGCAGGGACACCGCGACCGGGGCGTTCCATCTCATCGACTTCAACCCGCGCCCCGGGGCCCAGTTCCGGCTCTTCGCCGACGGCGCGGGCATGGACGTGGTGCGTGCGCTGCACCTGGACCTCACGCATCGGCCCGTGCCCGCCCCGCACCCCCTTGAGGGCCGTGCCTTCGTGGTGGAGAACTATGCCCCGCTGACCGCGCTGCGGGTCCGGCCCCGTCCCTGGCCATCGCTCCGGCCCGGCAGGCCCGTGCCGTCCCCGCCCGGCGAACTCGCCTGGCACGCGGGCGACGACCCGGCCCCCGGGGCGGCCATGCGCCGCCTGTGGCTGCGCCATGTGACGCGCCGCCTGCGGGACGGTGCGGGCCGCCTGGTGCGCAGGGCGCTGGCCGTCTTCTCCCGTGGGACCCGACAGGACGGGCGCACTCCCGCGGTCGTGCCCGGCCAGTCGACCCGGGAGCGGGCATCCACCGACGCGTGACCATGCCCCGTGCCCCCGCCGGTGGCGGGCGCGGCCGCGCTGATCGGGTGGAACCGGGGCCGCCGCCAGGCGTGGCACGCCGCCGCGCGGCCCGGGGCCCCTACTGTCGCCTCAGGTGACGCGGAGACGGCACCCGGCCCGGCCGCCGTGCATGCGATGGTCCACGGCGGCCGGGCCACCAAGGCCCGGGCGCTCTTCCGAGTGACGTGGCGGGCGAACGGGTGAAGGTCGCGCACCGCGCGACCCGTCAGGTGGTGCACTGAAAGCGCTTCATGGGACGGACCGGGTCGCTTCCCCGCCAGCCGTCGGCAGCCATGCCGTGGGTGAGCGACGTTCCCCGACAGGCCGGCCGCCCTTCCTCCCGCGCCGGCGGGGAAGCGATCGCGTCCAGACTTCCCCGTCGGCGGCTGCCGCTCCGGACAACTCCTCGACGCACGCACAACGCCGCGAGCGCGCACAGCTCTTGACTCACGCACCACTCTCGATTCACGCACAGCCCTCATTTCACGCACAGCTCTCCTTTCACGCAGGAGCCCCGCTACCTGGCAGGTAGCGGGGCTCTTGTGCGTGACACGCGACGCGGCCGGCATGCCCCTCCGGGGCGGGCGGTCTACTGCCGGGCCGACGCGGTGAGTCCGCGGCGCCGGTAGAGGATCGCGCCGCCGAGCAGCAGCCCGGCACTCGCGGCGGCCGCGCCCAGGAGCGCCTGGTCCGTACCCGTCTCGGCCAACTCGCCCTCAGGGGCGGCCGCCCGCGCGGGACGGTCGGGCCGGGGCGTCTGCGGCTCGTGCTTCGGGTCCCGCGGCGGCACCACCTTGGAGGGCGCCTTGGGGCCGGGCTCGGTCCGGGGCCGGGGCTCCGGCTTCGGGTCCGGCTTGCCGGCCTCGGGCGGCGGTCCGTCGTCGTGCCGCGAGGACACGTTGGCGCACTTGTTGCCCATGGACGGGTTGGCCACGGACACGACGCCCGCGGTGTTGCCGCAGGCGTTGACCGGGACGTGGACGGGCGCCTGCACGTTGTTGCCCGACAGAATGCCGGGCGACTTGGCCGCCACCGCGTGCGCGGTGGCGCCGCCGCCGGAGGAGGAGCGATGCTCGCCCGGGCCCCCGTGTGAAGGGTGGGAGTGGTGCTTCGCGGGCGGCGCCTTCGAGACGTTGGCGCACTTGTTGCCCATGGACGGGTTGGCGACACCGACACCGTTCACGGTGTTGCCGCAGGCGTTGACCGGAACGTGGACGGGCGCCTGCACGTTGTTGCCCGACAGAATGCCGGGCGAGCCCACCGCCCGGCCGTCCGCCTCGGCGTCCGCGAACGCGGCGGTGCCGGACAGGGACAGGATGCTCGTGGCAGCCGCGGCGGAGAGCATTCCTTTACTGAGAGCCTGTCGCAATTGAGTGGTCTTTCTCTGTGCGAGGGGGAGCCGGCCCCACGGCCGGGTGCCGCAGGGGGCGGCCGGACACGACTGGGACAGCCGGGCCCTACGTCAGTCGTTGACGCACTTGTTGCCCATGGCCGGGTTGAAGAGCCCGACGACGTTGATGGTGTTGCCACAGACGTTCACCGGCACGTGGACGGGGATCTGGGTGACGTTGCCGGAGACCGTGCCCTCGGAGCCGATGGCTTTGCCCTGCGCCCCGGCGTCCGCGAAAGCCGGAGCGCCCATGCCCAGGGCCGCGACGGCACCGGCGACGATCGTCGCGCTCTTCTTCAGCTTCACAGCTTTTCCCTTCTTTCGGGTCACGCCTAAACGGCGGCCGCGGCCGGGCGGGGAGTTCCTTTCCCGCACCGTGACCTGAGCTCTGCTTAACGAGTGAAGGGAGGAGAGGAAACCGAGCCGTTGACGCCCCGGGGAAGTTCACCCGAATGCCACGTGGATTTGTCAGCCGCGGGGCCAGGGGTCGCGCTCGACCAGGCTGCGCCACTCGGGGTCGGGCCGGCCGGGGATTGTCCTGCCCTGCTCGCGCCAGCTCAGGAGCACGGAATGAAAGAGAGGATCTGTACCGTAATGAGGATCAGTACGGTAATCGGTGCGGTTTTCCGGTGGCCGTCTGCTCGCGGGGATGACGCCTTGCCGCTTCCAGGGGCCTGTGTGGTCAGCCATGATTCCTCGTTCGGCTCATTGAGAGGACGGCACCATTTAGATCTCTGTTCCTTTCGGCATCGCGAATGAAACAGCACCATGGGCAGGACCCCTTTCATTCGCGCGCGCCGCGGCAGCCGTCCGGAGATCGACCCCCCGACGCCCCGTTCCGTCGGCCCTTCCGTACTGTCACCATGCGGAGTCCGGAGTGCAGGGGGAGTCGTTCCCCTTCGGGGCGGGGCGGGAGGCGTACATGACCGAGGTGTTTCTGCGGCGACTGAGCCGTTGGCAGGCGGAGCAGCAGCGCGAGGCCGTCGCCAACCTCTACGTCGAGGCCTATCGGGGAACAGCCGGCGCCGAGTACCGCGACCGGCAGGGCTTCTTGCGGCGCTTCGAACACGACGTGCAGCAGCTCGACTTCGACATGGTCGTCGCCGACTCCGGAGGTCTGGTCGGCTGCCTCTACGGCTACCGCGCGGCGTCCACCGGCGAGTGGTGGGAAGGCTTCCGCGGCATCCTGCCGGTGGGCGTCGAGGAGCAGACCGCTTCGGGGCGGGTGTTCCTACTGAGCGAGCTGATGGTGGCGCCCGCCCGGCGCGGGGCGGGCGTCGCCACCCGCCTGCGGACACTGCTGCTCTCCCGGCACACCGCCGACACCGTCGTCGCCGTCATCAGGCGGGACGACGATCAGGGGCGGGAGGTGCTGCGGGCCTGGGACTGGGTGAAGCTGGGCGAGTTCGATCCCGGCCGGGAGGGGTGGCTGCGGCCGCCTTCACCGTCGGCCTGAGCCGGGCCCGTCGTACCGCACCCGTGGTCAGCCGGTCCTGCTCGCCTTGAGGGAGTACATGAGCGGGATGCGCGGGCGGTCGGCCGGGAAGCGGTAGATGCCGTCGCGGCCTTCGAGCGCGCCGAAGCGGGCGAAGAGCGTCGTGTCGTGCTCGCGCAGGAACTCGATGCGCAGCCCCGCGGCGGCCAGCGCGGAGACGACGTCACCGAGGGGGTGCTGCCACTCGACGCTGCGGTTGTGGACGGTGGCCGTGCCCGTCCCTGTGGCCGTACCTGTGGCGGTGGCCGCGTCGCCTGCGTCCATGTCCGCGTAACCGGTGGGATCGTCCTCGACCCAGGCGTCGCTCGCGAAGTAGTCGTGCTCGATACGGGAGCCCGTCGCGTCGTCCAGGATGTCGGTGAGCGGGTGGAACTCGGCGAGGTAGAGGAAACCGCCGGGCTTGACGAGCGAGGCCGCGGTCTCGGCCCAGCGCCGGATGTCGGGGAGCCAGCAGAGCGCGCCCACTCCGGTGTAGACGATGTCGTACGAGGTGTCGGGCACCGCTTCCGCGGCGTCGTACACGTCGGCGGTGACGAAGGCCGCCCGCTCGGGGCCGAGGCCGAGCTCGGCGGCGAGCTCGCGGGCCGCTTCGACGGCGCGCTCGGAGAAGTCGAGCCCGACGACACGGGACGCGCCGTGCCGGGCCCAGGAGAGCGTGTCCATGCCGATGTGGCACTGGAGGTGCAGCAGGGACTTGCCGTGTACGTCGCCCACCTCGGCGCGCTCGAAGTCGCGCAGGGCGCTCTCGCCCGCGCGGAAGGCGTCCACGTCGTAGAAGTCGCTCGCGAGGTGCAGCGGGACGCGCTCGTCCCAGCGCCTGCGGTTGGTCTCGCGCCAGTCGGCGGGCGTCGCGGAGTACATGAGCGGAAAGTTATCCACAGGCTGGGGACCCTCGCCAGCGGATTGTGGGCGGGGACAGGCACTATGGGGGCATGAGCGAGACGGGTGCCGAGAAGGCCACGGGGTCGGAGTCCATGCCGGACTGGGAGAAGCGGTTCAGGGCGCCGCGGGTGTCGCTGCCGGACTGGGCGGAGGACGCGCCGCAGCGCTCCCTGTTCGTGTCGAACGCGACGGGGACGTACGAGTTGTACGCGTGGGACAGGCAGACCGGCGTCCAACGCCAGGTGACCGACAGGGCGAACGGCACGACGGACGGCGTCCTGTCGCCCGACGGCGAGTGGGTCTGGTGGTTCGACGACAAGGACGGCGACGAGTTCGGCATATGGATGCGCCAGCCCTTCGCCGGCGGCCCGGACGAGCCCGCCGTGCCGGGTCTCGACGCCTCGTACCCCGCGGGTCTGGCGCTCGGCAGGGACGGCCGGACGGTGGTCGTCGGCCGCTCCACGGACGAGGACGGCACGACGATCCATGTCGTACGACCGCGGGGCGCGGGCGGGCAGGGAGCGGAGCCCGTCGAGGTGTACCGCCACCGGGAGTCGGCGGGCGTGGGGGACCTCTCGCACGACGGCACGCTGATCGCCGTCGAGCACACGGAGCACGGCGACGCGATGCACTCCGCGCTGCGCGTGATCGGGCCGGACGGTTCCACGGTCGCCGAGCTGGATGACACCGAGGGCGGCACGGTCGAGCTGGGCCTTGAGGTCCTCGGCTTCGCGCCGGTCGCCGGGGACCCGCGGCTGCTGGTCGGGCATCAGCGGCGCGGCCGCTGGGAGCCGATGGTGTGGGACATCGTGTCGGGCGAGGAGAGCGACCTCGACCTCGGTCTGCCGGGCGACGTGAGCGCCGAGTGGTATCCGGACGGCTCCGCGCTGCTCGTCGCGCACGGTTTCGAGGCGCGGGGCGAGCTGTTCCGCTACGACCTCGCCTCGCGGGAGCTGGAGCGCATCGAGACGCCCGCGGGCTCGGTGTCGGGCGCGACGGCCCGCCCGGACGGCACCGTGGAGTACATGTGGTCGTCGGCCGCCGAGCCGCCGGTCGTGCGGTCGACGTCGGGCCGTGTCGTCCTCGATCCGCCCGGCATGAAGGCGCCGAAGTCCGTCCCGGTGGAGGACGTGTGGGTGGAGGGGCCGGGCGGCCGCGTCCACGCCCTCGTCCAGCGGCCCGCAGGGGCTTCCGGTCCGCTTCCCACCGTCTTCGAGGTGCACGGCGGGCCCACGTGGCACGACAGCGACTCCTTCGCGGCGGGCCCGGCGGCCTGGGTCGACCACGGGTACGCGGTGGTGCGGGTCAACTACCGCGGCTCCACGGGGTACGGCCGTGAGTGGACGGACGCCCTGAAGCACCGCGTGGGCCTCATCGAGCTGGAGGACATCGCGGCGGTGCGGGAGTGGGCGGTGACGTCGGGCCTCGCCGACCCGGAGCGGCTGGTCCTCTCGGGCGGCTCCTGGGGCGGCTACCTCACGCTGCTCGGCCTCGGCACGCAGCCCGAGGCGTGGGCGGTGGGCCTGGCCGCGGTGCCCGTCGCGGACTACGTGACGGCGTACCACGACGAGATGGAGGCCCTCAAGGCCATGGACCGCACGCTGCTCGGTGGCACGCCGGAGGAGGTCCCGGAGCGCTTCGCCACCTCGTCCCCCCTGACGTACGTGGACCAGGTCAAGGCCCCGGTGTACATCTCGGCGGGCGTCAACGACCCCCGCTGCCCGATCCGCCAGGTCGACAACTACGTGGACCGACTGGCCGCGCGGGGCGCGGTGCACGAGGTGTACCGGTACGACGCTGGCCACGGGTCACTGGTCGTGGACGAACGGATCAAGCAGGTGGCCCTGGAGCTGGACTTCGCGGCGCGACACCTTCCGGAGCGGCGGGTGTCCTGAACCGCCGCTTCGCCCCACCCGCCCGCGGGCCCGCCTTGTACCGCCGGGCAACGGGCGGGTGGGTGGGTGGGTGAGCCGCCGCGGAGCGGCGGAATCCGCGGCACGAAGCCACGGAGCCGTCGGCCCGGCAGGCGGCCACCCCTGCAGGGGCCCTACCCCACGGCTCAGCCCCCCGCAGGGGCCCCGTACCGTGGGGGTGTGTACCGGTTTCTGCTGACGCCCCGCTGGTGGGGGATCAACGTCTTCGTCGTGCTGGCCATCCCCGTCTGCATCTTCATGGGTTCCTGGCAGCTCGGCCGCTTCGAGGACCGCGTACAGGACCACGAGTCCGCCAAGGCGCAGGCCCGGGCCCAGGCCGACGAGCAGGGCGCGGGCGGTCGGCACACCAAGGCCAGGCCCCTCGACGCGCTGCTGCCCGTCGATCAGGAGACCTCGGGCGAGCAGGCCACGGCCACCGGCCGGTACGGCGAGCAACTCCTGGTCCCCGACCGGCAGTTGGACGACAAGCGCGGCTTCTACGTCCTGACCCTGCTGCGCACCGACGACGGCAAGTCGCTGCCGGTGGTCCGCGGCTGGCTCCCGGGAGACGCGGACACCGCCAAGGCCCCGGCCGCCCCCAAGGGCGAGGTCACGGTGACGGGCGCGCTCCAGGCCTCCGAGAGCCCCGGCTCCAACGGGGTCAGCGCCGCCGGCGGCCTGCCCCGGGGTCAGCTGGGCGCGATCAGCTCGGCGTCGCTGGTCAACCTCGTACGCGACGACGTGTACGACGCGTGGGTCACGCTCGCCAAGGCCGATGCCGGGATGAAGGCGGTCCCGGCGGCCGCGCCGAGCAACACCGGCCTGGACCTGAAGGCCTTCCAGAACCTCGGCTACACCGGCGAGTGGTTCGTCTTCGCCGGCTTCGTCCTCTTCATGTGGTTCCGTCTCTTCCGGCGCGAGGCGGAGGTCGCCCGCGACGCGCGGCTCGGCCTGCTGCCCGACGCGGCACAAGCCGCACCGAAGGCCTAGCCGGGCCCGGGCCCGCCGGGGCACAGGGCCGAGGCGGGCTTCAGGGCACTCAGGACGTTCAGGACGCGGGCAGGATCCCGGTCCGGTAGACCGTACCCGCGCACGCGTTGGGGACCGTCGCTCCCGCCGAGGGCGAGCCCGCCTCCGCGGTCAGGGTGACCACGACACTGCCGTCGGCGACCGCGCCGTCCGTCCGTCCCAGCTGGGCCTCCATGCCCTCGGAGCCGCCCTCCGGCGTGGTGCCGCCTTCGGTGGGCGTCGGGTCGGGCGTGGGTTCGCCGCCGGTCGTCGGGCACGCCTCGGACGGCAGCCAGGCGAAGCGCACCTCGTACGCCGCGCCGGGCTGCAGGACGAGCGTGCTCGCCTCCAGCGAGGGGTCGGGCAGGGCCGCCGCGCCGTCGCCCGCCACGTGGGAGGCGACGGCGATCTTCGTGGGGTCCGCCGCACCCTGGGCGTCGCGCTGACGGCACCCGCGGCCTGGACGGTGCAGCTGCTGCCGGAGATGTTGGTGACGCGGAAGCTGCCGTAGACCTTGTTGTCGGCCTCGGCGGGGCCCGCGCTGCCGGTGGCGCCGAGCTGGGCCGCGGCGCAGACGGGCGAGGTGGCGGCCTCGGAGGTGTCGGGATCGGGCGAGCCCGTACCACCGCCGCCCGTGCCGCCCTTGCCCTTGCCTTCCTTCTTGCCCTTCTTGTCCTTCTTGTCCTTCTCCTTGGACTTGCCGGGTTTCTTGCCGGCGTCCTTCTGGCCCTTCTCGGGGTCCTTGCCCTGGCTGGAGCCGCCCTGCGCCTCCTGGCTGTTGCCCGCGATGGAGGGCCGGTCGTCCGAGCCGCCCCGGGAGTTGGTGACGTGCACCAGCGCCGGGACCGCGGTGCCGATGAAGAGCGCCGCGGCGGCGAGGCCGACGACGGCCTGGCGCTTGCGGGCCCTGCGGGCGGGGACCGCCTGCCGCAGATGGTCGAGGGAGCGCTCGTTCGGCTCGATCTCCCGCACGGCCTCCCGCATCATCCGCCGCAGCGCGAGCTCGTCCGAGCCCAGTTCGTCGGAGCGCAGTCCGTCCGGGCCCGGCTCGTCGGAGCCGGTGCCGTCCGCCGGCCCGGTGCCGCCCGCGGGGCGAAGCCCGTCGGATCCGTTTTCGGGGCCGTGATTCACGTTTCCGTTCCCGCCATGGTGCTCAGATCCGCCCTGCTCGTCACGCTCGCGCTCACTCATGCCGGCGCCTCCATCGCGACCCGGAGGGCCGCGATGCCGCGCGAGCCGTACGCCTTCACCGAGCCCAGGGATATGCCCAGGGTCTCGGCGACCTGCGCCTCGGTCATGTCGGCGAAGTAGCGCAGCACGAGGACCTCGCGCTGGCGCCGCTGGAGGCCTCGCATCGCCTTGATCAGCTCGTCGCGCTCCAGCAGGTCGTAGGCCCCCTCCTCGGCGCTCGCCATGTCGGGCATCGGCTTGGAGAGCAGCTTGAGCCCGAGGATGCGCCGCCGCAGGGCGGACCGCGAGAGGTTCACCACGGTCTGGCGCAGGTAGGCGAGCGTCTTCTCCGGCTCCCGCACGCGCTTGCGCGCGGAGTGGACCCGAATGAACGCCTCCTGCACGACGTCCTCGCAGGAGGCCGTGTCGTCCAGGAGCAGCGCGGCGAGGCCGAGCAGCGACCGGTAGTGGGCGCGGTAGGTCTCGGTGAGATGGTCGACTGTGGTGCCCGCGGTCATCGTGTCGTCAGCGCCCTCGCGCTGGGCCGGGATGGCGGCGGGCCGCGCTGCGGGCATGGGCGCGATCACCGGCATACCGCCGGTCGCGCGGGTACGACGAGGGGGACGCAGCGCTGTCGCGCCTCTCGCCTGTACCGCTGTGAAGTCGAGTACCTCTGCCACGCCTGTTGGACACGCTTCCCCCCGTCAGGGTTGTACGCGTCCGGCATCGCGTTTGCGGCGAGTCGCGCGGGCACCGCTTGTGACGATGCATCAAATGCCCCCATGCGTACCAGCTCTTCCCCTATGCCCCATTTTTGCGGCGCCCAGGCCACCCCCGGAGAGTGACCGCTAAAGACGCCCCCCGTCCCGCTGCCGGTTGCAGTGATCGGGCGCGAAATCATCGAACGCCGAGATGATCCAGTTCAACCGTCCTGGCCACCGGGTTGGACACAGAACTTACACAGACCTCACAGAGATCTTGGCCCTGGGGCTGCATACCGATCAGTTCTTGGGGCATACGTCCGGGTTGGCCACTCGACCCGCGCGCTCAACCCGCCGTGAACTCCCCCGCCACCAGCTCCGCGATCTGCGCGGTGTTCAAGGCGGCCCCCTTGCGCAGGTTGTCCCCGCACACGAAGAGTTCCAGGGCAGTCGGATCGTCCAGCGCGCGCCGCACCCGGCCCACCCACGTCGGGTCGGTGCCGACCACGTCCGCGGGCGTCGGGAACTCCCCGGCGGCCGGGTTGTCGAACAGCACGACCCCCGGCGCGGTGGCGAGGATCTCGCGCGCGCGGTCGACCGTGACCTCGTCCTCGAAGCGGGCGTGGACGGTCAGGGAGTGCGTGGTCACCACCGGGACGCGTACGCACGTGGCGGCCACGCGCAGCGACGGCAGCCCGAGGATCTTGCGTGACTCGTCGCGGACCTTCATCTCCTCGGAGGACCAGCCGTCCTCGCGCAGCGACCCGGCCCACGGCACCACGTTCAGCGCCACGGGCTCCGGGAAGGGCCCCGTGTCGTCGCCGACGGCCCTGCGCACGTCCCCCGGGCTGGTGCCCAGCTCGGTGCCGGTCACGAGCTTCAGCTGGCGCCGCAGCGTCTCCACGCCGTCCCGCCCGGCCCCGCTCACGGCCTGGTACGAGGAGACGATCAGCTCGCGCAGCCCGAACTCGGCGTGCAGCGCGCCGACGGCCACGATCATCGACAGGGTCGTGCAGTTCGGGTTGGCGACGATGCCGCGCGGCCGTACGCGCGCGGCGTGCGGATTGACCTCGGGGACGACCAGCGGGACGTCCGGGTCCATCCGGAACGCGGCGGAGTTGTCGACCACGACGACGCCCTTGGACGCGGCGAGCGGCGCCCACTGCGCGGCCACCTCGTCGGGGACGTCGAACATGGCGACGTCGACCCCGTCGAAGACGTCCTCGGACAGGGCCAGGACCTCGGTCTGCGCACCGCGCACGGCCAGCTTGCGGCCGGCCGAGCGCGGTGAGGCGACGAGTCGGATCTCGCCCCAGATGTCGGCGTGCTGCGACAGGATCTGGAGCATGACCCTGCCGACGGCCCCGGTCGCTCCGACGACCGCGAGCGTCGGCTTACGGCTCATCGGCCGGTGCCTCCATAGACCACGGCCTCGTCCGTGTCGGAGTCCAGGCCGAAGGCGGTGTGGACGGCGCGCACGGCCTCGTTCACGTCATCGGCGCGGGTGACGACCGAGATGCGGATCTCGGAGGTCGAGATGAGCTCGATGTTCACGCCCGCGTCGCTGAGCGCCTCGAAGAACGTCGCCGTGACCCCGGGGTTGGTCTTCATGCCGGCGCCGACCAGGGAGATCTTCGCGATCTGGTCGTCGTAGCGCAGGGAGTCGAAGCCGATGGCCGAGCGGGTCTTCTCCAGGGCGTCGATGGCCTTGCGGCCCTCGGCCTTGGGGAGGGTGAAGGAGATGTCGGTCAGGCCCGTCGAGGCGGCCGACACGTTCTGCACGACCATGTCGATGTTGACCTCGGCGTCCGCGATCGCGCGGAAGATGGCGGCGGCCTCGCCCGGCTTGTCCGGCACGCCGACGACCGTGATCTTGGCCTCGGAGGTGTCGTGCGCGACACCGGAGATGATGGCCTGCTCCACCTTGCGGGCTCCTTGCTCGGAGTGTGCTTCGTTGCTGTTGCTGACCCACGTTCCCTGGAGCCCGCTGAAGGACGAGCGGACGTGGATCGGGATGTTGTAACGGCGCGCGTACTCCACACAGCGGTGGAGGAGCACCTTGGACCCGGAGCTGGCCAGCTCCAGCATGTCCTCGAACGAGATCCAGTCGATCTTCCGCGCCTTCTTGACCACACGCGGGTCGGCGGTGAAGACACCGTCGACGTCCGTGTAGATCTCGCAGACCTCGGCGTCGAGGGCGGCGGCGAGGGCGACGGCGGTCGTGTCCGACCCGCCGCGGCCCAGCGTGGTGATGTTCTTGCCCTCCTGGCTGACGCCCTGGAACCCGGCGACGATGGCGATGTTGCCCTCGTCGATCGAGGTCCTGATCCGCCCGGGGGTGACATCGATGATCCGCGCCTTGTTGTGGACGGAGTCGGTGATGACGCCGGCCTGGCTGCCGGTGAACGACTGGGCCTCGTGACCCAGGTTTTTGATCGCCATGGCGAGCAGCGCCATCGAGATCCGCTCACCCGCGGTCAGCAGCATGTCGAATTCTCGCCCGGCGGGGATCGGCGATACCTGCCCGGCAAGATCGATCAACTCATCCGTCGTGTCGCCCATCGCGGACACCACGACAACGACCTGATGGCCGTTCTTCTTGGCGTCGACGATTCTCTTGGCGACCCGCTTGATGCCCTCGGCATCGGCTACGGAGGAGCCTCCGTACTTCTGCACGACAAGGCCCACGTGCGCTCCTCGCTCAATTCCGTTGTGCGGTCGGCTCAGTTTAACGAGCGACCGAAATTCGCCTCGCGGATATCACATCGTGAGATGTCCCGCTCACGAGTTGATCACCTCAGGCATACGTTCCCGCTTGTCGGGTCGTACGTTCCGGCCGCTCGGCTGGGCACATGCCCGCTGCGGAGCGCAGCACTCCGGAAAGTGGGGCGGGTCACACACCCCCGCCCGGTCCCGCGAACCGTGGGGCCGCGCCGTGTGCCCGCGCTATTTGACCGTCCGCAGGCCCAGCGGCCCCGCGATCTCCTCCGCCATCACCTTGCCCGCCTCCTCGGCGAGCGAGTCCTCCATGAGGTCCTCGTCCGTGTCCAGGCCGTCGAGGTCTTCCAGGGGCTGGTTCAGGCGGACGTGGGCCACCAGGGACTGGAGCGCGCGCAGGGCGGCGGACGCCGTGCCTCCCCAGTTCGAGAAGTACGAGAACTGCCACCACCACAGGGCCTCGGTCGTCCGGCCCGCGCGGTAGTGGGCCAGGCCGTGGGAGAGGTCCGCGACGACGTCCGCGAGGTCGTCCGAGATCCGGGCGGGCACCGGCGCCTTGCGGGGCTCGTACGGGTCGAAGACCTCGGAGTAGACGTCGATGGGGGCCAGCAGCTCCGCGAGGCGCTGACGGAGGTCGTCCACGTCCTGCTCGGGGCCGAGGTCCGGTTCGTACCGCTCCTCGGGGACGATGTCCTCGTGCGCGCCGAGGCGTCCGCCGGCAAGGAGCAGCTGGGAGACCTCAAGGAGCAGGAAGGGGATCGCCGAGTCCGGCTCGGCGCCCCGCGCGACCTCGCGGACCGAGACGATGAAGCTCTCGATCTGATCGGAGATCTGGACCGCGAAATCGTCCGGATCGTCGGTCACGGTGTTCAGCGTGGCGTCAGACATCTAGGAGTCGTCTCCCCTCGAAAGCGCGGCCCAGGGTGACCTCGTCCGCGTATTCCAGATCTCCCCCGACAGGGAGCCCGCTGGCCAGGCGGGTGACCTTCAGGCCCATGGGCTTGATCATGCGGGCGAGGTACGTCGCTGTCGCCTCGCCCTCCAGATTCGGGTCGGTGGCCAGGATCAGCTCCGTGACCGTGCCGTCCGCGAGCCGCGCCAGGAGTTCCCGTATGCGCAGGTCGTCCGGGCCCACGCCCTCGATCGGGCTGATCGCCCCGCCGAGGACGTGGTACTTCCCGCGGAATTCACGGGTCCGCTCGATCGCCACGACATCCTTCGGCTCCTCCACGACGCAGATGACCGAGAGGTCGCGGCGCGGGTCGCGGCAGATGTTGCAGAGCTCTTCCTGTGCGACGTTCCCACAGGTCGCGCAGAAGCGGACCTTGTCCTTCACCTCAAGGAGGGCGTGCGCCAGGCGGCGCACGTCCGTGGGCTCCGTCTGGAGGATGTGGAAGGCGATCCGCTGCGCGCTCTTGGGACCGACGCCGGGCAGCCTGCCCAACTCGTCGATGAGGTCCTGAACCACGCCTTCGTACAACGGAACGCCTTTCCTGAAGTCCCTGAAGGACAGTGCCGAGTCTCTACGTACGGTAGATGGCCGAGGGGTTTCTTAGAAGGGAAGGCCCGGGATGCCTCCGCCGCCGAGGCCCTGGGCCAGCGGGCCGAGCTTCTGCTGCTGGAGGGTCTGCGCGTTCTCGTTGGCCGCCTGGACCGCCGCGACCACGAGGTCCGCCAGCGTCTCGGTGTCCTCCGGATCGACCGCCTTCGGGTCGATCACCAGGGCGCGCAGCTCGCCGGAGCCGGTGACCGTCGCCTTGACGAGGCCACCGCCCGCCTGGCCGTCGACCTCGGTGCGCGCCAGCTCCTCCTGCGCGGTCGCGAGATCCTGCTGCATCTTCTGGGCCTGCTGGAGCAGCTGCTGCATGTTGGGCTGGCCACCACCGGGGATCACGATCAGCTCCTGGTTTCTCACGGGTGCGATGAGCGGGTACAACGGGCGGGGTATCCGCCTGAAACGAGCCTACGTGGTCGGGGGTGCCGCCGCCCCAGCACTCTTTCGAGTGAGAGATGCCGTCTTCCTATACCTGATCAAGCGACTCTTCCGGGCGGAAAAGCCGTGAAACCGGGCTCACGCCCACCCATTGGGCGGTAGGACTTGTGCCACCCCATCGGCACGGGATGTCGCGCCGCCGCAGGGAGCAGGCCGCAGGGAACTGTCAGGATCTCGTAGAGCTCGTAGAGGAGTGCCGGGTGAGCCAGCCGGAGATGCAGCCCGAGGGGGTGCCCCCCGAAGGGCAGGGTGCGGGGGCCGGACCGGGTGCGGGCGGGCAGCGGCTGGGAGATCTGACCGGGCGGGCCTTTCCGCACGGCGACTGGGGTGAGCCCGCCGAGCGGCTCGACGAGCTGTACCGGTGGGTGGAGCGGGGCGCGCTGGAGACCGCCGAGTGGTATCTCACCGACCGGGGCTGGAAGCGGCGCGGGGCGCGGCTGCTGCGGGCGGGCACCGCGCTGGGCGCCGTGGGCACGGGGGTGCTGCCGCTGCTCGATCTGGCCGGGGCCGTGAGCGGCGTGGCCACGTGGGGGTTCGTCTCGCTGCTCGCCGGGGCGGCGTGCGTGGTGTGCGACCGGTTCTTCGGGCTCACGTCCGGGTGGATGCGGGACGTGGCGACGGCGCAGGCCGTGCAGCGGCGGCTCCAGGCGCTCCAGTTCGACTGGGCGTCCGAGAGCGTGCGGGAGGTCCTCGGGCCGACGGAGGGCACCGCAGGGGAGGCGGCCGAGCGGTGCCTCGGGGTGCTGCGGAAGTTCTCCGAGGACGTGACGGAGCTGGTGCGCGCCGAGACGTCGGACTGGATGGTGGAGTTCCGGGCGGGGCCGGTGCCGCTGGTCATGCAGGCGATGGTCCCCGGCGGCCCGCCCCGGGAGGCGCACGCCGCCCCTGGACGGTTCCCGCTGCCGCCGGGGGCGCGACCGAACATGCCCCGGCAGCGGCCGCCGGAGCCGAGGTAGCGGGCGCCGGAGCCTCGGTGGTGCTGCGGGCGCCACCGGTGGCAGTTGCCGTCGGTCACCGGCTTCGCCGAGTTCGTCCTCAATCGCCGGACAGGCTTCTTGATCTCAGGGTTCTCAGCTGTAGATGATCATCGAGCCCTGCGCCAGGCTCCGTGTCGTCGCCGCGTGCAGGCCCAGCCAGACGTGGCGCTCCCGGGCGTACGGGCTCGCGTCCGGAGGGATCGGGGCCGCCCGCTCCTCCAGGGACGTGGGAGCCGCCGGCGGCGTCGGGGCCAGCGGGGGGTTCGCCGGGTCGATGCCGATGGACGGGGCGACGAACTCCAGCTCCCGCAGGAGCGCCTGGGAGGAGCCCAAGGGGCCGCCGCCCGCGAGGAGTTCGTCATTGGACAGCGGCGCCGGGAAGTCCACCGGGACGTACGCGCCCGCGTGGTCGTAGTGCCAGACCAGGTGCGACCGCTGGGCCGTGGCGTCGAACATCTCCAGCAACTGCTCGTAGTCACCGCCCAGTTCGTCCACCGGTGTGACCTCCAGGCCGCAGATCCGCAGGAGGTAGGCGCGGCGCAGGAAGTGCAGGGCGTCGTAGTCGAAGCCCGCGACCGGGGCGACGTCGCCGGACAGGCCCGGCATGTAGGAGAAGACGGGGACCGACGGGAAGCCGGCCGCGTGCAGCGCCTTGTCGTAGGCGGCGATCTCTTCCGCGAAGGGGTTGTCGGGACTGTGGCACAACACATCGACGAGCGGGACCAGCCACAGGTCGCAGGCCAAGAAGGACTCCTCGGGTCAGGTCGGACGGTACGTGCGTCGTGCGCAGCCGTGCGTTGCCTCGCGTGCAGGCAGCGTAGTCGTGCTCCGGGCCCGCTAGCTGCCCCTGTGCAGGTCCCATACCCACACGCCGTTCGCCCACTGCCCCGGGCGGCCGACGAGTGCGTCGACGGTCGTGCGCAGTTGACCGTCGTTCGGCTGCGGGGGCAGGACGAGGACGCCCGCCTTCCAGAACTTCAGGTCCTCGCGGGCCGCCGCGCGCCAGGCGGGGGTGACCTGCGGGATGCGGCCGCTCTCGCTGACCTGGCGCAGGAGGTTCGAGGTGTTGCGGGGCGAGGGACCGTAGATGCCGACGCGGTCCGGGCCCCAGGGGCCGTTGAAATAGCCGCCGGGCAGGCGGAAGCCCAGGTCGGCGGTGGTCTGCCAGTGCAGGGCCTCGGCGTGGGCGGCGTCCGGCACGGGGATCGGTACGAGCGTCTCGTCCTCGCCCAGGTGGTCGCGCCAGGTGCCCTGGGCGATGTACGGCGGCACCTCCACGCGGTCCACGGCCTTCAGCGGCGCCGGCACGATCGGCAGCAGGGCGACGGCGACGGCCGCCAGGCCCGCGTACCGGGCGGCGCCCAGCCCCTCGTAGGCACGGACGCCTTCGTACGTGGGGGCGGGCCGGGGTGTCAGCAGGCGGGCGAGGGCCAGCGCGAGCAGCATGCCGAGCGCGGGGGCGCACACCATGCCGACGCGCGACTCGATGACGGACTCGAAGAGCGGCCGGTCGGAGAGCAGCGCCCACGGGCCGGGCAGGACGATGTCCGTGAGCGGGATACGGAACTTCTGGCCGAGTGAGAGCAGCGCCGCGCCGAGCACCGTGACGGCGAGCGCCTTGACCACCGCGCGCTCCCACAGCCGGACGACGATGGCGAAGGCGAGGGCGGCGAGCGGCCAGCCGTAGAAGGCGTTCTGCTCGGTGGGGTTGATGGCGAGGGCGTCGGCGGTGTCCTTGTTGCCCGCCAGCGAGCGTTCCGCGAAGGAGAGGAAGGCGAGGGGGCTGTTGTTCGCGTGGTCGCCATGGAGCACGCTCTTGTAGCTCTGCGGACCGAAGAACTGCCAGTACAGAGGGAAGGCGACCAGGGGGAGGGTGACCGCGAGGGCGATGCCGAGGCCGCGCGCGAGCGGGCGCCAGGAGGCGCGCGCCACGTCCCGGCGCACGAGGGCGTAGGCGGCGGCGAAGAGCAGCATGCCGAGCACGGCCAGGAGCAGCGGCTCCTCACCCAGGAAGATCTGGTACGTCGTGAACAGGCCGAGGACGACGCCGTCGCGGACGACCCGGGTGCCCTCGCACAGCCGCAGCGCCCTGTCGATGATCAGCGGGATCATGAACAGGACGATGAAGTTCGGATGGGCGTTCGCGTGGCTGATCATCGGGGGCGCGAACGCGGCGAGGCCCGCTCCGACGGCGGCGGCGCCCCGGTGCGGCACGAGCCGTTTGGAGATGAGCCGGTACCAGCTGACGGCGGTGGCGGCGAGGCCGCCGGTCATCGCCACGTTCAGGGCGAGGGCCGGGCCGAAGAGCCAGGTCAGGGGTGCCAGGGGGACGGAGAGGCCGAGCATGACCGTGTTGGCCATGAGGTTCACGCCGTCGGGGAAGTTCTGGAGGGTGGTGAACAGCGGGTTGTCGAAGTTGCGGACGTTCTTGGCCGTCACCGCGAAGAACCACTCCCACTGGTTCTGGTCCTGCATGGAGTCGATCAGGTAGCGGTGGTCCGGCGACGTCCAGCGTCCCGAGTACAGGACGAACGACAGGGCCAGGAAGCAGAGCGTGGCGAGGAGGTCGGCGCGGCGGACCGCGCGGGCCTTGAGGGCGGTCAGTTCGGCGAGAACCCGTACGTAGTCCAGGGGGCGGACCTTGGAGCCCTCCTGGTGGGACCAGCGCACGGGCACCTCGGCGACCGGCCAGCCCGCCCGGCGGAAGTACTGGAGTATCTCGACGTCGATGCCCCAGCCGCGCAGCCGGGACGCGGCGAAGGCCTCGCGGGCGCGGTCGCCGTCGAAGAGCTTGAAGCCGCACTGGGTGTCGCGGATGCCGGGGACGGCGACCGAGCGTATGAGGAAGTTGCCGGTGCGGCCGAGCAGCTCGCGCAGGCGGTGCTGGTGGGCGCCGATGGTCGCGCCGGGGCGGGCGCGGGAGCCGATCGCCGCGGTGGGTCCCTCGGCGAGCGCCTTGTCGAGGTGGCCGAGTTCCTCTATGGGCGCGGCGAGGTCGGCGTCGGTGACCAGGACGCGGCGGCCGCAGGAGGCGAGGACGCCCTGGCGCAGGGCGTGGCCCTTGCCGCGGTTGCGCTCGCCGCGGATGAGCTGGACGCGGGGGTCGGCGGCGGCCGCCTCGGCGGCGATCTCCGCGGTGCGGTCGGTGGAGCCGTCGTCGACGACGATCAGCTCCCAGGCGCCCTGTTCCGAGGCGTCCAGGTGCGCGCGGATCGCGTCCAGGGTGGGGCCGAGGCGCCGTTCTTCGTTGTAGGCCGGGACGACGACCGTCAGATCGGGGCTCATGCGGCGGCCAGCCGTTCGATGAGGGTCAGGGAGTGCGCGTTGTACTCCCTGACGATCGCGTGGGCGCCCGCCGGGTCGCGGCGCACCAGGGCGTCGACCAGCTCGGTGTGCCGGGACCAGAGCGTGCCGCGCAGGTCACCGCCGCCGCTCTCGCTCCAGCGGCGCAGGTGCGTGACGGCGCAGACCCAGGACTTCACGCGCAGCCGGTGCAGGAAGTCAGAGAGGTGGGGGTTGCCGTAGAGGGCGCTCAGCTCGCGCCAGAAGCGCAGGTCGTAGCCGATCAGGACGTTCAGGTCGCCCGCGCAGGCCGCGCGGGCGGCCTCCTCGCCGCGGCGGCGTACGGAGAGCAGGGCGTCGTCGGCCATGTCGTCCCGGGACCCGCCCTTCGCCACCTCCTCCACGAGCTCGCGGAACATGCCGTCGGCCACCAGGCCGCGGGCCTGGAGCATGCCGCGGTAGTCGGCCAGGGTGTGCTCGTGGACGCGGAAACCGCGGTGCTGGTCGGCGTCGAGGAGACCCTGCGCCGTGAGGTTCACCAGGGCCTCGCGGACCGGCGTCGCGGAGACGCCGTACTGCTCGGCGATCTCCTTGACCGTGAACTCCTGGCCCGGCTCCAGCCGGCCGGCCAGGACCTCGTCGCGGAGGGCGTCGGCGATCTGCTGGCGCAGCGTGCTGCGGATGACGGCGGGGCCGTCGGGTCCGGGCATGGTGGTGGGCCTCCCCCGCGGAGTCTGACGTGGTCGCTCAGCTGACCTGATCGCTTAATGGTCGCTTCGTGCTCGCTTGTGAGCACGTCAGACTACGCGGTGAGGGTTTCGGTCCGGCTGCGGCGGTTCCCGGGGGCGGGCGCGGGGCCCGAGGCGGGCGTTCCACGCCACGTCCTGCGTCGCGTTGCGCTCCCCGCTCCACGCCACGCTCTACGCCATGTTCTACGCCACGTGTTCGTCCGCGGCGCTCAGGGCCTCGTCCAGTGCCGCGAGGCCCTCCTTGGCCTCGGCCTCGGTGATGGTGCACGGCGGGACCACGTGGGTGCGGTTCATGTTGATGAACGGCCACAGACCGTTCTTCTTCGCGGCGGCGCCGAACGCCGCCATGGGGGCGTTCGCCTCACCCGTGGCGTTGTAGGGCACCAGCGGCTCCCGGGTCTCCCTGTTCTTCACCAGCTCCAGGGCCCAGAACATGCCGAGGCCGCGCACCTCGCCGACGCTCGGGTGCCGCTCGGCGAGGTCGGCGAGGCCGGGACCGATCAGCTCGGCGCCGAGGCGGGCCGCGTTGTCGATCACGCCCTCGTCCTCCATGACGTGGATCGTGGCGACGGCGGCGGCGCAGGCCAGCGGATGGCCGGAGTAGGTGAGCCCGCCGGGGTAGGGGCGGCGGGCGAAGGTCTCGGCGATCGCGCCGGAGATGGCGACGCCGCCGAGCGGGACGTAACCGGAGTTCACACCCTTGGCGAAGGTCATCAGGTCCGGTACGACGCCCTTGAAGTGGTCCACGGCGAACCACTTGCCGGTCCGGCCGAAGCCCGCCATGACCTCGTCGAGGATGAAGACGATGCCGTACCGGTCGCAGATCTCGCGGACGCCCGCGAGGTAGCCGGGCGGCGGCGTCATGATGCCGGCGGTGCCGGGGATGGTCTCCAGGATGATCGCGGCGACGGTCTGCGGGCCCTCGAAGGCGATGGTGTCCTCCAGGTGCTGGAGGGCACGCTCGCACTCCTGCCGCTCGTTCTCCGCGTAGAAGCGGGAGCGGTAGAGGAACGGCGCCCAGAAGCGGACCACGCCCGCCGAACCGGTGTCGGAGGCCCAGCGCCGCGGGTCGCCGGTGATGTTGATGGCCTGCTGGGTGCCGCCGTGGTACGAGCGGTAGGCGGAGAGGACCTTCGCGCGGCCCGTGTGCAGACGGGCCATGCGGACGGCGTGCTCGACTGCGTCGGCGCCGCCGTTGGTAAAGAAGATCTTGTCCAGGTCGCCGGGGGTCCGCCCGGCGATGAGGCGCGCGGCCTCGGAGCGGGCCTCGACGGCGTAGGCGGGCGCGAACGTCGTCATCGTCGCCGCCTGCTCCTGGATCGCGGCGACGACCTTCGGGTGCTGGTACCCGATGTTGGTGTAGACGAGGCCGCTGGTGAAGTCGAGGTAGCGGTTCCCGTCGTAGTCCCAGAAGTAGGAGCCCTCGGCGCCGGCGATGGCCGGCGGGTCGATGAGCTCCTGGGCGGACCAGGAGTGGAAGACGTGTGCGCGGTCCGCGGCCTTCACGGCGGCGCCGGCCTGCGGGTTCGGCTGAGGGGTCATGGGGCCGAGGGTAAGTGTCCACCCAGTGGACACGACATGGGCGTCCTGTCTGACGTGTGCGGCGGAACCCGACACTGTGTCGCATGGCGGTGGACTGTGTCGCATGGCGGTGGGCGGAGGGCTCAGTCGCCATTGGCGGGGGGCAGCTCAGTCGTCGTCCCTGTCCGCCGCCACCTCGGCGTGCGGGACGCCGTCCGTCGTGCAACGGATCTCGTACGACAGGTCCTCCCGCTCGTCGTCGTCGCCCGGCTCCGCCTCCAGGCGGGCGACCGCCGCGGGGCCGCGCTCCACGTCGTCGTCGATGTGGAACCCGTCGGCGGGGCTCCAGGAGACGAGGAAGACGGCGCCGTCGGCGCGGCACTCGACGGTCGCCGCGCCGCCGGTGAAGCGGACGGTGGACCGCTCGGGGGCGGGTGGCGACGAGGGCGGGGCGACCGGCTTCTCCGCGGGCTTGTGCGAGGGCTTGCCCGAGGGCTTGCCCGAGGGCTTGCGCGGGGGAGGGGAAGCGGAGTCGCCGCCGGGAGTCCTCCGCGGTGCGGCCGGTGTCTCCGACGCCTTCGCCAGAGCCCTGCGCACCGCCGCCTCATCCAGCGGCCGGCTGTGCGCCGCGTCGCCCCCGCTGTCCGCACCGGCCAACTGCCAGGCGCCCAGCGCCCCCGCCGCCGTGCCCACGGCCACCCACGCCGCCGTGACGACGGCGCTCCGCCACTTCCTCATCCCGCCACTGTGCCGCATCGTTTCCTAACGCCCGGTTAAGACCCTGACAACGCCCCCGACAACGCCCCCGGTACAGCCCGCGGCCCGGCCCTGACTACGGTGGTTGTATGGCGCATCTTCTCGTCGTCGAGGACGACCCGCAGCTCCGCGGCGCGCTCGTGCGGGCCCTGCGCGACAAGGGGCACGCGGTGGCCACCGCCCCCAGCGGCATGGCGGGCCTCGACGCGGCCGTGACCAGCAGGCCCGACCTGGTCGTCCTGGACCTCGGGCTGCCGGACGTCGACGGGGCGCAGGTCCTGCGGATGCTGCGCGCGGTCAGCGACGTCCCCGTCATCGTGGCGACCGCCCGGGACGACGAACCGGAGATGGTCGCCGTCCTGGAGCAGGGCGCCGACGACTACATCGTCAAACCCTTCGGCGCCGCCCAACTCGACGCCCGCGTCAAGGCGGTCCTGCGGCGCCTCGGCGTGAGCGAGACCGAGGAGCCGCTGTGTGTCGGCGGCCTCCGCGTCGACCCGGCGTCCCGCGAAGTGACCCTGGACGGCGCGCCGGTCGACCTGACGCCCCGCGAGTTCGACCTCCTCGCCCATCTCGCCCGCCGCCCCGGCCAGGTCGTCTCCCGCCGCGAGCTGCTCGCCGAGGTCTGGCAGCAGCCGCTGGGCGGCGCCGACAAGACGGTGGACGTGCACCTGTCCTGGCTCCGCCGCAAGCTGGGCGAGACGGCGCAGCGCCCGCGCTATCTGCACACGGTCCGCACGGTGGGCGTGAAGCTCACGCCACCGGACGAGCCATCACCGTACGAGCCGCCACCGGACGAGCCCGTGGCCCCCGGGGACACGCACTGATGCGCCGCAGCCTCCTCCTCCTGACGGCGGCGACCACCGCGCTGGTCCTCACCGCCCTCCTCGTCCCCCTCACCCTCCTCACCCGCACCCACGCCGCCGACCGCGCCACGGCCGAGGCCACCGCACGCGCCCAGTGGGTGGCCCACGCCCTGGGGCCCGCCCTGGCCACCGCCGGTGAGCGGGAGACCGCCGAGCAGACGGTGGAGAGCGTCAACGGCAAGGACCTGCCGCGCACTTCGCTGATCCTGGCCGACGACACGGTCATCGGGCCGCGCGTCGAGAAGGACACCGCCACCACCGCCCCGGTCCGCCTGGCCCGCACCGGCCGCGCCTTCACCTATGAGCCCGCGTCCGGCGGCCGTCTGGTCCTGGTCCCCGTGCAGGGCGCGAAGAACGGCACGGCGGTCGTGCAAGTGACGCTCACCGAGCGGCAGTTGTACGCGGGCACGCTCGCCTCCTGGCTGGTCCTCGCGGGCATCGGCGTGGGCCTCGTACTCCTCGGGCTCCTGCTCGCCGACCGGCTCGGTGCCCGGCTGGTCGGCGCCACCCGCCGCCTCGCCGGTACGGCGGACCGGCTCGCCGCCGGTGACCTGACGGCACGGGCCACCCCGGAGGGCCCGCCCGAGCTGCGCCTGATCGCGGGTGAGCTGAACCGCCTCGCGGCCCGCATCGACGAACTGCTCGCCGCCGAGCGGGAGAACGCCGCCGACCTCGCCCACCGCCTGCGCACCCCGGTCGCCGCGCTGCGCCTGGACGCCGAGACGCTGCGGGACCCCAACGAGGCGCACCGCATCGCGGCGGACGTCGCCGCGCTGGAACACAGCGTCGACGACGTGATCCGCAAGGCGCGGCGCCCTCTGCGCGAGGCGCCGCGCGCGGACCTGGCGGCGGTGGCGCGCGAACGGGCGGCGTTCTGGGCGCCGTTGGCGGAGGACCAGAACCGCGCGGCCGACACCACGACGCCCGCCCACGCGGTCCCGGTGCCGGTCCCGGCCGACGAACTGGCCGCCGCGCTGGACGCGTTGATCGGCAACGTCCTCGACCACACGCCCCACGGCACGCCCTTCACCGTCACGGTCCGGCGCACCGCCTCCGGCGAGGCGGAGCTGACCGTCGCCGACGAGGGCCCGGGCTTCCCCGGCACCGCCTCCCCCGACCGGGGCACCAGCGGCGCGGGCTCCACGGGCCTCGGCCTGGACATCGCGCGCCGTACGGCTCAGGAGGCGGACGGCCGCTTCGAGACGGCGAGCACGGCCGACGGCGCCCGGGTCACGCTGACGTTCCCTCCCGCCCCGGAGACGGGGACGGAGACGGGGACGCCTGGGACGGAGACGGGGACACCTGAGACGGGGACGCCGGGCGAGGGAACGCCGTCCGTACCGCCCGCGCCCACTTGTTGATGCCCAGTTCGGGCCGGACCGCCGCGTACCCGCCGCAGTACTTGGTGAACTCCGCCGCCCGCACCCCGAAGCGGTGCAGTACCCGGTCGGCCTCGGTCAGCTGCCCCTTGGTCTTGGTCTCCACGAGGACGAGTCCGCTGTCGGCGGCGGCGGTACGTCCGGTCATCGTGTCCCGTACGACCAGACCGGCGTCGCAGGTGATGCGCTGCCCGTCGGCGACGAACGTGGCCCGCTGGTAGTCGGTGACGAGCGAGGCGGTGAGCCCCTCCGGGGCCGCTATCCCGTACGAACCCCTCAGCACACCGGCCAGGAAGCCCTGGCGCGCCTCGTCCAAAGCGTGGTCCTCGGCTTCGAGCCGCTGGCGGTGCTTGACGGTCTCGCCCCGCCCGCTCTTCAGCTTGATCTCGAACTGCCGCTCCCCGCTGTCCCGGTAGACCCGCTCCCGTATGCGGTAGCGCAGCCGCCTGCCCTGCCGGTGGTCGTGGAAGGTGCCGAGGTCGGGGGTGTCGTAGTACGTCGAGTGGTACCGGAACCAGCGCTTCCCGCCGATGCTGAGCGCCCGGAAGGGTCCGCAGGGCCGCCGGGGATCGGTCAGCAGCGCGGCGAAGTCCTGGAAGATCTCGACGGGGACCAGATAGCTGTTGTCGAAGCGGGCGAGCAGCTGCGCGCGGGCGTTCACCTCGTCCAGGGCGATGGGGTGCGCGGCGAGGGCGGCGCGGCCGATGGCGCGTACGGCGGGGTTCACACGGTCTCCTTCGGGTGGCTGGGGGCGATCGTGCGGGACCGGGTCGTGCGTCGTCGTTGCGATTCCTCATGGGGACGTCGGACCGTCTTCCGTGGGAACTCCCCGGACCGTACCGAAGGTTCCGGCTGGCGGAAGCGGACTTCCAGGATCATGAGGTCGCGTACGTAGTCGATCTCGCGCACGGTCCAGCCGAGCGGCTCCCCGAGGCGCCGCGCCAGCTCCGCGCGCAGGGCGGTCTCCTCGCGGTAGACGGCGTCCAGGGTGACGACGGCCCGCCGGTCGCAGGCGAAGAGGCGGGGATGGTCGGCGCCGTACATGACCACGAGCAGCACGGCCGAGAGCCCGGCGGCGACCGGCAGGCTCAGCGCGGGCAGCCCGCAGAGCAGGCCGAGCACCAGGGTGATGAAGTAGTACGCGACTTCCTGGTGCTGCAACGCGTCGGAGCGCAGCCGCACGATCGAGAGCACCCCGAAGAGCCCGAAGCCGAGGGCGAGTCCGCCGTCGCCGCCGACCGTCCCGAGCCCCGCGACGACCGCGAACAGGGCGACGTTCAGGGCGAGATAGGCCGGGACGAGCTCGCGCCTGCGGTGCCGCGGATAGAAGACGCCGAAGGTCAGCAGCGCGACGGCGGCCAGGTCGAGTCCCAGGTGAGCGCTGAGGGTCAGTGTGCTGTCCATGACCGGGACGGTAGGGAGCGGCGGGTTAAGGCCGCCCCTGCCGGACGTTAACGAACCTCTCGGGCCGTGGAGTACTTGCCAGCATGCTGCCATCACGACAGCATCCTTACTTACTGCTACGGCTGAGCACTGCTTACGCACGCGCTCACGTACACGCTTACGTACATCTCTCTCCCGGAGGCGCGTATGTCCCGCAAGCCTGTACACCTGGCCGTCTACGACACCTTCGCCGACTGGGAGACCGGCCACACCACGGCGTGGCTCGCCCGCGTCGGCTACGAGATCCGCACGGTCGCCCCGTCCGCCGCCCCCGTCACCTCGATCGGCGGCCTGCGCGTCCAGCCCGGCCTCTCCCTCTCCGAACTGCGCCCCGACGACAGCTCCCTGCTGATCCTGCCGGGCGCCGACCTGTGGGACACGAGCGACGACCTCGCGCCGTTCGCCCGCGCGGCCCGCGCGTTCCTCGACGCGGGCGTGCCGGTCGGCGCGATCTGCGGCGCCACGGCGGGCATCGCCCGCGAGGGCCTGCTCGACGACCGGGCGCACACCAGCGCCGCGCCCCTGTACCTGGCGGCCTGCGGCTACCGGGGCGGCGAGCGGTACGTCGAGGCCGACGCGGTCACCGACGGCGACCTGATCACGGCCGGCCCGACCGAGCCGGTCGCCTTCGCGCGGGAGGTCTTCGGGCGGCTCGGCGACGTCTTCGAGGGCGAGAAGCTCGACGCGTGGTACCGCCTCTTCCACGACTCGGACCCGGCGGCGTACGAGACGCTGAACGCGTAGGCGGGGGCGAGGAAGTGAACGCCGACGACATGCGAAGCCGCGCCCAACAGGACCTGCTGAGCCGCACCGCCCTGACCGTTTTCCGGCTGAACGGCCAGTTCCTCGCTCGGTCCGAGGAGCTGGCGCGGCCCGCGGGACTCACCGCCGCCTGGTGGCAGGTGCTCGGCGCCGTGCTGCGCGAGCCGCTGCCGGTGGCGGGGATCGCCCGCGCGATGGGCATCACGCGCCAGAGCGTGCAGCGCGTGGCGGACCTCCTCGTGGCCAAGGGCCTCGCCGAGTACGCGCCGAACCCCGCGCACCGCCGCGCCAAACTCCTGCGCCCGACGGAGCACGGCAGGGCGGCCGTGGCGAGGATCGACCCGGCGCACGCGGAGCTGGCGGGTTGGCTGGCGGCGGTGCTCGGTGAGGACGAGTTCGCCGATACGGTACGCGTGTTGGAACGCCTGTCCGAGGTGCTGGACGCGCTCTCGGACCCGGCGGCGGAACCTGCCACGGAGCCGGTTTCGGAACCCGTTACGGAACCGTAGAGAGCCGGGCGGCTCCCTCTGTCGTAGTGCCGCACTATTCTCACTCTGTTGCACACCAATGGGGGGAGGTCGGTGCGGCGATGGAAAAGCTCGGGCCAGGGGATCCGCAGCGGATCGGCGCGTATCGGCTGCTGGCGCGGCTCGGCGCGGGCGGCATGGGGCAGGTCTATCTCGCGCGGTCCGGCAGGGGCCGCACGGTCGCGGTCAAGCTGGTCCGCGAGGAACTCGCCGAACAGGACGAGTTCAGGAACCGTTTCCGGCAGGAAGTGCTGGCCGCACGGCGGGTCGGCGGAGCCTGGACGGCGCCGGTCCTCGACGCGGACACCGAGGCGGCGATCCCCTGGGTCGCCACCGGCTACGTCGCCGGGCCCTCGCTCCAGAGCGTCGTCTCGCGCGACCACGGACCGCTGCCCGAACGGTCCGTGAACATCCTCGCGGCCGGCCTCGCCAACGCCCTGAGGGACATCCACGCGGCGGGCATCGTCCACCGCGACCTCAAGCCGTCGAACGTCCTGGTCACGATCGACGGCCCGCGCGTCATCGACTTCGGCATCGCCCGCGCCCTGGAGACGGTCACCGACGGCGGTCTGACCCGCACGGGCGCGCTGGTCGGCTCGCCCGGCTTCATGGCGCCCGAGCAGGTGCGCGGCGACCGGATCACGCCGGCCTGCGACGTGTTCTGCCTCGGCTCCGTCCTTGCGTACGCGGCCTCGGGCGCGCTGCCCTTCGGCACGGCCAACAGCGGGGTGCACGCCCTGATGTTCCGCATCGCGCAGGAGGAGCCGGACCTGTCGGGGCTCCCCGAGAACCTGGCCGAGCTGATCGCGCTCTGCCTGCGCAAGGACCCCGCGTCCCGGCCCACCCTCGACGACGTCCTGGAGCGGACCGGCGCGCAGGACACCCTCAGCGAGGGCGGCCGCACGCTCGACCCCTGGCTGCCGGGTGCGCTCGTCGCCCAACTGGGGCGGCACGCCGTGCAGTTGCTGGACGCGGAGGATCCGGACGAGGCGGGGGCCGCGGGGTCGCCGGATGCCGGTGAGGGCAAGGGCGACAGTCCCGTGGCAGGGGCTGGCGTGGCCGGTTCCTCTGCGGCCGGCTCTGCCCAGGGCGGCCCTGAGGACAGCCACGCCTCTCAGGACAGCCACGCCTCGCAGGGCAGGGCCCCCGGGTCCGGCCCGGACAAGGCGGTCCCCGCGGCCCCGGACGCCGCGCCCACGCCACCGCCTCCGGGAGCGCCCGGCGCCGCGCCCCTCGACCACCTGCCCACCATGGTCGCCGGCCAGGCCCCGCCGCCCTCGCCGCCGCCCGGCGCCCCCTCGTACGGCTATCCCCAGCACGCCCAGCAGCACCCGCAGCATCCGCCGCACCCGCAGCCGGCCGCCTACGGCTACCCCCAGCAGCCCCCGCCCGGCTATGGCCCCACGCCTCCCTACGGCCCCGGCCTCTACACCCCCGTGCCCGCACCGGCACCCGAGCCGCCGCCGCGCCGCAGCGGCCGGTCGACCGCCGCGCTGGTCGCCGTCGCGTTGATAGTGGCCATAGGAGCGGGCGGCACGGTCTACGCCGTCATGAACGGCGACAGCGGCGAGAAGAAGAACGACTCCAGGAACTCCGCGAGCAGCGACCCGTCGGACCAGGACCCGGACCCCACCTCACCGTCACCGGACCGGACCAGCCCGGACCCGACCAGCCCCGACCCGACCAGCCCCGACCCGTCGCCCTCCACGGAGGACGACGAGGAAGGCGCCGTACCGGACAAGTTCCTGGGCTCGTGGTCCGGCGGCCTCGACAACAAGCACGGCCACCACACGCGCCGCCTCACCCTCCAGCAGGGCGAGACCGGCGACACGACCCTGTCCCTGACGGCGGAGGGACCACTGGAGACCGGCGGCACCTACCGCTGCGTCTTCGAGGGCGAGTTGGAGTCCGCCTCCGACGAGCGGCTGCACATCGGCCCCACCAGGATCACGGTCGGCGAGCCCATGTCGGCCTGCACCCCCGGCGAGCCCAGCGTCGTGACGATCCTCGGCAACGGCAAGCTGCGCCGCGCGAATACGGACGGCAAGGGCGAGTTGACGTACGACAAGGCCGGCTGAACGGGCCGTTCCGGCCGAACCGGCTGAACCCGCGGCGAACAACGTCCGACGGTCCGGCGAAGGCGGCCCCCGGCTCGCGCGGGCCGCCTACCCTCACCGCCCATGGAGTGGTTGAGCACCGAAAACACCATCGCCGTGCTCACGGCCGTCCTCGGCCTGCTCGCGACCGTCGGCGCGCTCTGGTACGAACGCCGGGTGCCGCGGCGGAAACGTATCGGCTACCGCGTCCAGATGGACACGGCCATAGGGGACAACGTCCGCACGGGCGGCGCCAACGCGCGCCTCGGCCTGTTCGACGAGACCCCCGAGATGTCCGACGCCACCCTCGTCCTGCTCCGCGTCGAGAACGACGGCTCGCAGGCCGTGTCCGACTCCGACTACACCGGCCGGGCCCTGCACGGGCTGACCGCCGTCTTCACCGGCCGCACCATCCGCGGCCTCGCCGTGACCGCGCCGACCGGCGCCGACCACCTGATGGAGCACTTCACGGCGGGCGCGGGCCTGCGGTACGAGGGCAGCACGCTGCACATCCCGCGCGTCCCGCTCAACAGGGGCCAGCACTACAAGCTGCTCGTCCTGCTCACCGGCGGGCCCGTGGGCGGCGAGGTCACCATGTCCGGCGGCATCCAGGCGGGCGAGGTGGTGCCCAACCGCTCGACGACGCCCGACGACAAGCCGCCGCTGCTCTCCCGGCCCGCGCGGCTCCTGACCGTCCTGCTCACCCTCTCCGTGGTCACGCTCGCCTCGATCATCGTGCTGCGCGACGCGGACCCGCCGCCCATCGAGTGCGCGACGGGCGAGCTGACGGTGCTCGGCTCGACGGCGTTCGCACCGGTCGCCGAGGAGCTGGCGGACAAATACGAGAAGGACTGTCCGGGCTCCGACATCACGGTGAGCGCGCACGGCAGCGCGGCGGGCGTGCGCGAACTGGACGACGAGGGGAAGAAGGCCGCCGGCGAAGACCGTACGACGGGGAAGGGCTCCCCTCCTCTCCTCACCTTCTCCGACGGCCCCAAGTCCGACGGTTTCCCGCGTCTGGCGGAGACGCGGGTGGCGGTCTCCGTCTTCGCGCTCGTCCTCAACGACCGTGTGCCGCTGCGGAATCTGAGCCGGCTCCAGGTGCGCCGCCTCTACCGGGGCGACGTACGCAACTGGAAGGAACTCGGCGGCCCCGACCTGCCCGTCGTCCTGGTGAGCCGTGGGTCGAGCTCCGGCACGCGTGACACGCTCCAACGCCGGGTGCTGGGCGGCGACTTCGAGATCAAGGCGTCGTCCAACGACTGCCTGGGCAAGGACGACCGGTCCGTGCCCGTGACGCGCTGCGAGCTGGACTCCACGGATCAGGTCCTGGACGCGGTGGGCCGCATACCCGGCGCCATCGGCTACAGCGAACTGCGCGCTGCCGAGGGGCTGACGGGCCTGCACCGCCTCGACCTGGACGGCCACGAGCCGTCGGTCGAGCAGCTGGCGGAGAGCGGCTACCCGTACCGCGAGATCGAGTACGCGTACACCTACGGGCAGCCCCCCGCGGACTCCCTGGCCTCCAGCTTCCTCGCCTACGCCCGCGGCACCGGCCTGGACGTCATCCGCACCCATGGCCACCTGCCGTGCGCGACGCCGGAGGGCTTGCGGATCTGCGGGGACGAGGCCGGGGGGTGAGCGGGGCGGGCCCTCGGCTTGGGCCCGCCCCGCCCTACCTCACGGCAGCCGGATCGTCCGCACCAGCGGCATGTCCGCGTACAAATCCGGATCGGTCGTCACCACGGGCCGGCCGTCCGGCCAGTCGGGCGTCGGCCGGGACAGGTGGACCGCCTGCCCCAGTCGCCACTCGACGCCGTCACGCAAGAGCGCGCCCAAGGCCGAGGCTCCGGCGAAGTTCAGCTCGACGATCTCGGCGGCGGGCAGCGCGCCCACGTGCTCGGCGAGCCCCTTCCGCATCCCGTCGGCCGCCGCGAGGCAGAGCGCCGGTACGTAGACGTGCCGGGTGGGCCCGTGCTCGGTGTTGGAGATGAACTGGGAGGCGAGCCGGTTGCCCGACCCCAGGGCGAGCAGGGCGGTCTGGTCGTAGATCACCGCCGTCGACCCGCTCACAGGCTGTCCACGGGCCGACCGGCCTCCAGGTCCTGCCAGGCCTTCTCGGCCCTGTCGTGGTCCTCGTCCGTCAGCGTCACGCCGAAGTGCGTCTCGCAGTACGCCTTGGCCTCCTCGTACCGCTTCTGAAGCTCCTCCTTGGTGGGCGTGGCGCCCGCCAGCTCAGCGATCAGATCACGCATGGTCATCCCGCGCTCGCGGGCGAGCACCATGAGCCGGTCGCGCACAGCGGGGTCAACCTTGACGGTGGTGTCAGCCATGACGACAGTATACCTCCGGTATACCGTCTCGGGCCGCTCAAGCAACGTGGTCATTCCGTTCCTTTCGGTGGGTGGACCCGGCCTCGCGGGTGCGGGCCGGGAGTCTGATGCCTGGGTCAGGCGAGCAACGGCACGGCGCCGCCCCGCAGCGCCGCTCTCGCCGCCATCCCGCCCCGCAGCGCCGCCGCGACGAACCCCGGCTCCCCCGGCGCCCGCCTCTCCTCGCCCTCGCGGGGCGCTCGCGGCGGGGGCGGCGAAGCCGGCAGCTTCCGTCGCAGCCGGTCCTTGAGCAGCGCGGCGGCCGAGTACACGCGCGGCGGCAGCCCCTGCGTCAGCGCGGCCCGCACCGCCGCGTCGCTCGCGCCGACCGCCCACCACTCCTCGACGAGCGGCGCGAGGCGGGCGGCCTCGGCGGCGCCGATCGCGAGCCGGGGTTCGCGCCTCCCGAGGGAGGCCAGCAACTGGGCCGCGGGCCCCGGCGGTTCCGCGTCGCGCGGCTGCGGCTGCGGCTGCGCCTCCGGGGAGGGAGGTTTTTCTTCCCTGGTCTTTTCTCCCGAAGGGAGAGGGCCCGCCGCCGCGGAGGGCGACACGCCGGGGGCCAGGTTTTGAACTTTTTCACCGTCACCCTCTGGGGGCTTCTCGTCGTACGGAGTATCGAAGACCTCGTAGACGGTGAAGAGTTGCTTAGTCTCCGGGTCCTTGCGGACGACTCGCTTCAAGTACCGGGATTCCTCCAGCTCACGCAGGGCGGCGGCGACCCGCATCCGCCCTTCCTTGCGTTGCTCGGCGAGCGAACGGACTGTGGCGCGGGCGCCGTTGGGCAGGCTGAGGAGGTACATCAGTACGCCTGCCGCGCACCAGGAGATGGACCTGTCGCGGAGAAGAGAGTTGGCGAAGCTGGAGAACGCGCGCGTGGGCGTCGTACGATGGATACGCATCTGGAGGTGTTTGCTCCGGGTGTCGAGCCCCCAGGTGTTCCCGCACCGTGGGGGCAATCTCATGCGCCGCCGACCGGCCGCGCTGTTGGCGGCGACTCTATGCCCCTGCAAAGTGGCGCACGCAAGTCTGAACTCCCGTTTCAGCAGCTCGCGTTCATCAACTTCACTCGTGCGAGTTAAGCGCGGCGCGCAGCAGCAGCGTGTGTACGCGGCGGTCCGCGCCGCTGGGCCGGTAGCGCCAGCTGGGCGGCCAGGTATGGCCCTCCAGCGCGGGTACCGGTACGTACGAGACGTGCCCCTGCCCGGCCGTCAGGCGGGTGACCCCGTCCGGCCACGACCGGTGCGACGTACTGCCGACCGCCACGAGGAAGTACACCGCGCGGCGCCCGTTCTCCTCCTGGACGATCGGCCCAGGATGGCCGCCCGTGAGCCACGCCAGCTCGTCGGCGATGGCACGGCCGGGGTCGCCGTCGACCCGTACGGCGTCGAACTGAACGCCCGCCTTGCGGAGTTGGAGGCCGGTGCGAGGGAGCCAGTCGGCCTGCACGTTGTACGTGTTCATGGGTTCAGCCAAGCGGTGGCGGGATAGCTTTTCCATGACTCTGCGTCGACTGCCGTGCACGGTCGGATACGGGCCGAGTGTGGTTGAGGCCGGTTGAGATCGGTTGAGATCCGGTGAGTTCGGAATACTTTCGGAGGTGACCGCGATGGCGCGGTCCGCGAACAAGGACGAGGCGGGCGGGGTCACGCACCTCGTCGCCGCCCTGGCCAGGGCCCTGCGGGAGCAGCAGCGGCTTTCCCAGACCGAGGTGGGTGCCATGACGGGCTATACGGCGTCCGCGATCAGCGCGATGGAGACGTGCGCGCAGCCGGCCAGTGATCAGATGCTCGTCAAGTTGGAGGGGGCGATCGGCTGCGGTCTGGGGGTGTTCGACAAGGCGCGGCAGTACATCCTGATGGACAAGTACCCTCCGCAGTTCAAGGACTTCTCTCTGATGGAGGCGCAGGCGGTCACGCTGTCCTCGTACCAGACGTACGTCGTGGACGGGCTCTTCCAGAGCGAGGATTACGCGCGTGCGCTGATCGGCGGTGGCTACCCGAAGCTGCCCGAGGCCAAGGTGGAGGAGCTGGTCGAGGCCCGCATGGCCCGCAAGGCCCTCTTCGACCGCGAGCCGACCGCGATGGTCGAACTGATCCTCGACGAGTCGGTGCTACGGCGGCCGTTCGGGAGCTGGGACGTTCTGCGCGGGCAACTGCGCTCGCTCGCCGAAGATGCCCAGCGGGACAATGTCAGCATCCAGGTGCTGCCCTTGGAGCGCGGGCTGCGCGGCACTCATGCGGGGGCTCGTGGCGACATGATTCTGGTGGAGACCAAGGAACACCACCACGTGGTCTACCTGGAGATCGAGGACGAGAGCCACCTCGTCAGCGATCCCGCCAAGGCATCCCAACTCGCCCACCGTTATGCGAAGATCCGAACACAGGCTCTGAGCCCGGACGACTCGCTGAGCCTCATCGAGCGGCTGGCAGGAGAAGAACGGTCATGAGCAGCACTCTGTGGTGGTTCAAGTCGAGCTACAGCAACGACAGCGGCGGCCAGTGCCTCGAAGTCGCCTACGAGTGGCGCAAGTCGAGTTACAGCAACGACAGCGGCGGGAACTGCGTCGAGATCGCCCCCTGCCCCCAAGCCACCACCTCCACCACCCACATCCGCGACTCCAAGAACCCCGAGGGCCCCACCCTCGCCGTCTCGGCGGACGCCTGGACCGCGTTCCTCTCCTGGGCCGAGTAGGGCTCCCCCGCGCGGTGGAGGCGGACCGGCCCCGGAGGTGATCCACCGGGCCGGGATCGCGGCGAGGCTGGTGGCATGACCACAGCAGCCGCACACGTCGCCCCCGCCCCGACTCCTCCCACCACCGCCCCCGCCTGGACCGTCCGGGTCGCCCACGCGCTGTCCCTGCTCGCACTCCCCGTCTGCGTGTGGCGGCTGCCCTTCGCCTTCGGGTACGGGATGGGCGGGGCGGCCCCGGACCCGGTGTGGTGGAACACGCCGTACGTGCTCGGGCTGAGCGTGCTCACCGAGCTGGCCGCGCTTCTCGGCCTCGGGTTCGTGCGCCGCTGGGGCGAGGTCTTCCCGGCCTGGGTCCCCCGCCTCGGCGGGCGACGCGTACCGCCCGCCGCCGTGATCGTGCCGGGGGCTCTCGCGGGGGTGCTCTTCAGCGCGCTGTGCGCCGACTGGCTCGCCCTGGCCTTCACCGAGGGCCCGCGAGGCTGGCCCTACGCCGACGGCTGGAACGTCCTCGCGATGACGGTGAGCGGACTGATGACGCTGTGGGGGCCGCTGCTGCTGATCCTCACGGTCGCTTACCACCGGCGCCGACGGTAGGCGCCGGGAGCGGTCCTGTCAGGTGCGGTAGCGGGGAAACGCGTCGGTTTCCAGCGTCCACCGGTCCACCTCGACGGTGTCACCGAACTTGTAGCGGCGGGGGGCGTCCGCGTAGCGCGGCTCCCCGGCGGAGGTGTCCGGCCCGGAGTGCACGGTGATCGTGCCGTCCCGGGGGTCGACGATCACGTAGACGGGGATGCCCATGCGGGGGTAGTCGCGGAGCTTGGTGATGTGGTCGTTGCCCGGGTTCGAGGGGGACACGACCTCGACCGCCACGGAGACGTCGGGGCCCAGCGTGGCGAACTCCTCCGTCTGCCGGTCGCGGACCTGGCGCGTCAGGAGGAGCAGGTCCGCCGACCGGCACAGACCGAGGTCGGGGCGGTGCACGCGGTTCTCCGCGAGAGCGACCGCGTCGCGGTCCTGGGACCGGATCTGGAAGACGACCTCCGACACGATCTCACCATGAGAATTTGAGGGGGACATCATGTGGACGGTGATCTCCTGATTCGCAATGTCTGCCCGCACCAAGTCGCCGCGGCACTCCGCAAGGGCCACGATCTCCTCGGCGTACTCACCGAGCTGCTGATACGTGACCGTCGGCTTGATCGACTCCACCGGCTGCGCACTCATCGGGCTACTCCTCGCTCGGGCATGACGGAGATGCTCTCCAACCGTAACGCCGCTCGCTGTCATGTCCGCCAGCCTTCCGGACATGCCGAAGGGGCGGGTCGCACTCCAGCGCGACCCACCCCTTCGAGTGAGCTGAACCCCGGACCCCGGGGCGGGCGGCTCAGACGAACGAGTTGATCTCGATCGTCTCCGTGCGGCCCGGGCCCACGCCGATCGCGGAGATCGGGGCGCCGGACATCTCCTCCAGGGCCTTCACGTAACCCTGCGCGTTCTTCGGCAGGTCGGAGAAGGTCTGGGCCTTGGTGATGTCCTCGGACCAGCCCGGCAGCATCTCGTAGATCGGCTTCGCGTGGTGGAAGTCGGTCTGCGAGTAGGGGAGTTCCTCCACGCGCTTGCCGTCGATCTCGTACGCCACGCAGACCGGGATCTGCTCCCAGCCGGTGAGGACGTCGAGCTTGGTGAGGAAGAAGTCCGTCAGGCCGTTCACGCGGGTCGCGTAGCGGGCGATCGGGGCGTCGAACCAGCCGCAGCGGCGGTCACGGCCGGTGGTGACACCGCGCTCGCCGCCGATACGGCGCAGATCCTCGCCGTCCTGGTCGAACAGCTCGGTCGGGAACGGGCCGGCGCCGACACGGGTCGTGTACGCCTTGAGGATGCCGATGACCCGGCTGATCTTCGTCGGGCCCACGCCCGTACCCGTGCAGGCGCCGCCCGCGGTCGGGTTCGAGGAGGTGACGAAGGGGTACGTGCCGTGGTCCACGTCCAGGAGCGTGCCCTGGCCGCCCTCGAACAGGACGACCTTGTCCTCGTCGAGCGCGTTGTTGAGGATCAGGGTCGTGTCGGCGACGTACCGCTTGATGTTCTCGCCGTGCTCCAGGAGCTGCTCGACGATCTGCTCCGCCTCGATCGCGCGGCGGTTGTACAGCTTCGTGAGGAGCTGGTTCTTGATCTCCAGCGCCGCTTCGACCTTCTGCTGAAGGATCGACTCGTCGTAGAGGTCCTGCACGCGGATGCCGGTGCGGTTGATCTTGTCGGCGTAGGTCGGGCCGATACCGCGCCCGGTCGTCCCGATCTTCCTCTTCCCGAGGAAGCGTTCGGTCACCTTGTCGACGGTCACGTTGTACGGCGTGATGATGTGCGCGTTACCGCTGATCAGCAGCTTCGACGTGTCGACGCCGCGCTCGTTCAGACCGCTCAGCTCGGAGAGCAGGACCGACGGGTCGACGACGACTCCGTTGCCAATGACCGGGACGCAGTCCGGGGAGAGAATCCCGGAAGGGAGGAGATGCAGCGCGTACTTCTGGTCGCCTACGACGACGGTGTGGCCGGCGTTGTTGCCGCCCTGGTAACGCACTACATAGTCCACGGAGCCACCGAGCAGGTCAGTGGCCTTTCCCTTGCCCTCGTCACCCCACTGAGCACCGAGCAGCACAAGTGCGGGCACAGGCGTACACCCCTTCCGGGCGGGGCATGTCCAAGGTCAGGGGCCGTAGCCGCCGTATGGGTGTGCCTTGGATGCTGCCCCGGAATAGACGAAGCCCCTGGCGCAATAGCGCAAGGGGCTCTTGCACAAAGATGCTACCCGAGGTCTCAAAGAACGGCTAAAAGAAAGGGCTCGCGGTGTCGGCTCGCGACCAGCTCCTCGTCGTCATCGACCCGGTCGCCCGGCGTGCGGACGGTGAGTCGGTACGGATCGCGAGGGATGTGCTCGGCGCGGGTGCGGCGGTGCGCTTCTGTCTGCCGGACGGGCCCGAGGACTTCACGAAAGCCCTGGCCAGGCGGGGTGCACGCCGCCTCGTGGTGATCGGTGACGACCGTGCGCTGCTGCGGGCCGTACAGGCGCTGCACCGGGAGCGGGGGCTGGCCGCGTCCGCGCTCGGGCTCGTCCCCGTGGGGGCCGCGCAGACGCTCGCGCGCACGCTCGGCGTGCCCGCCGGGGCGGTCGCGGCGGCGCGGAACGTCCTCGATGGGGCGGAGCGGCGGCTCGATCTGCTGGTGGACGAGAGCGACGGGGTGGTGCTCGGCGATCTGCGGATCCCGCCGGTGGACGGCGGGCTGCTGTCCGGCCCCTCGTCCGGCCTGGCGTCCGATCCGTCGTCCGGCCGGGCGGTCGCCTCCGCCGTGTCCGCACGTGCCTCCGGTCTCTCCCGTGCCTCCGCCGCCGAGGGGCACGCGTGGCTGCGGACCTGCCAGTCGTTCGTACGCACCCTCGCCACGCGGCCCTCGCGGGTGGCGGCGCCCCCGGCGGCGGGGCCGTCGCGGCTGCGGGTCGAGGCGGACGGCGTCACACTGGTCGACCTGGACCAGCCGGTGGAGGGCGTGCGCGTCACCACGGGGAACAGCGGCCTCGCGCAGGTGGAGGTGCGGCCCACCTCGGTGGGCGCGGAGGCGGCGCCACTGCGGGTACGGGCCCGGAGCGTCACGGTCTCGGGGGCGGACTTCCGTTACCGCGCCGACGCGGTGGTGGCGGGACCGGTCCGCACGAGGACCTGGACGGTTCATCAGGGGGCGTGGGGGCTGACCCTGCCGGGCTGAGGCCTGTTCTCCGAGGTCGCCCCTTCAGTCGCGGCCGAACGGGCCCTCACGGTGGGACCGGAACAGCTCCTGCAGGGAGCTGGGGGGGCGAAGCCCCACCAGGGGCGCGGGGAACTGCGCGACCAGCCGCGACGCCCCCGCGGACCCGACGACACCCACGGCCGCCCCCCGCCCCCGGTTCACACCTCGACACGCAACTCCCGAAAGCCCCGGATCACGAAGTTCGGGGCGCGCCGAGGCTCCGCGGCGAGCCGTAGCCCCGGGGCCCGGCGCAACAACGCCCGCATCGACGCGGCAAGCTCGATGCGGGCCAACGGCGCCCCGACGCAGTAATGGACACCCGCGCTGAAGGAGAGGTGGGGGTTGTCACGGCGGGCGAGATCCAGTTCGCCGGGGCGGGTGAACACCGCCGGATCATGGTTGGCGGAGCCGAAGAGCAGGGCCAGTTCGGAGCCGCGCGCAATGGTGGTGCCGTCGATCTCGATGTCGTCGAGTACCCAGCGTTCGAAGAGCTGGAGCGGCGTGTCGTAGCGCATCAGCTCCTCCACGGCCGTGGGGACCAGGCCGGCCGGGTCGGCGCGCAGGGCGGCGAGCTGGTCCGGGTGGCGCAGCAGCGCGTACCAGCCGTTCACCGTGGCGTTGACGGTCGCCTCGTGCCCCGCGTTCAGGAGCAGCACGCAGGTGGAGATCATCTCCTGCTCACTGAGCGACTGCCCTGACTGACCGGACTGACCGGCATACGCCGACTGCCCTGCCTGCCCTGCCTGCCCTGACTGCCCGGCATCGGTTGCCGCGATCAGGCCCGAGATCAGGTCATCCCCCGGCTTGTCCCGCCGAGCCGCGATCAACTCCCGCAGGTACGCCGAGAATTCGAGCGATGCGGCGACCGCTCGGGCCGCCGTCTCCTCGGAGGGTTTCAGTTCGTACATCCCGCAGATCGCCGCCGACCAGGGCCGCAGCAGGGGCCGGTCGCTCTCCGGGATGCCCAGCATCTGGGCGATCACCGCCACCGGCAGCGGCTCGGCGACGCGCGCCGCGAGGTCCCCGCCTCCGTCCGCCACCAGGTCACGTGCCAGGCCGTCCGCCGACTCCTCCACGTACGCACGAAGTCGCTCGACCGTGCGCGGCGTGAAGGCCTTGGCGACGAGGCGGCGGATGCGGGTGTGCGTGGGCGGCTCCAGGTCGAGCATGCCGTTGTCGTTGAGGACGTGGAACGGCTCGTGCTCGGGTGGCGGGGCCGGGCGGCCGAACTCCTCGTGGGTGAAGCGGTGGAGATAGGTGCGGCCGAGGCGGCGGTCGCGCAGCAGGGCGGAGACGTCCGCGTGGTGGGGGATCAGCCACTGGTCGGTGGGCGCGTTGTAGTGGACGCGGCCCGCCGCACGGAGCCTGCCGTACGCCGGGTAGGGGTCGGCCACGAACTCCGCTGCGGCGGGGGTGAAGACCTCGGAGGGATCGAAGGGTGCGGGCGGCGTCATGGCGGGACGCTAAGGGGTTCGCGGGGGTCGTGAACAGCCTGCGGGTGCTTCGTGGCTTGTCGCGCAGTTCCCCGCGCCCCTTGGGGGCGTTGTCCGGGGGCGTCCATCAGCCCGGTGTCACCAGTCTCGCCTCGTACGCGAAGACCGCCGCCTGCGTCCGGTCGCGCAGCCCCAGTTTCACCAGGACCCGGCTCACGTGTGTCTTGATGGTGGACTCGGCGACCACCAGGTGGGAGGCGATCTCCGCGTTCGACAGACCCTGCGCGATGAGCACCAGGACCTCCGTCTCGCGCTCGGTCAGCTCGCCGTACTGCTGCGCCTGGACCGCCGCCGATAGCCGCGGCGTCTCCGCCATCCGGGAGAACTCGGTGATCAGACGGCGCGTCACGGTGGGCGCGAGGAGCGCCTCACCGGAGGCCACCACCCGTACGCCGTCGGCCAGTTGGCGGGCCGAGGCGTCCTTGAGGAGGAATCCGGAGGCGCCGGCGCGCAGCGCCTGGTACACGTACTCGTCCAGGTCGAACGTGGTCAGGACGAGCACCTTCGACGCGCCGTGGGACGCGACGATCTCGCGGGTCGCCTCGATGCCGTTCAGCTCGGGCATACGGATGTCCATCAGGACGACGTCGGGAGCGAGTTCACGCACCCGCTCGATCGCCTCCCGGCCGTTGACCGCCTCGCCGACGACCTCGATGTCGGGCATGGCGTTGAGGAGGACGGAGAACCCTTCGCGGACCATCATCTGGTCGTCGGCGATGAGAACGCGGATGGTCATGCGCGGTCCTCCCCCGCCTGGCCCGCCTGATCGATGGGGTCGATCCGGTCGGTCCGGTCGGCCCGGTCGGCGAGCGGCACCGGCAGGAAGACGGTGACCTCATAACCCCCCTCGGGCGTCGGTTCGGCCGTCATCTCGCCGTTCAGCATGGTGACGCGCTCCCGCATGCCCGTGATGCCGTGGCCCGCGCCCGGGGACGCTTTGACGAGGCCGGTCGCCGGGCCGTTGACGATGCGCAGACCGAGGCCGCCGAGGACGTACCCGACCTCCACGCGGGCCGGGGCGCCGGGCGCGTGACGCAAGGCGTTGCTGAGCGCCTCCTGCACGATGCGGTACGCCGACAGCTCGACGCCCTGCGGCAGCTCACGGACCGCGCCGGTGATCACCTTGTCCACGGTCAGGCCCGCGTCGCGGACGTTGTCCAGGAGCCGGTCGAGGTCGGCGAGGGTGGGCTGCGGGGCGTCCGGCGCCTCGTAGTCCTGCGCCCGTACGACACCGAGGACGCGGCGCAGCTCGGTCAGCGCCGCCACCGCGTTCTCTCGGATGGTCACGAACGCCTGCTCCAGCTCGGGCGGCGGGTTCTCCACGCGGTAGGGCGCGGCCTCCGCCTGGATGGCGACGACCGACATGTGGTGCGCGACCACGTCGTGCAGCTCGCGGGCGATCGTGGTGCGCTCCTCCAGGAGCGTGCGCTTGTCGCGCTCGATGGCGGTGACGGTGCGCTGCACGGTGACCTCGTGCTCGGCCTCGCGGCGCACGTGCGCCATCGTGGTGACGAGCAACGCGACCGCCGAGAAGAACAGCAGCACCGGGGCGTCGGATCCGGAGCCGTAATAGCCGTCGTCGATGTACCACTCGGCGGCCAGGGAGTACACCGCCGTCGTGAGCCACATCCACAGGGCGGTGCGCGGTCGGGTGCGGGCGGCCACCACGACCATCACCACGATGTGCGCGAAGAAGGCGGCGGGCGTCCACGGCCAGCCGTCCGAGCTGTTCCCGAGCGCCGCCGCGAACGGGGCCGCGGCCAACGACACCCAGAAGGCACCCACCGGCCTGACCAGCGTCATCAGCACGGCGGCGGCCGGGACGAGACCGGTGAGGAAGTACGCGACCTCGTTGCCCCCGAGGCCCACCTGGTAGGAGATGCACACGGTGATCAGGGCGGCGGACACCACCAGGGCGTGCGGGCCCCAGAGGGCGTACCGGCGTATCCGCCGCGGGAGGAGGCGGGCCGTCAGCCCGCCCGTCGTCCGGGGAGGCAGCAGCCGGTAGACGAAGGCGTCGCGGAACAGCGCCTCGCGCAGGCCGCTGAAAGCCTCCCGCACGAAGTGGAACTCGGGGCTCTTCGGGCCTCTGGCCTTGAGCTGCTCAGTCGTATCGGTCACGGCTACGACGGTACGGGGGCGCGGCGGGCGGGTCGTCCGCAGCGAGAGGGGTTCCGGCATGTCCGTCGCAGGTACTACTCGTCGCAGGTACTACTCGACGGCCCGGGGCCTTGCCCGTAACCGGGGCCTTGCGCGGGCCCGGGGGCCGGGCCGGGGCCCGCGGCTCTGGCTCTCCCGCGCCCCGCGGTGCGTACGCCCCACCCGTGCGCCGGCCCCACTGCGGCCGGCCCTACTGCGGCCAACCCCGCCGCGACCTGCCCCGCTGCGCCCACTGCCCCCGTGCTCATGGGCGCGGAACGCCGCCCAGCAGACCGCGAGCGCCACCGCGAACACCGGCAGCCAGGCCAGGCGGGCCGACGCCCAGCCGAGCCCGTCCGGCACCGTGTGCAGGCCCGGCAGCGGGGCGCCGGTGAGCAGACCGAGCGCGGTGACCGCCATCAGAGCCGTCTGGTGCCAGAGGAATATCGTCATCGCGGAGAGGTTGACCAGGGCCACCGCCGCCCAGGCCGCGGGGGCACGCATCCACCGCCGCGAGCGTTCCCGCAGCAGCAGCGCGATGCCGCACTGGGCGAGGCCGAACGTGACGGCCGCCAGGGTGGGCGGGTCGAGGTTCGACACCGCCTCGCCGGGGACGCCGACCATCGACGCCGGATAGCCGCCCCACAGGATCAGCCCGGCGGTGGCCGCCGCCCCGCCGACGAGCAGCACCCCGCCGGAACGCCGTGTCAGCTCGCCGCGTGTCCAGGCCGCGCCCAGCGTGTAGGGCACGAGCCAGCCCGCCGCCACGTTGACCCAGCCGAGCCAGGCAGGCCCGCCGAAGCCGAACCGTATGGCATCCACGTGCAGGACGACGGCCAGCGGCCACAGCGGATGGAGCCGCGCCACGAGCGGCGTGAGAGCGGTGAGCACGGCGAAGACCAGCAGGAACCACAGCGGGGAGAGCGCCAGCTTGAGCAGGGCGCGCACCGTGTCCGCACCCGTGCCCGACACGACCAGGCCCCCGCCTATGGCGGCCCACACCACGAGCAAGGTGGCGACCGGCCGGAAGAGACGGCCGAGCCGGGCCGCGAGCCACGGGCCGTGGCCGATGCCCCGCTCCCGCGCCGACGCGTGGCTCTTCGCCGCCACGTGCCCGCCCACCAGGAAGAACACCGCGAGCGTCTGGAAGACCCAGGAGACCGGCGCGAGCCAGGGCAGGTGCCGCAGAGGGCTGTCGCCGTGGAGCACGCCGCCCTCCGACACCAGAGCGGTGACCAGCCAGTGGCCGCCCACCACGCCGAGGACGGCGAAGGCCCGCAGGGCGTCCACGGCGCGGTCCCGCTCGGGCGGTGTCGCGGCGTCGACGCGCCGGACGCTCCCGACCATTCGCCGCATCGGGGCCCGTACAAGCCGTGTCCGAGTCCTTCCGAGCCGTACCGGTTCAGGCATGGCTGACCTCCGCGTCCTGCCCGCGCACGATCCGCGCGAGGCTGTCGAGCGAGACGGAACCGGGCTTGAGGTAGTCGCTGTGGCCGCCGCTCCCGGCCGCGAAGACGCGGGCCCCGAAGCCGCGGGACACCGGGTCGGCACCGAAGCCGGCCGTGGTGCCGAAGAGGTCGACGCTGTGGTGCGGCACGCCGGAGATCCAGTCGTCGGCGCCGCGGCCCGCCCATATCCGGGCCGTGGTGCTCAGGTCCGCCGCCCGGTCGACGCCCGTGCCGGGGCTGCCGTACAGCGCGATGTCGGTGACGTCGAGAACGCGGCCACGCGGGCCCGAGGCGGCGCTCGCGCAGACCACGGAGCCGTACGAGTGGCAGAGCAGGGAGATCCGCGCGCGGGCGTTGACGCCGTGCAGTCGGCGCACGAAGGAGCGCAGCGCGGGCGCCGCGTCGTCCGCGCGGCCGGTGGTCAGTACGGCGGGGCTGACGGTCCCCGGCGTCTCGTACCCCAGCCAGGCCACGACGGCCGCGCGCGGGCCGAGCTCCTCCCGCAGGGCGAGGGCGCCCGAGCGGAACCTGCCGTACGCGTCCAGGGAGGTGTCGGAGCCCGGCACCAGGACGGCGACGCGGTCCGCGCCCGCCAGGTCGCCGAAGACCTCCGCGGTACGGCCGGCGCCCCGCCCGTCGAAGGCGAGGAACCGCCGCCCGGGCGAGGCCATGGCGCGCAGCACGGCGGCCCGGTCCCGCGCGCCGTACCGCTCGGCCATGCGGGCGGCCTCGGCGGCGTTGGCCCTGTTCGTGTCGTAAGCGGCGGTCAGCTTCGGGGCCGTGACACGGCCGAGGGAGGCGGGGGCCGGGGCAGGGATCTCGGAGCGCGCGGCGCCCGACACCGGGAGCGCCACGGCCAGGGCGACACCGGCCGCCAACAGAGTGCGGCGCAGCCGCCCGGCCCTGAACCTCATCGTGCGCCTTCCCTCCGCCGCGCGGGCCGGTGCTCCGACTCGCTTCCGTGGAAGGAAAGTTAGGTATCAGGCCCCGTCGCCCACATCACGCCGGGGTATGCAGTCGCCAGGTGGCTCTCCGGTATTACGGGTATCCCTGGGGATCATCCTCAGGGGCCGCCCCCCGCCCGGGGACGTACACCCCGCACCGGTCCTGACGCGCGCCTCACGGCACCGGCCTCAGAACGGCATGAGAACGGCATCAGAACGGCATCAGAACGCCAACTGCGCGATCTCCTCCGCCACCACCGCGCAGGCGTCCGCCGCCGGGTCGATCAGCGGGAAGTGGCCCACGTCCTCAAGGAGCGTGAGGCCCACGACCTCGCCCGCCCTCGCCGCCGCGTCCGCGTACGCCTCGGCCACGGCGTGCGGCACGGTGATGTCGGCGCGGCCCTGCACGACGGTCGTGGCGATGCCCGTCGGGAGCAGTGCCGCCGGATCGGCGTAGGGCAGCCGCTCCTCGAACCTGGCGCGGCCGCCCAGGAGTTGGGCGGACGCGCCGCCGCAGACCTCCAGCGCCTCGGCGACCGTGAAGTCGGCGATCGGCGCGAGCGCGACGACACCACGCAGCGGGGCCGGGCGTTCGGTGCGCCACGCCGCGTCGGCGGGCAGCAGGTGCCGCGCGGCCGCCCACAGCGCGAGGTGGCCGCCCGCGGAGTGCCCGGTGGCGACCGTGCGGCGCGGATCGGCCGACGGCAGGGCCTTGCGTACGAGCGCGGGGAGGGCGTCGAACGCGGCGGCCACGTCGTCGAAGGTCTCCGGCCAGCGCCCGGCGACGGGTCCTTTGCCGCCCTGCGCCGGGATGGAGCCGCCGCGCCGGTACTCGACGTTGGCGACGGCGAAGCCCCGGCGCGCGAGGAAGTCGGCGAACGGCGTTACATGCCGCCGGTCGTACGGCGCGCGCCAGGCGCCGCCGTGCAGGACGACGACCAGCGGCGCCGGACGGGCCGTGTCGCCCCGGGGCGCGTAGAAGTCGACGACCTGGTCGGGGTGTGCGCCGTACGCGGCGGTGGCGTCCGGCTCCACGGCGGGATGAGAGAAGGCCGATGCCTCCTCGGCGGCATCGCGGGCCACGGCGGCGTCGTCCGGCATGCGGGAACCTTTCAACAGCGGTGCGGCTGGCGGGCCTGGTCCCGGTCCTCCGGAGCCCGGAGGACCGGGACCAGGCTGACCAAGATGACCAAGCTGACCAAGATCCGCCGGACGCTACCAGCCCGGCGTACGCGCGGGAATCACCCGCCCGCCGGGCCTCGCCACGGGCCTCACAGCCGGCCTTGCGCCAGGCCTCACGACTCCAGGATCTCCGCGAGGACCCGCGCCGCCCGTTCGGCGTCGACGAAGGACACGTACAGCGGTGTGAATCCGAAGCGCAGCACGTCCGGCGCGCGGAAGTCACCGACCACGCCCCGCTCGGTCAGCCGCTTCATGACGTCCCCCGCAAGGGGGGCACCTCCCTGCTCGAACGAAGTTGAGAGCTTGGGGGAGCAGCGCAGCGCGACCTGGCTGCCGCGCTCGGCGTGCGCCTCCGGAGTGAGCGACTCCACCAGCCCCTTCGGTACGTACGCCTCGACGCACCGCAGGAAGAAGTCCGTCAGGGCGAGCGACTTGGCCCGCACCGCGTCCATGGAGACGCCGTCCCAGACGTCGAGCGCCGCTTCGAGGGCGAGCATGGAGAGGATGTCGGGCGTGCCGACGCGCCCGCGCAGCGCGCCCTCGGCCGCCTCGAACTCGGGCCGCATCCCAAAGGGCTCGGCGTGGGAGTTCCAGCCGGGCAGCGGCGAGTCGAAGCGGTCCTGGAGCTCTGCGCGCACGTAGATGTACGCGGGCGAGCCCGGGCCGCCGTTCAGATACTTGTATGTGCAGCCCACCGCGAGGTCGACGCCGTGCGCGTCCAGGCCGACGGGCAGGGCGCCCGCCGTATGGCACAGGTCCCACACGGCGAGGGCGCCCGCCGCGTGCACGGCGGCCGTCAGGCCGGGCAGGTCGTGCAGGCGGCCGGTGCGGTAGTCCGCGTGGTTGAGCAGCACGGCGGCCGTACGGGGGCTCAGTGCCGCGGGCACCTCGGCCGGGGTGAGCGGGGTCAGGCGGCAGCCGGTCAGCCGGGCGGCGGACCGGGCGATGTAGCCGTCGGTGGGGAAGGTCGTGGCGTCGACGATGATCTCGTCCCGCCCCTCGTCCCGGGCCCCGGTACCCGCGTCCTCGCCGCGCGCCAGGCGTACGGCCGCCACCAGCGCCTTGAAGACGTTCACACTGGTGGAGTCGCCGACCACGATCTGGCCGGGGGCGGCGCCGACCAGCGGGGCGATGCGGTCGCCGATGCGCTCGGGCGCGGTCCACCAGCCGCTCTCCTCCCACGAGCGGATACGCAGCTTGCCCCACTGGCGGTCGATGACGTCCGCGACGCGCTCCGGCACGTGGGCGGGCAGGGCGCCCAGGGAGTTGCCGTCCAGGTAGACGGTGTCGTCGAGGACGAACTCCGCGCGCTTGCCGCCCAGTTCGTCCTCGGCGTCCAGGGCCTTGGCCCGGACATGCAGGTCAGACATGGCTCCTCGCCGTCCACAGCTCGGGGAACACGTTCACCGACGCGCGCTTCTCCAGCCAGGCCACGCCGGCCGAGCCGCCCGTGCCCGTCTTGGAGCCCATCGCGCGGCGGGTGGCGACCAGATGGTCGTTGCGCCATCGCCAGACCAGTTCGGCGACGTCCGTCAGCGTCTCGCCGAGGCGGGCGAGGTCGCTGCTCTCGTCACCGGAGTAGAGCTCCGTCCAGACGGCCTCGATCTCGGGCGACGGCACGTACTTCTTCGACAGGTCGCGCTCCAGGACGGCGGCCGGGATCGCGTGGCCGCGGCGGGCGAGCAGCCTGAGCACCTCGTCGTACAGGCTCGGCTCGTGCAGCGCCTTCTCCAGCTCCGCGTGGACGCGCGGCGCGCCCCGGTGCGGGACCAGCATGGACGCCGACTTGTCGCCGAGCAGGAACTCCATGCGACGGTACATCGCGGACTGGAACCCGGAGCCCTCGCCGAGCGAGCCGCGGTAGGAGTTGAACTGCGCGGGCGTCAGCCCGGCGAGCGGCTTCCAGGAGTGGTTCAGGGCCTCCAGCTCGCGGATGCTGCGCTTGAGCGCGGCCACCGCGACGGGGATGTCGTCGCGGCGCAGGGCCTTCGCTGCGGTCTCCCACTCGTGGACGATCACGGTGAACCACAGCTCCATGACCTGGGTGGTGACCAGGAAGACCATCTCGCCGGGGTCGTTCGAGCGGAGGTGCTGGAGGTGGGTGAGGACGTCCGCCTGGACGTAGTCCTCGTACGGGGTGGTGCCGGCGAAGTCGAGGTTCGGGGCCTCGTGCGTCTCGACGGGCGTCTCGACCGGCGTCTCATGCGCCTCTGGGGACATCGCTGTCTCCTCGTACGTACTCCGGGTAGCGGTCCGCCCCTGCCGTTACCGACACGGGGGCCCCGGTCCCCACCGGAATCTTCCGCAACTTTCGGGGAAACGGCAAGGCACGCCAGTTCGACGACAGTGGCTACGACGCTACGGTGCTTTCACCCTGCAACGCGGCGGCGCTCCCGGCAGGCCCGCAGGTGCGCGGCGTTCCCGCAGCCCCGCACCGAGTGCCAGACGCCGCTGTTGTTGCGGGAGCGGTCGTAGAACGCGGCGGCGCAGGCGGGATTGCGGCAGATCTTCAGGCGGCGCCAGACACCCGAGGCCTGGGCGAGCAGCGCCTCGGCGAGCACCGCGGAGGCCAGCCAGCGGGCACCGGCGCCCTCCGGCTCCACGGTCAGCGTGCCGTCGCCCGCCAGGCCGACGACGACAGGGGCGGAGGTGAAACGCACCGCGGCCCCGCTCCCGTCCCCCGCGGCGAGCGCGCGCCGCACCTGGTCCCGCAGGCAGCGCAGCTTCGGCAGGTCCTCGTCCGTCAGCACGAGGTGCACGTCGGGGCGCCCCGTCTCGCGGGCCCAGCCGCGCACGGCTCCGTCGGACCACTCCTGGGCGGCGCCGAGGGCGCCGTCGCCCAGCAGGTCGGGCAGGTCGGCGGAGCCGGGGCGGCCGACGGGCGCGGTGTTCAGGAGCTCCTGGACGAGGGCGAGGCCGCCGGGCGCGGGGCTCAGGCAGTGGCGCTCGGTGGCTGGCCAGTTCATGCCTCTCAAGGTACCCGCCCTCACGAGGACATGAGCAAACCGCTTACAGTGCTGTCAGCACTATGGAACGCCATGGAACACCATGGAACGCCATTCGCACCAAGAGCCCCGGAGGGCCGCATGGAAGCCACGGAAGCGACGACGGAAGCCACCGAGAAGAAGGCAGCCACACCGGAAGCCGCGCAGCTGAACGGATCGGAGGCCTCCCGCGCCGCCCGCGTCCTCGGCCGCCCCTTCGACATCAACGGCCTCACCGTTCCCAACCGCATCGCCATGGCTCCCATGACCCGCGAGTTCTCCCCCGAGGGCGTGCCGGGCGCGGACGTCGCGGAGTACTACGCCCGGCGCGCGGCGGGCGGTGTCGGCCTGATCGTCACCGAGGGCACGTACGTCGACCACCCCTCGGCCGGCAGCAGCCACCGCGTCCCGCACTTCTACGGCGAGGCGGCGCTCGCGGGCTGGCGCGCGGTCGTGGAGGCCGTGCACGCCGAGGGCGGGACGATCGTGCCGCAGATCTGGCACGTCGGCGCGGCCCGCGACGAGGGCCAGGGCCCGATCCCCTCCGCGCCCCCGATGGGCCCCTCCGGCGTCGGCCTGGACGGCGAGGCCAAGGGCCACGCGATGACGGGCGCCGACATCGACGCGGTGATCGCCGCCTTCGCCGACAGCGCGGCCGCCGCCGAGCGGATCGGCTTCGACGGTGTCGAACTGCACGGCGCCCACGGCTACTTGATCGACCAGTTCCTCTGGGGCACCACCAACCGCCGCACCGACGGCTACGGCGGCGACCTCGCTTCCCGCACCCGCTTCGCCCGCGAGATCGTCGAGGCGGTGCGCGCGGCGGTCTCGCCGACGTTCCCCGTGATCTTCCGCTTCTCGCAGTGGAAGGCGAACGCGTACGACGCGAAGCTCGCCGCCGACCCGGCCGAGCTGGAGACCTTGCTGGCTCCGCTTGCCGCGGCAGGGGTCGACGCGTTCCACGCTTCCACGCGCCGCTACTGGCTCCCGGAGTTCGAGGGCGAGGACCTGAACCTCGCGGGCTGGGTCAAGAAGCTCACCGGCAAGGCCACGCTGTCCGTCGGCTCGGTCGGCCTCGACAAGGAGTTCCTGGGCGCGGGCTGGACCAAGGAGACCGCCTCCACCGGCATCGACCTGCTCCTGGACCGTATGGAGCGGGACGAGTTCGACATGATCGCGGTGGGCCGCGCGCTGATCGCCGACGCGGAGTGGGCGAACAAGGCGGTGACGGGCCGCCTGGCGGAGGCGGAGCCGTTCGACGCGAAGCTGCTGGGCGAGCTGCGCTAGCGCCCCACAGGGGCGCGGGGAACTGCGCGACCAGCCACAACGCACCCACAGCCGCACAGACCACCGGCCCGCATCCGCGAAACTGCGGGCCCGCGGACAAGGTGGTCACTGCCCCAGCGCCCCACAGGGGCGCGGGGAACTGCGCGACCAGCCACAACGCACCCACAGCCGCACAGACCACCGGCCCGCAGCCGCGAAGCTGCTGAGCGAGCTGCGCTAGCGCCCCACAGGGGCGCGGGGAACTGCGCGACCAGCCACAACGCACCCGCAGCCGCGAACTGCGGGCCCGCGGCCACGGGCATGCGGCATGCGGCATGCGGCATGCGGCATGCGGCATGCGGGCCCGCGGTCAACCGACCGCGGGCCCGCCCACACTCAGCCCAGCGTCTTCGCCGCCGTCTCCGACGAGTCCCGCAGGAAGCCCGCGCAGCGCTCGTACTCCTCCTCCTCGCCGATGGCCTGCGCCGCCCGCGCCAGGGCGTGCAGCGCGCGCAGGAAGCCGCGGTTCGGCTCGTGCTCCCACGGCACCGGGCCGTGGCCCTTCCAGCCGCTGCGGCGCAGGGCGTCCAAGCCGCGGTGGTAGCCGGTACGGGCGTACGCGTACGACTCGACGACGCTGCCGCGCTCGAACGCCTCGTCGGCGAGCTGCGCCCAGGCGAGCGAGGACGTGGGGTACTTGGCGGCGACGTCGGCGGGGGGCGTGCCGTTCGCCAGCAGCTCGCGCGGCTCCGGGTCGTCGGGCAGGTGGGTCGGGGGCGGTCCCCGAGCAGATCCTTGTGAATGGCCATGGGCCAAGTCTGCGGCATCGCGCCACGAAGAAGGCCCCGGGTCACCCGACCCGGGGCCCTAACCGCGCGAAGCGGGGTGTTACTTCAGCTTCGTACCGGTCGAACGCAGGTTCGCGCACGCCTCGGTGACGCGCTGGGCCATGCCCGCCTCGGCGAGCTTGCCCCAGGTGCGCGGGTCGTACGTCTTCTTCGAGCCGACCTCGCCGTCGACCTTCAGGACGCCGTCGTAGTTCTTGAACATGTGGTCCGCGACGGGACGCGTGAAGGCGTACTGGGTGTCGGTGTCGAGGTTCATCTTCACGACGCCGTTCTCCAGCGCGGTGGCGATCTCCTCGGCGGTCGAGCCGGAGCCGCCGTGGAAGACGAAGTCGAACGGGGACTGCTTGCCGTACTTGGCGCCGACGCCCTCCTGGAGGTCCTTGAGGAGCTCGGGGCGCAGGACGACGTTGCCCGGCTTGTAGACGCCGTGGACGTTGCCGAAGGACGCGGCCAGGAGGTAGCGGCCCTTCTCGCCGAGGCCGAGCGCCTCGGCGGTGCGCAGCGCGTCGTCGACGGTCGTGTACAGCTCGTCGTTGATCTCGTGGCTGACGCCGTCCTCCTCGCCGCCGGTCGGGGTGATCTCGACCTCAAGGATGATCTTCGCGGCGGCGGCCTTCGCGAGCAGCTCCTGGCCGATGGCCAGGTTGTCGGCGAGGGTCTCGGCGGAGCCGTCCCACATGTGGGACTGGAAGAGCGGGTTCCGGCCGGCCTTGACGCGCTCGGCGGAGACGTCGAGCAGCGGGCGGACATAGCCGTCCAGCTTGTCCTTCGGGCAGTGGTCGGTGTGCAGCGCGATCGTCACGTCGTACTTCGCGGCGACGATGTGCGCGAACTCGGCGAGCGCGACCGCGCCGGTGACCATGTCCTTGCTGTACTGGCCGCCCAGGAACTCCGCGCCACCCGTGGAGATCTGGATGATGCCGTCGCTCTCGGCCTCCGCGAAGCCGCGCAGCGCGGCGTGCAGGGTCTGCGAGGAGGTGACGTTGATGGCCGGGTAGGCGAACTTGCCTGCCTTCGCCCGGTCGAGCATCTCGTTGTAGACCTCGGGAGTTGCGATGGGCATGTGTCCGCTCCTTGTGATGTGCGGGTGGGGTGCTGTGCTGCTTGACCCTGACCTGGGGGCGACGACATCGTCGCCCCCATCTTTCCAGACGTGGCCGTCTTTCCGGACGTGGCCGTCTTTCCGGACGTGGCCGCCCTTCCGGAATCGGCCGCCGGTCCGGGCGCCGCCGTCAGTCCAGGCCGAGGTCGTCCTTCGAGTACGCGAAGAGGTACGGCACGCCCGCGCCCTCGGTGATCTTCTCGCCCGCCCCGGTGGCCCGGTCCACGATGGTCGCGACGCCGACGACCTCCGCACCGGCCTCGCGCACGGCCTCCACGGCGGTCAGCGGCGAGCCGCCGGTGGTGGAGGTGTCCTCGACGACGAGCACGCGGCGCCCCTTGATGTCCGGGCCCTCCACGCGGCGCTGCATGCCGTGCGCCTTGGCGGCCTTGCGGACGACGAAGGCGTCCAGGCGCTTGCCGCGCGCGGCGGAGGCGTGCAGCATCGCGCCGGCGACCGGGTCGGCGCCCATGGTCAGGCCGCCCACGGCGTCGAAGTCGAGGTCGGCGGTGAGGTCGAGCAGCACCTGGCCGACCAGAGGGGCGGCCTCGCCGTCGAGGGTGATGCGGCGCAGGTCGATGTAGTAATCGGCTTCGAGACCCGAGGAGAGGGTCACCTTGCCGTGCACCACGGCCTTGTCCTTGATCTGCTGGAGCAGAGCGCCACGTACGTCGTCAGTCATGCCGCTCAGCTTAAAGCCGCGTCCAGGTCCAGGTCGTCGCCGTCTCCAGCGGCTCGATGGGGGTGACCAGGCGCGGCGCGGTGTTGAGGCCGTTGGGCGGGCCGGTCTGCGGCTCCACGCACACGGCCGCCTCCTGCTCGTCGTAGACGACGACCCACTGCTCGCGGCTGGTGACGTTCACCGCGAGCCGCCCGGGCCAGGTCAGTGTCACGTCGACACCCTCGGGCATGCCGAAGCAGTCGTCCCAGGGGCCGGGCCGGGGGTCGACGCGGCGGCCGGTGGGCAGGTGGTCGTCGCCGCGCTCCTCCTGCCAGGCGGGCGAGAAGTCGACCCGTACGGGGTCGCCGCCGCCGTCCAGGGAGCGGTTGAACCACGGGTGCCAGCCCGCCTGCGCCGGGAAGGAGTCGCCGTACGTCTCGATGCCGAGGCGCAGCGTCAACGCCTCCTCGGTGAGTTCCACGATCTGGGTGACGCGCCCCGGGTAGGGCCAGGGGTCGGTGAGGTCGTACGTGAAGACGGCCTCCGTCTTCGAGGAGCGCGCCGTGCGCCATTCGGCGTCGCGGGCGAAGCCGTGGATGGCGTGCGGCGGGGAGTTCAGCGGCATCTGGTGGACGGTCGCGCCGTCCCGGAACCGTCCGTTCTCGATCCGGCCGCACCACGGGATCATGGGGAAGGCGCCGTACCGCTCCCCCTGCCGCAGCAGCTCGACGCCGCCGATGCGCAGACTTCCGATACGGCAGCCGTTGCCCGGCCGCACGGTCACTTCCGCGTCACCCGCGGTCAGCATCACGTCTTCTGTACTCACCGGGCCGACCCTACGGCGTACGCGGTCACCGGCGGCGGCGCAGGGCCCGGCCGACCACGATCGCCGAGGCCACCGCGAGGGCCGCGGCGGGGGCGGCCCAGCGGAGCGTGGCACCGGCGGAGAGCGTCTCGGGGGCGGGCGCGGGGGCGTACCGGCCGCGCGGCGGGGCGTGGTCGACCTCCTCGGCGCTGCGGCCGATCATCGTGCGGCGGGCGTGGGCGGCCTCGGCGGGCGGCACGTCGAGGTCGCTCACGTCGTCGATGCCGTCAACCCCGTCGATACCGTCGATACCGTCGACGTCGAGGTCGCGCAGCTCTTCGTCGTCCTCGACGTTGACGGCGTCGTCCACCTCGATGTCGTCGAGATCCTCGTCGTCGACACCGTCGTCGACACCGTCGTCGGCGTCGAGGTCGTCGCTCAGCGGGTCGAGCGAGGGCGGCGGCACCTCCGTCTCGAAGACGGTGGGCGCCGGGACAGCCGAACCGGGCGGGCCGGAGTCCGCGGGCGCCGCCTCCGCGAGGCCTTCCGCGAACCGTTCGAGGAGCCTGCGCACAGCGGATTCCACAGCCTGTGGAGAACTTTCCGTGATCCGCCCCTCGGCGGCCGCCGTCCCGCCGAACACCACCGTGGTGCCGGTGCCCCCGGCGGCCGGCATCAGCCGCACGGTCAGCGCGAGCTTCACGGAACCGGAGCCGCGCACCTCCGCGCCCTCGCCCTCGATCACGTACGTCCCGTCGGCGCGGCCCTCGGCCCGCGCCACGCACCGGTAGGTGACGGTGTGCCCGCCGGCGCGCACCTTGAGCCGCCCGGAGAGCGGCTCGGCCGCCTCCTCCGCGTCGCGCTGAAGCCCGGGCACCGCCCCGGCGACCCGCTCGGGGTCCGCCAGGACCTGCCGGAGACGCTCTGCCGAGACCGGAACGAACACCTCATGCTCCATGACAGTCGAGCCTACCCACGCACACGCTTCCATGTACGCCTCTTGCGCTGCCCGCGTACGTCAGTTCGCGTAACGCGGATGCACCAGGGTCGACGCCGGGAGGCCCGCCACCCTGGTCGGCCCGGCCGAGCGCACCCCGGCCCGCACCAGCGCGGAGCCGGTGGCCTCCCGCAGCGCGGGCCGCGCCCGCGAGGCCAGGACGAACCCCCAGTCGCGGGCCCCGCGCGCCCTCTCCGACGTGCGGTCGGGCCCGGCGGCGAACCCGGACTGCCGGCCGCCCACGCGGTACGGCACGGTCCGCAGCCCCGCCGCGCGCACCGACGCCTCCACCGTCCAGAAGGCCTGCGGCCGGATCGACACGGGCCCGGCGTGCACGGCGAGGCGGCCACCGGGGGCGAGAACGCGCGTGGCGAGGCCGTAGAACTCCAGGGAGTACAGCTTCGTGCCGGCGGTGATGCCCGGGTCCGGCAGGTCGGAGAGCACCACGTCGTACGTCGCGCGCGCGGAGCGGAGCCAGCGGAACGCCTCGGCGTGGACCACCCGCAGCCGCGGGTCGCGGTAGGCGTGGCCGTTCAGCTCGCTCAGGGCCGGGTCGTGGCGCGCCAGGTCGACGACGCCCGCGTCCAGTTCGACGATGTCGAGGCGGCGCACCCCGCGGTGGCGCAGCACCTCGCGCGCCGCGAGGCCGTCGCCGCCGCCGAGGATGAGCACGCGCGCGTGGGGGCCGCGCAGCGCGGGTGCGACGAGCGCCTGGTGGTAGCGGCGCTCGTCGCGTCCGCTGATGCGCAGCCGCCCGTCGAGGAAGAGGTCGAGGGAGTGGCGCCGGCCGCCGGTGAGGACGACCTCCTGCACGTCGGTCCGGACGGCGACGCGCGCGTCCGCGCCGTAGACCGCCCGCCGCGCGGCCCGCTCAAAGTCGTCGACGAGCACGGCGGCCGAGGCGAGCACGGCCAGGACAAGGACGTTCGCCGTGAGCACCGCCCAGCGCCCGCGCGCGCTCAGGCTCCGCCCGAACAGGCCGAGGACGAGCGCACAGCCCGTGACCGCGTTGACGGCGCCGGTGAACAGGGCGCCGGTGAGCTGTCCGAAGGCCGGAAGCAGCAGGAACGGGAAGGCGAGTCCGCCGACCAGCGCGCCCACGTAGTCGGCGGCGAACACGTCGGCGACGGCGCCGCCGGCGTCCTGGCGCCGGATGCGCTGGATGAGCACCACGAGGAGCGGCACCTCGGCGCCGATGAGGACGCCGATGGCCAGGGAGAACGCGGCGAGGAGGTAGCGCGAGCCGCCCGCCCACACCTCGCCGCGGTCGCCGGTCCAGGCGAAGGCCGCGTACAGCGCCATGGCGCTGCATCCGCCGACCAGCGCGAGCGCCGCCTCGATGAGCCCGAACGAGGTGGGGGCGCGGCGCCGCAGCCGCTTGGCGAGCAGCGAGCCGATGCCCATGGCGAAGACCATCACGGAGAGCACGACGGAGGCCTGGGTGACCGAATCGCCGATCAAGTAGGCGGCCAGGGCGACGAGTTCGAGTTCGTAGACGAGCCCGCAGGCAGCGCAGACGAACACGCCCACCAGAACGAGGAACCGTCCTGCCCTGGGCGAGACGGGCAACCGCACCGTCGACTCGTCGAGCATCCGAGAACGCTACGTCACCACGCGCACGAGCCAAGTCCCCCACACGGGTGCACATGGGGCCGTCACCCGGCCGTGCCGCCGGGCCCCGACACGCCCCGCGACCGTTCGCACGCGGGCGGCGGCACCGCCCACGGCCACCGCTAGGCGGCCCGCGGCACTACCCACGGCCACCGCTACGCGGGCAGCGGTGCCCGTACGCCCACCTTCGACCGGGTGGCGACCAACTGGCCGTCCTGCGGGTACGCGTGCCACGTGCGCCACATCACCGCCCCCTCGTGCCGCTGGGCCAGCAGGGCGGTGAAGGCGTGCGGGCTGCCGGGGAACACCCCGGCGAGACCGTGCGGGTGTTCGCTGACGAGGGCGAGCAACTCCTGCGCGCGGCCCGCGAATTGCCCCCGGGACAGCGTCTCCACGCGCGCGGCGAACTCGTACTCCCAGTCGCCCACCCGCTTGGACACGCCGAGGGGGAGGGGTGTGCTGCTGCCGGGGATGCAGGCCACCGTCTCGGAGCAACTGCCCTGCTCCTCTTCGAGCAGCACCTGGTGCGAGGCGCCGAGAAGTCTCAACTGCATTTTGGCGTCGGCCAGTTCCACGTCGAGCGTGGCGAGCGCGGGCAACGGCTCGCGGCCAAGGGCCCAGGCGAGGTCCTCGGCGCGCGTGTCGGTGTAGACGGTCTTCAGGGTCGTGAGCATGGGTCGGCTCCGCTAACACGCAATGGAGGTGGGGCCGGCGCACCCGGATCGGATACCGGGAGGTCGGGAATACCGGCTCGTACCCACGAGGCCGTCACGTACAGCTATCCAGGGTTCGGTTCGTCAAACCCAGAAATGTGCGACGGACGTCCGAGGGCGGTACTGGCGCTAAGAGGGAATCATGGTCGACGACAGTGCCACAGCGTTTTTACCCAACTTCGTAGGGTTTCCATTCCCCTGGGGGCTGCACAGTTCAACTGTTCAATGCCGCAACCGTGCCGGACAACAACAAAGCGCCCGGCGGGAGTTGCCTGCCCCCGCCGGGCGCCGGCTGGAACCGGTGGACCAGCTGCCCCGTGTCAGCTGCCTCCGCCGCATCCACCCCCGCCACCACCGCCACCACCGCACGAGGAGCTGCCGCCCCCGCACGAGGAGCTGCCTCCGCAGGAGTGACCGCCGTGGTGGCCGCCGTCGCCACCGCCGCTGTCACCGCCGCCGACCCACCAACTGCCGCCGCCCGCCGCGCCCGACGCGGTGCCCGAACGCCACGAGGAGCGGGAACGGCGGCTGCCGTTCCGACCGCTTGCCCGGCTTCCTCCGCTTCCTCCGCTTCCTCCGAAGTTGACCGCCGCGACCACGGCGGCGATGAACACTGCGACGAAGATGAAGGCCACGAACACGGCCACCACGCCCCTTCCGTTCCCCCGAAGCGCGGTCCCCCGTGGGCCTCGCTCCTTGCGTGACAGGGGGATGCCCCCGGGCACGGCGGCCCAAAGCAGAGTTGAGGAAGTCCAGAGGTTCGGCGCAGGATGGCGGCCATGACCTCCACTTCCGGGAGCGGGCGCCCGCTGCTCAACCGCCGCCTCGCCGAGTTCGGTACGACGATTTTCGCCGAGATGTCCGCCCTCGCGGCCACCACGGGCGCGATCAACCTGGGCCAGGGCTTCCCGGACACCGACGGCCCCGAGTCCGTCCGCGAGGCCGCGGTGCGGGCGCTGCGCGACGGCCGCGGGAACCAGTACCCGCCGGGCCCCGGCGTCCCGGAGCTGCGCACGGCCGTCGCCGCACACCAGCTCGACCGCTACGCCCTCACCTACGACCCCGACCTGGAGGTCCTCGTGACGGCGGGCGCTACCGAGGCGATCGCGGCGTCCCTGCTGGCCCTCGTCGAACCGGGCGACGAGGTCATCGCGCTGGAGCCCTATTACGACTCGTACGCCGCCTCGATCGCGATGGCGGGCGGCTCCCGGGTCCCGGTGACCCTGCGGCCCTCGGACGGCCGCTTCCACCTGGACCTCGACGAGCTGCGCGACGCGGTCACCCCCCGCACTCGGCTGATCCTCCTCAACACCCCGCACAACCCGACCGGCACGGTCCTCACGCGCGCCGAGCTGACGGAGATCGCCCGCCTGGCGGTCGAGCGCGACCTGCTCGTCATCACCGACGAGGTCTACGAACATCTGGTCTTCGACGACGCCGAGCACATCCCGCTCGCCTCGTTCCCCGGCATGCGCGAGCGCACGGTCAGCATCGGGTCCGCGGGCAAGACGTTCTCGTTCACCGGCTGGAAGGTCGGCTGGGTGACCTCCACGCCCGCTCTGGTGGCGGCGGTCCGCTCGGCGAAGCAGTACCTGACGTACGTGGCCTCGGGCCCGTTCCAGTACGCCGTCGCGGAGGCGCTCGCCCTGCCCGGCTCCTTCTTCGCCGACTTCCGCGCGGACATGCGGGCCAAGCGGGACCTGCTCAGCGAGGGCCTGGCCGCGGCGGGCTTCGACGTCTACCGCCCGGCCGGCACGTACTTCGTGACGACGGACGTCCGCCCCCTGGGGGAGAGGGACGGCTTCGCCTTCTGCCGCGCGCTGCCGGAACGGGCCGGGGTCGTCGCCATCCCGAACGCGGTCTTCTACGACCACCGCGAGGCGGGCGCGCCCTTTGTCCGTTTCGCCTTCTGCAAGAAGGTCTCCGTCCTCGAAGAGGCCGTGTCCCGGCTCAAGGCAGTGGCGCGCTGAGTCCGGTACGGGTACGCCAAGAGCCCGGCCGGGGCTTGTCCCCCGGGCCGGGCTCCCGTACGCGTACGGGCCCTCAGGCCTCGTCGTCGCCCGGCTTCTCGTCCTCGACGGAGTCGACCTCGGACTCCAGGCCGAGCTGCTCGACGAGCCAGCGGTCGAACTCGATCGCGGCGCGCACCCAGCTGACCGTCGACGACACGAAGTGCTCAAGGGAGACTCCGGTGCCGATCAGCATCTGGGCCTCGCCGATGAGGCGGACCGTGCCGTCGTCGTGCGTGTGGCTGTAGACCTTCGGCCACAGCGTGCGGCGGTTCCAGTCGTCGATCGACTCCAGGAGCTGCTGCTTCTGCTCGATCTGGTGGGGCCGGTCGTAGAACGTCCGCACCGAGAAGACCTGCTGGTCGTCCTCGCCACGGAACATGAAATACGTGCGGAACTCCTCCCACGGCGCCGCGAGGTCACCCTCGTCGTCGACGACGTGCTTGAGCTCCATCTGATCCAGGAGCTGCTTCACCAGGTCCTGGTCGGGGACGACGGGGCCCGCCGGTCCTGCGCCCTGCTGCGGTTCGGGCTGTCCCCCGAAATTCGGAATCGAGGACGGGTCGATGCTCACGTGCTGTGTCCCTTCGTATGGATGGGCCCATCCTCTCCCAGGATGGGCCCCCCGGGGCAAGCCCGGCTCCTCGTCTGCCGTGTTTCCGCCGTTCGCCGACTGCGGACAGAGCGTGGCCGGTCGCAACCACGGACGGCCCGCGGACGGCGTACGTGCGAACCGGGCAGACGAGAGGCCGCTACCCGCTACAACGACTTCCCCGTGGCCGGGCCCACCCGCAGGCCCTCCCCGGCACGATCCACCCGCACCGTGTCACCGTCCTTGACCTCGCCCGCCAGGATCTCCTTGGCGAGGCGGTCGCCGATGGCCGTCTGGATGAGGCGCCGCAGGGGCCGCGCGCCGTACGCCGGGTCGTTGCCCTCCAGGGCCAGCCAGTCCAGCGCCTCGGGCGTGACGTCCAGCGTGAGGCGCCGCTCGGCGAGCCGCTTGGCGAGGCGGTCGATCTGGAGCCCCGCGATGCCCGCCAGCTCGTCCTTGGTGAGCGCGGAGAAGACGACCAGGTCGTCGAGCCGGTTGAGGAACTCGGGCTTGAAGGAGGCCCGGACCACCTCCAGGACCTGCTGCTTCTTCTCCTCCTCGCTCGTCAGCGGCTCCACGAGGTACTGGCTGCCGAGGTTGGACGTCAGGACCAGGATGGTGTTGCGGAAGTCCACCGTCCGCCCCTGCCCGTCGGTGAGCCGGCCGTCGTCGAGCACCTGGAGCAGGACGTCGAAGACCTCCGGGTGCGCCTTCTCGACCTCGTCGAGCAGGACGACCGAGTACGGGCGCCGCCGCACCGCCTCGGTGAGCTGGCCACCCTCTTCGTAGCCGACGTAGCCGGGCGGGGCGCCGACGAGCCGCGCGACGCTGTGCTTCTCGCCGTACTCGCTCATGTCGATGCGGACCATGGCCCGCTCGTCGTCGAAGAGGAAGTCCGCGAGGGCCTTGGCCAGCTCGGTCTTGCCCACGCCGGTCGGGCCGAGGAAGAGGAACGAACCGGTGGGGCGGTCGGGGTCGGCGATCCCGGCGCGGGTGCGCCGCACCGCGTCGGAGACGGCGCGCACGGCCTCGCTCTGGCCGATGAGCCGCTTGCCGAGCTCGTCCTCCATGCGCAGCAGCTTCTGCGTCTCGCCTTCGAGGAGGCGCCCGGCGGGGATGCCGGTCCAGGCTCCGACGACGTCGGCGATGTCGTCCGGGCCGACCTCCTCCTTGACCATGGTGTCCTTGGACTGGACGGCCTCCTCCTCGGCCTCGGAGGCGGCTTCGAGGTCGCGCTCCAGGGTCGGGATCTCGCCGTAGAGCAGCTTGGAGGCGGTGTCGAAGTCGCCGTCGCGCTGGGCGCGCTCGGCCTGGCCGCGCAGCTCGTCGAGCTTCTCCTTCAGCTCACCGACGCGGTTGAGGGACTGCTTCTCCTTCTCCCAGCGGGCGGTGAGGCCGCGCAGCTCCTCCTCCTTGTCGGCGAGGTCGCGCCGCAGCTTCTCCAGGCGCTGCTTGCTCGCCGGGTCGGTCTCCTTGCTGAGCGCCAGCTCCTCCATCTTCAGCCGGTCGACGGCGCGCTGGAGCTCGTCGATCTCGACGGGCGAGGAGTCGATCTCCATGCGGAGCCGGGACGCGGCCTCGTCGACGAGGTCGATGGCCTTGTCGGGCAGGAAGCGGGAGGTGATGTACCGGTCGGAGAGCGTGGCGGCGGCCACGAGCGCGCTGTCGGCGATCTGGACCTTGTGGTGGGCCTCGTACCGCCCCTTGAGCCCGCGCAGGATCGCGATGGAGTCCTCCACGGACGGCTCGGCGACCAGGACCTGCTGGAAGCGGCGCTCCAGGGCGGGGTCCTTCTCGATCCGCTCGCGGTACTCGTCGAGGGTGGTGGCGCCGACCATGCGCAGCTCGCCGCGGGCCAGCATCGGCTTGAGCATGTTGCCCGCGTCCATGGCGGAGTCGCCGCCCGCGCCGGCGCCGACGACGGTGTGCAGCTCGTCGATGAACGTGATGATCTGCCCGTCGCTCTCCTTGATCTCGGAGAGGACGGTCTTGAGCCGCTCCTCGAACTCACCGCGGTACTTCGCGCCGGCGACCATCGCGCCGAGGTCCAGGGAGACCAGCCGCTTGTTCTTCAGCGACTCGGGGACGTCGCCCTTCACGATCCGCTGGGCGAGGCCTTCGACGACGGCGGTCTTGCCGACGCCGGGCTCGCCGATGAGCACGGGATTGTTCTTCGTGCGCCGGGACAGCACCTGCACGACCCGCCGGATCTCCTGGTCCCGCCCGATGACGGGATCGAGGCGCCCCTCGCGGGCCGCGGCGGTGAAATCGGTGCCGAACTTCTCCAGCGCCTTGTACTGACCCTCGGGGTCGGGTGTGGTCACCCGGCGCCCTCCCCTTGTCGTCTCGAATGCGTTCAGAAGCTTCTTGTCGGTGGCCCCGTGTTCGGCGAGGGCCTCCCCGGCCCGGCCGCCCTTGGCGGCGACGCCGATGAGCAGATGCTCGGTGGAGAGGTACTCGTCGCCCAGCTCCTTCGCGCGCTGCGCGGCGTCGGCGATGACGGCCAGCAGCTCGCGGTTGGGCTGCGGCGGAGCGACGGTCGAACCGGCCACGCTCGGCAGCGCGGCGAGGACCCGCTCGGTGTCCGCGCGCACGGCCGCCTGGTCGGCGTCGACCGCGGCGAGCAGGTCGATGATGTTCGCGTTGTCCTCACCTTCCAGCAGGGCGAGGAGCAGATGTGCCGGGGTCAGGTCGGGGTGCCCGTCCTTCAGGGCCCGGTCGCCGGCCGCGTTGATGGCGGCGCGGCTCCTGTTCGTCAGCTCTGCGTCCACGTGCGCTTGACCTCCTTACGGGTCCAACCAGCGGCCAGGGGTCGGGTACCCCTCACTCTGACTAGCTCAACGTACACAAAGTTGAGTCTATTCCACTCAAGGCAGGAACCGGAAGGCGGCCCGGCTATGTTCCGTCCCATGAGCCCGAGCCAGAGCCAGACCCCGAACGCACCAGCCGCCCGGATCGACCCGCGTCAGCCGCCCGAGCCCTACCTCAGCTTCTGGCGTGAACGACACCTGTGCACCTTGACCACGCTGCGGCCCGACGGGACGCCCCACGTGGTGCCGGTCGGCGTGACGTACGACGCGGAGGCCGGCGTCGCCCGCGTCCTCGCGCGCAAGACGAGCCGGAAGGTCGCGCACATATCGGCGGCGGCGGGCGTGCCGGACGGCCCCAGGGCCCGGGTGGCGGTGTGTCAGTTCGCGGGGCGGCGCTGGGCGACGTTGGAGGGCCGCGCGACGATCAGGACGGAGCCGGCGCTGATCGAGGAGGCCGAGCTGCGCTACCAGGAGCGCTACGAACGGCGCCCGTCGCCCAACCCGGACCGGGTCCTGATCGAGATCGAGGTGACGCGGGCGCTGGGGAAGGCGTGAGGCCCGGATGCCGGGCCCCCTGCCCCCGCGCACGCCACAGCGGCGCCACCGTGTTCAGGTCCACGGTGGCGCCGCTGCTGGGGGAAGTACCTGCGCGATTTACAACGACGGGGGAATCGCGTCAGGCACTGCGGGGGGTGGCTGTGACGTTGTCCGGGGCGCCCGCCATCGCACCCGGGTCCTGCTGTTCCTGCTCTCCGACAAGCTGGTGGTCGCGCCGGTCGAGATTGACGAAGACCATCCCGTACCGAATGGCACACCGCACGGGCTGCGGCGCTCCTCGCGGCCGCCGAAGGCACCGGTAGGCGCGGATCTCCTCCTGGTCGTCACGGGTGACGACGATCGGCTCACCGAGCAAGGTCACCATCAACGAGTCACCGCGGTGGGGGATCGCGGTCACGAGATCGATGAAGTGCCAACCGGAGCGGTAGGCGGTGGCCATTTCTCGGCGGAACGTGCGGTCGTCGGGAGGGGTGCTCATGCCGCGTCACCCTCCGGAACGACATGCCACGACAGATCCGGCCGCGGGCCGGCGATCGCGGATCCGCCGGCCGGCTCGCTGTGCCAGGAGAGATCCAGAGTGGTCACTGCGCCCAGGGCCAGCCCGACGGAGAAGGTGGTGACAAGCACCGAGCGAAGCATGCGCTTAAACATGGTCGGCTTCGTCCTCACTTGGTAGGTTCCTCTCCCCCGGCTCAACAAGACGATGTCTCAATCGAGCACGTCAAAGCCACAGGGTCGATGCATCATGTTCCTGCACGTTCAGGACCCTGGGGGGTGGAGATTTGCTCACAAGAGACGCCAAACCGACACATCCTCACCCCGCGACCCCACTTTGTGACGAGGGTGCGAGGCTTTACGCCAGTGCACTGAGCAATGGCCGTCTGGCACGGTCCGAGGCCGAGAACGCGCCCTGCCTCCTGGAGTCGAGCCTGGTGCGCCCGGACCCGGACGACGGGGACTGGTTCCGTCCGATCGCTCCGTCCGCCGCGCTCGCCCAGCGGATCAACCCCATCGAACGGGAAATTCAGGACCGGCGGCGACTCGCCGTGCAGCTCACCGATCTCTTCGAGCCATTTATGGCCATCACGGCCCGGCCCGAGCCGACGGCGCATTCGATCACCGTGCTGGAGAGCGACGCAGACATCGACGCCGCCATCGAACGCGCCACGTCCGAGTGCCGCTTCGAGATACTCACCGCCCAACCCGGCGGCGGCCGCAGCGAGGACTCGCTCACCGTGGCACTGCAACGCGGCCAGACGGTGCTCGAACGCGGCATCACCATGCGCACCCTCTACCAGCACACGGTCCGGCACAGTCAGGGAACTCTGGCGTACGCGGCGCGCATGGCCAAGGGCAAGGTGCACATCAGAACCCTGGAAGAGCTCATCGACCGATTGATGATCTTCGATCGCACGGTCGCGCTCATTCCCGCGCGGGAGGACCGCCAGGTCGCCCTGGAGCTGCGCCATCCGGGCATCGTCGAGTACCTCGCCAAGGTCTTCGAGCATCAGTGGAGCCGAGCGACCCCGCTGCTCGACGAAGTGCCGTACGCCCCCTCCACGGACGGGATAACCGGCGTCCAGCGCTCCATCGCCAGGCTCCTCATCGAGGGCCACGTCGACGAGGCCATCGCCCGCCGCCTCGGCATGAACGTCCGCACCTGCCGCGCCCACATCGCCAAGATCGCCGCCGCCCTCGGCAGCGGCAGCCGCGCCCAGCTCGGCTACCTCATCGCCCAGTCGGGAATCCTCGACCAGGACCGCCCGAAGTGACCACCGAAGCCCACCCCCACGGCCCGGACACGCTGTGCGAGGCGGGCGGACGCCTGTACGCACGGGCGCTGCGGGAAGGCCGCGTCCCCCTGCGGGACGCCGAACAGACGCCCTGCCTCATCGACTTCGAGCTGCTGCTCACGGACGCCGAGGACACCCGGTGGCTGCGCCCCGTCGCCCCGGCGCTCGCCCTGCCCCGGCTGCTCGACACCATCGAGCAGGACATCGCGCACCAGCGGCGCCGCGAGGCCCGGCTGGCCGACACGTTCGCGCCGCTCATGGCGATCACCCCCGGCCCCCGCCTCCCGGACGCCCCCTCCACCATCACGGTCCTGCGAGGACTGCCCCGCATCGGCGAAGCCGTCGACCGGGCGCTGAAGGCCGCCACCGAAGAGGCCCTCTGCATCCAGCCGGGAGGGACCAGGCCCCCCGAGGTACTGGCACGCTCCCTCGCGAGCGCCCAGGGGCTCCTCTCCCGCGGCGGCCGCCTGCGCACCCTGTACCAGCACACCACCCGCCACTCCCTGCCCGTCCTCGCCTATTACGAGCGCCTCCAGGGCGATGTCGAGGTCCGCACCCTGGACGAGCTGACGGAGCGTCTCTTCGTCTTCGACCGCTCCGTGGCCTTCATCCCGGCGAACAAGGACCGTGACGTCGCCCTTGAGCTGCGCCATCCCGCCCTCATCGACTACCTCGTCACCACCTTCGAGCGGCTGTGGCGCCTGGCCACCCCCATGTATCCCCGGTCGGCGAAACTCCCCTCGGGCAGAGGCGTCACGCCGCGCCAGCACGCCATCGCCACCCTCCTCGTCGAAGGCCTCACGGACGCCGAGATCGCCGACCGCCTCGGCATGAACATCCGCACCGCCCGCGATCACATCGCCAAGCTCGCCGCCACCCTCGGCAGCGGCAGCCGCGCCCAGCTCGGCTACCTGATCGGCCGGTCAGGAATCCTCGCCCACGGCCCCCGGGGCTCCTGACCCGCGGCTGCGCCCCGGCCCGCCCGCGCGGGGCGACCAGCGCGGCACAGAAGTAGACACTTCAATGAGGGGACGGCTCCCCCCTCGCGTCCCCCTGCATAGAATCGCCGCGCTTCAACTGAGCGGGAGGGAGCGCACATGCGCAGCGAACACGCGCCACACGCCGTGGAGGAACTCTGCGAGGAAGGCTCCTCCGTCTACGCACGCGCCCTCCGTGAGGGCGGCGTCCGCGTCGAGGACTCCGAACGGGCGCCCTGCCTCGTCGACTTCGGCCTCCTGCGCCCGGACGCCACCGACGCCCGCCGGCTGCGTCCCACCGCCCCCGCCACCGCCCTGCCCCGCCTCCTGCGCGCCATCGACGACCGAATCGCCGAGCAGCGGGCGCGCGAGGCGCGGCTCAGTGCCGCGTTCGCTCCGCTCATCGCGCTCGACGCGGAGCTGTCCGCCGCCGCGGACGCCCCCGCCATCACCGTCCTCGACGGCCTCGAACAGATCAACGCGGCCATCGACCACGCCATGGCGGACGTCGCCCAGGAGTTCCTCGCCATCCAGCCCGGCGGCACCCGCCCGCCCGAGACGTTGGCCGAGGTCTTCCCCGCGACCAGGCGATCCTCCGCCGGGGCTGCCGGATGCGGACCCTCTACCAGCACACGACGCGCCATTCCCTGCCCGTGCTCGCCTACTTCGAACAGCTCGACGGCGACACCGAGGCCCGCACCTTGGACGAGGTCACCGACCGTCTCTTCGTCTTCGACCGGACCGTGGCCTTCATCCCGGCCAGCAAAGACCGCACCGTCGCCCTGGAGCTGCGCCACCCGGCGCTCGTGGAGTACTTCGCCACCACCTTCTGGCGGCTGTGGCGCCTGGCCACCCCCATGTGGCCGCAGGCCGCCCCCCAGGTCTCCGAGGGCGGCATCACCCCACGCCAGCGCGCCATCGCGGGCCTGCTCGTCGAGGGCCTCACCGACGCCGAGATCGCCGACCGCCTCGGCATGAACATCCGCACCGCCCGCGTCCACATCGCCAAGCTCGCCGCCACCCTGGGCAGCGAGAGCCGCGCCCAACTGGGCTATCTCATAGGGCAGTCGGGGATTCTCGAACACGACCTGTGAGGGCTGTCGGCCAGTCGGCTGCCGCGTCAGCCGCCCGCCCCGATCCACTCCCGCAGCAGCTCCTCCCGCTCGGCGGCCCGCGGCGTTCCCTCCTCCCGGCGGCGCCCCCACTCCGCCATCGCCGCCAGCGTCGTCAGGAGCGTGCCCGCGCCCTGCGTCAGGTGGGCGAGGAGATCGCGGGAGAGGTCGTGCTCCGTCGGGGAGTAACCCGTCGCCGCCGCGGTGTACGCGGTCAGTTCGTGTGCGGCGCCCTGCGTGTCGGTGAGCCGTACGGTCATGGTCGGCGCCGCGTCCGCGCCGCCGAGGCCGACCGTCAGGGCCATGTCCACCAGGGCGCCCACCTGCCGCTTCAGCGTCTTCACGGGGGCACCGTCGACCGCCAGGGCGCGCACGTCCTCCCACGGCCACAGGCCCGACTGCCGGTCGCCGAGGGCCACCACGCCCTCCGGGGTCAGGCGCACGCCGGCGGCGAGCCCGGACGGCTTCGCGCCCACGTACACATCGCCCTCGGCGATCCAGAACAGCCCCACCATGGCCATGGAAATCCACTTCCCCCCGCGACAACGCGACAACACACAACGCCCAGCACACTTCAGGTCGACCACCGCAACGCGCGAAGGGGCCGGGAGGTTCCCCTCCCGGCCCCGCGTGCGTCATGAATGAGGGCGGTCGTTACTGCTCCGTCGCTCTCTTGGGCCGCCAGACCACCAGCGCGCTCGCCTGCTGCACGTCCTGGTACGGGACGAGGTCGCGGCGGTACGAGGCGTGCACCGCCGCTTCCCGCTGCTGTATGGCGGCGGCGGCTCCGTCCACGGCCGCGGAGAGTTCCGCGACCCGCGACTGGAGCGCCGCGACCTGGTTCTCCAGCTCGATGATCCGCTTGATGCCGGCGAGGTTGATGCCCTCCTCCTGCGACAACTGCTGCACGGTGCGCAGTAGTTCGATGTCACGCGCGGAGTAGCGGCGGCCCCGACCCGCGGTGCGGTCCGGGGAGACCAGGCCCAAGCGGTCGTACTGGCGCAGGGTCTGCGGGTGGAGGCCGCTCAGCTGGGCGGCCACCGAGATGACGTACACCGGCGTCTCGTCGGTGAGTTGGTACGGGTTGCGACGACGGCCGACCCTCTCCATGGGTCACGCTCCCTTCGCGGCCTGGAACAGTTCTGCCCGCGGGTCGACGCCCGCAGTCGCCTTGCGGTAGGACTCCAGGGCTTCCTTCGCCGGGTCCGACAGGGATGCCGGGACCGACACCTCCACCGTCACCAGCAGGTCGCCGCGCGTACCGTCCTTGCGGACAGCGCCCTTGCCGCGGGCGCGCATGGTGCGGCCGTTGGGCGTGCCCGGCGGCAGCTTCAGGGTGACGGCGGGACCGCCCAGTGTCGGGACCTTGACCTCACCGCCCAGCACCGCCTCGGGGTACGTCACCGGCACCGTGACCGTGAGGTTGTCGCCCTTGCGGCCGAAGACCGGGTGGGTGTCGACGTGCACGACCACGTACAGGTCACCGGCGGGGCCGCCCCGCTCGCCGGGGGCGCCCTTGCCGCGGAGCCTGATCCGCTGGCCGTCGCTGACCCCCGCCGGGATCCGCACCTGCATGGTGCGGGACGACTTCGCGCGCCCCGAGCCGTGGCAGACGTCGCACGGGTCCTGGGCGATCAGGCCCCGGCCCTTGCAGTCCACGCACGGATCGGTCAGCGAGAAACCGCCGCCGCCGCCCCGCGAGACCTGGCCGGTGCCGACGCAGGTCGGGCACACGCGCGGCGTGCCGTTCTTGTCGCCGGTGCCGGAACAGGCCTTGCAGGCGGCCTGGGAGGACATGCGCAGCGGCACCGTCGCGCCGTCCACCGCCTCCGTGAAGCTCAGCGTGACCTCGGACTCGATGTCCTGGCCGCGCCTCGGCTGCGTACGCGTGCCGGTACCGGCACCCGCGCCGCCGCGGTTGAACAGGCCCCCGAAGACGTCACCGAGGCCGCCCCCGAAGCCGCCGCCGGCCGCTCCGCCCCCACCCGGGCCGCCGCCTCCGAAGAGGTCGCCCAGGTCGAAGTTGAACGATCCGCCGCCGCCTCCGGGGCCCGGCCGGAATCCGCCGTTGCCGAAGAGGGCACGCGCTTCGTCGTACTCCTTGCGCTTCTTGGGGTCCCCGAGGATGTCGTTCGCCTCGGAGATCTCCTTGAAGCGCTCCTCCGCCTTGGTGTTGCCCTTGTTGGCGTCCGGGTGGTTCTCGCGGGCGAGTTTCCGGTACGCCTTCTTGATCTCGGCTTCGGTGGCGTCCTTGGGGACGCCGAGGACCTTGTAGTAGTCCTTCTCGATGAAGTCCTTGGTGCTCATCCCCGACGTCCCTCCTTACTCATCTCGATGCCGTCAGCCCTCGTCCGGGCCACCGGTCTCCTTCTCGTCCGAGGCCTCCGGAGCGGTTTCGGCGGACTCGTCGCCCTTGACCGTCTGCGCGCCGGGCTGCGGTTCGGCGACGGCCACCCGAGCGGGGCGGATGGTGCGCTCGCCGATGCGATACCCCGGCTGAAGGATCGCGACGCACGTCGTCTCGGTGACATCCGGTGCGTAGCTGTGCATCAGGGCCTCGTGGATCGTCGGGTCGAAGGGCTCACCCTCCTTGCCGAACTGCTGGAGACCCATCTTGGCGACGACGGTCTCCAGCGCCTCGGCGACCGACTTGAAGCCGCCGACGAGTTCGCCGTGCTCACGGGCGCGGCCGATGTCGTCGAGGGTCGGGAGGAGCTCGGAGAGGAGATTCGCCGAGGCGACCTCCTTCACCGCCACCTTGTCCCGCTCCACCCGGCGGCGGTAGTTCTGGTACTCGGCCTGTAGCCGCTGGAGGTCCGCCGTGCGCTCGTTGAGCGCGGTGCGCACCTGGTCCAGCTGGGCGGTCAGGCTCACATCCTGGGCGGACGTCTTGCTGTCCGCGTCCCCGGCCGGGGCCGCCGGGCCCTCCTCGGTGGAGGGCTCGGCGGCCTTCGGCGCCGCGTCATCAGGGGTGGCGCCAGAGGGGACGTCAGGCTTCTCGGCGTTCTCGCCAAAACCCGGGGTCTCCTCGGTCATCAGGCGGCGCCACCCTTCTGGTCCTTCTCGTCGTCGACGATCTCGGCGTCGACGACTCCGTCGTCCTCCTTGGCCTGCTCGGCGCCGGGGGCCGTGCCCTCGCCGCCGGCCGCCTGCGCGGCCTGGGCGTCGGCGTACATGGCCTGGCCCAGCTTCTGCGAGACGGCCGCGACCTTCTCCGTCGCGGTGCGGATCTCGGCCGTGTCCTCGCCCTTGAGCTTCTCCTTCAGCTCATTGACGGCTTCCTCGACCTCGGTCTTGACCTCGCCGGGGACCTTGTCCTCGTTGTCCTTGAGGAACTTCTCGGTCTGGTAGACGAGCTGCTCGCCCTGGTTGCGGGACTCGGCGGCCTCGCGGCGCTTGTGGTCCTCGTCCGCGTACTGCTCGGCCTCCTGGCGCATGCGGTCGACCTCGTCCTTCGGCAGCGAGGAGCCGCCGGTGACGGTCATCTTCTGCTCCTTGCCCGTGCCGAGGTCCTTCGCGGTCACGTGCATGATGCCGTTGGCGTCGATGTCGAAGGAGACCTCGATCTGCGGGACGCCGCGCGGGGCCGGCGGGAGGCCGGTCAGCTCGAACATGCCGAGCTTCTTGTTGTACGCCGCGATCTCGCGCTCGCCCTGGTAGACCTGGATCTGGACCGACGGCTGGTTGTCCTCGGCCGTCGTGAAGATCTCGGAGCGCTTCGTCGGAATCGTGGTGTTCCGCTCGATGAGCTTCGTCATGATGCCGCCCTTGGTCTCGATGCCGAGGGACAGCGGGGTCACGTCGAGGAGCAGGACGTCCTTGACCTCACCCTTGAGGACACCGGCCTGGAGCGAGGCGCCGATGGCGACGACCTCGTCCGGGTTCACGCCCTTGTTGGCGTCCTTGCCGCCGGTCAGCTCCTTGACGAGCTCGGCGACGGCCGGCATGCGGGTGGAGCCACCGACGAGAACGACGTGGTCGATCTCGGAGAGCTGGATGCCCGCGTCCTTGATGACGTTGTGGAACGGCGTCTTGCAGCGCTCCAGGAGGTCGGACGTGAGCTGCTGGAACTGGGCGCGCGTGAGCTTCTCGTCCAGGTGCAGCGGGCCCTCGGCGGAGGCCGTGATGTACGGGAGGTTGATCGTGGTCTCCGTGGAGGAGGACAGCTCGATCTTGGCCTTCTCGGCCGCCTCGCGCAGGCGCTGGAGCGCCATCTTGTCCTTGGAGAGGTCCACGCCGTGGCCGTTGTTGAACTGCTTGACCAGGTAGTCGACGACGCGCTGGTCCCAGTCGTCACCACCGAGGTGGTTGTCGCCGTTCGTGGCCTTCACCTCGACGACGCCGTCGCCGATCTCAAGCAGCGAGACGTCGAAGGTGCCGCCACCGAGGTCGAAGACCAGGATGGTCTGGTCGTCCTTGTCGAGGCCGTAGGCCAGGGCGGCGGCGGTGGGCTCGTTGACGATGCGCAGGACGTTCAGACCCGCGATCTCGCCGGCCTCCTTGGTGGCCTGGCGCTCGGAGTCGTTGAAGTACGCCGGGACGGTGATGACCGCGTCGGCGACCTTCTCGCCCAGGTAGGCCTCGGCGTCACGCTTCAGCTTCTGGAGGATGAACGCGGAGATCTGCTGGGGGTTGAACCCCTTGTCGTCGATGTCCACCTTCCAGTCGGTGCCCATGTGGCGCTTGACCGACCGGATGGTCCTGTCGACGTTGGTGACGGCCTGGCGCTTGGCCACCTCGCCGACCAGCACCTCGCCGTTCTTCGCGAAGGCGACGACGGACGGCGTGGTCCTGGCGCCCTCGGCGTTGGTGATGACGGTGGGCTCGCCGCCTTCGAGAACGCTGACGACGGAGTTAGTCGTGCCCAGGTCGATGCCGACCGCACGTGCCATTTCGGTTCCTCCAGAGGTACATCTTGAGTGGATCTGACTCAAGCATGCAGGAACGCTGCGCTGGCGTCAACAGATGTGAGTCGGAGGGGCTCAACTCTTATCCGGGGCTTACGCGCAAGGTGGCCTCCCGGGGGTCCGTGTTCGGCTGCGGGTCTGTGGTCGGCTGGGCGCGCAGTTCCCCGCGCCCCTTCGGGGCACGGCAGCGCGGCAAGGGTTGCCTGAGCGACGCAGATCACCGCCTTGCTGGCTACAGTGCGGCGGAGTAAGTGGGTAGTCTCAGACGGACTGCATAAGTTACCGCTTAGTAATCAGTCGTAGTCCGCTACGAAGTCCCGCCTCGCAGGCCCGAGGAGCCCCCAAATGCAACTCGCCGCGATCATCGTGTCGCTGGTCCTAATCGCGGTCGGCGTCGCGCTGTTCGGCCGTGCCATCGTGCAGATCTACCGGTTCATGCGGCTCGGCCAGTCCGTGCCCGCCGGCACCCGGACCGACAACCCAGGGCAGCGCACCCTGACCGTGGCCAAGGAGTTCCTCGGCCACACCCGCATGAACAGGTGGGGCATCGTCGGCGTCGCGCACTGGTTCGTGGCGGTGGGCTTCTTCTCGCTGCTGCTGACCATCGTCAACGCCATCGGCCAGCTCTTCAAGGCCGACTGGATGCTGCCGGTCATCGGTGACTGGGCGCCGTACAACGTCTTCGTCGAGTTCCTCGGCACGATGACCGTCCTCGGCATCCTGACGCTGATCGTCATCCGGCAGCTGAACCGCCCGGACAAGCCGGGCCGCAAGTCCCGCTTCGCCGGCTCGAACACGGGTCAGGCGTACTTCGTCGAGTCCGTCATCCTCATCGTCGGCGTCTGCATCTTCACGCTGCACGCCCTGGAGGGCGCCCAGCACCATGTGGACGGCTACGAGGCGTCGTTCTTCATCTCGTACCCGCTGGTGTCGGCGCTGGAGGGCCTGGACGTCTCCACGCTCCAGAACCTCACGTACTTCTTCGCGGGCCTGAAGATCGCCACGTCCTTCATCTGGATGATCACGGTCGCCCTGAAGACCGACATGGGTGTGGCCTGGCACCGCTTCCTCGCCTTCCCGAACATCTGGTTCAAGCGGGACGCGGACGGCTCCACCACCCTCGGTGAGCTCCAGCCGATGACCTCCGGCGGCAAGCCCATCGACTGGGAGGACCCGGGCGAGGACGACACCTTCGGTGTCTCCCAGGTCGAGCAGTTCTCCTGGAAGGGCCTGCTGGACTTCTCCACGTGTACCGAGTGCGGCCGCTGCCAGTCGCAGTGCCCCGCCTGGAACACCGGCAAGCCGCTCTCCCCGAAGCTCCTCATCATGTCGCTGCGCGACCACGCGCACGCCAAGGCGCCGTACCTGCTCGCGGGTGGCGGCAAGTCCATGGAGGGCGAGGAGAAGGCCACCGAGGAGCAGCTGAAGGACGTGCCCGCCGCCGCCCTCGCGGAGGCCGAGCGCCCGCTGGTCGGCACCCTCGAAGAGAACGGCGTCATCGACCCGGACGTCCTGTGGTCCTGCACCACCTGCGGCGCCTGCGTCGAGCAGTGCCCGGTCGACATCGAGCACATCGACCACATCGTCGACATGCGCCGCTACCAGGTGATGATCGAGAGCGCGTTCCCGTCGGAGGCGGGCACGATGCTCAAGAACCTGGAGAAGAAGGGCAACCCCTGGGGCCTCGCCAAGAAGCAGCGCGTGGAGTGGACCAAGGAGGTCGACTTCGAGGTCCCGATCGTCGGCAAGGACGTCGAGGACCTCACCGAGGTCGACTACCTCTACTGGGTCGGCTGCGCGGGCGCCCTGGAGGACCGGGCCAAGAAGACCACCAAGGCCTTCGCGGAGCTGCTGCACATCGCGGGCGTCAAGTTCGCGATCATGGGCGGCGACGAGAAGTGCACGGGTGACTCCGCCCGCCGCCTCGGCAACGAGCCGCTGTTCCAGCAGCTCGGCCAGGAGAACGTGGCGATGCTGAACATGGCGTACGGCGAGGACGACGACGATCCGGAGACCAAGAAGCCGAAGTCGGCGAAGAAGATCGTCGCGACCTGCCCGCACTGCTTCAACACCATCGCCAACGAGTACCCGCAGCTCGGCGGCGAGTTCGAGGTCATCCACCACACGCAGCTGCTCCAGCACCTCATCGACGAGGGCAAGCTGATCCCGGTGACGCCGGTCGAGGGTCTGATCACGTACCACGACCCCTGCTACCTGGGCCGTCACAACAAGGTCTACACGCCCCCGCGCGAGATCATGAGCGCCGTCCCCGGCCTGCGCCAGCAGGAGATGCACCGCCACAAGGAGCGCGGCTTCTGCTGCGGCGCCGGTGGTGCCCGGATGTGGATGGAGGAGCGGATCGGCAAGCGCATCAACACGGAGCGGGTCGACGAGGCGCTGTCCTTGAACCCGGACATCGTGTCGACCGCCTGTCCGTTCTGCCTGGTCATGCTGACCGACTCGGTCAACGGCAAGAAGAACGACGGCCAGGCGAAGGAGTCCCTCCAGGTCGTCGACGTCGCCCAGTTGCTGCTCGACTCGGTGAAGACGCCGGTCGATCCGGCGGGTGACGAGGAGTCGGCGGACTCGCCGGAGCCGGAGCCGGTGAAGTAGCCGCCGGGTCAGGGTCGTACGTACAGGCCGGTTCCGCCTTCTGGCGGGGCCGGCCTGTTCGCGCGCCCGGGTCAGGCGGCGCCCGCGAGCAGCTCGCACCAGACCAGCTTGCCCCGCGGGCCACGGGGCGGGCCGGGCGCGCACCAGCCCCACCCGTCGGAACATTCCCGTACGAGGCAGAGCCCCCTGCCCGACTCGTCCGCCGGGGAGGCGGTGGCCGGGGCCGGTGGGGTGGGGTCGGTGCACCGCTCTCGCCAGCGCCGCGCTCCTGCTCGCCGGGTGCGGGGCCTTCGGGATCGGTGACGCGGACGGCAAGGGGGGCTCCGACGGGCCGTCGAAGACGTTCGCGCGTCCGCCCGCCGGCAAGCCCGCCCAGGACCCCGCACCCGGCGACTTCAACGGCGACGGCTACGACGACCTCGCCACCGTCCTGACCTCCACCCGCAAGGCCAAGAACGGCGGCAAGTACGAGCGCAACACGCTCACCGTCGTCTACGGCTCCGCCAAGGGCCTGCGCCCCGAGTGGTCGCAGCGCCTGCCCGCGGGTACGAACGACTACGGCGCGGCGATCGGCAGGCTGCTCCGCGCCGACCTGGACGGCGACGGTTTCACCGACCTGGCCACCTACGCCGACGGCACCAAGCTGCCCCGGGCCACCTACGTCCTCTACGGCGGGCCGCGCGGCCTCTCGAAGCGCCACCCCGTCAAGGCGGAGGCGTTCCGGTCCGGCGGCTCGGGTCCGGACGCCGGTTTCCGGCCCGCCGCCGCGGGCGACTTCGACGGGGACGGGCACGCGGACCTCTTCGACGGCAGGACGATCCTGTTCGGGCCCTTCCCCCGCGGCGGCGCCCCCGCCCGGCAGGGAGAAGTCCCCGGCGGTCATCCGAACCCCGTACAGGCCATCGCGGGCGACTACAACGCCGACGGCCGCACGGACGTGGCCCTCACGTACCCCTGGGACGCCAAGGAGTACGACCAGAACGACGACCCGCCCACCGGCCGTCCCCCGCAGATCGACTACTACCAGAGCGGCCCCGGCGGCCTCAGGAACAGCGACCCCGTACCGCCCGGCCTGGACTCCATGTCCACGTACGACGGGCCGCGCCAGGGCGTGGCCGGGGATGTCGACGGCGACGGGGTCGACGATCTCGTGGCCAACGGTGAGCACTACATCGAGGGTCCGGGAGCCGAGAGCAAGCTCACCCTCATCCACGGCTCGAAGGCGGGCCCCGGACGCGGCAAGGCCTCCCGGATCCTGGCCGGGAGCGGCACCTGGTGGGGCAGCACGCCGATGATCGGTGACGTGACCGGTGACAAGAAGCCCGACCTGGTGGCGAGCAGGCCCGGCTTCAGCCTCCGTGACACGGACCGGCTGCTCCTGTTTCCCGGGGGCGCGGAGGGGCCCGCCATGGAGGGGCACCAGGTCGTACGAGGGGACGACCCGGATCTGCCCGGTGACGTGGAGGCGTTCCGGTTCGAGCCGGAGGACCTGCTCGACGTCGACGGAGACGGCCGCCGGGACCTGATCGTCCGCTCCCACCACCACGCCCGCCCGTACGAGGACTTCGTGGTGCTGAGCGGTACGCCGAAGGGGTTCGTACCGAAAACGGCGCGGCACTTCACCTCCGACGACGTGGGGGTGCGGGTCGGCCGCCGCTGAAGCAGCCCCGTTCATCCGGCGGCCACCCCACCCCTTCCCCCGCTTCCGTCGCACAACCCTTCGTACGCCTCATGAGTCACACACCCGGAACCAGCCCTGCCCAGAGGTTCACTCCGAGTCTGGGGCTGAACTGGCCTGCCACTTCCGGGAGTACCCGTGCGCGTAAAAGATCTGGCCGTCACCGCCACTGTCGCGGCCCTCGCGGCGGCAGGGCTGACGCTCCCGCTGGCGGGTCCGGCGAGCGCCGCCTCCGCCCTGAGGGACGACTTCAACGGCGATGGCTACCGGGACCTCGCGATCGGCTCACCGCACACCAACTCCGTGACGGTCACCTACGGTTCGGCCTCCGGCGTCGGCCCGGGGCGGGCCACGACCCTCACCCAGGACTCCTCCGGGGTGCCCGGCGTACGGGAGGCCGAGGACGAGTTCGGGGAGAACGTCACCACCGGTGACGTGAACGGCGACGGCTACGCCGACCTGATCGTCGGCGCCCCCGGCGAGAAGGTCGCGGGCAAGCCCTCCGGTTCCGTGACCATCGTCTGGGGCGGCAAGAACGGCTTCACCTCCGGCGGCCGCGTCCTGAACTCCCCGGCCGACACCGCGGGCCGCTTCGGCGAGGCCACCGTCTGGACCGACTTCGACGGCGACGGAGCCGCCCAGCTCGCCGTGGTCAGCGGCGACAACTGGTGGTACTACGCCGGCGGCGGCGAGAACGGCCGGGCATACGGCCTGGAGGTCGACTTCATCCCCGAGGGCACCCGCCTGGACGGCATGCTCGCGGGTTACTTCCGGCACAAGGACGGCATCAGCCTGGTCCTGTACGGGGAGCGCGCCGACGGCGGCGCCTGGACCGCCCACATGAAGGGCGGCGCGGGCGATTACGGCTACCGGGCGGAGATCCTCGGCGAGGGCGACGACCCGACCGCCACCCGCGACGCGGCCACCGCGGGTGACGTCGACGGCGACGGATACACCGATCTGATCACCGGCAACTCCCGCGACGGGCAAGGCGGCAAGGGCGGTTCGGTCACCGTACGGTTCGGTGGCGAGAGGACCTACGACGAGCCGACGTTCGGTACCCCGACGACGTACCACCAGGACAGCCCGGGCGTACCCGGCGCCGACGAGGACGGCGACGGCTTCGGCGCATCCGTCTCCGCGGGCGACGTGACCGGCGACGGCCTCCCCGACCTCGCGGTGGGCGCGCCCGGCGAGAACGTCGACGGGGTGGCCGGTACCGGCGGCGTCACGCTCCTGAAGTCCTCCGGCGGCTCCTTCACCTCCGGCAAGGCCTGGCACCAGGAGACCGCGGGCGTACCCGGCGTCGCCGAGCCGGACGACCACTTCGGTACGTCCGTACGCCTCAAGGACATCAACAAGAACGGCCGGGCGGACCTGGCCACCGGCGCCACCGGCGAGGACATCGGCACGACGCGGGACACCGGCGCCGTCTGGGTCCTGCGGGGCACATCCACGGGCCTGACCTCGTCGTACGCGGCCTCCTTCAACGGCAAGGACTTCGGCGTCGGCGGCGCGGACGCGGGCTTCGGCCACACGCTCCGCTGACGTTCCCCTCCCCCCCCACCTTTCCCTCTTTCCCTCTCATCCAGCTGGAGATCTGTCAGTGACTCAGTACGTGCGCAAGGCTGCGCGCAACAAGCTCCTCGCGGCGGGCGCGCTCTGCGCCGCCACCGCCCTCGGCCTGACCGGCCTGACGGCGGGCAGCGCGGCCGCCGCCCCCGCGAAGCCGCGGACCGACTACAACGGCGACGGCTACGCGGACCTCGCGGTCGGCGTGCCGGGCGCCACGGTCGGCGGCCAGGCCAAGGCCGGTTACGTCAACGTGGTCTGGGGCGGCGCGAAGGGCCTCGGCGGCCACGGCTCGACCACCGTCAGCCAGGCCACGACCGGCGTGCCGGGCACCGCCGAGGCGGGTGACGGCTTCGGCAGGACCATCGCCTCGGACGACATGAACGGCGACGGTTACGGCGACCTGGTCGTCGGCACGCCCAAGGAGGCGAACTCGGCGGGCCTGGCCGCCGGCACCGTCACCGTCGTGTGGGGCTCCGCGACCGGCTTCAAGGGCGGCTTCACCGCCGCCAACGGCGCCTTCAGCGACGCGAACTACGGCGCCCTGCTCACCACCGGCGACTTCGACAAGGACGGCGACAAGGACATCGCCCTGTCCACCCACTTCGACGAGAGCAGCGCGCTCTCGATGCGGCCGGGCCCGTTCACCGCGGGTTCGCCCTCCGAGCTGTCCCGGATCAGCGGCTGGCGCTTCGGCGGCCCGCGGGCCCTCACCAGCGGTGACTTCGACGGTGACGGCGGCGCCGACATCGCGGTGTCGTACGCCACCTCGGACATCGCGGGCACCTCGGTGATGAGCCGCGCGTCCGGCGAGTGGACGCGGCTGTGGTCCGCGGGCGAGCACAGCACCTCCGCCCTGGCCGCCGGTGACTTCGACGGCGACGGCTCCACCGACCTCGCCATCGGCGCCGTCCAGCGCGACCCCGAGAGCGAGTCCTTCCTCTGTGAGAACAGCCTCGGCGGCGCCATCCTCACCGTCTACGGCAAGAAGGGCGGCGCCCTCGGCGGCGGCGGCGAGTCCTGCACCACGCAGAACGGCCCGTACGTCGGCGGCGAGCAAGAGGCCGAGGACAACTTCGGCGCGCACCTCGCCGTCGCCAACGTCGACCAGGACGGCATCGACGAGCTGATCGTCGGCGCCGACACGGAGGCCGTCGGCACCGCGAAGAAGGCGGGCTCCTACTGGGTCCTGGCCTCGACCGGCACCGGCCATTCCCTCGTGGGCCCCGCCTTCAGCCAGAACTCCACGGACGTGGCGGGTACGGCCAAGGCCGGCGACCGCCTCGGCGCGGACGTCACCACCGGCGACTACAACGGTGACGGCTACCCGGACCTCGCGGTCGGCGCGCCCGGCGAGGACGGCAAGGGCGGCGTCTGGTACGCCCCGACCCCGAAGGACGGCCCGAATCCGCCGGTCACCTCGGTGACGCCGGGCAAGCTGGGGCTCTCGGGTGTGACGCAGTACGGGGCGGTGCTGGGGAAGTAGGCCTCCGGTACGCCTCGTGAGACAGGCACGGGAAGGGGCGGGAAGGGGTACGTGATCACCCCTTGCCGCCCCTCCCCACCTCTGGAACCCCGGCAACCCCGCCCCCCAACTGACCTCCCCCGTACAACCCTTGGCGCCCTCCGGCGGTCTCCCCTTCGCCGACCACAGCGTGACGCCAGGGCCAATGCCCGGTGAACGCGCTGGTTCCGCAGCCCATTGATCGCGGGTGCCCGCCAGGCATCCCCGCATGCCGCAGGAGAACCGCATGGCCAAGCACAAGCGCACCACCACCGCCGCCGACGCCAGACCCGGGCGCATACGCCTCGCGGCGGCCACGGCCGTCGCCGCCGCGATGTCCGGCGGCCTGCTCGCCGCCACGGCGACCACCGCGTCGGCCGCGCCCACCCCCGCCACGCAGCCCGACGCCGACTTCAACGGCGACGGCGCCGCGGACCTCGCCACCTCCGCCTCGGGCGCCAACGTCGCGGGCCAGGCCGGAGCCGGCCAGGTCACCGTGACGTACGGCGGCGCCGAGCGGCACCACACCACGTACAGCCAGAACAGCCCGGGCGTGCCCGGCTCCGCCGAGAAGAACGACAGCTTCGGCATCGACAGCGCGTACGGCGACTTCAACCGCGACGGGTACGACGACCTCGCGGTGGCCGCGATGGGCGAGGACGTCGGCTCGGACGTCGACGGCGGCACCGTACAGATCCTGTGGGGCTCGAAGAACGGCCTGTCCGGCGGCACCACGCTGAAGGACCCGCGCCCCACCAAGCACGACTACTTCGGCGGCCCCCTCCAGGCGGGCGACTTCGACGGCGACGGCAAGGACGACCTCGCCATCGGCTCCCGCTCCGGCGCGGCCACCATCGACGTGTACGAGGGCGGCTTCACCCGCGCCGGTGGCACCGGCAAGCACTACACCGTCACCCCACCGATCCACAGCGGCGAGGGCGCGGGCCCGTTCAACCTGCACTCCGGTGACGTCAACGGCGACGGCAAGGACGACCTGATCGTCGACGGCTACTCCGTCGCCGGCGGCGAGAACGCCAACCTCTGGCTGCCCGGCAGTGCGAACGGCGTCACCACGACCGGTGTGCAGCGGCTCCCCGGCGGCGTCATCACCGACGTGGGCGACACGGACAGCGACGGCTACGGCGACATCATCATCGGCTTGACGTGGGACGACGGCATCTCCGGCGCGCACAAGGGCGGCACCGTGTACGTCGTGAAGGGCAAGTCCACCGGCCCGTACGGCGGCAGCCAGGTCATCACCCAGGACACCGAAGGCGTGCCCGGCAGCGCCGAGAACGGCGACGCGTTCGGCACCGAACTGGACCTCGGCGACATCAACGGCGACGGCCACCTCGACCTGGTCGTGGGCACCCCCGGCGAGGACCTGGACGGCGTGACCGACGCGGGCTCCGTCACCGTCGTCTACGGCGCGGCGGACGGCTCCGGCCTCTCCACGGCCGGCTCCGTCCTGCTCAGCCAGAACACCCCGGGCGTCGCCAACTCCAACGAGAAGAACGACGTCTTCGGCACCGACGTCCACGTCGACGACCTCAACGACGACGGCCGAGGCGACATCGCGGTGGGCACCCCCGGCGAGAACTCCCAGAACGGCGCCGTCTACCTCCTGGACTCCAAGGCGGACGGCACGCTCTCCGGCACGGCCGGCGTCTACACCTCCACCGTGGGCATCTCCGCCAAGGGCGCCCCGACCTTCGGCTACACCTTCGCGGACTGACCTCCCCCTGCCTGCCCTGACCGCCGGGTCCCCGCTTTCCGAGCGCGGGCCCGGCCCCTACCCCCGGAGCCCCCGTGCGCATACGCACCTATCTCCTCGCCGCGTCCCTGACCACGACCGGCCTGCTGGCCCTCCCCCTGACAGCCACCGCGGCGCCCGCCGACCCCGCCCCCCTCGTCGGCGACTTCGACGGCGACGGCTACGCGGACCTCGCCGTCGGCGTCCCCTCGGGCACCGTCGGCGGCAAGGCGAAGGCCGGCTACGTCAGCGTCGTCTTCGGCGGCGAGGACGGCCCGGGCACGGGCGGCGTACGCCGCATCACCCAGGCCACCGTCGAGGTGCCCGGCACCCCCGAGACCGGCGACCGCTTCGGTGCCGCCGTCACCACCGCACACGTGGACGACGACCAGTACGCGGACCTCGTCATCGGCGCCCCCGGCGAGGACCTGGGCGCCAAGACCGACGCCGGTTCCGTCACCGTCCTGTACGGCACCGGCGACGGCTTCGCCCTGGCCGACACCGCCGCCCGCGGCGAGCACGTCGGCGACGCGTACGGCCTGGCCCTGGCCGCCGCCGACTTCACCGGCGACACGGACGTCGACCTGGCGATCGGCGGCAAGGACAAGGTCGTCGCCAACCTCAACCCGTACGCGGCACGCACCGAGCCCGTCATGGCCGACCGCATGGGCGGCCGTGCCCCCGTGATGACGACCGGAGACTTCGACTCCGACGGCAGCCCCGAGCTGGCCGTCGCGTACTACACGCAGAACCAGCCCTCCACGCAGTCCCACATCCAGCTCTACCGCCACAACACGGACATGTCCCGGTTCACCGGGTACTGGAACAGCGACAACGGCGCCGCGAACGCCCTGGCCGCCGGCGACTTCAACGGCGACGGCCACGACGACCTCGCGCTCGGCGACTGCCGCGAGATCGCCGACGAGAACATCGACAATCCCTGCGGTCCGGAGCGGTTCGCCAAGGGCGGTGGCATCCACATCCACTACGGGAGCAGCCGCGGGCTCGTATGGGAGGGCCAGACCCTCAACCAGGACACCCCGGGCGTCCCCGGCGTCGCCGAGACGGGTGACGACTTCGGCAACGCCCTCACCGTCGTGGACATCGACGCCGACGGCATGGACGACCTGATCGCGGGCGCCCCCGGCGAGGCCATCGGCGGCGCGGCGCGCGCGGGCAGCGTCACGGTCCTCAAGGGCGGCGCGCAGGGCATCCTCGACGCGTCCGGTGCGGCGAACGCGAACGCGTCGGCGTTCCAGCAGGACTCGCCCGGCATCCCCGGCGCCGCCGAGAAGGGGGACGCGTTCGGCGCGGCCCTCACCACCGCCGACCACAACGGCGACGGCCGCCCCGACCTGTCCGCGGCCGCCCCGGGCGAGAACGCCTCGGCGGGCGGCGTCTGGGAGCTGCCCTCCGTCACGGCGTCCGGCGTCAAGGCCCTCACCCCGAACTCCCTCGGCCTGCCCGCCTCTTCGCACCCGTACGCGTACGGAGCGGTGCTGGCCCGCTGACCATCCGGGCCCGCGTCGAACCCCGAAAACCCCTCATGGTCCCCTCAGGGTCCCCTTAGGGGTTGTCACAGGTCGGCCGCAAAGCCTCTCTCCTCCCAAGGAGGGACGACCGCACTCCGTAAGACCAGGTACGTTCGATTCGTGGCTGGATTCAGGATCGGACGCGGCCGGGACAACCGCGCCCCGCGACCGCAACAACAACCGCGGCAACAGCCGTACGGGCAGCAGGCCCCCCAGGGGCAGCAGCAGCCGTACGGCTACCCACCCGCGCCCCCGAACCCGCAGCAGTACGGCGGCGGCCCCCCGTACGGGGGCGGTGGCCCGCAGTATGGCGGTGGCGGCCCCCAGTACGGGGGCGGCGGCCCGCAGCCCGGCAGAGGCGGCCAGCAGTGGCCGCAGGCCGACGGCGGCGGCCACGGCGAGCCGGAGTACTTCGGCGGCCCGGGCGACCGGGGCCACGGCCCCCAGGACGGCTACGACCCGTACGCGGCCAACAACCCCGGGCACACCCAGGCCTTCTCCATCGGCGAGGACCCCTACCACCAGGGCGACACCTACCGCGCGGGCCAGGCCCCGGCGGGGCCGATCGGACCGCGCCTGCACTGGAAGGACCTGCTGCGCGGCATCGTGCTCCGCCCGGGCCCGACCTTCCTCCAGATGCGGGACTACGCGATGTGGGGCCCGGCCCTCGTCGTGACCTTCCTCTACGGCCTGCTCGCGATCTTCGGCTTCGACGACGCCCGCTCCGACGCGGTCAACGCCACGCTGTCGGCGGTGATCCCGTACGTCCTCACCACGGGCGTCGCGATCACCATCAGCGCCTTCATCCTGGGCGTGGTCACGCACACCCTGGCCCGCCAGCTCGGCGGCGACGGCGCCTGGCAGCCGACGGTCGGCCTCTCCATGCTGATCATGTCCCTGACGGACGCGCCGCGCGTGATCGTGGCGATGTTCTTCGGCGGCGGCCAGTCCTTCGTCCAGCTCCTCGGCTGGGCGACGTGGCTCGCGGCGGGCGCGCTGCTGACGACCATGGTGAGCAAGTCCCACGACCTGCCGTGGCCGAAGGCGCTCGGCGCGGCCTCGATCCAGCTGCTCGCGATCCTGTCGATCATCAAGCTGGGCACGTTCTAGCGGCGACGCGACGAGGAAGGGCCCGGCGGACGCTCAGTCCGCCGGGCCCTTCCCGCGTGTACGCACGTCACCGGTCAGGCGTCGAGAACCTGCCCGGCCCGCTTCACGACGGGCGGCTCGACGCTCCACGGGAAGTTGATCCACTCATCGGTGCGCTTCCACACGTACTCGCACTTCACGAGCGAGTGCGACTTCTCATAGATCACGGCGGACCGCACCTCGGCGACGTGGTCGAGGCAGAAGTCGTGCACGAGCTTCAGCGTCTTGCCGGTGTCGGCGACGTCATCGGCGATGAGCACCTTCTTGTCGGTGAAGTCGATGGCGTTGGGCACGGGCGCGAGCATGACGGGCATTTCCAGCGTGGTCCCGACGCCGGTGTAGAACTCCACGTTCACGAGGTGGATGTTCTTGCAGTCGAGCGCGTACGCGAGCCCACCGGCGACGAAGACGCCGCCGCGGGCGATGGAGATGATGATGTCGGGCCGGTACCCGTCGTCGGCGATGGCCTGCGCGAGCTCGCGCACGGCGCCGCCGAACTTCTCGTACGTAAGGTTCTCGCGTACGTCACTCATGCTGGATGTCACACCTGTGTCCGATGGAAATTGAGGAAGGACCGGGAGGCGGTCGGCCCGCGCTGCCCCTGGTAACGCGACCCGTACCGCGCCGAGCCGTAGGGCTCCTCGGCGGACGAGGTCAGCCGGAACAGGCACAGCTGCCCGATCTTCATGCCCGGCCAGAGCTTGATCGGCAGAGTCGCCAGATTCGACAGCTCCAGGGTCACGTGCCCCGAGAACCCGGGGTCGATGAACCCCGCGGTGGAGTGCGTGACGAGCCCGAGCCGCCCGAGGCTGGACTTGCCCTCCAGCCGGCTGGCGAGATCATCGGGAAGGCTGACGACCTCGTACGTGGAGGCGAGGGCGAACTCCCCGGGGTGGAGGATGAACGGTTCGTCGCCCTCCGGCTCCACCAGCCGCGTCAGGTCGGCCTGCTCCACGGAGGGGTCGATGTGTGGGTAACGGTGATTCTCGAACACCCGGAAGTAGCGGTCCAGCCGCACGTCGATGCTCGAAGGCTGCACCATGGATTCGTCGTACGGGTCGATCCGTACCCGTCCGGAGTCGATCTCGGCCCGGATGTCCTTGTCTGAGAGAAGCACGCACCGAGGATACGCAGAGCGCGCGGGCCCGCCACAATCTCCTGGACGGTGACGACCCCGCGCGCCTGAACCGGATATGCCCCGGGTGTGCCCGTGCCGACGGCTGCCGCTCGGCTCCTGCTCGGCTCCTGCTCGGCTACTGCTTCTGCAAGGCCACCGGCACGGCGTGCCGGAGCCGGGCGCAGCGCGGACAGCGGATGAGCCGGCCCGGCCCGAGGCCGGCCTGCTGCATCGGGAACGACGCGGTGCTGAACACGTGCCCTTCGGCACATCGGACGACGGTGCGCTCCATCAAGTCCTCGAGTCCCTTCCCCAAAGCCGTGTGTGAACTCGTACGTCTGAGACCCGTTTCCGAGCCGACGACGAAAGCCCACATTACGGTATGAAAGGGACGCCACTTCAAGCGGCACGACCACAGCGGCGACCCCTCGGCGGTCCGCCTACGGTACGCCCCAACTCCCTCCCACCGCACGGCGCATCCACGCCCCGCACAGCACACGGGCCCCGCGGCGGCGGCGCCCGGGGCCCGTGATGAGGTAGAGTGTGCGACGGTACGCAACCGCTTCCGGCGGCGCGTTTCGCGGGTGTAGTTTAGTGGTAGAACATCAGCTTCCCAAGCTGAGAGTGCGAGTTCGATTCTCGTCACCCGCTCCACAGTGCAGCCCCAGGCCAACGGCCTGGGGCTGTTGTTGTCCGGGCCGCTTTGCGGCCGCGTTCCCTTCGGGTGCCCTGAGCAGAGGTCGTGCGGACGTCCCAGTGCCGTCCCTGGGCGACTGTGCGGGCAGCCATGTCGCTCCCCAGGCTGTAGCACGCCGCGCGGCCGCCTCAACTGCCTTGCCGTACGGCTTCCCACGGCTGTGGACCCGCCGGGAACGACGCGACTACATCGACGAAGCCTTCCTCGTGAGCTCAGCTGTTGCTGGGATCTGCCGGTCGGCCGAGCAGTCGGCGTAGCTGTGGGGTGCCGAGTGCGACCGCTGCGCCGACCACTAGTACGAAGGCACCGACCAGCAGGAAGTAGGCCGCCGGCGACAGTACGGCGGTCAGCCGGAACAGCTGGCCTCCCACCACCACACCCACGGCACCGAACATGCCGTTCACCGCGAGCAGACGGCTGGTGCTGCCGGGCGGCGCGACCGTGGCGGCCAGCGCCAGACCGGCCGGGGCGAGTGCGATCTCGCCACAGGAGTAGAGCAGGTAGACCAGCAGCAACCATTGCGGGCCGACCGGTCCGTGCTCGGCGAGCCGGGCCGCGACGGCCATCAGCAGAAAGCTGAGACCGGCTGCGATCAGCGCGCCCGCGAATTTGACGGGTACGTCGACGCGCGGCCCGGCACGCAGCCAGAGCCGGGCGAAGAGCGGGGCCACCATCAGGACGAAGAGCGGGTGCACGGACTGAAACCAACTGGCGGGGACCTCGAAGCCGAGCAGATCCCGGTCGGTGTGCCGCTCGGCGAAGAGGCTGAGCACCGAGCCGCTCTGCGCGAAGATCATCCAGAACGCGGCGGAGGCGGCCATCAGCGCGGTGAATCCGGCGAGCCGGCGTTCGGGAGCCGCTCCCAGCGCGTGGGTCCGGCGCAGTGAACGCAGGTACCAGAAGGGGAGGGCGACCGTGGTCACGCCGAGGACGGCGAGCACCACGGGGAGAGGCAGCAGCCCGCACGCCGCCGGCACCACCAGGAGCGCGCCCACCGTCCCAGTGGCCCAGGCGGCACGCCGGAGCATCGCGGCAGCCTCGGGGCGGGGCATCGGGCGGGGCGGACGCGCGCCCACGTCGCCGTACCGGCGCCGGCCGAGGGCGAACTGGATCAGCCCGGCCGTCATGCCGAAGGCGGCCGCCGCGAAACCGAGGTGCCAGGCGACGCGCTCCGCCAGCAGCCCGGTGACCACGGGGGCGATGAGCGCGCTGATCTGGATGCACATGTAGAAGAGCGAGAAGGCCGCCTCGCGGCGGCCCTGCCCGTCCCCGCCGACCCCCGCCACCATGGCCGCCATGGCCGGCTTGACCAGGCCTGTTCCCGCGACGACCAGCAGCAGCCCGGCATAGAGCGTGCCCGTCACCGGAACCGCGAGCACCGCGTGGCCGCAGGTGATGAGCACACCGCCGAGCAGCACGGCCCGGCGCGCGCCCAGCACCCGGTCGGCGAGCCAGCCGCCCGGCAGGCCGGCCATGAAGGTGAGCGACATGTACGCGGCGAAGATCGCGGTGGCGGACTGCGGCGCCATGCCCATGCCGCCACGAGCCTCGGAAGCAGTCAGGTAGAGGACCAGGATCGCCGCCATGCCGAAGAAGCTGAACCGCTCCCACAAGTCGACCGCGAGCAGGGTTGTGAAGCCGGGCCTGCGACGGCTCCCTGCCCGTACCTCCGCGGCGAGGGCGGTCGTCGGCGCTGCGTCCGATGGGGTCGGGGAGGCGTCCACCGGAAGTCACCCGGCCGGTTTGAGCGCCACTCCGGCCAGCATCGCGAGGCCCGGGTCGGGGGTCTCGGCCGGTTCGGGACGCCACAGCGGGGCACGGACCACGCCGGGTTCCACCAGCTCGAAGCCCTCGAACAGCGCGGTGAGTTCCCGGTTGTCGCGCCAGATCACCTGGCTCACCGCGCCCCGGTACTGCTCGGCCGCCTCCGGCGCCGCCCTCGGCACCTCCTCCGCGCCGGCGTGCGAGATCACCAGGGCGCTGCCGGGTGCCAGCCGCTCGGTGTACCGGCGTACCAGGGAGGGCGGATCGTCGCCGTCCGGGACGAAGTGCAGTACGGCGGCGAGGATCAGCGCGACCGGACGGCCGAAGTCGATCAGCCGACGGGTGTCCTCCGCGTCCAGGATCTCCTGGGGCTTGTACAGGTCGCCCTGGAAGACGGCCGCTCTGGGTTCATCGGCGAGCAGCGCCCGGCCGTGTGCGACGGCCACCGGGTCGATGTCGACGTAGACGACCTTGCTGTCCGGATGGGCGGCGAGGGCCACGTCGTGCACGTTGCCCTCGGCCGGAATGCCGGAGCCGATGTCGAGGAACTGCCGTATGCCGAGCGCGGACAACTCGCGTACCGCGCGCCTCAGGAAGGCTCGGTTGGCCTTGAGGGTGGCAGGGAGGTCGGGGTTGCCGGCCACGACCTTGCGGGCCAGTTCCCGGTCCACCGGGAAGTTGTGGGTGCCGCCGATCCAGTGGTCGTAGACCCGGGCGATGCTCGGAGTGTCGATGTCGACCTCCGGTGGGGCCCAGGCGGGGCGTTCCAGTTCGGTGCCCTGACGTTCCACGGGTCTCTCCTCCAGTAGGGGTGGGGCGGGGTCGGCGGTCACGCCGTGAACACCGGGAGCTCTTCGAGGCCGCGCATCATCAGGCTGCTGCGCCAGCGCAGTTGGTCCGCGTCCACGGCGAGCCGCAGTGCGGGAAAGCGCGCGAGGAGGCGGCTGAGGACGATCCGCCCCTCCAGCCGGGCGAGGGGGGCACCCAGGCAGTGGTGGATGCCGTGGCCGAAGGCGACCGAGGCGGTGTGGGGGCGGGTGATGTCCAGGCGGTCCGGGTCGGAATAGCGGGCCGGGTCGCGGCCGGCGGCGCCGAGCGAGATGGTCACGAACTCGCCCTCGGGGATGATCACGGAACCGACCTCGACGGGCTCGGTGGTGAACCGCCAGGTGGCGTTGGTGACCGGACCGTCGTGGCGGAGGAACTCCTCGACGGCCGCGGGCCACAGCGACTCGTCCGCCGCGAGCTGCCGACGCACCTCGGGATGAGTGAGCAGTCCCACGGTGCCGTTGCCGATGAGGTTGACCGTGGTCTCGTGGCCGGCCACCAGCAGCAGGAACGCCATGGAGATCAGCTCGTCGGACGACAGCGCGTCGCCGGCGTCCTGGGCGTGCACCAGATCGGTGAGCATGTCGTCGGCCGGTTCGGCCCGCTTCGCCTCGATCAGCGCCTCCAGGTACGCGATCATCGACGCGCCGGCCTCGCGCACCTCGTCGGTGCCCGCGCCCGAGACGAGCAGGTTGGACCAGCGGCGGAAGGCGGACCGGTCGCCCGGGGGCACGCCGAGCAGCCAGCAGATGACGGTGAACGGCACCGGGAAGGCCAGTGCCTCCATGAGGTCCAGCCGCCCGTACCCGGTCATGGCGTCCAGCAGTTCGTCGGTGAGCTCGGTGATACGCGGCCGCAGGGACTCGACCCGGCGCGCGGTGAAGGCCCGGCCGACGAGCCGGCGCAGCCGGGTGTGGTCCGGCGGGTCGCTGTCCAGCATGTGCACGCTGAGGACATGGGGGAACTGGCTGCGCTCCCCCGACTCCGCGAGGAACTCCCGCTGTCTGTCGGGATCGGCGAAGTTCCGCGGGATGAGGTCCCGGCCGACCCGCATGTCCTTGCTCAGCCGGGGGTCGGCGAGCAGCGCCCTGGCGTGCTCGTATCCGGTGACCAGCCAGGTGCGCAGGCCGTTCGGTGTGGTCACGGGCACGGCGGGCGCGGTCCGCCGCAGGTCGGCCAGTGCCTTGTGCGGGTTCTGGTGGAAGGCTGGGGTGAACAGGTCGATCGGCGGAGCGGTCTGCCGGGCTTCGGTGCGTGCCATCGTCAGACTCCTTCCGTGACGTCGGCGGCGGCCCGGTCCCCCGCGTAGCGGGCGAGCTCCCGGTAGATCTCGAAGGGCCGGTCCCGGCCGGTGTCGCGCAGCGGCCGCAGCGGGGCGGTCTGGTTCTTGTGGGCGGCGCCGCTCTCCCACGCGGTGAACGCCTCCCAGTCCGACCAGCGGCTGACCACCACGTAGGAGCGCGGGTCGCCGAGGGCGTGCAGCAGTTTGTTGCCGAGCAGGCCGGTGGTGCCCGCCATCCGCCGGCTGGCCTCGTGGTAGGCGGGCAGGACCCGGTCCGGGTCGTCGCTCAGGTGGTAGAGCACCACCTCGATGGCACCGCCGGTCACGATGCGGCGCCGGACAGGGCGGCGACCACCTGCATGGTCGTCATGGAGCCGCCGAAGCGGTACGGGTGCAGCTTCTGACGGTGTTCCAGGTGCCGGTCGCTGGTCTCGAACTCGCGGAACAGCGGCTCGTTCATCCAGTCGCTGACGATGTAGTAGACGCCGTCCTCCTCGGTGCTGCGGGACAGCCACTGACCGAGGTTGGCGGGGTGGGTGGTGACCGAGTCGCCGACCTCGCGCCACACCTTCTCGAAGTCGTCCTCCATGCCGGGCTTGATCTGCATCCGCAGCATGACCCGGAAGACCTTCTCGGCGGGTTCGGGCATGTCAGATCCCCCCGTCGACGTTGAGGGTTTCGCCGGTGATGTACGCGGCGGCGTCGGAGAGCAGGAACAGCACCGGGCCCGCGAGTTCCTCGACGGTGCCGAGGCGGGCGAGCGCTGTCTTGCGGGAGTAGGTGGCCCGCAGTCCGTCGGCGCGGTCGGCGGGCATGGTGGCGAAGGCCTCGGTCTCGATGACGCCGGGGGCGACCACGTTGACCCTGATGCCCTGCGGGCCGAGTTCCTTGGCGAGTGAGCGGGTCAGCCCGATCATGGCGGCCTTGGCGGCGGTGTAGTGGGCACGCAGCGGGATGCCCGCGGCGGCTCCGCGCGAGCCGATGTTGACCACCGAGGAGCCGGTGCCGAGCAGCGGCAGCGCCTGCTGGATGATCCGGTAGGCGGCCGTGAGGTTGGTGTCGATGATCCGCGCCCACTCGTCGGCGGGCAGTTCCGCGAACGGGATGTGGCTGATCACGCCCGCGTTGTTGACGATCCCGTCGAGCCGTCCGAAGCGGTCCCTGGCCTCGCCGACGAGGCGGTCGACCTCGGCGGTGTCGCCGACGTCCGCGCGGATCACGTGGTGGTCGCCGGCCGTCTCCTTCAGCGCGGCGGTCAGGCTGTCGACGGCCTCGCTCTCCTGCCGGTAGCAGGTGAGGACGTCGGCGCCGGCTTGGGCGGCGGCGAGGACGATGCCGCGCCCGATGCCCCGGGTGCCGCCGGTGACGAGGAGTTTCCTGCCGTGCAGTGCGAGTTCCATGGGATTCCCTCCGTGGCTGGGCCGCGGCTCAGACGCAGCCGTCGACGTGGATGTTCTGGCCGCTCACGTCAGCCGGCGTGGTCACTGATGAGGAACAGCACGGCCTGGGCGATGTCGTCGACGGTGCCGAGCCGGCCGAGCGCGGTGAAGGAGGCGAAGGTGGCGCGTTGCCGCTCGGCCTCTTCGGCGGGCAGTTCGTCGAGCGCCTCGGTGGCGATACGGCCGGGCGAGACCGTGTTGACGCGGATGCCGCGCGGTCCGAGCTCCCGGGCCAGCGAGCGGGTCATGCCGACCAGCGCGGACTTGACGGTGGTGTAGTGGACGCCGCCGGCCATGCCGATGAAGGCGACCGTGGAGCCGATGTTGACCACCGAGGAGCCGGCGGACAGCAGCGGCAGGGTGCGCTGGGTGACCAGATGGGTGGCGGTGAGGTTGCCCTGGAGGGTGGCCGCCCACTCGGCGGGTCCGAGGTCGGCGTACGGCTGGGGTCGGAAGGTGGCGGCGTTGTTGACGACGGCGTCGAGGCCGCCGAGGCTCGCCTCGCACGCGGCGGCCAGCCGGTCCACGTCCGCCTCTTCGGCGGCGTCGGCCCGCAGCACCTGGTGCTTGCCGAGCGTGCCGGCCAGTTCCTCCTCCAGCGTGGCGACGGCGGGGCCCGGGGCGCGGTAGCAGGTGACGACGTCGGCCCCGGCCCGGGCCGCGGCAAGGACGATGCCCCGCCCGATGCCGCGGGTGCCGCCGGTCACCAGGACGCGCTTGCCCCGGAGCTGCCGGCCGGCCCGGGCCGCGGTCTCCACCTTGGCCTTGATCAGCCGCATCTGGACCGCGGTGTTGCGGTTGAGCCTGGCGGTCATCCCGGCGTCGTCGATCGGGGCGTCGGGCTTCATCTCGAAGTCCTGGATCCAGCGCATCCGTACGCCGCCGGGCACCTCCTCGTACTCCCAGCGGATGTTCATGTACGCGAAGGGGCCGGTCTCCACCCGGCGGGCCGCGACGGTGCGGGTGGCCGGGTCGGGGGTGCGCTCGGACACCCAGCTCCAGACCGTGCCGTTCTCGTCCGGGTGCAGGGCGAGGCGGAAGGTGACGGTGTCGCCGTCCCGGCCGAGGATCTCGGCTGAGGCGTACTCGTTGAACAGGCGCGGCCAGGCGGCCACGTCGTTGGTCATCGTCCACACCAGGTCCATCGGTGCCTCGACGACGATCGCGTTGTCGGTGTGTCCTGTCATCGGACTCGGGCCTCCGTGAGCCGGGCTTGGACATAGGAGACGGTCTCGAACGGGGTTCGGGTGTGCGCCAGGTCGCCTTCGGGAATCTGGATGCCGTACTCGCGCTCGATGCGGTTGACGAGTTCCAGCAGGGCCAGGGAGTCGTAGCCGAGGTCGACGAACGCGGTGCCGGCGAAGTCCTCGCCGTCCAGGTCGGTCTGTTCGTCGACGCCGGCGCTCGCGCGCAGGATTCGCCGGATGTCGTCGAGGGTGAACTCCGCCATGGGGAGCCGCCTTTCGTACGTGGTGGGTGGTGGGCCGGTCACTTGGTGGGGGCGTCGCGGTCGCCGGCGCCGAGGACCAGTGCGGAGGTGAAGCCGCCGTGGCCGCGGGCCAGGACCAGGGCGGTGCGCGGGTCGGTCTGGCGGGGGCGGTCGAGGACGAGGTCGATCTCGCAGCCGGGAGCCGTCCGGCCGAGCCCCGCGGTGTGCGGGACGACACCGGCGCTCAGGGCGAGCAGCGCGGTCGCCACGTCCAGCGCGGCGCCGCCCGCGTACAGGCGCCCGGTGAGGGTCTTCGGCGCAGTCACCGGTACGCCGCCGGGGCCGAAGACCTCGGTGATGGCGCGGGCCTCGGCGAGATCCTCGGCGGGCGTGCCGGAGGCGTCGGCGAAGACCACGTCGATGTCGCCCGGGGCGAGCCCGGCGTCGGCGAGGGCCCGCCGGACGACGGACACCAGCACGGAGTGCCGCGTGGTGGAGCCGTCCGCCGTGGGATCGAACCCGGCTGCGTAGCCCCGCAGTTCGCCGTAGGCCGGGACCCCGCGGGCGCGTGCCGCCTCGGCGTTCTCGACGACAAGGATGGCGCCGCCCTCGCCCGGGACGAAGCCGGACGCGGCCGCGTCGAAGGGCAGGTAGGCGCGGGCGGGATCGTCCTCGGTGGACAGCCGCCCGGTGGATGACTGCGCCACCAGGCCGTACGGGCACAGCGAGGCGTCGGTGCCGCCGCTGAGCACGAGCCGGGAGCCGGTGTCCAGCAGCCGCCGCGACTGGCCGAGGGCGTCGAGGCCGCCGGCCTGCTCGCCGCAGATGACCCCGCAGGGGCCGCGCATTCCGTGCCGGATGGAGACCTGGCCGGTGGTGGCCGCGTAGAACCAGGCGATGGACTGGTAGGCGCCGACCCAGGAGGAGCCCTTCTGGTAGAGGTTCTCCATTTCGTGCTGACCGAACTCGGTGCCGCCCGAGGAACTGGCGGTCACCACCGCCATCTCGTACTCCGGCAGGGCCGCCGGGTCGGCGGCGGCGTCCGTGAGGGCGTCCTCGGCGGCGGCCAGCGCGAAGTGGGTGAAGCGGTCGGTCTGCGGGACGAGCCGCCCCGGCACCTGTTCGCCCGCGCGGAATCCGGGGACCTCGCCCGCCACTTGGACGGGGTAGCCGGTCGGGTCGAATCGGGTGATCCGGCCGAGGCCGCTCTTGCCCGCGAGCACCGACTCCCAGTGCCGGGCGGCGCCGAGTCCGGTGGGCGCGACCACGCCGAGCCCGGTGACCACGGACCGGCCGCGGCGGCCGGGGCGTATGCCGGAGGCGCTCATGCCGCCTCCCGGTAGCCAGGCGCGGGCCGGCCCAGAACCATCGCCGTCTGGAAGCCGCCGAATCCGCTGCCCACACTGAGCACCCGCTCCATACGGTGCTCACGCGCCGTCACCGGCACATAGTCAAGGTCGCATTCGGCGTCGGGCGTGGACAGGTTGGCCGTCGGCGGCACGACCTGATGGCGCAGGGCCAGGGCGCAGGCGGCGATCTCCAGGGAGCCGATGGCGCCGAGCGAGTGCCCGATCATCGACTTGATGGAGCTGACCGGCACCTCGTAGGCCCGCTGTCCGAGACTGCGCTTGAACGCGGCGGTCTCGTGCCGGTCATTCTGCTTGGTGCCGGAGCCGTGCGCGTTGATGTAGTCGATGGCGCCGGGGTCGAGCCGTGCCCGGTCCATCGCGACCCGGATAGCCTCGGCCATCTCCCGGCCGTCGGGCTTGAGTCCGGTCATGTGGAAGGCGTTGCTGCGGCCGGCGAAGCCGAGGATCTCGGCGTAGACGGTGGCGCCGCGGCGCCTGGCCGACTCCAGCTCCTCGATCACCATGACGGCGGAGCCCTCGCCCAGGACGAAGCCGTCGCGCTGTCCGTCGAAGGGCCGGGAGGCGTGCTCGGGGTCGTCGTTGTTGGCGGTGGTGGCCTTGATGGCGTCGAAACAGGCGGAAGTGATGGGTGACAGCGGGGCGTCGGTGGCACCGGCGAGCACGATGTCGGCCGTGCCCTCCTCGATCAGCTGAACGCCGTGTCCGATGGCGTCCAGGCCCGAGGTGCAGCCGGTGGAGATCAGCGCGACCGGCCCCTCGGCGCCGGCCTGCCGGGCCACCTCGACGGCGAGGGTGCTGGGCACCATGTAGCCGTACAGGTGGGGGACGCCGTACCTGTGGTCGACCAGCCAGTCGCGGCCGCCGTCGGAGAGGACGGCGTACTCCTCCTCCAGGCCCATGGTGCAGCCGACGGCGCTGCCGATGCTCACGGCGACCCGTCCCGGGTCGGCGCCGGGCAGTTCGACGCCGCTGTCGCAGGCGGCCTCGCGGGCGGCGACGACCGCGAACTGGCCGGCCCGGTCCATCCGGCGGACCTCCTGGGGGGTCAGTCCGGCGGCGAGCGGGTCGAAGTCGCACTCCGCGGCGACCTGGGAGCGGAACCCGTCCGGGTCGAACAGGCTGATGCGGCGGGTGGCGGTGCGGCCGGCGGTGAGCAGGTCCCAGTAGGCGTCCCGCCCGATCCCGCCGGGCGCGACGGCGCCCACCCCGGTGATCACTGCGCGTCGGTGCGGCGCTGTCATCGGGCCGCTCCCACATCGGGGTTGCCCGCGGACGCGTCGAGCGGTTGCTCGGTGTCGACGTGGCCCAGTTCGGGGCGCGGTGCGAGCGGGGAGAGGTGGAAGACCGCCTCGGCCGGCACGGAACCGGTGTTGACCAGGCGGTGGCGCACCCCGATCGGGACCAGCAGCGAGTCGCCGGGGTCGAGTTCGACCGGAGCGGCGCCGTCCAGGCTCATTTCGAGGTGACCCTGGATCACATGCAGGAACTCCTCGGAGTACGGGTGGTAGTGCTCGGTGACGTGGTGGCCGGCGGCCAGTCGCAGCACTCCGCCGAACCCGGAGGTACAACCCACGGTCCTGGGGCTGAGGGTGACCCGGATGTCGCCGCCGCGCTTGGTGTTGGCGGCGACCTCGTTCGCGTGGACCTTGGTCGTGGCGGGGGCGCTCATCGGGTACCGCCCAGGTTCGCCGAGCGCGGTGCACTGGTCTGCGGGCCCTGCTGGGGCGTCCAGGAGTAGAAGGGGACGGCCATGGCGTCCTTGGGCTCGCGCCAATTCGGGTCGTAGGGCGAGATGAACTGGCCGAGCCGGGTGTTGATCTCCTCGTAGAGCGGGTGGCTGCGCGCCTTGTAAAGGTTCGGCGCGATGTCCTGGTCGGCCTCCACCAGATGGAAGTACAGGTTGTGGAACGCGAACAGCGTCCGCCTCGACACCCCCACCAGATGCGGCAGTTCGGTGCTGTCCGAATCGGCGAAGACCTGCGCGACGCCCTCGGCGTCGGCGAGGTCCATCCTCGCCACGATCAGCGTTCGGTGCACGATGTCCTCCCGGCTTGTCGGTTCTGTGTTCACCCTGGTCGGCGGAGGTCGAGACGCTCTCGAGGGCGCCTGGAGAACCGCTGACGGGCCTCGGTGCGCGGGCGGGAGACAGCACAACGGCCCGCCGCACGTGGGGTGCGACGGGCCGTGAGGGGTCGTGCTACCGGCGGACGTCGGCCTTCATCAGGGTCACGCCGCCAGAGCTGTCGCCGACGGCACCATCTCCGGCCGACCGCCCGTTCGGTACGCACTCCATCGAGGTGCCCCGCAACAGGAGGATCAGGGCCTGCCGGGTGAGTCGGGGCACGGAGTACAGCAGCTCGGCGTCCGACGTCAGGTGTTCCTGGACGAGGTGGACGTCGACGAGGTAATCGAGGAGTGTCTCGGCGTCACCGATGCCGGGACCCAGCCTTGCCACCACCTCGGCGAGGCTCCAGTGGGGGCGCTCACGCTGGAGCAACAAATGCAGCAACTGCTGGGAGCGGGCCGGCAGATGCCGGTGGCTGGCGGCCACCGTGGCCATCAACGACTTGGTTCCGTCGGGGAGTTCGAGCAGCATCCGGTGGTTGCCGCGCAGTCGTGACGCCAGCCGCGCCGCGGACCAGCCGGGCCGGGCGGTGAGCCAGGCCACCGCCCTGATCGCCAGCGGGAGTCCCTCGCAGATCCCCATCAGCTCCTGCACCGCCGTGGGGTCCTCCTGCCGCGAGCGCTCCCCGGCGACCCGGTCGTAGAGCTGGAGGGACTCCTCGGGGGACAGGGCGGGGAGAACGATCTTCCGGCCGGTGGAGAGGCTGTCCGCCCGGTAGCGGTTGGTGGCGATCACCGCGCAGCCGGAGCCGCCCGGCAGGACGGCACGGATCTGGGAGGCGGTGAGCGCGTCGTCGACCACGACCAGCACCCGGCGGTCGGCGGTCCAGGTGCGGAAGAGCCGGCTGAGCTCGTCGAGCCCGGCGGGCTGTGCCCGGCGCTGGATGCCACAGGCGGTGAGACAGGCCGACAGCACGTCGACGAGTTGTTGGGAGCCCTCACCGACGGCGGACAGGTCGATGAAGAGCTGTCCATCGGGAAAGCGCGGGCGCAGGCGGTGCGCGGCACGCACGGCGAACGCGCTCTTCCCCACGCCGGGCGGGCCGTGCACCTCCACGACCCGCATTCCGGTGCTGGGCCGGTCGGCACCCAGGAACGTCTCCAACTGGTCGAGTTCCCGTTCCCGTCCGACGAAGTCGCCCACATCGGCGGGGAGCTGGGCCGGGCCCGGGACGGCAGGCGGCCGCCGGGCCCGGTTTCGGTCTTGGCCGCGGCCTGCCCCCTGAGGTGGCCGCGGTCCGCGAGCACCTCCTGGTGGAGCCGCTGCAGCTGCGCCGAGGGTTCCAGTCCGAGTTCCTCGACGAGATGGCTGCGCAGGGTCCGGAAGGTGTTGAGGGCGTCCGGGCGGCGGCCGCAGCGGTGCAGGGCCCGCATCAGCTGTCCGGCGAACGCCTCGTGGGTGGGGTGGCCGCGGAAGGCTTCGGACAGCTCGTCCAGCACGGCGTGGTGGCGGCCGAGTTCGAGCTCCAACGAGAAGCGTTGCTCCTGGACGCTCTTACGGCGTTCCTCCAGCTGGGTCGACCAGGCCGACAGCCGCCGTCCGGTGCTGACGTCGACCAGGGCTCCGCCGTGCCACAGGGAAAGGGCCGACTTGAGGGTGCGAGCCGCCTCCTCCCCCGCGCCGGTGCGCAGGTGTGCCATCCCCTGTTCGGCGAGCTGGTCGAAGCGGTAGGCGTCCACCGACTTCTTGTCGTCCAGTCGCAGTTCGTACCCGCCCACTCGGGTCAGGATGGCGGGGCAGCTGTGCGGTGGGCGAGATCCGAACGGCGCGCCGTGCTGTTCGGTGGCCAACAGCAGCCTGCGGCGCAGTTGATAAATGTATGTTTGCAAGGTGGTCAGCGCGCTGAGCGGTGGGTGGTCCTCCCACAACTCCTCGCACAGCTGGTCCACGCTGACCAGCGAGTTGACGTTGAGCACCAGCAGGGCCAGCACCTGACGCAGCTTGGGGGCCGACGGTGTGACGTCCTCCCCGTTCCTGCGTATTCGCATAGAGCCCAGCAGACCGATCTCTATCACTGCATTCCCCCTGAGTGTGCCGCCATTGTGGGCCGGCGACCTTCGCCTGTTCACCTTCCTGCTTCATTTATTTCGAAGAGAAACATTACCTACGGGCGAGTCTTCAAAAATTGCCTCGCCTTTGCCCGGGAAAGCGATTTCAAGAGAAGTTGAACCCAGAAAAAACCCCGTGATTCCCGGTTGTGGCATATCGAGTTCCACTCCGGCCGAATGCCGCATCGCCCACTTCTCGCCTTGCCCACATCATATGCCTAAGGGCACATAAATGACAAGATGCACCCTTATGTGCGCGGTGCGGCGTCCGACACCCTCACAGCCTCAGCTCGACCCGGTACTCCGCCAGCCAGGTGTTCAGCTGCAGCACCATCTCCATGCTCGCCCGCTCCACCCACGCGAAGGCACCGCTGGGGGCCGCCGCCGCGCCCAGCGCCACCCGGGTCGCCTCGGCGTCCAGCAGCGGGGCGACCGGCGCCGCCCGGTCCGCGGCCACGTCCCCGAAGCGGTGGCGCACGAACTCGCCGTACGCCGCCTCCTGCACGGTCGGATAGGCGCTCTTGGGCCGGTTGAGCACCGGCTCCGGCAGCAGATCGGCGACGGCGGCCCGCAGCAGGCTCTTCTCCTGGCCGCCCACCCGCTTCAGCTCGGCCGGCACGTTGTAGACGTACTCCACCAGCGCCCGGTCGCAGAACGGCGGGCGCAACTGCACCCCGTGCGCCATGCTCATCCGGTCGGCCCGGTCCAGATGGGTCGGGGCCCACCGGGTCAGCGCCAGATAGGTGACCTCGCGCGCCCTGCGCTCGGCGGGGCTCTCCCCGGCCACCTGCGGGACCTCGGTGAGCGCGTCGCGGTAGTGCTGGTCGGCGTACTCCATGAAGTCCAGCTCCTTGCGGAGCGTACGGTCCACGAGCGAGCAGCCCAGCCCGCCCGCGGCGGCGTCATGCCCGCGCTCGAACGAGACCCACGGGAAGGTGGTGGAGTTGCTGTGCGCCGGGTCGTACGCCCAGAAGTAGCCGTTGAACACCTCGTCGGCGGTCTCCCCGGAGAGCACGGCCGTGATCCCGGCGCCGCGCAGCGCCTCGAAGAACAGCAGCAACGAGACATCCATGTCGCCGAGCGGCGAGGGCGCGTCCTGGCAGCGCAGGGCGGCGGCGTGGGTCCGCGGGTCGGCGAGCGCCCCGGTCTCCAGCAGGATTTCGGTGTGCTCGGTGCCGATGTGCTCCGCCGCGAGGGCCGCGTAGGGGGCGTCGGGGGTGGCGCGCATGGTCGGGTGCGGCTCGAAGTTCTCCGCGTAGCCGGTGAAGTTCACCGAGAACGACCTGAGCGCGCCCCCCGCCGCACGCCGCTCCCGGGACGCGAGCGCGGTCAGCGCGCTGGAGTCGATCCCGCCCGAGAGCATCGCGCCGACCGGCACGTCCGCGCGCAGATGCGTCGCCACCGCCTCCGACAGCAGCCGGCGCACGGTGGCGAGGGTGGTCTCCAGGCTGTCGGTGTGCGGGCGGGCGGGCAGCGACCAGTAACGCCGGTGGCCGGTGCCCGGTGCCCGCACGGTCATCGCGTGGCCGGGCAGCACCTCGCGGGTGCCCCGGAACACCCCGGTGCCCGGCTTGCGGCTGTGTGCGAACAGCTCCCGCAGTCCGTCGGCGTCGACCACCGGCCCTACCGCCGGATGCGCCAGCAGCGCCTTGGGCTCGGAGCCGAAGACGACCCCGGAGGGGGTCAGGAAGTAGCACAGCGGCTTTACGCCCAACCGGTCGCGGACCAGCAGCAGTTCCTGCCGCCGTACGTCCCACACGGCCAGGGCGAACAGGCCCTCCAGCCGCTCCGGGAACGCGGCGCCCCACTCCAGGTAGGCGTGCAGCGCCACCTCCGCGTCACCGCCCGAGGTGAACCGGTGCCCCTTGGCGGCCAGTTCACGGCGCAGCTCCACGTGGTTGGTGATACTCCCGTCCAGGGTCAGCACGGCCACCGGGCTTCCGGACTCCGACTCCACGAGGGCCGGCTGGTCCGCGTGCTCGGGGTCGAGCAGAGCGAGCCGGCGGTGGGCCAGCGCGGCATGCCCCTCGATCCACTCCCCGAAGCCGTCCGGGCCGCGGTGCGCGAGTGCCGCCGCCATCGCCCGTACGGTGGGCGCCTCCGGTGTCAGGTCCCGCTCGAAGTCCACCCAGCCGGCGATTGCACTCATCGTGGTGTCCTCTCGTTCGCTGCGTCTGATGGGGGTGTGCCGTTCTCGGGTGTGCCGTTCTCGTCCGGGACGCGGGTGACATGGGTGACCTCCACCAGGGAGAGCCCGTGCCGGGCGACGGCCTCCCGGAACTCGCCGTATCCGGGCGCCCCTGCGCCGCGCACGGCGATGCCGAGCCGGCGTGGGGCCGCGTCTCCGTAGCGGCGGTACAGCTCCAGATAGCCGCGCGCGGTGTGGTCCGCGTCGTCGACCAGGGCGAACCGCACCGGTCGCCGCTGCCCGCGCCAGGTCAGCTCGCCCACCGAGCCGCCCGCGAAGTTGTGCCGCCAGCCGCTGCCGGTCGCCACCACCAGGGCGCCACCGAGGGTGTGCACCCCGGCGGGCACGGTGTACGGCCGCCTGCTGCGCCGTCCCGTGAAGTGCAGCAGCGCGAGCCGCTCGGCCACCGGACCGGGATCAGGGCGGGACAGCAGCTCCCGCATCCGGACGTCGGCCGCGTCCCGCTCCGCCCCTCGCGGCAGATCGCGTACGACGACGGGGGTCACGACAGCACCACCGCGGCGGCCGTCAGCGCACAGCCCGCGATCGCGAGGCAGGTGCGCACCAGATGCCAGTCGCGCCAGGCCGGGCGGGGATCCCGCCAACCGGGGCCCAGGTCCTCGGGCCGGGTCCGCTTGACCGTCCGGTTGATCGGCACGTTCCGGGTCTGCGACACCACGGCAACCCCCGCCATACAGAGGGCGGCGGCCGCGAACAGCACTCGGGGGACGCCCGACGCCCGTACCGCGAGCCCGACGTCCACGGCCGTGGAGCCGGTGACGATGAACGGCATGATCCGGTCGTAGCGCCTGCCGAGCAGGATGTGCGTGGACACGTACCGCTCCGGGGTCATCGCGATCAGCGCGGGCATCACGCTCACCGCGACCGCGAAGAGCACCCCCGCCACCAGGCCGGTGCCCGTCAGCACCAGCACACTCAAAGCCTCCACCACCGCTTCCGCCCTCCTTCAAGTCCTGCGTCGCACTTCGGGCCTGGAACAGATCGAACCTGTCAGCCACTCCTCGGACGGCACTCGAATCCGCCTGGGAGCGCGCCGCTCCGCACAGGTTCCGTTCGTCCGCGCCGCGAGCCCGGTTCGAGGACCCGGGTGTTGCATCGGCTCGCCGAAACCGAACGCATTCCCACTACCTTCGAGGAGCCGGTATGGCGGACGAGACGACCGAAGTACTCATCGTGGGCGGCAGCATGGTGGGCCTCGCCCAAGCCCTGTTCCTCGCCCGGCAGGGCATCCGGCCGCTGCTGGTGGAGCGGCACGCGGAGATCTCGGCGCACCCCCGGGCGCAGGCCGCGAGCCCGCGGACCATGGAGCTGCTGCGTGCGCTCGGCCTGGAGGACGCGGTACGGGCGCGGGAGAACCCGCACGCCCAGTACGGCGACATCCTCCAGGCCGAGTCGCTCACCGGGACCGAACTCGGCCGGTTCGACGGCCCGTTCCGCCACGACCCGAACGACGTGGGCACCACCGGTTGGACCCTGATCGGGCAGGACCGGCTCGAACCGGTGCTGCGGGAGCGGGCCGAGGAGCTCGGCGCGGACATCCGATTCGCCACCGAGATGACGGGGTTCACCCAGGACGCGGAGGGCGTCACGGCCGTCCTGCGCGATGCGGGGGACGGCTCCGAGCGAACCGTGCGGGCGCGGTACCTGGTCGCGGCCGACGGCTCACGGGCGCCGATCCGCACCTCGCTCGGCATCGGCCATCACGGGCAGGGCGTGTTCGGCCGGCAGATGAACATCATCTTCCACGCCGACCTCGACCCGTACGTGGCAGGGCGCACCTTCTTCCTCTGCTTCGTCAGCAACCCGGCCGTCAAGGGCGTACTCGGCAAGCTCGGCGGCGCGGACTCCGACCGCTGGGTGCTCGCGCCGAGCCTGCCGCCCGGGGCCGATCACCGTGCATACGGCACCGAGGACTGCGTGGAACTGGTGCGGGCCGCCGTGGGGGTGCCCGATCTTCCGGTCGCGGTGGAGTCCGCGACGAGCTGGGAGATCGCCGCCTGGGTCGCGGACGGCTTCCGCTCCGGACGGGTGCTGCTGGCCGGTGACTGCGCGCACGTCATGCCGCCCACCGGAGGGTTCGGCGGCAACATGGGAATCCAGGACGCGCACAACCTGGCCTGGAAGCTCGCCCGGGTGCTGCGCGGGGAGGCCGGTCCCGGGCTGCTGGACACCTACGAGCAGGAGCGGGCGCCGGTCGCCGAGTTCACCGTCGACCAGGGTGTCATCCGCTACCTCCAGCGCAGCGGCCTCGACGAGGCGGCCGCGGCCCGGCACCGTCCCGAGACCACGGTGCTGTTCGGCCATGTGTACCGATCGGACGCCGTCATCGTCGAGGCAGGCGACGAGGATACCGCCGTGGTCGAGGACCCGACCACGCCTAGCGGCCGCCCCGGCACCCGCGCTCCCCACCTCTCCCTGGTCCGTCAGGGCAAGGAGATCCCGCTCCACGACCTCCTCGACGGCGACTTCTGGCTCCTCGCCGGCCCGAGCGGCACCGCCTGGCAGGAGCCCGCGGCCACGCTCGGCCTGTCCTTCCACCGCGTCGGCGCGGAGGAAGTCCCCGAGGTCGTCGAGCGCTTCCTCACCCGCTACGGCGTCCAGGACACCGGGGCGGTCCTGCTCCGCCCGGACGGCTTCATCGCCTGGCGCGGCACCGACCTGCCGGAGCACCCCGCCAGGTCCCTGACGACCGCCCTCGACACGGTGCTGCACCGCACAGCCCCTTGAGGTTTCGCCCGCGCACACCACGGCCGCGGCGCTCCAAGACGGAGCACCGCGGCCGTGGTGTGCGCGGAGCGCCCTTTCCGGAGGCGAACGCCTACGCCCGGTCCAGGACGGCCCGCAGTGCCGCGATCGCCGCGCGGTCGACCCGCCCGCCGCGCCCCGCGGTCGTACGCCACCCGACGAACCCGTCGGGCCGTACCAGAACCGCCCCACCGGCCGACAGCCCGTACCGGCGACGGAAGGACCCGTCCTGGTCCCACAGCCTGGTGCCAAGGCCGATGCGGACGACCTTCAGGCCGACACCGAGGCGGGCCGCCTCCTTCTCCACCGCGCCGGTCCACCGCCCCGCCATCTCGTCCACGAGCAGCGTGAACCCGTCGCCGTACAGATCGATGACGGACACCGGCCCCTCGGGACCGTCGAGCTGGAGGTGCGGGGCGCGCGCCCCGGGCCGGGCCCCGGGATGCGCGGGGTCCTCCACGATCGAGTCGGGCGCCCCCTCCTCCACGGCGAAGGCGCCGGAGCGGTAGCAGTATCCGAACGTCATGGTCGTCTCGTCCAGCAGCTCCCCGGCGACCTCCTGGTACTGCTTGCCCTCCCGCACCGCGAACCGCAGCATGGCCTGCCGGACGGTCTCCTCGGCCACCGGCCGCCGCTCGGCGTCGTAGCTCTCCAGCAGCTTGGGACCGGCCGTGCCGGACAGCACCATGGCCAGCTTCCAGGCGAGGTTGTACGCGTCCTGGATGCCGGTGCTGGCGCCGAACGCCCCGGTGGGCGGCATCACATGGGCGGCGTCACCGGCGACGAACACCCGGCCGGTCGCGAAGGTGTCCGCCACGCGCGCGGAGATGTCCCACGCGGGCATGTCCACCGACTCGATCTTCAGCGGCAGATCGGGCACCCCGACCGCGGCCCGCACCAGGGCGGTGCAGCGCTCCTCGGTGAAGTCCTCGGCGCGCTGGCCCCGGTCGGGGAAGAAGGAGACGTTGATGACCCAGCGGCGGTCGTTGTCGATGGGGATGATCGTGCCGCGTACCTCGGGGTTGTTGACGTACGCCGCGATGATCCGGCGGCCGCGCAGCGCCTCGGTCAGGTCGGCCTCGAAGAAGAAGCTGACGAGGTTGGTGATGGTGCCCCGGCCGTGCGCCCCGATGTCCAGCATCTGGCGCAGCGGGCTGCGACTGCCGTCCGCCGCGATCACGTAGTCGGCATGGATCTGCGCACTCGCCCCGGTGGACAGGTCTGTGGTGCTGACCAACACCCCCTCCGCCTCCTCCTGCAGCGCATCGACCCGGGTGGAGAAGCGGACGTCCGCGCCGGCCTCGACGGCCCGCTGCCGCAGAATCGGCTCAAGTTGGTTCTGGTCGATCAGCGTCCACTGGGTGGGGCTGATCCGGCCGATGTCCTCCGGGGAGGCGTTGGGCATCCGTACGCGTTCCTTGCCGGCGAGGCTCTCGACGTGCACCAGGTCGGTGTTGCCGGAGATGGGGGAACGCCCGGCACGTACCCGCTCCTCCATGCCGACCGCGCGGTACAGCTCCATGGTCCGCGGGTTGATGGCGCGGGCCTTGGGGTGGGTGGAGGTGTCGGGGTGACGTTCCACCAGGGTGGCGGAGACGCCGTGATGGGCGAGGAAGACGGCTGCGGACAGTCCGGTCAGCCCGCCTCCGACGATGAGCACGGGGGTCCGGTGCGGCTTCATGCTGCCTCCTTGTGGGCGGTGACCAGGGTGTGGGTGCCGAGCAAAGGCTGCGCGTCGTCGTCCGTGAACCCGGCCCCGAGCAGCCAGGCCCGGCAGTCCGCGACCCGGTACTCGGAGCCGTCGGGGCTGACCAGCCGCATGTGCAGGCTGCTGAGCAGCCGCTCCGGATCGCTGCGGTCGTCGTCGATCATCCGGTCGTAGACGAGGACCGTGCCGCCGGGCCGCACTGCCTCGAAGACCCGGCCGAGCAGCTCGCGCCGCCGAGTGGTGTCGAAGCCGTGCAGGATGTGGCCGAGGACGACGACGTCGGCCGGCGGGATCGGGTCGGTGAAGAAGTCGCCGCCGGCGAAGGCGACCCGGTCGGCCAGGCCGAGGCCGCCGATGTGCTCGGTGAACAGCGGCCGTGTCCGCTCCAGGTCGAAGCAGGTCGCCTGCAAATGCGGGTGCGCCCGTACCAGGACGGCCGCGAGGTTGCCGCGCGCGCCGCCGAGGTCGACGAACGAGAAGTGGCGGCCCCAGTCGAGTCGCCGGGCGAGTTCGGTGCCCATCCGGTCGCTGTACGCGTCGAGCCCGGCCAGGAACCGCTTCATCTTGGCGCGGTCCTTGTGCCGGTCCCCGACGAAGCCGCCCTTGTCCGAGTCGAGGTGCTGGGGCTCTCCGGAGCGCAGCGCTTCGGTGAGCCGGCCCCAGGTGCCGTACAGCGTCTCGTTGGTGAGCTCGACGAAGCCGCCGAGGTACGAGGAGGAGTCCGGCACCAGATAGGCCCGCGCCAGCGGGGAGTTGCGGTAGCGGCCCTCCGTGCGCTCCAGCAGACCGAGCCCGACCAGGGCGTCCAGGAAGTCCGGGACCATGCGGTGGTGGGTGCCGGTGCGCCGGGCCAACTCGGCCGCGTCGGCCGGGCTTTTGGCGAGCGCGCCGAACACGCCGAGGGTCACGGCGCTGTGCAGCACCTTGGCGGCGCAGTCGGCAATGGTCAGCCGGATCAGCGGTCCGGGGTCGACCACCGGGGCCGTCTGCGGGTCTTCGGTCGTTGTCACACGAGCCTCCTGGTCTGCCTCTGCCTGTTCTTCGGCCTGCGTCCTGCGTCGTACGGCTGTGCAGTGCCGACGATGGTCGCGAGCCGTCGATTCGGGCTCGAAGGGCGCTGAAGGGCGACCGGGGCACGGAGGCCCGACGTACGTGAGCCGCCCTCCCGGGTGGGAAGGCGGCTCGCGGGCGGTGGATGAAGAGGGGTCAGTTCCCCTCGGCGGCTGCCTCGTGATCCTGGTGGTCCTCGCCGCGCAGCGGGAGGTTCTTCATCGTCAGGGCGGCCAGCAGCCCCAGGAGGAGGACCGGTACGGCGGTGAGGAACACGGGCGTGAGCGCGGCGGCGTACGACTGCTCCACGGCGTTGCGCACGGGCTCGGTGAGCCGGTCCAGTGTCTCGGTCGAGTTCAGCGCGTCGGGGTCGATGCCGCGCAGCGCGTCCGCGGGCGTCCGCTCGGCGATCTCCTCGGTGAGCCGGTTGTAGAAGATCGAGGCGAACAGGGAGATGCCCACGGTGGTGCCCAGTTGCCGGGCGAAGGACACTGTGGCGTGGACCGCGCCGATGTCGTCGCGGGGCGCGGTGTTCTGCGCGGCCATGGTCAGCACCTGCATGTTCAGTCCGGCGGCGACGCCGAAGACCAGCATGTAGCCGATGACCACGGCACGGGAGGTCCCGGTGTCCATGGTGGCCAGCAGCAGCGCCCCCACGATGCCGATGGCCATGCTGAGCACGGGGTACCACTTGTAGCGCCCCGTCTTGGTGATCGCTGCGCCGCTGATGACGGAGGAGGCGACCAGGCCGAACATCATGGGCAGCAGCACCACACCGGACATGGTCGGGCTGGCTCCGGTCACGACCTGGATGTAGATGGCCAGGAAGTTGACCGAGCCGAGGAAGACGATGCCCGCCGCGACGCTCACCAGCACGCTGACGCTGAAGGTGGAGTCTCGGAAGAGGTGCAGCGGGATGACGGGTTCGGCGGTGCGGCGCTCGGCGGCGATGAACGCCACGGCGAGCAGCACCGCGCCCGCGGCGAGCGCGAGGATTCGCCAGTCCAGCCACTCGTACTTCACTCCGCCCCAGCTCGCGGCCAGGGTGAGTGCGACGATCGCGGCGCTGAGCAGGACGAAGCCGGTGTAGTCGATGTGCGCGGGGCGCTCGGCGCGGGGCAGGTGCAGACAGGTGGAAACCAGCACCAGGATCACGACGCCCACGGGCAGATTGATCAGGAAGACCCAGTGCCAGCTCAGCAGGTCGGTGAGCCCGCCGCCGACGGCGGGCCCGGCCAGCGCGGCGAGCGCGAAGACGATGCCGAAGAGGTTGAAGTACTTGGCGGCCTCACGCGGGTTGAACAGCTCCCCGATGATGGCGAGCACGGAGACGAAGAGGCCGCCGGCGCCGATGCCCTGTACGGTGCGGAACAGGATGAGCTGGTCCATGGACTGGGCGGCGCCGCTCAGCGCGGAGCCGGCGAGGAACACCGCGACGGCGATCAGGAAGATCTTCTTCCGGCCGAAGAGGTCGCCGAGCTTGCCGTAGACGGGCGTGGTGACGCTGGCGGCGATGATGTACGCGGTCGTCACCCAGGCGAACACGTCGAGACCGCCGAGGTCCCCGACGATGCGGGGCAGCGCGGTGGCCACGATCTGCGAGTCCAGCATGGCCAGGAAGACGGCCAGCAGGCAGGCAATGATGACGGGTCGGATCCGGGTCCGGGGTGGGGAGCCGACGGCGGTGAGCGGGCTGTCGGCCCCTGTGGCGCGGGAGGGCACGGTGATTTGCCTTTCGGGCTGGAGTGGGTGCCATCCCCGTCCCGCCGGTCGTGCTCGGCCGGCGTCATCTGCGGTGGGATCCGTCAGGGGATCGCTGTGGACTGCGGTGGAGTGCGCGTACGGCACGAGTGCCTCTCGTGCCGTACGGCGGGTGGCCGGCCCCGAGCGGGGGATGATCGCGACCGGCCACGTCGGTCGGGAGACGACGGGTCGCCGGTCTGCGTCAGGGGACGAGGACGACCTTGCCGAGCTGAGCCCGGGCCTCCATCAGTTCGTGTGCCTTGACGGCCTCGTCGAGACCGAGCCGATCGTGGACGATCGGGCGCACCTTGCCGGTGGCGATCATGTCGAGCAGGTCGCGCTGTCCCGCGGCGATGGCCTCGGGCTTGTTGTAGAGCATGGCGTAGAGAGCGAAGCCGGCCACGGTCTTCATCCGGCTGAGCATCAGCGGGTGGACGGGCTGGATGTCACCGCTGGCCGAGCCGTAGAAGACCAGCCGGCCGAACTGGGCGGTGAGGGCGACGCTCTTGGTGAGGATGTCGCCGCCGACGGTCTCCAGAACGACGTCCACGCCCCGGCCTTCGGTCGCTGCCCGGACCTGCTCGTCCCAGTCGTCGTCGGTGTAGTTGACGGTGACATCGGCACCGAGGTCACGGACGAAGTCCAGCTTGGCCTGGGTACTGGCGGTGGCGATCACCTTGCCGGCACCCATCGCCTTGGCGATCTGCACGGCGAGGTGGCCGACACCCCCGGAGGCGGCGTCGATCAGGATCGACTCACCGGGCTTGAGCTGGCCGGACTCCTTGATGGCGTGGTACGCCGTCTGGGCCGGGCTGGGCAGCAGGGTCGCCTCGGCGGCGTCCATGGTGTCCGGGATGGCCATGGCCCAGGCGGCGTCGGCGGTGACGTAGTCGGCGTAGGCGCTGTGGTCGACATCGACGACGATACGGTCCCCGACGCCGACGTGGGTGACGCCGTCGCCGAGTGCCTCGACGACGCCGGCGACATCGCCGCCGGGGGCGCCGGGCAGCGTGGCGTGACCGCCGATCGGGATGCCTTGACGGCGCTGGACCTCGGCGAACGTGACGCCGATGGCCTCGGAGCGGATCAGCACTTCGCCCGGTCCGGGCTGCGGCTTCTCCGCCTCTTCGACACGCAGCACCGAGGGGGCCCCGTGCTCGTAGTGGCGGACGATGCGCATGGTGTTCTCCCAACTAGGAGGTGTTGTCGAGCCGCGGACGCGTGATCGCGGCTCCGCCCAGGGTTCCGGGTTACATGGAGTGGATTACCGACAGCAATTACATGCCGTCGCGCATCTTTATTACATGCTCTTCAGCATGCAGTTGTCAAATGGCACATCGATGATTTGATGCATTGGCTGAAAGACGGTCAGGGAACGAGCACCACACGGCCGAGCTGGGAGCGCGACTCCATCAGCTCGTGCGCGGCCGCGGCGTCCTTCAGCGGCAGCTCGGCGTGGACGACGGGACGGACCTTGCCGGAGGACACCATGTCCAGCAGCTCCCGGGCGCCCTTGGCCATGACGTCCGGCTTCTCGCCCATCACGCCCCACATGCTGAAGCCCATGACGATGCGGTTGTCGAAGATGTCGGCGACCTCGATGGCCGGCAGCTCGCCGCCCGCCGCGCCGTACACCACCGTCCGCCCGAACTGGGCGGTGAGGTTCACGGACTTGGTGAGGATGTCCCCGCCGACGGTCTCCAGAGCGACGTCCACGCCCCGGCCACCGGTCGCGGCGCGCACCTTCTCGTCCCAGCCGTCCTCGCCGTAGTCGACGGTGACATCGGCGCCGAGCGACGCGGCGAAGGCCAGCTTCTGTGCCCCGCGGGCCGCGGCGATGATCTGCCCCGCGCCGAGCGTCTTGGCCATCTGGACCATCAGATGGCCGATACCGCCGGCCGCGGCGGTGATCAGCACGGACTCGCCGGGCTGGAGCTTCGCCGCCGTGACGATGACGTGGTAGGCGGTCTGGCCGGGAATGGGCAGCGAAGTGGCCTGGCCGGCGTCGATCCCCTCGGGGACGGCGAACAGCCAGTCGGCCTGGGTGACGACGTACTCGGCGTATCCGTCGTGGGCGACCCCGGTGACCACCCGGTCACCGACGCTCACCTGGTCGACGCCCTCGCCGACCTGCTCCACGACGCCCGCGACATCACCGCCCGGCGAGCCGGGAAGGGTGGCGGGACCGCCGACCGGGATGCCCTGACGGCGCTGGCACTCGGCGAAGTTGACCCCGACCGCCTCGGTGCGGATCAGCACCTGGCCGGGACCGGGGACAGGGGCGTCGGCCTCTTCGAGCCGCAGCACCGAAGGGGCGCCGAACTCGTGGTGTCGGACGATGCGCATGGACGTACTCCTCTTTCTCTCGCGTGCACTACGGCGATCTCCCGTGGCGTGCACGGCAGGGGTTTCTCTTGCGTGGGGTACGGGGTGCGGGATGGGGAACGAGTCCGGATCAGGCCGGTGTGAGCTCGACGAGCGAGCGCACCGGTCCCAGGCCGACCGCTCGGCGCAGCGAGAGCCCGGCCGCGGCCGCCAGCTCGCGCAGTTGCTCGGTGGTGCGCATCCGCCCGCCCAGATAGACGAGCATCCGCAGGTCCAGATCGGTCTGGTCGGTCTGTACGTCGAGCAGGCCCTCAAGGACCATGACCCGGCCGCCCGGACGGACGGCTTCGGCACAGCGCCGAAGGATTTCGGCCGCCCGGTCGTCAGGCCAGTTGAGCAGGACGTTGGACAGCAGATACACATCGCCGTCGGCGGGCAGCGGATCGAAGAAGCTGCCGACCACCGCACGGCAGCGCTCCTGGAGACCGGCGGCCGCGAAGTCCCGCTCGGCCGCCGCCGCGGGCCCCTCCAGGTCGACCAGGGTGCCCCGCGCGCCCGGGGTCGCGTCGACGACCGCCGCGAGCAGATCACCGCTGCCGCCACCCACGTCGACGACATGCCGTACACCCTGCCAGTCGCCCTGAGCCAACAGCTCGGGGAGGACCCAGCGCATGCTCGCCGCCATCCGCCGGGCGAAGGCCTCCGCGAGCGCGCCGTCCGACTCGACGTCCGTCCAGAACTCCTGCCCGTAGAGCGCGGAGTAGACGGGTGCGCCGGAGCGCACGGCGTCGAGCAGGCCGAACACCGCGGCCTCGCCCCGGCCGGTCGGGCCGTCCAGGCGGAGCCAGTCACGGCCCGAATCCGGGACGTCGTGGCGCAGCAGGCCGCCGAGCTCGGTCGGCTCGTAGCCTCCTTCGGGGAGCGTGCGGTAGATCCCGGCGTTCACCAGATGGCCGAGGAGACGGCCCAGAGCGGTCGCGTCCACCTCCGCGGCACGGGCCAGCGTCTCGACCGTCACCGCTCCGGCGGCCATGTGGTCCGACAGTGCGAGGGTGGCGGCCACTCTGATGGCCATGGGAGTGATCAGGTCGCTCTTCTCCAACAACTCCTGCGACCAGGGGGGATTGCTCACTTCGTCCTCTCACGCGCATCAGCTGTGTGGGGGGTGCGAAAGGCGCCACGTCGGCCGAGGGGGGGTGTCCCTTCGGCCGTCTCGGCCCCTTCGTCAGACGGTGCCGAACCAGGTGGTGACGGCTGCGGTCAGTGACTCCCGCAGCTCCGCCTCCGGCATGTCCCGGTCCGCGGCCCAGGCGACATAGCCGTCGGGGCGGACCAGCAGACCGGCCAGCTGCGGCTCCTCGGCGCACTCCGCCCGCACATGCTGGAGCCGGCCCGACCAGGAGACGCCCGCGGCCCACTTGTCGTACACCTGGCCGATCTGCGCGTCGCCGGTCAGGTCGAGCAGCACGCCGGTACCACGCTTCAGGTACTTGGGCAGGGGCCGGACGCCGTCCTCGGTCTTCAGCTCCAGGTCGCGGGCGAAGTCGCCGAGAAGCCGGTGCTCGGGGCCGTCGATCGGGTAGCGGACGGTGACGCCGCTGAGCATCTCGGCGAGGTGGCGGTTCACCTGCTCCTTGCGCATGAGGTCGGTGAACAGCTCGCGCAGCGGGGTGACATACGGGTCCGGGTTCATCAGCGCGATCTGCGCCCGGGTGTTGGCCAGCACCTTGCGGGCCGGGGCCTGACGCTCGTGGTCGTAGCTGTCGAGCAGGCCATCGGGGGCCCAGCCGTGCACCGCGGCGGCGAGCTTCCAGCCGAGGTTGAAGGCGTCCTGGAGGCCGAGGTTGACGCCCTGGCCACCGACCGGGAAGTGGGTGTGGGCGGCGTCGCCCGCAATCAGCAGCCGGCCCTCGCGGTAGCGGTCGGCCTGGCACGCGGAGTCGGTGAAGACGGAGAGCCAGCGCGGCGAGTGCGCACCGAGGTCGTCGCCCCAGATCTCGCGCAGGCTCGCGGTCAGCTCGTCCAGGGTGAGTTCCGCGCCGGGCTCCCGGTCGGCCTCGAAGTCGAACGTGGACACCCGGTGGTAGGTGTCGTCGAGCGGCACGCAGAACAGCAGACCACGTTCGGTGCGCTCCATGCCCATGGGAGCGTTCTCGCGGTCGGCGAGGATCACGTCACCGAGCCGGGCGGTGACCCGGCCGCCGGTGCCGGGGAAGGCGATGCCGGCCTCCCGGCGAACCAGGCTACGACCGCCGTCACAGCCCACCGCGAACCGGGCGCGCACGGTGTAGGTGCCGTCGGGGCCGGTCACCTCGGCCTCGACGCCGTCGGCGTCCTGGCGTATCGCGGTGACCTCGTGACCCCGCCGGATCTCGGCGCCGAACTCGGCGGCGCGCTCCTCCAGCAGGCGTTCGGTCCTGGTCTGCTCACAGAGCAGGGCGTAGCCATGGGCGCTGTCGAGGGTGGAGAAGTCGACCCACTCGTCCAGGCCGGCGAAGTGACCGTTGTTCCAGGAGCGGGCACCTTCGCGGAACCGCTTGAGCAGGCCACGCCGGTCGAGCGACTCCAGGGAACGGGCGTGCAGTCCGAAGGCCTTGGAGTGCGGCGTGCGCTCGGGAAGCCGCTCGAACACGACCGCTCGGACGCGGGAGATACGAAGTTCCGCGGCGAGCAGCATGCCGACGGGGCCCCCGCCGACGATCAGCACGTCGAAGTCGACGTCGGTGTCGTAGGAGATCTCGAAGTCGCGATCGGGCTCGGGGGCCGGGGGCGCGGGATGGGACATGGGGTCCTCCAATGGAACTGGGGCGTTATATGTTCGCGCACAGGTATATGCTTAATGTCATGCAGTAGATGGAGAGCATACAGATGCTCGTCTGCCGTAATCAACTCGCTTAGAATGCGGACATGGACACTTCGACTCAGCCCCCGCCGCGGGCAGCGGATCTGCTCGACGCTGTCGGCCCCGCCTTCTCCCGACTGCGGCGTGCGCAGGCGCTGAATGTGGAGAAGCAGGTGTCCCGCAAGGACTTCACCAGGACGCTGGTGCTCAACATCGTCCAGGACGGGCCGGACCAGGAGGGCCAGGAGATCACCGTCGGTGTCGTGGGCGAGCGACTCGCCGTCGACCCCTCCGTCGCGAGCCGGATGGTCTCCGACTGCATCACCGCCGGTTATCTGATCCGCGCGGCCTCACAGCGCGACGGCCGCCGCACGATCCTCCAGCTCACCCCGGAGGGGCACGAGACACTCGCCCGCTTCCGCCGCCACCAGCGCGCGGCCTTCGAGCGCATCACCCGGAGCTGGCCGGAGGAGGAGCGGCTCGAGTTCGCCCGCCTGCTCATCAAGTACGTGGACTCGGTGGGTGAGTTGCAGCAGGACTCGGGCTCCGCCTGACCGTCCGGCGAGCCCACGGGAAAGGGCCCGCGGCGACCGCCGCGGACCCTGGCCCTAACTCGTCCCCGTACGGGAGCCTCGTACGAGAACTTTCCGAAGTACCGCCGTGAGCACCGCGGTCTCCTCGCCTTCCGGGTCCGCGCCCGGTGACCGCCACGCGACGACACCGTCCGGCCGTATCAGTACCGCGCCTTCGGGGCGCAGACCGCCGTAGCGCTCGCCGAAGGTGCCGTCCGGATCGGCCAGCGTGCCCGCCCCGCCGCCCGTACCCGGCAGCACCCGGTGGGCCATGAGTTTCAGGCCCAGCTCGGCGGAGGCGGAGACGGCGGCCGAGAGCCACTCGTGGCCGCGCTCCCCGGTCAGCAGGACGAAGTCCCGCCCGAACAGGTCGAGCGTGGAGACGGGTCCGCCGCCCCGCGACAGCATCACATACGGTGCCCGGGTCCCCGGCTCCCCGCGCAGCGCCCGCGGATCGGAGGCGACCGGAAGATCCGCGCCGACCGGCTCCTGGACGATCGCGGCGGAGCGGTACGCCTGGCCCGATGTCACCGTCACGGCGTCCGCGACGGCGGCCCGCTGCTCCGGGGTGGCGGTGCCGGAACGCAGGGCCAGCTGGAGGTACCCCTGCTCGGCCGTGTAACCGGCCACCGGCCGCCGTTCGGCGTCGTACGTCTCCACAAGGCCGGCCCCGCGATGCCCTCGACCACCAGGGCGAGCTTCCAGGCGAGGTTGTGGGCATCGGCGATACCGGTGTTGGCCCCGTACCCCCCGGTCGGCGGCACCACATGCGCCGCGTCCCCGGCGAGCAGCACCCGCCCGTGCACAAAGCCCTCGGCCACCTGCTCCGCCATGTCCCAGGGGAAGCGCGAACGGATCGTCACCTCGACTCCGGGCGCTCCTATGGCGGCTCCCACCAGCTCGGCACAGCGGCCGTCGGTGAAGTCCTCCAGGCTCTCGCCGTCCTCGGGCCGGTACTCGACGATCAGCGTGCCCCCGGACAACGTGTCGTCATGCACGAGGATGCCGGTGACCTGATCGTTCTTCACATGAACCACGCTGTAGCGGCGCTCCCCGAGCACCGGGCGCAGATCGGCGCCGAACGCGATGCTCACATGCCGGGACAGCACCCCGCGCCCCTGCCGGGGCACCTTCAGCGCCTCCCGCACGGTGCTGCGCGGCCCGTCGCAGGCCACCAGATAGGAGCTGCGGAAGGTACGGGTGCCGGCGTCGTCACCGAGGACGGCGGTCACTCCCTCCGGGTCCTCCGCGAAGGACAACAGCTCCGTACCGAACCGGAGGTCGGCGCCGAGCTCCACGGCCCGGTCCCGCAGCAGCGGCTCCAGGCGGTCCTGCGGCAGCAGCAGCAGCCGGGACGGGGTGAGGTCGCCCAGGTCCTCGTCGCCCTCCAGCTCCTCCTTGCTGAACAGCACCTCTCCCGCCAGCGAGGCCACCCCGGCACGAGTGCGGTGGGTGGCGAACCCCGCCCCCTCCTGTACGGCCGCATCCTCGACGCCGGCCTGCCGCAGCAGCTCCCCGGTCCGGGGGTAGTAGCCGACGGCCCTCGGATGGATGGACGTACCCGGATGGCGCTCCACCATGGTGCACCGGACCCCGTGCCGGGCGAGGAACACGGCGGTGGACAGCCCGACGAGGCTGCCGCCGACGATCAGTACGGGTGCGCTGTCGGAAGGGTCGGAAGCGGTGGTCATCGCACAGTCCCTCTCTGGGATATCGGCCTCGGACATCGGCTCTCGGAACGGACGTCGGTCCTGCTCACGGGGTCGGCAGCCCGGCCCGTCCCAGGGCCAGGTAGTCCACGACCTCCCAGTGCTCCGCGACCTTGCCGCGCTCGATGCGGAACTGGTCACAGGTGCGCATCTGAAGCGGCAGCCCGGAGGGGCCGCCCCGCTCCACGCGCCGGTGAGTGTGCCGGTCCAGGTCACGAAGACCATCACCCGGTCGTCGGCGGCGACGATGTGGTCCACGGTGGTGACCAGGTCGGGAAAGGCGGCGATGTTGTCCGCGAAGAACGCCTTGAACGCGTCGAGGCCGTCCGGCACCGCGTCCGTACGCATGTTGTGGTGCCGGTAGTCCTGGTGGTAGTAGCGCTCGGCCAGCTCCAGCCGGTGCTCGCTGAAGACGTCGCGGTACGCGCCGAGCACCAGATCCGCGTTGGCCCGCTCGGTGTCGCTGTGCGGGCCGTGCAGACCGGGGGCGGCCGGCTGACCGCTCTGTTCCGGACCGTACTCCACGCCGTGCGCGGCGAGCACGTCCCGGTCGGCCACGTTCCAGTGCTCGGCGACCCTGCCGTCCCGCAGCCGGTACAACTCGGCGGTGTGCAGCCGGAGTTCGGCTCCCGAGCGGGTGCGTCCGGTCCAGGTCGCGAAGAGCATCACCCGGTCGTTGTCGGCCACCAGGTGGTCGATGTCCGCGCGCAGCTCCGGGAATGCACGGTCCGATGTCCGCCAGCCCGCCGCCGGATCGTGCTCGACGCAGTCGGCATGGAAGAAACGGTCCGCCTCCTCAAGGCGGCGCTCGCGGTGGAGCGTCCCGTACAGCTCGCGGACCAGCTCGGCGTTGCGCGTGCGCTGCCCGGCGGGGATCACGGTGGTCATGGGGTCCTCTCGGCTCGGCTCTTGAACAAGGGGAGGATCGGGGGAAGGCGACCGCTCAGGCCTTGAGCGCGTACGTCGACCAGTAGGAGTCGGCCTCGAAGCCGAGCTTCCGGTTGAGCGCGACCACGGCCGTGTTGGCGGTGTCGTCGAAGACCTGGACCAGCGCGAGACGGCCGTTCTCCCGGGCGGCCCCGAGCAGCAGTTCGGCCGTCAGCCGGCTGGCCAGACCACGCCGCCGGTGCTGCGGCAGCACCAGCCGCTCGCCGACGTCCGCCATCGGACTGTCGCGCAGGAACACGGTGGCGTACGCGACGATCGCGGTGCCGTGCTCGGGCAACGCCGCCACCACATGGGGCAGATGCCCGGCCCGCTCCGCCTCGGCCTCCCGCGCCCGCACGTCGTCGGCGGAGGGACGCCGCACCCGGGCCTGGCCGTTGACCCGTTCCTCCAGCGCGCTCCAGGCCCGCGCGTAGGACTCCACCAGGTCGTCCGGGCAGGCACCCTGCCACGCCATCAGCCGGTAACCGGGCACCGGCCGGGCCGCAGCGGCCTGCAACACCGCGCGGGCGGGCCCGGCCAGCCGCAGCCGATGGCGCACGCTCTCGCCGATGAGTTCCGCGCCGAGCTCCGCCGCGAAGCGTTCACCGGCGGCCGCCCTGGGCGCGTCGGCCAGCAGCAGATCCCGGCCCCGCTCCCGCAGCGCCGCCAGGCCCGCGGCCGCCAGGGCCCGTCCGGCACCGCGCCGCCGGTATCCGGGGAACACCCACAGCGAACCGTGTCCCGGTCCGCTCGGATCCCCCAGATCGAGCCCGAGCTTCAGCACACCGGCCGGGGTGCCGCCGTCGTACGCGACGAGCACGATCCGCTCGGTCCCGTGCCGCCGCTGGAACAGCCGCGCCAGCAGCGCCTCCGTGACCGGCGGATCACCGGGCAGCTCCAGGCTCATGGTCTCCCGGAACCCGGGAAGCAATGCGGCGATGGCCGCCGGCTCATCGCCGTCGAGGCTACGAATCTCCATGCCCCACACGGTGGCCCGGACCTCTCGAAGCACCGTCGAGGACAACTCGACACCGGGCACCAGCGCGGAAAGAGGCGGGCCCCGTCGCACTCCAGGAGTTCCTGGAAGACGACGGGGCCCGGTACTACGGGTGGGGGCTGATCGGACCCGTCAGGCGCCGCCCGTCACGCGGAGCGTCTCGCCGTTGGTGTTTCCGTTGGCGGCCGAGCCGAGGAAGACCACGGCCCGGCCCACGTCCTCGGGCGCGGACATCCGGCCCGACGGCAGGGTCTTTCCCTTCTCCTCCAGGAAGCGCGGGGGCACATGCGCCCGCACGGTCTCGGTGCTGGTCTGCCCGGGCACCACCATGTTGACCAGGATCCCGTCGGGCCCCAGCTCCCAGGCCAGGCTCCGCATCAGCCCGAAGAGCGCGGACTTGCCCGCGCCGTACGCCCCCGCCCCGGCCTTGCCGGTGTCCGCGAGGCCCGCGCCGAGCAGCACGACCCGGCCCCACGGCCGCCCGCGCATCCACGGCAGCACCGCCTGAAGGGTGTGGAACACGGCGTCGACACCGGTGCGCAGCACCTCCTGCCACTGTTTCGCCGGTACGTCCTCGAAGCGCGGCACCGGCTGCCCGGGCCGCGGGATCGCCTCGCTCCAGACCACCGCGTTGGCCACCAGCACATCGATGCCGCCCCATTCCTCGGCGACCCGTCCCACCGCGTCCCGTATGCACCGCTCGTCCGCGAGGTCGTAGCGCACCACCAGCGGTGTCCCGCCCGCCTCGGTCACCAGCCGGGCGGTCTCCAGGGCCCCGCCCTCGTTGCTGTGGTAAGTGATCGCGACCCTCGCGCCCTCCTCCCCGTACGCCACGGCCGTGGCCCGGCCGATGCCCGAGGAGGCGCCGGTGACCAGCACGACCTTGTTCCGCAGATCCGTCCTCATGACTCCACCTCGGTCGTCGTCGGGGCACAGTGGCCGATGCTCTGCGCGTGCCGGAAGAAGTCCTCCGGGTCGTAGGCCCGCTTCACGGCGCGCAGTCGGAGACGGTTCGCGCCGAAGTACTCCGTCTCCCAGTCCCCGCCCACCCGTGAGCTGGGGAAGTTGATGTACGAGCCGCAGGCGAGCGGCTCTAGTGCCGTCGCCGCGCGGTCCGCCAGCGCGGTCAGCCGCGCCGGCGCCGCCGGGTCCGTCGCCGCCTCGCGGCAGGCGAACTGATAGCCGATCAGGAACCGTGCGTTCCGGTGGGCGTAGGCGGTCGCGGTGCCCGGCACCCGGCTCGCCGCTCCGCCCAGCGCGATGCACAGCAGATAGCGCTCCTGGCCCGCCGCGTCGAGAGCGGGGTCCCAGGCGTCGAGCAGCGCCGCCGACTCATCCCGGGTCGCGGCCCGGGCGGTCAGCCGATAGCTCTGCCTGGTGTACGGATGCCGGTGCCCCTCGGCTCCGGGACCGGTTCCGGTACGGCGGCACTGGGCCACCGTCTTCGAGCCGCACAGCGCCTCGTGCATCACCTCGGCATACCCGCCCCGCGCACCGACGGTCCGGCTCAGCGGCTTGCTCCCGGCCCGTTCCGCCAGCTCGTCCAGCCCGGCGCACAACGCCTCGTCCGGGCCCAGGTGCACGCCCCAGACCTTGACCACGGGACGCCCGCCGGGCCCGAACATGCCCGGCAGCACCACCAGCGAGGTGCCGAGTTCGTCGGGACCGTCGACGGCCCACTCCTGCCAGGCCGTCAGCACCCGCACGGCGTCGTCGTACGCCCACAGTGTCTCGAAGCCGGTCATCTCGGGCGCGTCGATCGGGAGCACCTCGAACTCCGTGACCACCCCGAAGGTGCCTCCGCCGCCACCGCGCAGCGCCCAGTACAGATCGGGCTCCTCGGTGGGCGAGCAGCGGACGGTCCGGCCGTCGGCGAGCACCACGCGTGCCGCGGTGACCCGGTCGCTGCCCAGCCCGAACCTCCGTGTCTGCCAGCCGATCCCGCCACCGGTCAGGAAGCCGCCCGCGGCGACCGTGGGAAACGTGCCGGTCACGATCTGCCGCCCCTGGGTCCGCAGGACGTCCAGCGCGTCCAGCGACTGGGCACCCGCCCCGAGCCGCACCACGGGCCCCTCGGCCACGGCGTCGTTCATCCGGGACAGGTCGACGACCAGCCCAGCACCGGTCGACCAGCCGTTGAAGCTGTGGCCGCCACCCCGGATGTGCGGCCGCACCCCGTGCTCCCGGGCGTGGCGCACGCACAGCGCGACATCCCGCTCGGAGGCGCAGTACGCGACGGCGTACGGCTCGATCGTGTCGTACTCGGTGTTCTGGAGCTGTCGGGCCAGAGCGAAACCCGCCTCGTCCGGCAGAACCAGGTCCCCGTCGAGCCGGTCCCGCAGCGCAGCCGCCCGCATCAGTCGCCGATGCCGAACTTGCTCGCGGTCACCTTGGAGCCCGCGTGTTCGCGCAGCTTGGTGCCCTGAGGGTCGAAGAACTCGGCGCCGCCGGTGCCCTGCCACTCGATGTCCGAGATGAACTCGCCCGACACCCGGACATGTGCCTCCCCCACATGCTTGCCCTCTTGATCGGCGGCCAGGATGTGGAAGCCGTACTCGAAACTGTCCGGGCCCGTGGCACGCCAGGTGCCCAGGCCGATGTTCTTGGTGTTGAGCTGGGTGGAGACGACCGAGCCGTCCGCCGAGAAACAGACGAGCCCGGGAACGGCCTTCCCGTCGTCGTCCAACTGCGTGGTCCAGGTGCCGACCAGGCGTGCGTCGCTCATCACAGATCTCCTCGATTCTCTGGGGAAGCTGGGGGAGGGGGATGTCCCGGCCAGGCTTCCGGCCCCCTCTCGAAACCCGATCGAGACGTCCTGTAGCTGGACGGCTCCTCCTGCGGAGGACGGCACTGGGGCCCGAACCCCGGATGCCAGAGCGCGGCCACATGCATGGACCCGAGCGCCACCAGGGCCCGGTAGGACGGCAGCAGGAGGAAACGCACGAGCCCCCGCCACAGAGCGCCCGGGGTGGTGCCGCGGGGCGGTGCGGCGATCTTGTCGGGATGCCCCTCGGGCAGGAACTCCGGATTGAACGGACGAAGGGACACAGCACTCCTAGGTGTCGACGCGCGGAGTCGTCAAGCAGCGCGGACGGCCATCTCCACACCGCCGTCAATGGGCAGAGGCAGCGACACATAGCCGCTGCCGGAAGACCGGACATGGGCGAGAAACCCCGCGCACAGCGTCTGAACGTCCCGCACGCCATGAGCCACCACCACCGCGCCTGGCAGCATCCGGGGCTCCACCAGCTTCAGCCGCGCGAGGAAGGACTCCGGCGGACCACCGAGCAGCAGCAGATCGACAGGCCCGGGGACGGTCGCCTGCAACCGCTCGGGACCACCCACCCGCACCTCCGCGTACTGCCCGAGTCCGGCCTCCTCGACCGCCGCCGCGGCGGCCTCGGCGCGTACGGTGTTCGGCTCGTAGCAGATGACCCGGCCACGCCCGTTCTCGCTCATCGCCGCCGCGAGCCCGGCGGTGGACGAATCGTACGGACAGCCGATCTGGAGCACATTGAGCGGTCCGGCCGCCAGAACCAACTGCCGGAGGAGGATTCCCGTGGCGGCTTCGACGGAAGGCACGGCGGAGCATTCGGTGAAAGAAGCGGCATTGGGCATGCGGAACTCCCCGTCACGAGGTTCGAGACATTCGAGGTCTCTCGGCCCGAGCGTTACAGATACCGCCCCCACGAGCGACGGCCCTGGATGCTTTCCCGAGCGAGCCTTCAGCCGCGCTCCAGACCCGCACCGGCCGAGCGCGTGCCCCCGCCGACGCCGGGCACGCTCCTGCGCACCTCCCCTGGGCGCACGTCCGCGGACCTGAGTGCGCAGCCGCTGCGTTCGCCTGCGGTTTCGCCGCGCATACCGACCTGGCCCCACAGGGTGCGAGGTGGTGTTCGTCGACATCGGCTCCAAGGGCAAGCAGGTATACGGCCCGGCGAAGCAGGACTCCGGAAGAGAGCCGGAAGGCGGCGGCAGAGGTCGATCGGCCTTGCGGGCGGCAGCCGGACGTGAGTCGGGCGGCAGGGGGACGTGAGCGGGGAGGGGCAGGCTCAGGGGTGTCAGCGGGTCAGCCGTGGTCGGAGACGGTCGGGCGGATCGTGCTGGCGCTTGTCCGTCTCGACTCCCGGGGAACTCCCATGCGTACTTTCCGCAGCCGCACCACCGTCCTCGCCGCCGCCGGCGCCGCCGTTCTCGCCCTCTCTCTACCGCCTGTGGCGGGGGCGACGCTGCGGCCAAGTCCGTCGGGGCCGGTGGAGAACACCCACCACCGTCACGGTGTCCTCCTCGAAGTCCACCGGGTCCACGCATGTGGCGGGGGGTGCCAAGAGCGGTGCCGCCGGCTGCACCACCAAGGACGTCTCCGTCAGCGCCGACCGCCACGGTGGTCCGCCGTACACGCACATCGTCCTCACCGCGAAGAACACCTCGGGCCGCAGCTGCACGATGACCGGTTTCCCGGAGATCCAGTTCCTGGAGAGCCACCGCGAGAACGTGCCGACGGTCGCCAAGAGCAAGCCCGCCGCGCCTGTCGTCCTCAAGGCCGGCGCCCCCGCCTACGCCCTCGTGAAGCTGTCGGACGGCGGTGTCCACGAGGGCAACGAGGTCGTCACCGGCTTCTCCGTCACCCTGCAGGGCGGCGGCGGCATCGCCGCCGTCACCGTGCCCGGTGAGGGTGGCATCGCCGTGGATCCGGCGAGGTGGGCCACCGGGTACTGGACTTACCAGCTCCGCAACGGCGCCGACACCTTCTGAGCCGTCGGCCTTGCGGCCAGGCCGGCCAGCGCCGCCGCCTCCTCCGTGCCCTCCTCCGCACCGAACACGTGCACCACCAGGCCCGGTTCGCCGGGCGCCGCCGGGACGTGGAGGCTCTCGAAGTCCAGGGTGAGGACGCCGGTCGCCGGGTGGCGCAGGCGTTTGCTGCCCGACGCGCACATCACTATCTCGCCGCTGTCCCAGATGCGGCGGAACTCCGCGCTGCGTGCGGTCAGTTCGGTGATCAGGGACGCCAGTTCCGTGTCGTTCGGGTAGCGGGCCGCCGCCACCCGCAGCTGGCCCACTGCCTCCGCCGCCCGGTCGGCCCAGTCCGGGTGCACGTCGTGGGAGGCGGGGTCGAGGAAGACGTAGCGCGCGTTGTTGCGGTCGCGCCGGGGCGGGTCGGCGAGGCCGCCGAGGAGTTCGGCGCCGAGGGCGTTCCAGGCGACCACGTCCAGGCGGTGGTCGGTCGCGAACGCCGGGAACCCGTCGGCCACGGCGTCCAGGACGCGCCGCAGCAGAGGGCTGACCCGGGCCTCCGGTGCCGGGCCGCGCCCGGCCGTGGCGAGAGTGGTGAGGGTGGTGAGGTGGGTGCGCTCCGCCGCGTCCAGGGCGAGCGCCCGCGCGAGTGCGTCGAGCACTTCGGGGGACGGCTGGGTGGCACGCCCCTGTTCGAGGCGTACGTAATAGTCGACGCTGATGCCGGCCAGCTGGGCCAGTTCCTCGCGCCGCAGGCCGCGTACCCTGCGGCGGTGGCCGCCCGGGAGACCGACGTCCTCCGGCGTGACCCGGGCCCGGCGGGCGCGCAGGAAGCCGCCCAGTTCCCGGCCCGTGTCTCTCCCGTCACTCTGTATGCCGCCGCTGCCCATGGACACCAGTATGGGTGGGACTGCCGGTACCAGGAACGCCGTTCCGCCGTCGCGCAGGGGGCTGGTCGGCTGCCGCCGTGCGCGAGAGCGTGGCGTCCATGAACGCGAAGAAGGTGCTCGTCATCAGCGCCCACCCCGATCCCCGGTCCCTCAATGCCGCCCTGGCCGATTTCGCCGTCGGTCATCTGCGTGCCGCCGGGCACGAGGTGCGGGTGTCCGACCTGTACGCGATGAAGTGGAAGGCGACAGTCGATGCCGATGACTACCCGGATGACTACCCGGAGGGGCACGGGGACGGGGATGCCGGGCTCACGTCTCGGCTGCATGTGATGGCCGCTTCGCAGGAGGCCACCCTCGCCGGGCGGTTGACGCCCGATGTCGCGGCGGAGCAGGAGAACGTGCGGTGGGCGGACGCGGTGGTGTTCCAGTTCCCGCTGTGGTGGTTCTCCGCGCCCGCGATCCTGAAGGGCTGGATCGACCGGGTGTTCACCGCCGGGTTCGCCTACGGGCCCGCCGTGCCGCCGCCTTACAGCGAGGGGGTCCTCGCGGGGCGGCGGGCGCTGGTGTCGGTGACGGCGGGGGCGCGGCAGACGTCGTTCTCGGACCGGGGCATCCACGGGGAGATAGGGGATGTGCTGTACCCGATCCAGCACGGCCTGCTGTGGTTCACGGGCATCGCGCCGCTCGCGCCGTTCGCCGTGGGCGGCGCCGACAAGATGTCCGAGGAACAGTTCGTGGCGGTGCGAGAGGCGTACGCGGCGCGGCTCGACGGGCTGTTCACGGACGAGACCGTGCCGTTCCGTACGCTCGTCGGCGGCGACTACGACCACGACATGCGGCTGTTGCCGGGTGTGGAGGAGCCGGGCGTCACCGGGCTGGGGCTGCACCGCCGCCCGGGGCGCGTACGCGAGCGGCTCACCTGATCTAGTCCCCGGAACCGCTGCTGCCGCCGGTGCTGTTGCTGCGGCCCTTCTTGGCGGCCACGGCGGCCAACTCGGCGGCGACGGTGGTGGCCTTGGCCACCCCGTGGACCCAGCGCGGGCCGCCCCGCGCCGCCCATACGACGGCTCCGAGGCCCGCCGCCGCGATCAGCACCGCCACGCTGAGCACCAACACCATCATCGACATCCCCACCCCACCTGACGCGGGTCTCCGTAGAGCCCTTCGTTCGGGCCCCGATCATCTCAGACCCATGGGCAGAGCTTCACTGATTCACGTCCGGCCGTGCCGCCGGAAAGCCATGGGAAGGGGGCGGGTCACGAGGGCCACGCGGTTAGGGTTGGCCTGATCCCGTGGTTCATCCGGGCCACGGGGCATGGGGAACGATCCACCGCGTGGATCCACACAGTGGGGGGCCTGACATGGCACTTTTCGGCAACGCGCACACCGTCGATCCGGCGAAGGCACAGAACGAGTACGCCCGACTGCTCGGGCACGGCGAGCAGGTGCACGCCGCGTACCTCCTGATACGCGACACCATGCTGTTCACCGACCGCCGCCTGATCATGGTCGACAAGCAGGGGATCACCGGAAAGAAGGTCGAGTACCACTCGGTGCCCTACCGCAGCATCACGCATTTCGCGGTGGAGACGGCCGGCCATTTCGACCTCGACGCCGAGTTGAAGATCTGGATCTCCGGCAACCAGGTGCCGCTGCAGAAGACGTTCACCAAGGGTGTCGACATCTACGAGGTGCAGGCGATCCTCACGCAGTTCGTGGCGCGCTAGGGCCACGCCGCGCGGCTCCGGCCGGAGTTGGCACGCCGATGCCTTCCGCCCGGTGCCGCGCGTGTGCTTGCCTGGGGGTCGTTTCGGCTGTCTGGGGCGGGAGTTGCCGGTGAGGAAGCTGTGGGCCGCGGGGGTGCTGGCCGGGGCGTTGCTGCTCGCCGGGTGCGGGGACCCGGGGGCCGGGGGCGAGGCGGCGCCGCAGAACGTGCCGGACGCCCCGCGCGCCGCGCCGGCCGAGCGCGAGCCCTCCGCGCCGCCGCCCTCGGCGACCTCCACCGCCCGGCAGCGGATCGCCGACAAGCCCGCCCCCAAGGTGCTCTATCTCGGGGACTCCCTGGCCATGGAGAACCAGGACGTCCTGGGCGCCCGGCTCAAGGACCGTCTCGGGGCCCGGTACCGCAGCGCGCCCTACTCCGGCACCACCCTCTGCGACTACCTCGAAGGCGCCGGCAAGGACTCCCTCGTCCCCGACGCCGACAAGGCCGCCGCCCTGGTGCGTGCCGAGCGGCCGGATTACGTGGTGCTCCAGTTCTGGGGCAACGCGTGGGGTTATACGCCGTGCATGGACGGCATCACGTACGACAAGGCGCGCGAGAGGTATTTCGACCGGTACGCCGCCGACGCGAAGTCACTGGTCCAGCAGATCGACGCCGCCGGTGCGGGGCGGACGCGCGTCGTGTGGGTGCTCCAGGGGCCCGATCCGATCTCGCCCGACCGCGTCCGCCGCGTCAATGACCTCTACCGGGCGCAGGCCCGCGCCCCAGATGGTCTCGTGGCCGACGCCGGCAAGGCGGTGGCCCCGGCGTCCGCGCGGTACACCTGGGCGGAGAAACTGCCGTGCACCGCGTACGAGACGCAGCACCCGGCGTACTGCACGGAGCCCGGGCGGGGCGTCACCTCGCTCCACCGCGACGACGACTACCTGCACTTCTGTCTGGCGCCGACCACAGCCAAGTCACGGCCGTGTCCGGCCCGTTCACCGGGCATCCGCCGTATGGCCACCGCCATCGCCGGGGCTCTCGCGTCCGACCTCCGGTAGCGCGTGCGTTCGGCGCGCACTCGGCGCGCGCTCGCCGGGCGGCCGCGGCGGCCCGGCCGAGGGACGCCCATTCGGAGTAGGCCCGGTCGCCGCCCACGGCCCGCCGTCACACGCTGTGAGTCCGCGACAGAGGACTCCGCGACGGAGGACCGAGGAAAGAGGCGGCCATGAGCAGCGCGACGCCCCCTACGCCGGGCGGCCACCCCCACCCCCATACGCCGGGCCACCCCCACCCGGTGGAGGAGAACCCGTGGGCCACCGGCGGCACGATGTTCGCCGGTGTCCTGATGCTGGTGAACGGCGTCCTCGGCGTGTTCGTCGGCATCGCGGGCATCGCCAAGGACGACGTGTACGAACGCGTCGGCGACTACGTGTACAAGTTCAACCTCACCACGTGGGGCTGGATCCACCTGGTGCTCGGGCTCGTCATCGCGGTCACCGGCTGGGGCGTCCTCAAGGGTGCGGCCTGGGCGAAGGCGGCCGGCGTGGCGCTGGCGGCGCTCGGCGTGGTGGCGCAGTTCCTGTGGCTGCCGTACACGCCGGTGTGGGCGTTCATCTCGATCGCGCTCGGCGTCTTCGTCATCTGGGCGCTGTGCACGGACCGTTCGGACGTGGCCGGGCCCTGAAAAGGGACCCGGGGCCGGGCTAGTACGCGGCGGGGCCGCCGTTCGCCGCGACGGTGTCGGAGACCGCGCGGACGAACGCCTCGGAGCGGGCGTTGGTGCCCGCCGTGCGCCAGATCAGCGCGACGTCGGCGGAGGGCACGTCACGCAGTGGTACGAAGACGACGTCGGGGCGGGAGTAGTACCGCTGCACGGAGGCGACCATCGGGGAGATCCCCTGGCCGGTGGCGACCAGTGTCATCAGTTCCTGGAAGCTGGCGACGGCCTGGCCGCGGCGGATCTCGCGGCCGCTGGGCGTGCGGCGCGGCACGTGGAAGTCCCACCAGTAGGCGGGCGCGCCGTTGGCGACGCCGAAGAAGGTCTCGCCCGCCATCTCCTCCAGGGAGACCGACGCGCGTGCGGCGAGCGGGTGGCCGAGCGGCAGGGCGAGGACGCGCGGTTCGTTGACGACGACGGGGCCGACCGTCAGGTCCGGCTCGGTCACCGGCAGGCAGGTGAAGAGCACGTCGATCTCGCCGCCGCGCAGGGGGCCCAGCGGGTCGTGGAACTGCGTCTCGCGTATGGCGATCTCGCAGCCGGGGCAGCGGTCGCGGAACGTCGCGAGGATCGGCGCGGTCAGCGAGCCCGCGCCCGAGCCGAGGAAGCCGACGTGCAACTCGCCCTCGACGCCCCGCGCGGTGTCCTTGGCGCGCGCCACGGCCGCCTCCAGCTGCGCGTGCAACGGCGCCACGTCCTCGTACAACTGCCGTCCCAGGGGTGACATGCGCACCACCCGGCTGGTGCGTTCGAAGAGGGGGGCGCCGATCTTGCGCTCCAGCTTCTTCACCGTCTGGCTGACGCGGGCCTGGGAGAGCAGGAGGCGCTCGGCGGTGCGGCCGAAATGCAGCTCCTCGGCCAGTGTCAGGAAGGTCTCCAGCTCCTGCCGTTCCATCGCATACCCCCTGTGACCTGCGTCGATAAGCGTGAACGCAGGGATCGTTTCATGGATCGCCGTTGATCGGGCCGGGTGGCCGGTGGATCTTTGGAGCACCGGTTCGGCACCCGTGCCGGCACCCGCACCCCGTCTTCTTGGAGCGGGCCTTTCTCTCAACTCTCCGGAGATCACGATGATTTCGCGTGCCCGTATGACCGCCGTCGCCACCGCCACCGCCACCGCCACCGCCCTCGCGCTGACCGCCGGGGCCGTCCTGAGCGGTGCCCATGCCACTTCGCCCGCCACTTCGCCCGCCACTTCGCCCGCCACTTCGGCCGCCACTTCGGCCGCCAAGAAGTCGGAGGCGGGGTGGTCGGCCGCCTGGGCCGCCGCCCCGCAACGGCCCAGCACCGGCTTCAAGGCCAACTGGTCGGAGGCCGGTTTCGACGGGCAGACGCTGCGCCAGGTCGTCCGCGTCACCGAGGGCGGCGACCGGGCCCGTATCAGGCTCTCCAACCGGTACGGCGCCTCACCGCTGCGAATCGAGAGCGCCACCGTCGCGCGGACGGAGAAGGGGGCGGAGAAGAGAGTGAAGAAGGGGGCCGCGGTGGAGAAGGGCTCGGTGCGGCGGCTCACCTTCGACGGGAAGCGCTCGGTCACCATCCCGGCGGGCGCCGACCTGTCCAGCGACGCCGCCGCGCTGGACCTCGCGCCCCGGGAGTCCGTGACCGTCACGCTGCACCTCGCGGGGACGACGGGCCCGGCCACCTTCCACGCCCAGTCCTTCGCCACCAGCTACCGCGCGGACGGCGACCACACCGCCGACACCGGCGCCAAGGCCTTCGGCGAGTCGACGGAGTCCTGGTATTACCTGGCGGGCGTGGACGTGAGCGGCGGCGAGCGCCCGGCCCGGCGGGACGGTGTCGTCCTCTTCGGCGACTCCATCACGGACGGCTTCGCCTCCTCCACCGACAAGAATCGCCGCTGGTCCGACGCTCTCGCCGAACGTCTCGCCGCGGCGGGCGACCAGCGGCCCGTCCTCAACGCCGGCATCGGCGGCAACCTCGTCCTGAACGACTCGGCCTGGTACGGCGAGCGGAGCGCCAACCGTTTCGCGCGGGACGCCCTCGACCTGCCCGGCGTCGGCACGGTCGTCATCCTCGAAGGCCTCAACGACATCGGGTTTTACGAGGGCGACCACCCCACCTACAGGCCCGCTCCGAAGGTCACCGCCCGGCAGCTCATCAACGGCCACCGCGAGCTGATCCGCGAGGCCCGCGCCAAGGGCGTGCGGATCGTCGGCGCGACGCTGCTGCCGCTCGGCGGCTCCGACCACTACGGCACTCACTCGGCGAAGGTGAGCGACGCGTTCAACAAATGGGTGCGCACGTCCGGTGAGTACGACGCGTACGTCGACTTCGACAAGGCCCTCGCCGACCCGGGCGACCCGGAGCGGATCGCCCCCGCGTACGACAGCGGCGACCACCTGCACCCGAACGACGCCGGGTACCGGGCGATGGCCCGCGCGGTCGACCTGAAGTCGCTGTAACCGCCGGGCGCGTTCCCTGGGTTCCCGGGCTCACTCCGTCGTGTAGTAGCGGTAGAACGTCACCGCGAAGACGCTCGCGGCGGCCAGCAGTCCGAAGATCGTGGACCGCACCACGCTCGCCCCGCCCGCGCTGACCAGGAAGCCGAAGCTGATCCCCGCGAACACCGCCCACGACATGGCGCGCAGTTCGCGGGGGAGCGTGGGCGCGATCCGGTGCAGGGCGTACATGAGGACGGCGAAGACGAGACCGGCGAGGACGCCGAACAGGGCGCTCCCGGCGGTGAGCGGGCCGCCGTCGCGCCGGATCAGGCCGGCCCAGAGGCCGTAGACGATGCCCATGGCCAGGGCGAGGCCGGCCCAGCGGGCGGCGTTCGACGTGGCCCGCGAGCGGCGGGTGCGGAAGGCGGGTGCGGCGTGTGCCATGACGGTTCCCTTCTCTGTGCCCTGTCTGTCCGTCCGTGCCGGACGTACGTCAGCGGTCGCGGTACGCGCACGGGTCGTGGTGGCAGTCCCGGTCCCGCCACTGCGGGCACGGGTCGGCGGCGGAGCAGCTCGGCACGTGACGGCCGTGGGTGTCGACGTAGGCCGCGCTCACCCAGCCACGGACGCCGGTCAGCCAGTACCAGTGCGCGTTGCCGTGCACCGTGGTCGTGCCCTTGACGGAGCACTCGACGCGGTCCTGGCTGCCGTGCGGGAGCTTCGCGACGATCCTGCCGTCGGTGCCCGGCCGGTCCCTGACCTTGAGGTCGGGGCCCGAGACGACGGTGCCCCAGATGACTCCGCGGTCGTTGTCGGCGGGGGTCGCGGCGGTGGCCGCGGCCGCGCTTCCGGCGGGTCCGGCGGTCAGCACCGCCGCCGCGCACGCGGCCCCGAGCGTCAGAGCGATTCGCATGATCGGCCTCCTCGTTCCCTGATCCGGGAAACGCCGGTTCATCCAGGAAACACCCGTTCGGCCCAGCGCTCCACCGGAGCCCGCGCCACACCGGAAACCGATGAGTTTCCGGGGCGGACATGAGCGGCACGGCCATCGAGACCGTGGGTCTGATGAAGACCTTCGGCGACAACCGCGCGCTTCCGGCCGGACGGCGGGTTCGTGGGCGTCGTGGCCGGGATCGCGGTCCTGCTCGTCTTCTCCTTCGCGTTCTCCTGGATCTGGACGATCTTCGGGCTGCGGGCCGGTGACGATGCGGTAGTACAGCCGCAAGTAGAGGTGCGGTGGTCGGACCGGCCACGGTGGACGCCGTTGCCCCATATGCAGTCACCCCGGTCGCATCCCGCGTGGCCGGGGCTTTGCCTGTAGACGTGCCGAAAACCGCCCTGTCCGCCGTCCTGCTCGTCCTCGCCTGCCTCCTGGTCCCGCTCGGCGCGCTCTCCACCTGGGCGAAGTACGAGATCGGGGACCGGGACAGTTACGTCGCCACGATGGCGCCGCTCGCCTCCGACGACGCGGTGCGCACGGCGGTGGCGGACGAGGTGACCGGCGCGGTGATGAAGGAGGTCGACGTGGGCCCGCTCCAGGGCGCGGTCGAGGCGTTCGTACGCGACGCGGTGCGGTCGTTCACGGAGACGGCGGCCTACAAGATGGCCTGGGACGCGGCGAACCGCGCGGCGCACGACGCCGTGCGGCGGGCCTGGAGCGACGACTCCGACGGTGCGGTCACCATCGACCTCGCCCCCATCACCCAGCAGATCAAACAGCAACTGGACGACGACGGCGTGCCGTTCGCCTCGAAGATCCCGGTACGGCACACCGAGATCACGGTCCTCCAGTCCAAGGACCTCGGACAGCTGCGGCAGTGCTTCCACGTTCTCCAGGTGGCCGGAGCCCGGCTCGCGGTGGCGGCAGCCGTCCTCGCCGTCACCGGCGTCCTCCTCGCCACGCGCCGCCGCAGGGCGGCCATCGCCACGGCGCTCGGCGCGGCCCTCGCCGCCGCGGCCCTGGCGGCCGCCGTCGCGATCGGCCGCGCCCTCACCCTCGACGACCTGCCCTCCGACATCTCGCGCGAGGCGGGCGCCGCGGTGTACGACGCGCTGACGGCGTCCGTGCGGGCCGCTTCGTGGGTACTGGTGGGCGCGGGGCTGCTGGTGGCCTTGGGGGCGTGGCTGTTTCCCCGGCTGCGCCGAGCGGCGGCCGCGTGAGCGATATCGGGGAGCGGGTGCGGCGGGGCGGGCGGGGCCGGAGGATCGCGTGAGGCCTCACACCACCACGCCTCGCGCCTTCTGCTGAAAGGCCGCGTCGCGAAACTCGCGGGCCAGGGCAGCTCCCCGTCGATTACGGTCCGATGATGCGCACGACCACAGCCACGACCACGGCCACGACCTCGCCCGCCGCCCGACCGACGACCACCCTTTGGCGGCCCACCGGGCCCGAGGAGCTGGACCTCGTCGCGGCGTCCGGGTGGGTGGCCTGGCCGCCACGGCTGCCCGAGCAGCCGATCTTCTACCCGGTCCTGAACGAGGACTACGCGATCCGGATCGCCCGCGACTGGAACGTCCCGGCATCCGGCTCCGGGTACGTCACCCGCTTCGAGGTCGACTCCGCGTTCCTGGACCGCTACCCGGTCCGGCAGGCGGGCGGCGAGACGATCCTCGAACTGTGGGTGCCCGCCGAGGAACTCGGCGAGTTCAACCGGCACATCGTGGGCCGCATCGAGGTCGTCCGTGAGTTCCACGCTGAATTCCACGCTCAGTTCCACTCTGAGTTCCACTCCGAGTTCCGTGCTGCATTCCACGCCCAGCCCTGAACCGGCCGCGCTCCTGGTCCCGTACCCGAGGAGCAGCACCGCCGTGCTGCTCACCGAGGCGGCCGCGCGGCGCGGGCTGCCGGTCGTGGAGCGGGCGCCCGGCGTGCCCAGGGACCTGCACTGGTACGGCGGCCCGCTCGCCGCCGACCGGATCGCCGCCCCCGCCGGCATCGCCCTGCTCGAACCGTCCGACGCCTGGCTCGCCGCCCTGCCGTACGAACTCACCTGCCGCCTCGTCGAGTCGACGACGCTCGGCGAAGCGCGGAAGCTGCCGCGGCCAGCCTTCGTCAAGCCGCCGTCGGACAAGACGCTCCCGGCGGCCGTGTACGCGGACGGCTCCCGGCTGCCGCCGCCGGACGCCGCGGCCCGGATCACGGACGACGCCCCCGTACTGGTCAGTGAGGTCGTCGAGTTCGCCGCCGAGTACCGGTGCTTCGTACGGGACGGGCACGTCGTCACCGGCAGCCGGTACGCGGTGCGCGGGCTGCTCGATCCCGGGCCGCTCACCGCCGGCGCCCGCGCCTTCGCCGGCCGGGTGCTCGCGCGGTGTGCCGGGACGGGGCCGTGCATGCCCGGCGCCGTCGTCCTGGACGTCGGGTCGCTGGCCGACGGCCGCTGGGCCGTGGTCGAGGCCAACATGGCCTGGTACGCCCACTGCTACGCCGCCGACCCGGAGCGCGTCCTCGACGTCGTCCTCGCCGCCACCGGCCCGCACCACGCCGTCGCCCTCGCCGACCGCCCCTTCCTCCGGTCTCCTCGGCCCGGGCAACCGCCGTCCGCCCCGCCCCGTCTCTGAGGGAGGATGCGGGCAGCCAGTGCGGCAGCCAGCCACCGAGACGAGAGGTCCACCCCTTGCGCAGTAGGGACAGCGGGGACAGCTTGACCCTCACCCCCGACGCCGACGCCGACGCCGACGAAGACATGGCGGAACGTGCGCCTCGGCGCCGGGGGCGCGGCGCTGCGTGGGTGGCCGGGCTGTTGCTGGCCGGGGCCAGTGGGGTCCTCGGCTTCCGCGTCGCCGACTCCGACGGCTTCACACCCGTACCGCAGTTGCTCGCCTTCCTGCCCTGGCTGCTCGTGCCCGCCGTCGGCGGCCTGGCGCTCGCCGTGCTCGGCCGCTGGCGGGTCGGCATGGTGTGGGGCGTCGTCGTGCTCGGCCTCGTCGCCTGGTACGTGGAGCCCTACGGCAACACCGACGCGCCGCGCGGCCCCGCCGTCGCCGAGCTGCGCGTGATGACGTCGAACGTCGAGTACGGGCGCGGCACGAAGGGGCTGATCGAGGCCGTACGCGAGGAACGGCCCGACCTTTTGTTCGTCCCGGAGTGCGACCACGCCTGCGCCGCCCTGCTGCGCGAGGAGTTGCCCCGCGCCGACTACCCCCACCGCGAGGCCGTCGCCGCGTACGGCCCCGAGGGCTCCGTCATCCTCTCCAAGGTGCCGCTCAAGGACCCGCACCGCGTGCGGGCCACCCTCGGCATGCCGGGTGCCGTCGCCGACGTGCAGGGCCATCCGGTACGCATCCTGCTCGCGCACCCCATGCCGCCGATGCCCCGCGAGGTCGGCCTGTGGCGCTCGGAGATGCGCAAGCTCCAGGAGTACGCCGCCGCCGGTGACGGCAGGTCCACCATCATCGCCGGGGACTTCAACGCCACCCAGGACCACGCCGCGTTCCGCTCGGTCCTCGACCAGGGGCTGCGCGACGCCGCCCGCCTCGACGGCGCCTCGCGCGCGCCCAGCTGGCCCACCACCGTGCCCGCGCCGCTCGGCACGCAGATCGACCACGTCCTCGCGACCCCGGACTTCGCGGCCCGCGACGCCCGTTTCCTGGAGATCGGCAACACCGACCACCGGGCACTCGTCGTCACGCTCACGCTTCACCGGCCGGAAGCAACAGACCGCTGATCCACCGGCCGTCCACCAGCCGCCTACCGGCCGCCCACCCGCCGGGGCAAGCCACGTAAAGCGGCGATAATGGGCACATGCCCCGTGAGACCCCCGCCGCCCCTCCGGAATCACGCGGCCCGCTGCGCCCGCTCACCCCGCCCGACTGGCTCGTCCGGTCCCTCAAGCCACAGTCCGCGCCCATCCCCTGGGCGGCCGTCGCCCGCGCCTCGGTCGCCATGGCCCTGCCGCTGGCCGTCGGCATCCTCGCCGGACAGCCCACGTACGGCGCGCTCGCCTCCATGGGCGCCCTCTCCGGTGTCATCGGCGACACCGCCGACGCCTACCGCATGCGCGTCCTCAACATCGCCGTGCCGCAGCTCTTCGGCGCCCTCGGCGTCACCCTCGGCTCGCTCGTCTTCGGGCACGGCTGGGTGGCGGTCGGCGCCGTCACGTTCCTGGCGCTCGTCTCCGGGATGATGTCGACGATCGGCGCCGTCGCCTCCGTCGGCGGCCTGCTCCTGCTGCTCAACTGCGTGGTCGGCGCGGGCCTTCCGATGCCGGGCCAATGGTGGCTCGCCCCGGCCCTGATGACCGGCGGCGGCCTCCTCGTCCTCGCGCTCGGCCTGCTCGCCTGGCCGCTGCGCTCCGGCGTCCCCGAACGCGCCGCCGTCGCCGACGCCTACCGCACGGTGGCCGCGCTCCTCGACGCGGCGGGCACGGACACGTACGACGACGCCCGCGCCGCCGTCACGGCCTCCCTCAACCAGAGCTACGACCTCGTCCTCGCCCGGCGCGCCCGCGACCACGGCCGCAATCCGGAACTGGTGCGGCTCGTCGCCCGGTTGAACGCCCTCACCCCGATCGTCGAAGCCGCCCCCGCCACCCACCTGAGCGCCCGCCACGCCTGCGTACGCCTGCCGTCCGAGATCCCCGCCGTCATCCGCGACATGGCGCGGGCCATCGAGCACGGCGGCGGCGCCCCCACCGCCTGGACCCCGGACGCCGAACGCCTCCCCGAGCCCCGCGACCATGCCGCCCGCGCCCTCGACCACGCCGTGCTGCACGCCGTGGAGACGCTGGGCGACGCCGACCCACTCGGTGTCATCGAGGCCGACGACCGCCTCGGCCACCCCGCCGCGCTGCGCGTCCGAGTCCGCCGCGCCGCCCGCAACGTCGTCCTGTCCGGCGCCTCCTGGCGCTACGGCCTGCGGCTCGCGCTCTGCATCGGCATCGCGCAGGCCCTGGTCTCGCTGATCGACGTGCCCAGGTCGTACTGGGTCGCGCTCACCGTCACGTTCGTCCTCAAGCCCGACTTCGGCTCGGTCTTCTCCCGCGCGGTCCTGCGCGCGCTCGGCACGGCCGCCGGCCTGGTGGTCGCCGCCGCCGTCCTCGTCCAGGTGCCGCACGGCTGGTGGGACGTACCCGTGATGATGCTGCTCGCCCCGCTCATCCCGGCCCTCACCACGCGCGGCTACGGCTACCAGACGGCCGCGATCACCCCGGTGATCCTGCTGCTCTCCGACATCCTCAACCACCAGGGCCTCGGCCTGGTCGTGCCGCGCCTGGTCGACAGCCTGATCGGCTGCGCCATCGCGCTCGTCGCGGGGTATCTGCTCTGGCCCGAGAGCTGGGGCACCCGGATCGGCGACCGGCTCGCGGACGCGGTCGCCGACACCGCCGGGTATGTGGAGTCCGCGTTCGGCGCCTCGGTCGAACCGGCCGCCCGGGCCCGGATGCGCCGCCGCCTCTACCGCGACCTGTCCGTCATCCGCTCCGAGTTCCAGCGGGCCCTGACCGAGCCGCCGCCGACCGGTGCGCGCGCCGCCGCCTGGTGGCCGCTGGTCGTCGCCGTCGAACGCATCCTGGACGCGACGACCGCGGCGAGGGTCCGCATCCGGCACGGGGCGCGGCCGCCCGCGCCCGACGAGGTGGCCGAAGTCGCCCGGGAGCTCCGCGAGTTGGCGGTCGGACTGCGGGCGTCGGCGGTGCTCGAAGAGGTACGTACGGAATTCGGCGTCGGCCCGAAGGAGAGCGTGCTGGAACCCCTGCGCCAGGAAGTGGGGGCGGCGAGGGCCATCGCCACCCCCAAGGCATAGCGTTCCCGGCGCCCTCTCGCCAGCGGGCCTAGCGGACCTTGTGCAGCGCCTTCGCCAGACCGTTGGCCCAGAGCTGCTCCACCTTCGACCGCTCCGCCGCGTCCGGCTGGGCGTTCGTGCAGGACGGGCCGGGGCCGCCGCCCGACATCAGCTGGCTGCACGGGCCGTCATAGGTGTCCGGCAGGCCGAGCACGTGCCCGGTCTCGTGCGTGGTGACGCGGGTCGAGTCGAACTCCTTGTTCTGCGCGTAGTCCAGGAAGATGTAGCCCTTGCCGTGCCCGTCGGTGCTCGCGTATGAGCCGCGCCTGTCATTGCCCTCGCGGTAGCTGAAGCTGGCGCCCGAAGTGCCCTGCTGGAGCTTGACGTTGGAGACGGCCGCGTTCCATATGGACGTGGAGTTCGCTATCTGCCGGGCGAAAGTGGGCGCCTTGGACGCGTCGTAGACGACGGTCACGGACTTCGCTCCGGGGTTGGCGGCGCGCTTCTCGGCCACCGCCTTCACGACGGCCTCGAAGAACGCCTTGTTGGCCTTGGCCTCCCGCGCCGAGCCCTCGTACTGGGCGGCGTACGAGGCGGAGGGGGCCGTTGTGGCAGACGTGGCCGATGTGGCAGACGGGGCCGCGGTGGCCGACGTGGCGCCGAGTCCGGCGACGGTGAGGCCGAGGACGGCCGCGACGGACAGGTATCGCTTGTTCATGCCGCTGGTGCTGCTCATGTGTGGGGGGCTCCCTACTCGTTCGACCGACCGTGGGGGGTCGATGAAAGGTGAACTTTTCGGTGGCTGTGAGTCTCGGGGAGCGTGGGGCGCGTGGGGATGATGGCAACTCGCGATAGCACGGAGCTATCACCCGGTCCCGGCCTGCCCAGATCGGCTGGTTCTCATGGGGTTTGGGTGTCTGGTGCGGCGGCCGTACCGCCTCTACGCTCAACGGCCATGGAGCTTGAGGTCCGGCACCTCCGGGCGCTGTGCGCCATCGCCGACACCGGCAGCCTGCACAAGGCGGCGCGTGAGCTCGGCATGAGCCAGCCGTCGCTGACGACCCAGCTGCGCCGCATCGAGCACGCGCTCGGCGGCCAGCTCTTCGCCCGCGAGCGCACCGGCTGCCGGCCGACCCCGCTCGGCCGGGTCGTCCTGAGCCGGGCCCGTCCCCTCGTCACGGAGATGCGCTCCCTGGTCGCCGAGACCAGGGCGGCCGCCGCCCGCGCCGCCGAGGGCCCGCGGCTGCGCATCGGCTCCACGGCGAGCCGCGCCATACCGGGCTGGCTGCGCCGGCTGCGGGTGCGGCTGCCCGGCACGGAGATCTCGCTCCAGATGGACGTGTCCGCCAACGCGCTGCTGCGCATGGTGGCCGCGGCCCAGCTGGACGTCGCGTTCGTGCACGAGGTCGAGGGCAGCCCGCTGCGGCTGCCGGAGACCCTGCGAGGACGTGTCCTCCTCGACCGCGAGCCCCAGTTCGTCTCCCTCGCCGTCGACCACCCGGCGGCGGAGCGGCCCGTGGTCCGGCTCTGCGACCTCGCGGACGACCGCTGGATGGTCGACCCCACCGTCGACGGCGAGTGGGACGGCCTGCGCCGCGTTCTGGCCTCGGCCGGCCTCAACCCTCCTGTGCTGCACGGCGATTACCTCACCGCCGCGTCCCTCGTCGCCACCGGCGAGGTCGTCACGCTCTGCCAGCCGACCTCGCGGGCCCGCGCCGACATGGCCGTACGCCCCCTCCACGGCGACCCCCTCGGCGTACGCCTGATGGTGACGGCCCGCACGGAGGAGGAGCTGAACGCGGTCTACGGCGAGCTGGAGGCCGCCTACTGGGAAGCGGCCCGGCAGTCCCCCGCCTACACGGAGTGGCTGCTGCGCTCCGGCGACGCCCGCGGGGCGGCCGGCGGGCCGATGATCCCGGCCGGCAGGTGACGTTCGGCGCGACCACGCTGACCTGCGCTTTTCGCCGCTTTACGGTACTGGGTCACGTCAGGTGGCCACTTGTTACCTTTCCTACGGATGACGCACACATGGCGCCCGTAACTTCGTAGCTGTCGCCACCGCAAAGGGGCACAGACACGGACAGCCGGTCCGACCAGCAATACCGACCAGCTTTAAGGGGCCACGTCATGCGCGCCACCCGCCGTACGTTCCGTACCGCCGCCATCGCCACCGGAGCGATCGCAGCTTTCACCGTCGTCCCGGCCACGGCCGCCTTCGCCGCGGATACCCCGAACACCCCGGTCACACCGCCGACCAACTCCACGGACGCGACCACGGGCACGGCAACAGGCACGGCTACGGGCACCGACACCAACACCGATGCCCCGAAGCCGGACGACGAGCGCGTCCACGTACGCGACGTGAAGCTCGCCGACGGCTCACTCGCCAAGGTCTACAAGCTCGGCCCGCACCACTACCAGGCCGACATCATCGCCCACGGCACCAAGCTCGACACCCTCGACGCCAACGGCAACCCCGCCCGCGGCGAGAACAACGGCCTGCACGTCATCCTCAACCCCGACGGCACCCTCAAGTCCTGGGTCGAGGACGCCAAGCCGAAGCCGACGCCGGACGACAAGCGCGTTCACGTACGCGACGTGAAGCTCGCCGACGGCTCACTCGCCAAGGTCTACAAGCTCGGCCCGCACCACTACCAGGCCGACATCATCGCCCACGGCACCAAGCTCGACACCCTCGACGCCAACGGCAACCCCGCCCGCGGCGAGAACAACGGCCTGCACGTCATCCTCAACCCCGACGGCACCCTCAAGTCCTGGGTCGAGGGCGGCACCCGGCACGGTGAGGCCGCCAAGCCGAAGCCCGCGTCGAAGCCGCAGTCGGCGTCGAAGCCGCAGCCCCAGAACGGGTCCCACCGGGTCGTCCCGAAGGGTGGCGTCAAGGCGGGTGCCGAGGGGGTCACCGCCGGTTCTCCCGACGAGGCGCCGCTGATCGCCGCCGGTGGCGGCATGGCCGCCCTGGGCGCGGCCGGGCTCGGCTTCGCGGTGTACCGACGCAGGCACGACGGCTGAGCCCGGTCCGCTCCCTGCCGGTCAGACGCCGATGTCGCGACCGTCCTCGCGCCACACCGACACGACCGACGGACGCACCAGCCGGCCGGGGCCGTCGGGCCAGGCACTCGCGGGCTTCTCGACGGACGCGCCGTCCACCTCGCCCGGGTGCTGCACGGCGACGAGCACCCGCCGGTCCTGGATGAGCGGACCGCAGGTCTCGGCCCCGGTCGGCATGGTCAGGAACTGCTTGAGCTCACCGCGCCGCTCGCCGCGCGTGGCGACGCCGAACAGGCCGTCGTGCGAGCCGAGTTGGTTGCCGTCGGTGGACAGCCACAGGTTGCCGTGCGGGTCGAAGGCGACGTTGTCCGGGCAGGAGATCGGTGAGACCCGGTCCTTGGGGAAGCCCGCGAAGTACGTCGAGGGGTCGTCCGGGTCACCGGCGACCAGGAACAGCGACCAGGCGAAGGTCGTGGCGTCGGCGCGGTCGCGGCGCTCGGTCAGCTCCAGGACCTGCCCGTGCTTGTTCAGGTTGCGCGGGTTGGCCTCGTCGGCACCGGCCTTGCCCGCCTTGCCGCGGTCGGAGTTGTTGGTGAGCGCGACGTACACCTTGCCGGTGCGCGGGGACGGCTCGATGTCCTCGGGGCGGTCCATCTTCGTGGCACCGACCTTGTCACCGGCGAGGCGCGTGAAGACGTACACCTCCTCGGCGGTCATGCCCTCGACGTGGCTGACGGCCTTGCCACCGGGCCCGGCCGTGGCCAGCGGAATCCAACGGCCGCTGCCGTCGAACTCGCCGTCCTTCGGCAGCGTGCCCTTCCCGTCGATCTCGGCCGCCGGGGAGTCACCGGTCAGCTTGGCGACGTACAGGGTGCCCTCGTCGAGCAGCGTGAGGTTGTGCTCGTGCGCGGCACGGGACGTGCCCTTGGCCATGCGCTTGCTGCTGACGAACTTGTAGAAGTAGTCGAACTTCTCGTCGTCGCCCATGTAGACCACCGGGCGTCCGTCGTGCGTCAGACGCGGCTGCGCGGCCTCGTGCTTGAAGCGGCCGAGCGCGGTGCGCTTGCGGGGCGTCGAGTCCGGGTCGTACGGGTCGAGCTCGACGACCCAGCCGAAGCGGTTGGCCTCGTTGGGCTCCTTGGCGAGGTCGAAGCGGTCGTCGAACCGCTCCCACTTCCGCTCGGAGGCGGCACCGGATACGCCGTAGCGCTTGAGGCGAGCGGCGGCCGTCGGGTCGGTCACCTTCACCGCGTTGGCGAAGTACTGGTTGAAGTTCTCCTCGCCGTGCAGCGTGGTGCCCCAGGGCGTGGTGCCGCCGGAGCAGTTGTTGAGCGTGCCGAGGACCGTGGTGCCGCGCGGATCGGCCTTCGTACGGACCAGGTCGCTGCCCGCGACGGGGCCGGAGAGGCGGAAGCGGCTGGTGGCGGTGAGGCGGCGGTTCAGGTGGTGCCGGGTGACGGCGGACAGCTTGCCGCTGCGCCGCTCCCCCTCCACCACGACGACGGAGAGGCCGTGCGCCGCCCAGGCGATCTCGACCTGCTCACGGGTCGGGTTCTCGGGGTCGTACCCCTTGAACATCAGGATCTCGTCCGTGTACTCGTGGTTGGCGACGAGGACCTGACGGCCGTGCTCGTTCCGCAGCGGCAAGAGGGACAGGAAGTCGTTGTTGTAACCGAACTGCCCGGCCTGCGCCTTGGCGGTCTGCCGGTCCGGGTCGAAGGCGGGCGCACCGCGCAGGATGGGCTCGCCCCAACGGATGACGACGTTCTGCTCGTAGCCGGCGGGGACGGTGACGGCGTCCGTGGTGTTCGGCGCGACGGGCGTGAACCGCAGGCCGCGAGCCCCTCTGCCCTTGCCGGCCTTTTTGTCCGTGTGTCCCTCAGGCACCGCCGCGGCCGCCTCGCTGACTCCGGGGCCCGCTATGAGGCTGCCGCCCGCGGTGGCGGCGACCGTCACGACGGCGGCGGCGCGCATCATCGAACGGCGGCTGAGCGCACCGGCGATGACATCGCCGACGTACTCGTTCTCGCTGGTGTTGGGCACCTCGCCGAAGCAGGCGTCGCCGCAGCGGAAGCGGCAGGTCAGGGCGGAACGGCCGCCGCTCCCCTGATGCGAGGTGATGATCGGCAGCAGCTTGGGCACGGATCCTCCGTCGTCATGGCGTGGCTTGATTCCGCCGTGAGGCTAGGTGTGGGTTCCGGCACGGCGGCGGCCTGCGGGTGAACGGAGAGTGAATCCGTGGCACATGGGAGGAAGTTGACAGGATGGTGACGCGAGGGGTGGCCGGACGGCGACCCTGCCGAAGATCGCGTACGGCGGCGGCTAACCTTACGTGTCCGCCCTGGCCAGGGATTCCAGGGGTTTTCGGGAATCAACTCACGCGAAGGGTTGCGCACATGGGCATTCTGAGTCGCCTGCGGAACGCGTTCGGACGGTCACGCAAGGAGAGTGTTCCCGAGGCACGGGAGCCTGAGCGTGCGACCGCGGCCGGGGAGCCGCACCCCGCGGAGGACGTGACGCTGCCGTCCCCGTCACCGGAGCCCACCCCGGAGCCGGCCCACAAGGCCACGCTCCCGTCCCCCAGCCCCGAGCCGACGCCCTCCACGGTCGACGACCTGGTGGCCGCGGCCTTCGACAACGTCACGGTCCCGGCACAGGGCCCGGACCGCTCAACGCCCCCGGCCCCGGAGCCTGAGCGTAAGCCTGCGGCGGCTGAGCCGGAGCGTAAGCCTGCGGCGGCCAAGGCAGAGCCCGAGCCTGCGGCGGCCGAGGCAGAGCCCGAGCCTGCGGCGGCTGAGCCGGAGCGTAAGCCTGCGGCGGCCGAGGCGGAGCCCGAGCCTGCGGCGGCCGAGCCGGACGCGCCTACCGCTGCGGCCGAATCGGAACCTGAGCCGAAGCCCGAGCCCGAAGCCGCCACTGCCGACGAAGCCCCGGTCATCACACCGCCCCCGGCGGAGCCCGAAGCCGCGGCGCAGCCGGAAACCCCCGCCGAACCCACCACCCCGGCGGAGCCCAAGGCCAAGCCCGAACCCACCAGCCCGGCGGAGCCCGAAGCCAAGCCCGAACCCACCACCCCGGCGGAACCCGAAGCCAAGGCCGAACCCGAAGCTCCCACCGAGCCCAAGGCCGAGCCCGAACCGCAGACCCCGGCGGAGCCACCCGCGGAGCCCTCCGCCAAGCCCGCCCTCTCCGCCGCCAAGGTGAAAGCCAAGGCCCCCGCCCTGGCCACCGCCTACAAGGCCGCCGGCGCCGCCCTGCGAAAGAACGACCTCACAGGGACCCGCGCCCCGGTCTACCTCGTACTGGACCGCTCCGGCTCCATGCGCCCGTACTACAAGGACGGCTCAGCCCAAAGCCTCGCCGACCAGACCCTCGCCCTGGCCACCCACCTGACCCCGACCCCCGAGGCCACGGTCCACCTCGTCTTCTTCTCGACCGACATCGACGGCACCGCCACCCTCACCCTCCCCGACCACGAGGGCCGTATCGACGAGCTGCACGCCGCCGCGGGCCACATGGGCCGCACCAGCTACCACCGCGCGATCGAAGAGGTCGTATCGCACTACGAGAAGTCGGAGCACAAGGAGAACGGCACCCCCGCCCTGGTGATCTTCCAGACGGACGGCGCCCCCGACGCCAAGGGCCCCGCGACCCAGGCCCTGGCGGACGCCGCCGCGCACCCGCTCTTCTTCCAGTTCATCGCCTTCGGCGACCACGACGCGAAGGGCTTCGACTACCTCCGCAAGCTCAAGGCGGGCAACGCCGCGTTCTTCCACGCGGGCCCCACGCCCCGCGAGCTCACGGACAAGGAGCTGTACGAGGGCCTGCTGGCGTCCTGGCGCCCGTAGCCCCGACGGTGGACCCGGCAACCTGGCAGCCTGGAGCAACCAGGCGCCCGGGAGCAACCGGAGCAGCCGGGTCCACCCCTGATATCGAGGTGAGTGGATCTTCATGAGGCCGTTAGGATTTCGACCATGGCGGCCACTGGATCCGAGAAGCAGGGAGCGGACGAGAACGCGAAGGCGTTCTACGTCTCGACCCCCATCTACTACGTAAACGACGCTCCTCACCTGGGCCACGCCTACACGACCGTTGCAGGGGACGTGCTCACGCGCTGGCACCGTCAGCGCGGCGAGAAGGTGTGGTACCTCACCGGCACGGACGAGCACGGTCAGAAGATCATGCGCACGGCCGAGGCGAACGACGTCACCCCCCAGGAGTGGTGCGACAAGCTCGTCACCGAGGCCTGGAAGCCCCTCTGGGAGCACCTGAACATCGCGAACGACGACTTCATCCGCACCACGGAGAAGCGTCACACGGACCGCGTGCAGGAGTTCGTCCAGGATCTCTACGACAAGGGCGAGATCTACAAGGGCGGGTATGAGGGCCCGTACTGCGTGGGCTGCGAGGAGTACAAGCTCCCCGGCGACCTGATCGACGGCGAGGGCCCCTTCGAAGGCCAGAAGCTCTGCCCGATCCACAAGAAGCCGGTGGAGCTCCTCAAGGAGGAGAACTACTTCTTCAAGCTCAGCGAGTACGGCGACAAGCTCCTCGCCCACTACGAGGCGAACCCCGGCTTCATCCAGCCGGAGTCGGCGCGCAACGAGGTCGTGAACTTCGTCAAGCAGGGCCTTCAGGACCTCTCCATCTCGCGCTCGACGTTCGACTGGGGCGTGAAGGTCCCCTGGGACGACAAGCACGTCATCTACGTCTGGGTCGACGCCCTCCTGAACTACGCCACGGCCGTCGGCTACGGCGCGGACGAAGAGAAGTTCGCCTCGACCTTCCCGGCCGATGTGCACCTGGTCGGCAAGGACATCCTCCGCTTCCACGCGGTGATCTGGCCCGCGATGCTGCTCGCGCAGGGCCTCCCGGTGCCGGGCAAGGTCGCGGCGAACGGCTGGCTGATGGTCGGCGGCGAGAAGATGTCGAAGTCGAACCTGACGGGCATCAAGCCGCAGGACCTGACCTCGCACTTCGGCGTGGACGCGTACCGCTGGTACTTCCTGCGCGCCATCGCCTTCGGCAGCGACGGCTCCTTCTCGTGGGAGGACTTCTCCGCCCGCTACACCAGCGAGCTGGCGAACGACTACGGCAACCTCGCCTCGCGCGTCGCCGCCATGGTCGGCAAGTACTTCGGCGGCGAGCTGCCCGCGGCCACGGCTGCCGGTGACGCCGAGAAGGCGGTCCAGGACGGCCTGGCGAAGGCCGTCGCGGACGCCGACCGCGCGATCGGCGAGGAGCTGGACTTCCAGTCCGGCATCCTCTCGATCTTCGCCTTCGTCAAGCAGGTCAACGGCTACATCACGGAGCAGGAGCCGTGGAAGGTGGCCAAGACTGCATTCCCTGATGCTGCTGACGCAGCGGGCAGCTCCGAGGGCAAGGCCCGCCTCGCGACGATCCTCTACACGGCGGCGGAATCCCTCCGCGCGGTGGCCGTGCTCCTCAACCCCGTGATGCCGGAGACCTCCCAGAAGCTCTGGGACTCCCTCGGCGCGGAGGCCTCCCTGGGCGCGCTGGCCGACCAGCGGATCGAGGACGCGGCCACGTGGGGCCGCCTCACGCCTGGCGTGACGGTGACGAAGGGCGCGGTGCTCTTCCCCCGCCTGGAAGAGAAGCCGACCGCGTAGCGGCACGCGCCGGACCACAAAAGAGTCCCGCCACGCCCCGGATCACACAGGGCGCGGCGGGACTCGTCGCACGTCAGGCGCCGTCGCCGTCACCGTCGAACAGGCCGGCCGCGTCGGTCACCTCGTAACAACGGTCGAGCCGCACCGCGAGGCGGTCGAGGTCACCACAGGACCGCACCCGCTCCCGGTCGGCTTCCGACAGCTCGATGCCGCGCCAGTCGAGCGTGCGCAGGATGACCTTGGCCTGCTCCTCGGCCCGTGCCTCGTCACGGCCCTCTTCCCGCACCTTCTCGGCGACCTCATGCCGGAAGAAGTAGTTGATCGTCGTCATCAGGTCCCCCCAGATTTTCTTCGCCCGGGGGTCACCAGGCCTGACCCGGTCGCCTTCACCGCCGCTACCCGTACGAATCGGCATGCCGGACGCGTCGACGTTCTACAGCGGCTCGCGCGAGGCGTACGACACGCATCGCGCCGCCCTCGAAGTCATCACCGGAAAGACGGACTACCGGGGCGAGGACCCGGGCCTGGCCGCGTTGATGTACCAGCTGGACATGGCCATCTTCTGGCCGTCGATGATCGCCTGCTGGCAGGCCGTGGCCGTGGCCGGCGCCCACGGCCTCACCGCCGCGGAGATCGCCCCGTACGCCTCGGAGAACTTCGCGGGCATGGGCCACTTCATCGACTTCTACGCCCCCCGCATCGACGCGGACTACCACGAGGGCGACGTGGACCGCAGCTCGATGGGCCTGGCCAGCATGGACCACGTCCTCCACACGGCGACGGACGCGGGGGTGGACACCGCGTTCCCTGAGGCGGTCCGCGACATCTTCCGCCGCGTGGTGGAGGCAGGCCACGGGGCGGACAGCTTCAGCTCGGCGGTGGAGCTGGTGAGGAAGGGATGACACCCCCGGCCCCCGCCCCCGCGGGGCGGCGGCCCCGGCCCCGGCCCCGGGAACAGGCACCTGAACGTTTCCTCCACGCTCGAAAAAGTGATCGCAGGCCCGTTCGCCGACTCCCCGCCCCACGAAACCGCTTGGCTTCGCCTCATGGTCACCTCACGCCATGAGGCCTCCCACCGGATCTTCCAGGAGCGCCCGGAGATCCTCGGCCCCGTCTTCGGGCTGCTCGGCGTCCGGCCGGAGCGGAATGGAGAGAACTCATGACGTTCGTCAGCTACTTCCCGGGCCGGGGCACACTCCGCGAGCAGGCCTACTTCGAGGGCAGGGCCGAGGGGGCGGCCATGGCCGCCGGTGCTGTCGTCCGCCTCCTCGACCAGCGCCTCATCCCCCTCCCCGACGACGCCCGCGAGCACATCACCACCTGCACCGACCTCGACGTCCTCGCCCGCTGGCTCGACCGGGCCTTCACCGTCAACACCGTCGAGGAACTCTTCGCCGAGGACACGCCCCCGGCGCCCTAGACGCCGGGCAATACCTCCCGTCCGCCTGGAGGGGGAGAGGCGTTGGGCAACGTGCCGTGACTCGCGGTTTACTTCGCGGTGAGCTAAGTCATGCGGAGAGACGGCTTGATTTGACGCCGTCTTCACACTCCCCTACGTAAGCTTCACTGCATGGCCACGACTCCCTCCCCCGCCCGGCGACGCACCGCCGACGAGGTCAACGAGGAGATCCGTGCGCTGTGGCTGGGTGCCGGTGGACGGCTGCGGCCCGACGAGCGTCGGGTGTATGAGCAGCTCGTCACCGAATGGGCCGAGGCCGAGGCTGATTCCTCGCCCACCCACGCCGCCTGAGGGACCACCCCTCAGGGCGGGCGTCACCAGCCCAGCGCCGCCGCGTCTCCCATCACGACCACCGGTTTCCGATCCGGCTCCAGCGTGCGGAGCAGTTCCCTCCTGCGCGCTTTCGGCAACGACACGCACCCTTGCGTGGGCCCTCCGGGGTCCACATGCAGCCAGATCCCGCCACCTCGGCCCGCGCCCGGCGGCCGGGTCCAGTCCAGCGGTGTCGTACCGGGCCCGCGGCTGTAGTTGACCGCGATGACGTAGTCGAAGCAGCCCTCCAGCGACGCGCCCCCGAAGCCGGTGCCGCGCGCCGTGAACGCCGGGCCCCTGTCGTACGGGAACGTGGGCCCACGGTCGGGGAGTCGGCCGCCCGCGTCCGCCAACCCATAGACGCCGACGGGGGACTTGAGGTCGCCCCGCGCGGGCAGCGCCCGCACCGCGACCGCGAGGGACTGCTCCAGGTCGACGCCCTCGTACACGTCGAACGGGCCCGGCCGCTCCGGGAGTTCGCCGTGCGGGACCTCGCCCCGCCAGCGCCGCCGCCACCAGGAGGTGTGCGTGGTGACGAGGACCTTCCTGACGTACGCCTGCGGATGCTCGCCCGCGATCCGCGCCCACTTGGGCCACACCTTGGCGAGCGCCGTCCGGAGCAGGTCCTCGGCGAGGTGGGCGTCGCCGGTCAGCAGCCAGGCGACGCGCAGCAGCCGGGGTCCCGCGGCGGCGACGAACTCCTCGAAGTCGCCGCGCATCGCTCCCCCGCCGTCGTTCCGTCCGGTATCCCACACCCCTCGAACGCGGTGGGTCAGGGGTCAGGCTGCCCCGGAACGAAAAGAAGGGCCCCGGAACCGTCAGGTTCCGGGGCCCTCCTTCGACGCTGCCAGTGCGCCCGACGCCGCTACTGCGCCGCGGGCTTGCGCAGCGCGATGTTCAGCTCACGCAGCCGCGACTCGTCCAGCTCGGTCGGCGCGCCCATCATCAGGTCCTGGGCGTTGCCGTTGAGCGGGAAGGCGATCGTCTCGCGGATGTTCGGCTCGTCGGCCAGAAGCATCACGATGCGGTCGACGCCCGGCGCGATGCCGCCGTGCGGCGGGGCGCCGAGGCGGAAGGCGCGCAGCATGCCCGCGAACTCGTGCTCCACGGTCTCCGCGTCGTAACCCGCGATCTCGAAGGCCTTCAGCATGACCTCGGGCTCGTGGTTGCGGATCGCGCCGGAGGACAGCTCGATGCCGTTGCAGACGATGTCGTACTGCCAGGCGAGGATGTCGAGCGGGTCCTTCTCCTGAAGGTCCTTCATGCCGCCCTGGGGCATCGAGAAGGGGTTGTGGGAGAAGTCGATCCTGCCGGTCTCCTCGTCCTTCTCGTACATCGGGAAGTCGACGATCCAGCAGAAGCGGAAGACGCCCTCCTCGAAGTGGCCCGCGCGCTTGGCGGCCTCGACGCGCACCGCCGACATGATCTTGGAGACCTCGTCGAACTCGCCGGCGCCGAAGAAGACCGCGTGGCCGGCCTCCAGGCCGAGCCGCTTGGTCAGCTCCGCGACGTTCGCCTCGGTCAGGAACTTGGCGATCGGGCCGGTCAGCGAGCCGTCCTCGGCGACGCGCACCCAGGCGAGGCCCTTGGCGCCGTGCTCCACGGCGTAGTCACCGAGGCCGTCGAAGAACTTGCGGGACTGCGAGGCCGTGTCCGGCACCGGCAGCGCGCGCACGTGCTTGCCCGCGAAGGCCTTGAAGCCGGAGCCCTCGAAGATGTCGGTGATGTCGTGCAGTTCGAGCTTGGCGCGCAGGTCCGGCTTGTCGTTGCCGTACTTCAGCATCGACTCGCGGAACGGGATGCGCGGGAAGGGCGAGGTGACCTCGCGGCCGCCGCCGAACTCCGTGAACAGCTCCGTCATCAGCTTCTCGATGGGCTGGAAGACGTCTTCCTGCTCGACGAAGCTCATCTCGACGTCGAGCTGGTAGAACTCGCCCGGCGAGCGGTCCGCGCGGGCGTCCTCGTCGCGGAAGCACGGCGCGATCTGGAAGTAGCGGTCGAAGCCGGAGATCATCAGGAGCTGCTTGAACTGCTGCGGGGCCTGCGGCAGGGCGTAGAACTTGCCGGGGTTCAGGCGGGAGGGGACGACGAAGTCACGGGCGCCCTCGGGGGAGGTCGCGGTGAGGATCGGCGTCGCCATCTCGTTGAAGCCGAGGGCCACCATCTTCGAGCGGATCGAGGCGATCACGGCGCTGCGCAGCATGATGTTGCGGTGCATGCGCTCGCGGCGCAGGTCGAGGAAGCGGTACTCCAGGCGGCGCTCCTCGTTCACCCCGTCCTCAGCGTTGATCGTGAAGGGCAGCGGGCCCGCGGCGCCGAGCACCTCGACCTCCGCGGCCTCGATCTCGATCTCGCCGGTGGGCAGCTCCGGGTTCACGTTGTCGGCGCCGCGGGAGACGACCTTGCCGTCGACGCGGACGACCGTCTCCTTGGACAGCTTGTCCAGGACCTCGGCGGCCTTGGTGCCCGGACGGGCCACCAGCTGCGTGATGCCGTAGTGATCGCGGAGATCGATGAAGAGAATGCCGCCCAGGTCTCGGCGATTGTGCAGCCAGCCGCTGAGCCGGACGTCGGTGCCGACGTCAGAGGCGCGGAGCTCGCCGCAGGTGTGGGACCTGTACCGATGCATCGTCGTTCATCCAGTCTTCGCGAATAGGGGAGAGAGCAGACCCTCCCAAGGCTACCGTCCGGGCGAAGATCGGTTTCCGGATATCCGCCGGGACGACCTGCCCGGCGCCGCCTCCCCGGGCCCCGTGGCGCCCGGGCTCGGTGGCGGCGATGGCGTACATCTTCCTAAAGTGGGTCAATGCGCACCGACGATCCCCCCTCGCAGGTGGGGAACGACCCCCTCTCGCAGGTGGAGGGCGATCCCCTGCCCCCCGTGCGGGAGGTCCTGGCCGCCATCGCGACCGGGCTGTGGCGCTGGGACAACGCCTCCGGGACCGTCACGCTGGACGCGGAGGCGGCCCGGCTCCTCGGCCTGCCCGCGCACGCCCAGACGCTGACCGAGGCGGCCGTGCGCTCGCGCTTCCACCCGGTCGACTGGAACGAGATCTACGGAACCGTCCAGCTGGCCGTCGCCGAGGGCACCCTCGCCGAGGCCCGGCTGCGGATCATGGACGACACGGGGCGGCGCGTGCTGCGCACCGTACGCAGCCGTTCCAAGCCCGTGCTGCACGACGCGACCGAGGCGTACGAGCTGATCGGCACCCTCCAGGAGGTGACCGAGCCTGGGCCCGGGACCGCCGCCCGCACGCCCGTGACCGGTGACTGGCGCCGCTCCCGCGAGGCGTTCCTGCTGGACGCGGGCCGCGCGCTCGCCGAGGCGCGCTCCACGGAGGAGGTGCTGCGGGTCGCCGCGGGGCTCTCCATGCCGGGGTTCACGCCCGACGGGCTCGCGGTCTTCGGGGCGGCGGGTGACCGGCTGACGATCATCGGGCACCACGGCCACCAGCCGGGGGACGAGGGGCCCTTCTCGGCGATGCCGCTGGACACCGACTATCCGGCGGCCGAGGTGGTGCGCACCGGCCGCGCGGTCTATCTCTCCTCGCCGGAGGACTACCGCCGCCGCTACCCGGCGGCCTGGTCGCTGGCCCGGCGCTTCGAGCGGCAGTCGTGGGCTTTCCTGCCGCTGACGGTCGCGGGCCGCACGATGGGCGCCTGGATGGCGGCCTTCGCGTACCCCGTCTCCTTCACGCCCGACGAGCGTTCCGTCCTGACGACGGTCGCCCGGATGCTGGCGCAGGCCCTCTCGCGGGCCGGGGTCGCGGAGTCCGAGCGGGAGCTGACCGAGGGCCTCCAGCGGTCGATGCTGCCGATGCTCGGCCCGCAGATCCCCGGGATGAGCGTGGCGGCCCGCTATGTGCCGACCGGCGGCGGTCTCCAGGTCGGCGGCGACTGGTACGACATGATCCCGCTGCCGAGCGGCCGCATCGCCTTCGTCATCGGCGACGTCCAGGGGCACGACGTGCGCGCGGCGGGCCTGATGGGGCAGCTGCGGATCGCCTTGCGCGCGTACGCCTCCGAGGGGCACCGTCCGGACGCGGTGCTCTCCCGGGCCACGCGCTTCCTGTCGGGCATCACGGAGTCCATCACGTACGGGTCCAGCGGCAGCGGCGCCGACGAGACCACGGTGTACGACCCGCGCTTCGCGACCTGCCTGTACGTCGAGGCGGACCCGGCGACCGGCGTCCTGGAGATCGGCCGCGCCGGTCACCCGGAACCGGCGATACGCATGAGTGACGGAACGGTTCTGCAACGTCCTACGGCGGGCGGGCTGCCGCTGGGCATCGACCCGGACGCGGACTACCCCACGACCCGCCTCGTCCTGGAGCCCGGCGAGACCATGCTGATCTGCACCGACGGCCTGATCGAGACCGGCGGCCACGACCTGGACAGCGGCTGGTCGCGGATCAGGACGATCCTGGAGGAGTACGAGGGCGAGCCCGACGACGGCGAACACGGCGACGGCCTCGAACAGCTCGCGGACTCCCTCGTGCAGGCCGTGCACGGCCCCTCCTCGCACTACACCACGGGCCCGCTCGCCGACCGCCGCGAGGACGACATAGCGGTCCTGCTGCTGAGCCGGACCAGCCGCCCCGAGCAGCGCATGGACGCCCGCCGCACGGTCCTGACGATCGCGCAGGCCGAGCCGGAGCGCATCGCGGGGGCCCGCCGCCACCTGCGGGACCTGCTGCACGACTGGTCGGACGACGACCAGGTCGACTCGGCGGTCCTGATGGTCTCGGAGATGCTCACGAACGTCCTGGTGCACACCGACGGCGACGCGCTGCTCGTCGCCGAGGTCAGCGGTGAGCCGGGGGCGCGGCGGCTGCGGGCGGAGGTCGCGGACGGCAGCGACGACCTGCCGCACAAGCGGCATCCTGGTGAGCTGGCGTCGTCTGGGCGGGGGCTGGTGCTGATGGAGTTGCTGGCGGATGCGTGGGGGGTTGATCCGCGGGGGGACGGCAAGAGCATTTGGTTCGAGTTGTATGAGGGGGCGGGAGCCTCCGGCGGTGGGGCGGAGTAGGGGCGGGTGGGTGGCTCGGGGTGGTGGTTTGGGTGCGGGTGCGTGGGGGCTGAGCGCGCCGTTCCCCGCGCCCCTTACGGGGCGGGTGGCCCGGGATGGTGACTTGGGTGCGGGTGCGTGGGGGTCGAGCGCGCCGTTCCCCGCGCCCCTTACGGGGCGGGTTTAAGGCGTGGCTGTGTAGCGGGAGCGGAGTTCCGCCAGGATGCCGAAGGCCGCTGCCGTCAGCGGGACCGCCAGGAGCATGCCGATGATGCCGGCGACGGACGCCCCCGCGGTGATCGCCAGCATCACCACCGCCGGGTGCATCTGCACCGTCCGGCTCTGGATGACCGGCTGGAGGATGTGGCCCTCCAGGACCTGTACGGCGAGGACCACGCCGAGCGCCCAGAGCGCGATGGCGAAGCCGCGGTCGGCGAGGGCGACCAGGACGGCGACCGCGCCGGACATAACGGCGCCGAGGTAGGGGATGTAGGCGCCGACGAAGACGAGTGCGCCGAGGCCCACGGCTCCGGGGACGCGCAGGATCAGCAGCCCGACGGTGATGCACAGGGCGTCGATGAACGCGATGATCGTCGTACCCCGCATGAAGCCCTCGATGGCGCCGAAGGCCCGGTGCGCCATGGCCTCCACGGTGTCGGCGGAGTCGCCGGGAGAGAGCGAGCGCAGGGCGGCCATCGCGCGCCCGGAGTCGCGCAGGAAGAAGAAGACGAGCAGGAGCGCGAGCACTGCCATGGCGATGACCTCGCCGACGACGCTGAGCCCGCTGAGCACCCCGGACGCGGCGGTCCCGCCGAACTTGCCGAGCAGTTCCTTGGCGTTGGACGCCATGTCGTCGAGCGAGGTGCCCGCCGCGCCGAAGTACTTGGCGACGTCGGTAGCGGCCTGCTTCAGGGAGGCGATGATCTGGTCGCCGGTGTCGATCAGGGCCTTCGCCACGATGTACGTGACGCCGCCGACGACCGCGACGACGGCCGCGCAGGTCAGCCCGGCGGCCAGGGAGCGCTGCACCTTCATCAGGAGCAGGCGCCGGTACAGCGGCCCGAGGAGCGCGGTGCCGAGGAGCGCGAGCAGGACCGGTGTCACGGCCGTCTTGAAGGTGACGCACAGCCAGACGCCGACGGCGGCCACACCGACCACGAGCAGGACGACCACGCACCAGGCGGCCAGGCGCCGGACGGGCTCGGGGAGAAGGGTCTGCACCCTCCCACCCGAGCACGCGTCCCCCGGTCGCGCACGTCACGTACGGCTGGCTGCCGTGCGCGCCACCCGGAGGACGTACGGCTTACATGCCGTGGACGGCCGGGACCGAGCCGAGGAGGCCCTTCTGGAAGTCCTCGAAGGCCTGCTGGAGCTCGGCCTGCGTGTTCATCACGAACGGGCCGTAGTGCGCCATCGGCTCGCGGATCGGCTGCCCGCCGAGCAGGACGACCTCCAGGTCGGGGGTGTGCCCGTCCTGCCGCTCGTCCGCCCGCACGGTCAGCGAGGAGCCCGCGCCGAAGACCGCCGTCTGCCCGCTGTGCAGCGGGCGGCGCTCGGCACCGGCCGTGCCGCGTCCGGCGAGGACGTAGGCGAGGCCGTTGAAGTCCGCGCGCCAGGGCAGCGTCACCTCGGCGCCGGGCCGCACCGTCGCGTGGATCATCGTGATGGGCGTGTGCGTGATGCCGGGGCCCTCGTGGCCGTCCAGTTCACCGGCGATGACGCGGAGCAGCGCGCCGCCGTCGGGGGAGGCGAGCAGCTGGACCTGGCCGCCGCGGATGTCCTGGTAGCGCGGGTCCATCATCTTGTCCTTGGCGGGGAGGTTCACCCACAGCTGGAGGCCGTGGAAGAGGCCGCCGGACATGACGAGGTCCTCCGGCGGCGCCTCGATGTGCAGGAGGCCGGAACCCGCCGTCATCCACTGGGTGTCGCCGTTGCGGATGGTGCCGCCACCGCCGTTGGAGTCCTGGTGGACGAAGGTGCCGTCGATCAGGTACGTGACCGTCTCGAAGCCGCGGTGCGGGTGCCAGGGCGTGCCCTTCGGCTCGCCCGCCTCCCACTCCACCTCGCCCATCTGGTCCATCATGATGAACGGGTCGAGGTACTTGTAGTTGATTCCCGCGAAGGCCCGGCGCACCGGGAACCCCTCGCCCTCGAAGCCGCTGGGCGCGGTCGTCACGGCGAGCACGGGGCGTGCCACGGCGTCGGCCGGCGCCACCACTCGGGGCAGGGTCAGCGGGTTCTCGACGGTCACTGCAGGCATGGTCGGGACCTCCTTGTGCGCTCACTTTAGTTGAACGTAGAACTTTCTGCCACTTGAACGAACGAGACCCGGAGGGCATTCCCTCCGGGTCCCAGGGGTGGCTTGATCTGTTCCGCTCAGGAACGCCGCTTACGGCCCGACCGGCTCCAGCTGGAGATAGTCCAGGTTCCAGTTCTGGAACGCGCCCGCGTCGAGGGACAGCCGTACGTGGTGGTGGCCGCGGGTCAGGTGCCGCGCGTCACCACTGTCCTGAAGCACCAAGGCGTGGTGGGCCGTCGTGTTGGCGACGGGCACGGCCCTGCCGGGCGGGCCGCCGTCGTAGGCGAGCCGGTAGGTGCCGGCGGGCGCGTACGGGGACGACACCCGGGCCTTGAGGGTGTAACGCCCGTCCTTCGGTACGTCCACTCCGTACGTGAGCCACTCCGAGCCGCGCATCCAGCACACCACCACCGCTCCGTCGTGGTCGCAGATGTCGACGTCCTCGCCCGGCCGCCCCGGCCCGTCACCCCGGTTCCCGGGGTCGATGTCGTGGTAGGCCCTGCCCCTGCCGCCGGGGGCGTAGTTCTCTCCCTGGACGCGTACCGCGCCGGGCGGCACCGGGTCGGCGACACCCCTGGTCAGGTAGGACCTGAGCGCCTCGACGTTGTCGGTCTGGATCACCGTCGCCTGGTAGCCGGCGATGAGCGCGCCCCAGCCGCGCGCGGGGTCGATCAGCGAGGCCTCGTCGGTGAACCGGGCCGCGTAGCCCTCGCGCATGGTGTTGAACCACACGCGGCCGGTCGCCCGCAGCTCCTGGACGAAGGCGGGGGCGGCCACCTTGTCGCGTACGTCGTCGAAAACGACCTCGAACGCGGGCGGCCGGGCCGTCCCGAACTCCGCGACGGACGCCGCGTTGGCGTCGTCCACCAGGTGCATGTAGAGCGCGCCCCGATGGCCGTCGAGGAACGCCCGCACCTCGGGCACCGGCGCCCTGGACTTGAAGAGGCCGTTGCGCACGGTGCCGGTCTCCTCAAGGACCCGCCAGACGGCCTCGCGGTCCTGCCAGGCCCGGTCGAGGTTGACGAGGCCGAGCGTGCGGGCGGCCAGTATGGCCTCGGCGAGGGTGGGGACGCGCTCGCCGGTGACCGCCGCCTGACGGCCGCCGAGGCCCACGCGCAGCCGCAGGCCGCTCAGCTGGGCGTGGGTGAGGTCGGCGACGCGGCCGGTGCCGTTCGTGGTGCGGTCCACGGTCTCGTCGTGCATCAGGACGGGGACCTTGTCCTTGGTCAGCCGGACGTCGACCTCGACGATCTCGGCGCCGTCCGCGAAGCCCGCGCGGATCGCGGCGAGGCTGTTCTCGGGCGCCTTGCGCCACTGTCCCCGGTGGGCGGCGGTCATGACGCCCGCTGTGGGCCCGCGGTCGAGGAAGTCGCGGTGGGCGCGGTCGGCCGGGGTCTCGGCGGGCGCCCCGTGGGGGGCGGCCCCTGCCGTCGCCCCCGTGGCCGGCGGTGCGGCGCACAGCAGTGCCGCGCACAGGACGGCGGCCACCAGAGCGGTGACGCGGCGGCCGCCCGGGGCGGCGACAGCGCGGCGCGAGATCATGGACGCGGGCATAGCCGAGAGCTTCCCTCGTCCGTCGGCGGGCCGAACCCACCCTGCCGGCCGTTCACCTGACGGGGCGGCAGCTGCCGTACCCCGCCCGGCCGCCGGACGTCAGCCGTACCGCACGGCCGCGTCCGGGCCCTTGAAGTCCGGGCCCTTGAAGGACGTCAGCCGTACATCCGCCGCATCGCGAAGTCGACCATCTGCTCCACGGCCTTCGCGTCGAAGACCATGCGGTGCTCGCCCTCCATGTCGAGGACGAAGCCGTAGCCGGTGGGGAGCAGGTCGATGACCTCCGCGCCCGTGATCACGAAGTACTTGGAGTCCTTGCCCGCGTACCGGCGCAGCTCCTTGAGGGAGGTGAACATCGGGATGACGGGCTGCTGGGTGTTGTGCAGCGCGAGGAAGCCGGGGTTGTCGCCGCGCGGGCAGTAGACCTTCGAGGTCGCGAAGATCTGCTGGAAGTCCTCCGCCGACATCGAGCCCGTGGTGAAGGCGCGCACCGCGTCGGCGAGCGAGGGGGGCGAGGGCTCGGGGTAGAGGGGAGGCTGCTGGCCGTACCCACCGCCGGGCATGCCCTGCGTCTGCTGCGGAGGCGGCTGCGCGCCCGGCGGGGCGTACTGCTGCTGGGCCCCGGGGTTCTGGTCGTAGCCATACATGGGGCGAAGCCTACTGAGTCACAGATGGGCGGTTAGGGGTTGCGTCTTATTACCGACGGGTAGCATCATCGTAGCTACTCGCTGGTATTCCATCCCTTTTCCTGCTTACGGAGCCTTCGCCATGGGCCACTACAAGTCGAATCTCCGCGACATCGAGTTCAACCTCTTCGAGGTGCTCGGCCGCGACAAGCTGTACGGCACCGGCCCGTTCGCGGAGATGGACGTCGACACCGCCAAGAGCATCCTGGAAGAGCTGCGCCGCCTCGCCGAGAACGAGCTGGCCGAGTCCTTCACGGACGCCGACCGCAACCCCCCGGTCTTCGACCCGGAGACCAACACCGCGCCCGTCCCGGCGTCCTTCAAGAAGAGCTACCAGGCCTTCATGGACTCCGAGTACTGGCGCCTCGGCCTGCCCGAGGAGATCGGCGGCACCACCGCACCGCGCTCCCTGATCTGGGGCTACGCGGAGCTGCTGCTCGGCTCGAACCCGGCCGTGTGGATGTACTCCTCCGGACCGGCGTTCGCGGGCATCCTCTTCGAGGAGGGCAACGAGGCGCAGAAGAAGGTCGCCTCGATCGCCGTCGAGAAGCAGTGGGGCTCCACGATGGTCCTGACCGAGCCGGACGCCGGTTCGGACGTCGGCGCCGGCCGCACCAAGGCCGTGCAGCAGGCGGACGGCTCCTGGCACATCGAGGGCGTGAAGCGCTTCATCACGTCCGGCGAGCACGACATGTCGGAGAACATCCTCCACTACGTCCTCGCCCGCCCCGAGGGCCACGGCCCCGGCACCAAGGGCCTCTCCCTCTTCCTGGTCCCGAAGTACGAGTTCGACTGGGAGACCGGCGAGCTGGGCGAGCGCAACGGCGTCTACGCCACGAACGTCGAGCACAAGATGGGCCTGAAGGCCTCCAACACCTGCGAGATGACGTTCGGCGACCGCCACCCCGCCAAGGGCTGGCTGATCGGCGACAAGCACGACGGCATCCGCCAGATGTTCCGCATCATCGAGTTCGCGCGGATGATGGTCGGTACGAAGGCCATCGCGACACTGTCGACGGGCTATCTCAACGCCCTGGAGTACGCCAAGGAGCGCGTGCAGGGCCCCGACCTCGCGCAGTTCATGGACAAGACCGCGCCCAAGGTCACGATCACCCACCACCCGGACGTGCGCCGCGCGCTGATGACGCAGAAGGCGTACGCGGAGGGCATGCGCGCGCTCGTGCTGCACACCGCGGCCGTCCAGGACGAGATCCAGGTCAAGGAGGCGGCGGGCGAGGACGCATCGGCACTGAACGCCCTGAACGACCTGCTCCTGCCGATCGTGAAGGGCTACGGCTCGGAGAAGTCCTACGAGCAGCTGGCGCAGTCGCTCCAGACGTTCGGCGGCTCGGGGTACCTCCAGGAGTACCCCATCGAGCAGTACATCCGCGACGCCAAGATCGACACGCTCTACGAGGGCACGACCGCGATCCAGGGCCAGGACTACTTCTTCCGGAAGATCGTCCGCAACCAGGGCGCCGCGCTGAACGGCCTCGCCGAGGAGATCAAGAAGTTCCTGGCGGTCGGCACGGGCGGCGAGACGCTGGCCGCCGCCCGCGAGGAGCTGGCCAAGGCCGCGGTCGAGCTGGAGGCCATCGTCGGCGTCATGCTGACCGACCTCGCGGCCACCGAGCAGGACGTGAAGTCCATCTACAAGGTGGGCCTGAACACCACGCGCCTGCTGATGGTCTCGGGTGACGTCGTCGTCGGCTACCTGCTGCTGCGCGGTGCCGCGGTCGCCGCCGAGAAGCTGGCGACGGCCTCCGCCAAGGACAAGGCCTTCTACGAGGGCAAGATCGCGGCGGCGAAGTTCTTCGCGGCGAACGTCCTGCCGGGCGTCGCCACGGAGCGCAAGCTCGCCGAGGGCGTGGAGCTGGGCCTCATGGAGCTGGACGAGTCCGCGTTCTAGGACGCTCCGGCAGTCGGGTCTGTCCCGCTGCCCGGCTGTCCGTTTCGCCTGATACGGCCGTGGCCCGCCCCGTTTGAACACGGGGCCGGGTCGCGGCCGTCCCTCGTTAGGCTGACTCCATGAGTACAGCGCCCCGCTTCGACCGCGGTCACACCGAAGACCTCATGTCCTTCCTCGCGGCCGGCCCCACGCCCTACCACGCCGTGGCGAGCGCGGCCGAGCGCCTGGAGAAGGCCGGTTTCCGCCAGGTCGAGGAGACCGACGCGTGGGACGGCACGACCGGCGGCAAGTACGTGCTGCGCGGCGGCGCCATCGTCGCCTGGTACGTGCCGGAGAGCGCCGCCCCGCACACCCCCTTCCGCATCGTCGGCGCCCACACCGACTCCCCGAACCTCCGCGTGAAGCCGCTGCCCGACGCGGGCGGCCACGGCTGGCGCCAGGTCGCCGTCGAGATCTACGGCGGGCCGCTGCTCAACTCCTGGCTGGACCGGGACCTCGGCCTCGCCGGCCGCCTCTCGCTGCGCGACGGCACCTCGCGGCTCGTGGACATCGACCGGCCGCTGCTGCGCGTGCCCCAGCTGGCCATCCACATGGACCGCTCCGTCCACACCGACGGGCTGAAGCTGGACAAGCAGAAGCACATGCAGCCCATCTGGGGCCTGGGCGACGACATCCACGAGGGCGACCTCATCCGCTTCCTGGAGGAGGAGACCGGCCTGCCCGAGGGCGAGGTCACCGGCTGGGACCTCATGACGTACTCCGTGGAGCCCCCCGCCTTCCTCGGCCGCGACCGCGACCTGGTCGCGGGCCCGCGCATGGACAACCTCCTGTCGGTACACGCGGGAACGGCCGCCCTGGCGGCCGCGTCGAGCCGCGACGACCTGCCGTACATCCCCGTCCTGGCCGCCTTCGACCACGAGGAGAACGGCTCGCAGTCCGACACCGGCGCCGACGGCCCGCTGCTCGGCTCGGTCCTGGAGCGCTCGGTGTTCGCGCGGGGCGGTACGTACGAGGACCGGGCCCGCGCCTTCGCCGGGACGGTCTGCCTCTCCTCCGACACCGGTCACGCCGTGCACCCGAACTACGCGGAGCGGCACGACCCGACGCACCACCCCCGCGCCAACGGCGGCCCCATCCTCAAGGTCAACGTCAACAACCGCTACGCCACGGACGGCGCCGGACGCTCGGTGTTCGCCGCCGCGTGCGAGAAGGCGGGCGTGCCGTTCCAGTCGTTCGTCTCCAACAACGCGATGCCGTGCGGCACGACCATCGGTCCGATCACCGCGGCCCGGCACGGCATCAAGACGGTCGACATCGGCGTGGCGATCCTGTCGATGCACAGCGTGCGCGAGCTGTGCGGCGCGGACGACCCGCACATGCTGGCCAACGCGCTCGTGGCCTTCCTGGAGGGCTGAGAGCGGCGGAGAAGTCCGCTTTCCCGTGTGGTGGTGGCAGAGGCGGGTACACGGTGCAGCGCAGCCACGACCACAGGGAGGCGGTCCATATGGGCCTGGGCGGATGCATCATTCTCATCGCCGTGGGCGCCATTCTCACGTTCGCGACCGACTGGAAGATGGAGGGCTTCAACGTCACCGTCGCCGGTCTCGTGATGATGGCGGTGGGCCTCATCGGCGTCGCCGCGTTCACCAGCATCGCGCGGCGCAGGCGAGCGGTGGTACCACCGGTGGCACAGACGGTGGTGGACCCGGAGCAGGAGCGCAGGGGTTACTGAGGGGCGGCCCCGTAAGGGGCGCGGGGAACTGCGCGAACAACCACGACGCCCCCGCACCCGCACACCGGAGGGGCAGGCCCCCGAGGCCTCTCAGCGCCGCGGCGGGCCAACCCCCAGAAGCCGGTCCTTCAGCGCCGGAAACTGTTCCCGCGTGGCCAACACCTTCGCCGGGTCCACCTCCACCGTGAGGACCTCCTCGCCGTCACCCGCCTCCGCCAGCACCTCACCCCACGGATCGACGACGACACTGTGCCCCGCCTGGGGCACACCCGCGTGCGTACCGCCGGTGCCACAGGCAAGGACGTACACCTGGTCCTCGACCGCCCGCGCCCGCGCCAACAGCAGCCAGTGCTCGCGCCGCCGCGCGGGCCATCCGGCCGGCACCACGAACATCTCCGCGCCCGCGTCCACCAGCCCCCGGAAGAGCTCCGGGAAGCGCAAGTCGTAGCAGGTGGCGAGGCCAAGAGTGGTCGACGGCGTCCGTACCGTCACGAGCTGCGAGCCCGCGCCCATCAGCACCGCCTCGCCCTTGTCGAAGCCGAAGCGGTGGATCTTCCGGTAGGCGGCGGCGAGTTCACCGTCCGGGGAGAAGACGAGAGAGGTGTTGTAGAGGGGGCCTTCCGGGTCACGCTCGGGGATGGACCCGGCGTGCAGCCAGATCCCCGCGTCCCGCGCCGCCTTGGCCATGGCCTCGTACGTGGGCCCTTCCAGCGGCTCCGCCTCGCTCGCGAAGGACTCGTACGCGAAGGCACCGGTCGTCCACAGCTCCGGCAGCACCACGAGGCCGGACCGCTCCCGCGCCGCCACCTCCCGCACCAGTGAAGGCACGCGCTCCCTGCGGGAATTGGCGGATTCGCCCTCGTCCACGGCGATCTGGATGAGAGAGGCGCGCACACTACCACCGTCCTGGCATTCGATCCGTCGTCACCGTCAAACACAGCCTACGATCGTCACACGAAACCACTGCCGGGGTGACTGCGGGCAGCGTACTGTGATTTTCCGGGGCGGGGGACCTCCCCGAGTCCCCACGCCGCCGCCCAGCCACCCACCGCCCGCGTACGACCGCCGAGGGGTCCCGTGAGTCTCCATCCCAGCCTGCAAACCTACGCCGACGCCTGGACCCACTCAGTGGAAGCGATATCCGAGTTGGTCACACCGCTCGCCGAAGGAGAGTGGAACTGGGCCACTCCCTGCCCCGGCTGGTCCGTGCGCGACATCGTCTCCCACGTCATCGGCCTGGACTGCGAGATGCTGGGCGACCCGCGGCCGATCCACAGCCTGCCCCGCGACCTGTACCACGTCCAGACCGACGGCCAGCGGTACATGGAGATGCAGGTCGACGTGCGCCGCCACCACACCGCGCCGGAGATGACCTCCGAGCTGGAGTACACGATCATCCGCCGCACCCGGCAGCTGCGGAACGAGTCGCGTGACCCGAGCACCAAGATCCGCGGCCCCCTCGGCTCCGAGCAGACCCTCGAACTGGCCATGCGGATGCGGGCGTTCGACGTATGGGTGCACGAGCAGGACCTGCGGACGGCGCTGAGGAAGCCGGGCAACCTCGACTCCCTGGGCGCGTACGTCGCCCGTGACCTCCTCCTGCAAGGGCTGCCGAAGGTCGTCGCCAAGAAGGCCGGCGCGCCCGCGAACAGCGCGGTCGTCTTCGACGTGAGCGGCCCCGTGGAGTTCCTGCGCACGGTCCGCGTGGACGCCGAGGGCAAGGGCACGGTGGACAACGCCCCCTCGCTCGGTCCGCTCGCCACCATCGCCCTGGACTGGGACACGTACTTCCGGCTCGCCTGCGGCCGCGTCTCGTACGCAGCCGTCGCCGACCGGGTCAAGACCGAGGGCGACCACGACCTGTCCGAGGCGATCCTGCGCAACTTCGCCGTGACCCCGTGACGCCGTGACGCCGCAGTGTCACGCGGGTACGTGGACCGCCTCCACCCGGGAGGCGACCAGCTGCTCCCGCTCCCGCCGCACCGCCCGCCCGCGCAGCCGCAGGATCTGGCAGAGCCCCACCGCCTCCAGGACGAAGACCGCGCAGAAGGCGACCCGGTAGTTGTCCCCGGTCGCGTCGAGCAGCAGGCCGATCGCGAGCAGCGTCGTCATGGAGGCGACGAAGCCGCCCATGTTCGTGATGCCCGAAGCCGTGCCCTGCCGCTCGGGCGGGTTCGCGGGCCGCGCGAAGTCGAAGCCGATCATAGAGGCGGGCCCGCAGGCGCCGAGGACCGCGCACAGCACGATCAGCAGCCACATCGGGGCATGCTCCCCGGGGTGGGCCAGCGTGGCCGCCCAGACCGTGGCCGTCGCCCCGATCGTGCCGATCGCCAGCGGCAGGCGCGCCGCGTGGTGCCGGGCGACGATCTGGCCGTAGACCAGGCCGATGACCATGTTGGACAGCACGACGAGGGTGAGCAGCTCGCCCGCGGCCGCCCGGGTCAGGCCCTGCGCCTCGACGAGGAACGGCAGGCCCCACAGCAGCAGGAACACCATCGCGGGGAACTGCGTGGTGAAGTGCACCCACATCCCAAGCCGGGTGCCGGGCTCGCGCCACGACAGGGCGATCTGCTCGCGCACGAAGGCCGCGCCCGTGTGCCCGACCGGTTCCGGCTCGTGCCCCTCGGGGTGGTCCTTCAGGAACAGCGTCATCAGGACGAGGACGACGACACCGCAGAGCGCGCTGCCCGCGAAGGCCGCGGTCCAGCCGACGGAGTGCAGCAGCCGGGCCAGGACGAGGGTGGAGACGAGGTTGCCCGCCATGCCGACGAGGCCCGCGAGCTGGGCGACGAGCGGGCCGCGCCGGGCCGGGAACCAGCGGGTGCCGAGCCGCAGGACGCTGATGAAGGTCAGCGCGTCACCGCAGCCGAGCAGGGCGCGGGACGCGAGCGCCATCGCGTACGAAGGGGAGAACGCGAAGCCGAGCTGTCCGACCGTGAACAGCACGACCCCGATGGTCAGCACCTTCTTGGTGCCGAGCCGGTCGACCATCAGGCCGACGGGTATCTGCATGCCCGCGTACACGAGCAGCTGGAGTATGGAGAAGGTGGAGAGGGCGGACGCGTTGACGTGGAACCGGTCGGCGGCGTCGAGGCCGGCGACGCCGAGCGAGGTCCGGAAGATGACGGCGACGAAGTAGACGGCGACGCCGATCGACCAGACCAGCACGGCCTTCCTGCCGCCGGGTGGATCTCCGGGCAGGCGGACGGAGGCGGAGGCGGAACTCACCGCACCTCACCCCGCGCCAGGTTCTGGAACCACCCGACGTGGCGGGTGACGACGGCCACCGCCGCCTCGGCGTCGCCCGCCACCAGCGCGGCGAGGATCTCCTCGTGCTCCGCGAGCGTCTTGGCGATCCGGTCCGGGTGCGAGTGCATCACGGCGACGCCCATCCGCAGCTGCCGGTCGCGCAGCTGGTCGTAGAGACGGGAGAGGATCTCGTTCCCGCCGCTGCGCACGATCTCCGCGTGGAAGCACCGGTCGGTGACGGCCGCGGCCGTGAAGTCCCCGGCGGCGGCCTGCACGCGCTGCTGCTCCAAGAGCTCGCCGAGCCGGGCGAGCAGGCTCGCGGGCGCCGGCACCGCCTTGCGCACCGCGTGGGTCTCGACCAGGAGCCTGGTCTCGACGACGTCCGCGATCTCCTGCGCGGAGACGGGCAGCACGAGCGCCCCCTTCTTCGGGTAGAGCCGCAGCAACCCCTCCACCTCCAGCTTCAGCAGCGCCTCGCGCACCGGCGTACGGGAGACGCCCACGGCCTCGGCGAGTTCACCCTCGGTGAGGAGCGTGCCGCCCTCGTAGCGGCGCTCCAGGACGGCCTGCTTGACGTGCGCGTAGACGCGCTCGGCGGCGGGGGGCCGCTTGAGGGCGGTGACCGGGGCAGCGGCGGTGGCAGTAGCGGTGACGGCGGGGGCTGGCATGCGCACAGCATAGATACAACAGGTATACGCAGGAACCCCGGTCCACATGGCGGAATCCCGCGTACTCCGCGCACTTTCCGGGCCGCCGCGCACATCCATTGCCCTCTCTCGTGCGTCTAACGGGAAAGCGGCCCCCTCACGTGGCCGCAGTCCAGGGGCATTTGGAGCAGAGATCTTGAATACCGGCATCAAGGGCGTACGTCGCGTATCGGCCGTCACCATCACCGCGAGCTCGATACTGGCCGCCGGCGCCCTCACCACTCCGGCCCACGCGGCCACACCGCCGAAGCCGTCCATCGTCGCCAAGGGCGGCTATGTGATGAACAACGGCACGGGCAAGACCCTCTTCACCAAGTCCGCCGACACCCGCCGCTCGACCGGCTCCACGACGAAGATCATGACGGCGCGCGTGGTGCTCGGCCAGCGGAATCTCAACCTGGATTCCAAGGTCACGGTCCAGAAGGCGTACAGCGACTACATCGTCGCCAACAACTACGCCTCGTCGGCCCGCCTGATCGTCGGCGACAAGGTCACCGTCCGCCAGCTGCTGTACGGCCTGATGCTGCCCTCCGGCTGCGACGCCGCGTACGCGCTCGCGGACAAGTTCGGCAAGGGCTCGACCCGCAAGGCCCGCGTGCAGAACTTCATCGGCCAGATGAACTCCACGGCCAGGACGCTCGGCCTGACGAACACTCACTTCGACTCGTTCGACGGCATCGGGCACGGCCAGAACTACTCGACGCCGCGCGACCTGACGAAGCTCACGCGCAGCGCGCTGAAGTACTCCACGTTCCGCACGGTCGTGAAGACGAAGTCGACGAAGCAGAAGGTCACCACCAAGTCCGGTGGCTACCGCTACATGCCGTGGGAGAACACGAACAACCTCCTCGGCTCCTACCGCGGCACCATCGGCGTGAAGACGGGCTCCGGCCCCGAAGCGAAGTACTGCCTCGTCTTCGCCGCGACCCGGGGCGGCAAGACGGTCGTCGGCACGGTCCTGACCTCCTCCTCGGTGGCCAACCGCACCTCGGACGCCAAGAAGCTGATGGACTACGGCTTCAAGGTCGCCTGACGTCCGGCGCGTACGAGAAGGGGGCCCGCCGCGGACATCGCGGCGGGCCCCCTTTCGCGTTTCGTACTCTGCTCGGCCGGTGCTACGTCCAGGTCAGCAGCCGCTTCGGCCGCTCCAGGACCGCCGCCACGTCGGCGAGCACCTTGGAGCCCAGCTCGCCGTCGACCAGGCGGTGGTCGAAGGAGAGCGCGAGCGTGGTCACCTGGCGCGGCTTGACCTTGCCCTTGTGGACCCACGGCTGGAGCTTGATCGAACCGACCGCGAGGATCGCGGACTCGCCGGGGTTCAGGATCGGCGTGCCCGTGTCGACGCCGAAGACGCCGACGTTCGTGATCGTGACCGTGCCGCCCTGCATGGCGGCGGGCGAGGTCTTGCCCTCCCGGGCCGTGGAGACCAACTCGCCGAGCGACTCGGCCAGTTCGGGCAAGGTCTTGGCGTGCGCGTCCTTGATGTTCGGCACGAGCAGGCCGCGCGGGGTGGCCGCGGCGATGCCGAGGTTCACGTAGTGCTTCTGGACGATCTCCTGGTTGGCCTCGTCCCACGTGGCGTTGACCTCGGGGTGGCGCTTGATCGCGACCAGCAGGGCCTTGGCGATGAGCAGCAGCGGATTGATCCGCAGCCCCTCGAAGCCGTACTCGCCGGGGTCCCGCTTGATCTCCTCGATCAGCTTCATCGTCCGCGTCACGTCGACCGTCACGAACTCCGTGACGTGCGGCGCGGTGAACGCGGAGTCGACCATCGCCTGCGCGGTGGCCTTGCGGACGCCCTTGACGGGGATGCGGGTCTCACGGGCTTCCGCACCGGTCGCGGGAGCGGAGGCGGGGACGGCCGCGGGGACGGTCTGCGGCGCGGAGGCCTCGGCCGGCTCCGGACGGTCCTGCGGCTGGGCGGCCGGGGTGGCCGCCGCGTGCACGTCCTCGCGCGTGATGATCCCGTCGGGCCCGGACGGCGTGACCCTCGCGAGGTCCACGCCGAGGTCCTTGGCGAGCTTGCGCACCGGGGGCTTGGCCAGCGGCCGGGTGCCGTGGCCGTTCACCTCGGGCGGCGCCACCGGCTGCGGCTCCGGCTCCGGCTCCGGCTCCGCCACGGGCAGGGGCACGGGGACGTCCCGCGCGTCCTGTACGCCCGCCTTGCGTGCGCGGCGCTTCGTCGAGGACTCGGCGACTCCGTACCCCACGAGGACGGGCTGGCGGGCCGCCGGGGCGGCCTCCTCCGCGGGGGCGGGCACGGCGGCCTGCGGGGCGGACTCCTCGGCGGGGGCGGCCGGGGCCGCGCCGCCCGAGACGTCCACGGAGATGATCACCTGGCCGACGTCGACCGTGGTGCCCTCGGGGAAGCGCAGCTCCCGTACGACACCGTTGAACGGAATGGGGAGTTCGACGGCGGCCTTGGCCGTCTCGACCTCGCACACGACCTGGCCGTCGGTGACGGTGTCACCGGGCGCCACGTACCACTTGAGGATCTCCGCCTCGGTGAGCCCCTCGCCCACGTCGGGCATCTTGAACTCGCTCAGAGCAGCGTCTGTCATCGTCGTCACGACCCTCTCCCTCAGTACGCCAGCGAGCGGTCGACGGCGTCGAGCACCCGGTCGAGACCCGGCAGGTACTCCTCTTCGAGGCGCGCCGGCGGATAGGGGGCGTGATAGCCGCCGACCCGCAGCACCGGGGCCTCCAGGTGGTAGAAGCACCGCTCGGTGATCCGGGCGGCGATCTCCGCGCCCGTGCCGAGGAAGACCGGGGCCTCGTGAACGACGACGAGCCGCCGCGTCTTGACGACCGAGGCCTGCACGGCGTCGAAGTCGATCGGCGACATGGAGCGCAGGTCCAGGACCTCCAGGGACTTGCCCTCCTCCTCGGCGGCCGCGGCCGCCTCCAGGCAGACCTTCACCATCGGGCCGTACGCGGCGAGGGTGAGGTCGCTGCCCTCGCGGGCGACGACGGCCTTGTGCAGGGGCCCGGGGAAGGCGTCCGTGTCCACCTCGCCCTTGTCCCAGTACCGCCGCTTGGGCTCGAAGAAGATGACCGGGTCGTCGCTCTGGATGGCCTGCTGCATCATCCAGTAGGCGTCCGCCGAGTTGGACGGGGAGACCACCTTCAGGCCCGCCACGTGCGCGAAGAGCGTCTCGGGTGACTCGCTGTGGTGCTCGACGGCGCCGATGCCACCGCCGTACGGAATGCGGATGACGACCGGCATCTTGATCTTGCCGAGCGCGCGGGCGTGCATCTTCGCGAGCTGTGTGACGATCTGGTCGTACGCGGGGAAGACGAAGCCGTCGAACTGGATCTCCACCACCGGGCGGTAGCCCCGCAGGGCCAGGCCGATGGCGGTGCCGACGATGCCGGACTCGGCGAGCGGGGTGTCGATGACCCGCTCCTCGCCGAAGTCCTTCTGCAGTCCGTCCGTGACGCGGAAGACGCCGCCGAGCTTGCCGACGTCCTCGCCCATGACGAGGACCTTGGGGTCGTTCTCCAGCGCCGTGCGCAGCGATTCGTTGATCGCCTTGGCGATGGGCAGCTTCTGGACAGCCATGGCTACTTGACCTCCCCGCCCGCGGGGGCGTCGGCGAACGACGCCTGGTACGCGGCGAACTGGGCGCGCTCCTCGTCCACGAGCGCGTGCCCGTCCGCGTAGACGTTCTCGAAGATCGCCATCAGCTCCGGATCCGGCATCGCCCGCACCACCTCTCGCACCCGCTTGCCCAACGCTTCGCTCTCCTCGTCGAGTTCCGCGAAGAATCCCTCATCCGCGTGACCTTCGGACTCCAGGTAGGCCCGCAGCCGCAGGATGGGGTCCTTGGCCTCCCACGCCACCCGCTCGTCGTCGTTGCGGTACTTGCTCGGGTCGTCGGACGTGGTGTGCGCGCCCATGCGGTACGTGAACGCCTCGATCAGCGCCGGGCCCTCGCCCGCGCGGGCCCGCTCCAGGGCCCACTTGGTGACGGCGAGCACGGCGAGCACGTCGTTGCCGTCGACCCGCAGGCCGGGGAAGCCGTAGCCCTGCGCGCGCTGGTAGAGCGGCACCCGGGTCTGCCGCTCGGTCGGCTCGGAGATCGCCCACTGGTTGTTCTGGCAGAAGAACACGACGGGGGCGTTGTAGACGGAGGCGAAGGTGAAGGACTCGGCCACGTCGCCCTGGCTGGAGGCGCCGTCCCCGAAGTACGCGATCACGGCGGAGTCGGCGCCGTCCTTGGCCACGCCCATCGCGTAGCCGGTGGCGTGCAGCGTCTGCGAACCGATGACGATCGTGTACAGGTGGAAGTTGTTGCTGTTCGGGTCCCAGCCGCCGTTGTTCACACCGCGGAACATGCCGAGCAGGTTGGTGGGGTCGACCCCGCGGCACCAGGCGACGCCGTGCTCGCGGTACGTGGGGAACACGTAGTCGTCGTCGCGCGTGGCCCGGCCGGAGCCGATCTGGGCGGCCTCCTGGCCGAGCAGCGAGGCCCACAGGCCCAGCTCGCCCTGGCGCTGGAGAGCGGTGGCCTCGGCGTCGAAGCGGCGGGTGAGGACCATGTCGCGGTACAGGTCGCGCAGTTCCTGCGCGGTGATGTCGGCGACGTACGACTCGTACTGCGCGTTCTCGACCCGCTTGCCCTCCGGGGTCAGCAGCTGTACGAGCTCCGGCTCCGTGCTCTTGTGCGGCGCGGCCTTCTTCGCGCCGGCGCGCTTGCCGCCGCCGGTACTGCTGCGGCGCGGTTTGCGCGCGGCGGTGCTCTCCACGGTCACGTGTGCTCCTCCGTCGGTCCGGCTCCCGGGGGTTACCGGGAAAACCAGTACGGCTCGCCTGGTCCGTGCCCGCGCACGGGGTGGGTGCGTCTCGGCCGGGAACAGGCGTGACAGGTGTCCCGGCGAACGCCCTGCACAATGCACGTTACCCAGTGCGTACCAATTCTGTGAAACCCCATCTGACCTGCGAATTTGCTTGGATTTCCAAGTAAATGGCGGCTCGCTGACTGCTCGGATTTCCGAGTAGAGCGAGAATGGGGGAACACTTCCTGGTCACAGCACTGATCACAGCCTGGCAGGGGGCCGGAACACGGGCACGTTATCCCGGCCACCCCGGCCTCGGGAAGGGTTCCGACCGGGCGGCGAAAGAGATCGTGTGTGAGACTGGCTCCGTGCGCGAAGAAGGAAAAATTACGGTATTTCTCCTCGACGACCATGAAGTGGTCCGCCGTGGCGTCCACGAGCTGCTCTCCGTGGAGTCCGACATCGAGGTCGTCGGCGAGGCCGGAACGGCTGCGGACGCCCTGGTCAGGATCCCCGCGACGCGACCTGACGTGGCCGTGCTCGACGTGCGCCTGCCGGACGGCAGCGGGGTGGAGGTGTGCCGCGAGATCCGTTCGCAGAACGAGGACATCAAATGCCTGATGCTCACCTCGTTCGCCGACGACGAAGCTCTCTTCGACGCGATCATGGCGGGCGCCTCCGGTTATGTCCTCAAGGCGATCCGTGGCAACGAACTGCTCACCGCCGTGCGCGACGTGGCGGCCGGCAAGTCCCTGCTGGACCCCGTGGCCACGGCCCGGGTCCTGGAGCGGCTGCGCGACGGCAACAACGCCAAGGGCGACGACCGCCTGGCCAACCTCACCGAGCAGGAACGCAAGATCCTCGACCTGATCGGCGAGGGCCTCACCAACCGCGTGATCGGCGAGCGGCTGCACCTCGCCGAGAAGACGATCAAGAACTACGTCTCCAGCCTGCTCTCCAAGCTGGGCATGGAGCGCCGCTCGCAGGCCGCCGCGTATGTGGCGCGCATGCAGGCGGAGAAGCAGCACTGACGGGACGCGGCACGGACACGGCGGCACTGCGGGGCCCGGCGGCGGACACTGCGGGGACAACTGCGGGCCCTGCGACAGGGGACTTACGTCCCGTTTGATGGGGGCGGGGGCCTCTTTTGCGACATCCCGTCCGTGGACGAGGGTGGGAGTCATGTCCAGCGACCCCACCAGCCCCGCCGACGATCAGCTCGCCTTCGAGCTGCTGCGGCGTACCGACTACGGCCGCGTGGCGACCAGCATGCGCGCGCTGCCCTTCCTCGCGGCGGCCCGTCACATCGTCGTCGGCGGGAAGATCCTGCTGCGCATGCACAAGGGCTACGGCTACCACCAGGCCTGCGTCGGGAGTGTCGTCGCGTACGGCGCGGACAACCTCGACGTGGCATCGGCCCGTGACGGCCAGTGGACCGTGCAGTGCATCGGCCTGTGCGAGGCCGTCGAACCGACCAACGCCGAGCTCGAACTCTTCGGTTCCACGCCGCACTTCGCGGACGGCGAGCTCTTCGACCCGGTGTACCTGCGGATACAACCGCAGGTCACCAAGGTGCATACGCTGCACGCGGGCCATGACCGGCGGCTTCATCGGGTCCGCGTCCGCTGAGCCGCCGGGTCGGGCATACGGGACGTCCGGCGTCCGGGGTCAGGACACGCCGCCCTCGGGATCCTCCGGGTCCCCGCCCTCGTCCGGATCCGTCGGGTCCGAGGTGGGCTGCGTCGGGTCCGAGGTGGGCTGCGTCGGGTCCGTGGTCGGCTCCGTCGGGTCCGTCGTCGGCTGCGTCGGGTCCGTGGTCGGCTGCGTCGGGCGCCCCGTCGGCTGCGACGGACCGGTCGGCTGGTTCGTCGGCGGGGGATAGCCGGTCTGGCCCCCGGTCCCGTCGCCCGGATCCGTCGCCTCGCCCGTCGTTTCCTTGTCGGGGCTCTTGCTGGGCTCCTTCTCCTGCGACTGCTTCGTCGAAGGAGTCACCGGAGTCTTGTCCTTGTCCTTCGTGCCGGTGTTCGCGCTCAGCGCGAAGGCGACGCCCACCGCGATCGCGATGACCGCGAGCACGGCGAAGATCCACATCTTGCCGCGGCCGCCCTTGCCGCCGTGGTGGCCGCCCTCGAAGCCGCCGTCGTCGCCGCCCGGCGGACGCAGCATCGGGCCCGGGATCTGCGCGGTGCCGGAGTCGGGGTGCGCCATCGCGCCCGCCCCCGCGGCCCCCATCGCCGCGGTGCTGCCGCCCTCGTGCGCCTCGACGGGGCCGGTGTTCCAGGTCCCCGTGTGGCCGCCCTGCTCGTGCAGCATCTGGAGGCCGTACTGGACGAGGCCGCGCATCTCCTCGGCGGTCTGGAACCGGTCGTCCGGGTCCTTGGCCAGGGAGCGCATGACGAGCCCGTCCAGCTCCGGCGGCGCCTGGTCCGAGACCTGCGAGGGCGGTACGGCCTGGTCCTGGACGTGCTGGTAGACCACGGAGAGCGGCGTCTCGCCGGTGAACGGCGGCCGCAGGGCGAGCAGCTCGTAGAGGAGACAGCCGGTCGCGTACAGGTCGGAGCGGTGGTCGACGGCCTTGCCGAGCGCCTGCTCGGGCGAGAGGTACTGCGGCGTGCCCATGACCATGCCGGTCTGGGTCATCGTCGACTGCGCGCCGTGCAGGGCGCGCGCGATGCCGAAGTCCATCACCTTCACCGCGCCGGTGTGCGTGATGATCACGTTCGCGGGCTTGATGTCACGGTGCACGATGCCGTGCTGGTGCGAGTACGCGAGCGCTTCGAGCACCCCGGAGACGATGATGAGCGCCTGCTCGGGCCCCGGCGCCTCCGCGTTGAGCAGCAGATCGCGGATCGTGCGGCCCTCGACGATCTCCATGACGATGTACGGGACGACGCTCGGCCCGACGACATCTTCACCGGAGTCGTACACCGCGACCACCGCGTGGTGGTTGAGACCCGCGACCGACTGGGCCTCGCGCGTGAAGCGGGCCTTGGAGACCGGGTCCTCGGCGAGGTCGGAGCGGAGCAGCTTGACCGCGACGGTGCGGCCCAGACGTACGTCCTCGGCGGCGAACACCTCTGCCATGCCGCCCCGGCCCAGTCTGTGGGTCAGTCGGTACCGGCCGTCTCCGACGAGCCCGCCGTTGCCCCACAACTCGGGCGCGTCAGACATTCCGCCGCCAGACGCCTCGGGGTCGGACGGGCCCTGAGCGCGCTGCGTCTGTGCCATCAGTCCTCGCCGTCGTTTCTGGTCGTGGTACTTGGTGCTGAGTACGCCGCTGTACGGGTACTCCGACGGGCCACGCTACAGCCTTCACACCACCTGCCGGTTCGAGGTGGACCGGACATAAAAGCGTTCCCGGGCCCTCACGCGCGAACTTGTAACGCTTCCGAGACGCTTCTTGCGCGTACGGTCACGGAACGGGCACCGAGCTTGACGCGTCATCGTCCTGGGGCAGACTTGGCCAGGAATAGCGGGTAATCGATCACCAGCCGCGGAGCCGTCCGGTTGCCGCGCCGATGGGGGACGCACGAGATGAGCAGCCAGGACGGCGCACAGGGGCGGTACGCGGGGCGTTCGCTGGCCGGCGGCCGCTACCAACTGCGCGATCTGCTCGGCGAAGGCGGCATGGCCTCGGTCCACCTCGCGTACGACGCCGTTCTCGATCGCCAAGTCGCGATCAAGACGCTCCACACCGAACTGGGCCGCGAGCAGTCCTTCCGCGAGCGCTTCCGCCGCGAGGCGCAGTCGGTGGCGAAGCTCACGCACACGAACATCGTGTCGGTCTTCGACACCGGTGAGGACACGCTGTCCGACAGCGGCTCCGCCGCGGGCGACGGCGCTCCGATGCCGTACATCGTCATGGAGTACGTCGAGGGCAAGCCGCTCGGCTCCGTGCTCGACGCGGCCGTCGCGCAGTTCGGCGCGATGCCGACCGACCAGGCGCTGAAGATCACCGCCGATGTGCTGGCGGCGCTGGAGATCAGCCACGAGATGGGGCTGGTGCACCGCGACATCAAGCCCGGCAACGTCATGATGACCAAGCGCAACGTCGTCAAGGTCATGGACTTCGGCATCGCCCGCGCCATGCAGTCCGGTGTCACGTCGATGACGCAGACCGGCATGGTCGTCGGCACCCCGCAGTACCTCTCGCCGGAGCAGGCGCTCGGCCGCGGCGTCGACGCGCGCTCCGACCTCTACTCTGTCGGCATCATGCTCTTCCAACTGGTCACCGGGCGGCTGCCGTTCGAGGCGGACTCACCGCTGGCCATAGCGTATGCGCACGTCCAGGAGGAGCCGGTCGCTCCGTCCTCGATCAACCGCTCCCTGCCGCCGGCGGTCGACGCGATCGTCGCCCGCGCGCTGAAGAAGAACCCGAACGAGCGCTTCCCCACCGCCGAGGCCATGCGCGACGAGTGCCTGCGCGTCGCCCAGTCCTTCCAGGCGGCGGCCCCCAGCATCGTGCCGGGCGCGCCGACGGCGAGCGGCGCGGGCGTCAGCTCGGCGGTCTTCCCGCCGGTCGACTCCTCGCTCCCGCAGCAGGGCGGCAGTGTCCAGACGCCGTACCAGCCGGGTCCTACGGCCCCCCGTCCACCCCGGCCCCGACGCCGGGGTACGGCTACCCGCCGCAGCAGGGCTACCAGACCCCGACGCCCACCAACGCGTACGCGCCGCAGCAGGGGGCGCACACCCCGCCGCCGTACAACCTCTCCCCCCAGCCGGCCACGACGACGTCCCCTTCGGGCTCGGGCGGCGGCGGCAAGCGGCGGAACATGCCGGTGATCGTCGGCTCGATCGTCGTCGCGCTCATAGCCATCGGCGGCCTGATCACCGCGCTCACCCTCAACAACGGCGACGACGACGGCAAGGAAGCCTCCGGGGACAAGTCGAAGACACCGGTGGCGGGGCACAAGGGGCCCGAACGCAACAACACCATCGAGGTCGAGGAGTGCAAGGAGCCCGAGACGTCGTACAACGACGAGAACAAGGTCAAGGTCCCCGACTTCACGTTCAAGGACTGGAAGTCCGTGCTCTCGTGTCTCCAGGCCGCCGGGTGGGAGTACGAACCGCGCCGGATCAATGAGAACGCCTATGGGGAGGACACCGTCATGCGGCAGGTCCCCAAGGAGGGCTCGGACATCGACCCGAAGAACCCTCCGGAGTTCCAGCTGGACATCTCCACCGGTAACCCGGCTTAGTTCTTCCGGCCCCTGCGGCGAGGGCCCGGTACGCGTCGTTCCGCGTACCGGGCCCTCGCCGCACCCGTCGTATGCAGGTCCTACAGGTAAGGCCCCCCCGTACGGCCCGCGAGGCCGCCCTCCTCGTCGTCATCGCCGCCGCCCATGCCGGGCGGCAGTGCCCGGCGCATCTGCTCCAGCTGGGCCCGCGCCGCCATCTGCTGTGCGAACAGCGTCGTCTGGATGCCGTGGAAGAGGCCTTCCAGCCAGCCGACCAACTGGGCCTGCGCGATGCGCAGTTCCGCGTCGCTGGGGGTCGCCTCCTCCGTGAAGGGCAGGGAGAGCCGCTCCAGTTCCTCGACGAGCTCAGGGGCGAGGCCGTCCTCCAGCTCCTTGACCGAGCTGGCGTGGATCTCCTTGAGGCGCACCCGGCTCGCCTCGTCGAGAGGAGCCGCCCGCACCTCCTCGAGGAGCTGCTTGATCATGCTGCCGATGCGCATGACCTTGGCCGGCTGTTCGACCATCTCCGTCACCGGTACCTCGCGGGATTCGTCGTCTCCGCCACCACCGAGAGCCATTCCGTCCTGGCCCACGACCAGGACTTGGGGGCTCTCCGGTGACCGTTCGCTCCTCGGCATCTCCATGCCGCCATTCTCTCGCACCCGTACACCACACATCGGTGGTGCCCCCGTAAGACGGTGATCCACCCTCAGTCGCGTCGTAGGCGCAGCCCCAGGAAGCCGAGGCCGAGGCCGATGAGGATCAGCCCGCCGCCGAGCGGCAGGACGCGCAGGGCCGGGAGCACCGGCTCCGTGGGCGCCGGCCGCCCGGCGTCGGCCACGGTGTCGTGCTGCGTCACGTGGACCTGTCCCGTGTCCCTCGGCGGCACCGAGGGCGGTGGTGCGGACGGTGGCGGATCGGGCAGCGGCACATCGGCGCGCCCCGGCCGTGCGCGGCCCTCACCCGCGCGGCTCCCGGCCCGGGGCGTCTCGTCGACGGTGGTGACGGGCCCCCGGGGGGCGGGGGCGGACTGGGCCGCGTACGTCACGGCGGCGGGTACGAACGCCGCCAGGACCGCGCACAGCGTCGCCACGAGGACCGCACGAAGAGTACGAGGAGTACCAAGAGTCACCCACGAAACAGCCACCGCGCCGGCCGCCTCCCGCTGTCGGGACACCAAGGGTCAGTCGGGAGACCCGAGGTCAGAGGATCATCACGCCAGTGACAGCGTCACACGGCACGACGATTGCGGCACCCTGACCGCGCCCGCCCGGGGTATGGCCGCTACCGCGTGAGCAGCACCTTTCCGATGTGGCTGCTCTCCTCCAGGACCCGGTGCGCCGCCGCCGCGTCACTCATCGGCACCGTGCGGTCGACGATCGGCCGTACGTGGCCGCCGGCGATCAGCGGCCAGACGTGCTCCCGCACCGCCGCGACGATCGACGCCTTCTCCGTGGCGGGGCGGCCGCGCAGCGACGTGGCGGTGACGGCGGCGCGCTTGTTGAGGAGCGTGGCGATGTTCAGCTCGCCCTTGACGCCGCCCTGCATGCCGATGATGGCGAGCCGGCCGTTGACCGCGAGGGAACGCACGTTCCGCTCCAGGTACTTCGCGCCCATGTTGTCGAGGATGACGTCCGCGCCGGCCCCGCCCGTGGCCCGCTCGATCTCCTCCACGAAGTCCTGCTCGCGGTAGTTGATGAGGATGTCGGCGCCGAGCTCCTGACAGAACGCCAGCTTCTCCTTGGTACCCGCCGTGACGGCGACCTTCGCGCCGACCGCCTTGCCCAGCTGGATCGCCATGGTGCCGATACCGCTCGAACCGCCGTGCACGAGCAGCGTCTCGCCGGGCCGCAGGTGGGAGATCATGAAGACGTTGGACCAGACGGTCGAGGTCACCTCGGGCAGCGCCGCCGCCGTCACGAGGTCGACGCCGTCGGGTACGGGGAACAGCTGACCGGCCGGGACGGCGACCTGCTCGGCGTAGCCGCCGCCCGAGAGCAGGGCGCACACCTCGTCGCCGACCGCCCAGCCGGAGACGCCTGGGCCGAGCGCGGTGATGCGGCCCGCGCACTCCAGACCGGGGTACGGAGAGGCGCCGGGCGGCGGGCTGTACGCGCCCTGCCGCTGGAGCAGATCGGCGCGGTTCACGGCGCCGGCCACCACCTCGACCAGCACCTCGCCCTCACCGGGAACGGGATCGGGCACCTCGGCCCACACGAGCGCTTCGGGGCCGCCGGGTTCGGGAATCGTGATCGCATACATGCGGCCGAGGCTACTCCCGCGCCTGGCAGAAACACGCGGTACCGCGCGCCCCGCCAAGGCCGCGGGGAACGGCAGCCCCGTCAGGGCGCGGGGAGCTGCGCGACCCGCCACGACGCGCCCGCACCCGTACCGGGACAGCCCGCCACCGCACCGCGCCGCGCCCGCCGCGCCCGCCGCGCCCGCAGGATCTCAGTCCGTCGGCAACGGCCTCGCGTCCGGCGCGACCACCGTCCCCGGCGTCGCCCGAACAATCGTGATCAGTCGGTCCGTCAACTGCAGCTTCCCGACGGCCGGATCGTCGTACCCCAGCACCCGATGCCCGCGTACGACACTCACGACCAGGTCGTCCGTCTCCCGGACGCCCCGCCCCACCTCTGCCTTTATGACCGGCCGCTCGACGAGGTCGAGCCCCGTGCCCTGCTGGATCAGGTCCTCCATGACCATGCCCGCGCTCGGGCTCAGCACGGAGAGGCCGAGTAGCCGTCCCGCCGCGCTCGCGCTGGTGATCACCGCGTCGGCCCCGGACTGCCGCAGCAGCGGCGCGTTCTCCTCCTCGCGCACCGCGGCAACGATCTTCGCCCCGCGGTTCAGCTGCCGAGCGGTGAGGGCGACCAGCACCGCCGTGTCGTCGCGCTGCGTCGCGATGATGATCTGGCGGGCCCGCTGCACCTCCGCACGGAGCAGCACGTCGCTGCGCGTGGCGTCGCCGACGACACCCGCGTACCCCTCCGCCGTGGCCGCGTCGATCACCTTCGCGCTGGGGTCGACGACCACGATCTGCTCCGGCTTCAGGCCGGTCGCGCAGACGGTCTGGATCGCCGAGCGGCCCTTGGTGCCGAAGCCGACGACGACAGTGTGTTCACGCAAGTTGGACCTCCAGCGGGACAGACGCCATTCCTCGCGCGTCCGTTCCGTGAGCACTTCGAGGGTCGTGCCGACCAGGATGATCAGGAAGAGCACGCGCAGCGGCGTGATCAGGAGGATGTTGGTGAGCCGAGCGCTGTCGCTGTACGGCACGATGTCGCCGTAACCGGTGGTGGAGAGCGTCACCGTGGCGTAGTACGCGGCGTCGAGGAAGTCGACCCGCTGGTCGGAGTTGTCGTGGTAGCCGCCGCGGTCGACCCAGACTATGAACGTCGTCAGGGCGAGTACCAGCAGAGCCATCGCCAGCCGCCGGGTGACCTGGCGCAACGGCCGTTCCACCACGCGCTGGGGCAGCTTGATCCGGTGGGTCGTGTGATGCTCGGCGGGGTCGCGGGCGATCGCGTCGCTGCCGGGAAGTTTCACGTGAAACACCCCCCGCTGCCACCCTGGGTCCACGGCAGGTCGAGGATCTCCAGCTCCTGGCCCTTGCGCGCACCGCCGGGCGGTACGACCGCGAGCCCGTCGGCCGCCGCGATGCCGCGCAGCATCGCCGGGCCGTTGAACCGCAGCGGCACGGCGTGCTCGGCGCGCAGGGTGACGGGCACGAGGCGGGTGTCGTGCGGGTGCCCCTGCACGTCATCGCGTACGGGCGCGGTGTACGCCGCCTCGGCCGCGCCGCCGCCGGGCCCCGCCGCACGCCCGATGAGCGTACGCAGCAGAGGTTCGGCCAGCGTGAGCAGTCCGGAGACCGCGGCGAGCGGGTTGCCCGGCAGTCCGACGAGGTACCGGCCGGGGCGGATGCGGGCCAGCAGCATCGGGTGTCCCGGGCGCACGGCGACGCCGTCCACGAGCAACTCCGCGCCGAGGCGGCGCAGCGTGGGGTGGACGTGGTCGACCGGGCCCGACGCCGTGCCGCCCGTCGTGACGATCAGGTCGGCTGTGGAGGTCGCGAGCGCCTCGTGCAGCGCCTTGGCGTCGTCGCCCAGCCGCCGGACCGAGATGACCTCGGCGCCGAGCGCGCGCAGCCAGGGCGGCAGCATCGGCCCGAGCGCGTCCCGGATGAGGCCCTCGTGGGGCAGTCCCTCGGTCAGCAACTCGTCGCCCAGTACGAGGACTTCGGCGCGGGGCCGGCGGACGGCGCGGAGCGTGTCGTACCCGGCGGCCGCGGCGAGCCCGAGCACGGCCGGGGTGACCAGGGCCCCGGCGGGCAGGAGACGGTCGCCCGAACGGCACTCCTGGCCGCGCGGACGGATGTCCTGGCCCGGCACCACCTCGCGCAGCGCGTGCAGCCTGCCCTTGTCGTCGATGCGGCCGTGCTCGCTGCGCAGCACCGCCGTGGCATCCCGCGGGATGCGGGCGCCCGTCGCGATGCCGACCGCCTCACCGTCCCCGAGCGCTTCCGGGGCGCCGTGTCCGGCGAGGACGCCTTCACCCCGTACGGCCCAGGGGCCCGGGCCCGCGACGGCCCAGCCGTCCATGGCGGAGGTGTCGAACGACGGCAGGTCGGTGAGGGCAGCGAGCGGGGCGGCCAGGGTCAGGCCGAGGGCCTGGTCCAGCGGGACCGACACCGGGTCGCCGCCGGTCCGGGGCACGGTCTGCGCGGCGCGGGCGCGGGCGGCGGGCCAGGGCGTGACGTCGTGGTGTCGGGCCTGGCCGGGGGCGGGGGTGGTCCGCGGAGCCAGCCCAGGCTGTGGGGCAGGCGTGGGGGTCGCCGCGGCCGGGGGCGCCGAGCGGGGGACGGCACGGTGGCCGTCCCGGCACTCGTTCACCAGGGCCAGGGCCTCGTCGAGCTCGGCGTCCGGCGCGGGGTGGCCGCTCATCCGACGTCCGGATCGGTGCGGGGGGTGGCGGTGGCGCTGGGGGTGGTAGCGCTGGGGGTGGTGGGGCGCGTGGGGCTGGGGGTGGTGGGGGTGGGGGTGGTGGGGCGCGTGGCGCTGGGGGTGGCGTCGGGCGTGGCGGGCGGCGTGGTGGGCGGCGTGGCGCTGAGGGTGGCGGGCGGCGTGGCGGGCGGCGTGGTGGGCGGCGTGGCGCTGAGGGTGGCGGGCGGCGTGGCGGGCGGCGTGGCGGGCGGCGTGGCGCTGAGGGTGGCGGGCGGCGTGGCGCCGGGCGTGGTGGGGGGCGCGGCGCCGGGCGTGGTGTCGGGCGTGGTGTGGGGCAGCGCCTCGGGAGCGGCGCCGGAAGCGGGCTGGGGATGTGCGCCGGTGGCGGCCTCTGCTTGCGCCGCGCCCGGCATCGGGTCCTGTCGGTCCTCGTCCGCCCAGCGGGCCGCGAGCGCCGCGGCCTTGCGCGCCGCCTCGGCCACCGCTGCGGCACCGTCCGCCGTCCCGCCCCGCGCGGCGGCCTGCGCCGCCGCGTAGCCGACGAGGAAGGTGGTCAGCGGCGCCGCGGGCCTGGCCACGCCGTGCGCGGCATCGCGTGCGAGGTCGAGGAGGGCGCCGGTATCGACGTCGAGTTCGATGCCCAGCTCGTCCTTGACTGCGGAAATCCATTCGTCCAACACGTGCCCATGCTCCCTGATACGCGCCCGTGCGGCGGCGATGTCGTCCCAGGTGTCGCAGTCGAAGGCCGCCACGGGGTCATCGACCCTGGTCAGATCGAGCCGCGCGGTGAGCAGCCGCAGGGGGCGCCCGGCGAGTCCGGAACCGTACTCCGCGGCCTCGCGGGTCGCACGGAGCTCGTGGGTCACACGGGTCCCGTGGGTCGCACGGAGCTCACGGAGCTCACGGAGCTCACGCCGCAGCGAAGCACTCCGGTAGGCGGCGACGAGCGGCTGATCACGGCCCCCGGGGTCGGTGAGGACCGCCCCGTCCGCGCCGCTGTCGCACAGGGCGGCGAGCAGGCGACGTACCGTCTGCTCACCGAGGAACGGCAGGTCGGCGGAGAGCACCACCACCAGCTCCGCCGTCGTGCGCCGCAGCCCCGCGTCGAGCGCGGCCAGCGGCCCGCCGCCCGGTGGGTCCTCGCACGCCCACACCACAGGCCGCGCGGTCGGCCTCGGCGCGGCCACGACGACGGTGGTCCCAGCGCCGGAACAGGCGGCCAGGACCCGGTCGATCAGCGCCCGGCCGCCCACGCGCACGCCGGGCTTGTCGGCGCCGCCGAGCCGCGCGGCGCCACCACCGGCGAGCACCACGGCGTCATAGGGGGCACCCTCATTCGCGGTCACCCCCCGAGTATGGGCATACGGGGGATCATTGCCACCCCCGCGAAGGGCCCACCGGGCAGCGGACTTACATCGCCCCCACCCCCATCTCCCCCGTCACACCGACCGCAGCAGCACCGCCGGGTGCTCGACGCAGTCCGCCACGTACCGCAGGAAGCCGCCCGCCGTGCCGCCGTCGCACACCCGGTGGTCGAAGGTGAGCGACAACTGCACCACGTGCCGCACGGCCAACTCCCCCTGGTGCACCCATGGCTTGGGGACGATGCGGCCGACGCCGAGCATGGCCGCCTCGGGGTGGTTGATGATCGGCGTGGAGCCGTCGACCCCGAACACGCCGTAGTTGTTCAGCGTGAAGGTGCCCCCGGTCAGCTCGCCGGGGGTCAGCGTCCCGGACCGCCCCGCCTCCGTGAGCCGCAACAGCTCGGCGTTGATCGACGCGGTCGTCCTCGACTGCGCGTGCCGTACGACAGGGACGACAAGCCCACGATCCGTCTGCGCGGCGAACCCGAGGTGGACGTCGGCGAACCGGCGCACCTCGCGCGCCTCCATGTCCACACTGGAGTTGAGCTCCGGGTACCGGGCCAGCGCGGCCACGGTGATGCGGGCGAACAGCGCGAGCAGCGACACCTTCTGACCGTCCCGCTCCGCCGTCGCCCCGTTCGTCGCGCCGTTCATCGCACCGTTCGTCGCGCCGTCGTTCATCGCGGCGCGGGCCGCGAGGAGTTCGGTCGCGTCGGCGTCGACCCAGCAGGTGGCCTCGGGGATCTCGCGCCTACTGCGGGACATCTTGTCCGCGACGAGGCCCCGGATGCCGGTCAGCGCGTGCCGGGACTCGACGCCCGCGCGCGTGGGCTCCTGCCCCGCCTCGCCCTGGCGGCGCACCTCGGTCGGCACCTCGGCGGGCACCCCGGACGCCGCCCCGATGGCCGCCTCGACGTCGGCCCGCGTGATGAGACCGTCCGGGCCCGACCCCGCGAGCTCCCGCAGCTCCACCCCGTGCTCCCGCGCCAGCCTGCGCACGAGAGGGGAGATCACCGGGACAGGACCGTCCCCGCGCGCGGGAGGCCGCTGCGGGCCGCGTCCCCCGGGAGCCGCGGCAGGCGCCGGCGAGGCGGCCCGCGTCGGCCGCACCCTCCTGCGGCGGGCGGGGGCCGCCCCCGTGCCGTAACCGACCAGGACGTTCCCGGAGGACTCCTCCGCCGCCGCCTGGAGGGCACGCTCGGCGGGCTCCTCAGGGGCGTGCGCCTCGGCCGGGGCGCCCACGGCGACCGTCAACAGGGGTGCCCCTACCGGCAGTTCCGCGCCCTCCTCGCCGAAGCGGGCGGTGACCACGCCTCCGTAGGGGCAGGGCACCTCGACCATCGCCTTGGCCGTCTCGACCTCGACGACCGGTTGGTCCACGGCGACGACGTCCCCGACCTCGACGAGCCAGCGGACGATCTCGGCCTCGGTCAGACCTTCACCGAGGTCGGGCAGTTTGAACTCCATACTGTTCACATCAAAAGCAGGCGCCATCAGTTCTCCGCCTCCCACTGCAAGCGCGCGACCGCGTCCAGGATCCGGTCCACGCCCGGCAGGTGGTGCTTCTCCAGCATCGGCGGCGGATACGGGATGTCGAACCCGGCGACCCGCAGCACCGGCGCCTCCAGGTGATGGAAGCACCGCTCGGTGACCCGCGCGGCGATCTCCCCGCCGGGGCCGCCGAAGCCGCCCGACTCGTGCACGACGACCGCTCGCCCCGTGCGTCGTACGGACGCGGCGACCGTCTCGTCGTCGAAGGGCACCAGCGAGCGCAGGTCGACCACTTCGAGGTCCCAGCCCTCGGCGCGCGCGGCCTCGGCCGCCTCCAGGCAGATGGGCACGGACGGGCCGTACGTGATGAGCGTGGCACTGCGCCCGGAGCGCCGCACCACCGCGCGTCCGATCGGTTCAACGCTCTGCGGGGCGTCCGGGTTCCAGTCGGCCTTGGACCAGTACAGCCGCTTGGGCTCCAGGAAGACGACCGGGTCGTCGGAGGCGATGGAGGCCCGCAGCAAACCGTAGGCGTCGGCGACCGTGGCGGGCGTGACGACCTGGAGCCCCGGAGTCGCCATGTAGTACGCCTCGGAGGAGTCGCTGTGGTGCTCGACGCCGCCGATCCCGCCGCCGTAGGGCACGCGCACGGTGAGGGGCATCGGCATCGCGCCCCTGGTGCGGTTGCGCATCCGCGCCACGTGTGAGATCAGCTGCTCGAAGGCGGGGTAGGCGAAGGCGTCGAACTGCATCTCGACGACGGGCCGCAGGCCGTACATGGCCATGCCGACCGCCGTGCCGAGGATGCCCGCCTCGGCCAGCGGCGTGTCCGTACAGCGGTCCTCACCGAACTCCTTGGCGAGCCCGTCGGTGACCCGGAAGACACCGCCGAGCGCACCGACGTCCTCCCCGAGGACGTGCACGGAGGGGTCCTCTGCCAGGGAGTCACGCAGCGCCCGTCCGAGCGCCTGTGCCATGGTGGCCGGTTTGGTGGCCGGCTTCGCCGCGACCGTGGTCATCGCGTCCCGCCCTCCGATGCGTCCGGCTCTTCCGAGGCCACTTCGAGCTCCGCCCGCAACTGCGCGGCCTGCTCCCGCAGTTGCGTGGTCTGCTCGGCGTACACGTGCGTGAAGAGGTCCATGGGGTCGAGCAAGGGGTCTTGGTTCATGCGCTCGCGCAGGTCGGCGGCCATGGTCTCGGCGTCCTCGGCCGTCCGCCGCCTGCCGTCGTCGTCCAGCAGTCCGCGCTCCGTCAACTCCCGCTCCAAGAGGAGGATCGGGTCATGATCGCGCCAGGCATCCACCTCGGCGTCGGGGCGGTAGCGGGCGGCGTCGTCGGCGTTCGTGTGGGCTTCCATGCGGTAGGTGACCGCCTCCACCAGCGTCGGGCCGCCGCCCTCACGCGCGCGGGCCACCGCTTCGCTCAGGACCTCGTGCATCGCCGCCGCGTCGTTGCCGTCCACCAGGCGGCCCGGCATGCCGTAGCCGACGGCCTTGTGGGCGAGGGAGGGGGCCGCGGTCTGCTTGGCGAGCGGCACGGAGATCGCGAAGCCGTTGTTCTGCACGAGGAAGACCACGGGGGCCTGCCACACGGCGGCGAAGTTCAGTGCCTCGTGGAAGTCGCCCTCGCTGGTTCCGCCGTCCCCGACCATGGCGAGCGCCACCACGTCGTCACCCTTGAGCCGGGCGGCGTGCGCGAGGCCCACGGCGTGCGGGAGCTGCGTGGCCAGCGGGGTGCACAGGGGCGCGATGCGGTGCTCGCGCGGGTCGTACCCGGTGTGCCAGTCGCCGCGCAGCAGCGTCAGGGCGCTCACGGGGTCGAGACCGCGGGCGACCACGGCGAGGGTGTCCCGATAGCTGGGGAAGAGCCAGTCCCGCTCCTGGAGGGCCAGCGCGGCGGCGACCTCGCAGGCCTCCTGTCCGGTGCTGGAGGGATAGACCGCGAGCCTGCCCTGCCTGGTCAGCGCGGTCGCCTGCGTGTTGTAGCGGCGGCCTCGCACCAGCTCGGCGTAGAGGCGGCGCAGGAGCCCCGGATCGGCCTTCGCGGCGGCTTCGGTGCCAAGGACGCGGTAGGGCTCCGCGTCCGGCAGCAGCGGCGCCGGGTCGGTCCTGGGCTGCCAAGCGGGGGGCGGGGTGGGCCGGTAGGCGCCCCGCTGCTCCATGACCGTCATCACGGCACCTCCTGGGGAAGCGGACTCCTCGTGGGAGCGGCAAAAGAGGCGCAGCGATGTGAGGCGCCTCACCTACCGATTGTTCGGTCGTCGGCACATTTTGGCTACAGGCACCGCCAGGCTGTGGACAAACGGTTCTCCACAGCCTGGGATGGATGCAGTACGTCCATGGTAGGGAGGCGGGGGGACATGGCATCTGAACGAATGGCCGACCAGCATGCCGACGACCGGCCGGAGCCCGAGCTTCCGGAACCGCAGCGACCGGAATCCCGGCTACCGGAGCCACGACTCCCGGAACCCCGGCTCCCGGAGCCGCGGCCCCTGGACGCCATCGACCGCGACATCCTCCAGATCCTGCACACGGACGGTCGCGCCTCGATACGCGCCGTGGCCGAGCGGGTGCATGTGTCACGGGCCAACGCGTACGCCCGCATCAACCGCTTGATCGACGACGGCGTCATCCGCGGATTCGGGGCGCGCATCAACCACGAGCGGGCCGGACAGGGCGCGTCCGCGTACATCACGCTCAAGATCGTGCAGAACACCTGGCGCACGGTGCGCGAGCATCTGCGCGCACTGCCCGGCGCCTCGCACATCGCGCTGGTCAGCGGCGACTTCGACGTACTGCTCCTGGTGCACACGCCGGACAACCGCGCCCTGCGGGAGCTGGTGCTGACCCGTCTACAGTCCATCCCCGAAGTCCTCAGCACGCGCACCTTGCTGGTCTTCGAGGAGGAGGACTTGAAGAGCCCCGCGAGCCCCGAACCAGAGCGCTGAGGCGGGCGGTACGGACCCGGGCTCAGCGGTCGGTGCGCAGCCCCGCGAAGGCCAGCTGCACCACGGCGTCGGCGATCTGTGAGCCGTTGGCCGCGCCCCGGCTCTCCGGGCGGTACCACTCCACGATGGAGTTGATCATTCCGAAGAGCAGCCGGGTGGCGAGGCGCAGCTCGACGTCGGAGCGCAGGTCGCCGTCCGCGACGGCCTCCTTGAGCAGCTCGGCCACCTGCTGGTCGAACTCCCTGCGCCGCTCCAGGGCCCACCGCTCGGTGCCGGTGTTGCCGCGCACCCGCAGCAGCAGCGTCACATAGGGCAGCTCGGCGACCAGGACCTCCACCGTGCGGCGCGTGACGTACTCCAGGCGCTCGACGGCGCTGCCCACGCGCGCGTGCTCCTCGGCGAGGATCCCGAAGAGGCCGTCGATCGCCCGGCTCACCGCGCGGCGCAGCAGCTCCTCCTTGCCCGTCACGTGGTGGTAGATCGACGACTTGGAGATGCCGGCCGCCTTGGAGAGGTGCTCCATGGACGTGCCGTCGTAGCCGCGCTCGTTGAAGACGCGGACGGCGACGCTCAGCAGCGTCTCGGGGGTGTACGTGTCCCGCCGGGCGGTGGTCATGAGTACTCCTCTCGCACGGCCTGGCGCCGCAGTGCCTGGGAGGGCGCGTAACGCCCGGTGGGGTACTCGTCGTGCAGGAGGTCCAGCGCCTCGGCGACGCGGTACGCGGTGAGGCGGCGGCCCCATTCGACGGGCCCGAGCGGGTAGTTGACGCCCAGGCGCATGGCGGTGTCGACGTCCTCGGCGTCCGCCACCTCGCGCCCCACGGCGTCCAGGGCGGCATCGACGAGCATCCACACGGTACGGGCGACGACCATTCCCGGCGCGGGGCCGATGACGCTGACCTTTTTGCCGAGCGCCTGGAAGAGGCCGATCGCCTCCTTGAGGGCCGGTTCGCCCACCCTGCTGGAGGGGGCGAGGGCGATGCGGGTCGCGGCGCGGTAGTCCAGGGCCAGGTCGAAGTGGATCGTGGGCTCCGCCGCGGCGTCGGGGGACATCCCGTCGGCAAGCTCCAACCGGGCGCCGCCGGGCAGCTCGATGGAGCCGGGGTGGCTCGGGGTGTCCGTCCCGCGTCCGACCTGGATGCCGGCCTCCCGCATGAGGCCGGGCAGGGCGTCCGCCGCGAACAGGTCGCCGTGGACGGTGACGGACTGCGGGGCCTGCTCGGGGCCGGCGGTGTGCGGCTCCGCGCGCGGGGCGTCGTCCCCGTAGGCGTACCAGCCCTGGCCCGATTTGCGGCCGAGGCGGCGTGACTCGACGAGCCGGCGCTGGGCCAGTGAGGGCGTGAACTTGGGATCCTGGAAGAACGACTCCCACACGGAGCGCGTAACGGCTTCGTTGACGTCCTGGCCGATGAGGTCGGTGAGCTCGAAGGGGCCCATCTTGAAGCCGCCGCACTCGCGCAGCACCGCGTCGATGGTGGCCGGGTCGGCGACCCGCTCCTCGTACAGGCGCAGCGCCTCGGCGTAGAAGGGCCTGGCGACGCGGTTGACGATGAAGCCCGGGGTGTCCGCGCAGCGCACCGGTGTCTTGCCCCAGGCCTGCGCGGTCTCATACGCGCGCGTGGCCGCCGCCTCCTCGGTCGCGAAGCCGCTGACGACCTCGACGAGGGGGAGCAGCGGGGCGGGGTTGAAGAAGTGCAGGCCCACGAAGCGGCCCGGTGCGCGCAGGGCGCCCGCGATGGCGGTCACGGAGAGGGAGGAGGTATTGGTGGCCAGCAGACAGTCCTCGGCGACGACGTCCTCCAGGTCCTGGAACAGCCTTTGCTTGACGTCCAGTTGTTCCAGTACCGCCTCGACGACGAGGCCGCAGCCGGCGAGCTCGGCGAGGTTCTCGGCGGGCGTCAGCCTGGCCGCGGCAACGCGGTCGTCGGCGGTGAGCCTGCCCTTCTCGACGAGCCGGTCCAGGCGGGCACCGATCGCGTCCGCCGCCGCCTTGGCCCGGCCGGGGGCCGCGTCGTACAGCCGCACGGGGTGGCCGGCCACCAGGGCGACCTGTGCGATGCCCTGCCCCATGGTTCCGGTGCCGACCACGGCAACGGCGCTGCTGAGATCGAGTGCTGTCATGTTCGCGATCCTCCCGCACGGTCCGTCGGCCGGAGGTTTCGGGGTGGCCCCGGAGGGCCCGTGGATGGCCGCGATGAAAGTTGTCCACAGGTTTGGCGGACCCTCTTGTCCCGACCGATCGTTCGGTTACTCTAGCTCTGTCAGCCAGTCCCTGCCCACTGGTTCCCACCCGCTGTTCCCGCCCACTCGCCAGCTCGATGGAGAGCTGACCGACGAGGAGTTGGTCCTGTCATGGCCGCCGAACTCACCGCGCACCAGCTGATCGCCAAGCACCGGCCCACCCTCGACCAGGCGCTGGAGACGATCCGCACGCGCGCGTACTGGTCACCCCACCCCGAGCACCCGAAGGCCTACGGGGAGGACGGCAGCCTGAGCCTCTCCGAGGGCAAAGCCGCCTTCGACGCCCTCCAGGGCACCCGCTTCGACCTCGGCCAGCCCGGCACGGACGACTGGGTCGGCGGCGAAGTCTCGCCGTACGGCCTGGAGTTGGGGATCACATACCCCCACCCCGACATCGACACCCTGCTGCCCGCCATGCGCGCCGGAATGCGTGCCTGGCGCGACGCGGGCGCGGAAGCGCGCGCGATGGTCAGCCTGGAGATCCTGGCCCGCATCAGCGCCCGCACGCACGAGCTCGCGCACGCGGTCATGCACACCAGCGGCCAGGCCTTCATGATGGCCTTCCAGGCGGGTGGCCCACACGCCCAGGACCGCGGCCTGGAAGCGATCGCGTACGCCTACGCCGAGCAGGCCCGCACCCCCGACACCGCCGAGTGGCACAAGCCCCAGGGCAAGCGAGACCCGCTCACCCTGAGCAAGCGGTTCACGCCCGTGGCACGCGGCATCTCGCTCCTGATCGGCTGCAACACCTTCCCGACGTGGAACGGCTACCCGGGCCTCTTCGCCTCGCTCGCCACCGGCAACCCCGTCCTGGTCAAGCCCCACCCGCGCGCGGTGCTGCCGCTCGCGCTCACGGTGCGGATCGCCCGCGAGGTCCTCGCGGAAGCGGGCTTCGACCCGAACCTGGTCTGTCTGGCCGCCGAGCGGCCCGGCGAGGGCATCGCCAAGACCCTCGCGGTGCGCCCCGAGATCAAGATCATCGACTACACGGGCTCGTCGTCCTTCGGCGACTGGCTGGAGACCCACGCCCGCCAGGCGCAGGTCTACACGGAAAAGGCCGGGGTCAACACCGTCGTCGTCGACTCGACGGACAACTACAAGGGAATGCTGGCCAACCTCGCCTTCTCCCTGTCCCTCTACAGCGGCCAGATGTGCACCACCCCGCAGAACCTCCTCATCCCGCGTGACGGCATCCGGACGGACGCCGGAGCCAAGTCGTACGACGAGGTGGTGGCCGACCTCGCCGCTTCGGTGAGCGGCCTGCTCGGCGACGACGCCCGGGCGAACGGCATCCTGGGCGCGCTGGTCAACCCCGACGTGAAGGGCCGCCTGGAGGCCGCCGCCGGGCTCGGCGAAGTGGCGCTGGCGTCACGGCAGGTCACCAACCCCGAGTTCCCCGACGCCGTGGTGCGCACCCCGGTGATCGTCAAGCTGGACGGCGCGAAGCCGGACGCCGAGGCGGCCTACCTCAGCGAGTGCTTCGGCCCGGTCTCCTTCGCGGTCGCGGTCGACTCGGCGACGGACGCGGTGGAGCTGCTGCGCCGCACGGTGCGCGACAAGGGAGCGATGACCGTCGGGGCGTACACCACCTCCGAAGAGGTCTCCGCGGCCGTCGAGGAGGCCTGCCTGGAGGAGTGCGCCCAGCTGTCCCTGAACCTCACGGGCGGCGTCTATGTGAACCAGACGGCGGCGTTCTCGGACTTCCACGGCTCGGGCGGCAACCCCGCGGCGAACGCCGCGCTGTGCGACGGCGCGTTCGTGGCCAACCGCTTCCGCGTGGTGGAGATCCGCAAGGACGCGTGACCCGCGCGCGGGAGACGGCTCGGCGGGTTCAGGCCTCCAGGCCCGGAGGTCTGCCCGCCGACCAGTGGAAGAGTGCCATGCCGACGCTCGTCGCCAGGTTGTAGCTGGAGACCTGGGGCCGCATCGGCAGGGACACCAGGTGGTCGGCCCGTTCGCGCAGGGCGGCCGACAGGCCGCTGCGTTCGGACCCGAAGGCGAGCACGGCGTCGTCCGGGAGCTCCAGCCCCCGGATGTCGACGCCCTCCGCGTCGAGCGCGAACACCGGCCCGGGCGGCAGCTCCGCGACCTCCATCCGCTCCACGGCCGTCGCGAAGTGCAGGCCGGCCCCACCGCGTACGACCGTGGGGTGCCAGGGGTCGAGCGTCCCGGTCGTGACGACACCGGTCGCACCGAACCCGGCGGCGAGCCGGATCACCGCCCCGGCGTTGCCGAGATTGCGGGGGTCGTCGAGCACGACGACCGGCGCGGACCTCGGCATGCGCCCCAGCGCTTCGAGGTGGGCCGCCCGCGAAGGACGTACCGCCAAGGCGGCCGTCGCGGTGGGGTGCAGGCGGGGCACCAGGGCGCGCAGCCGCTCCTCGGGGACCTCCACCAAAAGCGTGTCCAGCGCGTCTCTCACATCGGGCGCCAGCTCGTCGGCGAGGGCCAGCGCGCCCGCGCGGTCGCCGGTCAGCGCGACCGGCACCCGCGCGTCGAAACGCAACGCGTGCTTGATCGCGTGGAAGCCGTCGAGCAACACCGAGGTGTCGACAAGCCCGCGCCAGGCGCGCACGGCGTCGTCGGGGTGCGTCGCGTCCGCCCTGGTCATTCGGGGCCCGCCGCAGCCGTCCTGTTCATGGAGTGAAGCCTACGCGCGCGTCCTCGACGGTCTCCTCGTCCCGCCGCGGGCCCCCGGCGGGCCGTCGTGCCAGAGGGCCACGGCGCGTCCGGTGGGAGAGCGGCACGCGCGAGAACGGCACACGGGAGAACGGCACACGGGTTAGCGGGATGCGGGTTAGCGGGATGCGGGAAACCACCGCTCCACGCGCGCGTGCCGCCCATCCGCCCAGGCGCAGCAGGAACGCCGTCGGCAGGAAGACCGCGTCGGCCGTGATCATCGCGAGCGAGAAGAACGGCAGTCCCAGGACGACGGCGATCACGGCGTGCTCGAAGATCATCGCCGCCAGCAGGATGTTCTTCACCCGGCGGTTGATGAGCGTGAAAGGGAAGGCCACCTGCACGGCGACCGTCCCGTATGTCACCAGCATCAGCATCACGCCGTTGGACGACAGCAGGTCGGAGAGGGCGGGCCACGGCGAGAAGTAGTCGAGGTTCAGCGGGTAGTACACGGCCGTGCCGTCCTGCCAGCGGCTGCCTTGGATCTTGTACCAGCCCGCGGTGGCGTAGATCAGGCAGGCCTCGACCATGATCACGAGAAGTCCCGCGTTGTGGACGAGATTGGCGATGACGTCCAGCAGCTTGCGCAGTTCGCTGTGCCGGGCGCGCCGGCCCACCGCCCCCCACAGGCCGTGCACGAGCCACAGCCCCCAGAAGATCACCAGCCACCAGCGGCTGAGCTCCCCCATGAACGTCACGACGGACAGAGCGAGGCCGAGCACCCACCAGAGCGCGAGCCCGACCCGGTCGACCGGCGGGTCGACCGGTGGGGCCACCGGGGGGGCCACCGGTGGGGCGGGGCGGGGTTCGACCGCTCCCCCTTCGCCGACGCGGGCCGCTTCCGCACGCGCACGCGCGCGTGCCGCACGCCGCGCGTCCAGCGACCAGACCTGGCCGCACCGGGTCAACACCAGGTAGGTCGCCATCAGATGGATGACGTTGTCGCCACCGTCGCCGATGAAGATGCTGCGGTTCTGGAGCGACAGCACGCCGATCATGAACAGCACGGACATCGTGCGCGTGCGCCAGCCCAGCATCAACAGGGCACTGCTCAGGATCGCCAGCGCGTAGACGATCTCGAACCAGACCCGTCCGTCCGACCACATCAGAACCGTGAAGGCGTGGTTGCCCGTGATGAGCTGCTGGGCCATGTCCCAGGCCCAGGGGCCGTCCGGCCCGTACATCTCGTGACGGTGCGGCAGCTCCCGCAGCAGGAAGAACAGCCAGGTGGCGGCGAATCCTATGCGGACCACCGCGGTCTGGTACGGGCCGAGGGCCGCGCCCGTGACGTTGCTGATCCCCCGCGTCAGCGGGCGTTCGATGCGGGTCACCGGGCAGTCACCTCGGTGTTCGGACGCGTATCGCTTTCCGAACCGCTTCCTGAGCCGCTTCTCGAACCGCTTTCCGAACCGCTTTCCGAACCGCTTCCCGAGGCGAGCGGGAGGTCGTCGGGCGTCACGGACCACCAGGGGAGAACCCGGTGGATCGGCTTGGGGGACACCTTCTCCTCGCTCCACTTGGGCGGCCGCACGTTCGTGGTCCTGGAACGCAGCTGTACGCGCACCATCTCGTCGCCCTTGTCACCGGGCCGCTCACGGTCGAGCCGCATGTACGCGATGCGGCGGATGTAGCGCTCTGAGAGCTGGCCCCGCAGGCCGACGGGACGATTCTGCGCGTCGTGCGAGCCGACGTAGAAGTCCCAGGCGCGCCGCAACTCGTTCTGCTGCGTGTGGCTGGGCAACAGGTTGCCGTCGATGTCGGCGCCGTCCTGTGCGGAGAGGTCATACCAGTCGGTGGTCCGCACCCCTCCCTCGGCGGTACGGAGCTCCGCCCGGGCCTGCACCGCGACGTTCTGCTGGAGGGGGTTGGGCGCGAAGAGCTTCCAGTTCTGCTCGAACTCGGGGTAGACCCAGGCGTCGACCACGTCGCCGTGCTGCTTGGTCAGGGTGTTCGATGGAGCGACATGCAGGAAGAGCATCCCGATGTGGACGCATGCGGCCACGGCCACGAGCGCGAGGGCACAGGCCGCGGCGATCTGATAGCCGAGCTTCAGACCGGCGATGCCGGGGGGCGGGTTCTCGGGCATGGCCGACGGCGGGGCGCCGGGCGCCGGGTGTATGGCTGCCGGGGCGGGCGGCAGGGGGGCGTCGTCCGAGGCGGGCTGCGGGCGATCCGGGGCAGGCTGCGGCTCGTCCGGGCCGGGCCGTGAAGCATCCGAGGCGGGCCGTGGGGCGTTCGGGACAGGCGGGGAGGCATCCGGGGCAGGCCGTGGGGTGTCCGGGACAGGCTGGGAGGCATCCGGGGCAGGCCGTGGGGTGCCCGGGACAGGCGGGGAGGCATCCGGGGCAGGCCGTGGGGTGTCCGGGACGGGTCCGGCAGGCCTTTCGGGCCCCCCGCCACAGCCCTTGTCGTTCCCGTCCATTCCGCCCCGTTCCCCGATCCCGCTCGACCCCTGCCGCCGGAACGGTACTCAGGCCTGCCCGCCGCGCACAGCGTCCGCGAAGTTATCCACAGGGTTGACACCTTATGGCCAGGCGCCGCACCATTGAATCCAACGAACCGAACGATCGGTCGGTCGGTTGGCTCAGGTCGAGGGGGACCGAGATGGCGACAGCAGCCGCACACAAGGCGGCGAGGACGGAGCCGGGCGAGGCAGCGTCCTCGGCGGTCTCGGCGTCCTCGGCCGCGCGCACGGCCGAGCAGCAGGCCGCCTTCGACGAGGCGGTCGCCGCTGACGAGCGCATCGAGCCGCGCGACTGGATGCCGGACGCGTATCGCACGTCCCTGGTCCGGCAGATCGCGCAGCACGCGCACTCCGAGATCATCGGCATGCAGCCGGAGGCCAACTGGATCACGCGCGCCCCCTCCCTGCGGCGCAAGGCGATCCTCATGGCCAAGGTGCAGGACGAGGCGGGTCACGGCCTGTATCTCTACAGCGCCGCCGAGACGCTCGGCACCAGCCGCGACGAGCTGCTCGACAAGCTGCACTCGGGCCGCCAGAAGTATTCGTCGATCTTCAATTACCCAACGCTGACCTGGGCGGACGTCGGCGCGATCGGCTGGCTCGTGGACGGCGCCGCGATCACCAACCAGGTCCCCCTCTGCCGCTGTTCGTACGGCCCCTATGCCCGCGCGATGGTTCGCGTCTGCAAGGAGGAGTCCTTCCACCAGCGCCAGGGGTACGAGTCCTTGCTCGCCCTCAGCCGCGGCACCCAGGCGCAGCACGAGATGGCGCAGGACGCGGTGAACCGCTGGTGGTGGCCCTCGCTGATGATGTTCGGGCCGCCCGACGACGAGTCCTCGCACTCCGAGCAGTCGATGGCCTGGAAGATCAAGCGCCATTCGAACGACGAGCTGCGCCAGCGCTTCGTGGACATCTGCGTCCCCCAGGCCGAGTCACTCGGCCTGACGCTCCCCGACCCGGACCTCGTGTGGAACGAGGCACGGGGCCACTACGACTTCGGCCCGATCGACTGGACGGAGTTCTGGGACGTTCTCAAGGGGAACGGCCCCTGCAACGAACAGCGCATCACCCAGCGCAGGCGCGCCCACGAGGAGGGTGCCTGGGTCAGAGAGGCCGCGGCGGCCTACGCCGAGAAGCAGGCGGCCGTGCCCCGCACGGACAGTCCGCCCAGCACGCACGCGACCGACACCGCGCGACAGGACACCGCCGCACAGCACGGAGAGGCGACCGCATGAGCAGCTCGACCGACTGGCCACTGTGGGAGGTCTTCGTCCGCTCCCGCCGCGGGCTCTCCCACACCCACGCCGGCAGCCTGCACGCGCCCGACGCGGAGATGGCCCTGCGCAACGCCCGCGACCTGTACACCCGCAGGAGCGAGGGCGTCTCCCTCTGGGTCGTGCCCTCCACAGCGATCACCGCCTCCTCGCCGGACGAGAAGGACTCCTTCTTCGAACCGGCCGGTGACAAGCCCTACCGCCACCCGACGTTCTATGAGATCCCGGAGGGGGTGAAGCACCTGTGACCGCCACCTCGCCTTCGCCCACTGCCACTGCCTCGGCTCAGGCCTCGCCCGCCCTCGCCCTGGGGGACGACGCCCTGGTGCTCTCGCACCGCCTGGGGGAGTGGGCGGGCCACGCCCCCGTCCTCGAAGAGGAGGTCGCCCTGGCCAACATCGCCCTCGACCTGCTCGGCCAGGCCCGCGTCCTGCTCTCCCTGGTCGGCGACGAGGACGAGTTGGCGTACCTCCGCGAGGAGCGTGCCTTCCGCAACCTCCAACTGGTCGAGCAGCCGAACGGCGACTTCGCGCACACCATCGCCCGCCAGCTCTACTTCTCCACCTACCAGGCCTTGCTGTACGGCCAGTTGGCCCCGGGTGACGGCGAGCTCGCGCCCTTGGCGGCAAAGGCCGTCAAGGAGGTGGCCTACCACCAGGACCATGCCGAGCAGTGGACGCTCCGGCTCGGCGACGGGACGGCCGAGAGCCGCGCGCGCATGCAGCGCGGGCTCGACGCGCTGTGGCGCTTCACCGGCGAGATGTTCCAGCCGGTGGGCGGCCTCGACGTCGACTGCCAGGCCCTTCAGGACAGTTGGACGGCGTCGGTGACGGCCGTCGTGGAGCGGGCCACTCTCACCGTGCCCGGCGGGCCCCGGACCGGCGCGTGGACGGCGGGCGCCGGACGCCAGGGCCTGCACACCGAACCGTTCGGACGGATGCTCGCCGAGATGCAGCACCTGCACCGCAGCCACCCGGGGGCGTCATGGTGACGACCGCGCCCACCGCGCTGGAGGCGGAGCTCCTGGCCCTCGCGGGCTCGGTGCCCGACCCGGAGCTGCCGGTGCTGACCCTGGCCGACCTCGGTGTGGTGCGCGGCGTGCGGCTCGTCGCCCCCGGCAAGGTCGATGTCGAGCTGACGCCCACGTACACCGGCTGTCCGGCGATCGAGGCCATGACGTCCGACATAGAGCAGGTGCTGCACGAGCGCGGCATGGCCGAGGTCTCGGTGCGCACGGTGCTCTCCCCCGCCTGGTCGACGGACGACATCAGCGCCGAAGGCCGCCGCAAGCTCGCCGAGTTCGGCATAGCGCCCCCGCGCTCCCACCCGACGGACGGCCCGGTTCCGCTGAGCCTCGCGATCCGCTGCCCGCACTGCGGCTCGACCGACACGGAGCTGCTCAGCCGCTTCTCCTCCACGGCCTGCAAGGCGTTGCGCCGCTGCGTCTCCTGCCGTGAACCCTTCGACCACTTCAAGGAGTTGTGATGGCCCGCTTCCACCCGCTCCGGGTAGCGGCGGTCGACCGGCTCACCGACGACTCCGTGACGCTGACCTTCGACGTGCCGCCCGCGCTGCGCGAGGAGTACCGCTTCGCCCCGGGTCAGCACCTCGCCATCCGCCGCTTCGCCGACGGCACCGAGATCCGGCGTACGTACTCGATCTGCTCCCCCGCTCCACGCCCCGACACTCCGGGCGAGCCCCGGACGCTGCGGGTCGGGGTGCGCCTCGTCGAGGACGGCGCCTTCTCGACGTACGCCTTCAAGGAGCTCGCTGTCGGGGACGAGCTGGAGGTGATGACCCCGGCCGGCCGTTTCACCCTGGAGCCCGCACCCGGACGCTACGCGGCGGTGGTCGGCGGCAGCGGGATCACCCCGGTGCTCTCCATCGTCACGACGCTCCTGGAGCGCGAGCCGCTGGCGGATTTCTGCCTCATCCGCAGCGACCGCACCGCCGCCTCGACGATGTTCCTGGAGGAGGTCGCCGACCTCAAGGACCGCTGGCCGGACCGGTTCCAGCTGGTGACCGTGCTCTCCCGCGAGGAGCAGCAGGCGGGCCTCGACTCCGGGCGTCTCGACGAGGAGCGGCTGACCCGGCTCCTGCCGGCGTTGCTGCCGGTGGCGGAGATAGAGGGCTGGTTCCTGTGCGGCCCGTTCGGCCTGGTGCAGGGCGCGGAGCGGTCCTTGCGCGCGCTCGGCGTGCCCCGGAGACGCATCCACGAGGAGATCTTCCACGTGGACGGCGGTGTCGCCACCGTGACCTCGGCCGCGGCGACCCCGGCCCCGGCCCCGGCCCCGGGGGCCACCGTCTCGAACGGCAGGGTGACGGCCACCCTCGACGGGCGCTCGGGCACCTGGGCCGTCCTGGACGGCGAGACGTTGCTGGAGACGGTGCTGCGCAACCGCGCGGACGCGCCCTACGCCTGCAAGGGCGGGGTGTGCGGGACCTGCCGCGCCTTCCGGGTCTCGGGCGAGGTCCGGATGGACCGGAACTTCGCGCTGGAACCGGAGGAGACGGAGGCCGGTTATGTGCTGGCGTGCCAGTCGCATCCGGTGACGGACACGGTGGAGTTGGACTTCGACCGCTGAGCCGTCCTGGCCGGGCGGCACCACGCGGGGCTCGCCTGTTCCCTTTTTCTAGAACCTGTTCTATCTTGGCGCACCGTCACGCGCCGTCGGGTGCGAGCCGCCGGATACGAACCGGCGGATGCCAGCCGACGGATGCGAAGAGGCCGGCGCACGGGAGGACAGGGGGACAGGCAGTGGACTTCACCTTCACCGAGGAACAGCAGGCCGTGGTCGAGGCGGCCAAGGCGCTCTTCGCCGACGTCGTGCCGGACGGGGTGCCGAGCCCGGCCCTCACGTCCGGCGCCGTCGCCGAGGACTTCGACCGCGCCCTGTGGTCCAGGCTCGCCGACGCCGACCTCCTCGGCGTGCTCATCGGCACCGAGCACGGCGGCGTGGGCCTTGACGCCATCGCCCTGTGCCTGGTGCTCCGCGAGTCCGCGAAGGTCCTCGCCCGGGTGCCGCTCCTGGAGAACAGCGCCGCCACCTGGGCTGTACAGGCCTACGGAAGCGCGGAGTTGAGGCGGCGGGTGCTCCCCCGGGCCGGGCGCGGGGGGCTCGTCCTGACCGTCGCCGCCAACGGCCGGACCGGCCACGACGCCGCCGAGCTGGCCGTCACCGCGCAGCGCGACGGCGACACCTGGCTCCTGGACGGGCTCCAGACGGCCGTCCCCTGGGCGCAGAACGCCGACCTGGCCGTCATACCCGCCCACACACCTGACGGGCGCACCGTCCTGGCTCTCGTCCCGCGGGACCACGAGGGCATCACCCTCGCCGAGCAGTACGCCACCAGTGGGGAGCGTCTCGCCGAGCTGCGTCTGGAGGGCGTTCGCGTCGCCGCGTCCGACGTCATCGAGGCAGACGGTGCCTGGGACCGGCTGCGGGACCTGCTCGCCACCGGCACCTGTGCGCTCGCGCTGGGTCTCGGGGAGGGGGTCCTCCGTATGACCGGTGAATACACCAGCAAGCGGGAGCAGTTCGGCCACCCCGTGGCCACGTTCCAGGCCGTGGCCGTGCAGGCCGCCGACCGCTACATCGATCTGCGCGCCATGGAGGTCACCCTCTGGCAGGCCGCCTGGCGGATCAGCACCGGCGCGGACGGCGCGCTGCCCACCGCCGGGGACGTGTCCGTAGCCAAGATCTGGGCGTCCGACGGCGTACGGAGGGTCGTGCAGACGGCCCAGCATCTGCACGGCGGCTTCGGCGCCGACACCGATTACCCGCTGCACCGCTACCACGCCTGGGCCAAGCAGCTGGAGCTCTCCCTCGGCCCGGCAGCGGCACACGAGGGAGCACTGGGCGACCTGCTCGCCGCCCACGCCCTCGGCTGAGACGCCCGCCAGGGGGAGGCTCAGATGACGGAGCCCGGCTCGCCCTTGTCGTCGACGACGGGGCGGCCCGCGGCGTCCCAGGCCTCCATGCCACCGGCGACGTTCACCGCGTCGATGCCCTGCTGTCCGAGATACATCGTGACCTGGGCGGAGCGTCCGCCGGACCGGCAGATGACGTTGACCTTGCCGTCCTGCGGCGCGGCCTCGATCAATTCGCCGTACCGGGAGACGAATTCGCTCATCGGAATGTGCAGCGCACCCGCCGCGTGGCCGGCCTGCCACTCGTCGTCCTCCCGGACGTCCAGCAGAAAGTCGCCGCTCGTGAGTTCGTCGACACCGACCGTGGGCACATGAGTTCCGAAAGCCATGTCCCCGACGCTACCCGACCTGCGCGGGACCTCGGACACACCCGGCATGATCAGGCCGTCAGGCGAGCAGGCGGACGCGCGAACCGGCGGATATGCGGATACGCGGTCAGGCGATCAGGCGATCAGACCGTCAGGCGATCAGGCGAACAGGCCGTCAGGCGGTCAGGCGGTCAGGCGGTCCAGTTCGGCCTCGCGCTCGGCGACCTGCGCGAGCAGCTGCTCGGCGATCTCGTCGAGCAGCGTGTCCGGGTCGTCGGGCGCCAGGCGCAGCATGCCGCCGATCGCGCTCTCCTCCAGCTCCTTGGCGAGGACCGAGAGGAGCTCCTTGCGCTGGGCGAGCCATTCGAGCCTCGCGTACAGCTCCTCGCTGCGGGTGAGCCGCTGCTCCTCGGGGACCGGCCCCGCGGCCCACTCCTCGGAGAGCTCGCGCAGCAGTGCTTCGTCGCCGCGGGCGTACGCGGCGTTGACGCGCGTGATGAATTCCTCGCGCCGCTGCCGTTCGCTCTCCTCCTGTGCCAGGTCGGGGTGCGCCTTGCGGGCCAGCTCGCGGTAGAGCTTGCGGGCCTCCTCGCCGGGCCGCACCCGCTGCGGGGGCCGCACCGACTGGTCGGTGAGCATCGCGGCGGCTTCGGGGTAGAGCCCCTCGTCGTCCATCCAGCCGTGGAACAGCTCCTCGACGCCCGGCATCGGCATCACCCGCGCCCGCGCCTCTTCCGCCTTGCGGAGGTCCTCGGGGTCGCCGGTGCGGGCGGCGGTGGCCTCGGCGATCCGCGCGTCCAGTTCATCGAGGCGCGCGTACATCGGGCCGAGCTTCTGGTGGTGCAGGCGGGAGAAGTTCTCGACCTCCACCCGGAAGGTCTCCAACGCGATCTCGTACTCGATCAGCGCCTGCTCGGCGGCGCGCACGGCCCTCTCAAGCCGCTCCTCGGGCCGAGCGACCGGCTCCTCGGGCCGAGCGACCGGCTCCTCACGAGGTGCTTCGCTCGCGTCTTCGCCTTCCGCCCCCGCCTCACGACCGCCTTCGGACCGCGCCCTGAGCCGCTCCTTCAGCTGGTCCTTGAGCCGCCCTCCGGAACCCGGCCGCTGCGCCCCCTGACCGGGGGCCTCGGAAGACGGAGGAGCCTCGGCAGACCCGGGGGGCTCAGGGGACTCGGGCGGCGTCGGCTCGGCTTCCGGGATCGTCACTCGTCCAGCGTAGGCCACCCGGCGCCCCGCTCCGGAAGCACGCCGCGAGCGCGGCCGTCACACCCCCGCCTCGGCGGCTGTCCGTCCCTCCTTGACAGCCCGCACCAGCAGCGCGTGATCGGCCTCCGTACGGTCCGCGTACGCCGTGGCGAACCGTGCCATCGCCTCGTCCAACTCCTCGTTCTTGCCGCAGTACCCCGCTATGAGGCGTGGATCGGCGCTGTGCGCGTGGGCGCGGGCCAGCAGGGCGCCGGTCATGCGGCCGTAGTCGTCGAGCTGGTCGGGGCTCAGCGCCGCCGGGTCCACGCTGCCCTTGCGGTTCCTGAACTGGCGTACCTGGAAAGGGCGTCCGTCGACCGTCGTCCACCCGAGGAGGAAGTCGCTGACGACCTGCATCCGCTTCTGGCCGGAGACCACCCGCCGCCCCTCGTGCACGGTGTCGGGCGCCTTGAAGCCCGCCCCGGGCAGCTGCGGCAGGAGAGCGGAGGGCCTCGCCTCCTTGACCTGGAGCACCAGTGGCTCGCCCCGGTGGTCGAGCAGCAGCACCACGTACGACCGCAGGCCGACGCTGCCCGTGCCCACCACCCGGAACGCCACGTCCTGGATCGCGTACCGCCCGAGGAGCGGCAGGCGGTCCTCGGCGAGCGTCTCCCGGTACTCCCCGAGGGAAGCGGCCACCGCGGCCGCCTCCGCGTCCGGTACGCGCCGCAGCACGGGCGGGGCGTCGACGAAGCGACGCCCCTCGGAACCGTCGCCGCCCTCGACCCGCTCCGTCGACTTCGCGGCGAACCGGGCGCTCGTGTTCTGCCGGGCCTTCTCGGAGACGCGCTCCAGCGTGCCCATGAGGTCACGCGCGTCCGTGTGCGAGACCAACTCCTCGTCCGCGATGGCGTTCCACGCGTCAAGGACCGGAAGCTTGGCGAGCAGCCGCATGGTGCGGCGGTAGGCCCCCGCGGCGTCCAGCGCGGCGGCCGCGCAGACGTCCTCGCCCGCGCCCGCCTCGCGTCCCGCCAGCACCAGAGAGGTGGCCAGCCGCTTGAGGTCCCACTCCCAGGGGCCGTGCACCGTCTCGTCGAAGTCGTTGAGGTCGATGACGAGGCCGCCGCGCGCGTCCCCGTAGAGCCCGAAGTTCGCCGCGTGGGCGTCTCCGCAGATCTGCGCGCCGATACCGGTCAGCGGGGCATGCGCGAGGTCGTACGCCATGAGCCCCGCGGAGCCCCGCAGGAAGGCGAAGGGGGAGGCGGCCATCCTGCCCACCCGGATCGGCGCGAGTTCCGGGAGCCGGCTGCGGTTGGTCTCCTCCACCGCGGCCACGGGGTCGGGACGCCCGACGTCCACCGTGAACTCGCCGTGCGAGGCCCGGGGCACGCGCCGACGCAGCGCCTTGCCCTCCCTTTTGGGCGAGCTCTTGGGTGAGCTCTTGGGTGAGCTCTTGGGTGAGCTCCGTGCGGGCCACTCGACGAAGCCCGGCACCCGAGGTATCCGCTGCTCCTGCTGCTCCTGGCGCCCCTGCCGGTCAGAAATCTTGCCGTCGTGCTCCGCCATGCTCATCGCCCCACCCCGTCGGCCACCGGTCAACCCCGATCCGACTTCGACGGTACCGCCACACGCCGACCGCCCTCAGAGCCTGTGGATAACTTCGCCTCCGAGTCGTAGGTCGCCGATCTGGTCGAGAATCCTCTCCGACGACGCCATGTGGTGGCCGGCGGTGAGGACATCGCGCAGGCACCGGTCGAGCGGGGTGCGCCCGGTGTACACCGCGGCCGATCCCACGACGTCGTACAGGAGTTGGACCGCCTCCCGACAGGACCGGTGTGCGAACTGGCGGGCGAGCGCGGTCGTCCCGGGTTCGGGGGCGCGGCCCGCCGCCTGTGCGGCCCAGGCGTCGTTCAGCGTGGCGTATACGTAGGCGTCCGCCGCACCGATCAGCGACTCGGCGAGCGCGAGGTCGGCCGGGGCGCCCGGCCGGGGCAACGCGGTCCGCCTGTCGGTGAGGATCTCCCTGGCGGCGTTCAGCGCGGACCTGCCGATACCCAAGGGCACGCCCGCCATCTTGAGGGCGAGGTTGTCGGCCCGCAGGTGGAGCGGCTCCTGCCGGGAGCCGGGCGGCACGAGTTCGAACGTGTGCCGCTCCGGGACGAACAGGTCGGTGACCTCGAAGTCGTGGGAGCCCGTGCCGCGCAGCCCCGTGGTGTGCCAGGTGTCGAGCACCCGTACGTGCGCGGCGTCGAACACGGCGATCCGCGAGGTGCCTTCCGGAGTCTGGAATCCGGCCACCACGCGGTCGGCGTGGGTGATGCCGCTGCCGTAGGTCCAACGGCCGGAGAGGACGTAACCGCCCTCCCGCCGGACCGCCCGGCCGGCCGACGGCAGCACCGTCGCGGTGATCAGGTCCGGGTCCGGGAACAGCTCGGTGAAGACCTCCTCGGGCAGCGAGACCACAGCGAGCGAAGCGTTCAGCGCGACGGCCGCGCACCAGGCGACCGAGGCGTCCCCCTCCGCCAGCACATCGACCGCCCGCGTGATGTCCGGCACGGTCATCTCGACACCGCCGAGGGCCGGTGGCAGTGCGGCGCGCAGCAGGCCGGTGGTCTTCAGGCCGTCGAGTACGGCACGGGGGAGGCGGCCTGTCCGCTCGATTTCCGGTGCGGCCGCCGGGAGGCCCGAGGCGTACGCCCGTACCCGGTCCATGACCGTGGTGGCGGTGAGGCACGTCTCCGCCCGGATCGGCAGTTCTATGGTGGTCATCCGGTCCTCCGGCGTCGGTTGTCTCGTGCTCCGGCTTGCTTCTCTTGGTCCTGCGCGTACGGCAGATCCTGCGCGTACGACAGGTCCTGCGCGTACGGCAGATCCTCCAGGGCCTTGCCGAGTTCGGCCGCCAGCGTCTGGAGGTGCGGGGGGCGCATGACGCTGTAGTGGTCGCCGGGTATGTCAACGCTCTCGGCGCCGTCACCGAGGAGGTCCAGCCACTGCCGGGTGGTCGCGGGGGTGGCCCCGTCCATGGCGCGCAGGAGCCGGACCCGGCCCCGGTACGGGGTGGGTTCGTGGTCGGCCAGCGCGCGGCTGAGGCGCAGGAACCGGCCCGCGAGCCGTTCCAGGGTGGCGGCGTCGATGTCCGGCAGGACGCCCGCCTGCCGGGCCCGCGTCAGCAGTTCTTCGGCCGTGGAGTGGTCGTCCGTGGGTTCGAACTCGGCGGGCTCGGGGTTCCCCTCACCACCCGAGAGGCCGGTCAGGTCGCGGGTGAACCGGGCCAACAGCGCGGCGTCGGAGGCCGGTTCAGCCCGGCCGGGCGGTTCGAGCAGGTCCACAGCCGCGACCAGCTCGACTGTGCCGCCCCGCGCGGTGAGCAGGCGGGCGATCTCCAGGGCGATGACGCCGCCCATGGACCAGCCACCGAGCCGGTACGGGCCCGCCGGGAACCGTTCGGTGATGGCGTCGGCGTAATGCGCGGCCAGGTCCGCGACGGTCACCGGCGCCGGTCCGAGCAGGTCGTCCGGATCTCCGAGGTCCGCATATCCGCGGTCCGGGTACCGGAGGGCGTGGAACGGCTGGTCGTCGTCCAGGAGGGCGGCGAGTCCGGCGTAGCAGAGCACGTTGCCGCCGACCGGGTGGACGAAGAACAGCGGCGGCCGGGTTCCGGACGCTCTGAGTGTGACCAAGCCCGTCCGGTCCGCGTCGTCGGGCTGATCGCGCAGCGACCCGGCGGGTACGTCGGCAAGGACCTCGGCGGGTGCCTCGGCAGGCACCGCGGCCGGCACCTCGGCAAGCGCTTTGGCCAGCGATTCGATGGTCGGCCGGGCGAGCAGCGTGGCCACCGACAGCGACCGGCCGGTGCGCTGCCGGATGCGGGCCATCATCCGCACCGCGATCAGCGAGTCGCCTCCGAGGTCGAAGAAGTTGGCCGTGACGCCCGCGCCGAAGCCGACCGGTTCGACCGGTTCGACTGGTTCGACTGGTTCGACCGGTTCGACCGGGCCGTCCGGGCCGTCCGGGCCGTCCGGACCGTCGGCAGGCGCGAAGAATTCGGACCAGATCTCGCCGAGGAGCCGTTCGGTGGCATCGCGCGGTGCGACTGCCTCCGCCGAGCGTGGAGCCCGCTCCTCGGGTGAGGGCAGACGGCCGCGGTCCACCTTGCCGTTGCCTGTCAGCGGCAGCTCGTCCATGAGGACGATGCGGGCGGGCACCATGTAGCCGGGCAGTTCCCGGCCGAGTGCCTCGCGCAGTTCGTCCTCGGGGGTGCCCGACACGGCGTAGGCGACGAGCCGCCGGGGGCCGCCCCGCTCGCCCTCGGCCACCGCGGCCACCGCGCGGACGTCGGGTCGGCGCAGCAGCGTCGCCTCGACCTCACCGAGTTCGATCCGATGCCCCTGGACCTTGACCTGGGAATCCGCGCGCCCCAGGAACTCGATGGTGCCGTCCGGCAGGTAACGCCCGAGGTCACCGGTCCGGTAGAGCCGTTCCCCCGTCACCGGGTGGCGCGGGAACGCCGCGCGCGTCTTCATCTCGTCGCCGAGATAGCCGCGGGCGAGGCCGGTACCGGCGATGTACAGGTCACCGGGCACCCAGGCCGGACGTGGCCGCAACGCCTCGTCCAGCACATGGAAGCGCTGATTACGCATCGGCCTGCCGTACGGGATGCTCGTCCACTCGGGGTCCACGACGGTGATCGGATACTGGATCGACCAGATGGACGCCTCGGTCGCGCCGCCCAGGCTCCAGGTCTGCGCGTTCGGCAGGACCTTGCCGATGGCCGCGGGGAGGGTGACGGGGATCCAGTCGCCGCTCATCATCACCACGCGCAGCGACGACGGCCCGCCGATGGCCCGCGCGTGTTCGACGAACATGTCCATGAGCGCCGGGACGCTGTTCCAGATCGTCACGCCGTGCCGGTTCACCAGGTCCAGCCAGGCGGCCGGTTCACGTTGCGCCGACGCCTCGGGCAGGACGACGGCTCCGCCGACCGAGAGCAGGCCGAACACGTCGTAGACCGAGAGGTCGAAGTTGAACGCGGACAGGCCGAGGACGCGGTCGCGTGTGGTCACGCCGAAACGGTCGTTGATGTCCCGGATCGTGTTGACCGCCGCGGCGTGCTCGATCATCACGCCCTTCGGGACCCCGGTGGAACCCGAGGTGAAGATGACGTAGGCGAGGTCGTCGGGGCCTGCCGGGGAAGCCGGCGGGGTGGGGGTGCAGGGAGCGTGCGCGCCGCTGCCGGCGTCCGGCTCCGTCTCGACGTCCCGCGCCGTGTCGACGCCCCGCTCGGTGTCGACGTGCAGCCGGCGGGTTCCGTCCGGCAGGTCGAGTCCGTTCGCGACCGCCGACCGGGTCAGCACCAGCTCGATGCCGGCGGTCTCCATGATCACCCGGAGGCGGTGGCCGGGCACAGCGGCGTCCACCGGTACGTAGGCGGCCCCGGCCTTGAGGACGCCGAGCGCCGCGACGACCTGCTCCCAGCTTTTGTCCATAACGATGCCGACGAGCACGCCGGGACCCGCCCCGTGGTCGGTCAGCCACCGGGCGATCCGGTCGGAGCGGCGGTCCACCTCGCCGTAGTCAAGGGTCCGGGTGGCCGTGATGACGGCTGGTGCGGCCTGCCGGGACCGGGCCTGCCGCAGGAACGCGTCGTGCAGCAGCTCGCGGGTGACGGGGGCGTCCGTGGCGTTGGCCGCCCGTCGCGTCTCCAGGTCGGCCGCCGGCACGGGCACGGACGGCGGGCGGTGCCACGCTCTCTCGCCGCACAGGTCGCCCACCAGGTCGAGGTAGGCGGCCCACATCCCGTCGACGACGCCGTCCGGGAACATCTCCTCCACCACGTCCCAGTTGAGGAGCAGTTCCCCGGCCTCCTCCACAGCCTGGTGGTCGAGCCACACCTGCGGCGTCCGTACGGAACTGGAGGCCAGGCTGCCGGAGGCGCCGAGCGTGGTCAGGGCCGTGATCCCGCCGTGCTCACCGTCGCCCCGGCCCGCGAAGCCGAGGGTGCTGGTGAAGACCACGGGCATGCTCGCCAGGCCGGTTCCGCCGCGCGTGCGGTTGAGCTCGCGCAGTACCTCGACGCCGCTGACGTGCCCGTGGTCGAGGTCGGTCAGCAACTGGTTCTGCAGTCGCACCGCGCATGAGGTGAAGTCCTGGGCGGGGGTGGCGTCGACCTCCAGGAGAGTGGTCGTGCTGAGATTTCCGACGATCCTGCCGACGTCCTCGTGCAACGGTCGCCGGTTGAACGCGAGCAGGTTGAGCGTGAACCGTGGCGAGGCGCTCCAAGCGCCAAGGACCTGGGCGTACGCCGTGCACAGGGCGGCCGAGGGCGAGACACCCGCCGCGGCGGCATGGTCCTTGAAACGCTGCCATGCCCCGCGCTCGATCCGGCCCGTCCGGTGGGTGAACACCGGACGCCGCGGTGCCGGGCCCGCGCGCAGCGGCAGGCCGGGCGCGGGCGGAAGGGTCGCCGCGCGGGCCTGCCAGTAGGCGAGCGACTTCTCGCGCTGCGCGGCATCCGTCCCGGTGGCGGCGAGCACGTAATCGCGGTAGGTGATGGCGGGGCCGGCGCCACCGGCGTCCCGGAACGGTAGGTCTCCGCCCATTCCTGGAAGAGCAGCCCCGCGCTCCGGCCGTCCACGATCAACGCGTCGAAGTTGAGGTGCAGCCGGGTCGTGTGCGCGTCGAGCAGGGTCGCCCGGACATCGAACAGCGGCCAGACCTCGGTGTCGAAGACCTGATGCCGCATCTCCTCGTGGATCTCCGCCAGGCGGCGCTCCCGTTCGGCGTCGTCGCGCCCCCGCAGGTCGACGGTGGCGATCCGGTACTCGGGGACTTCGGCGAGCACCCGCTGGCGCCCGTCTCCGGACACGACCGCGCGGAGCATGTCGTGCCGGTCGACGAGGTGCCGGAAGGAGGCGGCGAGCCGGTCGAGGTCCGTCTCCCGCAGGTCGATCTCGACGAGGAAGGACGTGGATACGTTGCCGAGCTCGAAGGCGTCGGTCCGGCCGACCAGGTAGGCCTGCTGGAGGTCGGTGAGGGGGAACGGTTCGTGGCGGGAGGTGGGGTTGGCGGCGGGGTTGGCGGTGAGGTTGGCGGCCGGGGCGGTGGCCGGGTTTGAGGGCGGGGCGGTGGGCAGGTCGGTGGCCGGGTTTGTGGCCGGGTTTGTGGCCGGGTTTGTGGCCGGTGGCACCGCCGTGGGGCGGGCGACCGGTGCCGGCCCGGTCCGCTCCGTGCCGCGCGGCGCCTGGGCGGTCCGCGCGATCTCGGCGACGGTCCGCGCGATCTCGGTGACGCTCCGGCCGTCCAGCAGCTCCCGCAGCGGGAGGTCGACTCCCAGCCGCCGGGCGAGGGTATGCCGGATGTCCATCGCGATCAGCGAGTCGATGCCCAGGCTCCGCAGCGTCCGGTGCAGGTCGTCGCCGGTGACGGCCGCGCCGCGCGCCCGGCCGACGATGCCGATCGCGAGTTCGGCGGTGTTCTCGGGCTCAGGTGCTCCCGGGGGCTCGTGCGTCCCGGGTGCCGTGGGCCTCCTCTCCGTGCCGCCGACGGCCTCCGCCTCCGGTGCGGGTTCAGCGGCACCGGGGCACACCGCGCCGGGCACCGCTTCCAGGCGTACGCCATCGGCGAGCGCCACGGGTGTGCCGTCGGCGGCGACGAGCCGGACCTGCGCGACCAGCGGTCCGGCGACGGGGGAGGCGGAGGCGGTGGCGGTGGCGGTAGCTGTGGCAGCCGGCGCCTGTTCCCAGCGGTCGGCTTCGGCTTCGGCTTCGGCTCCTGCTCCTGCTCCCGTCCAGAGCCAGTAACGCTCGCGCTGGAACGGGTATCCGGGCAGCACCGCGGGTGGCCCGGCGACCTCGCCGTGCACGTGCGACCAGTCGATCCGGGCGCCTTGGGTGTACAGGGCGCCCAGGCTGTCGAGGAGAGTGCGCCGGGCGCCTTCTCCCTCACGGAGCGACGGCAGGACAGCGATGTGCCCGGCCGCACGGAGCTCGTCGTGGTCGTGGTCGTGGTCGTGGTCGACGAGCTCGGTCATGCGTACACGGTCGAGGAGCGCCGACGCCGACGCGGGACCGATCTCCACGAAGGTCCGGTGTCCGTCTCGCAGCAGCCTGGCGATGCCGTCGGCGAACCGCTCTCGGTCACCGGCGTCCGCCGGGGTCCGGGCCGCCGCCCGCTGCGCGTCCGCCATGCCCATCGTGCCCATGACGCACGCTGCCACGGGATCTCCGATGCCGTGTCCCAGGGCGGCGGCGGGCTCCACGCCCCACGACCGCCAGAGCTCGGCGAGCGCGTAGGCGACGGCGAACGGTGAGGGGTTGTCGCCGCCGTCCGTCCCGACGCAGCGGTCCAGGGCGCCGCGGAAGACCGGCTCGGCCTCCGCCAGCTCGGCGGCCCGTGCGGCGGAGAGCGAGTCCGCCCCGCCGGTGAAGAGGAACACCGGCCCCCGGCCGGTCTCCGGGGCCCGCGCGCCGACGCGCACACCGTGCGGCGGTGCCGCGGCCACCCGCGTCCGCGTGAGGAGGTCCCGCAGCTCGGCGCGTGAGGACGCGACGGCCGTGAGCCGGTGCGCGAAGTGCGAGCGCCCGAGGCTGGTGGTCCGGCAGATCGACGCGAGCGAGGCGGTACGGGCGACGGGTGAGCCGTCGGCGACGAACGAGTCGCCGCCATGCGGAAACCGGCCGTCGTGGTCCGGAAGCCGGCCGTCGTCGTCCGTGAGCAAGTCGGCGTAGCGCGCGGTGAGCGCTTCGAGCGCGACCGGCGTCTTGGCCGACAGGGTCAGCAGACACGGCCGGCCCTGCGCGGCGACCGTACCTTGCCAGGCGGTGGCCGGAGCGTGCGCGGCGGGGGCGGACGCCTGCCCGGCGGCGGCCGGGGCTTGCCTGGTAGTGGCCGGGGCCTGCCGGGCGGAGGCCAGAGCTTGCCCGGCGGCGGAAGCCTGTCCGGAGGCCAGGGCCAGCCCGACGGATCCCGGAGCTTGCCTGGTGCCGGCCGGAGCTTGCCCGGCGGTGGCCGAAGCCTCCCCGACGGAGACGAGGCCTTGCCCGACAGCGGCCGGAGCCTGCCTGACGGTGGTCGAAGCCCTCCCGGCGGTGACCGGAGCCTGCCCGCCAGCCACCGACCCCTGCCCGACGGCCACCGGGCCCTGCCCGACCGAGACCGGCGCCTGCCCGACCGAGACCGGCGCCTGCCCGACGACCACCGCAGCCTGCCCGCCAGCGGCCGAGGCCTGCCCGACGGCCACCGGAGCCTGCCCGACCGAGACCGGCGCCTGCCCGACGACCACCGCAGCCTGCCCGCCAGCAACCAACCCCTGCCCGACGGCCACCGGGCCCTGCCCGACCGAGAACGGCGCCTGCCCGACGACCACCGCAGCCTGCCCGCCAGCAACCGACCCCTGCCCGACGGCCACCGGAGCCTGCCCGACCGAGACCGGCGCCTGCCCAACAGCTGACGAAATCTGCCCCGCAGCTGCCGAAGCCCGCCCCACAGCGAGCGGTGCCTCCTCGATGATCACGTGTGCGTTCGTTCCGCTGATGCCCTGTGAGGACACCGCGCCACGCTTCGGGCCCGATGTCTCGGGCCACGCCGTCTCCTCCGCGACGAGTTCCACCGCGCCCGTCGACCAGTCGACATGCGGGGTGGGCTCGGCCACGTGCAAAGTGGCGGGGAGCCTGCCGTGCCGTATCGACAGGACCGTCTTGATGACGCCGGCGACGCCCGCCGCCGCCTGGGCGTGTCCGATGTTGGGCTTGAGGGAGCCGAGCCGCAACGGCCGGTCCCGGTCGCGCCCGTACGCGGCCAGCAAGGCGCGCGCCTCGATGGGGTCGCCGAGCGGGGTGCCGGTGCTGCTCGCCTCCACCACCTGGACGTCCTCGGGCGAGAGCCGCGCGTCCGCCAAGGCCTTCCGGATGACCTGCTGCTGCGCGGCCCCGCTCGGCGCGGTGAAGCCGTTGCTCGTGCCGTCCTGGTTCACCGCGCTGCCGCGCACCACGGCCAGCACCGGGTGGCCGAGGCGCCGCGCGTCCGACAGCCGTTCCACCAGCAAAACGCCCACGCCCTCGGAGAACCCGCTGCCATCGGCGGTGGCCGAGAACGGGCGGCACCGGCCGTCCGGCGACAGCCCCTGCATACGCGTGAACTCGGTGAACAGCTGCGGTGTGGACATGACCGTCGCGCCACCCGCCAGTGCCATCGCGCACTCGCCGCGACGCAGCGACTGCACGGCCAGGTGCAGCGCGACCAGCGAGGACGAACAGGCCGTCTCCACAGTGATCGCGGGCCCGCGCAGGCCGAGCGTGTACGAGATCCGGCCGGACGCGGCACCGCCCGCCGTCCCGGTCGCCAGGAAGCCCTCGGCCTCCTCGGGCACCGCACCGCGCCCCATTCCGTAGTCACCGCAGGACAGCCCGGTGAACACGCCGGTCTCGGTGTCACGTACCGACTCGGGGTCTATCCCGGCGTCCTCGAAGGCCTGCCAGGCGGTTTCGAGGAGCAGCCGCTGCTGTGGGTCCATGGCCAGGGCCTCACGCGGGCTGATCCCGAAGAAGCCGGCGTCGAAGTACGCGGCGTCGTAGAGGAAACCGCCGGAGCCGGTGAGGCTACGACCGGCCTGCCCGGGCTGGGTCTCGTGCAGATCCTCGTCCCAGCCCCGGTCGCGTGGGAACGCGCCGACGGTCTCCCCGCCCGAGGACAGCAGCCGCCACAGGGCGTCCGGCGAGTCGACCCCGCCCGGGTACTTGCACGCCATGCCGACGATCGCGATCGGCTCGCGGTCGCCCTCCTCCAGTTCACGCAGGCGCTCGCGTGCCTGGTGCAGGTCGACGGTCAGGCGCTTGAGGTATCCGAGCAGCTTGTCGTTCGTGTCTGACATGTCTGATCCGATGTCGGATCGGGGTGCTGATCCCATGCGGATCGGCCTCCGTAAGCGGGTCAGGAGCCGGAGAGCTCGCGGTCGATGAAGTCGAGCAGTTCCTCGGCGGTCGCGGCCTCGACGAGTGCCGTCACGTCCGACGCGGGCTCCCCCTCGGCCCCCAGTTCGAAATCCCTCCGGAATTCCCTCCGGAACTCGCTCTGGGGCTCGCTCTGGGGCTCGCTCTGGGGCTCCCTCTCGGAATCCCCCTCGACCTTCTCCGAGACGGGTGTGGGAGGTTCGGAAGGCACGAGTTCGGAGTCCAGGGCGGCGACGAGCTCGGGGAGCGTCGGGGCCTCGAAGAGCAGGGTGAGGGGAAGCTTGAGGCCCGTCGCCGTGCCGAGGCGGTTGCGGAACTCGACCGAGGTGAGCGAGTCGAATCCCAGCTCGCCGAACGGTCGGTCGTCCACGATCACCTCGGGCCGGGCGCCCAGGACGGCGGCCATATGAGTGCGGATCAGTTCGGCCAGGCGCGCCGCGCGTTCACCGGCCGGCAGGCCAGCCAGTTCCTCCCGCAGCGGACGCCGTCGTCGGTGTTCCGGTTTCGGTTCCGGTTCCGGTTCCGGCACGTTCCCGGACCGCTCCGCCACGACCTCGCGAAGGACCGGCGGAAGATCCGCCCCGAGGTCGCGCAGCGCCCCGCGGTCGAGCCGGGCCGGCGCCAGGACGGCGTGCGGCGACGGCAGTGCCGCCTCCAGCAGGGCCAGCCCGTGGTCGGGGGCCATCTCGACGAGCCCGGCCCGTGCGAAGCGGGCCCGGTCGGCATCGGTGAGGGCGCCCATCATGCCGTCCGGGTCGTCCCACAGACCCCACGCCAGCGCGAGGGCGGGCAGTCCCTGCGCCCGGCGGTGCCGGGCGAGTGCGTCGAGGAAGGCGTTGGCGGCGGTGTAGCCGCCCTGCCCGGCGCCGCCGAGGGTCCCCATGACCGAGGAGATCAGGACGAACGCGTTGATCGGATGACGTGCCGTCAATTCGTGCAAATGCCAGGCGCCGTCTGCCTTGGCACGCATCACCCGGTCGATCTGCGCGTCGGTGAGCGAGGTGATCGGCGCGTCGTCCACGATGCCCGCGGCGTGGACGACGGCGGTCAGCGGGTGCCGGTCCGGTATGGCCTCGATCATCGCGGCGACGGCGTCACGGTCGGCGACGTCCACGGCCGCGAACCTCACCTCGGCGCCGAGCCCGTTCAGGTCGGAGGCCAGTTCGGCCGCGCCGGGCGCGTCGCCGCCCCGCCGTCCTGCCAGCAGGAGCCGCCGCGCGCCGTGTTCGGCGACCAGGTGCCGTGCCAGGGCCCGGCCGATGGCGCCGGTCCCGCCGGTGATCAGCACGGTTCCTTCCGGGTCGAGGGCCGGCGGGACGGTGAGTACGACCTTGCCGACGTGGGTCCCCTGACGCAGTCGCCCGAAGGCTTCGGGGGCTCGGCGGATGTCCATGTCGGTGACGGCCGGCCAGGTGAACACGGACTCGGCGAACAGTTCGACCGTCCGGTTCAGGAGGCGAGCGAGGTGCTCCGGCGGCAACCCCAGGAGGTTCGACGCCTGATACCGCGTACCGGGGAACGCGGCGGCCACCTCGGCCGGATCGCGCGGATCGGTCCTGCCCAGCTCGACCAGGAGCCCGCCGGGACGCAGCAGCCGCAGCGACTCGTCGACCAGCTCACCGGTGAGCGAGTTCAGGACGACCGCCATGCGCCCGCCGTCCGTGCCGGAGCCCGTGCCGAGGCCCGTGCCCGAACCCGTGCCGGAGCCCGCGCCGAAGCCCTCGTCGGAGCCCTCGTCGGAGCCCGGACCCACGCCCGCGCCGAAGCGTGCGCCGAAGCCGGACTCGCGCGACGAGGCCAGATGGGCGTCGTCGACACCGAGGGCGTGCAGCGCGGGCCATTTGGCGGGACTCGCGGTCGCGTAGACCTCCGCGCCCAGGTGCCGGGCCAGCTGGACAGCGGCCATGCCGACGCCGCCTGCCCCCGCGTGGATCAGGACGGGGTCGCCCGCGCGCACGCCGCCCAACTCGGTCAGGGCGTGCAGAGCCGTCATGTGGGCGACGGGTACGGCGGCGGCCCGGGTGAACGACCAGCCGTCGGGCATCTTCACCACGGTGCGGTGGTCGGCGTGGGCCACCGTGCCGAACGCGGCAGGGAAGAGGCCCATGACCCGGTCGCCGACGGCCAGGCCGGTGACGCCGGGCCCGGTCGCCGTGACCACGCCGGCGCCTTCCAGGCCGAGCGGTCCGGGGTCGCCGGGGTGCATGTCGAGCGCGCCCAGGACGTCGTGGAAGTTGAGCCCGGCGGCACGGACCGCGATCCGGACCTGGCCGGGGCCGGGTTCGACGGTGGCTTCGGGGCAGGGCCGGAGGGACAGGGCGGCGAGGGTGCCGCGTTCGGACATGTCGAGACGCCAGGCAGGCGCGCCGTCGGGGATCCGAAGAGCGGACTCGTCCGCTGCGGACACGAGCCGGGGCACCAGGACGGTGCCGCCGCGGACCACCACCTGGTTCTCGTCCGCCGCGAGTGCCGCGGCCGGAATGCCGGCCACGCCGGGCACGCCGGGGACGCCGGGGACGCCGGACACGTCAGCCACGCCGGGCACTTCAACCATGTCGGCCACGTCGGCCACTTCGGCCACGCCGGGCACTTCAACCATGTCGGCCACGTCGACCACTTCGGCCACGCCGGACACGTCAGCCACGCCGGGCACGCCGGGCACTTCAACCATGTCGGCCACTTCGGCCACGCCGGGCACGCCGAGCACGCCGGGCACGCCGAGCACGCCGGTCACGCCCGGCACATCGGCCACGCTGGTCACGCCCGGCACGTCGGCCGCTTCGGGCGCGCCGGTCACATCGGCCCCGTCGGGAGCGAGGTCCACCAGGACGAACTGGCCCGGATGCTCGACCTGTGCTGTCCGCACCAGGCCCCAGACGGCCGCCTGAGCCAGGTCGCGCACGGTCTCGCCGGGCAGGGCGGCGACAGCGCCGCGGGTCACCAGCACCAGGCGGCAACCGGCAGGCCGGTCCTCGGTGAGCCATCGGCCGATCAGTTCCCGCGTCCGGCGGACCGCGTCCCTGGCCGCCGCCGCCACGTCGGCACCGCCCTCGCCGGCCGGGCAGTTAACGACGACGTGCTCGGCCGACCCGCCCGAACCGCCCGACGCCGCCGCCCCGGTCAACGGCTGCCAGTCCAGCGCGAACAGCGCATCGCGCGCCACGGCCGCCGGATCCGCCGGGCGGGCCGCCGCGGCCGGGTGGAGTTCCACCGACTCGACGAGGCCCACCGGCTCTCCCGAGGCATCCAGCAAGGTCAGCGGGTGGCCGCCGTGCGCAGCGGGCGCCGCGTGCACCCGCAGGGCCACTCGGCTCCCCGTGCCGAACAGCGTCACCCCGCGCCAGCGTGACGGCTGCATGCGCCGCCCGGCACGGCCCGGGGCGTCGGCGAGCAAACCGTGCAGGGACGCGTCGAGCAGGGCGGGGTGCAGGTGGTAGGCGCCGGCGTGCGCGCTCTCCGGCTCGGGCAGGACGGCCTCGGAGAACTGCTCGCCCTCGCGTCGCCAGACAGCCCGCAGGCCCCGGAACACCGGGCCGTGCTCGTACCCCTGAAGGCCCAGGTCCTCGTACACGCGGGTCGTCGACACCGGTGTCGCCCGGTCCGGAGGCCAGTGGACGGCGGCCGGTGCCGCGGCTTGTGCCGCGGCTTGTGCCGCGGACGTGTCGGGGGCGAGCGTGCCGATGGCGTACTCGGTCCACTCCCCGTCGCTCGCGCGGCCCGATATCCGGCAGCTCCGCAGACCGTCGCCGTCCGCGCCAGCCACCCGTACGCGCAGGTCGACGACGCCGTCCGGCGGGAGTTCCAGCGGCGTGCGGACCGTCAGCTCCTCGATCCGTGCCGTGCCGGATCCCGCGCCCGCGTGCAGGGCGAGCTCCAGGAGTGCGGTGTTCGGTACGACGACTGTCCCGCGTACGGCGTGGTCGGCCAGCCAAGGGTGGGTACGGGTCGACAGGCGGCCGGTGAACACCGTCTCGCCGTCGCCGAGTTCGACGGCCGCGCCGAGCAGCGGATGGCCGGCCGGGGCCTGGCCGAGCTCGGCCGTACCGGAGGGGCCGGCCGCGCTCCCGAGCCAGTAGCGGCGCCGCTGGAAGGGGTAGGTGGGCAGGTCGACATGGTCTGCGGACGTTCCGGTGAACCGCTTCCACGCGATCGGCAGGCCCTTGACGTACGCCTCCGCGGCGGAGGTGAGGAACCGGGCCAGGCCCCCGTCGTCGCGGCGCAGCGAGCCGGTCACGATCCCGTCGACGCCGGCTTCCTCCAGGATCTGGCCGATACTGCCGGTCAGCACGGGGTGCGGGCCGACCTCGACGAACGTGGTGTGGCCGGAGGCGATCAGCGCTTCGACCGCTTCCTGGAAGCGCACGGTGTGCCGCAGGTTCCGGTACCAGTAGGCGGCGTCGAGTGCACCGCCTTCCTGCCAGTCGGCGGTGACCGAGGACATCAGCGCGATCTCGCCGGTACGCGGTGTCAGTGATGCCAGCCCGGCCAGCATCTTCTCCCGGATCGGCTCGACCGCCGGGCAGTGCGAGGCGTACGCGGCCGGGATCACGCGGGCGTTGACTCCCTCGGCCTGGTAGGCCTCGACCAGGGCGGCGATCGCGTCGGCGGCGCCGGCCACCGCGGTGGTGGCCGGTCCGCTGACGGCGGCGACGCTGAGTGTGCCGAGCCGTTCCCGTACCCGTTCCGCGGGGAGCGGGACCACGGCCATCGCGCCCTGGCCCATCAGGTCGACGGCCATGCCGCTGCGCAGCGCGATGGCGCGGGCGCCGTCGTCGAGGGAGAGCGCCCCGGCCACGACGGCGGCGGCGATCTCGCCCTGGGAGTGGCCGATCACGGCGTCCGGGACGACCCCGGCCGACCGCCACAGCTCGGCCAGCGACACCATCACGGCCCACAGGGCGGGCTGTACGACGTCGATCCGGTCGAGCAGCGGCGCCCCGTCCAGGACGTCGGAGAGCGACCAGTCGAGGTACGGCGCGAGCGCGCGCTCGCACTCGGCGAGGCGGGCGGCGAAGACGGGGCTCTCGGCGGCGAGCGCCGATGCCATGCCCCGCCACTGGCCGCCCTGCCCGGGAAACACGAGGACGGTCCGGCCGGTCCGGCCGGGCTCGCCCGCGCGGCCGGTGACGAGGCCGGGGGCCTCTTCGCCGTGGGCGAGCGCGCTCAGGGCCCGGTCGGCCGCCGACCGGTCCCGGGCGATCACGACGGCACGCTCGGCGAGCGAGGCCCTGGCGGCCAGGGCGGGCGCCGCGACGACCGGATCGACCGCCCCGGCGACCAGCCCCCGGGCCCGCTCCCGCAACGCCGCGGGGCTCCGAGACGACAGCACAACCGGCACCACGACCGCCCGCCCGGCCTCCCCGACGACCCCACCCTCGTTCGGCGGCTCCGCCACGACCCCACCCTCGGCCGACGGCTCCGCCACGACCCCACCCTCGGCCGACGGCTCCGCCACGGGCCCAGCCTCAACCGGCGGCACCGCCACGGGCCCAGCCTCAACCGGCGGCACCGCCACGGGCGCGGCCTCACCCGGCGGCTCCGCCACAACCCCGACCCCGGCCTCACCCGGCGGTTCCGCCAGAATCACATGTGCGTTGGTGCCGCTGATGCCGAACGAGGAGACGCCGCCGCGCCGGGGCTCGCCCGTGGTCGGCCAGGGGCGGGAGTGGTCGAGCAGGGACAACGACCCGGTGGCCCAGTCGACGTGCGGGGACGGCTCGTCGACGTGCAGGGTGGCGGGCAGGGACGCGTTCCGGATGGCCTGGACCATCTTGATGACGCCGCCGACGCCCGCCGCCGCCTGCGCGTGTCCGATGTTGGACTTGAGGGACCCCAGCCACAGGGGCCGGTCCTTGTCCCGGTCCTGCCCGTAGGCGGCCAGCAGGGCGTTGGCCTCGATCGGGTCGCCCAGCGCGGTGCCGGTGCCGTGCGCCTCCACCGCGTCGACCTGCCGCGGCGCGATCCCGGCGTCGGCGAGCGCGTCGGCGATGACGCGCTGCTGGGCGACACCGCTCGGCGCGGACAGCCCGTTGGACGCGCCGTCGGAGTTGACAGCGCTTCCGGCGATGACCGCGAGGCCGGGGTGGCCGTGGCGCCGGGCGTCCGAGAGCCGTTCGACCACGAGCATGCCCGCGCCCTCGCCCCACCCGGTGCCGTCCGCCTGGGCGGAGAAGGCCTTGCAGCGGCCGTCGGGGGCCAGCACCCGCTGCCGGGAGAGTTCCACGAACATGCCGGGAGTCGCCATGACCGTGACCCCGCCGGCCAGGGCGAGCGAGCACTCCCCCGTCCGCACCGCTCGTACCGCCTGGTGCAGCGCGACCAGCGACGCCGAACAAGCGGTGTCGACGGTCAGCGCGGGCCCGTTCAGGCCGAGGACATAGGCGATCCGCCCGGAGATCACACTGGTGCCGGTACCGGTCAGCAGGTGCCCCGCGACGCCGGGCCCGGCCGCTTCCATGCTCGGCCCGTAGCCGGAGTGCATCGCCCCGGCGTACACACCGGTACGGCTGCCCTTGAGCGTCAACGGATCGATGCCCGCGCGCTCCAGCGCCTCCCACGTGACTTCCAGGAGAAGCCGTTGCTGCGGGTCCATGGCGAGGGCTTCACGCGGGCTGATCCCGAAGAACTCCGCGTCGAAGTCCGCCACGTCCGGTACGAAGCCGCCCCGGCGGACGTACGACGCACCGACGCGCTCGGGATCCGGGTGGTGGAGGGCCGCCAGGTCCCAGCCCCGGTCGTCGGGGAAGTCGCCGGTGGCGTCGGTCCCGGTGGCGACCAGATGCCACAGGTCGTCGGGCGAGTGCACCCCGCCCGGGAACCGGCAGGCCATGCCGACGATGACCACGGGGTCTTCGGCGTCGGTGGCGTCGGTGGCGTCGGTGGGATTGACGGGGTGGGCGGGGGCGGCGGTCGGCCCCGCCTGCAACTCGCCGATCGCCGCGGCCAGCGCGGCCGGGCTCGGGTGGTCGTAGAGGAGGGTGCTCCGCAGCCGCAGGCCCGTCGCGGCCGACAACCGGTCGCACAGTTCGAGCGTCATGGCCGAGTCCAGGCCCATCTCGCGGAACGTCCGGCCCGGCCGGACGTCCCCGGCCGATCCGGCGCCCAGCACGACCGCCGTAAGGCTCTGGACCAGCTCCCCCACCGGTGCCGGACGCCGGTCGGCGCCCTCGACCGGTGCCGCGTCGGACACGGGAACGGATACCGGCACAGCGGGCACAGGCACAACGGGCACAGGCACAGGCCGGGGCCCGGCGTCCCCGGACCGCGGCCAGTAGGAGCGGCGCTGGAACGGGTAGGTCGGCAGGTCGGTCAGCGGCGCCGAACCGGGCAGCAGCGCGGCCCAGTCCACGGCGACACCGCGTACGTACGCCTCGGCCGCCGCCACCAGGAACCGGTGGTGGCCGCCGTGACCGCGCCGGAGCGTGCTCAGCGCGGCGCCGTCCCCGTCGCGCAGGGCGATCGCCTGCCGGATGCCCGTCGTCAGCACCGGATGCGGGCTGACCTCAAGGAACGTCGTGTGGCCCGCGTCCAGCAGCGCCTCGATCGCCGGCCCGAACCGCACCGGCTCACGCAGGTTGCGGAACCAGTGGTCCGCGTCCAGTTCGGCGGTGTCGTCAACCGGTGCGGCGGTCACGGACGAGTGGAACGGCACTTCGACGGAGCGCGGGGCGATCCCGGCGAAAGCGGTGAGCAGCTCCTCGCGCAGTGCATCGACGTCCGCGCTGTGTGAGGCGTAGTCGACTTGAAGTCGCCGGGTACGCACGCGCGTCCCGTAGTGGGCGGCCAGCGCGTCGAGGGCGGCGCACGGCCCCGCGACCACCGTGTGCGCGGGGCCGTTGACCGCCGCGACCGACAGGGAGGCGGCCACCGCCGCGAGGTCCACGCGCACCCGCTCGGCCGGCAGGTCCACCGCCAGCATCCCGCCGCGGCCCGCGATCCGGGCCAGCGCCCGGCTGCGCAGCGCCACGATCCGCGCGCCGTCCTGGAGCGAGAGGGCGCCGACGGCGGTGGCGGCGGCGATCTCACCCTGCGAGTGGGCCACCACGGCGGCGGGCTCCACCCCGGCCGAGCGCCACAGCGCCGCCAGCGACACCATCACCGCCCACAGGGCGGGCTGGATCACCTCGTCGGCCTCCAGCGCCGGTGCACCGGGGGCACCGCGCAGGACATCGGGCAGTGACCATTCCACGTACGGGCGCAGGGCGTCGGCGCAGGCGGTGATCCGGTCGGCGAAGACCGGGGAGGTGTCGAGCAACTCGGCGGCCATGCCCGCCCACTGCGAGCCCTGGCCGGGAAAGACGAAGACGGGCCGGACCGGCGGCCCTTCGTGCCGGCCCTCCACCACGGCCGCCGACTGCCGGCCCTCCTCGCAGGCCGCCAGCTCGGCGAGGAAGCCGTCGCGGTCAGCGGCCACGACGACGGCGCGGTGTTCGAACCTGGTGCGGGTGACGGCCAACGACCGGCCCACCGAGCCCGCCCCCAGCTCCGGACGTGCCGCCACATGCGCGCGCAGCCGGCCGGCCTGGTCGCGCAGCGCGGATGCGTCACGCGCCGACAGGAGCCAAGGCAGCGCCCCGCCGGTGTCCTCGTCCTCGGCGGGCGCCGTGCCCTGCCCGCCTTGCCAGTCCGAGAGGATCATGTGGCAGTTGGTCCCGCCGATCCCGAACGAGCTGACCCCCGCGAGCAGCGGACCCCGCCGCGCGGGCCAGGGCCGGGCCTCGGTGTTCACGCGCAACCCCAGCTCCTGGAGGGGGATGCGGTCACCCGGACCGGCGTGGTTCAGGCTGGGCACGAGTTCGCGTGCGCCGACGCACAGGACGGCCTTCACGAACCCCGCGATCCCGGCGGCGCCCTCCAGGTGCCCGATGTTCGTCTTCACCGATCCGACCAGCAGCGGGGCGTCCTTCGTGCGGGCGGCCCCCAGCGTCGCACCCAGCGCGGCGGCCTCGATCGGGTCGCCGACCCGGGTGCCCGATCCGTGCAGCTCGACGTACTGGACCTCGTCCGGCTCGACACCCGCGTCGGCGCAGGCGGCGAGCAGCACCCGCTCCTGCGAGGCACGGCCCGGCGTCGGCAGCGTCTCGGTCGCGCCGTCGTTGTTCAGGGCGCTGCCGCGGATGACGGCATGGATGCGGTCGCCGTCGCGGACGGCGGCGTCCAGGAGCTTGAGAACGACGACTCCGCCGCCCTCGCCCCGGACATATCCGTTCGCGCGGGCATCGAAGGTGAAGCACCGCCCGTCCGCCGACAGTGCTCCGGCCCGCTCCAGCGCCAAGGTGCTTTCCGGCGCGAGGATCAGGTTCACGCCGCCCGCGAGCGCCAGGTCCGACTCGCCGCCGCGCAGGCTCGCGCACGCCAGGTGCAGGGCGGCCAGGGACGACGACTGCCCGGTGTCCACCACCAGGCTCGGTCCGGTCAGGCCGAGCGCGTACGAGATCCGGTTGGCGATCACACCGCGTTGCAGTCCGGTCAGGGTGTGCCCGGTCACCGCGTCGGGGCCGAGGCCCCGCCACAGCGCCGCGTAGTCGTCGGCGATCACCCCGAGGAAGACACCCGTGCGGTCGGCGGTGAGCTCACCCGGCAGCATCCTGGCGTTCTCCAGGGCCTCCCAGGCCAGTTCGAGAGCCAGCCGCTGTTGAGGGTCCATGGACACGGCCTCGCGCGGCGAGATGCCGAAGAACTCGGGGTCGAACCCGTCCACCCGGTCGAGGAACCCACCACGCGCCGCGCCCCGGCCACCGCCCCGGTCGTCACGCTGGCCGTCACGCTGGGCGTCACGCTGGCCGTCACGCTGGCCGTCACGCTGGTCGTCACGCTGGCCGTCACGCTGGGCGCCGGGCCGGTCGTCGCCCCGGTCGGTGATCGCGTCACCGCCGTCGCGCAGCAGCTGCCAGAACGCGTCCGGCCCGTCCGCCTGCGGGAACCGGCAGCCGATCCCGACGACCGCGACCGCGCGTGAAGAAAGATCACGTATGCCGTGACCGGCCATTCCCATCGTTCGATGCACCCCTGTGTCCGTGCTGCCGCTACCGGTACCGCTACCGCTGTCGCTCTACCGCCGCCGCTACCGCGCGCTGCTCACCGGGGCGCTCGGGTGCACCTCGCGTTCGATGCGCGGCATGATCTCGGGCACGTAGATCTTCTGGATGGCGTCGCCCGCGTCGTGCGCCTCCCAGTGGGCGCGGCTCGCCCAGCGCTCGACGAGCACGAAGCGGCCCGGCTCGCCCTCCGACTGATACGCCTCCCAGCTGACGCACCCGTCCTCGCCGAGGCACAGGGGGCGCATCCGGGCGAGGGCGTCGGCCACCGGCGCGATGTTGTCGGTCTCCGGGACCCGGACGATGACGATGAGGTCGAACATGACTGCTCCTGACGGGAGTTGGGGGTAGAGAGAGTGGAGGGAGTGGAGGGAGTGGAGGGAATCGGTCTAGGCGGTCGCCGCGGCGCGGACGACCGTGGGGAGCCACTGGGCGATCGGCGTGAAGGGGTAGCCGAGCGCGGTCGCCCGGTCGTTCGCCATGCCGAAGTCCGCCGGGCAGGAGAAGGGGGACAGATCGGGGTCGCCGGCCGGGTCGTCCTTCTCGATCACGTGGGCCGTGAGCCCGGTCGCGCTCTCCACCGCGGCGCAGAAGTCATAGACGTCGGCGGTGTCCGGCGAGGCGACGTTGACCGCTCCGGTGGCGTCGGAGAGGGCCGCCCAGGCGAGGAAACCGGCGGCCTCGTCGGCCCGCACCAGCGAGGTCCTGCCGGGCGAGGCGTGGGCGACGACGGGGCGTCCGTCCCTGACGTGGTCGAGGTGGAACTGAAGCCGGCCGGTGAAATCGCCCTCCGCGGCCAGGACATGGGCGACACGGGCCAGCAGGACCGGGACCTTCGCCGAGCGGACCAGCGCGGCTTCGGCCTGCCGCTTGCCCTCGCCGTAGTGGACGTCGAGGTAGCCGGGCGAGTACCAGGGCAGCTCGGTGTCGAAGTCGTATGTCGCCGGGTCGAGTTCCTCCTCGCGGGCGCGGGCACTGAACGACGGGGCGGGCGTCCGGCCGCGGAAGGTGTCCTTGTTGTACACCTCGATGGTACTGGTCAGGACGATCTTGCCGACGCGGTCGCCGAAGGCCTCGCACACCTCGACGGCGGCGATCGGCGTGTAGCACATCTGGTGGACCACGGCGTCGAACCGCTCCCCCGCCACCGCGGCGGCCAGTTCGCCGGAGACGGTGACGTCGGCGCGCAGTCGCCGTACCGCGTCGCCGAAGGGATCGGGGGTCTGCCCGCGGTTGACGACAGTGACCCGGTGCCCCTCGTCCAGCAGTTGCTGCACCAGCACCTTGCCGAAGTACCGGGTGCCCCCGATGACGCAGATGTCAGACATTTTCCGTTACCTTCTCTTGTTTCGCCGTGGCTTCAGTGGCCTCGGTCTCGCCGGCCTCGGTCTCAGTGGCCTCGGTCTCGCCGGCCTCGGTCTCATCGGATGCGCCGGAGTCTCCGGACTCGTCTGAGCCGTCGGAGTCGTCGGAGCCGCGACCGCTCAAGCAGATGAGCGCACAGCCCGCCGCCAGCAGAGCGGCGACGTACCAGTTGCCGCCCGCGACATCGAGGGAGCGCGACAGGTCGAACAGAATGCCCGCGGCGAGGGAGCCGACCATGTTCCCGGCGCTGCGGAAGAAGTGCATCGCCCCCATGGCCTTGGCCAACCGGTGCTCGGGCACCCGGCGGGCGATCCACAGGTCGAACGACGGCACGAAGAGGATCTCGCCGAGCACGACCGTCAGACAGCCGACCACCACCCAGGGACCCGTGCGCCCGGCCCCGAAGGCGATGAACGCGATGGTCATCCCGGCCAGGCCGAAGGCCATGACCGCGCCGGGGCCGAACCGCTTGTTGAACAGTTTGAACAGCGGGTACTGGAGCACCAGGATGCTGAGGCCGGTGATCCAGAACGGCGAGGAGGGCGCCCACTGGGGGACGTACTCCGCCATGTGCAGCGGGATGCCGACGACGAAGCCCAGGGACAGGAACCAGAACGCCGCGGACAGCAGGAAGTAGCGCGTGGCGCCGCGCACTTCGATGCCCTTGAACGCGGTCAGGCTGAACAGCGGGACGCGTTCGCCGCCGGCCGCCGCGCTCTCGAAGCCACCGCGCGGGATCAGCGCCGAGGTGATCAGGCAGAAGCCGATGAAGAAGGCGAAGACCACCGAGAACAGGGTGCGCAGCTCCACGTCGGCCAGTACGCCGCCCAGCAGCGCGCCACCGAAGAGGCCGACCTGCCCGGCCATCTGGAACGCGGAGAACGCCCTGGGCCGTTCGGCCTCGGGAAACGAGACCAGGACGTTCTTCAGTCCGGGGAAGGAGACGCCCGATCCGAAACCGATGAAGAACGCCAGCAGGCTGTAGGCGAGCACACCGTCGGTGAACCCCATGAGCCCGAGCGCCACGGCTTCCAGCGCGGTGCCGAGGAAGACGCCCCCGCGGACGCCGGTACGGGCGGCGATCCCTTCGTAGAAGAAGGTGGCGAGCAGCCGGCCGACGTACGTCATACACATGACGACGCCCGCCCAGAAGCCGCTGTCGGTGCCGCCGAGGGTGGCGACGAGCACGGGGAACCAGATGTAACTCCCCACGTTCGCCAGGAGGATGCCGCCGGTCACGCCGACGAGGGCGCGGGTGCGTTCCTTGATCACAGCTCCTCCCCCCGTTCCGCCCCGGCGGTTCCCGCGGCGCCACGCAGCTCGGCGATGGCACGCGCGACGGCCTGCCGGTCGATCGGCACGCCCCCGATGACGGTGCTCAGCGGGAGAGCGGACAGCGGCCGGCCCGGGGCGTGCAGGTTGTAGGTGGCGGTGGCGCCGACGCGCAGCGGGTGGGCGCCGCTGGTGTCCCCGCTCAACTCGTCGAAGTAGCGGCGGCCGCCGACCGTCGCCTGGTGCCGCAGCGGCCCTTCGAGCGAGGCGTCGTCGCCGCGCAGCAGGTCGAGCTCGCTCAGGAAGGAGTAGCCGTGGTAGGCGCCCGTGTTGCCCGAGTCGGTGCCGATCAGCAGCTTGCCCTCGCGCAGCGTGGCCAGGGCGTTGCGGCGCATGTCGGCGAGGGCCGCGGTGCGGGTCTCCTGGCAGCCGAACTCGATGCCGTACGGCTTCTCGATGGCCTGGGCGAACTCCAGGTTGCGGATGTCCTGGGTCTCGGCGAAGCCCTCGCGCCCGTACTCGGCCCGGAACTCGTCGCCCGTCATGATCATGGGCCGCAGCCCCGCCAGGGTGGAGACGAACCGGGCTCCCTCGAACTCCTTCCAGTCGGCCGCGTCGAGGGTGCGGTCGCGCACGGTGTGGGCGAAGAGGCGGAAGCCGCACTCGTAGGCCCAGCGGGTCTCCTGGAGGGTGTTGCAGTCGATGACGGCGGTGATGCCGCGGTCGGCCGCGATCCGGGCGGTGAACTCCAGCACCCGCCGGGACAGCCGGGAGAACTTCACCGGGCTGTCCGGCTGTTCGGTGCCGTCCGTGAACATCACCTTGAGGAAGGTGCCGCCGCGGTCGACGTTGGAGCGTATCGCGTGTTCGAGGTCGGTCTCGGTGGCGATCATGTGCACCGGGGCCGGGAACTCGACGCCGTGACCGGTGAGTCCGGCGGCGTTCGTCATCGCGGTGGCCGCGTAGCCGCAGTGGACGAGCTCGGGGTACGGCACGGCGGACGCCTCGCGGCCCGCCGCCCAGGCCTCGTCCACCAGCGGGAAGCCGAACATGTCCACCACGTGGGTGACGCCGTGGTAGACGTACTGGAGCGCGACGATCCGGGGGTCGTCGGCCGTGTCGTCCCAGTTGGCGGGCAACGAGACGTGGGCGTGGGTCTCGGTGTAACCCGGCCACAGCTCTGTCTCGCCGCCGCCGCGTGCGCCCGAGGGCTCGATGCGGGTGAAGACGCCGTCCTCGACGGTGACGTCGTACACGGCCTCGGGGTCGAGGGAGGGGATCGCCACCCCGAGCAGGTCCTGCGCTGCCACGTCCGTGGTCATCGGGCGACCTCGACCTTCAGCCGCAGGTCGATGCGGTCCAGGGCCTCCGCGCAGCGCTTGTTGACCTCGGTGCGGTCGGCGCCGGTGAAGATGGTGTGCCCGATCCAGTCGAAGTTGCTCCGGGAGAGCCGGTTGACCGCGGTGCCGGGCTTCTTGTACGCGAGGGCGCTGTGGAAGCCGGGCAGTTCCGCGAGGCCGTCGAAGCCGATGGACTCGACGACTCCGTCGATCGGCGCGCCGAACCAGTGGCCGCCCGCGGTGGTCTCGCCGGGGTAGGGCAGCTCGGGACGCTCGCCGAGCGCCTGCCGGATGACCTCCAGGTAGGGGTCGACGCCGGAGGTCAGCTCCATCAGGCTCGGCACGATGCCGCCGATCAGCCGGCCGTTGACCTCGCACAGCACCGGGCCGTCGGCGCCGAGGAGGAACTCGGTGTGGATGAAGCCGAAGTCCACGCCCAGCTCGTTCAGCAGGCGCGTGGTCATGTCGAACAGTTCGTCCTGGAGCGGGTGGCCGCTGAAGTACGTGGCGCCCATCTCGATGAAGTGCGGGAAGCCGCTCATCGGACGGTCGGTGAGGCCGAGGTTGACCACCTCGCCCTTGCCGAGGACACAGGACTCCACCGAGATCAGCTCGCCGGTGACGAACTCCTCGATCAGCAGGTCGGGGATGCGGACCACACCGCGGCCGTAGTCGGCCACGTCGGCGAGCTCGGCGAGGTAGGCGCGCAGGTCCTCCTCGTCCTTGAGGTGCAGGACATGCAGGCTGGCCGTGCCGTCGGACGGCTTGACCACGCAGGGGAAGCCGATCTCGCGCACGGCCGCCTCCACGTCCTTCGGGTCGGCGACGTGGGCGAAGCGCGGCTGGCGGACACCCGTGCCGTCCAGGGTGAGCCGGGTCAGGTGCTTGTGGCGGGCGTTGCGCGCGCCTTCGACGCTCATGCCCGGCAGCCCCAGCGCCTCGGCGACCGCCGCCGTGTGGACGGTGTGGTACTCGCTGTACGTGGTCACGCCGTGGATCGGCTTCCGGGCGTGCAGCTGACGGGCCAGCGCCGTCAGCTCGTCGATGGAGAAGGCCTCGGCGCTCTTGACCACCTGGCAGTTCGGGTGGGCGTAGGCCGCCTCGGCCAGGGGCGAGGCCGCGAGGTAGAAGTCGGGGTCCACCGACACCAGCGTGACGTCGTGGCCGAGCTCCAGGGCGTTGGCGATGCCGGCGATGCCGTTGGGGTTGCATTCGATCATCAGGATGTGCATGTCACGCTCCGTATGTTCCTGAAGTGAAGAAGTGAAGGGGAGGGGGAGAGGGAGAGAGGGGGGACCCGGGGCCCCGGGGGGAGGAGGGGGAAGGGGCCCCGGGGGCCGGGGGGACGCTCAGTGAGCGCCGACGCCGGGGGCGTGCCGCGCTCTGTCCACGGCCGCCAGTACGGCGGGCAGATCGAGGCCGAGCGCCGCCATGACCTCCTGGTGGTCGCCACCGGTCGAGGGCCAGCCCTGACCGGCGCCCACCGAGGTGACCTCGCAGCCGGGCAGCAGCAGCGCGAGCGCCTCGGCCACTCCCCCTGGCTGCGGTGTTCCTCGACGACGACGAACCGGGTGTGCCGGCCCGCCAGCTCCGCGGCCGCCGCGGACAGGTGCTCGTGGTCCAGGTAGACCAGATGCGCGTGGGAGGCCCCGGTGGCGGCGCGGGCGGCCAGCGCCAGGCGCGTGCCCTCCTCGCCCACCGACACCAGGCAGACGTCGTCGGTGTCCGCCGCCGAGAACTCCCAGTTCACCAGGGGCAGTTCGCCGCCGGGCAGGTCCAGCGACTCGTACGTGGCGTTGCGGCCCGTACGGATGTAGTGCGGCCCGCCGTCGCGCACCGCGGAGCGGACCACCGCGCGCATCTCGGCCTCGCCGTAGGGGGCCGCGATGGTCACGCCGGGGACGCTGCGGAGCACCGCGAGGTCCTCCAGGCAGTGGTGGGTGGTGCCGAACCAGGCACCGGAGACGCCCGCGTACGGTGCCACGACGGTGACCCCGGCGTTCAGGTAGCCCAGCGTCAGCTTCAGGCTCTCCGCGGCCCGCAGCGCCGCGAAGGGGGCGAAGGTGCTGACGAACGGCTTGTACCCACCGGCGGCCAGTCCGGCCGCCATGTCGACCATCGCGCCCTCGGCGATCCCCACATTGAAGAACCGGTCCGGGTGGGCGATCTGGAAGGGGTGCTTCTTGCCCCCGAGGTCCGCCTCCAGGCAGACCAGGTCGGTGCGGTCCGCGGCGAGCGCGGCCAGCTCGTCCCGGTAGGCGTCACGACCGGAGAGGGGCGCCGGAAGAGGAACCCCGGGAGCCGTCGCGGCAGTCGTGTCAGCGGCCGTCGCGGCACTCGTCACAGCAGTCATCGCGGCACTCATCGGATCGCTCGCTTCCACTTCGCGGCGCGCAAGGCGTCGATGGTCACGTAGTGAGAGCCGGCCTTGCCCTCCACCGCGGGCACGCCCTTGCCCTTGACGGTGTGGGCGACGACGGCCAGCGGACGACGCGCGGCGGACCGGTCGGCGGCGAACAGCTCGACCAGGGCGGCCGGGTCGTGCCCGTCGACCTCCACGGCCTCGAACCCGAAGGCGGCGAACCGCTCGGTGAGGTGCGGCAGCGGCGAGATGTCCGCGACCATCCCGTCGTTCTGTCCGCCGTTGCGGTCCACGATGAGCACGAAGTTGCCCAGTTCCTGTGCCGCGGCCACCTGGCAGGTCTCCCACACCAGGCCTTCCTGGAGCTCTCCGTCGCCCGCCACGGCGATGCCCAGGCCCCGCTGCCCGCCGATCCGGCGGGCCAGCGCCCACCCCGCCGCGTACGGGACGCCGTGCCCGAGACTGCCGGTGGGGAACCGGACACCGGGCACCTTGGGGCCCGGGTGGCCGGTGTAGGGCCGGCCCGCCTTGCCGTACAGCGGGGCGGGGTTCTCCGGCAGCATGCCGGTGACGTACAGCGCGGCGTACAGGCCCGCGGCGGCGTGCCCCTTGCTCAGCACGACCTCCGTGCCGTCCCCGGCCGATGACCGGTGCAGGGCGGCGATCAGGATGTCGAGCACCGAGAGGCTGCCGCCCAGGTGGCAGCCGCGCTCGGACGCCGCCATGTCGACGACCAGCCGCCGGGCCTCCAGGGCCCGTTCGGCCAGGACGGACGCGACCGCCTCCGTGCCGGTGGGACTGTCGAGCACGGCAGTCATCGGCGGCTCCCTTCCGGAAGGGCGAACCAGCGGTTCACCGCGTCGGCGAGCAGCGAGCGTGCGGCGCGGTACTCGTCGCCGCCGATGCGCTCCTCATCGGTGTGGTCGAGGGCGGAGTCGCCCGGCCCGTACGCCACCATCGGCACGTCGTGCCACGTGGTCGCCAGGGTGTTCATGTCCGAGGTGCCCTTCTTCACCACGAAGCGCGGCCTGATCCCCGCCTCGGCGAAGGCCCGGGTGAAGGCCTTGGCCAGGGGGCCCGAACGGCCGCCCTGGTGGCCCGGGGTGGCGCGCTGCGGCTCGATCTCGACGCCGTCGCCGACGTGCTGGAGGGCGGCGCTCCGCAGTGCGGCGAGATCGGCGCCGGGCGGCACCCGGAAGTTGAGGACGCCGTGGGCCCGGTCGCGCTCCCGGCCGCGCTCGCAGCGGATGTCGATGACCGCGCTGAGCGCCTCGGGAGCCTGTTCCAGTACCGACGCGCGGATCTCGCCGAGGACGCGGATGAGGCGGTCCGGGGCGGAGACCGCGTCCATGCCGGCCGAGTGGCCGGTGGGCACCGAGGCGGTCACCGCCAGTTTGAAGAGGCCGAAGTAGCCGAGGGTCAGCTTCCCCGAGCCGCTGGGTTCACCGACGACGACCGCGTCGGCCGTGTGGTGATCGCGTACGTGGAAGGCGCCCTTGGAGGAGGAGATCTCCTCCTCGACCGCGCCGACGACGACCAGTTGACCGTCCTCGGGCACGTCCGCGTCCGCGAGGACCTCCAGGAAGGCGGCGAGGCTGCCCTTGGCGTCGACGCTGCCGCGCCCCCACAGCTGGCCGTCACGCCACTCGGCGGGCCAGCGGTGCGGCACCGTGTCGAGGTGGCCGAGGAGCAGCAGCCGCCGGGAGCCGGTGCCCCGGGAGGCGACGAGGTTGCCCGCCGGGTCGATGTGGGCCTCGATGCCCCGCTCGCGGCACCACTCGGCGAGGCAGGAGGCGAGTTCCGCCTCGTCGCCGGAGACCGAGGGCACGCAGACGGCGCGGGTGAGCAGGTCGAGGTCGTCGGCGGGGCCCCGGGTGCGCCAGAACCGGGTCCAGCCCGTGGCCTCGCTCATGGTGTGCGGGCCGGTGATGGCGACGTCGGCGCTGCTTCCCTTCAGGGCGATCTCCGCGGCGCGCACCTTCTGCCGCATGCGCCCGCCGGCGTACTGCTCCCCGTCGCCCGGGTAGGCGTCGCGCAGCGTGGAGCCGGGTACGGCGGGATCGGTCAGCAGCCCGGCGGTGCCGGTGACCAGCCGGAGGTGGTCGGCGTCCAGGGCGACCGCGAGGACGGCGGCCAGCACGTCGGCGTCCACGTTCAGCGGGGCCCCGCCGTCCCGGTCCGCGACCGGCGGGGAGAGGCAGACCACGTCGTACGCGTCGAGCAGGGCCTTCAGCGCCGCGGTGTCGACGTCGGCGGGTACGCCTGCCCGGTGGTCGCGGACGACGACGGGGCGTCCCTCGGCGGACAGCGCCTTCAACGGGCGGTTGCCGCGGCCGGCGACCAGGCTGCCGCGCGCGGCGACGGCCGTGTACGCCCGCAGGCCGAGGGCCCGCAGGTCGCGCTCGACGGCGGGCAGGGTGACCCGCTCGTAGGCGTCGACGATGTGGTCCATCTCCCGCGGCGGGCAGTAGCGCACCTCGTCGCCGTTGGTCAGCCGGAGGGTGGGGACGGGACGGCCGATGGCCGTGTAGTGCCGCTGGATGCCCGTGGCCCCGCCCGCCACCAGGAGGACCCGGGCGCCGCGGGCGACGATGTCGGCGATCTCCTTGTGGATGGTCTCGCGGTCGAGCGTCGCGCTGCCGACCTTGACGACGTACAGCGGTCGGTTCATGGCGACACCGCCGTGACCGGCAGTCCGGCCGTCTCGTCGAAGCCGTGGAGGAGGTTCATGGCCTGGATGGCCTGGCCTGCCGCGCCCTTGATCAGGTTGTCGAGGGCGGCCACGGTGACGCACTGGCCGTCGCGGACGGAGACCGCCACCTCGGCGACGTTCGAGCCGGTGACGGCCTTGAGCATGGGGAAGTCCTGCGGTGCCTTGGGCGCCGGGCGGACGCGGACGAACGGCTTGCCGACGTACGCCTTGGCGTAGGCGCGCTTGACGTCCAGGGCGGTGACCCCGGGCCGCAGCTCGGAGTAGGCGGTCACCATGATGCCGCGCGCCACGTCCAGGCTGTGCGTGGAGAACCGCAGGTCGACCGCGGCGCCCGTGAAGTCGGCGAGGGCCTGCTGGACCTCCGGCGCGTGCCGGTGGCCGTGCAGCTTGTGCACCCGGAAGTTGCCACTGCGTTCGGCCGGCGGTTCACCGCCGCCGCGCCCGCCGCCGGTGGAGCCGGTCTTGGCGTCGACCACCACGCGGTCGGCGACGAGCGGGCCGGTGCCGGCGAACAGCGGGTACAGGGCGTAGACGGTGGTGACGGCCATGCACCCGGGCAGGCTGATGAACCGGCTCTCGGGGATGCCGGTGCTCAACTCCGGCACGAAGTAGGCGAAGTCCTCCAGCGGCGGGTGGGCGGCCGTCCTCGGGTAGTGCCTGCTCACGTCCTTCTCGTCGCGGAGCCGGAAGTCGCCGCCCAGGTTCAGTACGCGCTTGGCGCGGTCGGCGACGAGCGGCAGCTGCTCGGGCAGGGTGCCGGTGGGCAGACAGCCGAAGGCGACGTCGACGGTGTCGGTCTGCGCGAGCTCGGCCAGCGGCCGGAACGTGAGGCCGGCCGCCTTGGGGTGGTTGCGCAGCCAGGGGTGGCTGCTGCCGACGGTGGCGCCCGCGGCCCGCTCCGCCGAGAGGAAGGCGAGTTCGACCCGCGGGTGCTCCAGGAGGAGCCTGATCACCTCGCCGCCGGTGTAACCGCTGGCGCCGAGGACGGCGACGCGGATCTTCTCGTGCGCTGACTCAGCCAAGGCGGGCCGCCTTGTCGTAGGGGCGACGGTAGTCGCGGGTCTCGACGAGCTTGCGGATGGCGTCCGGACGGCGGGCGACCTTCCGGAAGGCGTCGGCGTAGCGCAGGATCCGCTCGTACTCCACCGGGGAGCGCAGCTCGCGGCAGAGGACGAGAGTGCTGTCGAGCATGCCGAGGGTGACGGGGAAGTCCTCGGGCCGGTGGTCGCGCACGGCGCCGGGGTTGAGGGAGAACGGGTAGCCGTTGCCGAAGCCGTCCCGGTGCTGGAAGGGCAGGTGGCACGGGATCGGGGTGTTCTGCCACTCGCGGGCCGGGACGCCCTCGGCGACCAGGAGCTCGTGCACGGCCTCCTTGACCGCGAACACCGGTATGTCGCCCAGGCCGACGGCCTCGGGGTGCAGGGTGGTGCGGTACATGTTGTACGCGTGGACGTGCCCGCTCGGCACGTGGGGCGGGGTGAAGAGCCCGGTCTCGCGCAGGGCTTCGCCGAGCAGGGCGGCGTTGCGGGCGCGGATCTCGTCGTAGTACGGCAGCCGCTTGAGCTGGCTGGCGCCGAAGGCCGCCGCGACCCACGACATGCCGTAGTCGATGCCGTTGTGCTCCAGGTGGGCGCGGGCCCGCTCGTAGCTCTCCTCGGTGGCGAAGAAGGCGATGCCGCCCTCGCCGCCGAGCGGGAAGTTCTTGTCGGCCATCAGGCTCTGGCCCGCGGCGTCGCCGAGGAGCCGGCCACCCGGTCGCCGACCTTCGCCGAGTGGGCGTGCGAGGCGTCCTCGACGAGGGCGATGCCATGCTTGTCGGCCAGGGCGCGCAGGGCCGTCACGTCGGCGGGCAGGCCGTGCACGTGGACCGGCATGAGCGCACGGGTGCGGTCGGTGATCGCGGCGGCGGCGGCCGTGGGGTCCATGCAGTAGGTGACGGGGTCGATGTCGACGAACACGGGGATCGCGTGCGCGGCGACGACGGCCTGCGCGGTCGCGATGAAGGTGAACGCCGGCACGATGACCTCGTCGCCGGGCTGCACGCCGGCGCCGACGAGGGCCATGTGCAGGCTGGAGGTGCCGCTGGCCGTGGGCAGCGCGTGGGCGGCGCCGACGTAGGCGCGGTACGACTCGGCGAAGTCGGCGACGACCTTCTCGGGCGTCTGTCGCTGAGCGAGCATCAGGTTGAAGACGTCTTCCTTGGTGATGACCGGGAAGAGCGTGCGGCGCGAGGTCTTGGGGATCATGGCCCCGCCGCCGAGGGCGGCGAGTTCGGCGTCCCGTTCGGCCGGGTCGGGCAGGGGCAGCGGTACTGCCGGGAAGTCAGTGATCATGAGCGTGCTCCGGTGGGAGTGGCGGGACGTGCCGCCTGGGTCAGGGCCATCCGCACGCAGGCGGCCACGAGGGGGCTGAGCCGGTAGTTGAACTGGACGCCGGGCACCACTTCGGCGTCGGCCTCTTCCTGCGTCCACATCGTGCGCAGGTCGTAGGCGCCGAAGATCTTCAGCCGCTCGGCCCTGGCCCACAGTCCCGCGTCGTCGGTGAGGACGGCGGCGGCCGGCCCGAAGCCGAGACCGGTGAGGTCCACGACGAGTGCGGGGGCCGCGGAGTCGCGGGTCAGCTCGCCGAGCCGGTCGGCGTTGGCGGGGTCCAGCGACACGTAGTCGTACGCGACCGGCCCACCGTCCTGGACGGTGACGCCGAGCCACTGGAGGAAGCGGCCGGCCGCCGCGTCCGGCTCGGGGACGGCGGCGGTGTCGCCGTGGCCGATGCCCTGGCCGGCGAGTGCCGCGTGGAGGGCGGCGGTGCGGCTGTTGACGAGGACGGCCCGTGCGCGTCCGGTCTGCTTGGTCAGCAGCCTTTCGAGGCCGGGCAGTTCCCGGTCGCTCTTCTCGATGCTCATGACCACGCCGGTCGTGAGGACGCGGGCGAGCACCGTTGCGGTGTCGAACAGTTCCATGGATCTTCTCCGTGTCACACGGCCGAGGCCGTGAGGGTCTGGGCGACGTAGGCGGCGAGGTGGCCGGCGACGTTCACTCCGTGTCGGGCGGAGGAACGGGCGAATTCGGGGTTGGCGTTCACTTCGAGGACGAGCAGCTCGCCCGTGGACCGGTCCTCGACGAGGTCCACCCCGTAGAAGCCGGGGCCGAGGGCGTCGACGACCTGGCCGCAGAGCTTCTCCAGCTCCACGGTGACCTCGACCCGCTGGACCTCGGCACCCAGGTGGGTGTTGGTGCGCCAGTCCTCCGAGACCCGCTGGATGGCCACCACCGGGGTGCGCCCGACGACCACCACCCGCAGGTCGTGGCCGGGCTTGTCGACGTACTGCTGTACGACGACGGGGAACTGCTTTCCCGTGGCGTCGACGGACTCGCGGCCCGCGGCCCACGCCTCCACGCAGTCGGCGTGGGTCATCTTGCTGACCCCTCGCCCCCAGGAGCCGCTGACCGGCTTGACGACGGCGGGCATGCCGAGGTCGGCGACGGACTTGCGGACCTGGTCGAAGCTGAAGGCGTGCCGGGTGACGGGGTGCGGGATGCCGTGCTGCGCGAAGAGCAGCGCCTGCAATCCCTTGTCGTTGCAGGTCTCGATCGTCGCCGCGCGGTTGAGGGTGGTCACCCCCGCGTGTTCCAGGCGGCGGGAGACGCTGATGGCGTCCCGATGGGAGAGGTTCCTGATCAGGGCGAGAGCGGGCGGGCCGGTGTGGCCCGCCACGATCTCGGCCAGATCCTCCATGAGCAGCGGTCGCGCTGTCAGGCCCTCGTCACGAAGCGCGCCGAGAAGCAGTTTCTCCTCCGGGCGCAGCATCGTGACCGAGAGCAGGACCTGGTCGGAGGTTGTCACTCGCCCCAGTCCTCTTCCACCTCAGGGGCGAGGTCCAGGCGTACGCCCGACGCGGACTTCTCGACGACCTCGTGCTCTTGGCCGCAGGCCCCGCACTCGGTGATTTCGCCCTTCTCCCAGTCCTCGCGCACCTCGAATTCGGTGTCGCATACGAGACAGCTGGCGACAGCGGTCGCAAGTGTCATGCCCATGACTCCTTTTTCGGAATTACATCGCCCGTTTCGCCGGCACCGCTATTTGCTCGCGAATTTGCGGTACGCAAGCAAATGAGGGCCGCCTCCTCCGGCACCGGTAGATGCCTCGGGATGTACGGAGGAGCGCCACTTTGGGTGGCGGAAAGGAGCCTGCCGGACGGTGATACCGCTCACCTACCGCTCCGGTACCACTCGATGACGGTGCCACCTAAGCTGTCATTGGCGCATGTTTCCTGGCATTTCCAGGCAGCACGGGGGGAGTGCACGTTGATGGGTACAGAGAGTGGCGGGTTGCGGTTCAACGTTCTGGGGTCACTGGAATGCTGGGCCGAAGAACGCCGGATCAAGCTCGGCGGACCGCTTCAGGAGCGCATTCTGACGTCTCTGCTGCTGGAGTCCGGGCGGACGGTGCCCATCGAGCGCCTCATCGAGACGGCTTGGGGAGAATCCTCACCGGATACCGCAAAGCAGCAAGTCCGCAAAGCGATAGCCGACCTCCGGCGGCGTATACCCGACGGCCCCGCACTGATCGTGACCGAGGATTGCGGATACCGCGTATCCGTGCAGCCGCTCCGCGTCGACCTGCACCTCTTCTCGCACCATGTGCAACAGGCCGCTTCCGACCGCGCCGAAGGAGAACTCGGCGCGGCCGTCGCGCAACTGCGGAAATCCCTCGCCCTGTGGCGGGGCCCGGTCCTGAACGGCACGGGCGGGCCCGTCCTCGACGCCGCGTCCACCATCCTGGAGGAGCGGCGCCTGGCCGCGGTGGAGGAGCTCTTCGCCCTCAGGCTCCAGCTGGGCGAGGACAGTGACATCGTCAGTGAGATACGGGAGTTCACCCACGCCCATCCGCTGCGCGAGGCATTGCGCGCCCAGCTGATGCTCGCCCTGTACCGGACCGGCAGACAGGCGGAGGCCCTCCACGAATACGCCGCCGTGCGGGACCTGCTGGCCGAGGAGCTCGGCATCAGCCCCGGCCCCGACCTCGCCACCCTGTTCGAGAAGATTCTCCAGGCGAGCCCTGAGCTGGACAGACCCGTACCGGCGACGCTGGACAGACCCGTACCGGCGACACGCCCCGAGGTGGACGCGCCGAGCCAGGGGCCGGCCGCCCCCGCCGCCCGGCCGCACGAGGCCGACGTGGTGCCGGCCGCCGGGCGCGTCCCGTGCACCCTGCCGTACGAACTGCCCGACTTCACCGGCCGGGACTCCGAGTTCCAGTACCTGCTGGACCAGGGGACGGCGGGGGACGGCGTGCGGATCATCGGCGTCGACGGGATGGGCGGCGCCGGCAAGACCACGCTCGTCGTCCATGCCGCGCACCGCTTGGCCGCCTCCTACCCCGACGGACAGCTCTACATCGACCTGCGCGGTTTCACCCCGGGGGAACGCCCCCTCGCGCCCGAGGAAGCGGTGCGCATCCTGCTGCGCGCGCTGGGGGCCCCCGACAGTTCGATCCCCGATGACACCGAGAGCCAGCTCGCGATGTGGCAGACCGCCCTGGCCACGCGCAGGCTGCTCGTCGTACTCGACAACGGCGCCGAAGCCGCCCAGGTACGCCCGCTCCTGCCCGTCACGCGCCCGCCCGGCTGCCTGATCCTCGTCGCCAGCCGCGGCCGGCTGCTCGACCTCGACGGAGTCCGCTGGACCACGCTGGGCACGCTGGCACCGCGGGACAGCGCCGCGCTCCTGGTCAGGACACTCGGCGAGGAACGCGTGGCCGGCGACCCCGAGGCGGCCCAGACGCTGGCCACCCTCTGCGGACACCTGCCGCTCGCGCTGCGCATCGCCACGGCCAGGCTCCACAACCGCCCCCGCTGGACGTTGCAGTACTTCGTCGACCGGCTGCGCACGGAAGGCGCCCTGCTCACCGAGCTCCGCTCCACCGAACGCAGCGTCGCCACGACCATCCAGCTCTCGTACGAGGCTCTGGAAGAGGACCACCGCCGGGCGTTCATGCTCCTCGGCGTCCACCCCGGACCCGACTTCGACCCCTACGCGGCCGCGGCCCTCATCGGAGTGACGCCCAGGGAGGCCGAGCTGACGCTGGAGGACCTCCTCGACGCCCAACTGCTGCTCCAGCACGAGGCGGGGCGCTACTCCTTCCACGACCTCGTCCGCAGCTTCGCCCACAGCCTCTGGAACGACGCCGTGCGGCACCAGAAGGACACGGCCGCGGGAAGGCTGCTGAACTACTACCTCGGCGCGACCAACGCGGCGTGCCGGATCCTCTTTCCCGGCCTGCGCCCATGCGATCCCGCGCCGGCCGGCCACGCCCTGGGCCTGCCGAGCCTCCCCACGTTCTCGGGCGGTCAGGCCGCCCGCGGGTGGTACGAGCGGGAGAGCAGAAACCTCCAGGCCACGGTCCGGCTGGGCCAGCGGCACGACTTCCACCGCCTGGCCAGCTACTTGGCGAGGAACACCGTGCTGCACCTGCACGCGCAGGGGGCCATCCGGGACTACCGCGAACTGGCGGAGGTCGCGGTCGCCGCGGCGCGAAGATCGGCGGACCCCCAGGCTCTCTGTCTGAGCCTCGGCAACCTGGCCTCGGCCCACCAGATACTCGGTGAATTCTCGCTGACGATGGACGTCGCGGCGGAAGGACTACAGGTCGCCCGGACGCACGGGGACCACCTGAGCGAAGCCGCCTTCATGGATCAGATCGGCTGGGCACACATCGTGCTGGGCAACCTCTCCGAGGGCTGCGACCTGCTGTTGCGCGGCATCGGGCTCCACCGCGAACTGGGCAGCGTCCGGCGGGAATCCATCGCCCTGTGCAATCTCAGCACCCTGCACCTGTGGCAGGGCCGCCCCGCGGAAGCCATCACCGCCGCCGAGCGAGCCGCCGCTCTGTGCCGGGAATCCGGCGAGCACGAGCACGAGATAGCCGCCCTCAACGACCTGGTCATCGCCCACCTGGACGCCGGCGAGGACACGACGGCGCGGACCCACCTGGACCGGGCCCTGAAACTCGGCGAGAACTCCACCATGCCGAGAAACCGTGCCATGTCACTGGCCCTCCGTGCCGTCCTGTGCCAGCGCAGCGGCGAGGGCGACGAGGCACTGACCCACATCGGCCGGGCGCTCGCGCTCCTCAAGCCGCTGGGTACGGCGACGTGGCAGTGCGAGGTCGAGAACGTCGCGGGGCTGGTCCACCAACTGGCGGGGAACCACGAGGAGTCGCTCAGGCTCCACCGCAACGCCTACCAGCGCGCGTCGAACATCGGGTACCGCATCGGCATGGCCCATGGCCTGCACGGACTGGTGAGCGCCGAGCAGGCGCTGGGAAAGCACGAGGCGGCCCGGAGACACCTGCACGAGGCAGCGGAGTTGTTCGCCACCATGGGCATCCGCCGGGCCATCCTGGACTCACCGGACGGCACGCCTGTGCGCCGCACCCCCGAACCGGGTCGCTGCGGCGCACAGGTGTAGGCCACCGGTCAGTAACCAGGTCCCTCGTTGGTGGCCACAACGGTCAACGCCCGGCCCGGCGAGCCCGGCCCCTCGTTGGTGGCCACATAGTCGTGCCGACCGCCGACATCGGCCTTGAGGTCCTCCCCGGCCACTCCCACCCCACAAGTAACGGCCAAGGCCAAGGCGACAAAGCCGATGAGTCCGGTCATCCTCGTACGCACGTTTCCCCCAAAATCAACATGATCGTCTCGAACGGGAACGATCATCGAGGAGGCGCAGTCCGTTTGTGTTCCCTCTGGATACCAGCCCCCGGGAGACCCATCTCACACGGCGGCTGCCTGGCTGCCTGCTCACCTACTTGGCCGGGGCATAGCAAAGCGGGCTCATCGTGATCACGATGAGCCCGCTTCGTCAATGCAACCAGAGCACCTTCAACGGCGTTCTGTGGTGCGCGAGGGGGGAGTTGAACCCCCACGCCCTTTCGGGCACTGGAACCTGAATCCAGCGCGTCTGCCTATTCCGCCACCCGCGCATGGGTGTTGTCTTTGGGTCTCTCACTGTGTGGTGCGAGCGCCTGCCGACATCCAGAAGATTAGCACGCTGCGAAGGGTGGATTCACATCCGTATTCGGCGGGCACCTGCCAAGGGAACCACCCCGGGCCGTCAGCCCCCGGACCCCCCGCGCTCGCGTCCCCCGCACCCGGCCCGCGCCACCCGCCCCACCCCGCACCGAGCCGCCGAGGTCTGCCGCCGGGTGCGGGACACTGGCTTTGGGGCCCCTCTACGATCCCTGGTAAGAGGATCCCTGAGGCCCGGTACGGGCATGCCTTGTGAGAGGCGACACTCGTCGACGGGGCGGACAGGGGGAACCAGCCGATTTCCCGGCGCGTGGATACGATCAGTAAGCAGTACCAGGATGACTACGACGGAGGAGGTGCCCCATGGGAGTCCTGAAGAAGTTCGAGCAGCGACTCGAAGGTCTGGTCAACGGCACCTTCGCCAAGGTGTTCAAGTCCGAGGTCCAGCCTGTCGAGATCGCCGGCGCCCTCCAGCGCGAGTGCGACAACAACGCGACGATCTGGAACCGCGAGCGGACCGTCGTCCCCAACGATTTCATCGTGGAGCTCAGCGCGCCCGACTTCGAGCGCCTGAGCCCCTACTCCGGGCAGCTCGGTGACGAGCTCTCCGGCATGGTGCGCGACTACGCCAAGCAGCAGCGCTACAGCTTCATGGGGCCCATCAAGGTCCACCTGGAGAAGGCCGAGGATCTCGACACCGGCCTGTACCGCGTCCGCAGCCGCACACTCGCCTCCAGCAGTTCCCAGACTCCCGAGCACGCCCCGACGGGCCCCGGTCCCGGTGGCCCCGCGGCCCCCGGGCGCGGAGCGGGACCGGGCTCGGCATCGGGATCGGGACCGGGCGGCGGCTATGGCTATCCGCAGCCGCCCTCCGGAGCTCCCGGCGGGGCACCTCCCATGCCGGCGGCACCACCGCCCGGCGCCGGCCGCCCCGGCGGCCAGTCCCCGGCAGCGGCCAGACCTTCGGGCCCCGGCGCCGGTCCGCTTCCGGGCGCCCAGGTGCGGCGCTGGATCGAGATCAACGGCAATCGCCATCAGATCTCCCGCCCGACGCTGGTGCTGGGCCGCAGCACCGACGCCGATGTGCGGATCGACGACCCCGGCGTATCCCGCCGGCACTGTGAGATCCGGACCGGAACGCCCTCGACGATCCAGGATCTCGGGTCTACCAACGGCATCGTGGTAGACGGGCAGCACACCACCCGCGCTACGCTCCGCGACGGCTCGCGGATCGTCGTGGGCCAAACCACCATCGTTTACCGGCAAGCCGAAGGGTGAAGCGGGGGCAATGTCAGAGCTGACCCTGACGGTCATGCGGCTAGGTTTCCTAGCTGTTCTGTGGCTGTTCGTGATCGTGGCCGTCCAGGTCATCCGCAGCGACCTGTTCGGAACGCGCGTCACACAGCGCGGTTCGCGCCGCGAGCGGCCGCAACAGGCCGCCCGACAGCAGCAGGCCGCGCCTCCCCAGCCGCGCCAGCAGCAGGGCGGCGGTGGCCGCCAGCGCCGCGGCGCCCCCACCAAGCTGGTCGTCTCCGAGGGCATCCTCGCGGGCACGACGGTCGCCCTGCAGGGCCAGACCATCACGCTGGGCCGTGCGCACGACTCGACGATCGTGCTGGACGACGACTACGCCTCCAGCAGGCATGCCAGGATCTACCCGGACCGTGACGGCCAGTGGATCGTCGAGGATCTCGGGTCCACCAACGGCACGTATCTCGACCGGACCCGACTCACCACCCCGACGCCCGTTCCGCTGGGCACGGCGATCCGCATCGGCAAGACCGTCATCGAGCTGCGGAAGTAGTGCTACGTCATGAATGAGCGCGAGCGGAGCGAGCGAGCCGGAGCGGCTGTCCAGACGCTGGACGCCCGCGCGCTCCCGACCGGAGGGTGGGCACCGTGCGGATGTACCCGGAGCCGACGGGCGAGGTGCGCATGAGTCTCTCTGCGTTTCGCCGCCGGATCGCACAAAGGCATGATCCGGGAGGGGAACGAGGACTCCGGTTACGCCGGCCCCCGTCTCCTCGCCATCGCCGACGGCATGGGGGGCCAGGCGGCGGGCGAGGTGGCGAGCTCCGAGGTCATCTCGACACTCGTCACGCTCGACGACGACGTCCCGGGCTCGGACATCCTGACGTCGCTCGGCACGGCCGTGCAGCGGGCCAACGACCAACTGCGGCTGATGGTCGAGGAAGACCCCCAGCTGGAGGGCATGGGGACGACCCTGACCGCCCTCCTGTGGACGGGACAGCGCCTCGGTCTCGTACACGTGGGCGACTCGCGCGCGTACCTCCTGCGGGACGGCGTGCTCACGCAGATCACCCAGGACCACACCTGGGTGCAGCGCCTCGTCGACGAGGGCCGCATCACCGAGGAAGAGGCCACCACCCACCCGCAGCGCTCGTTGCTGATGCGCGCGCTGGGCAGCGGTGACCACGTGGAGCCGGACCTCTCCATCCGTGAGGTCCGTGCCGGTGACCGGTACCTGATCTGCTCGGACGGCCTCTCCGGAGTTGTCTCGCACCAGACCATGGAGGACGCCCTGGCGTCCTACCAGGGCCCGCAGGAGACCGTGCAGGAGCTGATCCAGCTCGCACTGCGCGGCGGCGGCCCCGACAACATCACGGTGATCGTCGCCGACGTCCTGGACATCGACAGCGGCGACACCCTCGCCGGTCAGCTGTCCGACACCCCCGTCGTGGTCGGCGCCGTCGCCGAGAACCAGCTCCAGTCGCAGGACGACGGCGCGATGCAGACGCCCGCGGGCCGCGCCTCCGGCCTCGGCCGTCCCGTGCCCCCGCAGGCCGCCCATGGGCAGGGCGGTGGCTTCGGCCCCCCCGGCAGCGGCGACACCACGGGGTACGTCCCCGAGGGCGGCTTCGGGGCGTACGACGACGATGACTTCGTGAAGCCCGGCGGCGGCCGCAAGTGGCTCAAGAGATCCCTGTACGTGGCGCTCGCGCTCGCCGTCATCGGCGGCGGGCTCTACGGCGGCTACCGCTGGACGCAGACCCAGTACTACGTGGGCACGAAGGGCGAGCACATCGCCCTCTACCGCGGCATCGACCAGGACCTGGCCTGGGTCAGCCTGTCGAAGGTGGAGAAGGACCACCCCGAGATCGAACTCAAGTACTTGCCGCCGTACCAGCGCAAGCAGGTCGAGGCCACCATCGCCGAGGGGGACCTCGACACGGCCCAGAGCAAGATCGAGGAGCTGGGCCGCCAGGCCTCCGCGTGCCGCAAGGACGCCGAGCGCCGCAGGGTGGAGCGCGAGAACCGCGAGGACACCGCCAAGCCCGGCGAGGGCGAGGCGGGCGGCACGACCGGCCTGACCAAGGCCCCGGGCGACGACCCCACCACGAACCCGTCGGACCCGGCCGACAAGAACGACAAGAACAGCACGACCGACAAGAACAAGTCCAAGACCGCACCGACTCCCACACCCGGCCCCAGCCTCTCCGAGGATGAGCAGAAGCTGGTCCCGCTGTGCGGTAAGCAGTAAGCAGCCGTTGGGGGCCTCTGCACGCCATGAGCAGTACTACACACACGTCGACGATCGGCGCGATCGGGGCGCCGAGCCGGCGCAACACCGAGCTCGCGCTGCTCGCTTTCGCGGTCGTCATCCCGTTGTTCGCCTACATCAACGTCGGCCTCGCGCTCGACGGTGAACTGCCGTCCGGCATGCTCGGGTACGGCATGGGGCTCGGCCTGCTCGCAGGCGTCGGCCACATCGTCGTACGCAAGTTCGCCGCGTACGCGGACCCGCTGCTGCTGCCGTTGGCCACGGTGCTCAACGGCCTCGGTCTCGTCGTGGTCTGGCGGCTCGACCAGTCGGAGAGGCTTCAGAACCTCGCCAAGGCCCAGTTCGGCGCCTTCAGTCCGTCGGCCCCGAACCAGCTCATGTACTCGGCGATCGGCATCGCGCTCTTCGTCGTCGTACTGATCTTCCTCAAGGACCACCGCGTCCTGCAGCGGTACACCTACATCTCCATGGTCGGGGCGCTCGTCCTGCTGCTGCTGCCGCTCGTCCCAGGGCTCGGCAAGAACATCTACGGCGCCAAGATCTGGATCAGCGTCGGCGGCTTCTCCATCCAGCCCGGCGAGTTCGCGAAGATCGTCATCGCCGTCTTCTTCGCCGGGTACCTCATGGTGAAGCGCGACGCCCTCGCCCTGGCCAGCCGCCGCTTCATGGGGCTGTACCTGCCGCGTGGCCGTGACCTCGGCCCGATCATCGTCGTCTGGGCGATGTCGATCCTGATCCTGGTCTTCGAGACCGACCTCGGTACGTCACTGCTGTTCTTCGGCATGTTCGTCGTGATGCTGTACGTCGCCACCGAACGCACCAGCTGGATCGTGTTCGGTCTGCTGATGTCCGCGGCGGGCGCGGTCGGCGTGGCCTCTTTCGAGCCCCACGTCCAGCAGCGTGTGGACGCCTGGCTCAACCCGTTCTCGGAGACGGTGCTCCAGACCAACAGTGACCAGATCGCCCAGTCGCTCATGGCCTTCGGCTCCGGCGGTGTCCTCGGCACCGGCCTCGGCCAGGGCAACTCCGACCTGATCGGCTTCGCCGCCAACTCCGACTTCATCCTCGCCACCTTCGGCGAGGAGATGGGCCTGGCCGGCGTCATGGCGATCCTGCTGATCTACGGCCTGATCGTGGAGCGCGGCGTCCGCACGGCGCTCGCCGCCCGCGACCCCTTCGGCAAGCTCCTCGCGATCGGCCTCTCCGGAGCCTTCGCCATCCAGGTCTTCGTCGTCGCCGGCGGCGTCATGGGCCTGATCCCGCTGACGGGTATGACCATGCCCTTCCTGGCGTACGGCGGTTCCTCCGTCATCGCCAACTGGGCCCTGGTCGGCATCCTGATCCGGATCAGCGACACCGCGCGCCGTCCCGCCCCGTCCCCCGCCCCGAACCCCGACGCCGAGATGACCCAGGTGGTCCGACCGTGAACAAGCCCCTGCGCCGGATCGCGATCTTCTGCGGGCTGCTCGTCTTCGCCCTGCTGGCCCGGGACAACTGGCTCCAGTACGTCCAGGCCGACACCCTGGCCAAGCACGAGAAGAACCGCCGCGTCACCATCGAGCGCTACTCCCAGCCGCGCGGCGACATCATCGTGGACGGCAAGCCCATCACCGGCTCGAAGGCCACCCCGGGCAGCGACCTGAAGTACAAGCGCACCTGGAAGGACGGGCCCATGTGGGCCCCCGTCACCGGATACTCCTCGCAGCGCATCGGCGCCAGCCAGCTGGAGTCCATCGACGACGGCATCCTCACCGGCAACGACGACCGGCTCTTCTTCCGCCGCACGCTCGACATGCTGACCGGCGAGAAGAAGGAGGGCGGCAATGTCGTCACCACCCTCAACGGCGCCGCGCAGAAGGCCGCGTACGAGGGCCTGAAGGGCCGCGGCAAGGGTGCCGTCGCCGCGATCGACCCCTCCACGGGCGCGATCCTGGCCCTGGCGTCCACTCCTTCGTACGACCCCGGTGACTTCGCGGGCAACACCAACGACGAGGCCGAGAAGTTCATCGAGCTCGACAAGGACAAGGACAAGCCGCTCGTCAACCGCGCGCTGCGCGAGACCTACCCGCCCGGCTCCACCTTCAAGGTGGTCACGGCGGCGGCCGCCCTTGAGCACGGCCTGTACGACGACATCGACGGCAAGACGCGCTCGCCGCTGCCGTGGGTCATGCCGAACACCACCACCCCGCTGAAGAACGAGGGCGACCTGCCCTGCAAGAACGCCTCGCTGCGTGAGGCGCTGCGGGTCTCCTGCAACACCGTCTTCGGCAAGATCGGTTCCGATCTCGGCAAGGACCAGATGCTGGAGACGGCGAAGAAGTTCGGCTTCAACTCCGAGCAGTTCATCCCGGTCCGCTCCAACGCCTCGAACTTCCCCGAGGACATGGACAAGCCGCAGACCGCGCTGTCCTCCATCGGCCAGTTCGAGACCGCCGCGACACCGCTCCAGATGGCCATGGTCGCCTCCGCGATCGCCAACGACGGCACGCTCATGGAGCCGTACATGGTCAGCGAGCTCCAGGCGCGGAACGTCGACGTCGTCGAGAAGCACTCGCCCAAGGAGATGAGCGAGCCGCTCTCCAAGGAGAACGCCCAGAAGCTCCAGGAAATGATGGAGACGGTCGTCAAGGAGGGCACGGGTACCAGGGCGCAGATCGACGGCGTCACCGTCGGCGGCAAGACGGGCACGGCCCAGCACGGCGTGGCGAACAGCAAGAACCCGTACGCCTGGTTCATCTCGTACGCCAAGACGGACTCCGGGTCGCCGGTCGCCGTCGCCGTGGTCGTCGAGGACAGCGCCGCGGACCGCGGTGACATCTCCGGTGGCGGGCTCGCCGCGCCCATCGCCAAGGACGTGATGGAAGCGGTCATCAAGAGCAAGAAGTGACGCCCGTCACGGCCACTCCCCATCGGTGCACGTTGCGGTACCGGTCCGGTATCGGCTGACGGTCACGTCCAGGTCGCGCAAGTCGAGCCGGGTACCGTATGCCCGGACAGCACACCGCCGGACCACACAAGGTGCGGTCGGGACCGACGGAGAGGGCTGGATTAGCTATGGAAGAGCCGCGTCGCCTCGGCGGCCGGTACGAGTTGGGCCAGGTGCTCGGCCGTGGTGGGATGGCAGAGGTCTACCTCGCGCACGACACCCGCCTCGGCCGGACCGTGGCGGTGAAGACGCTGCGGGTGGATCTCGCCCGCGACCCGTCGTTCCAGGCCCGGTTCCGCCGTGAGGCCCAGTCGGCCGCCTCGCTCAACCACCCGGCGATCGTCGCGGTCTACGACACCGGCGAGGACTACGTCGACGGGGTCTCCATCCCGTACATCGTGATGGAGTACGTCGACGGCTCCACGCTGCGTGAGCTGCTGCACTCCGGCCGCAAGCTCCTGCCGGAGCGGGCCATGGAGATGACGATCGGCATCCTCCAGGCCCTGGAGTACTCCCACCGGAACGGCATCGTCCACCGCGACATCAAGCCCGCGAACGTCATGCTCACGCGCAACGGCCAGGTCAAGGTCATGGACTTCGGCATCGCCCGCGCCATGGGCGACTCCGGCATGACGATGACGCAGACGGCGGCGGTCATCGGCACGGCCCAGTACCTCTCGCCGGAGCAGGCCAAGGGCGAGCAGGTCGACGCCCGCTCCGACCTGTACTCCACCGGCTGTCTGCTCTACGAGCTGCTCACCGTCCGGCCGCCCTTCGTGGGTGACTCCCCGGTCGCGGTCGCCTATCAGCACGTACGTGAGGAGCCGCAGGCCCCGAGCGTCTTCGACGGAGAGATCACTCCGGAGATGGACGCCATCGTCCTGAAGGCCCTCACCAAGGACCCGGACTACCGCTACCAGTCGGCGGACGACATGCGCGCCGACATCGAGGCGTGCCTGGACGGCCAGCCGGTCGCGGCCACCGCCGCCATGGGCGCCGTCGGGTACGGCGGCACCGACGGCTACGGAGCCGACCAGCAGACCGCGATGCTGCGCCCGCAGAACGGCGGCGGCCAGACGACGATGATGCCGCCGGTCGGTCCTGAGGCCGGTTACGGCTCGGACGAGGGCGGCCACGGCCGCCGCCAGAAGAAGAGCAGGACGTCGACGTGGCTGCTCATCCTCGCGGGCGTCCTGGTCCTGGTGGGGGCGATCCTCATCGGCAAGTACACGTTCGCCGAGAGCGGTGGCGCCGACGGGAAGGTGGAGACGCCGAACTTCGTCGGTGAGAAGGTCCCCGAAGCGAAGAAGTCGGCCACCAACGTCGGCATCGAGATCGAGGTGGGCAAGCACGAGCCGTGCGAGAAGTACCCCAAGGGAGAGATCTGCTCGCAGAGCCCGGCCGCCGACACGAAGATCGACAAGGGTGACACGGTCACGGTCACCGTCTCGTCGGGCACGCCGAAGATCACGGTGCCGGACGTGCAGGGCCTGACCTACGCGAAGGCCAAGGAGCAGCTCACCAGCAAGGGCTTCACGAACGTCGAGAAGACGACGCAGGAGTCCACGCAGACCCCGGGCATCGTCATCGCTCAGGACCCCGAGGGTGACACCGAGGCGGAGAAGAGCGAGACCATCACGCTCACCGTCGCCCAGGAGAAGAAGCAGGTCAACGTCCCCGACGTGACCGGCCTCGACTACGCGGACGCCGAGAAGCGGCTCAAGGAGAACGGCTTCAGCGCCACGCGGTCGGACGTCGCCAGCGACGACGTCGACGAGGGCAAGGTCATCAAGACCACGCCCGCCGCCGGTACGCCAGCCGACCCCGGCTCCACGGTCACCGTCCAGGTCGCCAAGGAGACAGAGGAGGCAGAGGAGGCCACCGTCCCGCCCCTGACCGGGCAGAAGCTGAAGGACGCCCGTAAGGCCCTTGAGGACGCGGGCCTGTCGGTCGGCACCATCACAGGGCCGCAGGACGACGACGCGCTCGTGGTCTTCTCCGATCCCACCGCGGGCACGAAGGCCGCGCCCGGTACGGCGGTCAACCTGACCACCGCGGGCGGCGGAAACGGCAACGGCGGCGGTAACGGCAACGGCGGTAACGGCGGCGGGGACGACGGCTTCATCGGCGGCCTGTCGCAGCGTGACTCCCACCGCGACTCGCACTGGGGCCGCGACGACTGACCCGCCCGACGCATATGTCGGAGCCCCGGTACCGCTGGAGCGGTACCGGGGCTCTGTCGTGTCGCTGTCGCCGGCGTCAGCGGATCACTTCAGCTCCGCCGGAGGCGTCCGCTTGTTGTCGACCTTCTCGATCCGCTCCAGCTTGCCCCACACGACGTAGCGGTAGTTGGAGGTGAAGACGGGCGTACAGGTCGTCAGCGTGATGTAGCGGCCCGGCTTCTTCGCGCCCGACTCCTTGGGGATCGGGTCCAGGACCTTCACGTTGTACTTCGAGGTCGACGGCAGCGTCGCGTACACCTTGTAGACGTACCACTTGTCCCGCGACTCGTAGACGATCGCGTCGCCCTTCTTGATCCTGTCGATCTTGTGGAACTTCGCGCCGTGCCCGTCGCGGTGGGCGGCCAGCGTGAAGTTGCCCTTCTTGTCCTGGGGCAGGGCGGACTTGACCGGCTTCTTGTAGTAGCCGGCGACGCCGTCGTTGAGGAGCTTGCTGTCGGTGCCGGGCTTGACCAGGATCTCGCCGTTGCCCATCGCGGGTACGTGGAGGAAGCCGATGCCGCCCTTGGTGTCGACGCTGCCCGGCCCGACCGCCCAGCGGTCGCGCACCTTCTCGCTCTGCTTGTGCGCCTCGCGGTCGGCGACGACGTTCGTCCACCACAGGGAGTAGACGACGAAGAGCCCGAGGACGAGGCCCGCGGTGATCAGGAGTTCGCCGAAGACGCTGACCGCCGTGGCGATGGGGCCGCGGCCCCGGCGTCGTGGTGCGGGCGCCGGAGCGGGCGCCTCGGCCTGCTTCTCGTCGTCTTCGGTCGTGGCTGCCAATGGATCTGCCCCGTTCTCACACTTCTAGTCGACCAGCGCGCTCGGCTTGCCCTTGCTGCGCGGCCGTTCCTCGGCCATCTTGCCCCAGACGATCATTCGATACTTACTCGTGAATTCCGGGGTACAGGTGGTCAGTGTGATGTAGCGGCCGGGTTTCGTGAAGCCGGATCCCGGCGGAACCGGGCCGATGACGCTCGTGTTGCCGGGGTTCGTCTGCGGCAGGATGCTCGCCATCTTGTAGACGTAGTACTTGTCCTGCGTCTCCACGACGATGGGGTCGCCCGGCTCCAGGCGGTTGATGTAGCGGAACGGCTCGCCGTGGGTGTTGCGGTGGCCGGCCACCGCGAAGTTGCCCGTCCTGGCCTCCGGCATGGCGGTCTTGGTCGCGCCCTCGTTGTAGTGGCCGACCATGCCGCGGTCGAGGACCTTCTGCTTGTCGATGCCCTCGGCGACCGGTACGACGACGTCCAGCCGGGGGATGTGCAGGAGCGCGAAGCCCTGCCCCGGCTCGAAGGCGTCCGGCTTGCCCTTGCCCTTCGCCCAGCTCTCCTGGAGGTCGTGGGCGGCACCGTCCGCCTGTTGCTGGGCCCGGATGTTCGTCCACCACAGCTGGTAGGTGACGAACAGCAGCATCAACACGCCCACGGTGATGAAGAGTTCGCCGAGCCCCCGGCTGATGACGGCACCGGGTGAGGGCCTGCGGGCGCGCTCGGCGCGGCGGGCCTCGACGCGGGAGAGGCGGGCGCCCGGCTGCGGCTCCGCCGGGCGCGTGCCGCCCTTCTTGGCGGCTTTGCGGCGGGCGGCCCTGCCCTCCGTGGGGCGCGGGGGCCGCGGCTCCGCCATGCGGCGGGTGTCCGCGGTCCGCAGGCCCATGGTCTCGTCGTCGGCTGCCGGTCCGGGGGCGTAGGCGCCGTACAGCTGCTCGTACGTGGGTTCAGGCGTCCCCTGCGGCTGGGGCTGGTGAGCCTGGGGCAGGGGCTGGTGAGCCTGGGGCAGGGGCTGGTGAGCCTGGGGCAGGGGCTGACGGGCCTGCGGCTGGGGCTGGGGCTGGGCCTGGCGGGCCTCGGACTGCGGCTGCTGCCGCTCCTGCGGGAGGCGCTGAGGCTGCCGCTCCTGCGGGGGGCTCTGCGACTGCTGCGGCAGCTGTGGCCCCGCCGACGTGCTGCGGAACCACGGAGAGGGGTGCTGGCCCGGCAGCGGATCGGTCAGCGGGTCGGCCAGATGATCGACCGCTTCCTCCAGAGCCGCGGTCTGGTCCAGGCCCTCGTTCAGGCCCCCGGCGCCTCCGTGCGCGTAACCACCGCCGCCCCCGTGGGCGCCACTCACGCCGTACGGGGCTCCGGAGTCGTGCTCGGGGCGCAGGGCCGTCACGCCGTGGCCCTGCCCACCACCGGGGCCAGCCCACTCGATCGCTCGACGGCTCCGGTGTCGCCGCACTCCGCCAGCCAGTTGGCGAGCATCAGGTGACCGTGCTCGGTCAGTACGGACTCCGGATGGAACTGCACGCCCTCGACCGGCAGTTCACGGTGGCGCAGGCCCATGATGATGCCGTCCTCCGTGCGCGCCGTGACCTCCAGCTCGGCGGGGACCGTGGCGGGCTCGGCGGCGAGCGAGTGGTAGCGGGTCGCGGTGAAGGGCGAGGGCAGCCCCGCGAAGACTCCCTTGCCCTCGTGGCTCACGAGCGAGGTCTTGCCGTGCAGGAGCTCCGGGGCGCGGTCCACCACACCGCCGTACGCCACCGCCATCGACTGCATGCCGAGGCAGACCCCGAAGACGGGCACGCCGGTCGCGGCGCAGTGCCGCACCATCTCGACGCAGACGCCCGCCTGCTCCGGGGTGCCGGGGCCGGGCGAGAGCAGGACGCCGTCGAAGCCGTCCTGGGCGTGCCGGAGTTCCACCTCGTCGTTGCGCAGGACCTCGCACTCGGCACCCAGCTGGTACAGGTACTGGACGAGGTTGAAGACGAAGCTGTCGTAATTGTCCACGACCAGGACGCGGCTGCGGCGGCCGCCGGCGGTACTCACTGGCCGTCCACGGTGACGTCGTTGAAGGGCAGCAGCGGCTCGGCCCACGGGAAGACGTACTGGAACAGCACATAGACCACCGCGAAGACGAGCACCAGAGAAATCAGCGCCCTTACCCATGCGTTTCCCGGCAGATGCCGCCAGATCCAGCCGTACATGCCGTCCCTTCCGTCGCGTACGGCAGCAGGCCTCCCTCGCCGTACGGCAACAGACTAACGGCGCAGTGCCTCCGGTTTCCCGGCCTCCACGGGCTGAGTGGCGTCCAGATGCGCCCAGACGATCAGCCGGTGGCTGTGGCCCCACTCTGGTTCACAGGTCGTAAGGGTGAGGTAACGGCCCGGCCCGTCGAAGCCGGATCTGCGCGGGACGGGGTCGATGACGCCGATGTCGCCGGGGAGGGTCCGGTAGGGCTTCTTGTCGATGCGGTACGTGAACCAGGTCGCGCCGTCGGTCAGGACGACGGGGTCGCCGGGGCGCAGCTTCGGGAAGTCCTTGAAGGGGTCCCCGTAGGTGCGCCGGTGGCCGGCCACGGAGAAGTTGCCCTTCTGTCCCAGCTGGGCGGTGGAGGCGTAGTGGCCGAGGCCCTTCTTCAGTACATCGGTGCCGGTGCCCTGGAGCACGGGCTTGTTCCACGTGAAACCGAATCGCGGGATGTACATGACCGCGAAGGGCTTGCCGTCCTGGTAGGGGGCGGGCTTCGACGGCGATGCCCCGGCCGGCTCGTCGTCCGTCCCCGGGGTGATCGCGCCCTGCGCCCACTGGTCCTGCAACGCGTCGATCTGGCGGTCCATGGCGTTGTCGGCCTTCACGCCGGTCCAGAACAGGACGTACACGACAAAGAGCACGATCAACGCGCCGACGGTGATGCACAGTTCGCTGAACGACCTGACGAGCACGCGCACGGACACAGACGGCCCCTCCCCGGGGCTCGCTCCGGCGCGCCCCAGTCACTCCACCGTTACCCCACAGGCGTTACTTCACAGGCGTTACTCCACAGGCTTCGCGTAGTGGAGATCCACTGTGCCGGAGTAGCCGGGAAGAGTCACCGTCCCGTCGTCGTCCACTTTCCAGCCGAGACCGTACGCGTTGACGTACAGCATGTAGTTCTGGATCTCGGGGGACGCGGCGAGGGCGTCCTTCAGCTTGTCCGGGTCGCCCACGGCGGTCACCTTGTAGGGCGGCGAGTAGACGCGGCCCTGGAGGATCAGGGTGTTGCCGACGCAGCGCACGGCGCTCGTGGAGATCAGCCGCTGGTCCATGACCTTGATGCCCTTGGCGCCGCCCTGCCACAGGGCGTTGACCACGGCCTGGAGGTCCTGCTGGTGGATGACCAGGTCGTTCGGCTGGGGCTCGGGGTAACCGGGGAGCTTGGCGGTGGCGTCGGGCGGGGCATCGGCGAGGGTGACCGTGACGGCCTTGCCGCTCAGCTCCTTGGTGCCGGCGTTGTCCTCCAAGGCCTCCAGCCGGGCGTCGTCGGCCTTCGTGCCGCCGTTGTCGCGCTGGGCGAGGGCCTCCACGTCGTCCCGCAGGGAGCCGTTGGACTCGTCCAGCGCGCCGTTCTTGTGACTGCGCTCCTGGATCAGGTCCGAGAGTTTCAGCAGTGAGGCGTCGGTGCGGATGTTGGTGCCCTTGGCCGTGTTGAAACTGGTGAAGAAAATCAGGCCCGCGAGCGCGAAAACGGCGCCCGTAAGCACGCGAACCGGACGCCATCGGGGGCGGCGCCCGGCACCTTCGGGGGAGTCGGCAGAAATGCTCAACGTACCCTTATCTCCTTCAGCGCCGCGGAAGCACTACGCTAACGGACGCCCGGGGGAGGCTCAGCTCCCCGTGCAGCCCACCCGGCCCGACCACAGTTACCTGCGCGGCCACGCAGCGCATCGACAGGAGAGACCCTCGTGCCGAAGTCACGTATCCGCAAGAAGGCAGACGACTACACCCCGCCGCCCTCGAAGAAGGCGACGGCCATCAAGCTGACCAACCGCAGCTGGGTGGCTCCAGTGATGCTGGCGATGTTCCTCATCGGGCTCGCCTGGATCGTCGTCTTCTACGTCACGGACGGCAAGCTGCCGATCGACTCGCTCGGCAACTGGAACATCGTGGTCGGCTTCGGCTTCATCGCGGCGGGATTCGGCGTCTCGACGCAGTGGAAGTAGCCTCTTCCACCCGGCGGAGATAGCTTCTTCCGGCCCCTCCGCGCAAGCCCTGCCCTGAGTTATCCACAGCGCTATCCACACGAGTGGAAAAGGTCTGAAGATCTGTGGATAACTCTCCGCCGGTTGACACCGGTGTGACTGGCGCACCAGCTTTCCCGCCTCCGCTCGCCCCTTGTCCTCCCTGGGGAAACCCAGATCAGTGACGAGGGGCACGGCTGTTCCCCACCGCGTGCACAGGATCGAGTACACGCTGTGGACAACGTGCGTCACCTCACGTGATCTGCCCGGTTCTGACGACGACCATCACCACAGCGGCGATGAGCACCAGCGCACAGCTGCCGAACTGGATGAGGCTCCGCCGCTCGCGGGGCGCGTGCACCATCGCGTAGCCGACGATGACACCGCCGACGAGGCCTCCGACGTGCGCCTGCCACGCGATGTTGGGCCAGAAAGCCGTGATGAGCAGGTTGATCGCCAGCAGAACGATGACCGGCCGCATGTCGTAGTTCAGCCGCCGCATCAAGATGGCGGTCGCGCCGAACAGCCCGAAGATGGCGCCGGACGCGCCGAGCGACCGCTGGTTCTGCTCGGCGAGGAGGTAGGTCAGCGCGCTGCCCGCGATGGCCGACACCAGGTACAGGGCGACATACCGGACGCGGCCGAGCGCCGCTTCGAGCGGCCCGCCGATCCACCACAGGCTCAGCATGTTGAAGGCGATGTGCATGATGCCGCCGTGCAGGAACGCCGCCGTGATCAGGCGGTACCACTGCCCCTCGGCGACGCCCTCGACCGATCCGAACTCCGGCACGAACGCTTGTCCGAGCATGGCGTACTGATCGGTGAAGCGGTCCCCCACCACCTGCTGGACCATGAACAGGGCCAGGTTCAGCCCCACCAGGATCTTGGTGACCAGGCGCGGGTCCGCGGCCACCGCGCCGCCCGCGACCGTGCGCGGCTGGTTGGCCGCCGGCGCGTGGCCGGTGCCCGAGCCCTCGCGGACACACTCCGGGCACTGGAAGCCGACCGAGGCGCTGATCATGCACTCGGGGCAGATGGGCCGCTCGCAGCGTGTGCAGGTGATGCCGGTCTCACGGTCCGGATGCCGGTAGCAACCGGGCAGGCCCGACGCTCCCTGCGGCTCCTGCGGGCTGCCTGGCACCTGGTCCATGGGATCCCCTCAATCTCCGTACGAAGACACTGTGACGGCGCTGTCGGTCCTGACGGCACTACGCCACTACGGCGTTACGGCCTGACGGCGCACGTGGCAACACGCCGCCCCGCCCTTCCTTACGGATGGGCGGGGCGGTTCGGTTCCCTCGCCGATGGGCTCGGGTACGCGCTGATCAGCCCTCGCGGGTCTCGATGACCACGGACTCGATGACCACGTCGTTGACGGGTCGGTCGGTGCGCGGGTTGGTCTGGGTGGTCGCGATGGCGTCCACGACCTTCTGGCTGGCCGAGTCGGTGACCTCGCCGAAGATGGTGTGCTTGCCGGTCAGCCACGCGGTCGGCGACACAGTCACGAAGAACTGCGAACCGTTCGTGCCCGGGCCGGCGTTGGCCATCGCCAGCAGGTACGGCTTGTTGAAGGCGAGGTCCGGGTGGAACTCGTCCCCGAACTTGTAACCCGGGCCACCAGTGCCGTTGCCCAGCGGGTCGCCGCCCTGGATCATGAAGCCCTCGATCACGCGGTGGAAGACCGTGCCGTCGTACAGACGGGCCGTGGTCTTCTTGCCGGTCTCGGGGTGGACCCACTCGCGCTCGCCCTGAGCGAGCTCGACAAAGTTCTTGACCGTCTTGGGCGCGTGGTTCGGCAGGAGCCGGACCACGATGTCGCCCTGGTTGGTCTTCAGGGTGGCGTAAAGCTGCTCAGCCACGATCTGCCTTCCGTTGTCTTCTGTGACACCCCGATCCTCGCACGGACCGGATCGGGACGAGTAGCCACCGAGTGGGCGCGCGCCGCGGCGATCCGTGGCATTGTCGGCGAAGAGGTCTTCTTGCACCGATTTTCCGCCTGATCAAGGTCCAGCCGGGTAGACGTGACTGAGCCGGATGCGCGCCCTCTCATACCTGGGGGCGAACCAGAAGGCATGATCCTTGAAAGGGTGGAAAGGTGACATACGTATACGCCACCGAGGAGGAGGATCACGTGACCCGCATCAACAGCGTGCGCGCCGCGACCGGCTCGGCCAAGGACAGCGTGCGGCACGCCGCGGACGCGGTGGCGCCATACGCCGACACGGCCATGGACCGAGCCGCGCACTACGCCCAGGAGGCGCGTGCACGGCTGGCGCCCAAGGTGTCGCAGGCGGCCGAACAGGCCCGTGTCCAGTACGGCGCTCACGTCGCCCCCCGCGTCGAGCAGGCGCGTACGCACGTGCCGTCGAAGGTCGACCAGGCCGCGCAGGAGGCCGCCGCACGCACCCGCAAGGCCGCCCGACAGGCAGCCGACTACTCCAAGCCCCGCATCGAGCACGCGGTGGCCGCCGCGCAGCCCGTCCGCGAGGAAGCCGCCGCCCGCAGCACCGCGGCCCTCGCCGCACTGCGCGGTCAGGTCTCGGCCAAGGAGATCCAACGCTTGGTCCGCAAGCACGAGCGCCGCGCCAGGAACGGCCGCATCGCCAAGAGGATCGCCGTCTTCGGCCTCCTCGCGGGTGGTGCCTTCGCCGCCTGGAAGTGGTGGGACAAGCAGGCCAACCCCGACTGGCTGGTCGAGCCACCCGCGGCCACCGAGGTCCCGGACACCACACCGCTGACCTCCGTCGACGGCAGCGACCAGACAGCCCTCGACCCCGAGGTCCAGGCCAAGCAGGCCGAAGCTGAGGCGGAGGCCGAAGCGACGGACCGCGACAAGCGAAGCTGACGCACGCAGCACAGCACGCCAGCGTGGGGTGGGAGACCGACCGGTCTCCCACCCCACGCTGGCGTCCCCGGCGTTTCACGTGAAACACCGTACGCACCAACGGCCCGGTTCAGCCGGGCCTTGCTCGTGCGCGCGGGGACGGCCTCGGTGGACAAAAAAAGAACCCTCCGCTGCGTTTCCGCAGGTCAGAGGGCTCTGTACAAGTGGAGCCTAGGGGAGTCGAACCCCTGACATCTGCCATGCAAAGACAGCGCTCTACCAACTGAGCTAAGGCCCCGAGATGATGCGCCGGTCCGGAAGAACCACCTTCCGGCGTGCGTCGCAGACCAGAGTACCGGGTCACCCCCCGGTTCCCGCAAAAGGATTGGGGGTCCCGGTCGACGACCACGCTCCGTAAGATGCACGACGTGGTTCGCGGCAGCGAACCGCGGTCTTAGGGGAAGCGATGGGGAGACGCAATGGACGCCGCACAGCAGGACACCACCGCGAGAGCACGAGAGCTCCAGCGGAACTGGTACGGGGAGCCGCTGGGGGCGCTCTTCCGTCGCCTCATCGATGATCTGGGCCTGAACCAGGCCCGTCTGGCCGGGGTCCTCGGCCTGTCGGCACCCATGCTGTCCCAGCTGATGAGCGGTCAACGCGCCAAGATCGGCAACCCCGCGGTCGTCCAGCGGGTCCAGCTGCTCCAGGAACTGGCGGGCCAGGTCGCCGACGGCAGTGTGAGCGCCGCCGAGGCGACCGACCGCATGGACGAGATCAAGAAATCCCAGGGCGGCTCGGTGCTGACCAACACCTCGCAGTCCACGACCAGTTCGGGCGCGCCCACGGTCAAGCGCGTGGTCCGCGAGATCCAGTCACTGTTGCGCTCCGTCGCGGCGGCCGGTGACATCATCGACGCCGCGGACTCCCTCGCCCCGACCCACCCGGAGCTGGCAGAGTTCCTCCGGGTGTACGGCGCCGGGCGCACCGCGGACGCGGTCGCCCACTATGAGGCGCACCAGAGCTGAGCCGTCGACCGGGCCGCCGCGCGGCCCGGAAGGGGAGCGGAGCGCGACCATGGGTGAGGTCTTCGCCGGTCGGTACGAACTGGTCGACCCGATCGGACGCGGGGGAGTCGGAGCGGTCTGGCGCGCTTGGGACCACCGGCGGCGCCGATATGTGGCCGCCAAGGTCCTGCAACAGAGCGACGCGCACGCCCTGTTGCGGTTCGTGCGGGAGCAGGCCCTGCGGATCGACCATCCCCATGTGCTCGCGCCCGCCAGCTGGGCCGCCGACGACGACAAGGTCCTGTTCACCATGGACCTGGTCGCCGGTGGCTCGCTGGCCCATGTCATCGGGGACTACGGCCCGCTGCCGCCCCGCTTCGTCTGCACGCTCCTCGACCAGCTCCTCTCGGGCCTCGCGGCCGTCCACGCCGAAGGTGTCGTCCACCGCGACATCAAGCCGGCCAACATCCTGCTCGAAGCCACCGGCTCCGGCCGCCCGCACCTGCGGCTGTCCGACTTCGGCATCTCGATGCGCAAGGGCGAGCCCCGGCTGACCGAGACCGACTATGTGGTGGGCACGCCTGGTTACTTCGCTCCTGAGCAGATGCTGGGCGCCGAGCCGGATTTCACCGCCGATCTCTTCGCCGTCGGCCTGGTCGCCCTGTATCTCCTGGAGGGCGCCAAGCCGGACGCCAAGGCGCTGATCGAACGCTTCGCCGAGCACGGGACCCCGGGCCCTCCCCAGGGCGTGCCGGAGCCTCTCTGGCAGGTCATCGCCACTCTGCTTCAGCCCGACCCCCAAACACGCTTCCGCACCGCCACCGGTGCCCGCAAGGCGCTGGCCTCCGCCGCCGAGATGCTGCCCGAGCCGGGCCCTGACGATGAACTGGTCGAGATCTTCGACCAACTGGCCCCGCTCCCCGCTGGCTTCGGCCCCGAGGGGCCCGAGGGGCCCGAGGGCAACGTGACCTTGGCGCCGCAGCCGGGCCCCGCACCCACTCACGTACCCCCGTATCCACATCAGCACGGTCCGGACTCCGTCCCTGGCTCCGGCCGGGGTTCCGGCTGGGGTTCCGGCTCGGTCCCCGGCCCAGGCTCCGGTCACGGCTCCGATCCGGGGCTCGGTCACGGTTCTGGCGCAGGATCCGGCCACGGCTCCAGCGCAGGATCCAGTCACGGCCCCGGCGTCAGCCCTGGCCCCGCCTCCGGCTCCGGCTCCGGCTCGGGCTCGGACTCGGGCTCCGGCTCCATGCCGACATCCCCACCGATGCCGCCATCGACCGCGCCACTGCCCGCCCCAGGGCCACAGACTCCGGCAGTCGGCCAGACCCAACCCCCCATGCCTCCTCCCCCTTGGCAGCCCTCGGCGTCCGCCCCGGCGCCTGCCCCGGCGTCCACACCAGCGCCCGCCTTCGCGCCCACCCCCGCGCAACCCCCGACCCCCTCCGCCAACTCCGGCGCGGATACCGGCAGCTTCCACCTGCCCCCGCCACCACCTGCACGGCCGCCCCATCCGTCCACTCCCCCTACACCCATGCCTCTGCGCGCCCCCGCGCCCGAACCCACGCATGTGACCTCCCCCCACCACACCGCGGCCCACGCCCCCGCAGTCCGTATCCCCTCGGACCACGAACCGGCCCAGGCGGTGACGTCCGCGGCGCAGCGTCCCCACGCCCCTACTCATCCATACACCGCTCACGCCGCTCAGGTTCCCCATCCGAACCCGGCATTTTCCCAGCCGCATGCCCCGGCGGCCCTCGCCCCGCAGCGACGGCCGGGGCCGCCCGCGAAGGTGGCAATCCCGATGCTGCTCGCCGCGCTTGCCTGCCTCACGCTCGGCTTCTGGGCACTGACGCGGCTCTGATGACTACGGCCCGAGAAAGACGGCCCAAGCCAGAAGTCGTTTCCTCGGCCGCCACCGAGCAGCGTCACTCACCAGCGGCGAGGCGGCCCGAATTCGTACGAAGCTGAACCCGAAGCTGAACCCCAAGCTGAGGCCGGACCCGAACCCAAGGCCGAGGCAGACGCCGCAGCCGCCCTCCGCCGAGCGATCAACGTCCACCCACCGAAGATCGCCAGCAGCACCACGCCGCCCCCGATCCCTCCGACGGCAAGGATGACCATCACCCGATCGTCCCCCGCCCCGCACCGCTTCCGGCAGCCGCCGCCTCGCCGCGCCGCGCGGCCTCCGTATCCCGCTCCGTGACACCGAACTCCCCGGCGGGCACGGGCGTACCCGCGTACTCCGGGCCCGGCCGCGGCGCCCCGCCGACATCCACGCGAAGCGTCAGGTCCAGCGGGTCGTCGCCGAACTTCTCCGCGACATCCGCGCTGAGGTGGACCGCCAGGTAGTACCAGCCGGCGAACCGCATAGCGGCCACCTCGTCCGCGGGGGCGTAACGGTTCTCGTAGGCGACCGGTGGCAGCGGGTCCAGCGCCGTCGTCTTCTGCTTGCCGTCGTACGCCGTGTCCGCGTCGTCGACCTCCACACGCACCGGATTGGTCAGTGACATGACCAGCGCGGACGAGACGTACCCCGCGCCACGACCCGCTCTGCGGCTCGTCCCGCCCAGCCCGCCGCCCGCACCCGAACTGCCGAGCTCCGCGCCCACGGAGAGCTGCTGACCCCAGTCGACCGGCACCCGGTAGAAGAGCGTCTCACCGGGCTCGATGCTGTCGCCCCAGACGCCTTTCCCCAGCGCGCGGGCGCCGTTGAAGCTGGTGCCGCCCTCGCGCCGCTTCCGTTCGCCGGTCGGCGGCGCGGGTGTCGCTGAGTTCCAGGATCGCGGGGGCTCCGTCGGCGTCCCCTCGGCCGACCGCACAGCGGGCTCGGAGGCGACCCGCAGCTCCAGATCCCAGGCTTCCTGGGAGGACTCCGGGGCGCTGGTCCGCTCGACGAGCACGTAGTAAGTACCGGCACCCTCGCAGGTCTTCTCGTCGGGTCCGACCCTGCGTACCGCCGTTGCCGTGATGGGACGCGGGCTCTCCGAAGCGCCGAACCGCGCCTCCTGTGACTCGACGGGACTGCAGTTGTTGCCGTCGGCGTCCTGTATGAAGACCTCGACACCATCGGCGTAGGAAACCCTGCTGCCGAACTCCGGCACCGCCGTGACCGCGACGTACGCACTCTCCTTGGCCATGAGGTCCAAGCGGTAAAAACGCCCTCCCGCGCGCGGGAGGGCACTTTTGTACGTCTTCCCTGAGTGCAGCCGGGGCCCCTCGACGTTGCTCGCCGCGCCCTCGACCGTCTTGGCACCCTCAGCGAAGCCGTACGGAGCCGGGGCCCCCACCGCCTCGGCCCGCCCCGGCAGCGCCACCACCGTGCACACCCCCGCACAGAGCACAGCGCAGAGTCCCGCGGCCATGAACCCCGCTGACGGGGGCCGTCCCGAGCCCCGCCCTGCCGCGCCCCAGCGCCTACCAAGCCGCCGCCCCATCACGCGCCACCCCTCGTCGCGAACTCAGCCGCCCCAACCGTCCCGACCGTCCTGCCCGTCCAACGCCACGCGGACACCACCACGAGTCCGCCATGAACGCAACCGCGCCACCTGCTCTCGGCCCCCGACTCCGGCCCCCCTCCTGTCCCGGCCTATCCGAGCATCTGTCATTTGCTTATGCAATTCTTTCATTCACGTAAGCGAACTGATTCCCTCCCCTGAAGCAGACAAGCGGGCAAGCGAACAAGTGGGCAAGGGGCAAGCGGACAAGCGGACAAGCGGACAAGCGGACAGCACAAAGCCCCGGCCGCAAAAGCGACCGGGGCTTGTGAAGTGACTGGTTCGATGACTCACGAACCCGTGGGCACGGAGTCAGTCGCCTCCGTCCACAGATCCTGCTCGGCGCGATCCGCCTGGATCTGGCGGTACACGAGGAGCCCGCCGATGGCGGCCAGTGCGACCAGGAGAAGCTTCTTCACCGCGCGACCTCGTCTTTCCTTGACGTAGGGGACTTCTGGCGCCCGACTATACACACCGATCGATATCGATCAGTGACCTGGATCCGCCCCGGCTCCCGCCCCGATTCGCACCCCGACTCGCGGCTCAACTCCCGTCCCGCACACATCGATCGAAACGGACTTTGACGGTCCGCCTGCCGCCGCCCCCCTGTGAATTTCGCCGCTCTTGCCCCTTTCTCAGACCTCTTGGGGCCATCCGGGTGGTGTTGATCTGAACATCGGCGCCGCACGAGCGTCGGTGCTTCATTCGCGGCCCCACATACACATCATGAGGAAAGTACGCAAATCGCCCAACCCGAATTGAGGGATCATGACCGGCAACAAGGCCATGAAGCTGTGGACCACGATCGTCACCGCCTTCCTCGCGCTCTTCACCGCGCTCGGACTCACCACGACGGCCACCGCGGCCACGGCGGTACAGGAGACCACGAACGCGCGCAACGCCACGGAGTGCGCACCGGCGCCGTTCATGGCCCTCTGGACAGCTGCGTACGAACGGTCCTTGCCGCCGACGATGAAGCAGCGCATCCGCGCCGAGGCCCACGGATCATCGCCCAGCTGCCGGCACCTGCCCCCCGCGGACACGGAAGCCGAGGCTGAGACCGCCGCCCACGAGCCAGGCCGACTCGCCGCGGAGCCGTAATCCGGCCCACACCGAGGCGGGCCACAGGCCACCGCCACCCAGAAACTTCCGAAGGCCCCCAGCCAACTGGCTGGGGGCCTTCGTGCGGGCAGTCGGCAACCTCTTGTCACCTGATGACAGCCGTGAATGCCAGAAGACCCCCAGTCGGAATCGACTGGGGGTCTTCTCAGCTGTGGGGCTAACAGGATTTGAACCTGTGGCCTCATCCTTATCAGGGATGCGCTCTAACCAACTGAGCTATAGCCCCGCCGCGCTTCGGGTGTCCCGCGCGCTGACCCCTGAAGATTAGCGCACCTGCAGGCCAGTCCCAAAATCGATACCCGCGCGGCCGGCGGACCAGGGGCCAACCAGGGGCGAATCGGGGACGAACCACCGGCGGGCCCGGGGCTGGCCAGCACCGGACCGACCACGGATCCTCTCGGCCACCCCAGAAAAAGCCGTCGGCCGTGCCCGGGAGAACCCGGACACGGCCGACGGCGGAACCAGTGACGGCGGAAACCAGTAGAGAACCCCGGCGGAGAGAGAGCCGGGGCGAGACCCGCCCTCAGCCGCCTTCAGCCGCCGCTACCGGGACCGGCCCAGCCCTCAGCCGCCTTCAACCGCCCTCAGAAACCGCCGCTACTCATCCTCCGCGAGGGTCAGCTCGACGCCGCCCACGAAACCCGCGGAGAGGTTGTAGATGAACGCGCCGAGCGTCGCCAGCGCCGTCGCCAGGACGACGTCGATGACCGCGATGATCGAGGTGAACGTCAGAACGCGCGGCAGCGACAGGAAGGACTGCAGGTCGAAGCCATTGGACTCGTTCGAGCCCGTCGCCTCGGAGATCGTGCCGCCCACCGTCGAGAAGACACCCATCGCGTCCATGACCATCCACAGGACGGCGGCCGCGACGATCGTGCAGATGCCGAGAGCGATGGAGAGCAGGAAGCTGACCTTCATCACCGACCACGGGTCGGCCTTGGCCACCCGCAGCCGCGCCTTGCGCGTACGCGGCACCGTGCGGGTCCCCGGCCGGGGCTTGCGCGCCGCGCCCGCCTTGGCGCCCTGCTGGTACGCCTGCGGCGGGTGGTACGGCTGGGACGCCTTAGCCTCGGGCTTCCGCTCGCCGGGCAGGGCGCCTTCCGCCGTGTCGGCGTCTCGGGTGTCCGTCACAGTCCCCCCTGGGTTCCATGAGACTCATCGGAGTCGTGTGCATCTGTGGCGGAGCCACGGGCACCGTCCTTACCGGTAGTGCCGGCTCTCTTTGCCCCGGCGCCCGTGGCTCCACTCACGATGACTCACTCCTCGCGCTACTCGGCCGAGGAGTCCGTGCCCTCGTCCGTACCGGCGGCCGGCTCGCCGCCGTCCGAGTCGTCGACGACGATGTCCCCGTCGACTTCCTCGGCCTCGCGCCCGGCCTCGGCGTTACGAGCGATGCCGACCACGGCATCGCGCTTGCCCAGGTTGATCAGTTGGACGCCCATGGTGTCACGGCCCGTCTCCCTGACCTCGTTGACTCGCGTACGAATCACACCACCGCCCAGCGTGATGGCAAGGATCTCGTCGGTCTCCTCGACCACCAGGGCGCCCACGAGTTCGCCGCGGTCCTCCACGATCTTGGCGGCCTTGATACCGAGGCCACCGCGACCCTGGACGCGGTATTCGTCGACGTTGGTCCGCTTCGCGTACCCACCGTCGGTGGCGGTGAACACGAACGTACCTGGCCGGACGACATTCATCGAGAGCAGTTCGTCGCCGTCACGGAAACTCATGCCCTTGACGCCCGACGTGGCGCGGCCCATGGGGCGCAGCGCGTCGTCCGTCGCGGTGAACCTGATCGACTGGGCCTTCTTGCTGATGAGCAGCAGGTCGTCCTCGGCCGAGACCAGCTCGGCGCCGATCAGCTCATCGTCCGAACCGTCCTCCGTCTCGCGGAGGTTGATGGCGATGACGCCGCCCGAGCGGGGCGAGTCGTAGTCCTTCAGGGAGGTCTTCTTGACCAGACCGCCCTTGGTGGCGAGCACCAGGTAGGGCGCGGCTTCGTAGTCGCGGATCGCGAGGATCTCGGCGATCTGCTCGTCCGGCTGGAAAGCGAGGAGGTTCGCCACGTGCTGGCCGCGGGCGTCGCGTCCGGCGTCGGGGAGCTCGTACGCCTTGGCGCGGTAGACACGGCCCTTGTTGGTGAAGAACAGCAGCCAGTGGTGCGTCGTCGACACGAAGAAGTGGTCGACGATGTCGTCTTCCTTGAGCTTCGTGCCGCGCACGCCCTTGCCGCCGCGCTTCTGCGAGCGGTAGTCGTCCGTCTTGGTGCGCTTGACGTAGCCGCCGCGGGTGATCGTGACGACGATGTCCTCTTCGGCGATCAGGTCCTCCATGGACATGTCGCCGTCGAAGGGCACCAGGGCCGAGCGACGGTCCTCGCCGAACTTGTCGACGATCGCCGCGAGTTCCTGGCTGATGATCTGGCGCTGCCTCTCGGGCGAGGCCAGGATCGCGTTGTACTCGTTGATCTTCGCCTGGAGCTCGTCGTGCTCGGCGACGATCTTCTGGCGCTCCAGGGCGGCGAGCCGGCGCAGCTGCATCTCAAGGATGGCGTTGGCCTGGATCTCGTCGATCGAGAGCAGGCCCATGAGGCCCTCGCGCGCGATGTCGACAGTCTGGCTGCCCCGGATGAGGGCGATGACCTCGTCGATGGCGTCCAGGGCCTTGAGCAGGCCGCGCAGGATGTGCGCCCGCTCCTCGGCCTTGCGCAGCCGGAACTTCGTACGCCGGACGATGACCTCGATCTGGTGCGTCACCCAGTGGCGGATGAACGCGTCCAGCGAGAGGGTGCGCGGCACGCCGTCGACCAGGGCCAGCATGTTGGCGCTGAAGTTCGACTGGAGGTCGGTGTGCTTGTAGAGGTTGTTCAGGACGACCTTGGCGACCGCGTCCCGCTTCAGGACGATGACCAGGCGCTGGCCGGTGCGCGAGGAGGACTCGTCACGGACGTCGGCGATACCGCCGACCTTGCCGTCCTTGACGAGGTCGGCGATCTTCTGCGCGAGGTTGTCCGGGTTCGTCTGGTACGGAAGCTCCGTGACGACCAGGCACTGGCGGTTCTGGATCTCCTCGACCGCGACGACCGCGCGCATCGTGATGGAGCCGCGGCCCGTGCGGTAGGCCTCCTCGATGCCCTTGCGGCCCACCACAAGAGCGCCGGTCGGGAAGTCGGGGCCCTTGATGCGCTCGATCAGGGCGTCGAGCAGCTCCTCGTGCGTGGCGTCGGGGTGCTCCAGGGCCCACTGCGCGCCCGCCGCGACCTCGCGGAGGTTGTGCGGCGGGATGTTGGTGGCCATACCGACCGCGATGCCCGCCGAGCCGTTGATCAGCAGGTTCGGGAAGCGGGCCGGCAGGACCGTCGGCTCCTGGTTGCGGCCGTCGTAGTTGTCCGTGAAGTCGACGGTCTCCTCGTCGATGTCACGGACCATCTCCATGGCCAGCGGTGCCATCTTGCACTCGGTGTACCGCATGGCGGCCGCCGGGTCGTTGCCCGGGGAGCCGAAGTTGCCGTTGGAGTCCACCAGCGGCATGCGCATCGACCAGTGCTGGGCCAGGCGGACCAGGGCGTCGTAGATGGAGGAGTCGCCGTGCGGGTGGTACGTACCCATGACGTCGCCGACGACGCGGGCGCACTTGTAGAAGCCCTTCTCGGGGCGGTAGCCGCCGTCGTACATCGCGTACAGGACGCGGCGGTGGACGGGCTTCAGGCCGTCGCGTACGTCGGGCAGCGCGCGGGACACGATGACGGACATCGCGTAGTCGAGATAGGAACGCTGCATCTCCGTCTCGAGCCCGACGGGCTCGACACGCATGCCCACACCAGGAACGGCGGGCTCCTCTTCGGGCATCACAGGGGTGTTCTCGTCGGCCATTGCTGGTCAAAGTCCTTTCGAGGTGCGACTGGTACGGGCCGACTCAGATGTCGAGGAAGCGAACGTCCTTGGCATTGCGCTGGATGAACGAGCGCCGTGCCTCCACGTCCTCTCCCATCAGCACCGAGAAGAGGTCGTCGGCCTGTGCCGCGTCGTCCAGGGTGACCTGGCCGAGCACGCGGTGTTCCTGGTCCATCGTCGTGATGCGCAGCTCCTCGGCGTTCATCTCGCCGAGGCCCTTGAAGCGTTGGACCGAGTCGTCCCTGATGCGCTTGCCGGCCTGACGGCCCAGCTCGATCAGGGCGTCGCGCTCGCGGTCGGAGTACGCGTACTGGAAGTCGTCCCGCGACCACTTGATCTTGAACAGCGGCGGGCGCGACAGATAGATGTGCCCGTGCTCGACCAGCGGCCGCATGAAGCGGAAGAGGAACGTCAGGAGCAGCGTGTTGATGTGCTGGCCGTCGACGTCGGCGTCCGCCATCAGGATGATCTTGTGATAGCGGAGCTTCTCGATGTCGAAGTCCTCGTGCACACCGGTGCCGAAGGCCGAGATGAGGGCCTGGACCTCCTGGTTGTGCAGGATCTTGTCGACGCGCGCCTTCTCGACGTTCAGGATCTTGCCTCGGATGGGCAGGATCGCCTGGTACATCGGGTCGCGGCCGGACTTCGCCGAACCACCGGCGGAGTCACCCTCGACGATGAAGATCTCGCACTTCGTCGGGTCGTTCGACTGGCAGTCGCTCAGCTTGCCCGGCAGGGAGGCGGTCTCCAGGAGGCCCTTGCGGCGGGTCAGGTCACGCGCCTTGCGAGCGGCGACGCGGGCCGTGGAGGCCTGGATGCCCTTGCGGATGATGTCCGCGGCCTCGTTCGGGTTCCGGTCGAACCAGTCCGTGAGGTGCTCGTGCACGACCTTCTGTACGAAGGTCTTCGCCTCCGTGTTGCCCAGCTTGGTCTTCGTCTGGCCCTCGAACTGGGGCTCGCCCAGCTTCACCGAGATGATCGCGGTCAGACCCTCGCGGACGTCCTCACCCGTGAGGTTGTCGTCCTTCTCGCGCAGCAGCTTCTTCTCGCGCGCGTAACGGTTCACCAGGCCCGTCAGCGCGGCCCGGAAGCCCTCTTCGTGCGTACCGCCCTCGTGCGTGTGGATCGTGTTCGCGAAGGAGTACACACCCTCGGTGTACTGCGAGTTCCACTGCATCGCGATCTCGACCGAGAGCATGCGCTCCTTGTCCTCGGCCTCGACGTCGATGACGGTCGGGTGGATCACCTCACCCTTGCGGGAGTTGAGGTACTTCACGAAGTCGACGATGCCGCCTTCGTAGTGGTACGTGACCGTGCGGGCCTCGGCGGCCTCGTCGTCGGTCGCCTCGGCCGAGTCCGCCCCCGCCGTGGCCTTCGCCGACTCGCGCTCATCAGTGAGTTTGATCGTCAAACCCTTGTTGAGGAACGCCATCTCCTGGAAGCGCCGCGACAGCGTCTCGAAGGAGTAGTCGGTGGTCTCGAAGATGTCGCCGTCGGCCCAGAAGGTGACCGTCGTACCGGTCTCCTCGGTGGCCTCGTGCTTGGCCAGCGGCGCGGTCGGCACACCCGCCTTGTAGTCCTGCGTCCAGCGGTGGCCGTCCGTCTTGACCTCGACGGCGACCTTCGTGGACAGCGCGTTCACGACGGAGACGCCCACGCCGTGCAGACCACCGGAGACGGCGTAACCGCCGCCGCCGAACTTGCCGCCCGCGTGCAGGACCGTCAGCACGACCTCAACGGCCGGCTTGCCCTCGGAGGGGATGATGCCGACCGGGATGCCACGGCCGTTGTCGATGACCCGGACGCCGCCGTCGGCCAGGATCGTGACGTCGATCGTGTCCGCGTGGCCGGCCAGGGCCTCGTCGACGGAGTTGTCGACGACCTCCTGGACCATGTGGTGAAGACCACGCTCACCGGTCGAGCCGATGTACATGCCGGGTCGCTTGCGGACGGCGTCCAGGCCCTCGAGGACGGTGATCGCGCTGGCGTCGTACGAGGACGGTGCCTCGACATTCTCGCCGGCGGCGGTGGACGGGATGTTCTCGTTGGGGTTGCCGGAATCGGCCACGAAGCGCCCTTTCTGGCACAGCACAAGCCAAGCTCCCGGCGGTGGCCGGAGCGGCTGCGGCGTGTTTGTTCGGTAAGCCCTAGTCAGCGTTGCTCGGTGCGTCCCACAAGTGGGGCGGGATTAGCTTCCAGTCTACCGGTAGCACTGACATTGATGGGGGCTTGCCGGTACCTGAGTCCTCATGTGCCGCCCTGAACCGGACTCGGCCGACTCCCCATATGCGGAACGGGGCTCCAGAGGGCTCACAGCGGCACTCAGCGCTTCGGGCCGTCAACCCCCAGCAACCGTCGCCGGCGGTCTCAGCCGTAGGTGTCGCCGGGGCCGGTGCTGCCCGGTGCGCGCAAGGGTCCGAAGCGGCGCGGGGGGCCTCCGGGGCCGAGCACCTTGATGAGGCGCACGGTGCCGTGACCCAGGTCTTCGTTGAGGCGTGCGACCAGCTGCGGCGCCATGAGGCGCAGCTGCGTCGCCCAGGCCGTCGAGTCGCACTGCACCGTGAGGACGCGCTCGTCCTCGTCGTACTTCTGCGGAACGCAGTGCCTGGCCAAGTCGTCACCGACGATCTGCGGCCAGCGGCCCATCACCCCGCCGACCGCGGCGGGCGTCTCCCAGCCGCGCTCGGTGATCAGCCGGTTGATGGCGGAGCCGAGCGGCAACGGGTCACGGCCGTCGGCGCGCGCACCGGAGCGCAGACCGCCGCGGCGTGCCTGCTTCTTCTGCTGAGCGGCATCCCCACGCGCGCGTGCCTGCTCTTTCGCGGCGCGCAGGGCGACGCGGGCGAGGTCGACACCAGAGGGCTCAGGCGTCTTCTGCGGCCCCTCGGCGCCACCCTTGGCGGGCTCCTCGGCGCTCATACGCGGTCCACCGCGCCTTCCGCCACCGCGTAGCGCGTACCGGAGAGCACGCCCGGGACGTCGTCGTCGACCGCGGCCGTCACCAGCACCTGCTCGCCCGGGGCCACCAGCTCCGCGAGCCGCTCCCTGCGGCGCGCGTCCAGCTCCGCGAAGACGTCGTCGAGCACGAGCACCGGTTCGTTGCCCTCGGCCCTGAGCAGGTCGTACGAGGCCAGCCGCAGCGCCAGAGCGTACGACCAGGACTCGCCGTGGCTCGCGTACCCCTTCGCGGGGAGCTGGCCGAGCTTGAGCAGCAGGTCGTCGCGGTGCGGGCCCACCAGGGTCACGCCCCGCTCGATCTCCTGCTTGCGCGCCTCTTCGAGAGCGACGGTCAGCTGCTCGTACAGCGCTTCGCGCGTGTGGCCCTCGCCGGGCGCGGACGGTTTGTACTCCAGGGAGACCGGGCCGCCGCCGGGCGCCAGCTGTTCGTACGCCTTGTCCGTCAGCGGCTGGAGCGCCGAGATCAGGTCGAGCCGCTGCGCCAGAAGCTCGGCGCCCGCGCGCGCGAGGTGCTGGTCCCAGACGTCGAGCGTGGACAGGTCCATGGAGCGCCCGCCGTGGCGCCGGGCCAGGGCAGCCGATTTCAGGAGGGTGTTGCGCTGCTTGAGGACGCGGTCGTAGTCGGACCGGACCCCGGCCATACGCGGGGAGCGCGCGGTGATCAGCTCGTCGAGGAAGCGCCGCCGCTCACCCGGGTCGCCCTTGATCAGCGCGAGGTCCTCGGGCGCGAACAGCACCGTGCGGACGATCCCCAGCACGTCCCGCGGCCTGACCTGCGAGGAACGGTTGATGCGGGCGCGGTTGGCCTTGCCGGGGTTGAGTTCGAGCTCGATCAGCTGCTGGCGCTCGCCCTGGCGGACGTTGGCCCTGATGACGGCCCGCTCCGCGCCCATGCGCACCAGAGGGGCGTCCGAGGAAACCCGGTGGCTGCCCAGCGTGGCGAGATAGCCGACGGCTTCGACGAGGTTGGTCTTGCCCTGGCCGTTGGGCCCCACGAAAGCGGTGACGCCCGGGTCGAGCGGGACCTCGACCCGGGCGTACGAGCGGAAGTCGGCCAGTGAGAGATGCGTGACGTGCATGGTGTGCGCCGACCTCCCCCGGCCTACTTCACTTGCTTGAGGCCTGTGCACAACCGCCGCGGTCGCGCACAGGCTGTGGATCAGTGCTCGCTCTTGGACTCGACCGCGTGGCCGCCGAACTGGTTGCGCAGTGCGGCGATCATCTTCATCTGCGGGGAGTCGTCCTGGCGCGAGGCGAACCGCGCGAAGAGCGAGGCCGTGATCGCCGGGAGGGGCACGGCGTTGTCGATGGCCGCCTCGACGGTCCAGCGGCCCTCTCCGGAGTCCTGCGCGAAGCCGCGCAGCTTCTCCAGGTGCTCGTCGTCGTCCAGGGCGTTGACCGCGAGGTCGAGCAGCCAGGAACGGATGACCGTGCCCTCCTGCCAGGAACGGAAGACCTCACGGACGTCCGTGACCGAGTCGACCTTCTCCAGGAGCTCCCAGCCCTCGGCGTAGGCCTGCATCATGGCGTACTCGATGCCGTTGTGGACCATCTTCGCGAAGTGGCCCGCACCGACCTTGCCCGCGTGCACGGAGCCGAAGTCACCCTCGGGCTTGAGGGCGTCGAAGATCGGCTGCACCTTGGCGACGTCGTCCTTGTCGCCGCCGTACATCAAGGCGTAGCCGTTCTTGAGGCCCCAGACGCCGCCGGAGACGCCGCAGTCGACGAAGCCGATGCCCTTGGCCTTCAGCTCCTCGGCGTGCTTCTCGTCGTCCGTCCAGCGAGAGTTGCCGCCGTCCACGACGACGTCCCCGGGCTGGAGCAGCTCGGACAGCTCGTCGATGGTGGACTGGGTCGCGGCCCCGGCGGGGACCATCACCCACACCACGCGCGGGCCCTTCAGTTTGCCCACAAGCTCTTCGAGGCTGGGGACGTCCGCGAGGTCCGGGTTGCGGTCGTATCCGATGACGGTGTGACCTGCGCGGCGGATGCGCTCGCGCATGTTGCCGCCCATCTTGCCGAGGCCGACGAGACCGAGCTCCATCAGAGGTTCCTTCACTAGCGAGGTGGCGTTACGGCACTTTCGTACCTGCGTCCGAGCCTACGCCCGGACGCACGCACACACCTGTGGGCTCAGCCGCTCAGACGTACAGGCATGATCAGGTACTTGTAGGCGTCGTCGGCCTCGGCGTCCACGGCCGGCCTGCCGCTCAGCAGCGCGGGCTTCGTGGAGGTAGTGAACGACAGCTGGGCGACCGGGGAGTCGACCGCGCTCAGGCCGTCCAGCAGGAACGTCGGGTTGAAGGCGATGGAGATGTCGTCGCCGTCGAGCTGGGCGTCGACCCTTTCCACAGCCTGTGCGTCGTCGCTGGAGCCCGCCTCCAGGATGAGCACGCCCTGCTCGAAGCTGAGCCGCACCGGGGTGTTCCGCTCGGCGACCAGGGCCACACGCTTGACGGCCTCCACGAAGGGGGCGGTCTCGATCACGGCGACGGAGTTGAACTCGGTCGGGAACAGCGTGCGGTACTTCGGCAGGTCGCCCTCAAGGAGACGCGTGGTCGTCCGCCGACCGGCGCCCTCGAAACCGATGAGGCCCTCGCCCGCGCCCGAGCCGGACAGGGCCAGGGTGACCGTGTCGCCGCTCGTGAGCGCCTTGGCGGTGTCCAGGAGCGTCTTGGCGGGCACCAGGGCGACCGCGGACGCGTCCGGGTTCTCCGGCTTCCACAGGAACTCGCGGACCGCGAAGCGGTAGCGGTCGGTGGAGGCCAGGGTGACCGTGTCGCCCTCGATCTCGATGCGTACGCCGGTCAGCACGGGCAGCGTGTCGTCGCGGCCCGCGGCGATGGCCACCTGGGAGGCGGCGGAGGCGAAGACCTCACCGGGGACGGTGCCCGTGGCGGTCGGCATCTGCGGCAGCGCGGGGTACTCCTCCACAGGAAGCGTGTGGAGTGTGAATCGCGAGGAGCCGCAGACCACCGTCGCCCGTACACCGTCTGTGGAGATCTCCACCGGGCGGTTGGGGAGCGCGCGGCAGATGTCCGCGAGCAGCCGGCCCGACACGAGGACCGTGCCTTCCTCGTCCACCTCCGCGTCCACCGAGACGCGTGCCGAGACCTCGTAGTCGAAGCTCGAAAGGCTCAGTGCGCCTTCCTCGGCCTTCAGCAGCAGGCCTGCGAGGACGGGCGCAGGCGGCCGGGCCGGGAGGCTGCGCGCCGCCCAGGCCACCGCCTCCGCGAGTACGTCGCGTTCAACCCGGATCTTCACCGTAAGCCGCCCTCCTGCTGTTGCTGGCTGCTCTCGCCCGCTGGGCCTGTGGCCCTCGTCGTCTGACTCGGTGTCTCTCAGCCATGCCGTGGGAAGGACACCGGGGTCCAGTCTGACGCACGGCACTGACAGTCGGTGCTCGTCGGGGTCAAGTCGTGGCGAGCGGCCTCGGAGCTCCGGAGAGCGAGTTGTGCACAGGCCCCACTTCCAAACGATTTCCCCGGACTCTCTAGTTGGGAGTAGTAGTAGGGCCTGTGGAAACCGTGGATAACCGTGAAAGCGCTGGTCAGCACCGGTTTTTTATCCACTGAGCCTGTGGGCGGCACCCGTGGACAACCGGGGGTTTCTGTGGACGGGGAAAAGTTCTGCACACCCGATGCACAGGCAGGGGCCACTTCTCCCCAGCGCTGTCCCCAGCTTTACCCACCTTCCCCACAGGCCAACCACGCACCTTGGTGTGACGCCTTTCACTCGACTCGGTGAGGGGGCGCGTCGGGTTGCCGAACAGTGGACGGCTGTGTGGAGAAGCCCGAGAAAGCTGGGGACAACCGACGTGAGCCTGTGGGCCGACGGTGGACAACGTCATGCACACCCTGTGGACGAAAATTTCATCCACAGCCTGTGGAGAGTCTTCGTCCACGAATCCACAACCAGCTGACCTGGCCTGATGATCGCTCAGCAGAGTCCCCTGTGGACAGCGTCTGGACAACTTTCCAGTCCCCAGGGTGTGGAAGCGAAAAAGTTCGAACATCTGTGGAGAACCCCCGTCTGAACAGGGGAAATCGAACACCGGAGGCCGGTCGTACGAAGGTCGTGTGCGGTTGCGGCAGGCTTCCGCGCGTGCCTCAAGGGCGGAAAACGGGCCTCACGCGCGCGTGGGCGACGAAAAAGGGCGCCCCGGGAGTCGTCCCGGAGCGCCCTCAGCGACGTGGCTGGGCGGTCGTCAGCCGTTCTTGATGCGGTTGGTCAGTTCGGTGACCTGGTTGTAGATGGAGCGCCGCTCGGCCATCAGCGCACGGATCTTGCGGTCCGCGTGCATGACGGTCGTGTGGTCGCGGCCGCCGAACTGCGCCCCGATCTTCGGCAGGGACAGGTCGGTCAGCTCGCGGCACAGGTACATGGCGATCTGGCGGGCCGTCACCAGCACGCGGCTGCGCGAGGATCCGCACAGGTCGTCCACCGTCAGCCCGAAGTAGTCGGCGGTGGCGGCCATGATGGCCGTCGCCGTGATCTCCGGAGCCGCGTCCTCGCCGCCCGGGATCAAATCCTTGAGGACGATCTCGGTCAGCCCGAGGTCCACGGGCTGCCGGTTCAGCGACGCGAACGCCGTGACCCGGATCAGTGCGCCCTCCAGCTCACGGATGTTCCGCGAGATCCGCGACGCGATGAACTCCAGGACCTCCGGAGGGGCGTTGAGCTGCTCCTGAACCGCCTTCTTACGAAGGATCGCGATACGCGTCTCCAGCTCGGGCGGCTGGACGTCGGTGATCAGTCCCCACTCGAAGCGGTTGCGCAGCCGGTCCTCCAGCGTGACCAGCTGCTTGGGCGGCCGGTCGCTGGAGAGCACGATCTGCTTGTTCGCGTTGTGGAGCGTATTGAAGGTGTGGAAGAACTCCTCCTGCGTCGACTCCTTGTCCGCGAGGAACTGGATGTCGTCGACCAGCAGGATGTCCATCTCGCGGTAGCGCTTGCGGAAGCTGTCGCCCTTGCCGTCGCGGATGGAGTTGATGAACTCGTTGGTGAACTCCTCGGAGCTCACGTACCGCACGCGCGTACCGGGGTAGAGGCTGCGGGCGTAGTGCCCGATCGCGTGCAGAAGATGCGTTTTGCCAAGCCCCGACTCCCCGTAGATGAAGAGGGGGTTGTACGCCTTCGCCGGTGCCTCTGCGACGGCGACCGCGGCCGCGTGCGCGAAGCGGTTGGACGCGCCGATGACGAAGGTGTCGAAAAGGTACTTGGGGTTCAGCCGAGCGGTCGGCTCGCCGGGGCCCGTCGCGGGCGCCGGCTGCGCGGCCAGCGGGCCGGGGGCGCCGCTCGACGAGGTGGGGCCGACGGGGCCGCCCCGGTGCACACCGTGGCCACCGTGCCCGGAATTGCCGCGGTGATCGCGGTGATCCCGCGGATCGCGGTGGTCACGGTGGTCGCGGTGATCACCGGAGGAGTCCGTCATGTCATGACGCTCGCGCCGGTCCTGCGGCTCGGCACGCTGCTGCTCGTACGACGAGCGGTCCTGCGGCGGCTGCGAGCGGTAGTCGTGCTGCGGCTGCTGGACCGGATTGGCGTACGGGTCACGCTCGGGGAAGCCGAGCCGCGGCTGCTGCCAGCCGTAGTCGTCCTGGGGCTGCGGCCAGGCACCGGGGCCCGGTCGCTGGTAATCCGGGTAGGCCGGGCGGGCGGTCGGCATCTGGTCCGACCGGGAGCCCGACTGGTGCTCGTCCGAGGGACGGCGCCCGTAGTTCTCGTATGGTTCGCGGCTCTGCCCGGAGGCCGAGGGCAGCTCCGGCTCTTCGTAGCGCTGCTGGTGCGCCTGCTGTTGCTGCTGGTGCTGGATCGGCGGCGCCGGCGGGCCCGCGGGCTCACCGACGGAGTCGTCGACCGTGATCGCGATGCGGATCGGACGGCCGCACTCACGGCTCAGGGTCTCGCTGACCACGGGCGCCAGGCGGCCTTCGAGGACGCCCTTGGCGAATTCGTTCGGAACCGCGAGCAGCGCGGTGTCGGCGACGAGCGCCAAGGGCTGACAGGTACGGAGCCACCGCTCGTCCTTCGCCTCGACGCCCTGCCCTCGCCCCTCGCCCAGCAGGTGCTCCAGAACGCGTGGCCACACTGCGGCAAGATCGGCAGGTACGTCAGCCACAGGGCACGCTCTCTCACGGGGTCCCACGAAGGTGTGGTTCTTGGGACGGAAATCGGGATGGGGAGGGGGAAGGGAACGAATCGGAGTTCAGCCAAGGTAGTCAGGGCGACGGCTGCGGTTCAAGTTGTTGTCCACAGGCTGTGCACAGTGTCTCTTCCCAGCGGTCGGTTTGACCGGATGGCGTAGCCCCGCGTACCGTGACCAGGTCGAGTTGTCGATGGCTGCTGCCGCCTGCCTCCGATGGGCAAAGATCACGATCTGTGATTGTGAAGCGGTGCACTCGGTGCGTATTCGCGAGCTTCTCGTGGGCGCACGGTGACAGCCAGGCGATGTCCCGCCACCACACAATCATTTCTGGAGCCCCCGAGTGAGCAAGCGCACCTTCCAGCCGAACAACCGTCGTCGCGCCAAGACCCACGGCTTCCGCCTGCGGATGCGCACCCGTGCCGGCCGCGCGATTCTCGCGAACCGTCGTGGCAAGGGTCGCGCCAGCCTGTCCGCCTGATCTCAGTCAGGTCATGACGTCGTGCTGCCTACCGAGCATCGGCTGAGGCGGCGCGAGGACTTCGCGACCGCGGTACGCCGAGGACGCCGGGCCGGACGCCCGCTCCTCGTCGTCCATCTACGTAGCGGTGCAACGGACCCGCACGTGCCTGGGGAGACCCTTCCCCCGACACGTGCGGGTTTCGTCGTCAGCAAGGCCGTGGGCGGAGCCGTCGTACGCAACACGGTGAAGCGCAGGCTTCGCCACCTCATGCGCGACCGGCTGGCCTCCGTGCCCCCCGGTAGCCTGGTAGTCGTACGAGCGCTGCCCGGAGCGGGCGACGCCGACCATGCACAGCTGGCCCGAGACCTGGACGCCGCCTTGCAGCGGTTGCTGGGAGGGGGCGCGCGATGAAGTACCCGCTGTTGGCCCTGATCAAGCTGTACCAGTGGACGATCAGTCCGCTTCTGGGCCCCGTGTGCAAGTACTACCCGTCGTGTTCCCGCTACGGCTACCTGGCCATCGACCGACACGGTGCGATCAAGGGAGCGGCGCTCACCGTCTGGCGCATCCTGCGGTGCAATCCGTGGTCGCTCGGTGGTGTCGACCATGTTCCGCCGCGCAAGCGTCCGCGGTGGCACGAGATGCTGCGCGCTGTCTGGCGCGAACGCAAGGGCGGGCCCTCCGCCGCGGGCGGGACGACCGGGGCTCTTCCCCCGAGCACGGCCGCCGAGACCGAGACCCCGTCCCATGCTCAAGGAGCCTGATTAGTGGACACGATTGCCAGTCTCTTCAGCTTTATTACGACACCAGTTTCGTGGGTCATCGTTCAGTTCCACTCGGTGTACGGGAAGCTCTTCGGCCCCGACACGGGCTGGGCCTGGGGCCTGTCCATCGTGTCCCTGGTGATCCTGATCCGTATCTGCCTGATCCCGCTCTTCGTGAAGCAGATCAAGGCCACTCGGGCCATGCAGACGCTGCAGCCCGAGATGAAGAAGATCCAGGAGCGCTACAAGAGCGACAAGCAGCGCCAGTCCGAAGAGATGATGAAGCTGTACAAGGAGTCGGGTACCAACCCGCTCTCCTCGTGCCTTCCCATCCTGGCGCAGTCGCCGTTCTTCTTCGCCCTGTACCACGTGCTCAACAGCATCGCGACGGGCAAGGAGATCGGGGTCATCGACGGCCCGCTCCTGGAGAGCGCGCGTAAGGCGCACATCTTCGGCGCCCCGCTGGCCGCGAAGTTCATGGACAGCGCCGACAAGGTCGCCTCGCTCGGCGCCACGCTGACCGACGTCCGCGTCATCACCGCCGTCATGATCATTCTGATGTCGGCCTCCCAGTTCTTCACCCAGCGCCAGCTGATGACGAAGAACGTGGACACGACGGTCAAGACGCCGTTCATGCAGCAGCAGAAGATGCTCATGTACGTCTTCCCGATCATGTTCGCCATCTTCGGCATCAACTTCCCCGTCGGTGTCCTCGTCTACTGGCTGACCACCAACGTGTGGACCATGGGCCAGCAGATGTTCGTGATCCGCAGGAACCCGACGCCGGGCTCCAAGGCGCAGGCCGCCTTCCTGGAGCGTCTGCAGAAGCAGGTCACGCACCACAAGAAGGTGCGGGGCCGTGGCAACGTGAACGTCATCAAGGCGATCGTCGCCAAGGGCCGGGACCGCAACGAGTTCGAGCGCAAGTTCATCAACGGTCTGACCAAGGCGGGCCTCGCGGCCCAGGCCGACGGCACCGTGGTGGAGAGCGAGACCGCCGTCGCCACGGAGACGGAGGACGGGGCCACGGCCGCCGGGGCCCCCAGGCGCCAGCAGCCCAAGCGGCAGAGCAAGGCCAAGCGCCAGGCCGCCATCGCGCAGGGCGCCGCCAAGCCGGACGGCGAAGAGGCCACCAAGACGTCGCTGGAGAAGGCTCAGAACCAGCCTGAGGACGCCGCCCCCAAGGAAAAGCCGACGGGCGGCAACACGACGGGCAACAAGCCCGGCTCCGGTACCCGCAGCAAAGCCAAGTCGGGACAGCAGCGCAAGGGCCAGCAGCGGCCCAAGCACCCGTCCTCCAAGAAGTAGAAGGAGTCCATCCCGTGACGGAAGGCACCACCACCTCCGCCGCAGCTGAGGCCGGCGACACCCTCACCCGCCTTGAGCAGGAGGGCGAGATCGCGGCGGACTACCTAGAGGGTCTGCTGGACATCGCCGACCTCGACGGCGACATCGACATGGACGTCGAGGCCGACCGCGCCGCTGTCTCGATCATCAGCGACACGGCCAGCCGTGACCTCCAGAAGCTGGTCGGTCGCGACGGCGAGGTCCTGGAGGCGCTCCAGGAGCTCACGCGTCTCGCCGTGCACCGCGAGACCGGTGACCGCAGCCGCCTGATGCTGGACATCGCGGGCTACCGCGCCCAGAAGCGCGAGGAGCTCTCGGAGCTGGGCGCCAAGGCCGCGGCCGACGTCAAGAGCTCCGGTGAGCCGACCAAGCTTCAGCCGATGACGCCGTTCGAGCGCAAGGTCGTGCATGATGCCGTTAAGGCCGCCGGTCTGCGCAGTGAGTCCGAGGGCGAGGAGCCGCAGCGTTTCGTCGTCGTACTCCCCGCCTGAGCGGCACCGCGTATTTCCGGCCCCGTCTGTTCACAGGCGGGGCCGGTCTTTGTCAGCCTGCTAGTCAGCCACCCCAGTGCGGTACGGAAGGACGGTCCCCGTGACGGAGGCAGCGGAGCTTCCCCCGGCGCCTGAAGAGGCCCGGACGGTATTCGGCGATCGCTTCACGGACGCGGTCCGGTACGCGGAACTGCTCGCCGATGCCGGAGTGCAGCGAGGCTTGATCGGCCCTCGGGAGGTGCCTCGGCTCTGGGAGCGGCACCTGTTGAACTGCGCGGTGCTGTCCGAGGTCGTGCCCGAGGGTGTCACGGTGTGCGATGTCGGCTCCGGGGCAGGACTGCCCGGCATTCCGCTGGCTCTCGTCCGCCCGGACCTGAAGATCACGCTCCTTGAGCCTCTGCTGCGGCGTACGAACTTCCTCACCGAAGTCGTCGAGCTGCTCGGCCTCGACCACGTGACGGTCGTGCGGGGCCGCGCCGAGGAAGTCCTCGGCAAGCTGCCGCCGGTGCATGTGGTGACGGCGCGAGCTGTGGCGCCGCTGGACCGCCTGGCGGCCTGGGGAGTCCCTCTGCTGCGTCCGTACGGGGAGATGCTCCTCCTCAAGGGCGACACCGCCGAGGAAGAGGTCAAGGCTGCGGGATCCGCTCTGAGCAAGCTCGGCGCGGTCGGCACCTCCGTGCTGCACGTCGGCGAAGGCGTGGTGGATCCGCAGTCCACGGTCGTCCGGGTCGAGGTCGGGGAGAGCCCGGGCGGCGTGCGCTTCGCGGCGAAGCGTGCCAAGGCCGCACGCACCGGCCGTGCGCGACGCCGTCGCGGCTGATTGACGGCAGGCTGTACTCCACAAAAGCTGCCAAACGTACGCATACCGGGGTGTCGCACAAGCGGCACCCCGGTTGCCGTGCATCGTGTTTCACGTGAAACGTCGCTCACTGCTGCATGGCATCATCAATCGCGGCCGCGCTGCGGAACCTCGCGACCGCCGCCCCCTCGGTTCCCTCGATAAGGGCACGGAGTTTTCCACAGAGGGGGATTCGTCCACAGAAGACCGGGCCTCGCTGGTTCATGACCCTCAAAGCATGGGAGGCTCTGTTCATTGTGAGCCTGATGTCGAGGAGAGTGAATCCTTGCGGTCCGACGCCAACATCGCGGGACCGATGACCGAACCGGTCCCCGGTCCCCGCACCGAATCGGCGGGGGAGGATGTTTCACGTGAAACACCGACCCCGATGGACGACACACCCATCGGTCGTGCTGCACAGCTGGCGGTGGAAGCACTCGGCCGCGCCGGCGAAGGCCTGCCACGTCCTGAGCGGACCCGCATCATGGTGGTCGCCAACCAGAAGGGCGGGGTGGGCAAGACGACGACGACCGTCAATCTCGCCGCCTCGCTAGCTCTGCACGGTGCCCGAGTCCTGGTGATCGACCTCGACCCGCAGGGCAACGCCTCCACCGCACTGGGCATCGACCATCACGCCGAGGTGCCGTCCATCTACGACGTGTTGGTCGAGAGCAAACCGCTGTCCGACGTCGTCCAGCCGGTAACGGATGTCGAGGGCCTCTTCTGCGCCCCGGCCACCATCGATCTCGCCGGTGCGGAGATCGAGCTGGTGTCGCTGGTGGCGCGGGAGAGCCGGCTGCAGCGGGCGATCCAGGCGTACGAGCAGCCGCTGGACTACATCCTCATCGACTGCCCGCCGTCGCTCGGTCTGCTGACGGTCAACGCCCTGGTGGCTGGCGCGGAAGTGCTGATCCCCATCCAGTGCGAGTACTACGCACTGGAAGGACTCGGCCAACTCCTGCGCAACGTCGACCTCGTGCGAGGTCACCTCAACCCGAACCTGCACGTCTCGACGATCCTGCTCACCATGTACGACGGCAGGACCCGGCTCGCCTCCCAGGTGGCCGAGGAGGTGCGCAGTCACTTCGGTAGCGAGGTCCTGCGGACGAGCATCCCGCGGTCGGTCCGTATCTCAGAGGCGCCGAGCTACGGCCAGACGGTGCTCACCTACGATCCGGGGTCGAGTGGTGCCCTCTCCTACTTCGAAGCGGCGCGTGAGATCGCGCTGCGTGGAGTCGGAGTGCGTTATGACGTCCAACATGCCCACACCACGGGCGCTCAGAACGACCAGCACAGCATGACGGAGGGGATGCAGTGAGCGAGCGACGGAGAGGACTGGGTCGGGGCCTTGGCGCCTTGATCCCTGCAGCCCCCACAGAGAAGCAGATTCCGCAGAGAGCGGCGGGAGCCGCGGCCTCCACCACGGCCGTGCCGGTTCTCACCGCCGAGCGGGGTGTGGCCGCCGCCAAGGTCACCGCGCTTCCGCAGAGCCCTGTTTCACATGAAACGGTGGAGCCGCCCCAGCAGGCCGCAGCGGCAACGGAGAACGCGCCGGTGGCCGGTGCGCACTTCGCCGAACTGCCGCTGGACTTCATCTCGCCCAACCCGCGGCAGCCGCGTGAGGTGTTCGACGAGGACGCGCTCGCGGAGCTGGTGACCTCCATCAAGGAGGTCGGCCTTCTCCAGCCGGTCGTCGTGCGTCAGTTGGGCCCCGCTCGCTATGAACTCATCATGGGCGAGCGGCGCTGGCGGGCCTGTCGTGAGGCAGGTCTGGAGCGCATCCCGGCGATCGTGCGCGCCACGGAAGACGAGAAGCTCCTTCTGGACGCGCTGCTGGAGAACCTGCACCGTGCTCAGCTGAACCCGCTGGAAGAGGCCGCCGCCTACGACCAGCTGCTCAAGGACTTCAACTGCACGCACGACCAGTTGGCGGACCGCATCGGCCGGTCCCGCCCGCAGGTGTCCAACACGCTGCGTCTGCTGAAGCTCTCGCCGACCGTGCAGCGCAGGGTGGCCGCAGGGGTGCTCTCCGCCGGGCATGCCCGGGCGTTGCTCTCCGTGGACGATTCGGAGGAGCAGGACCGGCTCGCGCACCGGATTGTGGCCGAGGGCCTTTCGGTGCGTGCCGTCGAGGAGATCGTGACCCTCATGGGGTCGCGGCCGCAGAGCACGCCCAAGGCCAAGGGGCCGCGTGCCGGGGCCCGGCTCTCGCCGGCGCTGACCAGCCTCGCCACCCGGCTCTCCGACCGGTTCGAAACCCGGGTGCGGGTGGACCTGGGCCAGAAGAAGGGCAAGATCGTCGTCGACTTTGCCTCTCTGGAGGACCTGGAGCGCATCCTCAGCACGCTCGCTCCGGGCGAGGGCCCCGTCCTCAAGAACGGACAGGCCGCGGACGTCACGGAAGAGGCCCCTGAGGACGACAAGGGCTGAGTCTTGACGGCTGGTCCCGCGAGAGCGGGCCGTGTCCGGTCTGTGCCGGATACGGCCCGCTTTTTGCTTTCTTGCGCTATCGATGGAATCACTTCGTGGATACGATGCGATCAGGTAGGGCGCATCCACCTGACGGCACCTCATTGGGGAGGCGAGGGCCATGCGGACGATGAGCCGCACCGGACTGATGACCGCGGGCCTGGGGCTGGGAGCGGTCGGCGGCTTCGTCGGCAGTCTGCTCCGGGAACGCAGCGCTCTGACGGCCGCCCGCAGCGCGGCGGGCGAGGAAAGGGAGGAATCGCCTTCATGGGGCGTCGGCTCGTACCGCTCACGCTGGACAACCTCTCGGACCTTCCCAAGCGCTGCCGCTCGTGCGTCTTCTGGGAGCTGGACCCGGTCAGCGGCCAGGCCGCGGTAAAGGCCGGGACGCCGGAGCTGGAGAAGGAGGCGTGGATCTCCGCGGTCCTGCTGGAGTGGGGGTCCTGCGGCCGGGTCGTGTACGTCGACGATGTGCCCGTGGGCTTCGTGTTGTACGCACCCCCTGCCTACGTGCCGCGCTCCACCGCGTTCCCCACGAGCCCTGTGTCCGCGGACGCCGTCCAGCTGATGACCGCGTGGATCATGCCCGGCTATCAGGGCCAAGGTCTCGGCAGAGTGATCGTCCAGACGGTCGCCAAGGATCTGCTGCGTCGAGGCTTCAAGGCGATCGAGGCTTTCGGTGACGCGCGGTGGGAGAAGCCCGCGTGTGTGCTGCCCGCGGATCACCTTCTGGCGGTGGGCTTCAAGACGGTCCGCCCGCACCCCGCATATCCACGGCTGCGGCTGGAGTTGCGGACGACGCTTTCCTGGAAGGAAGACGTGGAGATGGCGCTCGATCGGCTGCTGGGCGCGGTGCAGAAGGAACCGGCGCTTCGCCCGCTCTGACGAACAGCAGAATGGCCCGGTCCCTCGCGGGGCCGGGCCATTCGTGTTTCACGTGAAACAACGCCGCTGATTACTCGGTGATGAAGTCCGCGAGGTCCCGCTCGATCGCAGCCTTCGGCTTGGCACCGACGATGGTCTTGGCCACCTCGCCACCCTGGTACACGTTCAGGGTCGGGATGGACATGACGCCGTACTTGGCGGCCGTGCCCGGGTTCTCGTCGATGTTGAGCTTGACGACCTGGATCTTGTCGCCGTGCTCGGCCGCGATCGCCTCCAGGGACGGGGCGATCTGGCGGCACGGGCCGCACCAGGCGGCCCAGAAGTCCACCAGTACGGGCTTGTCGCTCTTGAGGACGTCCTCTTCGAAGGAGGCGTCGGTCACGTTCTTGAGGGTGCCGGCCACGGCAGTCTCCTTAGCTTGGTGCGGTGAGGAAAGGCGGGGGTCAGACGGTGGCAGTCGCAGCGTTCTCGCTGTCGGTGAGGGCGGCGAGGAAACGCTCGGCGTCGAGGGCGGCGGAGCAGCCGGTGCCGGCCGCTGTGATCGCCTGGCGGTAGGTGTGGTCGACGACGTCGCCGGCGCCGAAGACACCGGTCAGGTTCGTCCGGGTCGAGGGCGCCTCGACCTTCAGGTAGCCCTCGTCGTCGAGCTCCAGCTGGCCCTTGAAGAGCTCCGTGCGCGGGTCGTGGCCGATCGCGATGAACAGGCCGGTGACCGGCAACTCGGACGTCTCGCCCGTCTTGAGGTTGCGCAGCGTCAGACCGGAGAGCTTCTGGTCGCCCTTGATCTCGGCGACCTCGCTGTCCCAGATGAACTTGATCTTCGGGTCGGCGAAGGCGCGCTCCTGCATCGCCTTGGAGGCGCGCAGGCTGTCGCGGCGGTGCACGATCGTCACGGACTTGGCGAAGCGCGAGAGGAAGGTGGCCTCCTCCATCGCGGTGTCACCGCCGCCGATCACGGCGATGTCCTGGTCCTTGAAGAAGAAGCCGTCGCAGGTGGCGCACCAGGAGACGCCGCGTCCGGAGAGCGCGTCCTCGTTCGGCAGACCGAGCTTGCGGTGCTGCGAGCCGGTCGTGACGATGACGGCCTTCGCGCGGTGCACGGTGCCGGCGGTGTCCGTTACGGTCTTGATCTCACCGCTGAGGTCAACGGCGACAACATCGTCGGGCACGAGCTCGGCGCCGAAGCGCTCGGCCTGGGCGCGCATGTTGTCCATGAGCTCGGGGCCCATGACGCCGTCCTGGAAGCCGGGGAAGTTCTCCACCTCGGTGGTGTTCATCAGCGCACCGCCAGCGGTGACGGCGCCCTCGAACACCAGCGGCTTCAGCGACGCGCGCGCGGTGTAGAGCGCCGCCGTGTAGCCGGCGGGCCCGGAGCCGATGATGATCACGTTACGGACGTCGGTCACGGCTTGATTCCTCGTCTCTGGGGACTGCTGCGTACTGCTGGTGGGGTGCCTGTCTCAGGTACTCACCCCACCCAACGGATCCTACGGGGCATGCATTCCCTGTCGTGTCCGCGTGTACGGAAGCGTGTCAGCCCTGAGGGTAGGAATGCGTCAGCAGAACTTTGCCCGCGCTCGGTGAGGACTTGCCCACGCAGGCGGCGTCGACGATGTAAGCGGACACCTGGCCTGCGTCGGAATCATGCGGCACCACGACGAGGTACGCGCGCTTGCCCTCGTACGAGCCCTCCTCTGCCGCGAGGGGAGTCCGGGCGCCGATGCCGCGCTGGATGCACTCCGGTACCTGGACCGAGGCCTCACGCAGCCGGGCGTCGGCCGTCGGGGACTCGGGGGTGGTGCGCGTGTCGAAGGGCTTGGACCCTTCCGACTTGCTTCCGCGCGACTCTTTGGCGGGGCTCTTGGCGAGAAGGTCGGCGACCTGTCCCTTGAGCTTTTCTTCTGAGAAGGAGTCCGCGCTGTCCCGATGGCCGACGGGCGGGCTGTCCGGGTCACCGCCCACCGTTGGCATCAGCAGAGTGCCGAGACCAAGGGCGGCCGCGGTGAAGACGGCGCCGAGTACGGCGGTACGGCGCCGTGGGCGCCGCAGAGAGCCACCGCGCCCCGGGCCGGTGGCCGCACGCGGTCGTCCGGCAGGGCGATCGGCGACCGCGCCGGACACGGCGGCGTCGGGGGCGCCGGGCGATGTTTCACGTGAAACACGGGGAGCCGCGATATGTGCCGGAACGGCGGAGACGGGCTCGGGCTCGGGTGTCACGTCCCTCGGGGGGCCGTCGGGGGCAGTGGCATTCAGCAGCGCTTCGGCGGCCAGTGCCGCGTCAATGCGCCCCGCGACGTCCGCGGGCATCCGCGGCGGGCCGGGCAGTGTGCCGAGCATGCCGCGGATCTCCTCCAGGGAGGCATAGACGTCGGCGCAGAGCTCACAGCCGTCCAGATGCCGTCGCACGTCGCTCGTACGCGACGGGGAGAGCAAGCCCTCGGTCAGGTCGGAGATCTCGGTGACCTCCGGGTGCCCAGTCGGGTCGGTCGTGGCTGTCACGCTCGCCCACCTCCGCCCTTCACAGCAGCTGAATCGCTTGGTCCCGCATCCCGTGGCCCTGCTGCCGGTGGGACGGATGTCCCCTGCGTCCGGTTCCTTCCCGCGTCGCGGTTCTTGGCCGCGCCGTCCTCGCCGCTGTCGCCGTCCCGCGTACGTGACTCCGTACGCAGATGAGTGAGCAGTGGCAGCAGTCTGGCTCTTCCGCGGGAGCAGCGGCTCTTGACGGTGCCGGCGGGGACGTCGAGAACGCGGGCGGCCTCAGCGACCGGGTAGCCCTGCATGTCGACGAGGACGAGAGCGGCGCGCTGGTCGGCCGGGAGCGTGCCCAGCGCCTCCAGGAGCTCCCGGTGCAGATCGTCCCGCTCGACCGGGGCGGCAGCCGACTCCTCCGGCTCCAGGAGCTGCTCAAGGCGCTCGGTGTCGTCGATGGGGGAAGTCTTGCGGGAGGCGGCCTTACGGGCCCGGTCGAGGCAGGCGTTCACGGTGATCCGGTGCAGCCAGGTCGTGACGGCGGACTGGCCGCGGAAGGTGTGCGCCGCGCGATAGGCGGAGACAAGAGCGTCCTGCACCGCGTCGGCGGCCTCCTCGCGGTCTCCGAGAGTGCGCAGGGCCACGGCCCACAGCCGGTCCCGGTGGCGGCGGACAAGCTCGCCGAAGGCGTCCTTGTCCCCAGCGACATGGCCGGCGAGGAGGTCCTGGTCGTCCATGTCACCCAGCGCGGTGCTGTCCACCGTCGGACCCCTCCCCCCAGCGAGCTTGGCCGAGCCGGTCTCTCAGCCCTTGAACTTCACGTCGGTGATGGCCTGCTTGTACCCCGCCCTGTAGTACCCGTCGCGGCCGGAGTTCGGCACCGCGGTCATCCACAGGAGGACATACTGCGACTTCACGGGCTTCTTGGCCTCGATCTTCGCGGTGGTGTCCGACGTCGTGGTGGTACCGATCTTCTTCATGGAGTTGATCGGTGTCGACGGCGAGAGTGAATCCACGGCGTACAGCGCGATCGTGGTGTGGGGCCCGCCGTACTGAAGGGCAACCGATGCCGCCGAGACATCCTGCTTCGAGCCGAGGTCGTAGACGATACCGACACCGGGCTTGTAGGGGGCGAGCCCCGGACCGTCGTTGAACGTCTTGGTCCGCCAGAGCGAGGCCGGGTCCTTGTCGTAGGTGTTGTCGATGTCGCCCGGGTCCTGGGCCGACCCCTTCAGCACGTACTCCTGGCCACCCTTGATGCTGATCGGCTTCTTGGGCTTCGGCTGGTCCTTGTCGTCGCCCTTGGTGGTCTGTGTCTCGGTGGCGTCGCCGGACTTCTCACCGTGGATGAGCGCGTCGGCGAGCTGCCAGCTGCCCAGGCCCAGCGCGGCGATGAGCAGCGCGGACACGGCCCACTTGAGGGCCCTGCCGGTGCGGCTCTGCAGCGGGGGCGGCGGGGCGATCACGGTCTGGGTGAGGCCGGGATGAGCCGCGGGGCGGCCGTAGCTGCCCTGCTGGTACGTGGTGCGCTGGTACTCGGGGGGCGCCGTGAAGGCCGGCTCCGGCGGACGGATGCGGGGCATCTCACCGATGGCCTTGACCAGCTCCTCCGGCGTCGTGCACGGCGGGTCCTGGCGGGAGGCGGTGGCGCCGTCGTTGACGAGCGCCCGCATGGCGAGCTCGGAGAGGCCGCGGTGGACGCCCGCACGCACCTGGTCAGGGGCGATGAGGCCGATGTCCTTGGGCAGCCCGGAGAGGCCGTAGGCATCGTCCTCGTACGGCCAGCGCTGGGTCAGCGAGGCGTACAGGAGGGCGCCGATCGCCTCCGTGTCCGTGCGCTGCGGGGTGTCGGAGCCGATGCCACGCAGCGCCGCGTTCACGGCGAGGCCGCGGATGCGGTACTGACCGGAGGAGGTGCGCAGCACGGCGCTCGGAGTCAGCCGCAGATGGGCCAGCCCTTCGCGGTGGGCGGCCGCCATTGCCTGGGAGACCTGGCTGACGAGCTGATACGCGTCGTGCGCCTCAAGCGGGCCCGCCGCGAGGACCGCGGTGAGCTCCGTGGCGTCCGGGAGCCACTCGTGGACGACGTAGACGAGGTCGTTCTCCTCGACCGCGTCCAGGACCTGTACGAACCGCGGGTCGCCGAGGAGGGCCGAGGAACGGGCCGCCGCGAGGACCGAGCGTGCCCGCGGGTGGTCCGCGGGCAGCAGGTGGACGCCGACGGCGCGGCGGAGCTTTTCGTCCACCGCGCGCCAGCTGCTGAAACCGTCCAGACGGGTGACGCACTCTTCGAGTCGGTAGCGCCTGGCGAGCTTGTGGCCACTGTGTAGTTCGGGGGGTGAGGAGGCCCCACGGCTCATGGGCTTCTCTGTATCCGCCGTGTCATCGTCTGCTGCCGTGTCCCGCTCCCGGGTCTGGGCCACCCCGTCGGCCGTGGGCTGCTCCGCCTTGGCGGTCAGCGGCTCGTCGCCGCTGTTGTCTGCCACGTCGACGGCAGCCGTGCTCCGTTCCGCCACCGTCGCTCCTGCCTCCCCATCCGTTGCGCTTCGTCAGACGCCAAAGCCAATTGTGCCCACAGTCCGGTGCTATGCACGACACGCAGTGGCCGGCGATAGTTGTGCGGTACTGCTCATCTCAGCGACCGAGACGGCCGCGGACCATGCCGACCATGGAGTTGAGCTCCTCGATCCGCATGCGCTTCGCGGCGACGAAGAAGACTCCCAGTAGTACGGCACCGCCCGCGAACAGGGCCGCCAGCGATCCGAGGACACCCTGCCCAAGGCTCTTGGTGATCGCGTACGCGGCACCGCCCGCGAGAAGTGCCGCGGGCAGCGCGGCGATGCCGAGCCTGGCATACGTACGCAGCACACGGGAACCGTCCAGGTCACCGCCGAGCCGCTTGCGCAGCCGCTGCCAGGCGACGCCCACGCCGATGGCGTACGAGAGTCCGTAAGCGGCGGCCATGCCGGTGACCGCCCAGCGGGTGGGCAGCACGAAGTAGCAGGCCGCCGAGGCGGCGGCGTTCATCGCGGCCACGATGACCGTGTTGTAGAAGGGGGTCCTCGTGTCCTCGTAGGCGTAGAAGGCCCGCAGCACGACGTACTGCACGGAGTACGGGATCAGGCCGAGGCCGAAGGCCATCAGCATGTAGCCCATGTTCGTGGCCTGGGCGCTGCCCGAGGAACCGAAGATCAGCGTGCACATCGGGATGCCGAGGGCGACGAACCCGAAGGAGATCGGCACGATGGCGACCGCGGTCGTGCGCAGGCCCTGGGAGATGTCGTCGCGGACGGATCCGGAGTCGCCGTCCTGGGCCGAGCGGGCGAGCCGGGGCAGTAGGGCCGCCATCAGCGACACCGTGATGATCGCCTGCGGGAGCCCCCAGATGAGCTGGGCGTTCGCGTAGGCGGAGAAGCCGATGCCGCTCGTCGAGGGCAGGTCGACGGTGGCGGCGGTGGCCAGCTGGGTGACGACGAGGGCGCCCGCCTGGTTGGCCAGCACGAACAGGATCGTCCACTTGGCGAGCTTGGCGGCCTTGCCCAGGCCGTGACCCTTCCAGTCGAAGCGCGGGCGGAGCTTGAACCCGGTCTCGCGCAGGTACGGGATCATCGCCAGGGCCTGCACGACGAGACCGAGCAGGACACCGAAACCGAGGAGGCGCTCGGCCTCCGGCGGGATGTTCCCGACGGTCATGTCGGACGACGCCGAGGTCCCGTACACCCAGATGAACATGCCGAGCGTGGCGATGATGACGATGTTGTTGAGGACCGGGGTCCACATCATCGCGCCGAACTTGCCACGGGCGTTGAGGATCTGGCCCATCACGACATGGACGCCCATGAAGAAGATCGAGGGCAGGAAGTAACGCAGCAGCGTGGTGCCGACCTCGGTCGCCGCCGGGTCGTTCGCGACCGGGACGGACATCACTCGCACGAGCTGGGGGGCCAGGACGATGCCGAGGACGGTGAGCACGCCGAGCGCCACCATGACGAGGGTCAGCAGGCGGTTGGCGTACGCCTCGCCCCCGTCGTCGTCCTCCTTCATGGAGCGCACCAGCTGCGGCACGAACACGGAGTTGAGGCCGCCGCCGACGGTGAGGATGTAGATCATCGTCGGGATCTGGTAGACGACCTGGAAGGTGTCGCCGAGCAGGCCGACGCCGAGCGCCGAGACGATCAGTGCGGAGCGGATGAAGCCGGTGAGGCGCGAGACGAGCGTGCCTGCCGCCATGACGGCGCTGGACTTCAGCAAGCTCGACGCGCGACCCCCTGACTTGGGGGCGGCGGGGGCCGGAGCCGGTGCGGGCGTGGGAGCAGGAGCCGGTGCCGGGGCGGGGACGATCGGCTGGTCGGCGGGTGGGTAGCCGCCGTCGACCGGCTGCTGGAAGCCGGCGCTCTGGGGATAGCCGTTGTCCTGGGGGTAGCCGCCGTTCTGGAGGTAGCCGCCGTTCTGGGGGTAGCCACCGTTTTGCGGGTGGCCATCGCTCTGGGGGTAGCCGTTGTCCTGCGGGTAGCCGCCTTGTTGGTAGCCGACCTCCTGGGCGCTGTAGCCGCCAGGCCGCTGGTCGCGGTAGAGGTGCGCGAAGGCGTCCGGCTCGTGGTACTCCTCGCCCGCCTGGGTGACCAGGTCGTCGACGCCCACGAACTGCGTCGTGCGCGCGTCGTCGCCGTACGGCAGGTGCCGGGTCGGGCCCGCCGGCTCGGGGCCGGCGGCTGGGCCCACACGCGGGGGTCCGGGGCGTGCTCGGGGGTGGGCGGCTGACCGTAGAGCGGCTGCTGCGGGTAGGTGCCGGGCGGCGGCGGGGGATGCGCCGCGCGGTCGTAGAGCGCCTCGGTGACCGGATCCTGGGCGGAGAGGTCCTGTGCCCGGTAGGGGTCCTCCTCGTAGGCATCCTGGAGGTACGCGTCGGGCGCGGGCTGCGGCGGAACCTGCTGCCCGTGGTCGGCAGAGCCCTGCGGCGGGCCCCCGGGCGAGGCAGGGCCGCCCGAGCCCTGGCCACGGTCACCGTCGTACGGCGCGTTCATGGTTTACCCCACCTCATCGTCCCCGGGCCCACCGGCCACGACATCGCTCAACGGTCCACTCTCTCACCCGTGTCCGACGGGTCGGTGCTTTCCGGGGCGGTGTCCGGTGTCGGGTCACTCGGCTGCTCGGGGTCGTTCTCGCCGGACGCGGGGCCGGATTCCCCGTCGGGCCCTTCGTCCGGACCCTCCTGGGCGGCCAGCTTCCGCGCGGCCCGCTTGCGCTGGGTGTACATCCGGAAACCGGCGAGTACGAGCAGGAGGAGGCCGCCGGCGATGACGAGCATCACCGCGGGGGTGACCTCGGTGACGTTGACGTCGAAGTGCACGGCATCGCCGTACGGCTCCCCGTCCTCCGTGTAGAGCCGGGCGTAGACCGGGACCGGACCGTTGGCGTTGGCCGTCGTGGTGAACTTCACCGATTGCGAGTGACCGCCCGAGATCTCGACGGGGATCTCCTCGTACGGGCCGCCGCCGATCTTCAGGCGTGTGGGGTTTTGTGAGTACAACCGCAGCTTCAGGTGGCGGACCCCCTGCACCAGGTTGTTCTGCACCGATACCGGGATGGTCGCGCTGCGCCCGGAGAGCTTCGCGTCGGACCTGTCGATCAGAGCCACCTGCTCGGTGAGTTCCCGCAGATAGCTCTTGACGCCGGTCTGGTAGGCGGTCGCCTCCGACGGACGGCCGCGCCAGGACGTCGACATCTCCCGGTCTATGGCCCTCCCGAAGGGCGTGACCACGCGGTCCTTCTCCCGGAGGATCACCTGGAAGCGTTCGAGCATGCCCTGGGTGTCGCGGATCGACTCGAACGCCGACTGGGGCAGCTCCTGCTTGCGCAACGCGCCCGGATAGGCCCCGGTCGACGGAACCCGGGTCGCGGCCCTCGGGTCGGGCTTCGCCTTCGCCGCGGCGGTCAGGTCCTCGAACTGCGACCACTGTCCGTCCTGGAGCGTGGTCAGCGCCTTCGCCATCGTCTGGGCCTGGCTGGCCGTGGGCATGCGCTGCGGCGCGACCACGATGCTGCGCTGCCTGCCGGGGTCCTGGAGGTTGATCATCAGGCTCTGGGCGACGAACTCCTGGACAGCGAGCGTGGAGTTCTCGGCTTCCGTCATGTCGCCCTGGAAGGCGGTGGAGAGACGCGCGTCGGCCACCACGGCGGTCGTACCGCCGCCGATGGGCCGGGCCGCGGTCGGCGAGTACGCCAGGCCGTCGGTCTCGCGGAGGCTGTCACTGCGGGCGATCACCGTGTGGGCGCCCGCTGAGGTCGCGACATCGACGATGGACGGGTCGACCGCTCCGTCGGCCGGCCACGCGAAGTCCGTGCTCGGCTTCACGTGGAGGATCGTCTCCACCGCGCTGGTTCCCGCATCGGTGGCGTCCTTGAGGTGGCTGAGGGAACCGGTCACCGCCCTGCCGTTGTGCGCGAGGGACGCGAGGTCGGGGTCGGCGAAGGGCAGCGCGACGACCTTCTTGCCCTTGACCGCGGCTTCCAGGTCGTTGAGCCAGGCGGTGGCCACCGCCTGCTGCTTGCCCGCCCTGGCGGACCGCTCGTCGGGGTTCTGGATCCGGTACCCCTTCGTCATCGCCTCGACGGAGGCGAGCAGGTCCGGATCGATGACCCACGTGACGTCGAGGTCGCTGCCGAGGGCCAGGAGCTGCTGGAGACGGCCGCCCGGGGCGAGATCTTCGGCCAGGTCGTCATTCCTGAAAACAGGCGTCTGCTGTTCGTCGGACTCGGTCTTCGCCGTGAGGTGCGTGTCGGCGATGAGCGGCCAGAGGTAGGTCGTCTTCGTCTTCGTGTCGGCGCCCTCGGTCTGCCACGGCAGGAAGGTGCGCTCGATGCCGAGCACCTGCGGGTAGGGCTGCGCGGCGTTCTGTCCGGTGAGGGCGACGCTCAGCTGGTAGACGCCGTCCGCGCCGAGGTGCAGCGCCTGGACGGGTACGGAGATGCTGAAGTCCTGCCGCACGCCGGGCACGAGCTTGTCGAACTTGTCGACGTACTTGCCGCCGACCTCCGTACCGTCGAGCCCCGGCTGGAAGCCTGTGCGCTTCGCGGCGCTGTCGATCTCACTCCGGCCGCCCAGGGGCGCCGATCCCACCCGCAGCCCGACCTGGGCCCCGGTCACCGTCTGCTTGCCCTGATTGGTGACCGTGCCGGAGACGGTGAGCTTGTCGCCTTCGTCGGGAGCGGTCGGGGTCAGGGCGTCCAGCGATACGTCCACGGTGCCCGAACCGGTGGCGTCGGCCGCCGCGCTCGGCACAGTGGCGTGCGCCACGGGTCCTGCCGGGGCTTGCAGGAGGCCGGCCAGCAAAGGGGTACCCACCAGCAGTGCTGCGGTGCGCCGCAGCCACCGGCGGGCAGGTGAGGGGCTTGTCCCCGGGAAGTCTGCCGCCTCGGCCACGCGTTCGCCCGTCCCTCGTCGTCAGTGGTCGTCGGTTGTGCGTCCACGCATGGTAACGATGCGCGCTGTGGCGAAGTGCCGCGGTCTGCTCCACATGATCGGAAGACCTGGCCGGGAGGGGCGGCGCGGGCCTGACGGGCCCGGCGGTAATGGGGTCGGTTCCGGGCGCCCGGGGCACGTACCCTTTTCTGTTGTGCCGAACGCCAACGAAGACAATCCCAGCGCCCTCAGCCAGGTGCAGCGCCGCGCGGTCAGCGAATTGCTGCGCGTGTCCCCTGTCGCGGACGATCTTGCCCGCCGTTTCCAGGAGGCCGGGTTCTCTCTCGCCCTGGTCGGTGGCTCGGTCAGGGACGCCCTCCTGGGCCGGCTCGGCAACGACCTGGACTTCACGACCGACGCCCGCCCCGAGGACGTACTGAAGATCGTCCGGCCGTGGGCCGACGCGGTTTGGGAGGTCGGGATCGCCTTCGGGACGGTCGGCTGCCAGAAGGAGGGCTACCAGATCGAGGTCACGACGTACCGGTCCGAGGCGTACGACAGGACCTCGCGCAAGCCCGAGGTGTCTTACGGCGACTCCATCGAGGAAGACCTCGTCCGCCGGGACTTCACCGTGAACGCGATGGCCGTGGCGCTCCCCGAGAAGGAGTTCATCGATCCGCACGGAGGTCTTGAGGACCTGTCCGAGCGTGTCCTGCGCACTCCCGGCACCCCTGAGGAGTCCTTCTCGGACGATCCGCTGCGCATGATGCGGGCCGCGCGGTTCGCCGCGCAGCTGGACTTCGAGGTGGCGCCCGAAGTCGTCGCCGCGATGAAGGCCATGGCCGAGCGCATCGACATCGTGTCCGCCGAGCGCGTGCGGGATGAGCTGAACAAGCTGATCCTCTCCGCCCACCCGCGCAAGGGCCTCGCCCTCCTCGTCGACACGGGGCTTGCCGCGCGCGTCCTGCCCGAGCTGCCTGCGCTGCGTCTGGAGAGGGACGAACACCACCGTCACAAGGACGTGTACGACCACTCGCTGATCGTCCTGGAGCAGGCGATGGCGCTGGAGAAGGACGGGCCGGATTTGACGCTGCGGCTTGCCGCGCTACTGCACGACATCGGCAAGCCGAAGACCCGTCGCTTCGAAAGCGATGGCCGGGTCTCCTTCCACCACCACGAGGTGGTCGGGGCGAAGATGGTCAAGAAGCGCATGACAGCGCTCAAGTACTCCAACGAGCTGGTGAAGGACGTCTCACGCCTCGTCGAGCTTCACCTGCGCTTCCACGGCTACGGCACGGGAGAGTGGACGGACTCGGCCGTACGCCGCTACGTACGCGACGCCGGGCCGCTCCTGGAGCGCTTGCACAAGCTGACCCGCTCCGACTGCACGACGCGTAACAAGCGCAGGGCGAATGCTCTGTCACGTGCGTACGACGGCCTGGAGGAGCGCATCGCCCGCCTCCAGGAGCAGGAGGAGCTGGACTCGATCCGCCCTGACCTGGACGGCAACGACATCATGCAGGTCCTGGACGTGGGCCCTGGCCCGGTGATCGGCAAGGCCTACAAGTTCCTGCTGGAGCTGCGGCTCGAGAACGGGCCGATGGAGCGGGACGCGGCGGTGGCGGCGCTCAAGGAGTGGTGGGCGGCGCAGGACTGAGGCCGAGTGCGGGTGTTTCACGTGAAACACCCGCAGCGCTCAAGACGGACCAAGGGGCGGTGTTTCACGTGAAACCGTGAAACACCGCCCCTTGGATCTTCTTGCTGCGGCTTCCTACTTCGCCCTCTTCAGGCAGAGCACCACGTCGTGGCCCTTCCCCTGCTGGAAGTAGGCGAGCTCGGACGCCTTGACCGCCTCGCACTTGTCCGCGTCGCTGGTGCCGTCGAACTTCTCGACCACCTTGAATTCGGCGTCGCTTGAGGAGCAGTCGACCTCATTCATCTCCGGCTGGCCCATCGTGCCCTCGTTGTGCATGCAGCTACCGACCGCGATGGACTCGGCGTCGCTCTTGCCGAGGTACCACTTGCCGACGGCTATGAGGATGGCGACGAGAATGAAGCCACCGATGCGCAGGAGGAGCTTCTTGCCTCGGCGCGGGGCGGCCGGCGCGGGAACCGGAGCGCCCTGGTTGAAAGCCGGGTACGGCTGCTGCGGAGCGGTCGGCTGACCCGGCTGAGGGGGGTACGGGGCGCCGGCCGGGGGCTGGCCGTAGGGGTTCTGGCCCTGGGGCGGGTACGGAGCTTGGCCCTGGGGCGGCGGAGTGGTCACTTTTGTGGGTCCCCCTCGAACGAGAGCGCGATCGCGCGGATAAGACGCCCGTAAGTTATCGGGGTGGAGTGACATCTCTGAAGCTCAGAGGGGCTCTGTGGCACTGATGTGACACTTACTGCACACCAAAACGGGCCATACTCGCCGCAACCGCTGCGTACAGCAGAGCCACCATGATGACAAGCGGAACCGACCGGCCGTCACCCGGCAGCATCAGTGCCGCTACCGCCGCCGCCCCCACGAAGGCGACGTTGAAGAGGACGTCGTAGAGGGAGAAGACCCGGCCGCGGAAGCCGTCGTCCACCGAGGACTGCACCACCGTGTCCGTGGCGATCTTCGCGCCCTGCGTCGTCAGGCCGAGGGCGAAGGCGGCGATGAGCAGGGGCACGGGGGCGAAGGCGAGGCCGAGGGCCGGTTCCAGGACTGCCGCTGTGGCCGCGCTCACGGTGATCCAGCCGCCTGGGCCCAGCCGCCCCGCCGCCGACGGGGTCACCAACGCCGCCACGAAGAAGCCGGCCCCGGAGATGCCCACGGCGAGGCCGAGCAGCGCAAGCCCTTCGGACTCCGAGGACGACCAGGCGTACCGGCAGAGCATCAGGACCATGACTGTCAGCGCGCCGTAGCAGAAGCGCAGCACTGTCATCGCGGCCAGCGCGCGGGCGGCCGCGGGGCGCTGGGCCAGGTGTCGTAGCCCCGCCGCCAGGCCATGGGCCGTGCCGGCCAGCGCTTCCCCGAAGTGGGGCCGCACCAGGCCGGGGCCCGGTCCGAGCAGGTCACGCGCCATGCGGAGCGAGGCGAGCGCCGCGCAGAGGTACAGGGCCGCTCCGAGCAGGACCACCACCGCGTCCGAATCCGAGCCCGCCAGGCGGACGACGAAGGCGAGGCCGCCGCCCACCGTCGCGGCGAGCGTGCCCGCGGTCGGCGAGAGGGAGTTGGCGATGACCAGGCGGTCGTCGTCGACCACTCGGGGAAGTGCGGCGGAGAGCCCGGCGAGCACGAACCGGTTGACGGCGGTGACACACAGCGCGGAGGCGTAGAAGAGCCGGTCCGGGACGTCGCTGAGCATCAGCACGGCGGTCAGCACCGCCAGCGCCGCCCGCAGGGAGTTGCCGTAGAGGAAGACCTGCCGGCGCTGCCAGCGGTCCAGGAGCACGCCCGCGAAGGGGCCGACCAGCGAATACGGAAGCAGCAGCACCGCCATCGCGGAGGCGATCGCCCCGGCCGAGGCCTGCTTCTCCGGTGAGAAGACCACGTACGTGGCGAGCGCGACCTGGTAGACGCCGTCCGCGCCCTGGGAGATCAGCCGTACGGCGAGCAGGCGCCGGAAGTCCCGCAGGCGCAGCAGGACGCGCAGGTCACCGACGACAGTCATGGGGCACACCCTCACATACGAGGAGGGCCCCCGGCACATACGAGGAGGGCCCCCGGACGGAATGCCCGGGGGCCCTCGACGAGCGGCAAGGAGAGGGCTGTTTAGCGCTCGACCTCGCCCTTGATGAACTTCTCGACGTTCTCGTAGGCCTCGTCGTCGAAGTACTGGACCGGCGGGGACTTCATGAAGTACGAGGACGCGGAGAGGATCGGGCCGCCGATGCCGCGGTCCTTGGCGATCTTCGCGGCGCGCAGGGCGTCGATGATGACGCCCGCGGAGTTCGGGGAGTCCCAGACCTCGAGCTTGTACTCCAGGTTCAGCGGAACGTCGCCGAAGGCGCGGCCCTCAAGGCGGACGTACGCCCACTTGCGGTCGTCGAGCCATTGCACGTAGTCCGACGGGCCGATGTGGACGTTCTTCTCGCCCAGCTCGCGGTCGGGGATCTGCGAGGTGACGGCCTGCGTCTTCGAGATCTTCTTCGACTCGAGGCGGTCACGCTCCAGCATGTTCTTGAAGTCCATGTTGCCGCCGACGTTGAGCTGCATCGTGCGCTCAAGGCGGACACCGCGGTCCTCGAACAGCTTTGCCATGACGCGGTGCGTGATGGTGGCGCCGACCTGCGACTTGATGTCGTCACCGACGATCGGCACGCCGGCCTCGGTGAACTTGTCCGCCCACTCCTTGGTACCGGCGATGAAGACCGGCAGCGCGTTGACGAACGCGACCTTGGCGTCGATGGCGCACTGCGCGTAGAACTTCGCGGCGTCCTCGGAACCGACGGGCAGGTAGCAGACGAGGACGTCGACCTCGCGGTCCTTGAGGACCTGGACGACGTCGACCGGGGCCTCGGTGGACTCCTCGATGGTCTGGCGGTAGTACAGCCCCAGGCCGTCGAGGGTGTGGCCACGCTGGACCTGCACGCCGGTGTTCGGCACGTCGCAGATCTTGATGGTGTTGTTCTCGCTGGCGCCGATCGCGTCCGCGAGGTCGACGCCGACCTTCTTCGCGTCGACGTCGAAGGCGGCGACGAACTCCACGTCACTGACGTGGTACTCGCCGAACTGGACGTGCATCAGGCCCGGGACCTTGGCGTCCGGGTCGGCGTCCTTGTAGTACTCGACGCCCTGGACCAGCGAGGCGGCGCAGTTGCCCACGCCGACAATGGCTACGCGAACCGAACCCATTCCGGTTGCTCCCTGTGTGATCTCGGTATTCCGGATGAAACCCGGCGGAACGCTGGGTCTCACTTGGCGGGGTCATCGGACGGATCCGGCGGCGGGTCGTTCTCCCGCCGCCGGGGCAGGCCCGCCGACTCCCCAGATGTGCTGTCCTGCTGAGCGGAGCCTTCGCGGGTGGACCGGTGCTGGTCCCGTCCCGCTCGCTCGCTCTCGATGAGCTCGTTCAGCCAGCGCACTTCGCGCTCCACGGACTCCATGCCGTGCCGCTGCAGCTCAAGCGTGTAGTCGTCCAGGCGCTCCCGGGTACGGGCCAGGGAGGCGCGCATCTTCTCCAGACGCTCTTCGAGCCGACTGCGACGGCCCTCCAGCACCCGCATGCGTACGTCCCGCGAGGTCTGACCGAAGAAGGCGAAGCGGGCGGCGAAGTGCTCGTCCTCGTATGCGTCGGGACCGGTCTGCGAGAGCAGGTCCTCGAAGTGCTCCTTACCTTCCGCCGTCAGCCGATAGACGATCTTGGCGCGGCGCCCCGTGAGCGGAGCCGCGAGGGCGTCCTCGGAGGTGCTGCCCGCCTCCTCGATCAACCAGCCGTTGGCGACCAGCGTCTTGAGGCAGGGGTAGAGGGTCCCGTAGCTGAAGGCGCGGAAGACTCCTAGCGACGTATTGAGGCGTTTTCGCAGCTCATAGCCGTGCATCGGGGACTCGCGGAGGAGACCGAGGACGGCGAATTCCAGGATGCCGGAGCGCCTGCTCATCTTCGCCTCCCGTCTGCCGCGGTCCCTCAGTACGGCCTTTATGCCGAGCTGATGTATCGACTCGATACATCGAGACGATAGAACGGTGACCCGCATGAGACAAGAGGGGGCACGGTGAACGGCGTCACATCACCGATTCGTAGGAAGTAACTTGCCTGTTTTGGGGTGAACTTCGGCTCTACGAGGGTTTTGACGGTGCGTAGTCTGTGCGCCATGTATGCCGCCGGGAACCAAGTGACGCCAGGGAGCGTCGTCGTCCCCGGTGTAGTGCGGGTGAGCGCCGGAACGGGCGCATCCGTACGTCGGGGGGACCGGAAACCAGCCGCCGTTTCCAGGCGCGGACAGCTGCGCCTGCCCGAGGAGTAATCGTTCGATGAGCGAGCACCGTCGCAAACCGCCGCAGCCGCAGGGCGGCGGACGCGCCGCGGCCAGGCGTGGCGCCCCAGGAGCGCCGTCGGGCCGCCGTGCGGCGCCGAGAGATACCACTGGACCGTCCTCTTCCTCCTATGGGGCATCTGGAGCCGGGGCCCAGGACGAGGGGGACCAGACCTACGGAGGCCGGGCACAGGCCCGGCGAGCCGCGCAACGCAGTGGTTCGGTCGCGGCGGGAGGCGGTCGCCGCAGGGCGGCCGAGGCCTCCGGCGGCGGACGCGCCGGCGGAGGCGGACGCCGTGGCGGGGGTGGATCCGGTGGCTCGGGCGGGCCCGGGCGCGGCAGGGGCCGTGGCCCCCAGCAGCCCGGCAAGAAGAGGTTCATCGACTACCCGCGCGCGGGCAAGCGGGGCGCGCGGCGCTGGGTGCCGTCGTGGCGCCTGGTCACCGGCCTCTTCCTGAGCTTCGTCGGCGGCCTGATGGCCGTCGCGGGCATCTCGTACGCCCTGGTGGAGGTCCCCGAGGTCGACAAGGCGGCCAAGGCCCAGAACAACGTCTACTACTGGGCCGACGGCAAGCAGATGGTCGCGACCGGTGGTGAGCGCAACCGCCAGATCATCGACTATGACGACATCCCCAAGGAGATGCGCTTCGCCGTCATGTCGGCGGAGAACAAGACCTTCGAGGACGACAAGGGCGTCGACCCCATGGGTATCGCGCGCGCCGTGGTCAACATGGCCAAGGGCGGGCAGACCCAGGGTGGCTCCACGATCACTCAGCAGTACGTGAAGAACGCACGCCTGGGCGACCAGTCACAGACGTTCAGCCGCAAGTTCAAAGAGCTCTTCATTTCCATAAAGGTCGGCCGGACCGAATCCAAGGAAAAGATCATGGCCGGCTACCTCAACACCGCTTACTACGGTCGTGGGGCCTACGGCATCCAGGCGGCCGCCCGGGCGTACTTCGACAAGGAAGCGAAGGAGCTGGACCCGAGTGAGTGCGCGCTCCTCGCGACGGTGCTCAAGGGCGCCACGTACTACGACCCGGCCGGCTACCCCGAGATCGACCCCGCGGCCAACCAGAAGGACAACAGCGCGCGCGCCAAGAAGCGCTGGGAGTGGATCCTCGACGAGGAGGTCAAGGACGGCCGTCTGACCGCCGCGCAGCGGAACAAGTACAGGGAGTTCCCGAAGCTCCAGAACCCGCGGTCGAACACGCAGCTGGGCGGTCAGACCGGTTACCTCGTGGACCTGGCCAAGGCGTACGTCATCCGCAACACGGACATCACCGCCGAGCAGCTCCAGCAGGGCGGCTACGAGATCCACACGACCTTCGAGAGGAAGAAGGTCAAGGAACTCGAGAACGCGGTGAACAAGGTCCGCAAGGAGAAGATCAAGCCGAAGCTGCGCCCGGAGAAGGACACACACGTCCAGTTCGGCGGCGCCTCCGTGGATCCCAAGAGCGGCGCCATCAAGGCCATCTACGGCGGTGAGGACGCGACGAAGCACTTCACCAACAACGCCGACCAGACCGGTGCCCAGGTGGGTTCGACGTACAAGCCGTTCGTGCTGGCCGCCGCCTTCAAGTACGGCGTACGCGACCGTGAGGGCCCGGAGGTGCAGAGCCAGACCCAGCGCACCGTCGTCAATCCCAAGAGCCTGTACAGCGGCAAGAACGAGCTCAAGATCCAGAACTACAACGGCAGTGTCTGGACCGACCGCGAGGGCAAGGAGTGGCTCCAGAAGAACGACGGCGACGCGTCGTACAACCCTCCGACCTACCAGATCGACCTTCGTGAGGCGATGCGGGAGTCGGTCAACTCCGCCTATGTGCAGCTCGGCATGGATGTCGGTCTGGAGAAGGTCAAGGAGACGGCCGTCGACGCCGGCCTCAAGGACGACAGCTCCATGGCCAGCGCCAATTACCCCTCCTTCTCGCTCGGCACCTCGTCGCCGAGCGCGATCCGGATGGCCGGGGCCTACGCCACCTTCGCGGCCAGCGGCAAGCAGAACGAGCCGTACTCGGTCAAGGAGGTCGAGTACAAGGGCGACTCGGTCTACCGGCATGAGAAGCAGACCAAGCCGGCGTTCACCCCGCAGGTCGCCGACAACGTCACCGACGTGCTGAGGACCGTCGTGGAGAAGGGCACCGGCACCTCGGCCCGGCTGCCTGGCCGCCAGGTCGCGGGCAAGACCGGTACGACGGACGGCAACAAGTCCGCCTGGTTCGTCGGTTACACCCCGCAGTTGTCGACCGCGATCAGCATGTACCGGCTCGACGACGACGAGACCAACAAAAAGCGCGAGTTCCTGGAGATGTTCGGCACGGGTGGCGAGGAGAAGATCCACGGCGCCTCGTTCCCCGCGAAGATCTGGCAGGACTACATGTCGAAGGCGCTCAAGGGCGCGCGTGTGGAATCCTTCCCGACGCCGCAGCCCATCGGTGAGCTCGTCGGTGAGACGCCGCCTCCGCCGCCGAGCCCCACGGCGACCAAGGAGCCGGAGAAGGAGGAGCCCCCGTCCCCGACGCCGACGGAGACCGAGACGACGAAGCCGCCCACGACGCAGTCACCCGAACCTGAGGAGTCCTGCAGCCAGTGGGACTGGGAGTGCAACAACGACGGTGGCGCCGACGGTGGTGCCGAGGACGGCGGAGCCAACGGGGACCCGGGCGGGGAATCGCCGCCGCCCACGGCCGATCCGCCGGGCGATGACCGGGGGAACCAGAACGGCGGAGGGATTTTCGGCTGAGCCAGGCCGGCCCGTCCGGCCAGAGTGATCCGACGGTCGGCGGGGGCCTCCCCCGCGCATGTTTCACGTGAAACGAGGGCCGCCACACCGACCGGCGTGGCGGCCCTCGGCGCGTTCCCAGCCGCGTACGGCAGGATGTCGGCATGCCCAGTGCAGACCCCAGCGCCGGCCCCGGCGCAGAGACGCCGAGCACGAGCGCGTACGAGCCCGTGAGCCCGCAGGAATCGGAGCCGGTGCGGCCGACGAAGGAGGACGAGGTCGCCCGAGCCGGCAGCGAGCTGCTCGGTGGCCCCCTCGGCCGAAGAGCGCTGTCCGCTACGGACTGGTGGTCTCCCGTACGCGTCATCGCACTCATCGCGCTCGGGATGTTCGCGCTGGGCATGGTCCAGAAGATGCCGTGCTACAACGGCGCGTGGTTCTCGGGGGCGAGCTCGCAGTACACGCACGCGTGCTACTCCGACATCCCGCATCTCTACGAAGGGCGAGGCTTCGCCGACGGCCTCGTGCCGTACTTCGACAAATTGCCCGGCGACATGGAGTACCTCGAATACCCGGTCCTGACCGGGATGTTCATGGAGATGGCCTCTTGGGTGACGCCGGGCAGCGGGTCCATCCAGCACCAGGAAAAGATCTACTGGATGGTCAACGCGGGGATACTGATGGCGTGCGCGGCCGCCGTCGCCGTCTGTGTCACGCGTACCCACCGGCGTCGCCCGTGGGATGCCTTGCTCGTCGCTCTCGCGCCTGCCCTCGCGCTGACGGCCACCATCAACTGGGATCTGCTCGCCGTCGCCCTCACGGCCGCCGCGATGATGATGTGGGCCCGCGCGCGTCCCCTCGCCTTCGGCATCCTCCTGGGGCTTGCCACGGCCGCCAAGCTCTATCCCGTGCTGCTGCTCGGGCCGCTGCTGATCCTGTGCTGGCGCGCGGGCCGCTGGCGGGCTTTCGGGACCGGCCTGGCCGGTGCCGCGGGTACCTGGCTCGCCGTCAACCTCCCGGTGATACTGCTCGCCGGTGACGGCTGGTCGAAGTTCTACACCTTCAGCCAGGAGCGGAGCGTCGACTTCGGATCCTTCTGGCTGATCCTCGACCAGCGCATGGAAACGTCGCTGTCCACCGACATCGTCAACATCTTGGCGGTGGCGCTGATGCTCCTGGCCTGCCTGGCCATAGGAGCACTCGGGCTGAGCGCCCCGCGCCGACCGCGCTTCGCGCAGCTCGCCTTCTTGGTCGTGGCCGCCTTCATCCTCACCAACAAGGTCTACTCGCCGCAGTACGTCCTGTGGCTGATCCCGCTGGCCGCGCTCGCGCGGCCCCGCTGGCGCGATTTCTTGGTCTGGCAGGCGTGCGAGGTCGCGTACTTCCTCGGGATCTGGATGTATCTGGCGTACCGGACGAGCGGGGACGCGCACAAGGGACTGCCCCCCGAGGGCTATCAAGTGGCTATCGCCGTCCACCTGTTGGGGACGCTGTACCTGTGCGCGGTGGTCGTGCGCGACATCCTCATGCCGGAGCGGGACGTGGTGCGCCGGGGCGGCGACGACGACCCCTCTGGCGGCGTTCTGGACGGCGCGCAGGACGTCTTCGTCCTCGGCTCTGTGGCACACCCGACGCGGGCTGTGGCGCATTCCGCCGAGGGGCCGCTCGTGAAGTGGGGGGCGGCGACCGATCTGTCGCGCTGAGCAGCTTCGTCGTCGGCGTCCGCCCGGCGTTCGCCCTGAGCGAACATGTGTGGGTGGCGGCGGACAGGGCCGCCAGACGGCCGGAGGGGCCGGACACGACGCATGTCGTGTCCGGCCCCTCCGATGTGGTGCGGGGCGCTCCGGCGGCGCCTCAGCGGTCCACCATGCGGTCGAACTGGGTCGTCGTGTGCCGCAGGTGAGCCACCAGTTCGTCGCCGACCTTGGGCTCCTGCGCGTCGGAGGGCACGAAGAGGATGGAGACCTGCATGTGCGGGGGCTCCGCGAACCAGCGCTGCTTGCCCGCCCAGACGAACGGCGAGAGGTTGCGGTTGACGGTCGCGAGGCCCGCCCGGGCGACGCCCTTGGCACGCGGCATCATGCCGTGCAGCGCCTTCGGGGCCTCCAGGCCGACGCCGTGAGAGGTGCCGCCGGCGACCACGACCAGCCAGCCGTCGGACGCCACTTTCTGCTGGCGGTAGCCGAAACGGTCACCCTTGGCGACGGCGGTGACGTCCAGGACGGCGCCGCGGTACTCGGTGGCCTCATGGTCGCCCAGCCAGAGGTTCGTGCCGATGCGCGCCCGGAAGCGGGTCTGTGGGAACTGCTGCTGAAGACGGGCGAGTTCGTGGGCCTTGAGGTGGCTGACGAACATCGTGTGCAGCGGGAGGCGGGCGGCGCGCAGGCGGTCCATCCAGCCGATGACCTCCTCGACGGCGTCGGAGCCGTCGGTGCGGTCCAGCGGCAGGTGGAGCGCGAAGCCTTCGAGTCGTACGTCCTCGATGGCGGCGTGCAGCTGCGGGAGGTCCTGCTCGCTGACGCCGTGGCGCTTCATCGAGGACATGACCTCGATGACGACGCGGGCGCCCACCAGGCCGTGTACGCCGTCGAGCGACGACACGGAGCGGATCACACGGTCGGGCAGCGGCACCGGCTCCTCGCCCCGCCGGAACGGGGTCAGGACCAGCAGGTCACCGCTGAACCAGTCCTTGATCCGGGCCGCCTCGTAGGTGGTGCCCACGGCGAGGACGTCGGAGCCGAAGCGCGTGGCTTCCTCGGCCAGGCGCTCATGACCGAAGCCGTAGCCGTTGCCCTTGCAGACCGGGACGATGCCCGGGAACTGCTCCAGCACGTGCTTGTGATGTGCCCGCCAGCGCGCGGTGTCGACATAGAGCGTGAGCGCCATGGCTGGATCCCGGAACCTTTCTCGTGTCTGCGGTGTATCAGAGTTATGGAAGGAAATTGTGCGGGATCAGCGGCGCGACATGTAGATGTCGAGCGCCTTGTGCAGCAGCTTGTTGAGCGGGAAGTCCCACTCGCCGATGTACTCGGCGGCCTCACCACCGGTGCCCACCTTGAACTGGATCAGACCGAAGAGGTGGTCCGTCTCGTCCAGCGAGTCGGAGATGCCGCGCAGGTCATAGACCGTGGCCCCCATGGCGTACGCGTCGCGGAGCATCCGCCACTGCATCGCGTTCGAGGGCCTGACCTCGCGCCCGATGTTGTCCGAGGCGCCGTAGGAGTACCAGACGTGCCCGCCGACGACGAGCATTGTGGCGGCCGACAGGTTCACGCCGTTGTGCCGCGCGAAGTACAGCCGCATGCGGTTGGGGTCCTCGGAGTTGAGGGCCTGCCACATCTGCTGGAAGTAGCCGAGCGGCCGCGGACGGAACTTGTCACGGATGGCCGTGATCTCGTAGAGGCGCTGCCACTCGGCGAGGTCCTGGTAGCCGCCCTGGACGACCTCGACGCCTGCCTTCTCGGCCTTCTTGATGTTGCGTCGCCACAGCTGGTTGAAGCCCTTCTGGACCTCGTCCAGGGACCGGTTGGCCAGCGGCACCTGGAAGACGAACCGGGGCTGTACGTCACCGAAGCCGGCACCGCCGTCCTCGCCCTGCTGCCAGCCCATCCGGCGCAGGCGGTCGGAGACCTCGAAGGCGCGCGGCTCGATGAACGACGCCTCGACGTCCCGCAGCCGCTTCACGTCCGGGTTCTGGATGCCGGCCTTGATCGCCGGAGCGTCCCAGCGGCGGATCACGACGGGCGGGCCCATCTTGACGGAGAAGGCGCCCTGCTGCTTGAGGTGCGCGAGCATCGGCTGGAGCCACTCGTCCAGGTTCGGGGCGTACCAGTTGATGACCGGGCCCTCGGGGAGGTACGCGAGATACCGCTTCAGCTTGGGCAGCTGCCGGTAGAGCACCAGGCCCGCACCGACGAGCTGGCCGGTCCGGTCGTCGAACCAGCCCAGGTTCTCCGAGCGCCATTCGCTCTTCACGTCAGCCCATGCCGGGACCTGGCAATGACTCGCCGACGGCAGTGTCTGGATATACGCCAGATGCTGCTCGCGGCTGATGGTCCTCAGGGTCAGACTCATTCGGGGCGCTCCTCGGGCTGGTGTGTCCCCATGGGTTCAGGGGCTCCGGCTCTCGCGCCGAAGCCTACTGCGCCCCGCGAGCGCCCCGTCTGGCCGTACGCAACCTCGGCCCCCGGTCCCGCCCGGGACCGGGGTGCCGGGGGGTGGTCAGCCGACGATTCCGCCGAAGAGTCCGCCGTGTGCCATGCCGAGGAAGAACCCGATCGCCGAGGCACCCATGCCCAGGATCAGACCGAAGCGCTCACGGGTCGTCGCCGAGATGAACTGGCCGTACGCGCCGGTGATGATCCCGACCAGGCCCGTCCACGAGCTGAGCAGATGGAGGTTGTGGAACATCGCCGTCACGAAGGCGATCGCCCCCAGCACCAGCGTCACGCCGACCAGCGTGTCCTGGAGCGGATGGGACTTGCCGTCCGAGGCGAAGAGCGAGGTAGTGGTGTTGTGTCGCATTGTCTGTGCCATGTGAGGCACCTCCTGCGGAAAGCGGCGCACCGTAGCGCCATACACACCCGATGTGTACAGATTCTGCCCGTCCCTCGCCGGATTTCAACCGGAAGCCTCGGTGCGGGTAGTCTGTACCGTCTGCACCCGTGTCTGCCCGGACCACGGCAGGAGCTTCCGCTAGCGGAAGCCGATTGTCAGTGGCCGCCGATACGGTTGCGTACGCATCACGACCCTCCTGCCACGGAACGACCGTGGCCGCTGAGTCCAAAGGAGGTGGGTTCCACATGCGTCACTACGAAGTGATGGTCATCCTCGACCCCGATCTCGAGGAGCGCGCTGTCTCCCCGCTGATCGAGAACTTCCTCTCCGTCGTCCGTGAGGGCAACGGAAAGGTCGAGAAGGTCGACACCTGGGGCCGTCGTCGTCTGTCCTACGAGATCAAGAAGAAGCCCGAGGGCATCTACTCGGTCATCGACCTCCAGGCCGAGCCTGCGGTCGTCAAGGAGCTCGACCGACAGATGAACCTGAACGAGTCGGTCCTCCGGACCAAGGTCCTCCGTCCCGAGATGCACTGAGCTTTCTAGCTCAGCAGCACCCGGGAATCGAGTAGCAGCAACAAGCAGCCAGCAGCAAACCCGCCGAGAGGTTCCCCCATGGCAGGCGAGACCGTCATCACGGTCGTCGGCAATCTTGTCGACGACCCCGAGCTGCGCTTCACCCCCTCCGGTGCGGCGGTCGCGAAGTTCCGTGTCGCGTCCACCCCCCGCATCTTTGACAAGCAGACGAACGAGTGGAAGGACGGCGAAGGCCTGTTCCTGACCTGCTCGGTCTGGCGTCAGGCGGCGGAGAACGTCGCGGAGTCGCTCCAGCGAGGCATGCGCGTCATCGTGCAGGGCCGACTGAAGCAGCGGTCCTACGAGGACCGTGAGGGCGTCAAGCGCACGGTCTACGAGCTGGACGTCGAGGAAGTCGGCGCCAGCCTGAAGAACGCCACGGCCAAGGTCACCAAGACCACCGGTCGCGGTGGCCAGGGCGGTTACGGCGGCGGTGGCGGCGGCCAGCAGGGCGGCGGCTGGGGCGGTGGCTCCGGCGGCGGTCAGCAGCAGGGTGGCGGCGGTGCTCCCGCCGACGACCCCTGGGCGACCGGTGCTCCGGCCGGCGGCGGTCAGCAGCAAGGCGGCGGCGGTGGCGGCTGGGGCGGAAGCTCCGGCGGTTCCGGTGGCGGCTACTCGGACGAGCCCCCCTTCTAAGCCTCAGGGCTTTGGGCCTTCGGGCCGAGGGTGGGTCGTACCCCCACTTCTTGATCACACAGGAGATACACCATGGCGAAGCCGCCTGTGCGCAAGCCTAAGAAGAAGGTCTGCGCTTTCTGCAAGGACAAGGTCACGTACGTGGACTACAAGGACACGAACATGCTGCGGAAGTTCATTTCCGACCGCGGCAAGATCCGTGCCCGCCGCGTGACCGGCAACTGCACGCAGCACCAGCGTGACGTCGCCACGGCAGTGAAGAACAGCCGTGAGATGGCGCTGCTGCCCTACACGTCCACCGCGCGATAAGGGAAGGGTGACCGACTAATGAAGATCATCCTCACCCACGAGGTCTCCGGCCTCGGTGCCGCCGGCGAGGTCGTAGACGTCAAGGACGGCTACGCCCGCAACTACCTGATCCCGCGGAACTTCGCGATCCGCTGGACCAAGGGTGGCGAGAAGGACGTCGAGCAGATCCGTCGTGCTCGCAAGATCCACGAGATCGCGACGATCGAGCAGGCCAACGAGATCAAGGCCCAGCTTGAGGGCGTCAAGGTCCGTCTGGCTGTCCGCTCCGGCGAGGCCGGTCGTCTCTTCGGTTCCGTCACCCCGGCCGACGTCGCTTCGGCGATCGAGGCTGCCGGTGGTCCGAAGATCGACAAGCGCCGCGTCGAGCTGGGCTCGCCGATCAAGACCCTGGGCGCCCATGCGACGTCCGTGCGTCTGCACCCCGAGGTTGCCGCGAAGGTCAACGTCGAGGTCGTCTCTGCCTAAGCACTGCGCTTGGCTGGACTGAGTGAAGGGGCCGTACCCGTTGGGTGCGGCCCCTTCCTCGTGCGGCGGCCCGCGTGTGGGCTGCGAACCGTGGGGCTTAGAAACCGCGCTGGCTTGGAATTGTTCTGGCTTCGCATCGTGGGTTTCGCATCGTGCTGGTTTTGCATTGTGCTGGCTTGGCAACCGAAGCCGGTGGCCCAACCTCTTGCGGGAGGGAGTTGTCGAAGGGCCGCTGTTTCACGTGAAACAGCGGGAAGCGTTCAGCGTGGAGCGGGAGACGTTCAGCGCGTGGCGCCTGTGACGATCCAGCGGCCGGAGCGGGAGCGCAGCCAGAGCGTCAGCATGCGCATCGTCATCATGAGGGTCATCGCTGCCCACAGGGCGGTCAGGCCGCCGCCGAGAGTCGGTACCAGCAGGGCGACCGGTGTGAACGCCGCGAGCGTGAGCAGCATCGCCCAGGCGAGATACCGCCCGTCACCGGCGCCCATCAGGACACCGTCGAGCACGAAGACGATGCCGCAGATCGGCTGGGCGAGCGCCACGACCACGAGAGCGGGCAGAGCCGTGTCCTGGACGGCGGCGTCGCCGGTGAAGAGCGGTATGAAGAGTGGCCGGGCGAGGACGACGAGCAGGCCGAGGCCGACGCCCGACGCGATGCCCCACTGCACCATGCGTCGGCAGACGGCGCGGGCGCCTTCGGCATCGTTGGCGCCAAGGTAGCGGGCGATGATCGCCTGCCCGGCGATGGCGATGGCGTCCAGCGCGAAGGCCAGAAAATTCCACAGGGAGAGAATGATCTGGTGGGCGGCCACCTCGGCGTCACCCAGTCGTGCGGCCACTGCGGTCGCGAGCATCAGGATGGTCCGCAGGGAGAGCGTGCGGACCAGGAGCGGGGCGCCCGCTTGTGCGCAGGCTCGGATCCCGGCTGCGTCAGGGCGCAGTGAGGCGCCGTGGCGCCTGGCGCCGCGTACGACGACGAAGAGGTAGACCGCTGCCATGCCGCACTGGGCGAGGACGGTGCCCCAGGCGGAGCCGGCGATGCCGAGACCAGCGCCGTAGACCAGGGTGAGGTTGAGGACGCCGTTGGCGACGAAGCCGCCGAGGGCGACGTAGAGCGGAGTCTTGGTGTCCTGGAGGCCACGCAGTACACCGGTGGCGGCGAGCACGACGAGCATGGCGGGGATGCCGAGCGAGGATATTCGCAGGTACGTGATCGCGTACCCGGCCACCGCGTCCGAGGCGCCGAAGACCTCTACGAGCGCGGGTGCGGTGGGCAGGACGACAGCGATGACGGCGGCGCCGAGCAGCAGTGCGAGCCAGATGCCGTCCATGCCCTGGCGGATCGCTGCCGGCAGGTCGTCCGCGCCGACTCTGCGGGCGACGGCGGCGGTGGTGGCGTAGGCCAGGAAGACGAACACGCTCACCGCGGTGGTGAGAAGGCCTGAGGCGACGCCGAGGCCGGCCAGTTGCGCGGTGCCGAGGTGGCCCACGATGGCGCTGTCGGCCATCACGAAGAGGGGCTCGGCGACCAGCGCGCCGAAGGCGGGGACGGCGAGCGCGATGATCTCTCGGTCATGCCGACCGTGCCGGTCACGCCGACCGTGCGGGCTGGACCGTCGGCGGTCGGCCTTGGGCCCGGCGGAAGCCTGTGTCATGGGCACCAATCTAATCTTCCACAGGTAAGAGATGCAAGGTCCTTGAGACCCTTACTTCATTTGTCGCTGGACGCTCGTTGACGCGCCGTTTGTCGTGATCTTGGTCCGCTGGGGAAAGTTTTTCTTCTGCACAGCCGGTGGATGCGGAAGATGCAGGTCAGGGGCGGTGTGCAGGGTTGGCTGAGGGCTTGTTCACAGGGCTGTCCACCGGGCCGTGCACAGGTTTGACGGAGTTCTCCACAGCATCGGGCCCGTCATCCACAGCGCCTGTGGATAACCAGATTGGCTGACGGTGCCGACAGGCCTACCGTGGTCCGGCGCCCGCCTCGTCGTACGACCTCGGAAACCCCGGAGAACCGACGCGTCAGAACCGGAGTTGGGCCCCCTGATTTGTCAGTGTCGTGCCGTAGGAAATGGGGCACGGCGAGGTCCGCGCGGCGGACGGGAGGAGGTGGCCCGGTGAGTATCTCCGAGCCTTTGGACGACCCCTGGGCCGACAGCGGTCCCAGTGACCGTCTGCCCGTCTCCCGCCAGCGCCGCGACGGAGGCCGGAGCCGCGACGAGCAGCACGAGCGCGGCCGCGAGGGCGGCGGCTGGGACGGCGGCGGCTCCTCCTTCGAACGCGTCCCCCCGCAGGACCTCGACGCCGAGCAGTCGGTGCTCGGCGGCATGCTGCTCTCCAAAGACGCCATCGCCGATGTCGTCGAGGTCCTCAAGGGCCACGACTTCTACCGGCCCGCGCACGAGACGATCTACGCCTCGATCCTCGACCTGTATGCCAAGGGCGAGCCGGCCGACCCGATCACGGTCGCCGCCGAGCTCACCAAGCGCGGCGAGATCACCAAGGTCGGCGGCGCGTCGTATCTGCACACGCTGGTCCAGACGGTCCCGACCGCGGCGAACGCCGAGTACTACGCGGAGATCGTTCACGAGCGCGCGGTGCTGCGCCGCCTCGTCGAGGCCGGCACCCGCATCACCCAGATGGGGTACGCGGCCGACGGCGACGTTGACGAGATCGTCAACAGCGCCCAGGCCGAGATCTACGCGGTCACCGAGCAGCGCACCACCGAGGACTACCTCCCGCTCGGCGACATCATGGAAGGCGCGCTCGACGAGATCGAGGCCATCGGCTCGCGGTCGGGCGAAATGACGGGGGTCCCGACCGGCTTCACCGACCTCGACCAGCTCACCAACGGCCTGCACCCCGGCCAGATGATCATTATCGCGGCCCGTCCCGCGATGGGTAAGTCGACGCTGGCACTCGACTTCGCGCGAACCTGTTCGATCAAGCACAACATGCCGAGCGTGATCTTCTCGCTCGAAATGGGGCGCAACGAGATCGCGATGCGTCTGCTCTCCGCCGAGGCGCGCGTGGCGTTGCACCACATGCGGTCGGGCACGATGACGGACGAGGACTGGACCCGGCTCGCCCGCCGCATGCCGGACGTCTCGGCCGCCCCCCTCTACATCGACGACTCCCCGAACCTGTCGATGATGGAGATCCGCGCCAAGTGCCGTCGCCTCAAGCAGCGCAACGACCTCAAACTTGTCGTTATCGACTACCTCCAGCTGATGCAGTCCGGCGGTTCCAAGCGGGCCGAGAGCCGACAGCAGGAAGTCTCGGACATGTCGCGAAACCTGAAGCTCCTGGCCAAGGAGCTGGAGCTGCCCGTGATCGCGCTCTCACAGCTGAACCGTGGCCCCGAGCAGCGTACGGACAAGAAGCCCATGGTCTCCGACCTGCGTGAATCCGGCTCGATCGAGCAGGACGCGGACATGGTGATCCTGCTGCACCGCGAGGACGCGTACGAGAAGGAGTCGCCCCGCGCGGGCGAGGCGGACATCATCGTCGGCAAGCACCGTAACGGCCCGACGGCGACGATCACGGTCGCCTTCCAGGGCCATTACTCGCGCTTTGTGGATATGGCACAGACCTGACGCGCGGAGGCCCTCATTCAGGGGGCCTTGCCTAAAAAGGGGGTCTTGCCTCAGGAGGCCTTGCGCAGGGAGGCCCCCGTTCAAGGAGCCTCCCGCTCCGTTATGGGCAGGGCAGGCACTCGGCCAGCAGGCCGACGATGTCGCGCCAGGCTCGTTGCGCGTGTCCCGCGTGGTAGCCGATGCCGGGGAGCACGGTCTGGTCGACCGGTGGGTGGTGGAAGGCGTGCTGGGCGCCGCCGTAGACCACCAGGCGCCAGTCGACGCCCGCGGCCTGCATCTCGGCGGCGAAGGCGTCCCGTTGCGCGGGCGGCATGATCGGGTCTTCCGACCCGACCCCGGCCCACACCGGGCAGCGGATGTGTGCGGCCTCGCCCGGTCGGCCCGTGGTCAGTGCGTTGACCGTCCCGATCGCGCGCAGGTCGACACCGTCGCGCCCGAGTTCGAGCACGATGGCGCCCCCGGTGCCGTAGCCGATGGCGGCGATCCGGTCGGGATCGGTCCGCGGTTCGGCGCGCAACACATCGAGTGCCGCGTGGCCGATGCTCCGCATCCGGCCGGGGTCGGCGAGCAGAGGGGTCGTGTGCGCCAGCATCTCCTGGGGGTCGGTGAACCAGCGCCCGCCGTTGATGTCGAAGGCCAGCGCCACGTACCCCAGTTCGGCCAGGGCGTCGGCCCGGCGGCGTTGGAAGTCGTTCAGGCCTGGTCCCTCGGGCCCGATCAGGACCGCGGGCCGGCGGCCGGCACCGGCTGGGAGCGCGAGGTGTCCGATCATGGTGAGGCCGTCGGCCGGGTACTCGACCGTTCGCATGGTGACCGTCGTCATGAGGCCGGACTGTAGTGATCATCGGGCACGGCCGGGTCGGTCTTCGCCGTGGGCGGAACGGCGGGCGCGGGCCTGGACCCGCGGCTCTCAAAACGGCTTCCGGCGTGATGATTGACCCTGCCCCAGAGGCAACCTTTCAGCATGGCCGCATGACTACTCAGCAGCTCCGCATGACTACTCGGCATGGTCCCATGACCACGAGAACCAGTGCGATCGAGGTCGTCGGACTCCGCAAGGCGTTCGGGGACCGTGAAGTGGTCGCCGGTGTCGATCTGGCCGTCCCCGTCGGCACCGTCTATGCCCTGCTCGGGCCCAACGGCGCGGGGAAGACCACCACCGTCCGGATACTGTCCACGCTGCTGCCCGCGGATGCCGGGGAGGTTCGCGTGGCCGGGTACGACGTGCGTCGGGAAGCCGATCAGGTGTGTGCGTCGATCGGTGTGACCGGGCAGTTCTCCGCCGTCGACGAGCTGTTGACCGGGGGGAGAACTTGCGGCTGATGGCCGATCTCGGTCACCTCGGCCGCCGCGGGGCGCAGGCCGTCGTCGGACAGTTGCTCGATCGGTTCGGGTTGGTCGAGGTTGCCGACCGGCGTGCGGCGACGTACTCCGGGGGCATGATGATCCGGATCCGGACCCTCGCCAAGGCCGGGGTTCCGCTCGTGCGCATCCGGGGCTGCTCCAGGTCGGCGAGGAGGAGTTCGCCGTGGCGGTCGCCGAGATCGATGAGCGGCTGCGGGCGGAGATTCGGGAGCGGCAGCGGCACCGTGAGCGGATCGCCCGCCTCACCGCCGGGGACAGCCTGGCGCTGCCGCCGGAGGTCGTCGAGTTCCTCGACCGGCTGCGGGCACTCGGTGTCGACGAACGGATCGTCAGGGTCGAACGCGACGGCTGGATCCCGCTGTCCGCCCACTCGCCCGAGCGGGTTCCGGAGTGGGCGGCGCGCAAGCGGGAGCAGCTCGATGACCCGCAGTTCGTCGACTTCTACGTCACTCTGGGCCATGCGCTGGGCCGGGCCGACGACGACCCGCGCCTGGTCGAACTGGCCTACAAGCTGGCCGCCTACATCTCGCGGGTGGCCGACGAGCAGGGCGAGGAGTACGTCGACGACGCCGACGTCGAGCCGCCGTTCGCCAAGCTGATGGACGCGCTCGCGTTCGACACCGCGCCGCCCGCCCGTCGGCTGATCGAGCTGCTGAAGGAACGGGGCTGGGCGGGCTGGGCCAAGCTGGAACGGGTGGAACCGGTGCGGCGTCCGCGGTGACGGGGGTGCTCGGCTCCGGGCACCCCCGGGTCAGAGGGCGTCGAGGCCGGTGAGCTCGCAGGAGAGGTCCCAGAGCCGGGCCGCCGCGTCCGGGTCTCTGACCCAGGGCTTCACCCCGCCGATGAGCATGTCGTCCGTGGTAGCCGGTTCGGCGATGTCGCAGTCCTGGCAGTACGCGCCTCCGTGACCGTGCAGGAGGGGCGAAGTGGCTGCCCAGACGGCGGTGGCGGCGCCCTGCTCCGGGGTCTTGAAGCCCGGGGCCGGCGTGCCGTCCGGTGTCACCCAGCCCTGGTCGAGCCACTCCTCTCGGGGGATGTGGCGCTGGAGCGGCGTGAGGATGCTGCCGGGGTGTACGGCAAAGGCATGCAGGCCGTGGCCCGCGCCCAGACGGTCGAGATGGAGGGCGAAGAGGGCGTTGGCGGTCTTCGACTGGGCGTAAGCCGACCAGCGGTCGTAGCCGGTGCGGAAATGGAGGTCGTCCCAGCGGATGCCGGAGAGGAAGTGTCCGGAGGAGGCGACGGCCACCACCCGGGCTCCCTCGGGGACGAAGGCCGGGCGGAGGCGGTGGGTGAGCGCGAAGTGACCGAGGTGGTTGATGGCGAAATGCGCCTCCCAGCCGGGGCCGACGCGCGTCTCGGGGCAGGCCATGACACCCGCTCCGTTGATGAGGATGCCGAGGGTGCGGCCGGACTCAAGGAAGCGATCAGCGAAGACGCGGACGCTCTCCAGGTCGGCCAGGTCGAGGGCGCACACCTCCGTGCCGGGGAGGTCGCGCAGGGCCTCGGCGGCGGTTTCGGGACGTCGCGCGGGGACTATGACGTGCGCGCCGGCCCGGACCAGGGCGCGGGTGGTCGCCAGGCCGAGCCCGGAGTACCCGCCGGTGACGAGTGCGGTGGTGCCTGTGAGGTCGAGCCCCGTGAGTACGTCGTCGGCGGTGCTGCGGGCGCCGAACGAGGTGCCGAGCTTCTGCTGTTCCGTGATCATGCGGGGGACGCTAGAACCTAGAGCGCGAGCTAGGTCAACCGGTGGAGCGGTGGAGCGTGGGCGCAGGACGTGGGGCAAGGGATCTGTACGGTCGTGCCATGAGCGAGGGAGCGCGGCATGAGTGAGAACCCAGGCGGCTTGCCTATACCGGCTGCCTCACCTGCGTCGCCCGCCCACGGCCTCTCCATCGGGCAGGTCGCCGAAGCGACTGGCCTGAGCGTGCACGCGCTGCGGTTCTTCGAGCGTGAGGGGCTCTTCCTGCGGGAGATCCCCCGCTCCAGTGGCGGTCGGCGGGTCTACGAACAGGCTGACGTGGACTGGCTCTTGCTCTGCGGACGGCTCCGCGCTTCGGGCATGCCGATCGCCACGATCAGGGAGTTCGCCGCGCTCATTCGCTCCGGGCCCGGCAACGAACGGGACCGTCTGGCGCTGCTTCAGGAGCACGAGCGTGACATCCGGGCGAAGATCGACGATCTGAAGGCCTGCCTGGAGATCGTCCACAGCAAGGTCGTCACGTACGAACAGCACCTGCGCGACGGGACGGCGGCCGGGCTCTGGGCGCCGTCGCCGACGCTCACACCCTCGCCGTCTCCGACGCCGTCGCTCACACCGTCGACGACACCGTCATCGGTGACTCCCCCCGAGCTGACCGGGGGCTCGAATTCGCTCGACGCACCGGCTCCACCCAGGTGAACTGTTCCCATGACAACCCCGTACGAAGAGTTGCTCCCCACCACCCGCCGCGCCCTCCTGCATCGCATCGCCACCGCGCAGACAGAGGGCCGGGCCCCCTCACTGGTGGCCGCGGTGGCCCGGGACGGTGAGGTGGTGTGGAGCGGCGCCCGCAGCATGGTGGACGGGCACGCGCCGGACGAGAACGTCCAGTACCGCATCGGCTCGATCACCAAGACCTTCACCTCCGTCCTGGTGATGCGGCTGCGGGACGAAGGACTGCTGGACCTGCGGGACCCGCTGGAGAAGCACCTGCCGGGGACCGGCGCGGGCGAGGCCACGATCGCCGAACTCCTCTCACACACCGGCGGATTGGCGGCGGAGACGCCGGGGGAATGGTGGGAGCGTACGCCCGGGACGACGCGCCCGGAGCTCATCGACGTCCTCGGCGAGCAGCCCTTTCGGCACCCTGTCGGCCGTCGCTTCCATTACTCCAACCCCGGGTATACGTTGCTCGGTTCGCTGGTGGAGGCGGTGCGGGGCGCATCGTGGGAGGACGTGCTGCACCGCGAGGTGCTCGAACCGCTGGGGCTGGACCGTACGAGCGCACAGCCACAGGCCCCGCACGCGGGCGGCTGGGCGGTGCATCCGTGGGCGGACGTGATGATGCCGGAACCCGTCGAGGATCTGGGGCTGATGGCGCCGGCGGGCCAGCTGTGGTCCACGACGGCGGACCTGGCTCGCTTCGCCTGTTTCCTCGCGAAGGGTGACGAGCGGGTTCTCGGCGCGGAGTCCGTACGGGAGATGCGGACCCCGTCGGCGCCGTCGCAGCCGGAGAGCTGGGACAGGTCGTACGGCTTGGGTCTGGACCTGTTGCGGTGGGAAGGGCTCAGCCTGGCGGGGCATACGGGCTCGCTGCCGGGTTTCCTCGCCGGCCTGTGGGTGAGCGAGCAGGAGGGGGTGGCCGCGGTCGCGCTGGCCAACTGCACCTCGGGGCCGCTGGTGGCGACGCTGGCAGCGGACCTGGTGAAGATCGTGGCGGAGGCGGAGCCGCGCATCCCCGAGCCGTGGCGGCCGCTCTCTGAAGTCGACGACAAGGTTCTGGAGTTGGCAGGCCCTTGGTACTGGGGGACCCAGGTGCTCGCGCTCCGTCTGTCGACCGACGACGGCATAGAGATCGGCCCGCTGTCCGGCGCGGGACGCCAGGCGAGGTTCCGCTCCAACGGTGACGGCACCTGGACAGGGCTCGACGGCTATTACGCGGGGGAGCTGCTCCGGGCGGTACGGCGGACGGACGGCTCGGTGAGCCACCTCGACCTGGGGTCGTTCGTCTTCACACGTCAGCCGTACGACGATGGGGCGCCGGTTCCCGGCGGGGTGGACCCGCAGGGCTGGCGCGGCTTCTGACGGACGGTGGCGAGGTAAGGGCGAAGGGGTCGTGTTTCACGTGAAACACGACCCCACGACCCCCTCGACCTCAGAGCTGAAGCTTGAAGCCCACATGCGACGCGGTGAACCCCAGCCGCTCGTAGAAGCGGTGGGCATCGGCGCGGGTGGCGTCGGAGGTCAGTTGCACCAACTGGCAGCCCTGACGCCGGGATTCCTCGATCGCCCACTCGATGAACCGGCTGCCGAGCCCGCTGCCGCGTTCGTCGGCGTGCACGCGTACGCCCTCGATGATCGACCGTGTGGCGCCCTTCCGGGAGAGCCCCGGAACGATCGTGAGCTGAAGCGTTCCGACCACGCGGCCCTCCCGTGCGGCAACGACCAGACGCTGGTTCGGATCGTCGGCCAGGCGCCGGAACGCGGTGACGTACGGGGTGAGGTCGTCCGGCGACTCCCGCGTGGTGCCCAGGGGGTCGTCAGCGAGCATGGCGACGATGGCGGGCAGGTCGTCGGCTACGGCCGGGCGTATTCCAAGATCTCCCATGGCCGCAGCCTAGGCGGGCCGCCGCTGCAAGAGCAGGCTTCTTTCCTGACCAAGATGGGCAGCCCTCCTGCCTAGGGCTGGGCAGCTCTCCTGCCTGGTCCCAGGGCAGCCCTACGCAGGCACGCGAAGCGTCTCGACGGCCTTGACCAGCGGAGCGAGCCCTGGGTTCTGGGCGGCCTCGTCGAGGGCCTCGCGCAGGGCCGCGTCATTGGTGGGACGCGCCTCATCGAGCAGCGCCGTGCCGGCCTCGCTCACGTCCGTATAGATGCCGCGCCGGTCGGTGGGGCACAGGTAGCGGGAGAGCAGCCCGCGGTCCTCCAAGCGTGTGACCAGTCGCGTGGTGGCGCTCTGGCTCAGGACCACGGCGTCCGCGACCTGCCTCATCTGGAGATGGCCGCCCTCGCCGTCGTGCTGGCGGCTGAGGACGTCGAGCAGGGAGTACTCGCGCACACTCAGCCCGTGCTTGGCCTGGAGGGCGCGCTCGATGTGGCTCTCGATCTGCCCGTGGAGCAGGGAGAGCGCGCACCACCCCTGAGCAAGGGCGGTGAGTGCGGGATCCGTCGCTGTCATGGCTCTTGTTTCCTCCGTCCCGGAGTGACTACGACCCAGGGTAGTCCACGGGCGCAATATCCAGCGCTTGCAATTAACCAGCGTATGCAATTATTGTGGACGCACGTTAAGCGCACCTGCAACCATCTGGAAGGTAATTCCATGCCTCTCGCGCTACTGGCCCTCGCGATCGGCGCCTTTGGAATCGGCACCACCGAGTTCGTGATCATGGGGCTGCTCCCCGAGGTCGCGGGTGACTTCGGCGTCTCCATCCCCACCGCCGGTTTCCTCGTGACCGGCTATGCCCTGGGCGTCGTCCTCGGCGCCCCTCTGATGACCGTCCTCGGCACCAAGATCTCGCGCAAGCGGATGCTGATGCTGCTGATGCGCCTGTTCATCGCGGGCAATCTGCTCTCCGCCGTCGCCCCCGTCTTCGGCGTGATGCTGGCAGGGCGTGTCGTCGCGTCCCTCGCCCACGGCGCCTTCTTCGGCATCGGCTCGGTCGTCGCGGCCGAACTGGTCGCCCCCGAGAAGAAGGCCGGCGCCATCGCCATGATGTTCACGGGCCTGACCGTGGCCAACGTGGTCGGCGTGCCGCTCGGCACCTTCGTCGGGCAGACGCTCGGCTGGCGCATGACCTTCGGCCTCGTCGCGGCGCTCGGCGTCATCGGCCTCGCGGGCGTCGCCAAGCTCGTCCCGGACCTGCCCAAGCCCGAAGGCGTGCGGCTGCGCCATGAACTGGCCGCCTTCCGCAACGTACAGGTGCTGCTGGCCATGGCGATGACCGTCCTCGGCTTCGGCGGTGTCTTCGCCGCCGTCACCTACTTGGCGCCGATGATGACGGACGTCGCCGGATACGCGGACTCCTCCGTCACCTGGCTGCTCGTCCTCTTCGGCCTCGGTATGGTCGCCGGCAACCTGATCGGCGGGAAGTTCGCGGACCGCGCGCCGATGCCGCTGCTCTACATCTCGCTGGGCGCCCTGGCCGTCGTGCTCGCCCTCTTCACGCTCACCGCGCACAACAAGATCGCCGCCGCCGTGACCATCACGTTGATCGGCGCGCTGGGATTCGCCACCGTACCGCCGCTGCAGAAGCGCGTCCTCGACCAGGCCTCCGGTGCCCCCACACTCGCCTCGGCCGTCAACATCGGCGCCTTCAACCTCGGCAACGCCCTCTCCGCCTGGCTCGGCGGAATCGTCATCGCCGCCGGCCTCGGCTACACCGCCCCGAACTGGGTGGGCGCCGTCCTCGCCGGATCCGCCCTCGTGCTGGCCATCCTCTCGGCCGTACTGGAGCGCCGCTCGACCCCGGCGGCCCCGAGCCTCGTCGTGACGACCGGCACGGCCCCCATCGAGCAGGCCACGCCCGTCCACCACTGACCCTTCTTCCTTCTCCTCTCACTTCCTTCCTTTCTCAGCACCGCACCGCGCACCACAAGGAGAAACACCGCATGAGTACCGCCATCGCCACCGCTGTCGCCCCGCTGACCATCGAGGATGGCGAAGCGCTCGTCACCGCGGCCCGCCGCGCCGCCAAGGCGGCCGACGTCACGGTCAGCGTCACCGTCCTCGACGCGGGTGGCCACCTCCTGGCCTTCCGGCGCGACGACCGGGCCGTGCTGATCTCCGGTGAGACCAGCACCCGCAAGGCGTACACCGCCCTTCAGCTGAACGCCCCGACCGCTGATCTGGTCGACGCGGTCCAGCCCGGTGGCCTCTTCCACACCCTGCCCACGGCCCTCGACCGGCCGCTTCTCTTCATCGCGGGCGGTGTGCCGGTCCACCGCGAGGGTCGCCTGATCGGCGCGATCGGAGTCGGCGGCGGCGCCCCCGACCAGGACCACGGCTTCGCGACGGCGGCCGTGGAGGCTCTCGCTTAACAGGCGTACGGAACGGCCCGCCCACAAGCGCCAGGAACTGTCCGGCACTTGAGGGCGGGCCTCATCGTGTCGTGGACCGGGGCCACTGCCAGGCCGCCGCCACGATCAGCGGTCAGCCCGCGGCCACCGTCAGCGGTGCGAAGCGGCGGGTCCAGTCGCCCGGCAGCTCCGGCATGCCGTGGGCCATCACCGCGTTGAAGGCGATGGATTCGAGGCCGCTCTCCTTCACCCAGGCCAGCAACTCTTCGTGGCGTACGTCGATGTCGGTGCGCAGCGGCCGGTCGGTGTGCGCGCCGAGGGAGGCGATGAGCGCCTTCGCGGTCTGCGTGTCACGGGCGATGAGCGGGCCGACGACGTGGGTTTCCATGTTCGGCCAGGCGCCCGCGTAGCCGATGATCTCGCCGTCGGCCTCCGCGACCCGGAGTTGGTCGGTGAAGGCGGGCAGGCGGGCGATCACGTGGGTCCGGTCGTGCCCGAAGACCTCGGTGTCGAGCCGGAGGATGGCCGTCAGGTCCTCCGCGGTGGCCGGGCGGATGGCGATGCCGGGGAGCGGCCCGGACGGGGAGAGGTGTCCGCGGACCATCTCGGCCCGGCCGATCACCTTGAAGCCGAGCTGTTCGTAGAGGGGGCGGCCGTTCGGTGTCGCGTGCAGCGTCATCGGGATGGTGGGGGCCTCCTCGATGGCGTACTGCATCAGGCGGCGGCCGATACCGCGGCGGGCGTACCGCTCAGCGACGAGGACCATGCCGATCGCCGCGAGGCCGGGCCGCTCCTGCGGGCCGTACCGGGTCACTACGTAGGCGCCGATGAGGCCGTTGCCGTCGGGATCGTCGATGCCGTAGCCCGTTCCGGCCGACAGCAGGAGGCCCCACTTGTGTTCCTCACGGGGCCAGCCCCGGTCTTCTGACAGGTCGGCGCAGGATGTCAGATCGCGGGGGGTGAGTCGGCGGATGGGCAGTGCGGAGAGGGAAGGTGTCGACACTCGGGTCAGGCTGTCTGACGTACGTCCTCGGCGTCCACCCGTTTGTGGGCAGAAGCACGTTGCTTTTGGCCACGTTGCTTCTGGCCACGCCGGTCCGCGCCGATGACATGGACAACCATGGTGGTCCGACCGGCGGGGCGGCTAGGTTTCACGTGAAACACAGTGCTGACCGAGGCGGGGGCAGGGGCGTCTGACAGCGGGAGTAACCGCGGGTACTAGCCTCGGCGTACATGGCACGACTGCACCTCTTCGATCTGGACGGGACGCTGCTGCACGGCACGGCGGCGCCCGTCGAGATATCGCGGCAGCTCGGACTGGACGCGGAGATCTTGGCGCTGGAGCGAGACTTCGTCGCCGGGCGCATCGACTCGCCGGAGTACGCGGTGCGCGTGCACTCCCTGTGGGCGGAGCTTACGGACGCACAGGTGACCGCTGCCTTCGAGGGCGCGCCCTGGCTCTCCGGCATCCGGGAGACCTGGGCCGAGATCCGCGAAGGCGGTGACTACTGCGCGGTGGTGTCGCTCTCGCCTTCCTTCTTCGTGGAACGGCTCGTCGAGTGGGGCGCGCACGCCGCGTACGGTTCGCGGTTTCCGGCCGTGCCGTTCGTCGAGCCCGTTGAACCGGCGGGCATTCTCGACGCTGCGGCCAAGGTGGAGATCGCGAACCGGCTCTGCGAAGAGTTCGGGGTACGCCGGAGCGATTGCGTCGCGTACGGCGACTCGCTCTCCGACCTGGAGCTTTTCGGCGTCGTGCCGGTCTCCGTCGCGGTCAATGCCCATCCACGGCTGGTCAGCCTGGCCACCCACTCCTATGTGGGGCGCGACCTACGTAAGGCGTACGAATTGGTGCGGCACCCCCGCCAATAGAGGCAATTGGCAGGCGGATGCGTTGAATTACCGAAGAAGGGCAGGGGACTTGTATGTCGGGCGGCTGCCGGTATGGTCGACTCCGGTTCGTGCCGGGTGCTCTTCTTCGCATCCTGGAGGCACGCGCGCAGAACAACGAAGCCTAACGGGGCAAAGAGGTCCAGAGCCGGTACTTCTTGTTATGCGGCCGACGCGGTGACGCCGAATGGGATGCTGCCATGAGATAAGTGCGGCCAATGTCACATTCTGGACCTACTTGTCCGTAGGGTCCGGTAACTCGGGGTTCAATGTGGCCGGATCGGCCATCGAGGCAGAGTGGGGAAAGCAGGCGGCTTCCGACAGGAAGTGCACAGACCGACCGAGAGATGTTCGAGGCGAGGCACAGCATGGACGCTCCGACCACCACGTCGGCGGACGACGGCACTTCCGGAGGCGGAAGTGGCTGGTTCACTCCGCGCAGGCCCCCGAAGCGGCCGGAGGACGGTCAGCCGCAGCAGCTGGGCGCCGACGCGGCCCAGACCCTCGAAGGGCGCCGGCCGGCTTCGATACGTCCCTTGGGCCGGGCTGAGGGCCCCACGCCCGTAGCGGAGCCTGTCGCTCCCACTGAACGGGTCGAAGAGCCGACGGGCGAGGGGGTGAATGAGCCGACGGACGAGGTGGTGAACGAGTCGGCGAACGGGCGAATACCCGCCGCTGCTTCGGCTGTCCGCGCGGATGCTCCTGCCGGGAGAGAGCCGGAGCGTGAGCCGAGGCCGGAGACGGAGCGGCAGAGCGGACAGGCAGCCGCCCCGCAGCCGACTGTTGCAACCGCGGCTAAGCCGGAGCCTTTCTCCGCCTTCCGGGAAAAGCCGAAGCCGACCCCGGCGGCCCAGCCCCAGCCCCAGCCTCAATCCGGTCCGCCCCCGGCGGCACAGTCGGCGCCGCCGCCCGTGGCGAAGACCTCCGGGGTGAAGCCGTCCCCCTCGGCGTCGCCCGACGCCGCTTTGGTGCAGCGCACGATGGCCGAGATCGGCCCGGTCGCCGACCAGGTCACCTCGTACTTCTACGCGCTGCTCTTCACCCGCCACCCCGACTTGCGCCCGCTGTTCCCCGCGGCGATGGACGCCCAGCGGGACCGCCTCCTCAAGGCATTGCTGACGGCGGCCGAGCACATCGACCACACCGACGTCCTGGTCTCGTATCTCAAGAACCTCGGACGCGGGCACCGTAAGTACGGCACCCGGCCCGAGCACTATCCGGCCGTCGGCGAATGCCTGATCGGTTCGTTGAGCCGGTACGCCAGCGCGATCTGGGACGCGGAGACCGAGGCCGCCTGGGTCCGTACGTACACGACGATCTCCCAGGTCATGATCGACGCGGCGGCGGAGGACGAACTGCGGGCCCCCGCCTGGTGGTTCGCGGAAGTCGTCTCGCATGACCTCCGGACGCCGGACATCGCCGTGGTCACGGTCCGCCCGGACCAGCCATACCCGTTCCTCGCCGGGCAGTACACCAGCGTGGAGACTCCTTGGTGGCCGCGGATCTGGCGGCACTACTCCTTCGCGTCGGCGCCCCGCTCCGACGGGCTGCTGTCCTTCCACGTCAAGGCCGTCCCGGCCGGCTGGGTCTCCAACGCCCTGGTGCACCACGCCAGCCCCGGCGACGTCCTGAGGCTGGGCCCGCCGGGAGGCTCCATGACCGTCGACCACACCACCGACAGCGGTCTTCTCTGTCTGGGCGGCGGTACAGGCATCGCGCCGATCAAGGCCCTGGTCGAGGACGTCGCCGAGCACGGCAGGCGGCGTCCGGTCGAGGTGTTCTACGGCGCCCGCACCGATCACGACCTGTACGACATCGACACGATGCTGCGGCTGCAACAGAGCCACCCCTGGCTCTCCGTCCGTCCGGTCGTGGACCAGCGGGCCCAACTGCCGGACGCCGTGCGTGAGTACGGTCCGTGGAACGAGTACGACGCCTATCTCTCGGGACCGCCCGGCATGATCCGCAGCGGCGTGGACGCGCTGCGGGACGCCGGCATCCCCGAGGGCCGCATCCGCCACGACTCCGTGGAGGAGCTGGTGGTGGCGGGGGACTGATCGCGAGGTACTGACCCACACGGGGGTGCCCGAGGCGGAGGAGAACCCGGACGCGGGCGCTCGGGAGCGGCGGCGGAACAGCCCGGGCGTGCGGCGTGCTCCGGGGTAACTCGTATCAGCCCAGGTCAGGGGCGTGCATCGCGCGTACGCCTTCGATGTTGCCGTCCAGATAGTGCCGCAGCGACAGCGGTACGAGGTGGACCGAGGCGATGCCGACCCGTGTGAAGGGCACGTGCACGATCTCGTACTCGCCGCACGGCTCCTCGATCTCGGGGCCGTGCCGCAGGCCGGTGTCCATAGACTCCAGGCGGCAGACGAAGAAGTGCTGCACCTTCACGCCGGTCGCTCCGCCGTCCTCGCCGATGTGCTCCACGGTGTCGACGAAGCAGGGCACGACATCGGTGATCTTGGCGCCGAGTTCCTCGTGCACCTCGCGGTGGAGTGCGTCGACCACGGTGGCGTCCTCCGGCTCCACGCCGCCTCCTGGGGTGATCCAGTACGGATCGACGCCGGGCTTGGTCCGCTTGATCAGGATCAGGTCGTCTCCGTCCAGCAGGACGGCGCGTGCGGTGCGCTTGACCACAGGTCGGACGGTCATGGGGGGAATGTGGCCCGGACTGTTCCAGGTGAAACATCGCAGCCCCCTCGGAACGGCCATCAAGCCCAGTCCGGGGCCGCCCTCGGACCGAGTCGCCGCACTGCCATGAGGCCAGTCGCGGCCCATCGTCAAGACCACTCGGCGGCGACCCGCAGCAGCCATTCGTGGGCCCGCGCGATGTGGGGCATGGCCAGCGTCCCGGTGCGCACCACCAGGAAGTACGTACGCAACGGCGGTACCGGGGGTTCGAGAAGCGCCACGACGTCGCCGCGCTTCAGAGCGTCGGCGCAGAGGTAGCGGGGCAGCACGGCGAGGCCGGCGCCCGAGGCCGCGCAGGCGAGGACCGCCCGCAGATCCGGCACGATGACGGCACCGGAGGCGCCCGGGCAGGCGTCGAAGACGGCGGCCCAGTAGCGGGAGACGAACGGCAGCGTCTCGTGCACCTCGACCACCGGCAGGTTCTCCAGCGGCAGCGCTCCCCCGCCGCCGAGCCCGTGGGGGCCGAGGCGGGCGGCCCAGCGCTCCCCCGCGACCAGGACGTGCTCCTCGTCGCAGAGCGGTGTCGCGGTGAGCAGCGCGCCGCGCGGTCGGGCCGTGGCGATGGCCAGGTCGTGGTGCCCCGCCGCGAGCCCCTCCAGGACCTCGTCGGTGGTGCCGAACGAGGCGCGCAGGGCATAGCTGTGGCCGCCCTGCCCGGTCAGGGCGGCGAGCGCGGGCAGGGCGCGTTCCGCGGTGAACTCGGGCGGGCCCGCGAGGTGGAGGGTGCGCATCGACGACTCCTCGTCGAGCCCGGTCTCGGCGATCTCCACGAGGGCGTCCAGGTGAGGGGCGGCCTTGTGGGCGAGCTCGTCACCGATGGTCGTGGGGGTCACGCCGCGGGCCTGGCGGAGAAAGAGGGGACGGCCCAGTTGCCGCTCCAGGGTGCGGATCTGTGATGTGACGGCGGGTTGTGAGAGACCGAGCAGGGCCGCGGCGCGGGTGAAGGAGCCGGCCCGGTGCACCGTCACAAAGGTGCGCAGCAGGGCCAGATCCATGTCGGCGTCCCTCCCCTTCAGGAACTGAGGGTGTGCTCAACTATAAATATGTCGATAGGTCTCTGTCGCTACTGTGATTGGACACTGACGCACAGTCAACTAGCCTTGTTCGCGCGGTTCTTAGCGCGCAGAACCGGAACGGTCCGAGCCACGAGGGGGGAGGCTCGGACCGTTCGTTGTGCGTAGCCCTGGTGCCGTTCGGGAGACGTCCGGGAGTCGTTAGGAGCCGGAGCCGGAGGCAATGTCGGCGCACGGGAGCGGCCGGGCCCACCGGCATCTCTCACCCGGCGGACGCGTCCAGTGCGCGGAGCACGTCGTCCACCAGGTCACGCGGGTCCTCGGCGCCCGCCGAGAAGCGGATGAAGCCCTCCGGGACGTCGTCGCCGCCCCAGCGCCCCCGTCGCTCGGCCGTGGACCGCACGCCCCCGAAACTCGTCGCGTCGTCGACGAGGCGCAGTGCCGCCAGGAAGCGCTCGGCACGCTCGCGGGTGGGCAGCGTGAAGGAGACCACGCTTCCGAAGCGCCGCATCTGCCGCGAGGCGATTTTGTAGGAGGGGTCGTCGGGCAGCCCGGGGTAGCGCAGCGCCGCCACCTCGGGACGGCCGCGCAGAGCCTCGGCCAGGGCCAGGGCGTTCGCGTTCTGCCGGTCGGCACGCAGCTGGAGCGTGGCGAGCGAGCGGTGCGCGAGCCAGGCCTCCATCGGGCCCGGAATGGCCCCGACGATCTTGCGCCAGCGCCGTACGGAAGCGGTCAGCTCCGCGTCGCGGCAGGCGACGTACCCCAGAAGGATGTCTCCGTGGCCGGTGAGCATCTTCGTGCCGCTGGCCACCGCGAAGTCGGCACCCAGTTCGAGCGGGCGTTGGCCGAGCGGTGTCGCCAGGGTGTTGTCGACCGCCACCAGGACCCCACGCGCGCGTGCCGCCTCGCTGAGGCGGCGCACGTCGCACACGTCGAGGCCGGGATTGGACGGCGTCTCGATCCAGAGCAGCTTGGCGCCGTCCAGGACGTCGAGCTGGGCGTCGCCAGCGGTGGGGGCGGTGCGCACCTGGATGCCGTACGCCGTGAGCTGCTCGCGGACGAGGGGGAGTACTTGGTAGCCGTCGTCCGGCAGGACCACCGTGTCCCCGGCTCGCAGCTGCGAGAAGAGCACCGCCGAGATCGCGGCCATGCCGGAGGCGAAGACGAGCGTCTCGACATCCTCGCCGGCGCCCGGCGCCTCCAGCTCACCGATGGCGCGCTCCAGGTGCGTCCAGGTGGGGTTCTCGTCGCGTGCGTAGGCGTAACCGCCGGTGGGGTCGCCGGGGAGGTGGAAGTGCGCGGCGAACACCGGTCCGGGCAGCGTGGGTTCGTGCTTGATCGGCTCGGGCAGCCCGGCCCGCACCGCACGCGTTCCGTCACCGATGCCTGTCAAGCCCCCGCTGGGGCCACCGCTCGGGCCACGGCTCGGACCACCACCTGGGTCACTGCTCAGACGGGCCGGGCCGCTGGCCTCGTCGCCCACACCGCCGCCTGGCGCCGAAGAGTCCGTCATGCCGATCAGTCCTTGTCGTCCGGGAGCACCATGTTCATGGCCCAGGACACGATCGAGATGATCAGGCCGCCCAGGACGGCGGTCCAGAAGCCCTCCACATGGAAGCTGACGTCGAACTTGTCGGCCAGCCACGAGGTGAGCAGCAGCATCAGGGCGTTGACCACGAGAGTGATCAGGCCCAGGGACAGGATGAACAGCGGGAAGGTGAGGACCTTCACCACCGGCTTGACCAGGAAGTTCACCAGTCCGAACAGCAGCGCGACGACGAGCAGGGTGCCGATCTTCTTGCCGGTGCTGCCACCGGTCAGCGTGATCTTGTCGAGCAGCCATACGGCCACGGCCAGGGCCGCGGCGTTGGCGATCGTCTTGACTACGAAATTCTTCATGTGTCTGATCGTGGCAGACATGGACCGGAAGCGGTCGGGTCACGAGACCGGCGAGAATCCGCAGGACGAGCACCAGCGAGGGGCGTAAGAGGGCGATGAAGGCATTCCGGCTGGACGATCTGGAGGCGGAACGCGTCGCGAACGACGGGGCGTATCTGCAGTTTCTGCGGGAGCGGAACATGTCGGTCGGTCTCTACGCGCTCAATGCGGGGGAGTCCGACCCGCAGCAGCCGCACGGACAGGACGAGGTGTACATGGTCGTCAGCGGCCGCGCCTCGATCACGGTCGGCATGGAGACCACGTCGGTCGCGCGCGGCAGCGTCGTGTACGTGCCGGCCGGGGTGGCCCACAAGTTCCACCACATCAGCGAGGACCTTCGGGTCCTGGTCGTCTTCTCTCCGCCCGAGGCCTGATCTCCCCCTGGAGACCGAGGGGTTCGGGGCTATGACCTCGGGGTTCTCTCAGGGTCGGATCAGGGGAGGACAGGGGCTGCGCGGCCCCCGCAGAGGGCTTTGGCGCTCTAGCATCGAATACAAGAAGTCGGGAGCCTGCGTACATTCGGGCTCCCGTACCGACGTAAAGTGTGCGGAGAGAGGTAAGGACGATGGCAGCGAAGGAGATCTTTGCGGGAATGCCGTGGTGGGTGAAGTGGGTGGCCGTACCCGTCATCGCCTTGGTCGTGTTCGGCGGCGTAATAGCGACTGTTGTCGGTTTCGTCGTCAGCCTGCTCTTCAAGGCGCTGCTATTCGTCGCCTTGGTCGGTGGACTCATCTATGTCGTACGGAAGTTCATATCCGGCGCGTCCTCGTCCCGCACCGATTGGTGACCACTGAGTGGTGACTCCTGCTCGGTTACCAATGGTTCATATGATTACCGGGCTCTGATCATTTAAGGCCGTTGCTGTAGCGGTTACGTGCCGAGTGGTCACTGCCTGACGGGGACTCTTCGAAACGGGTCCCTCGGCCGGGGGAAGTTTCCCCGCAGACGGCCGAGGAGCGGTGGCCAAGGGTTAGAGTCCGAAAACCGACGCGGGGCTGTTCCCCGCGGACGGGCGCATTGCCCTCCCGTGTTCCTTCGGACACGGGCGGCCCCCCACGCGCTTCGGGAGTGAACCTTGGCCGCGGTCGACGCCTCCACTTCACCGGTCGGAATCTCCACCTCGCCGACCGCCATCCCCCTGCAAGGACCGACGCCTCCCCCCTCACCGCCTGCCGCCGGCACCCTTTCACCGGCTGCCGCCACCCCTCCACGGGCTGACGGGAAGGCCACCCCACCGCCGGGCTCCACCACCGCTACCCCACCGCCCGGCTCCACCACCTCACCGCCCGACGCCGCCACCGTCGCGCCCACCCTCATCGGCTCCGTGCAGCGGGCCATACGGCTGCTGGAAGCCGCAGCCACGCACTCGGACGGGGCGCCCGCCAAGCAACTGGCCCGCGAGGCGGGACTGGCTCTGCCCACCGCCTACCACCTGCTGCGCACGCTGACCCACGAGGGCTATCTGCGCCGCGAGAAAGGAGTGTTCGTGCTCGGCGAGGCGGCCGAGCGGCTCAGCAGCAGCGGGGCTCAGCAAAATCGTCGCGGCGTGATCGGTGATGCCCTGGCGCACTGCCGGGACGTCATCGGGGTGCCGGTGTACTTCGCCGTCTACCGCGAGGGCGAGATCGAGGTCGTGGCGGTCTCCGACACCCCCGGCAACCCCGCGGTCGAGGAGTGGGCCGATTTCCGAGAGACGGGTCACGCCCACGCCATCGGGCAGTGCCTGCTCTCCCAGCTCGACGACGAGGGGCGGCAGGACCACCTTGATCGTTATCCGGTTCAGTCGATCACGCGTTACTCGGTCCGCGACGACCGCACGTTTCTGCGTCGGCTCGACACGATGGAGCGGATGAGGCCCGTAGTGGAGCGTCAGGAGTACGCGTTGGGGACGGTCTGCGCGGCGATTCCGATCTTGGCGGGCGACACCGCGGCGACTCTCGCCATTTCCGTGCCCGCAGGTCAGGCGGATCGGCTGCTGCCCGCGGCGGAGAGATTGCAACGTGAGATCGGAAAGCTACTAGGGACGCTCGCCTTCTCTATCAGCATCTGAAAACTCACTCCTTGTGATCTGGTGTATACGTTAAGCAAGATGCCATGAGTGTCAGGGAGTTGGTTCCTGGCCACTTGAAAGCCAAGTGACGGGGTAGGGCGCGATGGACGAGACGGTTCAGGCAGAGGTCATGATGAGCTTCCTTGTTTCTGAGGAGCTGTCGTTTCGTATCCCGGTGGAGTTGCGCTATGAGACCGGCGATCCATTTGCCGTGCGGCTGACGTTCCATCTGCCCGGTGATGCTCCGGTGACCTGGGCATTCGGCCGGGAGCTGTTGATCGACGGGGTGGGAAGGCCGTGCGGGGTCGGGGATGTGCGTATCGAGCCCACTGATCCCGAGTTGATGGACGAGGCGCTGATCAGACTTCAGGTCGGTCCGGACCAGGCGCTGTTCCGGGTGGGTATTCCGCCGCTGCTCGCCTTCCTGGACCGGACGGACAAGTTGGTGCCGCTCGGACAGGAGCGGGCGCTCGCCGACTTCGACGCGCACCTCGACGAGGCGCTCGACCGGATCCTGGGGGAGGAGCAGAACGCAGGTTGACGAGCTGGCCCGGTGGGCGAATATGAATGGCAGATTGGTGCATTTTGCGTTCGGTCGGGCCGTCCCCGGGCCGTTCCCTCATCGGCCCAGGGGCAGTAGCGCCTGCGTTGTGGCGCCCGCACGTGACGCCCACGCGTGGGCGCCCGCGCCCGGCGCCCATGCCACCACCCGCCTTGGCGCCGCATGTGACGTCGCGTCGCTCCCCGCCCCGCGTGAGAACCGTGCGTCACCCCCCGCCCCGCATGAGAGGCACGTACGCGTCCCTCCGGAGTCAGGCCTTGCGGCGGCGGCCCTTACCGCCACGGGAGGAGCGGGGAGCGGGGGTGCCGGTGGCCGTGGCCGGGGTGCCGGGGCCTGAGCCGGTGGTGGAGCGGTCGGCGGAGACGACCAGGGCGGCCAGCGCGGTGGTCACCGGTACCGACGCGACCAGGCCGATCGAGCCGATCAAGGTGCGCACGATCTCCTCGGCGACCAACTCGCTGTTGGCGACCGTGCCCACGCTGGACTGCGCGATCGAGAAGAGCAGCAGCAGGGGCAGCGCGGCGCCCGCGTAGGCGAGGACGAGGGTGTTGACGACCGAGGCGATGTGGTCGCGGCCGATGCGGATGCCCGCGCGGTAGAGGCCGCGCCAGCCCATGGTCGGGTTGGCCTGGTGCAGTTCCCAGACCGCCGAGGTCTGGGTGACCGTCACGTCGTCGAGTACACCGAGTGAGCCGATGATGACGCCCGCGAGCAGCAGGCCGCTCATGTCGATGGACGGATACAGGCCGTGGATGAGACCGGTGTTGTCGTCCGTGTTGCCGGTCAGCGCGGCCCAGCCGATGAACAGGGAGCCGAGCAGGCCGATCAGGAGGAGGGAGATGAGGGTGCCGAGCACCGCGACGGAGGTACGGGCTGTGAGGCCATGGCAGAGATAGAGCGCGACCAGCATGATGGCGCTCGCCCCGATCACCGCCACGACCAGCGGGTTCGAGCCCTGGAGGATCGCCGGCAGGATGAAGAAGGTGAGAACCAGGAAGCTGATGGTGAGTGCGACCAGGGCCATGACACCGCGCAGCCGCCCTACCACCACGACGGCCAGCGCGAAGATGCCGGCGAGCAGCGCCATTGGGAACTTGCGGTTCACGTCGGTCACCGAATACTGCAGGCCCTCGGGCGCCTTGGGCTCGTAGGCGACCACCACCTCTTGGCCCTTGTGCAGTTGCCGGGGCGAGTCCGGCTGGATGATCTCGGTGAACGTACGGCCCTTGTCGTCGCCGGTGGTCACCTCGATCAGCGCCTTCTTGCAGGTGCCCTCGGCGCGCGACTGGGCGGTCTGGCCCTCGGGGGTGGAGGTGTCGCCGTTCGGCTGGGGCTGCGAGGGGTTGAGGTCCTTGCAGGGCAGTTCCTGCACCTTGGCGACCGTCGCCGACTGGGTCTGCCGGTCGAAGCCGACACCGGTGCGTTCATGGCTGGGCGTCCCGCCCGGCCACAGGACGAACAGGCCCACGACGACCGCGGTGGCGAAGGGGATCAGCACTGCCGCGATGACCTTGCGCAGATGCTGGGAGACGGGCGCGGCCGGGCCATGGCTGTGCGTATGGCCGTGTCCGTTTCCGTGTCCCTTTCCCTTTCCGTGTTCGTGTTCGTGTCCGGGCCCGGGCCCGTGCCCGTGGCCTTCCGGGGACGGGCCGGAGTGGGGTGGTCGCGAGGGCGGAGGCGGCGGCGGGGGTGTGGTGGTCACTGACCGATCATCGCAAGAACAGAGGGGGCCCTCTGTTCAGCGTGGCCGACATGACGCTAGCGTGGAGCCACCTTTGCAATCGCGGGAGCTCGGAGCACCGGGCTGAGAGGGCGCTGACCTCCGTACGAAACGGCACGAGTCGTGCATGAACGTACGGAATCCGCTGCGTCGACCGCCGAACCTGTTACCGGGTAATGCCGGCGTAGGGAGTAGGTCTCATGACCACATCGGACGCACGCACGCCTGCCTCCAGCACGCCCCAGGGCGCGGAGGCCGGGAAGTCCATCGGCTGGCACAAGGCGTACATCGAGGGCTCCCGCCCCGATCTGCGCGTGCCGGTCCGTCAGGTGCACCTCACCAACGGCAAGGCCGTCACCCTGTACGACACCTCGGGTCCGTACACCGACCCGTCCGCCGAGACCGACGTCCGCCGCGGCCTGCCGCCGCTGCGGGAGAACTGGATCATCGCCCGCGGCGACACCGAGGAGTACGTGGGCCGTCCGCCTCGCCCCGAGGACGACGGCATCAAGCACACCTCGCCGCGCGGCGGGCTCAAGAACCTCGACGCGGTCTTCCCCGGCCGCCCCCGCCAGCCGCGTCGCGGCCGCCCGGGTCAGGCGGTGACGCAGCTCGCGTACGCCCGGCGCGGCGAGATCACGCCCGAGATGGAGTTCATCGGGATCCGCGAGAACATGGACCCCGAGGTCGTGCGGGAGGAGGTCGCCGCCGGGCGCGCCGTGATCCCGGCCAACGTCAATCACCCGGAGATCGAGCCGATGATCATCGGCAAGAAGTTCCTGGTGAAGGTGAACGCCAACATCGGCAACTCCGCGGTCACGTCCTCCATCGAGGAGGAGGTGGACAAGATGACCTGGGCGACCCAATGGGGCGCCGACACGGTCATGGACCTCTCCACCGGCCGCAACATCCACACCACCCGCGAGTGGGTCCTGCGCAACTCCCCCGTGCCGATCGGCACCGTGCCGCTCTACCAGGCCCTGGAGAAGGTCGACGGCAAGGCCGAGGAGCTGACCTGGGAGATCTACAAGGACACGGTCATCGAACAGGCCGAGCAGGGCGTGGACTACATGACGGTGCACGCCGGTGTGCGCCTGCCGTACGTCCCGCTCACCGCCCGTCGCAAGACCGGCATCGTCTCGCGCGGCGGCTCGATCATGGCCGCCTGGTGCCTCGCGCACCACAAGGAGAGCTTCCTCTACGAGCACTTCGAGGAGCTGTGCGAGATCCTCGCGGCGTACGACGTGACGTACTCGCTCGGCGACGGCCTGCGGCCCGGTTCGATCGCGGATGCCAATGACGAGGCGCAGTTCGCCGAGCTCAGGACCCTCGGGGAGCTCAACACGATCGCCAAGCGTCACAACGTACAGACGATGATCGAGGGCCCCGGTCACGTCCCGATGCACAAGATCAAGGAGAACATCGACCTCCAGCAGGAGATCTGCGAGGAGGCGCCGTTCTACACGCTCGGCCCGCTGACCACGGACATCGCGCCCGCCTACGACCACATCACCTCGGGCATCGGCGCCGCGATGATCGGCTGGTGGGGCACGGCCATGCTCTGCTACGTCACGCCGAAGGAGCACCTGGGCCTGCCCAACCGCGACGACGTGAAGACCGGCGTCATCACGTACAAGATCGCGGCGCACGCGGCCGACCTCGCCAAGGGGCATCCGGGCGCGCAGGACTGGGACGACGCGCTCTCCGACGCACGCTTCGAGTTCCGTTGGGAGGACCAGTTCAACCTCGCGCTCGACCCCGTCACGGCGCGGGAGTTCCACGACGAGACGCTGCCGGCCGAGCCCGCGAAGACGGCGCACTTCTGCTCGATGTGCGGGCCGAAGTTCTGCTCGATGAAGATCTCCCAGGACATCCGCCGTCAGCACGGCGGTGACCTGGCGGAAGGCGAGATCGAGGCGGGCATGGAGCAGAAGTCCAAGGAGTTCGCCGCCGCCGGCAACCGGGTCTATCTGCCGATCGCCGACTGAGCGAACCCCGTTTGTTTCGCGCAGGAAGGGTGTCCGGAAGGGTGTCCGCAGAGTGTCGCGAGGACTGACTCTGCGGACATCCGGGCGGCTACTCCAGCTTGTGTTCGGGGCCGCCGAAGTCCGGGCTGGAGAAGTCGGGGCTCGAAAAGCTCGGCCGTGATCCCGTCGCGGGGCCACCGTCCGGACTGCTGAACCCCGGTCGGTGGTAGCCGAGTTGAGGCATGCGGCCCCTCGATGCGGCACCGCCGGTCGATGTGGCACTCCCGGCCCCTTGCGACGGCGCGCGGGTCGCGGGAGCCGCGCCCGGATCCGCCAGAGCCTCCCGCAGGAACGGCACGACACCCCGTTCGAGAAGTGCCTGTCCCCAGGCCTCCCTGGCTCGGGACACTTCCTCGTACTGCTCGCCGTGAGGTTCCGCCTGGAGCGACGTGGCGCCGTTTCGCAGGGCCGTCAGGAGCAGACCGACCGCGGCGACCAGGATGCCCCCGGCGGTGAGCGCGCCGAACAGCCAGCCCGCGGTGAGCAGGGTGTCCGCGAAGGCGGGCTCGGGGTTGAGCATCTTCAGGATGTAGCCGACGAGCAGGAAGATCGCGGCGGCCGCCCCCGCGAGGACGGGTGCGAGGACCGCGACGACGGCGATCGCCCCGGCTCCCGCCGCGGCCGCCGGTTCGGCGACCTCGCCCATCGTCGTGGCGAGGCCGACGCCGCCGGAGCCGGACTCCGCGGCGCTCTGTCCGCTCCCTTCACGTACCGAGGTGGAGGACGGTCGAGGTTCGCGCAACTCCTCGCGAACCTTCACGTAGTGCGCGTATTCGGCCGCGGCGGCGGCCGTGATCAGTGCTGTCGCGTTCAGGGCCATGGTGCGCAGTTGTTCGGTGTTGAGCCGCCGGCCCACTGCGGCGAGTTCAGGACGGTCAGGTGCGGTGCGCAGCGCCTCGTCGAGGATCCGCTCGTATGCGGGGCGGTCCTCATTGAGCAGGTGTGGAGCGCTGTTCATGTGCATCCCCCGATGCTCCGTAGGGCTAAGGCTCGCATGGCTACGAGCCGTCGGGCAGAAACGGAGGGGAGCCTGCTACGGATAAGCCGATGGTAGAGCCGTGACAGCACGCGGTGACAGGGGGTTTCCAGAATTGGCGCCCCTGGTCGGCGTGACCGTGTAAGGGATCCTGTAAGGGACCCCATGAGGGGCCCCGTGAGGAGTCCCGTATAGGGCGCCTGCCCTGTGAACGCTCAGATAGCCAGGGGCAGTTGGCGGACCAGCAGTTTTCCGGCCATGGTCACTCCGCCGTCCATGGCGATGGCCAGGCCACCGGCGTAGACGTGCGGTCCCTCGATGACCGGTCCGCCGCCGTCCGACTCGTCCTCGGAGCCGACGTCACCCAGGAGGTAGGGGATGGGGCTGTGGCCGTGGACGATGCGCGTGCCGCCGTACACGTCCAGGAGCTCGCGTACGGCCGAGGGGCCCGACTCGTCGCGGAAGGCGAAGCGCTTGGTGAACTTGCGGAAGAGGTCCCAGCACTCGTCGGCGTCGTTGCGGGTGAGGGTCTCGCGGATGGTGTCGTTCACCGCCTCGATCGAGTCGCCGTAGTCCAGATAGGCGGTCGTGTCGGAGTGTACGAGGAGATGGCCGTCGGCCTCCTCCATCGCGTCGAGCCGGGCCATCCACTGGAGGTGGTGGTCCTCCAGGCGCTCCATATCGGTCTTCTGGCCGCCGTTGAGCAGCCAGGCTGCCTGGAAGGTGGCGGTGCCCGCGCCGGAGTTGACGGGCGTGTCGCCGAAACGCTTGGCACCGAGCAGGAGCAGCTCGTGGTTGCCCATGAGCGCCTTGCAGTAGCCGCCGGCGGCCGCGGCCTCGGCGGACAGCCGCATCACGAGGTCGATGACGCCGATGCCGTCGGGCCCGCGGTCGGTGAAGTCGCCGAGGAACCACAGGCGCGCGTTGCCCGCCGACCAGTTGCCGTCGGTATCGATGAGGCCCTGTTCCTGGAGTGCCGCGAGGAGCTCGTCCAGATAGCCGTGCACGTCGCCCACGACGAACAGCGGGCCGTGCTCGCCGCTCGGCCTCGGCTGCGGGGAGTCCGGCATGACCTGCACCTGGACCGTGTCGCCGCGGTTGATGATTGGCAGGTCACGCTGGGTGGGGGTGTAGCCGTCGTCCGGCAGCCCCCCCGGAGCCGGCACCGGAGGGCTCACCTCTGCGGGGCCGGTCGTCTCATGGACGTACGCCGGTACGCGGAAGTCGCGCAGCGTCGCCGTCCGCACATCGGGTCCCTGACCGGCCCCCTGAGTCATCGACCCCTCCACCACCATTGCGCCGCATCTGCACCGAGAACGGACTGCCTGGTCGCAGCGGCCCGCGGTGTCGTCCGCCCATCATAGGAATGCGGCTCCCGCTGTGTGGTGCACCAGGGGTGGTGAATCGGTCCCCAGCCCCGGTTCACCGATGATTTCTCCCGAATTGGGCAGAGGTTTCCCCGCTGGTGGTGGGTTGGTAACCCACTTTGGCGGGTTGATGGCCCACCTCTGCCCGAAATCGTCTGGGTCAGCAATCTGTCTGGGTCAGCAATCCGTATGGGTCAGTAGCCGTCTGGGTCAGTAACAACCGTCTGGGTCAGCCGGAGCCCGATGAGCGGGGCGGGCTCACCGTCGTGCGTGGGGGACGTCGCTCGGACGAGGTGCGCACGATCAGTTCGGTCGGTATCACCTGCTCGACGGGCCGGTCCGCGTCGAGCCCCTCGATGGCGTCGATGAGGAGCTGCACGACGGCCGTGCCGATACGCCTCGGCTTGAGGGAGAGCGTGGTGATGGGCGGTTCCGTGGTGGCGTACACCGCGGACTCGCTACAGCAGACGAGCAGCAGGTCGTCCGGGACGCGCAGGCCGTACCGCCGGGCGGCGGCGAGCAGGTCGGTGCCGTTGGGGTCGAAGAGGCCGTAGACGGCGTCGGGGCGGTCGGGTCTGGCGAGCAGCCGGTCGGCGGCCACGGCACCCGCGCACGGGTCGTGGGCGGGGTAGGACTCGTAGACCGGGTCCTGTCCGATCCGCTCGCACCAGTGCAGGTAGGCGGTCGTGGACAGGTTCGTGTAGGTGTCCGTGGTGTTGCCGGTGAGGAGGCCGATCCGGCGGGCGCCCGCCGCCGCGAGGTGGTCGAGGATGTTCAGGACCGCGGCCTCGTGGTCGTTGTCGACCCAGGCCGTGACGGGCAGGGAGCCCGCTGGGCGGCCGTCGGAGACCACCGGCAGGCCTTGTCTGACCAGCTCGCTGACGACCGGGTCGTGGTCGGAGGGGTCGACGACGACGGTGCCGTCGAGCGCGACGTTGGACCAGACGTCGACCGGGCTGCGGCGCGACGTGGCCGGGAGGATCACCAGGGCGTAGCCGCGGGCGAGGGCGGCGGAGGTGGCGGCTCTGGCCATCTCCGCGAAGTAGGGGAACTCGGTGAAGGTGAAAGGTTCATCCCCGTACGTGGTCACGGTCAGGCCGATGAGGCCGGACTTGCCGGTACGGAGGGTTCGGGCCGCGGCGGAGGGGCGATAGCCCAGCCGCTCCGCGACCTCGCGGACGTGGCGTCGGGTGGCGTCGGGCAGCCGCCCCTTGCCGTTGAGGGCATCGGAGACAGTCGTGATGGAGACACCGGCGGCGGCGGCGACGTCTCTGATGCCCGCTCTGTTCTGCCGGTTGCTCCGGCGGGCGGTCTCCGCTCGGCTCACCTGGTGCTTCCCTGCTGCTGTCATGGCGAACCGATAGTAGGGCTCATCGGGGTGGGTAGGGCGGACGCATATTCACTCGTTGACAGGCACGTTTCTGCATGGCGTCGTCGCGTCAATGACCTTGGAATACAAGGGGGTTGGCGGTGTAAGCGTTAGCTGCCGCTGATCGTCGCGCGTGGACCTGCCAAATGCGCGAGGATTCGCGGAGGTATCGAGAGGCCTCAACTCACCTTCACGGGGGATGCGCGCCACGGAGCGAGCCACCGGCGCGCGGACGACAGGTGGGCGCCCCCCTGTCGTACACGGCGTCTTACGCGGAGTCTTGTGCGGCGTCTTGCACGGAGTCTTGTGCGGCGTCTTGCACGGAGTCGTGCACGCAGTCGTACACAGATCGCCGGAGGCCATTCGCGCCGGCGCCGAATCCTCATAAGGTGAGCAGTATTCGAACTGTTGCCGGTACTGGTACGAGGAGGACTGCGGTGAGCGAGACGAGCCCGAGGCTGCGCGCCGAGCTGGAGGGTATTCCCACCTACAAGCCGGGCAAGCCCGCCGCGACCGGCGGTCCGGCGGCCTACAAGCTGTCCTCCAACGAGAATCCCTATCCGCCGCTCCCCGGGGTCATGGAGAGCGCGGTCGCGGCGGCCGGGTCCTTCAACCGTTACCCCGACCTGGCCTGTACGGCCCTGATGAGTGAACTGGCCGACCGCTTCGGCGTGCCCGTCTCGCACATCGCCACCGGCACCGGTTCCGTCGGCGTCGCCCAGCAGCTGATCCAGGCCACCGCCGGTCCGGGTGACGAGGTCATCTACGCGTGGCGGTCCTTCGAGGCGTACCCGATCATCACCCAGGTCAGTGGCGCGACGTCGGTGCGGGTGCCGCTGACGGAGGGCGAGGTCCACGACCTGGACGCGATGGCCGACGCCATCACCGAGCGCACCCGCATCATCTTCGTCTGCAACCCCAACAACCCCACCGGCACCGCGGTCCGCAGGGCCGAGCTGGAGCGCTTCCTCGACCGGGTGCCGCGGGACGTCCTGGTCGTGCTGGACGAGGCGTACCGCGAGTTCATCCGTGACCCCGAGGTCCCGGACGGCATCGAGATCTACCGCGAGCGCCCGAACGTCTGTGTCCTTCGTACGTTCTCGAAGGCGTACGGCCTCGCGGGCCTGCGGGTGGGCTTCGCGATCGGCCAGGAGCCGGTGGCCGCCGCGCTGCGCAAGACAGCGGTGCCCTTCGGCGTGAGCCAGCTCGCGCAGGACGCGGCGGTGGCCTCGCTGCGGGCCGAGGACGAGCTGATGGGCCGCGTCGGGGCGCTGGTCGCCGAGCGCACGCGGGTGGTAGAGGCGTTGCGCGGGCAGGGCTGGACGGTGCCAGAGACGCAGGCGAACTTCGTGTGGCTGCGGCTCGGGGACCGGACGAACGACTTCGCGGCGGCGTGTGAACGGGCGGGCGTGGTGGTGCGGCCGTTCGCGGGTGAGGGGATGCGGGCCACGATCGGTGAGACCGAGGCCAACGACATCTTCCTCCAGGCGGCCGAGGCGTTCCGCAAGGAGCTTTAGCCGACGGCTCCTCACGCCCCCGCCTCACCGACGGCTTCTCACGCCCCCGCCTCACCGGCGGCTCCTCACGCCCCCGCCTCACCGACGGCTCCTCACGCCCCCGCCTCGCTGAGGGCGCGCCTCACGCCCCCTCCCAGTGAGGGGGCGTCCTCGTCAGTCCATGACCCGCTCGACGCGGATCGGGTCGCCGGCTCGCACCGTCGACAACAGGCGGGGGTCCCCGTCGAGGCGCCCGAGGACGTTGCACGGGCTCGCGAGGCGGCATTCGTCGCCCCGCGAGATCGGCGTGGGCCCGTAGGGGAGGGCCAAGGCGTCGCCGTCGGGCCAGAAGGCGACCGTGCCCGGTTCGACGACCTGCCGGGCGCCGGCCTCGCGCGGCACGCTCACGCCCGTGTCGAAGTAGACCTCCTCGCCCCACGTCTGCGCGGTGGCGGCGAGCGGCAGGACCTTCTCCAGGGCCTGCGCGGTCGGGGTCTCCTCGATCGTCGCCGTCAGGTGTCCGGCGGGCCAGGAGATGCGTATCCGTAGCTGGTGCTGCTCCGTATGCATGCGGCGGATTCAACAATATGTTGAAGTTCTTGGGAAGGCCTTGGAGGCACACCTCCGGGGTCTTTCCACGTTCCCGGCGGGTTTCCGCCGCCTTCCCGGCCTCCCGGCGGTTCCCGGTGATGACAGGGGACCCCCCGTTTGGGTGACGAAACCCCGTACGCCATAATGCTTGTGAATGTGAACGCGTTCACAAGCGCCCCGGTTTCTCCGGAGATCAGCGGACAAGCAGGGGCAAATCGCCGTGATGGTCACGGCCGACAAGGCGATTGAGGCGAGTAAGGAGAGACGCAGTGGACCTGGCTCTGGCGCCGGAGACTCTGGCGCGATGGCAGTTCGGCATCACGACCGTCTACCACTTCCTGTTCGTGCCGCTGACGATCTCGCTGGCCGCCCTCACGGCGATCCTCGAGACGGCGTGGGTACGCACGGGCAAGGAGCACTACCTCCGGGCGACCAAGTTCTGGGGAAAGCTGTTCCTGATCAACATCGCGATGGGTGTCGTCACCGGCATCGTCCAGGAGTTCCAGTTCGGCATGAACTGGTCCGACTACTCGCGCTTCGTCGGTGACGTCTTCGGCGCGCCGCTGGCCTTCGAGGCCCTCATCGCGTTCTTCTTCGAGTCGACCTTCATCGGCCTGTGGATCTTCGGCTGGGACAAGCTGCCGAAGAAGCTGCACTGCGCCACGATCTGGATCGTCTCCATAGGCACGATCCTGTCGGCGTACTTCATCATCGCCGCGAACGCCTTCATGCAGCACCCGGTCGGCTACAAGATCGTGGAGCGGGACGGCGCCAAGCGCGCGGAGCTCACCGATTTCGCGAAGGTGCTCTTCCAGGAGACGACGCTCGTCAACTTCTTCCACGTCATCTCGGCGGCCATCCTGGTCGGCGGCGCCTTCATGACCGGTATCGCCATCGTCCACCTGCGCAAGAAGCAGCACATCCGCACCATGCGCATGTCGCTGCGGCTCGGCCTGGTCACGGCCTTCGTCGGCACCCTGCTCACCGTGGTCAGCGCCGACACGCTCGGCAAGGTCATGTACGAGCAGCAGCCGATGAAGATGTCGGCCGCCGAGGCGCTCTGGGAGTCGGAGAAGCCGGCGCCCTTCTCGATCTTCGCGTACGGCGATGTCGCCGAGGGCCACAACAAGGTCGCCATCGAGGTCCCCGGGGTCCTGTCCTTCCTCGCCAAGAACAACTTCAACGCCGAGATCCCCGGCATCAACGACCTCAACAAGGAGGCACAGGAGAAGTTCGGGCCCGGTGATTACCGGCCCAACATCCCCACCGCCTACTGGTCGTACCGCTGGATGATCGGTTTCGGTGGCGTCTCGATGGCCCTGTGCACCGCCGGCCTATGGCTGACGCGGAGGAAGTTCTGGCTCGCCCCGGAGCACCGCACGGGCGCGGACGACATCCCCAAGCTCATGCTCACCAAGAACAAGGAGCTGGCGCCGAAGCTGGGTGCCTGGTGGTGGCGGCTCTCGCAGTGGACGCTGATCTTCCCTCTCATCGGCACCGCCTGGGGCTGGATCTTCACCGAGACGGGCCGTCAGCCCTGGGTGGTCTACGGGGTCCTGCGCACCGAGGACGCTGTCTCGCCCGGCGTCTCGCAGGGCGAGGTGCTCACCTCGCTGATCGGGTTCACGCTCATCTACGCGATCCTCGCCGTCGTCGAGGTGAAGCTGCTGCTCAAGTACGTCCGCCTCGGCCCGCCCGAGCTGACCGAGGCGGACCTCAACCCGCCCACCAAGATCGGCGGCCCGGGCTCCGGCAAGGGCTCGGGTTCGGGCTCGGACTCCGATTCCGACGCTGATGCCGACCGGCCCATGGCCTTCTCGTACTGAAGGAAGGAGCGCTCAGGACATGGAACTCCACGACATCTGGTTCGTACTGATCGCCGTTCTGTGGATCGGCTACTTCTTCCTGGAGGGCTTCGACTTCGGGATCGGGGTCCTGACCAAGCTGCTCGCCCGGAACCGGGTCGAGAAGCGCGTCCTCATCAACACCATCGGTCCCGTGTGGGACGGCAACGAGGTGTGGCTGCTCACGGCGGGCGGCGCGACCTTCGCCGCCTTCCCCGAGTGGTACGCCACGCTCTTCTCCGGCTTCTATCTGCCGCTGCTGATCATCCTGATCTGCCTCATCGTGCGCGGTGTCGCCTTCGAGTACCGCGCCAAGCGGCCCGAGGAGCGGTGGCAGACCAACTGGGAGCACGCGATCTTCTGGACGTCGCTGATCCCGGCGGTGATGTGGGGCGTGGCCTTCGGGAACATCACGCGCGGCGTCAAGATCGACGCTCACAAGGAGTACGTCGGCACCTTCGGGGACCTGCTCAATCCGTACGCGATCCTCGGCGGTCTGGTCACTCTGACGCTGTTCACCTTCCACGGCGCGGTGTTCGCCGCGCTCAAGACGGTGGGCGACATCCGGGTGCGGGCGCGGAAGACGGCACTCGGCCTCGGGCTCGTCACGGCCGTGCTGGCGCTCGGCTTTCTGCTCTGGACCCAGGCGGACAAGGGCGACGGCAAGAGCCTGGTCGCGATGATCGTGGCGGTCGTGGCACTGCTCGGGGCCGTCGGGGCGATCAAGGCGGGGCGTGAGGGCTGGTCGTTCGCACTCTCCGGCATCACGATCGCGGCCGCCGTCGCGATGCTCTTCCTGACGCTCTTCCCCAACGTCATGCCGTCGTCGCTGAACGACGAGTGGAGCCTCACGGTCACCAACTCCTCGTCCAGCCCGTACACCCTGAAGATCATGACCTGGTGCGCCGTCATCGCGGCGCCTGTGGTGATGCTCTACCAGGGGTGGACGTACTGGGTGTTCCGCAAGCGGATCGGTACGCAGCACATCGCGCCCGACCCTGCCCACTGAGCCTCCTCGTGGTCTCCCGGAAGGTGTGTTTCACGTGAAACCGATCGACCCGCGCCTGCTTCGGTACGCCCGCGCCACCCGCTTCCTCCTCGTCGCGGTCGTGGCGCTGGGGTTGGCCGGGGCGGGCCTGGTGATCGGCCAGGCGATGCTCATCGCCGAGATCGTGGTGGGCGCCTTTCAGAAGGGCCTCTCCGTCGGCGACCTGGGTTCGCCGTTGCTGCATCTCGCCCTGGTCGCGGCCGGGCGGGGCCTGGTCTCCTGGCTGACCGAGCTCGCCGCGCACCGGGCGAGCGCGGCGGTCAAGTCCGAGCTGCGGGGGCGGCTGCTGGAGCGGGCCGGTGAGCTGGGGCCCGGTTGGCTGAGCAGCCAGCGGACCGGCTCGCTGGTCTCGCTCGCGACGCGTGGCGTGGACGCGCTCGACGACTACTTCTCGCGCTACCTGCCGCAGCTGGGACTCGCGGTGGTGGTGCCGGTGGCGGTGCTCGCCCGCATCGTCACCGAGGACTGGGTCTCGGCGGCGATCATCGTCGTGACGCTGCCGCTGATCCCGGTCTTCATGATCCTTATCGGCTGGGCGACCCAGAACCGGATGGACCGGCAGTGGCGGCTGCTCTCGCGGCTCTCGGGACACTTCCTCGATGTCGTGGCGGGCCTGCCCACCCTGAAGGTGTTCGGCCGTGCCAAGGCGCAGGCCGACTCGATCCGCAGGATCACCGGCGAGTACCGGCAGGCGACGATGCGCACGTTGCGCATCGCCTTCCTGTCCTCCTTCGCCCTGGAACTGCTCGCGACGATCTCGGTCGCGCTGGTCGCGGTGACCATCGGCATGCGGCTCGTCCACGGCGAGATGGACTTGTACGTCGGTCTCGTCATCCTCGTCCTCGCGCCCGAGGCCTATCTGCCGCTGCGCCAGGTCGGTGCGCAGTACCACGCGGCGGCGGAGGGTCTTGCCGCCGCCGAGGAGATCTTCGAGGTCCTTGAGACTCCGGTGCCGACCGCCGGGGCGGGGGCGGCGCCCTCGGGTGCGCTGAGCGTGGAGGGTGTGACGGTCCGGTACCCGGGGCGGGCGTCGGACGCGGTCTCCGGGGCGGCTTTCGAGGTGTCGCCCGGTGAGACCGTGGCGCTCGTCGGCCCCAGCGGCGCGGGCAAGTCGAGCCTCCTGAACGTCGTCCTCGGCTTCGTGCGGCCCACCGAGGGGCGGGTGCGCGTCGGAGGCGTCGACCTCGCGGACGTATCGCCGGAGCGGTGGCGAGAGCGCATCGCGTGGGTGCCGCAGCGGCCGCACCTCTTCGCCGGGACCATCGCGGAGAACGTACGGCTCGCGCGGCCCGACGCGTCCGAGGCGCAGGTGCGCGAGGCCCTGCGGGACGCGGGTGCCCTGGAGTTCGTGGACGCGCTGCCCGCCGGGGCCGAGGCTCCGCTCGGAGAGGACGGGGCCGGGCTCTCCGCCGGGCAGCGGCAGCGGCTGGCGCTGGCGCGGGCGTTCCTGGCCGACCGGCCCGTGGTGCTCCTCGACGAGCCGACGGCGGCGCTGGACGGCGGGACCGAGGCCGAGGTCGTCGAGGCCGTCCGGCGGCTGGCCGTCGGGCGGACCGTCCTGCTGGTCGTGCACCGGCCCGCGCTGTTGGCCGTGGCGGACCGAGTGGTGCGGCTGGAGGCCGCGCGTGGCGAGGCCGCCGTCCAGCGGTCGGGGCCCGACTCTGAGGCGTCGGGGCCGGACTCTGCGGTACCGGCCCCTGAGGAGAGGGGCGGCAGGAGCCGGGAGACCGTGTCGGCCGCGCTGCCGGGCGAGCGGGCGGGCGGCGCCGGCGCGCGGCACAGGGTCCTGACCCGCGTACGGGAGGCCGCCCGGGCCCGGCGCGGGCAGCTGGCGCTCGCGCTGCTCCTCGGCTCGCTCGCGCTCGGCAGCGCGGTGGGGCTCATGGCGACGTCGGGGTGGCTGATCTCGCGGGCCTCGGAGCAGCCGCCGGTGATGTATCTGATGATCGCCGTGACGGCGACCCGTGCCTTCGGCATCGGCCGCGCCGTCTTCCGGTACGCCGAGCGCCTCGTCTCGCACGACGCCGTCCTGCGGATGCTCGCCGACACCCGCGTCGCCGTCTACCGGCGCCTGGAGCGGCTCGCCCCCGCGGGCCTGCGCACCACCCGCCGGGGCGACCTCCTCTCCCGGCTGGTCGCCGACGTCGACACCCTTCAGGACTACTGGCTGCGCTGGCTGCTGCCCGCGTCCGCCGCGGCCGTGGTGAGCGTGGGGGCCGTCGGTTTCACCGCCTGGCTGCTGCCCGAGGCCGGTGCGGTGCTCGCCGCCGGTCTGCTCGCCGCGGGCGTCGGGGTTCCGCTGCTGAGCGGCGCCGTGGCACGCCGGTCGGAGCGGAGGCTGGCTCCCGCGCGCGGGGTGCTCGCCACGCGCGTGGCCGATCTGCTGACCGGCACCGCCGAGTTGACCGTCGCCGGCGCGTTGAAGGGTCGTACGGCCAAGGCCGGGGAGGCCGACGCCGAGCTGACGCGGATCGCCTCCCGGGGTGCCACCGCCACCGCGCTCGGCGACGGGCTCGGCGCGCTCGTCACCGGGCTGACCGTGACCGCGGCCGCGCTCGTCGGTGTCCAGGCCGTGCAGGACGGGCGGCTGAGCGGGATCGCCCTCGCCGTGGTCGTGCTCACGCCGCTCGCCGCCTTCGAGGCGGTGCTGGGGCTGCCGCTCGCCGTGCGGTACCGCCAACGGGTACGCAAGAGCGCCGAGCGCGTCTACGAGGTGCTCGACGCCGCCGATCCCGTACCGGAGCCCGCCGCGCCCGCCGAGGCGCCCGGCTCGCCCTTCCCGCTGCGCGTCTCCGCTCTGCGGGCACGTCACGAGGGCCAGGCGGGGGACGCGCTCGCGGGCGTCGACCTGACGCTGGAGCGGGGGCGGCGCATCGCCGTGGTCGGCCCGTCCGGTTCCGGCAAGACGACGCTCGCCCAGGTGCTGCTGCGGTTCGTGGCGGCGTACGAAGGGACGTACACGCTCGGCGGTGTGGACGCGGCCACGCTGGGCGGCGACACGGTGCGCGGCATGGTCGGGCTGTGCGCCCAGGACGCGCACATCTTCGACAGCTCGGTGCGCGAGAACCTGCTGCTCGCCAAGAAGGACGCCACGGAGGGGGAGCTGCGGGACGCCTTGGAGCGGGCGCGGCTCGACGGCTGGGTCGGCTCGCTGCCCGACGGGCTCGACACGCTCGTCGGTGAGCACGGCGCGCGTCTCTCCGGAGGCCAGCGCCAGCGGCTCGCGCTGGCCCGCGCGCTGCTCGCGGACTTCCCCGTCCTGGTGCTCGACGAGCCCGCCGAGCACCTCGACCTGCCGACCGCGGACGCCCTCACCGCCGATCTGCTGGCCGCGACGGAGGGGCGTACGACGTTGCTCATCACGCATCGGCTCGCCGGGCTCGACGCGGTGGACGAGGTGATCGTCCTCGACGCGGGGAGGGTCGCGCAGCGCGGCACGTACGCGGAGCTGGCGGCGGTGGGGGGTCCGCTGCGGCGGATGCTGGAGGTGGAGCGTGCGGCGGATCTGCTCACGGTGGGCTGACGGGGCCGGGACAGCCGGGACAGTCGGGACCGCCGGGACCGCCGGTACAACCGGGACCGCCGGGACCGCCGGTACAACCGGGACAGTCGGGGCCTGAGCTGGTTTCGGCTTGGGTGGGTCTCGGCTTTCGGCTTGGGTGGACCTCGGCTTCGACTTTCCCCTGTAAATAGGACTAACTAGGCTCAAAGGCATGTCAGTCCCCTCGGCCTCCGCCGACGCCCCGCTTCCCGACGGCCCACGCTCACCGCAGTCGGCGGACTCGGTGGTCTCGGCGGCGCGGGCGACGGACTCAACGGACGCGGCGGTCTCGGCGGCGCGGGCGACCCACAGCCTCCAGGGGCTCTCGCCCGAGCTGACCTCACGGGTGCCGCAGCTGCTCGAAGCGATGCGGTCGGTCGGCACCGGGCTCGAACTCCACACCACCCTGGACCGCATCTGCGAGACCGCCGCCGAGCTGGCGGACGCCCACTATGCCGCGATCGGTGTCGTCTCCGAAGACGGCGACGGACTCTCCGACTTCGTCTACCACGGCATCGACGCGCGGACCGCCGAACGGATCGGGCGGCTGCCCGACGGCCACAAGGGACTCCTCGGCGCCCTCATCCACCAGCCGAGGACGCTGCGCCTCGCCGATCTCTCCGGCGACCCGCGCTCCTGCGGTTTCCCCGCGCATCACCCGCCGATGCGGACCTTCCTCGGCGTCCCCATCCGCGTCCAGGGGAAGATCTTCGGCAACCTCTATCTGACCGAGAAGCGGGACGGGGCCGAGTTCAACGACTACGACGTGCACATGGTGCGTGTCCTGGCGACGGAGGCCGGTATCGCCATCGGCAACGCACGCCTCTACGAAGCCGCCAAGCAGCGCGAACGCTGGATCGACGGCTCCGTGGCGGTCACCACGGCCCTGCTCTCCGGCAGTGACGCGGAGGACGCCCTCGCCGTCGTCGCCGAGCAGGCCAGGCACCTCGCGGACTCCGCCGCCGGGATCGTGCTGCTGCCCGACGAGGAGGGCGGCATGGAAGTCGTCGCCGTCTCCTCGGAGGAACCCACCGGGGCGCTCGGCATGATCGTTCCCGCGGAGAGCCGCATCGTGGCCCAACTGCTCGAAGGGCGGGCCGTCTTCATCGACGACGCGGCGACCGATCCCCGCGCCGTGACCCACCTCGCCGGCCGCTACGGCCCCGTCATGATGCTGCCGCTGCAGAGCGACGGCCGGGTCCTCGGCACGCTGGTGACGCCCCGCGCGCGCGGGGCACGTCCCTTCACCGAGGCCGAGCGGACGCTCGCCGCCCAGTTCGCCTCGCAGGCCGCGCTCGCGCTGATGATGGCGGAGGCGCAGCGGGACCGGGAGCGGCTCGCGGTGTACGAGGACCGCGACCGGATCGCCAGGGACCTGCACGACCTGGTCATCCAGCGGCTCTTCGCCACCGGGATGATGCTGGAGAGCGCCCAGCGCAGGTCCGTCGTGCCGGAGGTGCAGGTCGGCGTCGGCAAGGCGGTCGACGAGCTGGACGTGACGATCCAGGAGATCCGTACGGCGATCTTCGCGCTCCAACAGGGTCCGGCGGAGGCGCCGTCAGGGCTGCGCACCCGCGTGCTCCGGGAGATCAACATGGCCGCCGTCCCGCTCGGCTTCAAGCCCACGCACCGCTTCCTGGGCCCCGTCGACACCGTGGTGGGCGAGCTGACCGGGAAGAACCTCATCGCGGCCCTGCGGGAGGCCCTGTCCAACGCCTTCCGGCACGCGCACGCAGCCCGCATCGACGTCGTCGTCGACGCGACGGTGCTACTGCCCGGCGACCGCCAGGGCGTGCGTCTGACGGTCGCCGACGACGGGGTGGGCATCGCGGAGGGCGGCCGCCGCAGCGGCCTGAAGAACCTCAAGAGGCGGGCCGAGTCGCTGGGGGGCGACAGCTGGTACGGGCCCGGCATCGGGGAGGACGGAGGCGGGACCACGGTGGTGTGGCAGGCGCCGTACTGACCTCCGGACGGGTGGCGGTGTCGGTGGCGGGGCGACGGGTGGGCGGGCGGTGAGCGTCGGTGGCGGGGTGGCGGTGAGTGTTGGTGGCGGGGGGTGCCGGTGGCCGGCGGTTGGTGGCCGGTGGCCGGGGTGGCCGGGGTGGCTGGGGTGGCTGGGGTGCTGCTGACGCCGGTCGTCATCTTCATCGGCACGGCGGTCCGCTTCGGCCGCGACCGGCGCGACCGCCGCCTCGCCGCTCTGCGCCTGGTCGGCGTGGTGGCAGCGCGGCCGCGCGGCCGAGTGGCCTGTCGGGGGTCGGGGGTCGGGGGTCGGTGGCTGGTGGCGGAGGTGGCCGGGGTGCCGGTCCCGGTGCCGGTGGCCGCGCAGCCGAGTGGCCTGTCGGTGGTCGATGGCCGGGTGTCGATGTCCGGGGTGGCCGGGGTGGCCGGGGTGCCGGTGGCTGGCGGTCGGGGGCCGGCGGCCGAGGTGGCCGGGGTGCCGGGTGCCGGGTGCCGGGTGCCGGTGGCCGCGCGGCGGGCGGCCCGGTGGTGGCCGAGTGGCGATCACCGGGTGGGTGGGCGGCCCGGTGGCCCGGTGGTGGCCGAGTGGCGGTCACCGGGTGGTCGGGCGGTGCGGTCCCGCAGCCCTGTTCGGCGGTACAGCGTGAGCCGTACGGGGCACCACGTCCCCCCGAGTGCCCGAGTCCAGCGAGACCGTGCCGCCGTGGCGGGCAACGATCCGTGACATGCGCCAGAGCAACCGTCGTCCGAGCCCCCTCCTCAGTGTGTCGGTACTGCTGGGCGCGCTGCTCGGCCTCGCGCCACCCGCTGCCGCCTCCGAGGGACCCAGTACGAGCGCGGAGGTGGCACGCCTCTACGAAGAGGCCTCCCGCGCGACCGCCCGCTACGAAGAGGGACGGCGGGCCGCACGTCTCCAGAGGGAGAAGGTCCGGGAATTGAACCGACTCCTCTCCGAGAAACGGCACGAGGTCGCCGTGCTGCACGGCGACCTCGGCCGGCTGGCGAGCGCCCAGTACCGCACCGGCGGCGGCCTCCCCTACACCGCGCAGCTGCTCCTGGCCGACAGCCCCGACGCGCTGATGCGCGGCAAGCAGGTCCGGTTGCAGGCCGACCTCGCCGTCAACAGCGCCGTGGTCAAGACGCGTCGCGCCGCGGCCCGCCTCGCGGCCGCCAAACGTGAGGCGGACCGGGCCGAGCATGGCCTGGACCGGCGCCTCGTACGCCTGGCGGTGCTGAGACGCGGCATCGAGCAGAAGCTGGAGTCGGCCCAGTGGGCCCTCCAGGGCGAGGCCGACCGGGCGGTGGCCGCGGGGAAGTGCCGGGGCGCCGTGCGTCTGCGCCAGCCGAAGAAAAAGGCCTCCACGCGTACGTGGGTCGCGCCCGTGAAGACGTACGAACTCTCCGCCGGCTTCGACAGCGCCGGGGAACGCTGGTCGCGCCGGCACACCGGGCAGGACTTCGCGGTCGACATCGGGACGCCCGTGCGGTCGGTCGGCGCCGGCCGGGTGGCGAGCGTGTCGTGCGGCGGCGCCTTCGGCATCGAGGTCCTGGTGCGGCATCCCGGCGGATACTTCACGCAGTACGCGCATCTCGCGGCCGCCGCCGTCGAGCAAGGGGACAAGGTGCGCACTGGTCAGTGGATCGGCCTGGCCGGCACGACCGGCAACTCGACCGGGCCGCATCTGCACTTCGAGACGCGGCTCACCCGGTATCTCGGGTCGGGCGTCGACCCGCGGAAATGGCTGGCGGAACGGGGCGTCGAGCTCTAGGAGTTCTGCTCACGGCGCTTTGCCACGATCCGCTCGATCACGACGGCGACACCGTCGTCGTTGTTGGCGACCGTGCGCCCGGAGGCGGCGGCGATGACGTCCGGGTGGGCGTTGCCCATCGCGTACGACGTACCGGCCCAGGACAGCATCTCGATGTCGTTCGGCATGTCCCCGAAGGCGACGACCTCCTCGGGGGAGATGCCGCGCTCGGCGCAGCACAGCTCCAGCGTGCTGGCCTTGGAGACGCCGGGGCCGCTGATCTCCAGGAGCGCGCTGGGGCTGGAGCGGGTGACTGTCGCCCGGTCGCCGATGGCCGCGCGGGCCAGCGCCAGGAAGTCGTCGGGCGCGAGTTCGGAATGGAAGGCGAGGACCTTCAGGACGGGCTGCTCGGCGACGGCTGGGTCACCGGGGTTCTCGGCGAGGAGCTTCTCGGCGGGCGCGACGCTCTCGGCGGGTTCCATGTGGAGCGGCGGGTACGTCTCCTCGTGGTGCAGTCCCCCGGTCCGCTCGACCGCGAAGGCCGTGCCCGGCGAGGCGGCGCGCAGTCTGCGGACCACGTCCAGCGCGGAGGCCCGCTCCAGCTCGCGGATCTTGACGAAGCTGTGGGTGCCGGGGCCGCCGTGCAGGTCGACGACGGCCGCGCCGTTCCCGCAGATGGCGAGGCCGTGGCCGTGGACGTGGGCGCTGACGACGTTCATCCAGCGGGCCGGGCGGCCGGTCACGAAGAAGACCTCGATCCCGGCCTCCTCGGCGGCGGCGAGCGCGGCGACCGTGCGGTCGGAGACCGACTTGTCGTCGCGCAGCAGCGTGCCGTCCAGGTCCGTCGCGATCAGCCGGGGCCGGGGCCGGGGCCGGGGCCGCGGGCGCTGCCCGGCCGGAGCGGGAGCGGCCGGGGCGGGGTCGGCCTGGGGCTGGGGCCCTGGGGTAGCTGAGGTCACGCCGTCGATTCTCCCGCATATGCCTGCACGGCCGTGTGCTGGGGCGCACATTTGAGTGCCGCCGGATCTATGCGCCGGGCGGGACTTTGTACGGCCCGGGAGCTCCGCGCCGCACCGGGACCACTGCGTCGGCCGAGGGCTCTGCGTCGACCGGGGGTCCTTTGTGCCGACCAGGGCCACTGCGTCGGCCGGGTCCTCTGTGCCGGCCGGGCCCATTGCGAGCCACTGTGCCGACCGGGGCCACTGCGTCGGCCGAGGGCTCTGTGCTGGCCGGGCCCTATTGCGAGCCACTGTGCCGACCGGGGCCATTGCGTCGGCCGAGGGCTCTGTGCTGGCCGGGCCCTATTGCGAGCCCACTGTGTCGGCCGCGCCCACTGTGTCGGCCGCGCCCACTGTGTCGGCCGCGCCCTCTGCGTCGGCCGCACCCACTGCGTGTCCGGGCCCTCTGCGTCGGCCGCGCCCTCTGTGTCGTCCGGGCCCTCTGTGTCGGCCGCGCCCTCTGTGTCGGCCGCGCCCTCTGCGTCGGCCGGGCCCTCTGTGCCGGCCGGGTCGTCTGTGCCTCACCGTAAGCTCGGAGACATGAGCCTGCGTCTGAGCACCGTGATCCTTCCCGTACGCCGCTGGCACGAGGGCGGCCGCGACCAGTGGCTGCGCGCCGAGGAGCTGGGCTTCCACGCCGCATACACGTACGACCACCTGGCCTGGCGCAGTTTCCGGGACGGCCCGTGGTTCGGCGCGGTGCCCACGCTGACCGCCGCCGCGGCGGCCACCGAGCGGATACGTCTTGGCACGCTCGTGACGTCGCCGAATTTCCGCCACCCCGTGACGCTCGCCAAGGAACTCATCGCGCTCGACGACATCTCCGGTGGGCGGATCACGCTCGGCATCGGGGCCGGCGGCAACGGCTTCGACGCCACGACGCTCCTCAAGGAGGACCAGGAGCCCTGGACACCGCGCGAAAGGGCCGACAGGTTCGGTGAGTTCGTGCCGCTGCTCGACCGGCTGCTGACCGAGGACTCGGTGACGTACGAGGGGGCCTTCTACTCGGCGACCGAGGCCCGCAACATCCCCGGCTGCGTCCAGCGGCCCCGGTTGCCCTTCGCGGTGGCCGCGACCGGCCCGCGCGGTCTGCGGCTCGCGGCGCGGCACGGGCAGGCATGGGTGACCACGGGTGACCCGAAGCTCTTCGAGGCAGGCACGTCCGAGCAGTCCCGCGAGGCGATCCGGGGGCAGATCGACAAGCTCGACAAGGCGTGCGCGGACATCGGGCGGGACATGGCCGAACTGGACAAGGTCTTCCTGACCGGCTTCACCCCGGACCGCAACCGGCCCCTCGAATCCCTCGACGCGTTCGTGGACTTCGCGGGCAGGCACGCGGAACTCGGCTTCACCGAGATCGTCGTCCACGCCCCGATCCCCGACTCGGTCTTCGCCGCCGACCAGGCCGTCTTCGAGCAGATCGCCACCGAAGCGCTGGCGCAGCTGCGCTGAACTGAGCCGAAGTGAACAGGGGGGCGGGGTGGTGGCCCGGCCACCGGGCGGCAGATCCCCGTCCCTGCTGTGCCTGCCTCCTTCGGGCCACGGGCTCAGGGACTCCTTCGGCTCTCGTTCACGGCCACCACGTGGTCGAGGCCGGCACGGGTGAGAGGGGAAGCGGTACGCGGCGGCCGCCGCCAGAAGCGCGCCGATCTTCACCCGGCCGTTCGCGTCGAGGGCCAGCCGGATCCGGTTTTTGTCCACCGACTTTTCATCCACGGATTTCGGTGCACGGGTTTGATCCACAGCCAAGTCCGGTTATCCACAAGCTATTTGACGGTCCTGTGGACAACTAGTCGTCGCCAGAATCCATTTGCCCAAAAGCGCCCTCCTTGCGGCAATTTGCCGCAAGTGAGTCCAATGTCCTTGCCAGAACCTCGCGTTCAGCCGCTGCCGCTATGAACGCCGCCGCATTGCCGTCCCCAACCAGTGCCCGCACAGCGCGCATTGTGGAAGCGGGGAGCGCGACGCTCTCCGGCTCTTCGTCGCGAACGAGTGGTTGCTCCGAATTCAGATGCTGACGCAGGTGCTTCGTCGCGAACAGGCGCATGGCACGCGCCAGTTCCGCGTCCACCGACTGCTGCGCGAGCGGCCTGAGTCGGCGTACGAGCGAAGCGGCCTCGACGGCATCTGCCTCCGTCGGCGGCTGGTGCCCGAGGTAACGCGCGAAAACGTGCTCCGTGGTGAAATCCAGGAAACGGGAGGCTATATGTTCGACCTGCCCCCTCAACTCCCGCAAATGCCCGGCGACTGCGGACAGTGGAACTCCCGCAGCGTGCAACTCGGCCGCCACCGCCAGCTCTTGGGGGCTCGGCACCAGGAACTCGTCCTCGCGCCCCGCCACCGGCATCAGCACTCCGAGGGAGATCGCGTCTGCCACCGCGGCCTCGTCCGGGACGCCGCCGAACGCCGCGTCGAGCTCCGCGCGCGTGATCCGGTCGGCTTTCTCGTCCGTCCAGGGACCGTCGACCTCCGCGGCGAGGCCGAGAACCCCGCCGAGGCCCCGACCGGCGTCCCAGGCCTCCAGGAGCTCCTTGATGGAGGCCAGGGTGTAGCCACGGTCGAGAAGGTCGGCGATCTGCCGCAGCCGCGCCAGATGGGCCTCTCCGTACACATTGGACCGGCCGCGTCGCTCCGGGCGGGGGAGCAGCCCGCGGTCCTGATAGGCGCGGATCGTGCGCACCGTCGCGCCGCTGTGGTGCGCCAGATCCTCGATGCGGTACTCCACGCTGACCGTCCTCTGTGATGCTTCGTGCCGGGCGGTGGCCGCCTGAACGACTCGTGCCGGGCCATGGCCGTCCGAACGCCCCGGGCTACGCGATGGCCGCCCGGCCCACCGCGCCCGCCGCGGCCCGCGCCGCGGGCGACTGCGCCAGGTAGGCAACGGCCTTGTGCAGCGAGCCCTCCTGCGAGGGATGGTACGACCGCCGCAGATAGCGCGGTATCGCCGAGCCCAGCTCACGCCAGGTGGGCAGCAGGCCTTTCGCGACCGCCTTGTTGTGCTCCGCCAGGGAGTACCGCAAGCGGCCCGCCAGTTGAGGGTCATGGCGGATCAGATAGGCCGTGCCCCAGGTCCACAGGTACAGCATCACGGGTGCCGTGACCGTCATGCCGACGATCCTGCGGGCGTACCGGGGCAGGCCCTCGCCGCCGCAGTGCTGGTACATGTCGAAGGCGACCGCGCGATGCTCGACCTCCTCCGCGCCGTGCCAGCGCAGCAGATCGAGCATCACCTCGTCGGCACCGGCACGGTCGAGCCCTTCGGCGTGCAGCACCCAGTCACCGAGGACCGCCGTGAACTGCTCTATCGCCGCGACGATGGAGAGGCGGAACCGCAGCCACTCCCGCGTCGGCACGGGAACACCGAACGGCGGCTTCTCACCGAGGAGTTTCTCGAAGAGGAAGTCGACGTACTTGGTGAACGCGGCGGTGTCGAGCCGCTGTGCCGCCAGGTGGTCGAGCACATGCGCGTGCTGCACGCTGTGGGTGGCCTCCTGTCCCATGAACCCCTTGACGTCCCCGCGCAGTACCGGGTCGGTAACGAGCGGCAGGCCCTCCTTGAAGACCTTCACGAACCACCGCTCGCCCGCGGGGAGGAGCAGATGCAGGACGTCGATGACATGGGCGGCGGTCGGCTCGTCCGGTATCCAGTGCAGCGGGGTCCTGTCCCAGTCGAACGAGACCCGGCGCGGAACGATCGCGTAGTGCTCCTCGGCGTTCGGGGCGGATGTCCTCTCCTTGTTCACAGCCGCGGCTCCAATCGGGCTATCGCGCGCAGGGCCTTGGGCGCGAAGCGGGACATGAGGTGGGCGCCGCGGGCCTCGGGGGTGACCGGGACGACCGCCTGATTCCTGACGACGGCACGCAGGACGGCGTCGGCGACCTTTTCCGGCGGGTAGTTGCGCAGGCCGTAGAGCCGGGAGGTGCGCTTCTGGCGGCGCTTCTCCTCGTCGGCGCCGACACCGACGAAGCGGGACGTCGCCGTGATGTTGGTGTTCACGAAGCCCGGGCATATCGCGGAGACGCCGATGCCCTGCCCCGCCAACTCCGCGCGCAGGCACTCGCTGAGCATCAGGACCGCGGCCTTGGAGGTGCTGTAGGCGGGCAGCGCCCTGGAGGGCTGATACGCCGCCGCCGAAGCGGTGTTGACGATGTGGCCGCCCTGGCCGCGCTCGGCCATCTGCCGGCCGAAGAGACGGCAGCCGTGGATCACTCCCCACAGATTGACGTCCAGGATCTTCTTCCAGTCCTCGGTGCTGGTGTCGAGGAAAGGGCCGGAGAGGCCTATGCCCGCGTTGTTCACGAGGACGTCCACGACGCCGTACTCCCTGGCGACCTTCTCGGCGAGCTTCTCCATGGCCTGCTCGTCGGTCACGTCGACCGTCTCGCCCCAGGCCTCGGCGGCGCCGATCAGGCGGGACATCTCCGCGGTGCGGGCGGCGCTCTCGGCGTCCCGGTCGACGGCCACCACGCGCGCCCCCGCCTCGGCGAATGCGAAGGCGGTGGCCCGTCCGATGCCGCTGCCCGCGCCGGTGACCAGGACGAGCCGGCCGCCGAACCGGTCGGCGTGCTTCCCCGTGGCCCTGTTGTCCCTGGCGGGCACGCCGTCTTCATGGGTCGTGACGAAGTCACCGATCCAGGCCGCCAGCTGGTCGGGCCGGGTGCGCGGCACCCAATGCTTGGCCGGAAGGGTACGGCGGGTCAGCCCGGGGGCCCACAGCTCCAGCTCGTCGTAGAGCCGCTCGGACAGGAAGATGTCACCGGAGGGGGTGATGAGCTGCACGGGCGCGTGGGCGTACGCGTCCGCACGGGGCCTGCGCAGCCTCGCACGGACGTTGTCACGGTAGAGCCAGGCTCCGTGGGCGGCGTCCTGGGGCAGCGACGGCGTCGGATAGTCGCCCGCCGGGACCTTCTCCACTCGTTCCAAGATCTTGGGCCAACGCTTGCCGAGCGGGCCGCGCCAGGCGAGCTCCGGCAGGACGGGCGTGTGCAGCATGTACACGTACCAGGACTTGGCGCCCTGGCCGAGCAGCTGGCCGACCCGGCGCGGGGTGGGGCGGGACAGCCGCTTCTTGATCCAGTGCCCGAAATGGTCGAGCGAGGGTCCCGACATCGATGTGAAGGACGCGATCCGCCCCTCGGTCCGCTCGACCGTGACGAACTCCCAGGACTGCACCGAGCCCCAGTCGTGCCCCACCACGTGCACCGGCTTGTCCGGACTGACCGCGTCGATGACCGCCACGAAGTCGTCGGTCAGCTTCTCCAGCGTGAAGCCGCCGCGCAGCGGCTGCGGCGCGGTGGACCTGCCGTGCCCGCGCACGTCGTACAGCACGACGTGGAAGCGGGGGGCGAGTCGCTCGGCGACCTCGGTCCACACCTCCTTGGAGTCGGGGTAGCCGTGCACGAGCAGGACCGTGGGCCGCTCCGGGGCGCCCAGCTCGGCGACGCACAGCTCCACCCCGCCCGTCCGCACCCAGCGCTCACGCGCGTCCTTCATCTTCTCCGCGACTGCTCCGGTGTTCATGCGGCGGCCCTCTCCTCAGCCCAGCGCCGCACATGCGGCAGATCGTCGTCCAGCCAGAACGCGCTCTGCTCGGGGTCCTTGGAGTCGGTGACGACCAGGATCTCCTCGAACTTCGCGCCCGTACCCCTGAACCCGAGGTGCGGCTCGACCGCCCAGAGCCCCTTCTGAGGCGGGTGGTCGGAGAACTTGTAGGGGGACCACAACGGTGACCAGCCGTCCCGGTGGCCATGGATGGCGTCGCTCACCAGCCCCTTGAGCGACTGGGTGCCGAATCCGAAGAGGTGCGGGGACAGGCGGCGCTGCTTGACCCGGCCCACCTTGTGCGCGATGACGCCGAAGGGATACGCCCGATGGCGGTTGGCGTAACCCTGGCGGACCATGAGCCGGTCCACGTCCTCGTAGATCTCGCGCAGCGGGCGGCGCTCGCGCACCTCGCGCAGGATCAGCTCGCGGTGTGCCTCCAGGTCGGCCAGCAGCTTGTCGTGCACGGGGTTGAGGCCCAGACAGCCGGAGTAGCCGATGTCGGCCGTGAAGCCCTTGTAGATCGGGGCCATGTCGAGGATGAAGGGCATCCCCGGCTCCAGCTCGCGGTGGGTGGGGAAGAACTGGAGCGGTATCCGGAAGTTCGCGAACGCCGTGCGGTCGCCGAACCAGGCGAAGGGCAGGTGGAACCAGTCCCGCACACCCCGCTCCCGCAGCCACTCCCGCTGCATGCGCGCGGCCCCGCGCTCCGTCACACCGGGCTTGAGCTGGGCCGCGACCGCCTCCGCGCATTCATACGCGAGGGACTGCACTTCCCTGAACCCCCGCAGCTCCGCGGGGAGTTCGCCTGCAACTGCTGAGGTCATGCCACCGTCCGTCCCGAGTCCGGTCCATCCGTGTCGGCCCTCGCCGTACGCGGTCGTAACTTGACACTGATGAATGTGACAATGCCTGACGGCTGCGTCAATAGTTCTGCCCGAGCCTGGGGGACAGGTCCGGAAGTTCCCCCAGGGGTAGACCTCCGTACGACCCTTACGGGCCCGTAATACTCCAGAGTGAGGGCAGGGCAAGCCCGTGGTCTGACGACTGATGTGGGCTGCGCCACTACCGTCGAAAACGTGACTGTGATCGCGACCGAAAGCCTGAGCAAGCGGTTCCCGAGGGTGACCGCGCTTGACCGGCTCTCCATGGACATCGGGCCCGGTGTGACCGGACTCGTCGGATCCAATGGGGCCGGCAAGTCCACTTTGATCAAGATCCTGCTGGGCCTGTCCCCCGCCACGGAGGGCACCGCCGCAGTGCTCGGCCTCGACGTCGCCACCAGCGGCGGTGAGATCCGCGAGCGCGTGGGGTACATGCCGGAGCACGACTGCCTGCCACCCGACGTCTCGGCCACCGAGTTCGTCGTCCACATGGCGCGCATGTCCGGGCTGCCGCCCACCGCGGCCCGCGAGCGCACGGCGGACACCCTGCGGCATGTGGGGTTGTACGAGGAGCGTTACCGCCCCATAGGCGGCTATTCGACGGGCATGAAGCAGCGCGTCAAGCTCGCCCAGGCCCTCGTCCACGACCCCCAACTGGTCTTCCTTGACGAGCCGACGAACGGCCTGGACCCGGTCGGGCGGGACGAGATGCTCGGCCTGATCCGCCGCGTCCACACCGACTTCGGCATCTCGGTCCTCGTCACCTCGCACCTCCTCGGCGAGCTGGAGCGCACCTGCGACCACGTCGTCGTCATCGACGGCGGCAAGCTCCTGCGGTCCAGCTCCACCACCGACTTCACCCAGACCACCACGACCCTGGCCGTAGAGGTCACGGACACCGACGAACTCCCCGACGGCACCGGCGCGTTGCGCGAGGCGCTGAGCGCACGCGGCATCGGCACGCGGACCGGCGGCGAACTGCCCGGCGCGGGCCACACCATTCTGCTCACCGCCGAGGGCGAGGAGACGTACGACGTCGTGCGGGACCTCGTCGCCGACCTCGGCCTCGGCCTGGTCCGCATGGAACAGCGCAGGCACCACATCGCCGAGGTCTTCAGGGACCAGGACGAGGAGCAGGGCGGAGAGCAGCGGTACCAGCCGCAGCCCCAGCGTCAGGACCAGCCCCAGCACGAGGCGCGGCCGGAGCCGGGCTCCGAGCGCGCCGCCGCGTGGCCCGCCACCGCACAGCAGACAGGAGGCGGACGCGATGAGCAGTGAGTCCACCCAGATCCACAACATCGGGTACAGGAACTACGACGGCCCGCGTCTCGGCCGTGCCTACGCCCGCCGCTCGCTCTTCTCCCAGAGCCTGCGCGGCGCGTACGGCCTCGGGCGTTCCGCGAAGTCCAAGGTCCTGCCCATGATCCTCTTCGCGGTGATGTGCCTCCCCGCGGCGATCATGGTGGCGGTCGCCGTCACCACCAAGGCCAAGGACCTCCCGGTCGACTACACGCGCTACGCGATCTTCCTCCAGGCCGTGATCAGTCTCTTCCTCGCGGCCCAGGCGCCCCAGACCGTCTCCCGGGACCTGCGCTTCAAGACCGTGCCGCTCTACTTCTCCCGCCCCATCGAGCGCGGTGACTACGTCCTCTCGAAGCTCGCCGCGATGTCCTCGGCTCTCTTCATCCTCACGGCCGGCCCGCTGCTCGTGCTCTACGTCGGGGCACTGCTCGCCAAGCTCGACTTCGCGGACCAGACGACAGGCTTCGCCCAGGGCCTGGTCTCCGTGGCGCTGCTCTCCCTCCTCTTCTCCGGCATAGCCCTGGTCATCTCCGCGATCACACCCCGCCGCGGGTTCGGCATCGCCGCCGTCATCGCCGTCCTGACCATCACCTACGGCGCGGTGTCCACGGTCCAGGCGATCGCCTTCGACCAGGGCAGCACCGGAGCCATCGCCTGGCTGGGCCTCTTCTCGCCCATCACGCTCATCGACGGTGTGCAGACCGCCTTCCTCGGCGCGACCTCCGCCTTCCCCGGAGGGGAAGGCCCCTCGTCCGGTGTGGGCGTCGTCTACGTACTCGTCGTCCTCGGCCTCATCGCGGGCTGCTACGGCGCACTGATGCGCCGCTACCGAAAGGTCGGGCTGTGACCACGATCAACATCGACCACACCTCACGCTGGTTCGGGAACGTGGTCGCCGTCAACGACATCACCATGAACATCGGCCCGGGAGTCACGGGGCTCCTCGGTCCGAACGGCGCGGGCAAGTCGACGCTCATCAACATGATGGGCGGCTTCCTCGCCCCGTCCACGGGCAGCGTCACCCTCGACGGCAAGCCGATCTGGCGCAACGAACAGATCTACAAGGAGATCGGCATCGTCCCCGAGCGCGAGGCGATGTACGACTTCCTCACCGGCCGTGCATTCGTGGTCGCCAACGCCGAGTTGCACGGCCTGGACGAGCGTGCCGCCAAAAAGGCTCTCGCGACGGTCGAGATGGAGTACGCGCAGGACCGGAAGATCTCCACGTACAGCAAGGGCATGCGCCAGCGCGTCAAGATGGCCTCCGCCCTGGTCCACGACCCGTCCGTGCTGCTGCTCGACGAGCCGTTCAACGGCATGGATCCACGCCAGCGCATGCAGCTGATGGATCTGCTGCGGACCATGGGCGCCCAGGGCCGCACCGTGCTGTTCTCCTCGCACATTCTCGAAGAGGTCGAGCAACTGGCCTCGCACATCGAGGTGATCGTCGCCGGGCGACACGCCGCGAGCGGTGACTTCCGCAGGATCCGCCGCCTGATGACCGACCGGCCCCACCGCTACCTGATCCGTTCCAGCGACGACCGCGCCCTGGCCGCCGCGCTGATCGCCGACCCGTCGACGGCCGGCATCGAAGTCGATCTCAAGGAGGGCGCGTTGCGTATCCAGGCGGTCGACTTCGGCCGGTTCACGACGCTGCTCCCCCGTGTCGCGCGTGAGCACGGCATCCGGCTCCTGACGGTCTCGCCCTCGGACGAGTCCCTTGAGTCGGTCTTCTCCTACCTCGTCGCGGCCTGAAGGAGCGATCGTGTACGACCCCACAGTCGCCCGGCTCACCTACCGGGCCCTGCTCGGCCGCCGCCGGGCTCTGATCCTCTTCGCCCTGCCCGTCCTGCTGATCGTCATCGCCGGTGCGGTACGCAGCTTCAGCGGCGCCGACGACCAAGTGGCCGTCGACGTCCTCGGCGGCTTCGCGCTCGCCACGATGGTGCCGATCATCGGCGTCATCGCGGGCACGGGCGCCATCGGCCCGGAGATCGACGACGGCTCGGTCGTCTATCTCCTCTCCAAGCCGGTCAAGCGGCCCACGATCATCTTCACGAAGCTGATCGTCGCCATAGCCGTGACCATGGCCTTCTCCGCGATCCCCACGTTCATCGCGGGGATGATTCTCAATGGCAACGGCCAGCAGATCGCCGTGGCGTACACGATCGCGGCGCTGGTCGCCTCCATCACGTACGCCGCGATCTTCCTGCTCCTCGGCACGATCACCCGGCACGCCGTCGTCTTCGGGCTGGTCTACGCCCTGGTGTGGGAGGCCCTCTTCGGGTCGCTGGTCATGGGGGCGCGGACGCTCAGCGTGCAGCAGTGGTCCCTCGCTGTGGCCCAGAAGGTCGGTGACGGCGACCTGATCACCTCTGACGTCGGACTGCCGACGGCGACGGCCCTGCTCGTCGCCGTCACGGTGATCACGACCTGGTTCGCGGGGCAGAAGCTGCGGTCACTGAAGCTGGCCGGGGAGGAGTAGCGGGAGTAGCGGGTTATTCGGTGGCGGTGTACTCCGGGGACGGGCACAGTGGTTGATGTCAACGCGCCGGCCAGCAGCTGGCGTCCACCGACCGGGAGAGGAGCCGACGTGTCCTTCAGTAGTCCGTCGAGTTCCCGGCAGGGCAGCCCGCGGCAGGCTCCGGAGTAGTCACTCACTTCGTCGAGCCCCGCTCACGGGGGAGATGCCCGGGGCGGCCGCTTCGAGCGCGCAGATCACCTTGCTGCGCGGGCCGCCCACCCGGAGGATTGGCCGAGTGGTAAGGCAGCGGCTTGCTAAGCCGTCGTCAGGGTTGACGCCCTGCGCGCGTTCGATCCGCGCATCCTCCGCGAGACGTTGCACTGGGCTTGGGCGGTTGTCGGTGCCCTGCGGCACGGGCTGGCGTCTGTCGCCGGCTTCGCCGAGTTCGTCCTCAAGCGTGAGGCGTTGCGCTGGCTGAGCGGTTATCGGTGCCCGGCACCAGGTCGATGTCTGTCACCGGCTTCGCCGAGTTCGTCCACAAACGCCGGACGGGCTGGAAATGCTCGCCCGCGCCGCCGGGCGGGCTGGACATGCTCGTCCCGAGATCACTGCCGGAACGGGCTGGACATGCTCGTCCCGAGATCACTGCCGGAACGGGCTGGACATGCTCGTCCCGAGATCACTGCCGGAACGGGCTGGACATGCTCGTCCCGAGATCACTGCCGGGCGAGTTGGAGTGACCCCCGAGGGTGGAGAGTCGGCTCAGCCCAGCAAACGTTCCAGGACCACCGCGATGCCGTCCGCCTCGTTCGACGTCGTGACCTCGTCCGCGACCGCCTTGAGTTCCTCGTGGGCGTTGGCCATGGCCACGCCGTGGGCCGCCCAGGCGAACATCGGGATGTCGTTCGGCATGTCGCCGAAGGCGATCGTGTCCGCGGCCTTCGCGCCCAGGCGGCGGGCCGCCAAGGAGAGGCCCGTGGCCTTGGAGAGGCCGAGTGGGAGGAGTTCGACGACGCCCTCGCCGGCCATGGTCACGCCGACCAGGTCACCCGCCACTTGGCGTGCGACGTCGGTGAGCGCGTCGTCGTCGAGACCGGGGTGCTGGATGTACACCTTGTTCAGCGGGGCGGCCCACAGGTCGGCGATCTCGGTGAAGGGGATGCTCGGCAGCGGGCCGTCCTGGACCGCGTACCCCGGCCCGACCAGGACCTCTCCGTCGATGCCGTCACGGCTCGCCGCCAGGGCGAGCGGACCGACCTCGGCCTCGATCTTCGCCAGCGCCAGGCCCGCGAGCTGCCGGTCGAGCGTCACCGAGGTGAGCAGCCGGTGCTCCCCCGCGTGGTAGACCTGCGCGCCCTGCCCGCACACCGCTATGCCGTTGTAGCCGAGGTCGTCGAGGATGTGCCGGGTCCAGGGCACGGCACGGCCGGTGACGACGATGTGCGCGGCGCCCGCCGCGGTGGCCGCGGTGAGCGCGTCGCGCGTGCGTACGGAGACCGTGTCGTCGGGGCGCAGCAGCGTCCCGTCGAGGTCGGTCGCGACGAGCTTGTAGGGGAAGGACGGCGTGGCCGGAGCTGGCTGGCTCACTTGGCGATGGGCTCCAGGATCTCTCGGCCTCCGAGGTACGGCCGCAGCACCTCGGGCACCACCACGGAGCCGTCGGCCTGCTGGTGGTTCTCCAGGATCGCCACGATGGTGCGCGGGACGGCGCAGAGCGTGCCGTTCAGCGTCGAGAGCGGCTGCACCTTCTTGCCGTCGCGGTACCGGATGGACAGGCGGCGGGCCTGGAAGCCGTCGCAGTTCGAGGCGGAGGTCAGCTCGCGGTACTTGCCCTGGGTGGGGATCCACGCCTCGCAGTCGAACTTGCGCGAGGCGGAGGCGCCGAGGTCACCCGTCGCCACGTCGATCACCTGGAAGGGCAGGCCGAGGCCGGTCAGCCACTGCTTCTCCCACTCCAGGAGCCGCTTGTGCTCGTTCTCGGCGTCGGCCGGGTCGACGTACGAGAACATCTCGACCTTGTCGAACTGGTGGACGCGGAAGATGCCGCGGGTGTCCTTGCCGTATGTGCCGGCCTCGCGGCGGTAGCAGGGCGAGAAGCCCGCGTACCGCAGGGGCAGCTTGTCGGCGTCGATGATCTCGTCCATGTGGTACGCCGCGAGCGGGACCTCGGAGGTGCCGACCAGGTAGTAGTCGTCCTTCTCCAGGTGGTACACGTTCTCCGCGGCCTGGCCGAGGAAGCCCGTGCCCTCCATGGCGCGCGGGCGGACCAGCGACGGCGTCAGCATCGGGATGAACCCGGCCTCGGCCGCCTGGGCGATCGCCGCGTTGACGAGGGCGAGCTCAAGGAGGGCGCCGACGCCGGTGAGGTAGTAGAAGCGCGATCCGGAGACCTTCGCGCCGCGCTCGACGTCGATGGCGCCCAGCGCCTCGCCGAGCTCCAGGTGGTCCTTCGGCTCGAAGCCCTCGGCCGCGAAGTCGCGCGGGGTGCCGATCGTGTCGAGGACGACGAAGTCCTCCTCGCCGCCCACCGGGACGTCGGGGTGGACGATGTTGCCCAGCTGCTGGAGGAGCCGCTTGGTCTCCTCGTCGGCCTCGTCCTGGGCGGCGTCGGCCGCCTTCACCGCGGCGGAGAGCTCGCCGGCCTTCTTCAGGAGCTCCTGCTTCTCCTCGGGCGAGGCCTTGGGGATCAGCTTGCCGAGCGCCTTCTGCTCGGAGCGCAGCTCGTCGAAGTGGACGCCGGACGACCTGCGCCGCTCATCGGCGGAGAGCAGGGCGTCGACGAGCGCGACGTCCTCTCCACGGGCGCGCTGGGAGGCGCGAACACGGTCGGGGTCCTCACGGAGCAGGCGAAGGTCAATCACCCCTCAAGGTTACCGTTGTGCGGTTCCGGCCCACGACTCGATATTCCATTGTGTACGTTATGCCCGTTTTGCCGGAACGAGCCGGCGAAGATCGAACGCGGTCGGCGCGGCCGGAAAAGCGCGTTCACGCAAACGCGGACGCCCGGTCAATAAAAGGGGCGCCTCTCCCCGAAAGGGGCGGAGCGGGTCCGCGCCCTTGACCTGAACCTCTTGTGTGAAGCGGGACTTGGGGCCCCTGTCCACGTCGGTTGTCCACAGGAATGGTTACCTCCGGAGAGTTATCCACAGGGTGTGCGAAAGATCTGTGGACGCCGGAAGTGGCTGTTCCGAAAGCCGCGAGTCCGGCGAAGTATTCCCTTCCTAAACCGACTCCCCATCCACTTTCGAGTGGAAATGGTTCCCTCCAAAGAGTTGATCAATGGAAAAGAGTGGACGAAGGGTGACGTGCGGAACTGTGGACGGGCTTGGTGGCTGTGAGCGGATTTGTCGACCATGTCGCACTTCGTTGTCGACTTGTCCCCAGGTCGAGATGCGCACCTGTGGATAACTTCTGTGGACAACGTAAATCTGCAGGTAGGAGCGGCACCCGAGGGCTTCCCCGCCAGGCGCCGCAAGCCATCAGAGGCCAAAGTGGCTAGAAACGACCGTCCTGGCAGCGCGCCAGCCAGTCCGAGGCCGCCGCGAACTCGCCGTCCGACGTGCCGGGCCGCAACGGCCGCGTATCCGTCGGCGCCACCCCTGCCCGCGGGTACGAGCCGAGGAAGCGCACCTGCGGGCAGATCCGCTTGAGCCCCATCAGGGCCTCACCGACGCGGCGGTCCGTGATGTGCCCCTCGGCGTCCATCGAGAAGCAGTAGTTGCCGATGCCCTGGCCGGTCGGGCGCGATTCGATCCGCATGAGGTTGACGCCCCGCACGGCGAACTCCTGGAGCAGTTCGAGCAGGGCGCCGGGGTGGTCGTCGCCCAGCCAGATGACCACGGACGTCTTGTCGGCGCCCGTCGGCGCGGCAGGGCGGGCCGGGCGGCCGACCAGGACGAAGCGGGTGGCGGCGTTCGCCGCGTCGTGGATCTCGCTCACCAGCGGTTCGAGGCCGTACGTGACCGCCGCGAACTCACCCGCGAAGGCGGCGTCGAAGCGGCCCTCCTGGACCAGGCGGGCGCCGTCGGCGTTCGAGGCGGCCGACTCCCACAGGGCGTCCGGCAGGTGGGCGGCCAGCCAGTTGCGGACCTGGGGCTGCGCCACGGGGTGGCCGGTCACCGTCTTGATGTCCTTGAGCTCCGTGCCCGGACGCACGAGCAGCGCGAAGGTGATCGGCAGGACGACCTCGCGGTAGATCATCAGGGGCTCGCCCTTGGCGAGTTCGTCGACCGTGGTGGTGACACCGCCCTCGACCGAGTTCTCGATCGGCACGAGCGCGGCCGCCGCCTGGCCGCTGCGGACCGCGTCCAGCGCGGCCGGGACGGACACCATCGGGACGAGTTCCCGGGCGGCCGCTTCGGGCAGCGTACGGAGAGCGGCCTCGGTGAAGGTGCCTTCGGGGCCGAGATAGGTGTAACGCGTCGCCGACATACCGTCACCCTAATGGGCCCGACGTGGCACGGCTCATGCGTCTCAGCAAGCGGCACGCACCCCACGCGGGCGCGCGGGAACCACGTGGGCCGGCGGGAGCCACGCGGGCGCGCGGGAACCCGGAACCGGACCTACCCCTCCAGCAGCCGCTGCCCCACGTACTCGCCCTTCGCCGCCCCGCCCGGCACCGCGAAGAGGCCGCTCGCCTCGTGGCGGATGAACTCCGACAGGGCGTCGCCCCGGTCGAGCTTGCGCTGCACCGGTACGAACCCCCGCATCGGGTCCGCCTGCCAGCAGACGAAGAGCAGCCCCGCGTCCGGCTCCCCGTGCGCGTCGAAGCCGTCGTGGTACGAGAACGGCCTGCGCAGCATCGCCGCACCGCCGTTCTGGTCCGGGCGGGTGATGCGGGCGTGCGCGTTGAGGGTGATGACGACCTTGCCGTCCGCGCCTGTCTTCTCCAACTCGGGATCGGTCGTCTCCGTGCCGCCGGTGAGCGGCGAGCCATCCTTCTTGCGCCGCCCGATCACCGCCTCCTGCGCCTTCAGACCGAGCTTCTCCCAGTCGTCGAGGAGCATCCGGATACGGCGTACGACGGCGTAGGAGCCGCCCGCCATCCACGCGGGGTCGCCATCGGCGGGCACGAAGATCCGCTCGTCGAAGTCCTTGTCCGCGGGCTTCGGGTTGTTCGTGCCGTCGACCTGGCCCATCAGGTTGCGGGTCGTCATCGGGTGCGCCGTGGCGCCGGGCGAACGGTTGAAGCCGTTCATCTGCCACCGCACCCGCGCCACCCCGGCCGCCTCCTTCTGGAGGGCGCGCAGCGCGTGGAAGGCGACCAGAGGGTCGTTCGCGCCGATCTGCACCCACAGATCGCCGTTGCTGCGCGCCTTGTCCAGGTGGTCCGAGGAGAAGTCGGGCAGTGGTTCCAGCGCGGCCGGGCGCCGCTTCTCCAGCCCCGTACGGGAGAAGAAGGAGGCGCCGAAGCCGAAGGTGACGGAGAGCGAGGAGGGGCCGGCGTCGCGCGCGACCGCCGTGTCGTCGGAGCCGACCGGCTCGCCTGCCATCAGCCGCTCGGCCGCCGCCGACCAGCGGCGCAGCAGGGCCGCCGCCTCCTTGCGGCCCGCGCCCGAGGTCAGGTCGAAGGCGACCAGGTGGCCGCGGGACTGCGGGGGCGTGGTGATGCCGGACTGATGTTTCCCGTGAAACATCACCTCGTCCGCGCCGAGAGACGCCAGGGCGGCCTTCGACGTGCCGGACGTGCCGGACGCGTCGGACGTGCCGGCACCGGCCGAGGGCGCCGCCGCGTATCCGACCGCGCCGCCCGCCGCACCGAGCGCGAGGCCGGTCGCCCCGGCGGTGCCGAGCAGCCGCCGCCTGGAAATCCCGTTGTCCGTCATGCCTGCTCAGCCGATCTGCGTGTTCTTGTTCACGGTCACTTGGTCGATGTCGGAGGTCCGCACGGTCACCGCGATCTTCCAGTCGCCCGCCATCGGGATCTGCACCCCGCTCGCCGTCCAGTGTCCGGTGGCGATGTGGCTCGGGGTGACGGGCAGCGGGCCCACGTCCTTCGACTTGAGCGTGAAGGAGACCTTCACCTCGGGGATGTCGAAGGCGCTGCCGTTGGGCCGCTTGACGTACACGTGCAGGTCGTTGCTGCCGGTGCGGCCCGGGTCCAGTTCGAGGCGCACGGTGCCCTTGCCGTCCTGGCCGCCCGTGTCGAAGGGCACCTTCAGGGAGAGCGGGCCCGAGCGCTGCGCCTCCGCCACGGCGGCGGTGGTCTTGGCGGCCTCCTCCTCCGTGCGGCCCGGTTCGGTGGTCGTCAGTGCCGTCGTGACGGCGAGCAGGACGACGGCGACGCCCGCCTCGGCGAGCACCGAGCGGCGCAGCCCCGAGCGATGCGGGTCGGCGTCGCGGATGCGCTTCTCGCGGGCGGTGGCCATGGCCGCCCGCTGGCGCGCGAGCTGGGCGGAGCGCTTGGAATCCTCGGAGCGCTCGGAATCCGCGGAGCGCTCGGAGTCCTCGGAGGCCTTGATGTCCCCGGAGCTCCCGGAGCTCCCGGAGCTCCCGGAGCTCCCGGAGCTCCCGGAGCTCCCGGAGCTCCCGGAGCTCCCGGAGCTCCCGGAGTTCTCGGAACTCCCGGAGTTCCTGGAGTTCCTGGAGTTCTCGGAGTTCCCGGAGTCCTCGGTGGCCGTGGACGCCGTCACCGTCACCGTCTTCTTCGCGGTGCGCTGCTCGACCACCACGGCTGCCGCCGCCTCGGGTGCGACGCCGCCCGCTTCGGAGGCGATCCGGCCGGTCCAGCGCCGCGAGACGGAGGCGACGCCCACCAGGACGACGACCAGGCCCATCTTGACGAGGAGCAGCTGGCCGTACGACGTACCGGTCAGCGCCGACCATGAACCGACCTGCCGCCACGACTGATAGAGCCCGGTCGCGGCCAGTACGACGACGCTGGTGAACGCCACGCGCGAGAACCGTCGCACGGCCGCCGCCTCCACCGAGGTCGTGCGGAACAGCGCGACGACCAGCGCCGCGAGCCCGCCCAGCCAGGCGGCGACGGCCAGCAGGTGCAGCACGTCGACGGGCATCGCGATGCCCGCCTGGATGCCGGTCGAGGCGTGCTCGGCCATCGCCCAGGTCGCCGCGATGCCGATGGCGACGACCGTGCCGCCGATGGCGAGCCCGAAGGTGAGGTCCTTCTTCGCGGCGGCCTCTTCCGGCCCGTCGCGCTTCACGTACGCCCCGAAGAGCACCGCGATGAACAGCGCGGCGGCGGCGAGCAGCAGCAGCCGGGAGACCAGGGCGGCGCCCGTCTTGGTGTTGAGCACGTCGCCGAGCGCGCCCATGTCGAAGGCGTCGGCGAGCTTCCCGGAGCCGGTGTAGGGGGCGCGCAGCAGGAGCAGGGCGAGCGTGGCGCCGGTGAGCGTGACCCAGCCGTACGTCACCAGCCGCTGCAGGGGTCGTATCCCCGCGCCGCGCGGCCAGCAGCCGAGCACGAAGGCGGCGCCGCCGACGACCAGGATGAACCCGGCGTAGGAGAGGTAGCGCGCGATGTCGTAGAGCACGCCGACGAGGCCGCCGCCCGCCTCCTGGTCGGGCAGGGTGGCCTTCGTGGCGGAGGGCGCGCCGATGGAGAACGTGAAGGCGCCGGCGACCGGATGGCTGTCGGCGGACACGACCTGGTAGGCGACGGTGTACGTGCCGTCGGGCAGGCCCTTGCGGAGCTTCACGCCGTACGTGTTGGCGCCCAGGTCGGTGGTCTTGTCGGTGTCGGCGCGCTTGCCGGCGGGGTCGAGCACCCGCACGGATCCGTCCGCCATGGCGACCTTCTCCGAGAAGGTGAGCTTCACCTGGGCGGGAGCCTTGTCGACCACCGCTCCCTGCTTCGGGTCGCTGCCGGTCAGCGCGGCGTGCGCGGAGGCCGGCGCGGCGCCGGCGAGGAACGCGCCGGTCACGGCGACGAGCACGAGAAGAAACCGCCAGAGGCGGGGAGCGACTGCGGCCCGGGGAACGGCCCTGAAGCGGGGAGCGATGGTCTGCATCAAAGGTCCGTCCCTCAGTGCGACGTGTGCGACGCGTGCGACGTATGCGACATATGGGTGTCGTGCGAGGCGTTCGAGCTGCCGTCGTGCTGCTCGGGGCGGTACGTCGCCTCCTTGACCGGCACCTCGACCGTGATCGGATCCGACTTCTGGAAGTGCAGGGTCATGGCGACCTTCTCGCCCCGCTTCGGCTTGCGCTTGAGCTCTTCGAGCATCAGGTGGTTGCCGCCGCTCGCGAGGACGAGCTCGCCGCCCGCGGGCACGTCGAAGGACTTCTGCTCCTTCATCACGCCGCCCTTGGTGCTGTGCAGCGTGACGGCGCCCGCGACGTCGCTGGTGGCGGCGGTGAGCCGGTCCGCCGCGCCGCCCTTGTTGGTGAGCGTGAAGAAACCGGCCGCCATGTCGTCCATGGTGGGTTCGGGGATGTACGCCCCGTCGACCTTGATCTCGGGCTTCTTCGCGGCCGCGCTGCCGGAGGAGCCCGAGTCGTCGTTGCAGCCCGCCAGGGTGAGCGCCGCCGCCAGCGCCATGGCCCCGCCGGCGAGCGCGCGGCGGCGGACGGTGGTGCGCTGGTTCACGGGGTCTCTCCCTTGATGAGCTTCGGGAGGTCCTTCGTGTACTCGCCGACGGTGGTCCCCTCCTTGTACAGGACGTATCCCGCGTCGGTCTTCGGAGAGAAGGCGATGACCTGCGTGCCGTGCATCGAGGTGATCTTGCCGTTCTTGTCCTTCTTCGACGGCTCGATGCTGATGGCGAGCTGGCGTGCCCCGGCCTGGATGGTCGCGAAGTCGCCGGTCAGGCCGGTGAAGTCGGCGTCCACGCCCTTGAGCCACTTGCCGAGTTCGGCGGGGGTGTCGCGCTTGGGGTCGGTGGTGACGAAGACGACCTTCAGCTTCTTCTGATCGGCCTTGGGCAGGGCCTTCTTGGCGACCGCGATGTTGTTCATCGTCAGCGGGCAGACGTCGGGGCAGTGCGTGTAGCCGAAGTAGATCAGCGTCGGCCGGCCCTTCGTCTCCTCGCGCAGGTCGTACTTCTTGCCCCGGGTGTCGGTCAGGACGAGGTCCGGCTTCTCGAACGGCTTGTCCAGAACCGTCGCCGCCTTGCCCGAGTCGGTCTCCACGGAGACGTCGGCGACCGGCTTCTTGTTGTCGTCCCCACCGCCGCAGGCGCTCAGGGAGAGTGCGGCCACGGCCAGCAGGGCAGCGGCGGCGAGCTTCTTCTCGCTGCGCTTCGTGTTCTTCGCGCTCGTGTTCTTCGCGCTCGCGCTCTCTGTGCTGTGCGTGCTCTTCGTGCTCTTCGTGTTCTTCGTGCTCTTCGTGCGCATACGAAAATGTCCCAGATGTGAGGGGCCGGGGTACGCCGGGGCGGGCGTTCGCCGCCCCGGCGCACCCCGAAGGATGACTGGCCCGGCGGGTCAGCCGGTGGCGCCGCGGCGCCTGTTGAGGACGCCGAACGCGACGCCCGCGGCACCGACGACGATGCCGACGACGCCGAGGACGCGAGCCAGGGTGTCGCTGCTGTCGGAGGAGTCCGAAGCGGCGCTCTCGGACTTCGCGTCGTCCTTGGCGCCGTCCGACTTCGCGTCGTCGGAGGCGGCGCCCGAGCCGTGGTGGTCGTCGGACGCGGCGGTCAGCTGGAGGGTGGGCGCGGGGTGCTCCGGCTCCTCCTGGCCCTTCTGCTGCGGCTCGATCCAGCGGACGACTTCCTTGTTGTCGTACGTCTGGACGGCCTTGAACACGAGCTCGTCGGCGTCCTCGGGCAGCTGGCCCATGGTGACCGGGAACTTCTGGAAGGTGCCGGGCCGGATGCCCTTGTCGTCGGCGGTCCAGGTGACCTTGGTGACGGCCTCGTCGATCTTCTTGCCGTGGATCTCCAGCGGCTTGTCGAGCTTGCTCTTGGTGACCTTCGCGGTCCAGCCCGGGACGGGCTGCGTCATCACGGAGGCGAGCGGGTGGTTGCCGGGGAAGGAGACCTCCAGCTTGGTGGTCGAGGCGTCGTCCATCTCGTTCGGCACCTTGAAGTTGACCGTCGCGTAGCCGCCCTTGGCGGCCTCACCCTCCGGCGAGACGCTGACGTGCGCGAACGCGGGCGCGCCCAGCACGAGGACGGCGGAGGCGGCGACAGTACCGACGGCGGCGATGCGGGACATCTTCATCAGGGAAACACTCCACTTTTCGGCAGGTGTGACGAGGACGAGTACGTGGTGAGCAGCGCGCGTGCGGCTATGCGTGCGCATACGCGTATACGTACGCAAGGTGCGGTACGCAGAACGCGGTGCTCAGCACTCAGTGCTCAGCACTCAGTACTCGGCAATCGGTACTCAGCACTCCGTACTCATCACTCAGTACGAGGGGGATGCGCGCGGCTCGGTTGACGGGCACGCGCGCGTGCGTGCCGAGCGACCCCTCCGTACCGCTGGGTGGAGTACGTCGCGTCAGGCAGCGAGTTCGACGTCGTGGGCGCCGGCCGGTGGGCCGCGCCGGATCACCGCGTCCTCCAGCGTGACCATGCGCGGCCGCCGCGGCACGAGCAACGCGGTGCGTGGAGCCTGCGGCCCGCTCGTCCCGGGAGCTCCGGGCAGACCGGCCAGCAGGGCGCGTACGAGGGTCAAAGCCGAGCGCAAGGAACGTACGAGCGCCGCTTCGGCGACCCCCTGCGCCCCGTGCGCGAGCCGGACGAGCCGGAGCAGGGCGAGGTCGCCGCGGCGCAGCAGCCAGCCCGCGGCGACGGCCGCGAGGAGGTGGGCGACGAGCATCGGCAGGGAGGGCATGAGCGCCATGACGCCCATCGAGCCCGCCGAGTGGGCGGCGCCGGTCGAACCGGTCAGGTCCGCCGCGCCGTGGTGGTGCCCGGCCGCGCGGCCCCCGCCCGGGGAGAACCCGGCCGTGGTGAGGATCCGGTGGGCCTGGGCGGGCGTGATCGCCGCCGCGCCCGCCCCGCAGACCAGGCGCGCGGCCCGCTCCACGAGGGTGGCGTCACCGCTCACCGGAGTGGCGGCGGCCGTGCCGTGCTGGCCGAGGCCGAACAGGGCGTGCAGCCCCACCTGGCCCACCGCGAGGAGCGCGGCGATGCCGGGCAGCGAGCGGGCCCGCCCGGCGAGCGGCAGCGCGACCGCGAGAACGGCGAGGAAGCCCGCGCCGAGCGTCCACAGCGGGACGGCGACACAGGAAGCGAGCACATGGCCCCCGGCGGACAGCACGACACAGACCGCGGCGAACATCGCGGCCCTGAGGAGCCGGAGATCGGCGCCGTCACGCGGCTGGCGCTGGTGGGGGGCGTTCATGGCGGGGTCATCATCGCACTGGGCCCACCCGGTGCGTACGGCAGGTCCGGAAGGTCCTGGTCCGGGCGATGGGCACGGATGAGCACGGATGAGTACGGATAAGCGCGGGAGAGCACGGATGGGTACGGGAGAGCCTGGCCGTGCCTGCCTCGCGCCCGCCCGCGTGGGGCCGCCCGCCGAGCCGCCTTCCTACACGAGCCGCGCGAGCCGCGCAGTCCGCCGTATGGGCGGCATCACGCCGCTGGGGCGCTTATCCACGCGCCCTTGCGGCAATACGTATCGGTATGTCGAGCCGCAGCCAGGAGGCTGGAGCATGAGCATCTGGTGGTCTCTCCATTTGCGGCGCGAAGCTGCGAGCGTTCCGCTCGCCCGCCGCCTGCTGATCGGCACGATGGAGACGGCGGGTGTGGATCCCGACGTCTCCTTCGACCTGTCACTCGCCCTCAGCGAGGCCTGTGCCAACGCCGTCGAGCACGGCGGCGCGGGCGCGTACCGCGTCACGGCCTACCTGGACGGCGAGAAGTGCCGCATCGAGGTCGCCGACTCGGGCCCCGGCTTCCCCGGAGCCGCGCAAGGCTGTCCGACGCAGGCGCCCCGCCCGGCCGCCGCGGAGACGGACGAGCACGGCCGGGGCCTCTGCCTCATCAGGGAACTCGCCGACCACGTCCACCTCGGCAACAAGCCGGGCATGGGCGGCGGCGCGGTGATCAGCTTCGACAAGATGCTCAAGTGGCGCGAGGGCGCACCGCTCCTGACGGCCTGACGCCCCCTCCACAGTCGGCAGTCAGCAATCGGCAGTCAACAGCCCGCAATTCGCCGTTCGCAGCCCGCAGAGCATCAGCCGTGTCTCAGCCCTTGAGCCGCGCCATCCACGCCTCGACCTCGTCCGAACGCCGCGGCAGCGAGTCCGAGAGGTTCCGGTTGCCGTCCTCCGTCACGAGGATGTCGTCCTCGATCCGGACGCCGATGCCGCGGTACTCCTCCGGCACGGTCAGGTCGTCCGCCTGGAAGTACAGGCCGGGCTCGACGGTCAGGCACATGCCGGGCTCCAGCGTCCCGTCGACGTACGACTCACGGCGCGCGGCGGCGCAGTCATGGACGTCCATGCCGAGCATGTGACCGGTGCCGTGCAGCGTCCAGCGGCGCTGGAGGCCCAGCTCCAGGACGCGCTCGACGGGGCCCTCGACGAGGCCCCACTCCACCAGCTTCTCGGCGAGCACGCGCTGCGAGGCGTCGTGGAAGTCGCGGTACTTGGCACCCGGCTGCACGGCCGCGATGCCGGCCTCCTGGGCCTCGTACACGGCGTCGTAGATCTTCTTCTGGAGCTCGTTGAAGCGGCCGTTGATCGGCAGCGTGCGGGTGACGTCCGCGGTGTAGTACGTGTGCGTCTCCACACCGGCGTCGAGCAGGAGCAGCTCTCCGGAGCGCACGGCTCCGTCGTTGCGCACCCAGTGCAGCGTGGTCGCGTGCGGGCCGGCGGCGCAGATGGAGCCGTAGCCGATGTCGTTGCCCTCGACGCGGGCGCGCAGGAAGAACGTGCCCTCGATGTAGCGCTCGCTCGTCGCCTCGGCCTTGTCGAGGATCTTCACAACGTCCTCGAAGCCGCGCGCGGTCGAGTCGCAGGCCTTCTGGAGCTCGCCGATCTCGAACTCGTCCTTGACGAGCCGGGCCTCGGAGAGGAAGACGCGCAGCTCTTCGTCACGCTCGGCGGTGACCTTGTCGGTGAGCGCGGCCTCGATGCCGGCGTCGTGACCGCGTACGACGCGCACGGGACCGGTCGCCTCGCGCAGCGCCTCGGGCAGCTCACGCACGTCGGAGGCGGGGATGCCGTACACCTTCTCGGCCTCGGTCAGGGAGTGGCGGCGGCCGACCCAGAGCTCGCCCTGGCCGTCCAGCCAGAACTCGCCGTTCTCGCGGTTGGAGCGCGGCAGGAGGTAGATGGTCGCGTCGTGGCCGCCCTTGGTCGGCTCCATGACGAGGACGCCGTCCTCGGTCTGGTTGCCGGTGAGGTACGCGTACTCGACGGAGGCGCGGAAGGCGTACTCGGTGTCGTTCGAGCGGGTCTTGAGGTTGCCCGCGGGGATCACGAGGCGCTCGCCCGGGAAGCGCGCGGAGAGCGCGGCGCGGCGGGCCGCGGTGTTCTCGGCCTGCGGGATCGGCCGCAGGTCGTGCAGCTCGGTGTCGGCCCAGCCGGACTTCATGCTCGCGGCGAGTTCGTCGGACACGCCCGGGTACAGGCCGTTCTTGCGCTGCTTGATCGGCTCTTCTTCGGTCTCCTCCGGGATCACCGGGGTCTCCGGGGTCTCCGGGTTGAGAGCGGCGTCCGACACGGTCTGCCTCCTAGGTACGACACTGGGCCACCCTCCATCGTACGGGCGTACGGAAGGGGGCACAGGGCCGTTGGGCCTCTTACAGCGCGTGCCCAGGGCCTCACGCGGGCTTCTCACGCGACCTCACGCGGGCCTCTCACGCGACCTCACGCGGGCTTCTCACGCGGCCTCACGCGGGCCTCTCACGCGACCGCACACGGACCTCACGCGGACCGCACACGGGACCTCACGCGAAGCGGGCCGCCAGGAGTACCACGTCCTCCTCGCTGTCCATGGTGTCGAGCCCGTCCGGGAGGACCGTGCGCAGGACGTGGTCGGCGATCGCGCCCGGATCGTCCCGCAGGGGCTTCGGGACGCTCGCTGCCGCCGCGTGCAGCCGCGCGAAGGCCCGGTCCATCGCGTCGCCGGTGCGATGGAGCAGGCCGTCGGTATAGAGAAGCACCGTTTCTCCGGGCTCAGGGGAGATCTCCACGCTCGGCGCCTCCCAGCAGGCGAGCATCCCGAGCGGCGCGGACAGGGAGGTCTCCACGAACTCCGTGCGCCGCTCCCCGATGATCAGCGGCGGGCTGTGCCCGGCCCCGGCGAGCACGATCTTGCGCAGGGCGGGCTCGCAGTAGGCGAAGAGGGCGGTGGCGGAGCGCGCGGGTTCGGTGAGCCGCAGCAGCAGTTCCAGATCGGAGAGTACGGCGACGGGGTCCTCGCCCTCCATCACGGCGTACGCCCGCAGGGAGGCCCGCAGCCGCCCCATCGCGGCGACGGCGCTGGGCCCCGCCCCGGTGACCGACCCCACCGCGAGCCCCAGCGCGGCGTCCGGCAGCGGCAGCGCGTCGTGCCAGTCGCCGCCGCCGCGCGGCCCGGTGCGTTGCCGCGCGGCGAGCTGTACCCCGGTGACCCTCGGCAGCCGTGCGGGCATGAGTTCCTCGCGCAGGGTCGTGGCGGTGGTGCGGGCCCGGTCCAGCTCCAGCAGGCGCGCGAGGTGTTCGGTGGCGTAGGCAGCGTAGAGCCCGGCGAGGTGGCGTCTGCGCTCGGTCGGCTCGGCGGGCTCGTCGTAGAGCCAGACGGCGGCGCCGATCCGGCCGGCCGCCTCGGTGGCCAGGGGCAGGGCGTAGCTCGCGGCGTAGCCGAGGCGGGCGGCGACCTCGCGGTGGCGCGGGTCGAGGCCGTCGTCGGCGAGCAGGTCGGGCTGGACGATCTCGGTGGCGGGGCCGGGGGCGCCGGCCGTCGGCGCGTCCAGGATGCGGCCGTACGACGTCGCGCCGCGCGGCACCGTTTCCAGGTGCCCGAGCTCGGCGCGGGTGAGCTCCAGGCCGGTTGTGGTGTCGGGGCCGAGCCCGTCGGCCGGTTCGAGGACGGCGAGGCCGCGCCGGGCGCCGACGAGGGCGGCGCCCGCCCCGAGGAGCTCCCGCAGGGCCTCGTCGAGGGTCTTCGTACGGGCGAGCCGCTCGGTGAGTTCGTGGAGCGTGGTGAGGTCGGAGACCCAGCCCGCGAGGCGGTCCTGGAGCACGGCGCCGGGGGCGTCGGGGGCGGGGGAGGCGGCGGGCGCGGGCGTGGCGGGCGCGGTGGGCGCGACAGTGTGGGCGGGTGGCGGAACAGTGGAATCGATTCCGGCCACTTTCGGAAGGTGCGGGGCGTTCATGGCTTACGGCTTTCCGGCCGGTGCGTAATGCTCAATAGCATCGCAAACCCCCATGTCATTCTGCGCCGCCAGCAATGTCTCCAGATGTACACGCCCTGGTGAGGGGATGTCCAGCATTGTCCTGCTGGGATTCCTGGTGTCCGTGGGAATTCTGGGGCCACTAAATGATCTTGATAAGTTGGCTGAAAACCGCGCCGACTCGTGGCATATTGCGGTCGACTGACGTTGTTCGGCAGAGCGTTGCAGTGGTCGTGCTGGGTACGTACTCAGTGATGACCAGGGGCAGTTGGGACCCGTCCGGAACCTCGCGGAGGACCCGGGCGTCTTACCGCACGACGACCGTGCCCCATCCTCCCGTGGGCGAGGCGGCAAGCAATATCGCGCGACGGCAAACGCCAGGCGCCGCCACCCCACGCCACGTCAACGCTCGGTTCAGAGTGGTTCCCCATGCCGCAGGCTGGGGTCGGATGTGCCAGCTCGTACGTACAGCGAAGTGATCCACACGAAGTGATCGAAGCGATCCACGCATGGTGTAGTGATCCACACTTGGTGTGATGTGGCCCGCAGTCTCCCCGGCGTCAAACGCCGGCGTGCAACGGAAAGGAACGAGCGCTCATGCGCGAGATCCTCGGAAGGCGACGCAGGCTCCTGTCCTGGCGAATGGGAAGGAAGCCCGGCCGGAGTACCGGACAGATCGGCGCGGCCCTGACCTTCGCGACCGCGTGGCGGTGGCCCGTCCTGCCGGGCGTCGGTCTCGACCGGCGTGACGGCAGCCGGTGCGCCTGCCCCGACCTCGACTGTGTGGTGCCGGGCGCGCACCCCCTCGACCCCGGGCTGCTCGCGGCGACCACCGACGAGCGGATGGTGCGCTGGTGGTGGACCAACCGCCCGACCGCCCCCGTCGTGCTCGCCACCGGAGGCCGCGCCCCGTGCGCCGTCAGCCTCCCCGTGGACGCGGGCGTGCGCGCCCTCGCCGCACTCGACGAGGCGGGCATCAGGCTCGGCCCGGTCGTCGCCACGGACAGCCGCTTCCATGTGCTCGTCGCGCCCTACTCCCTGGCCCAGTTGGGCGAGCTGCTCTACGCCAAGGACTACGTCCCCGGCTCGCTCCGCTTCCACGGCGAGGGCGGCTATCTCGCCCTGCCGCCCTCCGGCACGGGTGAGGGACCCGTCCGCTGGGAGCGTGCCCCGCTGCCGGGCTCGGCCGCCCCTTGGCTGCCCGACGTCGAGGCGGTCGTGGACGCCGTCGTCGACGCGCTCACTCGTACGGGTGTGAGCGCCCCCGAGTTGTAGGCCAATGGGTGCGCGGCGCACGAGCCGCGCACCCGCCTGTCGTTATCTTCGGCCCATGCAACGGCCCATGCGGCAACCCCGCCTGCTCGTGCTCCTGGGTGCCGTGGCCGTCACGGTTCTCCTCCCGCTCGCCGGCGCGTTCGCAGGGCCGGTCGGCGACGGTGACGGCGGCCCGGAGTCGCCCCTCCCCGCGCCCTCACCCGTCCCTTCGAACACTCCTCCGGGCCCGGCGGCCGAGCGGTCGGAGCCCGCACTGCTGGACGGCCTAGGGGCGACCACCGAGACCCGGTGCGGGCCCGAACTGTCCTCCCCGGACGGCATCGAGGCCCAGACCTGTGTGCTCACTCAGGGCCACGACACATGGGCCCGTACCTATTACCGCAACGTCACCGGCGACGACTTGGACGCCGTGCTGACCGTGATGGGCCCGGACGCGCGCACCGTACAGACGCACTGTGCGGTGGATGCCGGGGACGAGCCGGGAACCTGTGAGACCCCGCATGAGCGGTCGGCGGGAGAAGCGGCGGAGTACTCGGCGGTGGCGGAGTTCGCGGCGGACGAGCCGGGGCCGCTGCTGCTGCGCTCGGGGAGCAATTCGGCGTCACCACAAGGCAGTTGAGCCATGAACCGGAACCGGACATGGAAGGGCCCGGTTGCTGGCGACGGGGGATGCACCAGCAACCGGGCTACCTGAACGGTAACAAGAGATCGGCTCCTGGCAAATTCGATCTCAGTTATCCGGACAGGGATTTACCTGCGAGTACGGGGAGTTGTGACAGGAGTCACGCCATCCCTGCCGACTGACTGGTGGGTCAGCCGCGTGTGACGCGGGAGCGTCGACGCAGCGTGACGAGGGTGTGTCAGCGGAATCCGTACGGGACCGCTCGGGACTGTCTCGCATGTCAGCTGAGCGTGACCTGACGGTTGGTGAGGCCGCCGCGTGCCCGGCGCTCGTCCGCGGTCAGCGGGGCGTCCGAGGCGAGGGCCGACGCCAGCCGCTCGGCGAACTCGGCGGCCGGCTTCTCGACGTCGTCCGCGCCGACCCCGCTCGGCAGGTCCCACACCGGCACGATCACACCGTGCGCGCGGAAGGAACCGACAAGGCGGGTGCCCTCGCCGAGGCTCGACGTGCCGGCCGCGTGCAGCCGGGCCAGGGCGTCGAGGAGCTGCTCCTCGGGGTGCGGCATGACCCAGCGCAGGTGGTTCTTCTCCGGGGTCTCGCACCAGTACGCGGCGTCGACGCCCGAGAGCTTCACGGTCGGGATGGCGGCGGCGTTCGCCCGCTCCAGGGAGGCGGAGACCTCCGGCGTCGCGTTCTCCGAGTCCGGCACCCAGAACTCGAACCCGGCGTGCACCACCGGCTCGAACGGCGCCTCGGGGTTGAGCAGCTCCTGCATGCGGGGCCCGTCCGCGGGGGCGCGGCGGCCCTGCACCGGCGTGCCCGGCTCGGCCTCCAGAGCGCGCCGCAGGGTGTCGGCGAGGTCGCGGCTGATGTCGCCGGACGAGGTGTCGTTCTGCAGCCCGATCAGGACCGAGCCGTCGTCGCGGCGCAGCGCGGGCCACGCCATCGGCAGCACGGTGGCCAGGGTGACCGAGGGAACGCCCTCGGGCAGCCCGTCCCGCAGCGTCAACTCGACGGTGGCGGCGGGCACCAGCTCGCGCAGCGCGACCCAGTCGCACTCGCCGGGCAGCCCCTCGAAGGGCCGCTGGACCAGCTCGGCCACCGCGTGGGCGGCGGCCCGGCCGTGGCAGGCCTTGTAGCGGCGGCCCGAACCGCAGGGGCAGGGTTCGCGGGCACCGACGACCGGATAGTTCGCGTCGACTCCGCCCTTGAGCTGCGGCTGCTGCTTGCCCTTGGTCTGGGGGCGCTTCTTGGCCATCTTGGGTGTCTCCCGGCTGCGGCTCTCTTGCTCTTGCGTACGGGCGCGAGCCTAGCCGTTGGTGCGGGGGGCGCCGGGATCCGCTCCGGGGGTGCTCCAGATCGTGGTTCGTGGCCGTCGGTCCGGGACGTGGCTGTCAGTCGTGATCGTGGTCGTCAGCCCGGGTCGTGGTCGTGGCCGTCGGTCCAGGTCGTGGTCGTCAGTCGTGGTCGTCAGTCCAGGTCGTCGAAGGGGTCCGCGAAGGCGAGGTCGGTCAGCGCGGCCGCCGACGGCGCAGCGACGCGCGTAGCGAAATCCTCAGGGCGGTGCCCCGCTTGCACGACGACCCAGACGGTGACCTCGCCGTGCACGTCGTCGCGTACGCCCCAGGTGTCGGCGAGCGCCGAGATGATGTTGAGCCCGCGGCCGCCGCGCGCCGTGACCGAGGGCGTGGCCGGAACGGGGCGGGTCGGGCCCCCTCCGTCCGTCACCTCGACCGTCAGCCGACCGCTCTTGTCGACGTGCCAGGCCGCTCGTACATCGCCGTCGCCGACCATTCCGCGGCCCAACGGCCTGCCGTGCCGGCAGGCATTGCTGAGCAGCTCCGAAAGAATCAGTACGGCATCGTCGATGACCGACTCGCACACTCCGCCGATGCGCAACTGATCACGCATCCGGTGTCTCGCTTCCCCCACGCCCGCAGGGCCATGGGGTACGGCCATGCTCGACGACGTGGGCACCTCCCGTGCCACCACCAACGCCACCCCCGAGACCTCCTTTGCCCCACGCCACGGTGTGGATGCCCCAATGGACTGGACCGGAAACCGGCCAATCCCCCTCCGGTGACGCACTCGTAACGATCGAATACGGACCGAACGCGCCGGTGCACTCCCTGTAACAGAAGTTAACGGAGTCCCAGGCGATCCAGTTGGGTCAGAACTTGCCTGGGGCGATTGGTGATGATCGCGTCGACACCGAGTTCGGCGCAGAGCTCGACGTCCTCCGGCTCGTTCACCGTCCACACGTGCACCTGGTGCCCCGCGCGTTTCAGCTTGGCCACGTAACCGGGGTGGTTGCGCACGATCCGCAGGGCGGGCCCCGCGATGCGTACGCCCGGAGGAAGGCGGCCGTCGCGGTGGCGGGGCGAGACGAACTGCATCAGATAGACGGTCGGCAGCGTCGGTGAGGCGGCCCGCACGCGGTGCAGCGAACGTGCCGAGAAGCTCATGACCCGTACCGGAGAGAGCTCCTGCGCGGGCGGCGCGTCCAGACCGAAGCGCTTCAGCAGCAGGAGCAGGCGTTCCTCCACCTGGCCCGCCCAGCGTGTGGGGTGTTTCGTCTCGATGGCCAGCCGCACCTGGCGGCCGGACGCGTTGCTTTCGGCGACGAGCTCAAGGAGCCGCTCCAGGGTGAGGACGGAGGTGTCCGCGCCCGCGGAGCCCTCCCAGTCCGGGCCCTCACCCTCCAGGGCCTCATCGTGGTGCCGCTTCCAGGAGCCGAAGTCGAGGGCGGCGAGGTCGGCCAGTTCGAGGGCGGAGACGGCTCCGCGGCCGTTCGAGGTGCGGTTGACGCGGCGGTCGTGGACACAGACGAGGTGGCCGTCCGCGGTGAGCCGTACATCGCATTCGAGGGCGTCGGCCCCGTCGTCGACCGCCTTCTTGTACGCGGCCAGCGTGTGCTCGGGGGCGTCCTCGGAGGCTCCGCGGTGGGCGACGACCTGGATCTGGTGCTGTCGTGCGAGGGTCACCGCGTCATGGTGCCATCACGGGGTACCCGTGGGCTCACCGGAGGGCCGCGTCTCGCAGCGCCGGACACACAGGCTCGGCTTATGGTGCCCTGACAGCCCATGGGAAAAGCTGACTGCGGGCAGATGCATAGGCGAGCGGGCGGACGCATGGTCGAGCAGGCACACGCATAGTTGAGCAGGCAGACGCATGGTCGAGCACGCAGACGCATAGTTGAGACAGACGCATGGCAGTCGACAGTCCGGCAGTCGGCACAGCCAGGCCGGCCGTGACCTAGTACGCAAGCCACGACAGCATGGACCGAGGAGAAGAGCTGTGAGCACCGAGAACGAGGGCAACGCGGTACCGAAGGCCCCGTCCGCACCTCCCGTGCCGGTGGACGCTCCCGCTGCTTCCGCCGACTACGCCGAGTCCGCCAACTCTGTCGGCGCCGCTGCTCCTGCCGCCGATTCCCGTGCCGCGGCGGGTTCCGCTTCTTTCGGGGCTCCCGGTGACCCGGGGGCCGGTGGTGGCGCCGGAGCTGGGGCCGGGGTCGGGGCTGGTGCCGGGTCCGCTGCCGCTGGTGCGTGGCCGCCTCCGCAGCCGCCGGCCGTCCCGTCGTACGCCGCGGGTGGGGGCTCCGGTTCCGGCTGGGGCGCCTCGTACCAGCCACAGGAGCCGAAGCCGGGGCGTCGGCGTGGCGGTCTGGTCGCCGGGGTGCTCGCGGCGGCCCTGGTCGCGGGCGGTGTCGGCGGTGGCATCGGCTACTGGGCGGCGGAGCGGAACGACAACGAGACCGGTTCGACCACGGTCGCCGCCGCGGACACGCCCGCCGACCTGAAGCGCGAGCCGGGCTCGGTCGCCAGGATCGCGAACGACGCGCTGCCGAGCGTCGTCACCATCGAGGCCCAGAGCGGCAGCGGCGAGGGCGGCACGGGCACCGGCTTCGTCTACGACAAGCAGGGCCACATCCTCACCAACAACCACGTGGTGGCATCGGCCGCCGAGGGCGGCAAGCTCCAGGCGACGTTCTCCAACGGCAAGAAGTACGCCGCGGAGGTCGTCGGCCGTGCCGAGGGCTACGACGTGGCGGTCATCAAGCTCAAGAACACCCCGGGCGACCTGAAGCCGCTGCCCCTCGGCAACTCCGACCGCGTTGCCGTCGGCGACTCCACGATCGCGATCGGCGCCCCCTTCGGCCTCTCGAACACGGTCACCACGGGCATCATCAGCGCCAAGAACCGCCCGGTGACCTCCAGCGACGGCGGGCAGAGCGGCAAGAGCTCGTACATGAGCGCCCTGCAGACCGACGCCTCCATCAACCCCGGCAACTCCGGCGGCCCGCTCCTGGACGGACGCGGCGCGGTCATCGGAATCAACTCCGCGATCAAGCCGGCTGAGAGCGGCGGCCTCGGTGGCTCCGGCCAGTCGGGCTCCATCGGCCTCGGCTTCGCGATCCCCGTGAACCAGGCGAAGAACGTCGCGCAGCAGCTGATCAAGACCGGTCAGCCGGTCTACCCCGTGATCGGTGCCTCGGTCTCGCTCCAGCAGGAGAACTCGAAGGGCGCGATGATCTCCCAGGGGGGCGCGGGTGGTTCGGACGCGATCACTCCGAACGGCCCGGCGGACAAGGCCGGTCTCAAGCCCGGTGACGTCATCACGAAGCTGGACGACACGGTGATCGACAGCGGCCCGACCCTGATCGGCCAGATCTGGACACACAAGCCGGGCGACACGGTCAAGATCACCTACGAGCGCGACGGCAAAGAGCACACGGTCGACGTGACCCTGGGCCAGCGCAAGGGCGACAGCTGAGCCCCTGCTCCGCCGACGGCCCAACCCGCTAGTCTTGTCCCCGCGCCGTCCCGGTCTCCCGGTGGCCGGCGCGGGGTGGGTTGCCCGAGCGGCCTAAGGGAACGGTCTTGAAAACCGTCGTGGCGCGAGTCACCGTGGGTTCAAATCCCACACCCACCGCAGAGATTGACGGCCCCTGACCTGGTGTGACGGTCGGGGGCCGTTGTCGTGGGCGCTGCCCGCAGGCCACCACCGGATGCGCGGCGTGATGGAGAGAGCCGGCGTGCGGTGTGATGGAAAGTCGGCGTGTGGCGTGATGGGGATCGGCGTGAAGGCCCTGCGACGTATTGATTCGACGCTGCCGAGCGAGCGGCACCCTGAGCGGGTCTGGTACGCGTCCTACGGGTCGAACATGCATCTGGATCGCCTTGCCGCCTATATCCGGGGTGGTCGCCCTCCGGGGGTGGCAAAGGAGTACCAGGGGTGCCGCGACCCTGCCATGCCCGTGAAGTCGATCCCGGTGGAACTGGCCGGGGCCATGTACTTCGCGACCGAGTCGCCGGTGTGGGGAGGCGGCAGGGCCTTCTACGACCCGCAGGTGAGCGGGCGAGTCCTGGCCAGGGCTCACCTGGTGACGGTGGAGCAGTTCGCGGACATCGCGGCTCAGGAGATGTACCGGGAGCCGGGCACGGACCTGGATCTGACGGACGTGCTGGCGCGGGGTCGTGCCGTGCTGGGAGAAGGCCGGTACGAGACGTTGGTGTGCGTCGGCCAAGTCGACCGTATGCCTGTTCTGACCTTCACGGCCCCCTGGGGCATGAAGGACGTCCAGAGGGTTCCTCCGTCCCCCTCCTACGTGCGCTTCCTGGCCCTTGGCCTCCTGTCGGCCGGCGCATGGGACAGAGAAGCGGTCGCCGCGTACGTCGCGGCCTGCCCGGGCGCGGCCGGGTACTGGTCGGAACAGGGCATCGCCGGTCTCCTGGGCCACCGTCCTCGTATCAGCAGGGGACCGAAGGGGTGAATGTCTGCGCCCGTTGCTTTGGTTACCCTTACTTTATCTGTCTACGCGGATAGAATAAGAATGGAATCAAAGCTTCCGCGCTCACTGGCGTGATATCGGCCTGGGCGAGAAAAAATTTCCGATCCACAGCCTGAGGACAACGAAAGACCAGCTCAGGACGCATCTGTGGAATACCTTGTGGGCGCTCGCACTGCATTGTCCACCGACTGGTACACAGTTTCCTGCTAGTTACACACAGTGATAGGCGGGTTATCCACAGAGCCTGTCGACAAGCAGATTGGCGACGGGCTGACGCGCTGTCACTATTGCCGCTGACGGGTGGCGTGGTCGCAAAAAGGCGGCCCCCGCTGGCACGGGAGCCGCCCTGACCCCACTTCAGAGAGGTCAGTCATGACGGTACCCACGAACGCCGAAGGCGTGCACTTCAGGAAGTCCTGTACTGCCGAACCTGCCCTGCCTCTCCGGGGCGCCGAGCCGACGCGGAGGCGAGAGCGGGGGCGTGAGCGGGGGCGAGGGCTGCTGATCGGCGGGGTCGTTGCGGTGGGGCTCGGGGTCGTGGCCCTGGTCCTGGCCTTCCCGCGTCTGGCCGCCCCGATCGGCACCGCCGCCGGCGTGGTCGCCGTGCTCGTGCCGCTGCTTCACAGGGCGGGGCAGGGCGAGTCGTCCGGTGGGGGAAGCGGCGGATAAGCCGTGGGGATGCGCAGGACGGTAAGGGGCGTCCGCCCTTGCGGGCGCTCCTTACGCGTGGCCTATCTACGCGGCCCGTTCACGCCTGCCCTGTGAGGCGTGCCGCCGAGGCGATCGTCGAGTGAGCCTCGCGGGGCGTGAGGCCGACGCGGACGGCGGCGTGCGTGAGGTGGGGGGCCAAGGCCTCGCCGATGCCGTTCTCGAAGGCGCGGCAAGCGGCCCAGAAGAGGCGCGTGTTGCGCTGCCCCTCGTGCGCCGCGAGGACGAACTGGACAAGGCCATGGCCCTGTTGCGTGGCCGTGCCGGCTGTGCCGGGGCCGGTCTGCGGGTGCGCCGCGTGCGGGGGCCGGGGCGGCGGCAGGAGCAGGCGCAGCAGCGCGGGCGGGCAGGGTGCGGGCGGCAGGTGTGCGGTGCCGGGCACGGTGCCGTAGACGCCGTGTTCGGTGCGGGAGCCGGGGCCGACGAGGTAGCCGCCCGCACCGCGGATGTCGATGCCGGGCGCGAGCGGCCCGCGGAGTTGGGGACCACGGCGTCGGGCGGCCCCGACAGCCAGATGTGGCGGCCGCCGCTCGGCGTGGTCACGACGACGGTCTCGGGGATCGTGAACAGGTGACGCAGCGCCAGTTCCCGCAGGGCCGCGGAGGCATCCGCACCGGACTTGGTGTCGAGGTCGACGCCGATCAGACGGTGCGGGGGCAGCCCGCAGGCGATGCCGTAACCGGTGGCCCAAGGGGCGGCGGCGAAGAGTTCACGGATGCGCTGGGGGTCGGTCGACGCGTCGTACACACCGTGGCCGGGGTGACCGCATTCGCCGTGGCAGGGCGGTGCCGGCCGGGGGGAGTCATGACAGGCCTCCGAGTCAGGGGTCTCGGCGTGGTGGGGGGAGCGCAGGGCCGGGAGCTTGGTGCGGGAGAGGGGGATCACCGCGAGACCGCGCTCGGCGGCGGACAGGGCGTGGGCGAGCGCAAGGGTGGTGACATGGCGGTCGGTGGTGGCCATGGCTTCATTTTCGTACGTACGTTCGAAGAAGGGAAGAGGGGGCGGGATCCGAGCGGCATGGAGGTGAGGGCTCGGAGGCGAAAAGCGCCCCCTTCGTAAGGGTGCCGACGGGTTCTGGAGGAACGCTTCGCCTCTTGCGGCGCCTGGGTGGGGCCGGGCCGGGGTCTGCCCGGGGGTGGACCATGAGGGGGCGATGTGAGGCTGAACTGCGGGTTCGAGGCGCGAAGCGTGTTTATCGACATGTCCTCACGCTTGAGGGGGAATCGAGGCTTCCGGGGTGGATCCTCGGGGGTGACTGGGCAACTCTGATCCCGCGACGTCGTGCAGCACTCCGGGGTGGTCGGCCAACCGCCCAGGAAAACCCGTGTTTCTCGGTACTCCCGGCCCACCGCCGGCGCGTACCTCCTGCTCTGGAGGAATAGACATGGCACGTATCCGTACCGCCCGAGTCGTCGCCGTCGCCGCTGCCCTCCCGTTGGCCGCCGCGCTGTTCTCGGGCGTCGCGATGGCCGACAACGGCGCGTTCGCGAACGACGGATCGAATGCGGGAGCGGCAGCCGTGGACGACAGTGGGGTCGGCGGCAGCAACCACGGCAACTCGGCGACCACGCAGCAGCAGGCCGTCGGCGACAGCGCCTCGAACCAGAACAACACCGCCCAGGTCGAAGGCTCGGCGTTCACGGCGATCGACCAGTCGAACGAGGACCTCGCGGTGAACTTCACCAACCTCTGGTGAGTCGACGGCTTCCGGAAGCGATGGGGATGGCTTCCGGAGGAACGCGACATGGGTGTGACGGGTCCAGTGCGGCGGCGCCGAAGCGCCGCCGCACTGCCGTGTCCGGACTTCGCGCCTGGCGCCGCATCGCGATCTCTTGACACCACAACTGTTTCTGACGGACAGTCAGAAATAGCCGGGAACCTTGTCGGTACGAGATGGAGAGGCCGCCACCGTGCACCTCGCCCCCACCGAACGCCAGCGAAAACTACGTGCCGAGTTGCGTGCCTACTTCCGGCGCGTGATCCCCGAGGGACCGCCCGGCGCCGCTGACGTGACGGGACAGCGCTCACTGCTGCGGCGCATGGGCGCGGACGGGATGCTGGGGCTCGGCTGGCCCGTTGAGTACGGCGGCCAGGGGCGCGGTGCCGACGAGCAGTTCGTCTTCTTCGACGAGGCGTATCGCGCGGGCGCGCCCGTTTCGATGGTGACCCTGAACACCGTGGGGCCGACCCTCATGAAGTTCGGCACCGAGGACCAGAAGGCCTCCTTCCTGCCGAGCATCCTCAGGGGCGAGTGCGTCTTCGCCATCGGTTACAGCGAGCCGTCGGCCGGCACGGACCTCGCCTCGCTGCGGACCAGGGCGGTGCGGGTGGGGCAGGGGGGCGGTGACGGGTCGGGGAGCGCAGGCAGGTCCAGAGGCGGCGGCTGGCTGATCGACGGGCAGAAGATCTTCACCTCGAACGCGCAGAACGCCGACTGGATCTGGCTCGCCTGCCGTACCGACCCCGAGGCGCCCAAGCACCAGGGCATCTCGATCATCCTCGTGCCGACCGATGCCCCCGGTTTCTCCTGGACGCCGATCGAGACCGTGGGCGGTCTGACGACGACGGCGACCTATTACGACGGGATCCGCGTCCCCGCCGCGAACCTCGTCGGCGAGGAGAACGGCGGCTGGGGCCTCATCACCAACCAGCTCAACCACGAACGGGTGGCGCTCGCCGCGATCGGCATGCAGGCCGAGGACTTCTACGCGGCGGCGCTGGACCTCGCGCGTACACCCGATCAGGTGACGGGTGAACGCCGGATTGACGCGCCGTGGGTCCGGGCGAGAGTGGCCGAGACGCATGCCCGGCTCGCGGCAACACGCCTGCTCAACTGGCGTTTGGTGGGCGACGTGGGGGCGGGTGGACCGGCGCCCGGCGACGCGAGCGGCGTGAAATTCATGGGAACCGAATCGGCCGTCGAGGTGTACCGAATGTGTCAGGAGATCGCGGGCGAGGCGGGCCTTGTGCGGGCCGGCTCGCCCGGCGGGATCGGGGACGGCGAGCTGGAGCGGATGAACAGGGCCGCGCAGATCAACACGTTCGGGGGCGGGGTGAGCGAGGTGCAGCGCGAGATCGTCGCGACGATGCGGCTCGGTATGCGGAGGGGGCGTCGGTGAACAGCGACAGCACGGTGCGGGAGGCGGCGGACGACATGGCGCGGGGCGCCGCGCCAGGCGAGGCTCGGCGTATCGCCCGAGGCGAGGCGCGGGGTATCGCGAACGACGAGACGGGGGGCATCGCGTACGACGACTTGAAGGCGTTCGAGGGCAGGGCCGCGGCGGAGGCAGGCACGGGCAAGGACCCGGTCAACGAACCCATGATCAGACACTGGTGCGAGGCGATGGGCGACACCCACCCCGCCTACGCGGGCGCGGACCCGATCGCGCCTCCCACGATGATGCAGGCCTGGACGATGGGCGGTCTCTCCGGGCACGAGGGGCGGTCCGCCGCGTACGACGAGCTGCTCACCCTGCTCGACGGGGCTGGGTATACCTCGGTGGTCGCCACCGACTGCGAGCAGGAGTACGTGCGGGCTCTGCGGCCCGGTGACGAGATCACCTTCGACGCGGTGATCGAGTCGGTGTCGGAGCGCAAGACGACCAAGCTCGGCACAGGCCACTTCGTCACCACACGGATGGACGTCAGGGCCGGCGGCGAGCTCGCCGGGAGGCACCGCTTCCGCATCCTCAAGTACGCACCGGCGCGACGAAAGCCGAAGGGCAAGCGCCCCCGCCCGGTGATCAACCGCGACAACGCGGGGTTCTGGGAGGGCGTCGCCGCACACCGCCTGCTGATCCAGCGCTGTGGTGGCTGCGGAGGCCTGCGCTTCCCCTGGCTGCCCGGCTGTAACGCCTGCGGATCGCCCGAGTGGGACACGGTCGAGGCGAGCGGAGAGGGCACGGTCTATTCGTACGTCGTGATGCACCACCCGCCTTTCCCGGCGTTCGATCCCCCCTACGCGGTGGGCCTTATCGAGCTGGCGGAAGGCGTGCGCGTCGTCAGCAACGTCATAGGGGTCCCGTCCGACAAGGTGCGGATCGGCATGCCGGTACGGCTGGAGTTCCAGCGGGTGGACGAGGAGTTGGAGCTGCCGTTGTTCAGGGCTCTGGACCACGTGGCCGGGGGCGAGGTCTGACATGGATTTCACGCCCACGGAGGAGCAGGCCGCCGCGCGGGACCTCGCCGGGGAGGTCTTCGGTGACCTGGCCACACCGGAGCGGCTCGCGGCGGCGGGGACCGGTTCGGACGCCGAGCTGTGGAAGGCGTTGTGCGCCGCGGGGCTGCCGGGAGCAGTGGAGGACGTAGGGCTGCTGGGCCTGGTCCTGCTGCTTGAGGAACAGGGCCGGGCGACGGCGCAGGTCCCCTTCGCGGCGAGCTGCGTCTACGGCCTCCTCGCGGTGGCCGCGCACGGCTCGGCGGAACAGCGGGGCCGACTGCTGCCCGCGCTGCGCAGAGGCACGGCAGTGGCCACGGGCGCCTTCCCGGCCCGGAGTGGAGTGGAGGCGGACCCGGACCCGGACGGGGAGCTGGGCGGGGTCCTGCGGGGCGTGGTGCCATGGGTGCCGTGGCTCAGGGATGCCACGCATGTCCTGGTGGCAGCGGCCGACCGCGGCTTGTGGATGGTGCCGGTGGCGGACGCGCGTGTGGAGCCCGTCGAGCTGACCGCGCCCTGGTCGGCGGGACGGCTGACTCTCGACGGCATATCCGGAGAGCGGATCGGCGGCCCGGCCGCGTACGAGGACGTGCGGGCGACGGCGCGGACGGCCTTCGCCGGGCTCCAGGCCGGCGTGTGCGCGGGGTCGCTGGCCCGCGCCGTGGCCCATACGAACGAACGGGAGCAGTTCGGCCGCCCGCTCGCCGCCAAACAGGGCGTCCAACTCCGCGCTGCCGACGCCCACATGGACACCGAGGCGATACGGGTCACGGCCTACGAGGCGGCCTGGCGCCGTGACACGGGCCTGCCGTACGGCACGCATGCGCTGACGGCGGCCTGGTGGGCGTCGGAGGCGGGCAAGCGCGTCGTGCACACCGGCCAGCACCTGCACGGCGGCATGGGCGCCGACCTCGGCCATCCCGTGCACCGGCACTTTCTGTGGGGGCGGCAGTTGGACGCGTACTTGGGGTGTGGGAGCGAAGTGCTGGCAGAACTGGGCGAGCTGATCGCCTCGGGGGCACGGGAGGCTGCTCAGGGGGTGATGGAGGGGTGACGGATACGGCGGATACAGCGGATACAGCGGATACAGGAGTGGTGCCGGTGCCGGTTGAGGAGACGGAGGCGCCGTCGGCCCGGGGTGGCGCGCCCGGCAAGGGAGGGCCTGGTGTCCCTCTGCGGGCGGGCGAGCAGTTGCCGACGCTGGACATCGCGATCACCCGCACCCTGATCGTCGCCGGGGCCATCGCGTCCCGCGACTACCAGGACGTGCACCACGACGCGGAGCTCGCGAAGGCCAAGGGCTCCCCCGACATCTTCATGAACATTCTGACGACCAACGGCCTGGTCGGCCGCTACATCACGGATCGGTTCGGCCCCACAGCCATCCTGCGCAAGGTGGCGATACGCCTCGGCGCGCCCAACTACCCCGGGGACACCATGGTGCTGAGCGGCACGGTCGCGACGGTCGACGCCGGCCCCGACGGCGAGACGGCCACCGTCAAGGTCGTCGGTGTCAACGGCATCGGTAAGCACGTCACCGGCACAGTGACCGTGACCCTTCCTCCAGGAGGTGCCGCATGAGCGTCCGTACGCGCGACGGCCTCGGGGGCAAGGCGGCGATCGTCGGCATCGGGGCGACGGAGTTCTCGAAGGAGTCCGGGCGCAGCGAGCTGAAACTGGCCGTGGAGGCGGTGCGGGCGGCACTCGACGACGCCGGGCTGTCCCCCGCCGATGTCGACGGCATGGTCACGTTCACCATGGACACCAACCCGGAGATCACCGTCGCCCAGGCGGCGGGGATCGGGGAGCTGTCCTTCTTCTCCCGCGTCCACTACGGCGGCGGTGCGGCCTGCGCCACCATCCAGCAGGCGGCGCTCGCGGTGGCGAGCGGCGTGGCCGAAGCAGTCGTCTGCTACCGCGCGTTCAACGAACGCTCGGGGCGGAGATTCGGCTCCGGGGTGCAGCGGCGGGAACCGTCCGCCGAGGGTGCGGCGCTCGGCTGGTCCCTGCCGTTCGGCCTGCTGACTCCCGCGTCCTGGGTGGCGATGGCGGCCCAGCGCTATCTCCACGCGTACGACCTGACCCCGGACGCCTTCGGCCACGTGGCCGTGACGGACCGGAAATACGCGGCGACGAACCCGGCCGCCTACTTCCACGGCAAGCCGATCACCCTCGCCGATCACGCCGCCTCACGCTGGATCGTCGAACCCCTGCGGCTCCTGGACTGCTGCCAGGAGACGGACGGCGGCCAGGCCATCGTCGTCACGAGCGTGGAGAGGGCGCGTGACCTCCCACATCCCCCTGCTGTGATCACGGCGGCGGCTCAGGGGGCGGGCCGGGCGCAGGAGCAGATGACCAGCTTCTACCGCGACGATCTGAGCGGGTTGCCCGAGATAAGCGTCGTGGCCCGACAGCTGTGGCGCACATCGGGGCTCGCCCCGTCCGATGTCGACGTCGGCATTCTCTATGACCACTTCACGCCGTTCGTGCTGATGCAACTGGAGGAGTTCGGGTTCTGTGCTCCGGGCGAGGCCGCGGGGTTCGTCGCCGAGGAGCGGCTGCCGCTCAACACCCACGGCGGGCAGCTCGGGGAGGCGTATCTGCACGGGATGAACGGCGTCGCGGAGGCGGTCCGCCAGATACGCGGCACATCCGTGAACCAGATACCCGGCGCCGCGCACGCTCTGGTCACCGCGGGCACCGGTGTCCCTACATCGGGGCTGATTCTGGGGGCGGACGGCTGAACGTGCCGCGTGTCCCGGCTTGAGTCGAGGTGCGCGGACCTTTCACTCACCGTATGCGTCACCAAAAGATGATCATCGGACTTGTCCTCGCGCTGGCGACCCTGACCGTCGACCTGACCGCCTCGCCACCGGGCGCAGCGGCTGCCCCGGGCCCCACCCGAGCAGCAGCCGATCCCGTACCCGCGGCGGATCCGCTCCCCGTATCGGTTCCCGTATCGGTTCCCGCTGCGGCTACCGGTGCCACCGGGTCCGCCACCCAGCCCGCCCGGCTGCGCGCGCGGTTGCCCGCCGGGGTGCCGAGCTTCCGTGGGCGGGCGTTCGACACCTGCATCGCCCCGTCCGTCGACACCATGCGGCGGTGGCGGAGTTCGCAGTACCGCGCCGTGGGCGTCTACTACGCGGGCCGCGGCCGGGCCTGCAAGAAGCAGCCGCATCTGAGCCGGAGCTGGGTGCGCTCGGTGCACCGGATGGGGTGGCGGGTGCTGCCGTTGTACGTGGGCTCGCAGTCGCCCTGTGTCTTCGCCAAGAACAAGAAGGGAGTGCGCATCGGACGGAGTCCCTGGAGCCAGGGGAAGCGGGAGGCACGTGACGCGGTCCGCGGGGCCAAGGCCGTCGGCTTCCGGACGCGCAGCCCGCTCTACCTGGACATGGAGGCGTACGCCTACCGGAAGAAGTCGTGCGCCCGCACCACGCTGGCCTTCGTACGGGCGTGGGACCGCGAGGTGCGCAGATTCGGCTACGTCCCCGGCTTCTACAGCAGCGCCGATTCCGGGGTGCGGCACATGGAGCTGTCGCGGCGGGCGGGCGTGCGGGACCTGCCCTCGGTGATGTGGTTCGCGCGCTGGCGCACCCGGCCGCATCTGTACCGCGAACCTTCGCTGAGCAGGTACGGCTGGTCCCCGGCGCGACGTATCCACCAGTACGCGGGGAACGTGAAGGAGCGGCACGGGGGGCGCACGCTGGTGATCGACCGCAACCTGATGCACGCCCCTGTGGCACGCGTCCGCTAGACGACCTCGCCGCCACGGCGCGCCGACTGGGGCCGTGCGCCGGGCCGGCTCTCAGGGGTGAACCCCCAGGGGTGTGCTCCACCTCCTCCACCTGTAGGAGGTGGAGCCGACACCCCTCGTACAACCTGAGGCGGACACCGCTTCGGGACTTGGGGCCGATCCGCAGTGGTAGGGGGCGCTTCTAGCGTGGAGCCATGACCGCATCCATGGTGTCCGTGTGCACCAGCGCATCGAAGGCCGCGACGCGGGGCACGGGGCCGACGCGGGCCACCGGGCCCTTCGCGTACCCGTCGTTCGCGTCCTATGTGCGGGCCCGCCAGCCCGTACTGCTGCGCACCGCCCGCTCGCTGACCGCGAATCCGAGCGATGCCGAGGACCTGTTGCAGACCGCGCTGACCAAGACCTATGTCGCGTGGGACCGGATCGAGGACCATCGCGCGCTCGACGGCTATGTGCGCCGGGCCCTGCTGAACACACGTACGTCGCAGTGGCGCAAGCGCAAGGTCGACGAGTTCGCGTGCGACGAGTTGCCCGAGCCCGACGTGATCCCGTCCGGGGACCCGGCCGAGCAGCAGGTGCTCCGGGACGCGATGTGGCGCGCGATCATGAAGCTGCCGGACCGGCAGCGGGCGATGGTCGTCCTCAGGTACTACGAGGACCTCAGCGAGGCTCAGACCGCCGAGGTGCTCGGTGTCTCGATCGGGACGGTGAAGAGCGCGGTGTCGCGCGCGCTCGGCAAGCTCCGCGAGGACCCGGAACTCACACCGGTCCGCTGAGAGCCCTTCATTGATCGATCATCCCCTGGAGTAGTGACATACCAAGCGGTATGCGCGCAGAATCAGCGCAACCCCTACCGCCGCGTAGGCGATGTCGCCCCAGGAGGACGCCGTGCTGAGCACGATGCAGGACGTACCGCTGACCGTCACCCGCATCCTCCGGCACGGCTCGACCGTGCACGGGACGTCGCAGGTCATCACCTGGACCGGGGAGGGCGCTCCGCAGCGCCGCAGCTACCGGGAGATCGGTGAGCGCGCGGCCCAACTCGCCCACGCCCTGCGCGAGGACCTCGGCGTCACGGACGACGAGCGGGTCGCCACCTTCATGTGGAACAACGCCGAACACGTCGAGGCCTATTACGCGGTGCCCTGCATGGGCGCCATCCTCCACACCCTCAATCTGCGGCTGCCCGCCGAGCAGCTGACATGGATCGTGAACCACGCCGCCGACCGCGTCATCATCGTCAACGGCTCCCTGCTCGGCCTGCTCGCACCCCTGCTTCCGCAGATGACGACGGTCGAGCACATCGTGGTCTCGGGACCCGGTGACCGCTCCCTCCTGGCGGATGCCCGGATGCGGGTGCATGAGTACGAGGAACTGCTCGCCGGTAAGCCCACCGTCTACGACTGGCCCGAGCTGGACGAGCGCGCCGCGGCCGCCATGTGTTACACCTCCGGCACCACCGGCGATCCCAAGGGCGTCGTCTACTCCCACCGCTCCATCTATCTGCACTCCATGCAGGTCAACATGACGCAGTCGATGGGGCTGACCGACGCCGACACCTCCCTTGTCGTAGTCCCGCAATTTCATGTGAATGCCTGGGGGCTGCCCCACGCCACCCTCATGACCGGCGTGAACATGCTGATGCCGGACCGCTTCCTCCAGCCCGCGCCGCTCGCCGAGATGATCGAGACGGAGCGGCCCACCCACGCGGCCGCCGTTCCCACCATCTGGCAGGGCCTGCTCGCCGAGCTGACCGCGAAGCCGCGGGACGTCAGCTCGCTCGGGCAGGTGACCATCGGCGGGTCAGCCTGCCCGCCCTCCCTGATGGAGGCGTTCGACCGCCTCGGCATGCGGGTCTGCCACGCCTGGGGCATGACCGAGACGTCCCCGCTGGGCACGGTCGCCCGCCCGCCTGCCCACGCGATCGGTACCGAGGAGGAGTTCGGCTACCGGCTCACGCAGGGCCGTTTCCCGGCGTCCGTCGAGGCGCGCCTGGTGGGCCCCGGAGGGGAGCATCTGCCCTGGGACGGCGAGTCGGCCGGTGAGCTGGAGGTGCGCGGCCCCTGGATCGCGGGCGCCTACTACGGCGGCGCGGGCGGCGAGTCCCTCAGGCCCGAGGACAAGTTCAGCGAGGACGGCTGGCTGAAGACCGGCGATGTCGGGGTGATCAGCCCCGACGGCTTCCTGACCCTCACCGACCGGGCGAAGGACGTCATCAAGTCGGGCGGCGAATGGATCTCGTCGGTCGAGTTGGAGAACGCCCTGATGTCCCACCCGGACGTCGCCGAGGCCGCGGTGGTGGCCGTGCCCGACGAGAAGTGGGGCGAACGCCCGCTCGCCACAGTCGTGTTGAGGGAGAACGCGACCGCCGACTACCAGGCTCTGCGCGCCTTCCTCGCCGACAGCGTCGCCAAGTGGCAGCTCCCCGAGCGCTGGGCGGTGATCCCCGCCGTCCCGAAGACTTCCGTCGGCAAGTTCGACAAGAAGGTCCTGCGCAGGCAGTACGCCGACGGGGAACTGGACGTCACGCGGCTCTGAAGCCGGGGGCCTTGCGGGCCGGTATCGCAGTCGTCGCCCAGCTGATCGCGAGCCAGAGGGCGGCGACTGCGCACACGCCCGTCCACCCCCAGTGGGTGAACGCAGTGCCCGCGATAGCGGAGGCCAGGGCGCCGCCCGTGAACCCGGCCACCACATAGGCGGTGTTGGCGACCGCCGGGGTGGAGGTGGTCGTCAGCGCCAGGGTCTGGTTGGCGACGTGGCTGGAGACCAGGGCCATGTGGATGGCGACGGCCGCCGCGCACAAGGCCCACAATTCCCCGCCGCCCAGCCAGAACAAGGGCACCGAGACTGCCGCGAGGGCGTAGCCGTACGCGACGACCTTCGCGGCGCCGAAGCGGTCCACGAGGCTGCCCGCGAGCGGCGCGACGATGCTGGCCGCGAGGCCGAAGAGCCCGAACAGGCCCGCCGTCGCGGTCGTCATCCCATAGCCGTCGCCGCCGTGCCCGGTGAGGAGCAGCGCCAGCGAGGTCCACAGCGCGCTCCACGCCCCGTACATCCCGCCCTGGCGTATGCAGGCGCGGCGCAGCTCGGCGGAGCCGCGCACCACGCCGGGGAGACGGGCGAGGCCCGCGAAGAGCGGCCCTGAACTGCGGCGGTTCTCGGTCGGCAGTACAGCGGCCGAGGCGAGGCCGAGCAAGGCCGTGAGCGCGGCGGCGCCCAGGAAGACGTAACGCCATCCGAACGCCTGGCCGACGAGGCCACCCAGCACACGGGCCGCGACGATGCCGGTGAAGAGCCCGGCTATGAGGGCCGCGACATGGCTGGCCCTGCGGTGCGCGGGTGCCCGCTCGGCGACCAGCGGCACCAGCAGCTGCGGTACGACCGTCGCGGCCGACGCCACCAGGACGGCGGCGGCGAGCATGGCCGCCTCCGTGGCCGCCGCGCCCAGGACGAGCGCCCCCGAGGTGACGAGGGAGAGCACCGCGACGAGCCTGCGGCGGTTCACGCTGTCCCCGAGCGGGGCGAAGAACAGCAGCCCGGCGGCGTATCCGAACTGGGCGACCGAGGCGATCCACGCGACGGCCGACGGCGTCGACCCGAAGTCACGGGCCATCAGCGGGAGCAGCGGGGCGGCGAGGTAGATGTTGGCGGCCGTCACGGCCGTGCACAGGGCGATGAGGACGAGGAAGAGGCCGGGCGGGACGGAGCGGCGCGGCCGCCGACCGGGCGCCCCCGGGGCGACGGTCGCATGCGCAGGACCCGCCGCTGGGGAGGGAGCCGATTTCAGGGACGTAGGGGTGTGGGGCATCAGGGTGTGGGCTCCTTCGGGTGCCTGCGACAGCGTGACGACTAACTGACGACTAACTGACAACTACTGACAGTCAAAAGACAACTACTGACAGCCAACCGGCAATCGACTCACAACTAACCAGTTGGTTGGAAATGAGTCTGCGTCCACCTGGGCGCCCGTGTCAAGCAACCAACCAGTTGGTTACCCGAACGAGTTCGCTTACCCTGGGTCCATGGCAGTGAGAGACCCCGAGGCCACCAAGGCGCGCATCTTCGACGCGGCCGTCGCCGAGTTCGCCCGGTACGGCATCGCGGGCGCCCGCATCGACCGCATCGCGAGTCAGGCGAAGGCCAACAAACAGCTCATCTACGCCTATTTCGGCAACAAGGCGGAGCTGTTCACCCAGGTCCTGGAGAAGCGGATGCTGGACATGGCCGTCGCCAACCCGGTCGACGCGGACGACATGGACGGCTGGATGGACCGGCTGATGGACTACCACGCCGCCCATCCCGAACTGCTGCGCCTGCTCTTCTGGGAGGGCATCGAGTACGGCACGGACGAGCTTCCCGACGAGCAGGAGCGGCGGGAGCATTACGACCGCAAGGTGTCCGTGCTCGCCGACGCCCAGGCCCGGGGCGTGATCAGCGACGAGATCCCCGCCGCCCATCTGCTCTTCATGGTGGTCGCGCTGGCCGGCTGGGCCACGGCGGTGCCGCAGATGCGGCGCGTCCTCGTAGGTGACGGGGACGGCGAGCGGGAACGGCTGCGTGCCTCCCTCAAGGCGGCGGTCCGCCGCATCACCGCGTGACGTGCCGCCGCGTCGTCACCGCATGGCTCGCCGCCGCGTCATCACTGCCTGACGTGCCGCCGCGTCGTCACAGCCCGATTTGCCGCCGCGTCACTGACTGACCCGTGAACCCCGTCCGGCGTCAGTTGGTGCCGATCTTCGCCAGCAGGTCCACGATGCGGCTCTGCACCTCGGTGCTCGTGGAGCGCTCCGCGAGGAACAGCACCGTCTCGCCTGCCGCCAGGCGCGGGAGTTCCGTCTCGTCGACGGCGGCGGTGTAGACGACCAGCGGGGTGCGGTTCAACTGCCCGTTCGCGCGCAGCCAGTCGATGATGCCGGCCCTGCGGCGCCGCACCTGGAACAGGTCCATCACCACGAGGTTCGGCCGCATCTGCGCGGCGAGCGTCACCGCGTCCGCGTCGCTCGCGGCCCGTGCGACCTGCATGCCCCGCCGCTCCAGAGTCGAGGTCAGCGCGAGCGCGATCTCCTCGTGCTCCTCGATGAGCAGGACGCGCGGTGGGTGCTGTTCGCTGTCACGCGGTGCGAGGGCTTTCAGGAGTACGGCGGGGTCGGCGCCGTACGCCGCCTCGCGTGTCGCCTGGCCGAGACCCGCCGTGACCAGCACGGGCACCTCGGCGGCCACCGCGGCCTGACGGAGCGACTGGAGCGCCGTGCGCGTGATCGGTCCGGTCAGCGGGTCCACGAACAGCGCCGCCGGGAACGCCGCGATCTGGGCGTCGACCTCTTCGCGCGAGTGCACGATCACGGGACGGTAGCCACGGTCGCTGAGCGCCTGCTGGGTGGTGACGTCCGGCGCGGGCCACACCAGGAGGCGGCGCGGATTGTCCAGCGGCTCGGGGGGCAGTTCGTCGTCCATCGGCTGGGGCTGGGGCCGGTTCGAGACCTCGACCGCGCCGCCGGGGCCGTCCAGCGGCTCCGGGCCCTCGTCCGCGTCCTCGTCCGGGGCGCCGATCGCGTACGAACGTCCTGCGCCCTCCGTGGCGGCCGCGATACGCGACTGGGGGTGCGCCGGGGGCGGGGTGTGCGGCTGGGGGTGCGGGCGCGCCGCGGTCTCGGGGCGCTCGGCACCCGCGGGCTCGGGAGGCGTGGCGAGGCGACGCCTGCGGCCGGAACCGCTGGGGGGCTGCGACTGCGGGGCGGCCGGGGCGGCAGCCTGGGCGGCCTGCTGCGGCGGCTCCGCGGCGCCTTCCTGCGCGGGCGATGCCGGGGCCTGCGGCATCGGGCCCGCCGCGGGCTGCGTGTGCTGCGTGGCCTGGGGCGGCGACGGAGGCTGCGATGCCTGCCGGCCCTGCTGCTCGGCGATCTGCTGGCCGAACGGTACGCCTTGGCCGAGCGTACGCACGCTGAAGGCGCGCCCTTGCGTGGAGTTGGGGTCGGCAGCGGCTCCGGTCCCGCCGGGTCCACCGGTCCCGCCGGCCCCGGCTTCGGCGGGGAGTGGCTGGGCGGCGCGTGCCTGGGGGCCGCGCTCGGGGGGAAGCGCCGTGCCCGAGGGCGAGGCAGAGGCCGGCGACGGAATGCCCTGCGCCGGGGTGCCCGCGGAGTGACGGTTGCCCTGGGTGGGCACGCCACCGGCGGGCGTGGTGCTGTCGGGCCACGGCTGCGGCGCGGGCAGCGGCCCGGCCTCGGCAGCCGGGCGGCTCTGCGGGGCGCCGGGTGCGGAGGGGGTTCCGTGGGCGGGAGTTCCCTGAGCGGGGGCTGCCGGGGCTGCCGGGGTCGCGGGAGCTGGCGGGGTGGCCGGGGCTGCGGGGGCAGGCGTGATCGGCGGCATGCCGGGGGCTGCTGGTGCCTCCAGGGCCTGGGAGGTCCGCGTGGCCTGCGGAATCTGCGGAGCCTGCGAGGCTGCCGGGCTTTCCGAAGTCGCCGGGTCCGTGGTGATCGGGCGGCGGGATCGGCGGTGGCCCGTCGGAGCCTGCGCGGGGTGCGGCTGCGGCGGGGTGTGGTCGTCGGCGGGGCCGTGCGGGGCCGTGGCGTGCTGCCCTGTGCCCTCCGGGGCGGCGACCTGGCTTACGGCGGCCTGGTTCACCACGGCGTGCCCGACACGGCCTTGGCCCGCGGCACCCTGAACCTGGGGTTGCCCCTGAGCCTGCCCCTGAGCCGTGCCACCGGGGGCCACGCCTGCTGGGGTAGCACCTGCCGGGTTCATGCCCGCTGGGTTCATGCCCGCCGGGTTCACGCTTGCCGGGTTCACGCCTGCCGGGGTCATGATGCCCTGGTCCACCACGCCCTGGCCCCCGACCACAGCGCCCTGGTTCAGCACGGCGTGGCCGAAGGCGCTCGCCGTCTCCTGGGCGACCGGCTCTTGGCCCGACGCGTCACGGTCGGCAGCGGCCGGGGGCAGTGCGAAGACGCGGCCGTTGTTGGCTTCCTCGGCGGCGGCCCGTTCCTTGGCCGCGGCCAGCGCGCGTCGCGCCCGCCGTCCCGAGGGGCGCGCGGCGTCGCCGGCCTCCACCGCGGCGAGTTCCGTGCCAGGGGTGGCGCCGGGGGCCTCGGACGGGCCCGAGGCCAGCGCGGGCAGCGCGTGCTGCTCACCGGCCCGCCGTGCGCGACGTCCGGTCCCGGCAGCGGGAACCGGCACGCCCTGTGGCGGCACCGTCTGACCCAACGCCGCGGACCCGGCCGCGTGTTCGGCCGCCGTCACCACCGAGCCGACGGAGCCGACAGAGCCCGCCGAACCCTCCTCGCCTTCGGCGGCACTCGGCCGCCCGCGCCGCCGTCCGGTACCGCCCGAAGCGCCACCGATCGTCTCCGGAGACTGCGCCTGCGCTCCAGAGCCGCTGGCGGAGCCACTCGCAGAGCCGGCCGCGGAGCCAGTCGACGGACCCACCCCCGGCTCGGCCCCCGGGGAGTCGCCCCCAAGGGTGTCCAGGCTCCCGGGGGCAGTACCGGCCGCCTCTGCCGCGCGCCGTCCCCTGCGCCGGCCCGTACCGGTCGGCGCGGCGGCCGCCGCGTCTTCCGTACCGCCGGAGAATCCCGTGGCACCCGTGACCCCCGTGACCCCCGTGGCACTGGGAACACCGCTCTCCAAGAAGGAGTCCGTAGAGGGACGCCGAGCACGCCGTCGCCCGCCACCCGCAGCACCGCCAGCACCGGCACGGGCACCGGCAACAGCGCCGGCACCGGAATCCACAGCACCCGACGCCTGCTCGGGCAACGTGACAGCGGCACCCGGCAGGGCGACAGCGCGCCCCGAAACGGCCCTCTCCGTAGAACTCACAGAACGCACAGAACCCGCAGAACCCGCAGAACCCGCAGGTCCTGCAGAACCCGCGGAGCCCGAAGCCTCCGCCGAGCCCGAGCCCGAGCCCGAGCCCGCCCCCATCGGAACCTCAAGAACGTACGCACTGCCGCTCATACCCGGCACCTCGTGCGTCTGGAGCACGCCTCCGTGGGCCCGCACGATGCCCCGCACGATCGGTTCGTGCACCGGGTCCCCGCCCGCGTAGGGGCCCCGCACCTCGATGCGGACGACCTCGCCGCGCTGGGCCGCGGCCACCACGATGGTCGAGTCGACGTAACCGCCCGCCGCGACGACACCGGCGTCCGCGCGCGTGTTGCCCGTCGCGTCGATCCCCGCCACGTCGGCGACGAGATGAGCCACCGCGGTGGCGAGCCGCCCCGCGTCGACCACGATCTCCATCGGCGGCGCGTGCACCGCGAACTGCGCCCGCCCGGGCCCGATCAGTTCGACCGCGCCCTCCACACCGGCGGCGACGACCGCGTCGAGCATGACCGGCGTACGGGAGAGCTGTTCGTCGCCCGCGTCGAGCCGCTGGAAGCCGAGGACGTTGTCGACGAGCGTGGTCATCCGCGCGTACCCGGCGGACAGGTGATGCAGGACCTGGTTGGCCTCGGGCCACAGCTGGCCCGCGTCGTCGGCGGCGAGCGCGGCCAGTTCGCGACGCAGCTCGTCGAGGGGCCCGCGCAGGGACGAGCCGAGGACGGCCAGCAGCTGCTCGTGCCGCGCGGCCAGGCTCTCGTACCGCGTCTTCTCACGCTCGGCCAGCTCTTCGAAGCGGTCCTTCTCGCGCTCGGCGAGCGCCGCGTACCGCTCCTGTTCGGCGGCGAGCGCCTCCGCGCGCTGCTCCTCGGCGGCCTTGATCTCCTCGGCGCGCCGCTCCTCCGCCGCCTTGATCTCCTCGGCGTGCCGCTCGGTGAGGGCACGCGTTTCCTCGGCGTGCCGCGTGAGAGCGGCCTGGTACTTCTCGGCCAGTTCGTCGTAGGGCCTGCGGTCGGTGAACGTCATCACCGCGCCGACCAGTTGGTCGCCGTCGCGCACCGGGGACGTCGTCAGGTCGACCGGCACCTTGGCGCCGCTCTTGGACCACAGGACCTGCCCGCGCACCCGGTGCTTGCGCCCGGAGCGGAGGGTGTCCGCGAGCGGGGACTCTTCGTAGGGGAAGGGTTCGCCGTCGGCGCGCGAGTGCAGGACCAGGGAGTGCAGTTCCTGTCCGCCGAGGTCGCTCGCCCGGAAGCCCAGTATCTGCGCGGCGGCCGGATTGACGAGGACGACCCGTCCGTCGGTGTCCGTGCCGACGACGCCCTCGGCCGCGGCCCGCAGGATCATCTCGGTCTGCCGCTGCGAACGCGCCAGCTCGGCCTCGGTGTCCACGGTGCCCGAGAGGTCGCGCACGACGAGCATCAGCAGCTCGTCGCCGGTGTATCCGTGGTTGTCGTACGCGTGCCGGCCGTCTTCCAGCGGGGAACTGGTGACCTCGACGGGGAACTCGGTGCCGTCCGTGCGCCGCGCCGTCATGCGCGTGGGCTTCGTCCGGCCGCGTTCGTCGATGGTGTCCGGACGCCGCATCGATCCGGGGATCAGCCGGGAGTCGAACTCCGGTAGCAGATCGAGCAGACCGCGCCCCACGAGCGCGGTGCCCGGCGTCTCGAACGCCTCCAGCGCGATCGCGTTGGCGTTCACGACGGTGCCGTTGGCGTTGACGAGCACCAGCGCGTCCGGAAGTGCGTCGAGTATGGCTGCGAGGCGAGCAGCGCCTCGGGATGGCCTGCTGCTCACGACGACGCTTCCTCCCTGGTTACCGCTGCTTGCCGACCCGCTCAGACCATCTTGCCCCTCGGCCCGTGGCGTGTCACGGGAGGGAGTCTACGGGGAGTGGTTGCCCGCGCGACGCCGGATGAGAGGGAGGTCGCACGCAGAAGATGTGAGTTTTCAGTACTGCCTGGTCACGGGAGGGTGGAGGACACCGCCCGCAGAACGGCGCCGTCGCGCCTCAGTAGAGGCGGCGTCACCGTCATCGAGAGGCGCGGGGCAGCACCGGTGCCATGTTGTCCCAGCGCGAGATCTCGCAGCCGTTGCCTCGGCTGTAGGTCGCGTCCACCGGGCGGCCCTGCCAGGTTCCCGTGATGCGCGCGGTGGCGGGGCCGCCGTACTGCATCGTGCACATCCTGTCGGCCGGCACGGGCGCGAACGGGTCGGTCCCATAGACCGTGACCTCGTCCAGCCGCGCGCATGCCTCCTTGGCGGCCGGGTGGGTGCCGCCGGTGGGGTGGCATGTCAGTTCGTACGTTCCCTCGCCGTCGCCTCCCGAGTCGGAGACGGCGATGGTGAGCCGGTCGGTCGGACCGGGGGCGGGCGTGGCGGCGTGTGCGGTGACAGAGAGGAGGGGCAGGGCGGAGAGCGCGGCGGCGGAGGCGGTGGCGGTGAGAACGAGGCGGCGCAGCATGAGGGCTCCACGGAGGTCGGAGTGGCGGCATGAACGTCTGGGCCGACGGACGGACCCACCGTCTTTAACGCCGTCCGCCACGTGACGTTGCGGGGGCCGGGCGCGCTTTGCTCTGCGGGCCGCGCGACTAGTACCGTGGAGGACGCGATTGGTGGCACCCCGCCTGGCTGTGTCATCATCTGCACGCACCCCCGCGCTCGCGCAGGTGTGCAAGCTGGAGGCGTCGCCTAGTCCGGTCTATGGCGCCGCACTGCTAATGCGGTTTGGGCCTTAAAGCCCATCGAGGGTTCAAATCCCTCCGCCTCCGCACGTTGAGCCCGAAGCCCCGGTCGTACGCGACCGGGGCTTCGGTCGTGTCCGGTCGCGTTCGGGGGCGGACGCCGACGGCGGCCCGCCGGGGCCGGCCCTGCGCCCCAGGGGGCGTTTGCCCAGCTCAGAGCGGGTGAGGGAAACGGATTTCGCCTCACGGCGCAGGTCATGTAATGTTGTTCTCGCAACGCCGACGGGGCAGAAAAAACCCCGGAAGCACAAGCACTCGTAGCTTAACGGATAGAGCATCTGACTACGGATCAGAAGGTTGCAGGTTCGAATCCTGCCGAGTGCACAGCAGACCAGAGGCCCTGTGGAGTGATCCACAGGGCCTCTGGCTTTTGCCTTGACGGCAGTGTTTGACGGCAACCGCCTTCGGGAGCCGATCAGACGGCTACGGGGACACCGGCCGCGCCGTCGTCATCGTCCGGCCCGTTGCCGTCACCCCTCAGCGCGTCCCCGACGCGGTCGAAGGCGGAGCGCTGGGAGTCCAGCCGCACGAAGGTGTAGATGTCCATGGTCACGTGGATCGAGCTGTGGCCCAGAACCTCCATGATCATGCGGGCGTCGGCGCCCTGTTCGTGGAGCAGGGACGCGCACGTGTGGCGCAGGTCGTGGAAGCGGACCTTGCGGACGCCGGCGCGGGCGGACAGGGCCTCGAAGGACCGGTTCAGGTTGCGCGGCTCGATGGGAGTCCCGTTCTTCGTCGTGAAGACGAGCCCCTTCCCCGTCCCCTTCCAGTTGTGGCCCGCGGCCTTCTGGTCGGCGATCTGCTGGACCCGCTGGGCACGGAGCGCGGTCACACACTCGGCCGGCAGTGCGACGCGCCGGGCCGAGCGCTGCGTCTTCGGCGCGACGATCAGCAGCTCGCCGCCCACACGCTGAAGAGCCTGCCGGACGGTCAGAACCCCGTCGAGAAGATCCACGTCCGACCAGCGCAGCCCCAGCAGCTCACCCCGCCGGAGCCCGATGCGGACCGCCAGCTCGTACGCGGCCCAGAGCCGGTTTTCCCGGGCCGCCGCCAGGAGCCGACGCCCTTCCGCAGCGGTGAGCGGTTCGATCTCGCGCTTGGTGCCCATGCTCAGCTCCACGTTCCGGGCCACGTTGCGGGGCAGCTCGTCCTCCCGTACGGCGTGCTGGAGAGCGGCACGCAGGATCACCAGCAGAAAGCGGACGGTCCGGTCCGAGGGGAGCTTCTTGCAGCACTTGCCGACGGCGCAGCAGCGCCGCTTGTGCTCCGGCCGCTTCTTGTCCTTCCCCTGCGCGCAGCACTGGCAGGTGGCCGCCGTTTTCATGAGGAAGGCGCGGATGTCGCGGGCGGTGAGCCGGACCAGCTTCTTCTTGCCGAACTCCAGGGTGACGTAGTTCCGGACGAGGGATTCGTACTTGACGTAGGTCGTCGGGCGGACCTTGGTCTTGGCGACACTCGCCAGCCAGTACGCCAGGTACTCGGCGATCGTCATCTTGCTGGTGGCCACCGGAAGGCCGCTGAGCGAGTCGGCCTTGAGCTTGGTCAGCTTCTCGTGAGCTTCGTCCCAGGTCTTGCCGTAGACGCTGCGCCGCTTGTACGTGCCATCCGTCGTCAGGACGTACGCGCTGCCCTCCCAACGGCCGTCCTTGCGGCGGGCAGATGGTGCCCTCGTTGTTGGCGCTCTTCTTCGGCTTGGCCATCAGGCGGCTTCCTGTTCGGTGCGGAGGGATACGTAGGCGTCAAGCGCGGCTTCGCTGATGCGGCGGCAGCGGCCGATCTTGAAGGAGGCAAGTTCGCGTGAGCGGATCAGGTCGTGGACCTTCCAGCGGCTGATGCCGAGACGCTCGGCGACCTGGTCCACCGTGAGCACGGCGGTCGTCATGCAGGCACCAGCCCTTCGTGCTTGAGGCGTGCGGCGTGGGCTATGTCGTGGCGGACCTGAGCGGCGAGGAGTTCTTCGCCGGGGCGGTAGCCGGAGGCGGGGTAGGCCCAGGAGGACTCGGTGACGAGCACGGTGTCCGGGGCGGGTGCGGGGTGGCCGGCGCGGACGCGGGCGGCGTCGGCCTGGGCGAGGCGCCAGGCACGGCGGACGTCACGCAGGGCACCGAGGGTGGTGGAGTAGGCGCGGGCTTGGTGGAGAAGTGGCCGCGGAAGCCGAGCATGTGGGCCCACTTGCAGAGCTTGAGGTCCGCGAATTCGGGCAGGCCGCCCAGGTCCCAGGCAGTGCGGATCATCTGCCGGACGTGCCGGTGCACGGGCAGGTCCCGGAGGGGTTCGGCCTGTCGGGTGCCACCGCAGTCGGGGCAGAGGTCCTTCACCCGTCCGCCGACCGTGCCCCGGCCGGAGCAGGTCCGGCAGATCAGGGACCGGTCCACGGTGCCGGAGTCCTCGGCGCTCTTGGTGGCGTACTTGGCGACGTACCCGGCCACGGCGGCGTCGGTGAGTTCGCCGTTGCCCAGGGCGGTGATCTCGTCGGCCCTGAACTTCTTGCCCCACTTGATCTCCTGGTCGCCGATGGTGTCGGAGGCCACGGTGAGGGTGGTGTTCTTGACCGCGGTGGCGATGGCGGTGCGCAGGTCGTCCACGCCTGCCCAGGCCGGCGGGGCGCTGTTGTGGCCGTCGGGGCCGTCGAAGCGGACGACGGCGTGGAAGTGGACCAGGCCGCGCTGCTGGTATTCGGCGACCTTGGCGAAGGAGACGCGCAGGAGCTGCTTCATGTCCTTCTGGGTGATGCGGAAGTGGGCGGCCAGGGCGCGGCGGAGGTTGAGGGTGAAGCGTGCCCACAGGGCTCCGGCGTGGGCGTTCCACAGCACGGCGCCGGTGTAGTCGTACGTCTTCGGGTCCAGCGGGGTGCCGAGTTCGGGGGCTCCCTCGGGGTGGTGGGTGCCGCAGCGGCAGGCGCGGGACTTGCCGTCCTTGTTGGTGGTCCGGTTGTGGACGGGGCCGAAGGAGGGGGCGGTGAGGGTGAGGAACACCCTGGGGTGCGTGCGGACGGTTTCGGGGACGTTCTTGCCGCCGCAGCGTCCGGCGCGGACGACGCTTGTCCTTCCAGTCGTCCGGCTCGTACATCAAGGGTCCGGAGAAACGCCGGTTTGGCTAACCGGCGATCGTCGTCTATGTTTCGCCGCCCCGATTTCAGGGACGCCTATAGAGGTCGGTTTCTCGGGGTGTGTGTGACCCCAGACGGATGTGACGCCGATCACCTCTCACCTCTTCCGCATCTAGCGCCTCCGGGCCCTCTAGGGCGTGCGACAGCAGGCCGTCGAAAGCCGACGCCTACGCCGCGACGAATCGCTCCCTGCACTGGGGACAGGTGCCGAAAAGCCCTACCGGTGTGACACCACCACGTTGTGACCTGCGCCACATTTCACCAGGTGAGCCGTCGGCGTTTCCGCAGGCCATAACGATGCAACGGTCAGCCTGTGGATGTCTTTCGGCGATCCCGCGAACAGACCGGCATGAAGCGACTGATTGCGAGGCGATCGGGGCGAAGCATGGCAAACAGCCCACTCCCTACCGGCCGAAGACGCCGAAGAGGTGAGCTGTCCAAAGTTTCTTTACTGGATCAAGGCGGCCCGCTGGCGCGGGCCGCGCGGCGCGGCGGCCCCAGGCCGCCGCCGGCTCATGTCCCCGCCACCGCCCGCGACGGCCCCCGCCCGCTCGCGCCGCAAAAGCCCGAGAAGCGGGCAGCCAGACCCGCGAAGAACCTTGACAACCGACCCGCGGCGAGCACGGCCAGGAGGAGCGGGACGCATGCCAAGTCCGCACCGATCACCGCGGATTGCCGTTCAACCAGCCGTGACCCGGGCAGCCGGCCTCCCGCCTATTCGTCAGGCGAGGCTCGCGGCAGCGCTCGGGGGCAACGGGGGTCGAGGCCGTGCCGCACTGGGAAGCGTGGCTGGGGCCGGTGGGTGGTTGCTGGAGGCACACGTGGCGGGTGCTCGTTCGGCGCACCCGCCGTCGTGGCTGACTTTCTGTGGCTGAGGTCGCCAACGGCACGGGTCAGCTGACCAGAGAAGGCGGGGCGACCGTTCGTGCGCGGTCGTAGAGGTCCCGCGCAGTCGTGTTCTTCAGATGCGGCCGGAGAAGGCCGAACATGGTTCTGACCCGGTCGTCGGCTCGGCCGGACTGCACCATGGGGTAGTCGTCGAGCGCCTGATGCCAGGTGTCGCAGGCCGCTTCCAGGTGGCCGACCTCCAGTTGCCGTTCGGCCAGCATGGCGCGGTGTCGGACGCGGGCGCGGCGATAGACGCTGTAGCGCACCTTGTCGGACTGCAGCATGGCTTCGATGGCGCCGGAGACATCGCCGAGTTCGTAACGAACCTGGCTGATGTGGTAGTTGAGCGACGCCGGGTCATACGAGCCGAACGCCTTGCCGCGCGACTCGGCACGTTCCATGGCGGTCTCGGCCTCCCGGATGTATCGCAGCGCCCGAGTCCGGTCGCCGGTCTGCGCGGCGGCGTGTGCCTGCTGGCCGGCGAGGAAGGCAAGCATGCGAGGGCCGGCCTTGGGGGAGGCGGCTGCCGCGGCGTCTGCCAGCTCCATGGCCTTTCCCCCGTGACGGAGGTCGATCGCCTGGACGCTCATGCCGCGCAGAGTGGTGCAGTAGGTCAGGTGGTCCTCGGCGGCGCCCGCCAGTTCCAGCGCCTTGACGTAGTAGCGCTGCGCGAGGCCGTGCAGTCCCTCGTCCACGGCCATGTAGCCGGTCAGGTACAGCAGGTCCGAGGCTGCGGACAGCATGGCCTTCCGCACGTCGTCGGGGGCGTCGGCGCGCAGGTAGGACGCCACGGTGTTCACCATGAACGAGGCGGCCATGGGGCGTGCGTGGCGACCGCCGAACTGGTCGTCCAGTTCCGAGACGCGCTCGGTCATGGCGATGACCATGTCCACTTCGTTCATGCCGATCCGGCGGGCACGGCCGGACTGGACCGCTTCGGCACGGCCGATGACATCCGGCCACCCGGGAATCGTGAGGGCGACGGAGAACAGGCCGGCCCCCAGGACACTGCGGCGCGATGGGTCCATGTCCTGCCTCCCGAGGTCGATCAGCCCCTCCACGGTATCCGCGGCTGTCGGGAAGTGATCGCGGGGAACGGGCAGACCGGCCTCAGCGTGCGTTACGGGCCGCCCCAGACGTCGTGAGAGGGCTTCCAGGACGCACGCCCGCACGGCCCCGCGGGGCACGGTGCCGCCCAGCCAGTGACTCACTGCCGACTCGTCGTATCGCAGGGGAGTGCCCATCTCGGTGCCCGCACGGTTCACCGCCCGAGCGAACTGGCGGTAAGTCCAGCGGCTCTCGGTGAGCAGGCGCCCGAGCGCCCCGTTCGGTTCACGCTTGGCCATGTCCTCAACTCCCCGTGCCCTTGCGAACTTTCAAGGCTTTCAAGTCCTGGCGCTGCTGCAACGGTACCGCTGTGCGTGGTCACACGGTTGCGTAGAGGCAGCAGGGAACGGCGAGACCTCGCCGCAGCCATCGTCTGAGGGACTGAGGGATGAAAAGCGAAGCGCGGGCCCGACTGGCCCAGTTGACCGAAGAGCGGGGCGTGGACGGGGTGCTGAGGATCGACACCTACGAGGGCGCGGACCCGCCGCCGGGCTCGAACCTGTCCCCGCCGTGTGAGTGCCCGCAGCACAGCCGTCCCGAGCCTCAGGACGCTGCGGCCGAGCTGAGCGCCGCAGTGCGCGAGGCGAACGAGCGCAGCCGCGGCGAGCGGCTGTGAGGCGGTTAGCCGCAGTCGTCGGCCGTTACGCCGGACTGCTGCCGATCATCACCATCTCTGCATCGAGCGGCTTCGTCCTGGGCGTGGCCGCCGCCTCCACCCCCATCTGACTTCCCCCTGCCACATCCAACCCCACGTGTGGCGAGGGAGGGCCCACCGCCGGAAGCGGTGGGCACGCGTCCGGCTGCCTTCTTCGTAAGGGACCGGCAGCCGGACGGGGCTCAACTCCGCGGCATCAGCCGCGGGGTCCGTTTCAACCGTAAGAGGAGAACGCGATGAACGTGGACGAGCTGTTCACCGGCGACCTGATCACCGGCGTCCCGGCCGTCGAGGCCACGCTGCTCGACAAGATGCCCGGCGGTGGCGACAACAACGGCGACCACTGCTCCAAGTGATCCAGGGCTGACGCCAGGCGGGGCGGGGTCGTTCGCGGCCCCGCCCCGCCGCATGACTTCGGAAAGGGACGACATGCTGTCGATGCGTCTGCGCCTGGCCGATCTCCAGGAGCCCCGATGGAGGCCGGAAGGAGGTCGCTGGGTCAGCGGCGAAAGCTGGATCAAGCCCGCGAACGTGTCCACGCTGGTCATGGAGGTCCGCGACGACCAGACGCCATGTGTGCGGGTGAGGGTGAAGGAGTGCAAGCGGGGCGAGGCCGACTTCGTCGAGGTCGTCATGACGGCCGGGGAAGCCCGTCTCACGGCGGGCGTCTTCGGCACAGCCCCGCTGTACCTGCTGGAGAAGGCCGACGAGCTGCACGCGTCATGGGACGTGGCGGCACTGGGGCCGCATCTGTCGACTGACCGCTTGGTTCCGCGTGTCGTGGCGCGGACGCTGACCAGGCAGCATCGCTACACCTCTGAGACGGTGTTCGAGGGCGTCTACCGCCTGACTGAGCGGGCGTCTGCCACATTCACCGCTGCCGGACTCGGCATCCACTACCCGGAGCCCGCCGAACACGTCCTGGAGCCGCGCAGGCTGCGGCCCGGTGTCGATCCACTCGCCACGCTCGATGAGCTGCTGACCGACGTGATCCGCGAAGCACCGAGCGCCACGGGGTGCGTGGGCGTCGAACTGTCGGGCGGCGCGGACTCCGGGAACGTCGCCCTGGCAGTGAAGGCGGCGCGCATCCCGCAGGTGCACAGCTTCGGCTTACTGGTCGGGGGAAGCACCGGCAGACAGCAGAGCGAGCGCCGCCAGGCGTACGCGGATCACTGCGGCTTCCGAGACGTGGCCATTTCCGCCTTGCGGCACTCGCCGTTCTGCCCCGGTGGTGTGCGCGCTCTGCGCCGGCCGCATGATCCGGCGGGGGCGTTCTATCAGGAAGCCTTCGACGTCGTACGAGCCCAGGCAGCCGTTCGACGGTGCGAGGTCATGTTCACCGGCAGTGGAGGGGACGAGGTCAACGCCCACCACTCCAGGACGGCCGCGGAACTGCCAGCCCCGGAATCCGTTCCGTGGCTCGGCCCGAAGACGGTTCGAGCCCTGGTCGAGGTGAACGAGCACCTGGCGCCCATCCCCGTCCTGCCGGTGCCGACCTTGATGGCGTTCGGGATGCACAATCCCGGCTTCCTGCGGGCCGGCGTCTGGCCGGTGAGCCCGCTCGTACATCCGCGGATCGTCCGTTTCATGGAGCAACTGCCGCACGAGTACAAGCGAGGCAAGGCGCTGTTCCGGGAGCGGATCAGGCGGGCGGGACTGCCAGACTCGGTGGCGTCGCCGGCCGAACCGGAGAACTTCCTGGCCGTCCTGGAGAAGGGGCTGCGCTCGTATGGCTTGCCCGTGCTGGACGACATGCTGAAGGAGTCCGTCCTGGTCGATCTCGGCTACGTTGACGGCCAGGCACTCGCTCAGGCCCGCAAGGACGCCGACGCCGCCCCGACTGTCCCCGACTTGCTGTGCGATGTCCTCGCCCTAGAGGTCGGACTGCGGAGCCTTATGTGACCAGCCACGACACGGAAGCGGAACCAGTGGAAGCGACGAACCTCCTCTACCGGGACCCGGCCCTGTACGACGTGATCCAATCCGACAGCACCGGCGCCGGGATGTGTCAGACCCTGATCGAGACACACCGGCCGGACGCTCGGACGCTGGTCGACTTCGGATGCGGCACCGGCAGGGACCTGGAGATCCTGGCCAAGCGCTACGAGTGCATCGGCCTGGACCTCCAACCCGGCATGGTCGACTACGCCCGCCAAGCCCGCCCAGAGCTGGACATCCGCATCGGAGACATGCGCACCACCCGACTCCAGCGGTGCATGGACGTGGTGACCTGCATGGGCAACAGCCTCGCCTACGTCCACGACAACAACGAGATCACCCAGGTCTTCGCCACGTTCGCGGCTCACGCCGAGCGGGGCAGCCTGCTGATCCTCTGTTCCCCCGTCGCACCCATCACGGGGGCCGATCCGATGACCGCTACGGTCGACACCCCGAGCGGTCCGGCAACCGTCACGATCCGCCATGAGTGGGACCTGCGGACCCAGATCAACACCATGCACCGGCGCTGGGCACTCCCCTCAGGGGACGAGGCCCAGGATGAGATCCGCAGACGCGTACTCTTCCCGCGCGAGCTCGAACAGTACGCGCAGCGCGCCGGCTTCGAGATCCTGGACATGACCGACAGCTCCGGAGGCACGCTTGCAGGGCCGACCGCGTACACGGTGGCCAAGTACACCTGAATCTGGCGTCGCTAGGGCCTGTCTGACAATTCCCGTCGAATCAGCGAGCGTCCGCCGAGCCGGCAGCCCGGAGGTGTGCCGACTGTCCGGCGGGTATTGCCGGGCAGAACCTACGAACGGCGGGCCAGCAGGTGGGCGTCGAGGAAGCCTCGCTCGGAGGCTGGATCGTGGAGCAGTCGAGCGAAGGGGACGAGCCCGGCACCGGTCAGGAGTTCGGCGAGGCGGTCCGCCGGCCAGCTGTAGGCGGGCGCCACCTTGTGGTCGAACCGGACCGGTTCCGGTCCGTCGGTCCCGAAGAAGGAGACCAGGAGCAGACCACCCGGCGCCAGGACGCGTACCTGCTCGGCGAGCAGCTCCGGCAGCTCTCCCGGAGGGGTGTGGATCAGCGAGTAGTGGGCCAGTACGCCGCCGAGCGCGCCGTCCTCGATCGGCAGGGACTCCATCCGCGCCTCCTGGAAGCGGAGCGCCGGATGGGCCTGCTGGGCGTGGTCGACCATGCCGGGGGAGAGGTCGATTCCGAAGGCGTCCAGGCCCAGTTCGTGCAGCATGGCCGTCAGATGTCCGGGCCCGCACCCGACGTCCGCTGCCCGCGGGTTGCCCGTCGCGCGCACCAGTTCGGCGAAGGTGCCGATCATGGCCCGGGCGAACGGCTGTGTCTCCAGCCGGTTCGCGAACAGCGATGCGTACAGCTCGACGACTCCGTCGTAGGCCGCCCTGGTCTCGTCCTGATGATTCGCCACAGGCGGGACTCTATAGCCGGTCCGATCATTGACTCTTATGGCAGGTCGAGGTGAGGCGGCGGGCGTGGTGTGGGAGCGGACTGAGCCCCTGTTGCCGCAGGCGGACGGGCGGCCGTCCATGGCGTGATCATCGGCAGGTGGTTAATGGTGTGCTGTGGCGGCTGCGGACCGGGGCTCCTTGGCGCGACCTGTCCGAGCGGTACGGACGTGGCAGACCGTCTACGAGTGGTTCGCCTTCTGCGAGCCACCGTCACCCCGGCCCGGGGCGTGACGGGTCCAGGGGAGTCCCACCGGATACGGCGGATCTGACGGCAGCCTTGACGGCAACGACGGCACACAGAGGCGCTTGTTCGCTAACGTGGGCGATCAGTTCGGGAGGCCGCCGGGCGCTCCCGCAAGGCGGTGCCCGATCCTACGGATCAGAAGGTTGCAGGTTCGAATCCTGCCGAGTGCACAGCAGACCAGAGGCCCTGACGGGAAATCGTCAGGGCCTCTGGTCGTTTGTGCGTCGGGGCAGAAGGAGTGGGGAGAAGGAGTACGGCGATGGAGTGGCGTTGCGCGGGGCTCGGGTGGTCGGGTGGGGGGCCCGTGCTGCGGTGGGCGGGGGGACGGAGCAGCGCCCTCGCGTATGGGCGGGTGATCGGGTTCCGGGCCGTCGGTGAGCGGCGGTGCGTGGGGGCGCGTGGCAACCCGTGCCCCCTGCGGGCCGTGGTGCCGGCGCGGGCCACGCAAGCGCGGTGCTCCGAGTGCGCGCGCCTCGACCGGGCGTTCTCCGTGGCGGCGGATGGCGTGCCGGATGATCCGCGTACGTACCGGGTGTACCTCGCGTGGTTCGGGGCGGGGCTGGTCAAGGTCGGGATCACGGCCGAGGAAAGGGGCGCGGTGCGGCTCCTGGAGCAGGGGGCCGTGGCGTTCTGCTGGCTGGGGCGGGGGCCGCTGATGGCGGCGCGGCGTACGGAGGAGTTGCTGCGGGCGGCGTTGGGGGTGCCGGACCGGGTGCCGTACGCGCGCAAGCGGGCGGTGCGGGGGGCTCTGCCCGGGTGGCCGGAGCGGGCGCGGGAGTTGGCGGAGCTGTACCGGCGGGCCGTCGTGCTGGAGGGGTGGGCCGAGGCGCTGGAGCGGGTGGAGTTCGAGGCGGTCGATCACTCGGCGGCGTTCGGCCTGGGGGAAGCGGCGGGCGGGCCCGCTGACGGGGCCGCTGACCGGGCCGCCGCCGACGGAGTCGTACGGGAACTGGTCGACGGCGGTGTTCTCGCGGGGCGGCTCGTCGCCGCGGCCGGGCCCGATCTGTACCTGGCGGTCGCGGACGGGCGGGTACTGGTCGTGGATACGCGCGTGCTCGTGGGGTGGGAGCTGGCAGGAGTCGACGCGGGGGCGGGTGCGGGGCCGGGCAGCGGGGTGACCGTGCCGGTGGAGGCGGTGCGCGGTGCCGGGGGTGGTAGCGGGGGCGGGGGTGAGCAGGACGGGCTCTTCTAGGGATGCAGGGACGGGTTCTTCTGGGCGTGCGGGACGGCTCTTCCAGGGATGCAGGGACGGGTTCTTCTGGGCGTGCGGGACGGCTCTTCCAGGGATGCAGGGACGGGTTCTTCTGGGCGTGCGGGACGGCTCTTCCAGGCGTGCAGGGACGGGCTCTTCTGGGCGTGCAGGGACGGGCTCTCCTGAGGGGGGGCCGTACTTCGCCCCCCCGCTGACCGGATGGTCAAGTCTCGGTGACCGGAGGGCAAGGAGCGGCGGGGAGGGGTGGACACCGTGTGGTCGCGATCTGAGGGTGGGGGCATGAGTGATCACGTGTCAGGGCCGGTCGGGCCCTTCGAACCGCCCTATTACGCCGCCGTCTTCACCTCCGTCCGGGGGGAGGATGACGACGGGGACGGGACCGCGTACGGCGAAACCGGTGACCGCCTGGACGAGTTGGTCGCCGCCGTGCCGGGGTTCCTCGGGATGGAGTCCGCCCGGACGCCGGGTGGGCTCGGCATCACCGTCGGGTACTTCCGCGACGAGGAGGCGATCAAGGCCTGGCGGAGCGACCCCGAGCACCGCGTGGCGCAGAGGCGCGGGCGTGCGGAGTGGTACGAGTCGTACGTGGTGCACGTCGCCAAGGTGGAGCGGAGCCACGGCTTTGTGCGGGGATAGCCGGGACAGCCCAGGCCGCCGGGACAGTACGGAGGCCGCTGCCGTGCGGGAGTTCTGGGGGCGGGTCGGGGTGCCCGGGCTCATCGACGTGCACACCCACTTCATGCCGGAACGGGTGCTGCGGAAGGTCTGGGCCTACTTCGACGCCTTCGGGGCGGACGACGGTGGCGACGGCGGCGGTGTGGCGTGGCCCATCAGCTACCGGCACGACGAGGAGCGGCGGGTCGAACTGCTCGGGGAGTTCGGGGTGCGGGCCTTCACCTCCATGCTCTATCCGCACAAGGCGGGCATGGCGCGGTGGCTCAACGACTGGGCCGCCGATTTCGCGCGCCGCACGCCGGGCTGCCTGCGGACGGCGACGTTCTTCCCGGAGCCGGGCGTCGAGGCGTATGTGCGGGAGGCCGTCGAGACGGGGGCTCGGGTCTTCAAGGCGCATGTGCAGGTGGGCGGTTACGACCCCAACGACGCCCTGCTCGACCCGGTTTGGGGGCTGCTCGCCGACGCCGGGACACCGGTGGTCACGCACTGCGGGTCCGGGCCCGAGCCCGGCAGGCACACCGGGCCCGGTCCGATCGCGCGGCTGCTCGCGCGCCACCCCCGGCTGCGGCTCGTCGTGGCGCACATGGGGATGCCCGAGTACGCCGAGTTCCTCGCGCTCGCCGAGCGGTACGAGGAGGTGCGCCTCGACACGACCATGGCGTTCACCGACTTCAGCGAGCGGCTCATGCCGTTCCCGCGCGCGGAGTCGGAGCGGCTCGTGGCGCTGGGTGAGCGGATCGTGCTGGGGAGCGACTTTCCCAACATCCCGTACGCGTACGTCCACCAGTTGGAGGCGCTGGAGCGGCTGGGGCTGGGGGACGCGTGGCTGCGGGGGGTGCTGCACGGGAACGCCGCCCGGTTGTTCGGCCTGGGGAGTGACCCGGGGGAGTGACCCGGGGGAATGAGGGGCGGGGCCGTGGGGGGCGTGTGCGTGGACGGCGGCGTTTCTCAGGGAATTCACAGGTTCACGCAAGAGTGCTCTCAGGGGCGCGGCCCACGCTGTGCGGTATGACCACGACCACGCCTCAGGCGCGTACCGAACTGCTCCGGGCGGACGGGACCCCCGTCCGCGTACTCGTGGTGGACGACGAGGCGTCGCTCACCGAGCTGATGTCCATGGCCCTGCGGTACGAGGGCTGGCAGATCCGCAGCGCGGGGGACGGCGCGGGCGCGGTGCGGGCGGCGCGCGCGTTCCGGCCCGACGCCGTGGTGCTCGACATGATGCTGCCCGACATGGACGGCCTCTCGCTGCTCGGCAGGCTGCGCCGGGAGCTGCCGGACGTGCCCGTGCTCTTCCTGACCGCGAAGGACGCGGTGGAGGACCGCATCGCCGGGCTCACCGCGGGCGGCGACGACTGCGTCACCAAGCCCTTCGGCCTGGAGGAGGTGGTGGCGCGGCTCCGCGGGCTCATCCGGCGGGCCGGGGCCGCGGACAAGCGCAGCGAGTCGACCCTGGTGGTGGGGGACCTGACCCTGGACGAGGACAGTCATGAGGTGACGCGCGGCGGGGACTCCATCCACCTCACCGCCACCGAGTTCGAACTCCTTCGCTACCTCATGCGCAATCCGCGGCGCGTGCTCAGCAAGGCGCAGATCCTCGACCGGGTGTGGAACTACGACTTCGGGGGCCAGGCCAACGTCGTCGAGCTCTACATCTCGTATCTGCGCAGGAAGATCGATGCCGGACGGGAGCCGATGATCCACACGCGGCGCGGGGCCGGGTACCTGATCAAGCCTGCCGTGCCCGTGCCCGTGCACATGCCCGAGCCGGTGCCGGTGGCCTCGCCTTCACCCTCGCCCTCGTGAGGGCCGGGCTCCGGCGTCGGCGGCCACGGCCGCGCGCACCCTCCGCACCCGGCTCGTCCTCTCCGCCGTCGCGCTGATCGCCGTCGTGTGCGCGGTGATCGGCCGTCACCACCATCGCGCTCACGTCGCATCTGTACGACCAGTTGGACGGCGTGCTCGGCGACCTGGCCGAAAGGGCCCGCCGGGCCCGCCGCGGTGCCCGGTGCGAACCGGCTCCCGAAGCCCGGCGGCGGCCCCGGCACGCGGCGCCAAGATGCCCGAGGCGGTGCCGGGCCGTCCCGGCATCGAGCCGGCCTTCACGAAGGTGACGGTGGGCAGTGCGACCTTCTATGACCTGGCCCGGCCGAAGAAGCAGAAGAAGTAGCGGCGCCGGGGCCGCTGCACGCCTGCGTCCGAATATCTACTTGTACGCCGTATGGGGACCGTTCTACGGTGTACGAGGCATCCAGCCTCGTACACCGTAGAACCACCCATGGATCCCGTGGATCCCGTGGATCCCGTGGATCCCGTGGATCCCGTGGATCCCATGGATCCCATGGATCCCGTGGATCACTCCATGGATCACTCCTTAGACCAGGAGGCCCGCATGACGGCGACGACCGCCGAGTCCTCGGCCGCCCCACCCCGGCACCCGCAGCGCTGGCTGATCCTCGGTGTCATCTGCCTCGCCCAGCTCACCGTGCTGCTCGACAACACCGTCCTGAGCGTCGCGATCCCGTCCCTCACCCGGGAGCTGGACGCGTCCACGTCCGACATCCAATGGATGATCAACGCCTACTCGCTCGTGCAGTCCGGCCTGCTGCTCACCGCGGGCAGCTCCGCCGACCGCTACGGCCGCAAGAAGATGCTGCTCATGGGCCTCGCGCTCTTCGGCATCGGCTCGTGCGTCGCGGCGTTCGCGCAGTCCTCCGCACAGCTCATCGCCGCCCGCGCGGGCATGGGCGTCGGCGGCGCGCTCCTGATGACCACGACGCTCGCGGTCGTCGTGCAGGTCTTCGACGACTCCGAGCGCGTGAAGGCGATCGGCCTCTGGTCGACCGTCAGCTCCCTCGGCTTCGCGGCCGGTCCGCTGCTCGGCGGCTTCATGCTGAACCACTTCTGGTGGGGCTCGATCTTCCTGATCAACCTGCCGGTGGCGCTGCTGGGCCTCGCCGCGGTCGCCAAGCTGGTGCCCGAGTCCAAGAACCCCGGGGCGACCGCCCCGACCTGCTCGGCGCGCTGCTGTCGACCATCGGCATGGCCTCGGTGGTCTACGCGATCATCTCCGGGCCCGGCCACGGCTGGACGTCGTCGCAGGTGCTGGTCTCCGCGGCGGTCGGTGTGCTGGTCCTCGGCGCCTTCGTCCGGTGGGAGCTGCGCATCCCGTACCCCATGCTGGACATGCACTTCTTCCGCAACCAGCGGTTCATCGGCGCGGTGGCGGGCGCGATCCTGGTCGCCTTCGGCCTGAGCGGCTCGCTCTTCCTGCTCACCCAGCACCTCCAGTTCGTCCTCGACTACGAGCCGTTGGAGGCGGGCCTGCGGACGGCGCCGCTCGCGGTGACCATCGTCGCCCTGAACCTCACCGGCGTCGGCGCGAAGCTCCACGCCAAGCTGGGCACGCCCGCGACGATCCTGTCCGGCATGAGCGCGCTGGCCGCCGGTCTCGCGGTGATAGCGCTGCTCGGCGGCGACGACTACAACGGCATGCTGGCCGGGCTCGTCACCATGGGCGCCGGCATCGCGTTCGCCATGCCCGCCATGGCCAACGCCATCATGAGCGCCATCCCGGTGGAGAAGGCCGGCGTGGGCGCGGGCGTCAACGGCACCCTCGCGGAGTTCGGCAACGGCCTCGGCGTCGCCGTCCTCGGCGCGGTCCTCAACTCCCGCTTCGCCTCGCTCGTGGCGGTCTCCGCGGCGTCCTTCCCGGCGGCCATGGCCGCGGCGGAGTCGTCCGGGGAGCGGGAGCGGATCGCCGACGCGTTCGCCTCGGGACTGGAGACGAGCCAGCTGGTGGGCGCGGCCGCGGTCTTCCTCGGCGGTGTCCTCGCGGCCGCGTTGCTGCGCAGGGCGGAGAGGGCAGACTCCGTGGGGAAAGCGGCGGCATAGCATCCTGGGGACCACCACTGAAGGCCCCAGGCCCAACCAGGAAGGTGCGCCATGGCCAAGGCAGCCGGCGGCACGAAGAACCCGGCGCGGACGAGTGTCTGGCTGCAGGGCAAGGCCCCCCGGGGCGGTGGACGCAAGGGCGACCAGCCCAGCGGCCTCGACCGGGACCGCATCACCGAGGCCTCGGTCCGGCTCCTGGACGCGGAGGGCCTCGCCAAGTTCTCCATGCGCAGGCTCGCCGCCGAGCTGAACGTCACGGCGATGTCCGTCTACTGGTACGTGGACACCAAGGACGACCTCCTGGAGCTCGCCCTCGACGCGGTGTGCGGCGAGATGCGGCTGCCCGACGCGGAGGCGCCCGCCGGGTCCTGGCGCGAGGCCTTGCGGGCCCTCGCCGACGAGTACCGCGCGCTGCTGATCCGCCACCCCTGGGTCTCGCCGCTGGTCGGCAGGTTCCTCAACATCGGACCGAACTGGCTGGCGTTCGTCGTCGCGGTGCAGCGGACGGTACGCGGGACCGGCCTGCCCCCGCACACGCAGAACGGCGCGATCTCGGCGGTCTTCCAGTTCGTGTACGGCTTCGGGACCATCGAGGGCCACTACATGGCGCGGTGCGCGGAGGCGGGGATGACCCAGGACGAGTACTACCGGGAGGCGGCAGGGACGGTCGAGGACGAGCTCGCCTCGCACGGGGCCATGGAGAGCGCGAAGGATCTGCTGGCGGCGCGCGGCGACGCCACGGTCGAGGAGATGTGGGAGCGGGACTTCAGGGTTGCCCTCGACCTGATGATCGCCGGGATCGAATCCCTTCTCGAACAAGAGAAACGACTCGAACAAGAGAAACGAGGGGAGCGGGCCGGTCGAGGCGAGACGCCGGGCGCCCGCCAGGAACTCTGACGGGCGCCCGGACACCCTAAGTACGTACGTACTCGCGTACTTGCGTACGCGGATCAGCCCTGCGGAAGCGCGTCCCCCTGCACGGCCTGGATGTCCAGCTCCACCCGCAGCGTCGTGCCGATCGCCGAGATCCCCGCCTGCACCACCTGGTTGTAGTTCATGGCGAAGTCCTCCCGCCGCAGCTCGGCCGTGGCCCGGAAGGCCGCCCGGGTGCCGCCCCAGGGGTCCGCTCCGGTCCCCAGGTAGCTCAGCTCCAGGTCGACGGGGCGTACGACACCGTGCATCCCGAGTTCGCCGTGCACCGTCCAGCGGTCCGGCCCGGCCGGCGTCAGGCCGCTCGACCGGTAGGTGATCTCCGGGTACTGGTCGACGTCCAGGAAGTCCGGCGACTTCAGGTGCCCGTCGCGCATGCCGTTGCCCGTGTCGATCGAGGCCGATCGGATGACCGCCTCGACCCGTGACTTCGCCACGTCCTCGGCGATCTCCACGCGGCCCCCGAACTCCGTGAACCGCCCGTGCACGCTGGTGATCCCGAGGTGCTGGGCGACGGCGCCCACGGTGGAGTGCGCCGGGTCGATGGTCCAGGGCCCGGGCGGCGGCAGCTCCGTGCCGCCCTGCCGGGCGAGGACGATGCTGCCGACCTCGGCCCGGCCGCTGGCCGTGACGAGGGCGGTGGAGGCGACGGGCGCGTAGCCGACGGCGGTGACGATGACGGTGTACGGCCCGGGCACCAGGGCCGTGTCATCGCGCACGGCACCCTCCTCGTCGGCGGCCGCCCGCAGCACCTGCGCCCCGGTCATGTCGGTCACCGTGACGACGGCGTGGGGCACGGCCCACCCGTCGCGCGTGCGGATCCGAGCGTTGAGTCCCATCCCGTTTACTCCTTGCCGGGCCCCTGTCAGGAGCCACAAAAAAGTTCAAGTCCCGTGAGGCGCAAGCGGACGGCCCCCGGTCCGGCGGTGGCCGGCCGTCCCCTGCCGTGAACGCCACCGCCGGCCCGGGGCCCTTTCCGCGACCGGCCCGTGGCCACGCCTCCGCTCGGGGCGCGGCCACGGGCCGGGGTCGTCACTCGCCCGGGTGGGCGAGCTCGATGTCGTGGCCGTCGACGCCGCTGCCGGTCACCGACAGGCCGGTCGCCACCGGCGGGTAGCCGGTCGCGATGACCGTGTACTCACCGCTGTCGAGGTCGGTGAAGGCGTACGCCCCGTCCGCCCCGGTGGTCGCGGTGGCGACGACGTTGCCGGCCGCGTCGACGAGCGTGACCCGCGCGTCGTTCAGCGGCCCGCCGCCCGCACGGACGGTGCCGAGCACCTGCGCCCCGGAGTTGAGCTCGACCTCGACCCGGGTGACCCCGGCCCCGCCGACCTCGACGGGCAGGGCGGTGGGCCGGTGTCCGGTGGCGTTCACCGCGATGGTGACGGTGCCGGGGACCAGCTCGGCGAAGGTGAACTCGCCCTGCTCGCCGGAGAGCCCGGTGGCCAGGACGTCACCGCGTACGTCGGTCACGATGACCATGGCACCGGAGACGGGCAGCTTGCTGTCCGCGTCCCGCACCACACCGCTGAGCCCGCTGGTGCCGCTGAGCAGGATGTCGTACGCGAGGGAGCCCTCGCCCACGATCACCGTGGACGCCTGCGGCTGGAATCCGTCGGCGGAGGCGATGAGCACGTACGACCCGGCGCCGGGGGCGTCGAGGGCGTAGGCCCCGTCGCCCTGGGCGACCGCGCGGCCGAGCTGGCGTCCCCGAGGGAGATCAGCGTGACGGCGGCCTGCGGGACGGGCGCGCTCTCGGCGCCGCGGACGTAGCCGTGGACCGGGATGCCGTTGGTGACCGGTGGCAGGTCTCCGGCCGCGTGCTCGGCGGCGGACACCACGGCGGCGAGCCGCTGCGTGCCCTCGGGCCCGGCCTCGGTGCGCGAGGCGACGGAGGCGAGGACGGGCTGCTCGGCGAAGCCGGCCGCAGCGGGGGCCACGGCTTCCGCGGGGGCGTCCGTGGCGGCGTCACCGGCGGTGGCCCGCGCCGGCGCGCCGGACGTCCGCAGCGGGACCTCCTTGATGAACAGCGTGATCAGGAAGGCGATCAGCGCCATCGGCGCGGCGATCAGGAAGACGTCGGCGATGCCGTGCCCGTACGCGCTCTCCATCACCGTGCGGAACGGCTCGGGGATCTTGTCCAGGTCCGGGATGCCGCCGCCACCGGTGCCGCCGTGGCCGAACTGCGCGGCCGCCTTCGGGCCGAGGTCGGTGATGCCGTCCTTGACGTAGTCGGTGATCCGCGTGGCCATGATCGCGCCCAGCGCCGAGACACCCATGGCACCGCCCAGCGAGCGGAAGAAGGTGACGGTGGAGCTGGCGGAGCCGAGGTCCTCGGGGGCGACCTGGTTCTGCGTGCACAGGACCAGGTTCTGCATCATCATGCCGATGCCGAGACCCATCAGGGCCATGAAGATCGCGATGTGCCAGTACTCGGTGTCGTACCGGATGGTGCCGAGCAGACCGAGGCCCGCCGTCACCAGCAGACCGCCGCTGACCAGCCACGCCTTCCACTTGCCCGTCTTGGTGATGATCTGGCCCGAGACGGTCGACGAGATGAACAGGCCGCCGATCATCGGGATCGTCATGACACCGGACATCGTCGGGGACTCGCCCCGCGCCAGCTGGAAGTACTGGCTGAAGAAGACCGTGCCCGCGAACATTGCGACACCCACGAAGAGCGAGGCGAGCGAGGCGAGCGTGATGGTGCGGTTGCGGAAGAGCCGCAGCGGGATGATCGGCTCGCTGGCCTTGGACTCGACGAGGACGAAGAGCAGACCGAGGACGATCGAACCGCCGACCATGGCGGCGGTCTGCCAGGACATCCAGTCGTACTTGTCACCGGCGAAGGTGACCCAGACGAGCAGCAGGCAGACGGCGGCGCTGATGAAGAAGGCACCGGCCCAGTCGACCTTGACGTCCCGCTTGACGACGGGGAGCTTCAGGGTCTTCTGGAGGACGATCAGCGCGATGATCGCGAAGGGCACGCCGACGTAGAAGCACCAGCGCCAGCCGAGCCACGAGGTGTCGGTGATGACGCCGCCGAGCAGCGGTCCGCCGACGGTGGCGACGGCGAAGGTCGCGCCGAGGTAGCCGGAGTAACGACCGCGCTCACGCGGGGAGATCATCGCGGCCATGACGATCTGCGCCAGGGCGGAGAGACCGCCGACGCCGATGCCCTGGACGACGCGGCAGGCGATCAGCATCCCGGCGCTCTGCGAGAGACCGGCGACGACGGAACCGCCGACGTAGATGATCAGGGCTATCTGGACCAGGGCCTTCTTGCTGAAGAGGTCCGAGAGCTTGCCCCACAGGGGCGTGGTCGCCGTCATCGCGAGCAGCGAGGCGGTGACGACCCAGGTGTAGGCGGACTGGCCGCCGCCGAGGTCACCGATGATCTCGGGCAGGGCGTTGGAGACGATCGTCGACGACAGGATCGCCACGAACATGCCGAGCAGCAGCCCGGACAGCGCTTCCATGATCTGCCGGTGCGTCATCGGAGCGTTCTCGTCGGGGTGAGAGTGGTGAGCTCCGTGCTTGGCATGGCTGCCCCGCACACCGGCTGGTGTGGTTGTTGCCATGGGCTTCCTTTTCTTACGCGGGTGTACGGGTGGTCTCTGGGGTGGTCTGTACGTCGGGAAGCCGGGCCGAAGCCGCGCGGCAGTCCCCGAAGCTGTCGCGCAGACGCGCGAGCAGCGTGCTGAGCTGGACGACCTCGTCGTCGGTCCAGTCGTGCAAGTAGTGGGTGAGGGTCCGGATGGAGAGCTCGGAGAGCTCGTCGACCTTGGCCTTGCCCTCGGGCGTGAGCCGCAGGATCCGGGAGCGCTTGTCCGCGGGGTCGGGATCGCGGACGATCCACTCCCTCTCCGCGACGTGCGCGACATGGCGGCTGGTGACCGACATGTCCACGGCGAGCAGCTCGGCGAGCCTGCTCATCCGCATGGCGCCGTGGCGCTCCAGCAGGATGAGTACGGCGGCGGACCCGCCGGGGCAGTCGTGGGGCAGACCCCGGCCGAGACCGCGCTTCACGGCACCGATGGCACTGAGCTGTCGGGCCAGCTCCTCGTACTGACGCTGCGCGGCCACGGCACCTCCTGGGTGTTTGTTGCTTAGGGCAACGATAAAACCAGTTGGTTGCCGCAGGCAAACTAAAAGCGGACCAAGGCCCTAAAGAGTCGGCAAAGCTCCGGGGCTGCGCACGTAAAGTTGCAGGCAGGCGGGGGTTGGGCCGGGCGCCATGGATTCGCTAGGGTCCTGCTCCATGGCACACAACCCCCAGGGTCCCCAGGGCAACCCCGACCCCGCCGGCAGCACGCAGATGTTCCGCGCCTTCGTCGACGAGGCGCCGCAGGGCCGCCGAGCGGCGGCGCCCGCTTCCTCCTCCGGCCCGCGGGTCGGGCTGATCCTCGGCGTGGTGCTCGCGGTGGTGATCGTGGCGGGGGTGGCGTGGCTGGCGCTGAAGTAGCGGCGCCCGGGCGCCCTGTCAGGGGCGCGGGGAAGTGCGCGACCAGCCACGACGTACCTGCGGACGAAGCACGGCCGACCGCGGTGACCGCGGCGAAGTCCCTACTTCCACTCCACCGAGACGTCACGCGTCTCGATGTGCATCCCCAGCGGTACGCGCCACGCGGCGACACATATCGGCCAGGTTTCTGTCTTCTTCCGCCCCGCTTCGATCGGGGCCGGAAGCTTCTCGGTCGACTCGATCGTGGCCCAGTCGATGCCGAGCGCCCCGATGATGTGCGTACCGAAGGTCACCGTGCCCGAACGCACCGGTGAGTCACCGGTGTTCCGGAAGGTGACCGTCACCTTCTCGCACCACCGCTTGTCCGTGTTGTCTGCGGGGTTTCGCTCCGGCGTGCCGACGCTGAGCGCGGCGGGCCCGCTCGGCGGCTCGGCGGGGCCGGGCCTCTCCGCACCCGGGGGCGACGGGCTGCTGCCCGGTGGAGTTCCGGCGGGCGGCGGCGAAGCCGAGCCGCCGGGCCCGGTGGCACCGCCGGTCCCGGAGGGCGAACTCCCGTCAGCGGTGGGCGGCTTCCCCTCCGTGCCACCCGCTCCGCTGCTCCCGGGAGCACCCTCGTCCGGCCCGGGCGGCGGCGTCGTCGCCGAGTCGCCGCGCGTGTCCGTGGAGGCGCCTCCAGAGCCCTTCGTGCCGCTGCTGTCTCCGTGGTCTCCGCCGTCTTCGTTGTCTCTCTCGTCCCCGCTGTCCCGGTCGGCTCCGTCCAGTGGGATCAGCCGCACGTCACCGGTCGGGCCCCCGGCTTTGCCCGGCGCCTTGGCCGGTGCGGGGCCGGCCGCTCCGGTCGCCACATGACCGTCGCCGCTCTCGCCGCCGCTCGCGGCGAGAAGTCCGCCGAGGCACAGCAGGGCCGCCGACGCACCCAGCACGTTCCGAGCACCACGTCGCATGGCCGCAGTGTGGCTGACGGCCCGTCAATTCGGAACCCCGCGAGCACCGCCCGACGCCGGACACGCGACGCACGGCGGGAGGTCGGTTCGGTGCCGGCGCTCGATCCGAGAGGGGCCGGCCCGCGCTCAATCCGAGATGAGACCGTCCCGCAGCTGCGCCAGCGTCCGCGTGAGCAGCCGCGAGACGTGCATCTGCGAGATGCCGACCTCCTCGCCGATCTGCGACTGCGTCATGTTGGCGAAGAAGCGCAGCATGATGATGCGGCGCTCGCGCGGCGGCAGCTTGGCGAGCAGCGGCTTCAGGGACTCGCGGTACTCGACGCCCTCCAGGGCCGAGTCCTCGTACCCCAGCCGGTCCGCGAGGGAGCCCTCGCCGCCGTCGTCCTCCGGTGCCGGGGAGTCGAGCGAGGACGCGGTGTAGGCGTTGCCCACCGCGAGGCCGTCGACGACGTCCTCCTCCGACACCCCGAGCGCGACCGCGAGTTCGGGCACGGTCGGCGAGCGGTCGAGCCGCTGGGCGAGCTCGTCGCTGGTCTTCGTCAGCGCGAGCCGCAGCTCCTGGAGGCGGCGCGGGACGCGCACCGACCAACTGGTGTCGCGGAAGAAGCGCTTGATCTCACCGACGACCGTCGGCATCGCGAACGTCGGGAACTCCACGCCCCGTTCGCAGTCGAACCGGTCGATCGCCTTGATCAGGCCGATCGTGCCGACCTGGACGATGTCCTCCATCGGTTCGTTGCGGCTGCGGAAGCGGGCCGCCGCGTACCGCACGAGGGGGAGGTTGAGCTCGATGAGCGTGTCGCGTACGTAGACGCGCTCGGGGCTGTCCTGGTCGAGTGCGGCGAGCCGCAGGAACAGGGAGCGGGACAGGGTCCGTGTGTCGATGGCTTCCGGGGCCGTGGCGCTCTGGAGAGCCTCGGGTGAGGCCGGAAGCGCCTCGGGCGAGACCTGAAGCGCCTCGGGCGAGGCCGGAAGCACCTCGGGTGGGCTCTGAAGCGCGTCGGGTGAACTCGGAAGCGCGTCGGGCGCGGATTCGCTCGGGCTCTTGGTGAGCGTGAGCGTGAGCACCTTCGAGCTGCCCTGGTCTGCGGACATGCCACCCCCTTGAGGTCGCGGACGGTCGCGGCGGGCGCTCCCGTCGGAGGAACGCAGCCTCCACCTGAATACCGGAGGTGGGGCTACGGCAAACGCGGTTCCAGCAGAATGTCACATGTCGGCAACGCGCTGTAGTTACTTGTCGACAAACAGGGGTGACATCCGTGCAGGAAAGAGGGGGTCTGAACCATTTCGGCCAGGAGTGACGTCGGGAAGAGGCCTGACGGCACTCCACTCGATACGGTTACGCCTCGATCCGATTTGCGGACCGAAGTCGCGCGAAGCTCCTGGCGAGGAGCCGGGACACATGCATCTGGGAAACGCCCAATTCGGCGCTGATCTGTGATTGCGTCAGGTTGCTGTAGTAGCGCAGGAGCAGGATCCGCTGCTCGCGCTCGGGCAGCTGGACGAGGAGATGGCGTACGAGATCGCGGTGTTCGACACCGTCGAGCGCGGGGTCCTCGTAGCCGAGCCGGTCGAGGAGGCCGGGCAGTCCGTCGCCCTCCTGGGCCGCCTCCAGTGACGTCGCGTGGTACGAACGGCCGGCCTCGATGCAGGCGAGCACCTCCTCCTCGGTGATGCGCAGCCGCTCGGCGATCTCGGCGGTCGTCGGGGAGCGCCCGAAGGCGGTCGTGAGGTCCTCGGTGGCGCCCGTCACCTGCACCCACAGCTCGTGCAGCCGCCGGGGCACGTGGACCGTACGGACGTTGTCGCGGAAGTACCGCTTGATCTCACCGACGACGGTGGGCATCGCGAACGTCGGGAACTGCACCCCGCGGTCCGGGTCGAAGCGGTCGATGGCGTTGATGAGCCCGATCGTCCCGACCTGGACGACGTCCTCCATCGGTTCGTTGCGGCTGCGGAAGCGGGCCGCCGCGTACCGCACGAGGGGCAGGTTGGCCTCGATGAGCGCGCCGCGCACCCGGCCGTGCTCGGGGCTGCCCGGCTCCAGGTCCTTGAGCCGGCCGAAGAGGACCTGGGTGAGGGCCCTGGTGTCGGCGCCGCGGGTGCTTCCGGTGCTCGCCGCGGTCTTGGTGGGTGGAGCCTCAGGCGCAGTACTGGCCGGCACGGTCAACGCCACCCCTTCTCGGTCAAGCACAGTCAAGCTCAGTCGCCCTCGGCCACTGCGTCGATCGACCTCGGTCAACTCATCCGTCAAAAGCGGTCATAGCATCACAAGACATGTGCACTGTGTGCAAGCACCCGGTCACCACGTGTTGGCGGCGACGACCTGCCGGGGGCGGCGTGCCAGGAACACGGAACGGCCCCGCACCGTCGTGGTGCGGGGCCGTCGCGGGAGCTGCCCGGCTGTCTGCGGGCGGCTCAGAACTCGTAGTCGGCGATCACCCACGTGGCGAACTCCCGCCACATGGCGACGCCTGCCTGGTGGGCCGGGTGCTCGATGTACCGCTTCAGCGCGTCGGTGTCCTCGACCGCCGAGTTGATGGCGAAGTCGTAGGCGATGGGGCGGTCGGTGATGTTCCAGTCGCACTCCCAGAACGTCAGCTCCGGGATCTGCTCGCCGAGCGCGCGGAACGCCTTGACGCCCTCGACCACGCGCGGCTCGTCGCGCCGCACACCGTCGTTGAGCTTGAAGAGGACCAGATGGCGGATCACGGGCGCTCCTTGGAGAGGACTGGGACTCGGCGGCGTCGGCCGCCGCTCAGTCTTTGCCTCCGTTGGCGACCCACGTCATGAAGTCACCGATGCTCTGAGCGGCGCTCGAAACACCCTCGAACCCTATCTGGACGTAGTCGGCGGCCTTGGCGGGGTCGGTGATGATCACGTAGAGCACGAAGACGACCACCACGAAGAGACCGACCTTCTTCCACTGCACTGCCACGATCTGGCCTCCCCTTACCCGCGCCCCGTGTGACCCCTGTGACGGCGGTGAGTCTAACCCGGCGCGTACTCACCGGGCTTTTCGCGTACTCAGGGGGCTTTACGCGTACTCACCGGGCTTTTAAGGACCAACGGCCCACTTCCGCGGGCCTTTTGCCTGCCGTCCTCCGGTGACGTGGAGCGCAGGATGGATGGTGAGCCCGTTGGATCTGGCAGGAATCCACGGGCGAGGGACCGGCCCCACTGCGGAGTCCGCGCCGTCCGCTTCCCCCCGACGGCGGCGCCGACTTGAGGGCTGGTCCTCGTCGGGGGAAGCGGCTTGTCCCCCCGATGCCGCTTCCCCCGCCCTCTGCCTCTCTTTCCCTCTCCCTCTCCCTCTCCGTCTCCGTCTCCCTTTCCCTCTCGGTCCCGTGTACGACGAAGGGCCCGTCCAGTCGGACGGGCCCTTCGTGTCGAGAGCGGTAGCGGAGGGATTTGAACCCTCGGTGACTTGCGCCACACTCGCTTTCGAGGCGAGCTCCTTCGGCCGCTCGGACACGCTACCGAGAGGAACTCTAGCCCAAGATGGGCCGTGGTCAGAAATCCGTTTCGCGCGGCGCCCCGGCGGCCCGGTTCAGCCGCCCCGGTGCCCCTCGCGGAAGAAACGGGTGAGCAACCCGGCGGCCTCCTCGGCGAGGACGTCATGGACGACTTCCGGGCGGTGGTTCAGCCTGCGGTCGCGTACGACGTCCCAGAGCGAGCCGGCGGCTCCTGCCTTGTCGTCGCGCGCCCCGTAGACGACCCGGTCGACGCGGGACTGCACGATCGCGCCCGCGCACATCGTGCAGGGCTCCAGCGTGACGACGAGCGTGCAGCCGGTCAGCCGCCACTGGCCGAGCTCGGCGGCGGCCCTGCGGATGGCGAGCACCTCCGCGTGCGCGGTGGGGTCGCCGGTCAGCTCGCGTTCGTTGTGCCCGGCGGCGAGCACCGTCGTGCCGTCCGGGGACAGCACGACGGCGCCGACCGGGACATCACCGCCCCGGACCGCCAGCTCGGCCTCGGTCAGAGCGAGCCGCATAGGCGCACGCCAGCGGTCGCGTACGGGGTCATGGGCGGGGCCGTCATCGGTGGGGTTGGTCGGAGCGATCACACCGGGAACCTAGCGGACGGTCTCCAGCACCTCCGCCGCCCCGAGGATCTCGGCGATGTCGTTGAGGGCGTCGCCGGGCTCCAGGCCGAGCAGCTCCTTGTCCGGCACGCCGAGGTCGGCCAGGAGCTCCGCGTCACCGAGCGGGCCCGAGGGCACCGCGTCGCCGATGTCGGCGGCCTCCTCGGCCCCGTCGCCGGCGGCGGCGCCGTCCGGTTCTCCGTCCTCCGTACCGTCGAGGTCGAGGGCGTCGAGGTCGGCGACCGTGTCGTCGGCGCCCGGGTTGCGGCCGAGCATTTCGTCGGTGAGCAGGATCTCCCCGTACGAGCTGCGGGCGGCGGCGGCCGCGTCCGAGACGTAGATACGGGGATCCTCCTCGCCGTCCACGCGGACGACGCCGAACCACGCGCCTTCCTGTTCGATGAAGACGAGCACTGTGTCGTCGTCGTGGTCGGCCGTGGCTTCACGGGCCAGATCGGCCAGATCCGCCAGGGTCTCCACGTCGTCGAGGTCCGTGTCGCTCGCTTCCCACCCGTCTTCGGTGCGCGCGAGCAGTGCGGCGAAGTACACCGTGACTCTCCCACTGGTCATAGGCAGTGCCGGTTGGCGGTTTGGGGTCCCCCCGGCGAGGTCGGGGGCGGGGAGCTGTGCCGAGCCCCGCCCATTCGGAATCGTGGCAGAAACCGCGCCGTCAGGAGAGGTCTTCGGGCCGCTGTGTTCCGCGTCGCGTTCATCCCGGGCCCCCGCCGCGCTCGTCCGGGCCCCCGCCGGGCCCGCCGCACGCCGGGGCGGTCACCAGCGGAACGTACGCATGCGCATCTGCTGGCGCATCCGTGCCGCCCGGGCGCGGCGCGGCTTCACGCGGTCGCGGAGCTCGATGGCCTCGGCGCGTTCCCGCAGGAACTGGGCGCGGCGTCTGCGGCGCTCGGCGTCGGTCTCGTCATCCGGTTTGCGTTCCGCGCGTTCCGCCATGGGCCACACCACCTCGGTTCGTACGTCCCCACCTTCCCCCTGGTGGCGGTGTTGATGCCAGCGAGGGGTTATGCCGGCGAGGGGTTATGCCGGCGAGGGAGGCAGGGACCGGGCCCGGTTACTGTTGATGCCATGCGGATCCACGTCGTCGACCACCCGCTGGTGGCGCACAAACTCACCACGCTGCGCGACAAGCGCACCGACTCACCGACCTTCCGGCGCCTCGCCGACGAGCTGGTCACCCTGCTCGCGTACGAGGCCACCCGGGACGTGCGCACCGAGCAGGTCGACATCGAGACCCCGGTGACGCGGACGACGGGCGTGAAGCTGTCGAGCCCGAAGCCGCTGGTGGTGCCGATCCTGCGGGCCGGTCTGGGCATGCTCGACGGCATGGTGCGGCTGCTGCCGACCGCCGAGGTGGGCTTCCTCGGCATGATCCGCAACGAGGAGACCCTGGAGGCCTCCACGTACGCGACGCGCATGCCGGAGGACCTCTCCGGGCGCCAGGTGTACGTCCTGGACCCGATGCTCGCCACGGGCGGCACGCTCGTCGCGGCCATCCAGGAACTGATCAAGCGCGGCGCCGACGATGTGACCGCCGTGGTGCTGCTCGCCGCCCCCGAGGGTGTCGAGGTCATGGAGCGCGAGCTGGCCGGCACGCCGGTGACCGTCGTGACGGCGTCGGTCGACGAGCGGCTCAACGAGCAGGGCTACATCGTGCCCGGTCTCGGGGATGCCGGGGATCGGATGTACGGCACGGCGGAGTAACCGCCGAGGACGCCGAGGAGCCGAGGAGCCGAGGACCGCCGAGGTCAGCAGTTCTTCTCGGCGGACGGTGTGGGCGTCGGCTTGGGCTTGGTGAGTTCCGCCAAGGCCTTGTCGGCGTCCTCTTTTTTGGCCAGTTCCTTGAACTGTGTGCCGAGGATCAGGTCGATCTCGCCGCCCGTGCGGCCGTCCGTCCTGTGCTCGGCGCCCGCGAGCTGCGTGCCGAGGACGGGGAGCGCGGTGTCGGCGGCGGTTCGCGCGCCGAGCAGTATTCCGGTGCCCTTGACCTTCTTGTCGTACTGCTTCGTGGCGTTGCCGACCTCGCCGATGGTGAAGCCGCGCTTCTTCAGCTCGTCCGCGGTGTTCTTGGCGAGGCCGCCGCGGGGGGTTGCGTTGAAGACGTTGACGGTGATCTGGGCGGGCTTGGGGAGGGGCTTGAGGAGGGACTTGGGGAGGGGGGCGGGCTTGAGGCCGGCCTCGGTCTTGCTCTCCGCCCCTGTCCTGGTTTCCGCCCCGGTCTTGGGGTCGCGGCGGTCGCAGTTCTGCGTGGGTGCGGACGCGGCCGACGCCTTGCCCCCGCCGGAGAAGACTTGGATGAGCTGTAGCGTGCCCCAGCCGATCAGGGCTATGGCCGCGGCGGACGCGACGATCGCGAGCACGAGCCTGCGGCGCCCGCCGGTGCGGCGCATTCGGGGATACGCGTCCCCCGTGATGCGGTATTTGCCGCCCATGCCGGGGGGAGTGAGCATGCTCATGGGCGCAGCGTAGTGCCGCCTGGCGGGGATGCCTACTAAATGATCATCGCCGGGTGAGCAGTCCAACCCGAAAGGGTCAACGCGCGGGGCGCGCGGCGTGGGCTGGGCCGGGCCGGGCGGAGGACGGGGGCGGCGGGGTGCCGGGCAGCGCAGCGCAGCGTCCGTCCCCGCGTCGGCCGAGAGGGGCCTCGCGTCAGTCCAGTTCGAGTACGCGGGCGTGGAGCACCTGGCGCTGCTGGAGCGCCGCGCGGACGGCGCGGTGCAGGCCGTCCTCCAGGTAGAGGTCGCCCTGCCACTTCACGACGTGCGCGAAGAGGTCGCCGTAAAACGTCGAGTCCTCGGCGAGCAGTGTCTCCAGGTCGAGCTGGCCCTTGGTCGTCACGAGCTGATCGAGGCGGACCGGGCGCGGCGCGACGTCCGCCCACTGCCGGGTGCTTTCCCGGCCGTGGTCGGGGTACGGCCGGCCGTTTCCGATGCGCTTGAAGATCACACGGAAAGCCTACCGGTCAAGACTTGCCGGGCGCAGCCATGGCGACGGAGTGTGCCGCTGGGAAATGACGCCGCAAAGCGGGATGAAACGGAAAGTGGTGTGCCGGGAGCAGGGGCCGAAGCGAGCGAGAGCCGGTCGGAGGCATCCACGACGGGGAGCGGAAATCGCCCGAACGAGTCGGTGGCGATGGCGGGGGTGACGGGTTGTGGGTGGCTGGGGTCGCCTTGGGTGTGTGGGTGGGGCGGGGCCGCGGGGGTACGTCCGTGCTCGCCATCTTGGCGCGGAGGCTTGGTTGCTTCGGTGCCCTGGTGACCACCACTGTGCTCCGCGCGCACATACCCCCGCGTCCCCTCGGGCACGCGGGCGACTGCGGCCCGTCGTCGGCTCATCCCTGACGGCGGCCGACGGGCACATACCCCCGCGTCCCCTTTGGCACGCGGGTGACTGCGGCCCGTCGTCGGCTCATCCCTGACGGCGGCCGCCGCCGCCCGACCCTCTCCTCTTTCTCCTCGCCCCTACCGCGACATCTCGATGCTGGGGCGTGCGCTCACCCCCGCCCGCCCTGCCTCGGCGTCTCGACGCCGGGTATCGGGCGGGTGGGTGGGAGACGTCCGGCGCGGAGCGGCGGGGTAGGGGATACCGCCGCGCACCCCCTCAGGGACGGGACTTCGCCGCCGCCTTGAGCTGTTGCTTGTGCGCGCGGACCTTGCGCAAAGACTCCGGCCCCGTGATATCCGCGACGGAGCGATACGCCTCGGCCGGGCCGTAGTCACCCGCCGCCTCCCGCCACCCCTTGGGCCGTACGCCCAGCTGCTTCCCCAGCAGGGCCAGAAAGATCTGCGCCTTCTGCTTGCCGAAGCCGGGCAGGTCGTTGAGGCGCCCGAGGAGTTCCTCCCCCGTGGCGGCGTCCTGCCACAGGGCGGTGGCGTCACCCTCGTAATGATCCACGAGGTACTGGCACAGCTGCTGGATCCGCTTGGCCATGGAGCCGGGGTAGCGATGGACCGCCGGCTTGGCGGAGAGCAGCGCGGCGAAGTCCTCGGGGTCGTAGTCGGCGATCTCGTGGGCGTCGAGGTCGTCCGCGTTCATGCGCGTGGCGATCGTGTACGGGCCCGCGAACGCCCACTCCATCGGCACCTGCTGATCCAGCAGCATCCCGACCAGCGCGGCCAGCGGACTGCGGCCGAGCAAGTCGTCGGCCTCCGGTTGCTGGGCGATGTGCAGGGTGACGTCCATGGGTCGATGGTCTCTCGTCGACGTCCGCGCCGCCTCCCAGGAGAGCCCGCAGGCCCGCAGAGCCCCGGAGCGCCACCCGCCGCGGAAGGCGCTCCGGGAACCACCCGTAAAAAACGCCGTGCGGCGGCACCCCGGCCGCCGCTAACCTCGAAGGCATGTCTACGCCCCGCATCTCCTAGCCAGGACACCCGCTCTCACGCCACCCGTGTGTCCATTCGCTATTGCGGAGCGTTACCCCATGATCACCGTACGAGGCATCGACGTACGCGTCGGCGCCCGGCCCCTGCTGTCCGGCGCCTCCTTCCACATCGCCCCCGGCGACCGCATCGGCCTGGTCGGCCGCAACGGCGCCGGCAAGACCACCCTCATGAAGATCCTCGCGGGGCAGGAAGCCCCCGCCGCCGGCACCATCACCCGCACCGGCTCCGTCGGCCACCTCGCCCAGGACCCGCGCGCCGCCGACCCCGCCGTCACCGTCATCGACCGCGTCCTGTCCGCCCGCGGCCTCGACGAGGCGGTCGCGGCCCTGCGTACCGCCGAGGCCGCCATGGCGGACGCCGCGGGCCCGGCCGCGCAGGAGCGGGCCATGGCCGCCTACGCCCGCGCCGACGACCGTTTCCAGGCGCACGGCGGTTACGCCGCCGAGGCGGAGGCCGCCCGGGTCGCCGCCGGGCTCGGGCTGCCCGAGCGTGCCCTGCACCGGCCCGTCGGCGAGCTGTCGGGCGGTCAGCGGCGTCGCGTGGAACTCGCCAGGATTCTCTTCTCGCGGCACGACACGCTGCTCCTCGACGAGCCGACCAACCACCTCGACGCCGACTCCGTGGGCTGGCTGCGCGGGTATCTTGCCTCGTATCCCGGCGGTCTCGTGCTCATCAGCCACGACACCGGGCTCCTCGCCGACACCGTGAACCGCGTCTTCCACCTCGACCCGCGGCGCGCCGCCGTCGACCTGCACAACACCGGCTGGCACACCTACCTCACCCAGCGTGCGGCGGACGAGCGGCGTCGTACGCGCGAACGCGCCAACGCCGAGCGCAAGGCCGCCTCGCTGCGCGCCCAGGCCGACAAGATGCGCTCCCACGTGGCGACGGCCACCGCCGCGAAGAACATGGACCGGCGTGCCGAACGCATGCTCGCCGGTACGGAGCCGGTGCGGCGCGGCGAGAAGGTGGCGCGCATCCGGCTGCCCGAACCCGCGCCGTGCGGCCGGATGCCGCTGGGCGCGATCAGCCTCACCAAGTCGTACGGCTCCCAGCGCGTCCTCACGGGCGTCGACCTGGCCGTCGACCGGGGCAGCCGCCTGGTCGTCCTCGGCCTCAACGGCGCGGGCAAGACCACGCTGCTGCGGCTCCTCGCCGGGCGGGAACTCCCGGACGAGGGGCGCGTCGTGGCGGGGCCAGGGCTGCGGCTCGGCTACTTCGCGCAGGAGCACGACACCCTGGAGGGCGCGCAGACCGTACGGGAGAACCTGGCGGGCGCGGCACCGCAGCTGACCGATGGTGAGGTGCGGCGGGTTCTGGGGTCGTTCCTGTTCGGCGGCGACGACGCCGACAAGCCGGCAGCCGTCCTGTCCGGTGGCGAGAAGACGCGGCTCGCGCTGGCCGGGCTCGTCCACTCGGGTGCGAACGTCCTGCTCCTCGACGAGCCCACCAACAACCTCGACCCGGCGTCCAGGGACGAGGTCCTCGCCGCCGTGGGCACGTATCCCGGGGCGATCGTGATGGTCACGCACGATGAGGGTGCCATCGACGCGCTGCGCCCGGACCGCGTGCTGCTGCTCCCGGACGGGTCGGAGGATCTGTGGAGCCCCGACTACCGGGAGTTGGTCGGCCTGGCCTGAGGCTTCGCACGAGCGTGCGGACTTCCGCACGTGGGCCTCCGTCGTCCCCGCCCTCTCGCGCGCCCGGCTGTGCTTCCATGCTCCGATGAGACGAGAACGTGTCGCCGAGGCGTCCGACGGCCCCCCGGTCCTCCGCATACGGGAGCGTGCCGGTGAGCCGGACCTGGAGGCGTGCGTCGGCGTCCTCGCCCAGGTCCACAAGGCCGACGGCTACCCTGTCAACTGGCCCTTGGAACCCGGCCCATGGCTGCTCGGAGCCGCCGCGCTCGGCGCCTGGGTGGCCGAGCTCGATGGGCGCGTCGTCGGGCACGTGAGCCTGTCCCGGAGCGCGCCGGACGACGCGGCTCCGGGGCTGTGGAGCGAGCGGGCGGGCGTGGCCGCCGAGGCGGCGGCGGTGGTCAGCCGTCTTTACGTGGCGCCGGACGCCCGCGGCCACGGCATCGGCGCGCTGCTGATGGGGCGGGCGGTGCGGGAGGCGCGCGCACACGGCCTGCACCCCGTGCTGGACGTGGTGTCCTCCGACACCTCGGCCGCCGCGCTCTACGAACGCCTGGGCTGGGAACTGCTGGCCGTCGTCGAGCGGGAGTGGGGCCCCGGGCAGCGGGTGACCTTGCGCTGTTACGCGGGCCCACCCGCCCCCGACACGTCCGGCACGAATGCGCGCGCGAATTCCGGCACCCCCACCACCGACGGTACGGGCACACTGCCTTAGGCCTCCGCCTCCGCGCCAGGTGCCGTCCCCGTCCCCGTTCCCGAAGCCGCCACCCGCAGCGCCTCCAACAGCGCCCGCAGCGCCGGGTGCACCGGTGTCGTCCCTGCCCTTACCGCCGCCTGGATCACCCTGACCGGCTCCGGGTTCCTGACCTCACGTATGACCACGTCGGGACGGCGGAGCCCGGCGGCCAGGCCCAGTTCGGGCACCAGGCTGACGCCGAGGCCGGCGGCGACGAAGCCCTGGGCCGTGGCGTAGTCCCCGCTCTCCACCACGAAGTCCGGGGTGAAGCCGGCCGCCGCGCAGGCGTCGAGCACCGGGTCCAGGCAGGGGCCCGGCGTCTCGCCCGCGACCCAGGGCTCCTCGGCGAGGTCACTCAGGTCGATGACCGACCGTTCCGCGAGCCGGTGGCCCGGCGGGAGCACCGCGCGGTAGCGGTCGTCCAGCAGGTGCACGAACCGGATGCCGTCCACCGCCGCCCGGCCCCGCTCCCTGACCACCAGCGCCAGGTCGGCCTGCCGCGCCTTCACCTCCAGTACCGGATCGTCCGGTTCGAAGAGCCGCAACTCCACCTGTACGCCGGGCTGTTCGCGGCGCAGCGCGGCGATCGCCGGCACCACGAGGGGCGCCCCGGCCGTGGTGAAGTACCGCATGGAGACGCGTCCCGTCCGCCCGGCCCGCAGCTCGGCGAGCGCGGTCTCCGCCTCGGCGGCGTGGCGTCCGATGACCGTCGCGTACTCCGTGAGCAGGCGCCCCGCGTCCGTGGGCCGCACCCCGCGGCCGGTCCGGTCGAGGAGCGTGATGCCCGCTTCCTTCTCCAGGGCCGCCATCTGCTGGCTCACGGCCGAGGGGGTGTAGCCGAGGTTCCGGGCGGCCGCGGTGACCGAGCCGCTGGTGACCACCGCCCGCAGGATCTGCATCCGCCGCATGTCGAGCATGCCCCCAGTGTGCAGCGGAGCTTAATTCTGGCTCCAGAACTTTTCGCTTGTCTTACAGCCGCGGCAACGAGACCGTACTGAGCAGGAACCGTGGCCCCCGAAGGACACAGGAGGAGCAGCCATGCTCAGCGGCCCCCGCGCCACCCTCGTCCGCATGGCCGTACTCGCCCTCCTCTGGGGCTCCGGCTTCCTCTGGATCAGATCGCGCTCAGCGGCGGCCTCGCCCCGCTGCACCTGACGATCATTCGGTGCGCGCTCGGCACCGCCGTCCTGCTCGCGCTGGCCCGCGCGGCCTCGTCGTCCTCGGCACGCTCGGCACCGGCGTCACCTTCCACCTCAACTCCCGCCTCATCGCGGACGAGGGGCCCACCGCCGCCGCCACCGTCGGCTATCTTCTGCCGGTCGTCTCGGTCGTCTCGGTCGCCCTCGGCGCTCTCGTGCTCGGCGAGGAGGTCGGGCCGTGGGTCCTCGTGGGCATGGCCGTGGTGCTCGGGGTGGTGGGGCTGACCCGGCACAAAGGGCGAGACGGGAAGCGGGACGAGCGGCAGGACGAGAAACGAGACGAGAAACGAGACGAGAAACGAGACGAGAAGGACGAATGGAACCTGGTGTGCAGAACTCCTCCGCATCCCCTTGGCGGATAGCCGACTTCCGCGTCCTGTTCAGCGCCACCGCGCTCAGCCAGCTCGGCACCAACATCGGTTACGTGGCCGTCCCGATCGTCGCCGTGACCGCGCTGGACGCGCGCCCCGGCCAGGTCGGCGCCCTGGCGACCCTGAGCATGGCCGCCTTCCTGCTCATCGGTCTGCCAGCGGGCGCCTGGGTCGACCGGATGCGACACCGCCGCGTGCTGATCGCGGCGGATCTCGTACGAGGGTCGCTGTACGCCACCGTGCCGCTGGCCTGGTGGCTGGAGTGCCTCACGCTCGGCCAGCTCTACGCGGTCGTGCTCCTGAACGGCTGCGCCACCGTCTTCTTCGATGTCGGCTCCCAGAGCGTGCTGCCCCAACTGGTGGGCCGCGGCGGCCTGGTGCGGGCCAACGCGGCCATGGTGACCCTGATGGCCGCGGGCAATGTCGCGGGGCGCGGCGCGGGCGGCGGCCTCCTGGCGCTGCTCACCGCGCCGGTCGCCCTGGTGTGCACCGCCGTCAGCTATCTGGCCTCGGCGGCGCGGCTCACCGCCGTACGGGGCGGCGACGCCGCGCCGAAGCCCGTCCCGCGCGGTGCGCGACCGCATCTCGGCGCGCAGATCGCCGAAGGGCTGCGGCACGTCCTCGGCAACAAGGAGCTGCGGGCCCTGGCCCTCACCGCCTCTCTCAGCAACCTCGGCTCGCAGATCGTGAACACCATGCTTCCGGTGCTCTTCGTCGCCGAACTCGGCCTGACTCCAGCGGCGTTGGGCCTGTTCTGGGCGGCGGGCGGCGTCGGGCTGCTGCTCGGCGCGCGGTGCGCCCGGGCCGTGGCGGCGCGCGTCGGCTACGGCCGCACGCTCGGCCTCGCGGGGCTGTGCCTGGCCCCCGCGGGGCTGCTCGTACCGCTCGTCGACCGCGGGCCGTGGCTGTACGTCGCGGGCGCCGGGTGGCTGCTTGCCCTGTTCAAGACGGGCATGGACAACGTCCTCGGGGTGAGCCTGCGGCAGCGGATGACGTCCGACGCCCTCCTCGGCCGTATGAACGCCACGTTCCGCTTCCTGCTCAGCGGTGCCCTCGCGGTCGGCGCCGCGGTGTCCGGCCTGGTCGGTGAGATCACCTCGGTGCGGGGCGCGCTGTGGACGGGCGGCGTGATCATGGCGGTGGCGTTCCTGCCGGTGTTCCTCTCACCTGTACGCAGGCGGCGCGAACTACCGGGACAGGGCGAGACGGTGGCGGCGGCGAACCCGGAACCCCCGACGAAGCGCGACCAGCCGATCCCGGACCTGTGACGGCCCACCCGAGCACTGCCTGCACCCCACATACGTCAAGTGCGGCTGACGGCGCCGGGTGTGAGTGCCCCGCGTCGCCCTCCCAGGGTGCCCCCATGACGTCACAGCGGCGTCGCCACCCCCGGATGTCCCCATGACGTCACAGCCGCGTCGCCACCCCCGGATGTCCCCATGACGTCACAGCCGCGTCGCCACCCCCGGATGCCCCCATGACGTCACAGCTCCGCCCCCGCCCTCGCGCCCTGCCCCCGCAGCCACGTCACGACGTCGTCGGCGGCCACCGCGACCGCGATGTCCAGTGGCGTCAGGCCCTCGTACCCGGCCCGGTCGAGCGCGGCGCCCCGCTCAAGGAGCAGCCGGGCCGTGGACAGTTGCCCACCCTGGCAGGCGCCCCAGAAAGCCCCATCCAGGTCGTCGGCGTCAGGCGGCGGATCCGCCGTCACGCGGGCCCGGACGCGGTCGAGCAGCCCGAGCGTCGCCTCGTCCATCAGGGTCGTCCGCGCCCCGTGCTCCAGCAGCCGCCGCGCCGCCCGCCACTGGCCGAACCCACGCGCGTCGGCCAGCGGCGTGCCGCCCCCGATGACGGCGCCGTCCGCCTCGATGTCCGCACCGGCCGCGACAAGGGCGTCGATCGCCGCGACGTCGTCGTTGGAGGCCGCCCAGTGCAGCGGCGTCTCGGAGTGGGCGCCGACGAAGCGGGCGCCGGGGTCGGCGCCGGCCGCGACGAGGACGCCGATGACCTCGGGCCCCGCGGGCAAGTGCCCGGGCCAGTCCGTGGCGATGTGCAGCAGGGAGCGCGTCCCCGCGGCCTCGCCCTCCCGCCTGATCCACGAGGCGGCGAGGCCCTTATGCGCGCTGAGGAGCTCCTGGAGCGCGGGAACGTCACCGGAGCGGATTGCCGCGGTCACCGCGACGGCCCGCGGATCGTCCGCGTCGAGAACTGCCATGCCGGGCCTCCTGATCGACTCCCCCGATTCTGTCAGCGGCCACTGACAACGGCCCGGCCCCGGCGGCACCACGGTGGAGGCGAGGCGCGAAGGCGCCCGCAGCGCCACCGCCCCCGGCAGCCGGCCTCAGCCCCGGAGCACATCACCGAAGTACGACGTGCCCGACGGCCCGCCGAGACCCGGGCCGCTGACCGACTTCGAACCGGTCGCGGTGATCCCGGAAGAGGTGCTCTTGAACAGCCACACGGCACCGGCGCCGTCGTTCTCCCCGTACGCCCCCGCGACGAGCTCGGCCCGGCCGTTGCCGTCGGCGTCCGCGAGCTCCACCGAGCCGCCGAAGAAGTCCGATGTCTCCGCGGTGCCGGGCACACCCGAGGTGTTCTGCGAGAACGCCTTCGAACCCGTACCGGTCACACCGCCCGCCGAGCCGCGCAGGACGACGACCGAACCGGCCTTCTTCGCGGAGCCCAGCGTCTCGGAGGCCGCGCCGACCGCGATGTCGGCGTAGCCGTCACCGTTCGTGTCGCCCGCGGCCAGGCTCCAGCCGAAGGCGTCCCCCTTCTCCGCGGCGCCGGGCACGCCCGCTGTGTCCTGGGTGACGCGCACCGGGGTGCGGGTGCTCAGGCCGGTCGCGCTGCCGTAGGTGACGGTGACCGCGCCGCCGGGGCCGCCGTTCGGCTCGTCCGTCGACTTCTCCATGAAGTTGCCGGTGACGATGTCCCCGAAGCCGTCCTTGTCGATGTCGGCGATCGTCGCGGCGTAACCGCCCGCGACCTTGCCGGCCGGCTTGGGCGTCGTACCGCCCCGGTAGAGGACGCTGCGCGTGCGGTACCCGCCGCCGCTCGTCTCCTCCTGGCCCATGACCAGCAGGTCGGTGGCCGCGTCACCGTCGACGTCCCCGGCGATGATCTTGTCGGTGTTGATGCCGGTCGCCTCGGAGGTGTCGACGCCGGTGAGCGCCGCCGCCTTGCCGGTCCGGGAGACGGGGCCCTTGAAGATGGTGAGCCCGGGCGAGGCGTTGTTGGCGGCCGCCAGGTCGGTCGTGCCGTCGCCGTCGAAGTCACCTGCGGCCACGGACCAGCCCAGTTCGTTGCGGTACTCCGGCAGGGGCGAGGAGATGTCGGTGCCCGCGCCGAGCCCGCTCGCGCCGCCCCAGACCACGGTGAGCGCGCCGAAGTCGTCGGTGCTCCCGATGCGCTCGCCGTGCACGCCGACGATCAGGTCGGTGTAACCGTCGTCGTCGAGATCGCCGGTGGTGATCCGGTCGCCGAAGTAGTCGCCGCTCTCCGGAGTGCCGGGGATGCCCGCGGTCGCCTGATTGATCAGGCTCCGCTTGGTGGTGTCGAGGCCCGCGGCGGTGCCGTACACGACGGAGACCTGGCCGGCGCCGGACTTCCCCGAGACCTTGGCCAGGGGAGCGGAGATCGCGAGGTCGCCGTAGCCGTCGCCGTTGAAGTCGGCGCGTATCCGGTCCCCCCGCGCCGGGCGCCGCCCCGGCCGGAGCCGATACGGCGGCGAGCAGCGATCCGGTCAGAGCGGCCGTGGCGGCACAGGCCAGGGCCATACGGAACTTCTGGGGCATGCGGTTCTCCTGCGACTGAGCGGGGCGGGCGGGCCGTGCACATGGCGCGTCGGCGCACAGAAGACCTTCGGTGGGGCACCAGGGTTGTACGGGCTCACCACAAGGGTTGCCGCACGGGTTGCCACGAGAGTTGTACGGGCCTACGTCGAACAGTGCCCCGGCCGGCTCACCGCGAGGGCCAAAAGGGGCCACCGGAGGGCATGTCGTTGATCTCGCGGGCTATATCCGGAAGGGGGCGTCCGGTGACGAAGGCGGAGGCCCGCAGGCGCGCCAGAGCTTCCTCGGAGGAGATGTCCAGGTGGGCGGCGAGCCTGTCGCTGGCCTGATGGGTGGTGCCCCAGTGGGTGGCGATCTGGTCGGACGGCTTCCACCGCGGCAGTTCGCCGTGGGCGAGCAGCCGCCAGAAGGAGGGCAGCATGACCCGGGAAACGGCCCGCGCGGCCGCTTCCGCCTGCCGGACCATCTCCCTGTCCGTCGCGTCGTACTCCAGAGAGACCGGGTCGCGGCGCATGAGCTCCACCGTCCCGAAGACCTTGTCGTCGAAGGTCAGGGGAAGGATGTGGACGGCCCCGACTTCCCCCAGCTCGTCCGCCATGGCGGCTTCGAACAACGGCCAGCGCGTCAGCGGACGCCTGAAATCCTCGACCAGGAGCGGCTTGCCGCTGACCGCTGCGCTCACGCAGGGCCCCTCGTCCGCAAGGAACTGGAGCTCCTCCAGACGCAGCGTCAGCGGGTCCGTGGCGTGGAGCAGCTGCCGGTAAGGGGTCTCGGTCAGAAAGGCCAGGCTGGCGCCGTCGGCGGGCAGCCCCTCGCACAGCGCCCGGCACAGTCGCCGGGGCAGTTCCTCGGGCCGCTCCTTGGTGGCGGACAGCACCAGATCCACCACCGAGCATCCATGTGTCATAACGGTTCAGCTCCCGCGCCCACCGGCGCTCGTCTTTACGAAAGGGCCGTGGCTGAGTACCCCTGGTTCCCGCCGCGCACGCCTGCGGTGCCGGTGCGGTCCGCGGTCCCGGTTACCCGGCCGGGGGAATCAGCCCCCCGGGCATGGGCCGAACGGGTGTAAACGCACCCGAACAACCAGGAAGGCGCCACTAGCATCCGCGGGCATGACCTCTTCCACCGCCGTAACGCCAGAGAAGCAGGGCTCCCTCCTGGGCACCCTCATCATCGTCCCGTGGGCCAACGAACCCGCACCTGACTCCGGCGGCCCTGTGACGCCGTTCCTGCTGGTGTGTTCGCGCGGGGACGGCCGCGAGGGCCCCGAGGCGGGCACGAAGGCGCTGCGGGCCGAGCTGGAGAAGGCCGGCCTCCCGATCGGTGAGAACGTGACGGACCTGACCCGGGAGACTCGCAGCTCGGTCTCACTGTTGGTGGAGGCCGAACAGGCGGTGCTCAGCCTGCCTTTCCTGCACGTCCAGTGCCCGGTCTCCCCGCAGTGGCAGAAGGCGGCCTACGAGAGCGGCTCGGCCTACCTGATGTGCGCGCTGCGCCCGTGGCCCGAAGCCGTGCAGGGAAAGCCGGTCGGCGCGGAGCAGCTGCGTGCGTTCGTCTCCGACGAGCAGATGGTGCCGACCAGCGCCCGCTGCCTCGTGCCGGTACGCAGGGTCCGCACCTGACGGAATGCGGCGACGATGCCCCCGAAGGCATCTCTCCGGGGGCATCATCTGTTTCTATTCGGTGTTTCTGTTCGGACTTCACCCTTTCTTCGGGCGCACACAGCTTTGCCCCGGGAGGCGACGGAAACCGTCACCTCCCGGGGCAATCACTGTTCCGCGTCACAAGGTCCGTACCGTTTTCACCGGGCAGTGGTCACCCTCACAGTGCCGCTGACATACGCGTACCACCTGGCGAATTCCGGTGCTTCATCTCGTGGAGCGGAAGCCGAGACGCAGGGAAGGGTCTCAGTTGTGGACCGCACCCAGGAGCGGCAGCGCGGGCGCGGCCGACTGGTCGATGTACTTCGACTTCTGACGGATCTCGTTGCACTGGAAGGCGCGAGCCTGGTCCAGCACCTCGATGGTCAGGACGTCGATGTCCTGGATGGTCGGGCAGATGTCCCGAATGACCTCGATGCTCTGCGAGTAGTGGCCGTGTACGGACTCGTCGGCCGAGGCCGGCGTGACCGCCATGCCCGTGGCCGCCAGGGTCAGCATCGTCCCCGCCAGCACCTTCTTGTTCTTCGAGTTCATATTCTGAGCACTCCTTCCCGGATGACTTAGCACCCGGTCCGGGTGCCGACGCGGGACCCAACCGTCGAACGTGGTCAGAGGTTGCGTGCCCGGATGCCCTTTCACCCAATTGCACGCTCACACTGTCCAAAAGTGTGATGACGCGATGTTCAATAGGCCTATCGTTGCGGTAACCGGGTGATTATGGCCTCCGTGCAGAAACGTGATGGCGGCGACCGCCGTTATTGCTGGTGCTGGCGCACTCACTGGGAGACGCCCACTAATGCTAGGAAGGTACACACCATGAGTGTGAAGAAGATTGTCGCCGGTTCCATGCTGACGCTGACCGCCACCGGCATGGCCGTTACTCCGGCCATGGCCGACGAGGAAGTCCACGGTCACTACTCGCAGAACATCGAGATCATCCGCGACATCTGCCCGACGATCCAGGACATCGACGTTCTCACCATCGAGGTGCTGGACGAGGCTCGTGCCTTCCAGTGCAACGAGATCCGTCAGAAGTCGAAGGTCATCGACAGCTCGTCCGCTCCCGCGCTGCCGCTCCTCGGCCAGGTGGTCAACTAAACAGCTCGGGCTCCCCTGTGGCGCTCTTGTAATTACCCTTTGTAGAGGGAAATGGGCCTCGGGCTCGCGGTACGACCGCGCGCCCGGGGCCCATTGCGCATGTGCGGCCAGTTAATAGGACACAGTGAGCGCGGGCACTGGTTGCTGCAAAAGAGTGAATGACTTTAGCGGGTCGGAACCCCGGCTGCCGCGGGACAGTTAGTGAATCTGTCGGCGCCTACTGAAAGCGCCACAGCTACCCGGACGCAAGGAAGGCACATAACAATGAACGCCAAGAAGATTCTCGCCGGCTCGATGCTGACGCTGACCGCCACTGGCATGGCCGTCACCCCGGCCATGGCCGACGAGGAGGTTCACGGGCACTACTCGCAGAACATCGAGATCATCCGTGACGTCTGCCCGACCATCCAGGACATCGACGTCCTGACCATCGAGGTGCTGGACGAGGCCCGTGCGTTCCAGTGCAACGAGATCCGTCAGGGCTCCAAGGTCAAGGACGACTCGGCCGCTCCCGCGCTGCCCATCCTTGGCGCCGTCATCGACTGACGCCGACGCAGTCCGGCGGTAGGCGAGGCCCTACCACGGACACCGGGGCCGCTGTTTTTCAACAGCGGCCCCGGCGTTTGTTTCTGCGTTATTTCTTTTGTGCCGTCGGCTCTTCACGGTTGATGAAAACGTCCCGTGGAGAGCTGAGCAGTACGGCGACTACTCAGCGGTGACCATGGATTTCGCCGTGGTGCCCCGAGCCGCTGAAGATTCCGGTGCCGGACGAGGACTTGAGGATGTCGAAGTTCCCGCCACTCCACTCGGCGCTGAAGCGGTGCTTACGGTCGCCACCGTCGCGGTCGCAGGCAGCGGCCGAGCTCGTACCGACTGCCATGGCGGCGGCAACAACGGCCGCGCAGGTAATAACCTTCTTGATCATTTCTGCCTTCGGGTCGAATGTCCGTGCTGCCCCATGTCGGGGAAGCATTTGTGGCGATTCTTTCCCTCGCGCCTCGCTGTGTGGAGCCGAAGACGCCCGGGCCACTCCTTCGGAAAGGCTCATTGCGCTATTTGGTCGCAGCAGAAGGGGGAATCGCCCCGCCAGACGGTGTAACCGCCCACCGGGACGTCCGGCTGTGGGCTGAGGGAGCCGGGGGGCGGGGGCCGGGCAGGCCACGCGACGACGAAGGCCCCGACCGCTGAGCGGTCGGGGCCTTCGTCTGCCCTGACGGGCGAGTGCGGAGGATACGAGATTCGAACTCGTGAGGGGTTGCCCCCAACACGCTTTCCAAATGTTCGTCCGGCGGTCCTGGGTGTTCTGACCTGCGGTTGGCTGGCACAGGCAGGAACTCCCGGACGGTGCCGGACGGGGGTGAATGAGACCGGAACTGAGACCAGGCGAGATTGGTGTTCGCGCAGCTCGCGGCAGCAGAGGTGCGTTACGCGAACAAAGTGCCGGCTGCGTCAGGGGCGGCCGCGCCAGCTCGGTCGGGCCAAGCCCACGCCGATCACCGTCGCTGCACCGGTCGTGGCCGGGCCGTCCGGCACGTAGCCGCCCAGCGTGGCTGCGACTGTGAGGATGCAGCGGGACACCTGCCGGGTCGAGGGCCAACGCCACCTGCAACCGGGACGCCTCCAGGGGCCTTGTGCGGCCTCACTTGCCGTCCCCTCTGCGAACTCGGCGGCCGTCTGCACGGGGACCGTCGCGGCGTTATCGAATTCGAGGCGGATACCGCCCGTGGACTTCTCTCGGTCACTCCTGCCAATCGAGCTGATTCACACCCTCAATGTCTCCCCGGGAGAGCTTGAGGAGGGTTTCGATGACCTTGTCCCAGGATTCGAGCGTGATGCGACGAGGAGCGACCGCGGAGTCCTCGACGTTTTCCCACCACAACGTCCGATCTGCGAAGACACTGAGACACCATTCAGACTCGTGCTGCAACGACACGTCTGTGTGTTCGTCATCAGTCGCCGTTTCCAGGCTTGCGACGATCTCTCGGATTTGCTCCTCATTGGGATCGTCAATGTCTGACCCCATGACATCGCGCATAAAATAGGACATCAATTCACCTTCTGCGTCGGTAATTTGGTGGAGCTCCATTCGGTATCGCCCATTCAGCATACCCTCCGGAGTTTCCGGGATGGAGGACGTCCCACCATGGGGATCCCGGAGTGTGCTGGTAGCGGGGCACCAAGCGGATAACTCCCTGACGGCCTCCGGCATTGGCGGCGGGCTCGTGTTGCCACGTGTGACCAAGCGGGTCCCTTCGGCCGCCCGTAGAGCTAACACGGTCCGCGATCCCGGGAGAAAACTGGTCCAGGTAGGCGCCCAGTTCAGGATTCGCCTTGATCGCATCGTCCAGCGCGGCGTTGGCACGATTGAAGTGGACGCCGCGACCCCGTCCGAAATCTGTCGGATCCAATTGCATTTCAAACAGGGATGAATATCCCTTGGGGTCTATTTGCTGCCCTGTTACGGGGCAAGTGCCAGGAGCGAGCCCCAATATGTCAGTCCAGACATTGGGGTTCGCCGGGTACGTTCGGGGATTGTCGGCGGGGGCGAGTCCGAGCGGGTCCTGGCTCAGGTATCTGGCGGTCTCCGGGTCGTAGTGCCGGAAGTAGTTGTAGTGGAGGCCGGATTCGGGGTCGTAGTACTGGCCCGGGAATCTCAGAGGCGTGTACGTGGTGCTCTGTGTAGACCATGCCGTGACGCCCCACAGCGTGCTGCGGGCGCGCCAGGCGATGTCCCCGTCCTCGCCGAGAAGTTCGGTCGGTGTGCCGGCGAGGTCGGTCACGATGGCGTAGAAGCGTGCGTCGATCTGGTCCTGAGGTGCGTCCGGGGTGACGCGGCGTTCGGTCTGCGCGATGGGGCGGGTGCCGTCGTGGTCCCACGTCACTGTGACCGCGGAGGGCAGGTCGGCGGAGCTCGTGCTCTGTTCGCACAGGGTGGTGCCGTCCCAGGCGAAGTCAGTCCGTTCTGTGACGGACTCGCCGTCGGCGGCGAGGCGCTGTTTGGCGATGCGGCGCCCGAACGGGTCGTAGAGGTAGCGCCATGTCGTCCCGTCTGGAGTTGTGACCGAGACAAGGCGGTTTTCGGTGTCCCAGTCGTAGCGCCAGGTGTCCGGCTTACGGGACAGCCGGGTCTTCTGGCGAAGCACGACGCGGCCTTGGGCGTCGTACTCGTAGCGCACAGTGCCGGCGCGCGTGACCAGGGTGCCTTGGTATGTGCGGGGGCCCGTGGCCTCTTGCTCTGGGTGAGTGGAGGGCCAGGCGGCCGCAGTCTGGTTGCCCAGCTCGTCGTAAGCGTACCGTTCGCTCCACTCTTGGGCCCGGACGGCGGTGACGCGTCCGGCGCCGTCGACGTCGAAGTGGCGTGCGCCGTTCAGCCGGTCGTCGATGCGGCGCGGGCTGCCGTCGCTGCCGTACTCGTAGGTCCGGTTCTGGACGGTCCGTCCACTTGGCGCGAGGACCGACTGGCCGGTGGGGCGGTCCAGCTCGTCGAAGCTCTGCTTCAGCGTGGCAACGCCGTCCACGTGACGGCCCCTTACGCGGCCCACAGTGTCGTAGTCGGTCGTGATCGTATGTGCGGAGCCCGTGCGCAGAACGGTGGGTCGGCCCACCCTGTCGTACGCCCACTCGCTTGTGACGCCGCTGGGTGTTGTGCGGCTCGTCCTGTGCCCGGCGAAGTTGTAGGCGTACCTGATGGTGTGACCGTTGACGGACTCGCTCCGCACGCGCCCTGCGGCATCGTGCTCCAGCTCGATGGCCACGTCGGCGTTGGCTGCCCGGGCCACGAGTCCCGTGGGGTCGTACTCGAAGGTGGTGACCGCTCCGTTGGCGTCCTTGCGAACGACTCGGCCGAGCGCGTCGTGTTCGAAGTAGGTGATCTGCCCCATGGCGTTGGTGCGGGACGTCAGGTGCCCCGCGGGACTGTAGGAGTATTCCGAGACTCGGCCGTCAAAATCCTTCTCGGACGCGAGTCGGCCCGCGGCCTCGTAGAAGTAACTCCAGGAACGATTCTGCGGGTTGGTGACACTGACCAACCGTAGGTCAGTGTCGTACGTGAACTCGTAACGGGTGCCATCGGGGTCCGTGCGGGCCGCCACGAGGTCGAAGTGGGTGTACTCGAAGCGGGTGACGCCTCCATTCGCAGTCGTGTGCGCGGTGCAGTTGCCCTCGCCGTCGTACTGCCAGAACTCCGAGGTGCCGTTCGGAGCCGTGCGGCGCACGAGCTTGCCCTCGACCGTCCACTCGAAGCGAGTGACGTTCCCCAGAGGGTCGGTGATGGCGCTCGTGCGGCCGAAGGCGTCTCGCTCGTAGTGGGTGACGGCCCCGAGCGGGTCGATCAGGTCACGAGGGAGCCCCACGCGGTCGCAGCGCAAGTGAGTGGTGTTGCCCAGTGGGTCGGTGACGGACTTCCGGTGCCCTGCCTCGTTGTACGCGAACTGCGTGGTGGCCCCGGTCGGGTCCGCCATCGCTGTGAGGTTGCCGCGGGCGTCGTACTCCTGGTGCCAGGTTGCACCGTCCGGCCCGGTCAGTGAGGTGGGCAGGCCGAGTTCGTTGTAGGCGGACCGGGTTTCGCTACCATCCGGGCGGACGACGGATGTCACCTGCCCGTGATCGTCGTACTCGTAGCGTGTGGTGTGCCCTTGGGCGTCAGTGACAGCGATGAGTCGGTGGTGGGCGTTCCACTCCTGGTGCCGCGTGTGCCCGAGCGGATCCGTCTCGCGGATGAGGCGGTGGGCCTCGTCATGCTCGTAACGGGTCGTCTGACCGCGCGCGCTGGTGACTGTCGTCGTACGGGTGGCGTCGTCGTATGTCAGGGTGCCTGCGAGGAAGCCGCCACTGCCGTCTGTGCGCACGACGCGGCCGCGGTCGTCGTAGAAGTACTGGTACGCCGATCCGTTGCGGTCGGTCCATGAGGTGATCCGGTCCGTCTCGTCGTACGTGAAGCGGGTCGGCAGACCGGAGGAGTTGATGACCTCGGTGAGGTTTCCGTCATCGCCGTAGTTGAACGACACGAGCGTCGTCCCGTGACCACCGGGGTCTTCCGGGTCAAGCAGGCGAAGGGCGGAGATCCGCGGCAGGGAAGGGTGCTGATCCAGAGCTATTCGGTATCCGCCGGAATGGACCAACCCGGTAGGGGTGCCGTCGTCGGCGTACTGAAGGGTGATGCGCTGTCCGTTGTTGTCCACGATCGCCTGCAAAGGCAGATCCACAGCCTCACCGTCATCGGTGGGCTGCGCGGTGTGAAACACGTACGCGAGGCCCGAAGCGGGGTCGCTCACCCGAAGCGCACCGTCGGTCTCCGTGTCCCAGCTCAGCGGCAAAGACTTGACCGGACCGGCATAGACGGGGCCATCGGCTTCGGCATCGAGGAGCGGGTACGTCAGCCGGGCACCGTCCGCCGTGGCGTACGTGATGCCTTCGTCGCTCGCTTGTAGGCGCTGGTCAAGGGTGGAGGCCCAGGAGGGGCCGAACCAGCCTCCCCAGCGGTAGGAGGAGAGGTGAGCACGCTCCAGGATCAAGGGGAGAGCACCGGGGAGTTGGACGTCGGTCTGCGCCAGGAACATGTCTCCGGTGGCCACGTCGATCGGGTCGACCTTGAGCTCCTTCTCCGCCGCGCGAATTCCAGCCCTGATCCGCTCAGCCTCATTAGGTTTCAATTTGAGCCTGGTGAGGTCGGATCTGACGATTCCCAACGACCGGCCCAGTTTGGCGAGTTCACTGGGCTTGAGCTTTTTCAAGCCCTTGCCGAGGGCCTTCCCCAGTATTCCGCCGCCGACTCCCAGAACCGCGCCTTCCGCCAAGAGCCCGGCTAGCTTGTCCGGATCCTTGAACGCGCCAGGGTCTTGCAGAGCGGCGTCGAAGGCGGAGAACTTCATGCCCTCACCTGCGAGTTTGCCGGCCCTGGCGATCGTCTTGATCTCCCCGAGGGCCTTCAGTGCCCGCTCCAGGCCGCGGATGGCCTCCATGACGGTGCGGATGACTCTGGCCATGCGGCTGCCGGACTTCTCGATCCGGGCAATCAGTGCCACGACCTTCGCTGCCCGCGCGCCGGCCGCGAGACTGCCGGCTATTGCGGAGAGGCCACCGGTCAGTACCGACAGGGCCAGGCCGGCGATCTCGAACTCGGCTATCTCCGCGAGGATCACGCCGATCTCGGTCAGCAGGTCGTGGGCCTCGTCGGCGAAGTCGTCCAGCGCCTTGGCACCCTTGCGCAGCGAGTCGGCCATCTCGGTGGCCTGCGTACGGGCGGTCTTGGCCCGCTTGTGCAGAGCTTTGGCGGCCTTGCCCTCCCACTCCAGGCCCGTGAGTGCCGTCTCGGCGTCGCGGGCGGCGGCATCCAGGCCCTTGGCCAGGGCTCGCCATTTTTTGGCTATCTCCCGGATGCCGTCCGGGTCGACGGCAGGGTCGGTGATGCCCAGGAACTCCAGATTGCTGGCGAGGGTGCTGCCGAAGGCGTGGTTGGCCTTGTTGATCCAGTGCAGCGGGTTGAGATCCCCGGCGTCAATTTCGAACTCGGCGTCGCCGGAGATGATGTCAAAGCCCACGGGACGGCTCAGCCCTTCTTGGCGCGGGCCGCGGCGGACAGCAGGACGTCCAGCAAGTCGAAGGCGTCGGAGACGTCATCCATGAACTTCGCCTCGGCCTCCCACTCCTTGTGCAGGTCCTTGGTGAACTTGGTGATGGTGTCCATGCCGTCCTGGATGTCGTCCTTGGCGCTCATCAGCGCGCCCAGCACACCGAAGGCGGACAGATCGTGGGAGGCGGCCTTGAAGTCGTGCAGTGGCTTGCGGGTGTGGTCCTCCGCCTTGCCCAGTGCGGAGGCCGCCTTGTGCAGTGATTCCGCGTCCTTCTTCAGGTCCGACATACGTGTCCGCCCCCGTGGTTGAGATGGTTGTGCGTGTGCTGTGGCGGCTGGCCGACAGCCGTGGTCAGCGGTTGATGGACTGGATCTCCTGCACGACGACGTCCTGTTCGGTGCCGAACACGCCATCAGGCAACCTCTGTTCCCCCTTGACCCCGGTTCCCGTCCAATGGATCTTCCAGGTGACGGTGGCCTTGAGCTGGTACGCGTCGTCGCCGGAGGCCCGCAAGTACGTCACGCCGCACGGAGGGGTGTCACCACTGTTGCCCTTGCGGTACGGCACGCCGATGCGGCCGCCCTCGATGGGGCACTGTCCGGAGGCCGGGTGCAGTTCAGCGTCTGACGTCCCCGGTTCGATCTTGAGTGCGGCGGGCTCGGCTGTGCTCGTTGCTTCGATCCCGAGCCCGGGAACGGAAGCGGTGACGGACACTGGCTTGAACCTTGCCTCCCCAAGCCACGCCCACGTCGGCAGATTCACCGTCGACTTGTTCTGCGGCTGCAAATCAACCTTCGTACCGGGAACACGAATCTCGGAGTAGGCGAGCTGCGCGAGGATTTCCGGGGTGACGGCCTGCGGGGCGTCAGCGGGAGGCGGGTCCCCCTTGTCGACCCAGAAGGGGATCTTGTCGCAGTCCTGCGCCGCGGGGTCAGCCTCTCGCCCCTCGGTCACGAAGGCACCCCACCAAGCCCCCTTGCTGGCTCTGTCCTTGTTGAAATCCTTGTCCGCGTCGCCGTCCTTGTCGACGTACTGGCCCTGTGTCTTCTTGTCCCACTCGTCGGTGGTCGATGTGCCCATCCACTGGTACCGCATGTACGCCTCAAGTGCCTTCGGGGTGTACTTGGGGGCGTAGTAGCAGGCGGGGGGAGTCCAGGTGGTGGAAGACGAGGTGACGGGGCCGGCGGAGCTGCCCTTTCCGTTCTTCGAGAAGTCGTAGACGATCCCCTTGGCCGACGCCGAGAGGGTGGGGCCGCTGGCATCGCCGGAGACGCTCGCGTCGCTTCCCACCCCGCCACCGAATGAGCCGCCTCCTCCGGGAGGCTTCTGGTCTGCGACGGCGGCAGGCGCCGCGCACAGCCAGGTCGCTCCCGCTACGACCACGATCGCGGCGGTACGGAGGAGCCGACTCACGGCTGGCAGCCCGTCGCGCCGCGAGTGGATGCCATCTTCATGAGTTCCCAGACCCCCTGCTCGTTCTTCCGGAGCTGAGCGCTGTAGGCGACGTAGCTGTCCTTCGTCACCCTCGTCCGCTTGATCTCGTCCGTCTTGACATCTTTGGTGAAGCCCTTGCTCTCATCGGCGCAGTATCCGATCGCCGCGCTGTCCTTGGACTTGACCTTCACGTTCCGGTCGAAATAGCGCACTGTCCCGGTGACGGTCCAGCCCGCGTCCTTGAACGACTTCACCCAGTCCCGGGCGGCCACAGCACCCTCGCCCTCGGTGTAGTACTCCAGGGCGGGCAGCTGAGGATCTCCAGCCACGATGGCCATGTTGAGCGCACGAATCATGTCCGCGTTGTCCCGCAGGACCGCGTCCTTGACGGGATCCCCCGCCCGTTCCGGGGTGAAGGTGAGCTTCACGTCAGAGGGCAGTTTGATCTCCGGCCGGTCGACGCCATCCGCCGACGCGGACGGTGACGCCGACTTCTCGCTGCCCGCGTCAGCGCCGGCGATCTTGTCGTTGTCCTTGTTGTCGTCCGATCCGCCGCAAGCGGTCAGCAACAGGGCGGCGGAGGCCGTGAGCGCGGCCGCCGCGCGCCGGGTCGAGCGGTGCACTGTTGTCTCCGGTGAGGTGAGGGTTAACTCGAGCGAAGCAACGCTATCCGCGACAGACTGGTGATGATGAGAGTGGGTCGGGCGTTGGCTGAGACGTACCGGGCATACCTGCTGATGGCGGCTGCTTTCGCCTACATACGGCTTCGCTGCCCGGCTGGAAACGGCCTGATCCGAACGAAACGGCCAGTTGGCTAGGGGTTAGACGGCGGCTCGGACCACCGAGCCTGGGGCTGCCTCGCGGTCTGAGGCCGACGCTACGCGGGAGAGGTGCTGTTCCGGATGAGGTGTTCTCAGGGCCGCTCAGCTCCGTGCTCTGGTCGGAGTCCGTAGCGGGGCCCGCGGTGTCCGGTGAGTGTTCCCCCCGTACGGCAGACACCAGTTCGCCGGGGGCAGAAAGGAAAGACCCCGGAAGGGGCTGGTGCGCGCCCGCAACGCATGCCAACGTACAACGCCCTGCTGGAGAACCACCCCGAACCCACGGAGGCGCCCCTGCACCCGCACCACCCCATCAAGCCCTCCTGCTCCGACACGCAGGGCCCGGTGCACTGGGTCACCCCGCGCCACCTCGCCGGTGACGTCGGCGATCTCGCCGAGCGGATGGGCGACGCCCTGACTGGCCTCGGCTGGCGCATGTGGCCGACTTCCCGCAAACCCTGCTGTACGTGAGCCCGGACGAGCTGCGCGGCGCCGGGTGGCTCCTCGCGGCCAACCCATTCGAGCTGGGCGAGCTGCCTGTCGCCTGGGAGCTCAGCGCCCGCCCTCATGCCGCCTCCGCCATGACCGAATGGAGCGCACTTCACCGCCGATGTCCTGCACGAGGCGCTCGCCGATCTCCTCTTCGCGCTGGATGCCTGTGCGGCACCCGATGTCAGCTTCGAGGGACCCGAGAGGGCCCTGACCGCGCTCCGTGACCAGGGCCGGCTCCGCGACGCGGACCGGCCCCGCACGACCGCCACCGACCCCGGCTTCTCCTGCACTGTGTCCCTGGAGCTCCTGCTGCCGCTCGTCCAGGACGCCGACCTCTGCCCTGACCTGGTGGGCTGGCAGGCATGGGCGGAGCCCGATCTCGGCGCCCCGTACCTGTGGTGCGCGAGCTTCAGCGCCAGCGTCCCCCACGACCTGGTCGCCGCGTTCGCCTCCTCGCTCGCCTCACCGGTCCCGGTGCCTCGCCGCACCCTGCCCCAGTGCACCGAGGGGCGGCTCAGCGTCGTCCACCGCAGCTGACGATCCGCACCCGCACGGAGCCGCTGTCGTGCGGCTCCGTACCAGCCTTCCCCGAATGCTCGTTCTCTGTACCCGTCAGACGAGAGAGATGGAGTTGTGCACGTACTTCCGACGTCGTGCCCGTGCCGACCGCGAGTTCCGTAAGGCCCAACAGGAGGGCTTTGCGATGCTGCAGACGCTTGCGCAGGAGCCGTCGCCGTGGGACGCCGCGCAGGCCGAGGCGCTGGGTCACTGCCATCCGTTGGGGATGTCCTTACTCGTGTCCGGGGGTGATCTCAGGGCCTAGAGCTTCTGCTGGGCACCCTATTTCGTCCCTCTGACAGTGAGGCTGCGGTCGGCCTCGTCTCTAGTCGGTTCATGGAACCGACTCGGGCTGGCGCGGCCGCCTACACGGCTGCGGAGCCTCATGTTGGTCGCTCAGAAGGATCTTGGCCTCGATGCAGTCGACGATCACGACCGTGGGCCTGATCGTTGGTAGAGAGCAGGAGCCCGTCCGTGGCAGTCCACGGCTTTCCGCGCCCTGCGCAACTGAGACCACTGAGACCCCGCAACGACGAAGGGTCCGACCGCTCAGCGGTCGGACCCTTCGTTTGCCCCTTGCGGGCGAGTGCGGAGGATACGAGATTCGAACTCGTGAGGGGTTGCCCCCAACACGCTTTCCAAGCGTGCGCCCTAGGCCACTAGGCGAATCCTCCGCCGCAAACAATACAAGACGTTGGGCAGTGCTCGCGAACACGGTCCCGGCGGCTGCTTCCCGAGGCCGGGAGGGTGCCTCCCGGCGTCGCTTCCGGCCCCCGGGATCCGCTAGGGTGGGGCTCAGCCCCTCACGTGGCGCTATCTGACTGAACTCCCCCAGGGCCGGAAGGCAGCAAGGGTAGGTCGGCTCTGGCGGGTGCGTGGGGGGCGCTTTGCGTTGGGGCGGTCCGGGTTGTCAGTGGTCGCCTATAACCTCGTATGCGTGTCGTCTCTCGCGTTGTACCGCCGTTATCGCCCGGAGTCGTTCGCCGAGGTCATCGGGCAGGAGCATGTGACCGACCCGCTGCAGCAGGCGCTGCGGAACAACCGGGTCAACCACGCGTATCTGTTCAGTGGCCCGCGCGGCTGCGGCAAGACGACGAGCGCGCGCATCCTGGCCCGCTGTCTCAACTGTGAGCAAGGTCCCACTCCCACGCCCTGCGGCGTGTGCCAGTCCTGCCGCGACCTGGCGAGGAACGGCCCGGGCTCGATCGACGTCATCGAGATCGACGCCGCGTCGCACGGCGGCGTGGACGACGCCCGTGACCTGCGCGAGAAGGCCTTCTTCGGCCCCGCGTCGAGCCGGTACAAGATCTACATCATCGATGAGGCCCACATGGTCACCTCGGCGGGGTTCAACGCCCTGCTGAAGGTGGTCGAGGAGCCCCCGGAGCACCTCAAGTTCATCTTCGCGACGACCGAGCCCGAGAAGGTCATCGGCACGATCCGCTCGCGTACGCACCACTATCCGTTCCGGCTCGTGCCCCCCGGCACCCTCCGGGACTACCTCGCCGAGGTCTGCGGGCGCGAGGAGATGGCCGTCGAGGAAGGTGTGCTGCCGCTCGTCGTGCGGGCCGGTGCCGGTTCCGTGCGTGACTCGATGTCCGTCATGGACCAGCTGCTCGCCAGCGCGGGCGAGGCAGGTGTGACGTACGCCATGGCGACGTCCCTCCTCGGATACACGGACGGTTCGCTGCTCGACTCCGTGGTCGAGGCCTTCGCCTCCGGGGACGGCGCCGCGGCCTTCGAGATCGTGGACCGCGTCATCGAGGGCGGCAACGACCCGCGGCGCTTCGTCGCCGACCTCCTGGAGCGGCTGCGGGACCTGGTGATCCTCGCCGCCGTGCCGGACGCCGCCGAGAAGGGGCTCATCGACGCTCCCACCGACGTCGTGGAGCGCATGCAGGCACAGGCCGGCGTCTTCGGAGGCGCCGAGCTGAGCCGCGCCGCCGACATCGTCAACGAAGGCCTGACGGAGATGCGCGGCGCCACCTCGCCGCGGCTCCAGCTGGAGCTGATCTGCGCCCGCGTCCTGCTCCCGGCGGCGTACGACGACGAGCGCTCCGTCATGGCCCGCCTCGACCGCCTGGAGCGCGGGGGGAACTTCGTGGCGGGCGGCCAGGGCCCCGGCCCCGCCATGGCGTACGTACCGAGTGCCGAGGCGCACGCGGGCATGCCGCAGCCGCCCGCGGCCATGCCCGGCGGTCCTGGTCCGGTGCCGCAAGCACCGTCGGTTCCTCCGGGAGGCGGTCCCGCCGCCGCGCGTGCCGCTGTACGAGGACAAGGGGCACCCCAGGGAGCACCCGCCCCGGAAGCATCCGCACCGCCCGCCCCGGCGGCCCAGGCCGCGCCCGCCGCACCCCCCGCGGCCCCGCCTTCGGCTCCCGCCGCCCCTGCGAGCGAGCGGCGTCCGGGCGGCTGGCCGACGGCTTCGGCACCGGGCAGCGGCCCAGCGGCCCCTGCTCCTGCTATGCCCGCTCCGGAGTCCGCGTCCCGACCGGGGGGTTGGCCCACCACGGTGCCTACGGGCAGCGGAGCCCCGGCTTCCGCGCCGCAGGCGCCCGCCCCGGCTGCTCCTCAGGCCCCCGCGCCGATGGCCCCCCAGGCGGCGGCTCCCGCGGGCGGCCCGGACCCGCGCAGCCTGTGGCCGAACATCCTTGAGGCGGTGAAGAACCGCCGCCGCTTCACCTGGATCCTGCTCAGCCAGAACGCCCAGGTGGCGGGCTTCGACGGCACGACGCTCCAGATTGGCTTCGTCAACGCCGGGGCGCGGGACAACTTCGCCAGCAGCGGCAGCGAGGACGTACTGCGGCAGGCGCTGTCCGAGCAGTTCGGCGTGCAGTGGAAGGTCGAAGCGATCGTCGACCCGTCGGGCGGCTCCGCGCCCCCGCCGGCCGCGGGCAACTTCGGCGGCGGTGCCCCCGCCGCCCCCCGCCCGGCGGCCCCGCAGTACCAGCCCGCCCCGCCCCCGGCAGCCCCGGCTCCGCAGGCTCCGCCCCCCTCGGCACCGGAGCCGACCCCGCCGCCCCGCCCCGCCCCCGCTCCGGAACACGTCTCCCCCGAGGACGACACCCCCCAGGACGACGACCCGGACCTGGTCGAATCCGCCCTCTCGGGCCACGACCTGATCGTCCGCGAGCTGGGCGCGACGGTGGTCGACGAATACCCGAACGAGTAACCGAACGAACAACGCGGCCTGCCGGTTCGGCCGGGCCGAGTCGGGTCAGCGGGTCCAGCCGGGCCGCACGGGGCAGTCGGGGCAGTCGGGCCAGCGGGTCCACCTGGTTCAGCCCGGCCAGCTGGATCAGGGGGCCGTCGGATCAACCGGGCCAAGTCGGGCCAGCCGGATCAGCGGGGCCAGTCAGGCCGAGCCGGCCAGCTGGTTCAGCGCGGCCTGCCGGTTCGGCCGGGCCGAGTCGGGCCAGCGGGTTCAGCCGGGCCACACGGGCCGCACGGGGCAGTCGGGCCAGCGGGTCCACCTGGTTCAGCCCGGCCAGCTGGATTAGCCGGGCTGAGTCGGGCCGAGTCAGCCAGCTGGTTCAGTGCGGCCAGCCGGGCCAGCCGGGCCAGCCGGGCCAGCCGGGCCAGCCGGGCCCGACTGGCCGAGCCGACCAGCTGGTTCAGCGCGTCCAGCCGGATCAGCCGGATCAGCCGGGCTGAGCCAGCCAGTTGGATCAGCCGGGCCAGTCAGATCAGGCGGCCTGGTCGGGCCGAGCCAGGTCGACCGGTGGCGAGTGGCCCCTGCGCCACGCAGCAGACCCCCGGGAACTGGATGAACGTACAAGTGGCGCAGGGGCCTGGCTCGGCAGCCCGTACAAAGGCAGGGGCGGCCGCGGGCTAGGCTGAACACCGTGAAGGTCCTCGTCATCGGCAGTGGTGCCCGCGAACACGCCCTGTGCCGCTCTCTGTCCCTCGACCCCGACGTCTCCGAGCTGCACTGCGCCCCCGGCAACGCCGGGACCGCGGAAGTGGCCGAGACCCACCAGGTCGACGCCCTCGACGGCGCCGCCGTGGCCGCGCTGGCGACCGAGCTCGGAGCCGGGCTGGTCGTCGTGGGCCCGGAGGCCCCGCTGGTCGCCGGCGTCGCCGACGCCGTGCGCGCCGTCGGCATTCCCTGCTTCGGCCCCTCCAAGGAAGCCGCCCAACTGGAAGGCTCCAAGGCGTTCGCCAAGGACGTGATGGCGGGCGCGAGCGTGCCGACCGCCCGGTCCTACGTCTGCACCGACGCCGAGGAGGTCGACAAGGCCCTCGACGCCTTCGGGGCGCCGTACGTCGTCAAGGACGACGGGCTCGCCGCCGGCAAGGGCGTCGTCGTCACCGACGACATCGAGGCGGCCCGCGCGCATGCCCTGGCATGCGAGCGCGTGGTCATCGAGGAGTTCCTCGACGGCCCGGAGGTCTCCCTCTTCGCGGTCACCGACGGCGAGACCGTCGTGCCGCTCCAGCCCGCCCAGGACTTCAAGCGGGCACTGGACGGCGACGAGGGGCCGAACACCGGAGGCATGGGCGCGTACTCGCCCCTCCCGTGGGCCGACCCCGCCCTGGTCGACGACGTCATGCGGAGCGTGCTCCAGCCGACCGTCGACGAGCTGCGCCGCCGCGGCACCCCCTTCGCCGGGCTGCTCTACGCGGGCCTGGCGATCACCAGCCGGGGCGTACGCGTGATCGAGTTCAACGCCCGCTTCGGCGACCCCGAGACCCAGGTGGTCCTCGCCCGCCTCAAGACCCCGCTGGCCGGGCTCCTGATGGCCGCGGCGACCGGCAATCTGGCCGACCTGCCCCCGCTGCGCTGGAGCGACGACGCCGCGGTGACCGTGGTCGTCGCCTCGCACAACTACCCCGGCACGCCTCGCACGGGCGACCCCATCGAGGGCCTCGACGCGGTGGCGGCACAGGATGCGCCCCACGCGTACGTCCTGCACGCCGGGACCCGGCGCGACGGCGACGCCGTCTTCAGCGCGGGCGGCCGGGTGCTGTCCGTGACGGCGACCGGCGACGGCCTCACGCAGGCCCGCGAACGCGCGTACGCCGCGCTGTCCCGCATCCGCCTCGACGGCGCGCAGCACCGTACGGACATCGCGGCGAAGGCGGCCGCGGAGGCGTAAAGCCCGGCGAGCGTCCCGCCGGTCTTCCGCCGCCTTCCGTCGACCTTCCGTCGACCTTTCGCCACCTTCCGTCGACCTTTCGCCGACGTTCCGCCGGCTTCAGGCCCCGGATCCGCACTGGATCCGGGGCCTTTTCGGCAGCCACCTTTAGCCAAAGCCATTCCATCGAGTGACCGCTGACCCATCCGGCTGACGACGACCGGTACCCCAACTAGGGTGCGGCGCAAGCGTTCCAGGTGCCCAGAGCCAAACAGACCACCGGCATTGCGATGTCAGTGGCGGGTGCCACAGTGGGGGAGTGAGCAAGACCAACGCCATTCATGTGTGCCGTCGGCCCAGGCCGACGGCCGAGCAGTAGGCAGCAGGGGGTGCCATCGGTCGTGTCAGGTACGGGTGTGGAGGTCGGCGCGCAGGCCGCGCGCTCCCGGGCCCTCGCCGTGCTGCGTCTGCGCAGCCGGGCGCTGGCCGTGGCCCTGTTGCCCGCGGCCGCCGCCGTCGTGCTGCTCGCGGGCGGCGCCACGGGCCATATCGGCGGCGGGAGTTGGGACGTCGTGCGCTGGGTGGTGACGGTGCTCGCCCTGCTCGTGCTGCTCGCCGCGGTGGGCGTCGCGCTGGTCGTCGCCCGGGCCAGACCCGCGTTGAGCCCCACGGTCCCGATCGCCGAGGAGTCCGCCCCCGACCTGTACCGCCTGGTCCGTGACCTCGCCGACCGGCTGGACGTGCCCGCGCCCTCGGCGATAGCGCTCACCCCCGACTGCGACAGCTGGCTGGAGGACCGCACCCATCCGGCGCACGGCCCGCCCGCGCGGGACCGGGGCGCCTCCCCGGGGAGCGGCGAGGCCTCCGGCGGTGCGGACGATGTCCGTGCTCCTGAGCGCCGGCCCTCCGCGGCCCCCGTGCTCGTGATCGGCTCGCCGTTCCTGTGGTGGATGCGGGTCGGTGAGCTGCGCGCGGTGCTGGCTCCGGTCGTGGCGGGCACGGGGCCCTCCGCGCACCCCGACATAGCCGCCGCCAGGCGCTTCGTGCGCGGGCTCGACGCGGCGGTCGCGGTCTCCGCGGCCCCCGGGCGCGGTCCGTTGACCCGGACGGTGCTCGCCGGTGTCGGCTGGGTGGCACGGCTGCTCCTGCGCAACTGCCGGGTGCATGCCGCCGAGATGGAGCGGGGGGTCGCCGCGGCGGCCGCCGAGCGCGCCCAGACCGTGGACTACGGCGTGCGGATCGTCGCCCAGGAGCAGGTCGGCCTCGCCTACGCCGGCTGGGACCGGCTGCTCACCCGGGTCGCGCTGCCCGCCTGGCGGATGGGCCGCTGGCCCTCCCGGCTGGACGCGGGCGTGGTCTCCGCGCTCACCGAGTTGTCCCGCAGGGACCGCCTGGCGGAGGGCTTCGCTTCCCGGCTGGGCGAGCGTCCCGCGTGTGACCTGCTGGAGGAGCCGGGTTCGGTGGACGAGGCGGCGTCGCTGCTCGCCGCCCGCCTCTTCCACGGCGGTCCCGCGGAGACGGGCCCGGACTGGGCGCCGGTGGCCTGGCAGGAGTATCCGGACGAGGTCGTGGACCGCAAGTGGCGCATGGACGCCGCCCGCCTGCACCGCGTCCTGGACTCCCTGGGCGTCGGCCACCGCGCGGACCCGACGGCCCCCGACCCCGAGGGACCGACGCTCGCCCGCATCATGGACCACCTGACCACCGCAGGAGCGCACGGCGCTCACGGCGCTCACGGCGCTCACGAGGCGCACGAGGCGCACGAGGCGGGCGGGGACGTTGCGGCGCCTGATGCCCGTGAGGCCGGCCTGGGCGCGATTCTCGGCGTGGATTCCGCTGCCGACAGCGGCCTCGACGCCACCGCGCCTCATGATGTTCCCGAGGGCCACGGCGGCCCCGAGGGCCACGGCGGCCCCGAGGGCCACGGCGGCCCCGAGGGTCACAGCGGCTCTGACGGCCCCGACCGCCCTGGCGGCGCTTTCACCCCCGTAACCGCTCCCGCCAGCGCCCCCACCGCTGACCCCGACGATTCCGGTGACCCCGACGATTCCGGTGACCCCGACGACTCCGCTGACCCCGACGATTCCGGTGACCCCGACGACTCCGCTGACCCCGACGACTCCGCCGACCCCGACGACTCCGCTGACCCCAACGACTCCGCCGACCCCGACCCCCGCGACGAAGGTCCCAGCGGCGTCCTCGCCGCCGGGCTCAGCGCCGAGCTGGCCCGCGAGGAAGCCGCCGCACCGCCGCGCCCGGCCCCCGCGGGGCAGGGCCCCGACGAGGCGCTCTGGGACGACGGCGCGCTGCCCCTCTTTCCGCTCCAACCGCCCCGCACGGGCCGCGAGCTGCTGGCCGACCATGTCACGGCGATGGTCTGCTGCGCGGCGGTGGACACCGCGGGTGCCGCCCCCGGCCTCGACTGGCTCGACGGCCCCGCCCTGCTGGTCGACGGGGAGCGCGCGGCGGACCTCGCGCCCCGCGTCCTGCGCCTCGTCGAGCACGGCGACCCCTCCCCTCTGCGGGAGTGGCTCGCGCGGCTCGGCGTCCGCCAGGAGAAACCGGTCCGCCTCGTCTGACCCTGCCGCCACACCCGTCCCGCACTCGAATCCGGAAGCTTCTCTTCCGTTTCCGTCCGTTCCCGTCAATTAGCGACGAACGGTGACGGAGTGCGTGCGTAATGTGATGTGCTGGATCTGTCGCCGGACGGTACGCACCGGCCGGCGCCGCAGGCTCGGGGGAGTGAGGGAGGGGAAGACATGGGGCAGGAGCCGATGGGACAGGAGCCGATCCGCCGCTGGGAATCGGGCGCGCTGGCGCACGCCGTGTCGGACCCCTTCGGCCAGGGCCCGCTGCCCTGGCTGCGAGGATCCGAGCACTACTTCGACGACACGGGCAAGGTCGTGCCCTGGTACGTCGACCACGCGTCGGCCCCCGGGGCGAACATCCCGGCGCCGCGCACCGGCGCCCCCCGGACCGCCGACGACGTGCGCTGCCAGATCAAGGGCTTCACCGCCACCGGCGCCGCCGCCCCGGGCGAGGCGATCGACTTCCACGTCACGGTGGACCCGCCCCAGCAGTTCAGCGTCGACATCTACCGCATCGGGCACTACGGCGGCGACGGCGCCAGCAAGATCACGACCAGCCCGCGCCTGTCCGGCATCGTTCAGCCGCCCCCGCTCACCGCGGACCGCACGGTCTCCTGCCACCACTGGTGGCTCTCCTGGCGTCTCCAGATCCCGAGCTACTGGAACATCGGGGCGTACGTGGCGGTGCTCACCACCGCCGACGGCTACCGCTCGCACGTGCCCTTCACGGTCCGCGACAGCCACCCCGCCGACCTCCTGCTCCTCCTGCCGGACGTGACCTGGCAGGCGTACAACCTCTACCCGGAGGACGGCCGCACGGGCGCCAGCCTCTATCACGCGTGGGACGAGGAAGGCCGCCTCCTCGGCGAGAGCGAGGCCGCGGTCACGGTCTCCTTCGACCGTCCGTACGCGGGCGCGGGCCTGCCCCTGCACGTCGGCCACGCCTACGACTTCATCCGCTGGGCCGAGCGGTACGGCTACGACCTGGCGTACGCCGACGCCCGTGACCTGCACGCGGGCCGCATCGACCCGACCCGCTACCGGGGCCTGGTCTTCCCGGGCCACGACGAGTACTGGTCACCGGCGATGCGCCGCACCACGGAGCTGGCGCGCGACGGCGGCACCTCCCTGGTCTTCCTCTCCGCCAACACCATGTACTGGCAGGTGGAGTTGGGCCCCTCCCCGTCCGGCGTCCCGGACCGCCTGCTGACCTGCCGCAAGCGCCGCGGCCCCGGCAAGTCCGCCCTCTGGCGCGAGCGGGACGGCGACAACACCGCCGAGCAGCAACTGCTCGGCATCCAGTACGCGGGCCGCGTTCCCGAACCGCACCCCTTGGTCGTCCGCAACGCCGACCACTGGCTGTGGGAGGCGACCGGAGCGCACGAGGGCGACGAGATCGAGGGCCTGGTCGCGGGCGAGGCCGACCGTTACTTCCCGCGGACGGCGCTCCCCGAACACCAGGGCCGCATCCTGCTCGCCCACTCGCCGTACGCGGACGCGGAGGGTGTCACGCGCCACCAGGAGTCCTCGCTCTACCGCGCCCCCTCGGGCGCCCTGGTCTTCGCGTCCGGCACCTTCGCCTGGTCCCCGGCGCTCGACCGTCCAGGCCACGTGGACGCCCGCGTGCAGCGCGCCACGGCCAATCTCCTGGACCGCATCTGCAAGCGGGACTGACGACCCCTCCGCCAAGGCACCCCGGCGGACCCTTCCGCCAAGGCCCGGCGGTCCCTTCCGCCAAGGCCCGGCGGTCCCTTCCGCCAAGGCCCGGCGGTCCCTTCCGCCAAGGCCCGGCGGTCCCTTCCGCCGAGCCGACGCACGGCCCGGGGCGACCCCTGGCCACGACTTCGCCCCCGATACGGGAGAATCGACACCACTTGGTCGGAATCACTGGAGGGAACCGTGTCCGGATTCGTAGAAAAGCCCGAGCCGCTGCAGGTGCCGGGCCTGGTCCACCTCCATACCGGCAAGGTGCGCGACCTGTACCGGAACGAGGCGGGCGAGCTCATCATGGTCGCCAGCGACCGGCTCTCCGCCTATGACTGGGTGCTGCCCTCGGAGATCCCCGACAAGGGCCGCGTCCTCACCCGGCTCTCCCTGTGGTGGTTCGACCAGCTCGCGGACATCATCCCGAACCACGTCCTCTCCACGGACCTGCCGCAGGGCGCCCCCGCCGACTGGGAGGGGCGCACGCTCGTCTGCAAGTCCCTGGAGATGGTCCCGGTCGAGTGCGTGGCCCGCGGCTACCTCACCGGCTCGGGCCTTCTGGAGTACAACGCGTCCCGCACCGTCTGCGGCCTCGCGCTGCCCGAGGGCCTGGTCGACGGATCGGAGCTGCCCGGGCCGATCTTCACGCCCGCCGCGAAGGCCGCCGTCGGCGAGCACGACGAGAACGTGAGCTACGAGGAAGTCGCCCGCCAGGTCGGCCCGGAGACCGCCGCGCAGCTGCGTCAGGCGACGCTCGCCGTCTACAGCAGGGCGCGGAACATCGCGCGGGAGCGCGGCCTGATCCTCGCCGACACGAAGTTCGAGTTCGGCTTCGACGGCGGGGCGCTGTTCATCGGCGACGAGGTCCTGACGCCGGACTCGTCGCGGTTCTGGCCCGCGGACCAGTGGGAGCCGGGCCGCGCCCAGCCGTCGTTCGACAAGCAGTTCGTGCGGGACTGGCTGACCTCGCCGGCCTCGGGCTGGGACCGCAAGAGCGAGCAGCCGCCGCCGGCACTGCCGCAGGACGTGGTGGACGCCACACGCGCCAAGTACGTCGAGGCGTACGAGCGGCTGACCGGGACTTCCTGGTAGCACGGCCGCGCAGGAAGAACGAGAAAGGCCCCGCTCCGAGGAGCGGGGCCTTTCAGCTGAGCGGACGACCAGGTTCGAACTGGCGACCTCAACCTTGGCAAGGTTGCGCTCTACCAACTGAGCTACGTCCGCGCTGCGCCGTAACGCGAGGACAACTATACCCAACCTCGCTCGCGGGCGAGACGCACCGCCGCATGCCGGTTCTCCGCCCCGATCTTGGTGACCGCCGAGGAGAGGTAGTTGCGGACGGTCCCGGGGGAGAGCGCGGCGCGCTCGGCGATCTCCGCGACGGGCGCCCCGTCGGCGGCGAGTTCGAGCACCTCGGCCTCGCGCGCGGTCAGCGGCGAGTCCCCGGCGGAGATGGCGTCGGCGGCCAACTCCGGGTCCACGTAACGGTTACCGGCGTGCACGGCGCGGATGATCTCGGCGAGCCGCTGCGCGCTCACCGTCTTCGGCACGAAGCCGCGTACGCCCACCGCGAGAGCCCGCTTGAGATGTCCCGGTCTGCCATGACTCGTCACGATCATGGTCCGGCAGTGCGGCAGTTCGTCCCGCAGGGATGTGGCGACACTCACACCGTCGGCGCCCGGCATCTGGAGGTCGAGGACGGCGACATCGGGGCGGTGGGCCCGCGCCATGGCGAGCGCCTCGGGCCCGGTGGCCGCCTCGGCGACGACCACGAGATCGTCCTCCAGGGCGAGCAGCGCGGCGAGGGCACCCCGGATGAGGTGCTCGTCGTCGGCGAGCAGTACGCGCAGGCTCACAGCAGTACCTCGCTCCGGTCGGCCGGTGCGGGCGCCGCGCTCCCGGCGGCGGCCCGAGGCAGCCGCACCGCCGCGGTGAGGTGGAAGCGGCCCTGACCGGCCGCGAAGTCGAGGGTGCCGTCGACCTCGGCCAGCCGTTCCCGGAGGCCGGCGAGGCCCGAGCCGCCGCCGGACGGCACGGCATCGGGCACGCCGTCGTTCTCGACGGTCAGTGCCGTGCGGTCATCCGTCACCGCCAGGGTGATGTCGCAGCGGGTGGCGTCGCCGTGCCGCAGCACGTTGGTGGCCGCCTCGCGCACGACCCAGCCGAGGGCCGACTGCACGGGGCCGGCAGCCCCGCCGCCGAGCCGGTGACCCGGCAGGCGATCCCGGCCGCCTCCAGGACGCCCTGCGCGCCGAGGAGTTCCACGCCGAGGTCGATCTCGCGGTAGCCCCGCACCACTTCCCGTACCTCCCGCTGCGACTCCCGCGCGATCCGCTGCACCTCGACCATCTGGTCCACGGCCTCCGGCCGCCCGCGGCGCGCGAGCTGCACCGCCAGCTCGCTCTTGAGGGCGATGACGGCGAGGTTGCGGCCCATGACGTCGTGCAGGTCCCGCCCGAACCGCAGCCGCTCCTCGGCGACCGCGAGGCGGGCCTCCACCTCGCGGGAGCGGTCGGCCTCCCACATCACGAAGAGCGTCCAGGCGCCGCAGCGCGTGCAGATCAGCATCAGCAGGCCGGCGAAGGCGATGAGGGCGGCGAACCCGGCGAGCCGTGCGTCATGCACGCCGACGGCGGCGAACCCGGCCACGGCGACGGCGTCGATCAGCGCGATGTGGACCAGGAACCTGCGGACCGGCACGGCGAAGGCGAGCGCCTGGCCGAACGGCACGACCAGATACAGCGCCGTGAAGCCGACCGTCTTCTCGGCGACGCCGTCGACCGCTTCGAGAGCGAGGACGAGCCCCAGCGCGAGGGCCAGCAGGGCGCCGGAGACGGCGAGGTCGCGGCGCGGCATGCCCGCCCGTTTCAGGTAGTGGTCGACCGAGCGCCGCAGGGAGCGGTTGACGTGCACGCTCTGTACGGCGGCCACCGCGATCAGCGTCCAGCCGATGATCTGCGCGGCGGGCTCGTGGGCCAGGCTCAGGCCCAGCGGCAGCGAGCCCCAGGTGAGGAAGAAGAGCCAGGGCAGGACGTGCCACATGACCACGCTCTGGAACTCGACCTTCTCGATCTTGCTCCTGGCCTGCCAGCCACGCTGCCAGGCCCGTATCCGGCCGACCACGCGGACCGCCTCCCTCAGTGCCGGGGTTCCCAGCGGAACCATCGCCGTACAGCAAACACGGACACCAGGCTCCAGGCCACCGCCGTGGCGACGGCGCCGAAGGCCTCACCCGCCGAGAGGCCGCCGGTCCAGCCGCCGCGCACGAGTGCGATCACCGGGGAGAGCGGCAGGAGTTCGCAGACCGAGGCGAGGGCGTCGGGCATCACCTCCAGCGGTACGACGAGCCCCGAGCCCAGCATCGACGCGAAGATCAGCGGCATGCTCATGACCTGGGCGGTCTCCGCGGTCCTGCTGAAGCTCGCCGTCACCGCCGCGAGCGCGCCGAACATCACGATGCCGAGCAGCACTCCGAGGAGCGGGTAGAGCGCGTTGCCGGGCGCCCCCGCGTCCAGGAGCGCGAGGCAGCCCAGGGAGAGCACCAGGATCTGCGCGAGGCCTATGGCGACGGCGGGCAGCGAGGCGCCGATCAGGATCTCGTGGTCCCGCAGTTCCCCGGTGCGCAGCCGCTTCAGCACGAGTTCCTCGCGCCGCGCGACGAAGACGCCGATCAGCGAGGCGTAGACGGCGAAGACGAGGGAGAAGCCGATGGCGGACGGCAGGACCATCGTGCCCACCGAGAGCCCGGCCTCCGCCAGGTCGTTCTCGCTCATCGCCGCGCTGACGCTGAACGGCATCACCGCCGGCACGAACAGCGCCGCGAACAGCGTCCCCTTGCTCCGCCCGAGCAGGGTCAGCTCGGCGCGCGCCAGCGCCCGCATCCGCCCCGCCGGAGTCGTCACGGCCACCGTGCTCATACCGCCATCTCCTTGTTCCCGGCCTGCTCGGTGTCCCGCGCGATCCGCAGGAACGCCTCCTCCAGCGAGGCCGCCCGCACGTCGAGCGCCCCCAGTTCGACCCGCGCGTCCCTGGCCCACAACAGCAGTCCGGTGGCGGCTCGTTGCAGTTCGTGCGTACGCAGCTTCACCCGGCGCCCGGAGACCTCGTGCCCGCTCACGCCCAGCCCGGCGAGTGGCGGCAGGTCGCCGACGAAGTACCCCGCGGGCAGTTCGAAGGAGACGTGGGAGGGCTGCGCGGCGACCACGTCGGCGACACGTCCCTCGGCGGCGATCCGCCCGTCGTGGAGGATCGCGAGCCGGTCGGCGAGTTCCTCGGCCTCTTCCAGGTAGTGCGTGGTGAGCAGCACGGTCGTGCCGTTGTCCCGCAGAGCGCGGACCAGCTCCCAGGTCTCGCGCCGCCCTTCCGCGTCGAGCCCCGTGGTGGGCTCGTCGAGGAAGAGCACCTCGGGCCGCCCGATGAGCGCCATGGCCAGGTCGAGCCGTCGCTTCTCGCCGCCGGACAGCTGTTTCACGCGGACGCCGGCCCGCTTGCCGAGCCCCACGATCTCCAGGGCCTCGGCGGCGGGCCGGGCCCCGCTGGTGCAGCCGGCCCACATCCGCACGGTCTCGGTGACCGTCAACTCGGCGGGAAATCCGCCTTCCTGGAGCATCACGCCGATGCGGGGCCGTACCGCGGCCCGCTCGGTGTACGGGTCGTGCCCGAGCACCCGGACCCGCCCGCCGGCCGGCGCCGCGAGGCCTTCGAGGAGCTCCATGGTGGAGGTCTTGCCCGCGCCGTTGGTGCCGAGCAGCGCGAACAGCTCGCCGCGGCCCACGCCGAAGGAGATGCCGCGCACCGCCTCGAAATCGCCCCCGTACACGCGCCGGAGATCGGTCACGTCGATCACTTGGTCCGTCATGGGGATGAGCATCCCCCGGCCGGAGGCGGGGGAGCAGTGCGCGCTGTCACCGGCCCTCATGACAAATGTCAGCAGCCGGTCCATGGGGGAACGATCCTCGGGGTACACGAAGAAGGCCCCGGTCGGATCGACCGGGGCCTTCTTCTTTGGAGCGAACGACGAGGTTCGAACTCGCGACCTCAACCTTGGCAAGGTTGCGCTCTACCAACTGAGCTACGTTCGCATTGCCTCCGACCAGCTCTCACTGATCGGCGCGAGCACCAGCTTACCGCAACCAGGTGACTGGTCGGGAAGCGATGCGGAGCGGGTGACAGGAATTGCACACTGCGCCTTCCCCCTGGAAGGGGGATGTTCTACTACTGAACTACACCCGCACGACTCCGTGAGGTCCGGCCTTTCGGCCTTGCCCCTCGGCGTGCTTCAGACTCTAGCTGACCAGCGGGGGTGCAGCGCAAGTCGGTTGCCGCGAGAGGCTCGGGACCGCGGAGGGCGCCAGGTCAGTGGGCCGCCTCGAAGGCCTCGTAGACCCGCTTGGGGATGCGGCCGCGCGGCGGGACGTCCAGCTGGTGCGAGCGGGCCCAGGCCCGTACGGCCGACGGGTCGGGGGAGACCGTGGTGTGCCGGTACGCCTTCCCGGACCTCGACTGCTTCCGGGCCGCCTCCAGGTAGGGGGCGAGCGCAGTGCGCAGTTTCTTGGCATTGGTTTGGTTGAGGTCGATCTCGTACGACTTGCCGTCAAGACCGAACGCGACCGTTTCCGCCGCTTCCCCGCCGTCCATGTCGTCAAAGAGAGTGACTACGACACGCTGCGCCACGAATATCGGTCCCTTCATGCGGCCCCACCGCGCTGACGTGCGGTGATGCCGACCGTCCGGCTGTTTTGGGCAAAGTATCGACTATTGCCATTTCCTTTGTACAGTGCCCGGCATTGAATTGTGAAGTCCGGCCGAATATCTCCGCGTGTCCGGCCGCAATGCTGATCCGTGATCTTTTCCCGGATTCCCCGTGAAGGCGCCCCGGCTGAAACCTGTCGTCGCGGGGGAACGTGACCGCCATCACGTAGGTTTCTACGAATCTACGCGAGTAGAAATTTTGTGCCGGTAGTCTGAAGGGACCTGCTCAGCGCCATGCAAGCAGCACACGCCAGCACCACACACCGGGAGTGCCAGTGGCACGCGTCGTAGTCGACGTCATGCTCAAGCCGGAGATCCTCGACCCCCAGGGCCAGGCGGTGCAGCGTGCACTGCCGCGCCTCGGTTTCCAGGGCATCTCCGACGTACGTCAGGGAAAGCGTTTCGAACTGGAGGTGCAGGGGCCGGTCGACGACGCCGCCCTCGCCCGTATCCAGGAGATGGCGGAAACCTTCCTCGCCAACACCGTGATCGAGGACTTCGTCGTAAAGGTCGAGGACGAGAAGGCGGAGGAAGAGAAGTGACCGCTCGAATTGGCGTCGTCACTTTCCCCGGAACCCTCGACGACCGCGACACGCAGCGCGCCGTCCGCGTGGCGGGCGCCGAGGCGGTGCCGCTGTGGCACAAGGACAAGGACCTCAAGCAGGTCGACGCCGTGGTGCTGCCGGGCGGGTTCTCCTACGGGGACTACCTGCGGGCCGGGGCCATCTCCCGTTTCTCGCCGGTGATGGAGTCCGTCATCGAGCAGGCGAAGGCCGGAATGCCGGTCCTCGGCATCTGCAACGGCTTCCAGGTCCTCACCGAGACGCATCTCCTGCCGGGCGCGATGCTGCGCAACAACCACCTGCACTTCATCTGCCGCGAGCAGAAGCTGCGCGTGGAGAGCGACCGGACCGCCTGGACCGCCGACTACACCGCCGGTCAGGAGATCTCGATCCCGCTCAAGAACATCGACGGGCAGTACACCGCCGACGAGCGGACCCTGGACATGCTGGAGGCCGAGGGCCGCGTCGCCTTCCGGTACCTCGACACGAACCCCAACGGTTCACTCCGTGACATCGCCGGCATCACCAACGCGGCGGGCAACGTCGTCGGTCTCATGCCGCACCCCGAGCACGCGGTCGAACCGCTGGTCGGGACCGGCCGCACCGACGGCCTGGGATTCTTCACCTCGATCCTGAAGAAGCTGGTCAACGCATGACTCTGGACACCGTCAAGCACGCAGCCGAGACCCCCGACGTCAAGCTGCCCTGGGCCGAACTGGGCCTGAAGGAAGACGAGTACGAGCGCGTCCGCGAGATCCTCGGCCGCCGCCCGACCGGCGCCGAGCTCGCCATGTACTCCGTCATGTGGTCCGAGCACTGCTCGTACAAGAGCAGCAAGGTCCACCTGCGGCAGTTCGGCGAGAAGGTGCCGCAGAACGACGCGATGCTCGTCGGCATCGGGGAGAACGCGGGCGTTGTCGACGTCGGTCAGGGCTACGCCGTCACCTTCAAGGTCGAGTCGCACAACCACCCCTCGTACGTCGAGCCCTACCAGGGCGCGGCCACCGGCGTCGGCGGCATCGTGCGCGACATCATCGCGATGGGCGCCCGGCCGGTCGCGGTCGTGGACCCGCTGCGGATGGGCGACGCCCACCACCCCGACACCAAGCGCGTCCTGCCCGGCGTCGTCGCCGGCATCGGCGGCTACGGCAACTGCCTCGGCCTGCCCAACATCGGCGGCGAGCTGGTCTTCGACGCCTGCTACCAGGGCAACCCGCTGGTCAACGCCGGTGCCATCGGCGTCATGCGGCACGAGGACATCCACCTCGCGAAGGCTTCGGGCCCCGGCAACAAGGTCATCCTGTACGGCGCCCGCACGGGCGGCGACGGCATCGGCGGCGCCTCGATCCTGGCCTCCGAGACCTTCGACGACACGAAGCCGTCGAAGCGTCCCGCCGTCCAGGTCGGTGACCCCTTCCAGGAGAAGCTCCTCATCGAGTGCACCCTGGAGGCCTTCGCCGAGAAGCTCGTCGTCGGCATCCAGGACCTGGGCGCGGCCGGACTCTCCTGTGCCACCAGCGAGTTGGCGTCCAACGGCTCCGGCGGCATGCGGGTCGAGCTGGACGACGTACCGCTGCGCGATTCCACGCTCACTCCCGAGGAGATCCTCATGAGTGAGTCGCAGGAACGCATGTGCGCCGTCGTGGAGCCGGAGAAGGTCGCCCGCTTCCTGGAGATCTGCGAGAAGTGGGACGTCATCGCCACCGTCGTCGGTGAGGTGACCGACGGCGACCGGCTGGAGATCTTCTGGCACGGCGAGAAGATCGTCGACGTCGACCCGCGCACGGTCGCGCACGACGGCCCGGTCTACGAGCGTCCCTACGCGCGGCCGCGGTGGCAGGACGCGCTCCAGGCTGACGACGCCGACAAGCTCGCGCGGCCCGTGAATTCGGCCGAGCTGCGCGAGCAGGTCCTCAAGCTGGTCGCCGCCCCGAACCAGGCCGCGAAGTCCTGGGTCACCGACCAGTACGACCGCTTCGTGCAGGGCAACACCGTCCTCGCCCAGCCCGAGGACTCCGGGATGATCCGGATCAACGAGGAGACGGGCCTCGGCGTCGCCATCGCCACCGACGGCAACGGCCGGTACGCGAAGCTCGACCCGTACAAGGGCGCGCAGCTCGCGCTCGCCGAGTCGTACCGCAACGTCGCCGCCTCCGGCGCCAAGCCGCTCGCGGTCTCGGACTGCCTGAACTTCGGTTCGCCCGAGGACCCGGACGTCATGTGGCAGTTCGCCGAGGCCGTCCGCGGCCTCGCGGACGGCTGCCTGGAGCTGGGCACCCCGGTCACCGGCGGCAACGTCTCGCTCTACAACCAGACGGGCGAGGCGGCGATCCACCCGACGCCGGTCGTCGCCGTGCTCGGCGTGATCGATGACGTGGCCCGCCGCACGCCGATCGCGTTCAAGGAAGAGGGCCAGCTCCTTTACCTGCTCGGCGAGACGCGCGAGGAGTTCGGCGGCTCGGCCTGGTCGCAGGTGGTCCACGACCACCTCGGCGGGCTCCCGCCCGAGGTCGACCTGGGCCGCGAGAAGCTGCTCGCGGACATCCTGATCTCGGCCTCCCGTGACGGCATGATCGACGCCGCGCACGACCTCTCCGACGGCGGCCTCGTGCAGGCCGTCACCGAGTCCTGCCTGCGCGGCGGGAAGGGCGCGCGCCTGGTCGTCCCGGACGGTCTGGACGCGTTCACCTTCCTGTTCTCCGAGTCGGCGGGGCGCGCGGTCGTCGCCGTGCCGCGGAGCGAGGAGCTGCGCTTCACCGACATGTGCGGGGCGCGGGGCCTGCCCGTCGCGCGCATCGGTGTGGTCGACGGCGACGCGGTGGAGGTGCAGGGCGAGTTCACGCTGCCGCTGAGCGAGCTGCGCGAGGCGCACGAGGGGACGATTCCGGGGCTCTTCGCCTGACGGCCGTCTCTCGGAAGCCCCCGCCCGGACCTCACGGTCCGGACGGGGGCTTTTCCGTTTCCGCGGGCTCTCCGCAAGCCCTACGGCCGGCCTTGCCAAGAATTACGTACTTACGTAATCTCGTACATGTGGATCTCGAAGAGCGCGTCGCCGAGCTGGAACGGCGCATGGCGGAGCTGGAGAGCGCGGGGCCGGCCGTGCCCCCGGTGGGAGAGGGCGACTTCTGGGCCCTCGACGCCCTCAAGGCACGGCACCCGGTGGCCGAGGACGCGGACGGCGCCGTCCTGTTCACCGGAACGGTGCGCGTGCCGACCGGGCACCGGTACGACTGGCAGTACGGCCTGCTCACCGAGACGGTGTTTGAGGGCGACTGGTCGGACGCGGCCGAGTCGTTCGCCGCACTCGGCCATCCCGTACGGCTGCGGCTGCTGCGGGAGATCCTCGGCGGGCTGCGCACCGCCGCCGAGCTGGCCGCGCTCGACGACGTCGGGACGACCGGCCAGATCTACCACCACCTGCGCCAACTGACCGGCGCGGGCTGGCTGCACACCTCGGAGCGCGGCCGGTACGAGGTGCCCGCCGGGCGGGTGGTGCCCCTGCTCGTGGTGCTCACCGCCGCGCGCCCCGTGACCTGACCGTTGACCGCGCCACCCGACCGTTTTCCGTACCAGGACCAGGGGGAAGTCATGTTTGTAGGCTTGCGCAAAGCCGCCGCGCCGGTCCAGCGCGTGCTGTGGGGGATCTTCTTTGTCCAGGTGGTCGCCCGGTTCTTCGTGGACCTGCCGTACGACTACTGGGTGAGCTGGCTGCCCGCCGTCGGTGCGATCGCCATCAGCCTGGTGACCGCGCGCTCCGCCCGTCGGCGTTTCGAGGCGGAGCCCCCGGCGCCCGTCGAGGTCGGGGCCCCTGTCACCGGCCGCTGGTCGGCGCTCAACAGCCCCGCCGACAAGGTGCCGAGCCACGGCACGCACAGCCTCGGACAGACGTACGCCATCGACATCGTGGCCGAGCCGGAGGAGGGGCCCCAACGCCCCACGCCTGCCTGGTTCTGGCCGGTGGCCCACCGCAACCGGGCCTATCCCGCCTTCGGGGCGCCGCTGCTCGCGGTGGCCGACGCCACCGTGGTGCACGCCGAGGCCGGCCAGCGCGACCACCTCAGCCGCAGCTCCCTCGCCGGGGTCCTGTACTTCTGGCTGATCGAGGGCATCGGCAGGACGCTCGGCGGGACACGGCGCATCGTCGGCAACCACGTCGTCCTCGACCTCGGCGAGGGGGTGTACGCCGCGTACGCGCACGTCCAGCGGGGCTCGCTGGCGGTGCGGGCGGGGGACAAGGTCGCCGCCGGGCAGCAGCTCGCCCGCTGCGGCAACTCCGGCAACTCCACCGAGCCGCACCTGCACTTCCAGCTGATGGACGGGCCCGACCTGGACACGGCGCGGGGCGTGCCGTTCCGCTGGCGCGGGGTCGGGGTGCCCGGCAACGGTGAGACGTTCACGGCGCGGGAAGAAGCCACCCCGGTACCGTGACCCGCATGACAGAGGAGATGGGTCTGCGCGCGCGCAAGAAGAGGCAGACCGCCGCGCGCATCTGGAGCGTCGCCGTCGACCTCTGCTCCGAGCGGGGCTTCGACCACGTCTCCGTGGCGGAGATCGCCGAGGCGGCCGACGTGTCAAAGATGACCGTCTTCAACTACTTCGGCACCAAGGAAGGCGTGATCGTCGCTCCGATGGAGGAGCACGCCGGGGACCCGGCCCGCGCGGTGAGCGAGCGCCGGCCGGGCGAGTCCGCCGTGGCCGCCATGCGCCGGCAGTTCCTGGACCAGGTCGCGGGGCGCGACCCGTCGATCGGCCTCAGCGGTGACCCGCGCGCCCTCAAGGTGCGCCAGCTCATCAATGAGACACCGACCCTCGCGCACCGCATGGTGATCTTCCATATGCGCAGTGTCCAGCTCCTGGCGGACGCCCTCACCGAGGAGACGGGCGACATGCTCCTCGCGCGGGTCGCCGCCGCCCAGCTGACCGGTGCACGCAACGCGCTCATCATGGAGAACCACCGGCGCACCATCGTCGGCGACCCGCTCGACGAGATCGCTAAGGACTGTGCCGCGTCCGCCGAACGCGCCTTCGGCCTGGTGGAAAAGGGACTTCAGGGGTACCCCGGAAACGCTTAGGCTCGGCCCATGCCACCGGCCAAGAAGCGCACGCGTACGTACGACTCCGCCAAGATCCGCACCGCCGTGCTCGCCCAGTTCGGCACCGTACGAGAGGCGGTGCGCACCCTCACGCCCGAGCAGCTGGCCCGCCCCACCCGCCTCGGCGACTGGACCGTCCACGAACTGGCCGCCCATATCGCCATGGTGCTCGGCACCGTCCACCGCTATCTGAGCGTCCCGGAACCGGCGCAGCACGAAGTGCCGCTCATGGACTGGCCGTTCGCGACCGTCACCGCCGCCGCTCAGGTCGACGAGGACACCCGTGCCCTCGCGGAGAGCGCGGGCACCGAGCTGGACGAGCTGTTCGCCCGCACGCTCACCGGCATCGAGCAGTCGCTGCCGGCCGCGCCCGACGAACGCCTCGTGCCCTCCCGCTTCGGCGCCATGACCCTCGGCGACTTCCTGGTCACCCGCACGGTCGAACTGACCGTCCACACCGACGACTTGAACGACGCCGTGCCGGGCCTCGACGTGCCGTACGACCGGCAGGCCCTGGCCGCCTGCGCCCGTCTGCTCGCGGACGCGCTCGCGCTGAAGGCGCCGGGCGCCTCCACGGAGGTGCGGATTCCGCCGTACGCGGTGGTGCAGTGCGTCGAGGGCCCGCGGCACACCCGCGGCACCCCGCCGAACGTCGTCGAGACCGACCCGCTGACCTGGGTACGCCTCGCCACGGGACGCACGGACTGGGCGAGCGCCCTGGACGCGGCGAAGGTCAGCGCGAGCGGGGAGCGGGCCGATCTGTCGGGGCTGCTGCCGATCATGGGCTGACCGGGTCGTGTACGGCGTCCGGGGGACCGGATGGAACCGACACCCCCACCTGTCCCGTCACATTGCCATGCACACGCAGCGTCTGACCCTGACCCTGACCGCGCTGGCCTCCGCCGGGCTGCTGCTCACCGCATGCGGCACCGAGTCCGGAGCCGGCTCCGAAGGCGGCTCCGGTGGCAGTTCCGTGGCGACGGAACTGCCCCTCACCGGCGTCCGGTGGCACGTCGAGAGCCTCACCGTGGGCGGCAAGAAGTACGCGGCCCCGGACGACGCCCACCTCAAGATCGGCAAGGACGGGCGGGCCGGCGGCAGCTTCGGCTGCAACTCCGTCGGCGCCGACGTGACGATCAAGGGCGACACCGTGGACTTCGGCCGTCCGCTGATGACGAAGCGGGCCTGCACGGACGACGGCCGCATGCGGTTCGAGGAGAACGTCCTGCGCGCCCTCGGCAAGGAGAAGCTCACCGCGAAGGTCGACGGCGACCGGATGACCCTCACCACCGCCAAGGGAGACCGCATGGCGTTCACCTCACGGCCCGCAGCGCCCGACGCCCCGCTCACCGGCACCAAGTGGACGGTGAGCGCGGTGGGCGACGCCAAGAGCGCCGCGCCCCTGCCGAAGGACGTGGCCGACAAGGTCCACCTCACCTTCGGCGAGGACGGGACGGTACGCGGCAACCTCGGCTGCAACGACGTCACCGCCAAGGCCGAGGCGAAGGACGGCCGCATCACCTTCGGCGCCCCCGCCACCACCCGCAAGTTGTGCCCGGGCAAGGCGATGACCACCGAGCGCGAACTGCTGAAGCTCTTCGACGGCACGGCACGCTACGAACTGGAACGGGACACCCTGAAACTCACCGCCGCCGACGGCACGGTGATCCACGCGACCGCCGCGGAGAAGAGCGGCCCGAGCGAGGCGAAGTAGAGCCGCCGTCACGACCGCTGCCACGACCGCCGTCACCGTCCGTACAGGGCTCGTATCCCCAATTCGGACCAGTGGTCGATCTCGCCTACACTCGAAGATGTGCCACGTGGTGACGGTCGACTCAATCACGATCTGCTTCCCGGCGAGAAGGGCCCCCAGGACGCTTGCGGCGTCTTCGGTGTCTGGGCCCCGGGCGAAGAGGTCGCAAAGCTCACGTACTTCGGGCTCTACGCCCTCCAGCATCGGGGCCAGGAATCCGCGGGAATCGCGGTCAGCAACGGCTCCCAGATCCTCGTCTTCAAGGACATGGGCCTCGTGTCCCAGGTCTTCGACGAAACCTCTCTCGGCTCGCTCCAGGGTCACATCGCGGTCGGTCACGCCCGCTACTCGACCACCGGTGCCTCCGTCTGGGAGAACGCCCAGCCGACGTTCCGTGCCACCGCGCACGGCTCCATCGCGCTCGGGCACAACGGCAACCTCGTCAACACGGCCGAGCTGGCCGCTCTTGTCGCCGAGCTCCCGAAGGAGAACGGCCGCGCGACCCAGGTCGCGGCGACCAACGACACCGACCTGGTGACGGCTCTCCTCGCGGGCCAGGTGGACGACGACGGCAAGCCGCTGACCATCGAAGACGCCGCCATGAAGATCCTCCCGCAGGTTCAGGGCGCCTTCTCCCTCGTCTTCATGGACGAGCACACGCTGTACGCGGGCCGCGACCCGCAGGGCATCCGCCCGCTGGTCCTCGGCCGCCTGGAGCGCGGCTGGGTCGTCGCCTCCGAGTCCGCCGCGCTCGACATCTGCGGCGCCTCCTACGTCCGCGAGATCGAGCCGGGCGAGTTCGTCGCCATCGACGAGAACGGCCTGCGAACGTCCCGTTTCGCAGAAGCGAAGCCCAAGGGCTGCGTCTTCGAGTACGTCTACCTGGCGCGTCCCGACACGGACATCGCCGGGCGGAACGTCTACCTCTCGCGTGTCGAGATGGGCCGCAAGCTCGCCAAGGAAGCCCCGGTCGAGGCCGACCTCGTCATAGCGACCCCGGAATCCGGCACCCCCGCCGCGATCGGGTACGCGGAGGCCTCCGGCATCCCGTTCGGCGCGGGCCTGGTCAAGAACGCCTACGTCGGCCGGACCTTCATCCAGCCCTCGCAGACGATCCGCCAGCTCGGCATCCGCCTCAAGCTGAACCCCCTCAAGGAAGTCATCAAGGGCAAGCGCCTGGTGGTCGTCGACGACTCGATCGTCCGCGGCAACACCCAGCGCGCCCTGGTCAAGATGCTCCGCGAGGCCGGTGCCGCCGAGGTCCACATCCGGATCTCGTCGCCGCCCGTGAAGTGGCCGTGCTTCTTCGGCATCGACTTCGCGACGCGCGCCGAACTGATCGCCAACGGCATGACCATCGAGGAGATCGGCACGTCGCTCGGCGCCGACTCCCTCTCGTACATCTCCATCGACGGCATGATCGAGGCCACGACCATCGACAAGCCGAACCTCTGCCGCGCCTGCTTCGACGGCGAGTACCCGATGGATCTGCCCGATCCCGAGCTGCTCGGCAAGCAGCTTCTGGAGACGGAACTGGCCGCGGGCCCGGCGGGCACCGCCGCCGCCGACGCGATCCGCCGCCCGTAAGACACCCGCGTAAACACCCGCGTAAAACACCCGCAGTACGAGCAGTACGACACGAAAGTTCTCACCGTCATGTCTGAGACCACTGGTGCCAGCTACGCAAGCGCGGGCGTCGACATCGAGGCGGGCGACCGCGCCGTCGAGCTGATGAAGGAGTGGGTCAAGAAGACCCAGCGCCCGGAGGTCGCGGGCCTCGGCGGCCTCGGCGGCTTCGCCGGGCTCTTCGACGCCTCCGCCCTCAAGCGCTTCGAGCGCCCCCTGCTCGCCTCCGCCACCGACGGCGTCGGCACGAAGGTCGACGTCGCCCGTCAGATGGGCGTGTACGACACCATCGGCCACGACCTCGTCGCGATGGTCATGGACGACATCGTCGTGTGCGGCGCCGAGCCGCTCTTCATGACCGACTACATCTGCGTGGGCAAGGTCCACCCGGAGCGTGTCGCCGCCATCGTGAAGGGCATCGCCGAGGGCTGCGTCCTCGCCGGCTGCTCGCTCGTCGGCGGCGAGACCGCGGAGCACCCGGGCCTGCTCGGTCCGGACGACTTCGACGTCGCGGGCGCCGGCACGGGCGCGGTCGAGGCCGACCGTCTCCTCGGTCCGGATCGCATCCGGAAGGGTGACGCGGTCATCGCCATGGCCTCGTCCGGTCTTCACTCGAACGGGTACTCGCTCGTCCGGCACGTGGTCTTCGACCGCGCGGGCTGGGCACTGGACCGTCACGTCGAGGAGTTCGGCCGCACTCTCGGCGAGGAGCTTCTGGAGCCTACCAAGATCTACTCCCTGGACTGCCTGGCGCTCACCCGCACCACGGACGTCCACGCGTTCAGCCACATCACCGGGGGCGGCCTCGCGGCGAACCTCGCCCGCGTGATCCCGGACGGCCTGCACGCGATCGTCGACCGGGGGACCTGGACCCCGGGCGCGGTCTTCGACGTGGTCGGGAAGACGGGCCGGGTCGAGCGCCTGGAGCTGGAGAAGACGCTGAACATGGGCGTCGGCATGATCGCGATCGTCCCCGAGGAGTCGGCGGACGCGGCGCTCACCACCCTCGCCGACCGCGGCGTGGAGGCCTGGGTCGCGGGCGAGATCACCGACCGCGGTGACCACGCGACGGGCGCCGCCCTGATCGGTGATCACGCGAAGTAGACCCGCCCGAGCGGTTCAGGGCAGCACAAAACCCGGTCCGGTGTGGTGACCACCCCGGACCGGGTGAAGTGCAGTCGCTACAACGAGGTCAAGCGCCGCGGCGCTGTGACGACGGACCGGACTCATCGGGCGAGTCCTCGTCATCGTCGTCGACGTTATATAGATCCGCGTACTGGGCGTACGGGTCGTCTTCCTCGTCGTCGTCCTCGAACGGCTCGCCATTCGGCGGCTGTCGCGAAGTCGAAGCGCCCAGCTCATTGGCCAGGCGCGAGAGATCAGTCCCGCCGCTGCTGTACTTCAGCTGGCGGGCGACCTTCGCCTGCTTGGCCTTTGCCCGGCCGCGCCCCATGGCTCGACCCCCTCGGATACGGGGCTCGACGGCCCCAGAGTCTTGACACGCGTTCATGATCTAGGACGGACTCTCCTCGGAGAGACCGGTCCGTAGGGCTTCCACGGTACCTGCTCCAGCGGCCATACGGTACGTCGCCCGCAGGACGCGCCTCGGCGCAGAACCCGCGAGGAGCCCCGTCCTCGCTGGTCAACTGCGATTTTAACCTCTTCTTGCCGGGCGACCCGCCGACGGGAGTGAGTCTTGTCTCCCGAACCGCGTCGGCGGGTGCCCCGGCGGTGGTCTCAGCGGGCGTCGGCCATCCGCTGCTCGGCGATCCTGTCGGCCGCCGCGGCCGGCGGAATGCCGTCCTGCTTTGCGCGAGCGAATATCGTCAGCGTGGTGTCGAAGATGTTCGCCGCCTTCGCCTTGCACCGGTCGAAGTCGAACCCGTGCAGCTCATCGGCGACCTGGATCACGCCGCCCGCGTTCACCACGTAGTCCGGCGCGTAGAGGATCGCGCGGTCGGCGAGGTCCTTCTCGACGCCCGGGTGCGCGAGCTGGTTGTTGGCGGCGCCGCACACCACCTTCGCGGTCAGCACGGCCACGGACTCGTCGTTCAGGGCGCCGCCGAGCGCGCAGGGGGCGTAGATGTCCAGGCCCTCCGTGCGGATCAGCGCGTCCGTGTCCGCCACCGCGGTCACCGACGGGTGCTTGTCCAGGACGCGCCGCACGGACTGCTCGCGCACGTCGGTGATCACGACCTCGGCGCCGTCCGCCAGCAGGTGCTCGACCAGGTGGTGGCCGACCTTGCCGACGCCCGCGACACCGACCTTGCGGTCGCGCAGCGTCGGGTCGCCCCACAGGTGCTGGGCCGAGGCGCGCATGCCCTGGAAGACTCCGAAGGCGGTGAGGACGGAGGAGTCCCCGGCGCCGCCGTTCTCCGGGGAGCGCCCGGTGGTCCAGCGGCATTCGCGGGCCACGACGTCCATGTCGGAGACGTACGTACCCACGTCGCAGGCCGTCACGTACCGGCCGCCGAGCGAGGCGACGAAGCGGCCGTAGGCGAGGAGCAGGGCCTCGCTCTTGATCTGCTCGGGGTCGCCGATGATCACGGCCTTGCCGCCGCCGTGGTCGAGCCCGGCCATGGCGTTCTTGTACGACATCCCACGCGCGAGGTTCAGCGCGTCGGCGACGGCCTCCTCCTCGCTCGCGTACGGATAGAAGCGGGTGCCGCCGAGGGCCGGGCCCAGGGCGGTGGAGTGGAGGGCGATGACGGCCTTGAGGCCACTGGCGCGGTCCTGGCAGAGCACTACTTGCTCATGGCCGCCCTGCTCCGAGTGGAACAGGGTGTGCAGGACGCCGTTGTCTGCTTCGGTCACGGTGGTGACTCCCGGTCGAGTAGCGGCGGTGGGTGGGCTCCCGTACGGGTGGCGGGGGCCCGATGGGCATGAGACTAGAGCCTGTCCACCGCCTGTGAGTGCCCGGCGCCGAGGATCACCCGTCTCGCCGAGCGCGGGCCGCGTGACGGAGCGGCGCGGCGGAGTCCGGCCATGGCACTATCGGCGGTGATTTCGGGGTTGTCCGGCCGGAACGCGGGGGAGAGAGCAGCCGTGCCCAAGGTGTCATCGGTGACGGTCCCGTACGCGTCGTACTTGCGCGTCTATGAGCCGCTGGCCGCCTTCCCCGAGCCGGAACGCGACCACTGGGCGCGCTACGCCCGCCGCGCGGACCACCCCTCGTACCAGGACGAGCTCCGTCGCTCCCTCGCGGACCTGGTGCCGACGCCGCCCGTGCCCGTGCCGGTGCACGAGAGCAGCGACGCCTTCGTCCTGGAGATCGACGGGGTGCTGTGCGTCTGCCCGTGGCGGACCCGGCTGCGCGGCTGGCAGGCGATGGGGGAGCTGGCCGGGCAGCTTCCCGTGCCGGTCCTCGACGCGGTGCTCCCGCCCGTGCTGCGCCGCCAGACGGCCGCCGACTACGAGCAGTGGCTGGCCCGCAACCCCGACGCGCGCCCGTGGATCCGTACGGCGACGTGGCAGGTGCCGCTGCACTGGTTCGTGCTCGTCTCGGACGAGGAGCGCTGTTACGACCGCGGTGAGGAGGGCGCGCCGGACGCCCCGCCGGTCCTTCGCTACCGCACCCCGATGGTCCAGGCCCGGCGTCGGCTGGCGCGCGGCCTGAAGACGCTGCGGGACGCGCTGGACGAGGCGCCGCTCGTCGAGGGGCTCGTCGACGTCGGCCGGTGGCTGGAGGAGTTCCATCCGCGCTCCTTGGTCGAGCTGGACTACGGCGGCCTCGTGCACGCCCTGCCCGCCGACGAACTGGACGAGGACCACTCGGCCGCGGATGTCGCCGAGGGGATCGAGGCCCTGCGCGACGGTGACGGCGAGGCGGCCGGCGAGGCGTATGCGAGGCTCGTGGAGCGATGGCGGGCGGTCCGGGACCTTCAGTTCGCGAACTGAGGGCCGTTCTGACGTCCCGTCACTGCCGCTGGCCGCCGCTCACGGCCCTTCACCGCCCTTCACCGCCCGCCGGTTCACGGGCGGCAGGACGTAGGTCCCGATCCGGGCCTTTGTGTCAAGCGTGACGGACCGCACTTTACTGGGCCCTTGCGCCCATCGCCCCTCCTCATGCCAAAATAGGACAAGGAGTCCGGGGAGGGCTCCTTCCGCCCAAGTAAGGGCGGATTACTCTGCATTGCACGCTATGGGGGGTCCTGTTGACTCCTGATCGCTCTGTGACTGATCGTCACGGTGGCGTGACTGTCCGCTATGGCATGGTCCATCGGCTTCCGTCGGTGATGAACACCTGGGAGGGCAATTCCATCGGTTTGGCCGACGCGGCTGGACGGATGGTGTAGTTGTAGTGCCGAGGACAAGCCGTTCGTCCTATAACCGACTCGACCCGCGTCCGCCATTTCGGGCAACGCGGGTCAAGGTGCAGAATTTAGAGGAATGAACCGAGAAGGTTCGGTTCTCCCGAGGAGGCCGCTCATGACCGCTCGCACCCCTGATGCCGAGCCGCTGCTGACCCCGGCTGAGGTCGCCACGATGTTCCGCGTCGACCCGAAGACGGTGACGCGTTGGGCAAAGGCTGGCAAGCTCACGTCGATTCGCACGCTCGGCGGACACCGCCGTTACCGCGAGGCTGAGGTCCGCGCGCTGCTCGCGGGTATCCCGCAGCAGCGCAGCGAGGCCTGACGTACGTCCGGCATACGCCTGGCGTACGCCTGAAGTACCGCTCAACCAGCAGTAACCCGCATAACCCGCATAACCCGCACAACCCGGACGAAGAGCATCACTACTGTCAGGTCCCCCAACCTGGCCGTACGTCCGACATATAGCTGCACGCGACGAGGGTCTCGCCCCAACGGGATCCACGCCTGAGCCTCATGGGTGAGTCGTTCGATCGCGCTGGACTCCGCCGGGTCCAGCGCGATCTTTTTTTGTGCACCGAAGAGGTGCTGGTGGGCACCCTCGTGAGCCCCCTCGTGGGCGCTCTTGTCGCTCTCTGGGGAGTGCTGAGGGTAGTACTGAGGGGCGGTGCAATTGCACATATTAAATTGACCGGTTGTAGGGAGGGTGTAAGTTCGAGTGTTTCCAAAACCTGTTCGGTGACACCCGTCACACGCCGCACGCCTTGTTGCGTCAGATGCCTCTGCGCTAAAGGGACTTCGGTCATGCCTCGGCGGGACTTTCGTCCTCGCCCTCTGCGGCGCTCTCCAGGACGAAGCCGGCCTCGGGCGCCTCGCACTCACCGGGGCGGCGCGGGGAGGGCTCCAGGGCGAGCCTGAGGAGCCGGTGGCAGATCGCGCAGTGCCGCGTCAGGTGGCGGTAGCTCGTGGCCGCCGCGAGGTGGGCGCGCAACAGGGCGCGGGTCTCGTGCCGCGCAGCCGCGGAGGGCGCAGAGGGTACAGAGGGCGCAGGGGACGCAGCGGGCACAGAGGGCACGGAAGAAGCAGAAGAAGCAGACATGTGTCACCTCCCGGAGGAGTCTGCCGCCGACTCCCTGTTGTCTGGGGTACCGGTGGAATGTGACGCAGTCAAGATGCGAACGCGAGAACGGGCCGCATCGGAATCGATGCGGCCCGTTCTCATCAACTGCGGTCCTGACGGGATTTGAACCCGCGGCCTCCACCTTGACAGGGTGGCGAGCACTCCAAACTGCTCCACAGGACCTTGCTCGCGGCACTTGTTGCTCCGTTGTGCTGCGAGACGAGACTCTACAGCAGCGCAGGCCCGGCGGTCGAACTCACCCTGTGTGCCCGGGCGGTCACGGCGCCGCCGCGTCGATGGCCTTCACGATCCGCTTGTCCGAGACGGGGTACGCCGTGCCCAGCGCGTGCGCGAAGTAGCTGACGCGCAGCTCCTCGATCATCCAGCGGATGTCCAGCACCTCCTTGGGCACAGGCCGGCCCTGCGGCAGCTGCTCCAGGAGCCACAGGTACTCGTCCCGCATCTCGCGGACCTTCTCCATGCGCGCGGTGTCCCGCTGGACGTTGGTCGGCATCTGCTGGAGGCGGCGGTCGGCGGCCACCATGTACCGCATCAGGTCCGGCAGGCGCCGCAGGCCCGTCTCCGTCACGAAGCCCGGCTTGATGAGGGAGTTCAACTGCTCCCGCACGTCCGCGAGGTTGGCGAGGAGCGCCGGGCTCTTCGCCGCCTTCAGGCGCCGCTCACAGGCCTGCCAGGCGGCGAGGACCTGCTGCACCTGCCCGACCGCCCGCACGGTGGTGTCGACGATCTCCGCCCGCACCTTGTCGAACAGCTTGCGGTACGACTCCTCGTCCCAGACGGGCCCGCCGAAGTCCGCGATCAGCTGGTCCGCGGCGGCCATCGCGCAGTCGTCGAAGAGCGCCTGCATGGAGCCGTGCGGGTTCGCGGACAGGGCGAGCTTCTGCTGATTCGTCAGCTTGTCCGAGGCGAACTTGCCGGGGTTCACGGGGATGTTGCGCAGGATGAGCCGGCGGGTGCCCTTCCACATCGCCTGCTGCTGCTCGGCCTCGGTGTCGAAGAGGCGTACGGAGACGGTGTCTGCCGCGGGTCCTCCGTCGTCCACGAGCGCCGGGTACGCCTTCACCGGCTGCCCCGCCCGACGGGTCTCGAACACGCGGCTGAGCGTGCCGATGCTCCAGTCCGTGAGCCCCGTGCGCTCCACGGCCGCGCCGCCCGTGCGCTCGGCCGTCGCGGCGGCCGCCTGCGAGAGTGCCTTGCGGGCCTTCGGCTTCAGCCGCAGCTTGAGGGCTTCGAGGTCCTTGTCCTCGGCGAGCTTGCGGCGCCGCTCGTCGGTGATCCGGAACGTGATCTTCAAGTGGTCCGGTACGCGCGTCAGATCGAAGTCGTCGGGCGTCACCGGCACGCCGACCATCCGCTGGAGCTCGCGCGCCAGCGTGACGTGCAGCGGCTCCTGCAATGGAATCGCCCGCTCCAGGAACGCCTGCGCGAAGTTCGGAGCAGGCACGTAGTTGCGGCGGATCGGCTTGGGCAGGGAGCGGATCAGCTCGATGACCACGTCCTCGCGCAGGCCCGGGATCTGCCAGTCGAAGCCCTCGTCGGTGACCTGGTTGAGCACCTGGAGCGGGATGTGGACCGTGACGCCGTCCGCGTCCGCGCCCGGCTCGAACTGGTACGTCACCTTGAACTTCAGCGGCCCCTGACGCCACGAGTCCGGGTAGTCGTCCTTGGAGACGTCACCGGCCTTCTCGTTGATGAGCATCGACCGCTCGAAGTCGAGCAGTTCGGGCTCTTCCCGCTGCTTCTTCTTCCACCAGGAGTCGAAGTGCGCGCCGGACACGACGTCCGCCGGGACCCGCTGGTCGTAGAAGTCGAAGAGCGTCTCGTCGTCGACGAGGATGTCGCGGCGCCGGGCGCGGTGCTCCAGCTCCTCGACCTCCGTGAGCAGCTTGCGGTTGGCGGCGAAGAACTTGTGGTGCGTACGCCAGTCGCCCTCGACGAGCGCGTTGCGGATGAACAGGTCGCGCGAGACCTCCGGGTCGATGCGGCCGTAGTTCACCTTGCGGTCGGTGACGATCGGGACGCCGTACAGCGTGACCTTCTCGATCGCCACCACCGCGGCCTGGTCCTTCTCCCAGTGCGGCTCGCTGTACGTGCGCTTCAGGAGGTGCTGGGCGAGCGGCTCGACCCACTCGGGCTCGATCTTCGCGTTGACGCGGGCCCACAGGCGGGAGGTCTCCACCAGCTCCGCGGACATGATGAAGCGCGGAGGCTTCTTGAAGAGCGCGGAGCCGGGGAAGATCGCGAACTTGGCGTTGCGGGCGCCGATGTACTCGCCCCGTCCGCCGCGCTGCTTGGGGTCCTTGCTGTCCTTGCCGTCCCTGCTCTCCTTGGAGTCCTTCACGTCCTTCAGCCCGATGTGGGAGAGGAGGCCGGCGAGGAGGGAGATGTGGATGTGCTGCTCGGGCGCGTCCTCTTCGTTGAGGTGGATGCCCATCTGCTTGGCGACCGTACGCAGCTGCGAATAGATGTCCTGCCACTCGCGGATCCGCAGGAAGTTCAGGTACTCCGCCTTGCACATCCGGCGGAACGACGACGAGCCGCGCTCCTTCTGCTGCTCGCGGACGTACCGCCACAGATTCAGGAACGCGAGGAAGTCGCTCGTCTCGTCCTTGAAGCGGGCGTGCTGCTGGTCGGCCTGCGCCTGCTTCTCCGCCGGACGCTCGCGCGGGTCCTGGATGGAGAGCGCCGCCGCGATCACCATGACCTCGCGTACGCAGCCGTTCTTGTCGGCCTCCAGGACCATGCGGGCAAGCCGCGGGTCCACCGGCAGCTGCGCCAGCTTGCGGCCCTGCTCGGTGAGGCGCTTGCGTACGTCCTTCTGGGTCGGGTCCAGCGCGCCGAGCTCCTGGAGGAGCTGGACGCCGTCGCGGATGTTGCGGTGGTCCGGCGGGTCGATGAAGGGGAACTTCTCGATGTCGCCGAGGCCGGCCGCGGTCATCTGGAGGATGACGGAGGCGAGGTTCGTACGGAGGATCTCCGCGTCCGTGAACTCCGGGCGCGAGAGGAAGTCGTCCTCGCTGTAGAGGCGGATGCAGATGCCGTCCGACGTACGGCCGCAGCGGCCCTTGCGCTGGTTGGCGCTGGCCTGGCTGATCGCCTCGATGGGCAGCCGCTGCACCTTCGTGCGGTGGCTGTAGCGCGAGATGCGGGCGGTGCCCGGGTCGATCACGTACTTGATGCCGGGGACGGTGAGGGAGGTCTCCGCGACGTTCGTGGCGAGGACGATGCGTCTGCCCGTGTGCGCCTGGAACACGCGGTGCTGCTCCGCGTGCGACAGGCGGGCGTAGAGCGGCAGGACCTCCGTGAACCGGTAGTTCTTCTTGTTCAGCGCGTCCGCGGTGTCGCGGATCTCGCGCTCTCCGGAGAGGAAGACGAGGATGTCGCCCTTGCCCTCGGCCTGGAGCTCCTCGACGGCGTCGGTGATCGCGGTGATCTGGTCGCGGTCGGAGTCGTCCGAGTCCTCTTCGAGGAGGGGGCGGTAGCGCACCTCCACGGGGAACGTCCGGCCGCTGACCTCGACGATCGGCGCGTCCCCGAAGTGCCGCGAGAACCGCTCGGGGTCGATGGTCGCCGACGTGATGACGACCTTCAGGTCCGGGCGCTTGGGCAGCAGCTGGGCCAGATAGCCCAGCAGGAAGTCGATGTTGAGGGACCGCTCGTGGGCCTCGTCGATGATGATCGTGTCGTACGCGCGCAGGTCGCGGTCCGTCTGGATCTCGGCCAGCAGGATGCCGTCCGTCATCAGCTTGATGAACGTGCCGTCCGGGTTCACCTGGTCGGTGAAGCGGACCTTCCAGCCGACGGCCTCGCCGAGCGGCGTGTTCATCTCCTCGGCCACGCGCTCGGCGACCGTACGGGCCGCGATGCGGCGGGGCTGCGTGTGGCCGATCATGCCGCGCACCCCCCGGCCCAGCTCCAGACAGATCTTGGGGATCTGCGTGGTCTTGCCGGAGCCGGTCTCACCCGCGACGATCACGACCTGGTGGTCGCGTATCGCGTCGGCGATCTCGTTCTTCTTCTGGCTGACCGGGAGCTGCTCGGGATACGTGATCGCGGGCACGCGGGAGCCGCGCTCGGCCATCCGCGCCGCGGCCTTCTCCACGTCCGCCGCCACCTCGGCGAGGACTGCGGCGCGGACCTCGGGCTTGCGGATCCGGCGCGCACCCTCCAGCCGGCGGCCGATCCGGTGCTCATCGCGCAGCGAGAGTTCGGACAGGCGGGGGGCGAGGGTGTCGAGGGTGAGGGCGGGCTGCGTAGACATACGCCGTCCAGGATCTCACCCGCCGCTCGGCAGTGGCGAACCGATTTCACCGGCGGGGCCGCCCGGCACGTACGATTCCGGGCATGTTGTCCCGTGCGCGTACGGCGTGGTGCCCCTTGGTGGCGGTGCTGCTCGTCGTGCTCGGGGGGTTCTGCGGGCCCGCGGTGGCCGACGCCGCGGTGCCGGTCTCCACGGTGGCGCACGCGGCGGAGCGGCATGACGAGCCCGGCTGCGGCAAGGGCGGGCAGGGGGAGACCGGGCAGGCGCCTGCCGCCCCGGCGCGGTCCAGTTCCGCGTACGAGTTGCTGCCCGCGCTGTACGAGGCCCACGGTGCGTCCGGTTCCTGGACCGTCGACAAGGCGGTCCTTGAGCTGACGCCGGTGCGGGGGCCGCCGCCGCTCGCGCCGCCTTCCCCTGTGGATCTCTCTGTCCTGCGTGTGTAGAGGCCCCTGTACCCGGGCCCCTTCCACCACGTACAGGAACCAGGGAGAACCTCCTGATGCCGAAGAGCAACAACAACAAAAAGAAGAACTTCGCCATCGGCGCGGGCGTCGCCGTCGCCGCCGCGCTGCTCGGCGCCGCCTCCTACACGGCGACCAAGCCCTCCGACTCTCCGGGCACCACCCTGAAGGCGTCCGCCGGCGCCGCGCCCTCCGCCGAACCGCAAACCGGTGTCTACCCCGAGCTGGAGAAGCTCGCCCGGCGAGACGCCAAGGACCCCCTCGCGCAGGGCCGCGCCGACGCGCCCGTCGTGATGGTCGAGTACGCGGACTTCAAGTGCGGTTTCTGCGGGAAGTTCGCCCGCGACACCGAGCCGGGGCTCGTGAAGCAGTACGTGGACAAGGGTGTTCTGCGCATCGAATGGCGTAACTTCCCCATCTTCGGCGCGGACTCCGAGCGGGCCGCACGCGGCGCGTGGGCGGCGGGGAGGCAGGGGCGCTTCTGGCAGTTCCACGAGGCCGCGTACGCCGAGGGGGCCAAGGAGAAGGGCTTCGGCGAGGAGCGGCTGACGGAGCTGGCGAAGGAGGCCGGGGTCAAGGATCTCGACCGGTTCGCCGCCGACGCGGGCGGTGACGCCGCCCAGGCCGCCGTGAAGAAGGACCAGGAGGAGGCGTACGGCCTCGGCGCCACCTCCACGCCGTCCTTCCTGGTCAATGGCCGGCCCATCTCGGGTGCGCAGCCGGACGAGGTCTTCCGGCAGGCGATCGAGGCGGCGGCGGGGCAGGCGGGCGGCAAGGGGGCCTCCGAGTGACCGCCGATGTGGGGTACTTCGCGGCCTTCCTGGGCGGGCTGCTCGCGCTCGTCAGTCCGTGCAGCGCGCTGCTGCTGCCCGCCTTCTTCGCGTACTCGATCGACTCCACGTCACGGCTCGTCGCGCGGACCGGCATCTTCTACGCCGGGCTCGCCACCACCCTGGTCCCGCTGGGCGCCGCCGGGTCCTACGCCGGGCGGTTCTTCTTCGGCCACCGCGACCAGCTGGTGCTCGTCGCCGGGTGGCTGATCATCGGGCTCGGCGTGCTCCAGGTCGTGGGGATGGGCTTCGCCTCGCGGAGGATGGCGGAGCTGTCGGGGCGGATCCGGCCGACCACTGCCTTCTCGGTGTACGCGCTGGGGGCCGTGTACGGCCTCGCCGGGTTCTGCGCCGGGCCGATCCTCGGCAGCGTGCTGACGGTCGCGGCGGTGAGCGGCAGTCCTGTGTACGGCGGGCTGCTCCTGGCCGTCTACGCGCTCGGCATGGCCGTGCCGCTCTTTGTGCTGGCGCTGCTCTGGGAGCGGTTCGACCTGGGGCGGCGGAGGTGGCTGCGGGGGAGGGCCTTCCGCCTCGGGCGGTTCGAGCTGCATACGACGTCGCTGCTCTCGGGGTTGTTCTTCGTCGCGCTCGGGGTGCTCTTCCTCGTGTACGACGGCACGACCGCGCTGCCGGGTCTGCTGGACGTCGACGACTCGTTCGCGGTGGAGCAGTGGGCCGGGGGTGTCGGCAGGGCCGTACCGGATGCGGTGTTGCTCGTGGGGGTGGTGGTGCTGGTGGGTGTCGTGGTCGCGGTGCGTGGGTGGCGGCGGAGGGAGGAGACGGAGACGGAGACGGCTTCCTCGGGTTCGGAGTCCGTTTCGTCAACCTCTGAGTGAGAAGGCCGCGTATGCGTGGTTTAGCGTGTTCGTATGTCTGATCATGAGCCGGGAGAGCAGAGTCAGCAGCCGCAGGGACACCCGCCGCATGGTGCGCATGGGCGGGTTCCGACCCCTGGTGAGCGGTGGGCCGCCTTCAAGCGGTCGCCGTTCCTGCCCGCCATCGTGCTGGTGTTCATCCTGGCGGCGGCCGCGGGCCTCTTCGCGGGCTCATACACGTACTCGATGGCCAATCCGACCCCTCATCACGTCCCCACGGCGGTCGTCGGCTCCCCGGACGCGGCGCACGGCAAGGCCTTTCTCGGCGGCATGGAGAAGGCGCTGAACGCTTCGCTGGAGGTGCGGCGGTACGACAGCGTGGCCGCGGCGCGGCGGGACGTGGACGAGCAGAAGGTCTTCGCGATCGTCGACGTGGGTGAGCGGAAGGTGACGCTCGACGTCTCCGGGGCGTCCGGGGCCTCCGTCGCGCAGGTACTGGCCGAGACCGCGCCGAAGGTGGGTGAGCGGGTGGGGGCCCCGGTCGTGGTGAAGGACATCAAGCCGTTGCAGGAGGGGGACCCCCGGGGGCTCGCCATCTTCTACATCTCGCTGGCGGCGGTGATCATCGGGTTCGTGGGGGCGATCCAGCTGAGCGTGCACGCGCGGGGGCTGAACCCGGCGGAGCGCATCGCGTTCACGGCGCTGTACGCGCTGCTGGGGGCCTTTGTCATCGCGGCGGTCGTGGACTGGTGGCTGGGGGCGGTGCGGCTGCCGTTCGTGGAGTCGTGGCTGATCCTCGCGCTGACGATGTTCGCGTCGGGGATGGTCTTCACGATGTTCAACACGTTGTTCGGGCGGTGGGCGATGCTGCCGACGTGGGGACTGATGGTGCTCCTCGGGAATCCGTCGTCCGGGGGCGCGGTGTCGTGGCCGTTGCTTCCTTCGGCGCTGGGGCACATCGGGCAGTGGCTGCCGCCCGGGGCGTCGGTCAACGCGCAGCACACGGCGGTGTACTTCGGCGGACACCAGCATCTGTTTCCGTTTCTGGTCCTCGGGGGGTGGGCGTTGGTGTCCTCCGCGGTGTTCTGGGTGTGGCGGCATCGGCATCCGGGTGGGCGGGGGGCGGGGGCGGCGCATGCGGCTTCGGGGGGCGCGTAGCGCCTTCTGTTCGTCCTGTTCGTCCTGTTCGTCTGTGGGGCGGGGCCGCGGGGGGGGGTATGTCCGTGCTCGCTGTCTTGGCGCCGGCCCGCGGTTGCTCATCGGCTGGGCATGACCACCACTGTGCTCCGCGCGCACATACCCCCACGTCCCCTCGGGCCATCCGGCGCCCGCGGGCCGTCGTCGCCCCTGGCTTGCCGTCTAGACGCCGGTTAATGGGCGGGTTGGTGGGAGACATCCGCCGCGGAGCGGCGGGACAGGGGAGGCCGCTGGGTACGACGTGGGAACGGCGAAGGCCCCGTCCAGGGGGCGGGGCCTTCGGGGAAGTGGCTGGGGCCGGGATCGAACCGGCGACCTATCGCTTTTCAGGCGATCGCTCGTACCAACTGAGCTACCCAGCCACGCGATCCGCGGAGGGATCGCAAGCGGTCCTGACGGGATTTGAACCCGCGGCCTCCACCTTGACAGGGTGGCGAGCACTCCAAACTGCTCCACAGGACCAAGCATTGTGCGAGCACTAGTCTCGCACAAGGTGTTGCGTGCCCCCAACGGGATTCGAACCCGTGCTACCGCCTTGAAAGGGCGGCGTCCTGGGCCACTAGACGATGAGGGCTAAGAGGCCCGCCTGGGCGCTTTGCAGCGCGTCGGGGACGTGAGAAGCATATGGGATGCGAAGAGGTATCGCCAAAACGGTTATCCGCGGGGCTGTGCTCCGGGCTGGTTCTCCTTGGGGAGATGGCGGCTGACCTCCGCCTTCGTGAGGCCGAGCCCACCGAGCCTGATCTCGTCCCAGGCCTGTAGCCGCTTGGTCGTACGGTCCAGGTAGAGCACGGACGCCTCGACCGGATCGGGGTACTTGCCCTCGACCGCCCGCAGGCCGCTGCCGCCCGTCGATCCCTCGACGCGCAGCCGCGTGCCCCCGTCCATGACCTCCATTTCCTGGTGATGGATGTGGCCCGCGAGGACCAGCGGCACCTCGCCGTCCGTCTCGCGCGCCGTCGTCGGGTTGTGCGCGATCGCCACGTCGACCGGGGTGCCGGCCGCCCGCTCGGCGCGCAGGGCCGAGGCGAGCCGTATGCCGGCCATCCGGTGGACGGAGTCGCCCTCGGGCTGCACGGAGCGGTCGGGGGTGTACTGCGGGTCGCCGATCCCGGCGAAGCGCAGGCCGGCGACGGTCGCCGCCTTGCCGTCATCGAGGACGTGGACGTTCTTGAAGCGCTCCAGGTAGCGCTGCGTGGTCATCGAGTCGTGGTTGCCGCGTACCCACACGTAAGGGGCCCCCAGGTCCTTGATCGGGTCGAGGAAGGGGTTCTCGGCGGCGCTGCCGTGGTCCATCGTGTCGCCGGAGTCGACGATGGCGTTGATGTCGTACTGCTCGACGAGGGAGGCGATGATCTTCCAGCTCGCCGGGTTGAGGTGGATGTCGGAGACGTGCAGGACCCGCATGGTCGTGGGGTCCGGCTGGTACGCGGGGAGCGTGGAGGTGACGTCGTACAGCTTGGTCACGTTGGTGACCAGGCGCGCCAACTCCTGTTGGTAGACGTCGAATTCGCTGACGATGCTGCGGGCGTTGCCGACGACCGAGGGGGCGCTGCTGAGCAGGCCGGAGAACTTCGGTTCCAGGACGGACTTGGGGTTCCAGGTGGCGTACGCCGCCGTGCCCGAGGCCGCGAGGAGGGCGAGGGCCAGGCCGCCCGCCGCGAGCGCGCGGCGCGGGCGGCGGTAGACGGCGAGCCCGAGCGCGGTGGCGCCCGAGACGACGGCGACGCAGGACCGTACGGCCAGGTCGAGCGTGCCGTGGCCGACGTCGCGCGCCACCTCGTCCTGGAGCCCCGAGAGCCGCTCCGGGTGGTCGACGAGGGCCTGGGAGCGCACGGGGTCGAGGCGGTCCACGTCCACGTCCAGGCGGATGGGGGCGGTGTGGGAGCGCAGTTCCAGGGCGCCGAGCGGCGAGACGTTGATTTTCGTGCCGCCGGTGAGGGACGGGCGGAGCGTCATGCGAGTGTCCATCGGGCCGACGGGTGCGCGCACGCTGCCGACGATCAGCAGGCCGAGCCAGGCGCCGAGCAGGACGACCGCGATCAGGCCGAGGGCGCGGGTGTAGGGGTGCGGCGGGCTGACCAGTTCGCTGACGGGGTGGGTGCGGCGGGCGCGGTAGTGGCCCATGAGGGCGCGGACCGCCCTTCGTATGCCCTGCGGGACGACCGAGACGTCGCGAGCCATTGGTCCCGTATGCCCAATTGGAGCGGGAGGTATGCCGGGACGCGGGAGACGGCGTGGCCGACAATGGGGGGGTGCTGGAGATGACGCGCGAGGAGTTCGAGGAACTGGTCGGCGAGGCTCTTGACCGGATTCCGCCGGAATTGACGCGGTTGATGGACAACGTGGCCGTTTTTGTCGAGGACGAGCCGCCCGCCGAGGATCCCGACTTGCTCGGGCTGTACGAAGGGACGCCGCTGACCGACCGGGGCGAGTGGTACGCGGGGGTCCTGCCGGACCGCATCACCATCTACCGGGGGCCCACGCTCCGCATGTGTGAGTCGCGTGAGGACGTGGTCGCCGAGACGGAGATCACCGTCGTGCACGAGGTGGCCCATCACTTCGGGATCGACGACGCCCGGCTGCACGCGCTCGGGTACGGGTGAGGGTATGGAGGCGGGCGCGCGTCCGGCCGCGTGTGCGGGGCCGGTGTGGGAGCGGATGACGTCCGTGTCCTCTTGCGGGCCGCGGGAGTTGGGCAGTGCGTCCCCATTCTCAGCGCCTCAGGAGGTGCTCGGCCGTGCGCCAGTTGTACGTTCCCGTCCGTTGGGCCGCGGTCGCGGTGGCCGTCGCGGCCACCGCGGGCTGCATGAGCATCGGTGACGACGGGGAGGGGCCGCGGCCCGGGCACTCCGCGGGGGACGGCGGCTCCGCCGTCTCCGACGGCAGGCCGGTGGCCCGGGGCGACGACATCGCGTCCGGCGGTGAGCGCGGCCAGGGCCGGGACAAGGGCAAGGCCAAGGCCAAGCACAAAGGCAAGGGCAAGGGCAAGGGCAAGGGCGACGGTGCCGCCGGCGATGGCGACGCGGCCCCGGAGGCCGGGCAGCCCTCGGAGTCCGCGGCGCCCTCGTCGGCCGCCCCGAAGCCGACGAAACAGCCCGGCAAACCCCTCCCGCCGCGGCCGAAGCCGACGCCCACCCGGCCGAGCGAGGAGCCCGAGCCGCCGAAGCCCTCGTCGTCCCCGACGCCGGCCCCGACCACTCCGGAGCCGTCCTCCTCGGAGCACGACGGGTCGGGGCAGGGCGCGCAGCTCCAGCGCCGGAACGCGGACGACGCGGAGCGGGAGCCGTCGCCCGAGGCGGGGCCGCAGTAGTCGTATGCGCAGGTGGGAGGGGGTATGGCGGGGGCGGTTTGCCATATGGGGTGGGGGGTGCGTATGGTGGTAGATCGTTTGATCCCATTTGCCCGGCGCCGACACAGAAGAGCGCCGCGTGGCGCGTACTCTCCCTTGCCGTGGCTGACCGCATCGAGGCGGTCCATTGCGAAATCACGGAGTTGACGGGCGCGTGCCGAGACTCCGGAAGGTTTCGCATTTCGCATGTCCATTTTCAGTTCTGACCACGCCGTCCTGCCCGAGAACGAGATCGTCGAGAACGAGGTCGTCGAGGTCGTTGACGTCGTCGAGGCGGTCGAGGCCGTAGTGGCCGCCGCCGAGGCCGTCGAGGCCGTCGAGGCCGTCGAGACGACGACCGCGACCGTCGCGTCCGAGGACGTCACCGAGGTCACCCCCGACGCCGCTGAGGCCGACGCCGACGCCGAGCCCGAGATGACCTTCGCCGACCTCGGTCTGCCCGAGGGCATCGTCCGCAAGCTCGCGCAGAACGGCGTGACCACGCCCTTCCCGATCCAGGCCGCGACCATCCCGGACGCCCTGGCCGGCAAGGACATCCTCGGCCGTGGCCGCACCGGCTCCGGCAAGACCCTCTCCTTCGGCCTGCCGATGCTGGCGACCCTCGCCGAGGGCGGCCGCACCGAGAAGAAGAAGCCCCGCGGCGTCATCCTCACCCCGACCCGTGAGCTCGCGATGCAGGTCGCGGACGCCCTCCAGCCCTACGGCGACGTCCTCGGCCTGAAGATGAAGGTCGTCTGCGGCGGTACGTCCATGGGCAACCAGATCTACGCCCTGGAGCGCGGCGTCGACATCCTCGTCGCCACCCCGGGCCGCCTGCGCGACATCATCAGCCGCGGCGCCTGCTCGCTGGAGAACACCCAGATCGCCGTCCTCGACGAGGCCGACCAGATGTCCGACCTGGGCTTCCTGCCCGAGGTCACCGAGCTGCTCGACCAGGTCCCGTCCGGCGGCCAGCGCATGCTGTTCTCGGCCACGATGGAGAACGAGATCTCCACGCTGGTCAAGCGCTACCTGACCAACCCGGTGACGCACGAGGTCGACAGCGCCCAGGGCAACGTCACGACCATGACGCACCACATCCTGATCGTGAAGCCCCGCGACAAGGCCCCCGTCACGGCCGCCATCGCCGCGCGCAAGGGCCGCACGATCATCTTCGTCCGCACCCAGCTGGGCGCCGACCGCATCGCCGAGCAGCTCTGCGACTCCGGTGTGAAGGCCGACGCGCTGCACGGCGGCATGACGCAGGGCGCTCGTACGCGCGTCCTGGAAGACTTCAAGAAGGGCTACGTCAACGCCCTCGTCGCCACCGACGTCGCCGCCCGCGGCATCCACGTCGACGGCATCGACCTGGTCCTGAACGTGGACCCGGCCGGTGACCACAAGGACTACCTGCACCGCTCCGGCCGCACCGCGCGTGCCGGCCGCTCCGGCACGGTCGTCTCCCTCTCCCTGCCGCACCAGCGCCGCCAGATCTTCCGCCTGATGGAGGACGCGGGCGTCGACGCCACGCGCCACATCATCAACGGCGGCGGCACCTTCGACCCGGAGGTCGCCGAGATCACCGGCGCCCGCTCGATGACCGAGGTGCAGGCCGACTCCGCGGGCAACGCCGCGACCCAGGCCGAGCGTGAGGTCAAGGAGCTCACCAAGGAGCTGGAGCGCGCGCAGCGCCGCGCCGCCGAGCTGCGCGAGGAGGCCGACCGCCTCACCGCGCGTGCCGCCCGTGAGCGCGGCGAGGACCCGGAGGCCGCCGTCGCCGAGGCCGCAGCCGCGGCCGAGGCCGTCGTGGAGGCCGCCGTCGTGTCGGTCCCCGAGCAGCCCGCCGCCGAGCGCCCGGTCCGCGAGGAGCGTTCCTCCTCTTCGTACGAGAACCGCCGTCCGCAGCGTGACGAGCGCGGCAACTACGAGCGTGACCGTCGCGGTGACCGCGGTGGTGACCGTGGCGGCTTCAACCGTGACCGTCGTGATGACCGTGGCGGTGACCGTGGCGGCTTCCGTCGTGACGACCGTCCGTCGGGTGGTGGCTTCAACCGCGACCGTCGTGACGACAACCGTGGCGGTGGCTTCCGTCGTGACGACCGTCCGTCCGGTGGCGGCTTCAACCGTGACCGTGACCGTCGTGACGAGCGCGGCGGTGACCGTGGCGGCTTCCGTCGTGACGACCGTCCGTCGGGTGGTGGCTTCAACCGCGACCGTCGTGACGACAACCGTGGCGGTGGCTTCCGTCGTGACGACCGTCCGTCCGGTGGCGGCTTCAACCGTGACCGTGACCGTCGTGACGAGCGCGGCGGCGACCGTGGCGGCTTCCGCCGTGACGACCGCCCGTCCAGCGGTCACCGCGGCAGCGACCGTCCCTTCAACCGTGACCGTCGCGATGACCGCCCCTCCGGCGGCTTCCGCTCCGGCGGCCACGAGCGCCCGGCCTACAACCGCGACCGCTCCGGCACCGGCACCGGCTCCTTCGGCCGCCGTGACGACAAGCCGCGCTGGAAGCGCAACGGCTGACGGCACCCGTCGGCGCTGACCGCGCCGAGCCGTACTGAGCCGTACTGACAGTGGCCCCACCCGACTCCGGGTGGGGCCACTGCCCTCAACCGGGGGCACCGCGGAGGCCCGTTGGGGGACGAGGCAGTGAGACCGGCCCGGGCGTACGGCTATGCTGGGGTCGCGCGGGCCGCTAGCTCAATTGGTCAGAGCAGCAGACTTTTAATCTGTTGGTTGTGGGTTCGAGTCCCACGCGGCCTACACATGAGCCCCCTGGACCCGGTCATCAGACCGGGGCCAGGGGGCTTTGGCATGAGGGGGAAGGCACCGCGGTACGTGGGTGCGCCGTGAGTGTGTCGCTCGGCGTTCTGTACGAACACGCTGCCGCTGACCTTGTCGCCGGTGACGAGGCGGTAGTTCTCGTCGACCCGGGGCCGTCCCGCACGTCTTTGGCGAGATCCGGCAGCAGTGTCGCGATGAACCCGTCGACCGGTCGCTCCCGGTGGCTGGTGGCCGGTGGCCGCCAGCGTGTCACCGCTGACTGCCTTGTAGAGCTGCCACTGCTCGGGGACCAGAGCGTCCCGCGGCGCCGGGGCGGCCGCCACTGCCACGACCGGTCCGAGCAGCTCCAAGAGGTCCTCAACGCCTGCGCCCGGATGGAGCGACGGCCCGGAACAGCAAAACGTTCCGACGTTCCCACCGAGACCCTCTCGCGGGTACTTGTGGGCGGCTCTGTTGGCGGGCTGGGTGGGAGCCGAGGAGCTCCTGGGCTTCGGCGCCGTGTGGACGGTGCTCAGCGCGGCCGTGATGCTCGCGCTTCCGGTGACCCGTCGCCCTGGCCGCCGCCGGAGCCGCGGCCGGAGCGGACCGGGCCGGCCGAGCACACCGCGCCGACCGCCGCGAAGGTCCGGGAAAGCCTGGTCGGATAGCACGAAGCCGCCTTGTGGGGCGCGTCGAGAGGCCCTACAAGGCGGCTACGAATGGACGGTTGTGGCCGTTCCGAGCGTGCACCGGGTGCTAGGAGGATTGCTGGCCCTCGGGGGGACCATCCGTCCCGCCCCCGTCACGCGCTTCCTCCAAGGAGGGAGCCGTGATGCTCTGGGCGACGGTGGCGGGGCTGTCCGTGAAGCTTTGAAGCTCCTGCTGGAGCGATCTCAAGTCCGTCGAAGGAGTGTGGTACTTCAACTCTCGGGCGACCTTGGCCTGCTTCGCCCGCGCTCGACCGCGTCCCATATTCCCTCTCCTCAAGGCGAGGCTGGAGTCACCCCGCACTGATCCCCGCTCGGCTAGAGCCACAGCACCTAGACCAGCCCACTATAGGCCATCTGGTCCTGCCGAACGATGGGTCGACAAGTGCGGTGAGAGATGAGATTTGAGGGCCGGAGGAGAAGAGATCAGTGAACGGCCCGCAGCATTCGGGTGACGTTGATCCTCGTCGGCGACAGGCCGAGCTCCACGCTCTGCATCATGCGCTCGCCGTTGAGACGGCCATACGCGAGCAGATCGACATTGGCCAGGCTGTACTCGGGCCAGGTGTGGATGCTGAGGTGCGACGCGGAAAGCAGCAGAATGGCGGTCACAGCACCGTTGGGGAAAACGTGGGAAGCCTCACCGAGGACCGTCGCATTTCCCTTTTCCGCGGCATTGCGCAGAACTTCGAGGAGACGCTGCTCGTCGGTCAGGATGCTGTGGTCGCTCACCCACACGTCAACCGCGTACGAGCACAAATCGTCGACGTTTATGCCTTCGGTCGCGAGGTCGGCCGGATTCGTCATAGCGCATTAGGGAAGCAGGGGATTCGGACCCTTACCCCCGTCTCCTTTCACGTGGATGAACTCTGATCTGCCGCCGCCACCGGATGACCGGTGGCGTCCGGATCCTTGTGCTCAGCGTGACCAGAATAGCATCCATTTTAATGTCGCCCGCGGCGGTGCAGGTGGGCAGGGCCGGGCCTGGCTCCGGGCCCGGAGCCACGCACTCGCGACGTGATCTTGGCTTCGTGGACTGTCGCCCGGGAAACGGCTCCGCGGTCGGAGACCGTCAACCTTGGGCCAAGGGTATGGAGGGGAAGGGAGCCGTGCGTAATCCGTCCGTCCATTTGAGTGAATTCACCTCGCTGGACTGTGTCATGGCAACATGCGGAAGCCTATTGGTGCGGTTGGGAATATGGCCCGAGTGCACTGAGGGGCGACTGGGGCTACCGTTCCGTCGAACTGCCGGGAAGTGAATGGCCGGTGGGGCGGTTCGCCTTCCATCGTTGGCCGCCCGAGGCAGTGCTGCTCGACTGGTGCGGAGTCAACTCCGAACTCATTCGCCATCGGGATGCGAACACGGCCGAGGAATGCCTTCTGGAGCGGCTCGGAAAAGATCGGCCGACCATTGTCTTCTTGGATACGTTTCACCTTCTGTGCAGCTCTAATTATCTCCCCCGGGCGTCACGCTCACCGAATCGTCGTCCATTCGGGTGGGGGGAGGATCCGCGATCACCGTTCGTTATCGGGGATCTCTTTTGGGACTGGCGGAACCGCACGATATGCGCCTCACCCGAAGCCCCGGAGCAGCCCCCTGCGGCAGGCCGTCATACGCGGACTCTGCCCGCGCCGCCATCACACCCCGGAGGCGTACGCCGCCCTGAGCCCGGCCGGGATGATCCAGGCCAGCGTCTGGTTCGGGGTGACGCCCGTCAGTTCGGTTCGCAGACGTTGCCGACCGCGGGGCTGGGCACGCCGACGACGCTGATGGTGTTGCCGCAGAAGTTGAATGAGCCCTTCACGGGCATCTGTACGAGGTTGCCGCTGCCGGGACCGGGTGAGTCGCCGACCACGCCCTCCATGGTGGCGTCGGGGCGGGGGTCGGCCGCGGCGTGCGGGGCGCCGCCGGTGAGGGCGATCGCGGTGAGCGCGGCCGTCGCGAGGATCCTGCGTCCGCCGCTCATGGGGCGCCTCCAGCTGTGCACGTGGTGCCTCCGGGTGTTCACGCGTGGTCCGGTCTTCCGGGCGTGGTTCCGCCCGCCCCCGGAGCCTCGCCCGCCCGGAGCGGCTTCGACATTCCGGTGGCCCGGTGGCCGTAAGGGAACCGCTCGTTCGTAGGGCCCCGGGTGCGGGCGGCACGGGGCTGTGGCAGGCAGAGCTGTGACAGGCAAGGCTGTGGCACGGGCCTCAGCTGTCCGGCCCCGCGGCGGTCCGGCGGCGGAGGCTGTGGCACGGGCCTCAGCTGTCCGGCCCCGCGGCGGTCCGGCGGCGCTGCTCGGCGCGGTCGGACAGCGTCCCGAGGATGCGCTGCCAGGCCGGTGACGCCTCGACGAAGATCCGGGAGAAGACCAGCTGCGGGCTCCCCGGCCGGCTGCTGCTGTCCCGCTCGGACCGGCTGCTGCCCCGTGCTCCGGGCCGGCTGTTGTCCCGCTCGGGCCGGCTGTTGTCCCGCTCATGCCTGGTTTCCCACGCGTCCAGCTCGTCGATGAGCCGGTCCAGGCGTGGATCGTCCGGGGCCCAGTCGACCGCCTGGTCGCAGGCGAGGTACAGGCGCGTCGTCTCGGGGTCGTCGAACCGCGCGTTCTTGTCCCGTATCCGGTGTGGCATGGACGATGGGTCCAGTGCCTGGATCAGGATCCACGAGTCGCGCTCCAGCCGTACTCTCCGTTCGCTGACCCCGAGGGCGCGCATCCGGTCCAGGACGGCGACCACCTCGGGAGGCAGGACAAGCCTTTCGCCGCTGTCCAGCCGGGCGATCCGGCGGCGGTACTCGGTCAGCTGGTCGATCTTGCGCCGCAGCTCGGCGTCGATGTCTGCGACGGCCGAGGCGAACTCGGCCGGCTGCGCGTGCAGCAGCGCGTCGATGCGGGCCAGCGGGACACCGGCGTCGGCGAGGGTCCTGATACGGATGAGATCGACCGCGGCCTGCGCGCCGTAACAGCGGTAGCCGGAGGCATCGCGTTCGGGCTCGGGCAGCAGGCCGAAGTGGTGGTAGTGGCGCACGGTGCGCACGGTCACGCCGGCTGCCGCCGCGAGCTGGCTGATCGTCAGCACCGTTTCTTCACCTCTTACATCTCCTACGTCTCCTACGTCTCCTACGTCTCTTACGTCTCTTACGTCTCTTACGTCTGGTCTTGATCGGTGGCGTGGGCCGGGGCGATCCTAGGGGCGGCCCGCCCGGTCGACGACGTCGCGGACCGCCCGCACCACGGCGTCGGGACGGTCGAAGCAGAGCCGGTGGTGGAACGTGTCGGAGAGGACGCGCTGTTCCCCGTGCGAGACCGCGCTCACCAGGGCGGCGTCCATCTCCGTCTTGCCGTCGTTCATCTCCCGCGGCGTCCGCTCCGAGGTCAGTGCCTGCTGGGCCGGGTCGGCGCCCACCACGGTGAGGGCCACCACCGGTACGTCGGGGATCTCCGGCCCGGCCTTCAGCTCGGCGGCGAGTGCGACCAGGCCGCTCCGCTCGGCGACTCCGGAGCGCAGCCACGCGTCGCTCTCCTTGGCTTCGAGCAGCGGCTGTCGCAGGTGCTCCGGGTAGTCCGCGAGCAGCTCGGCGCGCATCTCGCGCAGGGCCGGGCGCATCTGTTCGAGTTGCTCCGCATCGGGTGCCATCCGCTCGGTCGCGGCCAGACTCGCCGCAGGAGGCATGAAGTCGTCCCAGTCCCGGTGGAACGCGTCCAGCCAGACCAGCCCGGCCACGTCCCCCGGGTACAGCTGCGCGAACCGATGCGCGTAGGCACCGCCGAGTGAGTGCGCCGCGAGTACGTACGGGCCGGCGATGCCCTGGGCGCGCAGCAGCTCGCGCAGTTCCGCGGCGACCTCGGCGGCGCTGCGCGGCAGCGGCAGCGGGTCGCTGTAGCCCGTGCCGCCGCGGTCGTACACCACGGCGGTGGTGAACCGCGAGACGCCTTGCTGCACGCCGAAATAGTCCAGGCCGACCGCGCCGGCCCCCGGCAGGAACACGACGGCCGGTCCGCCGCCGCCCGACCGGTGCACGAAGACGCGGCGGCCGTCGATCTCCTCGAACCCTCCGACCGGCGGGGCGAACCGGGCCGGGGAAGTGCTGTTGTCCGTCATGCGACGAGGCTGCAACGTTGACGCACGGTCAGGGTCAAGCGGCATCCGAAGGCCCTTGGTTCGCTTCACCCCCTCGGATGGCGTACTGTTGTGTTTACCGACGCGGGGTGGAGCAGCTCGGTAGCTCGCTGGGCTCATAACCCAGAGGTCGCAGGTTCAAATCCTGTCCCCGCTACTGAAGGCCGAAGGCCCGGAGTCAGTGATCACTCACTGACTCCGGGCCTTCGGTGTTTCCGGGGCCTTCTCACGCCTTCGCCCCCACGCCCCCGTCACCCGTCCGGCCCACACCGGCTCGCACCCGAGGCCCGCTCCAGGAAGCCTGGGTGCAGCGCGGCGATGGGCGCGGGATCGGCGGGAGACAAGCGGTGGGGCAGCGTGGAGGTACCGGGGGCAGCGGAGCCACCGCGCACGAGCGGATCCTCGTACGCGTCCTGCCCGTCCTGCTCCTGGTCGTCGGGGTCGGGTACGACGTCCTGACCCCGCCCGAGTTCACCGCCGCCCCGCTCTTCACGGCGGCCCCACTGATCGCCGCCCCCTTCTACTCGCTGCTCAGCACCGTCCTGACCGGTGTCGCGGCCTCGGCCGCGGTCATCGTGCTGCACTACGGCAACTCGGCCGGCGGCCATGTCGAGGCCGTCACCGAACTGCTCACCGTGGCGACCGTCGCGGCCCTCGCCGTCTTCATCAACCGCGTGGTGCGCCGCAGCAACGACCGGCTCGCCATCGCCCGCTCCATCGCCGAGGCCACCCAGCGCGCCGTCCTGCCGCAGCCCGACCCCCGCATCGGCGGCCTCGACCTCGCGGCGCGGTACGAGGCCGCGCAGGCCGACGCGTTCATCGGCGGCGATCTGTACGCCGTGCAGGACACCCCGCACGGCGTACGGCTCATCGTCGGCGACGTCCGCGGCAAGGGCATGGGAGCGGTCGCCGCCGTCGCCGTCGTCATCGGCGCCTTCCGTGAGGCCGCCGAGCAGGAGACCACCCTGGAGGCGGTGGCGCAGCGCCTGGAGCGGGCCCTCGCGCGGGAGGGCACCCGCCGGGAGGGGCTCGACGCCTTCGAGGGGTTCACCACCGCCGTCCTCGCGGAGATCCGGCTCAGTGAGGGCTGCGTACGACTGGTGAACCGGGGGCATCCGGAGCCGCTGCTGCTGCGGGGCGACGGGCGGCTGTGCGTGCTCTCCCCGAGCGAGCCCGCGCTGCCGCTCGGCATGGGGGAGCTGGGGGCGTGGCCGGACCGGGCGGACGAGTCGGAGTTCCCGCCCGGCGCGATGCTGCTCTTCTACACGGACGGGTTGTCGGAGGCGCGCGACGCGACCGGGTCCTTCTACGACCCGGCGGCCCGGCTCGGTGGCCGGATCTTCCCCGGCCGCGAGGGTCCGCACACGCTGCTCGCCACGCTCACGCAGGAGGTACGACGGCACACCGGGGGCGCGGCGACGGACGACATGGCGCTGCTCGCGGTGCGGCGGCCGACGACCGGGGACGGGAAGACGGCGGGCGGGGTGAGGGCCACTGGGAGGACCACTGGAGGGGTCACTGGCCGTGACTGAAGTGCAGCCCTGAGCAAGGCTAGTGACGTCATGTCAAGGGAATATAAGGTTCCGGCCGTCGGCATTCGCGAGATGACGAGAGGTCAACTCGCCCTGTTTTCCCTCTCTGTGTCCCGTAAGTACCGGCCGAGGGTGTTAATGATCAAACGGAACAGCTTGGAATACGGCACCACTGTCTATTAACGTTCGATAACGCAGCGCGGTCGTCCCAGCCGTCACTAGAGACGGCTCCGTGCGCACACGCCTAATCCCGCAAGGGAGCCGGGGAACCACCAACTTGGGGTGAATCGGGCACCTGTGCATCCGTGCCGGTGGTCCGTAGGAGACCTTCCTGCTCCGAACCCGTCAGCTAACCCGGTAGGCGAGAAGGAAGGAAAGGAGTGCGCCCCAGTGGCGTCCAACCGGCCTGCCCCCCAAGCCGCGTACATACCGAATGACGACGACTTCGGTGGATACGACCAGGAGACCTGGCAGGGCCAGGAGACCTGGCAGGAATGGAATCCCACCGAGGAGTCCGTCCGTCCCGTCCGCGGCAGGCACCGTGTGCACAAGAAGGGCGGTGGCGGGCTCGCCCGCAGCTCCACCGTGCTGGGTGTCGGCGTCATCGCCGCCGTCGGCGCGGGCGGCATAGCCACCGCGCAGGACGGCAAGGCGCCCGTCTCCATCTCGATGCCCGACCTGGGCGCCGTCACCGACTCGCTGCCCGAGGCCGAGTCCCTGCCCGGCGTGGGCTCCCTCATCTCCGACGACTCCGCGGCGCCCGCGGGCCCCGAGACCGTCACCGCGGCCGCCCCGCTGACCGCCGCCGGTGTCAGCCACACCGACGCCCAGCAGGGCGCCACCGACGCGGGCGAGGCGCTGCGCGCCCGCATCATGCAGCAGGCCGAGAACCAGCAGGACCAGGCGGACGACGCGGTGCGGACCGCGGCCGAGGAGGCCGCCGTCAAGAAGGCCGCCGAGGAGGCCGCCGCCCAGCAGAAGCAGGCCGAGCGGAAGGCCGACGCCCAGGCCGCCGCCAAGAAGAAGAAGGAGCGGGAGGCACGCGAGGCCAAGGCGCTGGCCGAGCGCCGTGCCAAGCTCGCCAAGAGCTACGCGCTGCCCACCTCCTCGTACACCATCACGTCCCACTTCGGTGTCGCCGGCTCCATGTGGTCCTCCGGGCACCACACCGGTCTCGACTTCGCCGCACCGACGGGTACCCCGCTCAAGGCCGTCCACACCGGCACCGTCAAGGAGGCCGGCTGGGCGGGGGCGTACGGCTACCGCACCGTCCTGGAGCTGAACGACGGCACCGAGGTCTGGTACTGCCACCAGTCCTCGATGACCGTCGGCGCGGGCCAGAAGGTCAGCACCGGGGATGTCATCGGGCGCGTGGGCGCGACCGGCAACGTCACCGGACCGCACCTCCACATGGAGGTCCACACCGCGGGCGGCTCCACCGTCGACCCGCTCGCCTGGCTGCAGAGCAAGGGCCTCAACCCCTGACCGGGCCGGAGGCTTGACGTTCATTTGGAGGCTTGACGTTCATTTGGGGGAGCAACCGGAATGCTGTTTTCCTCATGCTCGTTGAGGAACGCATGACTTCTCTTCGTACGCTTGGCTCATCCGACCTTGAGGTCTTCCCGCTCTCCCTCGGCGGCAACGTCTTCGGCTGGACGGCCGACCGGACCGCGTCCTTCGCCGTCCTCGACGCCTACACCGCGGCGGGCGGCAACTTCATCGACACGGCCGACGTGTACTCGGCCTGGGTGGAGGGGAACAAGGGCGGCGAGTCCGAGACCCTCATCGGCGAGTGGCTGGCCGAGCGCGGCAACCGCTCCGACGTCATCGTGGCCACGAAGGCCGGCGCCCACCCGGAGTACCAGGGCCTGGCCCCGGACACCATCAAGCGCGCCGCCGACGCCTCCCTGCGCCGCCTGGGCACGGACTACATCGACCTCTACTACACCCACTACGACGACCCGTCGGTACCCGTCGAGGAGATCATCGGGACGCTGGACGAGCTGGTCGCGGCCGGCAAGGTGCGCGCCATCGCCGCCTCCAACATCACGCCCGAGCGGCTCCAGGAGTCCCTCGACTTCTCCGACCGCGAAGGCCTGACGCGGTACGTCGCGCTTCAGCCGCACTACAACCTCGTCTCCCGCGACACCTACGAGGGCCGGCTCCAGGAGGTCGCCTCGCGCTCCGGCCTCGCCGCCGTCCCGTACTACGCGCTCGCCTCCGGCTTCCTCACCGGCAAGTACCGCCCCGGCACGCGCGTCGAGAGCGCGCGCAGCAGCCGGGTGGAGGAGTACGTGGGCACCGAGCGCGGCGACCGGGTCCTCGCGGCGCTCGACGAGATCGCCGGGGCACATGACGCCCAGGTCGCGACCGTGGCCCTCGCGTGGCTCGCGGCACAGCCCACCGTGGCGGCGCCGATCGCCTCCGCGCGCACGGTCGAGCAGCTGCCGGCGCTACTGGCGGTGGCGGACCTCGAACTGACGGACGCCGAGCTGTCGGCGCTGACGGCGGCTTCCGCCTAGGAGCCGTCAGGAGCCGTCAGGAGCGTCAGGAGCGGTAGGGGTTGTGGACCGGGTGGCCGTACGCCGGATAGGGCTGCGGCTGCCCGTACTGCGGCTGCCCGTACGGAGTGGGGGCGTGCGCGGCAGGGGCGTACGGGGCGTGGGGGTACGGGGTGTGCGGGTGGCCGTGGGGCGCGTACGGCATGGGGAGCCTGACCGGGGTGATCGCGCGGGCGGCGTAGCCCAGGGCGGGGCGGGCCGGTTCGCGGCGCTCCCAGAGCTTTTCGAGCAGCTCCCGCTCGCGTACGACGAAGTCGGCGCCCGCCCGGCCGCGACGCCCCCGGTGGCGCAGCAGCGCCAGTGACGTCGCGTACGTCTCGTACTCCATGACCGCACGGCCCGCGGCCTTCCCCCAGGTGTACGAGGCGTAGTCGCGGGCCAGCGCGCGGGCCCGCATCGAGCCGAGCGCGTACGGCTCGGGCGGGGTGAGCCAGCCGGCCGCCCCGTACACGGGCAGCTCGGCGCGGATCATGCGCAGGTCGCGCTGCCTCAGCCAGATCGCCAGCCAGGTCAGCAGCCCGAACGCGGGCAGCATGAAGAGCGCGTACACGGCGAAGAAGCCGTACTGGCCGAAGACCGCGGAGCCGTTCCACAGCGCGTGCATGCCCATGGCGAGCAGCAGTCCGGCGATCGGCAGCAGCACGCGGCGCAGGCGCAGGCGCTCCGCCGAGAAGGCGGCGAGGCCGAAGCCGATGCCGGTCAGGACCGTGAAGAGGGGGTGCGCGAACGGCGACATGACCACGCGTACGAAGAACGTCGCGGCCGTCACGGAGGCGAGGCCGCTCTCGCGGCTGAGCTGGTCGGTGACGAAGGCGTTGCCGAGGTAGAGGATGTTCTCGGTGAACGCGAAGCCCGTCGCGGTCACCCCGGCGATGACCATGCCGTCGACGATGCCGGTGAAGTCGCGTCTGCGGAAGAGGAAGACGAGCAGGACGGAGGCGGCCTTCGCCGACTCCTCGACGATCGGCGCGATGACCGTGGCGCCCAGGGTGTCGGCGCTGGTGGGGTCCGCGGTGGCGGTGGCTATCCAGCGGATCGCGAAGCTGTTCGCGACGATCGCGATGAGAGCGGCCGCGCAGGCGCCCCACGCGAAGGAGAAGAGGAGGTTCCGCCAGGGCCCCGGTGCCACCCGGTCCAGCCAGCGGAACGCGGCGACCAGCAGCGGCACCGGCACGGTCGCGAGGCCGAGCCCGACGAGGAAGCCCTCGGTGCCGGTCTGCTCCCTGACCAGGGCGAGGATGACGAGGCCGGACAGCGCGAGCAGCGTGACGAGTCCCGCCACGCGTATCGCGCGCCGCTGCCACCAGTGGGCGCGTCGGATTTCCCCCGGAGCGGGTGCCTCGGGGGGAATCGGATACGGAGGACTGGTGGCCACGTCGTTGACCCTAACGAGGGATGGAGGTGGCCGCGACGGGGCCTTCGTCCGCCGCTACTTGCCGGCGCCCGTCCCGAGTTGGTCGACGCGGCGGAACAGCAGGTCATGCACCACGTGCCCCTTCTTCAGACCCTGGCCCTCGAAGCGGGTGAGGGGGCGGAAGTCCGGGCGCGGCGCGAAGCCGCCGTCCTGCCGGGTGTTCTCGAAGTCGGGGTGCGCGGTGAGCACCTCCAGCATCTGCTCGGCGTACGGCTCCCAGTCCGTCGCGCAGTGCAGGAGCGCGCCGGGCTTGAGCGAGGGCGCGGCCAGCGAGAGGAATTCCGGCTGGATCAGGCGGCGCTTGTGGTGGCGGGCCTTGGGCCAGGGGTCGGGGAAGTAGACGCGCAGTCCGGCGAGGGACTCGGACGGGAGCATCTCGCGGAGCAGGATGATCGCGTCGCCGTTGGCCACGCGGACGTTCGTGAGGCCGCCGCGCTCGGCGAGCCCGAGGAGATTCCCCTGGCCGGGGGTGTGCACGTCGACGGCGAGGACGCCGGTGCCGGGGTCGGCGGCGGCCATCTGCGCGGTCGCCTCGCCCATGCCGAAGCCGATCTCCAGCACGACGGGGAGGTCGGGCGGGGGCCCCGCTCGTCCGCGAACAGCTCGCCGAGGTCGAGCGTGCGCAGGCCGTCGATGTCCAGGCCCCACATCGGCCAGAGCCGCCGCAGGGCATCACCCTGGCTGGTGGTCACCCGGCTGCGGCGCGGCTGGAAGCTGCGGATCCGCCGCTCGTGGTGCGAACCGGCGGGGTCGGGTGAGGGCCCACCGGGAAAGCGGGGGCGGCCTGCGGACGACCGGTCCGGCCCGCGCCCGACTCGCCTCCCTCGGGAGCGCGGGGGGCGCCGGTGGCTTCGTTGGCTTCGGGGGTGTGGGGTGACTCAGACACAGTGCGGCAATTTTACGGCCCGCGCGCCGGGGCGTGGTCCGGCCGGTTGTTGGCACGTGTGCGGACCGGATGTGGCCGGGCGCGCAGTTCCCCGCGCCCCTTTGGGTGCCTTGCGGGCGCCCGGGGCCGGCAGCTGCCCTGCCCAGGGGCGCGGGGAACTGCGCGCTCAGCCGTATGCGGTCCGCAGCGCACCGGGAGTCCGGTCTGTATTGGCGGGTGCTGGGCTTACGGTGGCGGGGCCGGCAGCTGTCCTGCCCAGGGGTGCGGGGAACTGCGCGCTCAGCCCTATGCGACCCGCAGCGCGCCAAGCGCCCGGCCACATCGGCGCGCGCGGGGCTTCGGAAGGCCGGCCACCCCACCCGGCGGGACGTCACGAGGCCGGACGCGCCCTCTCCAGCCACCCGGGGGGCACGGGCTCACCCCCGCTCAGCCCAACGCGGCCAACGCCCGCCGAGCGACCTCCCGCCCGATCGGCAGCGAAGCCGTAGCGGCAGGCGACGGCGCGTTCAGGACATGGACCGTGCGCACGCCCTCCCGTATCAGGAAGTCGTCGACCAGCGTGCCGTCCCGCAGCACCGCCTGCGCGCGGACCCCGGCCGGGGCGGGCACCAGGTCGTCGGGCCCGATCCCCGGCAACAGCCTGCGCACCGCCGAGGTGAACGCCGCCTTGGAGGCGGAGCGGCGCAGCTCACCCGCCCCGTACCGCCAGTGGCGGCGGGCTATGCGCCACGATCCGGGCCAGCCGAGCGTGCCGGCCAGCTCACGGGGGCGGACGACCGACCAGGCGTACCCCTCGCGGGCCAGCGCGGGGACCGCGTTCGGCCCCACGTGGACGCCGCCGTCGATGCCCCGGGTGAGGTGGACGCCGAGGAAGGGGAACGCCGGGTCGGGCACGGGATAGACGAGGCCGCGCACCAGCTCGGGGCGGGCCAGTTCGAAGTACTCACCGCGGAACGGCACGATCCGCATGCCGGGGTCGTCACCCGTGAGCCGCGCGACCGCGTCGCAGTGCAGCCCCGCGCAGTTCACCAGGACCGCGCCGCGCACGACGGCGCCATCGGCGGTGCGGACGGCGACGCCCAGGTCGGGGCGGCGGTCCACGCGCACGACATGCCCCGCGGCGCCGTAGCGGATCTCGGCGCCGGAGACCTCCGCCAGGCGCTGCGCCACCGCGCCGTAGTCGCAGACGCCGGTCGTGCCGACGTGGATGGCGGCGAGGCCCCGCACTTCCGGTTCGTACTCCGTGATCTGGGCGGGGCCCAGTTCGCGTACCGGAATGCCGTTCTCCCTGCCGCGCTGGACCAGGGCGTGCAGGCGGGGGAGCTCCGCGCGCTCCGTGGCGACGATCAGCTTGCCGGTGACCTCATGCGGAATGCCGTACTCCGCGCAGAACTTGATCATCTCGGCGGCGCCGCGGACCGCGTATCTCGCCTTCAGGGAGCCGGGGCGGTAGTAGATCCCGCTGTGGATCACCCCGCTGTTGCGGCCCGTCTGGTGGCGGGCGGGGCCGCGCTCCTTCTCCAGCACGGTGACACGGGTGCCGGGGACGGCGCGCGTGAGGGCGTACGCCGTCGCGAGACCGACGATTCCCCCGCCGATCACCAGCACGTCGCAGTCGTTCGCGACCTTCTTCACCGCGCCTCACCTCCCACCACAGATACTGCCCTGCGCCACTGACAACGCCCTCAAACCTGGGGTGGGTGTGTGGTTGATCGCCGCGGATCTCCGCGCCGCGGCTACGCGGGAGCCATCAGCAGCGGCCTGGCGCGCTCACGGAGCTCCACGACCCTCGGCTCGTCCCCGTACGGTTCGAGGCGGTGCAGGAGGTCCCTCACGTACTCGGTGGTCCGCGCCGAGGAGATGCGGCCCGCGACCTCCAGGGCCCGCGTGCCCTGCTCGCACGCCGCGTCGAGGTTGCCGGACTCCAGCTCGGCGACGGCCGAGACGACCAGGCGCAGGCCGTGCGAGCGTACGAACTCCTCCGTGGGGCGGGAGAGCGCCTGTTCCGTGAAGCGGCGGACCTGCCGGGGCGCCTTCAGGTCGCGGTAGCACTCGGCGGCGTCGGCGGCGAAGCGGTCGTAGCCGTAGAAGCCGAGCCAGGTGGGGTCGTTGTCACCGTCGCGGGACCGCTCCAGCCAGCCCTCGGCGGCCCGCAGCGCCGCACCCGCGGCCTGCGCGTCATGGGCACGCGCGTGTGCGCGCGCCTCGACGAGCCGGAAGAAGCTCATGGTGCGGGCCGTCGCGAGCCCGCGGTTGCGCTCCAGGGCGGCCTGCGCGAGGTCGACACCCTCGTCACCGAAGCCGCGGTAGGTCGCCTGGAGGGACATGGAGGCGAGCACGTACCCGCCCAAGGGCACGTCGGCCGCCGCGCGGGCGAGCCGCAGCGCCTGGATGTAGTAGCGCTGGGCGGCCTCCTGCTGGCCTGTGTCGAAGGCCATCCATCCGGCAAGGCGGGTCAGCTCGGCGGAGGCCCCGAAGAGGGCGCGTCCGACCTCGTCGGAGTAGGAGCCGAGGAGCAGCGGCGCCGCCTCGACGCGCAGGCACTCCGGGACCATGGAGGAGCGCCAGTCGCCGCCCCCGTACTTGGAGTCCCAGCGCCGCGCGTCCTCCGCGGCCTCCCGCAGCTTCAGCACGTCGCTGTGGCCGACCTTCATCGGCGCGCTGCCGTCGTCGGCGTGCGCCACGTCGCGTGGCATGTCGCGGGAGGCGTCGCGCGCCACTGAGCTGTCGGCCGGGGTTATGAGCCAGCGTGAGGCGGGCGTCGCGTACGCGCTCACCGCGAAGGAGCCGGCGAGGGACTGCCAAATGCCGCCGCCCGCGCGCCGGCCCGCCAGATCGAGGCGGTACAGCTCCGTGGCCGACTTGACGGCGGCCCCCACGTCACGGGGGAAGGCGAGGCCCACTTCGGGCGCCGGGTCGGCGTCCGCGAGGCCGATCTCGTGCAGAGGCACCGGGCGGCCGAGCTTCTGCCCGATGGCCGCCGCGATCAGGTGGGGGGCGGCGCCCTGCGGCACCATGCCCTTGGACACCCAACGGGCCACCGAGGTCTTGTCGTATCGAAGCGTCAACCCGCGTTGAGCGCCGAGGTCGTTGACCCGGCGTGCGAGTCCCGCGTTGCTGATTCCCGCGAGGGCGAGAACGGTGCCGAGCTTTTCGTTCGGCCCGCGTTGCTCCCTGGACATGCGCCACCCCTCGACACAGACGGCTGCCGGGCGATGGCTGGACCGCTCGGCATTCGTGCTGCGTTCCCCCGGGGGCAAGCGCTACCCATGGCCGCGGCCGCCGTGGCGTGAGCCTCGGACACCGTGGCCGGAATCGCGGCCGCAAGAGCGTTTGGCCGATCCTCCGGGTATATGCCTCCGTTGAAAACATCAGCACACACAGGGTAGTTCGCCGCATCCCAAGCGTTAAGGGGCGCAGTTCCGTATGGCGGGATTGTTGTCCGTACGGAAGTGCGGTGGGGCCCGCGCGTGCTCCCGGTGTGTGGCCGTGCGCCCGTCCGTGCGCTCTTCTCCGGCCATGGGGGGAGCGCTTCCATGGACGACGCGTGGGTCGGCCCGCTGCGCTGGAGTCAGTGGGCTGGGGGACACCGCCGCCTCCATCCCCGCGGGCGGCGGACCGGTCCGGGGGGCGAACACCGCCTCCCGGACTGTGCGTTGCCTTCGAACAGTTCCGTTCTGGGCGTATCCCAGGCCGATTTGGCCGAAAATCACCTACGCGAAGGAACGGGCATTTCGCCCATACGTGGGTGGAGTGCGAGTTGAGCGCGAGTCGGGCGCGAGTTGAGCGCGGCCCGCGCGAGGAGAGTCGAGTACAGCACGCGCGAGGAGAGTCGAGTACAGCACGCGCAAGGAGAGGGGCGTCCCCCGCCCTTCAACCACCGCCCACTGCGGGCGGATTCACCGTCCCCCCCCCGGACGGACGCACCGCCTGGCTCAGGCGGAATCACCGCCTGCCTCGGGCGGATTCACCGCCCACTGCGGGCGGATTCACCGCCGCACAAGCGGCCCCGCGGCCCCTCTCGTGTGCCTCCTTCGTGGCAGCATGGGAGCCCAGTCCTTCGGTGCACCGGTCGGCCGTGCCTCTCGGCGCCTCGCCGACGGTCCGTCCACAGCCTGTGGAGGCAGCGATGCGGTGGTTGGTGGGGTGGAGCAGTGCCGCCGCGACGCCCTCGGCGGCGGGCTCGGCCGGGGCCACCGGTGACGACGGGGAGACCGTGCGGCCCGTGGGCTCCCAACTCCTGTGGGGCGACCCCGACCCGCTCTGGGCCGTCGGCGACTGGCGCCCCGACGAGGTGCGGACGGTGACGGTCGACGCGCAGACCCGCATCGCGGTCCTCGGCACCTGCGGAGCCTCCGCCGAGGAGCTGCGGGTCGGCCTCTTCGCCGCGCGCGGGGGCGCGCTGCGCCACCTGACCGCCTGGTCCGGCAGTTACACCGCGGTCGTCCAGGTCGGCCGCCGCGTCATGGTCGCCGGTGACCTCGCGGGCGCGCGCCCCGTCTTCCACACCCCCTGGGCCGGCGGTACGGCCTACGCCACGGCCGCGCTGCCGCTGGCCGACCTCGTCGAGGCCCACCTCGACATCGGCCACCTCGCGGCGCTGCTCGCCGCTCCGGACGTTCCCGAGGCGCTGCACGACTCGACGCCCTACCAGGGCGTGCGGCGCGTGCCCCCGGGCATGCGCTGATCCTGCGTGCGGGCGCACGGGAGATCGCAGGGTACGAACCGGTCGCCTCGCTCGCCGTCGCCGCTCCCGCCGCCGACGCCGCTAGCGCCGTGGACGGCGTCCGTGACGCCCTCGTGGAGGCGGTACGCGCCCGCCTCACCGCCCCGCGCCATGTGCCCGGCACCGACATCGACCCGGGTCCGGTGCCCGGCATGGGGCCCGCCGAGCGGCGCGCGGCCCGCGGCATGCCGGTGCCGGGCATCGGAGCGGACCTCTCCGGAGGGCCCGCCTCGGGGACCCTCGCCCTCCTTGCGGCCGGTCTGCCCGGCATGCCCGGCACGGTCCTCGGCCATGGCACGGGCGCCGGAGAGCGGCTCCTCGCCGTCACCTTCAACGACCTCGCCGTCCCAGGCCGCGAGGCGGAACTGGAGCGGGCCGGCGTCATCGCCGCCAACCCGCGCCTGCACCACGTCGTCGTCGCCGCGGGCGAGGACGCCCTGCCCTACGCCGAGCTGGACGGGCCCCTGACGGACGAACCGAGCGGCACCCTGGTGACGGCCCAGCGCCACCGCGCCCGGCTCTCCTCGGGCAGCGCGGACCACTTCACGGGCCACGGCGCGCGGCAGGTCCTGGACGCCCATCCGGCGCGGCTCGCCGACCTCCTGATGGACCGTAAGCGCCGCCACCTGGTGCGCCCGGTGGCCGCGCTCGCCAAGGCCGACGGTTCGGTGATGGTCCCCGCGCGCGTGTACGGCGCGGCACGCAAGCTCGCCCGCATGCCGCACCGCGCGGGCGTCGACTCGCTCGCCGACCGGCTGCTGCACCGCCGCTTCGACGAACCGGGCGGGGCCGTGGGCGCCTCGCTGGCGGCCCTGGCGTGGGCCAGACCCGGCCCGGCCGCGCGCTGGCTGACGGGCGAGGCCCTCGCTGAAGTATCGGTTCGTCTGAACGACACGACCATGCGCCCGGGCGGGCCCGGCCAGCGGCCCGGCGAGTTCCGCGCGCGGGCGGCCCTCGCCCGGCACGCCGCGGATCTGCGCATCCTCGAACAGGCGGCCGAGGTCCGCTTCCAGCGGCTGCACGCGCCCTTCCTCGACAACCAGGTCGTCCGCGCGTGCCGGGCGCTCCCCGAGGCCCTGCGCGTCCAGCCGGGGGCGCGAGCCGCGATCCTGCGGACGGTCCTGGAGGGCGCCGGGGTCACCGATCTGCCGCCGGGCTGGGGCGCCCCGTCCCACGCGCCGGGCGCCGCGGCGGCCCGCGCCGGCCTGCGCCTGGCGGTGGAGGACCTGCTCACCGTCTTCGACACCCCGCTGCTCGCGCAGGCGGGGCTGGTCGAGGCCCGCGTCGTCCGCAAGGCGCTGCGCGAGGCCGCCGAGGGCGCGCCGCTCCCGCTGGACGGCCTGGCCGGCCTGGTCTCCACGGAGCTGTGGCTGCGGCGCCTGCTGTCCCGCAGGGGAACATGCTGGACGGGGACCCCGGCCAGGCAACGAGCCGTCCCTACGGGGAGTGTGGTTCCGCAGAGGGGCGCACTGGGAGCAGGGCGGTAAGAACGGCGCGTTTGGAACGGGGCGTCAGGGAGCTTCCGGGGGCTTCACGGGGCCCGCGACTCCCCTCACGCCGGTAAAGCCCGAGCCTTGAGCCGGCCCGCCAGGGAGAATGGTTCGGTGCGGTACGCAATCCTGGGCGCCACTGAGGCGTACGACGACCAAGGCGCCCCCCTGCCCGTAGGGGGCCAGCGGCTGCGCGCCCTGCTCGCCGCCCTGGCGCTCCACGCCGGCCGCACGGTCGTCGTGAGCACGCTCATCGACGAGGTCTGGGCCGACGCCGATGACCCGCCGAGCGACGCGACGGCCGCCCTGCAGGCCCTCGTCGGCCGGTTGCGCCGCGCCCTCGGCAAGGACGCCGTCGTCTCCGCTCCTGGTGGCTACCGCCTCGCCGTCGCCCCCGAGGATGTGGACCTGCACCGCTTCGAGCGCCTCGCCCGGGAGGGCAGGGCTGCCCTGGACCGCGACGACCCGGCTTCCGCCGCCCGCGTCCTGCGTGACGCGCTCGCCCTGTGGCGCGGCCCCGCCCTCGCCGACCTGCCCGACCGGGCGGCCGCGGCGCGCCCCGAGGCCCAACGCGCCGAGGCGGTGCGCGCGCGGATCGAGGCGGACCTGCGGCTGGGCCGCGCCTCCGACGTCGTACCGGAACTGCGGGAACTGACCGCCGGCCGGCCGTACGACGAGACGCTGCGCGCGCTGCTGATCCGCGCCCTGCGGGACGCCGGGCGCGGTGCCGACGCGCTCACCGCCTACGAGGAGGCGCGCCGCGCCCTCGCCGAGGGACTGGGCGCGGACCCGGGCCCGGAACTGCGGGCGCTGCACGCGGAGTTGCTCTCCCCGCCCAAAACGGCCCCGCAACCGCCCCATGCCTCGCAACCGCCCCATGCCGCGCAACCGTCCTACGCCGCGCAGCCGGGCCTTTCGGGGTCGGGACAGCCCGCACGGCCGGGCCTTTCGTGGTCGGAACATCCCGCACGGCCCGGGCAAGCTGCACAGTCCGGACACCCATCACGGCCGGGACAGCCCGCACGGCCCGGATATCCTGCACAGTCCGGGCAAGCTACGCAGTTTGGGCAAGCTGAACAGCCCGGCCTGGCTGAGCACCCCGAGCAGCCCGCGCAACCCAGCCAGGTTGGCCAGCCTGCGCAGCTCGGGCAGCTCGGGCAGCTCGGCCACCCTGCGCAACCCCGCCAGACCGAGCAGCCTGCGCAACCCGGCCAGCCCGGCCATCCTGCGCAGCCCTGGCAACCCGGCCAGCTTGGCCAGCCTGCGCAACCCCGCCAGCCTGGCCAGCCCGGCCAGCTCGGCCACCCCGGCCACCTCGCCCAGTCCGAGCGGAAGGGGAACATCCGTAACCGGTTGACCTCTTTCGTCGGGCGGGAACCCGAACTCGCCGCCATCCGTTCTGAATTGCACAGGGCCCGCCTGGTCACTCTCACCGGACCGGGCGGCTCAGGAAAGACCCGCCTCGCCGAGGAAGCCGCCGCCGGGCATCCGCAGGCATGGCTGGCCGAGCTCGCCCCGCTCGACCAGCCCGAGGCGGTGCCAGGCGCTGTCGTCAGTGCGCTCGACCTGCGCGAGACCGTGCTGATGACCAGCGAGCTGACCGCTCCGCAGGACGACCCGGTCGCCCTGCTCGTCGAGTACTGCGCCGCGCGCAGCCTGCTCCTGATCCTTGACAACTGCGAACATGTGATCGACGCCGCCGCCGAGCTCGCCGAGACCCTCCTCACGCACTGCCCCGGTCTCACCATCCTCGCCACCAGCCGCGAACCCCTGGGCGTGCCCGGCGAATCCGTGCGCCCCGTCGAGCCGCTCCCGCCCGACCCGGCGCACCGCCTGTTCGCCGAGCGGGCCGCGGCGGTGCGGCCCGGCTTCGCGCCGGACGAGGACGCCGAGGCGGTCGCCGAGATCTGCCGCCGCCTGGACGGACTGCCGCTCGCCATCGAACTGGCCGCCGCCCGCCTGCGGTTGCTCACCCCGCGCCAGATCGCCGACCGGCTCGACGACCGCTTCCGCCTCCTGACCAGCGGCAGCCGCACGGTCCTGCCCCGCCAGCAGACCCTGCGCGCCGTCGTCGACTGGTCCTGGGACCTGCTCGGAGAGGCCGAGCGGACCGTGCTGCGCGAGGCGTCCGTCTTCGCCGGCACCTGGGACCTGCCCGCCGCCGAGGCGGTCTGCACCGGCCCCGCCACGGACCTGATCGGCGCCCTGGTCGACAAGTCCCTGATCGTGGCCGTCCCCGGCGCCGGGCCCGAGGACGACGGCATGCGCTACCGCCTCCTGGAGACCATCCACGAGTACGCCGTCGAGCGCGCCGCCGAGACACCCGCCCTGCTCACGGCCGCCGAGCAACGCCACGCCGCCTACTTCCGGGCGCTGGTCGAGCGGGCCGAGCCGCTGTTGCGTTCCGCCGAGCAACTGCCGTGGATCAGGCGCCTGGAAACGGAGCTCGACAACATCCGCGCGGCCTTGCAGCACTCCATCGAGACCCGTGACGTGGAGTCGGCGGCCGCCCTCGCCCTGCACACCGGCTGGTTCTGGTGGCTGCGCAACTACCACCGCGAGGGCTGCGAGTGGATGGGCCGCATCCTGGAGCTGGCCCCCGCCGACGGCCCCGCCGGCCGCCTGACCCTGCCCGACGAGGCCGATCCGCTCTACTGGCCGTGGATGAACCTCCGGTTGCTGCACCTCTTCCTGGTGACGGAGTCCCGCACCGCCGAGGCGCAGCCGGTGGGGACCGAGGGCGACTGGACCGACGTCGGCTACGTCGAACGGGTGCGCGCCGTCTTCGCCCGGCCCGGCCCCCACTCCGCCCGGTTCCCGGGGCTGATCTGGCCGTTCACCATCTTCTTCACCGGCGGCACGCTCGACGACACCCGGCCCGCCGTGAACAAGGCGGTCGAGAACTGCCGACGGTACGGCGGGGACTGGGAGCTGTGCGTCATCCTGATGTTCCGCGGTCACATGGCCATCGACATGAACGGCAACCTCTCGGGCGTCGACGAGGACCTGGCCGAGCTGCGGACACTGAGCGGCCGCGTGGGCGACCGGTGGATGCGCGCCCAGGTGAACAGCGCCGTGGGTGAGGCCGCGATGGCCCGCAGCCGCCACGACGAGGCCCGCGCCGCCTACGACGAAGCGCTGCGCCTCGCCTATGAAGTGGGGGCGTACGCGGAGATGTCGTTCCTCATGGCCCGGCTCGCCGAGATCGCCTACCGCGAGGGTGAGCGCGATACGGCGGAGAAGATCCTCGACGAGGCGGGCACGGAGGCGGACCGCCATGGCGTGACGGACGCACGCACCTTCGTACGGCTGCTGCGCGCGCGGATGGCGCTGGACGACGGCGATCCGCTGCGGGCCAGGGAGCTGATGGAGGAGGTCCGCGAGCTCAAGGCGCAGGGCACGCCGCCGCCGCAGTTCAGGGCCAGTGTGCGCGGGGTGGAGGCCGGGGTCGTCGCCGCGGAGTCCGGCCCGCGGGCAGGCCTGCGCGAGCTGGCCGAGGCGCTGCACGAGGCCGTGGCCGACCACTGCTCGGAGATGATCATCGCGGCTCTCGTGGACATCGGAGCCGCGCTCACCTGCCGGTTGGGTGACTACGGGCGCGCCGCCCGCCTGCTCGCGGCGGCCACGCGCCTGCGGTGCGGCCACCCGCGCCCCATGCCCGAAAGAACCGCCGTGGAGCACCACATGGCGACCGCGTCGGCCGTCCTCGGCGAACGGCAGTACGAGGAACAGTGCGCCAAGGGCGCCTCCCTCACGACCGCACAGATCATCGCGGAGCTGGCGGAGGCCGCCGGGGAGGCAGGGCCCGCCGAGCACGCCCGAGGCTAGGTGCAGCGCACCTTCGACTGGGCCCAGTCCGCCAGCGCCGCCGTGGCGAAGGGCGTCTGCGGCTCGACAGACAGGCGGATGGTCTTGCGGCCGGTGAGGTTCACCCGTACCGGCAGCGCCGGGTCACCGCCCTTGATCACCGGCGAGCGCCACAGTCGTGCCCCGTCCGCGTGGACGGAGAAGCGCACCCTGCCGATCTCCATCGTCATGTCGTCGACACCGACCAGCGCGTCGTACGTCGTGCAGCTGCGGTTCAGGTCGATCGTCACGGAGGACTCGCCGTGCACGGTCACGCCGTGGGAGTACTGCTTGCCGGCGATCGACAGGCCCTGGCGCTGCCACACCCAGCTGCTCTCGCCGAGCCGCATCTCGGGCTTCGTGCCGTCGCCCACGCTGCCGTACTGAAGTTCGCTCCACTGGTACACCACGGGCGCCGGAGGCGGCGGCTTCGGCGCCGGCTTGGGCGGGGTGGGCCGCGGCTTCGGGGGCGGCGGCGGAGGCGTCGGCCTCGGCCTGGGCTTCTCCTTGGGCGGAGGGGGCGGCGCGGGCGTCGGCGTGCGCTTCGGGGACGGCTTCGGCGCGGGCGGCGGCGGTGTCGGCTCGGGCTTCGGCCCCGCCTTCGGCGGTGGCGGGAGTGGCTTGTGCGGCACGACCGACTCGGACACCGCGGGCCCCTTGGCCTTCGGCGGCGGGTTCTCCTTGGGCTTGCCGTCACCACCGGTGAGGGCGATCGCCGCGGCCACCCCGGCCGCCACGACCACACCCGCCGCGATGCCGGCCTTCGCCGGGGCACCGAGCCCCTCGGCGGCGGCGCCCGCGGCGGACCCTCCGGAGGAGCCACCCGCCCCCGCGGCCCCCGCGGCACCCGCGCTCACGGTGCCGCCCCCGATAATCGCGCCCACCTTCGCGTACCCGGCGGCGCCGAACCAGCCGATGACGGCGACGGGCACGACCGCGGGGATGCCGCCCGCGACTTCCTTGATCTGGCCGGCGGCCAGGCGGCACTTGGCGCACTCCTCCAGATGCTTGCGCAGACCCCGCTCGGCGCGGCCGCGCAGGCCGCCACGGGCGTAGGCGCCGAGGCGGTCGGCGTAGCGGGCGCACTCCTCGCTCTCGGTGAGTGTGGCGCTGACGTGCGCCTGGAGATAGGCCTGCTTGAGGCCTTCGCGGGCGCGGCTGGCGAGCACGCGCGTGCCGTTCGCGTCGAGGCCGAAGAGGGTGGCGACCTCGCTCGGGGACTCGTCCTCGACCTCTGTGTGCCACAGCACGGCCTGCCAGCGCTCCGGCAGGCTCCGGAAGGCCTGCATGACCATGGACTGCTCGGCCTCGTGCATCGCGCGGACGTCCGCGCCCAGATCCAGGCCCGCTCCGAAGGAGCCCATGGACACGGTGTCATCACGGGCCTCGGAGCCGCCGCGCACGGCCTGCGCCGCGAACACCGCGAAGTCGTCGACCAGCTGCTCCCGCTTCGCCGACTTCGTCCACCCGGCGGCGACGCGCCTGACCGTGGTCAGCAGATAGGCGCGCACCGCGTGCTCGGGCCCGCTGCCGCCGCGGACGGCCTGGAGCATGCGGGCGAAGACCTCCGCGGTGAGGTCGTCGGCGGTGTGGGCGTCGCGGCAGCAGGTGCGGGCGTACCGGCGGACGGCTTCGGCATGTCTGCGGTACAGCTGCTCGTACGCGGAGTCGTCGCCCGCCCGCATCCGCGCGATCAGATCGGCGTCGGACGCCGGCGCGTCCTTCCCGCCTTCGCGCTGCGGGGGTACGCCGGCGCCGGGCGCCGTGGTGGCTATGTCCGCGGGGTCAGAACTGTCGGCACCGCCCTGAGGAGGCGCCTGCCGGGCGGACAACCCGTCGGCCTCCGTGCCGCCGCTCGCCGAAGGTGTCTCCTCACCGAAGTCGGCGGACGGCTCGTCCCGACCGTCAACACTCATCGCGGAACGCCCCCGGTTGCACCCTCAGACCCGAACACCGGGAAAGAGTGCCACAAGGCCGTGCTCCGGCCGAGGCTCATGGCGGGCAACCACTCGTCCGAGGTGACTTCCCGCAATGGAGCACTATCGTTCACCCATTCGGGGAAGGCTCAACAGCCGCCGTTGTGGGCGGAGTTGAGCCCCCTCTCCCTGGGCGCGTCCGCTACGCGGGCCGCGACCGCAGCCCTTCGAGCAGGATGTCGAGCAGCCGTGACGAAGCCGCCGCCTGCTGCGCCGCGTCCGGCAGCGAGGGCGCCGCCGTCGCGATCACCAGCAGGACGTCCGACACGGTCACGTCCGGACGGAGCTCACCCGCCGCACGGGCACGCTCCACGAGACGCCCGACGACGTCGAGCAGCGTCGCCGCCCCCGCGTCGTCACTCACCGCCGCGGAGACCGACTCCTCGGCGGGCGCCCGGCGCTGTTCCACGAGGCGCAGCTCGGGGGAGTCCGGGCCCGGCTGCCGTTGCTGCGGCACCCGCGCCTCGTCCTCCTCGGTGGCGCCGTCGTCGACGCTCACCCGCAGCACCTGCGGCGGCAGCAGCCGTCCCGCGCCCGACGCCACGGACGTCCGCAGGAAGCGCGAGAGCGCCGACCACGGCTCGTCCTCCTGCCCGAGCGCCGCGCGTGCCTGGTCGGTCAGCCGGGAGGTCTCCTCCTCGGCTATGCGCCGGACCAGGACGTCCTTGCTCGGGAAGCGGCGGTAGACGGTGCCCACACCGACCCGCGCGCGGCGCGCCACGTCTTCCATCGGCGCGCCGTAACCCAGCTCGCCGAAGACTTCGCGTGCCGCACGAAGTACATGCTCAAGATTGCGCTGTGCGTCGACACGCAGCGGTGTCGTGCGCGCTCCTTCCCCCATGTCACGTCCGTTCCCGCCGATGCCGACGGCGGATGCCGACGCGGCAGCGGAAGTCCAGTGGGTCTCCTGAATGCTCATACACGTTCCCCCGGTAATGACGTCTCCCCCCGGAGACACTCCCCGTCATTGGCTACCGGCGTGTTGAGGAGTGATCCCTTCCGCGAGCCCCGCAATGCGGCCCGACGGGCGCATCCCCCGACACCCCGACGTCCCACGAACATAGTTGAGCCTGAGTCAATTCAGAAGGGGTGGGTTCCGCACGGAGCGCCCCCCGATCGGAGTACGCACCGTTTCCAGCCTTATTGCACCCCCGACACATGCCCCTCTCACAGCCGCTGACCTGCGCTCCTTTCCCGCGCCGCGGCAAGCCGCCGAGCGCCCGCCGCGCGCCGCCGCCGGTCACACAAATTGCCGGGCCTGTGGACAAACTCCGGAGCCGGGTGCGTCATGGGATGGTGAAGGCTGCGATCTCCAGCGGGACCACCCCCGCATCCCCGGACTGTGTGCGCGTCCTCGTCGTCGGCGGCGGCTACGTCGGCATGTACACCGCACTGCGGCTCCAGCGAAAGCTGAAGGCGGAGCTCAAGCGCGGTGAGGCCGAGATCGTCGTGATCACGCCCGAGCCGTATATGACGTATCAGCCGTTCCTGCCCGAAGCGGCGGCCGGCAACATCTCGCCGCGCCATGTCGTCGTCCCCCTGCGCCGCGTCCTCGACAAGTGCCGCATCGTCATCGGCGAGGTCGAGGCGATCGCCCACGCCAAGCGCACCGCCACCTTCACCACCCTCGCCACCGAGGAGGAGGGCACGGGGCCCGTCGACATCACGTACGACGAACTGGTCCTGGCCCCCGGCTCCATCTCGCGCACGCTGCCCATCCCCGGCCTCGCCGAGTACGCCATCGGCTTCAAGACCGTCGAAGAGGCCATCGGCCTGCGCAACCACGTCCTCGAACAGATGGACATCGCCTCCTCCACCCGTGACCCCGCGATCCGCGACGCGGCCCTGACCTTCGTCTTCGTAGGGGGCGGTTACGCGGGCGTGGAAGCGCTCGGCGAGCTGGAGGACATGGCGCGCTACGCGGCGCGGTACTACCACAACATCAAGGCCGAGGACATGAAGTGGATCCTTGTCGAGGCGTCCGGGCGGATCCTGCCCGAAGTCGGCGAGGAGATGGGCAAGTACACCGTCCGCGAGCTGCGACGGCGCAACATCGACGTACGGCTGGAGACCCGTCTCGACTCCTGTGAGGACCGCGTCGCCGTCCTGAGCGACGGCGCGCGCTTTCCCACCCGCACGGTCGTCTGGACGGCGGGCGTCAAGCCGCACCCCGTCCTCGCCGCCTCCGACCTGCCGCTCGACGAACGCGGCCGCCTCATCTGCACCGCACAGCTGTCCGTCGACGGCGCCACGCACGCGTGGGCCGCGGGAGACGCCGCCGCCGTCCCCGACGTCACGGCCGACGAGCCCGGCAAGGAGTGCGCGCCCAACGCCCAGCATGCGGTGCGCCAGGCCAAGGTCCTCGGCGACAACATCGTCGCGACACTCCGGGAGCGGCCTCTTCATGAGTACCGGCACAAGTACGTGGGCTCGGTGGCGTCTCTGGGGCTGCACAAAGGTGTCGCGCACGTCTACGGACGCAGGCTGAAGGGCTACTGTGCCTGGTTCATGCACCGCGTCTACCACTTGAGCAGAGTGCCGACCGTCAACCGCAAGTCCCGTGTACTCGCCGAATGGACCCTCTCCGGGCTGTTCAAACGCGAGATCGTCTCCCTGGGGTCGCTCGAACATCCCCGCGCGGAGTTCGAACTGGCGGCCGGTGGCGAGCGCCCGAAGGAGTCCTCCTGACCGGCGTCAGGAACTCCCCGCACAGGACCCACGTCTGATGGTTGTCCGGCCGCACCCGCGAATGTCAGACCGGTCGGCGAGACTGTTCGTGTGACCATGGTCCGGCCGCAAGGCCGACACCAGGGACGTCCGCCCTCGACAAGCTGTGTTCCCGATCCAGAAGCGACACCACGAGGCCTACCGCAGTGAACTTCACGCGCTGGAGCGCCCGGCTCCCCGGAACGCAGCGCCGCGCAGCAGCGCGGACCGAACAGACGATCCCCGCGACCCCGCGCACGGACGGCGCCGTGCCCGCCGCCCGCGCCGAGCGGCGCACCGACGGAGTACGCACTCCGCACGCCGACGGCAGCGGTATTGACGACCTGCCGGTCCGCGAGGTGCTCGACCGCGTGCCGGCCCTCGTCGCCCTCGTGCACGGCACCGACCACCGCCTCGCCCACGTCAACGACGCGTACGTCGCCGCCTTCGGCCCCCGCCCCGTCGGCGAACCCGCGCGCGTGGCGTTGCCCGAACTGGCCGAGCTGGGCCTGCTGCCCCTCCTCGACCAGGTCCTGCGCAGCGCGAAGCCACGCACCGTCAAGTCCCGCAAGGCGCCCGGCGGACGCTCGTACACCTTCACCTGCACGCCCGTGACGCTGCCCGTGGGCGGCTTCGCGGCGGGCACCGAAGCGGGCGGCGGCGTCCTCGTCTTCGCCGCCGATGTCACGGACCACGCCGAGGCCGCCGAGCGCCTGCGCGCCAGCGAGCGCGCCCAGCGCGAGACGGCTGTCACCCTCCAGAAGTCCCTGCTGCCCCAGGAACTGGAGCAGCCCGACGACCTGCGCATCGCCGCCACCTACCAGCCGGGCGGCACCGAGGCCGCGGTCGGCGGCGACTGGTACGACGTGATCACCCTCGGCGGCGGCCGCACCGCCCTCGTCATCGGCGACGTGATGGGCCGCGGCGTGCGCGCGGCGGCCGTCATGGGCCAGCTCCGCACGGCCGTGCGCGCCTACGCCCGCCTCGACCTGCCCCCGCACGAGGTCCTGCAACTCCTGGACGGCCTCGCCTCCGAGATCGACGCCAGCCAGATCGCCACCTGCGTATACGCCGTCCACGACCCCAACGAAGGAAGCCTCGTCTACTCCTCCGCCGGGCACCTGCCGATCCTCGTACGCGACGAGAACGGCACCATCCACCGCGCCGAGGAACCCACCGGACCGCCGCTCGGCACCGGCGGCTGGATGCACACCTCGGGCTCCGTGCCGCTCGGCCCCGGCTCGACGGCTGTCCTCTATACGGACGGCCTGGTCGAGCGGCGCAGCGAGGACATCGACGAAGGGGTGGCCTCCCTGGAGCGCGCCCTGGCCGGCGCCACCGGCACGCCCCAGGTGGTGTGCGACCGCCTGATCCGCGCCCTCGGGGTGACCGCCGACCACGACGACGACGTCGCCGTCCTGGTCCTCCAGCACCCCGCCCGCACCGGCGCGGACGCCGACCTGTTCCGCAACGCCGCCCTGGAGCTGCTCGGCGGCGTGGAAGCCGCCCCACGCGCGCGTGCCTTCGCCACGGGAGTCCTCGCCAGCTGGCGCTTCTCCCCGGAGCTGCACGACCTCGGCGTCCTCGCGGCCAGCGAACTGGTCGCCAACTCCCTCCAGCACGGCACGCCACCGATGCGCCTGCGCCTGCGCCGCACCGACCGGCGCCTGATCATCGAGGTCACCGACGGCGACGACCACCTGCCGCGCCGCCGCCGCGCCGAACCGGCGGACGAGGCGGGACGCGGCATCGCCATCGTCGCCACGATCGCGTCGAACTGGGGCTCGCGCCGCACACCGGGCGGCGGCAAGGCCGTCTGGTGCGAGTTCGCGCTGCCGCGCTAGTCGGTCAGGCGTTCGCGGCCGCGGGCTCCGTGGCGGCCGGACCGCCCTGCGCCACGACCGGGCTCTTGGCCAGCGAGGGCTGGTTCTGCACCGGGCTGAGCCGGCGTCCGAGCCGCACCGCCAAGACCGTGATGCCGAGCGAGAACAGCACGAACGTCACGATGTACGGGACGTGCAGCGCGGCACCCATCGGCCCGCCCACGGCCGGCCCGACCGCGAGTGCCAGCTGCTTCACCAGGGCGAAGGCCGAGTTGTACTGACCGACCATGCCGCTCGGCGCCAGATCCGCGACCAGCGGCGCGACGGTCGGCGACAGCATCGCCTCACCGAGCCCGAACAGGGCGTACGTCGAGACGAACGCGGCGGTGGCCATCGCCTGGCTGCCGTGGCCGAGCCCGGCGTACCCCGCGAGGAGCCACGCGAAGGCCCAGATGAGACCCACGGCCGCGATCACCCGGGACCGCTTGCGCCGCTCGACGAACTTCAGGACGGCGAACTGCGCGATCACGATGACCGCCGTGTTGGCGGCGAGCGCGATGCCGAGCGTCGACGGGGTGATCCCCGCCGCCTCCACGCCGTACGCGGAGAGCCCCGACTCGAACTGGCCGTAGCAGGCGAAGAAGATCACGAAGCCGAGAACGCACAGCTGCACCATGGCCTTGTGCTTCAGGAGCGCGCGCATTCCACCGCGCGGGGCCGAGGCGTCCTTGGGCATCGCGTCCTGGATGGACGGCGCGTGCGGCAGCCGCACGGTCAGCGCGATCGCCGCGAGCACCAGGAACATCACGGCCTCGATCGAGAAGAGCAGGGTGAAGCTGCTCGCGTGGTCCTCGTCGACGATCTGGCCGCCGAGGAGGCCACCGATACCGAGGCCCAGGTTCTGCAGGAAGAACTGCATGGCGAAGGACCGCGTACGAGTGGTCGGCGTCGAGGACCACACGATCATCGTCGCGAGCGCCGGCTGCATGACCGCCGTACCCGCGCCGAGCAGCGCCGCGGAGAGGATGGCCGCCGTCTCACTGGCGGCGACGCCGAGCGCGACCGCGCCCAAGGAGGCGACGACAGCCGACCCCACGAGCACCGGGAGGGGGCCGCGGCGGTCGATGACGCGGCCGGTGATGGGCAGGACGATCAGCGCGGCCATGGCGAAGGCGGCCAGCACGATGCCCGCCGTACTGGACCCGAGTCCCCGCACCTGCGCCACGTAGACGTAGAGGAACGGAACCGTGAACCCGATGCCGAACGCGCTCAGCGCGCTGCCTGCCTGAATACGACGCATCGCTGCGCCCATCGCCCTGGTCACTTTCACCTGCCTTAGGAGTTAGAAGTGAAGACTTCGAAGCTAAAGTTAGGATCTAAACAGTACACACCGAAGGACTTCGATGCCAAGTCGGGCCGTGCCATACTGCGGTCATGGGTGACACCCCCGGCCCGAGCGAGCCGACACTTGAAGAGCAGATCGCCGCGTACCAGCGCGAGTTCCAGGACCTCGACCCCCAGGTCGAGAAGATCGTCTCGGCCCTCGGCCGCCTGAACCGCCGTATGAACGTCGCCTACGGTCGCCAGACCGCGACCCTCGGCATCAGCAACGCCGAGTGGGAGGTCCTCAAGGCCCTCGTCCTGTCCGGCGCCCCGTACCAAATGGGCCCGGGCGAGCTGGCCAAGCGCCTCGGCCTCACGCCTGCCGCCATGACCCACCGCATCGACCGCATGGTGGGGGAGGGCCTGGTCACCCGCGACCGCGACGAGACCAATCGCGTCCGCGTGATCGTGGAGCTGACCGCCGAGGGCCGCGAGAAGTGGCTGGAGGCGATGCGTCTGGCGACGGTCTTCGAGGAGGAGCTCCTCCAGGACCTGTCGGCCGACGAGCGCGGCGTCCTGGACGAGTTGCTGACGCGGCTTCTACGACGGGTGGAGCACGCCCAGCCGGACGCGGGCGGACGCCTCACCGACCTCGACTGACGCCCCGGCCAAGGCCCTGTTTGGCGCCTTGGCCGGTGGGCAGAGGGTGGGGTTGACAGTCACTCGGCCGACCCGTAAGGTTCTTCGGGTTGCCACGGAGCCGTAACGGTTCTGCGGCAGCACTCCCGCCGCTGATCGAGCGGCAAACCAAACTCAGCACGATCTCCCAACGGAACGCATTCGGCATGCCCGAATTCAATTCCACGGCTCGATTATGAGTCGCCGGGAAAACCCGCTAGAGTTTGAGACGTCGGAACGGCCCAACAGCCGCGAGGACAACCCCCGCCGACCGGGAATCAGGCCCGAAAGGATCTGATAGAGTCGGAACCGCCGGAAAGGGAAACGCGAAAGCCGAAAGGCCGGAGCGGGAACCGGAAAGGCACCGAGGAAATCGGACACGAAAGAGTCTGATAGAGTCGGAAACGCAAGAACAAAAGAAACACCGAAGGGAAGCGCCCGGAGGAAAGCCCGAGAGGGTGAGTACGAAGGAAGCGTCCGTTCCTTGAGAACTCAACAGCGTGCCAAAAGTCAACGCCAGATATGTTGATACCCCGGCTCACTTCGGTGAGTTGAGGTTCCTTTGAAAAAGTCCTTCCACGGAAGGCACACAGCGAGGACGCTGTGAACGGACGGGATTATTCCTCCCGACCGTTCCGCTCTCGTGGTGTTCATCCCGATTACGGGAAAACATTCACGGAGAGTTTGATCCTGGCTCAGGACGAACGCTGGC